>NZ_CP171361.1:0-2882434 GCF_043520715.1 Megasphaera hexanoica | reverse complement strand
GAAAAAAGCCTTGATTTATGCGGGTTTGAAAGGCTCTAAAGCGTGACATCTCTGCCTTTGTTTCCGCTTTCTCTCGGCGGCTTTGATTTTCTTCATGCGCCCGGCGCAGTCGGGGCAGTATTTTCCCCGGTTGGATTTGGGGACAAAGGCCGCCCCGCAGACGGCACACCGTTTCCGGCTTCCCCGGCACAAGAGGGCTGCGGCCAGCTCCCCGTCAAGGGGCAGGACAGCCACACGGAACCAGTGGCACATGAGGGAAAAGGAAATGCTCTGGACGCACACGCAAGGCTCCCCGTCGTCCAATAGCAGGCAGTTCCCCTCATCGTAGTTACAGCACTCATGTACCAGCCGCCGCGCCCGCCGGTGCTGGCGGTAGTCCATGTGGGGCAGGTTATCGCTCATGGCTCTGCTCCTTTCTGCGGTGCGGCTCGTCCCGGCGCAAAATCTGGTCGATGTTCCGCTTGACGGTCTGCAACTCCTTGAACCGCTGTTTCTGTTCGTGATAGGTGTTATACAGGCCGTCTTTCTCGGAGATAAGCTGCTCGATCTCGGCCTGCAACGCTTTCCGGGCGGGCAGCTTGGTAATGCCATGCGCCTTGAAATACCGGGCTGCTGCGTCGGCTATGATAAAATCGCTCTCATGGGCCTGCCGGTATGCGGCGCGGGCTTTCTCGGATTTCTGTGCCCGCAGCCCGTCGCGGGCGGCCTTGGTCTGGGCGTAGGCCAACACCTGCCGCTGCAACTTCTTTTTCCCTTGCAGCTTCGTTTCCAGTGCTTTCAGTTCGCCGCTGGTCTGGCGCATTTTCTGATAGGCGGTGTCAACGGCGGCTTCTAACTGCTCCGGGGAAGTAAAGCCGTATTGCTGGTAGACGGACAGCGTTTTGGCGGCCTGCTTCAGATTGTGTATCTTCGCCCAGCGTTCATAGCCCCGGCCTTTGCCCTCGGCCATTTTCTGCTCAATGTCCACAAGCCGCTGCACTCCGTCCTGTTTCGGGGCGGCTATCTCGGCTCTGGCAACCTGCAAGCGGTCTTTTATGGTGCGTGGGGGATCGGGGGATCTGGCTGGCGCTTCGGCTGCTCTGGCGGCGTTTTGCTCTAAAACGGCAAAGACAGCGGCGCGGTCAAAATCGTCGCCCAGCTTCCGGGCGGTAATTGGCTTTGTCCTGTCCGGCGTGAGGTAGGAAAGCCGCCCCCGGCTCTCCTTGACGGTCACACCCTCCTGCAGCAACAGAGAGGAAAACTCGTCAAAGCTGGCGGCGGTGGCAAGGGCTTTCCGTAGGGTCTGCCGCAGCTTCTCCTTGTTCGTTTCAAACTTGGTCTGCCGGGGCGTGATACTATCGGCAATCATGGGGGCGTTCTGCTTGTCCAGCGCGGCCTGTCCCTTTTTCTGCGCCCAATACTCCCGGTCGGTGACGCGGTTCTTGCTGCCGTTCAAGAGGTCGATTTGATAAAGCCCCTCCCGGTGGCACATCTCCATGACTTCGGATTTGAAGTAGCGCAGGGCAGCGTCGGTACATCGGTGCTTGCAGCCGACTTTCGTATCGGCCGGCCTGTCCATGTAGGGCAGGAACGGCACTTCCTCAATCCGCAGGCTGTTTATGACGATATGCACATGAATGTTGCCGCTGTGGTTATGCCCGTCCGGGTGGGTGCAGACAAGGGCCTGGTGGCCGGGAAAATGCTCTTTACAGAATTGTTCCCCCAACGCCTGCGCCCGGTCTACGGTCAGGCCGTTGTCCGGCCCGTCCCGCGGGTCAAAGCTGATGATGTAGTGGTGGCTTTTCACATCTTCCCGCCGCTGGTTTTTCTGATAGCGGAGATTGGCCCGCATACACGCAACGGCAAAATCCTCCCCGTCGCAGTTCAGCGTGGACAGCCGGTAGTCCTCGCGGGGGATAAGCCTGCCGGTTTCATCAAGGACGGGCTTCATGGTAAACTCGTCATGCTCAAAGAGAAGATATTGCTCGGCGGCTCCGTAGTCGGCGTTTTTAGAGTTGATATGCTTGAGTGTTGCCAACCGCGTCACCTACTTTCTTGAGGACTTCATACTTGAGGACGGCAAGGTCGGATATGGCGGCGCGTACCTCGCCGGAAAGGGTGTTGTAGGGTACGCCGTATTCGTTCAGATACCGGGCAATCTGATTGAGGTTGCCGCCGATCCTGCCGTACTCGGCTGTCAGCTTCCCGACAGCGGAAAGCAACTCGTCATTGACCGACGACACATGGACAACCGGGCGTATGGTCGCCCGCCGTATCGCCTGCCGGAGAAATTCGGACTGGCTGATACCATAGGGCGCAAGCCGCGCTGTGAAGTCGGCATACTCATCTTCGGACAGCCGGGTTTTCACAACGCGGCTGCGGTGGGGCGTGTTGTATTTCTTTCGCATGGTGTGACCTCCTTTCTCGCCCGTAAGGGCGCATGAGCAGGGTTTGGGGAAGGCACTCCCCAACAAGTTTCCCGCGAGGGGCAAAACTGCAGAATTGCGGATTTTGGCACCGTGGTAGAAACTTGCTCTCCGTGACTGCAAACTTTCTCTCACTTCCGTCCGCCACTTTTTTGGAAAACTGCAACCACAAAAGTTTGTTTCTCTTTTTCTGCTACTACTAATCCTGTAAAGGGCATTCCTGCCCGCTTTCGCTAAAATGACACCGGACGCAGTGGTTTCTACCCGGTGTTGGAGAAATCCTTTCTCTTTGCCCTCTACTACGGGTAAATGCTCCAAATGCCAAACACCAGGGCAGAAAAATTCCCTCCTCGCTTACTACTACAACCGGCAGGGGGCAAAATGGCCGGGAGCGGAGCCGGACAACAAAAAAAGCAGTAAATCTTTTTCAAGACTTACTGCTTTCGCTGGCCGCGTCGGTGGCGGCTGGTATTCAGTTTTTATGACTTGTCCGGTGGTTCGTCAAGCCGGAACTTGAATTGACAGTCAATTAACCGCTGCTTTACATAGTCCTCCACCTCGGCGTTGACCTGCCCGTTCACTTTTGAGAAATAGCGGATATATCCGGCGTAGTGGAGCAGGACAGCGTTCACGGCTTCTGGGTCGCCCTCACGGGCTTTGAGGATTGTTTCATAGGGGAGAAGTCTACTCATACCGGCTCACCCCCATTTCTTCGCGTAGCCGCTGCAAGGCAAGCTGGATATGCCGCCCCGCTGTGCTGCGTGACCGGCCAATACACGCGCCGATCACGCGCTGCGGCTGGCGCAGAAAGTAATAGCGCAGGATTTCTTCCCGCGTCTGCTCCGGCAAAACAGAGATCGCGTCGGCAAGGGCGGCGTTGCAGAGCAGGACGGTCTGACCGCAGACGGTAAATGGGTATTCCTCGTCCGGCTCCGACGCGGCAAACTGGACAAACTTCTCGTTCATCAGATAGTCAAGGGAAACTTGCCGTTCCCATTGCCGTTTAAGCTTCAAAATCTTGTCCAAGGCGGCACAGCGGATAACAGTCTTGCAAAAGGCGTTGTACCTGCGCTGGATATATTCTTGATAGGCTATCTGGTCGGTCATGGAAATTCCCCTTTCTGAATAATAGTGCGGGGCGGTGGCACTTCTTGCTGTCGCCCCTTGATTGCCTACCAGCAAAGGCGGGCGGGGCTGTCAACGGCTGCGCATATGCGCCGTTCATCTTGACCGTTGACTGGCTCGGCTGGGTTTGCTATTTACCCGACAAACTTGAATTTATTTTAAGCTATCACGTTTTACCTTCTTAAGCCTTACTATCATTACCATAGGAATTTCTTTGTTGGTTTTAAAACATTCTTCATAAAATCCATCAATGACAAATCCAGCTCTAAAACAAAGGTTAAAAATATCTTGTATGGAACGATGATAATAAATCTGCTCTTTCGGTTGCCCTTCAATCGCTATATCATAGTAACTGTGCGGTGTCATATATTTTTCAGTCAACGTGACAAAACAAGGGTGTTGCGTTGCAAAGACAAAAATTCCGCTTTCCTGCAACAGTTCATAAACAGCCATAAGAAGTGGTTCAATATCCGTAATATCCATAATTGCCATATTAGAAACTGCTTTCGTAAAGGCTCGATTTCTTTTTAATTCTAATATACTTTTTCTATCGGTCGCATCCGCCACACAAAATTCAATTTGTTTTGCATATTGTGATTGCCGTCTTTTAGCCAATTCTATCATTTTTTTGCTGTAATCAAAAGCGACAACCGAAGCGCCTCTTTGTGCAAGATACGAAGAATAATTTCCATTGCCACACGCAATATCCAAAATGTAATCCGCAGGATTAGGAGATAGAAGTTCCGTTACTTTGGGACGCACTACCTCTCTGTGAAATTCATTAGATTCGTCACCCATTGCATTATCCCAAAATTGTGCGTTCTCCTCCCAGATTTTTTTACTTTCCTCTGTTCCCATGTTCTCTCCCACTCCCCAAATTTGCTTTTTTGCTTCCATTAAATCTTCCTTACTATATTCCATTGTTACCCTCCATAACTTCTGATTGTTGCCGTCTTGACGATTATGTATCTTTACATTACCTTCTGAAACATATGGCGCACCTTGTCCAGGCGGCTGTTTGGACGGCGGGGCTGGATGACCGGCTGACCGACAGCGGCCTGATATCCTTTCAGCTCTGTAAGGCATACGCTCCGCCCGTTGGTGTAAAAGGCCAGATCAGTACGGTATGCCTGTATACAGCGGGCGGGAATCTCGCCAGTAAAGACAACTTCATCCTTTTTTACCTGGGCCGTTTCGATGGTGGCACAGTATTTCGGTGCATCATGATAAGCCCTGGAAAGGTATTCCTGGGGCGCATAGAGGATGAAGGAGAGATAAGGTTCCAGCAGCTGCGTCCCCGATTCCTTCAATGCCTGTTCCAATACAATCGGGGCCAATGAGCGGAAGTCCGCCGGCGTGCTGACCGGACTGTAATAAAGCCCGTATTCAAAGCAAATCTTACAGTCCGTTACGTTCCAGCCGAACAAGCCCTGCTCCAGCCCGTAACGGATACCATCCCTGACAGCGTTTTGAAAACTCTGGTTCAAGTATCCCAGCGAAACCCGGCTCTCGTATTGTACACCGGAGCCAAGCGAGAGTGGTGTAACAGACAGTCCTATGGATGCCCAAAACGGGTTGGGCGGCACCTCGATATGGATGGTGTGGCTGGCTGCTTTGAGCGGCCGCTCCATATAAATGACGGAGGGTTCCTTTACCACTGTTTCAAGCTTGTATTTTTCCGACAGCAAAGCGGAAACAACCTCCAACTGCACCCGGCCCAAAAAAGAAAGAATGATCTCATGGGTGATGGAATCCACTTCGCAACGCAAAAGCGGGTCAGTATCCGCAAGTTGCGTAAGAGCGTCCAGCAGCCGTTCTCTTTGCGCTGCCGTTTTCGGCGCAATCGTCGTCCGCAGCATGGGGAGGGGGTCCTCGCGCCACCTTTTACGAGGGAGCCGGGTTTGGTCCCCTAATACATCGTTTAACCTCACGCTGTCGCTGGGAAGGATAACAATTTCACCCTGATAAGCGGTGTCTGTCCGAACAATTTCCCCTTTGGATGGAATACGCATCTCTGTGATTTTCAGCTTTTCTCTCCCGGCCAGGGCCACCGTATCCCGCAGGCGCAGCGTTCCGCTGTATAACCGTAGATAGACACGCCGCTGGCCGCAATCGGTGTACTCAACCTTGAAAACGCTGCCGCATAGGGCGGCGCCCCCCTGTTCCCCAATCGGTTGGAACAGCCCTGTCACCGCATCCATCAACGGTTGAATGCCAAGGCCATTTTTGGCGCTGCCATGATAGACTGGGAACAGGGAGGCGTCTTGAACCCGCTGCTGTTCCTCCCGCGCAAGTTTTTCCCGGCTGATTGGTTCTCCTGCGATATACTTTTCCAATAATTCATCGTTATTTTCGATGACCGCATCCCATGCTTCTATGTCGGTATTTTCCTCCAGGACTATTTCCGGGGACAGCGACACCGTCTGCTTGATGATAATATCGGCGGAGAGCTTATCCCGAACAGACTGAACCACGCTCTGCAAATCAACGCCAGCCTGGTCGATCTTGTTGATAAAGATAACGGTGGGAATGTTCATTTTCCGCAGGGCATGGAACAGAATACGGGTCTGGGCCTGCACGCCATCTTTAGCGGAGATCACCAAGATGGCCCCATCTAAAACAGCCAAAGAGCGGTACACCTCCGCCAAAAAATCCATGTGGCCGGGCGTATCCACAATGTTAACTTTACATCTGTGCCACTGGAAGGAAGTGACTGCCGCTTGAATGGTAATCCCACGCTGCCGCTCCAAAAACATGGTGTCCGTCCTCGTTGTCCCTTTTTCGACGCTCCCCGGTTCTGAAATGGCTCCGCTGGCATATAGCAGGCTCTCCGTCAAGGTCGTCTTTCCAGCGTCTACATGGGCAAGAATTCCAATATTGATTATTTTCATGTGATTGTCCTCCCTTTACAGCCCCAAAGGGCATAAAAATCCCCAGCAGTAAAATACTTTTACCACTGGGGATTATAAGTTGCGGACATACACATATACAGCATACACCTGTTTGTGATTGCTGTTTTTGGGGATATGTCAAAATTGATAAGGCAAAAGTATTCTTAAATTGGGTACAAAAAACTAAGCCCCTACAAAAGGAGCTATCATAATCCTTTGTTCCCACTATTTGATTATAGTTTTATTTAAGAATACCTTGCCGCATATTTTTTACTCCTTTTCTGGATTAAATCATTGTATCACATCAGTTTTAGGAAAGCAAGTACCTAAAAGAAATTTTTCTTCCCCTTATATGTAACAATCATACCGGCTTCCTAGCGTTCAGAATGTTTTCTGCTGTCTGCTGTGGTGTTTGGTTGGAATTGTCCAACCAAAAGCCGATCCGTGGTGTTGTCTGCATTTTACTAAATACAAATTCAATGTATACAGAAAGATATAAGGAGTGGGAGGGATTCCGCCGTAGTTGGCATTGTAGGAAAATCCAAAAGTTTAGATTTTCCCACAATGCTTATCTTTTGGTCTTTGGTTCGGAATAGTGTAGTGCTGGCGGTCTATCTCTTGTTTTCGGTTGCTTGCTTCCTTACCGTACATGAGCATTAGGACTGGGTAAGAAACAGCAGCATTCCGTCACGTTGGAAGTTGGCATGCAGAACGATGCCCTGGCTATTTCCCTTGTTTCCGTTTTCTTTGCTCCGGCTGTAGCCATTCCGGCCGCTGTCGGTGCTGCTATCCATCAGGTCACCGGGTCCATCCTGGCCGGGATTTTTGCCCGCAACATGGATAAGATAGAAGCCCGGAATGCAGAAAAACAGCGCGAAACCATTACCGTTCCGGCTCAGCACTAAAAAAGAAAATATAAAAATAAAACAGAGGATGTGCAGAATGGCTTTTAAAGCCTGTAGTGCAGCATCCTCTGTTTTTTTGCTTTAGAAATGGGTCACATCGCCCAGAATGGGTGTCGTATCGTCCATATGGGGCATCATCTGCTCTAATGCCCGGAGCATGGCTTCTTTGTCTTTGGGCAGTGTGCCGCCTACGGGATAGAGATTGGAAACGTGATTGCTGCGGAAAATGCAGGGCTCTGTCATTTCCGTATGGCGCAGGAGCTCGTCCAGTTCCCGGATAAATCCCCGGGCCGTCAGAGGTGTAAAGGTGCCGTTTTGCACTTCCTTGTACAGGGGAACAAATTCGGGGATGATCAGGGACAGGGCGCTGAGCATAGTGGGATTGATGGCAGACACGACTTCTGCCGTGTGCAGGGCGTGTTCATGGGTCCGTTCCTGCCCGCCCAGACCGAGAAGAATCATGGCAGATAATTTAAACCCTGCAGCCAGCGCTTTCTGGCCGGCCCGCACGGTGAGTTCCGCCGTCGTACCCTTATGGACCCGGGTGAGGACCGCATCGTCGCCGCTTTCGATTCCCGTATAGAGAATCCCAAGACCTGCTTCGTGGAGTGCGGCTAGTTCTTCCGGCGTCTTGCGGTCGATATCTGCAGGAGTCGCATAGGCGCCGACGCGGGTCAGTCGGGGAAATAAATCATAGCATTTTTTTATGATGTGTAGCAGGTCTTCCGTTTTCAGGACCAGAGCATCGCCATCGGCGATAAAGACACGGCGGACATAGGGGTAAGCGGCGGCACCGCGTTCAATGATACCGTCGATTTCCTCCAGGGGACGGATCCGGAACCGCGATTCCTTGTACATCGGGCAAAATGTGCACGTATTGTGGGAACAGCCGATGGTGGCACGCAATATGAAACTATACGCTTCGCTGGGGGGACGAAATACCATGCCTTCAGCGTCATCAATATACATATCTATCATCCTTTCATGGGAGAATGGTACTATTATACTATACTTTATATCTTATAGTAAAAAGATTTGTGCCACCGGCAGGTGATTCTGGATAGATTAACTATTCATATTGACAAATATCAATGTGAATGATATTCTTATCACATAGATAAAAATAAATGTGACAAGGAGGCGTACCAGATGTGGCTGTTTATTCAAAATCAGATCTTAGGGATGCAATGGCTGAACGGACTGATTTCTGATGGATTAATCCGGGCCGGTGTAGATATAGAAAGCCGGCTTGGCGGCAGTCTGCAGTTCTTTTTATATGATGTCATCAAGATTACCTTGCTGCTCTGTGTCCTGATTTTTGCTATTTCGTATATCCAGAGCTTTTTCCCTCCCGAGCGGAGCCGGAAAATTATGGGCCGGTTCCATGGAATCGGGGCGAATATCATGGGAGCTTTGCTGGGAACGGTCACTCCCTTTTGTTCATGCTCATCCATTCCGCTGTTTATGGGATTTACCAGTGCCGGTCTTCCGCTGGGAGTTACCTTTTCGTTCCTCATTTCGTCGCCTATGGTGGATCTGGGGAGTCTCGTCCTGTTGATCAGTATTTTTGGTTACAAGATTGCAGCGGCTTATGTCGTGTTTGGCCTTATCATTGCCGTCATAGGGGGTTCGATCATAGAACGGATGCATCTGGAAAATGAGGTCGAAGATTTTATCCGTCAGGCTGTTGCAGGCCCGGATATAGAACCGGCTGAACTGACCGTATGGGACAGGCTGGAATTCGCCAGAGACCAGATGACCGGAACATTTAAAAAAGTATTTCCCTATATCCTGATCGGCGTAGGTATAGGAGCGCTGATTCATAACTGGATTCCAGAAACTATGGTCGAAACGGTGCTTGGCAGTCAGAATCAGTGGGGCGTCATCCTTGCGACGCTGGTAGGCGTTCCTATGTATGCAGATATTTTTGGAACCATTCCCATTGCGGAAGCACTGCTGGGAAAAGGAGCTCTCCTTGGTGCCGTCCTCAGTTTCATGATGGCCGTGACGACACTCAGCCTGCCGTCCCTGATTCTCCTGCGCAAGGCAGTAAAGCCGAAATTGCTGGGCGTCTTTGTAGCTATTTGTGTTGTGGGAATCATCCTGGTCGGATATGGTTTCAATGCTCTGCGATATGTATTATTGTGAGGTGGTAAGATGAATGCTATGGATGTGTCCCTCATATGTAAGGCGCTGGGAGATTCTAACCGTCTGCAGATTGTCGGGCTGCTGACAAAGGGAGAAATGTGCGCCTGTAAGTTATTGGAACATTTTCAGATTACCCAGCCCACGTTATCTCATCATATGAAAATACTGACAGAATGCGGGTTGGTAAAAAGCCGTAAAGAATGGAAGAATACATACTATTCCCTTAATTGTGATGTCCTTACGGCATTCCGTTCCTTTATTGATTCCCTGAATTGCGGCCCTGCCTGTTACCGGAAGGCGGAGCCCTGTTCCGATAAGGACGGAAACGGCGCAGACCGGTAATATCACATAAGGCGTGAGGTGAATCGTATGAATCGTAAAGAATCGGGAATAAAAAAACGTAAACCCGTTGTCGTCTTTATTTGTACCCATAATGCCTGCCGCAGTCAGATTGCCGAGGCTTTCGGGAGAGTGATGGCAGGAGATGTTTTTACCAGTTATTCTGCCGGTACGCATAGTAAAGATGCCATCAACCCCGATGTCGTGCGGCTGATGGCGGAAAAATATGGTATAGATGTTATAAAAAACGGACAGAGGCCCAAGATGATTTCAGAACTTCCCCGTGCAGACTGGGTCATTACCATGGGATGTGGTGTACAATGCCCGGCTGTCCAGGGCAGGCATCATGAAGACTGGGGGCTGGAAGATCCGACAGGGAAAAATGATGCAGTTTATATTGATGTCATGGAACAAATCCGGCGTTATATTGCCGGTTTGAAAGAAAAGATAAAACAGGAGGATGATGTATGATGAAAATCAAAGTATTAGGAAGCGGATGCAGCAAATGCGAAGCCCTGCTGGCAGCGACGAAAGAAGCCGTCCAGCACCTCGGTATTGATGCCAGGATTGAGTACGTAACGGATTTTGCCCAGATTGCCCGGTATGGCGTCATGAGCACACCGGCCCTTGTCGTAGACGAAAAAGTGGTATCGGCAGGCAGAGTACTCAAAGCCGGTCAGATAGAATCACTCCTGAAATAGGGCCCAGAAAAAAACGGCAGCAGCTGTGCAGTGAAAACTGCGCGGCTGCTGCCGTTTTTTTTGCCGGTGTGACTATTATTTTCCGTGTTTTGTCTGGAATGCAATCATATGGGCTTCTTTATCGGTGTGGCCTTCGGCCTTTGCCTTTTCGATGAGAGCCAGCATTTCTTCATAAGCTGTCGGAATGATGCGGGTAATCCGGCCCTGTGTGTCTTCCCAGTTTTCCAGGAGCCGGCGGCCCAGTTCGCTGCCAGTGTACTGGACGTGGCGGGCGAGCATAGCCTTGACGATGGCGATTTCGACTTCATCGGTAAGATCTTCCAGATGTACCAGGTCCTGGTTGCAGTTCGTCGGTTCCAGGTCATAGACATAGGCAATACCGCCAGACATGCCGGCTGCGAAATTCCGGCCCGTACGTCCCAGAACGAGGACGCGGCCACCGGTCATGTATTCACAGCCGTGATTGCCTACGCCTTCGACGACGGCCGTAATACCGCTGTTACGGACGCAGAACCGTTCACCGGCAATGCCGTTGATATAGGCTTCGCCACTGGTCGCGCCATAGAAGGCTACGTTGCCGATGATGATGTTGTCTTCTGCCGGGAATACCGATTCTATTGGCGGATGGACGACAATCTTGCCACCGGAGAGGCCTTTGCCGAGATAATCATTGGCATCGCCTTCCAGTTCCAGCGTCAGTCCCTTGGGGATGAAGGCTCCGAAACTCTGACCGGCCGATCCGACGAAGCAGAGCTTGATTGTATCTTCGGCCAGACCTTCTTCTCCGTAGCGCCGGGTAATTTCACTGCCCAGGAGAGTCCCTGTCACGCGGTCCGTGTTTTTGATGCGCAGGCGGGCACGGATGTGTTTTTTCTGTTCCAGGGCCGGACGGCACATGCGCACCAGTTTCGACATGTCCAGTGTCTTAGAAATTTCATGGTCCTGGGGTGTCGTGAAGTGATGACCGATGCGGATATCCGTGTATGGGCGATAGAGGAGCTGCTTCAGATTGACTGTGGAAGCCTTCCAGTTCGGTGCCGTGTCTTTCTGCTTCAACAGATCATAACGGCCCACCATGTCGTCGATTTTGTGGAATCCCAGACGGGCCATGATTTCCCGCAGGTCCCGGGCGATGAAATGCATGAAATTGATGATATATTCCGGCTTGCCCTTGAAATTCTTCCGCAGTTTTTCGTTCTGTGTGCACACGCCGTACGGGCAGGTATTGAGGTGGCATACGCGGAGCATATGGCAGCCGATGGCCATGAGGGGCGCCGTGCCGAATCCAAAGAGTTCAGCGCCGAACAGAGCGGCAATGGCTACGTCGCGGCCCGTGAGCAGTTTGCCATCCACTTCGACGCGTACCCGGTCGCGGAGCTGATTGAGGAGCAGTGTCTGCTGTACTTCCGAAAGGCCGATTTCCCAGGGAAGTCCGGCATGGCGCAGACTGGTCCGCGGAGATGCCCCGGTACCGCCATCGAAGCCGCTGATAGTCAGTTCATCGGCTTTTGCCTTGACGACGCCGGCGGCAATGGTACCGATGCCGGCACCACTGGTCAGTTTGACGCCGATGCGGGCGTTGCGGTTGGCATTCTTCAGGTCGAAAATGAGTTCTGCCAGATCTTCGATGGAATAAACGTCGTGATGCGGTGGCGGTGAAATGAGGGCGACGCCAGTCGTGGCATGGCGGGTTTTGGCGATGTCGGGATAGACCTTGCTGCCGGGCAGATGGCCGCCTTCGCCGGGCTTGGCACCCTGGGCGCACTTGATCTGTAGTTCTGCCGCATGGACCAGATAGTTGCTGGTTACACCGAAACGGGCCGAAGCGACCTGTTTGATCTTATCATTGGTATCGGTATCAAAACGGGCTGCGTCTTCGCCGCCTTCGCCGGTATTGCTCATGCCGCCGAGCTGATTCATGGCCCGGGCCACACATTCGTGAGCTTCCTTGCTGAGGGCGCCGTAACTCATGGCACCGGTACGGAATCGTTTGACGATATTATCTTCCGATTCGACTTCTTCGATGGGGATGCTGCAACCGGCAGGATAGACAAATTCCAGCAAATCGCGCAGGCGGTACGTGGACGACGTATTGACCCGGTCGGCATATTCACGGTATAGGTCATAATCGTTCGTACGGCAGGCTTTTTGCAGGAGCTGGACTGCCTGGGGATCGATGATATGAGCCTGTCCGCCTTTGCGGTACTGATAGATGTCTCCCTTCGGCAGGATATCGCTGCCAGAAAAAGCAGCTTCATGACGCAGGGCGTTTTCTTTGGCTATTTCTTTCAGGCCGATGCCACCGATGGGGCTGGGCGTATTGACAAAATACTTCTGAATCAGGTCGCGGCTGATACCGACAGCTTCAAAAATCTGGGCGCCATGATAGCTGTGGATGGTGGAAATACCCATTTTGGACATGACAGCCAGCATGCCGTTGACCGAGGCCTGGATATAGTTTTCCCGAGCTTCCTCGCAGGAGATTTTCCCCAGTTTCTTCTTTGCAGCCAGTTCTTTGATGGATTCCAGTGCTACATACGGATTGACGGCGGTGATGCCATAGCCGACGAGGGTGCAGAAGTGATGGATTTCCCGTGGTTCCCCTGATTCCAGGATGAGACCGACATCGGAACGGACGGTCTTGCGGATGAGGAAATGATGGAGTGCAGCCGTAGCCAGCAGGGCCGGGATGGCAGCCATGCGGGAATTGATGCCCCGGTCGGACAGAATCAGGATATTGGCACCGTTGCGGATAGCTTTCAGCGCGTCGATACAGAGTGATTCGATAGCCGTTTCCATAGCGTCGGGGCCGCCGCCTACGGGATACAGCATAGAAATGACCGATGTGTGGAGCTTATCTGTCATGAGTGATTTGATGACCGCCATTTCTTCATTGGTGAGAATAGGTCGTTTCAGGTAGAGAGCGGCCGTGTTTTCGTCATCGGGATCCATGATATTGGCGACGTTCCCTGCCATGACGAGTGAACTCATGACGATGTTTTCCCGTACGCCGTCGATGGGCGGATTGGTGACCTGGGCGAAGTTTTCCTGGAAATAATCATACAGCAGCTGGGGACGGTCCGACAGAACGGGCAGGGATACGTCCATCCCCATCGAGTCAATGGGCTGTTTGCCATCGCGGGCCATTGGCAGGATGATTTTATCCATGTCTTCCTGCGTATAGCCGAAGACCATTTCCTGTTCTTTCAAATCGTATGGTATCGTTTTGTCGCTGCCGATGAGATTCTGGCGGGACATGAGATCATCCAGGTCGATGACGTGTTTTTTATACCATTCCCCATAGGGAAATTCCGTGGCAATCTGCTGTTTGATTTCTTCATCGTCGATGATGCGCTGCTGCTGCGTATCGACGAGGAGCATTTTCCCTGGCTGAAGACGGCCTTTATAAAGAACATCTTCCGGCGGAATGGAGAGTGCCCCTACTTCCGAACTGGCGATGACCCGGTCGTCGCGGGTGACATAATAGCGGGCAGGACGCAGGCCGTTGCGGTCGAGCATGCCGCCGATGACGATGCCGTCACAGAATCCGATAGCGGCAGGGCCGTCCCACGGTTCAATCATGAAGTTATGATAGCGGTAGAAATCCCGTTTTTCCTTGCTCATGAGCGGGTCTTTTTCCCATGGTTCGGGAATCATCATCATCATGGCATGGGGAAGGGAGTGTCCTGTCATATACAGATATTCCAGGCAGTTGTCGAACATGGCCGAGTCGCTGCCACTGTCATCGACGACGGGAAAGACCTTTTCCAGATCTGGAAAATCACTGGATTTGGATTTGCTTTCCCGGGCATTGAGCCAGTTTACATTCCCCTGGATGGTGTTGATTTCTCCGTTGTGGACGATATAACGGTTCGGATGGGCCCGGGCCCAGCTGGGGAATGTATTGGTGCTGAACCGGGAGTGGACGAGTGCCATGGAGGTCGTAAAATCCAGGTCGGACAGGTCCAGATAAAAATGGCGCAGCTGGATAGAAGTCAGCATGCCTTTATAGACAATGGTCCGCGAAGACAGACTGGCAATGTAGAAATCGGAGCCCTTTTCCTGACTGGCCGGGATGATCTTCTTTTCCGCCATCTTGCGGATGACATATAACTTGCGTTCAAAATCCATCGGGTTGGTCATAGCGGGATCTTTGCGGATAAAGACCTGCAGAAAATGAGGACGGATTGTCTTGGCGATGCTCCCGATGAGGCTTTCATCGACTGGTACGTCACGCCAGCCGAGGATGGACAGGCCTTCTTCTTTGACAATCTTTTCAAATTCTTCCATCTGCTTCTTGCGGAATGTTTCGTAGCGATGGGCAAAAATCATACCGACACCATATTCTCCTTCTGGCGGCAGGGTAAAGCCCAGGACTTCACATTCCCGGCAGAAGAACTGATGCGGTATCTGTACGAGGATTCCTGCACCGTCACCGCTCTGGGCATCGGCGCCTTCAGCGCCGCGGTGCTTCAGATTTTCCAGGATGGTTAGAGCCTGGTCGATGATATCATAAGATTTTTTCCCCTTCATATTGACGACGAAGCCAATGCCACATGCATCGTGTTCGAATGCCGGATCGTACAGCCCCTGCGGTGCCGGCAGATCACGTAATTTTTTATACATATCGATTCCCCCTCTTCATATCCCCCCGGTACAACGCAGATGTATTTTTATAACGCATACAATAAACGTTGTACAGATTGGAATTTATTATAAAGGTGAAATGTGGTTATGTCAATAAAAAATTCAAAAATAATATTGTATACATTGACAAAAATAAAGACATACAGCTAAAATAGTTTACCTTTTATTGAATTTGCGATAAAATAAAATCATTTTAACTATGATAAATAATCATAAAATGAGAGCATTGATGATGCCGGTGATTTCTGTACCTGTATAGGATATGCAAGAAAAGACCGTATTGCCATGAGCCTTGGGTTCATGGCAATACGGTCTTATCAGGATAGGCAATAGAATTCGTTTTATACAGTTTTAATCAGCTCGGCAAATTGTTTCCGGAACAGGCCGGCTCCGCCGTTGGCCGGATGACGAGTAGCAATGGCATCAATGCCGGCGCTTTGCAGTGTCTCTGCTGCCTTGCGGCCGATGGCACCGATACGCAGGGGCTGTTGACAGAGCGCGAGGAGCTGGCGGGTGTACGCGAGGCCTGCCGATAATTCTTCATCCGTCGGTGTGCGGTTGGAAAAGGGCGAATCCTTGTGGGGATGAAAGGGAAAAATATTCCAGAGCAGGACGTCCCGCGGATTGAGACCGTTGTCCAGGATGGCACCCCATACGTACGTATCTGTCGGTTCATTCATGCCGTGATCTCTCTGGGGGCGGCTGGTCATATACGGAGAGTCGGGACGGCTCGTGCGCTGTCCTGCATGGCCCAGGACCATGGCACTGGTCACTTGTTTGTGGGCGTCGAGGAGCATCCGTTCGCATGTGATGGCAATGCCCGTAAACCGGCATCCCTGATATCCCGCGGCTTCGGCGACAAAGAGGTAACGGGCCTGCCCGATACGCTGGGCCAGATACTCCTGCAGCTGGTGACGGCGGATTTCCGGTGCCTGTGGTCCCAGATCGCACGTACGGTCATAGTCCCGCCAGGGGTTGCATACAGCCGGGCTGGTATACGTCTGGAGAGAGTGAATGAAATCTTCTATGGTCATGGCAAAGCCTCCTTTGTGTAAAACAGGTAACAAGCGCCTATCTTTCCGGCTTCTCTGGTAAGGGGATAAAATTCTGACTGGACATAATCGCTATAACGGCCCCGTGGCACGAGGATGGTTACCCTTTCCCCTGCCGAAAGGCGCGCCATGAGACGCGGGCTGTCTTCTTCCGGGAAGGGGTGTTTGCCAGCCCAGACAGAAGAACGGTGCAGCCGGGCATTTTCATCGTATCCGGCCGGCTCTGTATACAAAGCGGTACGGCCCGTGTAATAGGCAAAGGATGTGCGGTACTCTTCAAAGAAGTAGAGCTGCCCCTGTAAGGCTTCTTCCTGACGGCGAAATGCCGATGCCGACCGATAATCATAGAACGGTACCAGGCCCTGATAGAGGACCAGAATATAGATGACAGCCGTACCGATGGCTGTCATGACAGGCAGTGCCGGGAAGGCATGGGTCTTCTGGGCAGCCAGGAGAAGGATGATGGAAAGAGCGATGAATAGATACAGTCCGGTCCAGCTTCCGGGAACGAAGGCCGCCTTTTTGAATAATAAGGGAGCAGCGGCGAAGAGCAGCCACCAGATGATGGCAGGCCCGGTAAGAATCGTCCAGAACCGGGCCCTGTTTTTTTCATATAAATCTCCGATACCTAATACGGCAAACAGGAGAAGCGGAATATTGGCAATATAGGCGTAGGTAGGATATTTCGTTGCAACGAGAGTATAGAACAATATCGTTCCCAGTGCCCAGATCATCATGAACTGATATTCGGCGCCATCATGACGGCGATGCCATGCTCCGTAAAGTGCGGGCCCGGTCCAGGGAAGCAGACTGACGGGGACGAGCACCAGATAATAATACCAGACGTTGACTTCCGGGTGTTCCGATGCGGTGGCTCTGGCTACATTGTGCAGTCCCAGGAATCCGTCGATAAAATCGTTTCCGTGGAGCTGATACATAATTCCGTACCAGGGCAGACAGAGTAGGAGAAACAAGGCAATTCCCTGAGGCTGGAAAATCCGGCGTAGCAGTGATGCATCACGGCGCAGGGCGGCAAAGACCAGCAAAAACGTACCGGGCAGGACGATGCCGACCGGGCCTTTGGTAAGAACGGCCAGGGCGGCCATGGCATAGGCGGCCGTCATGTAGGGGCTCCGATTTTCTGTCAGGCCGATATAGGCAAAAAACAGGGTGGCTTCTGTAAAGAAGAAGAGAATCTGATCAGTAATGATAGAATGGGATACGGCCCAGACCTCCAGACTGGTGGCCATGACGGCGGCTCCCAGGACAGCCAGTTCCCGCCGGGTGCCACGGTGCAGCAGATACCAGGAAAACAGGACGACCGATCCCATGCCGAACACGGCTCCCGGCAGGCGGGAAGCAAAATCGCTGAATCCCAGCAGCGTATAAGACAGGCTGAGCATCCAATAGATGAAAATCGGTTTATCATACCAGAATGTATCGAAAATCCGGGGAGAAATCCAATCGCCGGACAAGACCATTTCCTTTGCTGTCAGTGCGTAATTTGATTCTACCGGATCGGTGATGGGCAGAGACGCATTGCCTGTAAGGAAAAATAAAAGGCTGACAATGGCGATAGCGAGTAAGAGACTGCGGGCTTTCATGTAAGACTCCTTTCCAGTGGGCCGTATGTGACAGAAAAAAAACTGCCGCACGATGAGGTATGCGGCAGCAGATGGCACAGATTATTCCGTCTGGCGGCGGTTGCGGCTGCGGCGGTATTTCCAGAGACCGACGACGGCAATGACGGCGCAGACGATGCCCATTCCGATGAGCAGCTGATGATTATACTGAATCAGGTCACGCCAATGACTGCCCAGTACGGAGCCGGCCCAGACGAGCAGCAGTGTCCAGGGAATGGTGCCGATAATCGTAAACAGTACGAACCGGCCGAAGGGATAACGGGCGATGCCGGCCGGAAAGGAAATGAATGTCCGTACGCCGGGCAGGCAGCGGCAGATGATGACGGCAATGCCACCGTACTTATTGAACATTTTTTCGGCCATATTGAACTTCTTTTCATTGAAGAAAATATATTTGCCGTATTTCAAGAGCAGAGGACGGCCGCCATACGAACCGAGCCAGTAACTCAGGATTGAGCCGGTCACGCCGGCTGCGCAGGCGATGATAAAAGTCGTCCAGAAATCGAAAATATGTTGTGAAATGAGAAATCCCGCAAAACCGAGGACGACTTCGCTGGGAATGGGAATATTGGCATTTTCGGCTACCATGGCCACGAACATGGCTGCATATCCATAGACTTCCATTAATTGCAGCAATGTATCCATAAAATTCATCCAACTCCTTAGGTGAAAAAAGAAAGTATATAACTGACTTATCCTATCATAGCATAGATAGGAGTCTTTGTGCCAGTAGGGCGGCGAAAATTAAGGAATTATTTAAATCCCCGTCAGCGCGTTTTAAAGCAGCCCAGATGGCATAAGGCGTATTTGTAAACGAAATATCCGTAGAACAAGGTCAGGCCCAGAGCCAGTATCAATTTGAGCGGGGCGGCAATTGTAAGGGGCAGGAGAAAGTACATGATGTTTTCCAATACCGGTTCGCTCAGATACCAGACGGGGTAGGCCATATGGGACAGGGTGAGCAGCGTCTGCGAACTCTGGTTTCCCCAGCGGGCAAAGGCAGCAATCAGACCGAGTGTCCCCGAAAGAGACAGGAAGGCGAGGGTGATGACGTGATAATAGGGAAATACATTGTATATAATGGAAAAGCCAATGGCCGCGGCAATCCAGACACTCCCTGGAATGTAACCTCCCTGGATGAACCAGCGGTGTTTGGCTGCGTAGATGCCGAGGAGAAAGTATAAGGCCGCCGTGATAAGCCAGCTCGGCTGAAAGCCCAGACCGGCAAAAAATGCCTGGAAGGCGGAAAGACTTTGCGGTGACAGGCTGAGCAGCCCGAAGTAGACGGCCAGGGCTAAAATGAGATGAACGCCGACGAAGAGAATGAGGAAGAGCGGGGATGGAGACGAAATTTCCGTATGGCGAAGGGCCTGATGATTGAGCTTTTTGGCTGCCATGAGCAGCAGGATGAACAGCAGGAGCACTGCCAGAAATCCGTATATTCCCAACGTGAATCCCCGGCCCAGGAAGCGTTGCGTAAGGAAAGTGAAAAATCCCGCGCTGTATCCCGTGCTGCGGGCGCTGATCCAGGCTATTTCCGGCATCATGATGATTATAGCAAACAGCAAAGGCCAGCCCAGACGCAGCCAGCGTCCTTTGAAATATGGCTGGAACAGGCGGATCCGCAGATTCGACGCGCTAAAATAGCCGCTGATAAAAAAGAGAACCGGAATGACCAGTGTCATGGCAAATTCATAAAAGAGATAATAAAAAGGGGTGATAGTACCCGGCTGGCCGGCAAAGACGTAATGAGGTGGCATAAACGGAGCCGGCAGGAACGAACCAGCTGCCAGGCAGAGAATACCCAGAAAAATGACGAATGTGCGCAGATTATCGAGATAAAATATATGTTTACCCATCAGGAAGGCTCCTTTCTGTAAACATGGTGTATAAGGAATATAGACATACAGTATAAACGCTGGGCGTAGATTTTCCTTCCGACGTATATTATACTATAACTAATATAAAGAAAAAGTGAAGATTTTGCTTTTTTGATGAATAGGAGTGATGCCCATGATGATTAGTACCAGTGACAGCATCATACGGCTCATCGTGGCTATTATCCTGGGTGGCCTGATCGGGTATGAACGGGAGGCCCGGAGCCAGTCTGCCGGTTTGCGTACTCATATCCTCGTATGCCTCGGCGCCTGCCTGTGCATGATTATTTCTATCAATATCGCCCTCGATTTCTATTCTGTCTATGGCTATACCCGTTCGGATCCCGAACGGATCGCAGCCCAGGTCATTTCTGGTGTAGGGTTCCTCGGAGCCGGCACGATCCTGGCCAATCAGAAAGGGCACAGTGTCAAGGGCCTGACAACGGCGGCCAGCATCTGGGGTGTAGCTGCCGTCGGGCTGGTCGTTGGTGCCGGCTATCTGGTGACAGCGGCGGCTGCGACGGTGCTCATATTTATCGTCCTCACCGTCTTTGTCCGTCTGGATAAGATGATGCGGAAACGGGGACGTCATTCCTACGTATTGCACCTGACGATGCGCAATACGGTGGGGCAGTCCCGCCGCCTGTCGGAGTATCTGCAGCACCATCAGCTGACACTTCTTTCCTTTCGCACTCTTTCTGGAGAAGAAGAGGAAAATGTCGAACTGGAATTGACGGTACACGTAGGAGAAGAACTGAGTCAGAGCGAACTCCTTTCAGACCTTCTGGGAATAAAAGGTATCAAACAGGCCACCGTAACAGAACCAAAAGAACAGAAAGAAAAAGAATGAATTGCATTAAAATATATGTAAACCAGGCATTGCGTGGTATAATAAAAAGGAATCATTGCTTTTTTGCTTTGGAGGGGGTCCTGTTATGTCAACATGTATGGCGGCTGCCAGCCGGGAAGGGAAAAAAATAAATGATGTCGTATTTTCGTCCAGCGCGGCAGCCAAAGAGGCAATAAAAAAATACGGAATTAAAAACGTAGTCAATGCTACCGTAGGTTGTTATGCTGGAGACGATGAAAAAGTAGCCTGTCTTCCTGTCGTCGAAAAAGTATATAAATCACTGCCTATGAGTGATTTTATTACTTATGCACCGCCGGTCGGACTGGCCGATTACCGCAGTGATGTCATCGATGCGACCTTTGAAGACCAGCGGCCCGATGGCTATACGGCTGCCATAGCGACGGCCGGTGGTACCGGGGCCGTTCATATCGCCATTACTAACTATTCGGAAGTAGGTGACCAGGTTCTGACGACGGACTGGCGCTGGTCGGTCTACGACAATCTTTGTGACGAAGTGGGCCGCCATCTTACGACTTTTGCTATGCTCGATGACAGCCATTCCTTCAATATTGATTCTTTTTCTTCGGCTGTAGCAGCCATTCTGCGCCAGCAGGACTCTCTGCTCATCATGCTCAACACGCCGGCCAATAACCCGACAGGATTTGCCCTGTCGGACCGGGACTGGGAAGAAGTGCTCGATGTGTGCCGGTTCCACGAAAAGAATGGAAAACGCATCAGTATCCTCGTCGATATCGCATATATCGCCTATACGGGGGATAAGAACAAAGTCCGTACGTTCATGAAGCAGTTCAGCCATCTGCCGGAACACATCTTCGTCATGTTTGCCTACAGCATGTCTAAAGGATTTACCCTCTACGGCCAGCGGGCAGGCGCTCTCGTAGGCCTGTCTTCCAGCAAGGATGTCATCGATGAATTTCAGGAAGTGGGGAAATATTCGGCCCGTACGGCCTGGTCCAATATCAACCGGGCGGCCATGACCCTGTTATCTATTGTACGCAGAGACCCGGCACTGCTGAAAGAACTGGAAACAGAAGAAAATAACTATTTCCAGAATATCCGCCGCCGTGCAGATATTTTCATGGAAGAAGCCCGGGCCTGCAATCTCGATTTTGTTCCCTATAAGGCGGGATTTTTCATTTCTGTCCCGACGCTGAAATCGGCTCAGGCCTGTGCAAAACTTCAGGAAGACCTCATTTTTGCTGCTCCTCTGGCACGGGGCATCCGCCTCGGTGTCTGCTCCATCCCGGCCTATAAAATGACCGGTGTGGCATCCAAAATCAAAAAAGCACTGGAATCGGTAGACGGATAAGAAAACTCCCATAGGATTCCATACGGAAAAAGAGGCCGCCCCATGAAGCATTTCGCTTCGTGGAGCGGCCTCTTCGTCGTATCAGGAATTACGTTGTAGGAGGTTCTTTTTCATCCATAATAGCTTCGGCTCCGCGGTCTCCCGTACGGATACGGACGGCATCTTCGACGTTGAACACGAAGATTTTGCCATCGCCCGGTTCCCCCGTCTGGCAGATGCGCATGGCCGTTTCGATGACATCATCGACAGGGACTTCGCAGACGACCGTTTCTACTTTAATATGAGGGAGGAGGTTTACCTGGTATTCCTTGCCCCGGTATACTTCGATATGGCCTTTCTGTGTACCACAGCCATAGACCTGACTGACGGTAATGCCCATGACGCCGATAGCGTTCAGGGCGGCTTTGAGTTCATCCAGCTTGCTCGGACGGGTCACGATGTCTATTTTTGTAATTTTTCTCATATATAATCACTCCTGCATTGGGATATATATCTATTATAGCATCAGCTGCGGGATTGTTTGTTAAGGAGATACATGTAACACGTCTTGGGATCGTCATGCCAATCCCGCAGCTGATGCGGCAAAGACCAGTGCTTGGGTAAGGGTGTGACACTGGCCGTTGCTGTCCATATTATAATGTCTGCTGCGTATAGCCGCGTTCGCCGTGTTCGTTGATATCGAGTCCGACCACTTCTTCATCGGCGTCGACGCGGAAATTCGTGAAGAGGCTGATGATTTTATAGAGTATAATGGATCCGATAATAGCCAGCGCGTACGCAACGACTGTCGAAATAATCTGTGCCATCAGAAGATGAGCATCGCCGTAGAAAAGGCCATTGGCACCGTCGGGGTTGACTTCAACTGTAGCCCAGAGGCCAGTTGCGATGGAACCCCACGTACCGCCGATACCGTGGATGCCAAAGGCGTCGAGAGCGTCGTCATAGCCCAGACGGTTCTTGCAGACGGCAACGGCCAGATAGCAGATGATGCCGCTGATGGCACCGATATAGAGAGCCGGAAGGGGGGCGACGAAGCCGGCAGCCGGCGTAATGGCTACGAGACCGGCGATGCAGCCCGATGCGGCTCCCAGGACGGTCGGTTTGCCATTGATGAACCATTCGATGAGGACCCAGGAAACGGTGGCAGCAGCCGCTGCGGCCTGGGAACAGATAAAGGCGTTGGCTGCCAGTGCGTTGGCACCGAGAGCACTGCCGGCATTAAAGCCGAACCAGCCAAACCATAAGAGCGTTGCGCCCAGGACGACCATGGGCATATTGTGTGGAATAATAGGATATTTGCCAAGCCCGCGGCGCTTGCCGACGAGCAGGCAGAGTGTGAGCCCCGATACACCAGAAAGAATGTGGATGACGAGGCCACCGGCAAAATCAAGTGCGCCGAGCTGGGCCAGGAAACCGCCGCCCCAGACCCAATGAGCCATGGGGTTGTAAATGAAGATAGCCCATAAAAGGATAAAAATGCAGAAAGCACGGAATTTGACCCGTTCGGCAAAGGCCCCGGTAATCAGAGCCGGTGTAATGACGGCGAACATGCACTGGAATGCGACAAAGGCCAGTTCGGGAATCGTACCGCCGGAAAGGCACTGCATGCCCACACCGGCCAGCCCGATTTTGTCCAGGCTTCCGATAAAGCCGTGAATGTCGGTACCAAATGTCATGGCATATCCCAGAATAATCCATTCGACAGAAATCATGGCGACGATGAAGAAGCTCTGCATAATCGTCGTCAGTACATTTTTACTGCGGACCATACCGCCATAGAAAAAGCCAAGACCCGGGGTCATGATGAAGACCAGTGCAGCGGAAATCAGTACCCAGGCCGTATCCCCCGTGTCGATGGTTCCGCTCCCGTCAGCAGCCAGTGCAGTAGGCGCTATGAGCAGGAACCAGGAAAACAAACACCAAAATTTTTTCATACCTGTCACCCCTCTGGTTGACTGCAAAAGAAAGAGGTCCTGCACAGCACGTGGAGGTTGGTGCTGGCAGGACCTCTTTGTCCCCTCATACAGACAAGCCTGTTACTTCCCCTCGAAATGACCTGCCTGCTCTTATTCTATTGCAGTACGAATAAATAATTACCAATAGAAAAACAGAAAAGCCCGGCTATGGCACACTACGGTGTGTGCATAGCCGGGCTTCATCGCCCTGTGTTCTATTGATGACATTCATTATAGTTGTAAATACAGGGATTGTCAATAAATTTTTATGAAAGCAACCAACTTTTTGATAGTTTTATCGTGAAATGAACTGGCTGTCCGGTCAACTAGGGCAGCAGACCGGCTTTGTTCCCTGTTTCCCGCCAGACGCCGAAGTTTCTTTTCTGCTGTAAATGTTGAACTGTCAACTAGTAATCACTTTGTATTACGGTCAGGACAAGTTTCTGGCATAGTATGTCTCCAACGGTCTGGCTGTCAGATAGCAGACGGCTGCTCTATTTCTGGCAGAAGGATTAGAAAAAGTTCTGCATTATATACTATATGTGGGGGAGTCTGGAAGAGAACCGGGAATTTCCTGGGATGAACCGGTCTGACAAAAACGCGCCAGTTGGTTCCATTTTTTGTGCCTCTCCCGTCCCACATCCCATAAGTATATACAAAAGTATACTATCGGCAGAACATGTTTTGTTATATACTAAAATTATAAAAGGGGAAGAACGTTGAAATCTATCTCCTGCCCATATCGGGACGGAAGAAATGAAAAGAAACGGTAAATTTACCTGAGTGAATATGAGGAAATCCCACTTGTGACAAAAAATGCACTTTTAATGACACGAAGGCCTTTCGAAGGAAAAGTACATGATATAATGCAAGTGCAATGAGAAATGACGGATGCTCATATCATATATCGAAAGGAGGTATACTATGCTGAGGATTGCCCTTTGTGACGATATACCGGAACAGCTGGATATCATGGAAAACGCCGTGCGTACTTATTTTGCAGACAGCACGTATGAAATCAAAATTTCCCGGTATGATAATGCCATGCTGTTTCTGGATGCCTTTGAAGAAGAAATGAATTTTGATATTGTACTGCTCGATATCTGTATGCCTGGTATGCTGGGAACCGATGTCGCAACAGAAATGCGAAACCAGAAAAGCCGGGCGGAAATCATCTTTCTTTCGACGAGCGATGAGTTTGCAGTCGATGCCTTCGGTGTCCAGGCCGCGCATTACCTCGTCAAACCGTTTACACAAAAACAGTTTGATCAGGCTATGAACCGGGTCATGGAAAGCATCCGGCAGCGGCATAGCAAAAAAATCATTTTCCGTCTTGTCGGGGGCGGCATACAAGTGGAAGAAATCAACGATATCCTGTTTGTAGAAAGTAAAGGCCATATCCAGAAGGTATATACCCACGATGGGGCGGTTCTGGAGACGCGCCAGGCCCTGGCACAGCTGCTTGCGACATTGGATTCCATTTCTCCCGGCCAGTTTATTTCACCGGGCAAAAGGTATATCGTAAATCAGGCGGCCATTCACGTCATCAAAAGCGATTATATCGAAATCCAGGGATATCAGATTCCGCTGGCAAAACGGAAATACCGCCAATTCCAGGAAGAATATTTCAAGTTTATTTTTAAAAAAGAAGCATAAAAATTCTGAAAAAACAGATTTTTTGTGAGGTCTTATTTTTGTACGCAAATTTAGGGTTATAGATGAATTTTTATACAGAAAGGGAGCGAAAACATGAATAAAATATTTAAAGTCATCTGGAGTAAATCAAGAAATTGCTACGTCGTAGCTTCGGAATTAGCCAAAGGCACGAGCAAATCCACGAGCACGGGCCGTATGGCGAAACGGGCTGCACTGGCAGCCGTAGCAGCTTTATTGATTAGCCCCCTCGGAGCGGGATATAGCTATGCAACTATTGACTCGGCGACAATAAATGGTACGCAGGTCATTACGGGTACGCAAAAAGATGCGAATAATCTGGCTGGTACGGTAATGAAAGCTACCAATAATGCAAAAGATATTGGAAATCTGAAAACTGCTATGCAGAGCGTCGAAAACGAACTAGCGCAACATCAGATGCTTATTGATAACTTGGACACAGATAAACTGACTCTTTCTTCGGACAATACATTACAGAAAGAAACATATGACAGCGCTACAAAAACCACAACGACGACGGATGTAACGGGATTGAAGGTTGCTGGTCCGGTTTCTGCAAAATCAGCTAGCATTTCGGGAACGCTGAGTGCCGGTGGTGCTGTGAATGCAGGAAGTGTTAATAGCCGGGGAAATATTACAGCCGTAGGAACCATTGCTGGTCAGACGGTTACGGCTACTGGTACCATAAAAGGGAAAGACCTGATTGGCACGAATAGCATTATTTCTCAAGGAACCATTGCGGCAACAGGAAATATTTCGTCTCAGGCGACGGTAGGTGCTAAGGAAATCGTTTCCCAGACCAATATTACTGCTAAAAATAAAGTCGTAGGCATGCAGGGCGTCGTGGATAATACCCTTACCAGCGGTAATTATGTAACGGCCGGCAATACGGTAGGTGAAAATATTGTTGCACTGGATACACAGGTCAAAGCCAATGCGGATCAGTTTACAACGGATAAGACCAGCACGGCCCTGCATGTTTCCAAGGATGGCAATCTGATTGTAGGGACCAAAGAAAATCAGACCGTCAAAGATCTGAAGATCCGTGGGCAATTGACATCTGGAAGTATTTCCACTGGTGATATCACCTCTAGTGGTGATGTATCGGTAGCAGGGAAAGTAGAAGCGGAAGCTGTTTACGATGATACAACGAAGACCGGAAACTATGTGGTCCAAACCAATAGTGTAGGGGCTAACCTTTCCGCTCTCGATACCCAGGTTAAATCCAATGCCGATGCTATCACTACCGAAGCAACGGCCCGTGAAGCTGGCGATACGGCTCTGAACGAACGTATCACCAATGTGAAAGAATATCTGGAAAAACAGACATCTGATAATTATGTAAGCAAGGCTGATGCGGCCGTACAGGATGGGGCCGTTGTGAAAGCGGCCAACACCATCGGTGAAAACGTAACCAATCTCGATGCGGCATTAGCGAAAGAAACAGCAGCCCGGATTGGTGCCGATGCAGCCCAGGACAAAGTTATCCAGCAGGTTAACCAGAATATGGTGGATGGGTTCAATACCATCAACAAGAATATGGCTGATGGATTCACGGCCCTGAACCAGGCAGATGCCAATGAAGCTGCTGCCCGGGAAGCAGCCGATACGACCCTGCAGACTAATATCGACAACGAAGCCGCAGAACGTAAAGCAGCCGATACGGTACTGGATGATAAGATTACGGCAGAAACTTCGGCCCGTGTGGCAGCAGATACCAAACTGGTGGAAGCCGTCAACAGCGGACTGAGCCTGAGCAACGACAATGTGTTGCAAAAGAACACCACTACCATTGACGCCCAGGGCAACGTGACCACTTCCAAGACCGATGCCAACGAAATGATCCTGAACAAGGGCAAGGACAACCAGATCACCCTGAACGAAAATGGAATCAAGGTTGGCACCAACAGCACGGTGGTGGATAAAGACGGTGTCTACACCGGCGGCGATACCTACAGCGAAGCCAAGGCAGCGATGAGCGCTGACGGCAAGATCAAAGGGGCCAATGGAGCCTTCACTGTGGATGAAAATGGGAATGTCACTTCCAAGGCAACCATCACCGGCGAAACAGTAACCGACGGTAAGGGTGCTTCCATGAGCAACGGAACGGTAACCGGCAAGACACTGACTGATGGGATTGCTACCATCACCAATGGCAACATCAACACCAGCGGTTCCATTACCGGCGGCACCGTAACTTCTACGGGCAACATCTCCGCATTGGGTGACATTCACGCAGGCGGTGCCATTACGGGAGCCAGCGCTTCCATCCAGGGCGCTCTCACAGCAGGCAGCGCCACCATTACCGGTGACCTGACCGCCGGCGGCGCTATCCAGGGTAAGAGCATCTCCGATGGTACGGCAACCATGCAGAATGGCAACCTCACTGGTGTGAAGAACCTGAGCGCTGAAACCATTACCACCAGCGGTGATGCCACCATCGGCGGCGACCTGACGGTGAAAGGCAAGCTGAACGTGGATGAAATCGACCTGACGAAGAACGGCATCGTGGGCGATAACAATGTAACGGCCAGCACGAAAGTGGCAGCCGGCGAAATCACGGGCTACAAGAAAGCCACCAGCACCAAAGATGGCAGCGAAAAAGAAGCAGCCTTTGACTATGATGAAAACGGCACTTCTACATGGGCGAAATCTACCGATGCAGATGGTAACTGGAACAAGAGTACTTTGACTGTAGAAGGCAACGATGTAACGTCCAAGGTTATCGATTCTGAAAAGAACAGCAACCTGTCTACACAGACATCTACTCAGTCACAGAGCACACTGAAGGATAAAGATAGTAACACCAATACAGCAACTCAGAGTGCAACGGAATCCAGTAGTGTCCTCCAAGATAAGGAAGGTAAGACCTCGACGTTCCAACAGCGTGTCGATGAAATCCTGAATCAGATTAATTCGTCTGATACGGTATTCTCCAAGGTAGATCAGAAGGTAGATAACATCTCCAGTGAAGTCACCGATGGAACTAACACGACTTCTTCTACCCAGACTACGACGGATATTACCAATACGGCGAAACAAGGTACTATTACTAACGAAGCCAAGGATATCATCAACAACGCTACGGAAAACATGACTAACACCGTTGGCAAAGACCTGACGACCACTGTTACTGGCAAAGTTACGGAAGACTACAAATCTGACCTGGATACCAAGGTGGGCGGAAATGAAACCCATTATGTGGCAGGTAATCAGACCAATACCGTGTCCGGAGACCGTACGGTCAGTGTAAAAGGAACGGAAACAGAAAACTTCAACGCCCAGGTTACCAACGTTAAGACAGACCTGAGCACCACGGTAGGCGGAAACCAGACCACGACGGTAACTGGTGACAGCAGCCTGACGGCAGAAAACATCACTAACGAAGCGAAGAACAAGATTACCAACAAGGCTATCGATGTAGAAACCGATGCTACCAGCTCCATCGTACAGAAAGTGACGAACGATGCCGGTTCCAATACTTCCACCCAGCTGTCCTATCAGACCAAGGAAGAAATGAGCCAGGCCGATGGCAAGACCGCTTCCTATCTCCGCGGTGCAGCGGAAGAAAAATCCCAGCTGATTGATGGTGACAAGAAGACCACCATCGACACCATTGCCGGCCAGACCAATACCAACATTACGGACGGAACCAATACATCCAACGACCTGCAGAAGGCCGACCAGATCGCTTCCTCCGTAACGGACGGCACCAATACCACTGTTGTGAACCAGGATGCAAAGAGCCTTGCCTCCTCCATCACCGACGGGACCAAGTCCAACAATACCAACAACACCGTAGACAAATCGGAACAGCTGATCAAAGCCAGCGATACCCAGTACAGTGCTACGTCTAAGACAGCTACTAAGATGGAAGATGCCCTGGTAAGCGGCAGCAGCATCATCGACGTCATCAAGAACCTCGACGATGCAGCCAACCCGTTCATCAGCAGCGCCGTAACGGATGGCACCAACAGCACTGGCATCACCCAGACGGCAAAAGATATCACCAACACGGCTAAGAACGGTACGATCGCCAATGATGCCAGGGATATCATCAACAACGCTACGGAAAACATGACCAACACGGTTGGCAAAGACCTGACCACGACTGTCGGCGGCGAAATGAAGACCGCCGTCACCGGCAAAGTCACAGAAGACTACAAGTCCGACCTGGATACCAAGGTGGGCGGTAACGAAACCCATTATGTAGCAGGCAACCAGACTAATACGGTGGGCGGTACTTTGACTGAAACCGTAACTGGAAAAGCTACGGAAAACTACAATGGCGGACTGGAAACCACCATTACCGGTGAAGAAAAGCACACAGTCAATGGCAATCAAATCAATAATATCACTGGTGACCAGACCAATACCATCACTGGAAAACAGTCTACTACTGTGACCGGCGATGTGACGGAAGACTATAAAGCCAACCTGAGCACCACGGTAGGCGGAAACCAGACCACGACCGTAACTGGTGACAGCAGCTTGACAGCAGAAAACATCACTAACGAAGCGAAGAACAAGATTACCAACAAGGCTATCGATGTAGAAACCGATGCTACCAGCTCCATCGTACAGAAAGTGACGAACGATGCCGGTTCCAATACTTCCACCCAGCTGTCTTATCAGACTACGGAAGAAATGAGCCAGGCCGATGGCAAGACCGCTTCCTATCTCCGCGGTGCAGCCGAAGAAAAATCCCAGCTGATTGATGGTAGCAACAAGACTACTATCGACACCATTGCCGGTCAGACCAATACCAACATTACGGACGGAACCAATACATCCAACGACTTGCAGAAAGCAGATCAGATCGCTTCCTCCGTAACGGACGGCACCAATACCACCGTTGTGAACCAGGATGCAAAGAGCCTTGCCTCTTCCATCACCGACGGGACCAAGTCCAACAACACCAACAACACCGTAGACAAATCGGAACAGCTGATCAAAGCCAGCGATAGCCAGTACAATGCTTCTGTTAAGACGGCAACGACTTCGACGGAAAAACTGGTCAGCGGCAGCATCATCGATATCCTGAAAGATGCCGACAATAGATTTGTCAATACGACTGTCAGCACAAGCGATGGAACTTCCAGCACCAGCGTAAGTCAGGGAAGCGCGGATATCACCAATACGGCAAAACAGGGAACGATTACCAACGATGCCAAGAACTTGGTGAACAAGGCGGAAGAAAAACTGTCCAACAGTGCGGCAGAAATTGAAAACACGGCAACTACCAGCATCAAAGATACGGTAGGCAAGAGCACCGTGACTACGACGACGGATGGCACGACTTTCGAAAATACGGACCACAACACGGCAATCGGCGACGGTTCGATTACGAAGACGACCATTTCCGGCAATACCCTCGAAACGGGCAAAGCGACTATGGATTATGCTGAAGTCATGAAAGACCTCACGGTCGGTGGCACGACTACTACGAAAGACCTGCATGTGACCAACAATGCGACTATTGATGGCACCCTCGATGTAACCGGAGCCGCAAACTTCCAGGATACGGTCACCGTTGCCAAAGACCTCAGCGTAGGCGGCAATGCCAGCGTATCGGGCAGCATGACAGCTTCTTCGTACAAGGTTGGCGACAAGACCTATATTGATGATAATGGCATCAACGCCAATAATCAGAAGATCACCAACGTGGCAGCGGGAGAACTTTCGGCCAACAGCCTGGATGCGGTCAATGGATCACAGCTCTATGAAACCAACCGCCGCGTCAGCAAGATGGACAGCCGCATCAACGAAGTTGGTGCTAACGCAGCAGCTATGGCCAACCTCCATCCTCTCGAATTTGACGCCGATTCCAAGTTCAATGTGGCAGCAGCCGTTGGTAATTACAAGAACGAAACGGCTACGGCTCTGGGCCTCTTCTATCGCCCCAATGAAGACGTCATGGTCAACCTGTCCGGTACAGTCGGCTCGGATGACAATATGATCGGCGGCGGCGTAGCGGTCCGCATCGGCCGCGGCGGCAACAAAGCACGGAATAAACAGATGGCGGAAAGCGCAAAATACGTCAAGAATCTCGAATCCCAAGTCAATACCCTGCAGCATCAGATGGATGCCCTCTTGTCTGTCCTCAATCCGAACCTGTCCAAGGAATTCCCCGATGTACCGGAAAACCACTGGGCATATGAAGCCGTATCCCGCCTGGCTGGCAACGGCATCATCCAGGGGTATGAAGATGGCAAGTATCATGGCGAACGCACGATGACCCGCTATGAAATGGCAGAAATCATTTACAAAGCCCTGCAGAAAGGCGCCAAAGCAGAAGCGAAACTGGTAGAAGAATTTAAACCAGAACTGAAAGCTATGGCTGCCCAGAATAAGGCATAACAAACGCTGAATCCCTGCATCGTCAGAGGCGGAAGCAAAAGGCATGACGAACTGCCGCATCCTGAATTTCATTCAGGATGCGGCAGTCTTGTTATTTGGTGAGATATTGTCAATAAGCGATGGGTCATACATGAGATTTCTCCATCTGCAGCATGATGTATCTGCCAAAGGGACGGCCCTTTGGCAAACTAAAACAGACTATCGCAAAATAGCTTTCGTAGCTTACATTGCGACAGCCTGTTTGTTGTTTCTTAGAAGATGTTATGTGTCTGGCAGTGCCAGCCGGATGTAGGTGCTGAACCAGCCCTTTTCGCAGGTACAGATGACATTGGCATGGTATTCGTCCCGGAAGCGGGCCAAGGATTTCATGCCGATGCCGTGGCCCGGGGCATCGGTCGTTGGCAGCCCGTCTTCGTTAAATATGACCGTGTCATCGAAGCGGTTCTTTATGAGAATGTTCAGCATATCTTCCTGACGAACGACGAGAAGCGTCAGGACGCGCCTGCCTTCTGCCTGTTTTTCACTGGCATGGACAGCGTTTTCAATGAGATTGGAAAAGACCATGGACAGGTCCGTGCTGAAGGCCGGACTGCAGTCCGGGATATCGGCCTGGGCCGTGACGGCGATACCTTTGCGTATGGCCGCACTGAGATAAGTCGTAAGGGCGGCATTGACGACCGCGTTTTTACAATACTGCTGCCGTTTGGTCTGATTGAGCTTCAGACCTATGTGTTCAATCAGGGCCAGGGCTTTATCATAGTCGTGATCCGATATGAGGGTTGTCAATTTCTGTAAATATTCCCGTCTTTTTTCGTAAAACTGTTCCATCAATGTCTGTGATTCATTCAGCGACTGGGCGTAATTCTGATTGGACTGGATCTGAGCGGCCAGGGCGTCATTGCGTTCGTGCGTCAAATAAATGGCATCAGCCTGATTGATGCCGGCCCGTACGCTCAGGGCGACGAGCAGGGTAGCGCAGGAAATGATGATTCGTGGCACCAGCATTTCGAAATAGATTACATTGGGGATAGACTGGGTGACAAAAAACAGAGATTCTGCCAGGAGCAGGCAGGGAAGGACACAGATATATTTCCAGTAAACCCGTGTGCTCAGCGCATGGTCATTGCGGAATATTTCATTGAAATACCGGATCAGGAAAGGCAGAAAGAGTATATAACTGATGGTGTAAACAAACAGTTCGAGTGGGTAGAGCAGGGAGCTTTCGCTGACAGGTAAGATGCCCAGATGAATGAATACATAGAATACGTAATAGATGAAGGTATGGAGCATCAGCATGAATATGGTGCGCAGGGCAAATACGTAGATATGCCGGAAAAAATAGGGACGGATGATGATGACGGCCCAGATAAAATAGGGAATCCATAAAAGGGAATACAGCTTTTTGAACATGAAAATAGAGTGGGACCACTGCCCGCCGAGAAAGAGATAGATCAGGACCAGTGTTTCTGCCATGAAACAGACAGCGTATCCGGCACACACCCATTTTTTTTGCGTTATGGATAGCAAGGGGGCAAAAGAAGCATACTGCAGATAGGCCGGCGGTACAATGGACAGGGTGAGCAGACAGGTAGTAATGAGTATCCATATCATACGGCCGCACCTCCCTTACAGGGAATACGCACGTTGGCGATAACCCATCCCTTCTTGCAGGTATACCGGCCGACTCCCTGATGATTTATTATAAACTGATGCAGGGCCGGTATCACTTCGGCATATGGGCCGTTTTGTGGATGCCCTTCAGCATCCATCAATACCGGGCCGGTCTGACGGTTGCCGATGAGAAGCATGATTGTCGTTTCTGTCTGACGGGCAATGATTGTGATAGACTGCTTGCTTTTATCCTGAGAGCGGCTGACGGCAATCGCGGCGTTTACCAGACGGGCGGCCGCCTGAGCCAGTTCCTGTTCAAAGGGAAGATGCGGCGCCAGCGAGAGGTCTGCCATGACGGGGATACCGTCTTCCCGGGCTTTCTCGATGAGCGGAAGCAGTGTCTTCCGGATACAGGTGTTTTCTCCCCAGTGATAGGGACGGGTCTGAGCCAGTTCCTGCGTGAGCGTTTTCAGTAAGGCCAGTGAAGCTGTATCGTCTTTTTCTTGGATTAATTTGGACAGAAGGCGCAGCTGATGCCGTGTGTCATGGCGGTATATGGACATGCGCCGCTGAGCGGACTGAAGCATCCGCGTATAGTCGGCGAACATTTCCATCTGTGTCAGCAGGGCCGCATTTTCACGCTTGAGTTCGATGGCATAATGCATTTTCCGCGTGCCCAGATACATCGTAATGGCAATACAAATCCCAAACAAGGCCTGCAGTACGCGCGGAATGAGGTATTCGCGGGCTATTGGTTCATTGGTATGGGCCAGAATGGCAGAATATAGGATCAGTGAGACTGGAATCCAGGCGGTGTATTTCCAGAACGACAGCATATCGACCATATGATAGGTGATGAACAAGGAACGGAAAAATTTTAGCAGCAGTGGTGCAAGGATGATATAGGACAGCATGTATGCCAGGAGAAAGAAAACTATATAATAGAAAAACTGGCTGCTGGGAATGATGAGAAGTTCCAGATTCATGATGAACGTAAAGAGGGCCACAATATACAGGCCCTGCATTCCCAGAACGAATACATACTGCAGCCGGTATGACGGCACATACAGCAGACCGAGTAGCAGATAAGGGATAGCGTGCAAGGATATGATGTCTTTGAATGAAATCCAGGCGATGCCTACAATACCTTGTGAAAACACAAAACAACGCACAGGACAATGGCGGCATACATCAGGATAAATGCCTTTGCCAGGCGGCGTGATTGGTAAGGAGCCAGGAGTGGGACAAAGACTCTGTATTGGACGAAAATAGATGGCAGCAGGGCAAGAAGAAGGAGACCGACTGCCAGAGACGAAGAATGCATAGGCACGACCTTCTTTTTATGATTATGAGTATTATGCATATATTATACCAATAAGCCAGATTTAATGTAAAGCCCTGCCGATGTATTGTAAACAATGTGTTACACTTTATAAGCTAATGCTTGTCTGTCAATATTCAACGAAAATTCCTGCAAGTATTTGAAAAAAATAGAAAGAGACCTCTGCGTGGTGGGACGGGGCTTTTTGTGCTGGATAATATAGGCGGTCAGGGGAGCGGGAGAATCGGATAAATACGAATAGGTGAATCCACCCAGCGAAAAAGCATACTGTGCCATACCCAGCGGCACGATTGACCAGCGCCCGCTGTTTTTCAATACTTGCAATGTGAGAGGTGCTCCTGTAAGAAGTGTAGGACTGCTGTAAATATCACTGGGCCAGTGGTCATCATGCCAGTTTTTGAATTCCGGTGTCCAGGGAACATAGATTTCGTCCTGGGGATTTAAATCGGTATTGTCAACAGTTGAAATGCCTTTGTCAGATATGGTACTGGATTTTAATACGACTAAAGGTGTTTTTTTCCAGGGAGTGCAGAGAATATCAGGATATTTGATGTTCCGCCAGGCAATGGCTACGTCGATTTCCCTGCGTTCGAGCAGTGGATATAATTCTGCCGTATGCTCAGTGTGCAGGGATAAATGAATTTTTGGCTGATGATTCAGCAATTTTTGAAATAATGGTGGAAAGATAAAATCATTCAGGTATTGGACAGAGCCAAAGGAAAGAGAAAGTTTTTCTCCTTCTTCTTTGAAGTGATCCAGCTCTTTCCATAAAGCAGCCCAACGATGGGCGATAGGCATAAAATCCTGTCCCGAAGGAGTAAGTGAAATTTCTTTGATGCCCCGGCCCCGTTCCAACAGAGTAACGCCTAGTTCGGCTTCCAGATTCTGCAGACGGTGGGTAATAGCCGTCTGGGATACGTAGAGCTGTTCAGCCGCCCGGCTGATATTGCGGGTCTGAACGACGGTCAGGAAGGCTTCGATGTCGTGTATATGCATGTGTGATACTCCTTTTAGTAAATATGAAAATAATTGATTATTAATTATTTATTTATTCATTTTACTTTATTATAGCCTGGATATAAAATGATATCAAGACATGAAGCTTATACCGGTAAAGCATTAAACATGAATGTCATCATTTATATACATGAAAGGCGGAAAGAGAAGAATGAGTGTAGGATGCAAAATTATCAAAACGATTGAAAGACCAGATAAATCTTTAGTAGAAGCATTTAAGGGAATGCCTGTAGCCAATATTGATGACTGCATGAACCGTACAGCGGCAGTGCGGTCGGATATCTGCCCATTGAACAAGGCTCCTTTGCTGGGAACGGCGTTTACAGTCAAAGTACCGGAAGGCGATAATCTGATGTTCCATGTGGCTATGGATATGGCACAGCCGGGTGATGTCATCGTCATTGATGCCGGCGGCGATCCGAACCGTGCTATCTTTGGAGAACTGATGATTACCTATTGTCAGAAACGGGGCCTTGCCGGTGTCATCGTAGATGGAGCTATCCGTGATTCCGATGAAATAGCGGCTATGGATTTCCCTGTATATGCTAAAGCTGCGATTCCCAATGGTCCGTATAAAAATGGCCCGGGAGAAATCAATACGGTCATTTCCTTTGGGGGCAAAATCGTCCGCCCTGGTGATATCATCGTCGGTGATGGTGATGGTATTGTCGTCATCAAACCGGAAGAAGCAGCAGATATTGCAGCGGCGACGAAGAAGGTCATGGAAAAAGAAGCGGGAATCATGAAGCATATTGTAGAAGATGGCACCTATATCCGTCCCTGGGTAGCAGAAAAAGTTAAAGAAATTGGTGCAGAAATAATAGAGTAAATCAAATAATGATGTATGGAGTGTGAGTATTGTGAAATTAGGATTCATTGGGTTTGGTGAAGTAGGATACGAAATCAGCAGTGGGCTGGTAGAGCAGGGCTTAAAAGAAATTTATGCTTATGATGTGATGCAGAATCATCCGGAAAAGGGATATATTGTAAAAGATAAGGCGGAAAAAGCAGGGGTAACCCTTCTGGATTCTGACAATGATGTGGTAGAAAAATGCGATATGATTCTGATGGTCGTACCCGGTGCATTTGCACTGGATACGACGAAAGGATTGCTGGGCAGTGTGACACCGGGGAAACTTCTCGTCGATTTATCAACCAGTCTGCCCAGTGTCAAACGGACAGAAAATCAGTTGATCAGTGAAAACGGCGGGAATTTCATTGACGGGGCGCTTATGGCCAGCCTGAGTCAGGCTCATTATAAAGTACCTATTTTGGTTTCGGGCGCAAATTGTCAGCCTTTTATCGACGCGTTAGTCCCGTATGGCATGAATATCAAACAGATTACGGAAAAACCTGGTGATGCCATCGCAGTAAAATTTGTCCGCAGTATCTACATGAAAGGCATTGCGGCATTGGGAGCAGAAATGCTGGAAGCTGCCAACGTACTGGGCGTAGATAAACTGGTAATTGATTCGATTGGCAACACGCTGGATGGGAAATCATTTGATTTCAACAATAATTACCTTGTTGTAGCCAGTGCATGGCATGGAGCCCGGCAGGCTCATGAAATGAGTGACGTCATGAAGATGCTGGAAGACATTGGTGTGGCACCGATTATGACGCAGGCTACAGAAAAACGACTGGAATGGTTCCGTGATCTCGATGCACATACCTATTTTAATGAAAAACGACCAGAAAACTGGCAGGACGTAGCTGTACTTTGGGATAAAGTGCGGGAAGAAGGGAAATAATTGGCATTGTTTTAACGTAGGAGGTTTGTTATGGTAACGGAAGCAATCGAAAAACAAACGATGAGTAAAGTAAAAGTACGTTTGATACCGTTTCTGCTTATATTATATTTCTTCTGTTTACTTGACCGGGTAAACGTCGGTTATGCGGCATTGACGATGAACGCAGATTTAGGTATTTCTGCTGCTGAATATGGACTGGTTGCGGGAATCTTCTTTATAGGGTACTTTCTCTTTGAAGTTCCGAGCAATATTATTATGACCAAGGTAGGGGCCAGAAAATGGATTGGGCGGATTTTGATAACTTGGGGGCTGGTTTCTGCATTATGTGGCTGTATTCAGACGGCAACCCATTTGTACATCATTCGCTTTTTATTAGGTGTGATGGAAGCAGGCTTTTATCCCGGTGTCATGTTATACATGACATATTGGTTCCCAGCAAAAGACCGGGCCAAGGTGGTTACCCTGTTTATGCTGGCATTGCCTCTTTCTGCTGTTATTGGAGCACCGTTATCCGGACTTATTCTGGATCATGTACATGCTTTTGGATTACAAAGTTGGAGATGGTTATTTTTACTTGAAGGGCTTCCTACGTTTTTTGCAGGTATCATCACTTGGTTTATTTTGCCTAATAAGCCATCTGATGCTAAATGGTTGGCTAAAGATGAAGCAAATTGGTTGGAACAGACGATTGAAGAAGAACATGCAATGGTCGCTAAAAAGCATAAGCAATCCAAATGGAAAGCCCTTACTGGTGGAACTGTATGGCTTTTAGCAATTATATACTTTAGCAAGACATGTGCATTCTATGGCGTAAGCTTTTTCGCACCGACATTAATTAAGCATTTAACAGTAGGATTATCTAATTTCGAAATTGGTGTTTTCAACGCTGTTCCATTAATTATTGCCTCGTTCTTCATGATTTTCTGGAGCCGTCATTCTGATAAGACCGGTGAACGATATCTCCATGTTGCTACTTCCGTTTTTCTTTGCGGAATAGGTGTTATTGGATTAGGATTTACTAGTAGTCCGGTAATGGCCTTTATATTCTTGACCGTCGTATTTTGCGGAGCCTATAGTATTTATGGCGCCTTCTGGGCGATGACGTCTATGATCTTTTCAGGTGAGTTTGCTGCAATCGCGATGGCCGCTATTAATTCTATTGCTAATTTAGGTGGATTTGTAGGTCCTGTGGGTATTGGTGCGTTACGGGCTGCAACGGGAAGTAATCAGTACGGCTTTTACTTGATTGCAGGATTCCTGATAGCATCGACGTTAATTACTTTAGGATTAAAACAAGTTAATCAACGTAAGGAAATTCCGGTGGAAAGTAAAATATAAGTGATATAGCAATACACCTTATCCTGTTTTGGAGGTAAGGTGTATTGCTATTATTGCATATATGATGTTTCTTTTGTTATGGTATAGGTGAGAATGAAGATCTTGATAGTGACTGTATATAAGGAGTGGAGCGTATGCTGTAAGTAATGACTGGTAAAGAATGTAAAATTTGACGGTATGGAACTTCAGGTTCACACGATTAGTGCTTTTTGGCGCAGTTGTGTGGACCTTTTTTTGTTTTTTTCATGATATAATAAAGAAAAGATGAGTGTATTGACTATGTATGAAATGAACAGGAAAGCCCGGTATGATATGCTGGATTCACAACTAAGTGAGCATAATTTCAATCCTATGAATGATGTCCTGTTTAAGTTTGTATTTGGAAAACCGGAGCGGAAACAAATCACCATGGATTTTCTCAATGCCGTTGTTTCTGAAGATTTGGGTCATCCAATTTGTGACATTGTATTTGCCCCAACGGAATTGATACCGGATAGATATGACGAAAAATTATCGCGGCTGGATGTGGCCTGTACACTAGATAAGGGGGAACAGGTAGATATTGAAGTACAGGTCATCAATCAGAAAAATATGCAACGACGTACCTTGTGCTACTGGGCCAGAATGTACCTCATGTCTCTGCCTCCAGGAGGGGACTATAAAGACGTAAAACCCTGTATTATGGTCAACCTGTTACGGTTCAATATATTACCCCAGGAAGAGGCTCATTCGTTGTGGAGCGTGTATAATAAACAGACGGACGATCGGCTGAACAAGGATTTGGTATTACATTTTCTGGAAATCCCAAAATTTGTCAAAATGCCTGTGTCGCATATGACGAAAATGGAGCGGTGGCTGGCATTTTTTGCCAACAAACTGAATGCAGAGGAAAAGGGGGAACTGATCATGAGTGATGCAGCGATTCATGATGCCATGAAAGCGGCCCGGGAATTCATGCAGAATACAGCAGAACGAAGAGCCTATATTAACCGGGAAATGGCTATCATAGATTACAATACAAATACTAGGGAAGCCTTTGAAAAAGGAGAAGAAAAGGGGATTAAAAAAGGGGAGAAACGGCTTGGCACATTGATTCAATACCTGATGGACGAGCATAAATTGGACGACGCCCGGCGTGCCGTACAGGATGAGGCATTCCGCAATGAATTGTATAATAAGTATGGAATTTGATATAGTATAAATAATAGAAGCGCTGACAGTGAAAGATATTGCCAGCGCTTCTATTATTTATTTAAAGATGATTTTAATGAATTTTAGCTCCGAGATTTGTAAGAGTAGGTTTGTTTTCACTTACGCGGATGATTTCATCGACGGCACCTGTGCCCATACGGGTCAGGGCTTCGTACGTATTCGCGCCGTTATGGGGCGTGCCGACGAAATTGAAGCAATTAAAGAGTTTATCATGTGGGGGAAGTGGTTCTGAGACAAAAGCATCAAAACCGGCACCCCATATTTTCTTGTTTTGCAGAGCTTCATACAAATCGGTTTCATTGACGATACCGCCACGCGATGTGTTGATTAAGATGGTTGTCGGTTTCATCATTCCCAATTCACGTTTACTGATGAGATTGCGTGTAGCATCGTTTAAGGGAACAGAGATAGAAATGACATCACAGATTTTGATGATATCATCGATGCTTTTTACATGATGAAATCCCATCGATTCGCATTTTTCTGTGGAAATAAATGGATCATAGGCGTAGACATCCATATTAAAGCCGGATTTTAACTTCTTCCCGACGAGATAGCCAATGTGACCGATTCCGATGAGGCCTAATCTTTTACCTGTGATTTCATAACCTTTAAGATACATTGGCTGATTGCGTTCCAGCCCTTTTTCGTTATCTATATGGGCCTGTGTGATTTTTCGGGCACAATCAAAAATCAGTGCAACGGCTTGTTCGGCTACGGAATTAGAATTGGCAGTCGGTGTATTGGTTACGAGGATGCCTTTGCTTTTAGCATATGGAATATCGATGTTATCTGTACCGACCCCATGTTTAGCGATAATCCGGAGTTTGGGCATAGCATCTATCTGGTCTTTGCCAATTTTATAAGTACGGACAATGCATGCTTCTGCATCGGAGGGAGAATTGATTTTATCATCCTTCCACGTCACAACGTCCAGATGTTTACGTGCATATGCCAGTGCATCGTCAGAAATAGGATCAAAAATATATGTTTTCATCAAAAGCATCTCCTCTAACAGGTGGAAAACTAATTATTATTTGGAACAGAATCTGTTTTTTGAATCGGCTCTATCATGGTAATAAGAAGGAAAACAACTAATAACGAAATACCAGCAAGGAAGGTAAAGACATGATCCCAGCCAAACATGTCAAGTATCAGCCCTACGGCAAAAGGACCAAATGCTCCGCCTAATGAACCAGCAGTATTTACGATAGCTGCAGCAAATGGCACTTTATCTTTGGTGGCAATGCCCATAGGATAGGCTAAGAACATGGAATATCCAAGATTCAGGAAAGTACCGGCCAGTAAAAGAAGCAAACCAAGAATGGTCATATCATTAGGGGCATATTTTAGAGAATACATCAGAAAAACAGTACTGATAGCGGTAATCAGCATAACGGGTTTTCTGCGGCTATGAAATACTTTATCTGATAGTGTTCCACCAATAACATTGCCCAAGACGGCGCCAATCCATGGAGCGGAAGCAACTAATCCCACTTTCATAATGGCAAATTGCTTTACTTGCACGAGATATGTAGGAATCCATGTCATAATGGTGTAGGTAATGGCTACAAGGCAGAAATAGCCAGCCGCATCCGCCCATACATTCCACGATTTCAGGATTTCTTTATTGGATTTTAAGGGAGTTACTAGTTTTGTACGAATAATCTTATCAATAACTCCTTCAGGATGCTTTGCATTGGAGGATGTGCTTTTTTTGCTATCTTCCAGTGTGACAGTAGGATGTTCGATATAGTGAATTTCTGCTTCATTGACATGTCTGCTGTCACGAGGGTTATCGCGAACAAATAACCACCAAAGCACTGCAAGGAAAATACCGGGAATGGCAAACACGTAAAACACAGTCCGCCAGCCAAATTCAAGGATGATCCACGCACAGAGTGGTGGAACAAAAGCTGGGGCAAATTTAATCGATGATAAGTAGATACCTGTTGCCATACCTTTTTCCTGTGTGGGGAACCACTTATTGATTGTAGCAATAGATCCGATATTAATTGGCCCTTCAGCAAGACCAAGGAGTGCACGGGCCCATTTTAGATGCAGCCCAGAGTCAGCGATACCCATAATAAATGTAGCGATGGAAGTGAATAAAATTGAGACGGAGTAAAAACCTCTTACCCCTTTTTTACTATATAAATGACCAGCAGGAATCTGTATAACTGCATAGGTCAGATAGAAAAAACTGGCCATAGCGCCAATATCTGTATTGGTTAGTTCAAAACTTTTTTTGATAAATGGTACGACCATTCCGATATTGGAACGGTCTGCACCAGCTACCATGTAAACACAGAATATTAATGCTAAGACAAACCAGCGATATTGTGTTTTTTTCGAGACATTCATCTTAGTTTCCATAACCTGATACCTCTCCTTAATGAATGGAACTTGCTACTTCTTCCATCAGTTCCCGGGTTGGGTTCTTTTGATTCCGTTTTGATGTTTCTACGATGAGTTTGTACAGGTCTGTACCTGTTTCTTTAGCTACTTCTTTGTAGATGTTGACAAAGCTGGAATGACAGCCGGCATAGCCTAAAATCAGGTCTAATGGTTTTATGGGGGTATGATATCCTTCTTTTTCCGTGGCAGGCATCAGTTTGTCATCAATGAAATGGAGAAGAGCATAGAAATCGTATTGTAATGCTTTGCCTTCTCTCTGGAAAATAGCCAGAGCCCCTTCGGTTGTGATATTTCCTGCACTGCGGGCCATGCCCATGAGGCCACAGTCGATAAAATCTGCGCCGGCGGCTTCAGCAGCCTGGGCGTTTGCCATAGCCATTCCCAGATTGCTGTGGCCGTGGAACCCTACGGGAATTGAAACGGCGGATTTTACTTTCCGGGTATATTCAGCGGCTTGTTCCGGGAACATGTAACCAGCGGAATCCATGATTGTAATAGCCTGGACTCCGGCATTTTCCAGCATAGCTGCTTCGGCGGCCAGTTCATCTGGCGTGAGTACATAGGCTTTCATCAGGCTGTAGCGGGCTTCCAGACCGGCTCTGCGGACTATTTTAACGGCATTTACAGCCGTTTTGCCATCGCCTGCATTGGCACCGACACGCAGGAAGCTCAGACCTTTATGGGCAGCTTTGAAGATGAGTTCTTCATCGGCATTTTTGGCGGACTGGAACATGCCGATATGACCTCTTTTGACGTAAGGTTGGATGGCGTCTAAATATTCATCGTCAGTCACAGGAGAGTGTTTGCCTCCATGCTGCATACTGCCAAGGCCTGTGCAATGTCCCATTTCAATCACCGTTATATGACTGTCAAGCAGTCCTTCAATCATAAGTTTTGTTAAATCAGTAGAAAAACCAGCACCAACGACATTAGCTCCATCACGAAGCGTGCAGTCCATAATCTCCATTTTAATATCCTCCTAAAGTATACTACTATTGCATTTATCAGATACGTATCTTACATTGACATCTTAATACAGGAAGAATTAAAATAAAAACAAATAATAATTCAGATAATTATTTATATAGTGAATAATTATCTGAACGCATAATCAAAATATAAAATGGGGATAATGATATGGAAAAAGATTTATTAGAGACTTTCGTAACGCTGGCAAATGTGCAAAATATTAGTAAAACTGCACAGGTTTTGTACATATCCCAGGCTGCCGTCAGCCATCGCTTGAAAAAACTGGAGGAACATGTAGGGGAAGAATTGATTATTCGTAATAAGGGAGCCAAGCATACCCATCTTACGGCAGCGGGGGCGCGGTTTCTGCCACTGGCCCAGAACTGGCTGAGACTGGATCAGGATCTGGAAAATTTTCAGCATCGCCCTCAAACGTTGGAATTGACGATAGGGACGGTCAATAGTGTCAATAACTATTTATTCAGCGCATTTTACAATCAGTTGAAGACAGATCCCCTGGACTGGCGGCTGCATATCCGGACTCTTCATTCAAATGAAATATATGAACAGGTACGGCTCCATGTACTGGATATTGGATTTCCTCTGCGGGAACAACGGGTGCCCCATATCAGGGTCCGGAAGATTCATTCCGAAACCCTGATGGTAGTAAGCCGGCATAAAATACATAATAAAACTGTCCTGATGCCGTCTGATCTGGATGGCAGGAAGCAGATATATATCAACTGGGGGGCAGATTATGTCCATTGGCATAGTTTGTATTTTCCATCTTACATCATGCCGAAGTTTTCTGTAGATACGGCTAAGATAGCGGTTGATTTGCTCGATGATACGACGTGGTTCTTTGCTCCTTATAGCATATGCCTGGAACTCCGTAAACGGGAAGACTGCTATATCTCCGGACTGGCTGTGCAGACTCCTTCGCGGGATATGTATATGATTACCGATACGCAGATGGAAAAAATGAAGCGCCGTGAAATCACGCTATTTAAATGGAGAATTATTCATTATATCCGTCATAAAGAAAAAGAATTTATCGATATGCTTCATCGGTTTCACATGGAAAATCAGACAGAGTATGTCTTTGAAAAAGATATGAGAAAATAAAGTAAGCAATGAAAAAGCCGGAACAGAGGTGAGAAATTTTCTTCTCATTCTGTTCCGGTTTTTTATCGTACTATCCTGCTATGCTGCTGTCAGAACCCGTTCATAGGTGTTGGCTGCAAAGTCCTGGAGTGTATCCAGACGGAGCGATTCCTGCTTGCCCAGGGGCGTTCTGGCGATGGATTCGTTTACGTAGCTGACGTGCGTACCGGCAACCCACACATGGGGCGGCAGCAGATCGACGGCCTGGCGCAGGTTTTTTGAGATTTCATCGGAATATAAGTCGCGGTGCATAGTCGCAAAAATAGCTACTTTTTTTGCATTCAGCCGCTGTAATACGGACCGGGATACGCTATCCAATTTGTAATCTAAAAACCAGATGCCGGCAAAGACGATGTCGTAGTCGTCAAAGTGTTCCGGGGCTTGTTCCATGGGCAGGAAATCCGTGTTTTCGGGGAGTACGGAACGGATTGCTTCGGCAAATTTTTTCGTTCTGCCAGTTTGGGATGAGTAGAGTACGAGAGCCTTCATGATGGATGTCTCCTTTCTTGTATATCGGTCATTTGTTTTTTTTCTATGATTACTATATCATGATTATAACAGGATTTCTGTTACATTTACAACATATGTTTAAAAGAAATGATTATCAATAACGAATAAAGAAATGCCAGATAATGCATACGAGGGTATGTATTATCTGGCATCTCTGATTTTATAAAAGGTATAATATTATAGAAAATTACACAAATATAAGGTGGCCGACGAATATGACTAATGTCAGTGAAATGGCACTGAGTGCCGTCGTATTCATGACGACCTGGGTGGCATAATTGGGATTATTATCAAATTCCATGGCAAACATAGCCGTGTTGACGGCAGTTGGAATGGCACAATAGATGAGGAAGACGATGGCCCCGACCGCTGTAAAAGTGCCAGGCATGAAAACATTGGCGGTAAAAATGATAGCCAGGCCGATGACGGGCATTATGAAGAATTTTAAGATGCTGATTATCCAGACATCGGGATTCAGCCACTCGATTTTCGTTTGTGAAAGCTGCACGCCAATGGTAAACATAGCGACTGGTGTGATGGCTTGACTTGACATTTCCATAATAGGCCAGAAATAAAAGTTTTCTGCATGTAAGCCGAGATACCGGGTCAGGACCGCTGCTGCAAACAAATAAATAATTGGCATTTGGAACATTATTTTCAGTGTGTCCCGTGCAGTAAGTCTCCCGCGTCCGGCCTGATAGAGTCCCAGCGTATTTAGGCCGACACTCTGAACTACATAAATTATAATCCAGACGACCATCGCTTCATCCAGATACGGTGTCTGGCCATTTACAATAAATGGTTCATGAGAAAAGACCAGGATAATTAATGCGACGCCAAGGTTGCCAGTATTATTGAACATCAGCGCATTGCGGCATGATTCAGTCATTCCGGCGTCATAATGCTTCCACCGGCTGATAATATTGGCAATAACAAAAGAGATGAAGAGCAGGACAAACACACAGAGCAGGATATTTATACTGTTGCTGGGAAAATTTGTTTTATAAATGTTAGTGAAAATAAAGCTGGGAATGATGAGGAAAAAGAGCAATTTAGACAATGACTTGACAGCAATGTGAAATTTTCTGTCTACAAGGTAACCGATAAGTACCAGTGTAAACAGGGGCAGCATCGTATGTTCAAGAATGTAAAGGAAAACCATGGTAGGACCTCACTTCGGGTAAAAATATTTGGAACCATATGATTTTCTACTATACGAAACTTTATTGATTTTGTAAAATAGTAAATATCAAATGAATGTATCGCGATTTGGAATAGGTATAGAAACAGAATCTGATATGTACTGATAATATTGATTTATGGAATATGAAACGAAGAGAGGGAAAAGGATGTATACGAATGAAGATTTACAGATTTTTGTTGATTTATCCCAGACACTCAGCTTTTCTCAGACGGCACGAAATCTCCATTTGTCTCAATCGACGGTGAGTAAACGGATAAAAGATCTGGAGACAGCATTGCAGGTCATTTTGATAGAGCGGGGGCAGGGCATGAAATCTCTCCGACTGACACTGGCAGGTGAGAATTTTCTCCCTATCGCCAATGAAATGCTGTCTCTGTGGAAGGATGCCTGTCATCTGGGAAGAGGGCGCTGGCAGTCGTCTTTTACGATTGCCTCTCTGAGCAGCCTGAATATCCAGGTAATCCCAACGATAGTGGACTATCTGCACGGACATGCGCCGGCGACACATCTGCAGGTGATGACCTCTCATTCGGGATTGATTTATGATTTGGTTGAACGCCATCAGGCAGATCTGGGATTTTCTCTCATTGCCAGAGAATATCAGAATACGCTAGTAGAAAAATGGTTCAGTGAGCCCATGGTCGTAGTCCGACCAATCGGGACCGAGATTTCCGGACCTGTCTGCAGTCCCCGGGATCTGCCACAGGAAATGGAAATTTATAATTACAGTGGCATTGGGTTCCAGGCATGGCATGATCAATGGTGGGCATCGGTCAATAACAGTTATGTCAGCCTGGATAATGCAAGCCTGGTTCCTCTGATGCTGAATAAGCCGGGACAGTGGTCTGTTATGCAGATTTCCATGGCCCGGCAATTAGCGGCGACGGGACAGTATGTTATACAGAAACTGACTAACCCGCCGCCAGATCGTGTGTATTATCTGGTCACGCATCTGCATCCGACGCAGACAGCAGCACATATTTTATCAGTATTGCGGCCGTGTCTGCAATCTTTTGCCGGTCAGGAAGAATCAGCCGGCGAAGTAATACACAAGGGTTAGCATACTTTCTGCCATGTACTGTAATGCATGGCTATCCCAGTGAAAATCCGGGTTGTGGCCGAATACAGGTTCTTTGTCATAGATGCCTGTGTAATAAAAACAGGAAGGAACAGCGGCACTAAAGTAGGCAAAATCTTCAGAACCGGAGCCGCGTTCCATGGTAATCAACTGGATGCGGTCAGCCATGTGGTGGCGCAGGATGGATTCGACGCGGGATGTGACGGCATCATCGTTTATGCATACTGGGGAGAAGGGAACGACATGAAGCTGGCAGGTACCACCATAAATGGTTTCCGAAGCGGTCAGGATATGCTGCAATGTTTCCAGTATATCCTGACGTTTTTTTTCATTATATGTGCGCAGCGTTCCCTTGAGTTCTGCTGTATCGGGAATGACGTTGGGATTATGGCCGGACTGGAACTGGCCAAAGGTGAGGACGACGCCGTCGCCATCGGCCCGTTTATGGTATACATAGTCCTGAATCTGGGAGATAATGGATACGCCCATCTGAATGGGGCTGATGCAATCCGATGGCCGCGATCCGTGTCCGCCTTTTCCATGGATTGTGATGGTGAAATCGTCACAAGAAGCAGAACATTCTCCATGGCGAAGACCGATGTATCCCTGGGGAAGTCCGCCGGCGACATGCAGTCCCAGAGCGTAATCGACATGAGGATTATGTAATATCCCTGCTTCTATCATGCGGGCAGCGCCGCCGTCTCCTTCTTCCGCAGGCTGGAAGGCGAGGCGGATTGTGCCACGCAGGCAGTTCCGGTGAGCCTGGAGGATGCGGGCGACGCCGAGAAGATTGGCCGTATGTCCGTCGTGGCCGCAGGCATGCATGACACCGGGCGTCTGGGAGGTATAGGAACAACTATATTGCTCTGTCAGGGGCAGTGCATCCATGTCGGCGCGGAGCAGTAAGACCGGGCCGGGCAGTGCCCCCCGGATGAGACCGGTGACTCCCGTATCAGCGATGATGCGGGCATCTTCTATGCCTGCTTTCTGGAGTTCGTGAAGGACTGTCTGACTAGTTTTGTGTTCCCGGCCGCTCAATTCCGGGTGGGCGTGGAACTGTTCACGCATATGGATCATATAAGGTAATTCATGTAAAACAGCAGATTCAATATCAAAATCGGGCTGGTACGTATGCACTGTATAGGCCTCCTTGCCATAAAAAATGTTATGTTTATCCATCGTTTAATTCACTTGTTTCTTATATTATATATACTATAATATATTGCGTTTTTTATACGATGATGTACTCTATGCCGTTTATTATATCATGAGAAACGTCATAAAATAATCAAAATATAAAAAATATGATATACTGACCATATATAGGGAGGTTGGCATCATGCAAAGTAAAATAGATATTATTCCGGTTATACGGAATTTAAACCACTGGCCCCGCTTCCGCCTGCGCTTGTTTGCAGAAGGCGCGTGGGTGGGGCTCTTGAGCGGTATTGTCATAAGCTTTTTCCGCTGGTGTCTCGAAGCGGGTACCCGGCTGCGCGAACAGATATACGTCCTGCTCATGCAGGCGGGATGGATGGAAAATATATTATGGTTTGTGTTTTTACTGTTAGCATCGTATGTACTGTACCGGCTGAAACAGCATGAACCGGAAGCATCCGGCAGTGGCATTCCGCAAGTAAAAGGAATCATTCTCGGCGTCGTGCGTTTGCGATGGCTGCGTGTCCTCTGGGTCAAGCTGGCTGGCGGTATCCTGGGGATTGGGCTGGGCCTGTCCCTGGGACGGGAAGGGCCGTCTATTCAGCTTGGTGCGGTAACCGCACAGGGGATGAGCCGCGCACTGGGGCGGACGAGGATGGAAGAGCGCTACTTAATCACGGCGGGAGCCAGTGCCGGTCTGGCGGCCGCATTCAATGCACCGCTGGCAGGGGCGATTTTTGCTCTGGAAGAACTTCATCGCAATTTTTCCAGTGTCGTGCTGGCTCCGGCTATGGCAGCAGCTCTGGTTGCAACCATGGTCAGCCGCGTAGTATTTGGCCGGGACCCGATTTTTCATTTTGGCATGCTGCCACCGTTTCCGTTACGTTACATGTGGCTGGCTGTTGTATTGGGAATCATTATTGGCGTAGCGGGAATTATTTTTAATAAAGGGCTTCTCAATATTGGCCGATTCTACGCATTGCCTGTATTCCGCAATGATTATATGCGCATTGCCTTTGCCCTGGTAACGGCGGGTATATTGGGATATGGATTTCCTCAGGTTCTCGGTGGGGGCAATGACCTCATCAACAGCCTGTATCAACTGCCGTTGTCGCTGACTCTGTTTCTGACACTGCTTTGTGGTAAATTCGTGTTTACACTGATCAGCTATGGATGTGGCACGCCGGGCGGATTTTTTCTTCCCATGCTGGTACTGGGAGCATTATGCGGTGGCAGCATAGGTATTCTTCTCGTACAAATGGGAGTGATTTCCTCGTATTACCTGACGAATATCATTGTCATTTCCATGGCGGCGTTTTTTGCAGCGTCTGTTCATTCTCCCGTTACGGGTACGATTCTGATCATGGAAATGACGGCGTCATATGAACATCTGCTTGTACTTTGCACGGCGTCTATGATTGCTCTGGCGACGGCACAGCTTCTGGGAGGGCAGCCTATTTATGATACACTGCTTAAACGGTCTCTTGCGACGAGACAAAAAGTGCTTCCTGCAGAAGAACGACGTAATATTCTGGAGCTGACTATCAGCAGCGGCAGCGTCGTTGATGGAAAATATATTGGGCGGATTGACTGGCCGGATCATGTTGCCTTAGTCGATATCAAACGGGGAACAGAAGAAATTATTCCCGATTATCATACCCGTTTATGTGCCGGAGATTACCTATATGTCCTGACAGATTCCGTCGAAGCAGCAGAAAAAGTCAGGAACTTGGTGGAACACGAAAATGCATAATAATTATTAAAATTAGTACCTGGTAATAAAAATTTATGATTAAAGTGTGACAAATAGAGGATAATAAAGAACGAGCACAAAGAGAATAGAGTATAAATAGACGAAAACTGATGCATAAATACGTATTTTTTTGACTTATGGTGTCATTTTTGCTATAATTTTGTCGATGTGATTTTTTGATGTTAGCAAAGAGGTGGTTTTTTGAAGAAACGAATAGTCTTCTTACTCACAGCTTTATTTGTTTTTGCATTTTCTTCGCTTGCGTCTGCGAACGTAGAAATGGGGATGACCGGCTCTGTTGTACAGAGTGTGCAATATATGCTCATTGATACTGGATATTTATCTGATGGAGCAGATGGTGTGTTTGGCAGTGGTACACAAAGTGCTGTGCGTCGCTTTCAAGCAGATCATGGATTAGACGCCGACGGAGTTGTCGGAACACAGACAATGCAGGCTCTGGCTGATGCCAGCGGGCGTGAAGTGCCTGAAGAAAGTGGTTCTTACCAGTACAGTATGGTGATGGATGCTACGGCCTATACGGCAGATGATCCGGGAAACAGCGGTATCACCGCAGGTGGTCACCGGCTGACGCATGGCCTCGTTTCTGTCGATCCCGATGTTATTCCGTTGGGAACGCGGCTGTATATTGAAGGATACGGGGACGCTATTGCCGATGATACAGGCGGAGCCATTGTTGGCAACCGCATCGATCTGGGAATGGACGACCGCGATGAAGCTTTGAATTTTGGCAGACAGAATGTCGTTGTCCATGTTTTATAAAATAGCAGAGTCAGAAAAGGAGAGGAGCCCCCTCTCCTTTTTGCATGTCAAAGAAGCATAAGAGAATTTACCAATTTGTGGCAATTTTTTGTAAATTTACTATGTATTTTAGGCAGTGTTTGTGTTATTCTAAAAAGACATGGTAAAGTTATTTGACACCAGGGAGGCTAAGGCTGAATGAAAGACACGATTGCACTTATCTTGGCAGCAGGCAAGGGAACGAGAATGAAATCCCGTCTTCCCAAAGTTCTGCATAAAGTCGGTGGAGTGCCGATGGTAGAACAAGTCCTGCGAACCGTAAAAGCGGCGGGCACACTGCGGCAGATTGTCGTAGTTGGTTTCGGTGGCGAAATGGTACAGGAATATCTGGGCAATGAAGCAGAAACAGTGATGCAGAAAGAACAACTCGGAACCGGGCATGCTGTCCTGCAGGCGGAAGCCCTGCTGAAAGATGCACAGGGAACGCTGCTGGTTACTTGTGGTGATACGCCGCTGGTTACGAAAGATACGTTTACATCCCTTCTGGACTGGCATGAAAAGAGCGGGGCTGCGGCTACGATCCTCACAGCTCATATGCCGGACCCTACTGGTTATGGGCGGATAATCCGCGATGAAGCCGGCCAGGTAGTGAAAATTGTCGAACAGAAAGATGGAACTCCGGAAGAACTGGCCGTCGATGAAGTCAATGCCGGTATATACTGCTTTGATTTGTCTTTACTCTGGCAGATGCTGCACAACGTGAATAATAACAACGCCCAGGGCGAATATTATCTGACAGATATTATTGGCATGCTGGTCAGTGCAGGAAGGGTAGTCAGCGCATTTGCTGCTCCCGATTATCGGGAAACGCTGGGTGTCAATTCCCGTCAACAGCTGGCAGCGGCCGAACAGGTCCTGCGCAGCCGTAAACTTGATGAGCTGATGACTGAAGGCGTTTCTATTATCGACCCGGCCAATACCTATGTAGATACGACGGTAGTAGTGGGCCGGGATACGGTCTTGTATCCGGGAACAATTCTGGAAGGAAATACCGTTATCGGTGAAGATTGCCAGATCGGGCCGTACGTCCGCATGACGAACGTACAAATGGGGTCCCACGATCATTTACAGTTTACCTATGCCCATGATTGTCAGATCAAGGATGGATGTGAAATCGGGCCCTTTGTCCATTTCCGTCCCAATACGGTGATCGGCAATCATGTCAAGGTTGGCAACTATATGGAAGTAAAGAATTCAAACGTCGGCGATGGTACCAAACTGCCGCACCTGAGCTATATTGGCGACAGTGATGTCGGTAGTGGCGTCAATATCGGCTGCGGAACGATTACCGTCAATTATGATGGCAAAATCAAACATCGCACGACGATTGCCGATCACGCCTTTGTGGGATGCAACAGCAATCTCGTAGCGCCTGTTTCGATTGGTGCTTATGCTTATGTCGGCGCTGGTTCGACGATTACCAAAGATGTTCCGGCCAAAGCTCTTTCTGTGGGCCGGGCCAGACAGCGTAATATCGAAGGCTGGGTAAAAGACGATACATATAAGAAATAATCAGTAAGTTCCATCGGTACTGCTGTTATTATATTTCACTACTTAATTAGGAGGCTCACCATGAGTTACGAAGACGGGAAAAAGCTGAAAATTTTTACAGGTAATGCCAATCCGAAACTGGCAAAAGAAATTGCAGACTACCTTGGCCTGGAATTGGGCAAGGCTTTTGTCGGCAAATTCAACAACGGTGAAATTCAGGTTATGATTGATGAAAGTGTCCGCGGCAAGGATGTTTTCGTCATTCAGCCGACATGTCAGCCTGCCAATGATACGCTGATGGAATTGCTGATTATGGCAGATGCGCTGAAACGTGCTTCGGCCCGTCACATTACGGCAGTTGTGCCGTATTATGGATATGCCCGTCAGGACCGCAAGACCCGTGGCCGCGAACCGATTACGTCCAAACTGGTTGCTGACCTGATGACGACTGCCGGCATTACCCGGGTGGTTACGATGGATCTTCATGCCGGACAGATTCAGGGATTCTTCGATATTCCTGTCGATCATCTCGGCTCTGCTTCTATCATTGCTAAATATATCAATCAAAAGAAAGCAGAATGTGATATGGGCGATATCGTCGTCGTTTCTCCGGACCTTGGCGGGGTAACCCGTGCCCGTGACCTGGCTGACCGCGTCAATGCGCCTATTGCAATCATTGAAAAACGCCGCCCCCGTCCGGGTGTTGCCGAAGTCATGAATGTCATCGGTGACATCAAAGGCAAGACTTGTATTCTCGTCGATGATATCGTCGATACGGCAGGTTCCTTGTGCGGTGGTGCCAAGGCACTGAAAGAAATGGGTGCTGCCCGTGTGTATGCAGCCTGTGCCCATGCCGTCCTTACAGATCCGGCGGTGGACCGCATTAAGAATTCGGTTATTACGGAACTGATTATTACGAATACGATTCCTCTTCCGGAAGAAAAACAGATTGATAAAATCAAAGTTCTCTCTGTGGCACCGCTTCTCGGCGAAGCAATCATGCGTATTTTCCACGATGTATCGGTCAGCCGTCTGTTTGACAAATAAGAGGCAGGTACGAAGGTGCACATGATAGTGGGCCTGGGCAATCCGGGCCGGGAATATGAAAAATCGAAGCATAATACGGGGTTCCGCGTCATTGACGAACTGGCATCACGCCTTGGCGTTACGGTCTGGCGGAGTCAGATGGATGCCCTGGTAGCCCAGGCGATGGATGACGGTGAAAAGATATTGCTGGTCAAACCGCAGACGTATATGAATAACAGCGGGGCTGCTGTAGGCCCGCTCATGCGTTGGTATAAACTGGATGAAACCGATGTATATGTCATATATGACGATATGGATCTGCCCGTAGGCCGGCTGCGTATCCGGACCAGTGGCAGTGCCGGGGGACACAATGGAATCAAGAGTCTTCTGGCTCATGGCTGTGAACGTTTTATCCGGTTCCGTGTAGGCATAGGCCGTCCATTGCCCCATCATGATGTCGTAGATCACGTTCTGACGCCTTTTCCAGACGAATTGGTACCAGAATATGAAGAAGGGCTCAAAAAAGCCGCAGACGCCATTCTGGGCTGCCTGAAATTGGGCGTGGATAAGGGAATGAACCGTTTTAATCCCCGGAAGAAAAAAGAATAAGAAAAAACACACTGATTAAACGTTTAATTTAAGAAATGTGGCGAAAAACTGAAATAAAAGCCTTGACAGGGAATGATTTTTCATAGATAATGTATTCAATCTTTCCTATAGGCATATATTTTAAAGAATAGATGCCACAAAATGCTATGATTGGGTAAAGGGTATGATTGGTATTTTCTGACAGAGAACCGGCGGTTGCTGAGAGCCGGGAGATGATCCGTATATCCGACTTCGCCCGGGAGCAGCTATGTCGAATTTTTTTCTAGAGAAACAGGAGGCATAGACGTGATTCCGCGTTAGGGAATGTCTGGTAAGACACTGAGTATAATATCAGGGTGGTACCGCGATACTTCGCCCCTGTTGCATAGGACATGCAGCAGGGGCCTTTTTTATTGCAGACAGGGAAAGAGATGCCATTGCATCTGGGGAGATCAAATGGCACAGGGAGCCGGCCGGACAAACTGTGGGGGCAGTGAGAATGGTGGCATATGGGGGTATGCAAAAGCTTCCTGAAAAAGAAACAATGCGTAGATTTACATCGGTTCGTGATAAGTGCCGCACAGCGGCATGGGGGAGTATTTTTGTAGGGGGATTGGTAAGGTTTTAGTTTTTTAATAGTTTTATATTAGTTGTGTATTTTGCATCGTGTTATTATTTTTTTGTATTCCTGACGGTAAAGTTGTTGACACTCTTTTATGCAGGACAAAACACCAGAAATGCGGATAGCTGCAGGTTATCCGTGTTTCTGGTGTTTTGTGTTATAATTAAATAATATTTCAGAGATAAGGAGCTTTATATGATGATTGAACATATATGTGCGGAACCGGATATATACCGCATTGAAGTACCACTGCCAAACAATCCGCTGCGATATCTGAATTCCTATGTCGTACGTGGCAGAGACCGGTTTTTAGTCATTGACACGGGATTTAACCGGCCGGAATGCCGGGAAGCGCTGTTTACTGGATTGGACAGCCTCCGTGTTGACCTGGCGCGGACCGATTTATTTTTGACGCATCTCCATGCCGATCATACGGGGCTTGTGGGAGATTTTGCCCGGGCGGGAAGCCGGATTTTCATGCATCATGATGACTATCAGTATCTCGTCGATTCGACTGATGGCAGCACCTGGCGATATGCGGAGGAAAAATTTATGGTCGAAGGAATGCCGCCGCAAGATATAAAGAATCAATTTTCCAATCAGGCACGGAAATATTCGCCGGACCCGTCCTTTACAGTACAGACTGTGCACGATGGGGAACGGATACTGCTGGCTGGTACGGAGTTTCAGGTCATTCATACGCCGGGCCATACAAAAGGCCTGTGCTGCCTGTATATACCGGACAAAGAAATTATATTTACCAGTGACCATATTCTCTTTGATATTACGCCGAATATTCAATACTGGTATCATATGCCTGATGCGCTGGAACGGTATCTGCAGAGCCTGGATAAGGTATATGATCTGCCTGTACGGCTGGCCTTGCCGGGACATCGCAAAGGAGATACGTCTATTGCCAGCCGTATCGATGCGCTAAGGAGGCATCATGCCAGCCGTCTCGATGAAGTGCTGCAGGCGGCCGCCGCGCATCCAGGAGCGACGGCCTTTGAACTAGCCCCCTGCCTTTCCTGGTCTATGCGGGGCAGGTCGTGGGCCGAATTCCCACCGACCCAGAAGTGGTTTGCCATGGGAGAAACGCTGGCCCATATTGAATACCTGCTCCACCACGGGCAACTGATTCGTCGGGAAATTGATGGTACGTACCGGTATTATACCGTATAATGTAATAAACAACTATTAACTGCACTCTGCCATGAGAGAGTGCAGTTTTTTGTCTTGAATTTATATAGTTTTAAACTATGTAATAGCACGATTGATACGTATTATACAAAGGATGAGCATTATGTTACACTTACATTGTCAAGAGGAAACGAAATAAAAACAAGAAAACATACTTTGTTTATTAAAAGCTGCATAGCTTTTGAATAGTGTTATATATTATCATTCTATATAATTTAAGGAGGAAATTGTAATGGAAAAAGAAATGTTGAAGAAAATGGGTTTTGCTACACAGGCTATTCATGCAGGTGCAATGAAAAATGAATTCGGTGCTCTGACCAACCCGATTTATCAGTCTTCTACATTCGTATTTGATTCGGCTGAACAGGGCGGTAATCGCTTTGCTTTAAAAGAACCGGGCTACATTTATTCCCGTCTTGGCAATCCTTCCGATACGCAGGTTGAAGAAAAGGTTGCCATGCTCGAAGGCGGCGAAGCCTGCTGCTCTGCAGCTTCTGGTATGGGCGCTATTTCTTCCGCTCTCTGGACACTGCTCCATGCAGGTGATCATGTAGTAGCCAGCGATACGCTCTATGGCTGCACATTCGCTCTCCTGAACCACGGCATGACCCGCTATGGTGTAGAAGTATCCTTCGTCGATATCACCGATATGGACGCTGTTAAAAAAGCTATCAAACCGAACACCCGCGTTATTTACCTCGAAACACCGGCTAACCCGACACTGAAGATTTCCGATATCGAAGGCATCAGCAAGATGGCTCATGAAATGGGCGATATTACCGTCGTAGTTGATAACACCTTCTGCTCGCCGTACATCCAGAAACCGTTATCCCTTGGTGCTGACGTAGTTGTTCATTCTGCTACTAAATATCTGAACGGCCATGGCGACGTTATTGCCGGCTTCGTAGTTGGTACTCAGGAATACATCAACAACGTACGTCTCTTCGGTATCAAAGATATGACTGGTTCCGTACTCAGCCCGTTTGATGCATTCCTCATCGCCCGCGGCATGAAGACACTGGCTCTGCGTATGGAAAAACATTCGGCTAACGCCATGAAGGTTGCTGAATTCCTCGAAAGCCATCCGGCCGTTGCAAAAGTCAACTATCCTGGCCTGAAGAGCTTCCCACAGTATGAACTGGCTAAAAAACAGATGCGTCTGCCCGGCGGCATGATTTCCTTCGAACTCAAAGGTGGCAGAGAAGAAGGCGCTATCGTCATGAACAACGTCAAACTGTGCAGCCTGGCTGTATCTCTCGGCGATGCTGAAACATTGATCGAACATGCTGCTTCCATGACACACTCCACATATACACCGGAAGAACTGAAAGCTGCCGGCATCAGCGAAGGTCTGGTACGTCTCTCCGTAGGTCTGGAAGATGCTGATGATATCATCGCTGACCTCAAACAGGCTCTCGATCTGATTAAATAATATTGGTAATGCAGACAGAATCCCACTCTGATTAATTGCATAACGCTAAGGGAGGCTGCAGCAAAATACATATAGAATTATGTTGCTGCAGCCTCTTTTTAGCTCTCTTATGGATAACGAAACATTATATTGCACTTTGACATTTAGTTACATTTTAGGAGGAGTTCTCAATGGCAATGAAAATGATGACCATGGACGGCAACACGGCTGCCGCCTATGTGTCCTATGTATTTACCGATGTAGCAGCCATTTATCCGATTACGCCGAGCTCGACTATGGCAGAAAAAATGGATGAATGGGCAACCAAGGGCGTCAAGAACATGTTCGGCCAGGTTGTTAAAATTCAGGAAATGCAGGCCGAAGGCGGCGCTGCCGGTGCTGTACACGGGTCTCTCGTGTCCGGTGCCCTGACCACGACTTATACGGCTTCCCAGGGCCTGCTGCTCATGATTCCGAATATGTACAAGATTGCCGGCGAACTCCTGCCGGGCGTCTTCCACGTCGCAGCCCGCGCCCTGGCCACCAATACCATGTCTATCTTCGGTGACCAGCGCGATGTCATGGCCTGCCGTCAGACCGGCTTTGCCATGCTCGCCGAAGCCAGCGTACAGGAAGTCATGGACCTGGCTGCTGTCGCTCATCTTTCGGCTATCAAAGGCAGCGTGCCGTTCCTCAACTTCTTCGACGGCTTCCGCACATCCCATGAAATCCAGAAAATCGAAGCCTGGGATTACGACGACCTGGCAAAACTCGTAGACCAGGATGCCCTGAAGAAATTCCGCGACCGCGGCTCGTCCCCGGACCATCCGACACTGAAAGGCTCCTTGGAAAACAGCGATATATACTTCCAGCAGCAGGAAGTACAGAACCGCTACTACCAGGCCCTGCCGGACATCGTAGAAGAATACATGGAAAAAGTATCGGAACTGACTGGCCGGGAATACCACCCCTTCACCTACTACGGTGCGCCTGATGCCGACCGCATGATCATCGCCATGGGCTCCCTGTGCGATGCGACGAAGGAAACGGTGGATTACCTCAACGCCCACGGAGAAAAGACGGGCCTCCTTTCGGTCCATCTCTATCGCCCGTTCTCGCTCAAATACTTCTTCAAATATATCCCGGAAACAGTCCGGAAGATCGCCGTCCTGGACCGCACGAAGGAACAGGGCTCCCTGGCAGAACCGCTCTATCTCGATGTCACCCAGGCCTACAGCGGCGTAGAAAACGCACCGCTCATCGTAGGCGGCCGTGCCGGCCTCGGCGGCAAGGATACGACACCGACCCATATCCTCAGCGTTTTCGAAAACCTGAAACAGGATACGCCGAAAGACCATTTCACCGTTGCTATTACAGACGACGTGACCCATACGTCCCTGCCGGTCACCAAGGATATCGATACGACACCGGCTGGCACGACGGCCTGCAAGTTCTGGGGCCTCGGCAGTGATGGTACGGTCGGCGCCAACAAGTCGGCTGTCAAGATCATCGGCAACCACACCAACATGTATGCCCAGGCATACTTTGCCTACGACTCCAAGAAATCCGGCGGTATTACCGTATCCCACCTGCGCTTTGGCAAGACACCGATTACGTCTTCCTATCTGATCAATAAAGCCAACTTCGTATCGTGCTCGCAGCAGACGTATGTACACAAATACGACGTACTGGCCGGTATCAAAGACGGCGGCACGTTCCTGCTGAACACCATCTGGGATGCAGCCGAACTGGAACAGAACCTGCCGGCATCGATGAAACGGACCCTGGCACAGAAACATATCCAGTTCTACACGATCAATGCTGTCAAGATTGCCCAGGACATCGGATTGGGCGGCCGGTTCAACATGATCATGCAGTCGGCATTCTTCAAACTGGCCGATATCATCCCCGTTGAAGATGCCGTGAAATATCTGAAAGACGCTGTCGTCACCAACTATGGCAAGAAAGGCCAGAAAGTCGTCGATATGAACAACGCCGCTATCGACCAGGGCGTATCGCAGATCGTGAAAATCGATATCCCTGCAGCCTGGGCCGATGCGACCGATGCACCGGAAGCGCAGAAAGACGTACCGGAATTCATCACGAAACTGCAGAAGCCGATCAATGCCCAGGAAGGGGACAGCCTGCCGGTCAGTGCTTTCCTCGGTCTGGAAGACGGCGCCTTCCCGCAGGGAACGGCAGCCTACGAAAAACGCGGTGTAGCTATCAATGTACCGGAATGGCAGGTAGAAAACTGCCTGCAGTGCAACCAGTGCGCCATGGTATGTCCTCATGCCGCTATCCGTCCTGTCCTGACGACGGACGAAGAAGTGGCAGCCGCACCGGAAGGATTTGTCTCCCGTCCGGCAACGGGCGCCCAGGGAATGCACTTCACCATGCAGGTATCCGTCATGGACTGCCTCGGCTGCGGCAGCTGTGCCCAGGTATGCCCGGCAAAAGAAAAGGCCCTGGTCATGAAACCGTTCAGCACACAGGAACAGAAAGCTCCCCTGTGGGATTATGCCATGAGTGTCAGCCGGAAAGCCAACCCGATGAACAAGTTTACCGTCAAAGGCAGCCAGTTCGAACAGCCGCTGCTGGAATTCTCCGGTGCCTGTGCCGGCTGCGGGGAAACGCCGTATGCCAAACTGGTTACCCAGCTCTTCGGCGACCGCATGATGATTGCCAATGCGACAGGCTGCTCCTGCGTATGGGCCGACAGTGTACCGTCTACACCGTACACGACCAATGCCGACGGCCACGGCCCGGCATGGGGCAACAGCCTCTTTGAAGATAATGCCGAATACGGCCTGGGCATGTACCTCGGCGTCCGCCAGGTACGGGAAAAGGTAGCCATGGACGTAGCGGAAGTACTGGCCAACGACCAGACACCGGCTGATGTGAAAGCGGTCCTGCAGGACTGGTATGATCACCGCGATGACACAGAAGGTACACGGGAACGGGCCGACAAGGTTACGGCCGCACTGGAAGGCGTAAAGGACAGCTGCCCGGTATGCAGACGGATTTATGACCGCCGCGACTATCTGGTAAAACGCAGTCAGTGGATCTTCGGCGGCGACGGCTGGGCTTACGATATCGGCTACGGCGGCCTGGACCACGTCCTGGCCCAGGATGAAGATGTCAATGTCCTGGTCATGGATACAGAAGTCTACTCCAATACAGGCGGCCAGTCGTCGAAAGCGACGCCGACCAGTGCCATTGCGAAATTCGCAGCTGGCGGCAAACGGACGAAGAAGAAGGACTTAGGCCGCATGGCTATGACCTATGGCTATGTCTATGTAGCCCAGGTAGCCCTCGGTGCTGACATGAACCAGTGCATCAAGGCCATCAAAGAAGCCGAAGCCTATAAAGGACCGAGCCTGATTATCGCCTATGCACCGTGTATCAACCACGGCATCAAGAAGGGCATGGGCTTCAGCCAGATAGAAGCAAAGAAAGCCGTACAGAACGGATACTGGCATCTCTACCGGTATAACCCGGATGTAGAAGCAGCCGGCAAGAACGGCTTCACCCTGGATTCGAAAGATCCCAAGGGCGATCTGAAGGACTTCCTCCTGGGAGAAGTACGGTATGCATCGTTGCAGAAAGTCTTCCCGGAACAGGCGGAACAGTTCTACGAACGTACGGAAAAAGATATGAAAGACCGACTCGATTCCTACAAGGAATTGGCAGACAGAAAGTAATACCCCTGTATCTCCCCTCTGTCTGTTAACAACCTCCATTTTCACCATAGATGTATAAGCGCACGAAAGCACTCTGGATATGTGTCCGGGGTGCTTTCGTGCGCTTGCTTGATATTTGAATTACTTATAACTATCGATATAGTACAACAAAGTTAATATAAAATTTAACTATATAAAACCAAAACGAATATGTATTATACAAAAACGACATTATACTGTAAAATAAATACAGAGTTAAGAAATACGAAAAACAATAACTGCATATGCATCTATGACGGTGATATTATTAAATATTTGCGGATGTAGATGGACGGGGACATATGCGATATATGTTATATCTTGGGAGTTGATATTATTAGAAACTATAATTATGCATAAGAATCTGTGATACGTGGCCACTACAGATCTTTTATAAAGCAGAAGAATCCGATGCTGTTATTTCATTGGGATATTTGAAAGGAGAAATCATATGAAAGAGCGTGAAGAACTCGAAAAAGAAGTCGAGATGGACGTTAGAGATGAAAAGGAACAAGTAACGAATCAGGCAAAACCAAATGCCATTGCATTGATTCCGTTCATCGTCTTTGTTGCCGTATACCTGGGCAGTGGCATTATTCTGGATATGAGCGGTATGGAAATGGCCTTCTATCAGTTCCCGGCTCCACTGGCAGCTGCTATTGGCGCGATTACTGCATTCTTTGTTATCAAGGGTAATTTTGAAGAAAAATTTGAAACGTTTGTCGCAGGCTGTGGTGATTCCAACATCATCATCATGTGCATCATCTACCTGCTGGCCGGTGGCTTTGCTGCTACCTGTAAGGCTATGGGCGGTATTGACTCGACGGTCAATCTGGGCCTGACCTATATTCCGCCAGAATACCTGGCAGCAGGCGTATTCGTTATTTCCGGTTTCATTGCTACGGCAACGGGTACATCTGTCGGCAGTGCGGCTGCTGTCGGACCTATTGCTGTCGCCGTTGCTGAAAAAGCCGGTATTCCCCTGCCTCTTATGATCGGCTGTGTCATGGGCGGGATCATGCTCGGTGATAATCTTTCCATTATTTCCGATACGACCATTGCCTCGACCCGTACACAGGGGTGTGCCATGAAAGATAAATTCCGCCTGAATTTCTGGCTGACATTGATTCCGGCCATCCTGACAGTCATATTGCTGATTATTTTCGGTGGTTCTGAAACGGCCGTCAGCACAGGGGACCATCCCTATAATCTGATTAAAGTTCTGCCTTATGTAGTCGTTCTGGTTACGGCCGTTGCCGGTGCCAACGTATTCCTGGTCCTGGCCGGTGGTATCGTCCTGGCTGGCATTATCGGGCTCTTCTATGGAGATCTGACGGCTCTGACTTTTGCACAGGCTATTTACAAAGGCTTCCTGGGCATGACGGATATCTTCTTCCTCTCCATGCTGACTGGCGGCCTGGCTGCTATGGTCAATAAAGCCGGTGGGATTTCGTACCTGCTGGTCAATGTACAGCGCTTTATCAAAGGCAAGAATTCGGCCGAACTTGGGATTTCTGCACTGGTATCCATTACGGATATTGCTACGGCCAATAATACCGTTTCCATCATCATCAACGGCGAAGTTGCCAAACGCATCTGCTATAAGTTCCACGTTGATCCCCGCCGCAGTGCGGCCCTCCTGAGTACATTTTCTTCTATCTTCCAGGGCCTCATCCCATACGGCGCACAAATGCTGATCATGGTCGGCTTTGCCAACGGCAGAGTATCTCCGCTGGAAGTATTGCCGTATTGCTGGTTCATTTACCTCCTCGGCATATCTGCCATCATTTCCGTTTTCGTTCCTTTCTCCGATGGTTTCATCCGCAAAGATCCCTGGAACTTTGCCGAACAGAAACCGCAGAGTCAGGTTGAAGGTAGTGCTGGAAAAAGCACAAACTCCATAACAGCATAGGGTTTCATCTGACAGAGGCTTCTGGATTCCGGAAGCCTCTGTCGGACTGAATAGTATTAATAAAACAAGCTGTAACAAAAGGACTTTTGAAGTCCTTTTGTTACAGCTTGTTTTGCTATATCTGCTTAGCTTTCTGATGGCATATCAGGTTTTGCAGAATCAATTGTTTTTGGAACGGCTGATTCCGACAGGGTCACGCCACGGTTGATGAGAGTATTTTTTAATTGTTCGATATAGTCCCGGGCTGTCGGAGATAAGTTTGTAGTCTGGGATTTTATCCAGCCGACGCGCATGATATCCAGCGGGTTTTTCATAGGAATGGACACGATAGGCCAATAATCCCATGCGCGGAACAGGATACCCGTACCGACTGTATAGGCATCGGTCGAAGCGATGATATTGAATAAGGTGGAACGGTCGGTGATATTGATGGCCCGTTCGGGATTGATATCGGGGATAATGATTTCTTCAGAAAACTGGTACGAGTCTTCTTCCTGAGTGTACTGGATATAGGGATATGGTGCCAGCTGTTCTATGGACAGGGAATCGTATTTGGATAATGGATGAGCCGTATTCATAAATACATAAGGCGGATAGGAAAAGAGCTCTGTGAACTCCAGCCCATTTTTGCGGAGGGTCCGTTCCATGAATTTCTGCGTCATTTTGGAAATAAAAATGATGCCAATCTGGCTGCGCTGAGTGATGACATCCTGAATGACCTGGGAAGTACGGCCTTCACGGAAGGTGATGGTGTACCGGGGATTCCGTATAATCGACTGCAGATAATCGGTGAGGGCATCGACGGCAAACATATAATGCTGGGAAGAAATAGACAGGCGCAGCTTTTTTTCTCCTTCCTGCTGAGGACTGAAATGTTCGCGCAGGCTTGTCGTCTGCTCGATGATATGATTGGCATAATTGAGGAATTCCAGCCCTTCCGGTGTAAAACTGATGCCATGGCGGTTTCGTTCCAGAATGGTAATGTGAAATTCTTTCTCCAGCTCTTTTACAGCTGTACTAAGACTGGGCTGGGCAATGAACAGAGCCTGGGCGGCCGCTGAAATAGAATTATGCTTTGATAGTTCAACAATGTAATGAAGCTGTTGTAAGGTCATACTGCCACTTCCTTGATATATGGGTAATCTATATACATAAACTAAAAAGTGTCCGACATATAGTGTATATCATTATTTTAACAGAGTGTTTCCTAAAATTAAAGGAAAAGTGGCGGAACAAAGTGAGATAGTATAAAAAGTACAGGAATCGTGATGGAATAATATGTAGTTTATTACATATAAATAGTGCTTTTGTCATAAAGAAAAACCTGGCCAGGAAACGTTTATGCCAGGTTTTTAGCATTATATCAGCTTTGGTTCAGCATGAATAGATGGCTTATTCTTCAATGCCGACGCGGGCACCGATCCCTTTATCGAAGGGGTGTTTGCGCTTACAGATTTCCGATACGTAATCAGCCATGTCGATAAGGGCTTGTGACGGATTGCGGCCCGTCATGACGACTTCCAGTTTTTCTGGCTTTGTGCGCAGGAATTGCAGTACTTTTTTTTCATCGAGAAGGCCCAGGCTGCAGGTGACGAGTATTTCATCGAGGACGAGCATATCCGGCGGATCCTTGCGTACCGTATCTACGATTTCATCGAACATCTGTGTCTGGATTTTTTTGGCTTCTGCCAATTCTTCCGGTGTCATCTGGAAGGTGAATTTTTTAAATCCCTTGCCACGGATGACCGTGATGCCGGGGATGCGGGCCAGCGAAGCCAGTTCTCCTGTTTCCGTATCTTTGAGGAACTGGGTGAATAATACCTTGCCGCCACGGCCGGCACAGCGGATCGTCAGCCCCAGGGATGCCGTCGTTTTTCCTTTGCCGTCACCGCAGTAAATATGAATGAGTCCTGTGTCCATATTAAATCCCTCCTCGCAGGTAGTATTTTTTTCAGTATAGCACAGAAAATAAGGCTTGCACAGTTGCCCGGATTAGAGGTGATAATGGAATTTGTCATAGTCATGCGTACAATTTTTCATATCGCTGATACCGGTTTTGTGGCGTATAAAAATAAATTTGTGCGTATCACGTTTTACTTCGTCTTCTGGTACTTGACAAGGCTCGTATCCCGGTGTATGATTTGGTACATCAAATGAACATCGTCCCAAAACCTTTGAGGCGGAAGTAAAAACATGACGTGCACGTACAGAGAGCCGGGGTGCTGAGAGCCGGCCGTAAGCAGCTTGTTAAATGGACCGCTGAGGGCGCAGTCAAAGGCTGATGCCGAGTATTCTGCGACGTGGAGGCATACGTCAGTTGCCGGGAATATGATGGTATTCCGTCGAGAGCAGGAGTCAGATCCTGAAGCAAGGTGGCACCGCGGTATAAGTTAACCGTCCTTGACAATATATACAATTGTCAGGGGCGGTTTTTTGGTGTCTGAATGGAGGAGGTCCCAATGGAAACGCTGAGCCTGGAAGAAATAAAACAATATGCCGGCACATATAAAGTCGTACCGTTGTGCCGCAGTATATATGCTGATGTACGTACGCCCGTCGAAGTGCTGCGCATCGTCAAGAATGTCAGTTCTCACTGCTACCTGCTGGAAAGTATGGAAGACAGCCAGCGCTGGGGCCGGTACAGTTTTATCGGATACGACCCGCAGATGGGCATCTATTGCAAGGATGGCGTTGTCCATATTAAAACCGGGGCAGAAGTAACGGTCCGCTCGCAGCATCCGGAAACGTTCATCAGTCAGATCCTGGATGATAATAAAGCACCGCGTATCGATGGCATGCCGCCCTTTACAGGCGGGCTTGTCGGATATTTTGCCTATGATTTCATCAAATACGCCGAACCATCCCTGAATCTGCAGGCAAAAGATGATGATGGATTTAATGATTTTGACCTCATGCTGTTTGATAAGGTCATCGTCTTCGACAATCTCAAACAACAGATTTACCTTATCGTCAACGTACGGCTGGAATCGGCTGATGAAAATTATAATCGGGCTATGCTGGAATTACAGCGCATGGAAGTACTCATACGCAAAGGGGAAAAAGCCCGGAATATTCCACTTACACTCAAAAGTGAATTTAAGCCTCTTTTTACGAAAGACGAATACTGTCGCATGGTGGAAAAAGGAAAGGAATATATCCGGGAAGGTGATATTTTCCAGGTCGTCCTCTCCAACCGCATGATGGCCGAAGCCGAAGGCAGCCTGCTCGATACATACCGCGTATTGCGCACGCTGAATCCATCGCCGTATATGTTCTTCTTTTCTGGTGATGAAATCGAACTGGCCGGCTCATCACCGGAAACACTGACCCGTCTGGAAGATGGCAACTTATTTACTTTCCCACTGGCTGGTTCGCGGCCCAGGGGAAAGACACAGGAAGAGGATCAGGCATTGGAACAGGAATTGCTCCATAACGCCAAAGAACTGGCAGAACATAATATGCTTGTCGATCTGGGGCGGAATGATCTGGGACGCATCAGTGAATTTGGCAGCGTCCACGTAGAAAAATATCTCGACGTACTCCGATTCTCCCATATCATGCATATCGGTTCGACTGTGCACAGCCGGATACGGCCAGACAAGACGGCTGTCGATGCCATTGCTTCCGTGCTGCCGGCAGGGACGCTTTCCGGAGCTCCCAAAATCCGGGCCTGTGAAATCATTGATGAACTGGAAGGTCATAAACGGGGCGTCTACGGAGGGGCCATCGGCTATATCGATTTTACGGGAAACATGGACTGCTGCATTGGCATCCGCCTGGCGTACAAGAAAAAAAATCACGTCTTCGTCTGCTCTGGTGCCGGCATCGTAGCGGACAGCGTTCCGGAACAAGAACATCAGGAATGCATCAATAAGGCAAAAGCCGTCGTACTCGCACTGGAAAAGGCCGATGGAGGGATAGACCAATGATTGTACTCATCGATAACTATGATAGTTTTACCTATAACTTGTATCAGCTCCTGGGACAATTCGACCCGGATATTTTGGCCATCCGCAATGATGAAAAGACGGTAGAAGAGATTGCTGCCATGAAGCCGGACCACATCATCATTTCTCCGGGACCGGGAAGACCGGCCGATGCAGGAATCTGTGAACAGGCCATTACCTATTTTACCGGCAAAGTGCCACTTCTCGGCGTCTGCCTGGGCCATCAGGCTTTATGTGAAGCCTATGGCGGTACGATTACCTACGCCAAAGAATTGATGCATGGCAAGCAGTCCATCGTGGAAGTTGACACGGAAGATCCATTGTTTTCCGGCCTCGGCAAACGTATCGATGTGGGCCGGTATCACTCACTGGCGCTGGATCCGGATACGCTGCCCGATGAATTACAGGTTCTTGCCCGGACGGAAGATGGGGAAATCATGGCTGTGCGCCACAAGAACTATCCGACATATGGCCTGCAGTTTCATCCGGAATCTATCCTGACACCGCAGGGACCGATTATGATACAAAATTTCTTAAATATGCATATATAGGACAGAGGGGGATTTATCATGATTAAAGAAGCGATTATTAAAATTGTCAGCAAAGGTGACCTGACGTACGATGAAGCCAAAACGGTCATGCTGGAAATCATGAAAGGGGAAACGACGCCGACGCAGAATGCGGCTTTTCTTTCCGCGCTTTCTACAAAGAGTACGAAAGCAGAAACCATTGATGAAATTTCGGGATGTGCTGAAGCTATGCGTTCTCTTGCGACGCCGGTTCCTCATCCGGGCATGGAAGTGCTGGAAATCGTCGGTACCGGCGGTGATGGCGCCCATACCTTCAATATTTCCACGACGGCCGCCATGGTCATTGCCGCAGCGGGCGTCAAAGTAGCTAAGCACGGCAATCGCGCTGCCTCGTCGCTGTGCGGCACGGCAGACTGCCTGGAAGCGCTGGGTATCAATATTCAGGAAGATCCGCAGCTGGCTCTGACCATGCTGAAAGAAACGAATTTCTGCTTTATGTTCGCTCAGAAATATCACGCCGCCATGAAATACGTCGGTCCCATCCGCAAAGAACTGGGCTTCCGTACGGTCTTCAATATCCTCGGGCCGCTGACTAACCCGGCAAAACCGGAAATGTTCCTCCTCGGCGTCTATGATGAATATCTCGTCGAACCGCTGGTCAAGGTCCTCGATTCGCTCGGCGTCAAACGGGCTATCGTCGCCTACGGCAAAGAAAAGCTCGACGAAATTTCACCGAATGGACCAACAACGATTTGCGAACTGCGCGACGGCTATTATCGGACCTCTACCATCCGGCCGGAAGACTTCGGTCTCGTACCGGGAACGAAAGAAGAGCTAGTCGGCGGCAAACCTGCGGAAAATGCACAGATTACGCGGGATATCCTGGCTGGCAAAATCCAGGGGACGAAACGCAACGCCGTCCTGCTCAATGCCGGCGCAGCTTTGTTCGTAGCCCGCAAGGCTGATTCCATCGCCGACGGCATCAAACTGGCTGCTTCGCTCATCGATAGCGGTAAGGCCACGGAAACACTGAATCGCTGCATTGCTGTCAGCAATCAGTAAAGGTGGGCAGACGATGATACTGGATGATATTACCGCTGCTGTAGCCGGAAGGCTGGCGGCTGATAAAGAACGGATTTCTCCGGAAATGATGAAAGAAATGGCCTTATCCGCACGGCAGAAACAGGGATTCCCCTTTGAAAAGGCACTGGCACAAGATGGATTGTCTTTTATTTGTGAAGTCAAGAGAGCTTCGCCGTCGAAAGGATTAATTGCTCCCGATTTTCCCTATGCCGCCATTGCAAAAGCCTATGAAGAAGCTGGGGCAGCGGCTATTTCCTGCCTGACCGAACGGGATTATTTCCAGGGAAGCATAGACTATTTGAAGGACATTGCCAGCCAGGTTTCGATTCCTGTCCTGCGTAAAGATTTCATCATTGATGAATATCAGATTTATGAAGCCCGTGCTAATGGGGCGGCAGCTGTCCTTCTTATTTGTGCAATTCTCGACGATGACACCTTGCGGCGGTTCTTTGCGCTGGCTGATTCATTGGGACTGTCGGTGCTGGTAGAAGCACACGATGAGCAGGAGGTGCGCCGGGCCATAGCGGCCGGGGCGCGTATCATCGGCGTCAATAACCGCAATCTGAAAGATTTCACGGTCTCTCTGGATACGAGCTGCAATCTGCGGCCTCTCGTACCGCCGTCAGTCCTCTTTGTAGCCGAAAGCGGCATCAAGACGGCAGCGCATACGAAGGTCTTGCGGCAGCACGGCGTCGATGCCGTCCTGATTGGCGAAACGCTGATGCGAGCAGCTGATAAAAAAGCGATGCTCCAAGAACTGGCAGGTGAGGTCCATGACGCGGGTTAAATTATGCGGCCTGAAACGGCTCTGTGACATCGACTGGGCCAATGAATTCCGGCCCGATTACGTCGGATTTGTCTTTGCCGGTAAAAAACGGCGCGTAACGGACGAACAAGCCGCGGCCTTAAGAAGTCATCTGCTGTCGGACATCCCGGCGGTCGGCGTCTTTGTCGATGAACCGCAGGAACATATCCTGCGGCTGCTAGAGGCTGGCACCATCCAGGTCGTACAGCTCCATGGCAGTGAGGAGGAGGCTTATATAAAAGCCTTGCGGCAGCAAACGAAAGCGCCCCTCATTAAGGCTTTTTCTCTGGAATCTGAAGCAGATGCTAAAGCGGCAAACGCCAGCAGCGTCACTTACGTGCTTGTCGACCACGGCAGTGGCGGCAGCGGTCAGGCTTTTGACTGGGACCTGCTCCGCTTTCTGGAACGCCCCTATTTTCTGGCTGGCGGTCTGTCACCAGAAAATATCAAACAAGCCCTTGCCTACCGGCCTTTTGCTGTCGACGTGAGCAGCGGCATCGAAACGAATGGATATAAGGATTATGACAAAATAAAACGATTCATGGCCTGCCTGCGCGGTGCCATGGTAGAGGAGGAACAACGATGACAACAGGAAGATTCGGCCCTTTCGGCGGCCAGTATATACCGGAAACACTGATGAATGAAATCCAGCGGCTCGACAAAGCCTATGCGTATTATAAAAAAGACCCTCAGTTCCAGGCAGAACTGAAGGATTTGCTCGATAATTATGCCAACCGGCCCTCCCTTTTGTATTATGCCGAACGGATGACGAAAGACCTGGGCGGCGCTAAGATTTATCTGAAACGGGAAGATCTGAACCATACAGGTGCCCATAAAATCAATAATGCCCTCGGCCAGTGCCTGCTGGCAAAAAAGATGGGTAAGACCCGGGTCATTGCCGAAACAGGTGCCGGGCAGCACGGGGTAGCTACGGCTACGGCAGCGGCATTCCTGGGATTGGAATGTGAAGTATTCATGGGGGAAGAAGATACGATACGCCAGGCACTGAATGTGTACCGCATGGAATTACTGGGAGCCAAAGTCCATGCCGTTACATCGGGGTCGCGTGTTCTCAAGGATGCTGTCAACGAAGCGATGCGCGAATGGGTCAGCCGCGTCGATGATACGCACTATGTCATCGGCTCGACCATGGGTCCCCATCCATTCCCGATGATGGTCCGCGATTTCCAGGCCGTCATCAGTCAGGAAGCGCGGCGGCAGATTCTGGAAAAAGAAGGAAAACTGCCAACAGCCGTTCTGGCCTGTGTAGGCGGCGGATCGAATGCCATGGGCATGTTCTATCATTTTATCCCTGATACAGGCGTACAACTCATTGGCTGTGAGGCTGCCGGCAAGGGGATCGATACGAAACTCCATGCAGCGACTATTGCCAAAGGCAAAGTCGGCATTTTCCACGGCATGAAGTCCCTGTTCTGCCAGAATGATGATGGGCAGATCGATGCCGTATATTCCATTTCGGCTGGCCTCGATTACCCTGGTATCGGACCGGAACATGCTTACCTGCATGAAACGGGCCGTGCCCAGTATGTGCCGGTCAAAGATGATCAGGCCGTAGAAGCCTTTGAATATCTGGCCCGCACGGAAGGCATCATCTGCGCTATCGAAAGTGCTCATGCCGTGTATCATGCGATGCAGATAGCACCGAAGATGAATAAAGACGATATCATCATCGTCTGCCTGTCCGGCCGGGGAGATAAAGACGTAGCGGCTATTGCAAGATATAAAGGGAGGGACATCCATGAGTAAGATTGGCAACGCATTTAAAGATGGCAAGGCGTTTATCGGATTTCTGACTGCCGGCGATCCGTTACTCGATAAAACCTATGAATATATTATGACCATGGAAAAGGCTGGCGCCGATTTAATAGAAATCGGAATCCCTTTTTCCGATCCGATTGCCGAAGGCGTCGTTATCCAGGAAGCTGATTTGCGGGCACTGGAAGCCGGCACGCGCATAGATGACGTATTTGAACTGGTAAAAAAAGTGCGGAAAGAAACACAGATTCCACTCGTATTCCTGACGTATCTGAATCCCGTTTTCCACTACGGGCCGGACCGTTTCTTCGCCCGTTGTGAAGAAACGGGAATGGATGGCATCATCATTCCCGACATGCCCTATGAAGAAAGGGGAGAATGTGCGGCGGCAGCTAAAGCGCATGGTATCGATATCATTTCTATGATTGCACCGACATCGAAAGATCGCATTGAAAAAATAGCAAAAGTGGGAGAAGGGTTCTTGTACATCGTTTCCTCTTTGGGAGTTACTGGGACACGTACGGAAATCAAAACAGACCTCAAAGAAATCATCGATGTCGTAAAACATGTGACTAATGTGCCGGCGGCAGTAGGGTTCGGCATCAATACGACAGAACAGGCCGAAAAAATCGGTGGCATAGCCGATGGTGTCATCGTCGGCAGCGCTATCGTCAAGATTATTGCCAAATATGGAGATGATGCGGCTCCTCATATTTATGATTATGTAAAAGCCATGAAGGAAGCAACCATGCGTGGTATACAATAAATATACGAAACAGGAGTTGCAGAGACAAAATGAACCCGGCGGGCACACGACATATGCCCGCCGGGTTTTCTTACGTTTCTTTCTTATGTGCAGTCGATATGAGTTATTCTGGTTCTGGTATCTTTAACCTCGCAAAAAATCACACACAATCATTCGCTTACTACATAAACCATAAACCGATTCAGTTGTAATCTATGTAAACGAAGATTTAGATGCTGCTGCTTTTTGTACTTGTAACGAACAATGACAGTGTAAACAGGATTCTTCGTATCCGTGCTTTCCGACCGATACCTTCACCGCCGGTTAGTACGTATCCATCTCCCGTCTTGACGGTCCGGATGCCTTTGCGTAGTGATTACCTTGTTCGTCTGATTCCCTGGTCGGAGTGGCTGGTCAGAACACTGTATTGTCTGATAATGCATGACAGTCCAACGAAATTCGTCTTTCCTTTCTCCAGGCTACGTGCCTTGTCGTTCCGCTTGCGTTTCTTACGGTATTACTTGTTTCTCCCTTTTCGTCGGACCTATACGTGGCTGCTGTTTCTTCTGAACCCATTGGACTCACCCCTTTCTCTTTCTTGACTACATTATACCATAACATATTCTGTTTGTCTTATTCGATTATTAAAAAATTACAGAAAAATCTATTCTATTATTGCATGAAAAAAGCGAGACGGGGGTTAATGTCTCGCTTTTTTCGTAACTCATTGGGTTTCGTATTGGGGTATACTATTCATTCTGAAAAGAATGGAAATAAGAGGGAAAGAAGGTAGTATCCTTTTTCCGTTTGCCTTGCAATTACCTTGCAAGGCTGTTGTTAGTATACCATATTCAGGAGAAAAAACAAGGAATAATAGCCTATGAGTATATAAAATATTTAAAACAATTCCATGATAGAATAAACACGACGGTATGTCACGCCTTATACGTTTCCCATATGGACATGGGACAGGTACTGACAGGCAATCTGCTGCAGCGTTTTCAATGTTCCTATGGGAGTTGGCGGCAGCGTGCAGTGATATCGTGGGAAATATCGTGTAATATGCAGGGGAATATCCGGACGGATGGATGCCAGCCACGAGGCGAGAGAGACCATGTCTTCCGGATTATCATTGACTCCGGGAAGAATGAGACAGGTTACTTCTACATGAGATACAGCGGCTGCTTTTTCGATAGTATGAAGAACCGGGGATAATGTGCCCTGACAGATACGCCGATAGTAATCATCACTCCAGCTTTTCAAATCGATGTTCCAGGCATCGATAAGCGGGAGAAGCGATTGGAGAGGCGAGTCTTCTATGTATCCATTGGTTACCATCACATTATAGAGCCCGGCCTCGCGGATCAGTGGCGCTGTATCCCGTATCCATTCATAGGTCACGGACGGTTCATTATATGTATAGGCAAGACCAATATTAGCCCGTTCTTTCAGGCTCTGGGCCAGGTGCACTGCTGCCGATGGAGACAGTTCCTGCCATGAAGGGCTGCCCTGGGATATGCGCCAGTTCTGACAAAATGTGCAGGTCAGATTGCATCCCCACGAGCCGGTCGATAAAATCTGACTGCCAGGGTGAAAATGCCGGAACGGCTTTTTCTCGATAGGATCCAGTGCCAATGAAGTACATTGGCTGTAATTGAGAGCCAGAAGGGTTCCGCCTTCATTTTTCCGGGTACGGCAGAAGCCTGTTTTTCCTTCCTGTATATGACAGTAATGAGGACAGAGCCGGCATTGAATCACCTGGTCATTTCCCCGTTTGTAATAAGCAGCTTCCATAGGATATCACCTACTTGTAACGGGTTACCGTAAAGCGGTATAAATCAGGGCGGACCTGTGGCGGGATGCCGGCCTTTTCTTTGGCAATATCTATCTGTTGCTGTACCGTATCGACACCAGGAAGATCCGGGAGCAGCAGACCTGTACGGGCATGGCTCATGACGATGACACCGTATTTTTTCGGGTCCAGTTTGTCCGGTGAAGTGATGGCTTCAGGAGCGCCGAGTACGTCAACGGAGATAGACAATTCATTCAGTTCTTCCGGCTGGACCGGATAGAAACGGGGGTCTCTGGTGGCGGCAGAGACGGCGTTATGAATAATTTCACTGGCAATGTTCATCTGCATGGGAAGAAATGTCCCGATGCAACCGCGGAGCATGCTGCCTTTGTGAAGCGAAACAAAAGCACCTGCCCGGTCTGTCAGGCCTTCCGGAAGATTTTTTGGCACGGCCATTACGCTGTGATGTTCCAGATAATAAGCAATACTTTCCCGGGCCAGGCGCACGCGAATATCGGGAACAGCCCGGTCTGTGACCTGGGCGCCGTCGCTTTCATTAAGATAGAGTGCCACGCCGTATCCGACTCCGAAAGGCCCTTCATAAGAGAATACAGGCATCGATGGATGCATGCAGCGCAGGGCTCCAAAGAGAAAGTAGACCGAGGGGAGGCCGCACATTCCCGCTTCTTCAATGAGCTGGGATGACATGGCGCGGATGCCGGAGAGATCTTGTTTTTTCAATCCTTCCATGACGGTTTTGTCGAAGATAGCGCCCGATGGGGAATACCCATTGGGTGATCCGGGAGAAAGGCGGTGGGACAAGTCACCAGAGGCGATGATAGCAATGCGACGGCCGGTCCTGGCTGCAGACTGGACGACGAGGTGACCTAATTCCGTCATGCTTTCATAATCGTCAAAACGGGGCGACAGCAGGACGACAGGACCGTCAAATCCGGCTTTCTTCATATAATACAGGGGGACGAACGCGCCCTGGTCCAGGAAGATGGCATGGCCGTATTTTTCGGCCCACTCTTCATCAATCCGGTATAGAGGTGTGTGACCATCAGCCTGATGGAGGATTTCTTCAGCCAGTTCCATGTCGGTGTTGACGTTCATGGTCAGGTCAGGAAAACCGAATTTTCCCAGGTCCCCGTGAATCCGGGCTGCGGGAAAGATAGCCGCGCTGTCAGAAAAGACATAATTATGTGGGGTAATGACGACCAGCGTTTCTGGCCGGCGTTCCACCAGAAGCGATGCAGCCGTTGAAACAGCGGTTACAGTAGCTTCCATTTTTTTCAGTTCCTGCTGGCCGATTTCCGGCAGCATGATGGGCGGATGTGGCAGCAGTGCGGCGCCCAGACAAGTCGTATCCATAGGAAAACCCCCTTTGTGGAAGGAATAGAAATCAGATATATCCTTATATACTATATTCTACACTATTTTCAGGAGAAAAACAGACGTCCATGCCTAATGGAGATAGCCGTAGCGGGAACCCAGTCTGTAAAATGTGGATACCGTAATCAGACAGGTGCAGATTTCGGCTATGGGAAAAGCCGCCCATATACCGGTCGTCCCATATAAAAGAGGAAAAATGATGATACAGAGCGGTTCCAGTACGAGTGTCCGGACAAATGCCAGAAGTCCTGAAACGAGGCCGTTGTTGAGGGCCGTGAAAAAGGCGGAGCCGAAATAATTAAAGGTACTGAACAGAAATGCCAGACTATACCAGCGCATGCCCTGCAGGGTAAAATCCCACAGGTGCTGGTCATAACCGACGAACAGAGCGGTAAGGGGTGAGGCGAACAGCTGGGTGATGGAAAACGTCGTGAGACTAAACGCGGCCAGGATATGCATGCTGCGGCGGAACAAATTGTGCAGTTCTTCCCTGTTTTTCGCGCCCAGATGATAGGCAATGACTGGCGATGCTCCCATAGCATATCCGATATAGACGGCGGCAAAAATGAAGCTGAGGTACATGACGACGCCATAGGCGGCAACCCCGTCCGGGCCCGCCCATTTCAGCAGCTGATAATTGTATAGGAATGTGACGAGAGAACTGGCGGCGACGTTTACCATTTCTGAAGAGCCGTTCAGGCAGGCACGACCCAGTATCCGGGCTGAATAAATGCCTCTGCCCAGGCGGAGGAGACTCGTATTGGGGCGGATGAAATACAGGACGGGAAGCAGTCCGCCTACGGCCATGCCGAGTACCGTGGCAGCAGCGGCTCCTGTCAGGCCCCAGTCCAGAACGATGATGAACAGGGCATCGAGAAGGGCGTTGGTAATGCCGGCGGCAATGATGATTTCCAATCCCAGACGCGGTTTTTCGGCTGCGGCAAAAAAACTTTGAAAGGCATCCTGCAGCATCAGAAACGGAACGCCTAGCAGGGCGATTCGTCCGTAGTGAAGACTTTCTGCCAGAAGCGTTCCTTGGGCGCCGAAGAGTTGTAAAGCCGGCTGCAGCATCCATTGGCCCAGTATCAGGACGATGATACCGGCTGCAGCAGTGGTCTGAATCAGACTGGAAAAAAATCCGTTGGCAAGGTGGCGTTTCTTCTGGCCCAGCGTCGCGGCGACAACAGCTGTACCACCTGTTCCCAGAAGATAGCCAGGACCACTGAGAAAATATAAGACAGGCATGACCAGATTGACAGCAGCGAAAGGAGTTGATCCTACGAAGTTGGAAACGAACAATCCATCTACGACACCGTAGATGGATGTGAATACCATCATAATCATAGACGGGAGAGAAAAGCGCAGCAACGTGCAGTACGTGAAGTGATCTGATAACTGAATACGCATAGGGGATACCTTTACGGCATGTCTTTTAAACGCTGTTCCAGCTCCCGGCTGAAACACTTCATGCTGTTTACAAAAGAAGGATATACTTGCAATACCGCGTCCAGAGCCCCGGATTCACACTGGTACATGACTTTTAAGGCTTCATTGGCGTAAGCAATGCCCTTATCGGTAAGCCAGATTTTTTTCTCGCGTCGTTTGCCAGGAATCGCAGCCTGCAAAATCAGGTCTTCCCGTTCTAAATCTTTTATGATGGAATTGACCGTAGTCCGGGGCAGCAACCAGTCTTCACTGATTTCTTTCTGGGAATGGCCCTGTCCATCATTCAGTGCATAAAGCAGGATGAGCTTGTTTTCCCCAATGGAACTGTTGCGGGCAAACTGATAGTAGACATTGTCAATCCGGTTGAATGCCAGGATAAGCTGGCGCATTTCTGTTGTGTGATGGGGCATAACAAATCCTTTCTAAAAAATAAAATCCGAAATCGTACTATTATCATAGTAATACGATTTCGGATTTTTGTCAAACTGGGTGTTGTATCATCACCCTGCCAGAATCCTAATATTCCGTATCATCCATCAGGCTGTCCCGGCCAAAGCGGGTACGCAGGTCCTGACGTTCCAGATGCCACTGATCAGAAGCGAGGCTCCACGACGGGTCGTAGTTGGGCGACTGCATATTGAGGATGCCGCAGATAAATTCATATTCCAGATCATTAGTAAAATACGCATTCTGGTGCTCTTTGACGGTGCGGGTGATTTGCGGATTCCGCGCCGTATAAGCGTCTGATAAGTAGACGAACATAGGGATGCGGAGGACTTTAAAGCTGGAGCCATCCGGGGCACGGGCTACGTCCGGATCGGAACCGTGGTCGGAGAAGTAAATCATGGCATCGAGGTTCAGATTCTGACGGCCATAATCATAAATCTGCTGGAGAATCCAGTCCGTATAGAGAACGGTGTTGTCAAAATCGGCTTCTTCATTGATCTTACCATCGTTGAAGTGCTGGAATTCTGCCGGGTACCGGTTGCGGTATTCGATATGGCTGCCCATAATGTGGAGGACAATGAAATTCTTTTCATCGGGATTTACCTGATTGAGGAATTTCAGCAAGGCTTCGTCATGGGTCGATTCTTTGAGATCCCGGTCTACCCATTCGGATACGTCGGCTGTATTGGCAACCAGGGTAATGGGCGTATCGGCGACGCCGACAGATCCCTGGTTGCTGAACCAGTACGTTTTATACCCGGCTTTTTTTGCCATGTCAATGATAGAAATAGACTGGTTAAATTCCTTATTATTATAGAAATTAGATTCTGTCAGGGCGTGCTCCAGAACGGGGACGGTATACCAGACACAGGCGTAAGCGTTGTTAAACAAGGTAAAACGGGGATTGCTTTTTTCTGACGTCAGCCAGGGCGTGTTGGGAACATGATCCGGATTATAGGCATTCATGAGTGTCCGCGTTTCCGATTCACCGATGACGACGATGATTGTATCGGGATACTGCGCCGGATTCAGTTGGACTGCCTGGAGATTGGCAAATTTGCTGGAGTGGTTCTCGGCATAGAGTGCGGACCGTTCCATATAATCATGAGTATCCAGGAAGGTACGGATGGGGAAGCATTCCGGAAAAATTTCTTCTCCCAGGGCGCCGATGGAAGGCAGCACAATGACCAGTGAGAGCAGTGGCAATACTTTGCGGTATAACGTCGTGCGGGGTAATGGCTGCTGCAGATACTGGCAGATGACAAAAAAGGCAATCAGGGCTGCTACAAAGAAAAGAGCGAGCAGCATATTACCCAAACCGAGGGAACCGAAATATTCCTTTACTTCCGCAGGGCCGGTCTGAAAAATCAGAAGGGCGCCCGATGTGGTGATGGAGGAATGATAAAGATAATAATATCCCCATTGCAGGACGATGACCGAAATGGCCAAAAGCTGGATCAGTGTCATGAGAACCATCCGCACTTTTGGTGGGGCATATTGGCGCAATGCCATAGAAAGGCAAAACAAAATAGCAAAAAAATACAGCCCCACATAAATGTCATAAATATTGTTTAAATAGACGGTATTACTATTTAATAATGTATTATAACTCAGTACGGGACCTGTTATAATCCAGGAAATGCCAATGATGGCATTGGGGAGGATGGCTGAAAGAGTCAGGTGTTTCCAGTATAAAGCCAACGATAACGTAACGGCGGCAACGGCCGGTATGAGGCCGAAGGTCATATCTTCGATGTTATCTTCACCCAGGCCTAGTGACACGAGAAGCTCCCATTGGAAGCATAATGCATATATGACGGCAAAGATACAAATAAGGTAGAAAATCTGGCGTCCGGTATTGCCCCTGGCCATTGAAGAATCCTGATTTTTCCTGCATGAAGGTGCAGGACGTTTTTTGTGAAAACCTAACATAGGATGACGCTGCCTTTCTGACATAATATCTATTTGTAAAAAGTCCGGGTACTTCATGTAAGAATCCTGTAAATAGCGGACCGTCCTTATTATACATCATTATAAGTTCTTTACCTAGAGGAAAAATGGTTCTTTTCACCAAAAAAATGAAAAAAACTAAAAAAAGTACTTGCCAAAGTGCGCGATACATGATACAATTCTTTTTGTTCGAGGCACTCAGGCCTCGGAACTGGAAGTGGAAACGGCCTCGTGGTGTAGCGGTTTAACATGTCGCCCTGTCACGGCGAAGATCGTCGGTTCAAATCCGATCGAGGTCGCCATATTCGCTCAGGTAGCTCAGTCGGTAGAGCAGGGGACTGAAAATCCCCGTGTCGGCGGTTCAATTCCGTCCCTGAGCACCACAAACAATTTCATATGCGGTCGTGGCGGAATGGCAGACGCGCTACTTTGAGGGGGTAGTGAACGTAAGTTCATATGGGTTCAAGTCCCATCGACCGCACCAACAGATAGCGAAGGTTTTCAGTAGATTTACTGGAAACCTTTTTTATTGTGTATGTGGAATAATCTGCTTCTGCCAGGAATTATATTCATTCAGTTTTTTGATTGAGTGCATCGTATTTTTTTATCGCCATTGGGGGCATTTTTTATTGTCATAAAACGTGATACGTGCTAAGATAAAAATAATTTCAAGGCTTATAAATGAAAAAATATATATAAACACGGTTGAATCATTATCGTTTTTAATGCGCATCGTGTTTTCTGGGAAAGAATGTGATTTTTTGAAAACCCTGATTAAAAATGGCCTTCTCATTGATCCGGCTAATGCGGTACAGGCGAAACTGAATCTGGTGCTGGAGGATGATCACGTGCTGGGTGTGACAACGGAGGAACCGGAAGCCGATACGATCATTGATGCGGCAGGTCAGGTCGTATCTCCGGGCTTTATCGACATCCACATGCATGAAGATTTTGTAACGCCCCAGGGCACTCTGGAACAGAACGAAAACAACGCCATTTTCGGCTGTATGCTGCGCATGGGTGTGACGACGGTCCTGGGCGGTGAATGTGGTGTTAACCGCTATAATCCTATACAGTATCTGGATATCGTGGACCGCGATGGAGCTCCCGTTAATGTGGCTCTCCTGGTCGGGCACAGCTGGCTCCGGGAAGCTGTCGGTCATACGGATAAGTACAGTCATGTGACAGATGATGAACTGCAGGCCATGGTGCCGCTTTGTCGGCAGGCACTGGATGCTGGCTGTTTTGGTATTTCCTATGGGATGCGCTATGTGCCAGGAATCGACCGCCGGGAATTTGTGACGACGGCCCGGACCTGCGTGTCAGACCGGCGACTTATCGCAGCCCATGTCCGGGATGATGCGGCAGGCATATTTGCAGCGGGCCGGGAATTTCTTGATGTGGCCTGCGAACTGGGACTGCCGGCGGAAGTGTCCCACATCGGATCCATGGCGGCATTCGGTCAGATGGAAGAGTTTTTGCAGATGATCGATGCCTATCGCCTGAACGGTCTCGACGTGACCTGTGACTGCTATCCCTATTATGCCTTTTCTACGGCAATCGGTTCGACGACGTATGATGATGGGTGGCTTCAGAGATACCATTGCGATTATGATGTGGTGCAGATTTGTGAAGGAACTTATCAGGGACGGCGCTGTACGAAGGCGATGTTTGAAGAAGTGCGCCGGACCCACCCGGAATATCTCACCGTCTGTTCTGTCATGAGAGAGCAGGAAGTTGATATGGCACTTTGCAATCCCGGTGTCATGATTGGCAGCGATGGTATCCTGAATCATGGACAGGGACATCCACGGGCGGCCGGGGCATTTCCCCGCGTATTCAGCCAGTTTGTCCGCACAGGAAAACTCTCCTTGTACGAAGCCGTCCGCAAAATGACGGCTATGCCGGCGGCGCGCATGGGTATTTCCCACAAGGGAAATCTGGCAGCCGGATCTGATGCCGATGTTGTCATTTTTAATCCTCACGTCATTGCCGACGGAGCGACCTTTGAGAATCCGGTTCTGCCGGGCAGGGGGATTTCACATGTCCTGCTCGGCGGCCAGGTGGCAGCCCAGGATTGTCAGGTGACCCAGTGGCATCTGGGACGTTCTGTCCGTAAATAATTTAAGGGGGAAATATAGTATGGAATATGGTTTTCTATCAGTTATACCACCGCTAGTGACAATTGTACTGGCTCTGGCTATACGAAATGTGTTTATCGCTCTCCTGGTCGGGATTTTCATGGCAAGCATGACGCTCAGTCCGGATATTTTTACGGGGATTAATGCAACCTTTTATAATGTCGTAAAGACCTTTGCCAGCAATGGCAATACGATTGTTATCATGTCCCTGCTCCTGATCGGGGCGATGCTCTATCTCATTGAACGGTCCGGCGGTATCGAAGGTTTCGTCGATATTATGGTCCGCAAAAAGAGCATCATCCGTTCCAAAAAAGCGGCAGCCTTTTTTACCTGGCTTCTGGGGATTGTCATCTTCACGTCCGGCTCGCTGAGCTGTATGGTCACAGGATCTATTGCCCGCCCCCTCAATGACAGCATGAAAGTGTCTCATGAAAAAGCGGCATTTCTCATTCATACCACATCGACACCTTGGTGCGTATTGCTGCCACTCAGTGGCTGGCTCGGGGCGATGACAGGCTATCTGACATCGGGCGGCGTTCCTGCCGATCAGGCCATTACTGTTCTGTTTCAGTCCATTCCTTTGAATTTTTATTGTATTATAGCTGTCGTTTTTGCCCTGATTTCCTGCCTGGCTCCTGTCGATTTCGGACCGATGAAAAAAGCGGAAGAACGGGCGTCTCAGACGGGCTCTCTTGATGATCCGTCCCATGTAGCTGCCAATGCTTCCCAGGATGCGACTAAATTGGCGCCTAAAGCAAAACCGCATCTGGCCAACATGATTGTGCCCATTGTCGTCATGATTGTGACCATTATCGGTGTCCTCTACGTAACCGGTTCGGGCAACCTCACCAAAGGCGCTGGCATGCAGGCATTGCTTTGGGGATCGGTCTTATCAGTACTTTCTATTTCCGTCATGTGCCTTGTGGAAAAAGTATTTACTCTGGAAGAATTGACCAGTGAAATACTGAAAGGCATGTGCACCATGTTTGGCATTGCCACCATCCTGTGCCTGGCTTTTACATTGGGCCCTCTGGTAAAACAGCTGGGAACCGGTGCCTATCTGTCGTCTATCTTTATGCAGTTCCTTACACCGTCTCTCCTGCCGCTTCTGACATTCATCATCGCCATGATTTTGTCTTTTGCAACGGGGACATCCATGGGGACAATGGCTATCATGGCCGTTATTGCCCTCCCTATGGCGATTAATATGGGTGTAAGCATTCCTCTTACGGCAGGAGCCATGTTTGGCGGATCCATTTTTGGTGACCATGCCTCGCCTATTTCTGATACGACCATCATGTCCTGCGCTACATCAGGCTGTAACATCATGGACCATATCAAGACACAGATGCCTTATGTAATAGGCTTTGCCTGTGTTTCTATGGTATTATATGTTGTCTGCGGATTCATCATGTAAGAAGAATATATACTAACGGAAAAACGCGTACCAGCCATTGACTGATACGCGTTTTTCGTTAATGTGTGTACAGCGTATGGGATGCATGCATAGGAAGTTAGCTGTGATATAGCATGTCGGCAATAGGACCATAGGTCAGACCTGATATAATAGCAAGCAGGACTAAGGCACCGCCGGCAAAAATTAACAATTTGACAAATACCTTTGTTTGCTGCGTAGAGGTGAAATTGTCTAAGTTTGTTCCTAATGCTGCCAAAATCAAGGCACCGCCTGTTGACATAGGAGAGAGACCGGCGAGTGAACCGCCGCCACCAACAGCTGCCATTAGTGCAACAGGACTGACTCCACCTACCTGGGCGGCAATATCAGGACACATAGGCATCATGGTCGGGTAGACAACGGCCAGTGCCGAACTGACCAGGCTGAGCAAACCAGCAGAGATACCCATGAGAGGTACAGCTGTACTGCTGGTCATAATAGAAGAAATAGCAGAACTCATAAGCTTGATACCGCCTACTTTGTTAACTACTCCGAGTAGGGCACCGACGGCAACAACCATGATAATTGTGCTCCATGGCAGTGCTTTCAGGGCTTCTCCATCTTTAGCTACGCCACATAAAACGAGAATAGCAGAAGCAAAGAATGCAGCCAAACCGATATTTACTTTGAACCCAATCATAAGTAATAACATGAGTGGGATTCCTAGCAAGGATAAAATTTGGTCTCTGGTGAAAGAGGGCAATTTTGTATCTGTCAAATTTTGTTTTGGGGCTTTTAATTTATATCCTTTAAATACAATGAACACAACTATACCGTAAACAAACGTTACTAGTGTCTGGCAAACTAATACCGTTGGCATGACATCACCAAATCCGGCGCTGGTTGCGGCATTAGTGATAATAGCGGCTTCAGGCGTGATACTGGTCATTCGGCCTGCCATAAGTCCGAATTCGCCAATCAGGGCAAGCATTAGTGGATCATATCCTACTTGAATTGCTGTGGTGACAGCCAATGCAGGGATAATAGCTAGTGCTGGAATTGCCCCAGGACCGACACCGGCGATAACGAAACCAGCGATGTAAATTGTAATGGGGAGAAGCCAGACACGATTCCCGGTACTGGAGACTATTTTTTTGGCAAGCAAATCCAGAGCACCAGTCTGTTTGATAATGGCGAACAGGAGTGTAATCCCAACCAGGGTGCAGAACATACCACTGCTGATACCGCTGATTAAATTTTTATCCGTTAGTCCAAAGATTCGTACACAAATTACGCCCATTGCTAAGGCTACGATACCAATGTTGACATGACGGACAAATGCTAATATAATCGCCACGAGAAATAGGATAATTGCTAATAAATCCATACTCATGATGAACAACTCCTTTCTGTTCTGCCCAGATTATATGTATCCGGGCAGAACCTAGGGGATAATGTAAAATTATTTAGAGCAAGGTTCACCAATATGAATCTGGTGGCTGCTGAAATTTCCGTCTATGATCGTCGTTTCGTATTTTGCGGCAGCAAGCATCTTATCAAAATCAATACCCGTTTCCATATCCATAGCATTGAACATGTAAATTAAGTCTTCTGAGGCGACATTACCGGAAGCACCTGGTGCAAAGGGGCAACCTCCCAGACCACCCAAGGCGGCCTGGACATTGGGAATTCCAGCTTCAATCGCTGCTAGCGTGCAAGCTACGCCCATATTACGGGTATCGTGGATGTGCACTTCAAAATATTCGTTTGGGAATACTTTTTTTACAATTGCTATAGTATCGCGGACCATTTTAGGATCAGCCTGACCAATTGTATCGGCTAAGCAGTATTTGTGAATACCCAGCTGTACGCCTCGGCGGATGATGCGCAATACATTTTCTACGGGGGTTATGCCCTCAAAGGGACAGGTAAAAGTTGTAGCCATAGAGAGAATAATATCTATATCGGGTAATTCTTCACGAATTTTTGCCAGCCCTTGTAGAGATTCTTCTACGGTCCGGTTGATATTTGCCTTGTTGTGAGATTCGCTGACGGAAATAACCGTATCGATTTTTTTTAAACCACAGGCTGCAGCTGCTTTAGCACCATAGAGATTAGGGACGAGAGCGAAGAAATCGATGCCTTCATCACCGTGTTTTTCTAACGTTTTCGTGACGACTTCTTTGATGTCCTTCATCTGGGGGATGGCTTTGGGATGGACGAAGGATCCGATTTCCATGGATTTGACACCAGCGTCGATGAGCATATCGATTATTTTCAACTTTTCTTCTGTAGGAATAAATTCTTTTACATTCTGGAAGCCATCGCGGGGACCGACTTCAACAAAATTTATTTTTTGTGTCATGATATATACACTTCCTCACTGGACATTACAAAATTTTTTTATCTTGTAGCTGCTTAACTTCGTCTTCTGTAAGACCTAGCACCTTGCCGTACACTTCTACATTGTCCTGACCAAGTGCGGGAGCTGGAACACTGATATCTACTTTTGTATCCATCAATTTCACCGGGTTGCCATTTACTTTCATATCGCCGATAACCGGATGATGGAGAGGAACGAACATTTCACGGGCTCCAGCAATATGGGGGTCAGTAGTGATTCTAGGCAAATCGTTTATTGGTGCGGCCGGTACACCTGCGGCTAATATTTTTTCGACAGCTTCATCAATAGTATATTGAGAAGACCATTTTTCGATAATGGGTTTGAGTTCTGCATGGTGGTCACAACGTTTGATATTTGTTACAAAACGAGGATCTTCCAGTAGTTCCGGCTGCATCAGGACTTTATTGCACAGCAGAGTGAAGAGCTTATCGTTACCGCAACCGATGACGAAGAGACCGTCTTTGGCTTTGAAGGAGTCATAGGGATAAGCGGATGCATAGCGGTTGCCCATGAGTTCCGGTTGTTTGCCCGATGCGAAGAACCGTTGGATGCCGATTTCCAGACTGGATACGACAGAATCGACGAGAGCGACATCAACACGCTGGCCTTTCCCGGTCAGTTCTCTTGCATGCAGTGCCATGAGAATGCCGATTGTGAGGTTCATTCCACCAAGTACATCACCCATTGCATTGCCGACACGGAGCGGATGGCCGCCCGGTTCACCGGTGATGCTCATGAGGCCGCCTGTAGCCTGGGCAATGATATCATAGCCAGGACGTTTATGGTTAGGGCCGTAGCAGCCGAAACCGGAAACGGCGGCATAGATGATGCGGGGATTGATTTCTTTCAGCACATCATAACCGACCCCTAATTTATCCATGACGCCGGGACGGTAATTTTCAACGACGACATCGGCTTTTTTAACCATTTCTTTAAAGATTTTTTTGCCTTCTTCAGGTTTTAAGTTCAGCGTTACACCTTTTTTGCCGCGATTTACATTGGCATAATACATGCTGGCTCCGTTTTTAATCGGCCCCATACTGCGAGTGTCATCACCTTTTCCGGGCATTTCGATTTTGATTACCTTGGCACCATAATCAGCTAGCATCATTGTGCAATACGGACCAGCGAGAACACGGGTCAAATCAAGTACAACGATATCTTCTAATGCTTTTTTAGTCATAATTAATCACCTTCGGGAATACAGTTTTAATAAATTTGTGTGATAAGTTTGGAAACCCATTTACGTTAATTGTCCGGACATATGTATTTTGGATTTCCTTTTGACGAGTTCATTATATAACTGCATTTACGATATTATCAAATGTAATAGATTTATGTAATTGTACAAAAATGCATTAAAATGTATTATTGTGTATCAATGTGTAAATATCATAAAGTTATAATAAATTGAATAAAGCACTGTCTTTAAATAAAGTAATCGTGCAAACGACTGCAAATATGTTGACTAATGGCCATTATTGTACAAAATGCTCAATACATTTTTTGTACAGTTTGTTTAGAAAAGAAAAAAATTTAATGGAAACTTTTAAACTGATGATATGTTGGGATTATTTTAATGAATATGCTGTAATTGCATTAAAGAAATATGTATATAAAAAGAAGGAACCATAACAAAACAAATCAAAATTTCGTCTTGCTATGGTTCCTTCTTCAAGTAAAACGTATAAAATATTGGTTGGAATAGTGGATATGCAGACATTCCTACTGTCGGGATGCTTCCTGAAAAATCTGTGTCTTTATGCCTTTGATACTATATTTATAAATCTATCGGATATTATTGACTTTTATGTTTAATTCCTTCATCTTTTTATATAATGTACTGCGGCTGCAATTCAACATTCGGGCGGTTCTGGATATATTAAGATGACTGGCTGTCAATGCTTCGACAATAGATGAGCGAGTCCATTTGCCTAATGTTACATTCTGATTCCGAATCAGTTCGTTTCCTCCATGGGGCAGAGTGGATATGATTTCCTCTACGGTCATATCATTTTTTAACAAGACACTGATCCGTTCTATTATATTCGATAGTTGGCGGATGTTTCCTTTCCACTCATATCCTTGGAAATAGTGAACGATAATATCAATCTTTTTTTTGTATAGAACGTAATCGGCTCCAAAATTGCGATGAAACCAGGTATCACAAAATAGTACATAATCCATGTCCCTTTCATGAAGAGAAGGAATGTGCAAAGTAAGCACACTGAGTGAATACATGAGTTCTTCTAGGAAGTGGCCCTGGCTGGCATCTTTAGTCAGATTATGACTGGTGGAAGCAATGATGCGGACATCAATGGGAATGACCTTGTCGCCGCCAATCCGTCGTACCTCTTTGGCATCAATAATTCGGGCCAATAAGGACTGGACTTCTAGTGGGGAGTCTCCTATTTTATCAAGAAACAACGTACCTCCATGAGCCAGTTCAAATGCCCCTTCTTTACTCCCTTTGATACCAAAGGGGGAAAAACCGTTTTCATACCCGAGGAGATCGGCTTGTAACGCTTGTGATGAATAATTAGTACAGTTGATGGTAACAAATGGTTTATTGCGGCGGTTGCTTTCATGGTGAATCGCATGAGCAAACATTTCTTTTCCTGTTCCGATTTCACCAGATATTAAAATATTGGAATTCGTATGGGCATAGCTTTTGGCGATGCGGATGGCACGGCGGATAGCGCGGGATTCTCCAATCATATCGGCAAAACGATAGCGGGAAGCCAACCCTTTGCGATGGAGGCTGCTGCGGATTTTCTGTTCGCTGTTTTTGATAGATTCTATGTCCCGGAAGGTAGCGACGACGCCTTCTATTTCTCCATCGACAATAATAGGAACACGGTTGGTGTTGATGATCACGTTGCCGATTTTCATCAGTTCATCTAATTCTTTATTGCCATTTTGCAGGACTGAAGGTAGTTTTGTCTCTGGGAGAATTTCTTCAATATGACGGCCTTCGTATGGCTTATTTTTTAATGGAAGAATATCATCAGCCTGCTTATTTACTACTTCAACTTTACCTTTTTTATCGATAGCGATAATGCCGTCGTGAGTATAGTTAAAGATTGTTTCATATCGTTTTAAGTGCAATTGCAAGATATGATTGCGTCGTTCTCCTTCCAAAACGGATTGTAGAATTTGCTGAGCCGTATCCAAAGCCGTTTCAATGTCTTCCCGCGTATTTTCCAACGTATAGTAATCCAGTTGCAATTTCTCTGCAAATTTTTTTGTCAGGACGCCGCCAACACCGAAGATATTACCGTCTTTTATGGCCTGCTTAACGGCGGCCTGGGCACCTTCCGTATCCTTGAAATAGTAGTAGTTGGCGTCCACATGAAGAAAATAGCAAAGAGAACGAACGTTATCTTGAATTTTATCGATAGAGAAAAATGCTACTGGACCATTGACCATACGGATTTTTTCAAACGCATTGATATAACTGCCGCTAGTCAGCTTTGTATCTACAACGGGAATATGGCATTTTTGTTTTAATAAAAAGGCCATGCCACTACGACTGATGATAACCTTGATGCCTCTTTTTATTGCATCGATAGCAATACTTTCTGCTTCTTCAAGAATTGCTGTACAAGTTTCAATTCCTATGCCGCGTTCCTCAGCAATAGTTTTCATTTGTTCTGCAAGCATTTCTGACGGGGAGATTAAAAGTATCTGTGTCATAATATTCTCTTTTCCCTGTATTCCGACTTATCACACACCTGTAGTATAGCATGAAATTTCTAAAAATTAAATATGGATTAAATGTAATGAAAAAGTTGACATTAATCAGAGAACCTGGTATAGTATCACTTGTAAGAAGTAATTAAAAATATTACATCAAATACATTAGGTCGTGAGAAGCCAGGCTTCTCAGAAGGGAGCACATACTATGAAAATTGCAGTTGTAGCAGCCGATGGCCGCGTTGCCAAAAAAGTTATTGCCGAAGCCTTACAGAGAGGTCATGAAGTAGTTGCCTTTGGTCGTCATGATATCAATGAAACGCCAGCCAAGACGTATATTAAGAAAGATATCCTTGCTTTGACGAAAGAAGACCTGCAGGGCTTCGATGCCGTCGTCGATGCCTTTGGGGCCTGGACGCCGGAAGCACTGCCGGGACATTCGACGACGACCGCTCATCTGGCCGATATCCTTTCCGGGACGAATGTCCGGCTGCTCATCGTCGGTGGTGCTGGTTCGCTCTATGTTGACCCAGACCATACGACTCAGCTCGTCGATACACCAGATTTCCCCGATGCCTTCAAACCGCTGGCCACGGCTATGGGCAAGGCGCTGGCAGAACTTCGCCTGCGCAAGGATGTCAAGTGGACATATATCAGCCCGGCAGCAGATTTCCAGGCTGATGGGGAACGGACAGGAAAATACATCCTTGCTGGAGAAGAATTCAAACTGAACAGCAAAAATGAATCGATTATTTCCTATGCTGATTATGCTATTGCCATGGTCGATGAAATCGAAAAGGGCCAGCATATTAAGCAGCGCATCTCCGTCGTTCGTGCCTGAGACATTTTGAATATAACGCAGGAATAGCCATCCTGCTCCTTACCCTCCCCTCTTATAGATTTTCCTGTAAGAGGGGATTTTTCATGATATATTCCTATTTATTGACGTACAGAAATTCGTACGTTATAATCAAATTAAAGGGAGTGATTGAAATGATGGCTGTCAATTATACTCAATTCCGTGACCACATGAAGGCGCATATGGATCGAATCGTGGAAGATTATGAACCGCTCGTTGTAACGCGCAAGGAAAATAAGAATGTCATTGTCCTGTCTGAAGATATGTATAATAATCTGATGGAAAATATTCATGTTCTGGGAAATAAAGAAAACTATCGCTGGCTGATGGAATCAAAACAGCAGTTAGAAACGGGAAAGAGCCGGATGCATGAATTGCTGGAGCCTGATGATGAATAAACTCTTTACGGATAATGCTTGGCAGGACTATTTGTATTGGCAGAAAGAAGACAGGAAAACGCTAAAACGGATCAATCAGTTGATTCAGAATATCAGCCGCAATGGCAATACGGGGATTGGTAAGCCAGAACCACTGGTAGGACCGCTGGTAGGTTTTTGGAGTCGCCGGATCAATGAAAAAAATCGGTTAATTTATAACATAGAAGAGGAAACTATTAATATTTTAGCCTGTCGTTACCATTATAAAAAATAAATCAGACAGGAACTGGCTGTAACATAATACCATTTGCAAACATATGCCATCTTGTTTATTGAAAAGTTTGAAGTTTGATGTTTGAAGTTTGAAGAAAAACTTTTATTTTATCGTATCCTTTTTACAAACTATCCACTACAAACTGAAAACTAAAAGAGGGCTGTAACAAAATGAGCTCATAAAGCTCATTTTGTTACAGCCCCACTTTTTTTATGGTGATTCGCCGTGAATTACATACCACGCAGGCCGAGCTGTACCGGATCTTCTGTATTCTGTTTGAATTCGATTTCCGGTTTGGCAGCGAGCATTTCAAGAGTATAACCGACACCGGCAACGACACCGGCACGCAGGCCTTCTTCATCAATATCAAACTGGGGGGTATGATGGTTTCCGCCGCAGCCTTTTTCTTTATTGGCAATGCCGGTAAACGTAAAGACTCCCGGGAAGAGGGACAAAGTCAGACCAAAGGTTTCGGAAGCCATCCACGGTTCTACATCGTATAAAGCGTCTTCACCGAGGTATTTGGCGACGGCCTTGCGGGCATAATCTCCGCAGACCGGATTATTGCGTACTTCCAGCAGTGGTTGTTTCATGCGGACCAGTTCATAAGTGCAGTCGTAGTTATCGCATTCGTTCTTGAGAAGTTTGAGGAAATCATCATAGAACTTTTTCCCGGCATGTTCATAGCTGAAGAAACGGGATGAACCGCCGAAGAAGAGTTCATTCGGAATGACGTTATACGCAGAGCCAGCTTGAACGGTGCCGATGGATAAGGTCAGGCATTCCAGCGGATTGACATCGCGCATGCGCAGGGCCTGCAGATTACCATAGAAGGCATGGAAGCAGTCAATCGGGCTCTGCGAAAGGTCCGGACGGGAACCGTGGCCGCCGTGGCCTTTGATTTTAATCTGGAAGGCAAAGCCGCCAGCCATGGCAGCGCCTTTTTCTACGTTGATTTTGCCAGCCGGAACATCCCAGCGGACGTGTGTACCGTAACAGTAGTCGATATTCTGTTTGAGCAGGTACGGCATGAGGTGCTGTGTCGCATCGGAGCCTTCTTCGGCTCGTTCAAACATGAAAATGACGCGTCCGGACCACTGGTCTTTGATTTCCTGCAGGATTTTAGCTTCTATGAGCAGCATAGAAATATGGCCGTCATGACCGCAGGCGTGCATTACACCAGGATTTTTGGAAACACATACACGTTTCTGATTCAGATTGGTTTCTGTTTCCTGAATAGGAAGACCATCAATATCGGCACGCATCAGAACAGTTTTACCAGGGCCATTATCGATGAAACCAAAAACACCGCCATGTTCCACGACTTCCGTGCGGATTCCATATTCTTCCAGTTTTTTCTGGATTGTATCACATGTCGCATCTTCTACATTGGACAATTCCGGATGTTCATGAAAATAACGACGCAATTTAACTAATTCATCATAGTGAGCATCTGCTAACGCTTTTACATTAATCATTGGAAAAGACAGCCCCTCTCGAAATATTTTCAGCCTTTTAGCAAATATTTTTAAATAAAATATTTGTTTTGCTATAGGCAACTTTATTATATCACGGTATATATCAAAGTAAAGAGAAAACAAATGGATGATTTTTTTATCATTTATTTTAGAAATATTTATCGGAACTCATTCGTGTATAAAAACTTTGAATGTCTTTCCGGATATCAATGAATTGCGATGATAATATAATTATATTTTGATTGATAAATCACCGAAATAAACATCGTATGAAATAGATTTGTATCTAGTATTTGTTTTAAAAATATATAAATATTAATGTTGATTAGCATAAATAAACATAATATAATACTGCACTTTACGGAAAATGATTATAACACATAGATTATATGGCGAAAATATGTATTTTGTCTATATGTTGAGAAGAAAAAATGCGACACAATACTTAAATATTTATAATAAAAAGTAGGATATCTTTATTAATATAAGCGAGAAAAATTGAACCTCCTAAAGCAATAAGAAAAACGTATAGATAATGTTTTTGCAAAACTATGCAAAATGTATTATACTAAATTAAGATAATTATAGGAGGGTGGGGAAAGATATATGGAATACTATGCTCGACTGCGAATATTGCGGCGGGAACGAAAATTATCTCAACGAGAAGTTGCTAAACTTTTAAATTGCACACAGGAAGCATACGGTATGTATGAATTAGGAAAACGAAAAATTTCTGTGGAGAAGTTGATTATATTAGCACGTTTTTATAACGTGTCCCTGGATTACATTACAGGCCTGAAAGATGAATAGAAAGAACCCTGCCAGCAAATAGGGGAACTGCTGACAGGGTTCTTTTTATTAGGATAGACAAAGCTATACTGCCAACTTATAATATATGTATATGAGATACGATAAATGATATTTTGTAAGCATAAGGTTGGGGTGTCTTTATGATTATGGATTCGATTAAAGATTTATTTTCTCCAGCGCATATATTGCATGTTGCTGAGATGCGCGAGCAATTTTTTTCTACAGGAAATATGAATGGGATAACGGGTGTACGAAGCGAGATCCTTATGGGATGGAAAATGTCTTATGAATCAGGGTTTCGTGAAGCATATCAGAAAAAGCCAGTGGTACATGATTTAAAAAAATGTCAGGAACAATCGAAGGTGCTGATGAAAATAGCAGTTCCATACATGAAAAAGATATTGTCTTTTCTGGATCAGAAATCTTTTTGGCTGACATTATTAAATGCAGATGGCATTATTTTAAAACTGATAGGTTCTCCAGATATGATTGAGGAACTTCGGGCAACAGGTCTCGTGGAAGGATCGGACCGGGGAGAACATGGACCGTATTGTGGCTTATTCCATATGGTATACACTTTAAAGAAGCCGTTTATTCTTGTATCTACGGAACATGCTTCTCCCATTGATGATAATCTCGCTGGGGCTGCTTGTCCTATTATAGATATAGAAACAAAAAGTATTATTGGATATATTGCTATTTCTGGTCATTGGTGGGATAGCCATATTCATACCTTGGGATTGGCAATATTGGCAGCAGAGGCAATCAATCAGCAGTTATTTCTTGTGGCATCGAACCAAAGAATGAGAGAACTGAATAAGCTTGTTCAAAATAAAAATTTTGAGTTGGATCAAACTGTTGAAGACATTGATTTTGGAATTGTATATTTTGATAAATCGGGACGTATCATTATTGTCAATAATCGTGCCATCAAGATGCTGGGGCTGCAGCAGGATAAGAAAAAGCTGATAGGAACTAATATACGTGATTATGTACATGGCCGGTTTGATATGGATGAGGTATATAAAAAGGCAAGTACTGACCGGGAATATTCGTCTGTTATGTCTAATGTCGATAAAGATGGAACTAGAAGACAGAACCGCCATTCTCTGTATATTACCGTAAATATGACTCATGAGACCAATTACCTGATGCGTATTAAGGAAAGGCAGTGGATACAACAATCGGCTACACGGATTGTGTACACCCAGCCGCATTTTCAGTTTGAAAATATTATTGGTTCCTCTGATGCCATGCAGAAAGCTAAAAAACTGGCATGTATTGCAGCACCTCACGATACGGCTGTTATGATATTAGGGGAAAGTGGTACCGGGAAAGAAATGTTTGCGCAGGCAATCCATAACGCCAGTAAACGGGCAGATGGCCCTTTTATTGCTATAAATTGTGGCGCCATTCCTCGCACCCTTATTGAAAGTGAACTGTTTGGATATGAACGGGGAGCTTTTACAGGTGCTGATAAAAATGGACATCCAGGTAAATTTGAATTAGCAAATGGAGGAACATTATTTTTGGATGAAATTGGTGATATGCCCTATGATGTACAGGTATCGCTTTTACGGGTACTTCAATCTAAAGAAGTACTGCGTCTTGGCAGCCGGAAACCTATAAAGATTGATGTACGGATTATTTCTGCAACAAACCAGGATTTAGAAGAAAAAATACGGAATCATACATTCAGAGATGATTTGTATTACCGATTGAATGTCTTTTCTATTTTATTGCCGCCTTTACGGGAACGATATGGAGATATTGAACAGTTAGCCAACTTCTTTTTAGATATATATAGTCAGCGTTATGGCAAACGAGTACGTGGATTTTCACCAGAAGCATTGCATGTTCTAAATACATATTCATGGCCGGGAAACATCCGGCAGCTTGAAAATACTGTAGAAAGAGCGCTTCTTATTAGTCAGGGCGATTGGATTGAAGAAAGTTCATTACCGGTTCAAATGCAGCATATGCAAAGAAAAACGGCACATCCGAGCGGCAGGGATGAGTCGGAACGGACAGGTATTTGCCGGGCTTTGAAAAAATATGATTTTAACGTTACCCAAGCTGCAAAATTATTGGGTATCAGCAGACCGACTCTTTATAAAAAGATGAAACAATACCATATTGAAAAAAGTAAAGTGTATTAATGGTGATAACAATATATGTAAATTTATTTTACAACCGTAAAATGTGTAAATAGCATTTTACGGTTTACTTTTTGTAAAATAGCTCAACGGAGGCATTTTACAAATGGCACAATAATTTCATATATATCATCGAGATTACATAGAAGAATTGAGAAGACTGGCCAATCGTATTCTTCAAAATTACAAATTAAATTTATTACATATTTTTGAGGAGGAATTCATATGTCTGATTTATCAAACAAAGTAATGCTTACGATTGCTACTACTGGTGCTTATCCTGTCAAAAAACATAATCCGGCTGTACCATTGGATCCGCCGGAAATTGCTGAAGATATTCTGGCTTGTGCAGAAGCAGGCGCATCTATTTGCCATATTCATGTCCGGGATGATGAACATAAAGCTTCTATGAGTTTTGATAAGTTCAAAGAAGTAGTAGATGCTGTTCGTCCGCATTCCAATATCGTAATCAATTTGACTACATCGGGCGGTACTGGTTGGCCTGATGATGTCCGCATGAAGCCGTTCCAGGTACTTCATCCAGAAGTAGCTTCCTTCGATTGCGGTACCATGAATTGGCAACGGACGGGTATTTTTGAAAATCATCCGAAGTTTTTGGAAAAACTGGGAACAGAAATGCAGAAACATGATGTCAAACCAGAAATAGAAGTTTTTGATCCGGGTATGATTTACAATGCTTTGGATTTACAAAAACGTGGTTTTCTGAAACCGGGTCCCCTTCATTTCCAGATTGTCATGGGCGTAAAAGGTGGTATTGATGCTACTGTGGATAACCTTGTATGGATGCACAGTCTTCTGCCAAAAGATGCGACGTGGGGTGCTGTCGGTATCGGTCATGGACAGATGCCTATTATGCTTGCAACCTTGGCTATGGGTGGACATCTTCGCGTAGGTATGGAAGATAATGTCATGATGAAGAAAGGTGTTCTGGCTAAGAATAATGTGGAATTTGTCAAACGTGCTGTAGACCTGATTCATCTGGCAGGTAAAGAAGTTGCAACACCTGATGAAGCCCGTGAAATACTTGGCGTAGAAAACAAGACGAAGATTGCACTTGGAAAATAATTATGTTGGAAAGAAGATGAGATATATGAAACGAAACGTATTAATTTATGGCGCCGGTTTAATGGGACGTGGTATTGCACAGGTGTACGCCCGTAATCCGGAACATACAGTATATCTGTACGATATTAAAGATAATGGCACGATGGAAAAAATTGAAGCTTCTTTAGCGGATTTTGTTTCAAAAGGAGTGCTTACAGAAGAAGATAAAACGGCACAAATGGCACGAATCAGCTTTGTGCCGGAATTGACGAAAGATTTTTGTCAGACCATTGATATTGTCGTAGAAGCAGTCTTTGAAAATATGGAATTAAAGCAGAATGTCTTTGCCAATTTAGAAGAACTTTGCCGGGAAGATACCATTTTCTGCACTAATTCCTCTGTCATGAGTCCGACAGAAATCAGTGCTAAAGTAAAGAATAAATCCCGCTTTGTGGGAACGCATTTTTGGAATCCAGCAACTCTTATTCCACTGGTAGAAATTATCAAAGCTAAAGATTCGTCCGATGAGACCGCTCAGACTGTATACGATATCTTATCCAGTGTAGGAAAGAAGCCGATTATCTGCCGTAAAGATGTTCCTGGTTTTGTAGCCAATAGATTGCAGCATGCATTATGGCGTGAAGCGATTTACATTGTCGAACAGGGGATTGCTGATGCAGAAACAGTAGATAAAGCAATTAAATATAGTTTTGGCCTGCGTCTTCCGCAATTGCCTCCTCTGGTCAATTCCGATATGGTTGGTACAGATTTGACGTATAATATTCATTCCTATATTTTGAAATATCTGTGTGATGCGAAAGAACCGTCTCCATTACTGGTGAAAATGAAAGATGAAGGCAAGATGGGCTTTAAATCTGGCGAAGGGTTCTACAAATGGGATCAGGCTTCTATTGAAAAAGAAAATGCCGATCTGAATGCTTATTTGATTAAAATGCTTTATAACAAATAAATTAGATACTTACTGTACTTAGTCCGGCAGTAAAAGGCATAAGCAACGAGGCCATCTGTCTTGGCTTATGCCTTTTTCCTGCTTTTTTAGAAAGAGGTGAATAGCATGACCAATACGAATAGTGGCACAGATCGAAAAGCCATCATTATGGATAAATTTGTTAATTGGAGTTTGCGATGGATTCCCGATTCTATGGTATTTGTTTTATTGCTGACATTCATTGTCTTTGGATTGGCCCTTGCCTTTGGTGATCATGGCCCATGGCAGCTTGTTGATGATTATGCTAAAGGATTCTGGTCCCTTCTTACATTCTCTATGCAGATGAGTATTATGATGGTTACAGGCTTTGTTATTTCTGATGCCAAACCGATTAAAAAAGTACTTATCAAATTAATTGATATTCCTAAAACACCAACGGCTACGATTATCACTTTTGCGCTGATTACAGGTGTTATTTCCTGGCTTCACTGGGGCATGGGCCTAATGCTTACCATCGTTATGGGCAAAGAAATCGCAATCCGGAAAAAAGGTGCCGGAATCCATTATGCCTACATTGTTGCCGTTGCATACACCAGTATGAATATCATGGCTAATGGGATTTCTCAGGCAGCACCATTGCTTTCCGCTACGCCGGGAAACTTCCTGGAACACGTCATGGGGGTCATTCCGATTACCATGACATCTTTGTCACCTTTTATGATGACGTTCTTGTTCATTGAATTAATATGCCTGCCGGTTATTTATCTGCTTATTAAACCGAAGAAAGAAAATGCTGTTGAAATACCGGATGAATTGTATGAAGAATTTACACAGACCGTAGAAGAACCGCAAGAAAAGAAAGCCATGACACCAGCGGAACGGATGGAACACTCCCGTATTCTGACCTTCATCGTAGGTGCTATGATTTTAGCCTGGATCATCAATTTTTTTATTACTGAAGGTGTTGGCAAAATTAATTTGAATATTATCAACTTTCTGTTCTTCGGACTTGGATTGTTACTGCATGACAATGCTGCTGATTTTATTAATTCTGTTAAACAAGGGGCCAGCACCATTTATGGTGTCGTTATCCAATTCCCAATGTATGCCGGCATTTTTGGTGTCATCAGCTATTCCGGACTGTCTGAAGCAATTACGGAATTCTTTATTTCTATCGCTACTCCGGGTACCTATCCGTGGATTATCATGGTTTACACTGCCATTATGGACTGGTTTGTTCCTTCAGCCGGTTCCAAATTTGTTATTGAAGCTCCGTATTTGATTCCAGCAGCTCAGCAATTAGGTGTACCGGTTCCGCAGGTAATTAATGCATATGGGACAGGCGCACAGATTGCAAATCTGGTACAGCCGTTCTGGGCGCTAGCCTATTTGGCAGCTTTTAAAATCAAGTTCCAAGATATTCTGCCCTTTACATTTATGCTCTTTATATTTGCATTTGTAATAGGTTCTGCATACTTCCTTATTTTCCCAATGGGATGGTAACATTTAATTGGTATGAGGTGATATTGTGAAAAAAGAAGACGTATTAAAACAGTTATCGACACCGATTGTGGCTTGTCCTTCACCTAATGTGCCACATCGGTTTAATAATCGCGGATATTTATATATTGTCTATCGGACGGATCGTAAAGCATTAGAAAAAGTTGTTCCTGAACCGTTGGAATTACTGGATGATTCATTGGTGCGATTTGAAGTTATGTATATGAGTGATGCTACGGGATTTGGCGTATATACCGAATCGGGACAAGCGATTCCTGTATCGTATAATGGTGTTGTTGGCGATTATCTTCATATGATGTATCTGGATAATTATGAAGCCATTGATGGTGGAAAAAATATCAGTGCTTATCCAAAGAAAATTGGATATCCTAAATTGTATTTTGATAATAATACTATCGTAGGTACTTTAGATTATGGCAGAGATCATAAATTCCGTATTGCCAATGCTACCATGACATATAAGTATGAAAAATTACCGGAAGAAGAGGCTATCCGCCAATTAACGGCACCTACATATATGTTAAAATTATATCCTAACTATGACAAGACGTTGAGAATCGCGGAAATGACCGAATGTGCTATTAAAAGGGAGGATGTTGAAATTTTAGAAGCCTGGACAGGAGATGCCCGGTTGCAGCTGTTTGATCACGTCAATTGCCCGCTTGCTGATTTACCAGTGAGGGAAATTGTGTCCTGCAGTTATATTGTAGCGAATGTAACACTGGCTGTGCCTCACGTAGTATATGACTATTTAAAATAATATTTTACGATGAATATGAATAAAGCCGCCAGAAAATGAGACTGGTGGCTTTATTTTTAACTTTGTGTAAAATTTTTTTACTATTATACATGAGGGAGAATGACAGGATGGGTGAGTTTGCTGGAAAGATTGTCGTGGTTACTGGTGGCAGCAAAAGGATTGGCGAATCGATTGTACGCAGGTTTTGTGAAGCGGGAGCGCGTTGTGTGATTGTCAGTTGACATCCCGATGAATACCAGGTGCTGGCCGATGAGTTGAAGGCTGCTGGCATGACGGTCAATGTCTTAGCTTGTGATGTCAGAAAGGTGGTGCAAATAAAGAATCTGGTGGCTGATACGGTGAAACAAAGTTGCCGACGCCGTGTTGTTCCTGGCTCTATCAAAAGCCAGCTATATTACTGGTGCCGATTTATGCATCGATGGTGGATGGACTGCCAGCTGATGCTTGTAAGTATTCTTTGAGCAGGAAGGTGCAGAAATAGGGAAAGGTTAAAATTTGTTCTGCATGACCGATGTTTCCGCGAATCAATTTTATGCCAAACCGGATATCGGGATATGTTCTGCTGTTGAGCAGGGTATGCAGTGATTTTGATTTGTTATTGGTTGATTTTACTTCTACGGGTACAAGACTGTTTTTTGTGCGGACGAAGAAATCTTCTTCCAATGTGGCGTTCTCTTTTTTGTAATAATACAGATCGTAGCCGGATTTTACCAAAGCTTCGGCTACGATATTTTCATATAGAGCGCCTTTATACACTCCCAGATTTTTATTTACCCTTAAATCATCCTGGGCTTCTTCATCCAGCATGGCCACGAGCAGGCCGGTATCCTTCATATAAATTTTGTATTTTGTACTTTCATAATTACCTTTTAGTGGGAGTTCTGGAAAAGACAAACAGTAGCATATATTTATAATACCCGCGTCATGCAGCCATTCTATGCATCCTCTATAGTCCTTAAAACGGGCGTTGGGAGCTACTTTGGAGATTTGAAATTTTTTATTGTCCTTGGCCAATTGGACGGGTATATGTTCGAAAACATTTAAAATTCTGGTCTGATCAACACCACTGGCATATTTGCGGACATCTTCCCTATAATCGGCTAATAATTGCCTTTGTGTATTCAAAGAGCCTTCAAATGTCTGATTTGCAATGTAATCCCGTACGACGGCTGGCATACCGCCCAGAATGCAGAAATCCATAAAAAGAGAAAAGAAGGTAGATAAGATTCCTGGACTGAATGGGGTTTGCGTGACCATGTGATTGAGCAGTGTGGTGCGGATAGAATGATCATAACCGCGGGCCCAGAGAAACTCTTCAAAATCCAGAGAGTGCATTTCATAATCTGTTTTGTATCCAACGCTGTTACTTTCAATTTTTTTGTATTGTATTCCCAGCATGGAGCCACTGCAGATTACGTCGAATCTGTTATCTATCTTAAAAAATTTTAAGGAAGTTGCAATGTCTGGAAATTCCTGTAATTCATCAAAAATGATGACCGTATTGCCGGGAATAAATCGTTTGGATGGGTCCAAAAGGGAAATCATTTTGATGATTTCTTTTGCGCTATAGCCATTTTCCGTTATGGTTTTATATTTTGGTTCTTCTACGAAATTGATATAAATAACGCTGGCGTATTGTTGGCGGGCAAATCGAAGGATGGATTCTGTTTTTCCTACTTGTCGGGCTCCCTTGACAATAAGAGGGCTTTTGTTTTTGGTTTCCTTCCAATGTATTAAAAAGGTGTCAATTTTACGTTCTAAATATAACATAAACCGGCCTCCTTCCTGTATTCCTACTGTATATTATACCGATATTCTGCAATGGCTGCAACAAAACATGAGCGAATATCAGACGATTTCACACATTTTATGAGCGAATATTTGGTAAGGAGTACACATTTCATGAGCGAATATTAAGGGTAGTACACACATTTCATGAGGGAATGAGAAAACCACGCAGCAAAATAGATTGGCATAAAATCTGCTTTTGCTGCGTGGTTTTATTTTGGGTGTCCATCTGGAAATTCACCGTGCATAGACCTGTCATAAATCAATACAAGATATCCAGCTGATAGGGCGGCTTTTTTTCCAATTCTTCATGGAGACAGGCCAGAAAGGCCTGGGTACTCGGCATGGTCCGGGCTGCCTGGGTAGCGACACAGTAGGTGACACGCTTGGGTATTTTGAATTCAGTCCGGCATATTTTGATGGAAGCGTTGTCGGCAATTCCTTCGGCAACGCTCAGGGGGACTATGGCCCAGCAATTGGGCTGGGATGTGAAAATCCGGAAGTTGCTCATGATTTCTAAATGGACGAGCGGCCGGGTATCCTGGCCGAACATATTCTGGTGCCATTCATACTGGGTATTGCTCCATTTTGTGAAAATTTCCCTGTCTATGAGGAGCTCTTCCCTGTTTACCAGTTCGGGGTACGGCGAATCGGTCGAGCAGATCAGCACCATGGGTTCACTAAAGACGGGAAAGATATGCAGCGTTTCCGATGGCTGGATGTCGCTGTGAAACATGAGGTCTACCAGGCCGCTGTTCATTTTTTTGTTGGCAAGGGCCGGTACATTATCGGCCTCCTGTATTTCCAGCCGGTACTGGGGATACTGACGGAGAAATTGCCCGTAAACGGGAGGGAACAGGAACGCCCCGATACTGTTGACGACGGAAATACGCAACTGTTCTGGCCCTTTGCTATGAGATACGGCCAGCATCTGCCGGGTCAGTTCCCGGTACTGACAGGCATATTCGTAAAATTTCGCTCCTTCCGGAGTCAGTTCCAATGAACGGGTCCCGTTGCGTCGGGCGACGAGCTGGCAGCCTACTTCCTGTTCCAGTTTTTTCAGACGTGTACTCAGCGAGGACTGGCTGATGTATAAAGATTCAGCGGCCTTGGAAATGCTTTTATGCCAGCAAATAGTTAGAAACGTTTCGATTTCCAGATTCGTCATGATGACAGTCCCCCCTATGATACGGAAAATGTACGCCACTATTATAATCGTCTGCAAGTATACTGACAAATCATCTGAACTAAAAATGTTTAAACTATTCTATAAATTTTATGGAACAATGGATAGAAAAAATGAAAAATTATATATAAAAGATACAATTCGAAAAATAATACGTGATTCAAAATAGGATTTTCCTTAATATATCCTATTTTTATTAAAAAAGATAGAGATAGTTTGTTATTTTATGCCTAATATTTTTAAGATACAGCTGAATATCTAGTTTTAATAATATTTTTTTCGGAATTTTGAATTTTACAACAGGCTGTACAGTCTGTACAATATAGACAGATGTTCATTCGGAAAACAAATATAGATTCGGTATGATGGATAGGGATGTAAAGAGCAGGATGGTTTCTGACTTCCCCATCATAATGCTCTCATTGATATTATCCTTATATTATTTCAGAGGGAAGTTATATATTTTGTGGGGGTGTAATGCGTATGGAATTTTTTGGTTTGATTGCAAAAGGTATGATGGCTTATGCCGACTTTGTCTGGGGCTGGCCGCTGCTCATCGGCACGTCCTTTGTAGCTGTCTTCTTATCCATCCGTCTCGGCTTTTTCCAGTTTGCCTTTTTTGGCCATGTCATGAAGAATACCTTTGGCAAAATCTTTGACAAAGGGTCTGGTGACGGCAATATCAAGCCGTTTAAGGCGGCCTGTACGGCTCTGGCTTCGACACTGGGTGTCGGCAATATCGCCGGCGTTTCCGTCGCTATTGCAACGGGCGGTCCTGGTGCCGTCTTCTGGATGTGGTTCATCGCCATGCTGGGCCTCATCGTCAAGTTCTCGGAAGTTACGTTGGGACTGGCTTATCGTGAAAAAGACCCTGTAAGCGGGGTCTGGCATGGTGGTTTTCCCTGGTATGTCAAGAATGCCCTCGGGAAAAATTGGCGTTGGCTGTCCGTCCTCTGGGCAGTTGTCATGGCTGCGGGCATGATGTTTGCCCCGTCTATCCAGGCGGCGGAAATCTCTAATGCTGTCAATACGGCTTTTGCCATTAATCCCTATGTCGTCGGCATTACTGTTGCAATTCTCATGGCAGCAGTACTCCTGGGTGGTCTCAAGAGTATAGCTAACTTTGCCAATCTCGTCGTTCCCTTTATGGCTGTCATCTACATCATCGGTGCTATCTTCGTTATCATCGTCAATGCCAGCATGATTCCTTCGGCCTTTGCCATGATTTTTGAAGACGCTTTCACTGGTACGGCTGCAACCGGCGGCTTTGCTGGCAGCACGGTCATGCTGGCCGTCCGCTGGGGCCTGGCCCGTGGTATTTATTCTAACGAAGCCGGTACAGGTACAGCGCCTCTGGCTCATTCGTCGGCATCGGTCAACCATCCGGTCAAACAGGGTCTGTGGGGAATTTTTGAAGTGTTCTTCGATACCATCGTCGTCTGCACTATGACGGCTATGGTCGTCATGACATCGGGCCTGTGGAATACGGGTATTTCCGGTGCTGCCCTTACGACAGCCGGTTTTTCCTCTGCCTTTGGCAGTGTAGCCGTCGGGGCTGTATTTATTTCGGTTATTATTACCTTCTTTGCTTTTACGACCTGTGTTGTCAACGTATATTATGGCGGCATCTGCCTCAATTCACTGGGGCTGGAAGGCGTCTGGATTAAGATTTACTATGCCATCGGTTGTGCCTGGGCCGTCGTCGGAGCTATCGGCGCAGCAAAGACCCTGTGGTCTACCTTTGACTTCTTCTATGGTACGTGTGTCATCTGCAACCTCATTGTCGTATTCCTCCTGAGTGGCAAAGTCAAGATTCTGGTGGATGATTACAAACAGCGCCTCCAAGATGGAAAATGGGATGCATCGGCTGCTGACTGCGTGGCACGCCTGGGTATCTGGCGCGATGAAGTCACTCTGGCTGCAGAAAAAGAAGCAGAACATAAATAACATTCATAACTTAACATTTTTAACGAGCACAGCTGTTTTCGCGGTGCTCGTTATATTTGACCAAAAATCAGGAAAATATAGAGCGAATTTAATGCATATCATTAAAATTTAAAATATATATTTATGTGTCAGGGGGAATTTGTATGAAACCATTAGCCAAACGTATTTCCAGTGTGGAAGGCTCTGCAATCCGCCGCATGGTTGGTAAGTCCTACGGACTCGACAATGTCATCAGTTTTGCTTTTGGAGAACCAGATTTTATCACACCGGAACACATCATTGAGGCGGGAGTCCGGGCTTTACAGGACGGCCGGACCTTTTATACACCCAATGCGGGGATTCCTGAACTGCGCGATGCCATTGCGGCATCGTACGGGCCACGGGGGATGGCGTACAGCCGGGATAATGTCATTGTTACGGTTGGCGGCTGTGAAGCATTGCTTTTGTCGGTTCTGACGCTTCTGGATCCGGGAGATGAAGTCATCATATCCAATCCCTACTGGGCAAATTACAACGGATTTGTATCGGAAATGTATGCCAAGCCTGTGTTGGTCGATGTATATGAAAAAAATGATTTCATGTTTGATCCCGATGATATCAAAAAGGCGATTACACCGAAGACAAAGGCTATCCTCATGAACTTCCCTTCCAACCCGACAGGTGGACTGGCGACAAGGGAAAACTTGGAAGCTATTGCACAGCTGGCGATACAGTATGACCTGTATGTCATTACCGATGAAATGTACCGCCGCCTTATCTATACGGACGAAGAATTCGTATCCATAGCAGAAATCCCGGGCATGAAAGAACGGACCATCATCGTCGATGGCTTCTCCAAAGCCTATGCCATGACGGGGTGGCGCATCGGGTTTGCCGTAGCTAATGAAGAAATCATCAAAGGCATGATAAAGATGCAGGAAAATGCCGTATCCAGCGTCTTCGAACCGGTGCAGCGGGCCGCTCTGGCAGCGCTCACGGGAAGTCAGCAGCCTGTAGCGGATATGCTGGAACAGTACCGGGCACGGCGGCAGTTGATGCTCGAAGGGCTGAATACGATGATGCACGGCAAGATTACCTGCCGGGAACCAAAAGGCGCTTTCTATATGTTCCCCAATATTACCGGTACCGGCCTTTCATCAGAAGAATTCAGCAACCGGCTGCTTGATGAAAAACACGTTGTCACCGTTCCGGGAACGGGATTTGGCAGCAATGGCGAAGGATTCATCCGCCTGTCTTACGCAACGAGTGAAGCCAATATCCGGGAAGGACTAAAACGAATCCGGGAATTTATTGAATCGCTGTAAGAGGGGACACGCAGTATACGGATAGACATAAAGGAGCATTCTCTGAAGAACGAGCTGTCAGAGAATGCTCCTTTTGTGAGAAACGAAAAGCAGATTACGATTCCTCTTGTTTACCTATACCGTTAAAGATGATATTGAGGACGACGGCGGTGATGCTGCCCAGTGTGATGCCACTGTGCAGAACAATCTGGGACCAGGAAGGGAAGGCGTGGAAGAAATTGGGAACGGTAAGGGTAATCATGCTGACACCGATGCTGATGGCGACGAGCATCAGGTTGGAAGTGCCTTCAAATTTTACTTTCGATAAGGAACGGACACCGCTGGCGATGATCATGCCGAACATGGCAATACCGGCACCGCCCAGTACGGAGTTGGGGATACAGGCGACGATGGCGGCCATTTTGGGAAGCAGGCCAAGACCGATGAGGATGATGCCGGAAGCGGTGACGACAAAACGGCTTTTGACACGGGTCAGGGCGATAAGGCCGACGTTCTGGGCAAACGCTGTATAGGGGAAGCTGTTGAAGATACCTCCGATTACCGTAGACAGGCCATCGGCGCGGAGACAACGGGCCAAATCTTTGCGGCCAATAGGTTTATCGACGATTTCCCCGATAGCAATGCAGTCCCCGGTCGTTTCGACCATGGTGACGAACATGACGACAATCATCGATAAAATCGAGCCAATATCAAAGGCAGGGAAACCGAAAGAAAAAGGAGTGACGATACCGACCCAGCTGGCGCGGCCGACTTCGGCAAAATTCGTCTGACCCAGAACAGTAGCGATGATCGTACCGCCAATCAGACCGAGAAGAACGGCAATATTACTGACAAATCCCCTGCCATAGCGGTAGAGCACGATGACAATAGCCAGGGTGATAAAGGCAAGAAACAGGTTCATAGGACCGGCAAAGGCGGGGTCACTGGTATTGCCGCCGCCACCAATCCAGATGACGGAGACAGGCAGGAGGGTGATCCCGATGATCATGATGATTGTACCGGTCACGACGGGCGGGAAAAAGCGGATGAAGCGGCTGAAAAACGGAGCGATGAGAAAAGTCACCAGACCGGCAGCGATGATGGCACCATACATGACGGGCAGACCGTGCTGGACACCGATGAGGCACATCGGTGTGACGGCAGCGAAGGTAACACCCTGAATCATGGGAATACGTGCACCTACTTTCCAGAAGCCCAGCGTCTGAATAATGGTGGCGATGCCGCAGGTAAAAAGGTCGGCGTTGATCAGATGAATCAGTTGTTCCGGCGGCAGGTGCATGGCCTGTGCCAGGATAATCGGTACGGCAACTGCTCCGGAATACATGGCCAGGACGTGTTGGAGACCGAACGCAAAGAGCTTGCCGTATGGCAGCATTTCATCTACAGGATGAATGGTTGCAGAAGTGGAGTGAGAGTCCATGGTTTCACCTCGATGGGAATAATTAAAAATGAATAATAAGCATTATAGCATATTTTGACACCTTTGTAGTATGAAGAATAGAAATGGCAGGGAAAATTGCAGACCGAATGGGAGAAAGGCACTTTTTTTGCAGAAGAACATCTTGTATAATATAACATAGTTATATCATAGTTCAGGGGGCGCGTAGGTGTGACAGCATATGGACAATCAGAGTACGCATCGCGGACGGCATTATTGTCCAGCCGTGATGTCCGGGTAATGACCCAGGGCATACTGAAAAATATGGATACAGGGCTGTTGACGAAAGAAACGCTGCAAAAGAAAGCAGAAGAACTGCTCGTTTCGGCAGATGATTACTGGATGGCATATGGATTGGCAGCACTTATCTGCTGGCTTGCCGATGACCGGGTGAAAGCACAGCAGGCTCTGCAACGGGCACTGCAGGCCGATGACCAGAAGACATCGTTGTTCTTTTTCCTCCTTTCCCTGTGGGAAGAACGGGACCATGCGGCAGATGTCTGGCTGGCACGGTATCTGGGACAGCAGGATGGTTCATCGCTGGCAGAGCATTTCCAGTACTGTATGGAAGCGTATACCGACGGGCTGATGAACATGTCCGGATCTCGCCATGTAGAAGGCAGGCTGAATGACTGGAAAAGTGAGCAATGCCAGGATGCCCGGCTGATACAGCAGCAGATCCAGACCTGGCATGACTGGTTTGATAAGGAGCGCAGTTCCGTTACTCTGAATGAAGACGAACAGTTTAAACTGTTGAAAAAGGCTCCCAAGGCCAGTGTAGAAGAATTGCTGCAAGGAGCGCATCTGCCTGGGAAGGCGCTGGATGACCTGCAGAAACTCATGGACGATGATGAAGCGTCCGTAGCAAAGGAACAGGCCAAGAGTGTTTTATTGGAACGATTCATTGAAGCCGACCGTTCTGAAGAAGAACAGCCGTCTGTATATAAGCCGTATATTTCCTGGCTTACGGACTGGTGCCTCGATGACGGAGAAAAGGCAGTCATATCCCTGCGGCAGTATGCGATAGCGTCATCGAAAGACTGGATCCGCAGCGCCGCTGACGATGCGCAGGGGGAAACGGTCCAGAAACTCCCCGATTCCTTTGAATTTTTTTCTAATCTGTCCTATGAGGGCCATGTGGATAAACTGACATTCTATTCCATAGATGGGAGAAATGAACGGGATCATCTCTCGGCCCTGCATACCATTATTGATGCCTGGCAGAAGGAAGAACTTAGCAAGCACCGGCCGGGATGGACTGTGGTCGCCATGCTGTTCTGCATCATCGGTGGCGGGGCGCTTCTGTACTATGGCGGCGGCTGGGTTCTGGATAATCATCCCTTTATGCTGCTGGCAGGTGTGGCCCTGCTTTGCATGGCCTTTGCCGGTCCGATAGGGGGCCTGATTGTGACGGCAATCCTGGCGGGGATTACGGCCTTTTTGATGAACGCCATCACGGCGGCCTATGCCAGCCATCAGTATATCTTCATTACCGCCTGCGTAGTGATTCTGGCAGGGCTGTCCTTTAAAGTATACTATGCTACCTTTGGCATACGGCGGAAACTGGAGAAACAATTCAAACAATACGCCTGGGAAGAAGAAAACTGCATCTGCCGCTGCATGGCCGAAACGGCTGATTTCTACGATTACTATACGAAAGGCATGGAACGGCAGCAGGATTTGCATGCATTTCTCGATGGACTTTCGGCATCGGACTATGTCCGCCGCAATCAGGAAAGTGCGCGGCGGATCCGCATATAGGAGGTACTATCCATGGAAACAGGACAAGATGTAAGGCGTCCGTCTGGGCGCAGGCATATACAGATCAGGCGCCCGCAGGAAGAGACACCACAGCCGGCATCGGAATTAGCTGAACCGGCGCAGAGCAGGCCGGCAGGGGATAAAACGGTACATTCCCAGTGTATCACTGGACTTCCGGACTGGGATCTTCTCCCTCCCCGCGGTGTCGTACGGAGGTATCGGGAATGAGCAGGGTACCAGGTATTTATGCAGAATGGATCCCTGTTCTGAAGGAATTTGCAGCCGGCCGGAATGATGAGGAAACCATACCGGCCATGCAGCAGGGACGGCTCCATTGGTGTGATATTGTTGCCGGCCGGTTTGCCAGCCGCCTCATGGCAGCCTTTAACGCCCGGTTTGACTATATAGGAGAACGTTTCCGTAAGGCCCAGGACGATGGAATTCCTATAGAACAGGCTTTGAAACAACTGGACCGGGATCTCGATTTGCTGTTTCAGGCCAGTCAGATGCGGTGTCTGCCCGAAAAAGAAAAGCAGATGCTGCAGGACGAATTGCAGAAAACACGCCAGGATATGGACGACGCCCTTGAAGAGTCGGCCCGGCAGGACCCGAGTGGTGAACTGGACGTACTTTTGCGGCGCCGGAATAAAGGGAGCAGATAAACGAAATGAGTAATAAAAGTGAATGTAAAAAGCAATTGAAACGGTACCTCATTGCCCGTATTCCCCTGATTGTCGTGAATACGATCGAACGCAGCCGTATTCTGGGGATTCTGCGGGATGTAGCCGAAGAAATGGTAAAGGATACGATGATAGAAGAGGGCAGTTTCTTCGTCCATACCTTTTCCCGCGGCATTTACGATATCCGCACCGGTGATGCGGTCGATGAAGGTGCGGTATCTTTTGTGTCAGCGCTTGATTTCGCGGCTGATATGATGCGGACCCAGCACCGGGACAATCAGACGCTGGTACTGACCGAAGTTTCGGATATCAGCAGTGATACGTCCGATGCCCAACGCCTCCTCGATGTAGTCAATCTGGCAGTCGAACACGGTACCTGCCTGATCGTCCTGACCAATAAACCCGTCTGGAACACGCTGCAGCGCCATGGCCTCATCATCAGTCTGGACCTTCCTGGGGAAGAAGAAATGTATGACATCATCAAGCGGTTCATCGACGATTACCGTCAGGAAATGCCTATCGAATGGGGCGAAGAGGAAATGCGTGACGCGGCGGCAACGCTGGCTGGCGTCACCCAGATTGAAGCAGAAAATGTCATGGCCGCTCTCGTCGCCAATGGACAGATACGCAATGAAGACATGGCCGAAGTGCGGTCTGCCAAAAACCGCCTTTTTTCCAATATTTCCGGCCTGGAAAAAATTGATGTCGATCCCGATATGAAAAACGTCGGAGGCCTTCAGGGGCTGCGCAACTGGCTCGATGAAAAGAAAGAGCTGCTGCGGCCGGAAAAACGGGAACAGATGCGCCAGCTTCATCTGCAGCCGCCACGGGGCATTCTCCTCGTCGGGGTACCCGGCTGCGGCAAATCTATGTCGGCCAAGTCTATTTCAGCAAATTGGCAGTTACCCTTGTACCGCCTCGATTTCGCTACGGTCCAGGGCAGCTATGTGGGTCAGTCGGAACAGCAGCTGAAAGATGCGCTCACGACGGCGGAAAATGTGTCGCCGTGTATCCTCTGGATCGACGAAATCGAAAAAGGCCTTTCCGGCGCCGGCTCGTCCAATGATGGAGGCGTATCGACCCGCATGGTGGGGCAGTTTTTGTTCTGGCTGCAGGAATGCAAGAAACAGGTCTTTGTCGTAGCTACGGCCAATGACGTTTCCATGCTTCCCAGTGAATTGCTGCGCCGCGGCCGGTTTGATGAACTCTTTTTTGTCGATTTGCCGACAGCGGAAGAGCGCAGGGAAATCCTGGCGCTCTATTTTGCCAGATATCTCCATGCCCGGCTGGCTGCTGTTCCGGAATTTGCCGATAAGCTGGTGGAACTGAGCGATGGGTTTACCGGTGCTGATCTGGAATCTACTGTCCGGGAACTGGCCTATCACCGCCTGGCTGATGAAAACGGGAAACTGAGCGATGACGATGTGATTTCGACCTTTGAAAATGTCGTTCCCCTGTCGAAAACCAGTCCGGAGAAAATCGAAGCTATCCGCGATTGGGGCAGAGAACGGGCCGTTCCGGCTTCTGGCCGTCCAATCGGAGAAGAAACACTGCCACAGGCGGACCGTCTCCATGTACGGCGCGTCCTGACACGCCACTAACGTAAGGAGATGATAGGAATGGCACGTTTTATTTTGCGTCCCCGGACGCAGGCCGATACGAAAACCGAAAACCATACGCGGCTTTCGGTGGCACCGCGCCGCCAGCGGGGAAAAATGCAGATGGATACGGGAAAACTGGCTCTCCTGCTGCGCAGGCCACGCTCACGGGAATACTGTGAAGCACTGCGCCGGCTCGATGCCGGAGGCGCTCATCTCAGCCCGGAATTGCTCGATAAATTTATGAAAATCATAGAAGAGGAATTTCCGGAAATCGCCATCCGGGGCACGCTGATTGGCATCGTATCCCGGTGTTACCTGGGTGATCCCTATGAAGTCCATACGCTGGATTTAACGGGGGACATCATCGAACATTACAAGCGGGGCGAATCGCTGCCGGAATATATGGAAAAGGCCAGAGGACTGGCCCTGCACGGTAATTATGCATTTGTCGAAGTCTATGAAAATGCCTGCCGTGCCATAAGCGAAGATGGTTCGGTGGCCGTCATCATGGATGAGGCATAACTCTGATTATTCCGTGGATATTGCATGACAAACCGGCTTTTTTCCGTACATGATATGTATAGAAAAAAGCCGGTTCGTTGTTTTTATCGAGTTTCTTGAGTTTCTCCTGTCACCGAAGCCCATTGTTCATTGATGGCTTCGGCCATGAGCTGTTTGCCCGTACTGTTCAGATGGATGCCATCGATACCCAGTGCAGTCGGTAATTCCTGGTCTTCCGGGATTTTGGCAGCTAGGTCGATATGGGGCTGCTGGCGTATCCATGCATTGACCTTCTGAAAACGTTCCCGCCAGTCTTCCGCTGTCGGTTCGTCAAAGGCTTTTTTGATATTGGCCGGATTGATGGGTGGCAGCGTTAGGAAAATGGGCTGAATGTCGTGGTCGAGGCATTTCTCTTTAATAGCAGCCAGGTCGCTGATGACATCGTCGACACTGGTCCAGCCGCGAAGACTGTTGCTGCCGGTCATAATGATCAGGTATTTCAGATGAAAGGGAAGGACATCCTTTTCAAAGCGTTCCCGTGTCATCTCACTGGTATCGCCGCTTTCTCCCAGGTTAATGGTATCAAAATCGAGGTAATGCTGATAACTGAATTCCCAGTCTGATGGTGAATAGGACAGGTCTCCGCCGCCGTGGGTAATGCTGTCACCCAGTGTGCCTATAATATACGGTTTATCCGGATTAATCATCATTGGCTGGGGCGGGCAGAATACGCCCAGAGGCTGGTTGTCTTTGGTGTAAGCACGGACGCGCCAGTACAAAGTCTGGGTGGACATACGGGGGCTGTCGTCATACCAGTCGAACCAATGAGATGTGCCGCGGCCCATAACCAGATTGTCCGGTGCATCCTGATCCGGCATTACGTCGGGGGATGTGAGAATTTCTACTTTATAGGATGCGGCCCCGGTCACGGGAACCCAGTTGTATACTGGATAAAGCAGTGTTGCACCATTCCCCGTGTTAAATTTGCTGAGCGGATGAGGGTAGAGCGCAGGCTGCTGCTGCGGGTCTACGTACATCGGTTCTTCCGGTGAATAGGCTGTGATAGGATTGTAGTCGAAATCAAGGGCACGGACGCGCCAGGTTGCCGTCCCTTTTTGCGTATTGGCCGGGAGAACGGCATTATATCCGGGAACGAAAATATGACGTATCGTCTGAGAAGGCATCTGAGGCGGCGTGATTTCTACTTCATAGGATACGGCTCCTTTTACTTTGTCCCAACGCAGGACTGGCCGCAGGGAAGCCGGTTGTTCTTCCGTGTAATGAGATAGAATATGGGGCGGCTCCTGATCATACAATTCCCGGACCTGGTCAAGGGGAATGCCCTGAACCATGGGAAGCTCGGATGCAGCCGCTTTGGCATGGACTGCGGTCCGCGTGGCATGGGATGCATTCACGGGAGTTGCCGGCGTACGGGCCAGTGCCGGGGTACAGGAAAGGGCAATCAGGATAAAGACAGATACTGTGCGGAATACAGACATAATATACCTCTTTTTATATACTAATTTTCTTTCTTTTCTTCCCGCACATAGACGACGCGCTGTGGGAAGGGAATATCGATGCCACCGGCATCAAAGGCGTCTTTGACACGGGACATGGTATCATAGAATACGGGCAGATAATCGGCATTGGCTACTTTAGGATACGCGGCGATACGCACGGAATTGTCAGCAAATTCCTTGATGCCGATTTCCATCGTATCGGCGTTTAGAATCCGCTTGTCTGATTGGAAAATGTCTTTCAGGATAGCGATCGCTTTATGGTGATCATTGTCGTAGCCGATGTCGAACAAGAAAGAAATATACCGTTCATCCTGATAGGAACTATTGATGACCTGATTGGAGGTGATGATAGAATTGGGAATGAATACGGTTTTGTTGTCTTTGGTGATAACGGCCGTATTTAGCATCTGGATTCCTTTGATACTGCCTTCGACGCCGCCAATCGATACCCAGTCACCGGCTTTGAACGGCTTGAAAATCAGGATGAGCAGGCCAGAAGCAAAATTGGACAGATTATTCTGCAAGGCCAGACCAACGGCGAGACCGAAGGCACCAAATGCAGCTAAAAACGAATTGGTCGGGATTCCCGCTTTATTGAGAGCCGAAAGGATGACCAGAGCCATGATGGCATAATAAATCATCTGGCTGACAAAGGTAATGACCGTATGATCGTAATTGGCATGGGTCATCATACGGATGGCTACGTTTTTGAATCCTTTGGCGATATAGCGGCCAATAATAAAGATGATGATGGCATAGATGACATCGGGACCGTGGTTCAATAAAAATTCTTTTAACTGATCCAGAGCGGAGACACTCTGGGTGACCTGGTTCTGCACATCTGCCTTTACGGCAGAGGCTGCAGTCTGGGCCGTATCAGCGGTATTTGCGGCTAAACTCATGATAAACGCTCCTTCCTGTCATGAAGAAATATGGCAGATATCCTTATTGTAGACGTTTTATGCTTCCTTGTACAGATGAGCACGAAAAAGGGACGCCATCAGTAATCCTGAATTGGCGTCCCTTTACTCACAAAAGTGTTTCTTATCTATTCAATGCAGCTTCTGTAATCATTTTGCCATAGGCCGTGTAGTTATATACGACCTGGCTGCTGAAATTTTCATTTGTAGCATTGCCATAGTTGGCAAAAGCAGTACCAGCGACAGCGGCAACGGCAATGATGCAGGCAATAACACAGACTTTTACGCTTTTCATGATGAATTAGCTCCTTTATAAATACAATAACCCTTTGAGTGATTGTATTGTACAATACTTTTTCATGAAAATAAAATATAATATGGCTATAATTTACATAGCTTCTGTGCATGATCTTGCCCGGCTACAGAGCCGTCTCCCCGTGCGTTTCAACCCAAAAAAGCTGCCTAGGAGCAGCTTTTTTGGGTTGAAACGCACGGATTCTTAGTAGAGGCTGGTGTGATGAGTGCTCTGGGCATATGAATTGGCAAAGCCGTTGGTGACAACGGGCGAGGCCTGATGAACCGCTGCCTTGGCAGCCTGGGTGCTGGCAGTAGCTTGTACATTGCCATTGGCAAAAGCGAATCCAGCGGCGATAACGAGAGCTAATACGGCGATGCTATGTGTCCATTTTACGGTTTTCATGGTTGGTTACCTCTTTCTTATTGAGAATTTATACAGGCACATCTCTTGTGTGCAAGACATATGATACAGTATGAACAGAAAAAAATAAAGATGGAAATCCTCATAGCACCCGATACAGTTATTCATATCAGAAAATTTTTAATAAAGACTCAAAGCGAATGATAAAATGGCATATTAGAACAGAGAACAGGATAAGAATACATGCAAATTACTATTAATATCAGTAAAAAGATGTGTTATAGTATAACAGGCCCTGAATGAGGATATAAAAAAACAGCTCCTGCCTTTTGACAGAAGCTGCATATTTATTCTTATGGTGGGATTAGGGGGACTCGAACCCTCGACCTCTACGATGTGAGCGTAGCGCTCTAACCAGCTGAGCTATAATCCCGTGAAACATAGTTATATTATAATCGTTTACCATGATTTTTCAAGTCTCACTGTGAAAAAAATAAGGGATACGAATAACATATAGCCATAGTTTAAGTGATTATGGTATACTCTGAATATCATATAAAATAGTATCTGCATGATTCAGGGGAGATGAGAAACGTGGGGAAATGGTCAATCAGAATGACGATACTGACGGTGACATTGGCGCTGTATGTGGGAAGCCTGTGTGCTGCCACGGAGGCGGGAACGCAGACAGAGACACCAGCTGCCAGACAACGTATCGGTATGAGTTCATCTGGGACAGTACACTGGCAGTCTGGAAAAGCGATGGAAAGTGGCGTCCGACCGGGAGACCGGATGCCGTCTGTGGCGCTGTATGATATGGGAACACAAAAGACGGTGTCGAATATCGGACAGAATCATCGGGCTGCATTATTGTACATGGCACAGTCCATTCCTCACAGCATCCAGCTGGATAAGAAATTGCAATTTGTGCAGGAAATGCAGAAGAAATACAAAGGGCGGGCCGATTTCTACATCGTTTTTACGGCCACGCCCAATCAGTCCCGTTTTCAGGAACTGCGGGACTGGGATATTTCTTTACCCAAACTCTATACCGACCAGGCCTCATATAGCAAACTGGGCCGGATGGAGCAATTGATTTTTATCGATCGCGACGGCTATGTCCGGTATGCCATGAATACCTGGGGAATGGGAAACCAGGTCCTGGAACATATGCTGAAAGAAGTCATGACTACGCCCCTTCCGGCGGATGCAGGGGAACGGCAGGAACACCTTCTGATAGAAAGAATTCAACGGCAGGAAATGCATAAAGAACTGCATCTGCCTGAAGCCTGGCCGAAAATGGTGCAGGTTGCCACCGTGTGGCGGGATGGTATATTGAAAGACCTGACCTATGGAGCGGCCAATCAGGCAGCACAGGATCCGGTGCTGTATCGCCCAGTCATGGAAGCCGCCTGGGCGGACCAACAGCAGGACTATGTACGGGCAGCTGCCGCCTGCGAGGAAGCGTTGCGATTGAAACCGGATAATGCCCACCTTCATGCGCTGCGGGCGTATAATTGGCTCCTGCAGGGAAATGAACGAAAAGCTCGGGATGAATTAAAAAAAGCCGTTTTGCTGTCGCCTCATGATGCGGGGCTCTGCTGGAATCTGGCCTTGCTGGAATATAATCAGGGGCGGCCTCTGGAAGCGGCTCACTGGCTGGAACAAGCCGACCGGACGTATATCCCGGCCCGGGAACAAGCCTATTACGCCAGCTGGCTTTCTATCTATGGTGGAAAAGTACAAGAAGGGCTGGCCCGCTATGCAGCCTGGCTGGACAAGGATACGAATCTGGCCAGAGGAAATACGGACTATGCCCTGCTGCTCATACAGGCCGGACGATATGAAGAAGCGGCTTCCTGCCTGGGGAAAGCATTGCAGTATCTGGATACAGAGGGACACGGATCTCTGCAGCAGGCCTTTCGCAGCCAGCTCTATGCCCAGAAGGCCTGGTGTGAATGGAAAAGCCACAAAAACAGGACGGCCCTGGCCGATATTACCAAGGCTCTGGAAGGAGAAAAGCGCCAGTACTGGGCCAATTGGAACGACCTCCGGAACCAGATACGGCAGGAATTAGGTATGAAGATAGAAAAAAGAAACGGACGCGGAATGAATGAGCCTGTTTCCCTTCCGACCCTGTCAGAAGACTGGAAAGACTGAACGGGAAGTTCCCGGCGGATTCAAAATTTGCCTTGACAAGAAAATCAGTAAATGCTATAATCTCCCTTGTAGTCACGACATGGGGGTATAGCTCAGCTGGGAGAGCGCTTGCATGGCATGCAAGAGGTCAGGAGTTCGATCCTCCTTATCTCCACCATACAGAATACGATAGCCACGCGGTTTATGAGCCGCGTGGCTATTTTTTTTGTTTGCGTACGCATAAGGCTGTGGGGGTATGAAAAGGGAAACATGGGGTAAGGATTTGTCTTATGAAGCATTGGTTGCTTCATAAGACAGACTGTACAGAACAAAATCGGTCGTTTTACCTAACAGGATAGCTGGGAACTTTGTCTATCGCTTAGTGTCAGTTCGATAGAAGAGGCTTTGCGAAAGCTGATAGCTTCTGGTAAACTGAAGAGAAAAGGGCTGGGAAAACGTTCCCGTTATTACCGGCTGAAATAATAGTATTCCGGATGGACTGTGGATGAAAAATTCCTAGTTTTACATTTCACATGGTGTAGCGTTTTTTACTTTTTGAACGGGCAAAGCGTTCTAACCTGGATGCTGATTATCCGGATTGCAGGAATTTTCCTATGCTTTGACGAATGTATTTAGAAAGAAATGCGGAAATCAACAAAGAAGCGAAGTGAAATTTTATGAGCAATCGACACCCTAAAGGAAAGTTGGAAGGAAATTGGCATATTGAATATGATCCTAATATGTATACTCCGGGACGTAGAAAAAAAACATGTAAATTTTATGATATGGATAAAAAGTGTTGTTGTAATGTGGCTGCTCCTGATTTTTCAGTCGGATGCAATCCAGGTTATTGTGGCTACTATGAATACGGAAAGCCCGTTTCTGAAAAAACATATAAGATTCCTCAACAAATGTTGATACAGAAAAACATTACTACTATGCCTGTATGGAACAAGAATGATAAAAATAAAAATAAAAAAAAGAAAAAACAGAAAAAGACAAGCCAGCCAATAATCAATTCTCACATCAATAAAAAAAATTGGACAGGGTGTAAATCAGTGGTCGTTTTAGAAATTTCCAATAATGGCGATAGCATTCAAAAAGTTTTTTATTTGGAAAAACCAGGCACAGGTCATCCTACAACATTTGCAAAGGCTTGTATCCAGGCACATGTTGATGATGTCATTTTGTTTAATGGGCTGAAATATAAGATTTTACGCTTTAAATGATGTTATCAATTTCGAATATCGATAAATTCTATATTGGATTCTGGTACTCTGGTAAAAAATACTTATTTTGTTGCTATACTATCTTTGATACTTTTAAAATAACAAAAATACTCGCAAGGCCTGTGGTAATGGGCTTTGCGAGTATTTTTGTTTAGTCTCCATACATGCTATTTTTTTGGTATTAGTCCAGATTTTGTGGTGTGGTCACCCCTAGTCCAATTTTTGTGGTCTATTTTTCTAGTCCATTTTATGTGGTCATCCTAGTCACACTTTGTGGTGGGGCTGTTTACACTTTGTGGTCTGCCCCTTGCAATAAAAAAACTCCTTCTTAAAATGAAAGCATCACCCATTCATTTCTAAGAAGGAGGCAAGACAATATGTCTTTACATCAGTTTATCACAAATATTTTGAACATCAAATCCGAACAAATCCAGGGTTAGTGTCAAGAAGTTTTCGGTCTTTCCTTTAGACCTAGGTAATAAGCGGGGTCTTATTTCCACATTTTTACAAAATATATGCCATTTGCAGCCCTTTTGCCAGCTTTCCTAACGGACTGCTTGCTGAGCTGTACGTTCCTATACTTCCTTGATGCACGCCCTTGTGAGGCTGCATAGGGACCCGTTTCATCACTTTCCTCATGATGTTCTTAAATCGCTTTCGTAACCGTTCCACGTCTTGTAATTCATCGTTTCCTTCTGCTTCCGATTCAGCCGTATCCAGCCAGAGTGCCAGACTCGTTTCATCATGCTTCCAGATACTCTTCCGGATTTCTTCCTGTACCTCCGGTGCAGCAAAAGGCAGCCGTTCTTTCACCTTGCGGTGTACATGATAGACATCCCGTTGGTGCTCATGCCACTTGCACCCTGCTGCCAGTTCCTGAAACGCCTCATAGCCATATCCCGTTCCGCCATCCCCGTTGCTGATCACTATCGTATGGCTTAATCCATACTGCCGGTGCATGTACCACCCTGCTTGGTCCCGTGTCTTTTCATATTCTGTAGAAGCCATGTGATACGCATGGAGCAGCCGGGTCCGTTTTCCTTCTTTTTCCCGTCCTTCATACACCTGCATCCGGTGTATTTCCAACTGCCTCTTATGCTGTCCCCGCAAGACCAGCCCGTCTCCTTCTATGTACACAACCGGGGCTTCCGTTTCTTCTGCGGGACTTTCCTGCCGCTGAATGTCCTGCCATTCCTGACACAATTTCCCCGATTGCATCACAATATGCTTCACCGTTTGATGACTCAGGTTCGTCAGGGTAAACCGGTTCACGATATCGGCCGTTTTTCGATATACACAGCTGGTAGCCGTTTCTGCCACTTTCTTCATCAGCAAAGCGGAAAACCGTTGGTAGGGTTTCAATCGGAGCTGTTTATCCAGTGGATAGATGCCTTTCTTTCCCGGCTTTTTATCCGCCGGCGGACAAACGATACGATACCGCACAGGCATTGCACTGTCCGTCCATCCTGGCGCTCTACGATATATCCCTGCTTTTTATATTCCGTTGCTAATTCCCGGTCGAGCGGTTCTAATGCTATCCCCAATGCGGTTCGGAATAATTCGAAAAACAGGGCTAATAATTTCATATCCCGTTCAATAACTGTATCGGAGTCCTTTATTGTTTTGATGATTTCTGTTACAATAGTTTCCATAGAAGACCTCGGTTTGATGAGATTGGTGTGGTGGCCTCTCATTATTATCAGGGTCTTCTTTCTTTTTGACAAGTCTTACCGAGAACTATTTTACACTAAGAAATCCAGGATTTACTGACCCTCAATCAATCCGACGGTTCTATGGTCATTAAAATCCGTCTTGTTGACGCTCACTGTAGCTGCCCGTATTGCAGCAGACAGACGCATATTCATGGATATTACCCACGCAAACTTACTCATTCCACATTCATCAACAGGGCATGTACCATCCCGTATCTCCAACGCAGGTATCGTTGCAACGCCTGCCAGATTACATTCAACGAACCGAATCCCTTCACGCATTCCCATGAAAGCATCACTCATGAAACTAAGATCAACATATTACAGGATCTTAAACATCCGGAAATCACCTACACCCTCGCAGCCAAGAGAAACTACATATTTAAAGCTATGGTTCTCCGTATTTTCGACAGGTATGTCCATATCGCACGCAAACCATTGCCCCAAATTTTATCTCTCAATGAGCATTATCTGCCAGACTCCGACTATGATTCTCTTTACTGCTGTCTCTTGATGGATTTTGTTACGGGGGTCATTATCGATATACTTCCCGACCGCAAGAAATCTTATCTTCTTTATTATCTCAGCCATACTAAACATGAGACGTATTCCTATGAAACTCACACAAGTGAGTTGGATCGTATTAAATATGTTTCCATCGACATGTCTGAATCATTTCGCTCCGTCTTCCAATCGTACTGCCCCAAAGCCATCATCTGTGCCGATAGTTTCCATGTCCTACAACATCTCACCAAAGATTTCAATGCGGTCCGACTGAAATGTCGCAGGGAAACACCAGACCCTGTCCTGGCATATGTATTGATGAAATTTAAAGTGGTACTGAACCATAATGTACAGCTGGATAACGTCGCTAGATACAACAAACGGTTGACTGTACTTTCCAACTGGAAACAAGAAATCGTAAATTCATTTACCGTTGTAAATGGCCGCCGTATCAACAATAGCCATATCGAATCAAAAAACCGTCAAGTACAGCGTTTATTAAACAATGCCAATGGATTCCGTAATTTCAAGAGGACCAGAAATCGTATTTTATACTGCCTGAATAAAGAAGACACGTATACCTTTTGACCACAAACATGGTCTAGGTCAACCACAAAATGTATCCAGCAAAACCACAAAACTGTAAACAGCGTGACCACAAAAAAAGGTCTAGCCCAACCACAAAAGTTGGACTAGACCCATTTTTTTTAGTTAATGGTTTTGAATTCTTTACGATGGTTCGTATTATTACTTTGGTCATGAATTTATAGTTTGTCTTGAATCCGGATAATTCATGCAGCTCATCGATGAGCTGTGTCCGTTTGTAAGAAAGGATATAATCATTTGTGATAGATAGTTTCGTTACGTAGGACCCGCTGGTATAGTTGCCAAACTCCGACTGTTCATTTTGAAGCGGGTTGCTTGTATATAGCAACTATAGGATTTATAATTGTGTTATATTGGTTAAAATGGGAAATATTAACTTCGGAGATAAAAAGCTGTAATATGATGTGTATTTAAAGAATTTATGGATAAAGATACTGGAGCAAATAAATGGAAATATTCAATAACACTACTAAGGTCGTAAAAGATGATCTAGTCAAGATAATACAATCTGGAAGCAAGGTGTCTGTGGCAGCGGCATGTTTTTCTATTTATGCATATCAGGCACTTAAACATGAGCTGGAACATTGTGATGAATTCCGGTTCATTTTTACGTCTCCCACTTTCATTGCAGAAAAAACGCCCAAGGAAAGACGAGAATTCTATATTCCGAGACTGAATCGCGAAAAGGGGCTGTATGGGACGGAATTTGAAGTCCGCCTCAGGAATGAACTGAAACAGAAAGCGGTAGCCAAGGAATGTGCAGAATGGATGCGCAAGAAGGCGACATTTCGCTCCAATAAGACCTGGGAAGGCATGAACAATTTTCTCGTCGTAGAAAATCCAGAAGACACCTATACCTATATGCCGGTGAATTCTTTTACAACAGTAGATATGGGTTGTGAACGAGGAAATAACATCAGCAATATTGTAACTCGCTTTGAGAACCCGGCAAGCAAGGAACTGTTGAATCTTTTTAATACCCTATGGAATGATAAAGAAAAACTTACCGATGTGACAAGCGAAGTTATCGATATGATTTCTACAGTCTATCAGGAAAATGCGCCGGAACTTATATATTTCATGACGTTGTATCATATTTTCAGTGAATTTCTCGATGATATTTCGGAAGACGTCCTTCCCAATGAAGCTACGGGGTTCAAGAATAGTGTAATATGGAACAAGCTTTATCATTTCCAGAAGGATGCGGTCCTTGGCATTATTAATAAATTGGAACAATACAATGGCTGTATTCTGGCCGACAGCGTAGGGCTGGGAAAAACATTTACTGCACTGGCCGTAATCAAGTATTACGAAGGCCGTAATAAAAATGTGCTCGTCCTCTGCCCGAAAAAACTCTCTGAGAACTGGATGACTTATCGTGGTAATCTGGTGAACAATCCATTGGCAGCAGACCGTTTCCGTTACGATGTGCTCTATCATACAGATCTTTCCCGTAACCGTGGGATGACATCTATTGGCCTTCCCATCGACCGAATCAATTGGGGTAATTATGATTTAGTAGTCATTGACGAAAGCCATAACTTCCGGAATGGTAATGGTACCAATACGCATGGTGGTGAAAAAGAAAACCGCTACATGCGCCTTATGAACCGTGTAATCAGGCCGGGAGTCCGCACCAAAGTACTTATGCTCTCTGCTACACCCGTCAATAACCGATTTTATGATTTACGGAACCAGCTGGCCCTTGCCTACGAAGGTAACCCGGAAGAAATCAATGAAAAATTAAAGATACAGTCAGATATCGACATGATTTTCCGCCAGGCTCAACGCGTCTATAATGCATGGTGCAAGCTCCCGGAAAAAGAAAGAACTACGAAAGCTTTGCTTTCCCAATTGGATTTTGACTTCTTTGAAGTTCTAGACTCTGTTACCATTGCCAGGTCCCGTCACCATATACAGACCTATTATGATACAGCGGATATCGGAACATTCCCGACAAGAAATAAGCCCATTTCCTTGTATCCTAAATTGACGGACCGGAAAGGGGCTATCAATTATAAAGAAGTCTACGAATGTCTGTCTGAATTGAATCTTACCATTTATACGCCTACGCAGTTCATTTTGCCGAGCAAACTGTCCAAGTATCTGTCGAAAGAGGAAACGGAGAACTTCCGAAAAGGTCGTGAAACAGGTATCCAGCGCCTCATGAGTATCAACCTCTTAAAGCGTATGGAAAGCTCTGTTCATTCTTTCCTGCTGACGGTACAAAGGGTATACCAGTATCTGTATGAAACGGACCAGATTGTCGATACCTTTATAAAGAATGGGCAGGGAAATCTAAGCGAAATGGATGATTTGTCTGGAGCAGCCGCAGATTTTGATGAAGACGATCAGAACACAGATTTCTTTTCTGTAGGGAAAAAGATACAAATTGATTTACGCGATATGGATTATATTTCATGGCAGCGTGACATCAAAGCAGACTTGGAAACCCTTTCCCTGCTCATCGGCATGGTGAAAGATATTACTCCGGAATACGATTATAAACTGAATCAACTGATTCGAGTCATTCAGAAAAAAGAAGAGGCTCCCATTAATACGGGCAACCGGAAAATCCTTATTTTTACGGCTTTTGCCGACACGGCAGAATACCTTTACGAAAATATAGCGCCTAAAGCCAAAGAGATGGGCCTTCATACGGCGCTTGTCACGGGCAGAATTGAAGGCAGAACGACGATTCCCCATTTCAAGGCAGACATGAATCATGTATTATCCTGTTTCTCTCCCAAATCAAAAGACAGGGATATCCTCTATTCAGCAGATAAGGATAAAAATATTGATATCCTGATTGGCACGGACTGCATTTCCGAAGGCCAGAATCTGCAAGATTGTGATTATTGCATCAATTATGACATTCATTGGAATCCTGTCCGTATCATTCAGCGGTTCGGGCGAATCGACCGTATCGGCAGTCAGAACAAGGTCATTCAGCTGGTGAATTTCTGGCCCGACTTGACGCTGGACGAATATATTAACCTGAAGGCGAGAGTCGAAACAAGGATGAGGATTTCTGTCATGACTTCAACCGGTGACGATGACCTGATCAATCAGGATGAAAAAGGCGATTTAGCCTACCGTAAGGAACAGCTGAAAAAGCTGCAGGAAGAAGTCGTGGACTTGGAAGATATGACAAGTGGTATCTCTATTACCGATTTAGGACTCAATGACTTCCGCATGGATTTGCTCGCCTATATGAAGGACCATCCAGATATAGAGCATATACCGCTTGGCATCCATGCTGTGGCAAAGGGAAGTAAGCCGGGCGTGATATTCGTATTAAAGAATGTAAACCCGAAAATCAACATCAAGAATCAGAACCGGCTCCATCCGTTCTATATGGTATATGTTGGCAGTGATGGTGAGATTATTACCCACCACTTGCAGCCAAAAGATACGCTGGACGAAATGCGGCATATAGCTAAAGGGAAGAAGGTTCCCATTCAGGAACTGTGCCATATCTTTAATAAAGAGACGAAAGATGGCCGAAACATGGGAAATGTTTCCAAACTCCTTGAAGCGGCTATCGAATCGATTATTGAAACGAAAGAGGAAGAGGATATTGACAGCTTTTTTTCTTCGGGAGAGACTACGTTTCAGGATATGGGATTCTCTGGGCTGGATGATTTTGAACTGATTTGTTTTATGGTGGTGAAATAAATGATTGACTTTCCGAAAAGCACGGTCATTCGTCGGAGACTTCCGAAAGAAGCGTTTTATCAGCATCTATCACTTACGGCAGCGCTGAAAGCCCGATTTGTGTCTGACGTAGAGCAGATTCAAGTCGAAAACAGTCTGACTCAGCGCAATCTGAATCTGGAAAATAAAAGTGATATAAAGGAAATCCTGCTCTTATCTCTGCGTCTTAAACAGCAGGACTTTGATGGGAAAATCGCGGAGGCTATTGCTAGACAGAATCCTCATAAGCTCATTTTTTTGCTTATGTACGGAGAATGTTGCCAGCTAGCTGTGTATCACCGCAAACTCTATCGCACGGCCTGGATGAAGAAAAATGACCTTTCCCTGGGACTTCAAGGAAATACGTTGGACGAAATATGGGATAATCTGGTACGGCAAATTGCCATTTCTTCGGAAGATGTGCTACAGAGACAAGAGCTACCTATAGATGAACAGTTAAAACGGCAGGATGAAATCAACCGTCTGAAGAAACTGATTCAAAAGACAGAAGTCGCTGCCTGGAAAGAACAACAGCCGAAAAAGCGATTTGAAATATATACCCGGCTACAAGACTATAAAAAACAATTGGAGGAAATCACTCATGGAAAAGCTTGAAATGCATACGGCTGATTTAGCAAAAGAAAATTATGAAAAACTGGCGGCCTTGTTTCCCAATGCGGTCACAGAAACCATCGATGAAGAGGGGCATGTAATCCGTGCCATCGATAAAGATGTGCTTATGCAGGAAATCAATACGCAGGTCGTAGATGATGGGCAGGAGCGCTATCAGTTTACCTGGCCGGATAAGCGGAAAACCATCATGCTTGCAAATCAGCCCATTGCCAAAACATTGAGACTGGATAGGGAAAAATCCGTCAGCCGCGATGGTACACCGGGGGGGGGAACATTGATAGTGAAAATATCTACATCGAGGGCGATAACCTCGATGCTCTGAAAATCCTGAGGGAAACCTATCTTGGAAAAGTAAAGATGATTTATATTGATCCGCCGTATAACACGGGAAATGATTTTATCTATGAGGATGATTTCTATCAAAGTATAGAAGAATATGGTGAAAACAGCGGGCAGCGAGATGTAGAAGGAAACCGAATGGTACAAAATCTGGAGAGCAATGGACGGTTTCATACAGACTGGTTGAACATGATATATCCCAGGTTAAGAATTGCAAAAGATTTTCTTTCTGATGATGGAGTTATTTTTATTTCGATTGGTGATAATGAGTCGGAAAATTTAAAAGCGATGTGTAATGAGATATTCGGCATGCAGAATTATGTAGGTACAGTAGTATGGGAAAGGGCATTTTCACCAAAAAATGATGCTAAATATTTTTCTGTAAGTCATGATTTCATATTGGTATATGCGAAAAAAATTAATAATTTTGTAATTGGTAAATTACCGAGAACAGATGAAGCAAATGCAAGATATAAAAATCCAGATAACGATCCTAGAGGTCCATGGGCAGCAGATAATATGACTGTCAAGACTTATTCTGCAACATATGATTACCCTATAACAACACCTAATGGAAAAGTTGTATACCCAACTAATGGAAGGTGTTGGTTTACTAGTAAAGAAAAAATGAAAAAATTAATTGATGAAGGAAGAGTATATTTTGGGACCAATGGGGAAAACATGCCCCGTATAAAGAGATATTTAGCTGATGTTCAACAAGGGATGACTCCAACAACGATTTGGAAATATGAAGAGGTGGGCCATAACCAAGAAGGGCGACAAGAGTTGAAAAAATTATTTGATGATAAGGGATATTTTGATGGGCCTAAACCTCAACGGCTAATGGCAAAAATACTTACTGTAGCTGCTGTGGATAATAGCTCTATTGTACTCGACTTTTTTTCTGGGTCCGCTTCTACTGCAGAGGCGATATTACATCATAATGTAAAAGTAAATAAAAATGTAAAATACATTATGGTTCAATTACCGGAAGATATACCTGCAGATAGTGATGCCTATCATGATGGATATCGTACTATTTGTGACATCGGCGAAGAACGTATTCGCCGTGCTGGCAAGAAAATCAAGGAAGAAACGGGCGCAGATATCGACTATGGTTTCCGCTGTTTCAAAGTGGATTCTTCCAACATGAAAGACGTTTATTACAAGCCAGCTGATATGAAACAGAATCAAATGGACCTTTTTGCCGATAATATCAAGGAAGACCGCACGCCAGAAGATTTGCTGATTCAGGTCATGCTTGATTTGGGTGTACTCCTTTCGTCGAAAATCGAAGAGACAGAAATAGCTGGTAAAAAAGTCTTTTCTGTAGAAAACGGCTATCTGATTGCCTGCTTTGATGAAAATGTTACCGAAGAAGTAGTAACGGCCATTGCCAAGCAGCATCCGTATTATGCTGTATTCCGTGATAGTTCCATGGCAGATGACAGCGTAGCGGCTAACTTCGAACAGATATTTATGACTTATAGTCCGCAGACCGTAAGGAAGGTGCTTTAATGGAAAAAAATCTGAGTTCATATCATTCCTTAATAAAAGATTTAGAAGTGCTTATTGCTTCTGGAAGAAAAGCTGCGTATCAATCTATCAATCAAGCGATGATTGATATGTATTGGAATATTGGGAAACGGATTGTAGAAGAAGAACAGAAAGGAAAGGCGCGTGCCCAATATGGCAAAGCGTTGATTAAAAACCTGGCGGCTGTTTTGACAGCAGAATTTGGGGCAGGTTTTACGGCTAGAAACCTTCGGAATTACAGACAATTTTATCTCCTATTTCCGGAACGCGAGATTTGGCACGCATGCGTGCCAAATCTTACATGGACACATTTTCGCTCTCTCCTTCGAGTCAGCGACGAAGATGCCCGCATTTGGTATTTACGTGAGTCATCGGAACAAGGCTGGAGTTCTCGGACACTGGATCGTAATATTAGTACCCAGTATTATTACCGGCTTCTGAAATCACCTCAAAAGAGCGCAGTGATTGCAGAAATGAAGGCTCATACGGCCCAGTATCAGAAAGAAACGTATGAACTAATTAAAAACCCGGTGATTGCAGAATTTTTAGGATTTAAAAATGAAGATTCGTATCTGGAAAGTGACCTGGAAACTGCTATCCTTTCACACATCCGGGATTTTCTGATGGAAATGGGGAGAGGATTTGCCTTTGTTGCGAGACAGCAGCATATTGTAACTGAAACAGATGATTACTATATTGACCTTGTTTTCTACAATATTGAATTGAAATGCTATGTGCTGATTGATTTGAAAATGGGGAAAATTACACATCAAGACGTTGGGCAGATTGATATGTACGTGAGGATGTATGATGACCTGAAGTGCAAAGAAGGGGATAATCCGACAATCGGCATTTTACTATGTTCTGAAACGGATGTAGATATTGCACGATACTCGGTCCTGCATGATAATGACAGACTCTTTATGTCGAAGTACTTGACATATCTTCCAACGAAAGAACAGTTAAAAGAGGAAGTTGAGAAGCAAAAGGCGATTTTCTATACTCAGCATCCGGATAAGGCCATAGAAAATTCCCAGGGAGATGAAAAGGATGACTGAGATGAAATTTAAATTTACCATACAAGACTATCAGACTGCAGCGGTGGACAGCGTGGTAAAAGTTTTTGCCGGACAGCCATTTCAGAATAAAATGAGTTATCGCCGCGATACAGGTTCAACAATGAGCGATAGAACCCTTTTTAACTGGGAAGTCTCTGATGAAGACCTTTACATTGGTTTTTCGAATACACCGGTAGCGCTTGACTCACATCAGCTGCTAAACAATATACGAGATGTCCAAAACGATAATAATATTAAGGAGTCGTCTTCTCTGGCAAAGCATTTAGGCGCCTGCTCTCTGGATGTAGAAATGGAAACAGGGACAGGGAAAACCTATGTCTACATCAAGACTATGTTTGAGTTAAATAAGCGCTATGGCTGGAGTAAATTCATCGTCGTCGTTCCGTCCATTGCAATTCGCGAAGGCGTCCAGAAGAGTTTTCAGACCATGCAGGACCATTTCATGGAACAGTATGGCAAGAAAGCCCGCTTCTTTGTTTATACCTCTAAAAATTTGACTGATATCGACAGTTTCAGTTCCAGTGCAGACCTCTCGGTCATGATTATCAATGTACAGGCTTTCAATGCCGGGTTTAATAAAGAGAAAAATAAAGAAGGCAGAGGTGGCGATAAGGCGGCTCGAATTATTTTTTCAGCAAGAGATGATTTCGGCTCAAGAAAGCCTATTGATGTAATCGCAGCGAACCGGCCCATTGTGATTCTTGATGAACCGCAGAAGATGGGCGGAAAGAAAACGCAGGAAGCATTGAAAGAATTCCATCCGCTTTTTACGTTGAATTATTCTGCTACGCATAAAGAGCATCATGACCTTGTTTACGTCTTGCATGCACTGGATGCGTATCGGATGAAGCTGGTCAAAAAGATTGAGGTCAAAGGCTTCGACATCCATAATTTGCGTGGAACAGATGGTTATCTGTATCTTGAAAACATTATCATTTCACCGAAAAAGCCGCCCATGGCCCGACTGGAATTTGAAATCAAATATGGTAAATCCATCAAGCGTGAAACCCGTATTGTCGGAGTCGATGATGATTTGTATGCTCTTTCCAAAGAGATGGAACAGTATCAGGGCTATCATATCAATGATATTGACCCGATTCGAGGCGTCGTGACCTTTACCAATGGTGCGGAAATCCACACGGGTGAAGTCCTGGGCGATGTCAGCGAAAAGGACATTCGCCGGGTTCAGATTCGGGAAACTATCCGTTCTCATTTCGAGAAGGAAAAGGAATTGTATAACCGCGGTATCAAGACGCTGTCTTTGTTTTTTATCGATAAGGTAGAGAATTATCGGAAGTATGATGAAGAAGGCAATGAAGTCAACTCAGAATATGGGCAAATGTTTGAAGAGGAATATATTTCTATTTTGAATGAGTATTTGACACTCTTTAATACACCCTATGATCAGTATCTGAAGCGGATTGATGTCCATGCAACCCATGAAGGATACTTCAGTATTGACAAGAAAGGGCATAAGGTAGATTCTAAAACAAAGCGCGGTTCAGATTTCAGTGATGACGAATCCGCTTATGAATTGATTCTAAAGAATAAGGAAAGACTGCTTTCTCTCGATAACCCAGTGCGGTTCATTTTCTCACATTCTGCGCTTCGTGAAGGCTGGGATAATCCCAATGTCTTCCAAATCTGCACCTTAAAGCATGGGGGAGACAGTACGACGAATAAAAGGCAGGAAGTAGGCCGTGGTCTTCGCCTCTGCGTCAATCAGTCTGGTGACAGGATGGATGAACAAGTTCTTGGTTCAGAAGTGCAGGAAATCAACAAACTGACTGTCATTGCCAGTGACGGGTATAAAGATTTTGTTTCTTCGCTTCAAAACGACATTAAAGACGACCTGTATGAACGTCCGACCAAAGCTACAGTGGAATATTTCCAAGGCAAGCGGATTAAAATTGGCGACGATGTGGTGACTGTTACTAGTGACCAGGCAAATATGATTTATTTCTACCTTGTCAAGAATTCTTATATAGATGAAGATGGTTATGTAACAGATGCGTATCGTGCTGATGCAGAAAACAAGACCTTAGCCCCACTTCCAGATAAAATAAAAGACATTACAGCCGGAGTGCATGCACTCGTTCAGGGCATTTTTGATGAACATGCACTGGATGGAATGATTGAAGACGGTCATCAGACCAAAATTCAGGAAAATGCGTTGAATGATAACTTCTATAAGAAAGAATTCCAGACCCTTTGGAACTATATTAACCATAAATGGAGTTATACCGTGCATTTTGATAGTCAGGAGCTGATTCAAAAAGCGATTCAGCATATTGATGAGAAGCTCTTTGTTTCTCAATTGCAGTATACCGTAACAAAAGGGAAGCAAGGCGACGATTGGTCAGCTGAGACTATAAAATCAGGGAATGGTTTTGTATCAGAAAAAAGCCATACATACGATTTGAAACGAGGCGAAACGAGCCAAGTCAAGTACGATCTTGTTGGCAAAATTGGCGCTGGGACACATTTGACTAGAAAAACGGTTGCTATGATTCTGAAGGGAATTTCTCCTGCGAAATTTGCAATGTACCGACATAATCCGGAAGAATTCATTTCCAAGGTAACGAAACTTATCAATGAAGAAAAGGCTACCATGATTGTCGATGACATTACGTATAATAGGACGGATGGTACCTATGATTCTGAAATCTTTACAGCTGAAAAAAACAAGGATTTTTCTAAGGCGTACCCGGCCAAGAAAAATGTGCAGGACTATGTATTTACTGATGGAACAGCAGAAAAATCTATAGAGCGAAAATTTGCAGAAGACATGGATTTAGACGATAAAGTGGTTGTGTATGCTAAATTGCCACGGGGGTTCCAGATTCCGACACCTGTCGGAAATTATGCACCGGACTGGGCGATAGCATTTCAGAAGGGAACTGTGAAGCATATTTACTTTGTAGCTGAAACAAAGGGCTCTATGGAAAGCATGGATTTGCGTCCCATTGAACAGGCCAAGATTAAATGCGCTAAGACTTTGTTCAATGAAATTTCAACGGACGATGTAGTCTACGGACAGGTAGATTCCTATCAAAACCTGCTAAGTATGATGAACGCTATTTGAGGAAATAGTCCGGATGCATTGGATAAAAGCTAAATAGAAGGAATCCTTGGTGTATGGTACCGGTGGTGTTTTGTCAAATGATACCGGCTCTTAAAGGTTAGCATTTATATAACAATTACGGCTGGGGCTATTGTGTCCGTTGAATGTATAAAAAGGAGTTTGTATGAGTACTATTAAGAGATATGCTGTAGTCCGACAGGAGGGCTGCGTGGCCTGTGGGAGTTGTGCCGATGTTTGTCCCCGTGGAGCTATTTCAATGTGGCATGGTTGTTTTGCCAGGGTAGATGTAACGCGCTGTGTGGGTTGTGGCCGTTGTGCCCGGGAATGTCCGGCTAGCGTTATTCATTTGGAGGTGCGCCGATGAAGAGCCGTCATTGGTATCATTATTTGTGGATCTGGTCCATTATTTATTTTTCATTGGGCTTTGTTAATATCTTGTTTGCCTGGCTGGGACTGATTAATTTCTGCCTGCCGTTGCTGTTTGCAATTATCGGTGGCAACAAATTATTTTGTAACCGCTATTGTGACCGGGGACAATTTTTGCGTTTTTTCGGGAGTCAGGCCGGGTTATCCCGGCGCCATGCCATGCCGGCATTTCTTCATAGTACCGTCTTTCGAGTCTTGTTCATGGCTTTTTTCTTTGCCATGTTTGGCAGTGCCCTCTGGACGACCTGGCTGGTTGCCGGAGGTGTGGCATCGGTTCAGGATGCGGTTATGCTGTTCTGGACAATCCGCCTTCCCTGGGAATGGACCAGTACGGCAGCTGTTTCTCCCTGGGTAGTACAATTTTCATTCAAGCTGTATAGTTTGATGCTGACTTCAGAACTCATAGCGATTGTTGCCATGCTTTGGTTCCGCCCCCGGGCGTGGTGTACGTTCTGTCCCATGGGAACACTGACACAGGGAATTTGTAAGCTCCGGAATAAGAAGGGATAATTAGCCCTTTAAATAAGAGTCAAAGAAGTCCGTGATGATGTGGAGCACTTCTTCCTGGTTCCAGTAAATACCACCATGGGCCGCGCCTTCTACCAGGTACCGTTTGGATGGGATGTTATGTTTCTGGAGAGCCTGGAAGAGCAGGTCGGTCTGGCTGGGGGAAACGATGGTATCGTTTGTTCCATGCATGAGCAGCATAGGGGCACTGGTCTGGGATATATAGGTAATGGGATTGGCTTTTTTTGCGCCTTCTGGATTGGCCAGAATGCCACCGTCTTTTCCACCGAATACAGCAGATCCGTTCACCCACAGTGCTTCTGTAGCGCCAGCCGACTGGTGGGCTTTTTTCACAACATCGCTGTAGTCGTCGCCGATGCGGGTCAGGTCGGAAAGGCCATACAGATCTACGGCCGCTTTTACCTCGCTTCCCATCTGGAGATTGTCCCCTTTATCAAAGGTCGTCGTGCCACTGGTCGTAGCTGCCATAGCAGAAAGATAACCGCCGGCACTTCCACCGATGATGCCGACCCGTTCCGGATCGATGCCGAATTGGTCTGCATGGGCTTTCAAATAGCGGATAGACGATTTCACATCTTCCAGTGGTTCCGGGAAACGTGCCGTAGGCGCTACCCGGTACTGGATGGACGCGACGACATAACCGGCTTCTGCCAGATGCATCCGGAGCTGGATGCCGTTATCCTTATTGGCATTGATGAAACCGCCACCGGTGACATAGACGATGGCAGGAAGCTTCTTCTCTGATTTTGGCTGGAGAATATCCATCTTCATAGCCACATTAGGATAGCCCCGCATCGGGACCTGTTCGTATACGACATCGGAAATCTGGTTGATGACGGGCGTCTTCAACGGGACGGAAATTTTCGTGCTTTCCACTTTTCCCGGCATATCCTTCGTAGCAGAATCGACATTGACATTCATGGCCATAGCATTGCCTCCTATCCACACAAGCCCGGTTAGGGCAAGAGCTATTAATTGTTTTTTGATTTCTGGCTGTGACTGAACAATTTTATCAGCATCTCCTTTATTTAACGTATTTGTTTCATTCTAGCATGGGATGCGGGTGGCGGCAATGATTCGCTTTTGTTATCATCTCATCTTTGGCACGCTTGAATGAAAAAAGCACTTGCAAAGCCTGATGTAATGGGGTTTGCGAGTGTTTTTTTGTTTGGTTTCCATACGTGCTATATGCCGTGCAGCGTCCCGCAGAATCAGAAATGTAACATAGGTAATCCATATGATAATCATATGGATTACCTATGTTATATATATTTTACCTGTACTCTCTTCCGTGATATACTGCGTTCATTGCGAAAGGGAGGATATGTATGGAATGGATTTTATCAACTGATGTACATGTATTATTCTGGTTGCACCGCCTGGCTGGTCCGCATATGAATAGTTTCATTACGTTGTTTACGACAGGCATCAATTGTCTGTGGCTCTGGCTGGGGCTGGCTGCTGCCGGCCTGTGGAATCGCCGCAGCCGCTGGATAACATTGACCATTATTGTGGCCGTCATTGCAGCTGTTTTCATTGGTGATGTCGTCCTGAAGCATGTGGTCATGCGGATCCGTCCGTATATCGTCATCGAAGGAGCTCCCGTGGTAGAGGCACTCAAATATCCCGTTAGTTACTCCTTCCCTTCTGGTCATTCATTCTTTTTCTTTGCCGGAGCGACGGTCATATACTGCTACCGCCAGCGTCTTGGCATATTGGCTTATGGACTGGCGGCAGTCGTAGCTTTTTCCCGGATGTATTTGTTTATGCACTTTCCCAGTGATGTTCTGGCCGGGGCTGTCCTGGGGGTTGGTGTCGGCTATGGTGCGTACCGGATTTGCCAGTATGCGAAAAAACGGTTTTTCATGAGACACAGTCTTTATCGGTAATCCCACTCCTGCCAGCCTGCCACATCGGTAATGCCCAGCCCGGGAGCCTGCGGCAGGATAAGTTCATTTCTATCATAGGAAATTCCTCCTATGATGGGATCGTCTGCCATGAGGTCGGCCGCATCGAGGTCGTTGATTGCGATGGCGGGATTACCGGCAGAGAGACTGGCTGCAGCGGTAATGCCAATTTTGCTTTCCAGCATACAGCCCATCATGCAGTCTATGCCAGAGGCTTGTGCCATGGAAGCAATCTGGGAAGCGGGCCCGAGACCGCCGGCTTTCATGAGCTTAATATTGATGAGGTCACAGGCACGGATGGCGAGAAGATGAAATACATCACCAGGACTAAATGCGGATTCATCGGCCATGATCGGCGTATCTACGTGGTCGGTGACAAATTTCAGTCCTTCTGTGTCAGAGGCTGCTACGGGTTGTTCAATCGATTCTATATTGAGGCCGGCATCTTCCATACGACGAATCGTGCGCACGGCTTCTTTGGGTTTCCAGCCCTGATTGGCGTCGAGACGAATGGCGATATGCGGGCCGGCAGCCTGACGGATGGCCCGGACGCGGCGGATATCGAGAGCAGCATCGACGCCGACTTTGAGTTTCAGATTTGTATAGCCTGCCTGTATGGCTTTTTGTGCGTCCTGAACCATTTGTTCCGGTTCTCCCAGGCTGATGGTCAGATCTGAAGTGATGCGCTGACGCAGGCCGCCGAAAAAGCGATACAGGGGTAAGCGATATTTTTGTCCGAATAAGTCGTGAACCGCTATATCGAGGGCGGCTTTAGCCGATGTATTATGCACCATACTGTGCTGGATGCGCTGAAGGATGGCTTCCCTGTCATCGATATCCATGCCAAGAATCTGTGGCCCTATCGTATCTTTGATAGCTGAGGCCACAGATGCATGGCTGTCTCCGGTGATGACAACCGTCGCCGGTGCATTGCCCCAGCCAGTATGTCCATCGTCGGTGATGACTTTGACAACCAGGTCTTCGGCCATATCGACACGACGCAGTGCCGTGACGAAGGGTGTTTTGAGTGGGATGCGTACAATTCCCACGCGTATATCTGTAATTTTCATGGGAGATTCCTTTCGTTGTTTTATGAAATATATATCAGTATTATTGTACTGGCTCGTGTCATGATTGTCCAGAAACTGCTGGCTGGAAGTGGCATATACAGGGTATGGATGAGGAAATGAATTTTACCTTGAATTTACAAATTTCATATATTATACTAAAGATGGTCTGAACGTGAATCTTGGGGGAGCTCCCTGGATTTGTTATATTTTTGAATATTAATGGCCAACATGCGAGGGAGTCCGTTTGCCGGACTGAGAGGGCGCCAGAGACGCCGACCGTTACAGATGGGAGTCATATTCCCTTTTTGTCGCATGGGTGCTGACTGTACGGAGAGGGATAGAGAGTCCCTCTCTTTTTATGTTTTATAATATGTATTATATTTTGTGAGGAGTCGATGATGATGAAAAAATGGCAGGTTCTCCTATCGGCATTGCTGGTAGGATGCGTATTCTTATCTGGTTGTGGCAGTAGTGATACGCAGAAGAACGGGTCGAAAGAGGTGGAAGAATTAAAAATCGCCGTGTCACCGTACCAGGATGCCGACACAATCCAGACAAAGACCGAACCACTGGGGAAGATGCTCCAGGAAAAAATGAAAGAAAAGGGATACAATATTAAAAAAGTTACTATCAATGTGGGGACTTCTTATAACGCCGTAGGAGAAGCTCTGAGTTCGGGCAGTGCCGATATGGGCTTTATTTCCGGAGCTACGTATGTCATGTATGATAAAGATGTCGATGTGCTGCTGACGGCGCTTCGCCAGGGTATCGATAAGGATACGACGGATTTATCTGTTTGGAACAACGGTACGCCGGAAGCCTTCAAGAAGGATCTGGTGAAATATTATCGTTCGGCTATTGTCGTAGGGCCGAGCGCCAAAGGACAGGCTATTCTCGCTAAGGTAAAACGGGGCGAAAAGCCGACCTGGGATGAATTGAATGATCTGACCTGGGGCGTCATGAGCCCGGCGTCTGCTTCCGGATATCTGTATCCGTCACTGTGGCTGAAGGATAATTATGGCAAGAAAATATCCGATCTGGCTCATGTTGTGCAGTCTGATTCGTATACGACTTCGACGGCCCGCCTGGCATCGGGACAGGTAGATGTCATCGTGGCCTATTCTCATATCCGTGCCCATATGGCAAAGAACTGGCAGGAAAAATTCGGCGGTACATCGGATATCTGGTCCCAGACCGGTGTCATCGGTGTAACGGATAAGATTTATAACGATACGGTCAGCGTCAGCAAGACCAGCAAGGTCATGCAGGATGAAAACTTCCGCAAAGCCCTCGGCGAATCGCTCATTGAAATCGGAAAGACCGATGAAGGATTGAAAGTGCTGCAGACGTTGGGCCATAAAGGATATGACTGGGCTCAGAGTTCGGATTATGATGGAGAACGGAAAGTTCAGCAGGAATTAAAGTAATGATGTGAAAAGGGGAAAGAACCATGGCTATGCTGGAATTAAAGCACGTCTGCCAGTCCTATAAAAAGCAGCATCCTGTACTGCGCGATATATCGCTTTCTATCCCGACGGGACAGTTTGTATCGGTCATCGGACCCAGCGGAGCCGGCAAGACGACATTGCTGCGCTTGTTTAACCATATGGTGCGGCCCGATTCGGGTGAGGTCTGGATTGACGGTACCCGTTTTGACAGGCTGAACGGCCGGGGCAGGCGGAAAATCCAGCAGCGGGTCGGCATGATTTTTCAGGATTTCAGTCTTGTCGATATGTGTACGTGCCTGCAGAATGTGCTGAATGGCAGTCTGGCCCGCGTTCCGCTGTGGAGAGCCTTGTCCGGGTGTTTTCCCCAGGCAGAAAAAGAAAAGGCCATGGCTGCCCTGAAAGCAGTGGGGCTGGAATCATACAGCCAGACTCCTGCCCATACATTGAGTGGCGGTCAGAAACAGCGTGTAGCTATTGCCCGGACGCTGATGCAGGATGCGACGATTCTTCTCGCCGATGAACCGGTTGCCTCGCTGGATCCGCTGACAGCCCGGCAGGTTCTGGAACTCATGCGCAAATTGCAGAAGAAACAGGGGCTTACTGTCGTCATGAACAGTCATAACGTCGAACAGGCACGGACCTGGTCGGACCGGATTATCGGGCTGAAAGATGGACGCATTTTCTTTGACGGGCCTCCGGCAGACTGGACAGATGACCGGTTGCAGGACCTGTATGGGAGGACGCAATCATGAGATATTCATTGCGCCGAACAGGCATGGGGATGCTATTTCTGGCACTGATCATCCTTTGCGGGGAAAGCACCGATGTATCTCTGTCTCTTCTATTGAGGCGGGGCGTGCGATTCTTTGACATTGCCGGAGCGATGATACCGCCAGAAACTTCCTATGCCAGGGTCGTACTGGCTCCGCTCTGGGCGACGGTGCAGATGTCTCTGGCCGGTACGGGAATCGGGGCCGTGCTGGGCCTGGTGGGGGCGTCCTTTGCCAATGCCTATCTCAATCCTCATGCCTGGCTGCGGATTCCGTTTAAGACTATCGTTCATCTCATCCGGACCATCCCGGCACTGATTCTGGCACTCCTTTGTACGTTCCTCGTCGGACTGGGAACGCTGGCCGGGACGCTGGCACTGAGTATCTATACGACGGTGGTCATGGTCCGTATGGGCTATGAAGATATGGAAAACGCCGACTTAAGAGCGGCCCAGGCACTGGAAGCAGCTGGATGCGGCCGCCTGCGGGCATTTATCCGGGCTGTATTGCCGGCTGTCCTGGCAGGGTATCTGATTAATGTATTATATATGCTGGAAGCCAATGTCCGCCATGCGGCTATCCTGGGATACGTCGGGGCCGGAGGTATCGGAATTTTACTGAATGAAAGGCTGGCCTGGCGTGAATACAGTGAAGTCGGCATGATTTTATTGCTGCTGTACGTCGTCGTCCTGCTGACAGAAGGTGTCAGTGAATGGCTGCGCCAGGTCCTTTCAGGCAGAAGTCATTTGTCCCGCATGAAAAAAGTATTGTTGTTGCTGACGCTGGCCGTACTGTTTTTTTCCTCTTTTCAGACGCTGGTGCTGCCAGATATGGATGGAAAGGGCATGGCAGCTGCAGCGGCTATTATGCAGGGAATCCTTCATCCCGACTGGTCGATGATATTTTCCCTTGCTCATGATGGCGTCCCCTGGCTCCTGTATGAGACATTTTGCATAGCCTTCCTGGGTACGCTGGGAGGTACGGTCATTGCTGCCTGGTTTTCTTTTTCGGCCAGTTTCCGCCTCCTTCCCGTGCCGGCTGCACTGGCTTCGCGGCTGATATTGCTGCTCATCCGTGCCGTTCCTGTATTTGTGTACGGCCTGATGTGGATCCGCGTTACCGGCCCCGGTCCTTTTGCCGGCGTACTGACCTTATCCTTGTGCAGTGTCGGCCTTCTGGCCAAGAGATTTCTCATCGCTATCGATGATATCCGGCTGGAACCGTACCGGGCATACCGGGCTATGGGAATATCCGTCGCACGATCCATCCGCTGGGCTGTCCTGCCACAGCTGGTACCGCGCTACGGGGCGGCTGTCTTGTATCGGTTCGATGTCAATCTGCGCGATGCCGCTATCCTGGGCCTGGTTGGGGCCGGCGGTATCGGAACGCCGCTGATACTGGCGATGATGCATTACGAATGGGCTGCAGCGGGAGCCCTTTTATGGGGCATGACCGGGCTGGTAACGATCGTAGAGATCTTTTCGGAATGGCTGCGTAAAAAACAACGGCTCAGTGAAATACAGTAATCTGATGATTCCAGACATGTTCCTCTGAGAATACTGTCTGGAATTTTTTTTCAGAGATTTGCCAGCGTGCGGAGATTTTCCTGCCGGGCCGTATTGGCGCCGGGCGGATTCAGTTCCTTTTGTGCATAAGGTTGTGCATAAGGCTTGCTATTTGACCGGTAATGTGATATATATTTAATTGTATATCTATGACTAAATTCTTTATTTCTAAGAGAGAAGGGGCTGTGATATGTACCACATAAGTATTCTTGCTACGCATCAGGATGAAGATGATTTTGGCGAGCGGTTGGGCGATATTGCCGATGTAGCGTATTGCCCGGTCACAAATGAAGAAGAAATGGCAGAAAGACTGGAAGATTGTGATGTTCTTGTCTGTCGGGATGAACCTGTAACGGAATCCCTGCTGGACCAGTTAGATGAATTAAAGTTGATTGTCGTCCTCCGTTCGCGGGTCGATCATGTAGACCTGCAGGCGGCAGCCCGGCGGGGCGTGAAGGTACTCTGTAATCCGGTGTACTGTGTGGATGACATTGCCGATCATACATGTGCTATGATGCTGGCTCTCCTGCGTCAGATTCCCGAGTATCAGAACGATATCCGCAATAACAGCCGTTGGGAATACGGCGCTGTTGGCTGGCCGCTGCACCGCGTGGGCAGCAACCTTATCGGCCTGATTGGTTACGGCCGTACAGGCAGGGCCGTTGCGGCACGGATGCAGGCTTTTGGATGTAAAATACAGGCCTATGATCCGTTTGTTGACGAAAAAATCATGATGGAAGAACGGGTCCGGCCCGTTGATTTCGACAAACTGCTGCGGACCAGCGATGTCGTATCGCTGCACATACCACTCAATGAAACGACGCGGTATATTTTTCGGGAAGAACAGTTTGAGGAAATGAAAGAAGGAGCCATATTCGTCAATTGCAGCCGTGGTGGACTGGCTGATGAAGCGGCCTTATACCATGCTGTCGATGACGGGCATATCCGCAGTGCGGCACTGGATGTCCTGTCTATGGAACATCCCAGCCCGATGATGCTCAAAATGATGACCCGGCCGGAATTTTTGCTGACACCGAGTGTAGCGTCTCACTCTGTAGAAGGAGAACAGGCACTCTTCCACGAGGCAGAGCGGCAGATACGGCTTTTCCTGGCTGGTCATGAAGAGGAACTGTCTTTCGTGCCCTATCTATAAATTTGCACCAAAAGTCAAAATCTTGTAAAATATAGTACGTAACACAAGTATACGAGAAGGGGGCTTCTAAATTTTGCGTATTTGGAAACTACTAGGCATGGCTCTGATATGTCTGTCTCTGCTGGCAGGTTGTGGCTCTTCCGGGGAAGAATCCCAGAAGAAAGATGCGCCAGCTGCCCAGACTGCACAGGTGGAAATGGCAGTACCTAAGAACGGCGTTCCGGTTCTGATGTACCATATGATTGGCGTTGATCCCGATGACCCTCATAATCAGGCCTGTCTGACAGAAGAAAATTTCCGTAAGCAGATGAAGTTCCTGAAGGATAATGATTTTCATCCGATTACTATGGAACAGCTTTATGAATACATGGTCCATAACAAACCGGTTCCTGTCCGTCCCGTTGTCCTGACCTTTGATGACGGATATCCCGATACCTATTCGATTGTCATGCCGGTCATGAAGGAATATGGGTTTGCCTGTACGGTATTCATTCCTACGTATGATGCGGATCATGGGACGCGCCTGACATGGCAGCAGATTAAAGAAATGAAGGCTGCGGGCATGGAAATTGCATCTCATGGGTATCATCATGAACGGCTGAACCAGATGGGCGGTACTACACTGGATACAGAAATGCAGAAAAGCCAGGCCGAACTCAAAGAACAGCTGGGCATAACCAATGAATTTTTCTGCTATCCCTATGGCGGTAACAGCCCGGAAGCGGAAAAGGTCATGAAGAAATATGGCATTAAGCTGGCCTTTACCATGAATCCGGGATGGGCAAAATATGGTGACAATCCCTATGCGGTCAAACGTATCTGGATTGGCAATGAAGTGGACATAGATAATTTCAGACAGCGCATTACGACTGAAAAGTACGAACAACGGTAAGGCAGCCGGTGTGCTTAGAATGAGGTAATTATGAAGCTGAAGGAAATAGGTAAATTTTTTGTAGTCCTGCTCTTGTTTTTTGCTGTAACGTCTCCCGTAGTCGTTCTCTTCGGACCTTTTGATAATATCAAGCGGACCGTTGTCGGGGCTATTCTGAAAAGCCGTCATCCCCAGTATATCACCTGGCTCTTTTCCCAGGACGAAATCGATAAGATACTGGGAGGCATCAGTACGGCACCGAAGCAGGAATTATTCAAGTTCAAAGTCCGCACTGATTCTTCGTTGAAGTTGCAAAATATCGAATCGAGCCGGTTCAAGGGATTTCTCCTGGAAATCCCCGACCCCAAACGAGTTAAGGTCGGCACAGCTGAAAATATGGATGAAAAAGGCGATACGACCAGCGGTATCGCCCAGCGCAACAACGCTGTCGCGGCTATTAATGCAGGCGGGTTCTATGATGCCAATGGTACCGGGACCGGCCGCAGTCCGTATGGATTTATCCTCCACGATGGCAAGTTTGTCCTCGGTGGCGATGCTGATAACAGTGAAGTCAACGAATTTATCGGCTTTACGAAGGACGGCAATCTCGTAGCCGGCAATTACAGTAAAGGGGAACTCATTTCCATGGATATCCAGGAAGGAATTTCCTTTGGCCCGGCATTGATTGTCAATGGTCAGAAGATGATTACCGCCGGTGATGGCGGCTGGGGCGTCGGCCCCCGTACGGCTATCGGCCAGCGGAAAGACGGGACAGTCCTGTTCCTGGTCATCGATGGACGTCAACCATCATATTCTATCGGCGCGACGCTGCGGGATTTGCAGAATATCATGTACGAACAGGGTGCTTATATTGCTGCTAATCTCGATGGGGGTTCCAGTTCTACATTGTATCTCAATGGTAAAGTTGTCAACAAACCGGCAGATCTCCTCGGAGAACGGATGATTCCGACGGCGTTTATTGTAAAGTAGGAGGGAACGAATGAAGCTGAAAAAAGTGCTTTTGGCCTTTGCTGCAGGCATAGCTATCCAGGCTGGCGTGTATTATTACCTGGATCAGTTCCTTTTTGCGCCGACGTCGGATTTCCAGATCGGTGGGACCAATCAGCAGGAAAAAATGGGATATGGGGCCGAACCCAATGGCCAGACCTATTATTCCTACGACAAGAGGTTCATGGCAACCGTTGTCGATGACACGGTTTCTATTTATGAAGCGGGTCAGAAGAGTGAACCACAACGCATCCGTCTCCATGGACGCAAGGTGTCCTTCTTTGAATGGCTGCCTGACCGGAATCTGGCTATTTTCGCGACGTATGGTAAAGATGAAAAGACTGGCCGTTATGGCGTTTATATTGCCCAGTATAACCCGATTTATCCGGACCGCGAACTCGATACGCCCATTGAAAATGCGCCACGGGACAGCAAAATCGTCGATGTCGCGTATTCGACAGCAACCAATGTGGTATACATGAAGTTGGAAGTCGATAAAGATAAATATCGTATTTACCGGACCGATGCCAACTACGATACGCGGCGCATTAACGTCCAGGCAGAAAATATCGGCCGCATTGCCGTGTTTTATGATCAGGATATTTTCTTCTATGATAATCTGCGCACGGGTGTCGTATACATGTTTGATGGTGCGACCAGCAGCTGGCGTGAAATCTCGCCGAGCGGCAAATTCCGCCTCGTAGGCATCGACGGACAGGAAATCTTCATTGCCGAAATGAATGCCGACAACGAAGTGGTTGCTGCATACCGGGGCCGTTTGAAGAAAGGCTTTACCAAGATTGCTACCTATAAGACGCCGGAAGAATTTTCAAAGATTACACTGAACAGCATGCGTGAAGCAGCTGATAAGATGGATGAAAAGAAATAACTGCCCAGGCGCCATCTTGGCGCCTTTTGGCATATAAGGAGTGAATATACATGGCAAAACATAAAATTCCCAAGAACCGTTCTCTGGAGGACATGTTCAAGGGAGTAAAAGAAGAAGTAACCTTTGAAACCGCTGACTGGGACGATGAAGAAACGGTGGCCCGGCGGCCTGTCGTAAAGAAGAAAGCTTCTCAGCAGACGGCGGAAGATTTCCGCAAGCAGTTTTTTACCGATGATCTGCAAAAAAAGGTCGGAGCTATTCTTCTCGATATCAAGATGGCTTATTATAAAGACGGTGTAGGGGATATTTCCCTGGAAGTCGTCAAAGATGGCCGCAACGTCGTCATCAAAACGGCGCCAAAGACGAGTAAAAAGAAATAAGGATACAAACGAAAGGGACTGTGTTGCATGGACAGTCCCTTTCGTTGTATCATTTATAGATGGGAGTTTGCAGAAAAAGTATACATGCGATGTACCAGAACTTTATAATCAGTGAACATAATTGCGGGATAGGTGATAAGTGCATTTATATTGTACAAACCCGGTATATTTGTTACAATGATTTTAAAGAGGCAAGATTTATCTTGGATTTTTTAATAAGGTGATGATACCATGTGCTCAGAAATAGAATTAAAAAAAATTATTAAGGCCGTGGTAGATGCATATTACCAAGCTTTTGGGGATGCCATTGATCAGATTCTACTATATGGATCTTATTCACGAAAGGATAATACGGAAGATTCAGACATTGATTTAGTGGCCATTGTACATGGCGAACGGCTGGATTTACAGGAAAAGTTAAAAAAAGTGTGGGATATTTCTGCTGATTTAGAGCTTGAATATGGAACAATTATTTCTCCTGCAGTTATCCCCTATGACGAATATATGAAATACCAAGATGATATTCCTTATTATCGTAATATAAAAAAAGAGGGAGTGAATGTAGTTGCATGAAAACCGGGTAGAGTTAATGAGATACAGGTTAAACATGGCGAAAGAAAAATTACATGCTGCTTCTATTTTGCTGGAATGCAGGAGTTATAAAGATTCTGTTAGCAGATCTTATTATGCAATGTTTACAGCAGTCAGAGCTGTTTTGGCTCTGGATGGTGTAGATTTTAAACCTGATTCTGCAAGAAGTCTCCCGCCTCTTTAGGCGGTGAGATGAATTGCAGGTTTTTCTGAGGGCTCGATGCCATCAGAAAAACAATGGCTTCACAAGTTGATTTGCAGTATAATCAGTAGTAAGAGTGAAAGGATTTGGAAAGTCAAGGCAGGTGATGATAGTGAATAAGGCATACCGTTACAGGCTCTACCCGACAAGGGAACAGAAAATGATGTTTGCCAAGACCTTCGGCTGTGTCCGATTCATCTACAACAAGATGCTGAGTGACCGCCTTGACTATTATAAGGAAACCGGCCAAAAGCTGAATAATACGCCTGCGCAGTACAAGGAAGACTTCCCTTGGCTAAAGGAAGTAGATAGTTTAGCCCTTGCCAATGCCCAAATGAATCTGAATAAGGCCTACAGCCACTTTTGGAATGACAGCAAGCATTTCGGCAAGCCGCGCTTCAAGTCCAAGAAGAATAGCCGTGCTTCATATTCCACGAATAACCAGAAGGGTTCTGTCCGAATCGAGGGCCATAAGGTGAAACTGCCGAAAGTCGGCTGGGTGAAACTATGCCAGCATCGTCCCTTGCCGGAGAACAGTATCATAAAGACCGTAACCATCAGCCAGACGCCATCAGGAAAATACTATATCAGTATGCTGGTGGAGTATGAAAACCAAATATTCCCTGTCATACCGAAGACCTTCCTGGGGCTGGATTTTGCGATGCACGGCTTGTATGTGGCTTCCGATGAGGAGGATGCTAAATATCCCGATTTCCTGCGAAAGGCAGAGAAAAGACTGGCTACGGCGCAGCAGAAGCTATCCAAGAAACAAAAAGGAAGTCACAACAGCGAAAAACAAAGGCTGCGCGTAGCTATTCTCCATGAGAAAGTGGCCAATCAACGCCGGGATTTCCTGCATAAGAAGGCCCGCTACCTCGCAGACCACTATGACGCTATTGGTATTGAGGATATCAGCGTCAAAGCGATGGCAAAGCGGAAAAAGGGTGGCAAGTTCAGCTTTGGCAAATCCGTAGCTGACAATGGCTGGAATATGTTCACGAACATGCTGGAGTACAAGCTGGCTTGGCAAGGCAAACAGCTTATCAAGATAGACAAGTGGTATCCAAGCAGCCAGCTGTGCCATGTTTGCGGATATCAGAACCACGAAACCAAGGACTTGTCTGTAAGGGAATGGGATTGCCCGAAATGTGGAAGTCACCATAATCGCGATAAAAACGCGGCCATCAATATCCGAGAAGAAGCCAGGCGAATATCAGCCTGACGTAATCCATAAAATACCGTGGGTCGCACGGGAATCTACGCCTGTGGAGAGAGTGTAAGCCGCCGCAACTCTTTGGAGTCAGTAGCGCTGTTCTCGTTGAAGCAGGAAGCTCCCGCCTCTATAGGCGGGAGTACGTTCACAAAACATGCTGGAGTTATTTCTTATTTCCAAAAGGAATATATTAAAACAGGAATTTTTGATAAAATGTATTCTAAATACCTTAGCCAGGCATTTCAGATTCGCAATAACACGGATTATGCTGACTTTTTTATTGTTTCACAATTAGAAGCAAAAGAACAATATGATAAGGCACTTGATTTTTGCCATACTGTTGAAACATATTTGGTTAAGCGCATTTCTCAATAGATGTTGTTTTATAACTGTAAAAGAAAGAATAGAAAAAGACGGCCCCATGAAGCACATATCGCTTCATGGGGCCGTCTCATCGTATGGAGCGGATGAAGGGGATCGAACCCTCGTACCAAGCTTGGGAAGCTCGTATTCTACCACTGAATTACACCCGCATATAACATATAATAGGTACTGTATTAGTTTAACAGTAAACCCCCATTTTGTAAAGACCCGAATTTCAAACCTTTACAAAACAGGGGTGTCATACATGGTATCAGCGGATGTAGCCCGGTGCATAGTTGCGGTATGTCTGGGTTTGATTCTGCTGATAAGGAGAGGCTGTTTCTTTTGTATTTTTGATTTTCTGTATATCTTTTGTTTTGTCTTTTGTCACCGTCTGTTTTTTGGGGGCAGTTTCTTTTTTGAGATTCTTCTGACTTTTTGTATCTTTCGACTGCTGTTTATCCGACAGCTGGTTTATGCCTGGCTGCTGACGGTTGTGGTCATCCTGCCCCCGCTGTACCGGTTGTACCTGTTGCTGGTCCTGACCGTACAGCCAGGGCGCATTCTGCGGTGCCTGTTGCGCAAATGCGGCGCCTCCCATCAAGGTGGTGACTACGGCTGTAATAGCTAAATAGTGTTTCCAAGTTTTCATGATATATTCCCCCTCAGGTGGTGCGGCCTGTTAGAAATGAGGCCAGTTTTGCTGATTTTGCCGATGCTGGTCATTTGGCTTTGGCATCGGTTTTTTGTAGGTCTTTTTCTTTTTGCGGTTTGCTTCTGCCCGCTGACGTTCTTTCCTTTCCCGTTCGATGCGCTTTTTTTCTTCCTGTTCGCGTTTCTTACGGATTTGTTCTTCTTTTTTCAAGTCTCTTTTCTGATTCCAAAAAGAAGACTGCTGATCGTTATGCATGGCTATGGGATTGTGGGTATAGCCATCAAAATGAGTATCTTGTGCAAACGCGGCACCACCTGCCAGCGCTGCGGCTGTAATAGATAAAGCTATAAGGCGTTTTATCTTCATATGTATCCCTCCTTCTTGTGTTTATTAGTATACGATTTGATTGTGACAATTTGGTAGCGACGTGGCTTCGTTTCCTTCACAAAACCGATGAATTTTGAAAACGGTGTCAGAACTGTTTTTTTCATCCTTATATAATACCTATATATAGGACAAAAAAAGACGCTGTGACACGAGGTCACAACGTCTCTGGGGAGCTGATTAATGAGCCGACGGAGCAGGAGCTGTTTCTTCTTTCATGGAAGCAGCCTGCTGACGGGCTTCGTATTTATCCATGTTGCGGGCAAAGAGACCGGCCAGCATGGAACCTGTGATCTGATGGACAGCAGCGCCGACAGCAGCCGGGATAGCGACAGCCGGGGCAAAGTAGATGGAGCAGATGGAAAGAGCGAGGGCATCATTCTGCATACCGACTTCCAGGGTAACCGAGTGCTGCTGGCGTTTGCCAAAGCCAAGTTTTCCCGTGATGAAATACCCAAGAGCAAAACCGAAGAGATTGTGCAGGAGAACGAGAACGACCATGAAGACGCCGAGGGAAACGATTTTTGCGCCATTGACGGCAACGACACCACCGAGGATGGAAAGAACGGCAAAAGCGGATACGAGGACGAGAACTTTCTGCATCTGTACCAAATAAGTTTCACCGACGAGACGATGGACGAGCAAACCGAGGACAAGCGGTACGAGGATGACTTTCATGACCGTCATGGCCATAGAAAGGAAGGAAACGGTAACCCACTGACCAGCCAGTGCCCAGACGAGGAAGGGCATCATGACAGGAGCGAGCAGTGTCGATACGGTCGTGATGGAAACAGCCAGAGGAACATCGCCTTTAGCGAGGAAGCTCATGACATTGGAAGCCGTGCCGCTCGGGCAGGAGCCGAGGAGAACCATACCGACGGCCAGTTCTGGAGTCAGGCCAAAGACCATGACCAACGCATAGGCGACGAGAGGCATGATGGTGTAATGGCAGACCGTTCCGGCGAGGACTTCGCGGGGACGCTGAAGGACGAGTTTAAAATCCGATGCATGGAGTGTCATACCCATGCCGAACATGACGACGCCTAGGAGCCAGACCGTATTTTTGACGGCCCAGGTAAAACCAGAGGGAACGAAATAGCCGCCTACGATAGTGAGCAATACGAGCCAGGTAAGATTCTTGCCTACGAAACCGCTTACTTTTGTAACAAAATTCATCATGATTACATACCTCCGAATAAAAAATGTAAGATTGCTGCAAATAACAAACGGCTGATTGCTTTTACCTGGAGTAAAAAAAACGCTTTGCCTCTTAGAAAGAGACAAAGCGCTATAGCTCTGCGGTACCACTCTTATTGTCGTGAACGACCACTCTACTGACATCACCGAAAGATTTCTCTGACGTTCAATGCCGGACAAGGTAACGATTGTCAATCGGCCACGCTTACTTGCGATGCGTTCAGCTGGCAGCTCCTGGGTGATATTCCTTATAGTCTTTACATCCTGCCTCTCACCGTGTAGCAGGTTCTCTGTACTGTCAGGGTCTGTAAGTACTTTTCCCAATCAACACTGTTTGGTTGTTTGCTTGATGCGTATTATACGCTACCATGGGAGAAGAAGTCAAGAGAGAAAAAAGTGATTTTATAAAATTTATCTTCATAACATATTAAGCATGCTATGGAACCAGATAGTCAGATTTTTCTTATTTTCTCTCATTTTGGCCTATTATAGAATAATAAAGCAAGCGGTACGATAACCTAAAAGAATAATAACAATTCGTAAATAGTATATAGCAAATTTTAAGCAGCCCGTTAAACGTAAAAGGTGTTGAAATTATGGGATTTATCCTGCCTCAGGCAGACCTTTTTGCAGAAAAATCAGGGCTTTACAAACGTTGCCATCGTGATATACTGTCAAACATCAAGTTCACGACGGCTATGGCCTAAGAGCTGTAAGGGTGAACTTAAATAATTAATAGACATTCTGGTCGCACATTCCACTACAAAATTACAGAAAGGTCGTGTTCCTCATGGCACATTTTAATCCCGTAACACCCGAACTGGTAGAAGAACTGAAACGCGTAATGAGCCCTAAACAGGTAAAGACTGATGAAGATTACCTCGTAGCCTATCAGACAGACGAAGAAGGCAATTCTCATTATTTCAGCAAACCGGAAGTTGTCGTTTTCCCAGAATCTACGGAACAGGTCGTAGAAATCGTCAAACTGGCAAATAAATACCTCGTTCCTATTACTCCGCGTTCGGCTGGTTCTGGTGTTGCCTGCGGCGCTATCCCCGTATACCACGGCATCGTCGTCGAACTGGAACGGATGAATAAAATACTCAAACTCGATCCGGACAACATGTATGCCGTCTGCCAGACTGGCGTCATCACTGGGGATTTACAGCGTGAAGCTGCCCGCCACGGCCTGTTGTATGCCGGCGATCCTTCCAGCGCTGACAGCAGCCAGATTGGCGGCAACGTAGCCAATAATGCCGGCGGCAACAAGGCCGTAAAATACGGCACGACCCGTCATCAGGTATACAGCCTGAAAGTCGTCACACCGACCGGTGAAGTTGTAGAAGCCGGTTCCCGTCTGAAAAAGAGTTCTACCGGCCTTTGCCTGGAACAGCTCTATGCCGGTTCTGAAGGCACCCTGGGCATTATCACAGAAGTTACGGTAAAACTCTATCCTCAGGCTCCCTACGTATTCAACATGGTCTGCGTATTCAAGACTGATGATGAAGCCTTTGCCCTGCCGAATAAGATTCTGAAAGCTGGTATTGATCCGACCAGTATCGAATTTATGGACAACGAAGCATTGGTCATGACCTGTAAATTCCTCGATATGAAGATGCCTCATGTTGATGAAGGATGCGACTATGTCATCGTTACGGTAGAATCGTTCAACGAAGAAGAATCGGACCGCAAGATGGAATTGCTCTGTGACCTGGCGGAAAATAATGGCTCTATCGACGAATTCGAAGCCGATAAACGTATCTGGACGCTGCGCAAACAGTTTGCCGAAGCAGCCCGTGATGTCGATAAAATGTTCCAGACGGAAGATTTCGTCGTACCTCTCGATAAGATTCCCGATATCACCAAACAGATTCCGGAACTCCGAGAAAAATACGGCCTGTATTGCGTAACCGTTGCTCACATCGGTGATGGCAATATCCATGTTCTGCCACTGAACAAAGAAGGCCTTTCTCCGGAAGAATGGTTCAACAAAATCAAAGCTTTCCATCGTGATTTGTTCCCCCGTGTATATGCTCTCGGCGGCAAGATGTCTGGTGAACACGGCATTGGCTTCAAGAAACTGGATGAATTTGCTAAATGCACGCCGGCTCCGGAACTCCATGTCATCAAAGCAATCAAGAAAGCACTGGATCCCAATAACATCATGAATCCGGGCAAACTCGTCGATATGACAGGCGATTTCGTTCAGGAATAAATATACAATAAAACCAGCTGTCAAGGTGTCCCGATTTGACCACTTCCGGCAGAAGGTAAGATAAAAATAGGTTGTCTCATAAAGCCACGTTGCTTTGTGAGACAACCTATTTTGATTTAGAAATGAGTATGAGATGCGGGGGGGGAAAATTAGAAATGACGACTTTCCCGGAGACTTTCGTATTGGGCAAGGAGATTTGGCTTTTCCTCACTTTTATAGGTGAAATCCGGTTCGGCTGCTACGGCTTTTTCTACGGCAGCCTTGAAATCGTAGTATACCTGCCATTTGGATTCAACCAGGTCTTTTCCAGCCTGACGCAGGAGAAATGCCGGATGATAGGTCGGCATGACCGGTATATCATGCCAGGTGAACCATTTTCCCCGGTTGCGCATGATGCTGGCCGTATGCCCATAAAAATACTGGAAGGCTACCTTACCGAGGCAGACGATGACTTTTGGTTGTACCAGTTTGATTTCTTGCACCAGATGAATATTGGCGCAGGCCTTCCCTTCTTCCAGGGTCGGGGTCCGGTTATTTTTGGGACGGCATTTGACAATGTTGGTCACATATACATGGTCCCGGGTCAGACCGACACTCCACAGAGCCTTATCGAGGAGCTGGCCCGATGGGCCCACGAGGGGAACGCCGTATTCATCTTCGACGCCGCCAGGTCCTTCGCCGACGAACATGAGCGGTGAATCGGGATCTCCGGAATAGCGCGTCGGCCCCCGGTTTCCTTCATGGCGTAATTTGCAGGCATCACACTTCATAAGCTCCTGGAGCCAATCTTGCATTTTGTCATTACTCATCGTTCTTTGCCTCCCCATAATCTGCTGTCAGACTGGCTATACCGGCGCCGGTAACCGAACAGATACAGGAGGCAGGCAATAGTACCTGGATTCCACGCTGACCGGCGCTGATACTGATGGTATCAAAATTCTCGGCAGATGTATCAATATACGTTGGAAATTGTTTTTTCATGCCAATGGGAGAACACCCGCCACGGATGTAGCCAGTGACACCGGGCAGGTCTTTGACATGGAGCAGTTCTACATGTTTGTTACCGCTGACAGCAGCTGCTGTCTTCAAATCCAGTTCCCTGTTACTGGGGATACAGAATACGACGATTCCCGTTTTATTACCCTTACCGACGAGTGTTTTGAATAACCGGGCCGCATCCATTCCAAGCTCAGCCGCCGCATGGATGCCTGATAAATCGTCTTCTGTATAGGCATATGTTTTAATATCGTACACAATCTTATGCTTATCCAAAATGCGCATGACATTCGTCTTCTTCACCTTTGCCATGTCCCATTCCTCCATCTATTGTTTCGATACTACTATAGCATAGGAAGACAGGGATTTCCAGAATTTTATTATACTATAAAGAACAAGCACATTAAAATAAAATGAGATGGGGGAGAACTTTGTGAGTTCATAGATGCAACTAGATATTTCTACTTTATTAAATAATATTTTTTTGCATGTAACATTCCTTTCATTTCACCACGTATTTCACTTCTATCTAGATTGTCAAGGGCCGTATACAGCCTTATTGCATCATATAAGTCTGGATTCTTTTCCAATAATTTTATATAAACTTGAGAGAACAGAGATTCTTGAGAAACGTCTTTCGTCCAACCCATTAGATAAGCAGGTGTGGTATTTAAAGCAAGGGCTAACGATTCCAGAATACTAATGGGTAAATCCTTTATATCTCCATTTTCATATCTATAAATAGTGGCTCTATTTTTACCTATTTTTTTTGCTAATTCATCTACTGTAAGATTTGCTTCTTTACGAAGTGTTTTTATACGAGTGCCAATCTCCACTATTATACACCTCTCTTTATAATTTTATGATACAATTTTTTTCGCATACTTGCAACGAAATATGTAAATAGAACGATAGGATAGAAGGACAATGTTGACAGAGTTGCTTTTAATGCATATACTGTAATTAAATAATCGCAAAAATGCGACAAAGGGGCGAAAGTATGGTAAATATCAATATGTTAAAATTTAAAATTATTGAAAAAGGATGGAATGTAGAAAAAATAGCAAAGAAAATAGGAATTGATAGATCTACTTTTTATAGAAAAATGAATGATACTGGATCGGAATTTACAATTAGAGAAGCGGACTATATTGCACGGTTATTAGATTTAAATTATGATGAGGTTAATGAAATTTTTTTTAGCAATTTTGTCGCATATAAGCAACAAAAGAAGAAGTAGGTTTGATATTTTGATATATTGTATAAAAATTATACTTTCTAGAGGAACAATGAATTACTATGGACATTAGAAAATATGAGGTACTTTTAAAAGTAATTGATAAAGGTAGCTTTGCTGCTGCTGCAAATGAATTAGGATATACTCCATCTGGTGTATCGCAGATGATGAGTGCACTTGAGGAAGAGTGTGGTGTTAATTTGTTACAGCGAAGTAATCGTGGGGTGCAATTATCAAAACAGGGTCAGGTAATTTATCCATATATTTTAAAAACCATCAATATGAAAGAAAAGTTAGAAGAAAAATTTGAAGAAGTCAAGGGTTATAATACAGGAAAACTTAGAATCGTTGGATTTTCTAGCACTACTTGTTCATTGATTTTGCCTATAGTTCAAACCTTTCGTCATCTCCATCCTAAAGTTGAAGTAGAAATTTTAGAAGAAAATAGTCCTAAAATTATGGCCGATTGGATTCAATCGGAAGTTGCAGACATTGCTATTACTACAAGATCTCCTTATTTTGAATGTGAATGGATAAATTTGGAAAAACATCCTTATGTTGCAGTTTTTTCTAAAGATAATCCTTTAGCTTTACAAGAGAAAATAACGGCTGAACAGTTAAGGCATGAAGATGTGATGATGTATAAATCTGCTCATGGGTATGATTTTGCAGCAGGAAAATATTTAAATCAAGAAAACATTAAAACGATATCTAATTTTACTTCAAATTCTAATTATATTATGTTGCATATGATTGAGGAAACTAATAGTATCTGTATCGTTACTAAAATGTTGTGGGATTTCAATAGACCTATGCATCCTGGACTGGTTGCTAGACCGTTGATTCCCGCATTAATGACAGATATTATTTTGGCTGTAAAATCATTTAATGATTGCTCAAATGTTGCTAACGCATTTATAAAATGCACAAAAACATACATTAAAAATAAAAAATAAAGGTTTTAGATAAAAGTCTTCTTTACATCTAAAGAAGACTTTTTAGTTATGTTATAAAAAAAATTAAAAGTGGTTTTAAAGTTTATAAATTTTCTGGAAGAGGAAATCGTATTATACTAATTACAAGAAAACATACGAAAAAGGATTAAAACGCATGAACTGATTAATGCTAATTACAACGAAAGAAGTGAAAAAATTGAATGATATAAGAGATACTCTTTTTTTTAAAATAAAGGAAAAGAAATTTTCTGCAGTATTAACTGCTGAACGGTGCGGAATACTTTCCGGAGTCAATGTAGCTTATACAGTAGCAGATGAAATTGGTGTTAGTTTAAAAATATGCAAAAAAGAGGGAGATTTACTAAACCATAATGAAGTGTTTGCCCACTTGACAGGTACACCTAAACAAATTGCCATTGCGGAAGAATGTTTAATTGGAACTCTGGCTAAAGCGTCTGGTATTGCTACAGCCGCATCTACGGCAGTTCAATTAGCTAATCATCACTTTACTATCTGTTCAGGTTCGTGGAAAAAAATGCCCATGGAGATTAAACATTTAGTGCGATCTGCAGTTGTAGCAGGAGGCGCAACATTTAGAATTTGCAATCAACCGATGGTTTATATTGATAAAAATTTTATCCGTATGTTTGGCTCTATTCCTGCAGCTATACAAGCATGTCAAACTTTTCCTGATTCTAAGATAGTTATGCAGATAAAGGGATTGACGGGAACTATTGAAGAAGAAACAAAAATGGCATTGAGGGGAAATTGTCATACTTTAATGATTGATACTGGTAAGTTGGAAGATGTGCGTTGCTGTTATGATACTGTGCTTAAATGTGGAAAAGCAGGTAAAGTTGTCATTGGCTACGCAAAAGGAATTAGAATCCGGGATATTCCTGAATTAATTAATGAACCTATCGATGTCTTATGCATAGGAAAAGAAATTGTAGATGCTCCATTATTAGACATGAAATTAGATGTTGTGCAGGAGGAAGCCACTTTATGAGTATGAATCTTCTGAAAAAAACTGAACTATGGGTAAATCACATCACACTCGATGATGTAAATTTAACCGAATTAGCTGATATTGTTGCAGGTGTTTTAGGACTCCGAAAAGGAGAAGTCATGGTTGTTGATGTCCGTCCACAACATATTACCTTTGATGTTTTAGTACAGGAAATCCCACAAGAAAATTTTTTGGGTAAAGAAAAAGCTATCTTGAATGCTTTGCAGTCTGTACAGGGAGTTACCTTATATGAAGATACATATATCCATTCTAATGGCATTTTAGGTCAAATTTGTGCAAATCTCAGTGATGAGCAAGAAAGAGAACTGTTGAATACAGTGGATACTATGACTTCGGAAATCAAAAATAATGTACTGCATCGGGCAATTGTATTTCCAACAGGCTTTGAATTGCAACAAGGATTGATAGAAGATACTAATACGCCGTATATAAAACGATTACTTGAAAACGAAGGATTCAAGGTGACGATAGGAGAAATAATGTCAGATGATTTATATGACATAAAAGAAAAACTTGAAGATGCTTTGAATCGTGGCTTTGGCTTACTAATAACAAGCGGTGGAGTTGGTGCTGAAGATAAAGATAAGACGGTAGAAGCAATTCATTCTATTGATGAAAATGCAGCGACTCCATATATTGTCAAATTTAAAAAAGGAACAGGTCGCCATGTAAAGGATGGAGTTCGTATCGGAGTTGGAACAGAGGGTTTGAGTACAATGATTTCTTTGCCAGGCCCACATGATGAAGTGGAATTGGCAATGCCTGTTTTAATAAAAGGATTACGTGAAAATTGGGATAAAATGCATTTGGCAGACTGTTTAGCAGGTGTTTTAGCAAATAAATGGAAAACAAAAAATCATCATCACTAATAATTATTATACGAGGAGGAGTTTATTATGGATTATTTCAAATTGGCCGAGAAATTGTATGATGCCGAGAAAAAGAGAAGTCAGGTTGGACGATTGACCGATGATTTTCCAGAAATGTCTGTAGAAGATGCATATCAGATTCAATTGGCGAATGTAAAGCGCCGCCTTGAACAAGGTGAGAAGTTAGTTGGGCTGAAAATTGGACTGACAAGCAAGGCGATGCAGGAGTTATTGCATGTTGACTGGCCAGATTATGGACACTTATTTGATACGATGCTTTTAACAGAAGGCGAAGTTTGTCATATGAGTGAATTAATTCAGCCAAAAGTTGAAGGAGAAATTACATTTCATATTAATAAAACGTTAGAAGGACCAGGAATTACAATTGCTGATGTGTATGAAGCGACTGATTTTATTATGCCATCGATTGAAATTGTCGATTCCCGCATTAAAGATTGGAAAATAAAATTACCAGATACTATTGCTGATAATGGATCATCTGCACGCATTATGTGCGGCAGTAATTTTTCAAGGTTGGAAGATATTGACATGCGGACAACGGGTATGATTCTTGAAAAAAATGGAGAACTGATTAATAGTGGTGCAGCAGCGGAAGTTTGGGGGAATCCCGTTGCTTCTGTAGCATGTCTGGCAAATATGTTAGCTGATTTTCATATTCCATTAAAAGCAGGTAGTCTTGTCATGGCAGGTGCCTTTACTGCAGCTATTCCTGTACAAGCTGGGGACTGCGTAACTGCAAGTTTTACCAATATGGGCTCTGCAACGGTTAAATTTGTTGAATAATTTGAAATGCGTAAATACTTATAAAATTATTTCTTAATATGTAAAGAGGTGTAAAATATGAAACAAGTTACCATTATGGCACAGGTTGACCCGGAAAAATGTAAAGGTTGTAAAACATGTGAAAAAGTTTGTCCGGTATATGCTATTCATGTAGAAAATCGTATTGCAACATCCGATCCGATGAAGTGCATGGGATGTGCAAATTGTGCTGACCGGTGTCCTTTCTACGCAATTACAATGGTCGAACGTAGTGAAGTTAAAACCGTAGGGATAGATGTATCAAAATTTGATCCGCAACAGATTAAAGATTTATGTTTAAAAGCTCATTTTAATCCTGAACAGGTTCTTTGCTATTGTGTGGGTGTTCGTGCTGAAGAAGTAGCGGCAGCTATTTTGGATGGATGCAAGACTCCTGATGAAATTTCATTGGCAACAGGCATTAGGACAGGATGCACGATTGAGTGTATCCAGCCTATTCTTCGCTTGTTGACAGCTGCTGGAATCGAATTGCATCCAGACCCCAAAGGCTGGCAGTGGTATGGCCTGACTCCGACAGCATGGGATTTGCCTGAAGATGTAAAAAACAAATATAATAGCCGGGGATTTTATTTTGATGAAGACCGCGTATTGCTGGATGAAATTGCTAAAGGAGGGAAATAATTATGGAAAAATCCCAATTCATTCATGAACCGATTATGCCAATTGCACCAAAGCCGTCTCAGTATGGTATTGATCCTTCTCTGATAAAAAAAAGAGTGGCAGAAATGCCTGGGATGTGCTCCTTGCGATTACCAGAACTGTTCCCTGAATTGCCGGATGTCGTATATCCGGGAGGACCGGACGCACTAGACAAATTTTACGAAATGGCTAAAGAAAGTTTAAGAAAAGTTGACATGTCCATGATTAAATCCACAGACAGTGTCAATGTATTAGCCTCGCATCATGGATTTACCCTGTTTGGTGGGCAGCCATATGCACTTCTTTTAAAAGCCGTGCGAGATATTATTCATGAGAAAACTGGTACAGATAATATCCGGCTTCGTGCTGGTGTCGGTATGCGTTTCCGTGAAACAGAGGAATATATTAAACGGTATGGACTCGATGAATACTATGGCAAAGGTAAAGCCAAGGGCGTCTGCCCCGTTGATGAAGGTATTCCGATTGAAACGGAAATTGGCACGTTGTATGGTATTAAAGCCGTTTATGATGCGGACTGGATTGTACATGTCCATCATACAGACGTTCGTGAAGTACATTTCCATCGTCAGGTCGATAAGGCGGTCAAGCCATTTTCTATGTCCTATGCCCGGTTGGAATCCAGATCCACCTATCACCAGAATTTAGGCCCTCGTGCAGCAAATTTTACAGCTCGTGCAATTTTTGAATCTGAATTTGTACAAAAGAAATTTGCTTTTGGGGCTTTTATGACCGTAGGACCACATGGTGTCATTGGAGTTGACGCAGATAATAATCTCTATAATATCAATGACCGTGCTACGTTTATTGGATGTCAGCTCTATGGTAAAATTATGACTTTATTTGGAAAAATCAAAGAATGCATAGCTGTACTTGATTTTCCATGTCCTGTTCCATATGTGTTTTCCGCAGGCGTAATTTATGCTAATTTTACAGGGGCTAATAAGGATTTATATGACATGGAAGGTACGCCTTTGCCCCCCTATACGTGGTATACGGAAGCCTTTTATGGCAAAGATGGTAAGCCGTTGCTTGAAGGTATTCCACCTTTAAATCCTGCCATTAAAATGTGTGTTCACAATTATGCATGGACAGGATATCCATCAGCATTTTTCTCGTCACATATTCCAACTATTGTCGTTGGAGAAGAACAAGCTAAGTTATTTGATATGGAACCGATGAATATTCATTATATGGACTATGCTGTTGTTTCGAAAACTACAGAAGAGGCTATGAATTTCGCTTATAGAGTAACTGGGACGGATAAGGTTATCATTTTTGATGGCGCAATGGGCGGCTTGAATTGTTCTGAATCATTAGCAAAAGATTTGATTGAATGGGCTCCCAAAGTCTCGAAAGAGGTAGATGAAGTATTGATGCCGAAGTGGTTTGGACAGCGAGGCGTAGATATTTCGGTATTGGATAAACTAAAGACGGAATAAATGCCTTTTAAAATGATAGTATAAAGAAAAGGAATCACCTACAAAGAGGCGTATATATTCCAATTTAGGTGATTCCTTTTTATTAATTATAATTGAAAATAGATTTGACTAAGTTGTGAATAAGAGAGGTATAACTATGGAGTTGATAGAAAAAGGCCCTGGCTTTAAATCGGGCATAAAAGACATTTCAAAATATCTGAATAGTCAAACGATTGGATCTGGTATCGTATCTACTATTTTTGGATGCACAGGCCCATGCCTGATTGTTATAGCTGCGGGTCATGAAGCGGGTTTCACTTTGGCTGATATTGTTACCTGGGTTTTTGGTATTTATGTTTTTGGTGGGTTGTTAGGAACTATCCTTGCGACGTATTATAAAATGCCGATTTCAGGGGCATACTCTATTCCTGGTGCCACGTTAATGGGAACAGCATTAGCCGGGTATTCATTTAATGAAGCCGCATGCGCCTTTATTATCGCGGGGGTTATTGTTCTGGTAATCGGCTTAACTGGTTTGATTGGCAAAATTATGAACTTTTTGCCTTTGGAAATCGTTATGGCTATGGTTGCTGGTGCTATGATGAAATTTGGAATAGGTGTAGTTAAAAGCATCAATGCTGATCCATTAGTTTGTGGTGTATGTTTTCTTGTTTTTCTTATAGTGCCGGTATTTTTTAAAAAAATACCAGGTGTGTTATCGGCTTTAATAGTGGGAGTTATTTTAGCTTATTTTACAGGAAGATTTGGTGGAAATATAGGGGATATTTCCTTTATCGCTCCGAGAATTGTCGCTCCTGAATTTAACTTCCAACTGGTTTTATCTTGTTCCATCCCATTGGCAGTATTAGTTATGGGAGCAGAAAATGCACAGGCAATGGGGGTATTAAAAGGAGCCGGGTATAAAGTTCCTGCTAATGTAATGACCATTGCTTCAGGAATTGGTGGAATCATTTCAGGTATCTTTGGTGCCCATAATGCTAATATTGCAGGACCGATGACTGCTATATGTGCATCTAGTGAAGCGGGTGAAAAAGATGGCCGATATGTTGCATCTGTTGTAAATGGCATTACTTTTGCTATCTTTGGGCTTTTTGCTGCCTATGCGATTAGCTTTGTTAATCTGATTCCGGCAACGTTAGTTGGAACATTGGCTGGGCTAGCAATGATTAATGTTTTAATTGATTCTTTAAAGACTGCTTTTTATTCTGGAAAATTTAAAATTGGTTCTTTTGCAGCATTATGTGTGGGCTTATCAGGAATTTCTATTTTACACATTGGATGTGCATTTTGGGCTTTAGTAGTTGGGGTAGTTGTTTCTCTTATTGTTGAAAGACAGGATTTTAAAAAGAATTCTGCAACTGATTAAAATTATGTAAGCAATGTAAATCTTAATATTTACATTATAGAATGGTGGAATAAATTTTTATTCCACCATTCTATCTATCTAAATATTTTAATACTAAAAGAAGGTAGAAGGGATGATACTATGGCGGATTTTATCATTGCATTAGTACCTATTTTTTGGTTTGTTATTGCTTTGGGTTTTTTCAAAGTTAGTGGTATGTATTCCTGTATCATTGCTTATATTTTATCTGCGACAGCAGGTTTTCTATGGTTTGGGTTATCTATCAGTAATATAGCTACAGCAACTGTTGAAGGGATTATTGATGGAATCTGGCCTATTCTTACAGTTATTTTTGCGGCACTCTTTACATTTAAATTAACAGAGCAAACGGGTGAACTGGAAAATATAAAAAAGATGTTATTGCATATTACTGATGACAAATTGATTCTTTTGCTAATTATTGGTTTTGGATTTGGTAATTTTTTGGAAGGCGTCGCTGGTTTTGGTACATCAGTCATAGTCCCGGCGGGAATTTTGGTTAGTATTGGAATGAATCCAGTTCGTATTGTTGGTTCTTTATTGATTATGACAACTATGACTACTGCCTTTGGTTCGGTCGGAGTTACTACATTGGTCACATCACAGGTAACTGGTATTAGTGCAGATATCTTATCATCGAATGTAATTATAATAGAATTATTGCCATTATTTCTTACACCATATGTCATGATTTATATTTGTGGGGATGGGTGGAAATCTATAAGAAATATGTTTGTCATTACAACTATTTCTTCATTGGCTTTTACTGTTCCAGCTTTTTGTATTGCTTATTTTGTAGGACCAGAACTTCCAGATGTAGCTGGTTCTATCAGCGCTATGGTCTTTACCATTCTTTTTGTTAAACTTTTTTATGTCGAGGAAAAAATGGATAAGACTGAAAAAAATGCCTTTACTTTGTACCAGGGGATACGGGCATGGAGTCCATTTATCATCATGTTTGTCTTGCTGACCGTGACATCCCGGCTTTTTCCGTTTATTCATAATATGTTAGTGTCTGTAAAATCAGTATTTACAATTTATAACGGTATCAATCCATCGAGCATTACTATTAATTGGTTAACAAATAGTGCTGATGTTATAATGATTTCCGCTATTATTGGTGGACTTATCCAAGGAATGAGCATCAAGGAACAGATTTCAGTCTTTTTTAAAGCTATTTATAAAAATTGGAGTATGATTGTAACGATATGCTCTGTCATGGCTGTTGCCATTATTATGAATTATAGTGGAATGATCCGGACTATAGCTATGTTTATGGTTGTTGCAACCGGAGGCTTTTATCCATTTGTATCCCCTTTAATTGGGGGGTTGGGATCTTTCGTAACAGGGAGTGCTACAACCTCTTCTGCATTATTTGGAAATCTACAGACTGCTACCGCAGAGGCCCTTGGAATATCCGAAGCATGGCTGGCAGCAGGTAATCTATTTGGTGGGGGTGTAGGAAAGATAATTAGCCCACAGATGATTTCATTAGGAGCATCGGCAGTACAGCAGCCCGGGTTAGATAATCGTATTTTACGAGCAACTTTTAAGTGGTTTTTTATTTTAATTGCTATTGGGGGAATATTTTGCTATTTTATTCCTATTATTTTTAAATTATATTGAAGGAGGATACAAATCGATGTTTTGTGAGGATAAAGATTTTCAGGGGAAGAAGAGAATCGGAATTATGGGGGGAGCTTTTGATCCTGTTCATAATGGACACATTCAAACGATGGAAAATGCTATAAAATCGTATCAATTAGATATGGGTGTGTTTTTGCCGACTGCAGATAAAGAAATTCACTCAAAGAAGAATAAATTAAAGGGCGAAATGCGGTGTCAAATGTTAGAGATGTCTTTGCCAGACAATCTTCCTATATATGTATCAAAATATGAGGTTGATTATAAAGGCAGTACAATTCCGTATACTGCTAAAACGATAGAACATTTTATGCATTGTTGTGATGAAAAAGATGTGAGATTTTATTTTATTGCAGGTTCGGATATTATTTATCACCTATCCAGGTGGAAGGCGATTGATGTCTTAAAAGATATATGTGAATTTATATTTGTGCCTAGAACAGATGATGCCTTTGTTCGAGTAAGCGAACAATTGCAAGGACTACGCCAAAACGGTTTGCAGTACACATTAAGTACATGGAAAACGATTCCCATATCGTCTACGCAGATTCGTAATGCTGTACGTAGCCATAAAGATGTAAGTCGGTTATTGCCCGTCCGGGTGCTAACGTTTATACGAGAAAACAAATTGTACCAGTAACTACGTGATATAAAACTTCTAATACCTATAAAAAAATATAGGTATTACCTTTTGATTGGAAAAATATCCAGATCGTTCGTAAGTTTTTGTAGTGCATTACGAATATACTTTGGGATTTTGTTTATAAAATCTTCTGCAACAGATAGATTCTTCTGTAGCGTGGAATACCTTATCAATGATGATTAGCAGTCTTTCCTGAAAAATACATATCTACATATTAAAAATCATAGGTTATTTTAAATTTGGGAGAGTTTAAATATTTAAAATTCACATTGATAAAAGATTTTAAGTCCATTTTTATTAGGACCTTAAAGCTTCTACTGTCAAATTGAACCCGGCCTTGACACTATACAAAATCAAGTTAATAAATCTTATAATACACTTATGAATATTGTGTCTAACAGTTAATTATTAAGAAGGTTATAATAGAAATGAGAAATTTTTCTGCTCTATTACAGACTTCTTATTTTTGAGTTTTTATCAGCCGTTGCATTGCCTGACAGCCTCTTATATAATAAATATGCGGGTTTGCATTTTTTGTATTAATGGGGGTGAGTCTATGAAGATAGCAGCGGTACAGGCGGCGATTCGTTATGGCGATGTAGATGCTAATTATCATATAGCCGATCAGGCTATAGAAGCGGCAGCAGCTGCAGAGGCCGATATCGTCGTATTGTCCGAGCTTTGGAATACATCGTTTTATCCGCTAAACGTATATGATCTGGCTGATGAAGAGGGAAAGAGAACAAAGGCTTTTCTTTCTGATGCGGCAAAACGGTATCATGTCCATATTGTTGGCGGTTCTGTTGCCAATAAAAAACAGGGAAAGCTGTATAATTCGACTTTTGTCGTAGATAAGACAGGTGAGGTTGTTGGAGAGTATGATAAAGTGCACCTGTTTACGCCGGGAAAAGAAGATATGGTCTTTACGGCAGGAAACCATCTGAATATTTTTGAATTAGATGGCGTGAAAATGGCATCGATTATCTGCTATGATGTACGGTTCGGTGAATGGGTGCGCATGGCAGCGCTGGCTGGCGCACAGATTCTCTTTGTACCGGCGGCCTGGCCCAATCCACGGCTGGGACACTGGCAAATTTTGAATCAGGCACGGGCTATTGAAAATCAGATGTTCGTCGTAGCTGTCAACAGCTGTGGCCAGGCTGGAGAGTATCAATTCTGCGGCGGTTCCATGATTATTGATCCCTGGGGCAAGGTCCTTTCCCAGGCAGACGGACGGGAGCAGATTATTACCAGTGATGTCGATTTGTCGGTCATCAAAGGTATCCGCAGCAGTATTAACGTATTCCGTGACCGCCGGCCGGAATTGTATCATCTCTGATGTGTGTGTTATAGTGTTATTTGAAAGAGAAGTGTTGGTATGGAAGGGGCTATACATGGCCTGCAGGGGATTTTTGAAGTTATTTTTATTATTTCCATCGGGTTTATTTTGTCCCGCAAAGGATGGTTTGACAGCAATACGAGTGCTCTTCTGACGAAGATTGTCATGAAAGTGGCTCTGCCTTTTTATATGGTAGTCAATATGGTCCGCGATTTTACGCACGATTCACTAGTACAGATTGCGCCGGATTTGGTACTGCCTTTTGCGTCTATTTTCCTGGCCTATTTTGTGGGAAGAATCGCGGCGGCAGTCCTACATATCCGCAAGGACCGGCAGGGGATATTCATTACCTGTTTTTTTATTGCCAATACAATTTTTATCGGTCTGCCTGTCAATCTGGCCTTGTTCGGTCCCAAGAGTGTGCCGTCGGTCATGCTTTATTATATGGCCAATACGACTATGTTCTGGACATTGGCGGTGTATCATATCGTCAATGACAGCACGGGCGGGAAGAATATGCCGCTTTTTTCTATGCAGACAATCAAAAAAGTGTTTTCACCGCCGCTGGAAGGATTTCTCATCGGCCTCGTTCTGGTTATGCTCGACGTGAAGCTGCCGGATTTCCTGGTCATGAGTTTCCAGTATGTCGGGAATATGGCAACGCCTTTGTCACTGATTGTCATCGGCATAGAAATGAGTCTTATATCCTGGAAAGATATTCATTGGGACCGGGATATCATCGGTGCCTTATGCGGCCGGTTCCTCGTCTGTCCCTGTTGTGTACTGGCACTGCTGCCGTTTATTCCCATTACGGATATGTCAGCGAAAGTATTTACCATGCAGGCCAGTATGCCCGCTATGACGCAAATGACAGTCGTGGCGAAATCCGTCGGTGCCGATGTGCAGTATGCAACAGAAATCAGTTTTCTGTCTATTGCCTTGGGACTGGTGGTCATTCCCCTTTATATGGCTATTGTCGGTTGAGGCGAAGGATTATATAATAGTAAAAGGACGGCTGTCCCTGTGCAGATGCCGTCCTTTTTATCTGAAACAAAAGGAGTAAATCATGTCTGTATATGATGAATTTTCTAAAAAGGTGCAGCAGTATGCTCCTGCTGCCTTTGCATTGAATTATGCGATTGCCAATGATCCCGAGTTATCCGGGGAAGAATATCATGCCTGTGCCCGCCACGTGGCGGCCTGCCGGGATGCCGGTATGGATGTGACGGAGCAGTTCAGCGGACAGGCTACGGCCTATAAGGCGGTTGCCTGCCAGACGGAGTCTCCGGCTTTACGGGTTGCCGTACTGGCTGAATACGATGCCCTTCCAGGTATCGGCCATGGCTGTGGTCATTCGGCAGGCGGGGCTATCAGCTTCCTGGCCGGGGCGGCATTTCATGGCATGACGAATCCGCCTGTATCCGTCGATGTCATCGGCACGCCAGATGAAGAATTGCGGGGCGGTAAAATCCCCATGTGCCAGCAGGGAATTTTTAAAGACTACGACCTTGCCATGATGATCCATATGTCAGCGTGTGAAACGACGCCTAATTCCCGTTTTCTGGCCCTCGATGATTATCGTATCCGTTTTCACGGACAGACGGCTCATGCGGCAGCTCACCCGTGGAAAGGCCGGAATGCGCTGAATGGGGCCATGCTGGCTCTCCATGCCATCGATATGATGCGCCAGCATGTAAAGCCTGATACGCGGATTGGTACGTACATCGTCAATGGCGGGACGGCTTCTAATATTATTCCAGACTATGCTGAAGTGGAATGCTGCGTCCGCCATTCTACCCGGACCTATCTCGACGAAGTGGTTCAGCGTCTGATGCATTGCTTTGAAGGGGCGGCCATTGCTACGGAAACGACCTTTGACGTATCCCAACTGGGTTATAAATATGATGACCTTGTATGGAATGAAACGGCGACGGAAGTCGTGCGCGGCGTGCTCCGGGATATGGATGTGCCCTTTGTAGAACCTGACTGCGGTGGCAGCTCGGATATTGCCAACGTCAGCCATCAATGCCCGGTGCTCCACGTCCATCTGGCCATGGGGGATACGTTCTATCCGGACCATTCCAAAGAAATTGCCGATATGGTCAAAAACAAGGCCATTGAACCGGTCATCATCCGCGGTGCAGAAATCATCGGGGCAACCGTATTGCGTCTGGCGGAACATGAAGACTTGTGCAAGGCGATGAAGGAAGAATTTGATGCGGCGGAAAAATAACCACCCGGATTTCCAGACCATGGAAATGGCAGAGTCTCTCTGATGTAAAACGGGGCTATCCTACAAAGACACAGTGCTTTGTGGGATAGCCCCGTTTTTGTATATATAGTATCCTGGGATTTCGTTTACAAGTCGAATACATCCGGCCGGCGTAAACTCAGATATTGCTTTTCCCGGCGCAGCCTATGTGAGGTTTGGTAATCTAGGTCAGCAATCAGCAGTTCTTCACCGCTGCCAGCCAGTGCCGTTATGGCTCCATCGGGTCCGGCGACAAGGCTCTGGCCACAGAAATCCATAGAATCTTCCCGGCCGGTACGGTTTATCATGACAGCATAATAGCTGTTCTGAAAGGCGGGAATACGGATTTCCCATTGGAATACGTCCTGTGGTTCTGTCGTCTCATTTGCGACGGCGGTGATGACCAGATCGGCTCCCTTCAATGCCAGGGTGCGGAAACTTTCCGGATAATGGCGATCAAAGCAGACGATGAGTCCCAGTTTTCCGGCAGTGGTCGGAATGACGAGAAACCCATCATTTCCCGGAGTAAAATAATCTTGTTCGTAAAAATGAGGAGCTTGTACGATATGATTTTTGGCAGCAGTAGCCAGAATGGCCCCCGTTTCATCAATTACCATCATGATAGAATAGATTTTGTCTTTTTTCAGTAATGCCAGGGAAAAAACACCGATAATGTGCATATCGTTACAGGCTTTGCGAAATCCCTGTATGTACGGATGGTCCGGTGGAATGGCGATATCTGCCGTAGAAAGGCCTTTATATTGGGCGATATAGCGCGTGAGCTGTCCTTCGGGAAAACAGATTAACTGTGCTCCCGCTTCATGGGCCTTTTTTATATATAGCAAGGTTTTTTCATAATTTTCCTTCATCGTATGGTGAATCTGCATTTGTGCACAGGCAATACGGATCATATACGGTCACTTCTTTCCTTTATTAGTCAGATATTGGTCAGAGGAACGGTCATGGATATAATTCAGAAAGGCTTCAGCAACGGCGGAAAGGCTGCGGGATTTGCTGATGGCAAACAGGCGGCGCGTTTCCAGCCCCGGCCCCAGAAGAGGAATACAGCAGATATCCTGGCTGAGCTGATCCGGGCGTACCGGCCCGACGAAAATGGCAGCGACGGTCCCGCTGGAGGCCCAGCGCAGCGGCATATAACGGGACGAACAGACGGCCCGGATATGTGGCGTAAATCCTGCATTCTGACAGATTTCCAGGATTTTCTGCCAAAAGCCGCGGGAAATGGCCAGAGGCACATCTTCCAGAGCCGTGAGAGGCACTGCATCCAGATGAGAAGACAGCCATGGACTTTTTTTGTGAAAGGCCACCATCAGCCGTTCGTCAATGGTATGGCGGACGGAAAATGACGGTGGCAACTGTCCGGCACTGCGGATGACAGCTACCTCTATCGTCCCTTTTTCCAGAAGTTCCAGCAGCTGTCCGGAATTTTCTTCGTATATATCGAAGTCGATTTCCGGATAGGTATTGCTGAAATCAAGAATCATATTGGCACTGTTGGTATCGGGCCAGGTGGGTGTGATACCCAGGTGAAGCGTTCCCTTTGTCCCGAGGATACTGGCGTTGATTTCTTTCTGCGCCGCATCTTCCAGCTGACACATGCGGCGGGCTTTTTCATAGAGAATTTTCCCGGCATTGTTGGGGGTAATGTGGCGGGGACCCCGTTCGACAAGCTGGGTGCCATACGCGGCTTCCAGTGCTTTCAGCTGGTTGCTCAGGGCGGGCTGGGCGATGTGTAATTCCCGGGAAGCCGCAGAAATTGTGCCAGCATCAATAATGGCGACGTAATTGCGGTATACTTCCAGATTCATGATGATTCCTCCTGTGTGTGTGAGAAAGACTTTATTTTTTTTGTCTTTCTGCACGGGAATAAGAGAACCGTGTCCTATACAGTCTGCATATGCTTTTTAGACGGATAAGGATGCCGGTTTCCTTCACCAATACCATCATGCCGGCCTTTAGATGAAATCATAGGAGTAAGAAGCAAGAAGTGACAAGTAAAAACTATATGATTTCATTATGGGTTCCATGTCCGACCTGTATTTTTAGTATACATTTTTGTGATGTATACTGCAACTGTAAGAAGAAAGAAGAGGTACTACGCAGAATGCTGGGAGGAATTGCATATGGGCGTAACAAAGAAATTTCAAATCATACTGGACAGCCGGTTATGCAAAGGCTGTGGCATTTGTGCCGCTTTCTGTCCGAAAGGTGTTTTTACCCGGGATGATGATGGAAAACCCGTGATATCTGACGATATGGTATGTATTGGGTGTAAGATGTGTGAATTACGGTGTCCTGATTTTGCAATCCGTGTGACAGGAGGAATTTGACATGGCTGGAACCTATGAAATTATGACAGGCAATGAAGCTTGTACCAGGGCTGCTATCGCGGCAGGGATGAGGTTTTTTGCCGGTTATCCCATCACGCCGGCTACGGAAATTGCCGAAATGGCATCGGAACTGCTGCCGAAAGCCGGCGGCACATATATGCAGATGGAAGATGAACTGGCTTCTATTGCCGCCGTCATCGGTGCCTCGGCAGCCGGTGTCAAGGCCATGACGGCAACGAGTGGGCCCGGAGTTTCGCTCATGCAGGAAAATCTGGGATATGCTATTATGGCGGAAATTCCTCTGGTCCTCGTCGATTGCATGCGTCAGGGTCCATGCCAGGGTGTGGCTACCGTACCGGCCCAGGGCGATATTATGCAGGCCCGCTGGGGTACGAACGGGGATCATCCCATCATTGCGATTGCCCCGGCTTCCGTTGGTGAATTATATGAAGAAACGATACGGGCCTTTAATCTGGCAGAAACGTACCGGAATCCTGTCTATATCCTCAGCGACGCCATGCTGGCCCATATGAGTGAACGGGTCCGCATTCCGGATCCGGGTGAATATGACGTAGTCAGCCGTAAACGTCCCACCTGTCCGCCGTCAGAATTTCAGGCCTATGCCGACGATGGTACGGGCATCCCGCCTATGGCATCATTCGGTGATGGATACCGCTGGTTCGTGACCGGCATGGTCCATGATGATACGGGCTTTCCTGTCACCAATAGTGCCGACCGGATTTCCTATCTGGTAAAACGGCTCCATGCGAAAATTGAACATAACCGCGCGGATATCGAAAAGTATGAAGAGTATAAAACTGATGATGCCGATATCCTCATCGTTTCGATGGGTGTCGTCGCCCGTTCAGTCAAAGCGGCAATCGATGATATCCGCAAGGAAGGTGTCAAGGCAGGACTGTTCCGGCCCATCACGGTATGGCCATTCCCGGAAAGCCGTCTGGAGACGCTGTGCCGCGGCGTAAAGGAAATCGTTACCTGTGAAATGAATGAAGGCCAGTTATATCATATGGTCCGTGAAGTCAGTGGTAATACACCGGTTCGCATGATTAACCAGAATAACGGCGTCATATTGTCGGCTGATACGATTCTTGCAGGACTGAGGGAGGGGAAATAACATGGCAGGTGTGCATGTATATGATAGATTTTTGCGGCAGGATAAGCTGCCTCATATCTGGTGTTCCGGTTGTGGGAATGGTATCGTGACCAATGCCCTCATCCGGGCCATTGAAAAAACGGGCATTGATCAGAATCAGATCGTCGTCGTAGCTGGCGTCGGCTGTTCGAGCCGGGCAAACGGATATCTTGATTTTTGTGGCCTCCATACGAATCATGGCCGCCCTCTGGCATATGCTACAGGAGTCAAGATGGCCAATCCCAAACTTCATGTCATCGTCGTTACCGGCGATGGGGATAGTGCGTCCATTGGCGGGAATCATTTCATCCATGCCTGCCGCCGCAATCTAGATATTACGACGGTCATCTACAACAATGACAATTATGGCATGACCGGCGGCCAGTATTCGCCGACGACGCCGACAGGGGCAAAATCCAAGACGACTGTATACGGTAATATAGATACTCCGTTTGACTTGTGCAAACTGGCCAGCGCAGCAGGTGCCACCTTCGTAGCCCGTTCGACGGTCTACCACGTGACACAGCTGGCTGACCTGATTGCAAAGGGGATAGAACACAAAGGATTTTCTGTGATTGAAGCCATGAGCTGCTGTCCGACGTTATATGGACGTCTCAATAAACTGGGGGATGGACCGGCTATGCTGCAGCGTTTCAAAGATCAGGCTATTCCAGTTCAGAAAGCCCGACAGCTGAGTGAAGAGGCATTGCAGGATAAAATCGTCACGGGTGTCTTCACGGACCGCAAAGACCGCCCGGAATATTCTGACCAGTATCAGCATGTCATTGCCAGAGCCGAAGGGAGAGAATAAGCATGGGAAAACAACATTATGAAATGCGTTTCGCCGGAAGCGGCGGCCAGGGCATGATGCTCATGGGCGATATCATGGCTCAGGCTGCGGGCGGACTGGACACGAAGGAAATCGTCCTTACCCGTTCCTATGGCCCGGAAGCACGGGGAGGCGCCTGCCGGTCTGAACTCATTATTGACGATGAACCGATTAATTATCCCAGTGTGCGCCGTCCCGATTTTGTTCTGGCCATGTCCCAGCAGGCTGCGGATACATACTGGAAAGACATGAAACCGGAAGGCATTTTTCTTATTGACCCCAAATTTGTCCATACTGTACCGGAAAACGTAAAACATGTATACGCCATTCCTCTCACCCAGATTGCAGAGGACGTGACCGGAAAAACACTGGCAGCCAACGTTGTGGCCATCGGGGCCATTGCAGCCCTCACCGGTGTAGAAGACCTGGACGTTGTCAAACGGGCTGTCCGGGAACACTTCAAACCTAAATTGCGGCCATCCAATGATAAAGCTTTTGAAGCCGGCGTGGCAGCCGCTAAAACGCTGATGAAATAAATTCCCCTCTTTCCGGATATAGGCGTATCGGCATGTACCAGAATGCTATGAATCGTGCTATACTAATATATGAAATACATACGGATTATGTTTTTTATTTATATATGATGAGAAATTTGATGCAGGAAATGAGGGATTGCAATGATTGACATTTCAGATCGCATACGAAATAAAGCATACATGTCCAGAGTTACGACGGCAGAAGAAGCGGCGAAGCTGATTCATCCCGATGATATTGTGGCTGTATCGGGGTTTACACCGGCCGGGTATCCCAAAGCCGTACCGCTGGCTCTGGCGAAGCGGATAGAACGGGAACATTTTCAGATTACGCTGTATGCTGGGGCATCCATCGGTGATGAAATTGATGGGGCCCTGGCACGGGTACACGGTATTTCCCGCCGGTTTTCCTATCATACGAATAAAGATCTGCGCCGCGAAATCAATGATGGCAGTGTGGCTTATGCCGATTATCACGTCAGCGTATTTGCCCAGATGCTAAGGGAAGGGTTCATGAAGCGCCCCGATATCGTCGTGGTGGAAGCGGCAGCTATCACAAAAGAAGGGAATCTCATCCCTACTACGTCTGTAGGAACGACGCCGGCCATGATTGACGTGTGTCAGAAAGTTGTCGTCGAAATCAATGTGACCCAGCCGCTCAGTCTGGAAGGGATGCATGACGTATACGATATTCCCAATCCGCCATTCCGTGTACCCATTCCCATCGTCCATACAGGGGACCGTATTGGGAAGCCGTATATCACCTGCGGTTGGGATAAAATCGTTGCTATTGTTCCCTGTGATATTCCCGATGCTCCCCGGTCGTTTAAACCTGTTGATGATGCGGGCCGGAAAATGGGAAATCTCATCGTGCAGTTTTTTAAGGATGAAGTAGCTAAAGGCCGGCTGCCGGAGCATCTCCTGCCACTCCAGTCCGGTGTCGGATCCGTAGCCAATGCGGTCATTCAGGGGCTGGCCAAAAGTGATTTCGAACATTTGTCTATCTTTACGGAAGTGCTCCAGGACGGCATGTTTACCCTCATCGATGCCGGGAAAGTCGATGCCGTATCGACGGCTTCTATTTCAGCATCACCGGAAGGGTTGAAGCATTTCTATGAACACATCGATGAGTACCGGAAAAAAATCGTCATACGACCCCAGGAAATTTCTAATAATCCCGAAGTGATCCGCCGCATCGGAGCTATTGCCATGAATACGGCCATTGAGTTTGATATCTATGGTCAGGTCAATTCGACACATATCTGTGGCAGTCGTCTCATGAATGGAATTGGCGGTTCCGGGGACTTTGCCCGGGCGGGATATCTGACGATTTTCTTTACCAGTTCGACGGCAAAAAACGGTGCCATCAGTTCCGTAGTTCCCATGTGCTCCCACGTAGATCACACGGAGCACGATGTGGATGTCCTCTGTACGGAACAGGGCATTGCAGACCTGCGCGGTCTTTCTCCTGTCGAACGGGCAAGGACTATCATAGCTAACTGTGCCCACCCGGATTACAGAGACCAGCTCACAGATTATCTGAACCGGGCTATTGCTGCAACGGGTAGCCAGCATGAACCACAGCTCCTGAAAGAGGCCCTGTCATGGCAGCAGCGCTACCTGGAAACAGGGAGTATGAAGTGAAATTGTATGAGAACTTGTCATACTGGCTGTCAGATTGTCTCCTGTATCTGACAGTCAGCATACCAATATGATTTATGCGGATTGCAGGAATGTTTACCAGCCTGTATATATGCTACTATTATGCATTTTTTATAGGCCGGGGTATTTTTTTACACAGAAACAGCTCAGAGATGAATAAATAATAAAAATAATAAAATATTTATTAGGAGGGATGCAGTATGTCCACGTTAATGGCGGCTTCGAACAGGGAAGGAAAGAAACTGAATGATGTTATTTTTCAGGCGGGAGCAGCTGTACGTCAGGCCATTGCTCAACATGGCAGTGATGCCGTTGTTAATGGTACGCTGGGTTCATTTGCTCTCGATGATGGAAGTGTGGCCTGTTTGCCCGTTGTAGAAAAGCTATTCCATGCGTTACCAATGAATGAATTTGTTTGTTATGCACCTCCGGTAGGGTTGCCGGGATATAAGGATGCTGTTATTCATGCTATTTTTGCAGATCAACAGCCAGATGCTTTTATCGATGCTGTGGCATCGGCGGGAGGGACGGGCGCCGTGCATATGGCTATTGCCAATTATTCCGAACCGGGGGATGCCGTACTGACGTCTGATTGGCGCTGGGATGCATATGGTGCTTTGTGTAGTGAAATTGGTCGTAACTTGCAGACTTTTTCGCTTTTTGATGGGCAGCGTCATTTCAATGTGCCACATTTTCAGGCGATGGTAAATGCTGTATGCCGCATGCAGGATTCTCTTCTCATCATACTCAACACGCCAGCACATAACCCGACCGGATTTAGTCTTTCCTCTGATGAGTGGGATGCCGTTATAGATGTTACCTTGGCACAGGCTCGTAAAGGTAAGAAAATGACGATACTAGTTGATATTGCCTACATTGATTATGCAGGTGAAAAGAATGACGTTCGTTCTTTTATGAAAAAATTTACTGGTTTACCTGATAATGTACTCATTTTATTTGCTTTCAGTATGTCGAAAGGATACACTTTATACGGTCAGCGTGCTGGTGCACTGGCAGCTCTTTCCTGTAGTAAGGGAGTCATTGAAGAATTTCATCATGTTGTAACGTATTCTGCCCGGGCAGCCTGGTCCAATGTCAATCGCGGGGCTATGACGATTTTGACGATGATTCAGAATGATAAAGCACTGCAACAGGAATTGGAGCGGGAACAGCGAACAGTATTTGAAACAATTCGTAAACGGTCTGGCATTTTTATAAAAGAAGCCAGTGAGTGCCAGCTTCCGGCTCTTCCGTATCAATCGGGATTTTTTATTTCCATTCCTGCCCACGATTCGGCGGCTGTTTGTAATCATCTTCATGAAGATCTTATTTTTGCCGGTCCTTTAGCTATGGGTGTCAGATTTGCTGTATGTTCCGTTTCGGCAGATAAGATGACAGGTGTAGCTGCAAAAATAAAAAAGGCTTTTGACGTTGTTGGAGAATAAGATACCCGGGGAGGAATACCTATGATTACATTCAGTATCAATGAAATCAGTACGTTACTGCTGGCTATTTTTACGATTGGGATTTTTGGGTATCTCATCGGCCATGTATCCGTTCACGGTGTCAATCTGGGGACCGTAGGTGTGTTTGTAGTTGCTCTTATTGCCGGTCACTTCGGCATTTCTGTTCCAAATGGCATTACTAATGTAGGACTAATTATTTTTATTACCGGCGTAGGACTTAGTGCCGGACCAGGCTTTATTGCAAGTATCAAGAAAAATGGAATAAAATATTCTATTCTCTGCATCATGACTATTGCTGTTGGTGGAGTAGTTTGTGCCGTTATTGTCGCTGTATTCGGGCTGCGCCCGGAATTAACCGTTGGTATGATGAGTGGCGCATTTACAACGACACCGGGAATGTCTGCTGCCAGGGATGTCGTGTCTGCCAGCGCAGATGCTGTAACGTATGTGGTTACCGGTTATGGCATTATATATCCGCTAGCAGCCCTTTTTAAGGTATTGTTTATGCAGATTTATCCTAAAGCAGTTCATGCAGATATGGAATATGAACGCAGCCTGATTCAGATAAAAAAGCCAGGTTTGATGCAGAATTCGGCTCAATCGCTGCGTCACTATCTGACAGTAGACCCACAAGGGATATTTTGTCTGGCACTGGCTTCGGTTCTTGGCGTGTTTTTTGGTTCCTTTGCCGTACCGTTGCCACATGGGGCACAATTTGCTCTTGGTATTACAGGCGGACCACTTATCGTATCCCTTCTTATGGGACATTGGGGTCACATAGGTCCCATCAATTTACAGGTGAGCAAGAACATATTGGATCCTGTAAAGGAAATTGGTCTGTTTTTGTTCTATGTAGGAGTCGGTACCCAGGGTGGTCACAGCATGGTACGTATTATTATGGAGAACGGGCTGATACTGGTATTCATTGGCATGTTGCTCGTCATTATCCCTATGTTTTTTGGAGCATTAGTCGGTACGCGTATTTTACGACTGCCTTTGCTTAATTGTCTGGCATGTAATGCGGCCAGCATGACCTTTACGCCAGCCATGGCGGCACTGGCTGAAAAATCTCAATGTGATGATGTAGCCTCCGCATATGCATCGACGTATCCGTTAGCTTTACTGACATTAGTCCTTACGTGTCAGATATTGGTAACGATACTATAAATCCCCCGCGGGTCCATCCCGCATTCTCTACAAGAAACTGTTGTATGAAGTAAATTGCTTTATACAACAGTTTCTTCTTTTAAAGCAGAGATTTATCGTAATACAAGAAAAAACATGATGTGACAGGCCTGTGCCTTGCAATCTGCAATTAAACTAGATGATTTTGCCGATATCGTGTACAATATAGGTAAAGACTTTGTATATAATGATCGGCACGGCCGAAGAATGGGGAGATACGATAAATGGAAAATTATGCTGGATATTCCGATGAATATATCAAATATCTGGAACTCCTGGCTAAAGAATACCCGACCCAGGAAGCGACGTTTACAGAAATCATCAATTTGCAGGCTATCGTGAATCTGCCAAAGGGAACGGAACATTTCATGAGCGATCTCCATGGTGAATATGAAGCGTTTTATCATATATTGAATAATTGCTCCGGTGTTATCCGGGAAAAAGTGGAAATGCTCTTTTCCAATTCCATGAGTCAGGAAGAACGGGATGACCTGCTGACACTCATTTATTATCCAAAAGAAAAACTGGATCTTATGAACCGCAAAAAGCTGGTAACGGACAAATGGGCCCGTAAGACGCTCCATCATCTGATTCGTCTGGCGAAATTGCTTTCGTCCAAGTATACCCGTTCCAAGGTACGTAAGGCGATGCCACCGGTTTTCCGGTTCGTTATCGATGAATTGCTTCATGCCCAGCCGGATGAAGATAAAAACCGTCATGTCTATCATTCCAAAATCCTCGACACGATTCTGGAAACGGGGAGTACCCGTTCTTTTATTTATGCGCTGACGGCTTTGATTAAACGGCTGGCTGTGGATCATCTGCATATTATCGGCGATATTTATGACCGGGGTCCCCATGCAGATAAAATCATGGATAATCTCATGCATCATCATTCCATGGATATCCAGTGGGGTAATCATGACATTCTCTGGATGGGAGCTGCCGCCGGCAGTGCTGCCTGTATTGCCAATGTCCTGCGCAATAATATCCGATATCATAATTTGGAGATTCTGGAAAGCGGGTATGGCATCAGTCTGCGTCCGCTGGCCCTGTTTGCCTTGAAAATGTATACCAAAGATGACGGCATCGAACCGATGGTTAAGGCAATCAATGTCATCTTATCCAAGCTGGAAGGGCAGGTTATATTCCGTCATCCGGAATATAATATGGATGATCGCCTGCTGTTCCATAAAATCAATCTGGAAACAGGGACCATTACGCTGGATTCCGGAACCTATGAACTGACTACGACGGATTTTCCTACGTTCAATCCTCAGGATCCCTATACCCTGTCTCCGGAGGAACATCGCATTATGGCTGATCTGCAGACTGAATTTTTGCAGAGCGAACGGCTCCAGCGGCATATTCAGTTCCTGTACAGCCATGGCTCTATGTACCGTTGCTACAATAACAATTTATTGTTCCATGGCAGCCTGCCGCTCAACGATGATGGCAGCTTTAAAGAAATTTATTTCGATGGACATGGGTATAAGGGCCAGGCTTTTATGGATCATGCCGATTATATGGCACGGCGCGCCTATACCAAGAGGGATACGGACAGCCTGGATTATATGTGGTATATGTGGGGCGGCCCCGATTCTCCTGTGTCCGGGCGTATTGTAAAGACCTTTGAACGCAGTTACATTGCCGATAAAGATACGTGGAAAGAACCAGAAAATGCCTATTTCCGCCTGAACCGGGATAAAGACGAATGCATCAAGATTCTTCATGAGTTCGGGATTGATTCGCCGCAGGGACATATTATCAACGGACATACGCCGGTAAAAGTGAAAAAAGGGGAAAGTCCGATCCGGGCCGAAGGCAAGGAACTTTGCATTGATGGGGGCTTCTGTAAAGCCTATCAGAATTCGACAGGGATTGCTGGGTATACATTGATTTTTAATTCCCACGGAATCCGGATCAAGGCTCATTATCCCTTTACGGATGTAGAGGAAGTATTGCGGACCAATGCCGATATGGGGTCCGAATCGACTCAGGTAGAACTGGAACCTAAACGGGTCATGATTGGTGATACGGACAATGGCAAAAAATTGTTGCAGATGATTGATGACTTGAAGGCCCTGCTCCAGGCATATCGGCAGGGGATTATCATCGAACGGCGTGGTGAATGATGAAGCGCACGTGAACTGCTGTATAGAAAATGAAGGAGATTGCATGGGGCTGAAGCCCGTATGCAGTCTCCTTTTTTTGCGTTGCGCGTTCTTTTGCCGGATAACGTATGATATGACCTCGCTCACATCGGCATCGCAGCGGCATGAAAAAGAGGCTGTCTAAAAGACAGCCTCCTGATAGTACATGAGTTATGGAGTTGTAGATTTAGAATACACCCTGCTGGAGCATAGCATCGGCTACACGTTCGAAACCGGCGATATTAGCACCTGCTACGAGATTATATCCGAAACCGTTGCGTTCTGCTGCGTCTACAGAATTCTGATAAATCGTGTTCATGATTTCATGGAGACGGGCATCGACTTCTTCTGCAGTCCATACGAGTCGTTCGCTGTTCTGGCTCATTTCCAGAGCGGACGTAGCAACGCCACCGGCGTTTACGGCTTTGGACGGAGCAACGACCATGTTCGGCTGTTCCATCAAATATTTCAATGCGTCGTTAGTAGTCGGCATGTTGGCAACTTCGATGTAGTACCGGATACCATTAGCGACGATTTGTTTTGCTTCTTCCATATGTACGTCATTCTGCATAGCCGACGGCATAACGATATCAACTTTGACGCCCCACGGTTTTTCACCCGGATGGAATTCTACGCCAAATTTATCAGCATAGTCCTGGACGCGGTTGCGACCGGAAGCACGCATTTCGAGGAGGTAATTGATCTTTTCTTCAGTTACGACGCCATCAGGATCATAGATATATCCGTCCGGACCAGAGAGGGTAACAACTTTGGCACCGAGCTGGGCAGCTTTCTTGCAGATACCCCAGCAAACATTACCAAAACCAGCGGCGGCAATCGTTTTGCCTTTGATGTCTTCGCCATCGTGTTTGAGGACATTTTCCAGATAGTATACAGCACCATAGCCTGTCGCTTCCGGACGAATACGGGATCCACCATAGCTGAAGCCTTTCCCGGTCAGTACGCCGTTTTCGAAGCAACCTTTCAGACGACGATATTCGCCGAAGAGGTAACCGATTTCACGGCCGCCAACGCCCATATCACCAGCCGGTACGTCGATGTCCGGACCGATGTAACGATAAAGGGCCTGCATGAAGCTCTGGCAGAAACGCATAATTTCTGCATCGGATTTGCCATCGGGATCAAAGTCTGCGCCACCTTTGGCGCCACCGATAGGAAGACCCGTCAGAGAGTTCTTGAAAATCTGTTCGAAACCGAGGAATTTAATGATACCGGGATATACGTTTTTCTGGAAACGGAGACCACCTTTATATGGCCCGATTGCGCCGTTGAACTGGCAGCGATAACCTGTATTGGTATGGATTTTACCGTTATCATCTTCCCAGACAACGCGGAATGTAAACATCCGTTCCGGTTCGACCATGCGATTCAGGAGATCGTATTTTTCGTATTCCGGATGACGTTCTACGACAGGATCCAGGGACGAGAATACTTCTTCTACGGTCTGGACAAATTCCGGTTCATTAGCGTGTTTCGTTTTGACGTTTTCGATTACAGATGCAAGATACTTGTTCATAAAGCTTCACCTCATTTGAAAAATTAGTTTACCCCGAACTTCTCTCTACGGCCTTATCATAACACTTTTTTTTTCGTTTGCAAATACCATAATGTGAAAATAAATTATAACATTTTCAGGAAAATACTAAAAATATAAATAAACGCAAATAAAATATAATGAAAAAAATTAATTTATATTAAAAAATAAATGAACGGCTGTATCATGCCTTAATATTATTTTATAAATGATAATTTGTAATGTATTATAAATAGACTATATTTGTTTGCTATATAAGGACAAAATGCGTAATGCGATATAGATGGTATATGTGATATGATGAATATCCGTACATCATATAATGTATATATAGCATATACTTACCGGTACAGATAATGCAGTCTTCCGGATATCTGTTTTCCCATATAAACCGGCATTAGAGACCTGACTAAAAAAGGAAAGGGCGTCTGATGGGTTCAACAAATGGCCGGTCTATGTTATAGTAAGATAGAACATAAGGGAGTGATACCGATGGACCGTTGTCCGATTCCTAAAATCACACATTTTTTTTCTATGAATGATCTGGTAATGAAACCGGTGCCCGTATTGCATCGTGAATATACCGGAGCAGTGGAACAATACTTCCATACGTTGTTTCCCAACCGGAAACGGACGGTCCTGGCTGATACGGAACCGGTTCCGCTGCCTGTTGATATAGAGGTTTTATATCCTACGACAGAAGAGCCGTTTTATGTTATTCATACTCTGGGGATGAGTGCCACACCGATGACTTATCCCGAAGGAACGGAAAGTAGCGAAGTGCGGGAATCATATAGTGAACTGTGTCTGATGCTGCCATCTGACTGGCCGTTTGCCCATGACCGAATTCTTTCTATGGGGGAACAGGCTGCCTGGCCGCTTCGGATGATCCGTGATCTGGCTAAATTTCCGCATGCTCATCATCTGTGGATGTCTTACGGGTTCATCCTTCCCAATTCAGAGTCAAACGAACCATTCACTACGGAAAGTGATCTTTGTGGAGTCCTTATGGTACAGTTTGATGGTGAATTGGGAGAACTGACTTTGGACGATGGCATAATTATCCAATTACTAATGCCAGTCCTGTTGTATGCCGATGAACTGGAAGCCTATGATAGGCTGGGGCCGGATGCACTGATTGAGCGGATCCTGGATTGTACTCATGAGTCGTTTCTTTTGGATTTGCACCGCAGTCATGTTGCACAAGGACTATTAAAGTAATAGAATAAAACTGTTGTGAAAGGAGGTGCGCCAAGTGGTATCGAGTGATAGTGTCATTGCTCCCCATACATCGGCTGAAGCGTATAGTGCTTACCGGACTGTCGCATCGTCAGTTCTTGTAGCCGGTGCGCAGGAGTTGAAACGTAAAGATACTCATTATAAACTGGCCATCGAATTGGATCATGCCGGGCTTTCCTATATCCGGGACGGAGGAGAAGAAATCGCTGTCGGCGCGATGACGACGATGGCAGAAATAGAGAAATCGCCACTGTTGAAGGGCCTGGCAGGAGGGGCCATATGTGCATCTTTGAGAGAGGTACCGGACCGGGAACTGAAACAGAGGGCAACGCTGGGTGGCCTGATTGCTTCCAAACAGCCTTTTTCCATGCTGCTTCCTATTCTCTTGTCCCTGACTGTCGATGTGGTCCTGGAAGACAAAGGGCGTATGGAATTGCGGGATTATCTTTCGTGTCCTCCTATGGGGGAATTAATCACAGAAATCGTGATTGCCCGGGAGTTCGTCTATACCGCGTATATGGCCTACAGAAGTGAGACGGGCCAGCAGCCATATCTGACTGGCGCTGTCACTATGGGAGAAGATCAGTGGCGGATTGTCGTCGGCGGTCGTCCCGGTGCAGCAGCTATTGCAGAAAAGGCTAGTGAGGAATTGTCTGCCAAAGGACTGCAGGCCAGAGAAAATGTGGCTCACATGGTCAGCGAAGAACTGGATTTTGAAAATTTCGGCCCTTGTTCTGAGCAGGAACGCCGGGAGCTGACTATAGATATGATGCGCATATTGATTAAAAAAGCGTGGAAGGGATTCAGCCGTCAGAACAGCCTGACGATGAAATCTGTTAAAAGGTAAGGAATGGAATCAAAAGGTAAGGAGTAGAGAACGTGAAGGGAAGAATAATAACTGGTTTATTGGCCATATGTGTGTTAGCAGGTAGTGGATGGTTTTTGTATAATCATCACGGACATATAGCACCGGAGGTACAACAGGCTGCTGCCATATCTCACCCCGATGTGGCATTTGTGGGAGATGATTTTACTCTGCCAGCTGTCGATAATGACCTGCCTGTGTATGATCATTATACGGTACAGCAGCGTAAGGACAAAGGTCTTCCTCTGACATACGGTACGACCAGGGATTATTATTATGGGGATCATGTGGCCTATCTAACCTTTGATGATGGGCCGAATAAAGAAAATACGACAAAAATACTGAAAATCCTGAAAGACGAACAGATTCATGCTACGTTTTTCCTGACAGGCAATAATGTAGAACGGTACCCTGATGTCGTGAAGGCTATTTATGAATCGGGCAATGCCATCGGCATCCATTCCTACAGCCATAATTATAAGAAACTGTATGCGTCGCCTAACGCCTATATGGATGAAGTCAATCAGACGGCCGGTCTGATTTATGATGTCATCCACGTGCGTCCTATTATCAGCCGTGCGCCGGGTGGCACATCGGGACATTTTACCAAGGCGTTCTGGCAGGCTCTCAACCAGGAAGGGTATATCGAAGTAGGCTGGAATGCCCTGACGGGAGATGCCGATGGGACGGGTAAAACTGCTGGAAAAGAAATAGAAAATATTAAGAAGCAGCTGGCATTGCGGCCATATCTCCACAGCCACCTGGTCATTCTCATGCATGATGCCAGTGGCCATCAGGCGACGGTAGAAGCTTTGCCGGGACTCATTAAACTGCTCAAGAGCCAGGGCTATACATTCCGCGTCGTCACAACGGCTATTCCGCCAAGCTGGTGATGGTATACAAAAGTCCTTGACAAGGAAACAATTTCGGTATAATATATATTCATCTTATTTTAAATTTCAGTTCTGCAAGGAGCCGTACCATGAATAACGCTATGTCTTTCACGGCAGTTGCATATAGCTTTAGAAACAGCCAGGCCTACCTGTATTTGGGCACTGGCTATTTTTGCTGTGATAAATGCATAGACGAGACAAAGACATGGGTTGTTTGAATCAGTGGGAAAATATCACTGTATAAGACGGCAGCGGCGGATGCAGCATAAGGCAGGCTCATGGGAGCCTGCTTTTTTTATGGTATGCTATCTGATTCCTGTTATTGACTGTACGGTATAAAAGAAAATCAGGGGAACCTCTTTTTCTAGTGTACGTCATTTAGTATACTAAAGAGGAAACGTTGCCAACAGCTATCAGGCAGCGAATATTTTGGGGGGAACGCAATGGAAAATACAGACAGTGGTTTTTTTACGGATTATGTCATCGCGATTGTCGGGCTGGGACTTATTGGCGGTTCGTATGCCAAGGGATTACGAAAATTACATGTCAGGTCTATCATTGGGATTGACGTTAATCAGGCGGCTCTGGCAGAGGCACTGGCCGATGGTTCCATTGATGAAGCATCGAATGATGGCAGTCAGCTTCTAGGGGAGGCCGATATAGTCATTTTCTGCATGGCTGCAGATGCTATGATGGCGTTTATTGGACAGCACCGTCAGGATTTTAAACAAGGGGCTCTGCTGACAGATGTCGCTGGCATCAAAGGAGATTCGGCTGACCGGATCAGGTCACTGCTCCGGAATGATCTGGATTTTGTCCCGGGACATCCAATGGCAGGAAGGGAAGGCAGTGGCTATGGCATGTCCCGGGCTGAAATTTTTGATGGCGCCAATTATATACTCGTACCTATGGAAGGCAATAAGCCGGAACATGTCGATGTGATTGAACGGATGGCACGTGCCCTTGGCTGTGCCCACGTGGTACGCGTAGGAGCAGCAGAACACGATAAACTTATTGCTTATACGAGCAGTCTGCCCCATGTTTTGGCCATATCTCTCATAAATAGTGAATCGATGGATACGATGACGCGGTATTTTGTTGCCGGCAGTTTCCGTGACGGGACACGCGTTGCAGATATTAATGCCCCGCTCTGGACCAAACTGTTCCTTTCTAATAAGGATAACCTTTTGAAAGAAATTGACCGGTTCAGTGCATCGTTGAAAGCGTTTGCCGAACTGCTTTCTGATGAGGATACCAAGGGCATGACCCAATTTTTACAGCAGGCCGCTTTGCGGAGAAGGGAATTAGTTCATGAAACAAATCCACGTTGAATTAGGAAACGATTCGTATGAAATCTATATTGAAAATGGCCTTCTCGACCGGGCCGGCAACTATATCCGCAGTCTGACAAAAGCAGAAACAGTTGCCATCATTACGGACAGCACATTGGAACCACTCTATGGTAAACGCCTGGAACGGAGCCTGCAGCAGGCAGGATTCCGGACCGGATGCATTGTCATTCCCGCAGGAGAAGCGTACAAAAATGCCAATCAGCTGTTAGACATCTATCAGAAGCTGTCGGACCTGGGTATTACCCGGTCGGATATGATTATTACCTTCGGTGGCGGCGTCGTCGGAGATCTGGGAGGTTTTGCGGCAGCTACGTTCCTGCGGGGCGTGCCGTTTGTTCAGATTGCTACCTCTATCATCGCCCAGGTGGACAGCAGTGTCGGTGGTAAAGTGGCGATTGATCTGCCGAGCGGCAAGAATCAGGCCGGTGCTTTTTATCAGCCTAAAGCCGTATTAATTGACCCGGATTTGTTGCAGACACTGCCGGAACGGTTTGTCCGCGATGGATTGGGAGAAGTCATCAAATACGGTTGTATCCGTGATGCGGGCCTGTTTTCCCTTATGGAAACACTGGATGAACATAGCATTACTTCTCATTGGGATGAAATTATAGAAACTTGCTGCCGGATTAAGGCGGATGTGGTGGAACACGATGTGTATGATATGGGGGAACGAATGATCCTGAATTTCGGCCATACAATCGGGCATGCGATTGAACGCTTGTATGGGTTTGGTCACTATACTCATGGGGAAGGCGTTGCCATAGGAATGGCTCTTCTCACGGCACGGACTGAGGCACTGGGACTGACCGAAGCGGGGACGGCCCGACGTCTGGTGGACATCCTGAAACGATATCACCTTCCGTATACGGTGGACGCATCGGCTGACGACTTGTTACCTTATATCGGACATGATAAGAAAAAACGCGGTTCCCATATGACACTCATCATCCTCAATCGGATTGGTTCCTGCCGGCTGCTGCCAGTGGAACTGGCTGATCTTTCGACTTATATCACAGGAGGCACACCATCATGAATATCTGCATGACACCCCATCCGTTCGGGGGCGTACTGGCCGTCCCATCATCGAAAAGCCTGGGACACCGCGATCTTATCTGTGCCGCTCTGGCAGAAGGAGAAAGCGTGGTCGAACATATTTCCCCATCGGAAGATATCGAAGCGACTTGCCGGGTTCTCCGCCATTTTGGTGCTCAAATAGAAGAAATTTCCGATACACTTCCAGGCCGCGTTTCCTATCGAATACAAGGCGGTATCCGCCAGGGTCGCAATCCTGTGACGGTTGATTGTGGTGAATCGGGTTCGACACTGCGTTTCCTTATCCCGCTGGGACTATTGACCGGCCGCACTGTCACGTACACGGGCCGGGGACGCCTTGTTTCACGGCCTCTCCAGCCATATTATGCTATCTTCCAGTCCCGCCATATTGCCTATCAGACAGCTGACGACGGCGGTCTTCCTCTGACGGTGACGGGGACACTCTCTCCCGGCGCGTATACTCTGCCGGGCAATGTCAGTTCCCAGTTCTTTACAGGGCTGCTCCTGACACTGCCACTCCTTACGGGAGATTCGGCTCTCTATAGCTCGACGACACTGGAATCAGCCAGTTATGTCGGCCTTACCCTGGATACGATGGCCCGCCATGGCGTGCAGGTTGAAGAAGAAAAACCAGGTGTGTATCAGATTGCTGGCGGTCAGTCGTACCAGCCGGGCCGGTACGAGGTAGAAGGAGATTATTCCCAGGCTGCATTCTGGCTGGCCGCAGGCTGTCTGGGCCATGATGTGAAACTGACCGGCCTCCGCCGCCACAGCGCCCAGGGAGATGAAGTCATCGTCGATATTATCCGCCGCATGGGTGGCAGGATAACAGAAGAACCAGACGGCCTCATGGCCAGTCCGTCTGCTTTAAAAGGGACGACGATTGATGCCGGCGACTGCCCGGATCTGGTCCCGGTGCTGACGGTTTTGGCGACGGCTGCCAGCGGCACGACTCATATCGTCAATGCCGCCCGTGTCCGCCTCAAGGAATGTGACCGGCTCCACGCCATGGCAGAAGAATTGAATAAATTAGGCGGCAGGATAACAGAAGAACCAGACGGCCTCATCATTGAAGGTACCGGCCAGGTTCATGGTGGATGCGTACAGGCCTGGAACGATCATCGCATTGCTATGTCTCTGGCAGTGGCTTCCCAGATTGCTGAAGGGCCGGTACAGATCGATGGGGCAGAATGTGTCAGGAAATCCTATCCCCGGTTCTGGCAGGATGTGGCGGCTATGGGCGGAACATATACAGAGGAGGCTGGCAGTGATGAATAATACCTTTGGATATCATGCAGGACTGACAATTTTTGGAGAATCTCATGGAAAGGCCATCGGGGCCGTCCTGGACGGACTTCCTGCCGGTATTTCTATCGACTGGGATGCCGTACGGCAGGAAATGGCCCGTCGTGCTCCCGGAAGGAATGCTATGTCTACGGCACGACAGGAAGCCGATGCCTTTGAAATCGAAAGCGGTTATTTCAACGACCACACGACAGGAACACCGCTGTGTGTCCTGATACGCAATAATGATCAGCACAGTCGGGATTATGACCAGCTGCGCCATATGATGCGGCCCGGTCATGCCGATTACAGCGGTAAGGTACGGTATGACGGATACAATGATTACCGCGGGGGCGGTCATTTTTCCGGCCGTATTACAGCACCACTCGTCTTTGCCGGTGCCATAGCTTCCCAAATCCTGGCCAGGGAAAGTATCTGCATAGGGGCCCATATCCTGCGCATCGGACAGGTTGCTGACCGCCATTTTGCTCCCTGCGGTGAGTCGCCATCCCTGTTTCAGCAATTGAAACAGCAGACGCTGCCTGTCCTTGATGGAACTAAGGCGGCTTTGATGGAACAAGAAATCCTGACAGCCAAAAGCCAGCTCGATTCGGTAGGTGGCTTGATAGAAGGGCAGATATTGGGACTGCCGGCAGGCCTGGGTGATCCGTTCTTCGATTCGGTCGAAAGCCGGCTGTCTCATATGTTTTTCTCTATTCCTGCCGTCAAAGGGGTAGCCTTTGGTGATGGATTTGACATGGCATCGCATCATGGCTCTGAAATCAATGACTCCTTTTATTATGACGGGACAGTGGTCAGGACGCGCACCAATCACAATGGGGGAATCAATGGCGGTATCACTAATGGGATGCCGGTCAATTTCCACCTGGTCATCAAGCCGACGGCATCCATTTCGAAAGAACAGGATACCATCGATACGGATACACAGGCGGATTGTAAACTGGTCATTAAAGGGAGACATGATCCCTGCATTGTCCAACGGGCCGTACCTGTCGTAGAAGCGGCCACGGCCTGGACCATACTGGATATTTTCCTCGGCAGCAGGAAGACAGGTGGCGCTCATGACTAAGACGAAGCCAATGGCCATCGCTTGTTTTGGCTTGCCCGGGTCTTATACGTATGAAGCGATGATGTCCTATTTTGACGGGAAAGATATAGAACCTCAGTATGCCTCACAGTTTGAAGATGTCGTCCAGGCCGTGGCGCGGCGACAGGTGCGTTACGGGGTCCTGCCCATTGAAAATTCCTCAACGGGCGGTATTACTGATGTGTACGATCTGATTCACCGCTATGATTGCCACATTGCCGGAGAAAAGTACGTGCGTATCGAACATAATCTGCTGGGAGTGCCCGGAGCGACTCTGGCCGATATACACGAAGTCTATTCCCATCCCCAGGGCATTGCCCAGTGCCGGGATTTCCTGAAAGGACATGAAGACTGGCTGCTTCATCCCTATTTCAGTACGTCCCAGAGTGCCGAAATGGTGCATAAGACGGGCGATGTCCACATCGGAGCCATTGCCAATACCATATCGGCCGATATGTACGGGCTTACCATACTGGCCCGCCATATCAACGACAACACCATGAACTATACCCGGTTTTTCATTATTTCTGCAGAAATGGAAGAAAGCGATGATATGGACAAGATTACGCTGGTATTGACGACCAAACACAAGCCCGGTGCGCTGTATCATGTGTTAGGCCATTTCTTCTATAATGCCATGAATATGACTCATCTGGAATCGCGGCCTATCAAGGGGCGTCCGTTCGAGTATTTTTTCCATATTGATGTCATGGGTAATATACGGAATCCGGCAACAGCTATCGTACTGCACAATCTGGAAGAACATTGTAATTATTTTAAAATCCTTGGGAATTATCCATCTGACAAAGGGGGCAATATTCGATGAAAGCAGGACTAATAGGAAAAAAACTGGGGCACACGGCTTCTCCGGCTATTCATGAAAAAATTTTTCAGGCCATGGGTGTGTCCGGAACCTATGATGTACTGGAAATGCCCCTAGACAGTCTGGCAGAAAATTTAAAACGCCTGGCACAGGATGGATATACAGGCTGTAATGTTACCATTCCCTATAAAAGGGATGTCATGCCCTATCTGACGGATATATCCCGGGAAGCACGGATCATCGGGGCCGTCAATACGATTCATTTCACCGATGAAGGAGCATTCGGATATAATACCGATTATGGCGGATTTGGCAGGTCTCTGGAACAGGCTGGTATCGGAGTTGCCGGACAGGACTGCGTCGTCCTGGGGACCGGAGGAGCCGCCAGAGCCATCATCCAATATCTGGCAGACAAGAACGCCAGGTCGATTACAATTGTTTCCCGCCATCCTCATTCCAAGATAGAATTTGATGCATTCACGAAGAAAATCGGAGCATCGGAGATAGATTACCAATCGCTTGAAATGTCTCGCGGCGGGGATGTACTGGTCAACTGCACGCCTGTAGGCATGTTTCCCCGCATGGACGGATGCCCTGTTTCTGAAGCATGCATTGCGGCCTTTCCGGCTGTCGTAGATCTCATTTATAATCCCAAAGATACAGAACTTTTGAAAACGGCACGCCGCCATGGTGCCCGGACACGGAACGGCATGTACATGCTCGTGGCTCAGGCAGTGGGGGCAGAAGAACTATGGACGGGGCAGAAAATTGCTTCATCCATAGTTGAACAGATTGCTAAGGAAATGGAGCACCTCTATGAATGATAAACGGAATATTATCATTATTGGCATGCCCGGCTGTGGGAAAAGTACGTTGGGAAAAGCTCTTGCCAGCCGGCTGAACCGCTCCTTTTATGATGCCGATGATGTCATTGTCTGGCAGGAAGGAAAATCCATTCCGGAACTCTTTGCCATCAGTGAAGACTGTTTCCGCGATGCCGAAGTCCGGGCCAGCCGGTTTCTGGCGTCTAAAGAAGGGATTGTCGTCGCCTGTGGGGGAGGCGTCATTAAACGGCCGGAAAATATCTCTATATTCAAGAAAACGGGTACGGTCTTTTTCCTGGATCGTTCTCCCGAAGATATCGTCAGCGATGTTGATGTCTCCGTACGGCCCCTCTTGAAAGACGGCAGGCAAAAAGTGTATGATCTCTATGAAGAACGCATCGGTCTGTACCGGGAGGCTGCCGATTACTGTATCCGCAACGATAAGCCTATGGAATCGGTCCTCGACGAATTTGAAACACTGATTGGAAATATCCCGTAATATAAAAACCGACTGCCGTGTGGAGCAGAAATTGCTTCATGCGGCAGCCGGTTTTTGTCGTATGCTGGGAAAAAGAAAATGAGCAGTGTGATTCAGCCATGGAGCGCCTGTAAAATCTGGTGCAGTGTCGTTACTTCCAGCTGGCCCGGGGCAGAGGCCTTTTTGGCTGAACCAAAGGTCAGAGAAGATCCGAAACATTCTCCGCTGATGCGGCTGATAGCACCGAGGCGTCCCATAGACATGGTGATGAGTGGTTCATCAGGATACTGGGATTTGATAGCTTCCGTCGCCGATAAGAGGGTCAATACGTCCTTCGCTGATTTGGGCATGCAGGCCAGTTTTGCAACATCAGCTCCCAGCTTTTTCATGCCGATGAGACGGCCTGTGATTTCGTCGAAGGATGGCGTCTTATGAAAATCGTGGCTGCTCATGATGACCGTGATGCCATATTCTTTGGCAACTGTCAAAGTCTTTTTGATGCCCTCGCGGTCACGGAAGTATTCAATGTCCACAGCATCGATGGTACCGCTTTTGATAGTATAGTCCAGGAGAGAGAAGTAGTAGCTTTCGGGAACGTCCGTTTCGCCGCCTTCTTCTTTCGTGCGGAACGTGAACAGGATGGCTTCGTCCGGTAATTCCTGCCGGACGACTGTCAGGGCCTGGCCGACGGCATCCAGGGACAGGACATCCTTTAGAAAGTCGATGCGCAATTCGACGACATCATATATCTTATCCTTTAGATAGCGGCATTCCTGGACGAGTTCGTCCAGGGAACGGCCGACAATGGGAACACAAATTTTCGGCATGCCGTTATCGAGAGGCACGTTGCCAATTTTTACCATAATATATATTCCTCCTAATGCAGCAGATTTTTCTCTTTTGACGATATTATAACGTACGCAGCTGATGCAGGCAATGAAAGACTATCAGAATATAGCCGGATGACAGGGGAAAGATACAGATTTTGGGTCATACGGTACTTTTTTCTTGACAAATGGTATGACATTAACTATAATGAATAAAAATTCAATAAATATTCATTAAAATTAATTAAGCTGCACATACGGCATCTAAGGAGTGGCACCATGAAAACAAAAGTATTTATTGACGGTCATTCAGGTACGACAGGACTGCGCATCCATGAACGGCTGGCAGCACGTCAGGATATTGAATTATTACAGATTTCTGAAGAATTGCGAAAAAATCCGGATGAAGTAAAAAAATATATGAAAGCGGCAGATATTGCATTTCTCTGCCTGCCTGACGCAGCGGCCGTCGAAGCGGCCGGACTGGCTGAAGGAACCGGTGTCAAAATCATCGATACGTCTACAGCTCACCGAATTGCCCTAGGATGGGTCTATGGATTCCCTGAATTATCAAAAGAACAGAGTGAAAAGATTGCTCATAGCAGTCGTGTCGGCAACCCCGGCTGTCATGCCAGCGGCGTCATTTCCCTTGTCCAGCCTTTGACCGCTGCCGGTATGATGCCTGCTGACTATCCCGTTACCGCTTTTTCACTTACGGGGTACAGTGGTGGTGGCAAAAAGATGATAGCTGCCTATGAAGGAGAAAAGACGACAGACCTCCTGTCACCCCGCCAGTACGGACTGGGACAGACGCATAAACATCTGCCAGAAATTGTTACCATCTGTCATCTGGCGGATAAACCGATGTTTTCGCCGATTGTAGATGATTATTACAGTGGCATGGAAGTGACCGTCCCGGTCTTTACGAAACTGCTGAAGGGCGCGCCGGGCATACAGGATGTATGGGAGACATTGGCGGCCCATTATGATGGCTGTGACTTTATCCATGTACGCCCCCTGGGAGAAGATAAAGGCGGTTTTCTGGCGGCTAATGACATGAGTGGCCGCGATGACATGGAAATTTTCGTCACAGGCAATGATCAGCGGATTCTCCTTACTTCCATTTTTGACAATCTGGGAAAGGGAGCATCGGGAGCTGCTATCGAGAATATGAATATCATGCTTGGCATAGATCCGAAAACGGGTCTGAATCTGGGAGATTAAGGAGAATCGTACAGTTATGACAACGACAACTTTTATGGATCACGACATACAGGAAGTGAGCAATGCCCAGAAGGCACGCATTTTGCGCGATGCCCTTCCTTATATCCGGGAGTATTACGGCAAAGTCGTAGTCGTCAAATATGGCGGCAATGCGATGGTCAATGAAGAACTCCGCAAAGCCGTACTGGCAGATATTGTGCTTTTGCACCTCATTGGTGTCAAAGTTGTCCTGGTCCACGGCGGCGGACCGCATATCAAGGATATGCTCAATCAGGTGGGGTTGGAATCGAAATTCCTGAACGGCCTGCGTGTAACTGATGAAGCGACGATGAAAATCGTTCAGATGGTACTGGCCGGTCAGGTCAATAAGGATCTGGTCAACCTCCTGGGATCATTGGGAGGCAAAGCCATTGGTTTATGCGGTATCGACGACGATATGATCCAGGTAAAAAAACAAAGTGATGAACTGGGACTGGTCGGGGAAATCACTCATATCAATCCGGAACTCATCCATGACAGTCTGGCCAATGGATACATTCCCGTCATTTCGTCTATTGGAACCGATGGCAAAGGCGTTTCCTATAATATCAATGCCGATACGGCGGCGGCTGAAATTGCCGGTGCTCTCCAGGCAGAGTGCATGATTTCCCTGACCAATATCGACGGTGTGCTCCGCAATCCTGAAGATCCGTCCACCTTGTTCCATAGCCTGACTATGCAGGAGGTGCAGAAGCTTACTGACGAAGGAATCATTGCCGGTGGCATGATCCCCAAAGTCAAATGCTGTACTGACGCTATCGACTGTGGTGTAAAGCGGGTATTCATCATCAATGGTACAGTACCTCACGCTATTCTCATCGAAATGCTGACCGAAGAAGGGCTGGGAACTATGTTTGTTAAACAATAATGCCTCGATGACTGTTGTTTCAGCAGCCATTGGAATTACTATACGTATCCGGGCATCTGCTATATGTATACAGGGTTGTTTTAAAGGAGGAAATAAATATGTCTGCAGAAACAGAAAAGAAAGAATTTGAAAAATTAGATAAAGAATATATCGTTAATGTATATAACCGCCTCGATGCCGTTCTCGATCATGGCAAAGGCTCTCTGGTATACGATGTCAATGGCAAGGAATATATCGACCTCAGTGCCGGCATTGCCGTCAACGTGTTTGGCGTTTGCGATGACGTATGGCAGAAGGCTGTCATCGATCAGCTGGGCAAACTCAGTCATATGTCCAACGTTTTCTATACAGAACCACAGATTGTCCTGGCAAAAAAAATCTGTGAAAAAACAGGCATGAAGAAAGTCTTTTTCTCCAATTCCGGTGCTGAAACAAATGAATGCGCCATTAAAGCAGCCCGTAAATATTCCCACGATAAATATGGCGATGGCCGCTATACTATCATTACTCTGAAAAATAGCTTCCACGGCCGGACAATGGCTACTCTTACTGCCTGCGGTCAGGATTCACTCCATCAGGACTTCGGTCCCTTCCTGCCGGGATTTGTCTATGCCGAACCGGATAATTTCGAATCGGTCAAAAAACTGGCTGAAGAAAATAAGACCTGTGCCATCATGATGGAACTGGTACAAGGTGAAGGCGGTGTTCATCCGCTGAATCCGGATTTCGTCCATCAGGTTGCGGATTATGCCAAAGCTCATGACATCCTGCTCATTATCGATGAAGTGCAGACAGGTAACGGCCGTACGGGCGCCCTCTATGCTTATATGAGATATGGCATACAGCCAGATATTGTAACGACGGCCAAGGCCATCGGTGGCGGGCTGCCATTTGCAGTGACGATGTTTGCTGACTCCTGTCAGCACGCCCTGACGGATCATACCCACGGCTCGACTTTTGGCGGCAATCCTATCTGCGCTGCCGGAGCCATTTCCATTATTGACCGTCTCGATGATGACCTCATGGCCGATGTCCGTAAAAAAGGCGAATATATCAAAAAAGAACTGGAAAGCTGCCAGAATGTAGAATGGGTATCCGGCTTGGGTCTCATGCTGGGCGTCAAACTGAAAAAAGATCTTATGGAAGTCGTCAACGGATGCGTCGATGCCGGCGTCCTGGTCCTGACAGCCAATGGACTCCTGCGCCTGCTGCCTCCGCTGAATATCCCCATGGACGTACTGCAGAAGGGTATAGAAAAAATTAAAGCCGTCATTGATGGCTGATACAATCTAAAACAGAAGCTGCTGTGAGAAACAGAACCCAATCCCCGATAAACGGGCTCTCATGGCAGCTTTTGTTTTTATGCTGTTCATGCTATGATATGTCATAGTATATAAAGAAAGGAAAGTTTCTATGATAACAAAAGCAGAACGAATAAAGAAAGATATAACGACGATTGCCCAGTTTCAGTCGAAGAAAGGACGGGGATGTAACCGTTTTTCCTATACACCGGCGTTCCGGCAAGCTGCTGATTATATCGCAGAAGAAATGAAAAAAGCCGGACTTACCGTACGGGAAAATGCCGTAGGTGCCATATTAGGGACCTTGCAGGGAGAACAACCGGAACTCGCCCCTGTTGTTTCAGGCAGCCACCTCGATTCTGTGCCAGAAGGAGGCAATTTCGATGGGATTGCAGGTATCTGTACCGCACTGGAAGCGGCGAGGGCTTTTCACGATGTAGGAATCCGGCCCCGCCGGCCTTTTTGCTGTATAGCTATTCCGGAAGAAGAAGGACCTCAGTTTGGCTCTGGCCTGTTTGGAAGCCGGGCTATGTGCGGGCAACTTTATGACGATGAAATTCATCGTTTCCGCAATGCTCAGGGGCAATCGATTGCAGAGGTCCTTACGGCCTATGGTAAGAATCCTGAAAAAATTGCCAGTGAGACGATACATACAGGAGACTGGGCTGCTTTTTTAGAATTGCATATCGAACAAGGGCCTGTCCTTGACCGGGAACATCTTGAACTGGGAATCGTTGAAGCAATTGTAGGATTGAAATATTATTTTGTTACTATTAAAGGAATTTCTAACCATGCAGGTGCCACACCGATGACAATGCGGGCTGATACTGTATTAGCTATGGCAAACGCTGTATCGGCCGGCGCTGATACAGCGTTGACATTGGGAGACGGTACGGTCTTTACCACCGGAATAATCCAGACTCATCCTGGGGCAGGTAATATTATCCCGGATAAGACGGTGTTTTCCATTGATTGCCGGAGCCGGAACATGAATAGTATTGAAACGGTCATGAAGGCTGTAAAGGCCTCATTGGAAACGAGTAAGAAACAGAATCCCGGCCTTTCCTATGCTATAGAAGAGCGGTTACATGCCGATCCTGTCGAAATGGATCAGTCTTTGCAGAACCTTCTGGAAACTCAGACACAGATGCTTCATATTCCATACAAACGCATGTGTTCTGGAGCCGGTCATGACACAATGGTTTTCAATCATTTGATGCCGACTGCTATGATTTTCGTACCCAGCCGGGATGGAAGAAGCCATGTGCCGGAAGAATGGACCGATTACAGGTATATCCAACAGGGGGCCGAAGTCCTCTATCAGACACTTCGACAGCTTACGGCACAATAGGAATGAATATATCTTATTAAATTACCTGTCAAGTCTTGTTATTCTTATATATTAAGACTAAAATAGGGCTATCAAATTGAAAGGAAGAGGATAGGAGAGAAAACATATGAAACATTTAAAGATTGCGTACAGTTTTGACGTGCAGTATTATTTTGTGGACAGCGACCGGGAAATCGTGCCTGTAGAACAGACGGATTTTACCGATGTGGCTGTCGCCGTCTTATCAGATCAGGACTATGACTACATTGATACCATCGATGCTACCGGGTTTGGCATCCCTATCATGGTCATCATGCCAAGTGGAGAAAAGCTGCCGTCTCATTATCTGGATAAGGTAGACATGGTCCTTTCGGAAGAAATGGTCAATAAGAGCCGTTGCATTGAAACGGCGGAACGTCTGGCCAGTAATTATGAACAGACTGTATTACCTCCGTTTTTCGGGGAGCTTGTCGAATACGTCAGCGAAAAGAACAACCCATTCGACTGCCCGGGCCATCAGGATGGCGCCTTTTTCAAGAAGCATCCGGCAGGCAGGTATCTGTACGATTTCTTTGGTTCTCATATTTTTCAGTCAGACATCTGTAATGCCGACGTTACTCTGGGGGATCTGCTCATTCATGAGGGGCCGGCTCTCGATTCGCAGGATTTTGCGGCCAAGGTCTTTCATGCAGACAAGACCTACTTCGTCCTCAATGGGTCATCGGCATCCAATCGTGTCGTGACTAATGCGCTTCTTACGCCGGGTGACCTGGTACTCTATGATCGGAATAATCATAAATCAGTAGCCATCGGGGCTCTCATACAGGCCGGGGCTACGCCGGTATACCTGGAAACGGCCCGCAATCCCTATGGGTTTATTGGCGGCATTGATGCTCATTGCTTTGATGAAACGTATCTGCGGCAGCTTGCTGCTGAACGGGACCCGGAAAAGGCGAAGCAGCCCCGCCCGTTCCGTCTGGCAGTCATTCAGCTGGATACGTATGATGGGACTCTGTATAATGCCCGCTACGTAGTAGACCGCATTGGTCATCTCTGTGATTACATCCTCTTTGATTCAGCCTGGGCCGGATATGAACAATTCATTCCCATGCTCAAAGATAGCAGCCCGTTGCTCCTGGACCTGGGAAAAGACGACCCGGGCATCTTTGTCGTCCAGTCTGTACACAAACAACAGGCCGGTTTTTCCCAAACGTCACAGATTCACAAAAAGGATAGTCATATTCACGACCAGCCGCGCTATGTGAATCACAAGACTATTAATAACGCATTCATGGCTCAGGCGACGACGAGCCCGTTTTATCCGCTCTTTGCTACTCTCGATGTCAATGCCAAAATCCATGCCGGTGACGCCGGGCGCAAGATGTGGCGGGACTGTGTAAAAATGGGAATAGAAGCCCGCAAAGATATTCTTCGCCGCTGTCACTATATCCGTCCCTTTGTGGCACCTGTAGTGCATGACCGGCCGTGGCAGAAGGGAAATACGGAAGCTATGGCCGATGATATTGATTACTTCACTTTTGAACCCGGTGCCAGATGGCATGCCTTTGAAGGGTATGGTCCCAATCAGTATCGCGTCGATCCCTGTAAACTGCTGCTGACGACGCCGGGAATCGATGCCGAAACGGGAGAGTATGAAAACTTCGGTATCCATGCCAATATTCTGGCTACGTATCTGCGGGGAAATGGAGTCATTCCGGAAAAATGCGATCTCAATTCTATCCTGTTTTTGCTGACGCCGGCAGAAAATAAGAATAAACTCCGTTTTCTCACGAGCCAGCTTGTCCGCTTTGAACGGTTTGTGGATAACAACGTCCCTATGCAGGAAGTCCTGCTGGGCGTATACAATAAGTACCCCGGCCGCTATACGGGATATACGCTGCGGCAGCTTTGTCAGGAAATGCACGACTTCTTCAAAGACCGGAATGTTAAGGATTTGCAGAAAAAACTATTTCGCAAAGAATTTTTCCCGGAATACGTCATGCGTCCCCAGGAAGCTCATTATGCCTTTATCCGGGGTGAACGGGAACTGGTGCCTCTCGATGAAATCGAAGGCCGCATTGCTCTGGAAGGAGCGCTGCCATATCCGCCGGGCGTCCTTTGCGTCGTACCAGGTGAACGCTGGTCCCATACGGCTGTCCAATATTTCAAGGCATTGGAAGAAAGCCTGAATGAACTGCCCGGCTTTGCCCTGGAAATCCAGGGCGTATACCTGGAACACGAAGGTGACCGCATCCGTGCGTATGGATATGTATTAAAAGAATAGAACAGGAATGTTGCTGTGCATTATAAAATAAAAGTCTGTCGCATGCCAGGTGCGGCAGACTTTTTGTCTACAGTGTCAAAATTATTGCTTACGTATACGATGCTAATGAATATTTGCATATATTTTAAAACAAAATTGACATGGAAAAGATAGCACATTACATCAATAGGATAATAATATATCCATTTCGTGACAAATATATGTAAATTTGATACAATAGGGTCAAGCAAAAAGATTTATTTTTTTGTTTATTATTTTATAGGAAGGAGGTGGCAATATGGCTCCTGACCAGTGTATATTTGTGCCGATGATGTGCAATACAATATATGAAAAGAAGAAAATTTTTGCGCCTCGAATATACCGGGGGGGGGTATTTGTTCGACACTATTTTCTATTAATATAAGAAATCATTACTATAAATATAAAAAAAGATACAGCTATTACAGCATGCTGCCTGTTTTATATTCTCTGCTCCTTTCCTTGGGTAACCTGACATGCCGGTCAGGAACAAGGGAAATTAGTTCGTGAAATAAAAATTCATAAGTGTATTTCATGTAACAGGAGGAGAGAATCATGAATTTATCAGGGAAAAAATTGACGACGGCTATTTTAGCAGGCTTGATGGGTGCCACCATGTTCGGTGGCAGTGTATTTGCTGAAGTTACGGATCAGGAATTTAACGAAGTAAGACAAGGCGTTAATTCAAATACACAAAGAATTTCACAATTGGAAAATGCTCAATCGGCGGCAAAGGATTACTCCACGGATATTGCTGCTAATAAGACGGCTATTGCTGATGAAGCTACTGCCCGTACGGATGCCGATACGCAGCTGGATACCCGGATTACCAGCGTAAAGGAATATTTGGAAAATCAGACAGCAGCCAATTACGTCAGCAAGACCGATGCAGCGGTACAAGATGGTGCTGTTGCTAAAGCTGGCAATACCATTGGCGAAAATGTAACTAATCTGGATGGCGCCTTGGCCAAAGAAACGGCAGCCCGTATTGGTGCTGATGCTGCGCAGGATAAGGTTATCAAACAGGTCAATGATAATCTGGTAAGTTCTGTCAACACGATTAACAAGAACGTGGCTGATGGGTTCAATGCACTGAGTGCCGCAGACCAGACCTTACAGAAGAATATCGATGCAGAAGCAACTGCCCGTACGGATGCCGATACGAAGCTGGATACCCGGATTACCAACGTAAAGGAATATTTGGAAAATCAGACAGCAGCCAATTACGTCAGCAAGAGCGACGCAGCGGTACAAGATGGTGCTGTTGTTAAAGCTGATAAGACCATTGGTGAAAACGTAACCAACCTGGACGGCGCCTTGGCCAAAGAAACGGCAGCCCGTATTGGTGCCGATGCCGCACAGGATAAGGTTATCAAACAGGTCAATGACAATCTGGTAAGTTCTGTCAACACGATTAACAAGAACATTGGAACGATTACCGATCAGCTCAATAAAAACGATCTTGCTGAAGCTCAGGCCCGTGATGCTGCAGACCAGACCTTACAGAAAAATATCGATGCAGAAACAACAGCTCGCCAGACTGATGTTGCCAACCTTCAGAAAAATATTACCGACTCTTTAACTAACCAGGGTAAGATTAATGAAACGTTGACTACAGCCGTTCAGAATAACTCTAAGGCTATCGTTGATAGTGCAAAGAATTTGGAAAAACATCTTTCTGACACCGATGGCCGGGTAGATAAGGCAAATGCTGAAATCCATACAAATGCAGGCAACATTGCCCAGAATAAACAGGATATTGCTGATATTCAGAATACCTTGAAAGATGCAAATGCCCTTGCATCTGCCGATGCGACTAAAGCTGCTACGCAGGCAGCCAATGATGCTACGGCAGCTGCTAAAAATGCCAATGACGTTGCAGATGGATTGAAAGACCGGGTCGATTTGATTTCTAATAATCAGAATGTCACATCGGAAAGTGATTTGATTAAGAAAAATCAGTCTGTCGGTCAGAATCTCACTAATGTAGATACGGCTCTTCATAAGGAAATTGCAGATCGTATTGGTGCCGATGCCGCACAGGATAAAGTCATCAAACAGGTCAATGACAATCTGGTAAGCTCTGTCGATACGATTAACAAAAACATCGGTACGATTACCGATCAGCTGAATAAAAACGATCTTGCTGAAGCTCAGACTCGTGCAGCTGCAGATAAGACGTTGCAGGATAATATCGATGCAGAAGCTACTGCCCGTGATCAGGCCGTTGCACAGGAACGAGCTGAACGCAAGGGCGCTGATGCCGCACAGGATAAGGTTATCAAACAGGTCAATGACAATCTGGTAAGCTCTGTCGATACGATTAATAAAAACATCGGTACGATTACCGATCAGCTGAATAAAAACGATCTTGCTGAAGCTCAGACTCGTGCAGCTGCAGATAAGACGTTACAAGATAATATCGATGCAGAAGCTACTGCCCGTGATCAGGCCGTTGCACAGGAACGAGCTGAACGCAAGGGCGCTGATGCCGCACAGGATAAAGTCATCAAACAGGTCAATGACAATCTGGTAAGCTCTGTCGATACGATTAACAAAAACATCGGTACGATTACCGATCAGCTGAATAAAAACGATCTTGCTGAAGCTCAGACTCGTGCAGCTGCAGATAAGACGTTGCAAGATAATATCGATGCAGAAGCTACTGCCCGTGATCAGGCCGTTGCACAGGAACGAGCTGAACGCAAGGGCGCTGATGCCGCACAGGATAAAGTCATCAAACAGGTCAATGACAATCTGGTAAGTTCTGTCAACACGATTAACAAGAACGTAGCTGATGGATTCAATGCGCTGAGCGCCGTCGATCTGCAGGAAGCCCAGACCCGTGCAGCAGCAGACCAGACGCTGCAGAATCAGATTGCAAACAATGCACAGGCTATCGGCACGACGAAAGATGGCAACTATGTCAAGAGCAACAATAGCGTTGGCCAGAATCTGAATGCCCTGGATGAACAGGTAGGTCAGAACAGTGCTAATATTAATCAGTTGTTCAGCGATTACAGCTCCATGAAGACAGACATCAATAAAGTCGGTGCTCGTTCGGCTGCATTGGCCGGTCTCCATCCTCTCGACTTTGACCCGGCTAATAAACTCAACTTTGCTGTTGCTTCCGGTTCGTTTAAAGGAGAAAACAGCGTTGCTCTCGGCGCATTCTATCGCCCGAACGAAAATGTTATGTTCAGTGCTGCCAGCACTATGGGTGATTCCGACAATGCGTATACCTTTGGACTGAGCTTTAAGATTGGCCCGTCCTCGGCTAAGATAAAGACTACTTCGCCCGATGCGGAAGAACTGTACAAAGTTGTTGGTCAGTTACAGGATCAGTTAGCTGCTCAACAGAAAGAAATTGAACAGCTTAAAGCAGAAAAAGCTGCCAAATAACCTGTCGTAGCAGAAACAACAGTGGAAGTAAAATAGAATACACTACAAAGAACTAGAGCCTGTCATCTGACAGGCTCTAGTTCTTTGTATGCGGCATCGTAAGTACACATGCATCAGAATGGTAGTGACGACGCTTTTTATTCTTTTGTATCGGTAATTTTGTCTACGGAATAGCCGGCATTGACGACGGCTTTAAACATGGCTTTTTCATCGGCTTCATCGGTTACATGGACGGTAGCCCGTTTGTCCATAAGGCTGACTTTGGCTTTCACGACGCCAGGCACGGCTTCCAACGCTTCTTTTACGTGGGCCGCGCAATGGTCGCACATCATGCCGCTGATATAGATATATTTTTCTTTTCCTTCCTGACTGGAACCGAAAAGGTTACTGAAGAATCCCATGTATATCCCCTCCATATCTCGCATATGAGAATGAATTTTATTATATACATCTATTATACGGAAGAAATGGCAAAAATACAAGTCAATGCAATCCGGTGTTTGTCTTATGAGTCCTATAGCAGTGTGCGGATAGCGTCGGCAATGCGCGTGGCCACGTATGGATTGTTCATAGTGTAAATGTGGACACCGTCTACACCATTGGCCAGGAGATCTACTATCTGATCGATAGCATAGGCAATTCCGGCATCGCGCAGGGCGGTATTGTCATGACCGTACCGGGTCAGGATTTTCTGGAACTTCAGAGGAAGGGTAGCCCCGCAGAGAGTGACCATCCGTTCAATCTGTTTCTTGTTGGTTACGGGCATGATACCCGCTTCGATAGGAACGCGGATTCCAGCCTGGGTCGATTTGTCGAGGAAGTTGTAAAAATCGCGATTATCGAAGAAAAGCTGGGTGATGAGTTCGCTGGCACCGGCATCGACTTTGATCTTCAGATGGTCTATGTCTTCTGCCAGTGTTTTAGAATTGGGATGGCCTTCGGGATAGCATGCGCCGATGATATTGAATTCATCACCTGTCTGTTGACGGATGAAGGCGATGAGGTCACTGGCATGGGGAAATACGCATTTCGGTTCGATGCCGGGCGTTTTATCTCCGCGCAGGGCCAGAATATTTTCGATACGGTGTTCCCGTAATTTCTGCAATGTATCCAGTACTTCATCTTTGTCCAGGTTGATGCAGGGCAGATGGGCTGCCGTTTCGCAGTTCAGGCTTTTGATTTTGGAAGCGACTTCTACGGTGAGATTTCCTCCTTTGCCGCCGGCACCGCAGGTGACGCTGATAAAATCCGGATGGAGACCGCTCAGTTTTTCCAGTGTCGGATAGACCGTTTCAACGGGAATTTCTTTTTTTGGCGGAAAGACTTCAAAGGAAAAAACAGTTTTCTTAGAAAATAAATCACAAGTTTTCATCTACATACCCCTCGTCATGAAATAGTGTTATCAGAAGCTGGGAATAATAGCTCCGTTATATTTTTCTTCAATAAATTTCTTTACTTCCGGTGATTGCAGTGCTTTTGCCAGTTTCTGGATTTCCGGACGATTTTCATCACCGCGGCGTACGACCAGAACGTTGGCATAAGGCGAATCCTTGGATTCGGTGAATAAGGCATCCTGGAGCGGATTGAGTCCGGCTTCGAGAGCGTAATTGGTGTTGATAAGTGCGATATCTACATCATCCAGGGAACGGGGAATCTGGGCGGCATCGAGTTCGATGAACTGGAGGTTTTTGTCATTTTTTTCAACATCCTGCACGGTAGATGCGATACTGCCTCCGTTCTTCAGGCTGATCAGGCCGGCTGTCTGGAGTACGAGAAGTGCACGGCCACCGTTTGTAGGATCATTGGGGATGGCGACTTTGGCATTTTGTCCAAGCTGGGCCAGTTCCTTGATCTTATGGGAATAGATACCCATTGGTTCGACGTGGACCTTGCACAAGGCAACCAGGTCCGTACCGTGTTCACTGTTGAATTTTTCCATATAGGGTTCATGCTGATAGAAATTGGCGTCTAGTTCTTTATCCTGCAAGGCCAGATTCGGTTTGACATAATCTGTGAATTCGATAATGTTCAGGTCTACTCCTTCGGCGATGAGCATGGGCTTGATTTCTTTCAGGATTTCCCCATGTGGTACCGGTGATGCACCGACAGTGATTTTGACATTCTGAGATACTTCCCGGCCACCGACCGGTTTCTGTCCACCGCAGCCGGTCATGAGAACAACTGCAGTTCCTATAGCGATGGCAGCAGCGGTTATCCAGACTTTCCATTGTTTCATACTATCCCTCCTGTAATTTAAGGCCTCCAGAGGGCATAAAAAAGACTCTTTCCCGAAAGAGAAAGAGTGCAATGATTTTCTTTATCTCCCGGAATTTCTTCCGCAGGAATTGGCACCGTATTATCGGTTGCCGGGTTTCATAGGGCCCGTCCCTCCGCCGCTCTGGATAAATGTGTATACTGTCATAAGACAGTATGTAATGAAATTGTTGAAGCTATTTTACCATGATTGCGGAATTTGTCAAGGAAGAAAAAAGATTGGCTGATTTCTCTTGACTTTAAGGAAAAAAGCCGTATAATTACAATTAATCTACATAGCATTGTCGATGAACGAAACGAGTACGTGTACAGCGACAGCTACAGCGAGCCGATGGCAGTGAGAGTTCGGCGCCGGTCCGTACAGGGAATGGATTCGGGAGATGCGGCCTGAACGGTGACCAGTAGGGCTCGACGGTGTAGTTCCACCGCTATCAAAGAAACGTGTATCGCTCTTTTTGAGGGCCGTACATAGTGAGATGGGCTTTATAAGCCAATGTGGGTGGTACCGCGGAAGAATCAGACCTTTCGTCCCTTTAGAGGGATGAAAGGTTTTTTATTGTTTAAGAGAGGATGAACAGGAATGCTGGAAATGAGAGATGTGACGTTCCACTACACAGACGGTACACCTGTATTGGAACATATGAACCTGACGATTGGTACCGGTGAATTTATCGGCTTGGGCGGTCGCAACGGCTGTGGGAAGACGACGGTAACCCGCTTGCTCATGGGTCTTGAAAAACCCGTATCGGGAGATATTTTCCTCGATGGGAAAAGAATCAACGATGAAGAAGCGGCAGCCCGCAGTCCCTATATTGGATATGTATTCCAGCGGCCGGAACGGCAGATGTTCCGACCGACTGTGCGGCAGGAAGTAGCTTATGGACCGGAACAGCTGGGCCGCAGCCGTGAAGAGGTTGCATCGGCTGTTACAGCAGCGCTGCAGGCTACAGGGCTGGAACATCTGGCAGAAGCTTATCCACCCAATCTCAACCGGGGAGAAAAACAACGCGTTGCCATTGCGTCGGCCATTGCCATGCATACACAGTACCTTATCCTCGATGAACCGACGAGTGGCCAGGACAGTGCCGATAAAAAATCGCTCATGGCACTTTTGTCCCGGCTTCATCGGGATGGACTTACCATTCTTATCATCAGCCACGATATGGATATATTTGCCGAATACTGTCAGCGGGTCATCGTTATCGGACATCATACGAAAGCCTTTGACGGGACACCACAGGATTTGTTTACGAAAAGAGAAGACTTGTATGAATTAGGATTGAACCGGCCTGATGCCGTGACGTTGTCTCAGGCTGTAGCGGGACTTCCATATTGCAAGTCCGTTGATGAATTTACGGCAGCCATGCTGCAGCGTCTGGGAGGGAAATAAGATGAAACATTTTGTACCAGTAACAAAATTATTAGGCACTGTTGCTTTTTCGTTCTGGGCTCTCGTGCTGCACACGCCAGGCCCTCTGGCAGCCCTGGTCGTCATCGAACTAGTCCTTTTGGGCTTTACCGGCAATATAGCTCGCAACTTTAAGGCTGCCATGAGCCTGGCTGTCTTTGCTGTTTTCCTGGCAGTGGTACAACTTCTGGGAGGCGGTTCTCTCGAATCGGCTTACGTTACGGGACTTCGGATGCTGGCGATGACCATCGTATTTATCATCCTTCTCACGACAACGCGGCTGCAGGATTTGACAGCGGCGCTGGTCAAACAAATCCATATTCCATATGAATATGCGTTCATGTTTACAGCAGCACTGCGGTTTGTCCCCGATTTCATTGCCGAAAGCAAAACGGTTCAGGAGGCACAGGCCTGCCGGGGGCTTTCAACAAAAGGTAATGTCTTTAAGAAATGCATTCATTACATGGGTGTCATTCAGCCGTTGATGCTTAAATCCCTGGGGCGTTCAGAAACGATGGCGCTGAGCTTGGAATTACGGGGGTTTGGCAATAATGAACATAGCTTTATGGCAAATGTACGGCCAGCCGGCTGTGACTATGCCGTTATGGCTTTATTCGTGGGAGTGAGTGTACTTGTCGTGTATATGCGTATTTTTGGCATAGTCTGAGGGGGAACGGGAAATGAAACATATTGAAGATATCAGCACATTAGAATTTCATCACCGTCAGGGTGGACAATTCCGCTGGATTACCATTACGACGCTGATGCTGGCTATTGGTACTATCTTGCATCTCGTATCGCCAAGCGTTGGCGGTGTCACGCCAAACTGGACCATTGCAACGTACTGTGTGGCTATCTGCCTGACCAAACCGACCTATCGGCAGGCTCTGGGCATTGGCCTGGTAGCAGCACTGATCAACGTCCTTACCTCTAAATCAGGCTTTCCTTATGGCAATCTCATCAGTGAACCCATAGGAGCTCTGACTTGTGCTTTTCTGGTTAAGAATCTCGCTTTTCTGAAATTCCGCGGCCATTCGTGCCTGCCTGTCCTGACGGGCTTCGCGGCTACCTGTATGAGTGGCGGTGCTTTCGTCACGATTTTGAAATTTGCCTTAGGCCTGCCAAATAATGTTTATTTTACAGGCATGCTGCCGCTGGTTGTTATCGTCGGTGCACTCAATGCTGTAGTAACACCACTTATGTATTTTCCGGCTCTTCGCCTCTTCGTATCGCGGGGAATCCTCGATTCTCTGGAAGAACAGAGTGTCACTTCGGATCACAGCCAGTATGATTTGAAGCCGTCTGTCCCGGGACTTATTTCCATTGAACATCTGTCTTACACTTACAACAAACAGACGACGCCGGTCCTCGACGATGTGAGCCTGGCTGTGCATAAGGGAGATTTCCTTGTCATTACCGGCGAAAGCGGCAGTGGCAAGAGTTCCCTCTGTATGGCTATGACCGGTGCCATTCCTCATTACTTTGGCGGTGTCATGAAAGGCATGGTGTATGTGGACGGAAAGGCTACGACGCAGACAACCATTTCCCGTCTGGCCAGCCGTGTCGGTGCTATGCTTGACGATTATGACAGTCAGCTCGTGGCTATGACGGTGGAAGAAGAAATCGCCTTCAGCCTGGAAAATCAGGGTGTAGCACCGGATAAGATTGAAACGGCTATTACGGAGGTATTGGAAAAGGTTAAACTGACGCCGTACCGTACACGGCAGCTGACCAATTTATCCGGCGGACAGCGTCAGCGTCTGGTTATTGCCGGAGTGCTGGCGACCAATCCGGAAATCCTCGTATTCGATGAACCGACATCGGCTCTCGATCCGGAAGGAACCCATGATTTCTATGAACTGGTTCACGAATTGAATGTTCGTTACGGACATACTATCGTGGTTATTGAACATAATCTGGAAGCGGCCCTTCCTTATGCCAACCGGCTGGTGCTTCTCGACCATGGCCAGCTCCGGTCGGATGGAGATGTAGAAACGACACTCCGCTACATGTATGACCATGATATCTATGCGACAGCGGTACCGAAAGTGTTTGCCTGCCAGATGGATCTGGAAAAGGCGGGATATCAGTTTGATCAGCCATGGCTTTCTGTAGAAGCGGCAGTCCGGTCATTGCAGGATGCGGCACCGGCACTGGAACGGGCGGTGTAGCCATGCACCTTCTTTGTCTCGGTGACAGTCTGACTTATGGATACGATGTACCTCCGGAAAAGGGCTGGGTGAATCTCCTGTCGGATTCCCTGAAATGGGAAGTCGATAATCGCGGATTGTGCGGAGATACAACCTGGGGAATGCTGACACGGCTGCGCCGGCTTGCCTTGTCCGGGTACGACGCTTTTTTCCTCATGGGCGGATCTAATGATATACTGGAAGATATTCCGGTGCGGGGGATACAGGCTAATATAACGGCTATGATACGGCTTTTGCAAAAACAACATAAACCCGTTTATCTGGGCATTCCGCCCTGCACACGGCAGGAAAGCGCAGACTATGGCTGGCAGGCCCGGGAAGATGTAGATAGGCATAATGATATTTTATCAGATTACCGGATATGGCTTCTTCAACAGTGTCAGACAGAAGACCTCCATCCCATCGACTTCTATACAGTCCTGCAGAAATCACCGCATTACGCAGACGGTGTTCACCCTGATGAAACCGGCTATCGGCTTCTGGCAGATGCAGCCATATCGGCCATGAAGTTGGGATATTGAAACGTGTGGTATAACACCGATTATACCGACACACATATTGTTAAGAAAAATGAATCGCCAATGCAATGATTCCCTTTTGATTGCATTGGCGATTTTTTATAGTTCGATATTGCTGCATTCTTCTATCTTTATAGCTAAGGATAGTTTTTCATATGATTCTGGTTGCAAGAGATTGCATGATAAGAGGTGGCTAATCTGTTTCAGACGATACCGGATTGTATTTTTGTGCTGGCCTAGCTCGTCAGCCGTTTTGTCGATATTGCCACCACATCGTACGAATGATATAGCCGTTGTCATCAGGGCGGTATGATTTTCTGAGTCATAATCGCGGATAGGGTTTAAAATAGAAGAAGTAAAGTGCTGCATAGCGGGTTCGTGACAATAGGGAAGCAGAATGCTATGGATGCCTAACGTATCATACATTTGATAAGGGTGTGACAAATCTGTGTGGAAATAACTGCTGTAGATAGCTTCTTCTATACAGAGTTTTATTTTTCGTTCCCGGTAGTGGATAGAACTAACACCCATATGATACGAAACAGCCAGTGAGCCAACTGGTGTATCCAGAATTTGCTGGGCTAATTCGTCTGGCCGGGCATTTTTAAAGTTATGGGAAGAATAAATGTATAAAAGTCCGTTTTTGTATCGTAAAAGGGTATTATACGAGGTCAACAATCCTGCGTATTTGGCCGCAGATTCCATCTTCATATAGTCATTGGTAGTTAGTGGTGTATCAGAGCGGAAATACATGCAAAAGATATCAGGCTGCAAACAGGGGTTAATTTCCAGTTGTAGTTCTTTTTGTTGTTTGTCATGTTCGGGTAAAGTAATAATACGGGAAATAATGTGCTCAAATTTGTCGAAATCATAAAGAGACTGCAGCCGTTTGTAAATATTGATAATTATTTTTTCAAAATATTGTTCGGAGTTTTTTATAAGAATAATGGGAAAACCAGCCGAGTCGGCGAATCGTAATACATGGGGAGATAAAGGCAGACTATACACATTTTTTATAACAAGACCGCTACAATTGCGGTGATGCAAAAGCCGTATAGCGTCAATTAGACAGCCGGGATCTTCTTTAGCATATTGCAGACTGGATAAGATAAGCTGGTTGGGGATGAAACTTAATTTCGTGTATTTATTTTTTAATGTCCGGTCATATTCATAATCCAAAATTCCGCATGAGGTTATTTGATTGGAAATACCCGTAGCACCTGCAATGAGAGTAAAACCAGAGAACTCAGGATAATGCAGAATCTCAGCGATTGTTAATTTCAATAAAACCACCTCGTATATTTTGTATAAATAAATAAGATATATTTAGTATATCTGCATAAAAAAGAATCTGCAATATGAAAATGTGAAGAAATATACTCTAAAAAATTATATAAAAAAATAAAAGTATAAGAAAAAATTAGAAAATAATACAATAATCATATGTTGAATGCATTATTTATTTTATATAAAATTTATTTAGAAAACGATAGTAAATAAAAATGCTGAAGGGAGGAGTAATATGGTTGTTTTAAGCAAAAGAGCCCAAAACCTTCATCAAGGGGCTATCCGGGCCATGTTCGATAAAGCAGCAACTATGGATCGTGTTATCAGTATGGGCATTGGAGAGCCAGATATGGCAACACCTATGCCCATCTGCGAAGCTGCAGCTATGGCACTGCGGAATGGTCAGACACACTATACGCCGAATGCAGGGACATTAGAATGCCGGCGGGCTGTTTCTGAATGGGGCAGTATAAAAGAACTTCATTATGATCCTCAAACGGAGATTATTATCACGCCTGGAGGAATGGGAGCATTATCTTTGCTCTTGTCCGTTATTGTGGAAGATGGTGTTGAAATACTGATTCAGGATCCTCAATGGTTGAATTATGCCAGTCAGGTTCAATTTTTTGGAGGCATTCCAGTTTCTGTTTCTACGTGTGCAGAACGAGGGTTCGTCATTCAGGCGGAAGATATAGAGCACAAAATTACGGAAAAAACCAAAGCTCTTATGCTGAATTCACCTAATAATCCGACGGGAGCTGTCATTCCAGAAGAAGAACTTGGAAAAATTGCAGAAGTGGCTGTCCGCCACGATCTTCTCGTAATTTCCGATGAAGTATATGATACGCTGTATTATAAGGATAAGCCAGTCTCTATCAGTACTTTACCGGGAATGAAAGAAAGGACCGTTGTCATCAATAGCCTGTCTAAAGCATTTGCAATGACTGGATGGCGGATTGGTTTTGCTGCCGGACCTGCGGAAATCATTAGCAAAATGGTACCTGCCCAGGAAAATATCAGTGCTTGTGCCAATGCGCCAGCCCAGGCAGCAGCGGTGTATGCTTTACATCATCCTGAATTATCGGAAACATTGTGCACGATATTCAGGCAAAGGCGTAAGATTATCACGGACGGTCTGAATGCGATACCGGGGATTTCCTATGATGAACCTGCTGGAGCCTTTTATGTATTTCCCAATATCCAATCTTTCGGAATGACGAGTTCTGAATTCTGTAATCGCCTGTTGGAAGAAGAACATGTAGTCTGTATTCCTGGCAGTGCATTTGGACAGGCGGGGGAAGGGTACATGCGCATGGCCTATACGTGCAGTGAGGATGAGTTAGTGGAAGGATTGCAACGGATAAAACGCTTTTGTGAAACCATAAGGGGGAATCAGATATGAGTAGTGTATTCAGGTACATGAATCAACATTTTGCACTGTGTTTGTTTGGAGCGGTCATTGTTGGTATTGTTCTTTCTTTTGTCATGGGAGAGCAGGTCGTATTGTTGAAGCCTCTGGGTACTATTTTTACCAGACTTCTGGTTATGATCGTACCTGTATTGGTATTTTTTTCTATTGCGTCTTCCTTTGCGAACATCGGCGATGCTACCCGGATGAAACGGTGGGCTGGAAAAATTATTGGATGGTTTGTTCTTTCGATGCTGATAGCCACGTTTTTAGGCATTGCTATGGGGCTTATTTTTAAACCAGGTCTGGGCATTGAATTGCATTCTGCTGATTTTAAAGTGACAGAAATTACAGTTGATATGTTTATTAACTGGCTTCCTAAGAATTTTGTTGGCTGCATTGCAGAAGGAAATACTATCCAGATTGTGTTCTTATCCATTTTTGTAGGAATAGCTGTGGTCATGATGCCTGAAGGAAAATCTAAGACATTCCTGACTAATATTCTTTCGTCAAGTCAGGATTTGATCTTGCAGATTGTAAAAGGAATCATGTATTATGCGCCTATTGGGGTGGCGGCTTTAATGGCTACGTCTATAGGAGAATTAAAAGGTTCGTTTGTTTCTCAGATGGGTAGTTTTCTGGCGGCTTACAGCATTGCCTTTGTTCTGCAGGTAGCTATCGTATATTTCCTGCTTTTGTATGTTATTGGCAAAATTAATCCATTCCGCTTTACCAGAAAAATGTTTCCTGCGCTGATTACCGCTTTTACAACGACCAGTTCGGCGGCTACTCTGCCTGTAAACCTCCGTTGTGTCAAAGAAATGGGAGTCGATAAGGAAATGACAGACTTTGGCCTTCCCCTGGGAGTTACATTTAATATGGATTCAATGGGGATTGAAATCCCTCTGTATATCATGTTAGGGATGTATGCTGTAGGAACCGCACCTACTATTGGGCAGCTTTTCCTTTTTGTTATCATGGGGATAGCCTTTTCGATAGGTTGTGCCGGTGTTCCAGGTGGTGGACTGGCCATTGCCGTCATTCTGGTTAATGCGTTCGGATTGCCGACAGAAGTTGTTGCCTGGATTGCAGCAGTATTCTTCTATCTGGACATTACAGGAACGCCTATGAATATATGGGGAGATGCAGTTTGCACGGCTATTGTAGCAAGCAAAGAGGGTAAAATTGATTGGGATAAAATGAATTCTTAAGTTTTGATTGTAAAGAGCCGGTACATGCCTGTGCCGGCTCTTTTGAAAATCAGATATGATAGAAATGCGTTTCTTTCATGGACAAGTCTGGTTGTACCATGCTACAATGCAAGTAGTGGTATGGTGCAGAAAGGGTGATGATATGTATATTGCAACGATTGATGGAGGGACGAGTAATACCCGCGTTTTTGTCTGGCATGATGGCATCATTGCCGGACAGGCAAAGGCGGCTGTTGGTGTGCGTAATACGGCTATGGATGGGACGAATCAGAGATTGCAGGAAGCTGTCCGGGATACTTTGGCTGAGGCGGCCCGCATGGCGGGTGTTGCAACTGGTGATATATCGATCGTATTGGCAGCGGGAATGCTGACGAGTAATGTGGGACTGTGCGATATTCCTCATGTGACAGCGCCAGTCAGTCTCGAAGGGCTGGCTCAGGCCATGGTAGTCAAAGAATTGCCTGCTATATGCCAGCAGCCACTATGGTTTGTCCCCGGTGTACGGAACTGTGATCCGGCAACGCTCACTCCGGATCAGAGTATCGATATGGATATGATGCGTGGCGAAGAAGTAGAAGCGGCCGGTCTATTGGCACAAGCGGCTCCTGAGGGAAAAGCCGTATTCGTCCTGCCGGGCTCACATAATAAATATGTTATGATTGATGAACAGCAGCGTATACAGGGATGCCTGACAACGTTATATGGCGAACTGCTTCATTCCCTGACATTTGATACCATACTGGCCGATACACTGAACCGGTCATTTGCATCAGAATTTCTGGCAGGACCATTCCGGAAGGGCGTCAGTGATTATTATCAGATGGGACTTTTACATGGTGCTTTTATGACGCGAATCCTTGGGATGTTCTGTCATTATACGGCACAGGAAGCGCAGAATTATCTCCTTGGGCTGCTCATGGCGGATGATATGACGGCACTGAAGAGAAGCCGGATTTTTGCCGGATTGGAAAAAGCCATCTTTGTCGTAGCCGGTAATACGGTCATGCAAAAAGCCTACGAGGCAATCCTGAAAAAAGATGGTTATCAGGTCGTGCTGGCCGCAGAAGAACAGCAACAGGCCTTATCTGGCCGGGGCGCCCTTTATCTGGCTGGTTTGCGCGGACTGCTTTAAGGGAAAGGAGAATGGATATGAGTTTATTGCAAGACATGCTGGATGCTAAAATTATTTCTATTATCCGCGGCGTTGCCAGTCAGGATATTGTGCCAGCTGTAGAAGCTCTGCAGCACGGGGGCGTGCGCTTTGTCGAAGTGACCTACCGGCCTGGTGATGAAGAAGCCTGCAAGGATACGCTGCGGAGTATTGCTATCCTGCAAAAACAGTTTGGCGGCCGGATGCATATTGGCGCCGGTACCGTCCTTTCTGTAGAGCAGGTAGAAGATGCGGCACAGGCCGGAGCCGAATTCATCATTTCACCGAATACGAATACGGATGTCATCCGGTATACTAAGCAGAAAGGCCTGATTTCACTGCCTGGAGCTTATACGCCGACAGAAGCCGAAACGGCCTGGGAAGCCGGGGCCGATATTGTCAAAATTTTCCCGGCCGGTAATCTGGGACCTTCGTATTTCAAAGCCGTCAAAGCGTCTTTATCCCAATTGCGCTTATCGGCTGTTGGCGGCGTATCGGAACATAATATTGGAGATTTTCTGGCGGCTGGCGTAGATTCCTTTGGTATTGGCAGCAATCTGGTCAGTGTTGACCGGGTGCGCCGCAGAGATTTTGACGAAATTGAGAAAGCTGCCGCCTTTTATACAAATGCTGTGCGATAAGGAGGAAATAGACATGAGTTATATGGATATGTTTTCCCTGAAAGGAAAAGTCGCTCTCGTTACTGGCGGGTCATATGGCATAGGGTTTGCCATTGCCAGAGCCTATGCCCGGGCTGGAGCCCGCATCGCCTTTAATTGCCGCAGCCAGGAACATCTGGACATGGCCATGACTGCCTATGAAAAAGAAGGAATTGAGGCCCAAGGGTATATTTGTGACGTGACAGATACAGAGAAAGTCCGGGATATGGTAGCAGATATTGACGCCAGCCTGGGGACCATTGATATCCTCGTCAATAATGCCGGCATCATCAAGCGGATTCCTATGTGTGATATGGATGAAGCGGATTTCCGCCAGGTCATCGATATCGACCTCGTCGCACCGTTCATCGTATCCAAAGCGGTTATCCCCGGCATGATTGCCAAAGGTGAAGGAAAAATCATCAATATCTGCTCTATGATGAGCGAACTGGGCCGGGAAACGGTATCGGCTTATGCGGCTGCCAAAGGCGGTCTCAAGATGCTGACCCGTAATATCTGTTCGGAATTTGGCGGAGCCAATATCCAGTGCAACGGCATTGGCCCGGGATATATTGCAACGCCCCAGACTGCCCCACTCCGGCAGCGGCAGTCTGATGGTTCCCGTCACCCTTTTGATGCCTTCATTGTTTCCAAGACGCCGGCAGGCCGGTGGGGGACTACGGAAGATTTGGAAGGACCGGCTATTTTCCTGGCCTCGCATGCTTCCGACTTTGTAAATGGGCATATTCTTTATGTTGATGGGGGAATCCTTGCCTATATTGGCAAACAGCCATAAGGTGTGGCTGCATAGAAAAACGAGGATGTGACAAAATGATTTTGACAGAGCATTTTGTTACATCCCCGGTATATAAAGGCTAAGAGAGTGAGACACGTTTAAAATGAAGTGTTTCACTCTTTTTTTGTCTGGAAGCTTTCACGTTCTACAAGGATAGCACTGAATTCTGTGCGGACAGGGACAGGCTGATCCTGTCCGGAGAGAAGCTGGGTCATGGACTGGACGGCGCTGGCACACAGGCTGTCCAGCCTGTTGTCGATACTGCTCAGGGTAGGAGTGGCGCAGGTGGCAAGGATGGAATTGTTCCAGCCGATGACTGGTACATACCGGCCGTTTTCCAGGGCAGCTCTTTGTGCTCCGACGGCAAGAATGTCTTCTGATGTGACAATCGCATCGAAAGGAACATTGCGGGAGACAAGGTTTTCAATCGCTTTTTCAGCACCTTCCAGGTTGAGAGAAACTTGCTGGATGAGTGCCGGATTTTCTTTTATGCCCAGTTCTTTCAATCCCTGACGCAGGCCCTGCAGTTTATGACGGCCACTGTAGGTGCGGACATCGTACAGATAGGCGATGTGCCGGCAGTGTTGTCTGGCAAGCGTGTGGACAAGACGCCGCATGCCTTCTGCTTCGTTACAAACGATGCTATAAATGCCAGGCTGGTGGTAATCGCAGTTGATGGTGAGAACCGGAATTTTGCCGGCAGCTGCAGTAAGGGCTGCAATATCAGGCTCTGAAGAAAAGACGGTGCCTACTGTAATCAGGCCGTCGACATGCTTATTGACCAGACCGGTGATATATGGGCTGTTATGACCTGTATTGGGGCCTGTGCAGGAGAGCATGATATCGAAGTGGTGCTGCCTCATTCCGTCTTCGATGAGGGATACGGCACGGGCAAAAAAAGCATCGGTCAGACTGGTACAGAGAACACCGACGATTTTCATAGAGTCCAGACCCAGACCGCGGGCAAACGGATTAGGTGTATAACCCATGTCCTTTATGGCATCCAGCACGATGCGGCGCGTTTTTTCGCTGACCCGGCTGTTGCCATTAAGGACCCGCGACACGGTGGCAATAGATACATGACATTTTTTTGCTATATCATAGATGGTTACGTTCATATCCGACATAGGAGAACCTCTCTATCATCATGAAAAATCCTATATTTACATTGAGTATAGCATAAAATGAGAAAGAGAGTAAATACATATCGTGAAAGTGGTTACACAAAAAATACAGAAGCATTGCATTATACTAACTAGATGGAAAATGCGTGCATGTATCATAAGAAATAAGCTTTGCTACCGGATTTTTCAGGATATAATTGATGAAAAAGTGATGTTTTGATGAGTTTAAGTTAATAAAAAACATAAATTATATCTATTTCGCATGAACATTGACAGACCGGTGGAGGCATGTTACATTTCTCTATGTAATAAATTATTGTAAGCGCTTACACAAAAATAGAGAGGGTGTGGCACGACGATGACAGAATTTATGACGGAAGATTTCCTGCTCCATTCCCGTACGGCGCGGCAGCTCTATCATGGATATGCCGAAACGGAACCTATTGTAGATTATCATTGTCATATTTCTCCCCGGGATATCGCTGAAAATCACCGCTTTTCCAGTATTACCGAAGCCTGGCTGGGTGGTGATCATTACAAATGGCGGCTCATGAGGGCCTGCGGGATACCTGAGCGGGATGTGACCGGTGAGGAAAGTGATTTAGAAAAATTCACAGCTTATGCGAAAGCGCTTTCTCGTGCGCCGGGCAATCCACTGTATCATTGGAGTCACCTGGAATTACGGCGCTATTTTGGCTGCCGGCAGGTATTATCAGAGCAGACGGCTCCGGATATCTTCCATCATTGTCAGGAAATACTGGAATGTGATGATAGTCTGCGCGTGCAGGGGCTTCTCCAAAAATCCCGGGTACGGGTCCTGTGCACGACAGACGATCCGGCTGATGATCTTCATTGGCATCAGGTGCTTCACGATAGCCAGTTCCATTCTGCCCGGGTCGTACCGGCGATGCGCCCTGACAGGCTGATGCACATTGAAGGAGATGATTTTTCTTCTTATGTGGAACAGCTGGGGGAATCGGCAGATATGACGATTCATACGTTTGCCGATATGTGCGATGCATTGAAGCGGCGGATGGATGTATTTGCTGAAATGGGCTGCCGGGCAGCCGACCACGCTCTGGATGAAGTCGTCTATCAGCCTGTGCCGGCGGCTTCGCTGGAACGTATTTTCCAAAAAGGACTGAGTCATAAAACTATCTCTTCAGATGAACGGGAACAGTATCTTACAGGCCTTCTCCTATTCCTGGCTGGTGAATACCGGCACCGGGGATGGGTCATGGAACTCCATATGGGGGCTCTTCGCAACGTCTATACCGATATGTACCGGCGTTTCGGGGCTGATACCGGGTACGATGCGATTGGCCGGTGCTGCAATATTGAAAAATTAGCCCGCTTCCTGGATCACCTGGAACGGGAAGGCAGTTTGCCGAAGACTATTTTATTTTCAGCGTCACCGTATGATTTGATGGCTCTTACGGTTCTGGGAGCATCTTTTCCCAAAGAAGGGATTGCGTCCCGTATCCAGCCGGGCGTTCCCTGGTGGTTCAACGATACGAAACAGGGGCTCCTCGACTATCTGACGATTGTATCGGAAGAAACCGTATTAGGTAATATGGTGGGGATGCTGACCGATTCCCGGTCGTTCTTATCGTATCCGCGTCATGAGTATTTCCGGCGTATTCTTTGTGACTGGCTGGGGAATCTAGTGGAATGCGGGGAATTTCCTGATGACGAAGCACAGCTGGCGTCGCTCATCCACCGGCTCTGTTATGGAAATGCCATATCGTTTTTCCAGTTTCCCTGTCAGTAAGGGGTTGCTTTTGCCTGTTATACTTTTACTATTTTAGTTTTAGTATTTATTTATCATTATTATGCAGACGGACAAGAAAAATGACAGGCTTGTCCAAAGGAGGTTATTATGGAACACTGGTTACCTGTGCTATGGGTAGTCGTAGCCATTGCCATGCTGTTGTTCCTGACCGTAAAGGTCAAGCTGCACAGCATGATTACGTTGCTCTTAATGGCTATTTTTGTTGCGTTTATGGAAGGGATGGATGCCGGTACACTGGTCAAGACGATCAGTAAAGGGGCTGGCAGTACGCTTGGCGGCGTCGGCCTTATCGTCGTCCTGGGGGCAGCTCTGGGTCAGCTCATGACCGACTGCGGGGCGTCCAAAAAAATTGCCGATACCATCGTCAAGCATTGTGGTGTCCGCACGTTGAAATGGGGCGTCCTTATCGTTGGTGTCATCTTTGGTATTTCCATGTTCTTTGAAGTGGCTTTTATGGTCGTAGTGCCGCTGGTCGTCAGTATTGCCAAGGAAGCCAAAGTTCCATATATGTTCCTGATTATTCCGGTTCTGGCAGCAGTTGCCCAGGCACACAGCATTTTCCCACCTCAACCGGGCCCGGTTGCCCTGGTGGACGCCTTTGGTGCTGACAGCGGCATGGTCTATCTTCTGGGACTGGTCGTCGTTATTCCGTCTATTATCTGTGCTGGTATTGTTTTACCAAAATTCCTCAAGGGAATCGACACCTATGCAGAACCTAAACTGGGGAATCTCAGCGAAGTGGCTGTCGGCCAATACAAGCTGCCACCGTTTCTGGTCTGCCTGATTATTCCCCTCCTGCCAGCTATTTTTATGATTGGCAATACGATCGTCGAAGCTACGGCTGGCAAGGGAACGGCCCTTGCTACGGCTTTTGGCTTCTTTGGCAGCCCGAATGTCAGCCTGCTTACGGCAGTTTTGGTCGCTATTTATGTATTCGGTATCCGTGCAGGCCGCACGGTAGATGAAACGTCTACGTCTATTACTAATGCAATCAAAGGTATTTCTACGGTGGTCCTCATCATTGGTGCCGGCGGCGTATTCAAACAGGTCATTGTCGATGCCGGTGTTGGACAGCATATTGCTGCCGCTGTTACAGGACTTTCTATTTCCCCGCTTATCCTGGCCTGGATCATTACGGTCATTATCCGCTGGGCTACAGGGCAGGGCGCTGTTTCAGCCATTACTGCAGCCGGCATTGTAGCTCCACTGATCCCCGTATTCCATGTGGATCCGACGCTGCTCATGCTGGCTACGGCTGCGGGCAGCAATACCATTACGATGCCGAATGATGCAGCGTTCTGGATGATGAAAGAAACATTCAATCTTTCTATGGGACAGACATTCAAAACCTGGGGGCTCCTGGAACTTACCAACTCCGTCGTTGGTCTGGCAATTGTCCTCGTATTATCACTGGTCATTTGATGCGGAATACAAATCCGGATGCTGCCTGCCGGCGGTATCCGGGTTTTTCTCTTATCGGGAAGGAATGGTGAAGATGATGGAATCTATTGAATCCTGTTTTACCCATAGCCGGCATCCGGTCCGGGTCCTGCAATTCGGGGAAGGACGGTTTATGCGGGCGTTTGTCGATTATGCCATTGATGTAGCTAATGAAGAACAGGGCTTTGATGGCAATGTGGTAATTGTGACGCCGCGGGCTGCCAGACGGCCGGAATCGTTTGCCCGGCAGCAGAATCTCTATACAGTACGCCTCCAGGGAATGCAGAATGGCCGGAAAGTCGTATCCGACCGTGTCATCACCTGCATTGACGATGTCCTGTCCCCTATTGCTGATTATGATGCCTATATGGCGTTGGCCAGACTCGATACGCTTGCATATATAACGTCCAATACGACCGATGGGGGTATCGTTTTTTCTCCCGGAGATAAGCTGGAAGACCGGCCGCCCCGGACGTATCCGGCCAAGCTGACTCAGTTCCTTTATGCGCGTTATCGCTATTTTAATGGGGCAGAAGATAAGGGACTGGTCATTCTGCCGGTCGAACTAATTGATCATAATGGCCGGACCCTGCGTGCCTGTGTCAATCAGTATGCTGCACTCTGGAACCTGCCGTCTGCATTCTCACTGTGGCTCGACAAGGCCTGCCAGTTTACAGATACTCTCGTAGACCGCATTGTCACAGGATACCCTGATGAACAAACAGCACAGGCGGTTCAAAAAGAGCTGGGCTATACGGATGAACTCCTGGATATAGCTGAACCTTTTGCGCTCTGGGCTATTGAAAGTCCGGGACTGGAAAGACGGCTGCCCTTTACTTCGACCTATTTTCAGGCAGTTTTCACGACGGATATTACGGTGTATAAGGAACGGAAAGTGCGAATCCTGAACGGAGCACATACGTCGATGGTCCTTGGCGCCTATCTGGCTGGTCTGGATTATGTAGGCCAGTGTATGGCAGACGAAGATATCCGCCTATCGCTGGAACAGACGGTCTATAACGAAATCCTTCCGACGGTTCCTATGAATCAGAATGATGTGCGGTCGTTTGCCAATGCTGTATTTGAACGGTTTGAAAATCCCTTTGTCCACCATGAACTTCTGGCGATTTCCCTTAATTCGACGGCAAAATGGAGAGCCCGCATTCTTCCATCTTTGAAAGACAGTCTGCGTGCTACGGGACAACTGCCGCAGTGGCTGACCTATTCCATGGCAGCTCTGCTGGCTTTTTACCGTTCGCAGGACAAAGGAAATGATTGTCTCATCGGACACCGCGGTGGGGATACATATCCTATCCGTGACGATGCGGACAGACTGGCATTTATCGCTTCTCATGCGGCACTTCCTGATGTAGCGTATGTTGCGGCAGTCCTGAAGCAGATGGACTGGTGGGGCGAAGATTTGACAGAGATTCCCGGCTTTTCTCAGGCTGTGACCGATCATCTGAGCCGTATAGATACGATTGGCGTCCGTGCTCATATCCGGGAAATGCTGAAAAAATAATTTTTCTTCCTAACAAAAATATAACATAAATTCTAGTATGTTAGAAAAATATTGGTTTTTGATGGCGGCAGGAGAATTGATGTTTCCCTGTCGCCATGGTAGTATAAATAGAGGAATTTATAGTAAAAATAAATAGTATATCCGTTATGAAGGAGGCTGTTAGGATGGGTAAAGTCCTGACCATCGGGGAAGCGATGGGGCTTCTCGTTGCAGAAAGTGAAGGTCCGCTGGACCAGGTGAAACATTTTGAACGCCATGTCTGCGGCGCGGAATTAAATTATATTGTCGGCATGGCACGCCTGGGGTTTGATGCCTATTATGTATCCCGTGTGGGAAACGATCCTTTTGGGACATGTATCTGCAATTTCCTCCGGGAAAATCATATTCATGATACGTACGTACAGGTCGATGATGCGTATATGACGGGGTTCCAGATGAAGGAGAAAGTATCCTGTGGTGATCCGAAAGTTGCCAATATCCGGCGTAATACGGCATTCACTCATTTGACTGCAGCGGATTTTGCCGGTATCGACTGGCAGGGCGTGCAGCTTCTGCACGTGACCGGAATTCCTCTGGCATTGTCCGATAATTGTCGTCAAGCCATCGCTTTTCTCATGGAAGAAGCTCATCAAAATGGCGTGCCCGTATCCTTTGATACGAATCTCCGGCCCATGCTCTGGCCGGATGAACAGACGATGTGTGATACGGTATGCAAGTTTTCGCTCAAAGCCGATATCGTACTGCCCGGCCTGAGTGAAGCACTGCGGATTACAGGACTTGCTGATGAAAAGTCTATCGGCCAGTTCTATCTTGATCATGGTGTAAAAACTGTTGCCATTAAACTTGGCGGCAGTGACGGTGTCTATGTCTGCACGGCAGAAGAAACACATTATGTGCCCAGCTATCACGTCGATCATATTGTCGATACCGTTGGGGCTGGTGATGGATTTGCCGCAGGATTTACAAGCGGCCTGCTGGACGGGTTGTCTTTGTATGATGCGGCACGGCGTGGTGCGGCCATCGGTGCTCTGCAAATTCAGGTAGCCGGTGATAATGAAGGCCTTCCTACGCGCAGCCAGTTGCAGGAATTTCAGGAACGTGCGAAATAAGGAGGAAATAATATGATTAGTGAAAACATGAAAATGATGTTTGATATTGGACTTGTTCCACTCGTCGTCATTGACGATGCGGCAGATGCCGTTTCGTTTGGACAGGCCCTGGTCGATGGCGGAGTGCCCGTGGCTGAAGTTACATTCCGCACTGATGCCTGCCTTGATGCAATCCGGGCTATGCGCCAGCATGTGCCGGGACTCCTCGTCGGTGCCGGTACGGTGCACAACGTTGCCCAGGCCGATGCCGCTGTCAAAGCTGGTGCAGAGTTTATCGTTACACCGGCCTTTAATCCGGCTGTTACCCAGTGGTGTATCGACAATCACGTAGATATCGTTCCGGGTACGGTCAGCCCAGCCGATATCGAAGCGGCAAATGGCATGGGAATTGAAGTTTGCAAGTTCTTCCCGGCTGCTGCATATGGTGGCGTGAAGACGCTGAAGGCGCTGGCCGGTCCATTTCGTGATATGAAGTTCCTGCCTACGGGGGGAGTCAATCTCGAAAATATGACCGAATATCTTGACCTTTCCAATGTTGCCGCTGTCGGTGGCAGTTTCATGACACCGTCTGATATGGTCCGGAACAAAGACTGGGCTGGCATTACGGCGACCTGCCGTCAGGCTGTACATAATCTGCTGGGTTTTGAAATTTGTCATACAGGCATCCATTGTAAGACACAGGCGGAGGCAGAAGACGTAACGGATCGTCTGTGCGCACTCCTGGACCAGGAAAAAATCACTATTCCCGGGGTGTCTTATTTTGTCGGTACGGTTGTCGAAGTATGCTATCAGACTCTTCCTGGGGAAAAAGGGCATATCGGGATTGACACGCGCGATATGGAACGGGCTATGGCATATTACAAACACCGTGGCGTAGAATATGCTGATAATGGTCTGTTTTATGATGACCAGGGACGGGTCCGCCTGGCATATTTCAAGGAATTGTATCATGGTTTTTCCGTTCATCTTCGCCGGAAGCCCGTGGCAAAATAATTGATTGTCTGTCAACAGAGAATAAAGAAGGCTGCTGCATAAAACGAATCTTTGTGCGGCGCCTTCTTTTTCTATTGGAATGGGTTTGACGGACCGGGCCGGGTAGGCTATAATGAATAATTAGAACACAATCCTATGAAGATAAGGAGCCGATTTCATGAATATTATTGACGAACTGACCTGGCGTGGAGCCATCAATCAGATGACAGAAGAAGAAAATCTCCGCAAATTGACTGATGAAAAGAAAATCTCTCTGTATTGCGGCGTCGATCCTACGGGCGATAGTCTCCATATAGGACATCTTATTCCTTTTATGATGCTGAAACGGTTTGCCCTTCAGGGGCATCATCCTTATATCGTCATCGGCGGCGGTACCGGTGCTATCGGTGATCCCAGCGGCCGTAAGACGGAACGCAAACTGCAGACCATGGAAAAAATCCATGACAATGCGGAAAAGTTGAAAGCACAGTTTACTCATCTTTTTGGCGATGATGAAAATATTACGTTCGTCAATAATTTCGATTGGCTTTCCCAGATCAGCCTCCTTGATTTCCTGCGTGATTATGGTAAGTTATTCCCTATTAATGTCATGCTTGCCAAGGAAGTCGTAGCCAGCCGTCTGGAAGCGGGCATCTCGTTTACGGAATTTACCTATCAGATTCTTCAGGCTGTCGATTATGAACACCTGTACAGCAAATATGACGTGCAGCTCCAGGTCGGCGGTGCTGACCAGTGGGGCAATATCACCGGCGGCATTGATATGATCCGCAAGATGCATGGCGGCAATACGCCGGTATATGCGCTGACGATTCCTCTCATGCTCAAATCGGATGGAACAAAATTTGGCAAGACCGCCGGTGGAGCTATCTGGCTGGATCCGGAAAAGACATCTCCCTTTGAATTCTATCAGTTCTGGCTCAATCAGGACGATGCCGATGTCGTTAAGTATCTCAAATACTTTACATTCCTCAGCAAGGAAGAAATCGATGCCTTGGCGGAAGCTGTTGAAAAGGAACCGGAAAAACGCCTGGCCCAGCGCCGTCTGGCAGAAGAAGTCACCCGGTTCGTACATAGTGAACAGGCTCTCAAAGAAGCACAGAACATCACAGAAGCCTTGTATCACGGCAGCATTGCTGACCTTACAGAACATGAACTGGAACAGGCCTTTGGTAAAATGCCGACCGTCGATGTGACGGATGAAGAAAAAGATGTGGTTAACTGGCTGGTCGATTCTACTATTTATTCGTCCAAACGGCAGGCCCGTGAAGATATCACTAATGGTGCTGTAACAATCAACGGTATCAAAGTGACCAGCCTTGACGAAATCGTACGGCCACATAAGAATTCCAATGGTAAATATGTCGTCGTCCGTAAAGGCAAGAAAAAATATACACTGGCTAAAATCAGTAAATAAATAAAATTATATATTGACGGAAGCGACTCCATGTGCTATAATAACTCATTGCAAAATGTTCAATTTGCGAGTATGCTATTTGTGAGATACATGGAGGAACTGCTTCCGGTTAACAAAAATTAAGCAAGGTTCAATCTATTCTTGATATGGAGCCTTGCTTTTTTGTCGCTTTTCGCAAGTTTCACACACATTCATTGGTGATTTAGTTTTTATAAGGGGTGAAGTAACAGCATGTTCAAACCTGTACAAGTTGGGAAAAGGACCCGCTATACGTATGCGAAAATCAACGAAGTCTTGAAGATGCCGCATTTGCTGGATTTACAGATTAAATCCTACGAATGGTTTTTAGAAAAGGGGCTCAAAGACATATTCAGGGATATTTCGCCGATTGAAGACGCTGCGGGGAATTTATCCTTATCTTTTGAAGATTTTAAATTAGGGGAACCGAAGTACGATATCCGTGAATGCAAGGAACGGGATACGACCTATGCCGCACCGCTCCGCGTCCAGATCCGTCTCGTCAACCATGTGACCGGCGAAATCAAAGACCAGGAAGTATTCATGGGAGACTTCCCGCTGATTACTGATACAGGTACGTTTATTATTAACGGTGCAGAACGTGTTATAGTCAGCCAGCTCGTCCGCTCACCAGGTGTGTATTATGGCCGTGAAATCGACCCCATGGGTATCCGTCTGTACAATTCGACGGTTATCCCGAACCGCGGTGCCTGGATTGAACTGGAAACGGACGCCAATGATATCGTCTATGCCCGTATCGACCGCAACCGGAAAATCCCTGTGACGGTACTTATCCGTGCCCTTGGCTGGTCTACCAATGCGGATATTCTCGACCTTTTCTATGATGATAAGCGCCTCAAAGCCACTTTTGAAAAGGATACGACCGAATCACAGGATGAAGCCCTTGTAGAAATTTATAAAAAACTGCGTCCTGGTGAACCACCTACGGTAGAAAGCGCCCGCAATCTTTTTGAAGGACTCTTCTTTGATTCCCGCCGCTATGATATGGCCCGCGTAGGCCGCTATAAGGCTGGCAAGAAACTGGGATGGCAGCGCCGCCTGTTCGGACTGACTCTGCATGAACCGATTGTCAATCCGGAAACAGGGGAAGTCGTCATACCGGCAAAAACGGAAATTGGCGACGCTGAAGTACAGAAAATCAAGGAAAGCGGTGTATTTTCCGGAGACGGACTGGCCATCGCTTTTGTTGAAAAAGCGGATGGTTCTGTCTACAAGATTATCTGCAATAACAGCAACTTGCCATATGAACACCGCACGATTACGAAGGAAGACATTATTGCCAACATCGATTATCTCCTCAATCTGATGGATGGCTTTGGCAACGTCGATGATATTGACCATCTGGGCAACCGTCGCCTGCGCTGCGTCGGAGAATTACTGCAGAATCAGTTCCGCATCGGCCTGACCCGTATGGAACGGGTTGTCCGTGAACGTATGACTATCCAGGATTCGGAACAGATCACGCCGCAGGTATTAATCAATATCCGGCCTGTCGTAGCTGCTATTAAAGAATTCTTTGGTTCCAGCCAGTTATCCCAGTTCATGGACCAGACCAATCCTCTGGCCGAACTGACACATAAACGCCGTCTTAGTGCCCTTGGCCCCGGTGGTTTATCCCGTGAACGCGCCGGGTTTGAAGTCCGCGACGTTCATCATTCCCATTACGGCCGTATGTGTCCGGTAGAAACGCCTGAAGGTCCGAATATCGGTTTGATTTCTTCTCTGGCCTGCTTTGGCAAGGTCAATGAATTCGGCTTTATCGAAGCACCGTACCGCCGCGTGGATAAGGAAACCCACGTCGTTACCAACGATGTACACTACATCACGGCTGATGAAGAAGAACAATATATCATTGCCCAGGCTAACGAACCGCTGACAGAAGACGGTCATTTCGTACACGAACGTGTCGCCTGCCGTCATGGGGAAGATACCCGTGAATTCCGTGCTGAACGGGTCGATTTCATGGACGTATCACCTAAGGAAGTCGTATCTGTCGGTACCTCTATGATTCCATTCCTGGAAAACGACGATGCCAACCGTGCCCTCATGGGTGCTAACATGCAGCGTCAGGCTGTGCCTCTTCTCCGAACCCAGGCTCCGCTTGTCGGCACCGGCATGGAATATAAGGCGGCCTGCGACTCCGGCGTCTGCATCTTGGCTAAACATGCCGGCGTCATCAAACGTGTTACAGGTGATGAAATTATCGTCAGCACTGACAGCGGTACAGAAGATACATACCGACTGATCAAGTTTGTCCGTTCCAACCAGAGTACATGTATCAACCAGCGTCCTCTTGTGTATAAAGGTGAACATGTGGAAGAAGGCCAGGTGCTGGCTGATGGCATGGCTACCGATGGTGGCGAACTGGCCCTCGGCTATAACATCCTCGTCGCATACATGCCTTGGGAAGGCTATAACTACGAAGATGCTGTCCTATTGAGCGAAGATTTACCGAAAAACGATTTATATACATCCATCCACATCGAAGAATACGAATGCGATGCCCGCGATACGAAACTGGGATCTGAAGAAATTACCCGCGAAATACCGAATGTCAGCGAAGACAGCACGAAGAACCTTGACGAAGACGGCATCATCATGGTCGGTGCCGACGTATTCCCCGGGGATGTCCTGGTAGGCAAGGTCACGCCAAAGGGAGAAACGGAACTGACTCCGGAAGAACGGCTCCTGCGCGCTATTTTCGGTGATAAAGAACGGGAAGTCCGTGATACATCGCTGCGTGTGCCTCATGGTGAATCCGGTAAAATTGTCGATGTCCGTATTTTCTCCCGTGAAAATAATGATGAACTGCCGCCGGGCGTCAACCGTCTCGTCCGTGTATACATTGCCCAGAAACGTAAAATCCATGAAGGGGATAAGATGTCCGGCCGTCATGGTAATAAAGGTGTCGTTTCCCGCGTTATGCGCCAGGAAGATATGCCGTTCCTGCCGGATGGTACACCGGTACAGATTGTGTTGAATCCGTTGGGCGTACCGTCCCGAATGAATATCGGTCAGGTATTGGAAACTCATCTGGGCTGGGCTATGCATGAACTGGGATTACAGATTAAAGCAATGGATCCGACACTGGAAAGCAAACTCCGGGCTGTTGGATATGATTATGATAAATATGGCATGCCGAAACCGGATAAAGCCGGTATCCACATTGCTACGCCGGTATTTGATGGTGCCCATGCAGAAGATGTCTTTGAAGCTCTGAAATTGACCGGTCTTCCGGAAGATGGGAAATCCATCCTCTATGATGGTCGTACAGGGGAACCGATGGACCGCCGTGTCACGGTCGGGTACACATACTTCCTCAAACTGCATCATCTCGTCGATGATAAAATCCATGCCCGTTCGACCGGCCCGTACTCTCTGGTTACACAGCAGCCGCTCGGTGGTAAAGCCCAGTTCGGCGGCCAGCGTTTCGGGGAAATGGAAGTCTGGGCCCTTGAAGCCTATGGCGCTGCCTATACGCTGCAGGAAATGCTGACTGTCAAGTCCGACGATGTCGTCGGCCGTGTCAAGGCATATGAAAAGATTGTCAAAGGGGAAAATATTCCGGAACCGGGCGTTCCTGAATCGTTTAAAGTACTGCTGAAAGAATTGCAGGCTATTGGCCTGGATGTGCAGATTCTCAATGAAGACGGTGATGAAGTTGTCATCAAGGAATTGGATGATGATGACGATGTCGAACCGGAACAGAATGATGATCTGCGCCGTGTCATGGAAGGGGAACATGAAGGAGACGGAAACGCTCCGACCGAAGCTCCGGCTGATGATGCAGCCGATGTCAGTGATGATGAATATGTCAATGCTGGCGAAGAAGATGACATCATGAGTGGCATGACGTATGAAACCGTCCCGGGAGAAGATAGCGCGGATGATGAAACTAATGAAGATGAATAATAGTCACTATAGAGAAGGGAGCGGTATTTGTGCTGGATGTGAATGAATTTGATTCAATGCGGATTGGTCTGGCATCACCGGAAAAAATCCTGGAATGGTCTCATGGCGAAGTAAAGAAGCCGGAAACAATTAACTACCGTACGCTGAAACCGGAACGGGACGGCCTGTTTTGCGAACGCATCTTTGGGCCGACCAAGGACTGGGAATGCCATTGCGGGAAATATAAACGTATTCGTTATAAAGGTGTTGTCTGCGACCGTTGCGGTGTTGAAGTAACCCGTGCCAAGGTCCGCCGCGAACGGATGGGCCATATCAAATTGGCTACACCCGTATCTCATATTTGGTATTTTAAAGGTATTCCGAGCCGTATGGGCCTGATTCTCGATATCTCGCCCCGCTCTCTGGAAAAAGTATTGTATTTTGCTTCTTTTATCGTTCTTGACCCCGGTGACACGCCGTTGGTTAAAAAACAATTGCTGACAGAAACGGAATACCGCCAGTATCAGGAAATGTATGGCGATAAATTCCGCGTCGGCATGGGGGCTGCTGCTGTCAAGGAGCTCCTTCAGGAACTGGATCTGGACCAGCTCGATAAGGATTTACGGGAAGAACTGCGTGACTCTTCTGGTCAGCGCCGTGTCCGTGCTATCCGCCGTCTGGAAGTAGTAGAAGCATTCCGCCATTCAGGAAATAAACCGGAATGGATGATCATGGATGTCATCCCGGTCATTCCGCCGGAACTGCGTCCAATGGTACAGCTGGATGGTGGCCGGTTTGCTACATCGGATCTGAATGATCTGTACCGCCGCGTCATCAACCGTAACAACCGTCTGAGCCGCCTGTTGGAACTGGGTGCGCCGGATATCATCGTCCGCAATGAAAAGCGTATGCTCCAGGAAGCCGTCGATGCGCTTATCGACAATGGCCGCCGTGGCCGACCGGTCACCGGCCCGGGCAACCGTCCTCTCAAATCTCTTTCCGACATGCTGAAGGGGAAACAGGGCCGTTTCCGTCAGAACCTCCTCGGTAAACGTGTTGACTATTCCGGCCGTTCCGTTATCGTTGTTGGTCCGGAACTGAAAATGCATCAGTGCGGTCTGCCGAAGGAAATGGCACTGGAACTGTTTAAGCCCTTCGTCATGAAGAAACTCGTTGAAAAGGGTATTGCTACTAATATCAAGAATGCCAAGAAAAAGGTCGAACGTGTCAGCAATGAAGTATGGGATGTCCTGGAAGATGTCATTAAGGAACATCCGGTTCTCCTCAACCGTGCCCCGACACTGCATCGTCTCGGTATCCAGGCTTTCGAACCGATCCTTTGGGAAGGCCGGGCTATCAAACTGCATCCGCTGGTCTGCACGGCATTCAATGCCGACTTCGATGGTGACCAGATGGCATGCCACCTGCCACTTTCGGTGGAAGCCCAGTCGGAAGCCCGTACACTCATGTTGTCGGCACACAATATCTTAGCTCCGAAAGATGGTAAACCTGTTGCCGTTCCGACACAGGATATGGTCCTTGGTGCCTACTATCTGACGCTGGTCAAACCGGCTGCCAAAGGTGAAGGTAAGATTTTCTCCAATTATGATGAAGTCATGCTGGCCTATGATGCCAAGGCAATCGATATCGAAGCGCTTATCAAAGTCCGTATCCCTGGCCATGGCCTGATTGAAACGACGGCTGGCAAGCTGTTATACAATTACCAGATTTATGAACCACTGCGCTTGTTCCATACGGATAAAGTCATGGTTTTCACCAATCCGGAAGATGCCGTATTCGCTTATGAAAATGGTCTCATCGATACGACCCATTTCGTTAAAATCAAGGATAGCGAAGGCCGTATCCTCGACTATGGTTTTTCAGCCCTTAAAGAAAAATTCGGGGTCGATCTCCTGAAGACCCGTCCGCTCCCGGCACGTAAAGTAGATAAAGAAGCAGTAGCGGAATTCAAGAAAGATAAAGAGTACGTCGATGTGAACTGCCTTGGCGTACTCATGAATAAAAAACAGATTGGCAAGCTCGTCGATGCCTGCTTCCATCTTGTCGGCAATACAAAGACGGCGGAACTTCTGGATAATATCAAGGCAATCGGTTATCATTATGCCCGTCAGGCTGGTATGTCCATTGCTATTTCTGATATTCAGATTCCTGCTGAAAAATGGGACATCCTCGATGCCGCCGATAAACAGGTACAGAATGTATCCAAAATGTATCTCCGCGGCCTTATAACGGAAGACGAACGGTATCGTAAGACCTGCTCCATCTGGGAAAAAGCAACGGATGACGTAACGGAAGTCATGATGGATAACATGGATCCGTTCAACTCCATCTTCATGATGGCTGACTCCGGTGCCCGTGGTAATAAACAGCAGATTCGTCAGGTTGCCGGTATGCGTGGCCTGATGGCTGACCCGTCGGGCCGAATCATCGACTTGCCCATCAAGGCAAATTTCCGGGAAGGCCTGTCTGTACTGGATTACTTCACATCGTCCCATGGTGCCCGTAAAGGTCTGGCCGATACGGCATTGCGGACCGCCGACTCGGGATATCTGACCCGTCGTCTCGTCGATGTTTCCCAGGATGTCATTGTCCGGGAAGAAGACTGTGATGTTTTCGGTATCGACCTGATTCGCGAACGGGCCCGTCTGGCCGGCTCTACCCGTCAGGCTGTGGCTCTCATGGCGGATAAGATTATCGGCCGTGTATTGGCTGCTGATATCGTCGATGCCGGTACAGGTGAAGTCATTCTGCCGGAAGGACACGTCCTCACGACAGATGATATGGATGAACTCGTTGCCTATAAGGTACCTAAACTGTCTCTCCATGGCAGCCAGCTTGATATTAATGATGACATGAATCATACTAATGTCATTGAAAACGTCTATCTTGGTGCGCCGGAAGAAAGCATCCGCTCTTCCCTGCGCCAGGCCATGATTGAAAATATGCTTGGCAAATCTGTCGAAGAAACGGTCATCGACTCCAATGGCATGGAAATCTGCCCGGCCGGCACTCCCCTTACGGAAGATGCTATCGACCGCATCCTGAGCAGCGATGTAACAGAAGTCAAAGTACGCAATAATGATATCCGTGGTGTCTACGTTACAGCTATCGTAGAAGGCAATGGCATCATTGAACCGCTGGAAGACCGGATTGAAGGCCGTACGGCAGCGGAAACACTGATTAACAAAGATACGGGCGAGGTTATTGTTCCTCTCAACGAAGAAATCATGGCGGATCAGGCAAAAGAAGTTGCCAAGTATTATGATAAAGTTAAGATCCGCAGTGTCCTTACCTGCCGCAGCCGTTACGGTGTATGCGCTAAATGCTATGGCCGCGATCTTGGTACAGGCGGCAAGGTCAACGTAGGCGAATCGGTTGGTACGATTGCAGCACAGTCTATCGGTGAACCGGGCACACAGCTGACTATGCGTACATTCCATACAGGCGGCGTTGCATCTGCTGGTGATATCACACAAGGTCTGCCCCGTGTCGAAGAATTGTTTGAAGCCCGTAAGCCGAAAGGCAATGCTATCATCACTGAAATCGACGGCACTGTTTCTATTACGGAAAAAGAAGACCACCATGACATCAATATCGTCCATGTTCTTTCCAAAGATGGCGAAGAACGAAGCTACACGATTCCCTTTGGCGCTCACCTGGTAGTTCACGAAGGCGACGTCATCGAAAAGGGCAGCCGCATTACATCCGGTTCCATTAATCCTCACGATATCCTGCGCATCCAGGGTGTAGAAGCAACACAGCGGTACCTCGTATACGAAGTACAGAAGGTTTATAAATCCCAGGGCGTTGGTATCAACGATAAGCACATCGAAGTTATCGTACGCCAGATGCTGCGTAAGATTAAGATTGAAGATGCTGGAGATGCCGATGTATTGCCAGGCGATTATATTGATGTCAATGTCTTTGAAGATATGAACAAACGTATAGAAGCCAATGGCGGCAAACCGGCTATAGGCAAGCCTATGCTGCTCGGCATTACTAAAGCGGCCCTGGCTACCGATTCCTTCTTGTCAGCCGCTTCCTTCCAGGAAACGACCCGCGTCCTTACCGATGCAGCCATCAAGGGCAAGATCGATCCGCTTCTCGGCCTCAAGGAAAACGTCATCATCGGCAAGCTGATTCCTGCCGGTACCGGCATGAGCCGCTACCGCAAAGTGAAAGTCGTTAAGACGGTCCCTACCGTTGAATATGAAGATGAAGATGGCAATCCCATTGACATCCAGCCGGAAGATACGACACCAGAAGCCGGACATTAAGATCGCATAAATGAAACATCACATGAAGAGTGATTAACATCTTCATGTGATGTTTTTTTTACCTCTTATCATGCGGAATTCATATATCAGATAATACAATTATTGAACCACGCGGGACTGTGTAATAATAAATGGCTTATTTTACGAAAAATACATTGACATGGAAATAGGGGAATGATAAAATATCTAAGTGTCGCAATGCGAGTTGTGCGGCCAAATTGTATGTTTTAAGGAGTGATGTTTCGTGAGCTTGGAATTGCTCGGTACGGCCAGAAAGACGGTCGGTGCCAAACAGACGCTGAAAGCAATGAAACGAAACGAAGTCACACAGCTGTATATTGCCAATGACTGTGATGAACAGGTAGCAGCACCGCTGCTCACGCTTGCCGTTGAAATGGGAATTGCCACGGATCGCAATTATACTATGGCAGAACTGGGGCTGGCCTGCCGGATCAAGGTTGGGGCTGCAGCTGTCGGACTGCTCAGCTGATTCTGGTAACATCATCCTGAAGCTGACGCTTCATTGATGATTACATTATAAATCTAATTGTTTGGAGAGGAGGTGCCCACATGCCAACAATTAACCAATTGGTTCGTAAAGGTCGTCAGGTCGCTGTCACAAAATCGACAGCACCGGCTTTGAAAAACTGCCCGCAGAAGCGTGGCGTATGCACTCGTGTATACACAGCTACGCCGAAAAAGCCTAACTCGGCTCTGCGTAAAGTTGCCCGTGTCCGCCTGACGAACGCTATCGAAGTAACTGCGTACATTCCTGGCATTGGTCACAATTTACAGGAACATAGTGTTGTTTTAATCAGAGGCGGTCGTGTCAAAGACCTTCCTGGTGTACGTTATCACATCGTCCGCGGTGCTCTGGATACAGCTGGTGTATCCGACCGTAAACAGTCCCGTTCCAAGTACGGCGCTAAAAAAGGCAAATAAGATTTGCTGATTAAGATGAAAAGATAACCTGCATGATATAAGGAGGAATTAGACATGCCAAGAAAAGGCCCAGTGCCGAAGCGCGATGTGCTGCCGGATCCGGTGTACCATTCTAAACTGGTTACGCGCTTCATCAACAAAGTAATGCTGGACGGCAAAAAAGGTGTCGCTGAATCCATCGTTTACGATGCATTTGACATCATCCGTTCCAAAATGAATAAAGAACCATTAGAAGTTTTCGAACAGGCCCTCAACAATGTTATGCCTGTCCTGGAAGTCCGTGCACGCCGCGTCGGCGGTGCTAACTACCAGGTACCTGTCGAAGTACGTGCTGACCGCCGTCTGTCTCTCGGTATCCGCTGGACAGTTGGTTACGCCCGCAAACGTGGCGAACGTACGATGAAAGAAAAACTGGCTGCTGAACTGATGGACGCATTCAACAATACCGGTGCTGCTGTCAAGAAAAAGGAAGATACGCACAAGATGGCCGAAGCCAACAAAGCTTTCGCTCATTATCGCTGGTAATTTAGACTATTTACATGAGGAGTGGAAAAAATCGTGGGTAGAGAATTTCCTTTGGAAAAAACGAGAAATATTGGTATCATGGCTCACATCGATGCCGGTAAAACCACGACAACAGAACGTATCCTTTTCTACACCGGCCGTGTTCATAAAATCGGCGAAGTTCATGATGGCGCTGCTACCATGGACTGGATGGCCCAGGAACAGGAACGTGGTATCACTATCACGTCTGCTGCTACGACGGCCCACTGGAAAGGATATCGTATCAACATCATTGATACTCCGGGGCACGTTGACTTCACGGTAGAAGTTGAACGTTCTCTGCGTGTACTTGACGGTTCTGTTGCTGTTTTCTCTGCTAAAGGCGGCGTAGAACCGCAGTCTGAAACGGTTTGGCGTCAGGCAGAACATTATCATGTCCCCCGTATCGCGTTCGTCAATAAGATGGATACGACCGGCGCTGACTTCCTTAACGTAGTTCAGATGATGAAAGAACGTCTCCAGGCTAACGCTGTTGCCGTTCAGCTTCCTATCGGTTCTGAAACGACATTCCGCGGTATCATCGACCTCATTACCATGAAAGCAGAAGTCTATGATGATGCTCTTGGTAAAGAAATTGAAGTCGTCGATATCCCTGAAGATGAATTAGACGAAGCAAAGAAATATCATGACATCATGGTAGAAGCTGTATGTGATACCGATGAAGATCTCATGATGAAATACCTCGAAGGTGAAGAAATCACCATCGATGAACTCAAAGCAGCTATCCGCAAAGCTGTTTGCACGAACAAGTTGTTCCCTGTACTCTGCGGCTCTGCTTACAAAAACAAGGGTATCCAGATGTTGCTCGACGCTGTCGTTGACTACATGCCGAGCCCGCTCGATATCCCCCCTGTAAAAGGGACAAATCCCGATACGGATGAAGATGAAACGCGCGAAGCTTCTGACGATGCTCCGTTCTCGGCTTTGGCATTTAAGATCATGGCCGACCCGTTCGTCGGTAAGCTGGCATTCTTCCGCGTGTATTCCGGTACTCTCGAAGCAGGTACTTACGTATACAACTCCACGAAGGGTAAGAAGGAACGTGTAGGCCGTATCCTGCGCATGCACGCTAACCATCGTGAAGAAGTATCCATCGCATACACCGGTGATATCGGCGGTATCGTTGGCCTGAAAGATACGACGACTGGTGATACACTGTGCGATGAAAAACATCCGATTATCCTTGAAAAGATGGAATTCCCTGATCCGGTTATCTCCGTTGCCGTTGAACCGAAGACGAAAGCTGACCAGGAAAAAATGGGTATCGCCCTTGCCCGTCTTGCTGAAGAAGATCCTACTTTTAAAGTCAAGACCGATGCTGAAACAGGCCAGACTATTATCTCTGGTATGGGCGAATTGCATCTGGACATCATCGTAGACCGTATGTCCCGCGAATTCAAAGTTGCCTGCAACGTAGGTAAACCGCAGGTTGCTTATCGCGAAACGATCCGCAAAGATGTCAAGGCACGTGGTTTCTTCAAACGCCAGTCCGGCGGCCGTGGCCAATATGGCGATTGCTGGCTGGAACTTATTCCGCAGGAACAGGGCAAAGGCTACGAATTTGAAAACAAAGTCGTCGGCGGTGCTATTCCTAAAGAATATATCGGTTCTGTCGAAGCCGGTGTCAGAGAAGCAATGGAAACAGGTGTTCTTGCTGGTTTCCCGATGGTCGATATCAAAGTCGTCGTATACGACGGTTCCTATCATGAAGTTGACTCCTCGGAAATGGCCTTCAAGATTGCTGGTTCTATGGGCTTTAAAGATGGCGCTAAAAAGGCTGATCCGGTTCTCCTTGAACCGTACACGAAAGTCGAAGTCGTCGTTCCGGAAGAATACATGGGCGATGTCATCGGCGACCTCAATTCCCGCCGCGGTCGTGTAGAAGGTATGGAAATGCGCTCTGGCGCAGAACATATCAATGCCTTCGTACCGCTGGCAGAAATGTTTGGCTACGCAACGGATCTGCGTTCTAAGACACAGGGCCGTGGTGTTTATACGATGACCTTTGACCACTACGAAGAAGTTCCTAAGAATGTAGCGGAAAAAGTTATCAGCGAAAGAGGTTAAAAATTTTAAATACGCATTGGAGGAAATGCAAATGGCTAAAGAACATTACGAAAGAACCAAACCGCATGTTAACATTGGTACCATCGGTCACGTTGACCACGGCAAAACAACATTAACGGCTGCTATTACAAAGGTCCTTTCCGAAACGGAAGGCTGCAAAGCTCAGTTTGAAGCATATGCTGATATTGATAAGGCTCCGGAAGAACGTGAACGTGGTATTACGATCAACACGGCACACGTTGAATATGAAACTCCGACCCGTCACTATGCACACGTTGACTGCCCGGGGCATGCTGACTATGTCAAGAACATGATTACCGGTGCTGCCCAGATGGACGGCGCTATCCTCGTCGTATCCGCTGCTGACGGCCCGATGCCCCAGACTCGTGAACACATCCTCCTGGCCCGCCAGGTTGGTGTACCGGCTATCGTTGTATACCTCAACAAAGCTGACCAGGTTGACGATCCGGAACTGATCGAACTCGTTGAAATGGAAGTCCGCGATCTCCTCACTTCCTATGACTTCCCTGGCGACGATGTACCTATCGTAGTCGGTTCTGCTCTGAAGGCACTGGAAGGCGATCCCGAAGCTGTACAGTCCATCAAAGACCTCATGAAAGCCGTTGATGAATACATCCCGACGCCGGACCGTCCGACGGACAAACCGTTCCTGATGCCGGTCGAAGACGTATTCACCATCACAGGCCGTGGCACTGTTGCAACAGGCCGTGTTGAACGTGGTACGATCAAAGTCGGCGACCCCGTAGAAATCGTAGGTCTGGCAGATCAGCCGAAAGATACGGTTGTAACGGGCGTAGAAATGTTCCGTAAGATCCTGGATCTGGCAGAAGCAGGCGATAACATCGGTGCACTGCTCCGTGGTATCGACCGCAAAGAAGTAGAACGCGGCCAGGTACTTGCAAAACCGGGCACGATTCATCCGCACACGAAATTCAAAGCACAGGTATATGTCCTGACGAAAGAAGAAGGCGGCCGTCATACACCGTTCTTCAACGGCTATCGTCCGCAGTTCTACTTCCGTACAACGGACGTAACGGGCGTAATCCAGCTGCCGGAAGGCACGGAAATGTGCATGCCTGGCGATAACGTCAAAATGGACGTTGAACTGATCACTCCGATCGCTATTGAAGCAGGCCTGCGTTTCGCTATCCGCGAAGGCGGCCGTACAGTAGGCGCCGGCGTTGTTTCCGAAATCGAAGGCTAATAACCTTATAATAGGAAGAAACGAAAAAAACATCTGCAGCATTTGCTGCAGATGTTTTTTTATGAATAAAAAAAATAGCATCCATGCAAAATCGGTCAGAAAGCGCATAAAACAGGGCTAAAACGCAAGAAAAATCCTTGCATCGCTGTCCGAATTGTAGTATGATAAGTAAGTACGCGACAACAGGGTATCTCTGTCTATCTATGTTGCGACGCGTCGAAAACAATGAAATAGGATGTTGCCCGTTAAGCGGGGAAACTCCTATGGAGCAGTCTATTCGACGAAATGGACGTTAGGAGGAATTACGTAATGGCAAAACAGGAAAGAATCAGAATTCGCCTCAAAGCGTATGATCACAAGATCCTGGATCAGAGCGCGGCGAAAATCGTCGATACGGCGAAACGGACAGGTGCAATGGTATCCGGCCCGATTCCGCTGCCGACGGAAAAGAACATCTTCACGATTCTGCGTTCCCCACATGTTAACAAGGATTCTCGTGAACAGTTCGAACTGCGTACGCACAAACGCTTGATCGATATTCTCGAAGCATCGAACAAAACCGTTGATGCACTTATGAGACTCGATCTTCCGGCTGGCGTAGACATTGAAATTAAATTATAGGAGGAGGTGCGATTATGTCTAAAGCTATTTTGGGTAAAAAACTGGGAATGACTCAGATCTTCACTGAAGAAGGCGCAGTAGTCCCTGTTACAGTCGTTGAAGCGTCCCCGAACGTAGTTGTCCGTGTAAAGACAGTTGATACCGACGGATACAACTCCATTCAGATCGGCTATGGCGACATCAAAGAAAAACATCTGACAAAACCTGTAAAGGGTCAGTTCGACAAAGCAGGCGTTAAACCTGTTAAGTATCTTCGCGAATTACGTCTCGATGATACGCCGGAATATACGGTAGGCCAAACTCTGGCAGCTGATATTTTCGCAAGCGGCGATCTCGTCGATGTAATTGGCACCAGCAAGGGTAAAGGTTTCGCTGGTACGATTGAACGTCACGGTTTCCACCGCGGACCTATGGGTCACGGCTCCAAATCTCACCGCGAACCGGGTTCCCTCGGACCTATGACCAGTGGTGGCGGCGGTAAAGTCGTCAAAGGTAAAAAACTTCCTGGACAATATGGTGGCAATCAGGCTACAGTTCTTCGTCTCTCTGTCGTTAAAGTCGATATGGATAAGAACCTGATTCTGATTAAAGGTGGTATCCCGGGTGCCAAAGGCAGCCTTGTCATGATTCGTGACACTGTAAAACCCCGCTAATAGTTGTCATACAGGAAGGAGGATAAAATAGAATGCCAAAAGTAAGCACGTATAATATTACCGGCGCACAGACCGGTGAAATCGAATTGAACGATAGCGTATTTGGCGTTGAAGTGAACGAAGCTGTCATGAGACAGGCTGTACTTCGTCAGCTCGCCAATGAACGTCAGGGCACACATGCTACCAAAACACGCGGTCTCGTACGCGGTGGCGGCAGAAAACCCTGGAAACAAAAAGGAACCGGCCGGGCCCGTGTAGGCAGCACCCGCAGTCCGTTATGGGTTGGCGGCGGTACGGTTTGGGGTCCCCATCCGCGTTCTTATGAACAGAAGATGCCCCGCAAAGCACGTCGTCTGGCTGTAAAATCCGCATTAAGCGATAAAGTAAATACAAATGAATTGTATGTACTCGATGAAATTAATCTGGCTGCTGCCAAGACCAAAGAAGTAGCACAGATTATTAATAACTTCAAATTTACGGGCGAAAAAGTCCTCTTCGTCACGGATAATGACGAAGTCGTAACACGCTGCGCACGCAACATCGAAGGTGTAAAAGCCGTTTCCACGACGGGCATCAACATTTTCGACCTGCTCCACTACACGAAGCTGTTCGTAACGAAGAGCGCTGTAGCTAAGATTGAGGAGGTGCTCGGATAATGGATATGCATGATCTCTTATTAAAACCGGTCATCACTGAAAAAACGACAATGATGATGTCTGATGGCAAATATACATTTAAGGTACCGCTCCATGCCAATAAGATTGAAATCCGCAAGGCCGTAGAAAAAGTTTTCAATGTCAAAGTTAAAAACGTTACGACACTGCGCACGATGGGCAAAATGAAACGCATGGGCAAATATATTGGTAAACGCCCGGATTACAAAAAAGCCATCGTAACCCTTCAGGAAGGCGAAACAATCGAATTCTTTGAAGCGTAAGCAATATTGACATAAAGGAGGAGGCACCAAAATGGCCATTAAATCTTTTAAACCGTATTCCGCCGGCCGCCGTTTCATGACTGTCTCGACATTCGATGAAATCACAGCGTCCAAACCGGAAAAATCCTTGCTGGTCAAAGTAACGAGCAAGGGCGGTCGTAATAACCAGGGCAGAATGACAGTCCGCCATCAGGGCGGCGGTCATAAACGCCGTTATCGTTTGATCGATTTCAAACGTATCAAAGACAATATCCCCGCTAAAGTAGCGACGATCGAATATGATCCGAACCGCTCTGCAAATATCGCTCTTCTGTTCTATGCAGATGGCGAAAAGAAATATATCCTCGCTCCGAATGGCTTGAAAGTCGGCGACGTCGTCGTTTCTGGTCCGGAATCGGATATTAAAACTGGGAATGCACTGCCTCTCGGCAAGATTCCTCTCGGTACTCTAGTACATAACGTCGAACTGAAAATCGGCAAAGGCGGCCAGATGGTCCGTTCTGCTGGTTCGTCCGCACAGATTATCGCTAAAGAAGGAAACTATGCACTGCTCCGTCTTCCTTCTGGTGAATTACGCCAGGTTCATGTAAACTGCCGTGCTACTGTCGGTATCGTGAGCAACCCGGATTATGAAAACCTTACAATCGGTAAAGCCGGCCGTTCCCGCTGGATGGGTATCCGCCCGGGCAACCGTGGTGTTGTCATGAATCCGTGCGATCATCCTCATGGTGGTGGTGAAGGTAAGTCTCCTGTTGGTCGTAAACGTCCGGTTACTCCTTGGGGTAAACCTGCATACGGCGTGAAGACCCGTGAAGCAAAGAAGGCTTCCAATAAGTTTATTGTGAAGAGACGTAAATAGGTCCAGGAAAGGAGATATATAAGTGTCCAGATCCGTAAAAAAAGGCCCATTCGTTGCTGCCCATCTCGTAAAAAAGATTGACGCTATGAACGAAGCCAATGAAAAAAAAGTAGTTAAAACCTGGTCTCGTGCATCTACTATTCTGCCTAGCTTTGTAGGCCATACGATTGCTGTTCACGACGGCCGCAAACACGTTCCTGTTTATATCACTGAAGATATGGTTGGCCATAAACTGGGCGAATTCGCTCCGACACGTACATTCAAAGGTCATGCTAAATCTGAAAAAGTAACAGGCTAAGGGAGGTACTAACCATGGAAGCAAGAGCAATTGCTAAACATATCCGCATTGCCCCCCGTAAGATCAGAATCGTAGCTGACCTCGTACGGGGCAAAAACGTGAGCGAAGCTTTCGCAATCCTTAAATTTACTCCGAAAGTAGGTTCCCGGGTTGTAGAAAAGGTTCTTCGTTCGGCTGTTGCCAATGCGGAACACAATAATGATATGAACGCAGATTCTTTGTATGTTTCTGAAATCTTCGTTGACCAGGACTCCACGATGAAACGTATTCATCCCCGCAGCCGTGGACAGGCTTTCAAGATCCTGAAACATTCCAGTCATGTGACTGTTGTAGTAAAAGAAAGAGCTTAAGGAGGGAAACGTAGTGGGTCAAAAAGTTAACGCCCATGGATTTCGCGTCGGTGTTTCAAAACCTTGGGATGCTAAATGGTATGCTGAAAAAGATTATGCTGCACTTCTGAACGAAGACGTTAAAATCCGTGATTTCTTAAAGAAACAGTTATTTATTGCAGGCGTTTCTCGTATTGAAATCGAACGTTCTGCCAAACGCATCAAATTAATCATTCATACTGCCAAACCGGGCATGGTCATCGGCCGTGGCGGCGCTGGTATTGAAGATATTAAAAAAGCTCTGAAAGCTTTTACCGATAAAAACGTTGATGTCAACATTGCTGAAATCAAACAGGCTGAAATGGATGCAACTCTCGTTGCTGAAAACGTTGCCAGCCAGCTCGAACGCCGTATTGGTTTCCGCCGTGCTATGAAGCAGTGCGTAGGCCGTACGATGCGTATGGGTGCCAAAGGTATCAAAATCATGTGCTCCGGTCGTCTTGGCGGTGCTGAAATCGCCCGTAGCGAAAGTGTCCGCGATGGTTCTATTCCTCTGCATACACTTCGCGCAGATATCGACTATGGCTTTGCAGCAGCACATACAACCTATGGCTGCATCGGCGTAAAATGCTGGATCTACAAAGGAGAAATCCTGCCGGAAGTTAAAAAAGCTCCGCAGAAAAAACGTGAAGGGAGTGAAGCCTGATGTTAATTCCAAAACGTGTCAAACATCGTAAACAGTTCCGCGGCCGTTTAAAAGGTAAGGCTCAGCGTGGCAATAAAGTAGCTCATGGCGATTTCGGTCTTGTAGCTTTGGAACCTGCCTGGATTACCAACCGTCAGATCGAAGCTTCCCGTATTGCTATGACCCGTTACATCAAACGTGGCGGTAAGGTATGGATTAAAATTTTCCCGGACAAACCTATCACAGCAAAACCGGCTGAAACACGTATGGGTTCTGGTAAGGGGTCTCCGGAATACTGGGTAGCAGTTGTAAAACCGGGCCGTGTACTCTTTGAAATGGGTGGCGTTAATGAAGAAGTCGCTCGTGAAGCTATGCGTCTTGCCGGTCATAAGCTGCCGATTAAAACTAAATTTGTCGTTAAAGGTCAGGAATTAGGTGGTGAATAAAATGAAGGTTAAAGAAATCCGTGCTCTTAGCGCTGCCGAAATGGATGAAAAGGTGGTTAGCCTGAAAGAAGAATTGTTTAACCTCCGTTTTCAACATGCGACCGGCCAATTAGAAAATCCCATGCGCATCCGTGAAGTAAAGAAAACTATCGCTCGCATCAAAACGGTACAGCGCGAAGCAGAATTGAAAGCACAGGCGTAAGTCACACAGGATTGAAAATCTAAAAGGAGGTCACAGCTCAGATGGAAAGAAATGAACGCAAAATCCGCGTAGGCAAAGTAGTCAGCAACAAAATGGATAAGACCGTTGTCGTTGCTGTAGAATATAAAGAACAGCATGAACTCTACAAAAAGCCGCTCGTCAGCACTGTAAAGTTCAAAGCTCATGACGAAAATAACGAATGCGGCGTCGGTGATATCGTACGCATCGAAGAAACCCGCCCCCTGTCCAAGCAGAAACATTGGCGAGTAGTCACTATCGTTGAAAAAGCGAAGTAAGATCGATTAATTAGGAGGTCAAGCCATGATTCAGCAAGAAACTGTGTTGAATGTTGCCGATAACACGGGTGCGAAAAAAGTACTCTGCATCCAGGTCATGGGTGGTTCGTACAGAAAATATGGTAACATCGGTGATATTATCACCTGTACTGTTAAAGATGCAACACCCGGCGGCGTTGTCAAGAAAGGCGACGTTGTAAAAGCTGTTATCGTTCGTTCTAAAAAAGGATTGCGCCGTGCTGATGGTTCCTACATCCGTTTCGATGAAAATGCAGCCGTCGTAATCAATAATGATAAGAGCCCGAAAGGTACTCGTATTTTTGGGCCCGTTGCCAGAGAACTGCGTGAAAAGGATTTCATGAAGATCATCTCCCTGGCTCCGGAAGTATTATAAGGAGGAGGTGTTCTCGATGGGTAAAATGCATATCAAAACCGGTGACAGCGTCATCGTCATCGCCGGTAAAGAAAAAGGCAAGAAGGGCAAAGTCATCGCCTGCTATCCGAAAAAGGACCGTGTAGTCGTTGAAGGCCTTAACAAAGTAAAACGTCACACAAAACCGACACAGAACAATCCTCAAGGCGGCATTATCGAAAAAGAAGCTGCTCTGCATGTTTCCAACGTAATGCTCGTAGATCCTGAAAGCGGCAAGCCGACTCGTGTAAAAATGGTACAGCAGGCTGACGGTACGAAAGTACGCATGGCTGTTAAGAGCGGCAAAGCTATCTAACTTAATGTAGAGAAGGGAGGGCCTTGAGAGTGTCCAGATTAAAAGATTTTTACCTTTCGGATGTAGTGAAAGGGTTACAGGAAAAATACAATTACAAAAACGTAATGCAGATTCCAAAGGTGACAAAGGTCGTCATCAACATGGCTGTTGGTGAAGCCGTTACCAACTCCAAAGCTTTGGATGCTGCTGTAAACGATATGACAATCATTTCTGGCCAGAAACCGTTGATTACGAAGGCCAAGAAATCTATCGCAGCTTTTAAAATCCGTGAAGGCATGAACCTTGGCTGCAAAGTTACACTTCGCGGCGAACGGATGTATGAATTCCTCGACAAACTGATGAACCTGACGCTGCCCCGCGTCCGTGACTTCCATGGCGTAAGTGCAACGGGTTTTGATGGCCGTGGCAACTATACACTGGGACTGAAAGAACAGCTCATTTTCCCGGAAATCGAATATGATAAAGTCGATAAAGCCCGCGGTATGGACATTACCATCGTTACAACAGCTGAAACGGACGAAGAAAGCCGGTACATGTTGAAACTGATGGGCATGCCCTTTGAAAAGTAATAGAGGAGGATAACATACATGGCAAAGAAATCTATGCTTGAACGTGAAAAGAAACGTGAAAAAATGGTTGCCAAATACGCTAAGCTCCGTGCAGAACTCAAAGCGAAAGGCGACTATGAAGCACTTTCCCAGTTACCTGCCAATGCTTCTCCGGTTCGTCTGCATAACCGTTGCAAGGTAACCGGCCGTCCTCACGGTTATATGCGTAAATTCGGCATCAGCCGTATCACATTCCGTGACCTGGCTTATAAAGGTCAGATTCCTGGCGTTAAAAAAGCCAGCTGGTAACTCATTATATGGAGGGAGGTTTTAGATTATGGTAATGTCCGATCCGATTGCGGATATGCTCACCAGAATCCGTAATGCCAATTCGGCATATCACGAAAAAGTTGAAATGCCCGCTTCCACGATGAAGGCCGCAGTGCTGAACATCCTGAAAGAAGAAGGCTTCGTAAAGAACTATGAAACCGTTGACGAAGGCAAGACACTGAAAGTAACTTTGAAATACGGTTCTAATAAAGAAAAAGTAATTACCGGCATCAAGAGAATTTCTAAACCGGGCCTGCGCGTTTATGCTAGCAAAGAAGAATTACCGCGCGTTCTCGGTGGTTTGGGAATCGCAGTAATTTCCACGTCCCAGGGTGTTATGACTGATAAAAAAGCTCGTAAACTTGGTCTGGGCGGCGAAGTTATCGCTTACGTCTGGTAAATCGTTTTGGAGGTGTCAATATGTCCCGAGTAGGTAGAATGCCTATTGATATCCCGGCAGGCGTAACAGCAACCCTCGATGGCCAGGTGATTACCGTTAAAGGCCCGAAAGGCGAACTTACCCGTACGCTTCACCCGGATATGAAAGTAACAGTACAAGACAATGTTATTACTGTCGAACGTCCGAATGACGAAAAAAATAACCGTGCCCTGCACGGCCTTACCCGTGCTCTCATTGCCAATATGGTAAAAGGCGTAACGGAAGGCTTTAAAAAGGAACTGGAAATCGTTGGTGTTGGTTACAGAGCACAGATGAAAGGCAAGAAACTTGCCCTGACTCTCGGCTTCTCCCATCCCCTCGAACTCGATGCTCCGGAAGGTATTACGGTTGAATGCCCGAGTGCTACTCAGATCGTAATCTCTGGCGTCAACAATGAACATGTCGGCGAGTTTGCTGCGAAAATCCGTGGCTACCGTCTGCCTGAACCGTATAAAGGAAAAGGTATCCGTTATGTCGGTGAACATGTCCGTCGCAAGGCTGGTAAAGCTGGTACGAAGAAATAATAACGTCATTTACATATAGAAAGGAGTGAATTCCTTGAAAAAGAGTAAGAATGCGATTCGCGTAAAACGTCATTGGCGCTTACGTAAGAACATCAACGGCACGGCAGAACGTCCGCGTTTGAACGTTTTCCGCAGCCTTTCCAATATTTATGCACAGGTCATTGATGATGTCAACGGTGTTACCCTGGTTTCCGCCAGCACGCTGGACAAGGAAATCAAGGCTCAGGATGTCAAAGGCGGCAATGCTGAAGCAGCTAAACTGGTTGGCAAACTCGTTGCTGAACGGGCTATTGAAAAAGGCATTACTACAGTAGTATTTGACCGTGGCGGTTATATTTATCATGGCCGTGTAGCAGCACTGGCTGCAGCAGCTCGTGAAGCTGGCTTGAAATTCTAGTCAAGGAGGAAATAACACATGGCAAAAGTTGACCATGCAGGTCTCGAATTACAGGAAAATGTCGTTTTCATCAACCGTGTTGCTAAGGTAGTAAAAGGCGGCCGTCGTTTTTCCTTCAGTGCCCTCGTTGTTGTCGGTGACGGCAATGGCCGTGTTGGCGCAGGCTTAGGTAAAGCTGGCGAAGTTCCGGAAGCTATCCGCAAAGGTGTTGAAGACGCTAAAAAACATATCATCTCCGTTCCTTTGAAAAACGGTTCTATTCCTCACCAGATTACTGGTATCTTTGGTGCTGGCAAAGTCCTTTTGAAACCGGCTGCTGAAGGTACTGGCGTTATTGCCGGCGGCCCGGTCCGTTCCGTATTGGAACTGGCTGGCGTACGCAACATTCTGACGAAATCCCTGGGTTCTTCCAACCCGAACAACATGGTTCAGGCTACGCTCACTGGTCTCTCCCAGCTGAAAGACGTCAGCAAAGTTGCTGAACTCCGCGGCAAAACAGTAGAAGAAATTTACGGCTGATAAGGAGGATATACGTAATGTCTCAAGTAAAAGTTACCCTTGTAAAGAGCGTTGCCAGCCGTCCTGCCGATCAGCGCGCAACGGTGGTCGCCCTGGGTCTCCACAAGACGAATTCCAGTGTCATCAAAGAAGCTACTCCTCAGATTAAAGGTATGCTTCATAAAGTTGAACACTTAGTTAAAGTAGAAGAAATCTAATATAAAAGGAGGTGCGCTTCATTGAAACTTCATGAAATGAAAATTGTTCCCGGCTCTAAGAAAAAACATTTCCGCGTAGGCCGCGGTACTGGTTCCGGTAACGGAACGACAGCCGGCAGAGGTAATAAAGGTCAGAACTCCCGTAGTGGCGGCGGTACGCGTCCGGGCTTCGAAGGTGGCCAGATGCCGCTCTATCGTCTGCTTCCGAAACGGGGATTCAAAAATATCTGGGCTAAAGAATATGCAGAAGTAAACGTTTCTACACTCAACCGTTTTGAAGATGGTGCGACTGTAGATCCGGTTGCTCTCGTAGAAGCTGGTATCGTCAAAAACGTACGTGATGGTATCCGCATTCTTGGCAATGGCGAATTGGAAAAGAAGCTCACTGTCGTAGCTCAGGGCTTTACAAAATCTGCTAAGGCTAAGATAGAAGCAGCTGGCGGCAAGGCAGTTGTACCGGGAGAAGAACCGGTAGCAGAACAGTAGGGGTGATTTGTGGTGTTAGAAAACATCCAAAATGTACTGAATGTTCCCGAATTCCGGAAGCGCGCAGTTTTTACCCTGATCATGTTCATCATTTTCCGCCTTGGTGTGCACATCCCTGTTCCTGGTGTCGATGCTTCAGTTATTGAAAACCTGTTTTCCAGTGGTAACTTGTTCGGGCTCCTCGATTTATTCTCCGGTGGCGCTTTGAGTAAGTTTTCCGTATTGGCCATGAGCATTACGCCGTACATCAATGCATCTATCATTATGCAGCTCCTAACCTCTGTGGTGCCGACCTTTGAGCAATGGGCTAAGGACAATCAGGATGGCCGTGATAAAATCCAGAAAGTAACACGCTGGGGCACGGTTATCCTCGGTTTCATCCAGGCTTTTGCCATGAGTTATGCCCTCAAGGTCAACAACGCACTGGTGGATAACAGCTGGGCCATGGTTCTCATGGTTTCCATCATCCTGACTGCCGGCACGTGCTTCCTCATGTGGCTTGGCGATCAGATTACAGCCGGTGGTATTGGCAATGGGATTTCTCTTATCATCTTTGCCGGTATCGTTGCCCGGTTCCCTGATGGCGTTATGACGATTTACAAGTACGTACAGGCTGGTACAATCAATATTTTCCAGGCCCTTCTCTTTGCCATTATTGCACTTTTGATGATCGTTGTCGTCATCGAAGTGACGCAGGGGCAGCGCCGCGTATCTGTCCAGTACGCCAAACGTGTTGTCGGCCGCAAGATGTATGGCGGTCACACGACACACATTCCTTTGAAAGTAAACCAGGCAGGCGTTATTCCGATCATCTTTGCTTCTTCTGTATTGATGTTCCCTATTACGATTGCCCAGTTTGTGCAGAACGACACGGTGCAGTGGATTGCCAGCTTCTTCGCCTGGGGTACACTGACGAACACCATCATGTACGCACTGCTCATCATGTTCTTCACATATTTCTACACTGCCATCACGCTGAATATTCCCCAGCTGACAGAAAACATGCAGAAATACGGCGGCTTTATTCCGGGCATCCGTCCTGGTCAGCCGACGGCACTGTATATTGACCGCATTATGACGAGAATTACTCTCGCCGGTGCGTTCTTCCTGGCTTTTGTAGCTATCCTGCCCAACTTCATCGGCTGGGTCACGGGTATCCAGGGGGTATACTTCGGTGGTACGGCACTTCTTATCGTCGTCGGTGTTGCTATCGATACGATGAAGCAGGCTGAATCCTTAGTTCTCAACAGACAGTACCAGGGATTCATGAAATAAGGAGGTAGTTTGAATGTATATTCTGTTAATGGGCCCTCCCGGGGCCGGCAAAGGCACACAGGCCGAACGCCTGATTGACAAGTACGGTATTCCTCAGATCTCCACGGGCGATATGTTCCGTGCAGCTGTCAAGGAACAGACTCCTCTCGGCTTGGAAGCAAAGAAATACATGGATAACGGGCAGCTCGTTCCCGATGCCGTAACTGTCGGCATCGTAAAAGAACGTCTTGCAAAAGACGACTGCAAAAAAGGCTTTATTCTTGACGGATTCCCCCGTACGACCAGTCAGGCCGTGTCCTTGGATGCCATCCTTCGTGATTTGGGAATTAAACTGGATGGTGTCATCAATATTGCCGTTCCCGATGAAGAACTCATCAAACGGACGACGGGGCGTCAGATCTGCCGTAAATGTGGTGCAACCTATCACATTGTGTTCAAGCCTTCCAAAGTGAAGAATGTTTGCGATAAATGCGGCGGCGAGTTGTATCAGCGTGATGATGACAAAGTTGAAACCGTTAAGAAACGCCTTAGCGTATATGCTGCCCAGACGAAACCGCTCATCGATTATTATAAGAATTCCAATCTCTACATCGAAGTCGATGGTAAACAGAGTATGGAAGATGTATTCCGCGATATTGTAGCAAGCCTTGAAAAGAGTAAATAAGAATGATTATATTAAAATCGAAAAGGGAAATTGAGTATATTCGTGAAGCAGGCCGGATTACCGCCGATGCGCTTGAATTAATGCGAGAACTGGCAAAACCGGGTGTGACTACGGGTGAACTTGACCAGCGCTGTGAAGAATACATTCGCAGTCAGGGGGCCTTCCCGAGCTGCAAAGGCTATTATGGATTCCCGGCCACCATCTGTGCTAGTGTGAACGAAGAAGTCGTTCATGGGATTCCCGGCCACCGCAAGCTTAAAGATGGTGACATAATCAGTATTGATTTGGTAGTAAACAAAAACGGGTATCATGGTGATTCGACGGTTACATTACCTATTGGCCATGTGGACCCGAAAACACTTCAACTCTTGAAGGTGACGAATGAATGCCTGTATAAAGGTATTGAACAAGCCGTTGCGGGCAACCACCTCGGTGATATTGGTCATGCCGTTCAGGCTTATGCAGAATCGTTTGGATATGGTGTCGTCCGGGACTATGTCGGACATGGAATCGGCTCGGATATGCATGAAGATCCGGAAGTGCCAAATTATGGCCTGGCCGGCCATGGCGAATTGCTTGAACCCGGCATGGTTCTGGCTATTGAACCGATGATCTGTATGGGTACCGAAAAGACGCACCAGCTTAAGAATGGCTGGACTGTTGTCACCCGTGACAGTAAACCGGCTGCTCATTTCGAACATACCGTAGCAATCACGGAAAACGGCCCCGATATTCTAACACTTCCGTCACATGGATAAGCCACTGATTTCTACTGGCATGGTTGTTTGCAGCCTTGCCGGAAAAGATAAGGGCGCTGTGTATGTAGTCACGGGCAGTCTTACTGCTCCCTACGTATGGGTCGCTGACGGTCGTAAGTATAAAGTGGAGAAGCCGAAGAAAAAGAATTGCCGGCATCTTCAGGTTTTAGGAACGAGCGTATCCGGCATGGACGCTGGTTCCGTACGAATCAGCAATGAATGGATACGGTCCGTCCTGAAACGGGCCAGGGTTGAATCTATCAGGGAGGTAACACATGTCTAAGCAAGATGTCATTGAAGTGGAAGGCGTTGTAGTAGAAGCACTGCCAAATGCCATGTTCAAGGTTAAGTTGGAAAATGATCACATCGTGCTGGCCCATGTTTCCGGTAAAATGCGGATGAACTTCATCCGTATCCTGCCAGGTGACCGGGTCACGCTTGAATTGACACCATATGACCTGAATCGTGGTCGTATTACGTATCGCTTCAAATAGGCTTGATTACGCAGGAGGTTAATTATGAAAGTAAAACCGTCGGTTAAGAAAATTTGCGAAAAATGCAAAATCATCAAACGCAAAGGCCGTGTTATGGTTATTTGCGAAAATCCGAAACATAAACAGAAACAAGGTTAATATTCAGGAGGTGAATGAATAGATGGCACGTATAGCCGGTGTAGATTTACCACGTGACAAACGTGTTGAAATTGGTTTAACATATATTTTTGGTATCGGCCTTTCTTCTTCTCAGGAAATTCTCGCCAAAACCGGTATCAATCCCGATACCCGCGTTCGCGATTTGACAGAAGATGAAGTTCAGAAAATCCGTGAAGTCATCGGTTCTGATTATAAAGTAGAAGGTGACCTTCGCCGCGAAACGGCTCTGAACGTAAAACGACTGATTGAAGTCAATTCCTATCGTGGCAAACGTCATCGTGCAGGTCTGCCCGTCCGTGGTCAGCGTACGAAGACAAATGCCCGCACACGTAAAGGCCCGCGCAAGGCAATTGCAGGCAAGAAAAAATAATTTTAAGTAAGGAGGGAAACGATTTTGGCTAAGAATAACGTAAGAAGCAATAAGAAAAAAGAAAAGAAACATGTAGAATCGGGTGCAGCTCATATCCGTTCTACTTTCAATAATACGATTGTTACCATCAGCGATCCCAAGGGTAATGCACTCAGCTGGGCCAGCGCCGGTGAAATGGGCTTCCGTGGTTCCCGTAAAAGTACTCCGTTTGCCGCTCAGATGGCTGCCGAAACAGCTGCCAAGGCTGCTATGGAACACGGCCTCCGCTCTGTTGAAGTATTCGTTAAGGGACCTGGTTCCGGTCGTGAAGCTGCTATCCGTGCCCTGCAGGCTGCAGGTCTGGAAGTCAACTCTATCAAAGATGTAACACCAATTCCTCATAATGGCTGCCGTCCGCCTAAACGTAGACGCGTATAATCGTCTGCGCTTTTGACCAAGTTGTTTTGATTCTGATATAGGAGGATTTTCCTAATGATAGATGATAGCAAGTTTAAGATTGAAATCGCAGAAAAAAGCGATGACGGCAAATACGGAAAATTCGTATGCAAACCTCTTGACAGAGGTTACGGAATCACATTGGGTAATAGTTTGCGGCGCATTCTTCTTGCCTCTTTGGATGGTGTTGCAATTACGTCTATCAAGATTGATGGCGTGTTGCATGAATTTTCGACCATTCCCGGTGTCCGGGAAGATGTAACGGACATCATCCTGAATTTGAAGCAGGTTTGCATGAAGTTCACCAACGATGAAGTTGATGAAGCCGATATCACCATAGATGTTAATGGTGAATGCGAATTTACCGCAAACGATCTTAACGTAATTACAGACGTAGAAATTTTGAACCCGGAACTTCATATTGCTACTCTCGATACGGATGCCCATATCCATATGCAGTGCCATATTGAACGTGGTAAAGGGTACGTACCGTCTACGAAAAACAAAAAGGATACAGATATGATCGGAGTCATTCCTATTGATTCCATCTTTTCTCCTGTTGTTCGTACAAATTACGAAGTCGGCAATGTCCGGGTCGGCAATGAAATGGATTATGATTCATTGACGCTTGAAGTAACGACGGATGGCAGTATCACGGCAGAAAATGCCGTAGCTAAGGCTGCATCCATTATGATCAGCTACCTGAATTATTTCCAGGATATCGCTACCGATGAAAAAGTAAATGAAGCTAAGGCTGATTTTACTGGTGATGGAAAGGAAGAAGTGCCAGTAGACGATGGTCCTGAACTGGATAAAGTTAAAATTGATGTTCTCGACCTTTCCGTACGCGCTTCTAACTGCCTCAAACGGGCCAATATTTATACACTGGCTGATTTGACAGAACGGACAGAAGACGACCTTGCCAAGATTCGTAACCTGGGTAAGAAATCTGTCGATGAAATCATCGAAAAGTTGCGAAAAGAAGGTTACGATTTAAAATCGAATGACGAAGAATAGTTTTAGGAGGATGAACGATGGCTTATAGAAAGTTAGGACGCGACAGCTCTGCACGTAAAGCATTATTGCGCAGCATTGTTACCTCTTTGTTCCAGCATGAACGCATTGAAACCACGGAAGCAAAGGCTAAAGAACTCCGCAAGATGGCTGAAAAAATGCTTACCCTTGCCAAACGGGGTGACCTTCATGCACGCCGCCAGGTACTCGCTTATCTGATGGACGAAGATGTAGTTAAAAAGCTGTTTGATGAAATTGCACCGAAATATAAAGATCGTCAGGGCGGCTATACCCGCATCATTAAAAAGGGCCCGCGCCAGGGTGATGCAGCTCCGATCGTTATCATCGAATTAGTCTGATCTCGACGGGATAGTTTCTGACGAGACACGTAATGAGATGCAAAGCCGCTGTGGTTTGTTCCACAGCGGCTTTTTCAATAAGTGGAAGTAGGAAAGGAGAGAATAAGATGGCATTTAAAATGATATTGGCTGTAAATTTTACACCGGAACGGTTAAAGCAACTCAAACTTCTGGGGCTGCTGACTAAATCCCAGGTAAAAGCCGTTACGGAAGAAGAAAAGGATGATACGGTAGGCAAGGTCCTTGGCCTGACGGAGGAAGAAGTAGCTGAAATTGCTGCTATGAAAGGCGATGCAGAGGAACAGACCGTGGAACATACGCCGGAAGAAGACGGTGAATTGCCCCCTGTAACCAAAGAAGCCATTGTTCTCTGCGGATTTTCAAATCAGACAGTCAATCTTCTTCTCGATGCTATCCGCCGTGGCAGATTGAAGAATATTCCTTTAAAAGCAATGGTTACGCCAACAAATATTTCCTGGACAATCAATACTATTTTGCAGGAATTAAATAAAGAACACGAATACTTCAAGAATATGAAGAAGAAGGGAAAATAAGGAGGCACATACCATGCGGCCTACTACCTTATGTTTCCCTGTCAATGCCCAGGGACAGATTCTCCTGGGACGGAAAAAAAGAGGGTTTGGCGTTTCTAAATGGAATGGGTTTGGAGGAAAAATAGAAAGGGGAGAAACCTTCCGGGCTTGTGCTGTACGGGAGCTTTATGAAGAATGTCATCTGATAGCAGACGAGGCAGCATTGCAACTGGTGGCCTATCTAGATTTTCGCTTTCCTGCCGATTCTGCATATAACCACATCGGCTATGTCTACTTTCTTCATGACTGGAAAGGCACCGTAACGGCTTCTGATGAAATGGAACCGTGCTGGTTTTCTGCCTCTTCTCTTCCCTATGATGAAATGTGGAAGGCCGATGGAATCTGGATTCCCATGATTCTTTCAGGCAGGATAATTTCCGGTACTATTGTATTTGGTGATGACAATGACAGCATAGCCCATACTGATTTTTCTGATACACCGGGCCTCCTTGAACAAACTGTTCCCGACACGTTCTAAGCACTGTAGACAGACTGGACAAGTGTGCCGAATCGTTTATAATGAAGATATAATCATTATTTTATGAGGAGGGGTTTTACCATGAATACACTCGTTGCTGTCTGCATTGCTCCCAGTGGTACTGGTGACGAATATGCACCTTATGTGGCTGAAGTTGTCAAAATCATCCGTAATTCAGGTTTAAAGTGCCACACGTACTCTATGTTCACAGAAATTGAAGGAGAATGGGATGACGTCATGGCTGTCGTCAAAAAGGCGACTCAGTATTTTACCGATAAAGGAATTCGTACGTCGGTCGTTCTGAAAGCAGATATCCGTCCCGGATATACGAATATGATGGATGGGAAGATAGACCGGCTGAATAAGGCCATAGAAGGGAAATAGGCAGGAATTTGCCATTCTCATGGGCCGTATCCTGGCAGGCACGGGACGATTTTATTTACGATTACCGCCTGTTCCTGCCAGATAATGCCCTTGACAGATAATACAAAAACGTGTATACTAATCTAGTCAGTTGCATATGGAGTGATACTCAAGAGGCTGAAGAGGACGGTTTGCTAAATCGTTAGAGGTCGTAAGGCCTGCGAGAGTTCGAATCTCTCTCACTCCGCCAGATTACTGGACAGAGAGCACCTGGGAAGTTTTCCCAGGTGTTCTTTTTTTGCGCCCGACATCGTATTACATGATTTGTATCTAAATAATTGTGACATTTTTGTGTTATTGTATTATAATAAAACAAGAATGAGCTCTGAATGGTGAATTCTGAGAAATACTGCGTGCCATATTCTTTTTGTTATGGAAATGTCCTTTCGGAAAGGGCGGTCTACGATAGAATGTACTGGCATTCGCATGGGACGGAGGGGAGATGCGGTATATAGCACGACGAATTAAAAAGAATGGCATTTAAAAACAGAAAGGATGATGAGAGTTGATTAGTAAGCGTATCAAAATTTTTGGACTTATACTTGCCGGATTATGTTCCCTTATGCTGGCTGGTTGTGGAACGGGAAGCGATAAGGTATCTACTGGCTATTACAAAAACGTTGCAATCAAGCCGAACGGCGAATTCGTTATCAAAGACCGGGTTGACGACTCAAAAGCTAAGAAAGGCGGCATTTTTTACTATGTCGAAATGGGCAAGGATGACGCGACAAAAGATAAAATCGTAAGTGTTACGGCTAAAGCTGGTAATGCTCCCATCGATATACATTGGAAATCTACCGTTGGTAACATGACGGCTGTTACGGCAGCACGGATTCAGCTTGACTACAGCCAGGATGGTTACATTAAAGAAAAGTATGAACGTGTGACCGGCAAGGCGGGGGTAGGGAACCACGGTGAAGCTTCTATCCGTTATCAGATAGCAAAAGATGGAGAAAATAAAGGAAAAGCAGAAAAGAAATATTATTATAATTCTGAAGGCGATAATAATTCTCTAGGAAGTGTAGCACAGGCGAAGATTGCCTACGATAAAAAAGGGAATATTGATACCATTACCTATATGAATAAGGATGGAAAAGTGGTTAATGGATATCTGGGTGCCAGCATACTAGGATTTGTGTATGACAAAGAAAAAACGGATGTATTGGACTCCATAGAAATCCGGGATAATAACGGTGTAGTGAAGAACAATAAAAACAAATACGCCCGTATTGCTTTTTCCTACGATAAAAAAGGCCGTGTCATCAGCCGTAAGTTGTACAATGAAGCCGGTGATCTCGATGGCAGTGCTCAGAAGAGCCTATTTGTTTTTCTTGGTCCCACTTCGCTTAATGACAAATTGCAACAGATGAAAGATGGTCTGATAGAAGCTGGGGCAGAAACAAAATATACATATGATGACAAACATGCCGGTCCGGTCAAAATCCAGTTCCTGGGTATAGATGGACAGGCTGCTCCTGTTAAGGATGGTGCCAAGGGCGTTGCCGAACTGGATATGACCTATGATGACGCGGATCGTATTATCGATTTGAAGTTTATCGGCGCTGATGGACAAAGCCTGCCCCTTGTTATAAGTAATACTAAAGGGCCTGATGAATTAAAGATGGACTATGATGAAAACAGTAACATCAGCCAGATAAGCTACTTTAAAAATGGGGAAGCTCTGAACATAGATGAAAAAGTCCTGAGTAATGGTGGTATGTCAACAAAGACAGATATTGCTGCTGTGAAATACAAATATGACAGCCAGCGTAATAGAACAGAAGCTAAATATTTTGATAAATCGGGCAACCCGACCTATTTGAAATTGTATGGGACTACTAAGTACTATGGTCGTCAGTTTGAATATTCTGAAAATAACAATAATCAGCCTAAGGTCACCTATCTGGATGCAGATGGACAGGCGATTAAAGCCGACCCTAAAGATATGTTCCTGGGAACATGGAAGGAACCGGTCAAAGGTGGCTATACGTGGGTTGTCAAAAAGGGAACGATGGAAATTATACGTCCTAATGGTATGAACTCGTCCTATTCGTATGAATTGTCGAATGTAAAGATTGACCCGGAAACAGGTAAGGGAAGTATGATTTTGGATATGAAGGGGAAAAATGATTTTGGTGTAGAAACATTGAAATTTAGCGATGCCGATCATTTTGAAATGGTGGATACGTTTAATCAGAGCAAATTAGTCCGCCAGAAAGACTGATTGCATTGACGTAAGGAGAGTTGTAATGAAATGAGTTTTTGCTCATTTTGTTACAACTCTTTTTTTGTTTTGTAACTGCTTTGTTACCTGTTTTTGTATACTATAAGTAAAGCTTTTGCGATATCGCGTCAGGTTCAAAGAGAAAGGAGAAAAATTTATGTCTGGTTCTGTTTCTACTTCATCAGGGAGAGCAAATCTGATTGAAGCAATCATGTTTTGTACATATGCATTATTTGCTGTTAATTGGATTGCTGGTACGACCCTGACTCCGGAAATTATGAAATATTTCCATTTGGATTCTTTTATGTCAGCTACGTTTATATCAAATGCCATCACAGTAGCTAAAATTATTGGTAATTTTTGCGCAGCGGCGATTCTCATCAAATTCCTGCCCAAAAAAGCCATTGCAATCGGCTCCGGCATGATTGTTTTTGGCAGTGCGCTGGCTATCTTGGCGCCCCAGTACTGGGTATTCATTATTGGCCGGTTCATTATGGGCTTTGGTGGTGCCGTTTACGTCGTCTATTTCAGCCCTGTCGTCATCCATTATTTTAAGCCGGAAACGCGTCCTACAGTCAATGCCATCAACAGCGTGGCTTATAATGTAGGCGGTATGCTGGCTATGATGGTCGTCGGCCCGGTTATTGCCATGATGCAGACCTGGCAGATGAGTATGGCATTTTTTGCCGCAATTAGTGGTGTGCTTTTTATTTTATGGCTCTTCGTAGGTCAGGACTTTGCTATCAATACGACAAATAATTCAAATGAGGCTTCAACGGAGTCCTATAGTTTTGCTACGGCTCTGAGCCATAAGTTTAATTGGATTTATCCGGCTACATATTCTGGAATTCTAACATTTTATATTGTATTGCTATGTATTTTCCCCATATCCGGCACGACCGTCATCGATTCTAAGACGCTGAGCATCGTCGTTGCTTTTGGCGGCATCGTTGGTACTATTATTACTATATTGCTGTCCAAGGTGTATTATAAACGGCTGCCTGTCATCCGGCTTTGCGGTTTTTTACTTACGGCTTTTGGCATACTCATGTTTACGACTGAAAATGGCGTCATTGCCTTGATTGCCGCCTTTGCAATCGGTAATCTCATGTTTATTCCGGTCACTTCCTTATTCATGATTCCTCAAGAATTACCCGATATGACGCCTGTTAAGCTTACAAAAATCATGGGGATTTTCTGGGCAATTGCGTATATCATCGAAACGATTGTTTTTTTCATCATCGGGGCCATTATCGATTCATCAGGCTATACGGCAGGTCTTACGGTAGCCGTTGTCTTTAGCGCAACTGCTTTTATTGGCTCTTTCTTATTACCAGAAACAGGAAAATCACGTAGCAAAAAATAACACATATTATATAGGAGGTCATATCATGACACAATATGAAACAATGTATGAACAGAAAAAAATGACAGCAGAACAGGCACTCCAATTGATTCAAAGCCGTGACTACATGTTTAGTGCCCAGGCTTCAGGGGAACCGGCAGCTATTCTCGATAAACTTCAGTACTTAAAAAAAACGGGAGTTAGAGATACGATTATTAATACCTGTCTTCCCTTAAAGGATTATCCATGGCTCCATGATCAGGAAATGAAAGGAATCATGTTCCATAATGGCTGGTTTTTCTGCGGCCCCCTGCGTCAATCCCAGAAGGAAAAATTGACGAGTGCCGTGCCACAGCGGTCTACGACTATTTTACGCCATACCTTAGACCGGATCCGATACGAAGGACGACGCCCTGTTGTTCTGGCAACCGTATCTCCTATGGATAAGAATGGTTATATGACACTTTCTGTCAGCGCCATTTATGAACGCGATCTGATTAATGCGGGAGCGCTGACTATTGTAGAAGTCAATCCTAATTTCCCAAGAACGTTTGGTGATACACTGGTCCATGTTTCTGAGGTTGCAGCTGTTGTAGAATCAGACCGGCCGATTCCCTGTGCCAAACTGGCGCCATATACTGAAACAGATGCGGCTATTGGCAGGTATATTGCAGATCTCATAGAAGATGGATCCACAATCCAGCTGGGTATTGGCAATATTCCCAATGCAGTAGCCAATGAACTGAAAGCAAAGAAACATTTGGGGATTCATACGGAAATGTTTACGGAAACGATGGTTGATTTGATTGAATGCGGCGCTGTAGACAATTCGCAAAAAGGGTTTATGAATGGATATTCTGTCTGCTCATTTACGATGGGAAGCCAGCGGTTATATGATTTTATTGACAATAACCCTTCGGTCCTTTTTAAGTCGAGCACCTTCAGTAATGATCCCTATACGATTAGCCGGAATAACAAGTTTGTTTCCATTAATGCCAGCCTGGAAATCGACCTGACCGGTCAGTGCGCGTCGGAAACCGTGGGAAATCTGCAGTGGTCCGGAACGGGTGGTCAGTCTGAAACTGTTCAGGGGGCACAAATGTCACCAGGAGGCAAGTCCATTATTGCCATGCATTCTACGTACACGACAAAAGATGCCGATGGCAAGCCCATTCTCCATTCTAAAATTGTTCCTTTCCTGGCTCCAGGGGCGGCGGTTACGACATCGCGCAATGATACCGATTACGTTGTTACGGAATATGGTGTGGCCTGGCTGCGCGGTTTAAATATTAAGCAGCGTGCCGAATCCTTGATCCGCATAGCACATCCTGATTTTCGCGATGAACTGCGCAAAGCTGTTGACAAATACATGATTTGGTAGATAAGTCGGGACTACTTATTGATAAGAGCACCGTTATGCATTTTTGGGCGTAACGGTGCTTACGTGTCTCTTTAAATCTGATATAATGGAACGAGAGTATATTGTCAGAGGTCGGTGCATTATGAGAAAAATCCTGCCAACAAAAATATCTATGCCAGCAGTAGATGATATCATCATTCCACGGCTCAGGTTCAATCAAAAACTAGATGGTATGAAATCATGTCCCGTGACAGTCATTACGGCAGGTGCCGGATATGGGAAAACTACTGCCATGATACAATACTGGCAGGGACAGGCAGAACCCCCAGGCTGGTATTGTCTGGGACCGGAAGATGATACGTTATATATTTTTGCAATTTATCTGGCGGGGAGCCTGGACCGGTTTTATCCTGGATTCAACGAGTGGTTCTGCCAGAGACTGGCAAATGAAAAGAAGATTGATTGGCGTTTCATATTATTCTTGTTCTTATCGGGCCTGCAGGCACACCAGCCAGATACAGATGTACCGGTCTATATGGTCATTGATGATTGGCAATATATTCATGATACAGATGTCTTAAAATTTTTCGACCGCTTTATGGCTAACCTTCCTGTGCGGCTTCATATTATGCTGCTTTCGCGGGAGTATGTCAGTCTGCCGGTTTTGGAACGGATGAGACTGCACGGTCAGGCCAAAGATGTATTTCCAACAGATCTGTTGTTTTCGCCTGATGAGATAAAAAAGCTATTTCAAAAATCACAATTGACCCATGTGCAAGATAAAGATATTCATGCGATTTTCAAAAAAACGGAAGGCTGGGCTATTGTTATAAAGATGCTGGCAGCGCAATGGTGCGAAGATGCCGGACAATATGAAAATTATCTACAAAAAAAATCACTGAACCTGCAACGGTTTTTTGAGTATCTGAGCTATGATTTTTTTAACCGGCAGCCAGAAGAATTACAGAATTTCATGCTTAAAACATCTTTGGTAGAGTATTTTGATTTGGATTTTTGCCAGAATATCATACAATCTGGTTCAGAATCGAAGCTGTTACAGGATATATCTCAAAAGGGACTGCTGGCCAAGCAGTCAGATCATGGAGTCTATCAGTATCATTCTCTGTTCCGGGCTTTTTTGCAGCAGAAAGCGGAAGCTGAGCTGCCCGATAAGCGGAAATTATACCAGTCTTTTGCTTTATATTATCTGAGGAAAAATAATTATGAGTGGGCATTGCATTTTTGTATCCTTTGTACGGATTGGAAACGGGCCTTGGACATTCTCGCCAGAGTAGGCCGTCATTGGATGGTGTCAGGCCGGCAGAGAATATTTTGCCATTATATTGAGAAAATTCCCGTTCCATACCGGAAGGATCCTCGTATCTTTATTTCACTTGGCGACATGGCACGTCTGGCAGGTGAGTACGAAAAAGCGGTTTACTGGTATGAGCAATCCGATCAGTTGTTTGCCATAGAGAAAAATTCTGTAGGAGAAAGCGAAAGCTGCCGCGGCCTGGGCGAAATTTATCTGGATATTATTCAGCCTGTTGAAGCCCAGAGATATCTGCATCAGGCTTATAAGGCATTACCAGAAGGACAGGAAGAAAAAAAGGGAGAACTTCTGTATCTCATGAGTGAAAATATGATTAATCATGGAAACTCACGGCTGGCAGAGCGGTATCTGTTATTGCGGCACAAAGTAGTTCCCTTTGATCATGGCGATAGAAATAATCTTCAGGCGCGCATATGGCTGCGAACGGGAAAAATCAGGAATGTCTGTCAGATATTACAAAGAGATAATCTGGACCGGTTGGACCGTGCTCCCGTATCTTTTCGTGACAGTTCACTGATTTTGTCATTATGTTATTCTATTCAGGGAGATATGGAACAGGCTCTGCAGTATGCTGATAAAGCTATCCAGTACGCACAGGCTATCCATTCCCGGTTTATCGCTGTCATTAGTTATGTCCGTATGGGGCATGCCTTGTTACTGGATTATCGTCATAACAAGGATATTTGTAAACAAAAATATGAAAAAGCATTGGAACTGGCAGAACAACTTCCTATTGAAAGGGGTAAGACAGAAATATACTGGGGACAAAGCCTGATGGCTTCGTTGGATGGTAATTGGAGCGAAGCGGAACGAATCGGACGCTATGCATTGGCTATCACACAGAAAGGGAAGGATGCCTGGTTTTCGGCTATTTTGTACCTGACACTGGGTATGGGAGCTGTATTCAGCCATTGTGCCAGTAAAGGGCTTCCCTATTTGGAAAAAGCGTTAGCATTGTATCAGAAATGCCGGGATACTTTGGGACAGACAGCCTGCTTTTTATATTTTAGTCACAGCTATCAACAATTAGAAAAGCCCGGATTATTCTTAAATTTTTATCAGAAATTTGTGACATACTGTCGTGTCTATCATTATGAGTTCCTGATGGAGAAAAAGTCCATTTTAGGGAATCTGGGAAACATGAGCTGTGATACGCTGCAGTCTTATCATCAGATGATCCGGCCTGCGGCAAATACTGTGACTCCTCTTAATTCTGTCATTACTACCTTTGGAGGCTTATCTCTTATGTTCCAAGGAAGACAGATTTTGTCAGGAGATTGGACCAGGCAGTCGGCCAAGCAGTTGTTTTTACTGCTAATCTCATTTTATGATATCCCCATGAGCCGGGAAAAACTTATGAATATTTTATGGCCTGATGCGGACGAACGGACAGGACGCAATAACTTTAAAGTGACATTGAACTGTCTGCTTAATACATTGGAACCGGAACGCCGGCCACGGATGCCGAGCACATTTATCCGTAAAAATAAGACAAGTCTGCAATTTACAGCATTCAACGACTGCCATCTTGATATCCGGAATTTTGAAGAATTAGTAAAGAAAGGGCTGCAAATGCTTCCCCAAAAAACAGATGAAGGACAGGTTTTGATCCGGGAAGGGCTGGATTTGTATAAAGGAGAATATCTCAGTGGTGAAATATTAGGAGAAGTCTTGTTACAGAAGCGGGATCAATTAAAATTGCTGGCCCTGAATAGTGGCACCCGCCTGGCCGTATCTTATCTGGACCAGAACCGGTATGAACAGGCAGAAAAACAAGCAGAATGGATATTGACCGTGGACCCTTGCTGGGAAGAAGGGTATCGTATTTTACTGCGCAGTTATGGGAGTCAGAAAGACACGGTTATGGTAGAGAAATGGTATCGCAACTGCTGCCAGGTACTGGAACGGGATTTGCATATGCCCATATCGGAGCGGACGAAAAACATATACCAAAAGTTTATAAAGTGAGATGAAAAAGCCCTGTGCAGCATTCAAGAAGCTGGACAGGGCTTTCAATTATGGGTAAGATATTCATTTGTGCATAGACAAGGAAAAAGCTCTGGCCTATAATGGAATTAAACTTATATTTTTATCAATAGGAGCCTTCATCATGGAAACTGTGAAACATGCGGATCATTATAACCGCAATCTGGAATGTCCTGCCTGTGGCAAGAAAAGCCGGTTTAAAATATGGGACCGCATACAGATAGACAAAAATCCCGAACTTCGGGATAAAGTACGGGATTTATCTCTCTTTCGGTTTCAGTGTCCGAAGTGCGGACATGAAACATATCTCGATTATGATTTCCTTTATATTCAGAGCAATCTGCGCCTGGTCATTTATTATGCTCCCGGCGGAGGAGATGTGACAAATATGCATCAGTCACTGCAGAAGCCGGAATATGAATTCATGAAGGCATTCCGCTATCGCCTTATCCGCCAGCGGGCGCAGTTACTGGAAAAACTTGCCATTTTTGACGCCGGATACGATGACAGAGTAATAGAAATCATGAAAGTAATGATTCAATCTTTTCTGGCAGCACAGGCCAGCCCGATTCATGCCAGCCTGATTGAATTTACTCACAGTGAATCGGGCGATGCCTTTCATTTTGCTGACCAGAGCCAGCAGAAATCAGGCATGCTTCCGTTTAATGATTCCATGCACCAAACGTATCAGGCACTGGAGCGTGATCTGGGAGAGGCGCTGCCGCCGGATGACATGCTGGAAATCACACCCCAATGGGCAGTTTCCTTTGTAAAGGACCATCAGGATTTATTTGCCTGACGGGCCATGTAGTCTTTGATATCTTTCAATGTAATGAAGGGCAGATGATACATATCTGCCAGGTGCCATAACTGAGGTGTACGCATCATGGTTCCGTCTTCGGCCATGATTTCACAGCATAATCCGGCTTCTTTCAGGCCAGCGAGACGCATGAGATCTACCGTGGCTTCTGTATGTCCGCCGCGGGTGAAAAGTCCGCCTTCTTTGGCGATGAGGGGAAACATATGCCCGGGACGACGGAAGTCTGACGGACGGGAAGCATCTTCTGCCAGCATCCGCGCCGTATAAGCCCGTTCCACTGCGGAAATACCCGTTGTTGTTTCTACGTGGTCTATGGAGACGGTAAAGGCCGTTTCATGGTTGTCCGTATTCCGGGCTACCATAGGCGGCAGAGCAAGTTTTTCTGCAAAGGCCGAACTGATGGGAAGGCAGATGAGACCTTTTCCATGAGTCGCCATGAAATTCATATTTTCTGTTGTGCAGTACTGGGCGGCGCAGATAAAATCACCTTCATTTTCTCTGTCCGGATCATCTGTGGCGATGATAATCCGGCCCTGGCGCAAAGCATCCAGTGCTTCATCGATAGTGTTGTACGTTCGTTTCATTGTCATAATGCATGCCTCCGTATATAAGGGTATTGGGAATTGTCTTCAGCAAAAAAATAACCCTGACCAGGACGGTCAGGGCATACAGGCACAGCATCAGACAGACTGCGGACGCAGCCTGAGATTGCCTTCTTCCATCCAGACTATACGGTCGGTTTTGGAATTGCACCAAATCATGCGCCAAAGCGCTAGCGGACTATACCGCCGGTCGGGAATTGCACCCTGCCCTGAAGACATTTTTATTATACCATTAATTTTACGCATTGCAACTATGTAGCAGGAGAAATTTAAAGAATCAAAAAGATATCATTATGAAAATCAAAATAGACAAAAACGGTCAGGCAGATATAGAATCTGCATGCGCTGAACAGGAGGAACGGTATGAATATAGCTCATTATGTTAAAGCAAAAAGCCTGGAGGAAGCCTGGCAGTTAAATCAGAAACGGTCAGCGGTTATCCTGGGTGGCGGTTGCTGGCTGCGCATGTCTCCCCGCCGCAGGGTGGCAACGGCAATTGATTTGATGGATTTGGGACTGGATGAAATACGCGAAACAGAAGAAGCATTTTATATTGGAGCTATGGTGCCATTGCGCCAACTGGAAATTTCTGAATCACTGGAAACGTATACCCAGGGGGCTATGAAGGAAGCATTGCGTCATATTGTGGGTACACAATTTCGCAATATGGCGACGGTAGGAGGGAGCATCTGGGGCCGGTTTGGCTTTTCTGATGTATTGACACTCTTTCTGGCTTTGGATGCAGAAGCCGATTTATATAAAGGCGGACGAATACCCCTGTCTCTTTTTGCGGAAAAGACGGCAGATACGGATATTTTAAAAGGCATATATCTCCCTAAAAAGAAACGGCGGACGGCCTATGCTTCGCTGCGGCTGAACGCGACCGATTTTCCTGTCCTGGCCTGTGCCGTATCCCGCACAGCAGATAGCGTCTCCTGCAGTGTGGGAGCACGACCGATGAGAGCACAGGTACGATGTCTTCCGGCAGGTACGGGAATGACCGGGGAGGAAGCGGAACGGGCGGCCCGTGAAGTGGCGGATTCTTTATCTTTTGAAGATAATATGCGGGCCAGCCGCATATACCGGCATGATATGGCGATGGTTCTGTGCAGGCGGTTGTTATTACAGACGGCAGGGGAGGGAGACTAATGAGAATTCAGTACTGGCTTAATGGAAAGATGGAAAGTGATGAAATTTTACCAGGACAGATGCTGTATGAATTATTGCGTAAAAAGGGATGTTATAGCGTCAAATGCGGTTGTGAAACGACAGCATGCGGATTATGTACGGTATGGCTGGAGGAAAAACCGGTACTGTCCTGTGCCGTGCTGGCCGCCCGCATTGACGGAAAGCATGTTATGACACTGGAAGGACTGCAGGATGAAGCACAGGAATTTGCCCGATATATGGGACAAGAAGGCAGCGATCAGTGTGGATTTTGTAATCCCGGTTTTGTCATGAATGTGCTGGCTATGGCAAGAGAATTAGATAATCCTGGAGAAGAAGAAATCAAAGAATACCTGGCAGGCAATCTCTGCCGATGTACGGGATATGTCAGTCATATGAGGGCATTGAAACGGTATCTGACAGAAAAAGGAAAGGGGATGCGGTTATGAGAGAAATCAACCGGGTGGTTATGAAAAAAGATGCCCTGCAACTGATGACAGGAAAACCGGCTTATACGGAAGATTTAGCACCGGAAGGCTGTCTAATCGTCAAAGCTCTGCGCAGCCCTCATGCCAGAGCCATCGTACGTCATGTTGACACGAAAGCTGCCCTGACCGTTCCGGGCATTGAATGCATCCTGACAGCAGAGGATGTCCCTAAGACGCGGTTTACTATTGCCGGCCAGACCTATCCGGAACTCAGTCCGTATGACCGGCTTATACTGGATAGACAGATACGATATGTTGGAGACCCAGTGGCTCTTGTAGCCGGGCGTGATGCGGCATGTGTGGATAAGGCTATGCGCATGATAAAGGTGGAATATGACATACAGGAGCCTCTTCTCGACTTCCGGCAGGCCGTGGATAATCCTATTGTGGTTCATCCGGAAGATGACTGGAACCCACGTGTACCGGTCGGTGGTGATAACAGACGAAATATTATTGCCCAGGCGGAAGAAGACTGGGGCGATGTCGATACGGCATTCCAGAAATCGGATGTTGTGATTGACCGGATCTATCATACAAAACAAGTACAGCAGTCTATGATGGAAACATTCCGGGCGTATACGTATTTGGATGAATTTGGCCGTCTGGTCATTGTCAGTTCGACGCAGGTTCCCTTTCATGTACGACGCATTGTCGCGACAGCCCTGGAAATTCCCAAATCGAAAATCCGTGTAGTTAAGCCACGTATCGGAGGAGGCTTTGGTGCCAAGCAGACGGTTGTCATGGAATGTTATCCTGCTCTGATTACTATGCGTACGGGAAAACGGGCGTATATGGCCTATACGCGGGAAGAGGCCATGACGGTTTCCTCTCCCCGGCATGAAGCAGATGTTCACGTGCGTTTGGGGGCTTCCCGGGATGGTATTATCCAGGTGATTTCTGTGGAATCGCTCTGGAACGGTGGTGCGTATGGTGACCACAGCCCGACGACGGTCACGTTGTCGGGACATAAATCGATTCCTTTATACAATCGTTTCTCTGCATTCCGGTTCCGGTATACCGCCGTGTATACCAACACGATTGCTGCCGGAGCATACAGGGGGTATGGTGCTACCCAGGGGATTTTTGCACTGGAATCGGCTGTGAATGAATTGGCAGACAGACTACACATGGATCCGGGAGCACTGCGGCTTCAAAATATCGTACAGCAAGGTGAAAGGATGCCGGCATATTTCAACGAAACAGCACTGAGCTGCAATCTGGGAGAATGCCTGAAACGGGTTCAGGCTATGATCGGTTGGGAGCATGTATATCCGCGGCATGTGCTTCCCGATGGCAAAATCCGCGCGGCCGGTCTGGCACTGGCTATGCAGGGGTCTAGTATTTCCAATGTGGACGTGGCTTCGGCGACAATAAAAGTGAATGACGATGGATTTTATACCTTATCCATTGGAGCGACTGATATGGGGACAGGATGCGATACCATATTGGCGCAGATAGCTGCGGAATGTCTCAATTGCTCTGTCGATGAGATTGTAACCCGTGGTGTCGATACGGATACTTCGCCATACGACAGTGGTTCCTATGCATCTTCGACGACGTATCTGACGGGGATGGCTGTCGTAAAAACCTGCCGGTCACTGATCCAAAAGATAAAAGAAAAAGCGGCACTCATGCTGGATTGCGACGATCCTTCAAATTTGGAATTTACTGGTGATGCGGTAACAGATCCTGCCAGTGGCCGGAGGGTAACACGGCAGGATCTGGGGAATGCAGCCATGATTACGAATGATATTGCCTTGGAAGCTACGGAAACCCATTATTCCCCTACCTCTCCACCGCCTTACATGGCAGCTGCAGCAGTTGTCGATGTCGATCTGGAAACCGGTCATATTGATTTAGTAGATTATGCGGCTGTTGTCGACTGCGGGACCGTCATTAATCCGGCATTGGCCAGGGTACAAACAGAAGGTGGTCTTGTGCAGGGAATTGGCATGACGTTGATGGAAAACGTTCAATTTGATTCTCTGGGAAGAATCCAGAATAATTCGTTTATGCAATATAGAATCCCGAGCCGTATGGATATAGGCAAAATACGCGTAGAATTTGCACCTAGTTACGAACCGAATGGTCCTTTTGGGGCCAAGTCTATTGGCGAAATTGTCATAAATACGCCGGCTCCGGCTATTGCAGAGGCCGTTTATCAGGCAACGGGAATACGTTTTACTGAGTTGCCCATTACAGCAGAAAAAGTATACCTTGGCTTAAAAGATAAAAAATAATGATAGTATATACTGGGCAGTCGTTGTATCAGGCAGCGGACTGCCCGGATTTTACGGGAGACATAATTTGTATGGATGAACAATTACCATTGACGGGCGTAAAAATAGTTGATTTATCGACCTATGCAGCCGTACCGGCTGCGGCGCGGATACTGGCTGACTGGGGAGCCAATGTCATAAAAGTAGAATCTTTTAAGGGGGATTCGTGGCGGCGATACGGAGAAATAGCCCAGGTTCCCTGTACAGAAGATGAAAATCCCTGCTGGGATGTTAATAATAGTAATAAGCGGAGTATATCCCTGAATCTTCGTACAGAAAAAGGGATGGAAATTCTGCATCGTCTACTGGCAGATGCCGATGTCTTTATGACGAATTACAGGATGACCGCTCTGCGTGCTATGTCTCTTACCTGGAAAGTATTGCATCAGACATATCCACGCCTTATCTGGGGGCATCTGAGCGGGTACGGTAACAAGGGACCGGAAGCGGAAAGGCCGGGCTTTGACATTGCGGCTTTTTGGGCCCGGAGCGGACTTATGCAGGATTATGGCCAGCCGGGAATGGCGCCTCTCACTCCGTTTCATGCTGTTGGCGACATGACGACAGGATCGATTATGGCGGGCGGACTATGCGCTGCATTATACAAACAAGCGCGGACCGGTAAAGGGGATAAAGTAGAGATTTCTTTATTGGGAACTGCTTCCTGGCTTACGGGCTTTCCTGCCGTCGCTGCGCAAAAGGCATATGGCAACGTCTATCCGAGAAAACGGAATGAACAGCCGAGTCCTGTGTGTATTCCCTACGAATGTGCCGATGGTGAATGGCTGGAATTATGTATCATGGATTATGAACGGTACTATCCGGCATTATGTCATATCCTTGATCTGGATACGCTGATCGATGATGAACGGTTTAATACGTTTGCTGCTGTACAGTGTCATGCTGGTGAATTTATAGATTTAGTGCAACGAGCGTTCTTGAAGAAAAAAAGAGCGGACTGGGGCCCGGTGTTGACGGCTGCAGATATCGTTTATGATAATGTTGGGCACTTCCGGGATATTACGGAAAATCAACAAGCCTGGGCTAATGGGAATTTGTACGAACGGCATTTTAATAATGGGCGGTCTGCCGTATTGCCTAATACACCAATCACTTTTGAGGAAGCAAGACGTCCGGCGTCTCCAGCACCGCTTCTGGGAGAACATAGCCGGGAAATTTTACGGGAATATGAGTATACGGATGAAGAAATTGAAGAATATATTGCCCGTGGCATTGTAAGGGACCATGCAAAGACATGAATTTCTTTATTGATGAGATTTCTGTATAATCCATACATATTTTGTTGACTTTTATTGAATTCAATGGTATTATAAAAGAACCAGCTGATACGAGCGTGCGGAAAGAAAACAAAAAAGAATCCTTTTGTGAAGAGGGATGTTTTGCGTGCTTTTTGCTATAAAGTCATTTTGAATTGAAAAATACAGCTTGACAGATGTGGTAACAGGTGGTAAAATACAATGGCTGTCAGATGATAGAGGACAGAAAAATAGGATGTCCTCGCACAAAAGACAGACAAAGTATTTCAAAAAAGTGCTTGACAAACTCCCGTGAGTTTGTTAAGATATATGAGTCGCCGCGATGAGCGATGAACTTCCTTCATCTCAATCATGCGGCTGGCAGATGACCTTTGAAAACTGAACAATGCAACATACGAATGAACGCCAGATAAGTAGAGAGCCATGTTTGAAGGAGCCGTAAGGCGACGCGCAAACATGAGCGAATCACTTATACCGAGATTAACTCGGTAGTGCGAGGTTCTAGAGATAGAACGTCAAACAATGAGTAACAAACCAACAATAGTAAGAATGAGCTAGTGCTCTTCACATATCATGGAGAGTTTGATCCTGGCTCAGGACGAACGCTGGCGGCGTGCTTAACACATGCAAGTCGAACGAGAGGACATGGAAAGCTTGCTTTTTATGGAATCGAGTGGCAAACGGGTGAGTAACGCGTAAGCAACCTGCCCTGCAGATGGGGACAACAGCTGGAAACGGCTGCTAATACCGAATACGAAGCAGCTCCCGCATGGGGGGCAGCTTGAAAGGATGGCCTCTGAATATGCTATCGCTGCAGGAGGGGCTTGCGTCTGATTAGCTGGTTGGAGGGGTAACGGCCCACCAAGGCGACGATCAGTAGCCGGTCTGAGAGGATGAACGGCCACATTGGGACTGAGACACGGCCCAGACTCCTACGGGAGGCAGCAGTGGGGAATCTTCCGCAATGGACGAAAGTCTGACGGAGCAACGCCGCGTGAGTGAAGACGGCCTTCGGGTTGTAAAGCTCTGTTATACGGGACGAACGGGCGGGATGCTAATACCATCCTGTTGTGACGGTACCGTAAGAGAAAGCCACGGCTAACTACGTGCCAGCAGCCGCGGTAATACGTAGGTGGCAAGCGTTGTCCGGAATTATTGGGCGTAAAGGGTGCGCAGGCGGTCTCTTAAGTCTGTCTTAAAAGTGCGGGGCTCAACCCCGTGAGGGGACGGAAACTGGGAGACTGGAGTATCGGAGAGGAAAGCAGAATTCCTAGTGTAGCGGTGAAATGCGTAGATATTAGGAGGAATACCAGTGGCGAAAGCGGCTTTCTGGACGACAACTGACGCTGAGGCACGAAAGCCAGGGGAGCGAACGGGATTAGATACCCCGGTAGTCCTGGCCGTAAACGATGGGTACTAGGTGTAGGAGGTATCGACCCCTTCTGTGCCGGAGTTAACGCAATAAGTACCCCGCCTGGGGAGTACGGCCGCAAGGCTGAAACTCAAAGGAATTGACGGGGGCCCGCACAAGCGGTGGAGTATGTGGTTTAATTCGACGCAACGCGAAGAACCTTACCAAGCCTTGACATTGATCGCAATGGATAGAGATATCCAGTTCCTCTTCGGAGGACGAGAAAACAGGTGGTGCACGGCTGTCGTCAGCTCGTGTCGTGAGATGTTGGGTTAAGTCCCGCAACGAGCGCAACCCCTATCTTCTGTTACCAGCACGTGATGGTGGGGACTCAGGAGAGACTGCCGCAGACAATGCGGAGGAAGGCGGGGATGACGTCAAGTCATCATGCCCCTTATGGCTTGGGCTACACACGTACTACAATGGCTCTTAATAGAGGGAAGCGAAAGGGCGACCTGGAGCAAACCCCAAAAACAGAGTCCCAGTTCGGATTGCAGGCTGCAACCCGCCTGCATGAAGGAGGAATCGCTAGTAATCGCAGGTCAGCATACTGCGGTGAATACGTTCCCGGGCCTTGTACACACCGCCCGTCACACCACGAAAGTCATTCACACCCGAAGCCGGTGAGGCAACCGCAAGGAACCAGCCGTCGAAGGTGGGGGCGATGATTGGGGTGAAGTCGTAACAAGGTAGCCGTATCGGAAGGTGCGGCTGGATCACCTCCTTTCTAGGGATAGAGGCCGGAAGGAAGACGAAAGTCAGACTTCTGACGATTCTTAGGTCGGCATTCTGGCAGAGTATGAAGCATTGTTTAGTTTTGAGAGGCCATCCTCTCAGACGTACCTTGACAACTGTATAGAAAACGAAGAAACACCTCTTTTTTGAAAAGAAAAGAGACTTAACGAACCTTAGAAAAAAAGAGCAAGTCAAGTAAGTAAGGGCGTACGGCGGATGCCTTGGCTATATCAGCCGAAGAAGGACGCGATAAGCTGCGATAAGCTGCGGTGAGGTGCAAGTAACCTTTGACCCGCAGATGTCCGAATGGGGAAACCCGGCGTGAGGAGTCACGTCATCCTCTTAAGAGGAAGGGCACCCGGTGAACTGAAACATCTAAGTAGCCGGAGGAAAAGGAATCAAAAGAGATACCCTGAGTAGCGGCGAGCGAAAGGGGCAGAGCCCAAACCGGGATGGGAAACCAATCCGGGGTTGCGGACTGCGGAAAACTGCACGAGCGAAGCAGAATGAGCTGGGAAGCTCAGCCAGAGAGAGTGAGAGCCTCGTAAGCGCAAGCAGATGCAGGGAGCAGGATCCAGAGTACCACGAGACACGAGGAACCTTGTGGGAAGCAGGGGGGACCACCCTCCAAGGCGAAACACTGATATAGACCGATAGCGCATAGTACCGTGAGGGAAAGGTGAAAAGAACCCCGGGAGGGGAATGAAAGAGAACCTGAAACCGTATGTCTACAAGCAGTCGGAGCACTATATACGTGCGACGGCGTGCCTATTGAAGAATGAACCGGCGAGTTACTTCGTCCAGCGAGGTTAAGCAGGAAATGCGGAGCCGCAGCGAAAGCGAGTCTGAAGAGGGCGATGAGTTGGAGGGAGTAGACCCGAAACCACAGTGATCTACCCATGTCCAGGTTGAAGCACAGGTAAAAATGTGTGGAGGACCGAACCAGTGAGCGTTGAAAAGCTTTTGGATGAGATGTGGGTAGGGGTGAAATGCCAATCGAACGTGGAGATAGCTGGTTCTCCCCGAAATAGCTTTAGGGCTAGCCTCATGGAGAGAGTACAGGCGGTAGAGCACTGAACAGGGTAGGGGCCTATCCGGCTACTGAACCTAATCAAACTGCGAATGGCTGTACTTATACATGGGAGTCAGACTGCGAGTAATAAGACCCGTAGTCAAGAGGGAAACAGCCCAGACCAACAGCTAAGGTCCCCAATGCCGTACTAAGTGGTGAAGGATGTGGAATTTCGAAAACAACCAGGATGTTGGCTCAGAAGCAGCCACCATTAAAAGAGTGCGTAATAGCTCACTGGTCGAGAGACTCTGCGCCGAAGATGACCGGGGCTGAAGTACGGAACCGAAGCTTTGGCATGTATGTAGATACATGGGTAGGGGAGCGTTCCTGCATGGGAGAAGCGGTACCGGAAGGAGCCGTGGACAGGCAGGAAGAGAGAATGCCGGTATGAGTAGCGAAAAGGAAGGTGAGAATCCTTTCCACCGAAAGCCTAAGGGTTCCTGGGCAACGCTCGTCGACCCAGGGTAAGTCGGGACCTAATCCGAGGCGGAGACGCGTAGGAGATGGACAACAGGTTGAGATTCCTGTACTGCAGCCGTTTGTTTGAGCGACGGAGTGACGCAAGAAGGAAAGCGCGCGTGCGACTGGAAGAGCACGTCCAAGCAGGTAGGTCGGGAGACAGGCAAATCCGTCTTCCATAAGGCCGAGATGTGATGGGGAGCTTCTGGAGACAGAAGCGAAGGGGCCGGCACTATATTGCCAAGAAAAGCTTCTAGTGAGAACGGCAGCACCCGTACCGAAACCGACACAGGTAGGCAGGAAGAGAATTCTAAGGTGCGCGGGACAACCCTCGTTAAGGAACTCGGCAAAATATATCCGTAACTTCGGGAAAAGGATAGCCTGTAGTCAGTGAAGTGCAGAAGCGCACGGAGCTAAGGCAGGCGGCAGAAGAGAGGCCCAAGCGACTGTTTACCACAAACACAGGCGTCTGCTAAAGGGAAACCTGACGTATAGATGCTGACACCTGCCCGGTGCTGGAAGGTTAAGAGGACTTGTTAGCGCAAGCGAAGCAGAGAATTGAAGCCCCAGTAAACGGCGGCCGTAACTATAACGGTCCTAAGGTAGCGAAATTCCTTGTCGGGTAAGTTCCGACCCGCACGAAAGGTGTAACGATTTGGGCACTGTCTCAACGAGGGACCCGGTGAAATTGAAGTACCTGTGAAGATGCAGGTTACCCGCGACTGGACAGAAAGACCCCATGGAGCTTTACTGTAACCTGAGATTGAATTCTGGTAGGAGATGTACAGGATAGTTGGGAGGCGGAGAAGCGAGTACGCCAGTATTCGCGGAGCCGATGGTGGGATACCAACCTTGTTTTATTGGAATTCTAACGAGAAGCGTAACGAGCTTGCGGACAGTCTCAGGCGGGCAGTTTGACTGGGGCGGTCGCCTCCGAAAGAGCAACGGAGGCGCCCAAAGGTTCCCTCAGTGCGGACGGAAACCGCACGAAGAGTGCAAAGGCAGAAGGGAGCTTGACTGCGAGACGGACAGGTCGAGCAGGGACGAAAGTCGGGCTTAGTGATCCGGTGGCATAGAGTGGAATAGCCATCGCTCAACGGATAAAAGCTACCCTGGGGATAACAGGCTTATCTCTCCCAAGAGTCCATATCGACGGGGAGGTTTGGCACCTCGATGTCGGCTCATCACATCCTGGGGCTGAAGTAGGTCCCAAGGGTTGGGCTGTTCGCCCATTAAAGTGGTACGCGAGCTGGGTTCAGAACGTCGTGAGACAGTTCGGTCCCTATCCATCGCGGGCGGAAGAAACTTGAAAGGGGCTGCTCCTAGTACGAGAGGACCGGAGTGGACCGACCAATGGTGTACCAGTCATGACGCCAGTTGTGCAGCTGGGTAGCTACGTCGGGGACGGATAAACGCTGAAAGCATCTAAGCGTGAAACCAGCCTAGAGATGAGGTTTCTCATTACGCAAGTAAGTAAGGTCCCACAGAGACGATGTGGTAGATAGGCCGGGAGTGGAAGTACAGTGATGTACGGAGCGGACCGGTACTAATAGACCGAGGACTTGACTTAAAAGGTAAGGTAAGGAATACGTTTTCTATACAGTTGTCAGGGCACGGCCCTGACAAGAGAATTCAGTGGCGATAGCTGCGGGGATCCACCTGTTCCCATGCCGAACACAGCAGTTAAGCCCGCAAACGCCGAAAGTACTTGGGGGGAAGCCCCCTGGGAGGATAGGAAGCCGCTGATTAGGAAAAAAAGCACCAGCCAAGATGAGCTGGTGCTTTTTTTGTGGTTAGTGATTAGTGGGAAGTGAAGAGTGGCGGTTTCCTATCATCCTAGGGTAAGCGAATAATAAAAGGGTGGATTTACCCAGATTTTCTTTCATGAGATAATATACCATCATCCGATAGGTAATCTGAGAGCTTTTTCTAACGTCCGGCATTTTACATACACAGTTTGATTTTACGCTTACGTAAAAAAACAAGAACCACATATAAAATGGTTCTTGTTTTTTTCGGTATCACATTACTATATTCTTATTAATAGTTGTCGTTTTTCAATTCGAAGAAGGACTGGGGATGAGCGCATACGGGGCAAACTTTCGGTGCTTCATCAGCTTCGACGATGTATCCACAGTTACGGCAGACCCATGTTCTCTTTTCAGGTTTCTTGAAAGCGGTACCGTTTTCTACATTTGCCAGCAGTGCCAAATACCGTTCTTCGTGATGTTTTTCGATTTCTGCTACTTTTTCAAATAAATAGGCAATCGTATTGAAGCCTTCTTCACGAGCTTCTTTTGCAAACGTCGGATACATTTCGGTCCATTCATAATGTTCACCGGCAGCGGCGTCTTTTAATGCATTGATGTCATTTGGCAATTCGCCACCGTTGAGCAGTTTGAACCAGATTTTTGCATGTTCTTTTTCATTATTGGCTGTTTCTTCGAAGAATGCTTTGATTTGTTCGTAACCGGCTTTTTTAGCTACACTGGCATAGTAGGTGTATTTATTGCGTGCCTGAGATTCACCAGCAAATGCAGCCTGTAAATTTTTTTCAGTCTTTGATCCTTTTAATTCCATAACGTATAACCTCCTATATTCTTTATCAACTAAATCATTTCTCTTTCGATGTTTGTATTGTAACATCTTCCACCCATCTTGTCAACAAATAATCAATATTAAATAATAAAAATATGATACGCTTTAATGTGGACAGGGGATTTGTGCTGCCGGGAGAAGCATGATATCATATTCATAGAAAACAGGATAGGAGGTTCAACATGGAATTAGGATTGAAAGGAAAAGTAGTTGTCATTACGGGTGGTACGGCTGGCATCGGCGCGGCCTGCGCCATCGGCTTTTGCCGGGAGGGAGCAGCCGTTGCTGTCTGTGGCAGAACTCAGAAGAGAATCGAAGCGTTTAATCAGGAATGCCACGCGGCAGGTGTGACCGTATTTGCGGCTCAGGCTGATGCCGGTAATATAGAAGAGCTGCAGCGGTTTGCTGACGAGGTACTGGGCCAATATGGTCATATCGATATCTGGATAAATAATGCCGGCATCAATATTGGCAAAAAACTTATGGATATTACCTTATCAGACTGGGAAAAAATGGTGCGGGTCAATCTGACAGGTGTCCTCTTTGGGACACAGATTGCTGCCCGGGCTATGGGCGAAAAAGGCGGCGTTATTTTGAACGCTTCTTCCTACGCTTCGCTTGTCCCTTCTGTGGGAGGTACGATGTACGGTGCTACGAAAGCAGCCGTTACGAATATGACAAAGACGATGGCAGCTGAACTGGCTCCCCAGCATATCCGGGTCAATGCCTATGTACCTGGTGTGATTGATACTCCTATGAATGCGGACCGCATTGCTGCTGATATTACGGGATCACTCATCGATGCGATTGCCCTCCACCGGGTGGGTTCTCCCGAAGAAATGGCTAAGGTTCTTATTTTTCTGGCATCGGATGCAGCCAGTTATATTACCGGTACTACTATTGAGGTTAGCGGTGGCAAATACGCCGTACAAAATTCTAACGTCCTGTGGAAATAACCTGGAACGTGTAATAAATAAGGACCGCTGCCCGGATATGGGGCGGCGGTCCTTGTCTATTCTTATTATGCGATATGATATTTATGTTCCAGTCGTTCCAGCAGAGACAGATAAGGAGCAGCAAAATCCTGTCCTTCTTCTTTTTCCATATTATGAACTGCAGCATCAATCTTTTCTTTTATCTCTGCCGGCAGGCTGCGGTCTGCCATAGGGTATACGACCGTATTTTCTTTATCGACATGAGCCTGCAGGCGGTTTACATAGGCCATGGCTTCTGTCAGGATTTGGAGTTTATATAACGTATCAGGATGAGCCTGATAGTTTTTCAATGCGTCATCCAACGCACGGACATGGGCACGGATGAGATCATGCTCAACAAGCATGCCGTGATTAATGATGACGGAGGCGATTTTTTCCAGATGTTGTACCATTTCGGGAAATAAGACAAGTTCTTCCCGGCGGTGATGATGTCCGTCTGCATAGGTACGGATAAATTTCAGAATTTCTGTAAATTCATTGCAATCGATGGGGGAACCATCCAAAACAGCACAGCAGGCCTTTTCTATTACCTTCAGCATCCGCGAAATATTGGCATGCTGTTTTACCATAACTTCTGTACAATACATACGTATCCTGCCTTTCTCAGGCGGCTTTTTTCACGATATGGAATGAGCCGTCTTCTTTATGAAGAAATGAATAATCGGTGTGGGATAACAGGCCAGCTATCAGAGCCTGACGGAGCAGATAATACCATTGACCATGTCCCTGCCAGTAATCACTGTGGATGTCAGCAGACTGTATCCAGGTAATGACATCATCACTGCTGTGAGAGACGCGGTTAATCTGATCACACGGCATACCGTCGAGGAGCAGGTCATCGAGACGGTGGAATGCTTCCGGCGCGGTAGCAGCTTGCAGGTTTTGGGCGGCACCAAAATCGCCAGCTGCTTGTTCCAGCACTTTCAGACGGGTTTCATCAGAGCCGGCAAGGTACAGGACGAGGCTGGCATACCGGGTTTCTGCATCCTGGATGCGTGTCTGCAGCCAGCCATGAATATTGGTTTCGTCAATGATTTCATCAAGCTGACGGCGGTCCGGGCAACTGAAACGGGTCAGATCTTCATCGTTCCAGCCTTTCTGTACGGCACAGGAAATGAGAGCGTCTATAAGGGATTCCTGAAACTGTATTTTGTGATATAACCAGAAATGGACAGGTCCTAAAAATTTACTCATAATCTGCTTCCTCCTTTATGCACGATGTGCCTGAATGGTGGCGTTGACGGCGGCCGTTACGGTGCGGGCGTCGAGGCCATGTACATAGCAGGCATTTGCCAGGCTTTCCTGCTGGGATGACGGGCAGCCCAGGCAATGCATACCCTGTTCCAATAATGTGTCTACTACTTCGGGGTAGCTGCGCATAATGTCTCCCATGAGCATATCTTCTGTTACGGTCATTGTTTTTTCATTCATCATATATTCCTCCTGTTGAAAATATCTATGGATTTATGTGACTTATCTTTGTCTGTCTGTACTATAGCACGGATGTATCCTGTAAATCTGTTGTTATTACAACAGGAGGCAAAAGACTTTCCTAGACTTTGACTTCATAATGATATTTGACTAAAAACATAAAACAAGATTTTGTTTATCTACATCTGCTAAAAAGAGAGACAAGTGGGGGCTTTCCTGATATACTTTTGTATAATGAATGATAGATTGACAAAGAGGTGTGAAGCATGCAGATTTCTACAAAATTTACTATTGCGATACATGTATTGACAGCTGTCCGGTATTTTTCCGGCAATTATAAAGTAACTAGTGATTTTTTGGCAGGCAGTGTAGGAAATAACCCAGTTATTATCCGAAATATCATGTCCCAGCTCCGGGAGGCTGGCGTTATTGATATTAAGCGTGGTCCCGGCGGCATTACCCTGACGCGGCCTTTGACGGAAATTACATTTCTCGATGTTTACCAGGCCGTAGAAAAGAAGCCTGATGAAAGCCTGTTCCATTTTCATGAGCACCCCAATGATAAGTGTCCTGTTGGCAGAAATATTCATCAGAGTCTGGAAGGAATTCTGGATGATATACAGCAGAAGTTTGAAGAAGAATTGCAAAAACATACGTTGCAGGATGTATATGACCGGGCCGTACAGGCTATTAGCCATGAAGCCATGTAATGCTTAGTGGTACGGGCCGTCAGAGAAAGGCTTTTAGTTGACACTCTATATAAACCATGTCATAATTACATAGATATGCCTTTAAAGCTGTGTGATTGCGGATTGGCAATACGTTGTGACAGGAGGAATACCATGGCAGATGATCGTATTATTACAGCTCTGGATGTACATTCGCTGGAAGATATGAAACGTCTCGTAGAAACTTTAGGAGACCGCATTTCTTTCTACAAAGTCGGTATGGAGCTGTTTTATAGTGCCGGACCTGATACGGTACGCTATCTGAAAGAACAGGGGAAACATGTGTTTCTGGATTTAAAACTTCACGATATCCCTAATACCGTAGCCCAGAGCGTACGGGCCCTTACCCGTCTGGGAGTGGATCTGATGACTCTTCATGGAATGGGAGGCAGATCCATGATGGAAGCTGCGGCAGCAGCTGCACGGGAAGAATCGGCCCGCCTGCAAATTGCCCGGCCCCGTCTGCTGGCTGTAACCATCCTGACGAGTATAGATGAAACGGCATGGAGAGAAGTAGGAGGAGCCTGCAGCATTGCTGAAGAAGTCAAAAAGCTGGCGGCCCTGGCTAAAGAATCGGGTATTGATGGAACTGTTTCGTCTCCCTATGAAGCGCGGGAAATACGGGAAATGAATGGCCCGGATTTTCTGATTGTTACTCCGGGAATCCGTCCGTCCTTTGCTGTAGCAGATGACCAAAAACGCTTTACGACGCCATCTCAGGCATTGCATGATGGAGCATCTCACCTGGTCATCGGACGGCCTATTACGAAAGCGGCTGATCCGGCATGTGCTGCCGATAAAATTTTAGAAGAAATACAGGAGGTATGATTGGCAATGTTATCTGAAGAAGAAGTAAGACAATTATTAGTAGAAACGAAAGCTGTATTGGAAGGTCATTTCCTTTTGACATCCGGCCTGCACAGCCCCTTATATGTAGAAAAATTTAATGTCCTCCAGCATCCGGAATATACAGAAAAGCTTTGTAAGGAACTGGCAGAACGGTTTAAGGATCAGAATGTCCAGACCGTTATGGGGCCTATGACGGGCGGTATCCTGCTGGCTCATGAAGTCGGCAAGGCTCTGGGTACACGGGCTATCTTTACGGAAAGGGAAAAAGGCGTCATGACACTGCGCCGGGGATTCCATATTGAACCGGGCGAACGCGTTTTGATTGTAGAAGATATCGTGACTACTGGCGGAAGCGTTCAGGAAGTAGTCGATGTAGTAAAAAAAGCTGGTGGCGTCATTGTCGGAGTCGGCCTTCTCGTTGACCGCAGCGGCGGCAAAGCCGAATTCGGCGTACCTAAAGATAAGGTGCAGGCTCTCCTTCATCTGACGGTTCCAACATACAAACCGGAAGAATGCCCGCTTTGCAAACAGGGAATTCCCATGACGGAACGGGGCAGCCACCATCTGAAATAACTTGTAGGAGAGATTGTTACTATGGATATGTTATGGGCTATTTTGCCTTTCTTTAATGCAGGCTTGGTAGCAGCTGTCTTTGCCCGTTTTACCGGTGTCAATATGAGTATGTGTACGCTTATGACGCTGTTGTACATGGGGGCAAAGCCGGTTGAAGCAGTGGTCGCCATGCTGCTTTTCAATGTGTTTACGTATTTCACGATTTATTCTCAGCAGCATCTGATGAAGTTAAAGGAATTTTATTTCTTCCCCGGTTTTAAACTGGCAATTCCTATTCTGGTCATGATAGCGCTGACGGCTCTGAATGCCTTTTTTGGTATTGTATTTTTTGTCGCCGTCTTTTTATTGGAAATCTTTGCAAAAGTATATTTTGCCATGGATAAAAAAGTGCGCCCCGCCCGGCAGCAGCTTGTCACATTATGTGCCATCGGATCAGTCTGTGTCGTGGCAGGCGTAGCATTGGTGCAGTTCCTGCCTGCTGAATACTATTATATTTTTGCCGGCATCATGATACTGGCCTATGCGTTCCTTATGTGGCGCAGTGGCAACCGCAATCAGCTTACGGACATATGGGATAAGCTTCTTTATGGAAGTGCGTTCGTTACGGGGCTTACAGGCATCGATGCGTCGGACTGGTTTGCGGCCATGCGGCGAAATACACCGTCTGCCTTATCGCGGTGCTATCCCATCGTACTCAATACGGCTATGGTCATCGGACTGATTGTATCCTATTTCCTGTATCAGTACTTTTCTCTGGGGTCGCTGTTTACTTCTATTGGGGCGGCCATTGGCATCCGCCTTTTCGGACTCTACGAACACAGTACGCGTTCCCATTTTTCCTACCTGGCTCTGGGACTGACTGTACTTACTGTATTGATTTTTATGCTGGTCCAGCCTGTGCCGTCGGGATTCCCGGAAGTTCCTCTCGGTGTCGGTGATGATGCTTTTACATGGTAAATAATATTATAAAAAACTGGCTTTTCCGTTTAGAGGAAAGCCAGTTTTTTTATGCAGGCTGCCTGCGCTGAAGTGTGACAAGAAATACGGTAGCCAGGATGCAGGCGAATCCGATGAGTTCGGGAAGATAGAAAACGGTACCGAGAAAAACAGCCGATGCAATAGAGGAGGTTACCGGTTCCAGTGTTCCCAGCAGGGTGGCTTTGACAGGACCGATGTCACCGACGCCGCGCAAAAAGAGATTGTATGTCAGGACCGTACCGATGAGTACGACGGCGGCCAGAAGCAGATACCCTGTCATATCGAGGTCAGTGGGAATGGTCCAGGGTTGCAGGAAACAGCAGAAAACGACTCCGCCGATGAACATGCCCAGGGCGTTGACGGTAATACTGCCCCAGTGCCAGACCAGATCCTGTGCCAGAAATGAATAACAGACACTGGCGACGGCTGTAATCAGTCCCCACATAAGGGCCTTGGAAGACAATACCATCGTAGATGGGTCTCCGTTGGTAGCGATGAGGAAGACGCCGGCCAGAGCCAGAAAGACGGATAGTGTTTCGGCCCGTGTAGGCAGGCGGTGGCCGCGGAAACAGACGATGACAGCCATCATCACGACACATAACGTCTGCAGGACGGCGGCCGTACCGGCATTGGCATATTGGATGGTCGTATAAAATGCCGTCTGACTCATGAGCAGGCCAAAGATAGAATAACAGAGAAGCAGAATGACATTGCGGCGTATCTTCAGCATGTCTTTCATCGCTCTATAATGAGGAGCTGCCATGAGCATCAGAAACAGACCGGCGCCGATGAGGCGGACGCTGGAAATCCAGAACGAATCAATGGTGTAATGGTGGAGCAGATACTGGCCGGCCGTACCGGTCAGTCCCCAGATAACTGCACCACCGCCAGCACAGAGATAACCCCTCAGGTAATGGCGTTGTGGCACGATGGAATTCCTCCTGTAATGTATTTCCTTTATTGTAACATTTTTATGAGAGGAATACAGCCGGAAATTTTTACTTCCAACAGGCCTGAGGCACTTGACGGAAGTGGTACAATAGAAAGAGCATGGATGAATTATTTGCAGTCGTCTGGAGGCTGTTGTTTCAGGAGGATACATGAAAAAAAATACAAGTTACAAGGTACAAGTCAGTGCCGGAACGTTGATTCTGGCTATGCGGGATTATTTCCAGGCGCGCAGAGACGGGCGGACAGAAGAAATGGAAGCCCAGCTCCGGCTGGCCGAAGCCTGCGTCAATGATATGGAAGAAGAAGCCGGTCACATAGCCGAAGCCATAGCCGATGCGGATGAGTATATGGAGGAAGAAGATTTCTGGGATGAGTCGGAAAAGATGTATGTCAATGTACCAAAATGGTATAATTAAAAATTTTTTTGTCAAAAATTTTCCTTGACTTTAAAAGGACATCTATATAAAATAATAAAGAAAGATTCAGGCGGCAGTCCTGTGAGGCTGTGCTGATTCTGTTGATTTCTATACGTACCTTTAATATAGTCCAGAGAGGCTAAAAAGGGACATATGTTACGTATGCCTTGATATGACCTTTGCCTTTCGGCGAAGGTCTTTTTTTACAAAGGAGGATTTCCATGGTCAGTATACAGGGCAAAAGCCTGTTGGGATTGCAGGGAGTACCCAAAGAAGAAATCGAGCTCGTGCTGCGCGTTGCCAGAAAAATGAAAGAAGTTGTCAATAGCGACAATAAAAAATTACACCTGTTACAGGGTAAATCTATTGTCAACATGTTCTGGGAACCGAGTACGCGTACACGGGGTTCTTTTGAAATGGCTGCCAAGTATCTCGATGCTGATGTCATCAACTTCACGCCGAGCGGCAGCTCTATCCAGAAAGGAGAAAGTTTCCGTGATACTCTTCTGACAGTAACGGCCATGGGAGTGGATGCCATCGTCATGAGACACAAACAGGAAGGGTCTCCTCTTTATGCCAGCAAATGTGTTTCTCCGGTCATCATCAATGGTGGCGATGGTACGCATGAACATCCGACACAGGCTCTTCTGGACCTGTTCACTATCCAGGAAGTCAAAGGTCATATTGACGGACTGAAAGTAGTCATTGTAGGAGATATCGACCATGGCCGCGTAGCCCGGTCCAATATTTATGGCCTCAAGACGATGGGTGCTGATGTACACCTTGTCGGTCCGCGTACGCTGTTGCAGCCCGAACTGGCGGCCATGGGTGTTACCGTTCATTATGATCTCGATGAAGCCCTGAAGGATGCCGATGTCGTCAATGTACTGCGGATTCAGCGCGAACGTCAGGGTGTCGGCTTCTTCCCGGGACCTGGCGAATATAATACATTTTTCGGAGTCAACCAGAAACGGCTGAAGAACGCAAAAAAAGATGTACTTATTATGCATCCCGGTCCAATGAACCGCGGCATTGAAATTGATACAGATACATGCTACTGGACACAATCCTCCATTCAGGAACAGGTAAAAAATGGTGTTTCAGTCCGTATGGCTGTCTTATATCTGACTATCATGGGAGGCGATGACGTTGACATTACTCGTTAAAGGCGGCAGAGTGGTTAATCCGGCCGTAAATCAGGATGAAGTATGCGATATTCTCATTGAAAATGGTAAAATCAAAACTATAGGTAAAAATCTTCCTGCCGATGGGGCGGAAGTATACGATGCATCCGGTCTCGTCGTAGCTCCAGGATTTATCGATATGCATGTCCATTTGCGCCAGCCGGGTCAGAGTGCCAAGGAAACGGTTGTAACAGGTACCCAGGCTGCAGCCGCCGGTGGCATTACCCGCGTCGCTACCATGCCTAATACCAACCCGGTCATCGATAAAGCGATTCTGGTAGAAGGAATGAAATATAAGGCCGAACATGAAGGCGTCGTCAAAGTTGAAGTCATTGGTGCCATTTCCAAAGGACTGGAAGGTAAAGAATTATCTGCTATGGGCGGGATGGCAAAAGCCGGTGTCGTTGCTTTTTCTGATGATGGCCGTTTCGTGGAAGATAGTGATTTCATGCGGAAGGCTATGGAATATGCCAGCATGTTCCACAAAATCGTCATCGATCATTGTGAAGAAACATCTCTCGTATCCGGCGGCCAGATGCATGAAGGCATCGTTTCGGCAGAACTGGGACTTAAAGGCAGACCGGCTGCGGCAGAAGACATCGCCGTTGCCCGTGACATCATTCTTTCGGAAATTACAGATACGCCTGTCCATATTGCTCATATCAGTACAAAACATGCCGTCGACATGGTACGCCGTGCCAAAGCTAAGGGACTTAAGATTACAGCCGAAGCGACACCACAGCATATGATTCTGACCGATGAAGCACTGCGTACGTATGATCCGCGGTTCAAAGTCAATCCGCCACTGCGTTCGGAAGAACACCGGGCTGCTGTCGTAGAAGGATTGAAAGATGGCACGATTGATGCCATCGTGACCGACCATGCCCCGCATACGTGGGACGAAAAAGATCAGGAATTCAGCCTGGCCCCGAGTGGTTTTGTCGGACTGGAAACGAGTGTAGGTGCTGTCCTGACTCATTTGTATCATACAGGAACGGTTGATCTCATGACGATTGTCCGCGCCATGTCTACCGCACCGGCCGGATTGCTGGGCCTCGATGCGGGCGTCATTGTTGAAGGAAAAGACGCAGACCTTACTATTATTGACCTCGACAAAGAATGGACGGTCGATGCCTCTTCGTTCTATTCTAAAGGCAAATCGTCACCTTTTGATGAAATGATTTTTACAGGTAAAGCCGTGGCTACTGTTGTAGATGGTGAATTCGTTATGAAGGACGGGGTGGTCTTAAAATGAAAGGATGCCTCATTTTAGCAAATGGACAGAAATTTTATGGACAGATGCTGATGGATACGCCGGCCGTAGGGGAAGTCGTTTTCAATACGGGCATGACCGGTTATCAGGAAACCTTTACGGATCCTTCCTATGCTGGCCAGATTATTACCATGACATATCCGCTTATCGGCAATTATGGTCTATTCCATGAAATCGAACAGGCAGATCGTCCCTATGCGGCAGGCTTCATTGTCAGTGAATTGTGCGATATGCCCAGCAACTGGCAGAATGAAGGTAATCTTTCTACATTTATCATGACGCATCACATTCCCTGCTTGTATGGCGTCGATACGCGTGCCATCACACGGGCTATCCGCAGCCAGGGGGTAATGAAAGGTGTCATCGTACCGGAAACGATGGCAGAAGAAGATATTAAAGACCTCATGGCACAGCCTCTGGAAAAGATGCTGGTAAGGAAAGTGACGCCAGGCAGTGTGCGGCAGGTGGGACAGGGCCGTTATCACGTCGCTGTCATGGATTTTGGTGCCAAAGCGAATATCCTGAAAGACCTGATCCGCAATGACTGCCGGCTTACGGTTTTCCCGGCATATACGAAAGCCGAAGACGTGCTGGCCGTCCAGCCTGATGGTATTTTCCTTTCCAATGGTCCGGGCGACCCGCAGGACCTGCCGGAAATTATTGAAGAAGTCAAAAAACTGATAGGCAAAAAGCCGATGTTCGGCATCTGCCTGGGACATCAGCTTCTGGGTCTTTCCGTCGGAGCTAAAAGCCGCAAGCTGACGTTCGGTCACCGCGGTGCCAATCATCCCGTCAAGGATGTCCGTACCGGCCGGGTCTACATTACGTCCCAGAATCACGGGTACGTCATCGATGAAAACACATTGCCAGACGATGCTATCGTAACGCATATCAATCTCCACGATAAGACGCTCGAAGGATTTGCCTATCCTAAATATAATTTCTTCTGCGTTCAGTATCATCCGGAAGCATCACCGGGACCGACAGACAATCTGTATCTTTTTGAACAATTTGTCAAACTGATGGAGGGGAAATAAATGATCGAAGGATTGAAGAAAGTACTCGTTATCGGCTCTGGCCCGATTATTATCGGTCAGGCTGCTGAATTTGACTATGCCGGTACCCAGGCCTGCCGGGCCCTGAAAGAAGAAGGACTGGAAGTCGTCCTGATCAATAGCAACCCGGCGACGATTATGACCGATGAAGACATTGCCGACCGGGTCTATGTAGAACCTATTTCCCTGGATTATGTGACAGAAGTCATCGAAAAGGAACGTCCTGATGGACTTCTGGCTACTTTAGGCGGCCAGGTCGGACTGAATATGGCAGTCGAACTGGCTAATGCCGGCGTACTGGAAAAATACCATGTGCAGCTCCTGGGCACGCGCCTTTCGGCTATTGAAGAAGCGGAAGACCGCGAACTCTTCAAAAAGGCCATGAAAGATATCAACCAGCCCGTACCGGAAAGTGATATTTTTGAAGACGTTCCGTCGGCTATGGCGTTTGCTGAAAAAATCGGCTATCCGATCATTGTACGGCCTGCTTTCACACTGGGAGGAACTGGCGGCGGTATTGCCTACAATGATGATGAGTTGTTTATGATAGCGACGCGGGGGATTAAACTCAGCCCTATCAACCAGATTCTCGTCGAACGGTCCGTAGCCGGGTGGAAAGAAATCGAATACGAAGTTATGCGCGATAAAGCAGATAACTGCATCATCGTCTGCAATATGGAAAATATTGATCCGGTCGGCATCCACACTGGCGATTCTATCGTCGTGGCTCCGAGCCAGACCCTGAATGATCTGCAGTATCAGATGCTGCGTACGGCTTCTCTGGCCATTATCCGCCGCCTTAAGATCGAAGGTGGCTGCAATGTACAGTATGCTCTGGATCCCAACAGCAACCAGTACTATGTCATCGAAGTCAATCCCCGTGTCAGCCGTTCATCGGCACTGGCTTCCAAAGCGACGGGGTATCCCATTGCCAAAGTTGCGGCAAAAGTGGCTACAGGACTGACTCTGGACCAGATAACCAACGCCGTTACGGGAAAGACGACGGCCTGCTTCGAACCGACGCTGGATTACTGTGTCGTCAAATTCCCACGCTGGCCATTTGAAAAATTTGCTCTGGCTGACCGCACGCTGGGAACGCAGATGAAAGCTACAGGGGAAGTCATGGCGCTGGACCGCTGCTTTGAAGGAGCACTGCTCAAGGCTGTCCGTTCCCTGGAAATCGGCGTTAATTATCTGAGCCTGAAGAAACTGGAATCCAAATCACTCATCGATATTGCAGAATTGTTGAAAAACCAGGATGATGAACGTATCTTTGTCGTCGCTCAGGCACTGCGCCTGGGAATCGGTTTTGATAAAATCCATTATATTACCGGATACGATATGTGGTTCCTGAAAAAAATCAAAAATATCGTCGATCTGGAAGATAACCTACGCCGCAATAATCTGACGGAAGATAATATCCGCCTGGCTAAACGCTATAGCATGCCGGATGCGGTCATTGCCCAGCTTACCAGCAAAACGGAAGAACAGGTCCGTGCGTTCCGGGAAAAACTGGATATCCGTCCGACATTCAAGATGGTAGATACGTGTGCCGCTGAATTTGAAGCTGCAACACCGTATTATTATTCTTGTTACGCAACGGAAGATGAAGTCAGACCGCTGGGAGATAAGAGCGTCATTGTTCTCGGGTCGGGCCCTATCCGTATCGGACAGGGGATTGAATTCGATTATTGCTCTGTCCATTCAGCCTGGGCCCTGCGCAAAGCCGGGATGAACAGTATCATTATCAACAACAATCCGGAAACAGTCAGTACCGATTTCGATACGTCGGACAGCCTGTATTTTGAACCGCTTACCGTAGAAGATGTCATGGCTGTCGTCGAAAAAGAAAAGCCTGTCGGCGTCATCTGCCAGTTTGGTGGTCAGACGGCGATTAATCTGGCAGCTCCACTGGCTAAACGGGGCGTAACCGTCCTTGGAACCTCTGTCGATGGCATGGACCGGGCAGAAGACAGAGAACGGTTCGATGAACTTCTGGCCAAGCTCAACATACCCCGCCCGGACGGCCGGATCGCGACGAGTGACACGGAAGCGATGCAGGTATCAAAAGAATTGGAATTTCCTCTCATCGTCCGCCCATCGTATGTCTTGGGAGGCCGGGCTATGGAAATCGTCTATACAGAAAAGGAATTGGAACGTTATCTGCGGGAAGCCGTCATCGCCTCTCCGGATCATCCTATCCTGATTGATGAATATATGGTCGGCCGGGAAGTAGAAGTAGATGCGATTTCTGATGGCAAAGATGTCTTCATTCCAGGCATCATGGAACAGGTGGAACGGGCTGGCGTCCATTCCGGCGACTCTATTGCCGTATATCCGCCACAGCATCTGGATAAGGCCATGATTGACCAGATCGTCGATTATACAACGCGCATTACCCTGGAACTACAGGTAAAAGGTGCCGTCAATATCCAGTTTGTCGTATCGAAGGGCAAGTTGTATATCATTGAAGTCAATCCCCGCTCCAGCCGTACTGTACCATTCCTGAGTAAAGTAACGCATGTGCCTATGGTCGAACTGGCCACCCGCATAGCCCTGGGCGAAACGTTGAAGGAAATGGGATATCAAGGTGGACTCATGCCGGCAAAACCACATGTTGCGGCTAAAGCTCCTGTGTTCTCTTTCAGTAAGATCGGCCTGGCAGAAATTGCTCTCGGACCGGAAATGAAGTCGACTGGGGAAGTCATGGGTATAGGAAAGACCTATTCTGAAGCACTATACAAGGCTGTAAATGGCGCTAAGATGAAAATTCCTGCTGGTGGTACCATTCTGGTTACGGTAGCTGACCGAGATAAGGCAGAAGCACTGCAGCTGGCCCGCGGCTTCCGGGAATTGGGCTATCACATCATAGCCACTGCCGGTACGGGCAAATATTTCAATGAACAGGGATTCCCCGTCGATGTGGTCCGGAAGATCCATGAAGGCGGTACTAATATTGCTACGCTGATCCGCAATGGCAAAATTGATTTAGTCGTCAATACGCTGACCTTTGGCAAACATCCGGAACGGGACGGATTTAATCTGCGCCGTATGGCGGTCGAACTGGCAATTCCCTGCCTGACTTCGCTCGATACGGCCCGCGAAGTCCTGCGCGTCTTTGCCAATAAAGGCAAAGGACAGGGATATCATCATGTAGCCGCTTTGCAGGATTACGATCAAGAATAAGCAAGATACTATAGACAGCTCTTTGCAGGCAGTATGCCATGCAGAGAGCTGTTTTTTTCTTGCGTAGGATAAGCTTGTCTTGCCGGGGCCGGGGAGTTTCCTTGTGTATTATCAGGTGATTTTTTTATAAATTAATTAAAATATTTCTTGCATTTTATTGGATATCATGATATACTTATCAAGTCGTCAGAACTAAGAACTGCTAATGAGTGGTTTGAAATGATTGAAAAAAGTACTTGACAGGATGAACATTCTCTTGTATAATCAATTACGTTCTGTTGAACAAGCCGACGTAGCTCAATTGGTAGAGCAACTGACTTGTAATCAGTAGGTTGTAGGTTCAAGTCCTATCGTCGGCTCCAAACGAATGGTGGGATTCCCGAGTGGCTAAAGGGAGCAGACTGTAAATCTGCCGGCGTTTGCCTTCGATGGTTCGAATCCATCTCCCACCACCATTTTTATCGCGGGGTGGAGCAGTTGGTAGCTCGTCGGGCTCATAACCCGAAGGTCGTAGGTTCAAGTCCTGCCCCCGCTACCAAATTTTAAAAATAGCGTTGAACGGTATTTTTAGCGTCAACGGTTTATGCTGTTGTAGCTCAGTCGGTAGAGCGTATCCTTGGTAAGGATAAGGTCACCGGTTCAATCCCGGTCAATAGCTCCACATGGCGGCTTAGCTCAGTTGGCTAGAGCATGCGGTTCATACCCGCAGTGTCCAGAGTTCGAATCTCCGAGCCGCCACCATAATCGATAACCCCGTATAACGGGGTTATTTCTATATACAATTATAAATTTTATGAAAAATACGAAATTTTGCAGGAATTTGTGATTGTTTGTAGTATACTTATTATAGTCAGGTTATTTTTGTCCTAAAAGGAGGAAAGCTGTATTATGGCTAAAGAACATTATGAAAGAACCAAACCGCATGTTAACATTGGTACCATCGGTCACGTTGACCACGGCAAAACAACATTAACGGCTGCTATTACAAAGGTCCTTTCCGAAACGGAAGGCTGCAAAGCTCAGTTTGAAGCATATGCTGATATTGATAAGGCTCCGGAAGAACGTGAACGTGGTATTACGATCAACACGGCACACGTTGAATATGAAACTCCGACCCGTCACTATGCACACGTTGACTGCCCGGGGCATGCTGACTATGTCAAGAACATGATCACCGGTGCTGCCCAGATGGACGGCGCTATCCTCGTCGTATCCGCTGCTGACGGCCCGATGCCCCAGACTCGTGAACACATCCTCCTGGCCCGCCAGGTTGGTGTACCGGCTATCGTTGTATACCTCAACAAAGCTGACCAGGTTGACGATCCGGAACTGATCGAACTCGTCGAAATGGAAGTCCGCGATCTCCTCACTTCCTATGACTTCCCTGGCGACGATGTACCTATCGTAGTCGGTTCTGCTCTGAAGGCACTGGAAGGCGATCCCGAAGCTGTACAGTCCATCAAAGACCTCATGAAAGCCGTTGATGAATACATCCCGACTCCGGACCGTCCGACGGACAAACCGTTCCTGATGCCGGTCGAAGACGTATTCACCATCACAGGCCGTGGCACTGTTGCAACAGGCCGTGTTGAACGTGGTACGATCAAAGTCGGCGACCCCGTAGAAATCGTAGGTCTGGCAGATCAGCCGAAAGATACGGTTGTAACGGGCGTAGAAATGTTCCGTAAGATCCTGGATCTGGCAGAAGCAGGCGATAACATCGGTGCACTGCTCCGTGGTATCGACCGCAAAGAAGTAGAACGCGGCCAGGTACTTGCAAAACCGGGCACGATTCATCCGCACACGAAATTCAAAGCACAGGTATATGTCCTGACGAAAGAAGAAGGCGGCCGTCATACACCGTTCTTCAACGGCTATCGTCCGCAGTTCTACTTCCGTACAACGGACGTAACGGGCGTAATCCAGCTGCCGGAAGGCACGGAAATGTGCATGCCTGGCGATAACGTCAAAATGGACGTTGAACTGATCACTCCGATCGCTATTGAAGCAGGCCTGCGTTTCGCTATCCGTGAAGGCGGCCGTACAGTAGGCGCCGGCGTTGTTTCCGAAATCGAAGGCTGATAACCCCTGTATTACCTATGGGAAAAATAAAAAAGCATCTGCGACAATCGTTGCAGGTGCTTTTTTTTATTGCACAATGGATGATTAATCTGTTATAATAAAAGTATAATCTTATATAATATAATAATATCAATAAATTGTAAACCCATTTTATAATTATTTTACAACTATGGGATTGATAGCGAATCGAATATACGTGTTGGAGGTGTGAAAATGGATACATGTGACCGATTCCTGGGATGTATGCTTGGTGGTGCAGCAGGCGATGCATTAGGATATATCATCGAATTTGACGATTGGTATACTATCCGGAAAAAATTCGGGCCTTATGGATTGCGGACGATACTGCGGCTGGATGCCAATGGGAGAAAAGGCATCATCTCGGATGATACACAAATGTCTCTTTTCACTGCCGACGGACTACTTTGGGCTGCTCATGATGAATTGGCGCCAGAAGAAGGTCTGTACCGTTCGTACATGCGTTGGTATTATACACAGACAAAGCAAGTCATTCAACCGGATCAGTCTGCCTGGATGACAAGGCAGGCCCATGAAAAAGAATGGGATTACGATATGATGGGGGAAGAAGATTTATATGCCCGGCGGGCACCGGGGAAAACCTGCCTGTCCGCTCTGGCGGGAAGTGGCCGGACAGACAGCCTCTATGCCGATAATGACAGTAAAGGCTGTGGTTCCATAATGCGTGCCGCTCCTGTGGGATTGTTTTATGCAGGTGATCCGGAAAAGGCTTTTGACGTAGGTTGTCAGTCAGGGCGTCTGACTCATGGGAATCCTACGGGATATCTGGCAGCAGGAATGCTCAGCGCGTCCGTTTCTCTCCTCAGCCAGGGAAAGGAATTAGCCGATACACTGCCAGAAGTCATGCGGATATTACAAAAACATGAGCATTATGAAGGTGTAAAGCGAGCAGTTATCCGGGCCATCGATGAAGCCGTGACCGATAGGGAAGCCTGGCGGGCTATGAAACGGATCGGCAAAGGCTGGGTTGCTGAAGAAACGTATGCTCTGGCTATTTATTGCCTGTTAAAAACAGGGACGTTGAAAGATGCCGTCATTATGGCTTGTAATCAGGATGGAGACAGCGACTCGTGCGGATCAGTCTGCGGCAATATGGCAGGTGCTATGTACGGGGCTGATGCTGTGCCGCGCAGCTGGTCTCACAAATTGGAATGTGGCGGCCTCGTCACCAGCCTGGCCCAGAATCTCTATAAAATCCACGAAACAGCGAAACAGAAGAATTGAAAGTCGCTAAAATAATTCAAAAATAACATAATATGTGTCTAGTTAATTATTTGACGATATTGACATTTGTGTTATGATAGTAATAAGTGCCCATGCTTGTTGGATATCACTGAACAGTGTAAATTGGAATGCCCGTTTATTTGGCGCTCCCGGCTGGGTAAAATGAATTTGAGGCGAATAAGAACATGATACAGACGCAGGTGAATACTACTGCAAGCACAGTTAAGACAAGACATCCATACAAAACGCGTGAAGGCGGAGCGACTATTACTATTTTTGTTCCGTACAACTGCCGCAATCATTGTCCCTTCTGCATCAATAAAGAAGAATATTCCCATCCAGAAGGTTTTTCGGCAGAAAAGATATGTCATAGCATTGAAATGATGAATCAGATTACGCCCTATTGTGATTATGTGTTTACTGGTGGGGAACCGTTTGCCAATCTGGACTCTCTTCAGATGATGCTCGATAAGATTCCCACAACTCACAAGGTGTATATCAACACGACATTGCCCGTTTTTGAATTCCAGACGGAAGATGACATTGTCAATTTTACGAAACGCAATAAAGACAAGATTACATGTATCAATGTATCCCGGCATATGCAGCATTATGTCGTAGAATCCAATGATTCTCTGCTGAGTCGGCTGGCGGTTCCCTTCCGCATTAATTGCGTGCTTTACAAAAACTATCCAGCCCAGGAACTGGTACCGTATCTGGAACGGTTCTACAAAATTCCCGGCGCTTCTGTGCAGTTCCGTTTCGATTACACGGCGACGACTCCCGATAATCTGTATGATGAACAAGGTGACCGCATTCTCCATGATTTGAAACAGATTGCCACTTATACGGGCCTGGATGGGTGCCGCATGCGTTGTGGATTCCATTTTGATTATAAGGGAATGGAACTGACCTATCATAAGACGCTGCCGTATAGTACGATTGTGGAAACAGATCCTAAGACAGGAATTACCTATGATATATTGTACGATATCCTGATTAAGCAGAATGGAGATATCCATTCTGACTGGGATGGAACGCTCATGGATGTAGACGCGTACCGTAAGGTCGTATTTGAACCATATGACCTCAAATGGCTGCAGCGCAGCCGTCCTTCCCGGTTGTCCTTTGTCAAAACTGCTTGTGCCGCAATTTGAAAAATCCCGCTGTTATCTGAATGGTAGCAGCGGGCCTTTTCTTTTTCTCTACTAGGATTCACATGCAGAGTATGATAGAATATTTTATATGTATATTTGCAGTGAACACAGGAGAGGAGAGAGAGCTGTGGCAGTAACCGTCGTATTTGGCAGGGCCGGCAGCGGAAAGACTGCCCGATGCCTGGAAGAAATCAGGAATTGGTCGAAAGATGGCGGAAAGGCTGTTTTGCTCGTACCTGACCAGGCTACGTACAGTATGGAAAGACGGTTTGCATCCACCATGCCGGGTCATGGATTTATGGGAACCCAGATTTTTGGATTTTCCCGGCTGGCATTCCAGGTCTTTCAGGAACGGAACAAAGAACATGCGTCGTTATCTGAATTGAGCCGCAATATCGTACTACAGCGTCTTCTAAGGCAGCACGGCAATGTATTGACTGTCCTTCAGACTGCCGCCTCGCAACCTAATTTTGTGACGACTATGGGCCAGTTCCTCATGGAATGCCGCTCCTTCCGTATTACACCGGATATGCTGCGGAATGCGGCAGGGCTGATGAATCAGCTGACACTGTCACATAAATTGGAAGACATCGCTTCATTGTATGAAAAATACTTGGAATTTCTGGGAGAACATTTTGGAAATGCCGATGATACGATGACACTGCTGGCAAGGGAACTGCCCAACTATACGTTTATTCAGGGAGCACGGGTCTGGGTCGATGGATTTCAATGGTTCACGCCGCAGCAGTTGCAGATTCTGCTGGCAGCCGAAAAAGTGGCTGATTCGCTGACCATAACCTTGACAATGGATGCAGAACGTGTTTCACAGCAGTCCCGCCATACGGCTTTGTATCACCGCCCCTGGGAAGTGTATCAGAGTCTTCTCCGCATTTTTCCCCATTTGGAAACAGAGAACCTGCCCAATCCGCCATGCAAGGGAATACGACAGTTTACCAGGCATTTCTTTCAGTCCGTTCCGGATACACAGGACGTACCGGTTAAGGAACTCATTGTTTCAGAATGTTCTGATCGCGCGGCTGAAATGGACGCCATTGCCAGACGCATTGCCCGTCTCGTGCAATACGGATACCGGTACAGGGATTTTCTGATACTCACCCGGACTAGCAATATGTATGATGCGCTGGGAGAACGGATATGCAAGTCTTATGGTATACCGTGCTTTACTGATTATCGGCGTCCCATGGCATCTCACCCTGCCGCAGAGGCTGTTGCCGCTTTTCTGGCACTGCTACGGTCCCACTGGTCACACGAGACAGTGTTCCGCCTTCTCAAAACGGATTTATTTCCTCTGGACCGGCATGAAGTGGATATCCTGGAAAATTACTGTCTGGCCAGCGGTATCAGCAGCCGGCAGTGGCTGAGCAGCCGGGAATGGACCTATTACCCACAAAAATATATGAGCGATGATGTAAGTCAGCATCCGGAAATACAGGAACGACTGCATCAGGTCAATGAAGTGCGGCAGCGTGTTCAGCAGTATATACTTCCTTTCTGGCAGAAGGCACAGGGAGAAAAAAATTTGCGTGACTGGTGTACCCTTTTATTTACTTTTCTCCAGTCTATCCATGTTCCCGATACGCTGCGGCGTTGGAAGGAAGAAGATGAAGCAGTCCAGCGTATGACAGAAAGTAAAGAACATGAGCAGGTATGGAAAAAAATGCTGGCATTCATGGAAGAAATGACGGCCTTGTGCGGAGATGATGTGGTCAGTCTGGAAGAATTTTCCCAGATGGTGGAAGACGGCCTGAAGACGATGACGTTCAGCATTATTCCGCCGACACTGGATCATGTGACGATTACGTCAATCGAACGGGGGTATACCGGCAGTGGACGCATTGTGTTTTTATGTGGCATCAATGATGGGATTTTTCCTCAGCACAGCGGCGATGAGGGACTTCTAAGTGACGTAGAACGGCAAAGCCTGACAGAGGCCGGCGTGACGTTGGGGCCGGGGAGCCGGTTCCGTTCCCTGCAGGAAAAATTCCTGTTTTATCTGGCGGCCACCCGGGCCAGAGAACGGCTATATATCAGTTACGCGCTGGCTGATGAGCAGGGCGAGGAGCTGACGCCGTCTTTGTGGATCCAGCAGTTGATAGATAAAGGATATATTGCTGGCCTTCGAAAGGAAAGTGGAGAAGCTTCTCCGGCATCGGCTGCGGAGTATATCGTCTCTATGCCAGCAGCGTTGAAATATCTGCCAGTTATGCTGCGTCCGGCTGTAGAAAATAAAAAAATAGATTCCGTATGGTGGTCCTTGTATGACTGGGCGTTGCTCCATGGATGGAAACAGGTAACCGTACGGGCTGTGCAGGGCTTGTTTTATCATAACCGGCCGGATAGGCTTCCCTATGAAACCGTACGCCGCCTCTATGCTCCGGAAGGGAGGATTGTCGGTTCCGTTACCCGGTTTGAAAGTTACCGTCAGTGCCCGTTTGCGTATTTTTCGCAATATGGGCTGGGCCTTGCCGAACGGCCGGTGCAGCATTTTTCGGCACCAGATCTGGGAATGCTCGTCCATGAAGCACTGCGCCGTATTGGAGAAAAACTGCTCACCGAAGGACGGCAGTGGCAGCATTTGCAGGATGAGGAAATAGGGCCGCTGTGTACGTCCATTGTAGAAGAGTTATCGCCGAAGATACAAAACGATATTCTCATGTCCAATGCGTATTTTATTCAAATCCAGGGAAGACTGATCCAGGTTCTCATCCGGACAGTGCGGCGTTTGTGTGAATTCAATAAGTCTTCTGATTTTCATACGACTGCCGTGGAAAAGGGATTTGGACAGGGGAAAAATGCCTGGAAGGCTTTGCAATTTACGCTGGACAATGGGCTGGAGGTCATCGTGACCGGGCAGATTGACCGCATTGACACACTTCATGCAGACGATACGGATTTTGTCGTTGTCATCGATTATAAATCGGGCAGCACCGTACTGGATTTGCAGAAAATTTACATGGGACTGGAATTACAGCTCCTGACGTATATGGATATCGCCTTGAAAAACATAGGACCTCAGGCCGCCCCGGCAGCTGTACTGTATTGCTATGTGCGAAGCCGGAAACTTTCAGAAAATCATTTGCTCAGCCAGGAGGAAAAAATCCGGCTATACAATAAAGAAAACAAATTGAAGGGCTTTTATCTGGACAGTCCTGACGTTATCCGGTATATGGATACGGCTATGGACGCATCTTCGTCATTTCTTAATGTGCGGCTCAATAAGAACGGTAATCTGAGTACAGCCGGATATAATGTATTTCCCTATTCCTGGTGGCAGAAAGTGCTGAAAGTGGCTGAAAACAGGATTCATGCCATTGCTGAACAGATGGGAAGCGGCGATATTTCCATCCATCCGGTCCTCTTTGGAACGCAGAGCCATTGCCAGTATTGTCCGTATCATCCGTTCTGCGCCTTTGATCCTCATACGCAGGACAACGCCTATGATGCGGCCGGGAAATTGAAAAAAAGTGATATTATTGTCCGCATCAGCCAGGAAGGAGACGATACGCATGGCATGGACTCATGAACAGCAGGAAGCAATCGACAGCCGGGGACAGACACTTTTATTGTCGGCAGCTGCCGGGAGCGGCAAGACGGCTGTCCTTGTAGAACGTATCATACGCCGTCTTCTGGATCAGATAGCCCCGGTGGACATAACGGAAATGCTGGTCGTCACGTTTACCAAAGCAGCTGCTGCCGAAATGAGGGAACGGATTGCAGCGGCACTGGCCAGTAAGCTGACTGAAGAAGATTCAGAAAGGGCGGAACGGCAGCTGGCACTCATGCCTTCTGCCCATATTTCTACTCTTCATTCTTTTTGTCAGGCCGTTATCCGGAGATATTTTTATAAAATCGATATCGATCCCCGATTTACCATTGCCGGAACGGAAGAATTAATCCTGCTGCAGCATCAGGTATTGGAGGATGTCTTTTTGTCTTATTATGAAGATCCGGATAAGGCTCAAATCCTCTATCCACTGGCGGAAATGTTTGGCGATGAACACGGCGATGACATCCTGATGGAAGAAATCATCCGTATATATCACTTTTCCCGCAGCCTGCCCTGGCCGGATGCCTGGCTGGACAAGGCTGTGGCCGATTATGCCGTGGCCGATGATGCCAGACTGGATGATCTTCCCTGGTGCCAGCCCATCAAAAAAAAGGCCCATAGTCAGATCAGCAGCATCCTGGAACGGTTACGGCAGATTTTACCCGGACTGGAGGCCCGGCCGGCACTGGAAAAAGGATATCAGCAAATACAAAATGAATATGTTATGTTGCAGTCGATTCAGGATAAGACTTCGTGGGAAGAACTGCGGCAGGCTGTACGGGCTGTCAATTATGACCGCCTTGCCAGTCTGCGTAAGCTGGACGAAGACGATAAAGAATTTTGGGAACAATGCAAAAAGGTACGCACGTCATGCAAGAAGCAGTTTACGGCCATGCGGGATATGTGGTTTGTGCCATCGGGCAGAGACTGGCTGGATGGATTGCGCAGCATGGAGCCGTATATTACAGGGCTGGTGCAGCTGACAAAAGATTTTGCCGAAGCTTACGGACAGGCAAAGAAGGAAAAAAGCTGGGTCGATTTCAATGACCTGGAACATTTTTGCCTGCAGATACTCCTGGACCCGGTTTCAACGCCGGAACATATTATCCGGTCTGATGCGGCAGAGGAATTGCGCCACACGTTTAAAGAAATCCTCATGGATGAATACCAGGATACAAACGGCGTCCAGGAAATGATAGCACGGCTGATAGCCTGCCCGGATAACCGTTTTATGGTTGGGGATATCAAACAGAGTATATACCGGTTCCGCCTGGCAGATCCTACATTATTTCTGGAAAAATACCGGGCGTACAGTCGGGATGACCGGGCGGAGCAGCGCTGCATTGACCTGGCCCGTAATTTCCGTAGCGACAGGCATATCCTGGAAGCCATCAACGACGTATTCAGCCGCATTATGACGACAGAGACAGTCGGTATGCCTTATGGTGAACGGGAACGGCTGTACGCCGGTCGTAAGGAATGCATCGACGATTCCTGGCTGGGCGGTACGGTAGAAGTCCGGTTACTCGATACAGGAGGAAGTGATGATACCGGTGCAGAGGATGACCAGCCATCAGAATTGGTTTCTGATGAGCTGGCCGGGGACGGGGAGGACGAACGTACGGCATTTGAAAAAGAGTGCCAGATGGTGGCCCGATGCCTGATAGACATGAAACATTCCGGTCAGTGTATCCAACGTAAAGATAGTTCCATGGAGCCCGTTTCCTGGCGCCATATGGTTGTGCTGCTCCGTTCACTGAAAAATAAAGCACAAGTCATGGCCCGGATTTTTCAGGAAGCGGGCATCCCCGTATATGCCGATGAAAGCGGCGGGTATTTTGCCGCTATAGAAGTACAGGTCATGCTGGCTTTGCTGCGATGCATCGATAACCCGGAACAGGATCTTCCCATGGCGGCCGTCCTCCGGTCACCGCTGGTCAAAATGGATGAGTCGGCCCTGGCCTGCCTTCATCTGACAGGAGACGGAACATTGTGGCAGAAACTGCCTGCATATGTACAAACGTTATCCGATGAGGATGCCACTCCATTACGGGATTTTATGCGGCATCTGGAACAGTGGCGGACGTTCAGCCGGCGCGCCAGTGTTGCCGAATTATTGCAGCGGCTGTATGAGGACACGGGGTATATCCATTTTGTCGGAGGTATGCCCGGCGGTGCCGTCCGGCAGGCTAATCTCCGGGCTCTGTATGAACGGGCCCGGCAATATGAAGAAGCGGGATATCGCGGATTATTCCGCTATCTGCAGCTCATCGACAAGATGCAGGAAGACGAGCTCGATCTGGCTCCGGCCAAAGTACTGGGAGAAGGGGAAGATGTTGTACGCATCATTTCCATCCACAAAAGTAAAGGATTGGAATTTCCTGTTGTCGTCGTAGCCGATATGGGGAAACAGTTCAATGAAACAGACCTTTCCAAGGACATACTGCTCCATAAATCTTTAGGGATCGGCCTGCGGCAATTTGATACGGAATGGCGGATTTCTTATCCTGACTTCATTTGGAGCGGTCTGAGGGAACAACTAGCCTGGGAAGGACGGGCAGAAGAACAGCGCGTACTCTACGTTGCGATGACCCGGGCACGGGATAAACTGATCCTGACAGGTACTGTCAAAGATATGGGAAAAGCCTGGAAACACTGGCAAAAAGAAGGCAGTCCATCGGAAGGAAAGTCATATCTCGATTGGCTCATGCCTCTTTTTGCAGGGGCGGATCAGTGGAAACAGACCAATGAAAAGGTTATGGCGGGACTGGAAAGTGACGAAATGCACGGCCTTTGGCGCCTGGCTTTATATCACCAGATTCCGACTTTGGAAGAAGTGGCACCGGATATATCCCTTGATTCACCGTTGCAGCAGGTGCGCCGCGGTGAACCGGTAGGAGCCCTGATTCCCGGCTGGATGGAGCAAACCTTATCCTGGCACTATCCGTGGCCTAAAGCGACGGGGACAGCAGCCAAGTATTCTGTCTCTGAAATCAAAAGACAGTATCAGCTCCAACACCAGGATGAATGGGAAGAAGAACGGGAACTGGCAGCGACGGGGGCCGGGGCAGACCGTGAGGAAGACGTGTTTGGCCGGCTGCCGGCATGGATGGATGGAAGGGAAGAGGAAGAAACGGGCGCCCGCCGTGGTACGATTGTTCATAAAATCATGCAGTATCTGGATATCAGGGCTGACATGAACCGGAACGATATAGATGCACAGCTCCGGTCCTGGCAGGCTCAGGAATTATTTACAGCAGAAGAAGTATCAATGGCCTATCTGCCGCCAATCCTTGCGTTTTGTCATTCGCCGCTCAGCCGGCGCATGGCGTCGTCAGACCGCATACTCCGGGAATATCCGTTCAGCATCCTCCTTCCTGCCGGCGGTCTCCTGCCGGACGCAGAACCGGGAGAGGAAATACTGGTGCAGGGCGTTATCGACTGTTTATTCCGGGAGGGTGATGGATGGGTATTGATTGATTATAAGACAGACCGTCTCGATGATGCGGACGCCTTTATCAAACGGTATGGCGTACAGATTTCTCTCTACAGGCAGGCTGTAGAAAAGATCAGTGGCCGTCCCGTACGGGAGGCCTATATGTATAGTTTCCGCCTGGGAACGGCGATTCGTGTAGAATAGGAGTATATCATGAGTGTATTTGATATTGTAGGGCCTGTCATGATTGGCCCTTCCAGCTCGCATACGGCCGGTGCTGCGCGTATCGGTCTCATGGCGAGGAATATATTAAAGGACGAACCGGTAAAGGCCATGATTACCGTATATGGGTCGTTTGCCAAGACTTATAAAGGCCATGGGACAGATAAGGCGCTGGTCGCCGGCCTCCTGGGTTTTTCAGCGGATGATACCCGGCTCCGGGACTCCTTTTCCATAGCGGCCGGAAAAGGGCTGGAAATTACCCTGCGGCGATCTGATGAAGAAGTAGATCATCCGAATACAGTCCGCATTGCCATGACAGGCAAAAATGGCAATCAGGCAGAAATATTGGGCGTTTCCCTGGGTGGTGGTAAGATTGAAATCCGCGAAATCAATGGATTTGAGGTCTCTCTCAATGGGGAAGAACATACCCTGATTACGCTGCATCGTGATCAGCCGGGAATCATCGCCCAGGCGACGACGATTATGGCAATCGGGCATATCAATGTTTCGACGATGAAGGTGTTCCGCAGCGGCAAACACGCCAATGCGGTCATGATTGTCTGCACAGACAGTCCGGTACCGGCAGAAATGGTCAGCCTGATTGGCAATATTTCAGCTATCGAGAGCGTCATTACGCTGGCACCGTTATAGGAGGTACAGGAGAGATGTACGAATACGAATATAAAACGCTGGAAGAACTTTCTCACAGGGCAGCCCAGCATGATATACGGATAGCGGACGTCGTTATCCGCCACGAAATGGAAACCTCTGAACAGACGGAAAAGGTGGTGCGGCAGCGCATGGTTTCCCGGCTGGAGGTATTTCGTGAATCCATAGAGGCCGGTCTTACCGATACGGGAACTTCTGTAAGCGGACTCGTCGGGGGAGATGCAAATAAACTGTCCCATAGCAGTGGCCGGCTGCTGGGGAGCCTGCCACGCAAGGCAGAGATGTATGCGCTGGCTGTCAGTGAAGCCAATGCCAAGATGTTCAAAATCGTCGCTTGCCCGACGGCAGGTTCTTGTGGTATCGTTCCAGCTGTTCTTATGGCAGTCAGTGAAGAACTGGGAACGAGTCCGGATGAAAATGTAGAAGCTCTTTTTACGGCCGCAGGAATTGGGGCTGTCGTATCCCGCAATGCGTCAGTTGCCGGAGCTGTCGGCGGTTGTCAGGCCGAATGCGGGACAGCTGCTGCCATGGCTGCCGCGGCGGCTGCCCAACTGGCGGGTGGTTCTGATGATGCAATCCTGCAGGCTATGGCACTGTGCATGAAAAACACACTGGGGCTGGCCTGTGATCCCGTAGCCGGTCTGGTAGAAGTGCCCTGTGTCAAGCGGAATGCCTGCCTGGCTGTAATGGCTGTCGGTGCAGCTGAAATGGCCCTGGCCGGTATCCGCAGTGTCATTCCGCCTGATGAAGTCATCAGTGCTATGGCTGAAATCGGCCGTATGATGCCCGTTGCCCTTAAAGAAACATCCGATGGCGGCCTTGCCAGAACGGAAACGGGAAAGGCCGTTGCCCGGAGGCTGGAACAGGAAATGAACGAAGGCTGATGCTGGGACACGACATAGAAAAAGGACTTATGGCATAAAGATTTTTTATCTTTATGCCATAAGTCCTTTCTTTGTGTATCCGTATTTATTTTTCAGCAATAGCCGGGCGGATTACCGGGCCGCTTTGTTTGCTGTAAACTGTGACATTGTTTCTGGCAAAAGCCGGCTGGCCTTCCAGACGACGATAAATTGCACGGCACAACCCCGTCGAGACAGGTGCCGCTTTCGGTTGTCGTGAGAATGCGAGAATCAGATCGGATTCAAACTGGCTTAATTCGACGCATTTTATTTTCATCTGGTAATCATCCCTTTAAGTGTAAATTTACATACGCTGACCCGGAACAGTCAATTAATATATATATTCTACTATAAAGACCTATCTTTGACAAGAAGGGATGCGGCTAGTAAAATAAAAGATACGTTATGATGTGCAGGAAGGAGAAGCATATGGGCTGGCAACTGGAAAAAGCATTAAATGAACGACTGGCGAGGGAAACGGGGTATGTCGTGCATCCATTTGGCAGCCGTCATACGATGGCTGTCTGTTACCCTAATACCTATGAGACGGGTATGAGCAATCTGGGAATGCAGATTATTTACCGGGAGGTAAACAGTCGTAATGATTTTCAATGCGAACGGGCATTTCTGCCAGATAAGAAATTGAAGAAAATCTATGAAAAAGAACATTCCCCAATTCTGACACTGGAAAATAAGCGGCCACTGTGTGATTTTGAAATTCTTGGCTTTTCTGTCAATTTCGAGATGGACTATTTTAACATCCCGGATATTCTCGAAGCTGGTCATATTCCTGTCCGGGCTGCAGACCGGACAGAAACCGATCCGCTGGTAGTCATGGGTGGTCCTGTCGCTTTCTTTAATCCCGAGCCGCTGGCGTTGTTTATGGATGTCTGCCTGATTGGAGAAGGAGAAGAACTGATTCATGCATTTCTCGACGCCTGGCTTCAGGCAAAGGCCGACGGAGCCGGAAGGCAGGAGTTGCTGCGCCGTCTGGCAAGGGTTGAAGGCGTATACGTTCCTTCCCTGTATCATCACGTGTATGATGATAGGGGAAATTTGATGCGCATCGATGCCGAACCAGGTATACCCCATCGCGTACGCCGGCAATGGCATGAACTGACCCGGCCAGGGGAAACGGTCGTCGCTACGCCAGATACGGAATTTGGATCCATGTATCTCATTGAAATTGCCCGTGGATGTGGCCGTCACTGCCGGTTCTGCATGGCTGGGTATTGTTACCGCCGTCCCCGTGTGCGTCCGCTGGAATATGTCAAAGCTGCCGTTCTCCGGGGGAAGAAGCTGGGTAAAAAGATAGGCCTCATGGGTGCTGCCATTTCCGATTATCCGTACATTGACGAATTAGTCACATTCATCCGTCAGCAGGGACTGGCTTTTTCCTGTGCGTCTCTGCGTGCAGATTCCATTACGCCTGTTATTGTCAAAGGCATTGCGGAAAGCGGGCAGAAGACGATTACCCTGGCACCGGAAGCTGGCAGTGAGCATATGCGGAACATTATCAATAAAGGAATTACAGAAGAACATCTCCTCCAATCCATCGATTTATGTACAGCTGCGGGAATCCGTAAGGTGCGGATGTATATCATGATAGGTCTCCCCATGGAAACGGATGAAGATATACAGGGAATTGTGGATATGACACGCCGGGTACGGGAACACATGGACCGCATTGGCAACAAAAGCAGTATTACCCTGAGCATCAATCCTTTTATTCCAAAACCGATGACGCCCTTTCAGTGGATGGCCATGACGGAACAAAAAGTCGTGGAACGGAGACTGGCATATATAAAAAAAGAGGCAGGGCGCATACGGCAGACGGAAGTTTTGGCTGAACCACTGCGGCAGTGCTATATCCAGGGGGTCCTTTCCCGGGGGGACCGCCGCGTGGGGGAACTGCTTCTGAAAGCCCATTCTTACGGAGGTGTCAGGGGCTGGAAACGGGCTGTCCGGGAAACAGGATTTGATGTAGAATCATTTTTATATACGCCACGGCAGACCGACGAACTCCTTCCCTGGAGTGTACTCGATAATGGTCTGGCAGAGGATTACCTGATCCGGGAACGGGAGAAGGCTGAAAAAGGTGAGTTCACCATACCATGCTTTGAAGGATGCCGGCGATGTCATGTATGTGGAGGTACAAATGGGGACACAGTGGATTAAACATAAGGACGGGATTGCCTGGGAAGAAAGCGGGCAGCTGCATCGTGCCGGCCTGTGCCATGGCGTTACTGGCCGCACGGGCGGGGTAAGTCCGGCTCCGTATCATTCTCTAAACCTGGCACTGCACGTAGGAGATTCCGTATCATGCGTCCTGGAAAACCGGCGCCGTCTCTGTGCCCATCTGGGCTGCCGCCTCGATGTACTGACTACACCGCAGCAGACTCATGAAGATCACGTAATCGCCGTCGGAGACAGCGAGATAGGACGGGGGGCCGGCAGTTATCACGATGCCTTTCCCCATACGGATGCGCTTATGACCAGCCGGCCTGGAGTGCTGCTCCTGATCTGTATTGCCGACTGTGTGCCGGTTATCCTGTATGATCCGGTAAAAAAAGCCTGTGCAGTCATTCATGATGGCTGGCGTGGTACGGCTTCCCGGCTGGCTTCCAAGACGGTTTTTGCCATGCAGACCGTATATGGATCACAGCCACGGGATATTCTCGCCTTTATCGGGCCGTCTATTTCCCGGGAGCATTTCGAGGTCAGTGAAGCGACGTCAGATATCTTCCGCCATATGGGACCGGCCTATGACCAATGTGTCTATAAAACAGCGGATACGGTCTGCGTTGATTTATGGCAGGCAAATCAGCAGCTGTTGCTGCATGCGGGGCTGCTGCCACAGCACATCGATACGACAACCCATTGCGCGTATCAGGATGAACAAGCCTTTTATTCATATCGTCGCGATGGCGGTCATACCGGACGGATGGCAGCCTTCGCCATGATTCCGGCAATATGACGATTGGGGCAGATTTTTTCCAAAAATACTAGCATTTATAAGGCGTAATATATATAATAGAGTAAGTGCCAAGTTTTTTGTAGGTACCACGGAGGGATTTTATTTGATAAAGGAAAACATAGAGGCCATAGAAAAACGCATGGCTGATGCGGCAGCCCGTGCCGGCCGGAGTGATACGGTTACCCTGATTGCCGTCACGAAAAATCATCCTGTAGAATGCATGAAAGAAGCCGCAGCAGACGGCATTGTGAACGTTGGTGAAAACCGCGTACAGGAAGCGATGGAAAAGATAAAGGAATTTCCAGAAAACCACCTTGTCTGGCATTTAATCGGTCATCTCCAGACGAATAAGGCTAAACAGGCAGTGGCTCATTTTGACCTGATTCATTCCATTGATTCGGAACATCTCCTGAAAGCCGTCGATAAAGAAGCTGGCAAGATAGGAAAAGTACAGGATATTCTTCTGCAGGTCAACGTAGCGCGGGAAGAAAGCAAATTCGGCATGGAAGTAGAAGATTTTCCGCGCATCAGCGCGCTGGCAAAAGAACTGACTCATGTCCGCGTCTGCGGTCTTATGTGTATGGCTCCGAATTTTGATAACGTGGAAGACACGCGCCCAATCTTCCGGATTGCCCACGCTTTATATGAAGATATGAAACCTCAGTTTCCAGAAGGTCAAGTCCGTTACCTGTCTATGGGCATGACTCATGATTTTGAAATAGCCATTGAAGAAGGGGCAAATATGGTACGCGTCGGTACTGCCATATTTGGACCGCGCCAATACTAAGGAGGATAATAAAACCATGGGATTGAAAAAATTTTGGAACAATGTAGTAGGCAAGGTCAGCGGTGTAGATGAAGATGATATCTATGAAACAGACGAAGACTTTGAAGATGATGACGATGAAATAGAAGACGCACCGCGTCAGAACCAGCGTCCAGTGGCAGCTGCCCGCCGGCCTGCACTCGGAGCGGCCCAGGTAGACCGCCCGCTCAAAATGATGATCGTAGAACCAGAAAGCTTCGACGATTCTCAGAGCATTGCTGATTTTCTCCGGGACCGCAAACCGGTTGTCATCAATTTTGAAAACACGGAACCGGATATTTCCAAACGGGTTGTCGATTTTGTCAGTGGGGCAACGTATGCACTGGATGGCAATATTCAGAAAGTGGGCAAGGATATTTTCCTTTGCGTACCCAGCAATGTAACAGTGGACCGGAGTAAACACGATTACGGTGATTTCACGGCACAGCTGGCCTGGAAAAACGGCGAAGGTAATAAACAGCAGTAAGATAAATGAGGCATTTTTGTGAAAAACAGAGATAGAATTATACGTTATTATAAGGGAACGGATAACGGCGAGCTGGCTGCCCGGCTGATTGATCTGGCAGACAGTACGGCCAAAGGCCGTCCCTATGCCGTCAGTGAATTTGTATCACCCGGTGCCGTACAGATAGGCGAAACGATACAGGCGTCCGCCCCTGGCCTGATCCTGAAGACCTTTGGCGGGTATGAGGGAGCAGAACGGGTGCGTCTTGCCTTTGTCAAGGAAAGTTATGATGGACCTGTTGATTTTGCCATTACCGCCTGCCATGTGAGCTGGGATGCCCGTTATCGCCTTCTCAGTCATCGTGATGTGCTGGGATCGCTCATGGGACTGGGAATCGACCGCAGCCGCTTTGGCGATATCATCATGGAGGAAACGGGAGCAGTCATCCTGACCGATGCACCCCTTCTTGCCTATCTGAAGCAGAATTTTTTAAAGATTGCCATGGTTCATGTTACGGTAGAAGACATGGCCTTGTCGGATATTGCGCCTAAACAGGAAAAGGTGAAAGAAATCAAGACGACCGTAGCGTCCCTTCGCCTGGATGCCGTCGCTTCTTCCGGGTTTGGTATTTCCCGTACCAAAGCGGCGGAAGCAATCAAGGGTGACCGGGTACAAGTTAATTGGCAGCCGGCTAAAGGGCCGAGCCAGGAAGTACAGGAGGGCGATGTCATTTCTCTCCGGGGAAAGGGCCGGATGGAACTGGCCCAGATTACTGGTACTTCACGCAAAGGGCGTACAGGTGTTTTATTGAGACGATACATGTGAGAATTTTTGGAGGAATGTACCCATGCTTACACCAATGGATATACATAACAAAGAGTTTAAACGGGGCTTCCGCGGTTATAGTGAAGAAGATGTCGATGCCTTTATGGACAATATTGCCGATGACTATGAAAAAGTATACCGGGAATATTGTGAAATAAAGGAAAAATGCGAAAAGTTACAGGATAAGCTGTCGCAGTATGAAAAAATGGAATCTACCATGAATAGTACGCTTATGCTGGCCCAGCAGACGGCAGAAAATGTCAAGGTGTCTGCCCGCAAAGAAGCCGATCTCATCCTGCAGGAAGCAGAAAATAAAAAGAAAAAAATGCTCGATGAAACGACACTGAACATGCAGACGACACAGCAGAATATGGAAAAAATGAAAACCCAGGTTAGTGCTTTCCGGGCTAAATGCCGGGCGCTGCTTACCAGCCAGATGCGTCTGCTCGATGATATGGTCATCGATGAAGAAACGGCAGTCAGTGATGGCAATACTCCGGCAGAACAGCCGGAAGCTGGCGATAACACAGCGAAATAACAGAACGTACAGAGATATGCTCTCTTCCCGGTATGACTCATGGCTGCCGGATAGAGAGCGTATTTGTTTATAATGCGGTAATACAGAAAGGGAGCTGCTGCTATGAAACGACTGGGACTTATGCTGTTGACATTGGCCTTATTGGCCTGTGGTACGGCCTCTGCGTATAATCCGTACGCCCCGAATCCATTCGATGCGATTGAACAGAATAGCTGGGAATACAAGTATCTTCTGGATTTGACAAAGGCGGGCCTCACCGGTACAGATATGGCCAGATTTTCACCTTCTTATGCTCTGACCCGTGTGGAAATGCGTGATATGCTGGTTACGGCACTCAAAAACCGCAGCCGGGCAACGGCATCCCAGCAGAAAGAAATGGACCAACTGGCTTCGGAGTATGCCGAGGACCTGACCTACGCCAGGGATGGAGAGACATTAAAGACAGAGACGGAAAAGCCGGCTGGCGACCCGTTTGATTGGAAACAGGGGGATAAAACGAAATGATACAACAACCAGAATACCCGATAAAAATGATAGCGATAGATCTCGATGATACGCTCATCCGGGACGATACGACCGTCTCTGATTATACGAAAGATACGATACGCCGGGCACAACAGAAGGGAATCCACATCATGATTGCAACTGGCCGTATGTATGCGACGGCCAGTCCCTATGGCCGCATGCTCGGGCTGGGGGATATCCCCATGATGTTGTTTGGCGGCGGACTGATCCAGACGCTGGAATCGAAGAAGATACTGTACAGTCATCCTATTCCACAGGAAGATGCGGCACAACTGCTCTCGCTGGCCAAAGAAAAAGGATGGATGATGCAATCGTATATTGATGACGTGCTGCGTGTTGCCGAGTATAATCACTGGGTTGCCGATTACGAACGGATTACTCATTCCCACGCTGTCGTATGCGGTGATGATTTTTATACTCCCTGTGGTGCGCCAGATAAATTATTATCCTGTGATGAACATGAAGTCCTGTTGCAACGGGCAAAGGAAATAGAAGAAGCGATGCCGGGCAGATTCGATATCATGTGTTCCAAGCCGACATTCCTGGAAATTACGCCCAAAGGAATTTCAAAAGGTGTCTGCCTGAAACGTCTTTGTGATATTTATGGCATTTCGCTGCAGAACGTCATGAGCTTTGGAAACGGAATGAATGATTTATCCATGCTGAAAGCTGCCGGATTCGGCGTAGCTGTGGCCAACGCCGTACCCGAAGTAAGAGAACAGGTTCCGTATGTTACGGCATCCAATAATGAAGACGGAGTAGCCAGAGCTATTGAAAAATTTATCTTGTAAGGAGGGACCACGATGGATCAATTCCACTTGATCATTGTCACCGGCATGTCGGGTGCAGGTAAGAGCCAGGCTGTCAAAGTGTTGGAGGACATTGGTTATTTTTGTATAGACAATCTGCCGCCAGTGCTGATTCCAAAATTTGCCGAGCTTTGCGTCAAAGGCGGTGAACGGGTGCGTCATGTGGCCCTCATTGCCGATATCCGCGGCGGGCAGTTTTTTGATGCTATGAGCCAGGCTTTACAGGAATTGCGCAAGCAGGGCGTTTCCTATGAAATCGTCTTTATGGAAGCATCAGACAAGGTCCTTATAAACCGCTATAAAGAAACGAGGCGTGTCCATCCTCTGGCACTTCATGGGCGCATCAGTCAGGGAATCGCGGAAGAGCGGAAGCGGCTGGCCACGCTCCGGGAACAGGCTGATTTTATTATTGATACGAGCTCACTCAAGACGAGCCAGCTGCGGGATATCCTGCGCAAGCGCTATGCGCTGAATACAGGCCGCAAGGGACTGACCGTTACGGTCGTATCCTTTGGCTTCAAACATGGCATGCCCATTGATGCGGATATTGTCGATGATGTGCGTTTTCTGCCCAACCCGTATTATGTTGAGGAATACCGCCATAAGTCGGGCCGGGTTCCCGTAGTACGGGATTATGTCCAAAGTTTTCAGGTCACTCAGACGTTTAAAGAAAAATGGTTCGATATGATAGATTTTCTCCTTCCCAATTATGAGCGGGAAGGAAAAAGCCAGCTGGTCATTGCCGTAGGGTGTACCGGCGGGATGCACCGCAGTGTCTGCATGGCAGAAGAAATGTACCGTCATCTCAAAGAAACAGGTGTCGATGTATCTATTGAACACCGGGATCTTGCTAAAAATGATGTCGAAGAAGATGCTCCCGGTTATGAAGGAGAAGATGCATAAGGAGGGGGCAGAACATGCGCTTTTTTAAATGGCTTCATCCGGGATTGCACATCAAGCGATGGCTCTTCCTGTTTGGCCTGGGCATGATGTGTACCAGTTTTGGTATTGTCCTGACGTTTAATTACCAATGGATCGGCCAGGTAGAAGAATGGACCTTCCGCCTGCTCTATGAAGCGACAGGCCATTATAACTATACGGTCCTGGCTTCTCTTGGCATTGTCATTCTCCTGGCAGGCATCCTGATCATGGGATGGTCTACCCGGCGTCTGATCCGTACCATGCTGGGCGTTATCATGCCGAATGAGTCGGAAAATCTCAGTGAACTCATCTTATCTAATATGAAATTGTCCAAGGGTCCCAAAGTCGTCGTTATCGGCGGGGGGACAGGACTTTCGGTTATGCTCCGGGGATTGAAGACAAAAACATATAATCTGACGGCCGTCGTCACCGTTGCCGATGATGGCGGGTCGTCCGGGCGGATCCGTCAGGATCTGGACATTATAGCGCCGGGGGATTTGCGTAACTGTCTGGTTGCCCTGGCTGATAAAGAAGGGCTGATGGAAAAACTATTTGCCCACCGCTTTGGCGGATCGGGTAATTTGTCCGGGCACAGTTTTGGCAACCTGTTTATTGCCGCGCTGATTGAAGTCCTGGGAGACGTAGAAGGGGCTATGGATGCGACAAGCAAAGTCCTGAAAGTCCGTGGGAAAGTCATTCCCTCTTCGGCAGATAAAATCCTCCTCAATGCGGAAATGGTGGACGGGACTATCGTACAGGGGGAATCGCAGATCCCCAAGGCCCATGGCAAAATTAAGCGGGTCTTTACGACACCGGAACATCCCCGTGCCGTGCAATCTGCTGTAGATGCAATCCGCGATGCCGATGCCATCGTACTGGGGCCGGGCAGCCTCTATACGAGTATTATGCCTAATTTGTGCATTCCTGATATTGCGGCTGCCGTGCGCGACAGCAAGGCGAAAAAGATCTACATCTGTAACGTCATGACACAGCCGGGGGAAACGGACGGGTACAGCGTAGCCGATCATGTCAAGGCAATCGAACGACAGGCCGGAGCACCAGTCATTGATTTTGTCATGGCTAATAATGGCAATGTAGATCCGGCGATTTTACAGAAATATGCTGCTGCCGGCCAGTATCCTGTGCAGATTGACAAAAAAGAAATACATAAGACCGGCGCAACACTGATTCAGGCTGATCTGGTCAACAGAGAAACGGGAGCTACCCATGATACGAATAAACTGGCAGATGTCCTTTTTGATTTGATTAATGCGCTGCGGACGGATTTATCCCCTGAATTGCTGCATTATTATTTAAAGAGATATAATTTGAAACATCCCAGGAGGTGAGCTGTTTGTCGTTTGCAGAAGAAGTGAAAAACGAGGCCGCTCATATTCCCGTTGAAGACGCCGCCTGTCGCACTGCGGAACTGGCGGCGTTGCTGTGTATGGGAGGTTCGCTCCTTCCCGGTTCCGATGGATGCGCCGGATTGGAATTCAGTACGTCCAATAACGCCGTGGCAAGAAAAGCTCTGTCCATGTGGCGCCATTCTTTCTCCATACGGCCGGAAGTACTCGTGCGGCGGGGGCGCAGGCTGCGCAAAAAAAACTATTATATCCTCCGGATTCCGCCGGCAGTGGAAAGTACGGCCGCCTTACGTTCCCTGACGTTGTTTCCTGCAGAGGAAGCCTTTCAGGGGCTGGAACTACGCCGTGATGACTGCCGCCGGTCTTTTCTGCGTGGCGCCTTTATGGGCGGGGGATCGGTCAATCAGCCCCAGGGAGATTACCATCTGGAACTGATGACAGGGAATAAAGAATTTGCCCGCCTGCTTTTGAAATTAATGCACCATTTTCACTTGTCTGCCAAGATGACAGACCGTAAAGGAGACTATCTGGTCTATGTGAAGGAAGGAAATGGCGTATCTTCTTTTTTGCAGCAGATCGGGGCCGTACAAGCGTATCTGAAATTTGAAAGTGTGCGGGTCGTCAAAGACATGCGTAACAATGTGAACCGCGTGGTTAATTGCGAAACGGCCAACCTTCAAAAAACCGTTAATGCGGCAGTACGTCAGACTGCGGATATTGAACGCATACGTGATTCGGGCCGGTATCACCTCCTGAGTCCCAGACTGCAGGAAGCGGCCGAATTACGTCTGGCCCATCCGGAGGCGACAATGGGAGAAATCGCAGCTTTGTCAGGTATTACGAAATCGGGATTATCCCACCGGTTTAAAAAAATCGCGACGATAGCGAAGGAAATAGAAGGTATGGAACATCATGAAATTACGAATACTCAGTAAATGTCTGATTGCAGGTCTTTTATGTGTGCTGCCACTGGTGTCGCTGGAGGCAGCGGATACAGAATACGGGGCAGATAATCCCGAAGTCATGGATAAAATCGTACGCAGCCGGATGCTTCCCGTGGCGATGACAGCACCTCATGATACGGGAACGCTGCTGTTCTCGGATAGTCCGGAATATGCCGATAAAGACGGAATTTTATATGTCGATAAAGTAAAGGGTGATACGCGGCTATATTTTTATCATGTCAATCAGGCAAATTATCCGCGCAAGATTGTCGCCATGGCATACAACCCTTCAGACCATGAAGTTATGGCAGGGGTCAGCGGTGTCTATTATGCCAAGCCAAGTACGTCTTATTACGATGTGGGCAAGGATTTGTCTACCTTATATTATGAAGGAAATACGACCTATAACCGGGTCAGCGTTCCACCGCTCGGCTATGCCGTACTCAGCGATCGGCTGAACCGCGTCATCGTAGCTCCAGATCAGCTGTTTTCTGGTATTGTCAACATGAATCTGCCGGATGATATGTATGTTTCAGCCGTTATTATGCCAGCTGCGGCAGATCCGGTAGCTTTTATGAAAAAACAGCAGTATCTGGCCAGTGATGACGTTAAACTGCGGGGAACCTTCCCGGGGATGGACCGCTCTCTCAAAAATCTGATTCCCTTTACGGCAGATGAAGGTATTGGCTATATTCTTATCGCCGACGGCATACAAGACCGGTTTTTACGGGGTTATGACGTGATTGACGACCGCCTTTCGGAGGACGTGGGCAATTATGGCCTCGATTACCTTATACAGATAAAAACCAGAGGAACGGGACTTCTCCACTACTATTTCAACACCCAGGGAGGGGAATATGCCGGCGTGGCTGAAATCAGTTATGATGACGGAAAAGGCGGAACAGCCAGTAAAATTGTAGAGCTGCCCCGTAAAGGACTGAGCATGGGATTTGATAATGCCTATGCGATGGAATACCTCGATTCTGTGGCGGCGGGTACGACTGTCACGATACATCTTATGCCACCGGGAGCAGCCAACCTCCCTGTGCGGATTATCATCGTTCCCGATGCATCGGTGCAGCAGGCGGCTGATGCCGTACGTGAAGGAGCACAGCGCCGACTGGAAGAACAGAAGAAACAGCAGCAGGAGAGTATCGGAGACGATTGGGCCCGGATTGAAAAGAAATTACATGCGGGCCGTACTGAAGAACAGACGGAGCTTTCGGGGAAAAAGACAAAAAGTAATGCCAAAAAAGATAAGAAAACGAAAGCAAAAACAAATAAGAGACCTGTTCAGGAAGATTTGGGACAGGGAGCATAATATAAGAGAAAAGGGAGCACGATGCAAAAATCTGCATCGTGCTCCCTTTTTCCATATAGATGATGGATTATAAGTCTTGATCTTTCGGTTCTTCGCCAAACCACTTCTTGTAAATCTTGGCATACGTACCGTCTTTTTTAATCTGACTCAGTGCATCATTAAATTGTTTCAACAATTCCGGTTTATCCTTGCTGATAGCCATGGCTGTACCGCGGGACAGAATCGGATCGCCGACGATTTTTGCTTTTTCATTGCCACCGTGGGTCATGTAATCCTGGGCGACGGCTTTATCGATAGAAATTGCATCGACTGTACCGGCTTCCAGTTCCATCCAGCCCTGACTGTTGGTATCAAATTCCTTGACGGTTGCCCCATGTTCCTTTGCATGGTCGCCGGCTTTGGAAGCTACCTGTGCGCCGACTGTCTTGCCGGTAATGGTGTCATAGCCGGTAATGTCGGTATTATCCTTGCGGACGACGATTGTATAGCCGCCTTTGTAATAGACATCGGTAAAGGCTACCTGTTTCTTGCGTTCCGGTGTAGCGTCCATGCCGGCAGCGATGACGTCAATCTGACCGCTCTTGAGGGCAGGGATGAGGGCATCGAAGCCAATGTTTTTGATTTCCATCTTGTAGCCCAGTTTATCACAGATAGCCTGGGTGAGGTCCATATCAAACCCGACAACTTTATCATTTTCTACGGATTCAAAAGGCGGGAATGTGGCTTCTGTGCCGACGACGAGAGTTTTCTGTTCCTTGGCGGCATCTTTCTTGTCACCGCTCTGGGAACCACCGCAGCCGGTAATCAGCGTAACGGCTGCCAGGGAAGCAGCAAGCATAGTTACATATTTTTTGTTCATCATGAGTCACTCCTTCAAACGGAATTACTTTTTCCTCATATATAATTCACTCAGATCAGACATGATCCGGGTGTGAGGGCGTGTTGCAAACGCTGATGCCGGTGTGGCACCGGTGGTAACGGCAGCAAAATCGACGCCGCCATTTTGAGCAGTATCAGCATCGATAAGACTATCGCCAACGTACAGGATATCTGCCGGGACAAGATGAAAACAATCTTGTATGAGCCGGAGTCCATCGGGGGCAGGCTTGGCATGCTCTACATCTTCAATGCCGATAACGCGGTCGATAAGGGGCTCCATCTGTTCACGACGGATGGTTTCCATGATGCGGCTCCTCGTTTTGGTAGAAACGATGCAGCAAATGGCACCGGCTTCTTTCAGATAAGTAAGGGCCGGTTTCGTTTCCGGATACAGATGGGTATTGGGCGTCATGTAGAAATCGGAATACCGGACTTTATAGAGCCGGATGAGCCGGGCCAGTTTCCCTTTTTCTGTTTCTCCTGTAATAATCGACATGGCATCGTACATTGTCTTGCCGATGGTACTGCAGATGACATCCCGGGAAACGGGAGCATATCCTTCATCATGGAGAAGCATTTCAAAACACATGACGATGCCTTGTTCGGAATTTACCAGAGTATAATCAAAATCAAATACGTATGCTTTATACATTCTTATTCCTTATTATTCTTTCGGTTCCGTACCAAACCATTTTTTGTAGAGCTGGGCGTAGGTACCGTCTGCCTTTAATTCATCAATGGCTTTGTTGACTTTTTCCAGCATTTCCGGCTTGTCTTTGCTGACGGCCATGGCAATGCCATCGGGGGCCATCTGAGGTTCACCAGCCAGCTTCAGGTCATTTTCACCGCCGTGGCTGAGGTAATACATTGCTACGGACGTATTGATGATGACGGCGTCACTGTTATTGCTGTTCAGCTCCATCCAGCATTGGTTATTGGCGTCTACCTGTTTGATAACCGCGCCGGCCTGCTGTCCCAGTTCAACGCCTTTTGTACCGACCTGGGTGCAGACATTCTTACCGGATAAATCCTGGAATCCATTGATTGTCGTATTATCTTTGCGGACGACGACGGAATATCCGTCATGGAAATACGGTTTTGTAAACGATACCTGTTTTGCCCGTTCCGGTGTAGCATCCATGCCTGAGGCGATGAGATCAATCTGGCCACTTTTGAGAGCCGGAATCAGAGCGTCGAAGCCCAGACTTTTGACTTCGGCTTTCATTCCCAGTTTGTCAGCAACGGCTTTGGCAAAATCGATATCAAAGCCGACATACTGATCGTTTTCTGTGAATTCAAACGGGGGAAATGTCGGTTCCATACCGATGACCAGCGTATCACTGGATTTCTTGCTGCTTTCACTCTGAGAACCGCCGCAGCCGGTCAATACAGTCATGGCTGCCAATGAAACAGCCGTCAGTGTAGCCCATTTTTTTTTCATTCCTATATCTCCTTATATAGATAGTATGGTATAACGCATCCCAAAACGTTACCAAAAGATTACATTCATAATTATACATATTCAGAAAAAATAATACAAGCCATTTGATTACATATTCGTGCATACGTTGTATAATATATGATAAAAAAGAAAGTGGTGACCAATATGACAAATGAAACATTAAAAAAAGCAATAGAACAGACGGCAGTGGCAGTCAGGCAGATGAACCCGCTGGTTCCATCCATTACCAATACGGTAACCATTAATTTTGTAGCGAATGCCCAGCTGGCAGTGGGAGGATCGGCTGCCATGGTATATCTTCCCGACGAAGGGGAAGGGTTGGCGCATATTTGCCAGGCTATGTATATCAACGTGGGTACTTTATTCCCTGTTTATGCAGAAACACTGCCTCTTACGGCAAAGGTACTTCACGAAGAACGGAAACCCTGGGTCCTCGACCCTGTAGCTATCGGTCTTGGGAAGATGCGAACTGATTTGCTGACTCAGTTTAAAGAATACAAGCCATCTATTATCAGGGGAAATGCCTCGGAAATTATTGCGCTGGCAGGATTATGGAATTTATCTGGTGGCTCGGCCGTTTCGGAAGTACGTGGTGTCGATTCGACGGATACGGTGCGTGCTGCGAGAGATGCAGCTATGGCACTGGCTTCATGGACGGGTGGAGCCGTTGCCGTGTCCGGAGCGGAAGATTTGATTACCGATGGGAAACAGGTAATCATCTCAAAAGGAGGATCGCCTATGATGCCCTGTATTACCGGGACGGGATGCTCCCTCGGTGGAGTCATGGCCGTTTATGCAGCTGCAGCCGATCCGTTTGTAGCCGCAATTACTGGCGCTGCCGTATATAATCTGGCGGGAAGCCGGGCAGAAACCTATGTAAAGGGGACGGGTTCATTCCAGACGGCATTTATTGATGAATTGTATACGGCCCAGCCGTCAGATATTGCGGGAAATCCCTTTATATTAGAGTAAAGCAGAATCATTCATCGGCGTATATGAAAGGCAGGACTGTCATGATAGTATACGTATCAAAAGAGGGTTAACAAGCCTTAGAATAGAGACGTTTGTCGCAGACCGCAGGACGTTGGTCGAAGTGATTCGATAAACGGTTAACGAACTGTGATGAACGTCATTTTTTTTTAGCGGTGTAAAAAAATTCCTTGACAAGAAGGGAAGAGTGGGATATACTAAACAAGCTGTTGAGCGGACGGGAAGGTTCCCTTCCTCCTCTCAAAAGTATTTCAAAAAAAGTGCTTGACAAACTCCTGTGAGTTTGTTAAGATATACAAGTCGCCGCGATGAGCGATGAACTTCCTTCATCTCAATCATGCGGCTGGCAGATGACCTTTGAAAACTGAACAATGCAACATACGAATGAACGCCAGATAAGTAGAGAGCCATGTTTGAAGGAGCCGAAAGGCGACGCGCAAACATGAGCGAATCACTTATACCGAGATTAACTCGGTAGTGCGAGGTTCTAGAGATAGAACGTCAAACAATGAGTAACAAACCAACAATAGTAAGAATGAGCTAGCGCTCTTCACATATCATGGAGAGTTTGATCCTGGCTCAGGACGAACGCTGGCGGCGTGCTTAACACATGCAAGTCGAACGAGAGGACATGGAAAGCTTGCTTTTTGTGGAATCGAGTGGCAAACGGGTGAGTAACGCGTAAGCAACCTGCCCTGCAGATGGGGACAACAGCTGGAAACGGCTGCTAATACCGAATACGAAGCAGCTCCCGCATGGGGGCAGCTTGAAAGGATGGCCTCTGAATATGCTATCGCTGCAGGAGGGGCTTGCGTCTGATTAGCTGGTTGGAGGGGTAACGGCCCACCAAGGCGACGATCAGTAGCCGGTCTGAGAGGATGAACGGCCACATTGGGACTGAGACACGGCCCAGACTCCTACGGGAGGCAGCAGTGGGGAATCTTCCGCAATGGACGAAAGTCTGACGGAGCAACGCCGCGTGAGTGAAGACGGCCTTCGGGTTGTAAAGCTCTGTTATACGGGACGAACGGGCGGGATGCTAATACCATCCTGTTGTGACGGTACCGTAAGAGAAAGCCACGGCTAACTACGTGCCAGCAGCCGCGGTAATACGTAGGTGGCAAGCGTTGTCCGGAATTATTGGGCGTAAAGGGTGCGCAGGCGGTCTCTTAAGTCTGTCTTAAAAGTGCGGGGCTCAACCCCGTGAGGGGACGGAAACTGGGAGACTGGAGTATCGGAGAGGAAAGCAGAATTCCTAGTGTAGCGGTGAAATGCGTAGATATTAGGAGGAATACCAGTGGCGAAAGCGGCTTTCTGGACGACAACTGACGCTGAGGCACGAAAGCCAGGGGAGCGAACGGGATTAGATACCCCGGTAGTCCTGGCCGTAAACGATGGGTACTAGGTGTAGGAGGTATCGACCCCTTCTGTGCCGGAGTTAACGCAATAAGTACCCCGCCTGGGGAGTACGGCCGCAAGGCTGAAACTCAAAGGAATTGACGGGGGCCCGCACAAGCGGTGGAGTATGTGGTTTAATTCGACGCAACGCGAAGAACCTTACCAAGCCTTGACATTGATCGCAATGGATAGAGATATCCAGTTCCTCTTCGGAGGACGAGAAAACAGGTGGTGCACGGCTGTCGTCAGCTCGTGTCGTGAGATGTTGGGTTAAGTCCCGCAACGAGCGCAACCCCTATCTTCTGTTACCAGCACGTGATGGTGGGGACTCAGGAGAGACTGCCGCAGACAATGCGGAGGAAGGCGGGGATGACGTCAAGTCATCATGCCCCTTATGGCTTGGGCTACACACGTACTACAATGGCTCTTAATAGAGGGAAGCGAAAGGGCGACCTGGAGCAAACCCCAAAAACAGAGTCCCAGTTCGGATTGCAGGCTGCAACCCGCCTGCATGAAGGAGGAATCGCTAGTAATCGCAGGTCAGCATACTGCGGTGAATACGTTCCCGGGCCTTGTACACACCGCCCGTCACACCACGAAAGTCATTCACACCCGAAGCCGGTGAGGCAACCGCAAGGAACCAGCCGTCGAAGGTGGGGGCGATGATTGGGGTGAAGTCGTAACAAGGTAGCCGTATCGGAAGGTGCGGCTGGATCACCTCCTTTCTAGGGATAGAGGCCGGAAGGAAGACGAAAGTCAGACTTCTGACGATTCTTAGGTCGGCATTCTGGCAGAGTATGAAGCATTGTTTAGTTTTGAGAGGCCATCCTCTCAGACGTACCTTGACAACTGTATAGAAAACGAAGAAATACCTCTTTTTTGAAAAGAAAAGAGACTTAACGAACCTTAGAAAAAAGAGCAAGTCAAGTAAGTAAGGGCGTACGGCGGATGCCTTGGCTATATCAGCCGAAGAAGGACGCGATAAGCTGCGATAAGCTGCGGTGAGGTGCAAGTGACCATTGACCCGCAGATGTCCGAATGGGGAAACCCGGCGTGAGGAGTCACGTCATCCTCTCAGGAGGAAGGGCACCCGGTGAACTGAAACATCTAAGTAGCCGGAGGAAAAGGAATCAAAAGAGATACCCTGAGTAGCGGCGAGCGAAAGGGGCAGAGCCCAAACCGGGATGGGAAACCAATCCGGGGTTGCGGACTGCGGAAAACTGCACGAGCGAAGCAGAATGAGCTGGGAAGCTCAGCCAGAGAGAGTGAGAGCCTCGTAAGCGTAAGCAGATGCAGGGAGCAGGATCCAGAGTACCACGAGACACGAGGAACCTTGTGGGAAGCAGGGGGGACCACCCTCCAAGGCGAAACACTGATATAGACCGATAGCGCATAGTACCGTGAGGGAAAGGTGAAAAGAACCCCGGGAGGGGAATGAAAGAGAACCTGAAACCGTATGTCTACAAGCAGTCGGAGCACTATATACGTGCGACGGCGTGCCTATTGAAGAATGAACCGGCGAGTTACTTCGTCCAGCGAGGTTAAGCAGGAAATGCGGAGCCGCAGCGAAAGCGAGTCTGAAGAGGGCGATGAGTTGGAGGGAGTAGACCCGAAACCACAGTGATCTACCCATGTCCAGGTTGAAGCACAGGTAAAAATGTGTGGAGGACCGAACCAGTGAGCGTTGAAAAGCTTTTGGATGAGATGTGGGTAGGGGTGAAATGCCAATCGAACGTGGAGATAGCTGGTTCTCCCCGAAATAGCTTTAGGGCTAGCCTCATGGAGAGAGTACAGGCGGTAGAGCACTGAACAGGGTAGGGGCCTATCCGGCTACTGAACCTAATCAAACTGCGAATGGCTGTACTTATACATGGGAGTCAGACTGCGAGTAATAAGACCCGTAGTCAAGAGGGAAACAGCCCAGACCAACAGCTAAGGTCCCCAATGCCGTACTAAGTGGTGAAGGATGTGGAATTTCGAAAACAACCAGGATGTTGGCTCAGAAGCAGCCACCATTAAAAGAGTGCGTAATAGCTCACTGGTCGAGAGACTCTGCGCCGAAGATGACCGGGGCTGAAGTACGGAACCGAAGCTTTGGCATGTATGTAGATACATGGGTAGGGGAGCGTTCCTGCATGGGAGAAGCGGTACCGGAAGGAGCCGTGGACAGGCAGGAAGAGAGAATGCCGGTATGAGTAGCGAAAAGGAAGGTGAGAATCCTTTCCACCGAAAGCCTAAGGGTTCCTGGGCAACGCTCGTCGACCCAGGGTAAGTCGGGACCTAATCCGAGGCGGAGACGCGTAGGAGATGGACAACAGGTTGAGATTCCTGTACTGCAGCCGTTTGTTTGAGCGACGGAGTGACGCAAGAAGGAAAGCGCGCGTGCGACTGGAAGAGCACGTCCAAGCAGGTAGGTCGGGAGACAGGCAAATCCGTCTTCCATAAGGCCGAGATGTGATGGGGAGCTTCTGGAGACAGAAGCGAAGGGGCCGGCACTATATTGCCAAGAAAAGCTTCTAGTGAGAACGGCAGCACCCGTACCGAAACCGACACAGGTAGGCAGGAAGAGAATTCTAAGGTGCGCGGGACAACCCTCGTTAAGGAACTCGGCAAAATATATCCGTAACTTCGGGAAAAGGATAGCCTGTAGTCAGTGAAGTGCAGAAGCGCACGGAGCTAAGGCAGGCGGCAGAAGAGAGGCCCAAGCGACTGTTTACCACAAACACAGGCGTCTGCTAAAGGGAAACCTGACGTATAGATGCTGACACCTGCCCGGTGCTGGAAGGTTAAGAGGACTTGTTAGCGCAAGCGAAGCAGAGAATTGAAGCCCCAGTAAACGGCGGCCGTAACTATAACGGTCCTAAGGTAGCGAAATTCCTTGTCGGGTAAGTTCCGACCCGCACGAAAGGTGTAACGATTTGGGCACTGTCTCAACGAGGGACCCGGTGAAATTGAAGTACCTGTGAAGATGCAGGTTACCCGCGACTGGACAGAAAGACCCCATGGAGCTTTACTGTAACCTGAGATTGAATTCTGGTAGGAGATGTACAGGATAGTTGGGAGGCGGAGAAGCGAGTACGCCAGTATTCGCGGAGCCGATGGTGGGATACCAACCTTGTTTTATTGGAATTCTAACGAGAAGCGTAACGAGCTTGCGGACAGTCTCAGGCGGGCAGTTTGACTGGGGCGGTCGCCTCCGAAAGAGCAACGGAGGCGCCCAAAGGTTCCCTCAGTGCGGACGGAAACCGCACGAAGAGTGCAAAGGCAGAAGGGAGCTTGACTGCGAGACGGACAGGTCGAGCAGGGACGAAAGTCGGGCTTAGTGATCCGGTGGCATAGAGTGGAATAGCCATCGCTCAACGGATAAAAGCTACCCTGGGGATAACAGGCTTATCTCTCCCAAGAGTCCATATCGACGGGGAGGTTTGGCACCTCGATGTCGGCTCATCACATCCTGGGGCTGAAGTAGGTCCCAAGGGTTGGGCTGTTCGCCCATTAAAGTGGTACGCGAGCTGGGTTCAGAACGTCGTGAGACAGTTCGGTCCCTATCCATCGCGGGCGGAAGAAACTTGAAAGGGGCTGCTCCTAGTACGAGAGGACCGGAGTGGACCGACCAATGGTGTACCAGTCATGACGCCAGTTGTGCAGCTGGGTAGCTACGTCGGGGACGGATAAACGCTGAAAGCATCTAAGCGTGAAACCAGCCTAGAGATGAGGTTTCTCATTACGCAAGTAAGTAAGGTCCCACAGAGACGATGTGGTAGATAGGCCGGGAGTGGAAGTACAGTGATGTACGGAGCGGACCGGTACTAATAGACCGAGGACTTGACTTAAAAGGTAAGGTAAGGGATACGTTTTCTATACAGTTGTCAGGGCACGGCCCTGACAAGAGAATTCAGTGGCGACAGCTGCGGGGATCCACCTGTTCCCATGCCGAACACAGCAGTTAAGCCCGCAAACGCCGAAAGTACTTGGGGGGAAGCCCCCTGGGAGGATAGGAAGCCGCTGATTAGGGAAAAAAGCACTAGCTTATGCTAGTGCTTTTTTTGTGTGGTTAGTGATTAGTGGGAAGTGAAGAAAACAGGACACCAGCCCAATACGGCTGGTGTCCTGTTCATTAGATGGCTGCCTGCTAGTGGATAGACGCTGACTGCAATCTTCCTTTAGCGAAGCGGATTCCCAGGTCAACGGCACTGAACATGCTGTCTTCTTTGGCAATTCCCTTGCCGGCTATGTCAAAGGCCGTACCGTGGTCTACGGAAGTACGGATAATAGGCAGTCCCAGTGTGACGTTGACTCCCGTATCGAAAGCCATCATTTTCATGGGGATGTGACCCTGGTCATGGTACATGGCCACGACGATATCGTATATTCCTTTATACGCTTTCAGGAAGACCGTATCAGGCGGTACTGGTCCGTCAACGTACAGTCCTTCTGCCTGGGCTTCCCCGATAGCCGGGATGATTTCTTCTATTTCTTCCCGGCCAAACAGCCCATGTTCCCCACTGTGCGGATTGAGGCCGGCGACAGCGATATGAGGATTGTCCAGGCCCAGACGTTTCATGGCATTATGGGCGAGGTGGATACATTCCAGAACACGTACCTTTTTGGCACGGTCGCAGGCTTCACGAAGAGAACAGTGAGTAGAAACGTGTACGACAGACATATTCTGACTCCAGAGCATCATCGTATAGTGTTTCGTCCCCGTAAGGGTAGCGAAAATTTCCGTATGCCCGTCAAAATTGTGCCCTCCTTTATGCAGAGCTTCCTTATTAAGTGGTGCCGTCGTTACGACCTGTATCTGACTTTCCATTGCATCGTGAATGGCGCGGGCAATGTACTGATAGGCAGCATCACCAGCAACGGGCGATACTTTTCCAATTTCAATATCTTTTCCTATTTCCAGATCGACGACGGAAATAATATTGATATGGCCGGGCTGGAATTCGGATGGCGATGAAATGACAGATAGTGGTGTTTTGAGGTGAAGTAACTGATGATAATACTGAAGCACGCCGTAACTTCCGTAAATCAGGACGGATTCCTGATATTCCGGCCTGGCGTCAATGGCTTTCAACGATACTTCCGGGCCGATTCCGGCGGGATCCCCCATAGTAATACCGACAAATTGATTCATATGATTTCCTCCTGTTTCTCCGCCTATGCGTTGCGGGGAATTTTTTTCAAACACTGAAGTGCTTTCCATATATCCGGTGCAGCTCCAAAGGCTCCGGCTTTGGTCACTACAGGCAACTGTGGGCAGACCCCTTCGAGAAGGCGCCCTTGTACAAATCCGGGAAGGATTTCCCGTTCAATCTGGAATCCGCAGGCCTGGAGTTGTTCAACGACGGCGATGGCCGTGTCACCGCCTGTGAGAAAGAGCCCACAAAGGGAACTGTTGGCAGTGATAGCCATGGCGGTCTGGCTGAGAATACGTTTGGTAAATGCGGCCAGTTCGTCTGAAGAAATACTGCGTTCCTTTCCATAGTCCAGAAAGGTTTCATAGTCTTCCCGTGTTGCCGCTGCCGTAACCAGGACATCCGTTCCTTCGTCAAGGGAAGCAATGGCTGCGTGAATATACGGTGCAAGGGAAGCCCCTTCATAGAGCTGCTCCATGGGAAGCTTGTGGATGACAGCGCCCTGTTTCTGACAAAAGGCCAGCTGTTCCATCGTGCGGGTGCTGACACTGCCGACGATAGCCAGGGCCGGACAGGGGGCATAGCAGATTTGGAGAAGGGCATTGGCAAGGCCGGCCGAACCAATCCAGAGAATCTTCTGTTTCTGGGCCAGTCCCTGACGGGCAATGGCATACAGGTCGTCATCCGTTCTGGCATCAAAGATATAACCGCCCGGTTCCCAATCGGATTTTGGTATTTCTCTATGTATAGGCGTATCCAGACAGGGACTGAGTAGTTCGGATAACGTATCTGTTTTCAGCGGATTGCGGGGATCACAGGCAATTTCCGTTTCCATCAGAGGAACGCCGTGTACGTGGAGGCGTCCGTCCTGTACGGTCCGGCCCTGTGATGGTAGCGATGGAGCAAAGACGATAATATCCGGGTGGCAGGCGGCAATGACGGCTTTGATTTCTGCCGTGATATTACCGCGCAGTGTAGAATCCACTTTTTTATACAAAAAGCGGCAGCTGCCAGTCTGTTCTACTGCTGAGGCCATGGCATAAACCCGTTTATAGGCATCGGTTCCACTGATAACGCGGCTTTCACTATCAATGACAATGCTTTCAGATCCCGGTCGGATGTCTTCGGCACGGAGTATGACGGAAACGGGGAGTCCTCGTTTGGCAACCTGTACTCCTGTGTCGTTGGCTCCGGTAAAATCATCAGCCAGAATGACAAATTCGTGCATGTGTATTTCCTCCTTCAGACATGATAAAAAGTAACACCGTGTTTTTGTAATATATCCTGTTCCTGGCGGGTAGGAAGATAATCACTAATGATGGCAGCCATATCGAAAATACTGGCAATGGTATATATTTTATGCTTCCTGAACTTTGAATGGTCTGCCAGCAGGATGACTTTGTCCGAAACATTCATACAAATTTTTTTTATGGAAATTTTTTCGGCGTTAGCTGTCATGATATGCCAGTCGGGTGTGATGGCCTGCGTTCCCAGGAAAGAAATATCAAAATGAAACTGCCCGGCCATCTGGGCCGCCAGAGGCCCGCAGACGGCACAGGAAGATGCATCTATTTTCCCTCCTAACAGTATGACAGTAATGCCCTGGGCCGGTGTCAGTGTCTGGGCGATAGCCAGATCATTCGTAACGACGGTAAGAGAACTCCACCTTTTCCCGCTTATGAGGACAGCCAGCTCGTAATTGGTTGTTCCTGCATCCAGATAGAGGCACATGGCATCGTCTACTTTTGCCAGCGCGGCAGCGGCTATCTGCTGTTTTTCTTTCCGATGGACTTGCTGGCGGTTGTGGTAGGCCGCTTCCTGTACAGAAGACTCCGCCAGGACAGCTCCGCCATGACTCTTTTTTATCAGCCCTTGTTGTTCTAATAGATGTAAATCCCGGCGTATGGTCATGGGAGCGACTTGTAATTTTTCTGCCAGTGCCTGCACGGTTACGACCTGCTGGGCATACAATTCATCCATGATGCACTGACGGCGTTGAACCGGTACTATTTTTACACACCTCCTTGTTGTATTAACAAAAACAAACAATAAATATGGTAATTAATGTTCTTTTATGTTTGTATATTATAACAAAAGCAGAAAATATCGTCAATAATGAATCTATTAACACGTATTGAACTATTTATTATGCTATAAATATGAATAAATATAAAAACAGAAATAGAAATAATTTCGATTTGAAATAAAAAGAGAACATGAAGCGGATAGATTTTTTTACATGTCATTTGTGGAATAAAATGGTCAATATATCTATAGTATGATGAAATTATAAGTATATATGGCAGATTCTTGGTTTTAATGAAAAAATAATATTGATTTTTTATTGATAACATGTACAATAACATTAATGCGTATGCTACCTGCATATGTTGTATATATATGTTTGATTTACGAATAAATAAAACTGTTTGCTGTATAACAAGGGGGATTATGATGAATCGAGTATACAAAGTAATCTGGAATCGGACGAAGCAGTGTTATATGGTCGTTTCTGAATTTGCCAAGCAGGCTGGTAAAGTGAAGAGTACCCATCTTTTCGCTGCTATGGGCAAGACGACGGCTGCTGTAGGGTTAGGGGCTGTTTTATTATTGGGGCCCGGTTTAGATGTATCTGCGGCAACAGGAAAAGTTATTGGCGGCACTTCAACCAACCAGGCTCAAGGCACAGATGCGACCGTCAGTGGCGGTGGCGATAATGAAGCTATTGGCGAAGGATCCAGCGTTAGCGGCGGCTCTCAGGGAAAGGCTACCGGCCAGCGGTCCAGTGTAACTGGCGGCGCACAGAACCAGGCGGCCGGTCAGTATGCGACAGTTAATGGTGGTACCGGCAATAAAGCTTTTGGTTTTGGATCATCTGTCATTGGTGGTACCGGTAATGTCGTTGGTAAAATGGCTGTAGATGAAAATGGGAATCCCAAGTTTAAAGACAGCAAAGGAAATGAGGTTACTGGGACAATAACTATAGACAACCAGGGAAACCAAATTCTTGTAGACAGTAACGGAAAACAGATTAAGGATGCCAATCCGTATCCGGATCCTAATTCGTTTGCAGGTTCAGTTGCTGTAGCAATTGGGGGTTATTCCTCTTCTGTACAAGGAAGTTATTCTGTTGGTATTGCCGGCGGCAGTACCAGCGAACTTGCATCTAATAGCTTAGCGGCAGGCCGTCAGGCTACAGCTACCGTAGCTAATGGTGTCGCTATCGGTTATGAATCTACGGCCTCTGTCATCAACTCATCGCGCGCAGCGGATAAAGAAGGGCGAATTGTATCCTTTGGTCATCAAAAGGGTGATGCCTATTATGATGTAGATTATCAGAACCATACTGTTACAGAGCACAAATATGACTCTGCCGCCTACAATCGTCTCGTCAATGTCGCCGATGGTATTGATGACCACGATGTTGTTGTCATGGAACAGCTCAAGAACGCAAAAGCGGAAGCTGTGGCGGATGCCAAGACGAATATCAAAGTCAAGGGTGATGAAGTCAACGTCCATGCCGAAGATAGCACGGACAAAGATGGCGTGCGAACCACGACCATCAGCCTGAAGCCGAAGGTCACCTTGCAGGACAGCACAGATGCCACGGGCAGCCAAGCCGTAGTCCTGGATGGCACTGCCGGGACCATTTCCGCTGGTCTTAGCACGGATCAGGAACATTTCGTTTCTCTGGATGGGACTGCAGGTCTGGCCCAAATCGGGGCCGTTTCCATTGGCAAACAGAATGATTATACCTACACCTATCTGGCTCCTGCCTATGATGCCAAGGGAAATATGAGTCTGACCTCTGCGCGCGCTACGGAAAGCGGTACATACATCACCGGCCTGTCCAATAAAACCTGGACTCCGGGGAAATATGCCTCCGGCCGGGCGGCCACGGAAGACCAGCTGGAACAGGCAGGACGCCATTTCCTGAGCATCAAGGCAACTAATAATAGCGGAGCTGTGGCAGAAAATACACTGGCCAACTATTACAACGATGGAGCTACAGGGGCCAATTCCATGGCTTTTGGGGTCGCTGCCAAGGCCAGTGGAAATCTTTCTACGGCCATGGGTATCAATTCTACTGCCGGTGGTTTGGGGGCTTTGGCGGTAGGCTATGGCAACAAGGCTACAGGAACTGAATCTGTTTCCGTAGGGACGGAAAACATGGCTGCCGGGAATTTCTCTGTGGCTCTGGGGGTGAGTGCCAATGCCGGTACTGCCAATACAGATGCCTATTCTACGGCCAATGGGGCTGCGGTAGCTGTAGGGTTTGCCACCCAGGCTACCAGGACAGGAAGCTCTGCCTACGGCTACAATGCCAAGGCAACGGCTGATGAAGCCACGGCTCTTGGTGTCTCCTCCAAAGCCAGTGAAGAAGGCGCGGTGGCTCTGGGCGCCCATTCGGTAGCCAATACAGCTAAGGGGGCTGTGGGGTATCTTGCCGGAGACAGTGATACTTCCACCATCTGGAAATCGACGGCCGGTGCTGTTTCCTTAGGCGGCAGTACAAGAGATGAAAAGGGCAACGCCATTACCGTTTCCCGCCAGATCACCAACCTGGCGGCTGGTACCAATGATTCCGATGCCGTCAATGTGGCCCAGCTGAAGGCGGTGGAGAGCAAGGGCCTGAACTTCCAGGGAAACAATACGGATACCACCGTCCATGTCAATCAGGGCGGCACGCTTCAGATCCAGGGCAGTGGTGTCAAAGAGACCGCAGAATACTCTGGAGAAAATATCCGGGTTACGGGTGTCAGCACCACTGCTGATGACGGGAAAACCGTTACCACGAAACTGAATATCGGCCTGGACAAGAACATCCGGGTGGATAGTGTAACGGCTGGCTTGGCTACGACCGGTACAATCCAGGGCTATGCAGGCGCTGTGAAAATCGTAGGACCCAGTGCGGACAGCACCAAATATGAAACCACCTCTCTGACCACGGCCTATGATTCCAATGCCAAGGCAGTAGACGGGACGGCTGTGAATCGACTTCAGTATACCGATGGAAACGGCACCACCAAACATACTGTTGCCACGTTGGAAGATGGTTTGAAACTGGCCGGGGATACGGGCACGGGCATGGTGAAACTGGACAGCACCCTCAGTGTCACCGGCGGGGAAACGGATGGGGCCAAACTGGCTTCCGGGAACAACATCGGTGTCACAGCCAGTGATGGGAAGCTTCAGCTCCAGCTGGCCAAAGACGTCAAAGGGCTGAATTCCATTGCTGCCGGTACGGTGGTCATGGGAAGTCAGGCTGACGGTGCTGATGCCACAAAGACCGGGAATTATGTCACCGGTCTGGACAACAGGGCCTGGACCGTAGGGACTACCCAAGCCGTCAGCGGCCGGGCTGCCACGGAAGACCAGCTGCAAAGTGTGGCTGATGTGGTGGACACCAACCGGAGCGATATTGCTGCCAACAAAATCAATATTGCCAAAGGATTGAACTTCTCCACCAATACCGCCGATACCGGCAGCTCCACCGGCTACAAAGTGGTGAACAAGGCACTGGGGGATACGGTGTCTATTAAAGCCCATGATACCCAGAAAAACCATACCTACAAGACGGACAACCTGACCACCGCTTTTGATGAAAATGGGAACATTGTGGTGAAAATGGATACTCAGCTGACCGCGGATAAGGTCACCGTGGGTACGGGGAGCAATGCCCTGACCCTGGATGGATCCAACGGTAGCCTGACCACCGGTTCTTCCACATTAAACGGAAGCGGGCTCACAATCACCAATGGACCCAGTCTTACCACCAGCGGCATCAGCGGCGGCAGCCAACAGATTACCAGCGTAGCCAGTGGCGCCACCGGTGTGGACACAGCCAACAAACCGGTTTATGGAAAGACGGATAACGCTGCCAACATCGGAGATGTGAGGACCATTGCGGCCCAGATGGTGACGGTGAGCAAGGACAGCGCCAAGAACAATACGAAAGTCACCAAGACCACCAAGACGGATGGCACCGTGGATTATGAAGTGGCCCTGAACGATACCCTGACAGTAGGGGATCATGCCGTACTGAACGGCAACGCCGGGACCCTGTCTTTGGGGAACCTGCTGTTCATGGACGGAAGCAATGGATATGGCACCATCGGGAGCCTCCATCTGGGGAATTATACCGGGACGGACAGCGCCTGGACCCTGACGGACAATAAGAATGGAACAGTGGCTGCAGGGACCTATCTCACCGGTCTCACTAACACCGCATGGAACACCTCAGATCCCACCTATGTAAGCGGCCGGGCGGCTACGGAAGATGAACTGGCGGCTGTTTCCAATACGGTGAATACGGGATGGAATGCCCAAGTGGATGGGACTACCCTAAAAACCGTCACTCCTGCCAGCAATCTGAACTTTGCTGCCGGGGACAATATGGCACTGACCGGCAGCGGCAGCGGCAGCACCATCACCATCGCCACCCAGCCGGATGTCCAGTTCAATACGGTGGCAGTGAAAGGAAAAGACGGTACCTATACCGGAGGTATCAATATTGGTGTTCAGGCTGGTGGTGGTGCCAATGGGAGTGCTACGGATACCATTGCTTCTATTACCGGACTGAAAAATACAGAATGGACCACTAACAGTTATATGTCTGGCCGGGCGGCTACGGAAGATCAGTTGAATGCAGTCGCTCAGCAGATTAAAGGTGAAGTCAGTGCTTCGGATATTTATGCTACCGGAGCCAGTGTTTCTTATGCAGATAACGGCACTGGTACCGGTACACTCAAGATGTCCAACCCTAATAAAACGGGGACTATCAGTGGACTCCATGATTTCTACGTAAAGAGCGGCAGTGTCAGCGATGACGGAAAGACTATGACGTTAACCAGGAATGGAGGACCTGATAACAATTCTACGGTTACAGTAGACCTGACTCCTGTTTATAATAACGACGACCGTCTTGTTGCATCTGATGCGGCGGATGGGGTGTATGTCGTAGATGCTGATGGAAAAGTGACTCTCCACGTGACCAATGCTGCTGATGAAAGTACAGGAAAAGATCCCACAAACATCGTGATTTCCGGTTTGGCCAGCAAGGCAGAGCTGGATCAAGGCATTAATTTTACTGCCAGTGCTAAGGCAGATGGGGCGACCAAGGATAGTTATAATGCCAAATTAGGTAGCACTATTGGTGTTTTCGGTAAGAATCAGGATGGACATACGTACAACAGCAATAACATCAATACCACTATTGATGACAAGGGAAATATCCGGGTACTCCTGGATGATAACCTGACGGCCACCAGCCTCACCGCCGGGTCCAAGACCACGGCAGATGCCACCGGAGTGGATGGCATTGTCAAGGCTACCGGACAGGGTGGAGCCTACCTGCAGCTGAACGGGGCGGACGGTTCCCTGCGCATGGGGGATTCCAGTGGGAATTTTGCCGCTCTGGTCCAGAATTATGGAGGCCCCAAATTCTTGGACAGGACAACGGCTGGTTCTCCCCGGCTCCAGTACTGGGCGGCCAATTCCACCCAGACGGAAGGGGAAGCTTCCAAGACCCTCTATACTTTGGCCACCCTCAGCGACGGGCTCCAGCTGGCCGGGGACAGCGGTACCGGGTCTGTTGCTTTGAACAAGATTCTGACCGTAACCGGCGGAGCCAAGACTTCTTCTGACTTGGCTACCGACAGCAATATCGGAGTAACCGCCTCCGGCAGTACCCTTCAGCTCCAACTGGCAAAACAGCTGAAGGGCCTGACTTCCATTTCTTTGGGAAATGACATGGTACTGGGGAACCAGACCAGCAGCTCTGCCACCGGGGATTATCTCACCGGGCTGGATAACACTACCTGGAACGGGAACCCTGTCTCCGGCCGGGCGGCGACGGAGGACCAGCTGAAACAGGTCAGTGACAGCCTCAGTGATGGCACAAAAGCTACAGGCGGTTTTGGACTCACGGCGGACAGCGGTGATGCTTCGGTGAAACAGAGTCTGGGCAATACCATCAAGATCACCGCAAAAGACGATGACAATCTGACCACCACGGCCGATGCTGCCAATACAGCCATCAAACTGGCCCTAAGTAAAAACCTGAAACTGACTTCCACTACCTACACGGATGCAGCTGGAAACAATACGGTAGTCAACGGCAGTGGGATTACCGTGGCCAAACCGGGCGCCACCAATGAAGAAAAAGTGTCTCTGACCACTTCCGGACTGGACAACGGGGGCAACCAGATTGTGGATGTGGCCAGTGGTCTGGGGACTACGGAACTGGCTGCCGCCACCGGGGATACCCTGAACCATGCGGCTACCATCGGCGATTTGAAGACGGTGGCCAAAGGGGTAACGGACAGCTCCGATGCCAAGGGACTGAACTTCCTGGGAAACAGCAACCCCAAGGATGGGGCCGGCAACCCCACGGCTCTCCATGCCAACCTGGGCGGCACCATTTCCATCCTGGGTACCGGGAGTGATGCGGATGACAACTATTCCGGCCGGAATGTGAAGGTCATTCAAAAGAACAATGCCCTTTATGTGGAACTGGACAAGGATTTGGAAGCCCGGTCCATGCAGGTGGGCTATGGAGAAAATGGCAACAATGTCCAGGGGCAGCTCTTGCTCTACGGACCCAACAGCGACAACTCCTATTCCAACCTGATTGTGGAAAGCCAGTATATGGAAGGCAAGCCCTATCTGACCAACACCACCACGAATGGAAACAAGCGGCTGATTTACAAAAATGGGGAAAACGATGCGCCCCATACGGTAGCCACCATGAGTGATGGACTGAAATTCAGTGGCGACAAAGGCACAGCAGCCGTAACTCTGGGCAGTACCCTGGCGGTTACTGGCGGTGCTTCCAACGACAAGCTGGCTAAGGATGCCAACGGAAATCTGGTCAACGGAAACATCGGCGTGGTGGCCACGGAAAATTCCGACGGTACCAGCGGCAGCCTGACCCTGGCTCTGGCCAAGGACATCAACCTGGGCAGCCATGGCAGCCTGACGGCGGATAGTACCAAAATGGGATACCAGACTGTCACCACCAAAGTGGGCCAGACCAATGAAACCGGGAATTATGTTGCCGGTCTGACCAATACCCAATGGAACGGAACAGACTACGTTTCCGGCCGGGCGGCTACGGAAGACCAGCTGTACACCGTCAGCAAATCCATTCAGGATACCGTAAATGGCGCCACCTTCGCCATCACTGCCGGAGGCCAGGGAGAATCTACCGATGCCACCATTACCAAGAAGGTGGGTGAATCCATCCGAATCTTCGGCGATGCGCCTAAGGTATCCGGTGGAGGTGACGGAGACGGTTGGGATCGCAAACAGGCTAATATCCTGACGAAGGTGAAAAAAGACAATAATCAACAGGACTACATTTCCGTAGAACTCCAGGATCATCTGGAAGTGGGTGTCCATGCAGGGACTGATACGGACGGCAAAACCATCACCGGTGTAGACGGCAGCATGCAGTTCAAAGGGGCTACGTCGAAGGAAGTCAAGGTTACCGGTGATCATGGGGTTGTCCTGACGGATACGCAGAACAATCAGGCTGGTGCGTTCTACCAGAAAGATGGCGCAGGCTATCTGGACCTGACGGGAACCACGGGAACCCAGGCCACTGTGTCCGTCCAAACGGGAGCCAGGAACCTGGCCCAGCAGGACCAGACTCGTCTCGCCTATACGGATCAGGACAACAAGGTCCATAATGTGGCTACCATGGATGATGGCATGATCTTTGCCGGAGATACTGGGGACAATGTAAGCCGGACTTTGAACGGCACTGTGAAGATTTCCGGCGGTGTGACGGATAAAAACAGTCTGTCCACTGGTTCCAATATCGGCGTGGTGGCTTCTTCCGACGGTCTGCAGCTGAAACTGGCCAAGGATCTCACCGGCATCGACAGCATCACCGGTCTGACTAATACAACACTGGATGTGGCAGGGTTCGGCACCAGCCAGCGGGCGGCCACAGAAGAACAGTTGGTTCTGATGAAAGGGAGCATCATCAATTCCCAGCAGGGCGGCGGCTTCGGGCTCACCGCTGACGGCGACAGCACCAAAGCGGCCAAGGCCGACCTGGGCAGCACCATTGGCATCCATGGGGACAGCAATATTACTACTTCTGTGTCTGAAGATGGTAAATCTATTGATATCAAACTGAACAATCAGGTGAATCTGGGTGACAATGGTTCTATTTCTGCCGGCGGCGTGACCATCAGCAACTCTGGCATTGATGCGGGCAACAAGAACATCACCAATGTAAAGAGTGGTATCGTCAATGGGGATGATAGCGACAACACTAATGCCGCCAACATCGGCGATGTGAAGAAGCTGGCCGGAGATGCAGCTAAAGGGGCTGTGGACAGCCTGGGCAAACGGGAATTTGCCGGGGATGACGGAAAAACGGTCTCCAGAGGCTTGGGCGAAACCATGAAATTGTCTGGCGGTGCTGATACATCTAAACTTACAGATGGCAATATCGGTGTCGTGAAAAATGCTAATGGCGATGGACTGGACATCAAGCTGTCCCAGGAACTGTCCGGCCTTAGCAGCGTCACGACTGGCAACAGCACCTTGAATAATGATGGCCTCGCCATCAACAACAGTGACGGTACGGCAGGAACTACCGTAACCAGCAGCGGCATCAAGATTGCCGTTAACGGCGACAATACCCGCGCTGTGGAAATCACAGGCAGCAACGTTTCTATGGGCGGCCAGCAGGTTCATGATGTAGCTGCCGGGACGGCAGCTACGGATGCGGTCAATGTCAGTCAGCTCAGTATGTTTGCTAATAATGTTGGCAGTGCCATCAACAAGCTGGACAACCGTATGAACCGTGTCGGCGCCGGTGCATCGGCACTGGCGGCACTGCATCCGCTAGATTTCGATCCTGATGAAAAGTGGGATTTTGCAGCTGGATTCGGACATTATAAGAATGCTAACGCCGCAGCAGTCGGCGCATTCTACCGCCCCAATGAAGACACGATGGTCAGCATTGGTGGCAGCTTTGGTGGTGGAGAAAACATGCTTAATGCCGGAGTCAGCTTTAAACTCGGCCAGGGCAGCCACGTCACGACATCACGGGTAGCGATGGCAAAAGAAATAGAAAAATTAAAAGCCGTCGTTCAACAGCAGAATGAAAAACTGCAGGAAAATGATACCCTTCGTGCCCAAGTAGAAAAACAAGATAAAGAAATCGCTGAATTAAAGGCTATGGTGCAGCAATTAGCGGCAAAACAATAAGATAACCAAGTCTTAAACAGGGCTGTTGTACCTACGGGTGTGACAGCCCTGTTTTATATTTTTGCATACTATTGTCACCGTGATATAATACTAGGTGGAATAGTAATTAGCTATTACTAATCATGCATAACATGCATGTACACGTCACAACTTTTTGCGCCAGGTACTGGCGTGAAATAGAAAGATAGAAGGAGATACAAAATGGAAACAAATGGTTATTACAAGGGTGAGAAAAAAAATACCTGTCAGAAAGGAAGTATACTAGCTTTGCTCGTATGTCTGAGCCTGTCGGGGAGTGTATCTCTGGCGGCGGATCCTTCCGCCCAGACTGCTGAACACCACTATGAATGGGTAAACAAATGGAGCGGCGATGCCAAAGAAGGGGACCCCATCACGGTCCATTACCTCCAGGGCTGGGATCAGGATAAGGTAACGGTAGGAACGGATGAAACCAGTCAGGTGACCATCGCCGATTACGGCGGCAGCAACGGGGGAGAGGCCACCGTCAAGGGGAAAAATATTTCCTTTACCGGCAATTTCATCACCGGCGGCAAGATCACGGCCGGCAATGGTGCCACGGACCGCTTGACATTCCGGAGCATCCAGGCTGCCAGGATGGTGGGAGAAAAAGAAGCTGGGAGCATTGCCCTGGATGCCAGGGATATATCGGCTGCGTCGGTCAGTGCCACGGAAGGCGGGACCATCCATCTGGGGAACCAGCACATGAGGAGTGGACTGGACCTGAAGGATTTGAACGTATCCAACTCCAGCACTGTGGAAATCGGCAATGCCAAGGCAGGGAATCTGTCCATTGGCCGCTTCAGCGTGGGAGGAGCCATGTGGTCGGATGATGATGATGAGCGGATCCTGAATCATGTGACTCTCTCCGGGAACGATATCGACATTGAACAATTTGGAGGTGTATCGGCTGCGGACATCGGACTCAATGCCCGGGGCAGCGTGACAAGCCATTCCCAATGGATGGTGACTGGTGACGGCTACCACACCACAGAGGAACCCTATACGGCCCTGACGGTGAAGGCCGGGGGCGATGTCAGCGTGGGCGGTGACTATACTTCTATCGAAGCACACAACCATGCCAAGATCGATGTGACCGCCGGGGGAAAGATGACGGCTTCAGGGGATTTCCTGGCCGTGGGGGACGGCCATATCCATGTCAAAGCGGCCAATATTACCACAGGAGGGATACTCCATGCCACCGGGGAAAAGGCAGACATCACCCTGACCGCGGAAGACGCAGAAGGCAGCAAAGGGGATATCCAGGCCCAGGAACTGCAGCTGGACAGCCAGGGGACGGCATCCCTGACAGGGAAGACCATCACTCTGGCTCCCGATGGCAAGCACTATGGCGCCTACCGGTCCCTCCAGGTGCAGGACTGCCATTTGACCATGGATGCAGATGAGATCAACCTGCCTTCGGGCATCGGCTTCAACGGATCGGCAAGACTGGATCTGAAGGCCGCCCATCAGCTGACCATCGGGAATGTCCTGCACGAAAATGCCTATGATACCAGTGCAATCCGTCTAACCTTCGGCAGTTATGGGGAAACCCGTACCGGTCAATTATACGGTGGGAGCAGCCAGGCAGAGGTGACGGTAAACGGTTCCACCGCTGTGGTAGGAAGCTCCAATGAAGATGAAATGGTCTGGTTCAACGGGAAGAATCTGGAATACAATGCTTCAAAAACCCCGTTTCTCACCGATTCCTCTTCCGATATGTACAAAGCCGTTGCTTTGGATTTCACCGATTCCCAGTTCTGGTCCGGCAATCCTGATACCACGGAGACAACTACGGTAAACGGCCATATCCTCACCAACAGCTCCAATGCCTTTGTCTTGAACGGCAGCAAAGCGGTCACCCTGAACGGACTGAAAGGGGATTTCGAACACAACCAGAACGCTTTTTCCCTGATCGACCGGGGCAATTCTTCCATTCAGATCGGCGATGCAGATACCGCCCAGACCACGGTGAATGGGGAAATCCTGACGGGTGTGAATACAATCCTGTATGTGGGCGGAAAAAATATCCTCCTGGACAATGACGGCCATACGGCTCTCTATGCCAATGCCAACAGTAAGTCTGTGGAAATCGGCCGGACGACTCCCGAAGGAAGCACGTCTGATTCCGTTGCTATCAAAGGGCGGCTGCTGGTCAACGGTGTTTCCCGCATGGACGTAGTGGGGAAGAACGTTACCCTCAGTGACGGAGCTGCTCCCGACAGCGGGACTCTGGGGACCACGGTGAAGACCAATGAGGACGGCACTTCCACGGGCCCGGACAGTAATACTCACGATGCATTGGTAATCCAGAGTGCGGCAGATAATGCTCTGGTCATCGGGCAAGCCGATTCCAACGTGAACATCGACGGCCGGCTGGTTGGGCTGAACGGAGGGTACTCCGTGGATGGCGATATCATCCACATCTATGAAGGAACTAATAAAAATCAGAACCTGATCCTCACCACCGGCGGTGCCGTGAACCTGGGCCATGACGGGACCAGCCTGCTTCAGATTGATGGCGGAATCTGGGCATTGGGGGATAGTACCAATGCCGTGAACCTTCAGGGACGGAACATCATCATCGACCCGGCCAGCGGCATGCGGGCCGTACAGGCCAATGCCATGCCCGTGACCATCGGCGACAGTGCTACGGAAAATGCCGTAGTGAATGGAGAAATCTGGTCCGTTTCCAATAAGGCACCTATTACCTTGGATGCCAACCACTATGCCCTCTCGGCCAACGGCAGCACTTATGCGGCCCATTCTTCCGGAGGCGGTTCCATTACTATCGGTCATGACGGCAGCACCGGGGGTATCGATGGGGACCTGACCGCCGATGCCGGCAGCTCTCTGGGAGCGTATCTGAAAGGCAGCGGCTCTCGGCTGGATGGCAAAGTGTTGGATGAAAATCTCGATTATGGCATCAGTTCTGATGTAGGGATTACTCTTCATCTCAACGACGGTGCCGTCTGGAATCTGGATGGCGATTCCAAAGTTACCAGCCTTCAGGCCGATAAGGGGATTATCCATCTGAATCAGAATACGACTGATCAGAGCCTGTATACGGGGAATTTCGCCGGCGATGGGACGGCTGTCCTTATGGGCCACCAGGGGGATTCTCGGGTGAATGACCGTCTCTATGTAAAAGGGAACCATACAGGGACCACCCAGCTGCAGCTCCATGCCGTGAATGGCGTCTGGACCGACGGCGCTATCGGGTCCGTCCTAGCCAGTGTAGGGGACGAACAGGGGAGATTTTATGTGCCCGATACGGAAGATCGGTTGTTCTTCCACCGCACTCTCCTGGACACGCATGAAACGAGCCGGGGAGACGATGTGACGGATGGATATAACACCGACTGGTACATCAAAGGATTCCAGAAACTACCTACTGATGACAATGGAAATTATACTCATACCGTACGGGGAATTATGGGAGCCGACGGAATTAATTATCATATCTGGCGAACGGAGCAGGATACGCTCTTCCGCCGTTTGGGTGACCTGCGTAAAGGAGAACCGGGACAGGAAGGTATCTGGGCCCGGGTAAAAGGGACGTCTATCCGTCGTAATGGGCAATTCCCCTTTGAAGACCGGTATAAAACGTATGAAGTAGGATATGATCAGCTGGCAGGCCACAGCGATACACAGGACCACTATCAGGGTATCGGGTTTGGCTATACGGAAGGCAAGGCTTCCTATTTTGGCGGCCGCAGTGATACGAACAGTTATGCTCTGGGATGGTATGATACGCATATCCGCAAAGACGGGACCTATCTCGATCTGGCCCTGCGTCTGCACCGGCTGACCAACAAACTGATTGCCCATGATGGAATCAGCGGCCACGGCGATAATACAGGACTTTCCTTCGGGGCTGAATACGGATATAAAAAACAGTTGGGGCATGGCTGGTTTGTCGAACCACAAGTTCAGGGCACTCTTGGCTGGCTGAGTGGAGCATTGTGGACTATGGAAGATGGTGTGACCGTTGATGAACAAGATATCCGCAGCGCTGTCGGCCGGGTTGGATTCAAGGCTGGATACGAAGGGCGCAGGTCCCAGGTTTTCCTCAAGGCCAACTGGTACCATGAATTCGGTGGTTCCGGACAGGTACATCTCAGCGATGAGGAAGGCGATTTGTTCCTGAACCGGGATTATGGCGATACGTGGTTTGAATACGGAATGGGAATGTCTGCGCAGATTGGTTCGGCAACACAGTTCTATGCAGATGCAGAACGGAGCAGTGGCAGCCGGTTCCGTAAAGACTGGTCCTGGGATGTGGGCATCCGCTGGAATTTCTGATGCTGTTTTTTCATAGGTGATACATGTATTTGGGGCATACGGATAGACATTATCCGTATGCCTATTTTGGTATAGAGAAACGATATGGTAGCCCTTTAACAACAAAAAATTTGTTGATATACTGATTGTTGTAATCATGTCAGATTTTTTTACATTATATTTATTAGTTTTGCCCAGAGAGGAGCTTTTATGATTCAACGACGAAACAAAACACTTATCGCGGCTATCATCATGGCCTGTATCAGTGGGGGTATGCTATTTCCCGCCTATGGGGCGGAACGTCCGGCTGAAAGCTATACCCGGATGCACCGGGAGTCGTCGTCATCGACGGTGACAGTAGAAGAGACACATGAAAAAAGCAATCGCACGACAACTCATTCTGATATAAGTGTACAGACGCCGTCCGCTTCAGGGATGGGAGCGGTTCTTTTTCCCTATATGGCAAAAAATAAACTGCCTGCACCCGTACAGTCTTTGCGGAAAACCGTCCGCAGTGAATACAATGTCAATTATGAACAGGGCGTTCTGGCACTCTATAAAGAAAATGGAAAATGGGGGTTGTTAGGAACGGATGGTGCAGTATTGCTGCCTGCATCTTATAAGAAATTATCCTATGCCGGGCAGGGCGTTTTTTTATCGGTAAAAGGGAATAAAACAGCTTATATTGATAAGACGGGGACTGCCGTGACCTTGCCAGTATCAGAAAACGAAAGCGGTGGGTCCGTATTTTTTCAGGAAAAAGGCCGGTATGGTATCCGTGACGCCAATGGTATCGTGGTGTCTGAGCCGGTATATAAGGAAATTCTGACACCTTTTAGCGAAGGCATTGCCTTTGTACGGGATGAAAATGGCCGTAAGATTGCCATTGACCGCTCCGGTAAGGAACTATTTGCCGTGCCCTATGACAGGATATTCCCGTATCATGACGGACTAGCAGAATACCAGCGTAAAATCAATCATTTTAACTGGGGACTCCTGGCAGGAGCGCTCGTCGGCTCAGCCGTAAACCGTGGTTATTATGGTGGCGAAATAGAACCGCTGACCTATGACGGCGTGAAACGGGGATATATTGACCGGACCGGCCGGATAGTTATCGACAGCCGGTTAGATGAAGTTTATCCTATGACAGCCTGGGGGACATTTGTCAAAGATAAGGGACTGCTGGCTTTTATTGGCAGAGATGGAAAGTATATCATTGAACCGGGCCGGTACGAAGTAGGGCCAGGAATGATGGATGACTGGAATGGCATGGTGTCATTAAAAGATAAAGAATCAGGTGGACTAGGCGTATTCAGCCTGTCTGATGGACGACAAATCCTTCCTTTCCAATACGAAAAGGTTGATTTTTTAGGGGCTGACCGTATGTTTCTGCAGCGGGGGAATCAGTGTTTCCTGGTAAACCAGGAAACAGGTCAGGTAGTTCACTACTGGCAGGAAACGGTGAAAATCGTGCCGTATCTGGCGGAGCCCTATGCCTGGTGTCAGATAGGTAAGAAGTACGAAATTATTGATGCGGAAGGGAAGACGGTATATACGGCTCCTGAAGGGGGAATAAAGGTCGTTTCGTCCTTCCGCCATGGTGTCAGTGCCGTCAAGTCAGGTGATGTCTGGGGCATCATGAACAGTAAAGGAGAATGGCTGATCCGGCCGCAGTATAAAGAAATAGAAATTTTATAAGGTCATATATAAATAGCAGGGGCTGCCTTTTTAAGACAGCCCCTGCTGATTGTCAGGATGAAAATTATTTATCAGTGTCTTTTTTCGTTTCATAATGACGGGGAAAGATAGCCGTTACCGTCGTTCCTTTATGGAGCTCACTGGTCAGTTCCAGACGGGCATTGTTTCCCTTGGCAATGTATTTGGCGATAGAAAGGCCCAAACCGGAACCTCCCGTTTCTTTGGTACGAGAGGAATCAACCCGGTAGAATCGTTCAAAGACCCGTTCCAGATCTTTTTTGGGAATTCCGATACCCGTATCCTGGACTTTAAAACATACCTGCTTTTCATCGGCTTCGCAGGATAAATAGATATAGCCGCCGGACGGTGTATATTTTATGGCGTTGTCGATAAAGATACGGAGCATCTGCTTGACACTGCCCGGTTCGGCGTAGATGGAAGCCTTATCGTTGCGGCCGAGGAGAATTTCCCGCTCTTCGGCAATGAGCAGAACGCCGTTATACACTTCTTCCAGTAATTCCGATGCGTCGATGACCATGAAATGTGCTTCCAGGGTACCTGTCGTCGAACGGGCAAAAAACAGGAGCCGTTCAATGAGCTGACGCATATATTCCGTTTCAGACTGGATAGCCTGAATGCTTTCATCGAGGACTTTCGGGTCTTCTTTTCCCCAGCGGTCCAGGAGATTGATATAGCCGCTGATGACGGTAAGGGGAGTGCGAAGCTCATGTGATGCATTGCTGATGAATTGCTGCTGCTGCTTGTATCCGTATTCAATGCGGTCCAGCGCCTGGTTGATAGATTGGGCCAGGTTATGGATTTCGATGCCGTTTTCCGCTTCTTTCGGAATGACGATACGCTGGCTCAGTTTATGGACTTCAATACTTTTCAACGTTTCATTGATCAGCTTCAGGGGAGCCAGGGACTTGCGCATGAGATACATACCGGAAAAGATGGTCAGAATCAGACTGACAAGCACGGAAGCGACGAGCTGCTTGGATAATAAGGATATAAAAGCATTTTCCTTGTCGGGCACGCGGGAAAAGCGGAGATAGTACAGTTTATTGTCGGCACTGTACCATTTTTTATAATAGGCATAGGAACTCGTTTCGTTTCCCTGAATGGATTCGGGAAGGGGTATTTCGTTATTGCTCCGGACTGTATCATCAATGTACCGGTCACTCAGATTTTTGATGGTATGAGCCGGTCCGTTATCCAGAATCAACCGGCCGGCAGCATCATATACCTGGAGATTGACAAACGGCTGAAGGTTGGACCGGGTAAAGACTGAAGAGTCAATCTGTCCGCTCTTATCGAGATATTCCATAGCCGACTGGGCGCTGGAGTATAAATCCCGTTCAATGGAACGCCCCATGATAAAATGCACACTCGTGACGGTGATGACCGACACGATGAGCAGGATGATGAAGACGATAAACGAATAGAGGAGTACCATTTTTGCAAAAAGCGGCAGTGTAAATAGCGGCAGCCGGTGTATTTTTTCTTTAATCTTTTGCCACATAACCTACCCCACGTACGGTATGAATATATTTTTTGCTGTCCGTCTGCCCTATTTTACCGCGGATATACCGGATATAGACATCGACGACGTTGGTGTCACCGGCATAGTCATACCCCCAGACTTCTTCCAGTATTTTTTCCCGCGTCAGGACGATGTTTTTGTTGCGCAGGAGATACGTGAGCAGTTCAAATTCCTTTTTCGTCAATAGTAGTTTGCGGCCGGCAACTTCCACCTCATGGCGATCCAGATACAGAGTCATATCCTGGAGATGGAGGAAGTTTTCTGACGATTTGTCTGTGTTTCGGTCGCGGAGCAGGACGCGGATGCGGGCTAGTAGTTCTTTACTGTTGAAAGGCTTGGTCAGATAATCATTACCACCCATGTCGAGGCCGGCGACTTTGGTTTCCACATCGTCTTTGGCTGACAGGAACATGATGGGGACATTGGAGATTTCCCACGTACGCTGACACAGTGTCAGACCGTCTACATCGGGCAGCATGATATCTAGCAGGATGAGGTCGAAATGGTTCTGGCCGATGCGTTCCATGGCCTTGGTGCCATTATATTCGATATCACACTCATATCCTTCATGCTCCAGCTCCATCTGGATGAAGCGGGCGATTTGTTTTTCATCTTCAACGATTAATATATGAGATCTTCCGCTCATTCTATCAGCTCCTTTCAGGCGAACATCTCTGCTTTCTATATTATACATTACATATGCCGCTTTTTGTACTATAATTTGACATTAACTCATATATAGAATGTTTACAATTAGAATGGGAAATAAAAAAAGTAAAATTTAATCTAATTTTAATCTTATTTTCATTTACTTTTAAAAAATACTTGGTATTATATACATGTAGAAAGAATCTACGACTTGTTGAAGATATAAGTTGTTCATATACCCCTCGAACACCCCTATCTTATATCTTTGACCATAAAGTATCGTCTTCCCCCGATGATGCTTTACCAGAAGAGAACCGGCTCCCCTCGCCGGTTCTTTTTCTACATATGAGCGAAATAAGCAGAAAAAATTTTTAAATGCCTGCCAGGCTTAATCTGTCCGAAATGGCAGGAAACTGCACTGTTACGGTCTTGATTGACATTTTAAATCATTCGTGTAATAATGGACGAGATGAAGGGAGTTACTCCCTGCTCATAATTTTCTGGAGGTGAAAAACATGCATGTAATTTCTGATGAATGCGTAAAATGCGGTTCCTGCGCAGGCGCTTGCCCGACCGGTGCTATCGAAGAAGGCGAAACGAAGTACGTTGTTACTGACGCCTGCATCGACTGCGGTTCTTGCGAATCCGTATGTCCGACCGGTGCTATCTCCGCTGAATAAGCCGATAGCTCGTTTAAAAGACCGCCGCGCCCATGTGCGGCGGTCTTTTTCTGTACGGGGGAGGAGCGAAGCCGGAAAGCCGCTTCTTGCTAGCGGGACATTTCTATGATAGGATAATGTCGGTCAGATTTTATATATTGCCTGCAGTTTTGCGGCAGGAGGGTGTTTGTGTACGTTTTTGCTATTGCACTGCTGGTAACCCTGTTAGATCAGGGCAGCAAAGTATGGATCCGCCAGTGCATGGAACTTCACGAATCGATTCCGGTTCTGCCGGGATTTTTTCATATTACGTATATATTGAATAAAGGGGCAGCTTTTGGCATTTTAGAAAATCAGCGCTGGGTTTTTCTCGCTATTGCCCTGTTGTTATTTGTGCTGTATGGCCTGTTCCGGAAAAAACTGCCTCAAAATGGCTGGGTGTATACAGGCGCCGGCCTGCTGTTGGGCGGTGCCCTGGGAAATGCCCTGGACCGGTTTTTACGGGGGGCAGTCACTGATTTCTTTGATTTCCGTATCTGGCCTGTCTTTAATGTGGCAGATATAGGTATCGTTGCCGGAGTGGCTTTGTTATTGTGGTATTGCTGGACTCATCATTCAGATTGACGGAGGAACTCATGGAAACACGGTTGTTGGAAGCATCGGCTGCTGATGCGGGTAAGCGGTTTGATGCCTATTTGTCGAAAGAACTTTCTCTTTCCCGCAGCTTTTCCCGCCAGCTCATTGAAGACGGAGACGGGACCGTCAATGGTCGGCCGGTCAAACCGAATTACCGCCTCTGTCCCGGTGACGCCATAGCCGTGCGGCTAGTCGTTCAGGAAGAACTGAAAGCAGAGCCGCAGGATATTCCCCTCGATATTCTTTACGAAGATTCCCATATCATCGTCGTCAATAAAGCCCGGGGCATGGTTGTGCATCCGGCAGCGGGCAATCCGGATGGGACGCTGGTCAATGCGCTCCTGTTCCATTGCAAAGGGGAATTATCCGGTATTAACGGCGTCATCCGGCCGGGTATCGTACACCGGCTGGATAAGGACACGTCTGGTGTCATGGTAGCGGCCAAGACGGATGAAGCACATCGTGGACTGGCAGAGCAAATCAAAGCTCATACGGCACACCGGACATACTGGGCACTCGTGCATGGCAATATCGTAGAAGAACGGGGGACTATCGATGCGCCTATCGGGCGTCATCCCAAAGACCGGATTAAGATGGCCGTAATCGTTAAAGGCGGCCGGGAAGCGGTGACCCATTTCCGGGTATTGAAACGGTTTGGAGATTATACATGGGTAGAATGCAAATTGGAAACGGGGCGGACTCATCAGATCCGTGTCCACATGGCATATATCCATCATCCCGTAGTCAATGACCCGTTGTATGGATTTAAAAAAGACCATTTTCCCATTGAAGGGCAGGCACTGCATTCTCATTGTCTGGATCTGGTTCATCCGGTTACGGGAGAGACTATGCATTTTGAAGCACCGGCACCGGCTGATTTTATGGCCTGCCTGCAGCAGGCGGAACGTCGTTAAAGTGAGGGAATATCCATGTGGAAGGTAAAGACGATTTTAATGGACGAAAAGGCTATGAGCCGGGCCATCCGCCGCATAGCTCATGAAATCATTGAACGCAATAAGGGCCTGGATAATATGCTCCTCGTCGGAATCCATACGCGGGGCGTTCCGCTGGCCAAGCGGCTGGCGGTGGAACTGGCTGCTATTGAAGGAATTCCCGTTCCCGTCTATGATCTTGATATTTCCGCGTACCGGGATGATCACCGCAAGAACAGTATCAATACGGTCAGCAGCGGACAGAACCGGTTCGATGCCGATGGCAGGACGATTGTCCTCGTCGATGATGTCCTGTTTACAGGTCGGACCGTGCGTTCGGCCCTTAACGCCATCATGGAACTGGGGCGGCCCCGTTTTATCGAACTGGCGGTCCTGGTGGACCGGGGACACAGGGAACTTCCTATCCGGGCTGATTATGTAGGGAAAAATGTTCCTACGTCGCGTCATGAAGATATTTCGGTGCAGTTATCAGAGGTCGATGGCTGCAATCAGGTGGTATTGCGGGAAGAAGTGCGCAGCTGAGTCTGCGCCTTTTTTGACGACATGTCCTTGACCTGAAGTGAACTCCATGGCGTATGATAAAGGCCATAACGGAGGGGCGATGCCTCTGTCGTCAGAAGGAGGAATGACTCATGATACGCAGTATACTAAAAGGGATAGCCGGCCTGGCAGCTGTCCTTATCGTACTCGCCACTGCAGCCGGTGCCTATGCGGGCAATCTGGCATATAATGAATTCCGTGAAGCCCCCTGGGACCAGATTCTGGGAATACGGAATAATTCACGGCATGTAGCGCCCATACGCGTCCTGGAGAAAGAACGGCAATGGGAAGCTGTCCGTGTCAATGCCCCGGATGGGACCATTTTACGGGGAACCTACATTGCCAGCACCAGTCATTCTCATAAAACGGTTATCCTTCTCCATGGCCTGTATCAGAACCGTTCCATGTGTCTTGGGTATGTTCCCATATATCAGAACCTGGGATATAATGTCCTGCTCATTGACCAGCGGGGCCATGGAGAAAGTGAAGGAGCCCATACCGATTGGGGGTTGTCCGAACCGGAGGATATGGAAATGTGGATGCAGTGGCTCCGCAGAAAAGATCCTCAGGCTGTCATCGGCCTGCACGGCATTTCCCTGGGGGCGGCTATGGCGTTGTTGTATGCCGGCAGTGACCGTCAGCAGCAGGTGGCTTTTGTCATTGCCGACAGTTCCTATGGAAATATCATTTCTATGGGCAGAGAAAAGCTGATGGACTGGACAGGAGATAAAAACCTCGTACTCGGTTATGATCTGCTCGACCCTTTTTTCCAGGCAGCGATGCTCGTTCATACACATAAGCTCGTCTCTTCCATCGAACCGGCCCATGCCGTGCACTTTATAAAAGTACCGGTCCTGTTCCTTCATGGCAGTGCCGATACGCTGGTACCGGTCAAAACGGCGCAGAGCCTGTACGACCAGTGTGGCAGCGGACATAAATATCTTCATGTGTTCCGTGATTCGCCCCATGCGGCCGCTATTGAAACAGACCGCCGGGAATATGTGCGGACCGTGACAGATTTTTTGGAAGAAAATGTGTGACTGACTGGCAGAAAAGACGTGGCCAGTGTCCTATGAACAGTATGGTATATATTTTCTTTTTGTCTTGACGGTCGGCGGGGGCTCTGGTATCATAGAGTCAGATTTTTGCATACTACATATGGTATGCAAATTACCAACAAATGACAATATATCGGATCTTTGCGGCGTTCTATGGAGGAATCGTTATGGATGAAAAAGAATGGCTTGGCGCGGACAATCAGCTTGGCCTCGACATCTGGAAAAATAAGTACTGTAATAATGGGGAAAATTTTGATCACTGGCTGGATCGCGTCAGTGGGCATGATGCGGAAGTGGCAGAATTGCTGCAGCAGCAGAAATTCCTGTTCGGCGGGCGCATCCTGGCCAACAGGGGGTTGGAATACGAAGGGAAAAAAATCACCCTGTCCAACTGTTATGTCATGATGCCGCCAGAGGACAATATTGAAAGCATTTTTGACCGGGCAGGCAAACTGGCCCGGACTTACAGCTATGGCGGCGGCTGTGGCATCGATATTTCCAGTCTCAGTCCGAAAGGCGCGCGCATCAATAACGCAGCGAAGGAAACGAGCGGTTCCATCTCCTTTATGACCCTGTATTCGCTGGTTACGGAACTGATTGGACAGAATGGCCGCCGTGGCGCCCTCATGATTTCGATTGACTGCAGCCATCCCGATGTCATTGATTTCATCAAATTGAAAACCGATTTGAATAAAGTGACCAAAGCCAATATATCCGTCCGTCTGAGCGATGAATTTATGCAGGCCGTAAAAGAACATAAGACGTTCCGCCTTCATTTTACGCGTCAGGAAACGGGGCAGACTATCGAAACGATGGTCCAGGCCGCCGATGTCTTTCACTTGCTGGCAGAAACGAACTGGGACTATGCAGAACCGGGGGCTCTGTTCTGGGACCGCATCCGGAACTGGAACCTGCTGGCCAATACGAAGGAATTTTCTTTTTCCGGTGTCAATCCCTGTGCGGAAGAACCGCTGCCGGCGGGCGGATCCTGTCTCTTGGGCAGTATGAATCTGGCTCAGTTTGTCCAGCACCCGTTTACGCCCGATGCGGCGTTTGACTTTACGGAATTCAAACGGTGTGTCACTATTGCCGTCCGGGCCCTCAATGACGTGCTGGAAGAAGGACTGCCCCTGCATCCCCTTCAGGAACAGCGCGACAGTGTACAGCAGTGGCGCCAGATTGGTCTGGGAATCATGGGCCTGGGCGACATGCTGATTAAGATGGGTCTGACTTATGGCAGTCCCGAAGCCGTGGCATTTTGCCATGAAATAGGCTTTGCCATGGCTGATACGGCTATTGCTGCCTCGGCACAGCTTGCCAGCGAGCGGGGCGCATACGATATGTGTCATGTGGAAGAAATCATGAATACGCCTTATTTCCAGGCCAACACGACAGAAGAAACGGCGGCACTGGTCCGCCAGTACGGACTGCGCAATTCCCAGCTCCTGACTATTGCCCCTACGGGAACGCTTTCGACGATGCTGGGGATTTCTGGTGGCATCGAACCGATTTACGCTAATTATTATGAACGGAAAACGGAATCGCTCCACGGTTCAGATGTGTATTATAAAGTCTATACGCCTATTGTAGAAGCTTATATGAAAGAACATCATCTGACCGATGATGGACAGCTTCCGGATTATTTTGTCACGGCGCTGACTCTTCCCTATCAGGAACGGATTGCCATGCAGGCGGCCTGGCAGGAACATATCGATGCGTCTATCAGTTCTACCGTCAATGTGCCCAACAGCTTTACAGTAGAAGATACGGAACGCCTGTACCTGCTGGCCTATGAAAGCGGCTGTAAAGGCGTGACGATTTTCCGTGATGGCTGTAAACGGGCCGGCATCCTTACGACTCACGTCGATGAAAAAACAGTGCCCGTTGCCGGAGACGGATTAGGACGTGGTGAAATCGTTGCTATCGATGATGATGTCATTGGCAAGAAGCGCAAACTGGTTACGGGCTGCGGCAGTCTCCATTGTATTGCGTTTTTTGATACGGAAACAGGCGCTTTGCTGGAAACGTATCTCAGCAAAGGATCGACAGGCGGTTGCAATAATTTCATGATTGGCCTGTCCCGCATGATTTCTATCAGTGCCCGGGCAGGGATTGATATTTATACTATCATTGACCAGCTCAATTCGACGGGGAACTGCCCGAGCTATTCGGTCCGCCGTTCTACCCGGGGCGATACGAGCAAGGGATCCTGCTGCCCCATGGCAGTAGGCAATGCCCTCCTTGATATGTACAATGAGGTACAGAATGAGCTTCATGCCGGCAATGAAAAGCCGAAGAAGGTAAAACCAGTTAAACCGCGGGCGCGGGACAAGGTACGGGCCGAAAATATTTTCTGCCCCCAGTGCGGTGAACCCCTGGTCTTCGAAGGGGGCTGCAATACGTGCAAAAACTGTGGCTGGAGTAAGTGCTATTGATGATGCTTCCCAATAGCCGGCATCAGACTCTGGGCTGTGAGTTTAAAGGAGAAAACACCAGCCAGGAGATCGGTGGCCGGTGTGATGCATACGTTGGGGAAGTGCATGTTTAGATGAAAAATGTCTTGACAGGCAGGGCGTTTGTGTTTATAATGGACTCAATTTCACAGAGGCGATGATAGAGAAGCAAACTGTACAGGCTTTCAGAGAGCTGCCGGATGGTGTGAGGCAGCAGACTGGCAGGGCGTTCCGCTCTGGAGCTGCAAATGACGAATTTGACGGGTCCGCCCGGTACAGCGGTCAGAGTTGGCCGTATGGCAAGTTGGGTGGCAACGCGGGATTCAGACTCCCGTCCCTTGAGTGGGACGGGAGTTTTTTGTTTTCCAGCCGGCGGCAAATTGGGTGGTACCGCGAGAAAGGAGAAGCTCGTCCCAAAGAGAGAGCTTCTCCTTTTATGTCTTTTTCCATTGCCGTAAGGAGTGATTATTTTGGAACGAGTGTACAATTTTAATGCCGGGCCTTCGGCCATGCCGCTGGATGTATTGAAAGAAGTCCAGGCAGAATTTCTCGATTTTAACCATACGGGTATGAGTATTGTAGAAATCAGTCACCGCAGTGCGGCATATCAGGATATGCAGGATGATACCATAGCTGTCCTGAAACGGCTGATGCATATTCCTGAAGGATATCATGTCATTTTTATGCAGGGCGGCGGCAGCATGCAGTTTCTCATGCATGGTGCTAACTTCCTGAAGACGCGGGGAGGATATCTGAATACGGGCGTCTGGTCAGATAAAGCGATGAAAGCGGCATCGTATTACGGAGAAGTCTATGAAGTCGCTTCCAGCAAGGAAGACCATTTTTCCTATATTCCCGATGAAAGCACCTTTACGGTAAAAGATGGGACGGACTACGTCTATATGACCAGCAATAACACGATTCACGGCACGGAATGGAAGACCTTTCCTCACGTGGATGTGCCGCTGATCTGCGATATGTCCAGTGATTTTCTCTCACGCCCCGTAGATGTAAGCCAATTCGATTATATCTATGCGGGCGTACAGAAAAATGTCGGCCCGGCAGGCGTGGTCGTCGGCATCATAAAAGATGACATGCTGCAGAAAGCACGGGAAAATCTGCCGGCCATGCTTTCGTATCGCACGTTTGTAGAACACGACTCGACGTATAATACGCCGCCTGTATTTTGTATTTATTTTGTCAACCGTGTGTTGCACTGGATTGAAAATCAGGGTGGACTGCAGGCCATACAGAAACGCAATGAAAAAAAAGCGGCCATTGTCTATGATGCAATCGATCGTAGCCAGGGCTTTTATACAGGGCATGCAACGAAAGATTCGCGCAGTCTTATGAATGTTACGTTCAATCTAGGCAATGCAGATCTGGAAAAAGAATTCGTTGCTGCCGGGGCCAGGCAGAATCTCATAGGTATCAAGGGTCACCGGTCGTTGGGGGGCTGCCGGGCTTCGATTTACAATGCCGTCACGGAAGAAGCCTGCCAGGCACTGGCTGATTTCATGGATGAATTCAGAAAACAACATTAACTATATTGGGGTTATGGTATCAGACCAAGGAGGGTATATACAATGAAAATTCTCGTAAGCGATGACGTATCGGAAAAAGGGGTAGAACTGCTCCGTCAGCATGGGTATGAAGTGGATGTCAAAACGAATCTCGATGAACAGGGACTGATCGACTGCATCGGTGAATACGATGGCATGGTGACACGGTCTATGACGCACGTTACGGCAAAGGTCATTGCCGCCGGCAAGAAACTGAAAGTCATCGGCCGGGCCGGTGTCGGTGTTGACAGTATTGATATCAAGGCGGCAACTGCCCGGGGCATCATCGTCGTCAATGCGCCGACGGCCAATACGATTGCCGCAACGGAACACACCTGTGCCATGATTATGGCGATTACCCGTCATATTCCGCAGGCACATAATTCGCTTATGGCTGGCGAATGGGACCGGGAACGGTTTACGGGTATCCAGCTTCAGAATAAGACCATCGGCATCATCGGCGTCGGCCGTATCGGCTCGCGTATTGCCAAGCGGATGCAGGCCATGGAAATGCACACCATCGGATATGACCCGTATATTCCGGACGAACGGTTTGAACAGCTCGGCGTGGAACCGGTCGATCTTGATACGCTGCTCAAACGTTCCGATTATATTACGATGCATACTCCGCTGACGAAAGAAACACGGGGCATGATCGGCGCAGAAGAAATCGCCAAGATGAAAGACGGCGTGCGGGTCATCAATGTGTCCCGTGGGGCCGTGCTGGATATCAATGCCCTGGCCGATGCCATCAAGAGCGGTCATGTAGCCGGCGCTGCTATCGATGTATTTCCGACGGAACCGCTTACAGAAGATATCAATCCCTTCAAGGGATTGGACAACGTGGTCATCACGCCGCATCTTGGTGCTTCGACAGTAGAAGCGCAGATCGGTGTTTCTGTAGACGTGGCGGAAGGAGTCATTGCCGCTCTCAATGGAGAACCGGTACCGACGGCAGTCAATATGGCGCCACTGCCTAAAAATGTATATCTCACCATCCAGCCGTATTTCGACCTTATGGAACGCATGGGCATTATCGGCGTCTATCTGTCCGAAGGGCCTATGAAAGAAATCCGGGTGGAATATTCGGGCGAACTGGCCAAGACGGAAACAGGCCTTTTGACGACAGCGGTTCTCAAAGGAGCATTGAACCCGATTCTGCAGGAATCGGTCAATTTTGTCAATGCTCCTGATGTAGCACGGACGCGTCATATTTCGGTCAAAGAAATTAAGACACAGGACAAGGGATATTTTACAGATTCCGTCACCGTTACTATCAAGACGAATAAGGGGGAACATTCACTGGTGGGGACGTTATTCAATCATCAGGAAGCGAAAATCGTGCAGATTGATGAATATCGCCTGGATTTCACGCCCGAAGGATACCTGCTCCTGGCGCCTCACATCGATCAGCCGAATATGATCGGGCAGATTTCTACTATTCTGGGACAGGCTCATATCAATATTACGGGGATGCAGCTGGCCAAGATGACCAAAGAAGGAACGAATATTATGGCTATTGCCGTGCAGGATGATATCCCTAATGATATTATGCTGAAATTGCGCGGCATTGAAGGAATTCTGGACATGAAACTCATTCATGTCGATACCCACTAAGGAGGGCACTCATGATACGCATTATACTTGTACGCCATGGAGAAACGGAATGGAATATAGAAGGGCGCTATCAGGGGCAGGAAGATACCCATCTCAGTCCGCGGGGATTAGAGCAGGGACACATGCTGGCCGAAGGACTGCGCCATATTCCCATCGATCTGTGTATTTCCAGTCCGTTGGAACGGTCTTATCAGACCTGTTCTTTCTGTGCTGAACTTCATCATCTCCCCGTTGCCAAAGATGACCGGCTGCTGGAAATCAATCACGGAGACTGGGAAGGCCAGCTGGCTGATGAAATCGAAGCCCAGTATCCCGAAGCATTCCATCTCTGGCACACACAGCCGGAAAAAGTGACTATGCCGGGTGATGGCGGCGAAAATCTGGACGATGTACGGCGCCGCGCCCGCAGTGCCTTCGACGACTATGCCCGGAAATACGACGGCAAAACGGTTCTCGTCGCAGCCCATGATGCCGTCAATAAGGCCATCATCTGTGACCTTCTCGGTCTCGATATGAGTCATTTCTGGCAAATCAAACAGGATAATACATGCATCAATGTCCTGGAATACCAGAATGGCGTATGGCGTCTCGTGTTGCTCAATTCCACGAATCATATGGGGTATCTGTACAGCGGTATTGAACAAAAAGGACTTTAACGTGTATAATGAATAGGATGACTATACAGGAAGGAAGAAGATTACCATGTTAGATACGAAATTTATCCGTGAACATGCGGAAGAAGTTAAGGAAAACATCAAGAACCGTCATACGAAAGCGGCCGATGTCGATGCCTTTGTCGTTCTGGACGGACAGCGCCGTGATCTGCTGCAGCGCGTCGAAGCCATGAAGAATGAACGCAATACGGTCACGAAGGAAATCAGCCAGCTGAAACGGAATAAGGAAAATGCTGACGATAAAATCGCCGCTATGAAAAAACTCGGTGATGATATCGATGCTCTCGATAAAGAGGTAAAGAAAGTGGAAGCTGATATGCTTTCCATTCAGCTCATGATACCGAACATGTGCCATCCCTCTGTTCCCGTCGGCAAGGATGACAGTGAAAATCCGGAAGTCCGCAAATGGGGACAGCTGCCGACCTTTGATTTCCAGCCGCTCAATCACTGGGATGTAGGGGAAAACCTGGGCATCCTCGATTCGGAACGAGCTGCCAAAGTTACAGGCGCGCGTTTCTACTATTATATCGGTGCCGGTGCACGGTTGGAACGGGCCGTCTATAATTTCATGCTGGACCAGCATACACAGAAAGACGGCTATACAGAAGTCATCCCGCCGTATATCGTAAATCGTGAATCCATGACGGGTACAGGCCAGTTGCCGAAATTCTATGAAGATATGTACCGCCTGAATGTAGAAGGGGAAGAAATGTACATGATCCCAACGGCCGAAGTTCCCCTGACCAACTATTACCGCGGCGAAATCATCGATGGGGCCAAGCTGCCTGTATATTTCACGGCACTGACGCCGTGTTTCCGTGCCGAAGCTGGTTCTGCCGGTCGTGATACGCGGGGCCTCATCCGCCAGCATCAGTTCCATAAAGTTGAAATGGTTAAGTATACGACACCGGAAACAAGTTATGATGAATTGGAAAAACTGACCAATAACGCAGAAGATATCCTGAAAGCACTGGGTCTGCCCTATCATGTCGTTACATTGTGTACCGGCGATATCGGTTTCTCCGCTGCCAAGACTTACGACGTGGAAGTGTGGTTCCCGGCCCAGGGCAAATACCGCGAAATTTCTTCCTGCTCTAATACGGAAGATTTCCAGGCACGGCGCGCCAACATCCGCTTCCGCCGTTCGCCAAAAGCAAAACCGGAATACGTCCATACTCTGAATGGTTCCGGCCTGGCCGTAGGCCGTACAGTTGCAGCTATTCTGGAAAACTATCAGCAGGCCGATGGCTCTGTTGTCGTTCCGGAAGTGCTTCGCCCATACATGCATTGTGATGTCATCACTAAGCAGAAATAATTTCAAAAGACGGCCGGTGGCCGGGCTCTGATGCCGTGACCGGAAACTGCCTCATGAAGCAGCCTGTGCTTCATGAGGCAGTTTTTTTCGTCGTGACGCTTACTTTCAACGTCACGGGCCGGCAGGAATTTTCCCGATATTTGTCGAATTATTTATTATAATATAAAAACGTGTGCTGTGTATTTGGATACAGTGATTTCTTCGCATAGGAGGGATGAGGGATGGATAGAGTATTGACACTGGAATTAGTACGGGCTACGGAAGAAGCAGCCGTGCGGGCCGGACGTATGATGGGAATTGGCGATGGCGGGGCAGCTCATCACCTGGCAGTGGCGGGGATGCATCAGGAACTGACTGCTGCGCCGGTTAATGGCCACGTCGTCATTGGTGAAGGATATATGGCCGACGGGCAGGTGTTGTTTGACGGAGAAGAAATCGGCAGGGGAACGGTTCCTGTTGACATCGCCGTAGCGTCACTGGACGGACAGCGGCTGGTCGCGCAGGGACAGCCAGGTGCCGTATCCGTACTGGCCATGGCCGGCCGGGGAGATATTCTGCGCGTTCCCGATATGTATATGGAAAAAATCTGTGTCGGCCCGCGTGCCCTGGGTCGTATCGATCTGAATCAGTCCGTACAGGAAAATCTGCGCCATATTGCCGAAGGTCTGGAACGGAGCATTGACGATGTGACCGTAGCTATCCTCGACCGGCAGCGCCATCAGGACCTGATTCGTGAATGCCGGATTGCCGGGGCCCGCATCCGCCTGATTCATGATGGTGATGTGACAGCAGCGGCTGATGCGGCTATTGAAGGCTCGGGTACGCATGTACTGATGGGTATTGGCGGTGCCCGTGAAGGCGTGCTGGCTGCGGCGGCTCTGCGCTGCCTGGGCGGCGATATGCAGGCCCGTCTCATACCGTATACGGAACGGGAGCGGCAGAAGGGAGAAGAGCTGGGAATCCATGATTTCAAGCGGATCCTGACGCTATCGAATCTGGTGCGGGGAGATGACTGTTTCTTTGCCGCTACGGCAGTAACGCCTACGCCGCTTATGCAGGGCGTGCGGTATTTTGGGGGTGGCGCCCGCACGATGTCAGTCGTCATGCGTTACAAGACAGGTACCATCCGCTTCATTGATACGGTACACCGGCTCAACGCTTCTTCCCACTGGAGTGTAAGAAAGTAGTACAGAAATAGAAAAATGACAATCCCCGTGCTATAGGATAGAGCAGTTATATCTGATCAGCTCAGGTGTCAGACTGTCTTAATCAAAAGCAGCCGGCCTGAGCTGATGTGCTGCAGGAGACAGGTATATACGATAAAGACAGGTTTTATAAACAGTCTGCATATCCCCCCTTTCAGATTTATTCCTTTTATGATACAATATTTTGATAGTGAATCAACTAAAAATAGATGGCCCTGCCCGGCTGTCACGTCTATATACTTGCAATCTGTTTAGGAGGCACCAGAATTGGAGAAACTTGTTATTCATGGTGGAAAACCCTTAGAAGGGACTGTTCGCGTCAGCGGAGCTAAAAATGCTGTGCTGCCTATTATTGTCGCATCCATGCTGGGGACGACACAAAGTGTACTTACAGAAATACCGAAACTCGACGATGTTCATACGGTTTGTGAAGTTATTACTTCATTGGGCGTACACATAGACCAGTCCCAGGCGGGTACGCTGGTCATCGATGCCAGTCATCTGACTTCCACATCGGCTCCGTACGACCTCGTGCGGCGCATGCGCGCTTCGTTCCTCGTCATGGGACCACTGCTGGCACGCAAAGGACATGCTAAAATTTCTCTGCCCGGGGGCTGTTCCATCGGTGCCCGGCCGATTGACCTGCATCTGAAGGCCTTTGAAGCCATGGGGGCAGTCATTAACCTGGAAAATGGGGATATCGAAGCCAGTGTGGAAAATGGCCTGAAAGGGGCCCAGATCTATCTGGATTTCCCCAGTGTCGGTGCGACAGAAAACGTTTTAATGGCGGCATCCCTGGCCGAAGGCCGTACGGTACTGGAAAATGCGGCTGAAGAACCGGAAATCGTCGATCTGGCTACCTATCTGAACAGTATGGGAGCCAATATCCGCGGCGCCGGCACCAATGTCATCCGTATCGAAGGGGTAAAAGAATTGCACGGGGCAAATCATTCGGTTATTCCCGACCGCATTGAAGCGGGCACGTTTATGGTAGGGGCCGCTATGACCGGCGGCAATGTATATGTGGAAAATGCGCTGTCGGAACATCTTAAGCCTCTCGTAGCCAAGCTGAAAGAAGTAGGGGCCACGGTCGAAGAAGATATAGACGGCATCCGCGTCATTGGCCATAAACCGTTGCGGCCGGCCGATATCAAGACACTGCCGTATCCGGGATTTCCTACGGATATGCAGGCCCAGTTCATGGCACTTACGACTATTTGCCAGGGAACAAGTGTCATTACGGAAACGGTATTTGAAAACCGCTTTATGCATGTCGATGAATTCAAGCGCATGGGAGCCAAAATCCGCATAGAAGGCCGCAGTGCCATCGTCGAAGGCGTCCCGCATCTCAAAGGGGCTGATGTCAATGCGACGGATCTGCGCGCCGGTGCAGCACTGGTATTGGCTGGCCTGGTAGCAGAAGGGGAAACAAAAGTCGGATATTTATATCATATAGACCGGGGGTATGATAACCTGGTCCAGAAGTTACAAAGGTTAGGTGCAGACATTGTTCGGGTCAATATTGACTAAAAAAAAGAAGCGAAAAAAAGGAACGCCGGCTAAAGCGGGTCATTCATCCCATTCTTTTTTCCTGGCAAACTGGTTTGGCAGTGATATTGCCATTGATCTGGGTACGACCAATATCATTGTATACGTCAGGAAAAAAGGTATTGTCGTCAATGAACCGGCTGTCATTGCCCTTGATACGAACAGTCATCGTGTCGTAGCTATTGGCAAAGAAGCGCAGGCCATGCTGGGGCGGACACCAAAGCATATTCAGGCGTATCACCCCCTCAGCCGGGGCGTCATTGCTGATTACGATGCGACCGAATACATGCTGCGGTATTTTATCCGCAGAGCTATTGGCAAATCCTTGTTTTTTAAACCGCGGATCATTATCTGTGTTCCTTCAGGAGCGACTAATGTAGAAAAAAGAGCCGTTATCGAAGCGGCTATGCAGGCCGGTGCTCGTAAAACCGTCGTCATGGAAGAACCGCTGGCCGCTGCTATTGGGGCCGGACTGGATGTAGCCAGTTCCAATGGATCCATGGTGGTCGATATGGGCGGCGGCACGACCGACGTGGCTGTACTCAGTCTGAGCGGAATCGTTATCAGCGAATCTCTGCGTATTGGCAGCAATACTTTTGATGAAGCCATTATCCGCTATCTTGAAAAAATCAAGCATATTACCATCGGCCAGCATACGGCAGAAGAGCTGAAAATCCTCATCGGTACAGCTCTGCCGGACGGGCGGCAGCTGACTGCCGATGTGCGGGGACGCAGTACGGAAACGGGGCTCCCGGCCATGGTCGATATCGATTCCCAGGAAATACGAAAAGCACTGTCAGAACCGATTGAATCCATATTGCGTGCTATTGTTACCATCCTGGAAAAAACGCCTCCCGAACTGGCCGCCGATATTGCTGACCATGGCATCGTCCTCACCGGAGGCGGTCTCCTGCTGGATGGCATGGACCGGCTGATTTCCCAGACTACGGGCATGGCAGCGTTTCTCTGTGATGATCCGTTATTGTGCGTAGCAAACGGGGCTGGAAAATCGCTGAATGAAATGAGCCGCCTGAAAGATAGCTTTGATGATTTATAAAGGAGTGAGTGTCATGTTACTGAAGAAAAAAGTGCTGCTTCCCCTGTGCATTATGAGTACACTAATGGCAGCACCTGTACTGGCTGCAGATATTCCTTATACGGCCGTTATCGGAGGTACCGTGGCCAGTGTCGTTTCTGTGGGAACTGATGTCCGTGAAGGCGATGTCCTCCTGACCGTTGATTCCCTGGCTGGTCCCATGGCGGCTGCCCGGGCAGATAGCAGAGGCACCGTCAAGGAAGTAAAAGTCAAAACGGGCGGGACAGTAGCCACGGGTACGGTCGTCGTTGTAGTAGAAGAAAAATAAGAAGGAGACTATGAAACGATTACGTAAATTACGGCACCTGGCGGGAAAAGCCTGTTTGGCGGTTCTCTGTTGTGCCGTTTCCTTTTCTGTATATGCAGAACAATTTATGCCTGTCAGTGATGTCCGGCCGGGGATGACGGGATATGCCAAGACCGTAGCCAGAGGTACGCAAATCGAAACATTTCCTGTGGAAATCCTGGGTGTCATGAAAAACAGCGGCCCTTCCGGTGACCTGATCCTGGCTCGCTTTTCCGGTCCACTCATCGAACAGACCGGCGGTATTGCCCAGGGAATGAGCGGCAGCCCCGTGTACGTCGATGGCAGACTGCTGGGGGCAGTTGCATATGGCTGGTCTTTTACCAATTCCAAAGTGGGTATGATTACCCCGATAGAAGATATGGTCAAGCTCTGGAATGTGCCCGTGCGGGAAGAAATCCGGCCATTTAACGCCCGGGAATCGTCATTGATTCCCGTCAATACACCACTTATGGCCAGCGGATTCGATACGGCATCGATGGACTGGATGAAGAATAAACTGCCCCAGTACCAGTTTATGCCTGTCGATACGGCTACGGCGGCAGAAGACAGCCAGGCGATGCCCCTGGAAGCGGGAAGTTCCGTGGCGGCTGCGTTCGTCAATGGCGATATGAAACTCGGTGCTATCGGGACGGTTACCTATGTCGATAAAGATCATATCGTCGCCTTTGGTCATCCCTTCCTGAAAAAGGGCAGTATTAATTATTTCATGCATAATGCCTATATTTTTACGATTGTCAATAATATGGCCAGTTCGTTCAAGCTTGGATCGGTAGGAGCGGAAATCGGACGGATTGACCAGGACCGCGGTGCCGGCATCGCCGGGAATTACCGACTGGCACCGGGAATCCCCGTCGTCATTCACGTACGTGACCTTGACACGGCGGCAGCCAACTTGAAACGGGTCAAAATCGTAGAAGATAATGAACTGACACCGGTCCTGGCCGCGACGACCGTGTATAATACGGCCAATAAGACCATAGATCGTATGGGCGGCGGTACGGTGACCCTGAATTATACAATCCGGTCATCCAATGGCCGGGACAAGGATATTACCCGGCACAATATGTACTATTCGGAAGATAATATCAATGAAAAGAGTATTGATGAATTATATAATGTCCTCGACATTTTAAAGCATAACGAATTCATCGATTATCCCGTTCTGGATATTACGGTCAATGCCGATTACTCCCAGGCGCGTAAGCAGGCACGGATCATTGATGCCACGGCAGCACCGGTAGTGGCCAGTCCGGGTGATACGATTTATTTCAAAATTACTCTTCATCCCTACCGGGGGGCTGATGAAGTCAAAACCATGACTTTTACCGTTCCCAAGGACCAGCCGTATGGCGATATGGTGCTGGAAGTACGTGGCGGTGGCGTTATTCCCCTGCCCTATCTGATTGAAAAACAGCGCTATAATCTGACCGATGAAATTATTGATCGGCTGCGTCATTATAAAGATTTTGCTGATCTGAAAAAGGCTATAGAAAAGGAAGATGCCAATAATGATCTGGTCATTGAAATCCTTGACCAGAACGTCAGCATGATCGATGATGACAGCAAGAAGACGGCCAAAGTCAAACTGCAGGCCAAAGAACCCCGGGGAAATCCGAAAGATGTGCTTCAGCCCAAGAAAAAAGGACTACATGAAGACAACGACGAGGACAAAAAATCGTCGCTGCCAACACCGTATATCGTAAAAGGCGACGGCCAGATTACCATCAAAATCGTCAGTCCGGAAAAACGGGATAAATTCCTGGCCGGTCATCACACATTGCGTTCTGGCAAGGCTGTCATGAGTGCCGAAACGGAAGATGCTGCCCAGACAGCGGAGCACAGTGATAAGACGGTAGAACAGGATAAGGGGAATAATCAGGATAAAGATAAGTCATCAGGAGAAGATAAGAAAAGCATTTTCCTTTCCCGATGAACAGAAAAGCAGCTGTACTGTGTATAAGACATGCAGCTGCTTTTCTTGTTCATTCAGCGTAATAAAAATGATATTTGAACACGTTCAACCTTGATATTTGATGCATAACATGGTATTATCATACTTGTAGAAAACTGAAAAGGAAATCTGAGTTTTCTCACAGTTTTCTAACAATTGGCAGCCCGCGTGTAGCAGGCTCCCCACATTAATGGTATAGTAACAATACGTACGCTGACTGAAAAAGAGGAGGTGCGCCTGTGCAGGGAATATTAGAACGGATAGGATCGTTTACACTGCATATTTTTGAAAAAGTAGGCGTGCTGTCCCTCTTATTCCTGGAAACGCTGCGTCAGCTGCCTAAAATACAACGGAAGCTTACGATTGCCCAGATGGCTCATCTCGGTGTCAATTCCCTGCCAATTGTCAGCCTGACTTTGCTGTTTGCCGGCATGGTCATGACGTTGCAGATTGTCGATATCCTGTTGCGCTATGGTGCCCAGTCTACATTGGGAGGCATTATGTCTGTCGCTATGGGCCGCGAACTGGGGCCGATTCTGACCGGCGTTGTCGTAGCCGGCCGTGTAGGGGCAGCCATGACAGCCGAACTGGGAACTATGAAAGTTACGGAGCAGATTGATGCCCTGCGGTGCATGGCCGTCAATCCCGTTGCTTATCTGGTCGTACCCCGCTTTGCCGCCTGTATCACTATGGTACCGCTGCTGGCCTTTTATGGGTATATCATCGGCACGGCCGGTGGATATGCTGTCGCGATTCTCAGCGCCGGCCTGACACATTTTACGTACATGAACTCCATTGAAATGTTTACGGAAGTATCCGACGTTGTTTACGGCCTTATTAAAGCCATGTTCTTTGGAGGTATCATCGCCCTTGTGGCCTGTCATGAAGGCATGACGGCCAAAAGCGGGGCAGAAGGAGTCGGACAGGCGACAACGCGTTCGGTCGTTACATCGATTATTTTTATTTTTATCTGCAATTATCTGCTGTCTATTATTTTGTATTAGGAGTCTGGCATATGATCCGTTTACAGGATATTACCGTGGCGTATGGATCACGGGTCATTCTGAATCACATCAATCTGGATATCCGCGATGGAGAAACACTGGGGATACTGGGTGCCAGTGGTTCAGGCAAGAGTACTATACTTCGTCTGATTATCGGTCTTCAGAAACCGTCAGGCGGTCATATTTTTATAGACGGTCAGGATATTACAGGCTTTACGGAAGATGAGATGGATCAGGTACGGCTCCACATGGGCATGGTTTTTCAGTATTCAGCCTTATTTGATTCTATGAGTGTCGGGGAGAATGTGGCATTTGGCCTCCGGCAGCATCGTAAACTCCCGGAAGAAGAAATCCGGAAAATTGTCCGGGAAAAATTACATCTCGTCGGGCTGGATCACGTAGAAGATATGATGCCGAACGATTTGTCGGGCGGCATGAAAAAAAGAGTCAGTCTGGCACGGGCCATTGCACTGGAGCCCCGGGTCATATTGTATGATGAACCGACGGCAGGTCTGGATCCGCTGCGCAGTATGGATATCAACAGGCTGATTGTGACGACACAAAGCCAGCTTCATACGACATCTGTTATCGTTACCCATGATATGGAATCGGCTTTCTTCGTTGCAGACCGGCTGGCTTATCTGGAAAACGGCGTTTTCCGGCTTATTGCAGACAAGGATACGTTCCGGGATTCGCCGGATGAACACATTCAACGATTTATCAACGGCGGTCTGATGCGTCAGGAGGGGAGGTGTGCGCCATGAAATGGAGTGCAGAAGCAAAAGTCGGCCTGGTAACCATTATTGGCGTACTGGTCTTTACCTATGTGGTCATCAATCTGGCTCATGCAGAAATATTTGGCAAACCAGGCTATGTCATTCATGCCATGTTCCGCGATGCCAATGGCTTGCAGAAGGGAAATTCAGTCCGCTATGTCGGTGTTCATGTCGGTAAAGTTACCGATGTGACTCCTTCTAAAAACGGCGTAGACGTTGCCATGAAGATCGATAAGGGTACGGAAATTCCTAAAGGATCGAAACTGGCAATAACGACGGACGGCCTGCTGGGGGAAAAAATTATTTCCATTACGCCGGGCAAGGATTCGACACAGCTCATTGCTGACGGGGAATATCTGAACGGCAATGACGGCAAGACCATGGATGATATGATGGAAAGTACAGGTAAGTTAGTGGCTAGTGCCAATGATATGATTAATAACATTAATAGCGTCATCGGACACCCGGACACGCAAAAAGCGATGCGCGGGACATTTCAGAATATAGAAGGCATAACCGGACGGGTCAATGGCCTGATGGATGCCAATGCCGGCAATATCCAGGAAATGACAGCACATATGGCGTCGGTAACAGCTTCTCTGGATGCCGCTGCGGCCCAGCTGGCTGCTATGAACAGCGATGGAGCTATTTCGGCTAACGTCCGCGATACGGCGGCTAATATGAAGCGCATTACGGATAGTTTTGAGCAGACAGCGCTGGCCGTACAGAAAATTACGACTGATGAGCAGAGCCAGAAAGATTTGCAGAAAACGCTTCATAATACTGCGGAAATATCGGGGAAACTAAATAAGGTTCTCGGTGGGGGAAGCGGATTCAAAACAGAAGGCGATGCCAGTGTCTTATATAATGAGAGTAAAAGTGAAACGGGTGCCGCTGTAAATTTTAAGGTGTACCGGAACCATACATTCGGGCTTCTCGGGGCTGAGAATATAGGTAACGGTACGAAACTGGATTTGCAGTATGGGTTCAGACATCCCCGATTTGATGTCCGGGCCGGCCTCATCCGCGGCGAGCTCGGAATGGGGCTGGATTTTTTTCAGGATAAACCGTTCCAACTCAGCCTGGAGGGGTATGATCCCGATGACTGGCGGTATCGTTTGAAAGCGAAATACCGCCTGACAGACAACATGTTTCTTTTTGGCCAGTTCACGCGGCCCATGAACCGCAGTGACGGTGGCAATTATTATGGTATTGACTATGTCTTTTAAAAGACATTCTGCAATAGATAGCAATTCGATCAATGGGGGTACCCGTAATGGACAAAAACTTGTATAAAAAAATTGTTGTTGCCCTGATGATTTCAACCTTGGGGACGGTGTCTGCATGGGCAGCAGAAGAAGCCGTTGTTCCCGTCGATCTGGGACAGGCAGCTGTTACTGATTCAGCCCGGAATACGGCTGGCCAGAAGGTTTCCCGGACCGGCAAAAAGGCAGCACGTACGGTAAAGAACCAGGCTGCTGTGACACCGGCAGGAGCTATCGGTGCGTCCGATGTGACACCGCAGCTGCGGGAAGAGCTGGCACAAAAAATCCGTTCCGATATGGAAGCCAGTGCTAAAAGAGCTGCTGCCAGAGGAGAAGCGGATCCAGTCATTGTCGTCGGCCGGGTCGCTTCCGACCAGGCTGTCGATCTGACACTGCCCAAAACGGTGCAGATGGCTCTCGATTACAACCGGGATATCAAGGTGGCCCATTATGCCCTGAACAGTTCTGACTTTGATATCGCCATAGCCAAGGCCGGCAAGATGCCCCAGGTGGGCTATACCTGGAGTGGGGCCAGAGCTATGTCACAAAATATGGGACGAGATGTCATCGGTAATAGTTTTAAAAACAGTTTTAGTGTCAGCATCCCATTGTATACGGGCGGACTGGTAGAAAACGAAATTGCCAATGCCAAGTTGGGAAAGACTAATGCCCAGGAAGAAATGCTCCGCGTCCAGCAGGCGACGAAGTATTCTGCCGTAGAAGGGTATTATGCCCTTCTGGCTTATCAGGAACTGCGTGATGTATACCATGAAGCCGTCGATAATCTGCAGGGACATTTAGATAATGTAACAGCCCAGTACAATGTAGGTACCAAGGCGAAAGTAGATGTCTTGTCTTCTAATGTATCACTGGCCAACTCCAAGACGACGGCCGTAACGGCAGATAATAATGTCGCTATTGCTGAATCAAACCTGAATAACATCCTCGGCCTGCCGTTGCAGACCAAACTGAATCTGGCCGATCATCAGCTGCCTTTTGATACGTATGATATTTCCCTTCAGGAAGCCATTGACTATGCCATGAAATATCGTCCGGAAGTCCTCCAGGCAGCCGTTGCCGTACAGGAAGCAGAAAACAGTATCGGTATTGCCCAGGCTGGCAACAGGCCGACCGTATCTGTCGGTGCCGGCCGTGGCTGGTCGGATGATGATTTCCCCGGTATTGATGATCATAACTGGAGTGTAAGTGGCGGCGTTTCCTGGAGCTTATGGGATGGCGGCGCGACTAATGCCAAAATCAAGAAAGCAAGGGAAACACTCCTTTCCGCCCGGGAAACAGAACAGAAGGCACGGGAATCGGTCCAGCTGGAAGTCAAGCAGGCATACCTCAATATCCGCAGTGCGGCACAGCGCGTAGAAGAAACGACGGCTGTCGTCGATCAGGCGAAGGAAAATTACCGTATCCAGAACATCCGCTATCAGGCTGGTGTTGGCATCAACCTGGATGTCCTCGATGCCCAGCTGAGCCTCAACGAAGCCCAGGTCAACCATATCCAGGCATTGTATGATTATAATGTCGGTATTGCCAAACTGGAACAGGCAATGGGCGTCGATGTCCGCTCCGGTGTCATCCATCCGTCCCTGACAGGGAAATGATGGGAACCTCCTTTTGTTACAATTTAAAGTAAGTTTAAAAAAAGGAAACTGAATCTTTTTATCTGTTTCTTGATTTTAATGAATAGCTTATGTAAAATGAAGAGAGAATTGTAATCCTATGATTCTCTCTTCTTTTTTTATAGGAATGGAGGACGACCGTGCGAAAAAAATGGCTTGTATCCGGTGCAGTCTTTGTATTCCTCTTTGCCGCACTCTTTTCCCTGTGGATGGAAAAGCCGGCATTGATGCAAAAACTCTCTGAGACAGTGACGAGTACAGTGAATGATAAAATAAACGGAACACTAACCTTTAGTGCTATGGATGTTTCGTTGTCCGGCCGAGTCAGGCTGCAGGACCCGGTTATCCGGGATATGCAGGGACGTACTGTGCTTTCTGGTTCGGATATACAGATTTTTGTCAATCCCTGGAAAATAGTGGCATCCCTTCCTGATGGTAATCCGGCTGCGGCTATAGAGACGGTGGATATTTCCCAGCCGGTTGTCCATGTGTGGCAGAAACCGTCTGATAATACGTGGAATGTTGCGACGCTTATTAAGACATCGAAGGAAAAGGCGGACAGTGGATTCCGGGCAATTGTGCGGTTTCACGATGGAGCTGTCAGGGCACGGCTGGCCGATGGCACGCTGATTACGGGCAGCGGGGGTGACGGGACCCTCGATTTTACGGCCTACCCGGCTATCTATGGAGATATGACGCTGTATGTCGATGGAGAAAAGCTGACGGCTTCCGGTCATTATACTTCATCGCGGGAATTCGATGTCCTGCTTCGTGGCGATGCTGTTAAAGCATCTTATGCATCATCGTTCATTCCGTCTGGAACGGATGTGACTGTAGAAGAAGGTGCGCTCCGTGATATACGGGTCCGTTATGCCCGCTCGCATAACGGGGATTCTCTGTCGGGAACGGCTTCTGTAGATAATCTGTCCGGTACGGCATCGGGCCTTTCCTATGACCAGGTCAGCGGAACGGTGCGGCTGAATTCACAAAACGTCCGGATTGACCGGCTGAAAGGCCGCATTAATGGACAGGATATCAGCGCCTCAGGTGAAGTACGCATCAATGGGGATGTTCCCGTATTCAATCTGGATGTGGATGTACCCGGCGCCGATCTTGCTGCTTTTGCCGATAAGCTGCCAGCTGGCATTTCTGGTACGGCTGCCTTTAAGGGCAGCATCTGGGGAACGGCCAGTGAAATACGCGGCAGTGGAACACTGACTGTACCAGAACTGACCTATGATGGAACGACACTGTATCATGGCGAAGTTGTCTTTTCTTGCGATGGCAGTCAGGCTGATATATCCCATCTGTCTGCTGATGCAGCTGGAGGCCATCTGGAAGGTTCGGGAACATACAACCTGTCCAGTGGTGATTTTCAGGCCTCTCTCGATGCTGATTCCATCCACCTCGAAGAAATAAGCCAGCTGCCTGTTTCGGTTCTGGGCACGGTGTCGGCTTCCCTGACCGTTTCGGGCAATCAGAATCAGGGGACAGTCCAGGCTTCCGGTCATGCCAGCGCGGCAGGTTTTTCCTATAATGGCATCGAGGCAGATCAGGCGGAAGGTGACTTTATCTATGCTGATGGATTGCTGTCTCTGTCAGGGCTGACTGCTTCCGTGCAGGGAGGAACAGTCCGGGTCCATGGCGTGTATGATACGGAGGGGCCCCGTACGGATCTTTCCTTTACAGCAGACAATCTGCCACTTGATATGGCATCTGCATATGCAGCAGTACCTATGACCGGCACCTTTTCTGCTGCCGGACACCTATATGGTTCCGGACCGGACTGGAATTTGATTTTCCATGCCCGCGACGGCAGTATACAGGGGATGGACTTTGATAGTATCGACGGCTCTCTTTCCGGTAGTGGAAGCCGTATTCTGATACCGTCTGTCGTGTGGCGTTACAACGATGGGACTCATAGAGCCAGTGGTATGGCTGATCTGGATACCCGGCAGGTGAATCTGCAGGTTGTGACACAGCATATGCGTCTGGAACGGCTGCTGCCAGCATTGGGACGGGGAGATATTCCTCTTACAGGCTGGGCCGATAATACGATTACCGTGACGGGCAGTCTCGATCAGCCTTCGGCACAGGGATCGTTCCATCTGACCAGTGGCTCTGCTTATGGCTATTTGTACAAAAATGTCAGTGCCGATTATACATTGCGGGATGGCACTGTTTATATCACCAACGGCGATATTACAGCCTATGATGCATCTATCCGCGTCGCCGGTTACCTGGGACAGCATATGGATCTGACCCTGGACGGCAGCCATCTCGATATTGCCCGCCTGGTACCGCAAAAAGGGCCTCAGCGTTCCGGTATCATGAATGTCAGAGGGCATCTTGGCGGTACGATGAACAATCCTGTCTTTGAAGGGTCTCTCCAGTCAGACTCACTGACCTTTAATGGCATAGCCCTCAATGATATACAAGGCAACCTCGGTTATTACGGCGGTATTTTCCGGTTGACCGATTTTCATTTTAAACAGAACGGAGGGACTTATGAACTGCGTGGCGGGTATAATCCGGCGAATGGCTGGATTATGGCGCGGGCCCGCGTGCAGGCTGCGGATCTGGGCAGTATCCTGAAACTGTCGGGAGCACCCCTGCAGTCCATACAGGGGCGTCTGGAAGGACAGCTGGCTATCGATGGGACAACTGATGATCCCCGGGCACGTCTGACCGGGACTCTGACCCAGGGATATATTGATGATGCAGCTGTAGAACCTGCCCGTATTGATGTCCAATACGAAAACAATGCCGTACAGATTCATGAACTTACCCTGAAGTCCGGCGATGCCGTGCTGGCTGCCCAGGGATCGTATGCCCTTCATGGGCCGGTACAGATGCAGATTGCTGCCCACCATTTCCCGGCCCGGCTGCTGGCGGCGGTAACGGGACAGACGAATGTCCAGATTGATGCGCCTGTCGATTTTGCAGCTAATCTGAGCGGGACAGGAGATCATCCCAGTGCTGATGTGTCTCTGCAGCTCGGAAGTGGCATGGTCAATGGCATTTCCTTTACTGGCATGTATGCCCTGCTCAATCTGCGGGACCGCATGATTAAGGTCCATCAGGCATATATCCTGAAGGATCCGTATAAGGCGAGCGCCTCCGGGACGATTCCCGTAGCGGCTCTGACCGGTGAAAAAACAGACGAATCTATGGACGTTATGGTAAAACTGGATCATGCCGGCCTGGATATACTGACTTTTGTCACGCCTCTTATTACTGAAGCCCAGGGCGGACTGAATGGTTCGCTGCAGTTAAAAGGTACGGCTGCGGATCCACAGGTATACGGTACGTTGAGTGTCGATGACGGTTCTTTGTCCATCCGGACCGTGCGTAATCCGCTGACACGGATTACGGGGCAGCTTCAATTTACGGGACGCAAAGCAGCGTTTTCCGGTTCTGCCGTTATGGATAAGGCAAAGGCGAAAAATCCGGGAAAATTGCAGGTACAGGCAGATGCATCCTGGCAGGGATGGGAAGTCACGTCGTACAAAGGATTGCTTGCACTCGATCATCTGGGAGTCGTCTGTCCGTATTTTACCGGACCGCTGACGGGAAACCTGACTGTCTCGCCCGGTGATGGCATGCCATTGCTGTCCGGAACCATTACGATAGATGATACGACACTGGATCTGCCCCTGAGCCTGAGTGATACGGAAAGCAATTTTGATGCCGCTCTCGACATTATGGTCGCACTGGGAGATGATGTGCGGCTGTATAATGGGGCGCTTTACGACCTGATGGTGCATGGCAAGGCTCATTTTGGCGGCACGCTGGCTCATCCCCATGGAACGGGCGGCTTTGAAGCTTCCCGAGGGACTATTCACTATTTGGATACGAATTTCCGTGTATCCCGGGCAAAAGCTGAATTTAATCAGCCCGATACATTCCTCCCCTATCTGGACGTGGAAGGCCATACCCGTGTCGGTCAGTACAATGTCCTGCTCAATCTGCGCGGTCCTGCCGATGCGATGGACCTGATGCTGCGATCCAATCCGCCGCTTACGAAGGCCCAGATTCTTTCCCTGATTACGCTCAGGAACAGCAGTGGCAAAAAAGACAGTTCCCTTAATAGTGAAGATGTCAATACACTTATAGGGAGCGGCATCCGCATGACGCTCAACAGTCTGGGGATTACACAGGCGCTGGAAAAGGCACTGAATCTAGATATGCTCAACATTACGACAGGGTCACTGGATTACAACAGCAAGACAGCTGATGTGGAAAATAATTATTATAATATAGAAATGGGCAAGTATTTGTTCAATGATTTCATGCTGACAGCTGCTTTTGGCCTCAATCATGATGACAACCGCATAGGTATGCAGTATAATTTGGGAAGTAAGTTTGGTGTGGCCGCTTGGAAATCGGCAGATGATTCCTTTATTGGCGGCATGTATAAATACAGCTTCTATTAGGGGGGGACAGAAGTTGCTGGAGACATATTTAAAAGAATTACAACAGATAAAACTTCTGGCTCCGGAAGAAGAAAGAGAACTCTGGCGCGCATATAAAGACCGGGGGGACCAGGAGAGCCGGCGGCAGCTCATTGAACAGTACCAGCCGCTGGTTTTCCGGGAAGCGATGCGTTGGCACATTTCCGGGGATATTCTGCAGGACGCCCTGCAGGAAGGAACGCTGGGACTGATTGAAGCGGTGGAACGGTATGATTACGGGCGCAATGTGGCCTTTCCTATTTTTGCCGTCCATCGTATCCGTGGGGAAATCCTGGATTTTCTCCAAAAGGAAAATAAACGGTCTTCCCTGTCTCTCGACGAACCCGATGAAAACGGCGTTACCCTGCGGGATCAGTTGCCAGACGGGGCGGAGGATCTGGCAGACAGGACAGGCCGGCAGATTCTGTTTGAACACGTAGCCCAGACATTACAGCGTCTGCCTCAGAAGGAACAGATCGTCGTGGAAGGCGTCTATCTCAAAGATCAGCAGCAAAAATCCCTGGCCGAGGACCTGTCTGTCAGCCTGCCTTATGTATACCGGCTGCAGAAACGGGGAATCCGCCGTGTGAGAGGCATGCTGAGCCGGTTTATTCATGACAACAAAGAGAAGTAAAAAAGAAAATATGGTATAAACGGGAGAATACGGGAGAAACGATGAGTATTTCCAAGATAGATATAGGCTTCTTCCCATATTTACTTGTTTGTTGAGGCTGTCTTTTTCAGGATTTTATAAACATGCTGGGAAAGGAGCTTGCGCAGTATGGCAAAATCAGATAATGAACGGGCCGAGCGTGTCCGTTCTGCCAGAGCCTGGCTGGAACGGGCTGAAAAGTCTTTTGACAATAAAGCTGATGTCCGTGGGGAACTGAATCTCATGCTGGCAGAAGCGGAGATGAAAAATCTTCGAAAAAACCACGGTATGGGCTGTAAAATCCGCCGGCTGGCGGCAGTCCTGACTGCTTTGGCGCTGGCTCTGGGCATCTGGCAGTTTACACGTCCGGAAGGGCCGCCAGCTGATTTTACCCGGCCTGTCCGCGGCGAGACGGCAGCGGATACGTCACGGACGACGATGACAGCGCCGGATTCACAACCTGTAGCTGAGCCGGAATCAATCGTAACGGCAGAAGACAGGGCAGTAGAAGAAATACCGGCGGTGCAACCGGTTCCTGCAAGTACAGATGATACCGGTGTATTGCCGGCAGTACAACAGGGGGAAACAGGACAGGAGACGGAAAGAACGGAACCGCCACCTGCGACTGTACCATATACACAGCCTGTACAAAAAAAGGTTTTATCGGACCGGCAGATACAGGCTGCCGTACAAGATGCGCGTCATAGTTTGCGCGGTGCGGAAACCAAGAAATGACAACGGAGGGTCTTATGATAACACGGAATAAGAAATTTTTATTGATGATGATTACCAGTGCTATGGTGACAAGTCCCGTATGGGCTGCAGACACGGCAACAGGCTATGATGCAGATCCCGGACAGACCGTAGAAAAAAAGGTATCCGCTTCAGACATGACCGCAAAAGACGAAGGAAAGCCTATGGCACTCAATACCGTAGTGACCAGTGCTTCAACGCCGGAGACAGAAGCCGTCATGAAGAATGCAAAATCCGGCCTTACGGGGTACGAAACGGATGAAGAACTGGCAGCCATTGCCAAGGGGGAAAAGCCGGAAGACGTACGCAAGCCGGCTGAAAAAGAACAGGTAGAAAAAATTGAGCAGGCTGAACAGGAACGGAAGAGCCAGGTGGCAAAGTCCGTCATCAGCGGCAATACGGGATACGAACAGGGGACGGTCGGTACAGCAGAATCGGCTAAAGAAGAAGGCCTCCCCGGAGCCTCTGTGCCGTACATGGCCGGCCTCGGTGACGTACAAATCGATACGACGATTCCCAAGTATCCTATGGCGGTACTGGAGCCAGGGCAGGAAAGCACCATGCCCTATGGTAATGTTGTCACCGATGAATCCATCGCTCCTTATGCCAATAAAGTGACGACGGCAGTAAGCGTTGGCCCTGTACCGGACCCGGCCATTGAAGCCTACCTGCTGCCGAAATTAGCCATGCGCGTCGGTGATACGGTTAGTGCCGATTATGTCCGCCATGATGTCAATGTCATCGGTTCTACCGGTCTTTTCTCGACGGTCCATCCTTCCTTTACCAACGTGCCGGAAGGGGTGGCCCTGAATTATGCCGTACAGCTCAATCCCGTCATCAACGGTGTAGAAATTACCGGCAATAAAGTCTATAAGACGGAAGCGCTCCAGCAGATGATCCAGTTCGTACCGGGTTCACCGCTGAACAGCACCATCATCAGTAAAGACGTAGCCAACATCAATAATCTCTATGCGAAAGACGGTTATATGTACAGCCATGTATCCAATGCGACGCTGGACAGCAAGGGTATCCTCCATATCGGCATTACGGAATGCCATCTGGAAGATGTCGTCGTCCGCGGTAATACTAAGACAAAATCCCGTGTCGTGACCCGGGAAGTACGCATGAAGAAAGGCGATGTATTCAACCGTGCCGCCGCCAGCCGCAGTGTGGAACGGATTTACAATACGGGCTACTTTGAAGATATCAACGTCCGCATGCTGCCGGGCAAAAAGAATCCCAACGATGTCATCATGGAAATCGACGTCGTCGAAGCCAAGACCGGTCAGATTTCCATTGGCGGCGGTTATTCCCAGTCGAACGGTATGGTAGGCCTGTTGGGGCTTTCGGAAAGCAATTTCCGCGGTACTGGTGACAAGGTAGCCATTAACTGGGAATTTGGCGGTGAAACTGATTCCAATCACAATTACACGTTCTCCTACACCCATCCGTGGCTCAATGACCATGGCGATTCTATCGGCTTCAGCCTGTTCAACCGGGAATACGATTACGAAGATTACGATGAAAAAGGCAATTCCGTTGCCGATTACGACCGGGAAACAAAAGGCTTCAACCTGACCTATGGCCGCGTCCGCAGCGAATACGTCAGCGATTACGTTACGTTGGAAACGAAGCGGACGAAATACGACGAATGGAACAGTGGATTTGACTATAGCAAAGATGGACAGTGGCGTAATGGCAAGGAATATAACTTTAAAGAAATGCATTATCTCGACAAGAACTTTGGCCGGACGAACAGCCTGACCTGGTCCCACGTCTTCGATAACCGCGATAATGTCTACGATCCGACCCGTGGCAAGAGGATTTCCTACACGGCAGCTATTGCCGGCCATGGCCTGGGCGGTGACTTCGATTACTATAAACTGACTTTTGAAAACCGTCTGTACTACAAAGTAGGCCGCAAGCATGTCATTGCCCTGCGCTTTATGGGCGGCTATGCCAACGGCGATATGCCGTACTATGACCTCTTCACTTTGGGCGGCGCCGATAACCTGCGTGGCTATGAAGACGATGAATTCCGTGGCAACAAGATGTATGCGGCGACGGTAGAATACCGCTATCCGATTGCCAAGAAAATCCAAGGCGTCTTCTTTGTCGATGCCGGTTCTGCCTGGGATGGAACGGAAAATATCCCCTGGTATCAGAACGATGACAGTATCCACGTTTCCACCGGTCTCGGATTCCGCATCACGACGCCAATCGGGCCTATCCGCCTGGATTACGGCGTCGGCGACGATGGCGGCAAGTTCCACTTCAGCTTTGGTGGTAAGTTCTGATGTATGCAGACGATAGGTGGGATACGTCGTGTTTCGCACTTGTTTATTGACGATTCTCTTTGTCTGTGCTAGTCTAGGTAGTGCCATAGCGGCACCCGTAACTCATGTGGCGGTACGCGTCTCTTCTCTGGGAGAGGCCATACCGCCTCTTGTCGAGAAGAGGATATGTGCCAGCATTGAGACGATTGGGAACCACGTGTTCCTCGGTGCCGATGACCAGGCCGTGCTGAACCGGCAGGATGAGTATACCCGCATGGTTTACGACATTACGGACCGCGTGCTCATAGGGTATACGGTCGAACATATCGAACTCGTGCCGGGACCGGAAACGATGCTGTCTGTGCAGATCCGCCCCTGGGGAAGTACCATACGCCGGGTACATGTCCGCTTTGACTATGGATCTCTTCCGACATTGGGACAAGAAATGGCTGGCAGGGACCTGACCGGCGTTTCGGCTTTTATTGAAAATCTCCTGACCGGTCTTCCCGTCGATGCTCTGGACTGGGCAAATGGCACGGTCAAGGCTGTTATGGAGACGGAACTGGAGACAGAACTTCCAGAATTTTATCCGCACATTGTCATTACGCCCGGCGCGGATACGACGGTAGAAGTGTATTTTCTGCCGGTACTTCCCGTTGTGCGCAATGTCAACGTCCGCGTCGATGCGGAAAACCTGCCCAAGATCATCTTTCTCAGTACGCGCAAGCATATGGAAGACCGTTATGCAGGCCTGAATGGCCTGCCTGTTGCATTTGTGCGCCGCCATCAGCGCGATGTAGAGCGTGATTTGCAGCAGCATCTGAATGACCAGTGGGTCATAAAGAAATATAAGCTGCGCGTCCTTCCCAGTCTTTCCGTTGCTGAAAATATGGATATCCATTTGAAATCGGAAACGGATTTTTACGATGTCCGCGCACAGGCCTACATAGACGTCAGCAGGGACAGTGATGCCTATCATGATAAAGAAGATAATACGGTCCTGCGGGCCCATGTGGGCAGAAAAATCGGCGAACACCATGAGTTGTATACAGACGTGGAATTCATGCCTGCTTCTGTAGCCTGGAACTTCATTCCCGGTTACGGGTATCAGCCCCGCAAGGGAACTTGGATGGGATATAATTTTGAAAGCCAGGATGACAGCCATCATCTTTGGCTGCGGCAGGAATTAGGGGGCCGCTGGTCTTTCCGGTTCAATAAAGATTTGACAAACCATGATGAAGAGGCGGGACTCTTGTACCGTCTCCATGAATACGTCGGTTTGGAATATATCGTTTCCGGCCACGATACGTGGCTGCGGGTTATTGGCTATTTATAAGGAATTGCAAAGGAGTAATGTTACTATGATGTCAGAAATGGGTAAGAAAAAGAATGTCAAGATTTTTTCCGCTGTCATTGCAGCGATTTTTGTACTGAGTGTTGCCGGCATTGCCGTCATGCAGATGGGCAATCCCGTCAGTGCGGCGCCGTCCAGCAATATCGGCGTCGTCGATATGAGCAAGGTCATTCCGCCCGATAATCAGGATGTAGCCAATGCACAGAAAGAAATGCAGCAGGCCTCGGAAGATGCCAAGAAAAAATTTGAAGAACAGTCCCAGGGTATGACCGATGAACAGAAGAGTCAGCTCTATCAGCAGATTCAGGAAGAAATGACGAAAAAACAAGAAGACATCTATAAGGGCGTCAAAGATAAAGTCGATGAAGCCGTCGGCAGCGTTGCCAGCACGAAAGGCCTGAGCCTTGTCGTCGATAAACGGGCCGTTCTCTATGGTGGTCAGGATATTACAGAACAGGTTTCCAAGAAACTGAGTGAATCCCAGTCCAAGTAAGGATATTGCCATGAAGCGTAATTATGCGGCAGCTGCTGGCGCCGTAGTGCTGGCCTTTTGCCTGGCTGTGGCTTTCTGGATGATGCACAGCCGGACGCCGGCTGTGCCTGTTACAGAAAAAGGGCCGGTCATTGCCTGCGCCGATGTAGAACACATCATGATGAGCCATCCCTCGTACAGCCAGTACCATCGCCTGGAACTGGAATATAATGCGATGGTAGCCCAGTATCAGTTTGAACAGTGGCATTACTCGAAGCAGGCTGCATCCCAGGGGCAGGCGGCGAAAGACTTTTCTATGACCGATGCGTTGTCATCAGCGGCTCTGGATCAGGAATTACAGGCCCGGGTGGCCATTAAACAGAATGAATTGAATGCGGCACTGGAGCAGCGGTATCAGACTCTGATCCGGGAACGCCGGCAGACACAGCCGGCCCTTTCTGATGAAGAAAATCTGAAGATTGTCAATCTCCGGCTGAAACTGGCTGCATTGGCCCTGTCTCCGTCGGAACGTAAGGCAGCAGAACAGGAACTGCAGGCACTGTTGCGCAAAAACGGCGGCGACCATCAGACGGACGCGGCTGCAGCGGCGGATATTGCCGCTGCCATGGCTCCCGATAAGGAAAAAGCACAGAAAGAACTGCAGGCATATGCGCTTCAGGTAAAAGATGAACTGGCGGCCCGGCAGCAATCCAGTCGGGAATTGTTCGCGAAACAAATGGATTCTTTTGGGAAGCGTCCGGAACCGGCTGTCTGGAATGCGGCCTGGAAAGAGAAACTTGAAGCAAAAGAAAAAGAAATGAAGGATCAGAAAGAAGCCATCCTGGCAGATATCCGGGATAAAGCGGCGGCCGTTGCGGAAGAACAGGGAATCGATATCATATTCTCTGAATACGAAGGCATCGGCACGGCGCTGGATGTGACCGATGATATCATTGTCAAGCTGGCATAACAGGAGGCATTATACGAATGAAACGGATAGGTAAACGATTGGCTGCTGTTTTATGCATGATAGCGGCAGTTGCCGTACTCAGCGGCTGCGGTAGTGAAGATAAAGTAGGCTATGTAGATATGAGCCGCGTACAGAAAGAAGCACCGGCCGTACAGCAGTACCAACAGAAGATAGAAGAAAAGGGCAAATCTCTCGATGCCGAACTGCAGCAGGCCCAGCAGTCCATGTCAGCGGAAGATTTCCAGAAGAAACAGCAGCAGGCATTACAGGAAAAGCAGATATACGCAGCCAGTATGCAGCGTCAGTTCATGACCGATATCCAGAGCAAATTAGGGGATATCGCCAAGGATAAAAACGTCGGCATCATCGTCTATAAGGAAGTCGTTCCCAACGGCGGCGTCGATGTAACCGATGATTTGATTGCGAAATTACAATAAAGGGGTTGACTATGTTGAAGAAGACAGTACAGGAGTTGGCCGCCATACTGGGCGGTACGGTGATCGGTGATGGCACGCGGGAAATTGAAGATATCAAGGGGCTGCAGGAAGCAGGTCTGGAGGATATCACCTTTGCAGTAGATCCATATACGGAATATCTGCCTCAGGTTCATGCCGGTGCCGTCATTGTGGAAAAAGAAGTCCCGGCCGGGGATAATACACTCATACTGGTAAAAAATCCGCGCCTGGCTTTTTCCCAGCTCCTGGTGCTCTTCCATCCCCGGCAGACCGTGGCCCGGGGCATTCATCCTACGGCCGTCGTAGATGACAGTGCTGTCCTGGGGGACAATGCCGCTGTCATGGCCTATGCTGTCATTGGCAGGAATGTCAGCATAGGAAAGAACTGCATCATTTATCCCTATGTTTTCATTGGCGATAATGTCTCTATCGGTGACGATGCCGTCATTTATCCCGGTGCTGTCATCCACGAAAACTGCCAGCTCGGAGATCGTCTTGTCGTCCGTGCCCATGCGGTTATCGGCGGTGAAGGTTTTGGCTTTGCTACAAACGAAGGCCGTCATACGCGCATTCCCCAGATTGGCAATGTCAAAATCGGCGATGACGTAGAAATCGGGGCCTGTACGTGCATCGATAATGGAACTCTTGACAGCACCGTTGTCAAACGGGGTACTAAAATAGACAATCTTGTCCATCTCGGCCATAATGTGGAAATCGGGGAAGACTGCTTCATCATAGCCCAGGTAGGGATTGCCGGCAGTACCAAGGCGGGTAATCACTGCATCTTTGCCGGCCAGGTGGGCTGTACAGGCCATATTACCATCGGAGACAATGCTGTTTTTGCGGGAAAGACCGGGATAACCGGCAATGCGGAAGGCAACCAGGTCTATGCCGGATATCCGATGCAGCCTCATATGGAATGGAAACGGTCCCAGGTATATTTGAAACACTTGCCGGACATGGCGAAAAAAATCAAACAGCTGGAAAAGAAAATTGCTGAATTAGAAAAAAAGACAGCTGAATAAGAGGCAGCCTATGTATACATTTATGAAAATACTAAGCTGGATCATATGCCATCTGCCCGAAGGCGTGCGGCGTGCGCTGGGACATTTCCTGGGCTGGTTCTTCTGGACCTTTGTCCCCCGAAAAAGAAAGCGGCTGGCTCAGCAGCAGATATTGGATTGTGGCATTACCGATGATCCGGAAAGAGCCATGGAGATTGCCAAGGCGAGCAGCTGCCGCTTTGGACCTATGATCATCGAGGTGTTATCCTATCCGATTTATACGAAAGAAATATTGGATAAGAAGATTACCTGGCATGGGAAGGAATATCTGGACGAGCTGAAAGAAAGCGGTGAAGGCGCCGTTTTCATGGCTTCTCACGCGGGAAACTGGGAATTATTGGGAGCGGTTCTTGCCATGAACGGTTATCCGCTTATTTCCGTGGCCCAACAGCAGAACAGTCACAGCGCCGATGCTTTTATCAACGAATACCGGGCGATGATGAAACAGCATGTCACGTACAAGACGGGAATCCGCGATATGGTGCGTTTTCTCCAAAATGGCCATTATATCGGTCTCTTGATGGATCAGGATCCGGGATACACAGGCATTATGGTCCGGTTATTCGGCCGTGATACGCTGACGGCTGACGGACCGGCTAAAATGGCAGGAATCAAAAATTATCCGATTATTTCTACGTTTATTCATGAAGACAGACCTTATCATCACGTCATAGACGTGTTGCCGCCCATCCGGCCGTATACGGCGGATCACCGCCTGTCCAAAGAAGAAAAGGAACGCATCGTCTATGCGACGACGCAGGCATTAAATGACCGGCTGGAAGAACGGATCCGGAAATATCCGGAAGACTGGTTCTGGCTTCACAACCGTTGGAAATGGACAAAACGCTATAAAGAAAAGGTAGCAAATGGTGAAATGGCTGCCAGAGGATAATCTGGCCAGAAGGGATTTTTCCGGCAATTCTTTATCCGATGGCAGGTTATAGATGAAAAAATTGGCATACGAAGCAAGTCAGGCTTCGTATGCCAATTTTTTGGGGATTCGTCCATTTATATCCAGCCAAACCTGCGGCAGGCATGGAATATGCCGCCCTTGTCATTGTCATCGGTAATATAATCGGCCCGTTCCTTGAGCTGGGGACGGGCATTTCCCATAGCGATGCGGAAGAAGGGTGATACAAACATGGCGATGTCGTTGAGGCCGTCGCCGAATACGACTACGTCTTCCAGGGGAGCTCCGGCGTGTTCCATGAACCGGCGGATACCGGCACCTTTATCGGTCGGTTCCACGAGATACGTATTGGTAATGTACGGAAGCCGGGAGAGACCATATGTATCCAGAGGCGGATCACCTGCTGCCGGACGGACGTGGACGATTTTATAAATCGTCGTCAGGGAATCGATGTCCACAGGAGTTACATCGGTTTGGAATAATTGCGACTGTCCAAGATGGCGGAACGATTCATATGGCGTATGCCGGACCATTGTATTGTCTGTAAAGACGGCCCAGGGAAGATGGCGCCGTTCCAGTTCGTGGAGAAGGGCCCGGCAGTTGGCGATGGGCAGACCATTCATTTCTATTAGCGTATTATCTATGGTGAGACTATTGCCACCATCACTGACGAGCGATGTGATTCCATACCGACTGGCTGTACGGAAGCCATCACATTGTAATCTGCCCGTAGCAATAGCTACACTGTGTCCGAGCTGGCGCAGGCGGTTCAGACAGTATACCGTATCTGCCGGGATGATTTGTGATATATCAAGTCCCAGGGTACGGTCGATATCAAAAAAGAAATATTTTTTCCTCATGATACAATCCTTTCTATAAAAGAAATATCAAGTAACATTATACGGAGAAACAACGGAATATTCAATTAGTAATCCGTATCATGCACCCGTTTTGGTCAGATACATGGTAAATTATATGTCAAGTCTTGATTTTTTCTATGTATTTGATTATACTAAATGCAAGAGAAAACCCTACTGTGTTCGTAAAATGATCTCGTGTTTTGAACCAACATCTTTTACATTGGGAGTCCGGGCTCTATGGCTGCCAGGCAATGCCTTCACTGGACTGTCGAACTCCATAGGAGGACACCCACCTGCTCAGGCAGGCTCAAAACTTGGTTTATAAACGGCATGGTGGGGCTTCTTTTTCTGTATAATTCATTGTGAAGATTGAGTGCCGCTAAGTTATCTTGGCGGCTTTCTATTTACAGCAGGTGAGAACAAATGAACGGAGACGATTTATTTTCTCTGGCAGCGGAAGAACAGCAGTCTCTCCTGGCCCCTCTTGCCGTGCGTATGCGGCCGGAAACACTGGATGAAATCTGCGGGCAGGATACGCTGATCGGCCCGGGCAGTTTCCTCCGGGCCATGATTGAAAAAGATACGCTGCCCAGTCTTCTCTTTTACGGGCCTTCCGGTGTTGGAAAAACGACGCTGGCCCATGTGATAGCTCATGCGACGCATAGCCGGTTTGTCAAAGTCAATGCCGTTACGGCGGGGACGGCTGAATTGCGCAAGGTCATACAGGAAGCCAGAGATGCCATACAGATGTATCAGAAGCGGACTATCCTTTTCATTGATGAAATACACCGCTTCAATAAAAGCCAGCAGGACGTGCTTTTGCCATATGTAGAAGACGGCACGGTCATTCTTATCGGGGCTACGACAGAAAACCCGTATTTCGAAGTGAACCGGCCGCTTTTGTCGCGTCTGCGTGTCCTCACGTTTTCACCTTTGGGCAGAGAGGATATTGCCAGGATATTGATGCGGGCTCTGACGGACCAGGAAAAGGGCCTGGGCAGTCTGCATATACAGGCTGATGCAGGCGTCTTACAGCTTCTGGCGGATGGGGCAGACTGCGATGCCCGGGCCGGGCTGAATCTCCTGGAACAGGCCTGTATGCTCGTTCCCGAAGGTGGCAGACTAAAAAAAGAGACGGTAGAAAAAGTTATGGGTCATGCACTGTATACGTATGACAAACAAGGTGATGCCCATTATGATACGATTTCTGCCTTTATCAAGAGCATGCGCGGTTCTGACCCCGATGCGGCCCTTCATTATCTGGCCCGCATGATAGAAGCGGGAGAACAGCCTTCTTTTATTGCCCGGCGTCTGGTCATCTGTGCGGCTGAAGACGTAGGCCTGGCAGACCCGCAGGCACTAGTAGTAGCCAACGCGGCTGCCCAGGCGGTAGAACTTGTCGGCTGGCCGGAAGGACGGATTATTTTGTCAGAAGCTGTCATTTACGTAGCCTGCGCGCCCAAGAGCAATAGCGCTTATATGGCGATAGACCGGGCATTGCATGATGTGCGGCGGGGCGGATATGGAGAAATCCCGGCATGGCTCCGCGATGCTCATTATCAGGGAGCTTCTTCTCTGGGACATGGAGCGGGGTATAAATATCCCCATGATTATCCCGGTGGCTGGGTACGGCAGCAGTATCTGCCGGATCCACTCAAAGACCGGCAGTATTATGAAGCAACGAATCACGGAAAAGAAGATGTCATGGCGGAAAAATGGCATAAACGCCGTAGCTGTGATAAATAAGTCAGAATGCATATATGGTTTGGAAGGTGAAAGGTTTGGCACAAGGGAAAACAAGACGCGTGACAAAATCCCGGCCCCGTAAGGCATCGGGAAAGGGTGTGCGCCGTACAACGAAAAAAAAGGATACAGAACCGTCGCTGCTGAAATATGAGATTATTGGCATCGTCCTTTTGTGCTGCGGTATTTTTATGACCGTTGGTATTGTCGGTATTGATACAGGCAGTGCAGGCCATAGTATTGATGGTATCCTGTCCTATATATTTGGCATCGGACGGATTGTTTTTACCCTGTCGATGGTGATTCTGGGGTTGAAATATATCATTTTACGCAAGGCCTGGCCCCTTACGAAGAACTGGCTGGCAGGTACGGCACTCTTTGTGTTGTTCCTGGGCCTTATCCACCTGTTATTTATTCCCCAGGGGGCAGAATTCATGCCGGCCATGCTGCGCGTCGGAGGCGGTGCGGCCGGTGCTGCCGTCGCCTCACTGCTGCGTTCCTTTCTCGGCGAATTTGGCGCCGTTCTGGTCGTTGTGGCCTTAGGGATAGTGACTCTGCTCGTATGGAAAAAATGGTCTATTTCCCGCCCCGTAGCCATCGTTTCGGACAAGGCATCAGAAGAGGTGTCCCGCGTATCCGATAAGGCCGTAGAGGGATTGCAGGAAGCATCCCGTTCTATGCAGCAGTGGCATGAACATCATCATATCTTTGATCTGGAAAAAGAAGAGCAGGAAGAACAGGCGGAAGCGGTAGGAACGGCCCGGACTGACAGGGACGTTCCCGTGGCAGAGGCAGAACCGGTGCCGGCTTTGGAATCCCGTGAGGAAGATAGTCTGCTTCACGGCCCGCGTGTGGATTTTACATCGGAAAAAAGAGATGGATTACTAGAAAACGAAGAATGTATACCAGATCTGACAGAAGAACTGGATATATCACCTGTTTCGGCGGCTCCGGCCGTGCTGCCGCCGGAAGGACGACAGGATGACGACTATGATGACGGACTGCCAGATACGGAGAAACAGCAGGAAGAAGGACAGCCGATGGAACAGCCTGTCCGGGATGTACTGCAGGAAGAACTGGCCGACTTGAAGCCAGTCGAAATCGATGCCCAGTCTACGGCCGTCGATGTGGCGCCCCAGGGGCATTCGGCCGTACCGGTGGCCAAAGGAGAAAATACATACCGCCTGCCGCCGGTGAGCCTGCTCAAACCGGGAAAACCCCTGGCAGAAGGACTGAGTGAGGAAGCCCGTCAGAATGCCGTCATTTTGCAGGAAACACTGAAAAGTTTCAACATTGAAGCCAAAGTGACGAATGCCAGTCAGGGCCCTTCTGTCACCCGTTATGAACTGGAACCGGCAGCTGGGGTGCGCGTGAGCCGGATTGTCGGTCTGGCCGATGACATTGCCCTGAATCTGGCGGCGACACAAGTTTTTATCGAAGCGCCTATTCCCGGGAAGGCTGCCGTGGGCATTGAAGTGCCGAATAAGACCCGTACGGGGGTCAATCTGCGCGATGTCCTCGATACAGATGAATTTAAAAATGCTGCCAGCGGCGTGCCTGTAAGCCTGGGCAAGGATATTGCCGGGAATCCCGTCATTGCCGATCTGACCAAGATGCCTCATCTTCTGGTCGCCGGTACGACCGGGTCCGGCAAGAGTGTCTGCATCAACACGTTTATTGCCAGTATCCTGTTTAAGCAACGGCCGGAAGATGTCAAACTGGTACTGATTGACCCGAAGGTTGTCGAATTATCCGTATACAATGGCATTCCCCATTTGATGACTCCTGTCGTTACCGATCCTAAAAAAGCAGCTAATGCGCTGCGCTGGGCTGTACGGGAAATGGATGATCGTTATAAGCGGTTCTCCCAGGGATTTGCCCGGGATATCAAAAGCTTCAATGAAAAGTATCCTGATGAAGCCATGCCATATGTCGTCATTATCATTGACGAAATGGCCGATCTCATGATGGCGGCCTCCAGTGATGTAGAAGATTCTATCTGTCGTCTGGCGCAGAAGGCCCGTGCCTGCGGTATGCACCTGGTACTGGCTACGCAGCGTCCTTCTGTTGATGTCATTACCGGCCTCATTAAGGCTAATATTCCGAGCCGCATTGCTTTCCGCGTTTCCAGCCAGACCGACTCCCGTACTATCCTGGATATGGGTGGTGCCGAAAAGCTGATTGGCAACGGCGATATGTTTTATTTTCCGACGGGTGCCCCCAAACCCATCCGCGTACAGGGGGCATTTATCTCGGATGCGGAAATCGAACAGCTCGTTACGTTCATAAAAAATCAGAACACGACAGAACCGAAATACGATGAATCCATTCAGCAGTCCGCCGGTGAAAGCAGTGGAGATACGGCCGGATTTTTTGAAGATGAGCTGATGCCCCAGGCCATCGACATGGTCCTGGAAACGGGACAGGCATCTTCTTCCATGCTGCAGCGCCGGTTCCGTGTCGGATTTACCCGGGCGGCCCGCATGATTGATACAATGGAAGCCATGGGAATTGTCGGGCCGAATGAAGGAAATAAGAAACCGCGGGAAATCATCATGTCACCGGCGGAAGTACAGGCAAAATTCTTCCATAAGGACACGTGATATCATTTTTCCGGGGAATAGTATATAATTAACTATGTATGCATGGGCATATTCATATAAGGAGGCGGTTCTTTGTCTTCTATCGGCAGAGTATTACAACAGGAAAGGGAACAGCAGGGGCGTACGCTGAAAGAAGTGTCCGATGCTGTCAATATAAAAGAAGGCTATCTGGATGCCCTGGAAAAGGAAGATTTTGATGTCATCCCTGGTGCCGTATTTGTCAAGGGATTTATCCGGACGTATGCGGAATATCTGGGACTGGATGGAGCCGGACTGGTCACAGCGTATAAAGAAGAGGTCCTGGCGAGGAAACCCAGGCCGGAAGTGCGTCCTGTGGCACAGAGCCCGGAACGGGCAGGAAGGGAAAAGCGGCAGAAGGAACGGAACCGTCAGAGCAAGTGGCAGGGGATAACCATTTTGTCGGGAATTATTTTATTTCTGCTGCTCATTATCTGGTTACTTTTGTAAAAGAGGCAATATATGAACGAGAAATTTCTGGTGACCAGCAGGGCCGATATGGAACGGCGCGGCTGGGATCAATTGGATTTTGTATATATCAATGGCGATGCCTATGTGGATCATCCCGGTTTCGCCGCTGCTGTTATCGGCAGGGTACTGGAGAGCCGCGGGTATCGCGTAGGCATCATTTCCCAACCGGACTGGCATAGTGCAGAACCATTCAAGGCACTGGGACGGCCCCGGCTGGGAGCGCTGATTACGGCGGGCAATCTCGATTCCATGCTCAATGAAAAAACAGCGGCAAAAAAATTTCGCAGCACCGATAATTATTCACCGGGCGGTATAGCCGGGAAACGACCTGAACGGGCTACCATCGTATATGCCAACAGGATGCGCGAGGCTTATAAAGATGTCCCCATCATCATCGGAGGCATTGAGGCCAGTCTGCGACGGTTTGCCCACTACGATTACTGGTCGGATAAAGTACGTCATTCCATATTGCTGGACAGCAAAGCCGATATCCTGAGCTATGGCATGGGGGAACACTCTGTCGTAGAAATTGCCGATGCCCTGGCTGAGGGGAAAAACGTGGCGGAGATGTATCATATCCGGGGTATCTGCTATGTGACCAGCCGGCCGCCTATATCGGAAAAAACTGTACTTTGTCCATCCTATGAGGAGGTGAAGGCAGATAAAAAAGCCTTTGCCCGGGCCTTTAAAATACAGTATGAGGAACAGGATCCTTTCTATGGCCGGACGATTATCCAGCCGTCGGAAAACCGGTATGTCGTTCAGACGCCGCCGGCTCTGCCACTTACGACAGAAGAAATGGACGCCGTCTATGAACTGCCCTTTACACGGCGCTGGCATCCCGATTATGATGATTGTGGCGGTGTGCCGGCCCTGCATGAAGTGCAGTTCAGCCTGACCAGCCACAGGGGATGCTTTGGACATTGTCATTTTTGCGCTATTACCAGTCATCAGGGGCCGATTGTCCAGAACCGCAGCCATGAATCTCTGATCCGGGAGGCCGTGCATATGACACACCTTCCCGGTTTTAAAGGTTATATCCATGATGTAGGCGGCCCGACAGCTAATTTCCGCCATCCGGCCTGTAAAAAGCAACTGACGGCCGGAGTATGCAAAGACCGCCATTGTATCGGCAGTGAAATCTGTCCCAATCTGGACACGTCACATGACGATTATTTGAAGTTATTACAGGAAATCCGCCACATTCCCCACGTCAAAAAGGTGTTTGTCCGCTCCGGACTGCGCTACGATTATCTTTTAGCGGATCACAATAAGAAATTTGTAGAAGAATTATGCCGGTATCACGTCAGCGGACAGCTGAAAGTGGCACCGGAGCATGTCGTAAAGCATGTGACCGATTTAATGGGAAAGGCTGATGTACATGCCTTTCTGACGTTTAAGAAATGGTTTGACGAAGCCAACCGGAAACTGGGAAAAAAGCAGTACCTGGTGCCATATTTTATGTCCAGCCATCCGGGCTGTACTCTGGCCGACGCCATTACATTGGCGGAATTTTTGCGGGATATGCATATGCAGCCGGAACAGGTACAGGATTTCATCCCTACTCCGGGGAGTCTCTCGACGGCTATGTATTACACGGGCATGAATCCACTGACGGGGGAAAAAGTTTACGTAGCCCGGCGGCCGGAAGAAAAACAGATGCAGCGGGCTCTGATGCAGTACAAGAATCCGGCCAATTATGATATTGTCTACAAGGCGCTGTGCATAGCCGGACGGCGGGATCTTATCGGCTATGGCAGTCACTGCCTGATTCCGCCCCGCCGGCCGGGAAAAGCGCGGATGGAAAAGACTGCAGGAAGGGCAGGGAACCGCCGGCCCGGAAACCCGGGGCGGAAGGGCAGAACGCTTCAAGACCGGCAGCGCCATGGATTCAGGTGATTTCATGAAAAAATATGTACCGACACTGGCTATTGTACTGTTTGTACTGGCTGTGCTCGGATTCAGCAATATATTACTGGAAAAACAACAGGAAGAGAAAGCACAGGATGCATACCGGGCCGAACGGCATCTTGTCGTGTATTCCGATATGCCAGCCGACGTCAACAGTGCTCTGGCCAGGAAGTTTTACAGAGATACGGGACTGCGCGTACAGATTGAAACGCGTACCGATAGTGAACTGCAGTCGCTGGCTGACGATGCAGCGTCTGATGCCGGGCCGGACATGGTCATTGCTTCCGAACCGGTATTGAAGGATCTGCAACAGGCCTCGATATTCGTTCCCTATGCGTCACTGGCTACGGAAAGCGTTCCCTATTCGTTTAAAGATGCAGATGGATATTGGACAGGTGCCTGGTATGATCCTATGGTTTTCGTCGTGAGCAAGGCATATTACGAACGCCGTGGCAGTGAACTGGAAACCTGGGATGATCTGCTGACTGATCCGAATATGGTCCTGGCTTTTCCCGATCTGGCAGCGACGGATATGGCAGGAGACTTTCTCTGTTCGTATGTAGAAATTGCAGGGACAGCAGAAGCCAGCCGGTACTTTAAGGCTCTGCAGCCTCATATTGCATCGTATGCCAAGACGATGTCTCCCATCGTGCGCCGCGTTGCTGCCGGTGAAGCCGATATGGGTGTTGCCAGTGCTATGACTGTCCGTCAGTTCCTGCGGGATAAAGCGCCGGTTGTCATGCTGTATCCCCAGAATGGGACATCCTACTGGCTGTACGGCAGGGGAACGACGAAATGGTGTACCGATACGGAACTGGCTCCCGTCTTTGCCGACTGGCTGCTGTCGCGGAGCGCCCTGGCACTGCTGCATCAGAATACACTGTTTTTGACGACAGCCAGCGATGTGCTGCCGAAAGAATTAGATGGACGCAACCGGTATCCTGTGCTTTTCCCTGTCCGCAAATTGTATACGGATCAGGGACGGAAAAATGTACAGGATTGGTGGATTAAAACTATTCGATTTGGAAAGGAACCATAAGTTACATGGAAAAAATAGGATTTGTCAGTCTGGGTTGTTCAAAAAATCTCATTGATACAGAAGTGATGCTGGGCATTTTGCGGGACCGCCATATGGAAATCACCGATGACCTTGAAGAGGCGGATATCATCATTGTAAATACGTGCACGTTTATTGAAAAAGCAAAGCAGGAATCAATTGATACGATTCTCCAGGCAGCCAGATATAAGACAGAAGGCCGTTGTCAGATACTGATTGTAACAGGCTGTCTCAGCCAGCAGTATAAAGAAGAACTGATGAAAGAAATGCCTGAGATCGATGCTTTGCTGGGAACGGGATCATGGGACCGGATCTGGGATGCCATCGATACCGTCAAAAAAGGAAGAAAAGCCTGTTTTATGGATAATGTCAGCCATTTGTATAATCAGAATACGAGCCGGCTGCGTACGACACCATCTTACAGTGCTTACGTCAAGATCGGGGAAGGCTGCAATAACGGTTGTTCCTTCTGCATCATTCCCCATGTCCGGGGACGCTTATACAGCCGTCCTGTCGATTCGGTCGTGGCAGAAGTCCGGCAGCTGGCTGATGACGGAGTGAAAGAAATCAATCTCATTGCACAGGATACGACTAGTTATGGCGTCGATCTGGCCGGTCATTCCCTGCTGCCGGAACTGTTGCGCCGCCTGGTAAAAATAGATGGCATCCGCTGGATCCGCCTGTTTTATCTCTATCCGCATTACTTTACAGACGAACTGATGGAACTGATCGTCAAGGAAGATAAAATCTGCCCGTATGTCGATCTGCCGCTGCAGCATATTTCCCAGTCTGTGCTGGAACGCATGAACCGCCGCGATTCGGAAGAAGATGTGCGCCATCTCATGAAAAAGTTATGCAGTCATGGCCGTAAACTGACATTGCGGTCCACGTTCATTGTAGGTTTTCCCGGTGAAACAGAAGAAGAGTTCCGCCAGCTTTGCGATTTCGTCAGAGAAACGGAATTCGATGATGTAGGCGTCTTTACCTACAGCCGTGAAGACGGGACGCCGGCAGCTCGGATGGATAATCAGATTCCTGAAGAAGTCAAAGAGGAACGTTATCATCAGCTCATGGCTATCCAGGCAAAAGTGTCGGAACATCGCAATCAGGAACTGGAAGGTTCCCTTCATACGATGCTCGTCGAACGGGTGGAAGAGGAACAGGGAATCTGTCAGGCTGTGGGGCGTATTGAAATTCAGGCTCCCGATGTAGATGGTCTGACGTATCTGGAAAACGCCGAAGGCGTACAGCCGGGAGATATGATTCCCGTGCGGATTTCCCAGGGATTCGCCTACGATTTGGTAGCCGAACGAGCTGAATGATGAGGTGACACTATGTTTGTCGAAGTGGTGACGACGGGCTCGGAACTTCTCCTGGGTGAAATCGTCAATGAAAATTCCCGCTACCTTTCGCGGGAACTGAATGCTCTTGGGTATTCTGTCATATATCATACGACAGTCGGTGATAATCCGGAACGCATGGAAGGGGTACTGCGCACGGCTCTGCAACGGGCTGATATCGTTATAACGACAGGCGGTCTTGGCCCGACACAGGGCGATATGACAAAAATCATCGGTGCCAGGGTAATGGGGGTCCCCCTCGTGTATCATGAAGAAATTGCGGAAGCCATCGGGGAGTGGGTTACGGCTCATCACCCGGACCGGGAGTTGACGGAAAACCAGAAACGGCAGGCTATGATACCGGAAGGCGCTGTCGTTTTTTCCAATGGTGCCGGAACAGCTCCGGGAACGGCCCTGAAAAAAGGTGAAAAACTGCTGGTCCATCTTCCTGGGCCGCCGCTGGAAATGCGCTGGATGTACGAACACCGCCTGAAGCCGTATCTGATCCGGACATTCGGTTCCCAGGGACACATCGAGTCATTGTATATGAAAATATATGACATGGGAGAGGCCTTTATTGAAGACAAGCTGATGGATCTTATTAAAGGGCAGTCCAATCCGACACTGGCCATGTATGCACGGCCCGGTTTTGTGGAAGTACGGATAACGGCCAGGGCACAGACGGAAGAAGAAGCGAGGGCATTGATGGAACCCGTTCGGCAGGAATTGCAGAAACGGCTCCACCGGGCCGCTGTAACCTATAATCAGGAAACGATGGCAGCCCTTCTGGGACGGATCCTGAAAGAAAAAAAAATGACGGTCAGCGCGGCAGAGTCCTGTACGGGAGGCCTTGTAGGATCCCTTATCACCGACGTCGCCGGCAGCTCGGCTTATTTTCTTGGGTCGGCTGGCACGTATTGCAATGCCATGAAGGAACACATTCTCGGTGTATCGGCGGATACGCTGGCTGCCTATACGGAAGTCAGCTCCCAGACGGCTGCTGAAATGGCCGATGGCAGCCGTCGGTTATATGGTTCGGATCTGGCCATCAGCACGACGGGAATTGCCGGTCCATCCGGCGGCAGCAGAGAAAAACCTGTTGGCCTGGTCTATACGGGGATTTCCGGTCCGCGGGGGACCGTAACCCATAAGGATATCTATCCCGGCGACCGGACAGAAGTAAAGCGCCGTGCCGCGACACGGGCTGTCTATTATGCCGTTCAATATCTTTTGGAACATACAGAACAGGAGTAGACTATGGAAGAAAAACAAACAGCACTGGAAAATGCTATGCGCAAAATTGAAAAAGATTTTGGCAAAGGAGCTATCATGCGCCTTGGCGACATAGCGGACAAAATGAATATCGAAGTAATTTCATCAGGGTCCCTTGCCGTCGATCTGGCTGTCGGTGTCGGAGGATATCCCCGCGGCAGGGTCATCGAAATTTATGGACCGGAATCTTCCGGGAAAACGACGCTGGCTCTCCATGCCATTGCCTCGGCACAAAAAGGAGGCGGCATTGCCGCGTTTATCGATGCGGAACATGCGCTCGATCCGGTATATGCCCGTCATCTTGGCGTCGATACGGCCAATCTGCTCGTTTCCCAGCCGGATAACGGGGAACAGGCCCTGGAAATCACGGAAGAACTCGTACGCAGCGGTGCCGTCGATATTATCGTCGTGGACTCTGTCGCAGCCCTGGTACCTAAAGCCGAAATTGAAGGAGAAATGGGCGATTCCCACGTGGGCCTTCAGGCGCGCCTCATGAGCCAGGCCCTGCGTAAATTGACGGGTATTATTTCAAAATCCAAGGCTATCGTTATTTTCATTAACCAGCTCCGTGAAAAAGTCGGCGTCATGTTTGGCAATCCTGAAACGACGACCGGCGGCAGGGCACTCAAATTCTATGCTTCTATCCGCATGGAAATCCGCAAGGGGGAAGCCATCAAGCAGGGCGGTGAAGTCATTGGCAACCGTGCACGGGTAAAAGTCGTCAAAAATAAGGTGGCGCCGCCATTCCGCAACTGTGAATTCGATATTATGTACGGGACGGGGATTTCCCGGGAAGGGACTATCCTCGACCTGGGGACATCAATGGACATTATCGAAAAAAGCGGGACCTGGTATTCCTACAAGGGCGAACGACTGGGACAGGGGAAGGAAAATGTCAAACTGTTCTTGAAAGATCATCCTGAAATCGCCGACGAAGTGGAACATATCATCCGCGATACACTGGCGGCAGAACCAGAAAAATTCGATGCTGTCGTCGAAGAAGTCCATGAAGCAGAAGAAGCCGGCGCGGCTGAAAGCCTGGCAGAACCTTCCGGAGAAGCCTGATAATGGATTATAATGAAGCCTATGCCAGGGCACTGCGGCTGCTGAATATCCGTTTTCTCAGTGAAGGCGAACTGCGCCGCAAACTGCAGGTCCGTGGCACGGGAAATGAAGTCATTGACGACGTTCTGGAGACACTGCGGCAGGAACATTTTGTGGACGACCAGCGCCTGGCAGAGGCCGTGTATGCTTACTATGCCCGTAAAGGACAATACGGCCACCGCTACATTGTCAGCCGGTTGCAGAAGCGGCAGCTGCCAGTGCCGGAGAACACACCCTGCGTCGATGAAATGACCGTGGCGGAACAACTGGTATCCCGGCGTTTCAAAGAAGGAACAGAGCCGCGCAAGATTGCCCGGTTTCTTCAGTACCGTGGTTTTTCTCCCTCTGTCATCAGGGAAATCCTCAGTGGCTTTGGCTGGTAAAACGTGGTCATTATGCTATTGGCTGGCGTATAAATTATTCATATGGTCTATGAGTTTACCTTGACATCAGTATAAAAAAAATTTACAATTATAAGAGCCGGTTTTCTATACTGGTCATATATTTTGCATAATTGCAGGTTTTTTGAAAATGATGTAAATGAAATAATTACACATATAAAAAGCCGGACGCATGTTCGGCTTTTTATGGTGAAAAGGGGGTGAAAACTGAATATGTTAGCTATCATTGCTGCAGCCGTAGCTTGTGGAATCATTGGTGTCGGGACGGGCTATTTTTACCGCATGAAAATTGCCGAAGGCAAAATTGGCAAGGCGGAAGTAGAAGCGGAACGCATTATCTCTACGGCACGGCAGAATGCAGAATCACGGAAAAAGGAATTGGTCCTCGAAGGAAAGGAAGAGGTCCATAAGCTGCGCAGTGATGCGGAACGGGAAAATAAGGAACGCAGAAATGAATTGCAGCGCATGGAACGACGCCTGTTGCAGAAGGAAGAACATCTGGATAAGAAATCCGATTCCATGGAAAAACGCGATGAAGCTTTGCAGCGCAAAGAAGAAGAAATCACCAGGACACAGGAAAAGATTGAGTTGCTGCACAGCCAGCAGATGGAAGAACTGGAACGTATTTCCAGCCTTACCTATGATGAAGCCAAGGAACTCTTGCTGAACAACGTAAAAACGGAAGTTAAGCATGAAACGGCGATGCTCATCAAAAGCCTGGAAGAACAAGCTAAGGAAGAAGCGGAAGGAAAAGCCCGCGAAATCATTTCTACAGCTATTCAGCGCTGCGCTGCTGACCATGTAGCCGAAACGACCGTCTCTGTCGTAGCACTGCCGAATGATGAAATGAAAGGCCGCATCATTGGCCGTGAAGGCCGCAATATCCGGGCTATTGAAACGCTGACCGGTGTGGACCTGATCATTGACGATACGCCGGAAGCCGTTATCTTATCTTGTTTTGATCCTATTCGTCGTGAAGTAGCCCGCATTGCACTGGAAAAGCTGATTGCTGATGGGCGTATTCATCCGGCACGGATAGAAGAAATGGTAGAAAAAGCCCGTAAAGAGGTCAACCAGAAAATACGGGAAGCCGGTGAACAGGCGACGTATGAAACGGGTGTACATGGGCTGCATCCGGAACTGGTTAAAATACTGGGCCGTCTCCGGTACCGTACGAGTTATGGACAGAATGTCCTGCGCCATTCCATTGAAGTGTCCCAGCTGGCAGGTGTTATGGCAGCTGAACTGGGCGTTGATGAAAACCTCGCTAAGCGGGCAGGCCTTATTCATGATATTGGCAAGGCGCTGGATCATGAAATGGAAGGAACTCATGTGTCTATCGGCACAGAAGTTGCCAAGAAATATGGCGAATCAAAACTGGTAGTCAACTGCATTGCATCGCATCATGGTGATGAAGAACCGAAGAGCGTAGAAGCCGTCCTCGTTTCGGCAGCTGATGCTGTTTCGGCGGCACGGCCGGGAGCAAGACGGGAAACACTGGAAAATTATCTGAAGCGCCTCACAAAACTCGAAGAGATTGCCGAATCCTTCGATGGAGTAGAAGATTGCTTTGCTATACAGGCTGGCCGCGAAATCCGCGTAATGGTCAAGCCTGAAAAACTGGATGAAGCCGATTGTGTGCTCCTCGTTCACAACATTGTGAAACGTATTGAAGCAGAACTGGAATATCCGGGACAGATTAAAGTGGTAGTCATCCGGGAAACCCGGATGATTGATTATGCAAAATAAGAGGAAATACAGCCCCCGCCGCTGCCGACGGGGGTATTTTTTTAGAAACGGACTGATTTAAAAAGTTTTTTGAAAAAAGACTTGCCAAACCACAATGCACATGGTATAATTGTTTTCGTTCGAGGCACTAAGCCTTGGATATATGAAACGGCCTCGTGGTGTAGCGGTTTAACATGTCGCCCTGTCACGGCGAAGATCGTCGGTTCAAATCCGATCGAGGTCGCCATATTTGCTCAGGTAGCTCAGTCGGTAGAGCAGGGGACTGAAAATCCCCGTGTCGGCGGTTCAATTCCGTCCCTGAGCACCAATTATAAGCGGAAGTAGCTCAGTGGTAGAGCACCACCTTGCCAAGGTGGGGGTCGCGAGTTCGAGCCTCGTTTTCCGCTCCATATTATGGCGGCATAGCCAAGCGGTAAGGCAGAGGTCTGCAAAACCTTCATCCCCAGTTCGATTCTGGGTGCCGCCTCCATAATTTTCTTTTTACGTCATGCCGAGGTGGCGGAACTGGCAGACGCAACGGACTTAAAATCCGTCGGATAGAAATATCCGTACCGGTTCGATTCCGGTCCCCGGCACCATTTAAACAACACATTGCACTGAGCATAATGGGTTTCGGCTGATGGCTCTGGCAACTTAAAGGTTTGGATGTAAATCCAAGCCTTTTTTGTAATTATGCTTTATGAGTGTTCTTTCATGACGGGATTGGCGGTATTTATGGAAGAATATCGATACAAAGTATCGGATTTTGAAGGTCCTCTGGACCTGCTGCTGTATTTGATTGAAAAAAACAAGGTCGATATTTATAATATCCCCATCGTCACGATTACGGACCAGTTCAATGAATATGTCCGGCAGATCGATACATTCGATGTCAATTATGCCAGCAAATTTTTTGTCATGGCAGCTACGCTGCTGCAGATAAAATCCCGGCTCCTGCTTCCTAAACCACCCAGACGGGAAGAAGAGGAAGAAGATCCGCAGGAAGTCCTCATCCGGCAGCTGGTAGAATATAAACGGATGAAGCAGATTGCTTCTGTCGTAGCTGATTTATGGGATAAGAGACAACTGATGGAAAGCCGGGAGCGGACACCGATGCCGTTCGAGAAACAGTTTTCCGGCCATATTGATAAAAAAGCACTCTATGCAGCTTTTCAGGCGGTCTATGAGGCTCTTCCCGGTAAAAAGACGGTGGAAATTCATTTGCAGCAGGAAATATACAGTGTCAGCGAATGTATGCAGCGCGTAGAATATGTACTGCACCAGGCACTGCGGCCTGTCCCTGTGCGGCGGATTTTTCAGAGCTGCCGTACGCGGACGGAACTGATTGTTGTCTTTTTAGCTGTGTTGGAATTGCTGAAAATCGGCCGGTGCTGTACGCTGTCAGAAGGAGAGGATGGAAATGCAGCATCCCTGCGATATATCCCGCATGGAGCATCATGAACCGACGGCGGTGCTGGAAGCGCTGCTGTTTCTCAGTGGCCAGCCATTGAGCCTGCCGGATTTGTGTGCCCATACCGGCTGGGGCAAAGACAAGGCAGAGCAGACTGCTCGTACGCTGGCAGCTATTCTGCGGGATGAAAAACGCGGCCTGACTCTCATCCAGGTGGCTGGCGGATATCAGCTGGTTACACGTCCGGAACTGCATGATGAATTGCAGTGGGTCCATAAGACGACAACCGAATTATCTCCTATGGCGCTGGAAGTGCTGGCAATCGTTGCCTTCAGGCAGCCTGTGACCCGGGCTGATATTGAAAAAATACGGGGCGTTTCCTCAGAACGCCTGGTAGCGTCACTGCTGCAACAGGGGCTGATCCGTGATCTGGGGCGGAAAGATACGCCGGGACGGCCTATTATATACGGTACCAGCGCTTATTTTCTGGAATGCATCGGCATGGATTCCCTGTCTGATCTGGCCCGGCAGGTACCGAAAGAATTATTGCAGGATCAGGAAACAGATGGGGAGACAATAGAGACAGTGAAAGAGAACGTATCTACGGAGGCAGAACATGAAGGAACGCTTACAAAAAGTAATGAGTAACTGTGGCGTCGCCTCGCGGCGGGCATCGGAACAGATGATTCTCGATGGCCGTGTGCGGGTCAATGGCGTTATCGTCCGGGAGCTGGGAACGAAGGCAGACCCTGAAACCGATATTATACTGGTAGATGGAAAACGGTTGGAAGCAGAAAAGAAATTGTATTATCTGTTCAACAAGCCCAAAGGAGTCATTACGACTGCCCACGATGACCAGGGCCGCGAAACCGTCATGGATTATTTCAAGAAGATTACCGAACGGATTTATCCTGTAGGCCGTCTGGACCAGAATACAGAAGGGCTGCTGCTCATGACAAATGACGGGGAATTGGCTAATATCCTCATGCACCCCAGCAAGCTCGTCGATAAGACGTATGAAGTGAAAATTAAAGGGCATATCGCCGATACGGTACTCCAGCAGCTGGCTGATGGTGTGGAATTAGAAGATGGCATGACAGCACCGGCTATCGTCTGCTATAATGGATACGATAATCATACGGGCATCACGAATGTGGAAATTACTATTCATGAAGGCCGGAACCGTCAGGTACGCCGTATGTTTGAACACTTTGGCTTTAAAGTACATAATCTCCGGCGTGTCCAGTATGCGTTCCTGACATTGAGCGGGGTCAAGCGGGGATCTTACCGGTCTCTTACAGCAGAGGAAATAAAGGAATTATACAAGTATAAATAAGGTGTTAATAGCGATGAAACAGGTTATAGTTGTCGGTGCAGGCGCAGCAGGTATCTTTGCTGCCTTGGCGGCCTCTTCCAGAGGGGCCGGGGTGCAGCTTTTTGAAAAAAATGATATTGTGGGAAAAAAGATGGGGATTACTGGCAAGGGCCGCTGCAATCTGACGAATACGGCGCCTATGACAGATTTCATCGCCCGGACGCCAGGACATGGGAAATTTCTTTTCAGTGCCTACCGTGCTTTCAGTAATGAAGACCTCCTCCGGTGTGTGCATCAATGGGGGCTGGCTACGAAAGAAGAAAGGGGCGGCCGTGTCTTCCCCCGTTCCGACAGCGCTATTGAAGTGCGTAAACTCCTGTATCATCGCCTGCAGAAACAGCATGTGGAACTTCACCTGAATGAAGGTGTACTGACTGTGAACCATACGGACGGGGGCTTTTCCGTCCGGACAGAACAGGGAAGTTATACGGCGGATGCCTGTATCATTACGACAGGCGGTCTTTCGTATCCCGTTACCGGTTCCAGCGGCGATGGATTCCACTTTGCCAAAAAACTGGGACATACCGTAACTCCCTTAAAGCCGTCCCTGATTCCGTTTACGACAGAAGAAACGTGGGTAAGGGATCTTGCGGGATTGTCTCTGCGGAATGTCGATGTTTCGTTATGGAAACATGGGAAAAAGCTGGCGAGCCAGTTTGGTGAAATGCTGTTTACCCATACGGGCGTTTCCGGGCCGGTCATTCTCATGCTGAGCAGCCAGGCGGCGCACAAACCGAAATGGGAATTCCCCATGCAGCTGCGCATTAACCTGAAGCCGGCCCTGACAGCGGAAACACTTGACTCCCGGATCCAGCGGGATTTTCAGAAGTATCTGCGCAAGCAGGCTGGTAATGGTCTGCAGGATCTCCTGCCACGACGCCTCATCCCATATGTGCTCGAACAGGCAGAAATTCCGGAACAGACACTGATCAATCAGATTACCCGTACCCAGCGCCAGGACCTGGTGACAGTGCTCCAGGCCTTTTCTCTGACTCTGACAGGTACCCGCCCCATTGAAGAAGCCATTGTGACGGCCGGCGGCGTATCTGTACGGGAAATTAATCCTGGAACGATGGAATCTAAAAAAGTCCAGGGTCTTTATTTCGCCGGTGAAGTGATTGACATCGACGCTTTTACGGGAGGATATAACTTGCAGGCAGCCTTTTCGACGGGGTATGTGGCCGGCTGTTCTGCAGCAGAGGAGGAAGCTGACCAATGAGAAAAATTACGGTTGCTATCGACGGGCCGGCCGGTGCAGGAAAAAGCAGTGTTGCGAAAATGGTAGCAAATAGGTTACACTATCTGTATATTGATACCGGAGCCATGTATCGCGCTTTTACCTGGGCCATGCTGGAACGGCATATCAATATACGAGATGAAAAAGCAGTGCAGCAGCTGACCGGCTCCATACAGATCCGTCTGGAACCGGGTGAAGAGGTATGCCGCGTATATGCAGACGGACAGGACATAACGGAAGAAATCCGCACGCCTTTTATATCGTCTCATGTTTCACAGGTAGCAGCCCTTGCAGTGGTGCGTACAAAACTGGTACAATTGCAGAGAGATATGGCAAAAGGCGGAGGCGTCATTTTAGACGGCCGCGATATTGGCACGGTAGTCCTGCCCCGGGCCGATCTCAAAATTTATCTGACGGCGTCGGTTACGGCGCGGGCCAGACGGCGGTTTCTGGAGTTAAAGGAAAAAGGCAGTACGGAAACACTGGAAGCCATTGAAGCCAGCATTGCTGCTCGCGACGATATGGATTCACACCGGGCTGTCAGCCCCCTGAAACGGGCTGATGATGCCGTGCTGGTAGATAACAGTGACCTTACACTGGAAGAAACGGCAGACTGTATCTGCCGTATGATTGAAGAAAAACAGTAAGGAAGCGGAGCGATGAAAAATTTTTTCTATGCTATTATCCGATTTCTCTTTAATCTGGTCACCTATACCTGGCTGGGAATGCAGGTCGTGGGAGAAGGTCATATCCCGGAAAAGGGCGCATTTATTGTGGCATCGAACCATGCCAGTTATTTTGACCCGCCTCTGGTAGGGACGGCGATGCGCCATCATCTGATTCACTTTATGGCGAAGGAAGAGCTATTTCATAATCCGTTCATGGGCTGGTTCCTGAGGTATGTCGGTACTTTTCCCGTTCACCGGGGCCGTGTGGACCGCAAAGCGCTGATAGAAGCACTGCGGGTATTGAAGCAAGGTGAGGTATTGGGTATCTTTCCGGAAGGAACGAGCCGCGACCAGGGAAAACTGGGAAAATTCCATGAAGGCATGGCTGCCATTGCTATCCGCGCCCAAGTCCCGGTCCTGCCGACGGCCATCATTAATTCCCGCCATCTTCCACACAAGATGGGGCCGGTGCGGGTCGTATTCGGTGATCCGGTCCTGCCGCCCGTTATAAGCCGGCAGGATAAAGAAAAAGAACGGGACATCATCCATGAGTTTTCAGAAGATATCCGGAGCCGGATTCTGGACCTCATCAATCAGCACGGAGGAGAAAATATGTCATGAATGTATATGTAGCTGATGCCTGCGGCTTCTGCTATGGCGTCCGCCGGGCCGTAGAAATGGCGTCTTCCGCCGCCAGCGGCACTCACACACTGGGGCCGATTATCCATAATCCCCAGGTAGTAGCCCGGCTGGCTGAACGGGGAGTATCACCGGTAGATTCTCTGGAATCACTTCGGGAAGGAGACACGATTCTCATCCGTTCCCATGGAGTCGGTCCTGATGTGTACCGGGAAGCGGAGAAAAAAAGACTCAACGTTGTCGATGCGACGTGTCCTCATGTGAAAAAAGCACAGCAGGATGCGAAAAAAATCATCGAAAAAGAAAAAAATCTTATAATTATTGGCGAAAAAGCCCATCCAGAAGTAATTAGTATTTCACAATGGGGGGCAAATCGTGCTATTATATTAGATAGGGAAGAAATGGCCCGGGCTCTGCCCCCTATGGAGCAGGCCGGGGTGGTCGTACAGACGACCTTTTCCCAGGAGCAATTTAAACGCATTGAACAGATACTGGCAGATAAAATTCCGGACCTTACGGTGTACATGACAATATGTACAGCGACGCAGCAGCGTCAGCAGGCGGCGATTGATCTGGCAGGGAAAATGGATGTGATGATCGTGATTGGCGGGAAAAACAGTGCCAATACCGGTCGCCTTGCACAGGTGTGCAGAGAACAGGGTTGCCCGACATACCATATTGAAACAGCAGCTGAATTAGATACGGCCTGGTTCAAAGGTATGAAAAATATAGGCATTACAGCCGGCGCTTCCACGCCGGATTGGATAATACAGGAGGTTGTTAATATTATGGAAAATTTGCAAGCAGAAGCCACAGAAGTAATGAGTGAAGAATTGTTGGACAAGTATGATTATGAAGAAAATCCAAAGAAAGGCGACGTAGTAAAAGGCACGGTTATTTCTGTGAACGATGATGCTGCCTATGTTTCCATCGGCACGAAAGCAGAAGCAATCCTGCCGAAAAAGGAAATGGCTGTACCGGCACCGGAAAAAGCTAGTGATTTTGTCAAAGTCGGTGATGAACTGACTGTTGAAATCGCCAACAACATCAAAGAAGAAGGTGCGATTGTCGTTTCCCTCGTCAAGATGAAGAAAGTTGAAGACTGGAAAGAAGTACGCGAAGCATTCGAAAATGACCAGCTCGTCGAATGTACCGGTAAAGAAACGAATAAAGCCGGCCTCGTCGTATCCATCAAATCTCTGCGCGGGTTCATCCCCCTGTCCCAGGGCGATATCCGCTTTGTCAAATCGCTGGACTATCTCGTAGGCCAGACATTCCAGGTAAAAGTCATCGATATTGACGAACATAAAAACCGCCTTGTCCTGTCCCGTAAAGCTGTTCTTGAAGCAGAACGGGAAGCAAAACGCGAAGAAGCCCTGAAACACATTGAAGAAGGCGCTGTCCTTGAAGGAACGGTCGTCAAGATTATGCCTTATGGTGCGTTCATCGATCTCGGTGGCGTAGAAGGACTGCTTCACATTTCTGATATTTCCTGGAAACGGATCAGCTCCGTTGATGCCGTACTCAAACAGGGTGATAAACTGCAGGTCCTCGTACAGAAATTCGATAAAGAACGCGATCGTATTTCCCTGTCCCTGAAAGCACTGCAGAAGAACCCCTGGATTGCCGCTATCGAAAAATTCGAAGTTGGCGATGTCGTCAAGGGCGAAGTCAAAAAGCTGCTGCCTTTCGGTGCTATCCTCGCTATCGATCCGGAATTGCAGGGGCTCCTCCACGTTTCCGAACTGACGGAAAAACGCGGTGCTTCTGTAAAAGACCTTTTGAATATTGGCGATATTTTAAATGTCAAGATCATCGGTATTGATACAGATAAGAAGAAGATTTCTCTCAGCGTACTCGCTCTGCAGAAAGATGACGAAGAACGGGAAGTCCGCAATTATCTCGAAACAGCAAATCAGCAGGAAGAATCGGCCACAATTGGCGACGCTGTAGAAGATAAATAAGTATTCCTGGAAAAAGGATAGCCGGCGTGTACCGGTTATCCTTTTTTTTGGACAGGAATGGATCATAAGGTGTTTCAGGAAAGGATATACATATGTCGGATACGTTACATGCAGTCATAGCCAGTGTGCAGGAGGGCAGCCGGGCTCAGAAAGAAGGTCTGAAAGCTGGTGATACTATCGTTTCGGTCAATGGCCAGCCTGTAGAGGACCTGATCGATCTGAATTTTGCCCTTGCTGACGAAAAAGTGCATCTGGTCGTACAAAACGGCGACAGCCTGCGGGACTGCTATTTTCAGAAGCGGTTTGGCGAAGACGTGGGCATTACTATGGAAAATGCCGTTTTTGACCATATACGCCAGTGCTGGAACAATTGCATATTCTGCTTTATTGCGCAGATGCCCCAGGGGATGCGCCCATCTTTGTATGTCAAGGATGACGACTATCGTATGTCTTTCCTGACGGGAAGTTTCATTACCTTATCTAACCTGTCTGAAGAAGATCTCCGGAGAATTACCCAGTACCATCTGTCACCGCTCCATATTTCCGTCCACACGACGAATGGCATGCTCCGCCGGCGCATGATGCGGCAGGAACGGACAGAGGATATTATGGATCATCTCCGCAATCTGGTGCGGCATGACATTGATATGTACTGCCAGATCGTCCTCGTGCCGGGATATAATGATGGCGAAGAATTCAGCCGCACCGTACGGGATCTGGAATCGCTCCGGCCTAACGTACTGGGAATAGCTGTCGTGCCACTGGGAATGACGAAATTCCGTTCTGAATGCATGCCTCTGAATCCGGTTACGCCGGAACTAGCCCGTGACATTATAAACCGTTCCCGTCCTTTTACAGAGCGCAGCCGCCGGGAAGGCAGGGGAAGCTTTGTCTATCTGGCTGACGAATTTTATCTGAAAGCCGGAATGCCGCTGCCGGACAATGCGTATTATGATAACTACGAACAGATTGAAGATGGCATCGGGATGCTGCGTCTGTTTGAACAACAATGGCATAGCTGGGATGGCAAGGTCCGTACGGCCTATGACAAGCCGAAACGGCTGGCTCTTCTGACCGGCACGCTGGCAGCTCCTTTTATCAGCCAGCTCGTACAGGAAGTACAGGTTGCCAATCTGGAGGTAAATGTTGTCCCCGTAGAAAATCACTATTTTGGCAGGCAGATTAATGTGGCTGGTCTCCTCACAGCCCAGGATATGCTTCATGCCTGGCAGCAGCTGGCCGGTGACTGGGATGGCCTGATTGTTCCCGGCACGGCATTGCGCAAGGGTGAAAACATCTTTCTTGACGATATGACACTTAGTGAATTTGAAGCCCGGGCCGGCGTACCTGTCGGCGTCAGTGAATTTGCGCCGGAACTGAAGCAGCTTTTATATCATTGGCAGGAGAATAAGGAGTAGAATTATGTATAAACCATTAGTTGCCGTTGTAGGCCGGCCGAATGTCGGTAAATCGACACTGTTCAACGCCGTCGTAAAGAAACGGATTTCCATTGTCGAAGACATCCCCGGCGTCACCAGAGACCGCATTTATTTTGATGCTGAATGGCTGGGCCAGGAATTTACCATGATTGACACGGGCGGCATTGAATTTGTCGATCAGGACAATCACTTTTTTACGAGTATGCGCTATCAGGCTGAACTTGCCATTCGTGAAGCCGATGTCATCATTTATGTAGTAGATGGAAAGACGGGAATCCAGCCTCAGGACGAGGAAATCGCCCATATTCTCCGTTCCTGTGGCAAGCCGGTAATCCTGGCTGTCAATAAAATCGATAGTGTAGAGCAGGAAATCAACATTTACGAATTTTATAATCTGGGGTTGGGCGATCCTATCGGCATTTCTGCGGTCAATCTCATGAACCTCGGTGACCTTCTCGATGAAGTGCTGAAATATATCAAAAAAGTACCTGTTGACGAAGAAAGTGAAGATGCAATTCATGTAGCACTGGTAGGCCGCCCGAACGTAGGAAAATCTTCCCTGACCAATGCCCTGTTGGGACAGGACCGGGTCATCGTCAGCAATATTCCCGGCACGACCCGCGATTCCATTGATACACACTGGACCTATAATGGAAATGAATTTATCCTCATCGATACGGCAGGGATGCGGCGCAAGGGAAAAATCGACCTGCCCGTGGAACGGTATAGTGTGGTACGGGCACTGCGGGCTGTCGATCGTTCCGATATAGCTGTCCTCGTACTGGATGGCGTAGAAGGCGTAACCGAGCAGGATAAGAAAATAGCCGGTTACATCCATGAAGCCGGCAAGGGCTGCATCATTGTCGTCAACAAATGGGATCTGGTGACCAAAGATAGCAAGACCAGCCTGAAATATACCGATGATATCCGCCGGGAACTGGCCTTCATGCAGTATGCCCCGATTCTATATGCTTCGGCCCTTACCAAACAGCGCGTTAACCGTCTGGCCGATCTGGTACAGTACGTATCGGAACAGCAGCATATGCGTGTTTCGACGAGTGTCCTCAATGAACTCATCGAAGACGCGCAGCTTACTAATCCGGCACCGGCTAAAAACGGACGTCCCTTAAAGATTTACTATATGACCCAGGCTTCGGTGGAACCGCCTACGTTCGTCTTATTCGTTAATGATCCCCAGCTTATTCATTTTTCCTATACCCGTTTCCTGGAAAACAAACTGCGGGAAACATTTGGTTTTGAAGGAACTCCTATCCGTCTTATCCTGCGAGGTAAAAAGGGAGATGAAGACGCGTGATAGAAGGTATACTCTGTCTGTTCCTGGCCTATGCCGCTGGTTCCTTCCCGAGCGGCCTGGTCATTGGCAATGTCTTTTATCATACCGATATCCGCACTGAAGGAAGTCATAATACAGGCGCGACCAATGCCTATCGTGTACTGGGAAAAGCCGGCGGCCTGGCAGTTCTTATCCTCGATACGGCGAAAGGGATTCTCGGCGTCTGGCTTGGCCAGCAGGCGGGAATCCTCCTGGCACCGGATCAGATAGAATTATGTATGATCGGCGGCGGCCTTCTGGCTATTCTGGGCCATTCTTGCTCTTTGTTCATGAAATTCAAAGGAGGGAAAGGCGTGGCCACCGGCCTGGGAGTCATTCTTTATCTGGCACCGTGGGAAACACTTATCGTCTTTGCTGTCTGGTGTATTGTCGTCGCTTTTTCGCGGATCGTTTCGCTCGGTTCTATTGTAGCAGCGATTTTGGTGCCGGTGACGATGTACCTGTTCCATGAACCTTTGGAAATCGTAGTATTCGGTATTCTGGCAGCTGCGTTTGTCATTATCAGGCACCGCGCCAATATCGTGCGGTTGCTTCATGGCAATGAATTGAAAGTAGAACGGATACACAAAAAATAACTGTTCCGGTTTCAGGATTTATATTTGATATGTAAGGAAAAACGTGTATAATTAACATGTACGAGCAGGTGATGATGTGAGAATCATAGGCGGAAGCGCCAGAGGCAGACAATTGAAATCTCCAAAGGGTATGCTGACCCGGCCTACACTGGACAGTACGCGGGAAAGTTTGTTTAATATTCTGACTAATTACGGTCTGGAAGGAGCATCCGTACTGGATATTTTTGCCGGAACAGGCGCTCTCGGGCTGGAAGCCCTCAGCCGCGGTGCTGCCCATTGTGTGTTTATCGATCATTATACCCAGCGCCTTATTCAGGAAAACGCAGCGATGTGCGGCTTTTCCGGGAAATATGAGGTACTGCGTATGGAGATGGGGCGTGCGCTGGCGCGGTTGCGCGGACGGACGTTCCAGTATATTTTTGCCGACCCGCCGTACGATAAAAATCTGGTGAATGATACAATTTCTTTTATCTTTCAATATCAGCTGCTGGCTGCTGACGGCCTGGTCATCATGGAGCACAGCCGTCATGAAGATATATCGGAGAACCCGTTGTATAGCATTATCAGAGAAAAATCCTATGGAAAAGAAACGCGCGTCAGCTTTATCTGCCGCCGTCAGGAAGGGGAATAATTGTGCGTATCGGAATCTGTCCGGGCAGTTTTGATCCCGTGACGAACGGACATATCGATATATTTGAACGAGGCAGCAAACTGGTTGACAAGCTGATTGTTGCCGTCTTCAGCAATCCGACGAAACAGCCTGTCTTTACGATGGCTGAACGGGAAGAAATGCTGCGGGAAACGACTAAACATATTCCGAATATTGAAGTGGCCAGTGCTGAAGGCCTGCTCAATGAATATGCCATGTCTCATGGGGCTACGATTATCATCCGCGGGCTCCGGGCACTCAGTGATTTTGAATATGAGTTTCAGCGGGCTCTTCTCATGAAACAGATCGAACCGGCTATTGAAACGGTATTCATCATGGCCAATACAAAATATTCGTATGTAAGTTCTACGGGAATCCGGGAACTGGCCTGCTTTGGAGGCAAGCTGGATGGCATGGTGCCGGATTATGTAGAACAACGCTTGAAAACTAAATTTAAAGATAAATATAAGGTATAGGGGTGGACAACATGAACTCTGATAAGTTGTTGGAAGATTTGGAAAGTTTAGTACTGAATGCGTCAAAGATGCCCTTTACGAACAAAAAGATGATCGAAGAGGAAGAACTTCTCCAGATTATCGATGATTTGAAAGCATCCATGCCGGCGGAATTAGATGAATCAAAAAAAGTTCTCGCTGAAAAGGATAAAATTATTGCCGATGCCCAGCGTCATGCTGACAGCATGGTTGCCCAGGCCAAAGATTACATTGCCAAACTGACGGAAGAAAGCGAACTGGTACGGCAGGCGCAAGAACATGCCAATCAGATTGTCATGAGTGCTACGAAGTCCTCTGATGAACTCAAGAGCAGTTCTATTACGTATGCCGGCGACGTACTGAAGTATGTAGAATCGACATTGGAAAAGACGCTGACCAGTATCCGCCAGAACCGGGAAAGCCTTCTTCAGTCCAATCGTCAGGATAATAGTAAACAGTAATGCCGTAAGTCAGACTACAAGAGACGGTCATACGAAGAGAAATACTTTGTACGACAGTCTCTTTTTGCGTTAAGACGTAAGAGGGCCGGCGGGCCCGGACTGTGGATTGTATTTATCAGGATGCAGGGAGAAGACGATGAAAGAAATAACTTCACGGGAGAACCAGTGGGTCAGGATGGCCCATTCACTTAAAAAGAAAAAAGGACGGCAGGAACAAAGCCGGTTTTTGGCAGAGGGATTCCGCTTATTGTCAGACGCCATCCAGGTAGGTGTCATGGATGGCATCTGCTTTGTTACAGAAAAGGGAATGCATCATGAAGGATTTGATACATTCCTGTCCCGGGGGGAAACATTGGGATGGACATTTTTTCATGTAACTGACAGCGTGTATGATAAAATAAAAGATACGGGAAATCCACAGGGAATGGCGGCTATGCTGCCGCTTTTTCCATATACGCTCCAGGCGCTGGATACACTGAAGGCTGACCGGCCCGTCCTCTATCTGGAAGATATCCAGGATCCGGGTAATCTGGGTACGATTCTGCGTACGGCCGCGGCCAGCAATGGGGCTGCCGTCCTTTTGAGCGAGGACAGTGTCGATGTGTACAATGACAAGGCAATCCGCAGTGCCATGGGTGCTATATTCAAGGTCCCGGTTATACAGCACGTCACCCTGGACGACCTGATGGCCTTTCGTAAGAAAAGTGGACGCCTCCTGTTGGGGACAGCCCCTCTGGGAACGGTGCGGTATACCGATGCACCGTACGACAAACCAGTTATTTTAGCTTTTGGAAATGAAGGAAATGGCCTGTCCCACGAGTTGCAGCAGCAATGTGATGCCCTGATTACGATACCGATGAAACAGGATACCGAATCACTCAACCTATCGCTCTCGGCAGGCATCATCCTGTATAAAGCATGGGAAATCAATGGATTTAAGGAGTAATGCCGTATGGATATAACCAGTATTTTGGAAGAGTATAAAAAGGGAACACTCTCGCTAGAAGCAGCACAGGCCGCCCTGGCGGAAAGGGGCCGTTCTCATACAGCGCAGACGGCAGATCTTGGGTTTGCCCATATCGATCTGGCGCGTCAGGAACGGTGCGGTTTTCCGGAAGTCGTATATTGTGCCGGAAAGACTGTGGAACAGTCCGTCACGATTTTAACACTCTTAATGAAGAAGTACGATAACATCATTGGCACGCGTGCGTCTAAAGAAGTGTATGAACGGCTGCTCCCCGATTTTCCCGATGTACAGTATGATGACCTGGCACGCATGGTTTATCAGCGCAAGGACACGACCATCGTCAATGGCGACAGGACCATTGCTGTTGTAACTGCCGGTACGAGTGATATCCCTGTTTCAGAAGAAGCCGCTCTTACGGCTGAAATCATGGGAAATAAAGTCATGCGCATTTACGACGTGGGAGTCGCCGGTATTCACCGTCTGCTCAGCCGGGCGGATGACATACGCAAAGCCAACGTGGTCATCGTTGTCGCCGGTATGGAAGGTGCCCTGGCCAGCGTCGTCGGCGGTCTGGTGAGCCAGCCCGTCATAGCCGTACCGACCAGTATCGGGTACGGTGCCAATTTCCATGGACTGTCTGCTCTGCTGGCCATGCTCAACAGTTGTGCAGCCGGTGTCTCTGTCGTCAATATCGATAACGGGTTCGGTGCCGGCCGTCTGGCAGATATATTGAACCGGATGAGGTGACACGTATGGAAACGCTATGGCAGATGGAAGCAAATATAGACGACATGAATCCCCAGAATATGGAATACATTTTCCGCCGTCTTCTGGACCTGGGCGTCAATGATGTGTGGGCCATGCCGATGCTCATGAAAAAATGCCGGATGGCGTCCATGCTCTGCGTGTTATGCCGGGAAGAACTCCTGGAAAAGGCAGCCGATCTTATTTTTAAAGAAACGACTTCCGTAGGTGTCCGCTACTTTCCTGTCAGCCGCATCGCCTGCAGGCGGTCTATACAGACGGTGACGGTGTCAGGCGAAACGATTCATTGTAAAATCTGCTGGTCCGGTGATATAGTGACCAATATTTCTGCAGAATACGATGATTGCCGGGCTGCAGCCGTAAAGACAGGTATTCCGCTGAAAGAGTGGCAGCGCCGTGTTCTGGAAGCCGCCTGGCAGCGTTACGGCGGGAAAAAGTATGAAGAGCTGGCAGACTGAACTGTTCGTTTCCTGAAGCGTCTCTCAGAGAAAAACAAGTTGTCTCTTGCAAATAAACAATTGTCCGTGTATAATAATGAATGAGTTCAAAAAAGGCGATTCTGATTATGAATAGATTAATTATCAATGCAGATGATTTCGGCATCCATCAGGAAGTGAACCGAGCTGTAGCCATAGGCTTTGATACAGGTATCCTGAGGAGCACATCCCTTCTGGCATCCGGTCCGGCTTTTCCTGAAGCCGTAACGGTTGCAAAAAAAAGGCCGGGCCTGGGAATTGGTATCCACCTCTGTCTGGTCGGGGGACTGTCACCGGTTTTATCACCGCAGGAAGTCCCAAGTCTTGTCGATGGGCGGGGGCTATTCCCCGATAGTTATGGCGAATTTATGAAACGGATATATACTGGCCGGATTCAATATCAGGAGCTGTATCGTGAACTGGATGCGCAGATGGAAAAAATCATGTCTCAGGGGCTTATTATTACCCATGTGGACAGCCACCAGCACCTGCACGTATTACCCCAGGTCTGGGTGATCGTACAGGCCCTGATGAAAAAATATGGGCTTCACCGGCTGCGTATCCCTGACGAATCGTATTTCTTCAAGTTGTGGACAGCAAATCCGGTCCGTGCCCTGGGCCGGGATGGGCTGACTTTTTTTTCGAGGAAGGCCCGTCGCGATGCGCGCAATCTCGGATTTACCATGCCGGATTATTTCTGGGGCATGGCTGATGGCGGAAATATGAATGAAACGAATCTGCGGTATATCATTGGCCAGATGCCTTTTGGCGTGCATGAAGTGATGATGCATCCCGGCTGCCATACGGCTGTTTTGAGCCAGATATTCCATTGGGGATATCATTGGCAGGATGAATTGGCTGCTATTGTTTCACCGGGCATCCGTAAGCTCATTGAAGAACGTCATATTGAACTCATCCATTACGGCAACCTGCCGTAATCTACCGGAACAGGGAGTGGTATGTATTGAATATATTGGTTACAGGCGGTGCCGGTTTCATCGGTTCACACCTCGTTGACACCTTAATAGAAGCCGGTCATGATGTAACGGTATTTGATAATCTGAACAGTGGAAGGAAAGAGTATATCCATAAGGAAGCCCGGTTCTGTCAGGGAGACATCCGTGATACGGAAGCTCTGGACCGTCTGTTTGCCGGAACGGTTTTTGATGTAGTGTTTCATGAAGCTGCCCAGACGCAGGTATCTTATTCCATGCTCCATCCCCGGGAAGATGCCGATGTCAATGTACTGGGACTGATTAATGTGTTAGAACACTGCTGCAGACATGACGTAAAGAAAATACTTCTTTCTTCATCAGCCGCTGTATATGGAAATCAGGAAACAGGACTGGCTGATGAAACGATACCGGTACAGCCACAATCTTTTTACGGACTGACCAAGGCGGCAGGAGAAGCATATGCCGCTTTGTATTACCGTATGTATGGCCTTCCGTATGCCGTCCTTCGCTACGCCAATGTGTATGGCGAACGGCAGGAAAGCAGCCGGGAAGCCGGTGTAGTCAGTCTGTTTTCCCGGGCATTGGCCTCGGGAACCGCTATGACCATCTATGGCGATGGGAATCAGTCACGGGATTTTATTTACGTCAAGGATGCGGCGGCTGCCAGCATGGCTGCCATGGATGCCGGCGTTCCCAGCGGCATTTACAATATCAGTACGAAAATCGAAACGACCATCAATGCCTTGAAAGAAATATTGATGTATTTTGCCCAGATACGGTCTGACGTAATCTACGAAGACGCACGGCACGGCGATATTTACCGGTCCGTACTCGATAATGGAAAGGCTGTGCAGACGCTGAACTGGCGGCCGAAGACAAAACTTCTGCCAGGATTGATGACGACGTTTTCTTATTTTTTAGGGAGGGATGAACGATGAAAAAGGACACGAACCATAACTTCTATCTGGTCCGGGAAGATATCCTGCCAGAAGCTATTAAAAAGACAATCCGCGTCAAAGAAATCTTAAAGCACCATCAGAGCCGTACCATCAATGAAGCGGTAAAGATGATGGATTTAAGCCGCAGTGCGTACTATAAATATAAAGATTATGTTTTCCCTTTCCACGACGTAACACAGGGAAAAATTGTTACCTTATCGCTTCTGATCTTTGATAAACCGGGCGAACTTTCCCAGGTGTTGCATACAGTCGCAGCCAGCAACGGCAGCATCCTGACTATCAATCAGGGGATTCCCCTGCAGGGAATGGCTGATGTCAGTATTTCCATTGAAACGAAGAACATGAATATTTCTGCCGATGAATTAATGAAAAAATTAGATAAACTGCCGGGAGTCAGCAAAGTCGATATCATCGGGCAGGCCTAAGGAGGGGCTGTATGAAACACGTTGCAATTGCATTGTTAGGCTGCGGTACCGTTGGTAAAGGCGTTGTCGATTTATTGAGCCGCAACGGCCAGCTCATTGAGGAACAGCTGGAGACGCATATCAGCATTAAACGGATACTCATCCGTGATTTACCGAAATATGAACAGATGGATTTGCCGGATACCATTGCTCTTACTACCGATTTCAACGATATTATCAATGATGATGAAATAGAAATCGTAGTGGAAGTTATGGGAAGTGCTGATTTTGCAAAAGAATGCATCGAACAGTGCTTTAAGCGCGGGAAGAGCGTAGTCAGTGCCAATAAGGACCTAATTGCTGATTATGGGATTCCTCTTTTGAAACTCAGTCAGGAAAACAATGTCGATTTCCAGTTTGAAGCCAGTGTAGCCGGCGGCATCCCCGTTATCCGTCCCATGTATTCGTCGCTCAACAGTAATCGTATCGAACGCATCATCGGCATCATGAATGGAACGACAAACTATATCCTGACTAATATGACGGAACGGGGCCTGTCCTATGAAACCGCTCTTAAGGAAGCCCAGGAAAAAGGGTATGCCGAAGCCGATCCGACTAATGATGTCAGTGGATATGATGCGGCCCGGAAAATCGCTATTCTGGCAACATTGGGATTCCATTCTGCCGTTACTTTCCGCGATGTCTCTGTCGAAGGCATTGAGAAAATCACCCATGAGGATATTGAACATGCATCGGAAATGGGCTATGCCGTTAAACTGCTGGCTATTGCACAGCAGAACGACGATGGGATTTCCCTCAATGTCCACCCCGCCTTTATACCCAGAAGCCATCCGCTGGCCAATGTCGGCGGAGCCTATAATGCAGTATATGTACGGGGCAACTGCGTCGGTGATGTCATGTTTTACGGACAGGGAGCCGGTGCTTTTCCGACTGCCAGTGCGGTTGTCAGCGATGTCATGAATGTCATTCTTCATTTTAACCTTACCGTGACAGGAAAACGGAAATATGTCTGGCATGACACGAAACTGACGGATCCACGCTCTATCCGCGCTCCTTATTATCTGCGCATGATCGTCGATAATGCACCGGGCGTCTTGTCCAGTATCTCTGGCATATTTGCTGAAAATCGTATTAGTATCCGTTCTCTAATCCAGAAAGATGAAACGAAGGAAATTGCCGAAATTGTAATTCTTATCGATGCATCAGCCGATGGGCTGGTGCGGGATTCACTGAAAAAGGTGACATCTCTTTCCTGCGTCCGCCGCGTTGCCAATGCAATCAGAGTCATTGAAATTTAGAGGTGCTGTTTATGACCAAGAAAGTACATGTAAAAATTCCGGCCACATCGGCCAATATGGGTTCCGGGTTTGATGCCGTCGGCATCGCTCTGACCCTGTATAATGAAATACTGTTTGAAGAACGGCCGGGAGCGGAAGCGATAACCATCGAAATCAAGGGTATGGGTCAGAATGAAATCCCGACCGATCCCGCAGAAAATCTGGTATCGGAAGCCATGGCATACGTGGCAAAACGGAATGGACAGCCGCTGCCGGCCGGTCATCTGACGCTGATTAACCGCATCCCGCCGGCACGCGGGCTGGGAAGCAGCTCGGCAGCCCTCGTCGGCGGAATCATGGCAGGAGATGCCCTGACAGGGCGGAAATTGACCAAAGAAGATATACTGATCATTGCCAATTCGATGGAAGGCCATCCCGATAACGTGGCGCCTGCAACATATGGAGGACTGACATCGTCTATCATTGTCCATGACAAAGCTATCACCAATTCAGTGCCTGTAGAAGATGATTTGTCTTTTATCACGGTCAGTCCGGAAATTGAAGTTTCTACAGAAGAAGCGAGACAGGCGCTGCCCGATACGATTGACTATAAAAGTGCCGTTTTTAATGTCAGCCGGGTCAGTTTCCTTTTGTCCTCCTTCTTTACGAAACGGTATGACTATCTAAAATACAGCCTGCAGGATAAGCTCCATGTTCCCTATCGGATCCAGCTGATTCCTCACGGTCAGGACGTACTGGATGCGGCTATCGCTGCCGGTGCCCTGGGTTCTACCATCAGTGGTTCCGGCTCGACACTCATCGCATTTGCAACCGGACGGGAAAGAGAGGTAGAAGAGGCGATGATTTCTACTTTTGCCGGGTATGGCATCCAATCTTTTGGTCATATTCTCAAAGCGGATAATCAGGGTGCTACTTATGTAGATATACCGAAATAATATTCAGATTTGTGAATTAAAGTATAAAAACGGAGAGAGGCTGCCACCGGACAGCCTCATTTCCTTTGTAAGGAGTTTATATGATTCAGGATATCCATCCCCATATGTATCACAACGAATTTACGCCTGCTCTCATAGAAGAAAATGCCCTTATCTTGTCCTATGATAAAAAAAGTGTCCTCATACGGCAGGATGGAAACAGCTTTACTCTGCCGGCAGCTTCTGATTTTTCCGGCTGGAAGGCCGATAATTTTATCTGGCTGTTTGCCATCGACGACAGGCAGTTTTTCCTGGCCCGGCGTACGCTGCCAGCTCCAGAAGGATATGCCTATGTGCCTATCCGCTATATGCGGTATGCGGCACCACGGCACCTGGCATTTGCTTCTGTCACCGGCCTGTCACTGGCCGGATGGTACCGCCATCATCAGTTATGCGGATGCTGCGGGCAGCCGTTGCAGCATAGCAAAAAAGAGCGGATGTTGTATTGCCCATCCTGCGGTATTATGAATTATCCCCGTATCAATCCGGCGGTCATCGTGGCCGTCCGCCATGAAAATAAGATCCTCGTATCGACCTATGCCGGCCGGGAATATACGAATATGGCTCTCATCGCAGGATTTGCTGAAATTGGAGAAACCATCGAGGAGACAGTTCACCGGGAAGTCATGGAGGAAGTGGGAATCCGCGTCAAAAATCTGCAGTTCTATAAAAGCCAGCCCTGGTGTTTCACCGACACGCTCCTGTTCGGATTTTTCTGCGACCTTGACGGAGAAGATACGCTGCGTGTAGATCACGAAGAACTGGCAACTGCCCGCTGGATCAGTCGGGATGAAGTACCGGAAGATGTAGAAAAGGTCAGCCTGACCATGGAAATGATGACCTTGTTCAAAGAGGGAAAGGTATAGTAAATCCCTTGACAGGTATGGGTAAAGTTGCTACAATTATTACCAACATAAAAGCGATGAGCGGAAGAAGCGGTTTGTATCTGCGTCAGAGAGATGCCGTACAGGTGAAAGAGCATTGGCAGAGAGTATCGCGGGTCACCCGTGAGCCGGCAGGAGGAAAGGCCTGCCCGTCTGACAGGCGTTATCTGTTTTATAAAGAGGCCGCGTGGAGCGGCAATTTAGGTGGTACCGCGGAAGAACTAAGCGCCTTTCGTCCTAAGAGTGGACGAAAGAGCGCTTTTTTTATTTACTTTTTGGAGGGAACAGACAAATGAAATGGAATAAGGAAGAATTAGGAGCTTATTCACCGAATGACATTGAAATGTCCTGGTATGATTTCTGGGAAAAAAATGGCTATTTTCATCAGGATGCCGATAAGAGCAAAAAGCCATTCAGCATCGTCATGCCACCGCCTAATGTTACGGGGCAGCTTCACATGGGCCACGCACTGGATAATACGTTGCAGGATATCCTCGTCCGTTTCAAACGCATGGAAGGCTACAATGTTGCCTGGATCCCTGGAACAGACCATGCCGGCATTGCTACCCAGGTCAAAGTAGAACAGCAGCTGGCCAAAGAAGAAGGAAAGACGCGCTATGATATCGGCCGTGAAGAATTCCTGAAACGGGTCTGGGCCTGGAAAGAAAAATATGGCAGCCGCATTGAAAAACAGGTACGCCGTCTCGGTTCATCCTGTGACTGGAGCCGCAAACGCTTCACGATGGATCCCGTATGTGCCCGTGCCGTTCGTGAAGTATTCTGCACCTTATATGAAAAAGGCCTCATTTACCAGGGACAGCGTATCACCAACTGGTGCCCTCATTGCAATACGGCATTGTCTGATATCGAAGTAGACCATTCGGATGTTCAGGGCAGCCTCTGGTATGTCAAATATCCTGTCGTCGGTGAAGATGATTACATCATGATTGCCACGACCCGTCCGGAAACGATTATGGGCGATACGGCCGTTGCCGTCAACCCGGAAGACGACCGCATGAAAAAATACGTCGGCAAAAAAGTCATCGTACCGCTGGTAAACCGCGAAGTCGAAGTCATTGCCGATGATTATGTTGATATCGGTTTTGGTACGGGTGCCGTAAAAATTACACCGGCCCACGACCCCAATGACTTTGCCATGGGCGAACGCCATCACCTCGAATCAATCATGATCATGAATCTCGATGGCACGATGAACGATAAAGCCGGAGCTAAATACGATGGTATGACCCGGGAAGAATGCCGCAAAGCCGTTGTTGCTGACTTGCAGGAACTGGGCCTCCTCGATCACATTGAACCGCTGACCCACTCTGTCGGTCATTGCTCCCGCTGCAAGACGATTGTCGAACCGTTTTCGACGAAACAGTGGTTTGTCAAGATGGGACCACTGACCAAAGCCGCTATCGATGCCGTCGCTGAAGGAAAGACTCGGTTCATTCCGGAACGGTTCAGCAAGACATACAATCACTGGATGGAAAATGTTCATGACTGGTGCATCAGCCGCCAGCTCTGGTGGGGCCATCAGATTCCGGCCTGGTACTGCGATGACTGCGGTGAAATTTCCGTCAGCCGTGAAGATATCACCGAATGCCAGCATTGCCACAGCAAACATATCCATCGGGACCCCGATGTCCTCGATACGTGGTTCAGTTCGGCCCTCTGGCCGTTCTCGACAATGGGCTGGCCGGAAAAAACGGAAGATATCCAACAATTTTTCCCAACGAGCGTCATGGTTACGGGCTATGACATCATTTTCTTCTGGGTAGCCCGCATGATGTTCATGACCTGCGAATTCATGAAAGAAATCCCCTTCCACGACGTCTTCATCCATGGCCTCGTCCGGGACAGCCAGGGCCGCAAGATGAGCAAATCACTGGGAAACGGTATCGATCCTCTGGGCGTCTGCGAACAGTATGGCGCGGATGCACTGCGTTTTACTCTGGTAACGGGCAATACGCCGGGTAATGATATGCGCTTCTATATGGAACGGGTCGAAGCCAACCGGAATTTTGCCAATAAAATCTGGAATGCATCCAAATTCGTCATCATGAATCTGAAAGATTATGACCCCGGTTTCAAGCCGTCTGCTGATGATCTTACCTTAGCTGACCGCTGGATTCTCACCTCTTTCAACGATACGGTCAGCCAGGTTACGGCTAATCTCGATAAATTCGAACTCGGCGACGCCGCTGACGAAGTGTATGATTTCATCTGGAATTCCTATTGTGACTGGTATATTGAACTGGCTAAACAGCGCCTGTATAAATCGGATGACCAGCGCAGCAAGCAGACTGTACAGTACGTACTGGTCTATGTCCTGACGCACACACTGGAAATGCTCCATCCGTTCATGCCTTTCGTGACAGAACATCTCTGGCAGCATCTGCCCCACGAAGGGGAAAGCATCATCGTGGCACCGTGGCCACAGCCCAGAGCCGACCTGGAATTTACTGCCGATGCCGCCATTATGAACGTCATTATGGAAGCCATCAAGGGCATCCGCAATATGCGTGCCGAATCCAACGTGCCGATGGGCAAAAAAGCTCCGGTCATCATGGTACCGTCCGATGAAGGCATGGCTCAGACACTGCGCAAGTATGAATCGTATTTCCATACACTGGCCTTTGCCGATAAGGTGACATTGCTGGCTCCTGATGCGGCCAAACCGGAAAATGCCGTTGTAACCGTCGTACCGGGTATTGAAGTCTATCTGCAGCTGAAAGACCTTATCGATGTAGAAAAAGAAACGGCCCGTGTCAAGAAAGAACAGGACAAACTCCAGAAGGAAATCGACCGCCTTTCGAAAAAACTGTCTAATCCGGGATTCCTCGGCAAAGCACCGGCTGCTGTCGTAGAAAAAGAAAAAGCCAAACTGGCTGATTATACGGACAAGATGGCCTCCCTTACCAAACGTATGGAAGATTTGGCTAAATTATAAGAGGCGCTCATGACCTACGAAGAAGCAATTGATTATATCCAGCATGCCAGCGTGTTTGGTGTACAATTGGGCCTGGGCCGGATTCAGGAACTCCTGAACCGGCTGGGCAATCCCCAGAAAAAATATAAGACGATTCATGTTACTGGAACCAATGGCAAAGGGTCTGTAACGGCCATGATAGCCAGTGCTCTTTGTGAAGCTGGTTTCCGGACTGGCCGGTACACGTCGCCCCATCTGGAAGAATACACCGAACGGATACATATTAACGGCGATGATATTTCCCGTGCTGACTTTGCCACTGCTGTCGCTGCCGTCCGGGAGAAAGTCGAAGCCATGGCAGCAGAAGGGCTGGAACGTCCGACGGAGTTTGAAATGATTACGGCCGCCGCTTTCTGGCATTTTGCCAAAGCCGGTGTCGAATATGCCGTCATCGAGGTCGGGCTCGGCGGCCTTCTCGATTCGACCAATGTCATCATACCGGAAGTCTCGGTCATCACCAATGTGGCCATGGACCACATGAAATACTGTGGCAATACGATAGAAGAGATTGCCACACAGAAAGCGGGCATTATAAAAGAGGGCGTCCCTGTCGTCACGACGGCGGAAGAACCGGCCCTTTCGGTCATTGCCCGTACGGCCTATCACAAACACAGCCGGCTCTATGCCTATAAGCATAGTTTCGATGTCATTGGCAATGCCGGTCCGGAAGATCCGGCAGCCGGGCAGATGGTGACAGTACGGGAACCCTATGGCTTTGCCATCACGACGACACTGCCTCTGTTAGGGAAACACCAGCGTGTGAATTGCGGAGCGGCCGCCATGACGCTGCTGCTCCTGGCCCGTCACGAAAAGAGACTGACCCGTACGGCTATTGAACAGGGCCTTCACCATGTGAAATGGCCCGGGCGGTTCCAGGTCCTGCGGGCCGGAGAAACAGACGTTGTTATCGATGGAGCTCATAACCCGGCCGGTATCGATACGTTCTGTCAGACTTACAGTGATGTATTTGGGGACAGAAAGCGGGTATTTCTCTTTTCGGTCCTTGCCGATAAAGATTATACCCAGATGGTGCATGAACTGTTCCATGACGATGATTATGTCGTCTGCGCACCAGCACCGACACCGCGTACGTCTGATCCGGAAGAAATGGCAAAAATCCTGCCATGCCGGGCCGACTGGGCGGACAGCATTGTCCACGGATTGGATAAGGCCTTTGCTGCCGTGCAGGAAGGACAGGTACTCTGCATAGTGGGCTCCCTCTACATACAGGGAGAAGTCCGGCAATACATGCGCAACACATATCACATAGACGTGTAAGTTCATACGATATGACAAAAGATACAATCCGGACATTGCATGGGAAAAAACGTATAGAAGAATAGCATATCAGGAATTTTCAAAAGGATTGTCTGTATTTTTCGGACAGTCCTTTTTTCTGGGAAATATCTGCTTTTGGACAAATAAATGTATGCATTATGAACTCCCGTACTAACAGGCTGTATCGCACTCCTGGAGTATGATATAATGAGATATATAAATGCGGTTTCTTTCATAGATTTCGCATGACTGGAGAGATGTGATTCATGGTTTTTCGTTTTCATAGATATGGCCGCTGTAATGAAATCATAAAGGGGATAGCCAGTGCCGGCGTATATTTGTTGTGTTATGGTGTCTGCCAGTGGATGGTTCCGGATTTATCACCGTACCGGTTTTATGACAGTGCTGCTATCTGTGCCCTCCTCGTGGTAGGAAATCAGTCGGTCATTTTTTGCGGACAGTTCATACATGCTATCCTTTTCTGTTCTCTGCTCCTGCGTTTGCTCTCGTTTGATTTCTCCCTCCGTATCTTCTTGGCACAAGCAGGACAATACCTTGATGCACCAGAGCCCGGGACATATTCAACGCCGCACACCGTACAATTTTTAGCGGGCATTGCTGCCCACCGTTTTGTAGGTATGATATGTAATTCATCGACAAAGCCGATGAATTTATAGTAAATCTTGATTTCCTGCTTCACTGTTCCGTCTGCCATCTTCTCACGCTCCGAAACAAGTATCTTGTCTATGAGTGCGTTTATAACTGTTGCATCCAGTTCTTTTAAGCCTTGATAATTTCGGATAAGGGCGAGGAAGTCACGGATTCCCCGTGATTTCTCGTAGCTTTCATTAAGAGTTTCCGTCACCTCTTTCAGCCTTGCTTCAATTTCAAGCTGCTCTTTCTGGTATTTCCCCGACATCATCTCAAAATTCCGCTCGGTAATACGCTCCATGACCTTATCCTCGTAGAGAGAGGAAAACAGCCTGTCCAGTTCCGCAAGGCGTTTGTTCAGCTTCTTACGTTCTTTCTCTAATGCTTTCGCCCTGCTCTGGTCTGTTTCCGTGAGCCGCTTTTCTATGGCCCTGACCGCCTTTTCATCATTCACTGCCATATCCGCAAAACAGTTGATGTCGGCAAGAACGGCATTGAATAAATCCCTTGCTTCTATATTGTGGGCACTACACTCGCTTCTTCCGTTTCTTGCATAATTATTACATGAATACTGTACACAGTCGATAATCTCTGGGCGTTTCCTCCTGTGTACGTTCATTGCCCGCAGAGCACATCCGCAGTCCACACACTTGATAACGCCTGCAAAAATATTTACAAATCCTCCCTTGTTCTGTGGAAGCCTACGACTTGTAATAAGCTGTTGGACAATATCAAATTCCTCCTGCGTGACTATTCCCTCATGGGTATTGGGTATCACTTCCCATTCTTCGGGCAGCTTAGAGGGGCGTTTCTTGCTTTTCATATTGGCGGCAATCCGTTTGTAGCCTACAAGATTTCCCGCATATATCGGGCTTCTTAAAATGCTCCTCACGCTGTTCCCACTCCAAATATAGCGTTTGTCCTCGTTCCCCTCAAAATGACGTTCAAAGCCTGTTTCGCCACGCTCCGCCGCATAAGCGGCAGGGCGTAGGATATGCTGTTTATTAAGATGTCTGCAAATTTTGGCAACTCCATTCCCTTTTAATGCAAGGTCGAATATCTCTTTTACAACATGTGCCACTTTATCATCTATCAGCAGATGGTTGTGGTCGGCAGGGTCTTTGATATAGCCATAAGGGGCGGTAGTTCCCATGAATTTCCCCTGTTGAAACCTCGCCCGATATGCCGATTTTATCTTAACAGATATGTCAGCGGCATACATTTCGTTTAAAATGTTGCGGAAAGGCGTGATGTCCATAGCAGATTTATTCAAGGTATCTACGCCGTCATTGACCGCTATATACCTCACGTTATGCTCTGGGAAGAAAACTTCCAGATATAACCCACAATCAAGATAGTTTCTCCCCAGACGGGATAAATCTTTCGTAATCACGCAGTTTATCAGACCGCTTTCAATGTCTTTTATCATATTCTGGAAACTTGGTCTTTGGAAATTTGTACCAGAATAACCATCGTCCACATACGTTTTTGCTATGTGCCATCCCTGCTTTTTCACATAATCCGTGAGGATGGATTTCTGTGTCGCAATGCTCGCACTCTCGTTATCCGTACCATCGTCTTTAGATAAGCGGCAATAAATGCCGACTAAATAGATTTTCTTTTCTTCTTTGATTCCTGCCATACTGTAAAACCTCCGTATCTGTCCTATCTGTTTTCATGTCCCATTGCGTACATTCTAAGCGGACAGCCCCTCATTGTCGAAGGTGTCGCCCTCGGCAATCTTCTTCCGAATATCCTCGGAGATAATCGGGACAAACGCTTCTGTAACGGTCTGTGTGCCGACATATTCACGGCTGATTATCATCTGCACTGGTGCTTTTGGCACGATACGCTTTCTCTTTTTATCTGCTTTCTTATCCTCGCCCATACTTAAATCTTCCTTTCCAGACAGGGCAGGGAAGAGTTTGGAAATGTCCCCGCCCTGCCAATCAGATACCATTAATCCTCGCTGTTTAATTCTTTCTGTAATGCTTTAAGGAGTGCCGCCGCTTCATCAGCGTTCAGCGTGATTCCCTTGCCGCACTTTTCACGGTTCGGGGAAAAGCTGCGGATGTCATACTTCGGCTCTTTCCCATTCCATGAAATGAGATTGATTTCCTTTGTGTAGCCACTGTCGCCCGTAGACAATACTGCGATTTCCTTTACGATTTCATACTGGATTTCTCTCATTCTCCATACCTCAACTCTCTGTATTTACTTCCCGAAAAAAGAAGATTAGCGGCTGTCACGGTTGCGTTTCCTCTGCAACTCACGCTCCAAAAGTTTGATGATGGTTTCCTCCATCTGCTTCGGCGTTGTGTTCTTCGGAAAGTATTTTTTCAGCTTGCTTGTGTTGATTTTCAAGGTTTCTTTCTGGTTGCCCTTTTCCTCCGTCATAATCGCAAATATCGTATCCATGTCAAGCCGCCCGCTCTGGCTTAACTGTTTCATCCGCTGTGCCTGTGAGAGTGAGGGCGTTGCTTCTTCGCTCTCCATCGTGGCAAAGAGGTTTTCCTGCTCGTCTTTCTTCAAGAAGGACAGTTCCACCGCAGGCGTGAGGGCGATTTTCCCCTCGTCCACCATCTGCAAAATCGGCGGTATCAGTTCCGTCAGGCGGATAAAACGCTGCACGGTCATCCTGCCCACGCCGAAGCCCTGTGCCACCTTGTCGTCCGTCCGCAACTTCGTCACAACTTGTGACGAGGTTAAGTCTGTGCGGAAACCCTGCCGCTTCATGGCTTCGGATTTCATCTTGTAAGCAAACGCCCGCTCCGATGGCAGGATATTCTCACGCTGCAAATTGCTGTCTACAAGGGTGATGATGGCTCGGTCACGGTCTAAGGGCAGGACAAACGCAGGCACGGTATTTATCCCTGCAAGTTCAGAAGCACGGACACGCCGCTGTCCTGCAATCACTTCATAACCGTCCCCGTCCTCTTTCGGGCGTGTGATTATCGGCGTGACAATGCCAAATTCCTTGATGCTTTCCGCTAACTCTGACAGTGTTTCATCTTCTGCCACATGAAACGGATTGTCGGGGAACGGGTACAAGTCTTTGGTCTTTAACACCTTAAAATCCTGTTTCTTCATTCACATATCTACCTTTCTTTCGCTCTGCTTCTATGATTTTTCTGCAATTCTTCCAACACTTCGGGCGGTATTTTTGACAGCAGCCGCCCCATCTGCTCGTTGGTTCTCTGCAATTCAAATATCTTCTGATTCGCTTTCTGCACCTTTAGTTCCTGCTCGTACTTTTCATCACGCATACGCCCCGCATAGTCTGATTCCTGCCCAATTCTCTCTTTCAAACTGTCGATATACGCCTGCTGTTTCCCGATTTCCTTAGAGAATTTCTCCACGTCTGGCAGCCATGCAGAGAGTAAATCTAACGCTTTATCCCTTTTCTTCCCTGCGTTAAAGGCGTTGATGTCGGATAGGGCAGACACGATTTCTTCATACTGTTTATCAAGCCTGCCGCCTAATTTATAGAGCCATGTGGGGACGTGTTTCCGCTTGGTTTCCATTGAGGACTGCCCCCGTTCAAGCTGATTCCACCGTGAGGACATCCGCTCATGGTAGGCGGTCTGCCACTCGGATAATGATTTCTGGTTGCCTAAGATAGCTTTCGCTGACAGCTTATTGTCTGGCGTAATCGGCACAAAGCAGAGGTGCATATGGGGCGTTCTCTCGTCCATATGGACGACAGCGGAGAGGATATTCTGCTTTCCAACACGCTCCGAAATGAAGTCAAGAGCCGTCTGGAAATACGCTTTTTGTTCTTCGGGCGGTAACTGGTTCATAAATTCTGGTGAAGCTGTGATGAGCGTTTCCACCATCATCACGCTGTCTTTCCTTGTCCTGCACCCCGCTTCGGCTACCATGCGGTTAATCTCTTTCTTGTAGGTGTACTTTGGTGGTGCTATGAGATGGTAATTGTTTTTAGAGCGTTCCATATCTATATCTGGGTTGCTTTTGTAGGCTTCTTTCTTCCGCTCGTTGTGGCGTTCACAAGCCGCAACGCCGCCCGCTTTTCGTTTCTGGAAACGCAGGATTGCATAAGGCATAGGCGGATTCCTCCTTTCTTTCGGCGGGTGACCGTCCTTTGGGGTGACAGCGGTGACGGTGGTGACAGCAGTTTTGGGATACCCCCTGCCGACTGCCGCAACTGTCACCCTCACCCCCTGCATGACGGTCATGTCGATGATGACGGTGTTTTTGGGATACCCCCCTCGCAAGAGCCGTCACCGTCATGCCGCCATTCTTTTATCCGAAGCCGTAAGGCGTAGGATAGCAGGGCACAGCCCTGCCTTAAGGGAGTCCAGAGGGAACGTCTGGCACACGACTTTGCAGGGCAAAGTGTAGTGTGTTACACCCTGTAAACGCAGTCGGAAAAATCGGAATGATTTTTCTGACCGCAGGGGTGGTTTTACACGACCGAAAAGGGCGAGTAAATCTCACGCCTGCATTTTGCGTTTACGGGGTGTTCTCCCGTAGGGATGACAGCGGCAGGGTATCCTAAAATCACTGTCACCACCGTCACTGCTGTCACCCGCAGGGCAGAGCCGCCAGCTTTACATGGCTTTAAGCGTCAATGACAGTAACAGGGGGGTATCCTAATATCGCTGTCACCACCATCACCGCTGTCACCCGCCCTCCTTGCAAGGGCAATCCGCCTGCCGTCTTTCCTGCGGCTGTACTGGTAGCAGATACGGTTCTCGCTTAAAAATGTGGTGCGGTATTCATTCAGCCATTTCGTAATCACCGTGGGTATGGTTTCCGTTTCCCCCATAGCGGCTAACAGTTCCGTTGCCGTGCCTATCCATTCTTCCTTATCCCTCATAAAATCCACCAACCGAAAAAGGACATCTGGTATCGTTTCTTTCGCAAGCTGCTCCTGCGTTTTCCGCTCCACAAGCTCCCAACGGCAATCACGGAAACGCAGCGTGTATTCCTGATAAGGCGTGTCCCTGCCCGTCACATACAGCTTGGCGGTGTCAGACGCACGTTTCTCCTTTTCCAGAACAAAGGTAGCGTCCGCACTCCCCGTTAATCCTGTCGTCCCAGACACCTTGTTGAACACGTCGCTGTCATTCTGCTTTCGGATGTGGTGTACGACAATGACCGCCAGAGAGTGCCTGTCGGCAAAGTCTTTGATGAGGGAGATGTCCCCATAGTCGCTTGCATAGGCATTGTCTTTTGAAGCTGTACGGACTTTCTGCAAGGTATCAATGACAATGAGCCTGCTGTCTGGGTAATCTTTCAGATAATCTTCAAGCTGCACGATAAGACCGTCTGACAGCTTGCAGCTTGCCACGGCAAAGTGGAGCCGCCCGCTTGCTTCGTCCGTCAAACGAAATAACCTGTCCTGTATGCGGCAGAACGTGTCCTCAAGGCAGAGGTAAAGCACATCGCCCTCCATTGTCGGCATATCCCATAAAGGGATTCCCTGCGACACGCATAAGCATAGCTTCAGCATGAGCCAGCTTTTGCCTATCTTCTGTGAGCCGCAGAACAGCGATAAGCCTGTCGGGATAAGGCTGTCCACCACAAAGGATGGTTTCTCAAGCGGTTCATAAAGGAGCGTTTCGGCGTTGACTGTCTGTAACTTCTGCATGGCTTTCCTCCTTTCGGGCGGTGTCTTTGTTTTCGTTGCACATAGGCGTTGACCTCCTTAAAAATAGATTTACTCCCACGGAAAAAAGTGAGAGTATGTAATGCCGCCAATCCCACACAAATAAAAAACAGATTTCTTTTTCGGGCGGTGTCGGTCACGGTTGGAGATATTTCTTCAATTTCCGCCTTTACTTTCTCCTTTGCAATCGCAACAGATTTCTGTATTGCCGAAGCGGTGCAATGCTCCATAGCGGCGATTTGGTAAAAATTGAACTCATACTCGTAGTAGAGCAGGAAACGCCGCCTTTGTATCTCTGGAAGGCTCCCAACCGCCTTATAGAGCGTTTCATTCCGTTCTTCCTCAACCATGCGTTCATCAAGGCTCTTAGGCACACGCAACGCCCGTCTGTAAAGGGTTTCGTCCCATACCTCGTTAAACTCCCTGTGCCGCTCGTCCCATTAGAAAAGATTCCTGTTCCTGCGCTCCATCTGCCGAAACTCCATAAAGAACTGTTCCGACACTTCCAACTCGTGGGATTTGCCCTGCCCGTCCTTAAAGCTGATAAAATACCTTGTGCCGCTTTCCGTGGATTCCTCCCGAAGCGTGTATGCCTTAACCCTGTATGCCATCCTGTTGTCCTCCTGCAAAAAATGAGTGAGGGGATTTCCATCCCTCACCCAGTAGCCCGCAGGATGGCAGGCTGTTTTAGAAGCTATAAAATTTTCCGCAGCTTCTTCCGCAGATGGTCTAACCTCGCATAGATGGCACCAGTCGTCAAATGCACAAGCGGGGCAATCTCCTTTGTGGAATACCCCTGCATTTTCAGCAGGACGATTTTCAAGGTACGCCCGTCCACCGTGACTAATACTTGATAGAGATTTTCGCTCTCAATCTCTTCCAGTAACTCCGCAACCGTACCCACTTCCGCCTGCCGCTCCCTGCCTGCCATGTCCTCAAGATATTCCGCAACGTCATTCGTCCATCGGTAAAACCGCCTGTTGGAATTGAAGTCTGCCCTGTCCGCCATGCGTATCTGCTCAATGGTCGCTTCATCAACGCCGCACTCACGCAGCAGCTTTTCCTCCGCTTCTTTCCAGATACGCCATTTCCTGTCCTCCCGTCCGTGGTTGTATGCCATTCTTACTTCCTCCAATCAGAATTGATTGAGAGGGCAGAGAAAAGCCCCCTCATCTTCCCAAAGGAAAAAACAAGGGGGCTGAACGCCTTAAATTTTAATTTTCTATTATCTTTCTTAGTTTTATTAGGATTCTGGCTTTGCGTTTGTTTACAACGCTCTGGGTTATGCCCAACCTCGCCCCGACTTCACGCTCGGAAAGTCCGTCAAAAAAGATTGCCTGTATCAGCTCCTGTTCACTATCCGACAGCAAAGGCAGGGCGGCTTTCAGCCTGTCCACCATGACCGCATTGACAACGGTTTCTGCAATGTCCACCGCTTCATCAGTGATAAAGTCCAGAGGATTCCCCTCGCTGTCCGTAAATCCGTCGAGAGATAGCAGTCTATTCTTTGTATCTAATTTTTGCAGATAACGCCACCGTTCCTTGTCACGGTAGAAGTCTGTGTATTGCTCCCTCACGACTTCAAGCAGACAGCCTTGAATGGGGATAAACAGCTTGTCCATATAGGTCTGGTCGGATTCCCTGCAACGGCAGAACTCCGTGTAGGATAATTCCACATAGCCGCCACTTTCTCTGATATATACCTTTCTTGGTGCATATTTCACCATAAATACCTCCCATCTGAATTTTTGAAATGTAAAAAATCCAGATGGAGAGGCGGAGAACGACACCGCATATCAGAAACAGCCCTACGGCACTTTCCAACAAAAATCGACAAAAGAAAAACCGCAAAGGCTCTGTGACCTTTACGGTTATAGGAAATAGTAATTCTATTGTATGGAGATTGTACTTCTACTTTCAAGGTGAGAAGTACCGTTGCACTGGCAGAAATTTTTTTAACTGGTTTCCTGCCGTTCTCTGATATGCTATGTATTGATAAATTTTGCTTCGTATGAGCAGATAGATAACTGCCCGAAAAAAGGACATAAAAAAATCCCTCCAAATTTAAAAACAAATTCAGAGGGTAATTTAGGGTATAACAAAATAACCCACCCGAATATCGTTTTTTTTATTTGGTGAGTTTGTTCTTTCAAATACGAAACAAAAAGAGCCGATGATTCGTGAATTGTTCCACAATTTCATCGGCTCTGCGTCTTAAGCGTCTGGCTCTTTGATGACAGTTATCTTCAAGTTGTCAACTTTAATCAATCTTTCTTGTCTGCATTTTGGACAATAAAGGGGATAATTCTCCAAAACAGTGTCCTTCCTAATTTTATTACGGGTTTTGCTCCCACAAACAGGACACAATATCCATTCGCATTTCATCATAATTAGTCTCTAATCCTTTCAAATCTCATTTTATATGACTTTTGCAAGCTGTTAAGCTAACTTGTGGAACATATGCCGAACCTTATCTATACGGCTATTCGGGCGGCGGGGTTGGCAAATAAATTTACCAATAGCTGGCTGGTATCCTTTTAACTCTGTCAAGCAGACTCCCTGCCCATTTGTGAAATAAGTTAAATCGTTCCTGTATTCTTGAATACATCTAGCAGGGATTTCTCCTTTCAGAATGACCTCGTCATTCTTTATCTGAGTACTTACAATATCTGCACAATACCTTGGAGCATCATGATACGCCCGTGAGAGATATTCCTGCGGTGCATAAATTTCAAAGTGGAGATATGGCTCTAATAGTTCTGTCCCTGCTTTTTTTAAAGCCTGCTCCAATACGATAGGGGAAAGCAGCCGAAAGTCTGCGGGGGTACTTACAGGACTATAATACAATCCATATTCAAAACAGATTTTACAGTCTGTCACTTTCCATCCATACAGCCCCTGCTCGCAGCCATAAAGAACCCCCTCCATAACCGCATTTTGGAACGATTGATTTAAATATCCAAGTGAAACTCTGCTTTCATACTGCACTCCGCTTCCAATAGGGAGCGGCTCTATGGACAACCCGACAGAAGCCCAGAAAGGATTTGGCGGGACTTCTATGTGGATGGTATATTCTGCTTTTCTAAGCGGTCTTTCCATATATATAACAGTAGGCTCTTTTATTTCTGCCTCCACATGATATTTTTCCTCAAGGATGGCACAAATGACTTCCATCTGCACATTCCCCAAAAAAGAAAGTATAATCTCATGCGTTGTAGTATCCACATAATATTTTAAAAGAGGGTCGCAATCTGAAATTTCTGTAAGTGCCCCAAGCAATATTTCCCGCTGTTCAGATTTCTTTACTGCAATCGTTGTTTGGAGCATAGGGAGAGGATTTTCAATAAATTTTCTCTGCGGCAACAGTATTTCGTTCCCCAAAATACTGTTTAGCTGCAAAACATCATTTGGTAAAATTACAATATCACCAGAGCAGGCTGTATCGGATGAATATAATTCACCGTTTGTCGGAACACACATCTCTGTGATTTTTATTTTCTCTTTTTCAGATATTCTAATAACATCCCTCAAATGCAATGTTCCGCTATATATACGCACATAAACAAAACGCCGCCTTTTCTCTGAATATTCAATCTTAAAAACCTGCCCGCATAGTTCAGATTGACCTTCAGGCGTTGATGAATAAAATTTACTGGCAATTACTTCTATAAGCTGCCGAATCCCCAGATTGTTTTTAGCGCTTCCGTGATAAACGGGAAATAACGTTCCGTTTTGGAATCTCCTGTTTTCTTCCTGTTCCAGTTCTGACATTTTAAACGGTTTCCCTGACATATATTTCTCTAATAGTTCATCGTTTCCCATAATTACCGCATCCCACTGTTCCATATCGTCATTGTCCGTTACATTTATATGGGGATGCTGCCCAACCTTTTGCTTCACTATAATTTCCGAAGAAAGCTTTGCTTTCATTTCCCGATATACCATTGGCAAATCAATCCCCTCTTGGTCAATTTTATTGATGAAAAAAATTGTCGGAATCTTCATTATCTGTAGTGCATGAAACAGTATACGGGTCTGTGCCTGTATGCCATCCTTTGCAGAAACTAATAATACTGCTCCGTCTAATACGGATAAAGAACGGTATACTTCCGCCAAAAAATCCATATGGCCTGGCGTATCTATAATGTTGACTTTTACATCCTCCCACTGAAAAGATGTCACTGCTGTCTGGATAGTGATTCCCCTTTGACGCTCCAAATTCATTGTATCTGTCCTTGTTGTGCCTTCATCTACGCTCCCTAGTTCTGCAATTGCACCACTGGTATACAATAAACTTTCCGTTAATGTTGTCTTTCCTGCGTCAACGTGAGCCAGAATGCCTAAGTTAATTATTTTCATGTGATTTTCCTCCTATCAACACCCAAAAAAGGGCATAAAAATACCCAGTGATAAATACTCCTATCACTGGGTAAATAACTCCAATAGCCCCAAAACACTTATATGTTTTCGGGCATATAAAATTACATGATAAAAGTATTCTTAAACTGGGTACAAAAAACTAAGCCCCATATTAAAAGTGAAACGGGACTGCTACTTTTTGTTCCCACTATCAAATTGACAGTTTATTTAAGAATACCTTGCCGCATATTTATTAACTCCTTGTATAATACTGAATCTAATTATATTCCTTAACCCTTTATTTGTCAAGCTGACAAACTAAAGCAGAAAAAGCGGCAGGATTTCCCCCTGCCACTAATCATCTGTTTATGCAAAAATAATTTCCTTTTCCACAATCTCCCTCGCACAAGCCCTTATGTTATTGAGGCATCCTGTCCATTCTAAGGCGTTTTCTGCCTTTAGCTGTTCCGTTATGCCCTGTGCCTGTTTCATACCCTCTATGAGCCTTTCAAAGCGTTCCTGTGCCTGTCTGTTGATGTCGGCAAGGTAGGCGTTTAGCCTGCCGCTTGTAAGAAGATTGGTGTATGTAACTTTACGGTACTGTTTTAGATAATCTAAATGCCGTTGCCCCCAGATGCCTATTGCCTGTTCTTCTTCGGCGGGTACAGTTAAGCACGGTATCAAATAATCCCCTTGCCTTTCGTATTTGCCGCCCAGTTCCTCAAATAATGATTTTGCCATTGTCTGTTACCTCCACATTCTTTTTTATTTTGAATGTCCGCAAAATCCGTCCTACATCTGACAGCATGGCAGTATGATAAAAAATGGGTACGGACGATGATACTCTATAATGGGATTGTATTGTCAGCCGCTTTTATTCCACTATTGTCTGGTCAGCGGATCCTGCATGAAGAGATTGCTCATGCTTTTGTCATGGGAACTGCATCATTTCTCACTATTTTTTCTTTGCGAATCATGGCCGGGCAGGTGCGGTTTTCCCACTTGCGGCGTTTCTGCCTGGGTACGGTATATTTGCTAGGTGCTGTTTTTCTGCTCATACCACTCTTATTCTGGGGATACTACGTAGTCAGTGGACATGTGTTGTCGTCGGCGATTGTCCTTACTTTGTTTCAGACCAACGGCAGCGAAGCTATGTCTTATTTAAAAGACCAGAATATATTCCTATGGTGTGTGACGGGTACGATGCTGCTGTCGGTGGTTTCTGCCATGATGTATATACTGCACGATGCTGGCAGAAAGCAGAGCCGGTATCCACTCTGGGGACAACTATTGCTGGTCCTGGTTACACTGGCGGCAGGCTTCTGCGTTATGGAGCAGTCATCCAGTTATCTGCCCGTGCGGATTATGGATGAAACGGAAAATGTGTTGCAGGAATATCAGAAGTATGGACAGGCAAAAGCAGTGCGGCAGGAAAGATTGCAATCGCTGCAGAATCTGAGGATTTCATCGTCAGGCGGCATATTCGTGCTAGTCATTGGTGAATCGGAAAACCGGGACCACATGCAGGCCTATGGATATGACCGGCCGGATACGCCCTGGTTATTACAACAGACTGAAAAAACGAATACCATACTGTTTACTCATGCCTACTCGAATCATAGCCTTACTGTACCTGTCCTGACCTATGCCCTGAGTGAGAAAAACCAGTATAATGATATTTCCCTGGAAGATGCCTGTTCCCTTATGGAAGTAGCCAAAGCAGCCGGGTATGATACGGTTTGGCTGAGCAATCAGAGACATTACGGTGCCTGGGATACACCAGTTGCCGAAATTGCCAGCACGGCTGATTATCAGGTGTGGCTCAATGAGCGGAACGGGACGGAAGATTGCCGGACGAACTATTTTGATGAGGTACTGGCCGATACGATCCCAAATCTGGAGGACTCTTCCAATGCCCTGATTGTCATTCATCTCATGGGCTGTCATGGATCATATGGGGACAGGTATCCGACGAAGTGGAATGCTTTTCATGGAGAAAATGAACGTATCGATCAGTATGACAATGCCGTGGGTTATACGGATTATGTCTTGCAGAAAATCTATGACCGGATTAAGGCGGAGTCCCGGTTTAAGGGACTCGTATATGTTTCTGACCATGGAGAAGAAGTGGATCTGGGGTATTTTCACGAAGCGACAAAATTCACCTATGCTATGAGTCACATTCCCTTTGTCATGATTTTCAGTGATACATTTATCCAGGAATATCCGAAAATAGTTGATACGCTGCGGAATCATCGGGATGCTTATTGGACGAATGATTTGCTGTACGATGTCATGACCAGCCTCATGGGCATTGACGGAGTATCTACTGTAATGCCCGATCTGGACCTGACGTCTGATGGGTATTCTCTTGATAGAGGAACCATACGGACACTTCATGGCATGAAAAAAATAGAAGAGTGAATACCGATGGATTTCATCAGCAGCAAACCTGTGAAATTTCGATAAAGGAGGAAAAAATGATGCTGATTCAACAGATTTATACCATATCTTTCAGCCCGACGGGCAAGACCAGGCAGGTAGCCCGGTACTGTGCCGCCCGTCTGGCAGAATTGCTTTCCGTACCACTTCATGAAATCTCTCTCGATTTACCGGAAGAACGGAAAACGGCATATACCTTTGGCCCTTATGATCTGGTCATCGCAGCAGGTCCGACCTATGCGGGAAAGCTGCCCAATAAAATACTGCCAGCTTATACAGAAAACTTTCACGGGCAGGGGACGCGGGCCGTGGCGCTCGTGACCTTTGGCAACCGGTCTTTTGACAATTCCCTGGCGGAGTTGTGTGACCTGTTGCAGAAGAATAATTTTTGTCCTATATCTGCTGGGGCTTTTGTTGCGACCCATGCCTTTTCAGACCGGCTGGCTCCCGGACGGCCCGATGAATGGGATCTGGCAGATATCCGGCAGCTGGCTGACAGGACGGCTGAAAAAATCCGGGACAGGATGGATATGCCAGACGTGGTATCTGTAGATGGTGATGCAGCAGCCCCGTACTATATCCCCAAGGGAATTGATGGGAAACCGGCGAAATTCCTTAAAGCCCGTCCAAAGACCCGGGAAGACCGGTGCGTTCAATGCGGAATCTGTGCCAGAAACTGTCCTATGGGAGCTATATCGCGTGAGAATCCATCTGTCGTCACGGGGACATGCATCAAATGCCAGCGATGTATCCGGCATTGTCTTCATGAAGCAAAATATTTCGATGATCCAGCCTTTTTGTCTCATGTCGCCATGCTGGAACAACAGTACACGGCTAAAAAAGTGAATGTAATGTATTGGTAAGTGGCCTCGTTCTGCAAAAAAATATGGTATTTGAGACTTGTAAATTGTTTTTCCTATGATATACTATAATATGCACAGTAATGTGTATACCTTTACGGGGATGTAAAGGTTTCGACGTGGATGGTTGTATCATGAATAGCGAGCCGGGGTGTCATCTGCCCGTAAATCGGTGAAAACGTTAAATTAAACGCTAAAGAAGAAAACTTTGCTTTAGCTGCCTAAGCGCAGCTAACGTCCCTTTCTGCTAATCCTGCGGGCAGGGATGGGACGTCACTTAGCGGGATACCTTTCAGCTCTGCCTGGTGGCTGGAACGGGAAACTCACAGGCTGGAGTCAGTCTAGTTTGTCCTTGTACGACAACTGCTCGAGATAACTAACAAGGTCTGCGCTCGGAGAAGTTCATGGGGCGGCATTTACGGACAGGAGTTCGACTCTCCTCATCTCCACCAGATAAAGAAGTGCTGTTGCACACGTATTGTGCGGCAGCACCTTTTTTCATTTCCGATAATAGGGATGCCGTCGTACGGAGAAATGTGTTATAATAAAAAAGACCATTTTGGTACTCTTTTAGGACAGGGATGATAGCAATGAAAGAATTACCACTGTTTAAAGTTGGCAATTACTATGGATATAATCAGGAACTCTTCACTGACCACTGGATGAATATTGGCGGCTGCGGGGCCGTGACGGCCTGTGATGTCAGTATTTATCTGGACCTCAATCAGGGGTTCAGTCGTTTGTATCCGTATGACATTCATCATCTGACGGCTCAGGATTATATTAATTTTTCACAGATTATGAAACCATTCTTGCGTCCGCGACAGAATGGTATCGATACGCTGGAATTGTGGATACAGGGATACAGCAACTATCTGCGGTCCGTCGGTGAACAACGTATCACCATGCATGGTTTGTACAGTGACTGCCCGCTGAAAGAGCTGGAAAGCGCTGTAAAATGGGAAATAGATCATAATCTTCCTGTCCCCTATCTCAATTTAAAACATGCCAATCCGGATCTGGCCGCCTATGTCTGGCACTGGTTCTGGCTGGCGGGGTACGTCCAGTACGAAGATACGTTCCTGGTCAAACTCGTAACTTATGGAAGCTTCCGCTGGTTTTCCCTGGAAGAGTTGTGGAACAGCGGCTATAAGCGTAAAGGCGGCGTCATCCTTCTGGATGTAACAAAAAAGGGAAGGGAAGAATAGGTCATGTTGTATGTGATTAAATGGCTGTATATGTGGATTCTGCCTTTAGGCGGCGTATTTCTTGCCTTATTTGCCATTCTTATATATATGTTCCGCAAGCGTGCTGCCGGCCGCTGGGCTCTGCTCGTAACCGTGCTCTGTTTTTATGGTCTTTCCATCCAGCCCGTCAGCCATCTGTTTGTTCATCCTCTGGAAACACGGTATGAACAGCCGCCCCTGGATCAGCTCGACGGGGATGTCATTATCCTGTTGGGAGGAGGTTCCCTGGCTGGCGTGCCTGATTTTGACGGAACGGGCCAGCTGGGCCTTGCAGCGTCCCATCGGTTTCTGACAGCCGTGCGCATCCAGAAGGCGCTGCACATTCCCATTCTCCTTTCCGGTGGCGTCGTGTTTGCCGGTGATGCCAACGAAGCTGCTATTGAAAAACGGATGCTGCTGTCTCTGGAAGTAGAGGAGAAGGACATCATCAGTGATGAAAAAAGCCGCAACACGGCAGAAAACGCCCGGTTCGCCAGAGAGCTATGTGATGCTCATGGCTGGCATCATCCTATCGTCGTGACCAGTGGCTTCCATATGGCGCGGGCCATCGGATTTTTCACCCGTGAAGGCATGAATGTTACCCCTTATCCCTGTGATTACCGCACGACAGATACATACCGCCTATCGTTATTTTCCTTTATTCCCCAGTCCATCGTCCTTTTCGACTCATGTCTGGCCATCAAAGAATATGCTGGGATGATGGCAGCAAAAGCAGGCTTGCAGTAGCAGGTCTGTTTTTTTACCGTAAAAGTGGGACATAAAACGACCATGGCATTGCATTATTGTTCCCGATGTGGCATAATGACATTGTAAGAACAAAGAAGTTACAAACATCCATTAGCGATGTGCCTATAGTTTAAAAAAGGAGTGTATTCTCATGATTAATGTTGGCATTAACGGGTTTGGCCGTATCGGACGTCTGGTTTTTCGTGCTTCCATGAAGCGGGATGACATCAATATTGTAGCAATTAATGATCTCTGTGATGTAGATTACATGGCATATCTTTTGAAATACGATACCATGCATGGCCGCTTTCATGGCAAAGTAGAAGCGGATGTAGAAAAGAATGAACTCATTGTCAATGGCAAGCATATCCGCGTTACCCAGGAAAAAGACCCGGCTAATCTGAAATGGGACGAAGTCGGTGCCGAATATGTCGTCGAATCGACGGGACGGTTCCTGACTCCGGAACTGGCAGAAAAGCATTTACAGGCCGGTGCCAAATACGTCGTCCTTTCAGCTCCTTCCAAAAAAGGCAAAGATGGCAAACAGGCAGATATGTTCGTCTGTGGTGTCAATACGGATCAGTACGCCGGCCAGAAAATCGTTTCCAATGCTTCCTGCACGACGAACTGCCTGGCACCGCTGGCCAAAGTCATCAATGATGCCTACGGCATCGAATCGGGCCTGATGACGACTGTTCATTCCGTCACAGCTACACAGGAACCGGTCGATGGACCGTCTGCCAAAGACTGGCGCGGCGGCCGTGCTGCAACAGGGAATATCATCCCTTCCACGACGGGTGCTGCCAAAGCTGTTGGCAAGGTCATTCCCGAACTGGATGGCAAACTGACCGGCATGTCCATGCGTGTACCGACTCTGGACGTTTCTGTCGTAGACCTTACGGTCAACCTGAAGAAACCGGCAACGTATGACGAAATCTGCGCTACCGTTAAGAAAGCAGCAGAAGGCGAACTCAAAGGTATCCTCGGTTATACCGATGAACCGCTTGTATCGTCGGACTTCCTCGGCTGCCCGCTCACTTCCATTTTTGATGCTCAGGCCGGCATTGCTCTGACAGACAAATTTGTCAAACTCGTTTCCTGGTACGATAACGAAATTGGTTATTCTAATAAAGTACTGGATCTGATTCAGATCATGAATGCCTATAACAGCAAACACTGAGACAATCATACCGGATAGATGCCTGCCACGGCTGGAAAGGCAGCGAAGTACATATTATAATGAGGGCAGGGATTCATTCCCTGCCCTTTTTAATTTATAGTAAGGAGATATTCTGTATGACACAAAAACACACAGTAATGCTGATCATCATGGACGGGTTCGGATGCCGTGATGAAAAAAAAGATAACGCCGTGGCCATGGCTGATTTAAAGGTGCTGCCGCGCTTGTGGCATGACTATCCCCATTCTCACCTGGAAGCGTCTGGCGAAGCCGTAGGACTTCCGGCAGGCCAGATTGGAAATTCCGAAGTGGGACATCTCAATATCGGAGCCGGCCGGGTCGTCTATCAGGCACTGACGAAAATTACAAACGATATTAAAACGGGTGCTTTCTTCAAAAAAGAAGCACTGGTGGGAGCCATGGAAAATGCCCGGGATCGTCATTCAGCTCTTCACCTCATGGGCCTCGTGTCGCCCGGAGGCGTACATAGCAGTGAAAAACACCTCTTCGGCCTGCTGGAAATGGCCCGCCAATACGGTCTGAAAAAGGTTTTTATCCATGCTTTCCTGGATGGCCGCGATGTCCTTCCCCGCAGTGCCGGCCCGTTTCTCCAGGAACTGGAAGACGAATGCCACCGTCTTGGTACGGGAACCATCGCGACAATCAGCGGCCGTTATTATGCTATGGACCGGGATAAACGGTGGGACCGCATTGAAAAAGCGTACAGGGCCATTGCCTTCGGCGAAGGTGTCGAAGCAGCCGATGTCCGGTCCTGCCTGCGCGATTCTTATGCAGCGGATGTTTCCGATGAATTCGTCGTGCCGTCCGTCCTCTGCCATCAGCCCGTTGCCGATGGAGACAGTGTCATATTCTTTAATTTCCGTCCCGACCGGGCACGGCAGCTGACAGAAGCCTTTGTAGCTCCTGATTTCAAGGGGTTTGACCGGCCAGAAAAACGGGATATCTACTTTACGACTATGACCCGTTATGAAGACGGCCTGCCTGTTCACATTGCCTACGATAAGGAAACCATCGTCAATACACTGGGCGAAGTGCTGGCCAAAGCAGGGAAGAAACAGTTGCGCATCGCTGAAACGGAAAAATATGCTCATGTGACCTATTTCTTCAACGGAGGCAATGAAACGCCGAATGCCGGTGAAGACCGGATCCTCGTTCCATCTCCTAAAGTTGCTACGTATGATCTGAAGCCAGAAATGAGTGCCCCTGTCGTGACGGATAAGGTCATCGAACAAATCCAGTCGGGGACATATGACATGATCATGCTGAACTTTGCCAATGCCGATATGGTAGGACATACGGGTGTCATTCCGGCGGCCATCAAAGCCGTTGAAACAGTCGATACCTGTGTCGGCCGTATTGTAGAAGTACTGCAGCAGGCTGGTGGCGAAGTACTGATCATTGCCGATCATGGCAATGCCGAACAGATGGCAGATCCTGTGACCGGTTCGCCCTATACGGCACATACGACAAATAAAGTTCCCTGCATTTTAGTCAGCCGCTGCCATCAGCATGATGTTCTGAATGATGGCAAACTGGCCGACGTCGCGCCGACGCTGCTCCATCTTGCCGGACTGCCGGTGCCACCGGAAATGACTGGTAACAATCTGCTTCATTCATAAAATAGCTCATAAAACATAAAATAGTATATACAAAATAGATAAAATAATATTCTAAATACGAAAAACTTACTTATATAGTGCCTATATAGTGCACTGCTTCCTCCTCACACAACCATAACAGGAAAAAATAATTTACAAATTATGGATTGTAGTATACACTATAGCTGTAGAACTTAAAAGAGGTGTAGTCTGTCCGAATATCCGACGGTCAGGCATAGCTACCTGGATTATGTGTAAGGAGGAAGCATAATGACAGTAAAAATAGGTATCAGTGGCTTTGGCAGAATTGGCCGGTGCACACTCCGCACGTCCCTGCTGCAGCCGGAAATCGAAATCGCGGCTATCAATAACCGTTCCGTTGGCCCTATCATGGCGGATTTATTAAAATTCGATACCGTGCATGGTACGTGGAACCACGATGTATCATACGATGAAGGAACGAGTGAACTGATTATTGACGGGCGCCGCATTCCCGTGACCAATCATACGGATCCGGCTGATATTCCCTGGAAAAAACTGGGTGTAGATGTAGTAGTCGAATCGACAGGTAAATTCAAAGACCGCGAATCGGCATCCAAACATCTGGCAGGCGGTGCCAAACGCGTCATCATTACGGCGCCGGGCAAAAATCCTGATACGACCATCGTCATGGGTGTCAATGAAGAAACGTACGATCCGGAAAAACACCGTATTATTTCTAACGGTTCGTGTACGACGAACTGCCTGGCTCCTGTAGCCAAAGTGCTGTCCCGCGAATTCGGTATCGTCCGTGGTATGATGACGACGGTTCATGCCTATACGAACGATCAGCTTCTCGTCGATGGCGTACATAAAGATATGCGCCGTGCCCGCTGCGCTACCCAGTCTATTATTCCGACTTCTACCGGTGCAGCCAAGGCCGTTGCCCTGGTCCTGCCTGAATTGAAAGGCAAGTTTACCGGTATGGCTCTGCGCGTCCCGACACCGAACGTTTCGATGACCGACCTCGTAGCTATCCTGCAGAAAAAAGTAACCGTAGAAGAAGTGAACGGTGCCCTGAAAAAATGGGCGGAAGGCCCGCTGAAAGGCATACTGGCCTATTCAGAAGACGCTACCGTTTCTTCCGATTATATCAGCGATCCCCATAGCTCCATTGTCGATTCGCTAGATACACAGATTGTCGAAGGCGACATGATTAAAGTTGTTGCCTGGTATGATAATGAATGGGGATATTCTCTCCGCGTCAATGACCTGGCGGCCTATATGGCAACGAAAGGTATTTAAAGACTATCATGACAGGCAGCAAAAGGGAGGAAAAGATGAAAGAAAAGACTCTCAATGTCTTTCGCAAAATAGCCCCCGATGTAATGGGGACCATCAAAGAAAGATATTTGCTGCTCCGTCATATTTCTGATGCGGAACCCGTCGGGCGCCGGTCTCTGGCCGCCTTGTCGGGATTATCTGAACGAATAGTACGGGCACATGTGGATGTGCTGCGGCGAAGTGGCCTCGTGCGTTTTACAACCATGGGGATTGCCCTTGAGCCGGAAGGACGCAGACTCATGCCGGATTTACTGGAATGTTTCCTGCGCCTGAATAATGTCGATGATATGCAGCGTCGGCTCTGTCAGCACCTGCAGTTGAAAGAAGTATATATCGTACCGGGCGATTGTGATACCGATAAAGCGGCCTGTGAAGAAATGGGGCGTCAGGCAGCCCTGCTCCTGAATGACCTGCTCACGCGGGGGGCAATCGTCGCAATCAGTGGCGGTTCGACCATGGCCGAAGTAGCACGCTGCCTGCCAGAAAGCACGGCGGGACCGGTCATTGTGCCGGCCCGGGGCGGCATTGGCAATCACGTCGAATTCCAGGCCAATTATATTGCCGCCAACGTAGCGGTCAAGACGCATGGTACGTACCGGATGGTCCATATACCGGACGGGCTGAGCCAGTCGGCTTTGCACCTCATGCTTGATGCGGATGAACAGGCGAGGGAAAATGTAGCTCTGGCACAAAAGGCCCAGATTGTCCTGTTCGGCATAGGCCGGGCCGATACGATGGCAAAACGGCGCGGCCTGACAACGGTAGAAACGCATGCGTTGAAGGAGCTCATGGCCTGTGGCGAGTCCCTGGGCTGCTATTGCAGTCTCGATGGTCATGTCGTCCACGTGACGAGCAATGCCGGTATTTCTTTAAAAGACATAAAAAAACATCCACATGTTATAGCTGTCGCAGGCGGAACCAGCAAGGCTGAAGCTATCCTTGCGGTGATGCGTGCCTGCCGTACAGGAATCCTCGTTACAGATGAAGGAGCCGCAGAACAAATCCTGAAGATGATATGATAATGAGGAAAGGGTGTATAGCATGGTAAAAGTAGGTATTAATGGATTTGGGCGTATTGGCAGAAGTTTTTTTAAGATTGCCCAGCGCTATCAGGATGAAATCGAAATCGTTGGCATCAATGATATCGGTTCTCCGAAACAGATGGCCCATCTTCTGAAATATGACAGCATCTATGGCACATTGAAAAATAACGTGACCTATGATACGGGCCACATCATCGTTGATGGGAAAGCCTATCCGCTGTTTCAGCAGAAAGATGTGAAAGATGTCGATTGGGATGCTCTCGGTGCCCAGATTATCATCGAATCATCGGGCAAATATGCCGGCCGCCGCACGGCGAGTTCCCAGAGTCGTCTTCCCCTGGGAGGCAGCGTAAAAAAAGTCATCATTACGGCACCATCCACCATCGATGACATTACGATTGTCCTTGGCGTCAATGAAGATAAATACAATCCCAAGAAGCACCACGTCATTTCCGGCGCTTCTATGACAACCTGCGGTCTGGCTGCTATCCTGAAACTGATGAATGATACGTATGGTGTCAGACGCGGTATGACCACATCCATCCATTCCTACACGACGGACCAGAAAATACTCGACGTATCCCATAAAGATTTCCGCCGCGCCCGGGCAGCGGGCATGTCGATCATTCCGACGACGACCGGGGCTGCCGAAGCCATTACCAAAGTCCTGCCGGAATTCGAAGGCAAACTGAGCTGCCGGGCAGTCCGCGTACCGACACCGGATGTCTCCATTGTGGATATTGTCCTGGAATTAGAAGATAAAAACGTTACCCTGGAAGATTTGAACAGCACCTTCAAAAAAGCCGCTGCTTGGAAATACAGAGGCATCATCGATACTAACGAAGATGAACTCGTTTCGGTTGATTACCGCGGCAATGAAAATACGACGACCATCGATATTCCCCTGAATATGGTCATGGACGGAGGCATGGTGAAAATTGTCTCTTGGTATGATAATGAATGGGGATATGCCCGCCGCGTCGTCGAACTGGTGAAATACCTCACATCCCAGGGTCTCGACTGACGAGAGGAGAGACTACTATGAAAAAAATAATTACTGATGTAGATGTAGATAAGAAAAAAGTATTTGTCCGCGCTGATTTCAACGTGCCACTTGATGAAAATGGCGTTATCACCGACGATACACGGATCCAGAAAACATTGCCGACAATCCGCTATCTCCTCGACCATCAGGCTGCGGTCATCCTGGCCAGCCATCTGGGCCGGCCAAAGGGAAAGGCCGTTGCAAAATATTCCTTAAAACCGGTGGCAGCCCGCCTGTCGGAACTGCTGGGGATTCCCGTGCAGATGGCACCGGACTGCATCGGAGCCGAAACGGAAACTATGGCCGGGGCACTGCAGCCGGGCCAGGTCCTGCTCCTGGAAAACCTGCGCTTCCACGGGGAAGAGGAAAAGAATGATCCGGAATTCTCCCGCAAGCTGGCTTCTCTGGCCGATGTAGGCATCAACGACGCCTTTGGATGCTGCCACCGCGCTCATGCATCCGTAGCCGGTATTGCCGCTTTTCTTCCTATGGCAGCCGGTTTCCTTCTGGAAAAAGAAATCCGCTTTATCGGTGGTGCCGTCGATCATCCGGCACACCCCTTCGCAGCAATCATTGGTGGTGCCAAAGTTTCCGATAAGATTGAAGTCATTTCCAATCTGCTGCCCAAAGTCGATGTCATGATTATTGGCGGCGGCATGGCCAACACCTTCCTGGCAGCCCAGGGGTATGGTATTGGAAAGTCTCTGGTAGAAGCCGATAAAATCGATTTGGCGAAGAAACTTATCGCCCAGGCAGCAGACGAAGGAAAGAAACTGCTGCTGCCCGTCGATGTGAATGTAGCGGAAACGTTCTCTAACGATGCGGCTCATAAAGTCGTACCGGCTGATGCCGTGCCGGAAGACTGGATGATCCTCGATATCGGTACAAAGTCACAGGAACTGTTTGCCCGTGAACTGGAACCGATGAAACTCATCGTCTGGAACGGTCCGATGGGAGTCTTTGAAATGGAAAACTTCGCAAAGGGCACAGAAGCTGTTGCCCGTGCAGTAGCTCATTCCCAGGCGGTTTCCATTGTCGGCGGCGGTGACTCCGTTTCGGCTGTAAATAAAACAGGCCTTGCTAATCAGATCAGCCATATCTCTACTGGCGGCGGCGCTTCCCTGGAATATCTGGAAGGCAAGAAGCTGCCCGGTATAGAATCGCTGAGTGATAAATAAATCTACTTATATCAGTCGCAAAGGAGTTTTCGAGATGAGAAAAACAATTATTGCAGGTAACTGGAAGATGAATCACACCGGAAAAGAAACGCGGGAAACCATCACGGCTCTCGTACAGGGACTTACTGGTGCGGAACAGGCAGATATTGTCATCGCCCCTGTATTTCCCTATTTGCCGATGGCTGTAGAACTGACAAAAGGAACGGCTGTACATGTCGCTGCCCAGAATATGCATTGGCTGGACAACGGCGCTTACACAGGCGAAGTATCGCCGGCTATGTTAAAAGATATCGGCGTCAGCCATGTCATCATCGGCCATTCGGAACGGCGGGAATACAACAATGAAACGGATGAAACGGTCAATCTGAAAGTTAAATCTGCACTAGCCCATGGACTCACGCCGATTCTCTGTTGTGGGGAAACGCTGGCCCAGCGTGAAGGCGGTATTATGCAGTCCTGGATAGAAGGTCAGATCGAAAACGCCCTGAAAGATATTGCGGCAGCTGATATAACGAAAGTGGTCATCGCCTACGAACCTATCTGGGCTATCGGGACGGGCAAAACGGCGACGGCTGCTCAGGCAGAAGAAGTATGCGACATTATCCGCAAAAAGCTGGCAGCTCTCTATGATGACACAGCTGCACAGGATGTATCCATTTTGTACGGCGGCAGCGTTAAAGGCAAAAATGCAGCAGAACTGACAGCCTGCCCCGACATTGATGGCGGACTGGTCGGCGGTGCCAGCCTGAAAGCCGGTGATTTCCTGGAAATCATCCATAAGGCTGTCATCAAATAATCCATAGGATATCAGTAAATGATATTGTAAATTTTATATATCATATTAAAGTCTCCATTTCCCCTTTTCTTTTTAGGCGATTGGAGACTTTTCTTTTTTGTAAATAATAAAGATAAGAAATACTGGTTTAAAATAATGCATCAGAAATTATGAAAAGTAAAACGATTATGTAGAATAAAAAAAGCGCATATGATATAATGCAAAGTAGGCCATTGTAAAATTTTGACGATAAATGCGTCATGTTTTTGTAAATTCTACGGCCGGTATGTACTTGTAAAAATGAGGAGATTGGACGACTATGGCATTCCATTTAAAGCCGAAAGAAGAGAAGTTTTTCACCTTGCTCGACGAACATGCCCGTATCAGCTATGAAGCAGCTGATCTGCTGCGTCAGGCCATGAACCGGGAAATCCCTACAGAAGACGCCATGCATCAGATTTTTGATCTGAAGACAAAGGCAAATGAACTGGTAGTCGAAACGATGAAACGGCTGCAAAAAACGTTTATTACCCCCATGGACCGGGAAGATATCCAGCAGCTAATAGACCAGCTGGATGCGACTGTAGACAGCATTAATGACATCATGGATAAAATGTGGATGTACAAGGTCGGCGAGGCTACGGAAGGAACTAAGCAGATGACGGTCATTACGGCCAAAGCGATGAAGGAAATCCGCAAATCTATCGGATATATGAAGGATTTGAAAAAGAACTATCTCAAAGTAGAAGCACGCAGTAAAAAGGTGCTGAAACTGGAACAGGATTGTGATGACCTCTATCACGAAGAAATGGCAAAGCTGTTTGCCGAATGCAAAGATCCCATCGAAATTATCAAATGGAAAGAAATACTGCAGTCTGTCGAAGACGTGACAGATGACTGTGAAGATTTGGTTGTCACGTTCAGGAGGGTTGTATTGAAGTATGCCTGAGCATTGGTTAATCTGGGCAGTCGTATTGCTTGCCGTTCTTTTTGATTATGTCAATGGGTTTCATGACACGGCCAATGCCATTGCCACCAGTGTATCGACACGGGCAATCACGCCCCGTCATGCTATTATCATGGCGGCTACACTGAATTTTGCCGGCGCCATGATCAGTACCGGTGTCGCAAAGACCATTGGCGGTGATCTGGTCCTCAACCCATCCCAGATCAGTCTGGAAGTCATTGTAGCCGCTCTGATCGGTTCGATTATCTGGAATATAACAACTTGGTATTACCGTATCCCCAGCAGTTCTTCCCATTCTCTTGTCGGGGGCGTTATCGGTGCCGTCTCCATCAGCGTCGGACCGGCTGCCCTGGATATAACGGGGATCAGCAAAATCATCATGTCCCTGATTCTGTCGCCAATCGTGGCACTTGCAACGGGGTACTTTGTCATGATCGGGCTATTATGGATTTTCCGTAATTTTTCTCCTATTACCCTGAACCGGCAGTTCCGCAAAATGCAGCTCGTGTCGGCAAGCCTCATGGCTTTTTCCCACGGTTCGAACGATGCGCAGAAAGCTATGGGCATTATCGCCCTGGCGTTACTGTCCGGCGGTTACATTGAAACTATGGAAATTCCCATATGGGTAAAAATCGCCTGTGCCACATCGATGGCGCTGGGGACATCGGCCGGCGGCTGGCGCATCATTTCTACGATGGGAACGAAAATCTTCAAGATGGAATCCATCAATGGCTTTGCTGCAGATCTGAATTCGTCGATTGTCATCTTTACGGCGACTTTCCTGCACCTGCCGGTCAGTACGACTCACGTCGTATCCGGTTCTATCATGGGCATCGGTTCGGCTGAACGGGTCCGTGCCGTTCATTGGGGGGTAGCCCGCAGCATGCTTCTGGCCTGGGTCATTACGATTCCCATCAGTGCCTGTATTTCGGCTGTTATCTACCTGGGGCTGAGTCTGTTATAACTAAATACGGTATTATGGCTGTGCAATACGCTTGCGTATTTGCACAGCTTTTTTGTATTATGTCAAAAAAATAGGGGATATTGTGTCAAAAAAACTATACGAATTTAGTGAATTATTGTATAATAATAAGCAAGGATAACGATGGGGCTGGTTAGTCATAGTCCCATCAGCAAGGAGGAATTTTGCTATGAGATTGAATCAGGCAACAGATTACGCGTTTCGTATGGTATTGTACCTGGCATCTTTGCCGGAAGGAACAAAAATAACGGGAGCTGCCCTGGCAGAAAAACAGAATATACCGGAACGCTTCTTGTTAAAAATCATGCGCAGTCTGACGGCTGCCAATATCATGAAATCATACCGGGGCGTAGAAGGAGGATTTGCCCTCCAGCGCGCACCGAAAGATATTACCCTTTTTGATATCATTGAAGCCGTAGAAGGACAGACGGAATTACAGCGCTGCCTTCATGACGTGGGATCGTGTTCCAAAGGATGCAGCGGCATGTGTTCCATTTACGCGGCCTTTGCCGGTATTCAGCGTAATCTGGCCAAACAATTGAAATCGTATAATTTTGAAGACCTGGCGAATCAGGAAAAGGCCATAAAGAACGCCGAAGAAGCTGCCAAAGCGGCTGCTGCCCCGGACGAAGACAAAGCAAAAGCGGAATGACCATATTGATATGGAGACTGGTGCTGAAGTACGATTATCTTCAGTGCCAGTTTTTATTTGCTTCAGGTCAGGGAAGAAGCTCTTTTCAGCGCCCCTGAAATATTGTACAATAAAAATACTGCATGAAATGTCTCATGTACGTACTGTCTTCAGATATTATATCAGGGAGTGTACTATGTATTTACCAATTCAGGGATTCATCAGCAGTTTCCGCCTGCTCGATGTTGTAGATATTCTGCTCGTCGCTTTCTTTTTATATAAAATGCTGATCCTGATCCGTAATACGCGGGCTGTGGCCCTTATCAAAGGCCTCATCGTCCTCGGTGCCGTTACGGTAATCAGCAGCAGCCGCTTTCTCAATCTTCACGTCATCAACTGGATGCTTCAACAGGGCATGATGGTCATCATGTTTGCCTTGCCTGTCGTATTCCAGCCGGAATTGCGCCGTGCCCTGGAGCAAATCGGCCGCGGCCGCCTCATCCGTTCCAGCCAGGTCGTCGATATGGAAGCACTGGAGCGGCTGCTCGATGAAATCGTAGCTGTTACGGAATCCATGTCCAAAACTCATACGGGGGCACTCATCGTCTTTGAACGGGATGTCGGCCTCAATGATTATATTGACACGGGCATTCAGATTGACGGTAAAGTGTCGCGGGAACTGCTGGGAAATATTTTTATTCCCAATACGCCGCTCCACGACGGAGCGGTTATCATCCGCGATGACCGCATCATGGCGGCGGGGTGTCTGCTGCCGCTTACCAGTGACCGTTCCCTTTCGACGGAATTGGGGACGCGCCACCGGGCCGCTATCGGTATCAGTGAACTGGCCGATGCTGTCGTCGTAGTAGTCAGTGAAGAAACGGGATCGATTTCTTACACATACGGCGGCCACATTTACCGTCATCTCGACGGCACGGCACTGCGCAACGTTCTTATGACATTCCTCAAACGGCAGCCTCAGGGGCTGGCCAACATATTGAAATGGAGGCCGATGAAATAATGATCAAGCTCAATCAAAAATGGCAGCTGCGCATCATCTGTCTCATTCTGGCCATTGTCCTCTGGTTTGTCATCATCAATGAACAAAACCCGACGAGCGAAGGCAGCTATACCGTACCGGTCACCGTAGAAAATCTCAATTCCCAGTATATTGCGGCCAATGTCCCCAAGACAGTCTACGTCCGCCTTTCCGGTCCGCGCAATACGATTATTAACGTTGGTGCATCGGATATCAAGGCCTATATCGACCTCTCCAACGCCCAGGAAGGTGAAATGGAAGTCCCGATACACGTACAGATTCCCAATGGGACGGAACTGAAGAAACAGGCACAGAATTCGGCAAAAATTTATATTGATGTCTATGCCGTACAGGAATTCAAACTGACGCCTCATCTCAACGGCAAGCTACCCGATAATGTAGCTATCAGCAGTCTGCGCATGGTGCCCGATACAGTCGTCGTCAGTGGAGCCCGCCGCCTTATTCAGCAGGTAGACCGGGCCATCATCGATATTCCGGTCGGTGATAAAAACCAGGACTTCTCGGTCATGGCACCGATTCATCTGGTCCATGCCGATGGATCTCCTGTAGATGGGCTGGAAATGACGCCGTGGCAGAGCAAGGTCAATGTGAAACTGCTGACCGATGCCGTGACCAAACGGGTCCCGGTCTATGTGACGACGACGGGGGACCCGGCTGACGGGTATACCGTAAAGCGTGTCAGTCCCATTCCGGAAAGTGTAGAAATACGCGGACGGTCTGATGTCGTCGGTACCGTGTCAGGCATCAATCTGGCAGCAGTCAATGTCAGCGGTATCAGTGAAACGAAAGACTTTGAAATGTCTGCGCCATCCATTGATGGGGCCGTCTTTGCGCCGGATACGATTAAAGTCACCGTTGAAGTCGGCAAGGACGATTAAAGGAGAGAATCATTTTGCTCAGAGTACTAAATATACGGACCGCCGTTCCGATGGAAAAGCCGCTCCCGGTCCTGGCAGCGAAGAAATTACGCTGCCGTAAGGAAGACATACAGCGTCTGGTCATCGTACGGCGTTCCATAGATGCCCGCCGGAAACCGCACATCTACTTTGTGTTTACGGTCGATGTCACCCTGGCTGACGAAGCGCGGGTATGGAAACATTGCCACGACGCCAAAGACGTTCGAAAACTAGAGATCCGGCCTGAACCGCCGATTCATCCTGGAAACCGGAAACTGGCCCACCGGCCGGTCGTCGTCGGTACCGGTCCGTCTGGTCTGGCGGCAGCCCTGGAATTGGCCCGTCATGGATACCGGCCTGTAGTCTATGAACGAGGCTGCGATATCGATACGCGGACACGCCATGTAGAAGAGTTCTGGGACGGCGGCCCCTTCCGTCCCGAGTCGAATGTACAGTTCGGTGAAGGCGGAGCCGGCACTTTTTCAGACGGAAAACTGACGACGCGGGTCAATCACCCGTTGCTGCCCAGGATACTCCAGATGTTTGTCCAGGCCGGGGCACCGGAAGATATCCAGTATGCCTATAATCCTCACGTAGGTACGGATATCCTGCGACGCGTCGTAAAGAATATGCGCCAGACTATCGAACGCATGGGCGGGACCATTCATTTCAACAGCTGTGTGACTGATATCGGCAGAGACGATACGGGGCAGATTACTTCAGTTACCATCAATGGCACGGAGACGGTCCCGGCAGAGGTCGTCATCATGGGAATCGGGCACAGTGCCCGCGATACGTACCACATGTTGTACCAGCAGGGAATCCATATGGAACGGAAAGATTTCGCCGTAGGCGTACGCATCGAACATACCCAGGACTTGATTGATCATTCCCAGTATGGCTGCAGCGCAGCTGAGCTGGGACTGGATGCCGCCGATTATGCACTCGTATATCATGATAAACAAAGCGACCGGTCCTGCTATTCCTTCTGTATGTGTCCCGGCGGCGTCGTCGTAGCGGCCGCGTCAGAAGAAGGCGGTGTCGTGACCAATGGCATGAGCTTGTACAAACGGGATAGTGGTATTGCCAACAGCGCTCTCGTCGTCAATGTGACGGCCGATGACGTGGGCGGTTCGACGCCACTGGCGGGAATAGAATTCCAGCGTCGCTATGAAAAGCTGGCCTATGAAGCAGGCGGCAGGACATATAAGGCACCGGCACAAACGGTAGGATCGTTCCTGGGACGGGACGATACGGGGCAGATGCCGTCTGTCACGTCTTACCGGCCCGGCGTCGTCTGGACCGATCTGCGCCGCGTTCTGCCCGGCTTTGTGACTGATACGCTGGCAAAGGCCCTGCCATATTTTGGCCGGCGTATTCATGGCTTTGACGATCATAACGCCGTCATGACGGGCGTAGAGACCCGGACCAGCGCTCCGGTACGGATTGTCCGGGGAGAAGACCGTATGGCTGATGGCAGCAGCGGCCTCTATCCTGTCGGCGAAGGAGCCGGATATGCCGGAGGAATTATGAGTGCTTTTCTCGATGGTCTGGAAACAGCTATCGCAATTATAACTATATATCAACCGTTGGAGGGAAAATAAATGGCAAGATTGTTTGGAACTGATGGAGTACGAGGTATAGCAAATGATACATTGACGCCGGAACTGGCATATCATCTGGGACGGGCGGCTGCGTACGTACTGGGACAGGAAAAAGAACATCCCACATTCCTTATCGGCAGGGATACGCGTATTTCCGGAACGATGCTCGAAAGCATCCTGGCAGCAGGGATTACCTCGGCAGGGGGAAACTGCTATCTTGTCGGTGTGATCCCAACACCGGCCATTGCCTATCTGACACGGGTCCATCATCTCGACGCTGGCGTCATGATTTCGGCTTCCCATAATCCGTTTGAATACAATGGTATCAAATTCTTTGACCAGTACGGATATAAACTGCCCGATGAAACAGAAGACCGCATTGAAGAATACATGCTCAAAGATGAACGTTCCGGTATCCAGAGCCGTCCGACCGGCGCAGCTATCGGTACGATTTCTAACTGGACGAATCTGCAGGATGAATATGAAGATTTCATCGTCCAGTCTACCGATGTCGACCTGACAGGACTAAAAATCGTCCATGACGGGGCCAATGGATCGGCTTCCCAGCTCGGTCCGGATATCTTCCGCCGGCTCGGTGCGGAAGTCATCGCTATCCACCATGAACCCAATGGCATCAATATCAACGACCACTGCGGTTCTACCCATCTGGAAAGCCTTAAAGAAGCAGTCCTGCAGAACGGTGCCGATATCGGTATCGCCAATGACGGCGATGCCGACCGCTGCCTGGCTGTCGATGAAAAAGGACAGGAAATGGATGGCGACCAGATTATGCTCCTCTGCGCCCTGAAATTGAAAGAAGAAGGGCGGCTGAAACAGGATACGGTCGTCGGTACGGTCATGAGCAATATCGGTTTCCACAAGGCCCTGAAAGAAATGGGGTGCCAGAGCGTCATCACTGCCGTCGGGGACCGTTATGTCCTGGAACGGATGCGCAAAGATGGCTATTGCCTGGGAGGCGAACAATCGGGACATATTATTTTCCTCGATTATAATACGACGGGCGATGGCCTGTTGACGGCTGTGCAGCTGCTGTCTATCATGAAAACACGCCAGAAGCCTTTGTCTGAACTGGCAGGAATCATGACGAAATATCCGCAGATCCTGAAAAATGTCACCGTACAAACGAAATCGGGCTGGGAAAATAACAATCTCATCATGGCGGCTATCGCTGCCGGGGAAGAAGAACTGGGTGATGAAGGCCGGATCCTCGTGCGTCCGTCCGGAACGGAACCGCTTATCCGCGTTATGGCGGAAGGCCCGGATCTGGACCAGCTGCAGCGCATCGTAGACGATATCGCCCTCGTCGTAGAACATGAAATGGGACCGTCGAAATAAGCGCGGGTATTGACCAGAGTCATAGCTTATATTAAAATAAGGGAATGGAGTATACTACTTCATTCCTTTTTATTCGTTTAGGAATCCATTCGTAAAATGGATAGCGCTAGTGCCTGCGTGAGGAACAGGCAGACGAGGTAGAGAAGTATCGAAGATTCAGCGGATGTCTCTCGGCAGCTCCGGCCGTCATGTAATGAAAAAATCACACTGGTAACAGGGTGGACAAAATCATTGCAGGGAGCGCACAGGGGTAGTGCGCCTATTTTACGGCGCAGCCCCGAAAAACAGGAGGAAAAAAATTATGTGTGGTATTGTTGGTTATGTTGGTGACCGCCAGGCGGCAGATTTTCTTTTGGAAGGCCTTGCTAAATTAGAGTACAGAGGCTATGATTCTGCTGGCATAGCTGTATATCATGATGGAAAAATAAAAGTACAGAAAAAAGTGGGCCGGCTGGTCAACCTGAAGAAAGTTGTCGAACAGGACCCCAATATCGGGACTATCGGCATTGGTCATACCCGCTGGGCTACCCATGGCGGCCCTTCTGATGTCAATTCTCATCCTCATATGAGCATGGACGGGAAATTTGCAGTCGTCCACAATGGCATCATTGAAAACTACATGACGTTGAAAGAAGAATTACTGGCCAAAGGCTATCAGTTCAAATCAGAAACGGATACAGAAGTCGTGGCTCACCTCTGCTCTGACATGTATGATGGTGACTTTGCCAGCACAGTCCGCCGGGTCCTGAAACGGCTCCGTGGCTCTTATTCCCTGGTCTTCATGAGTACCTATCAGCCCGATACGATTATCTGTTGCAAAAAGGATAATCCGCTTATTGTGGGACTCGGCGACGGGGAGAATTATATTGCATCGGATATACCGGCTATTCTCAACTATACGCGCCGGACGTATATCATGAACGATGGCGAAGTCGCTATTGTCAAAAAAGACAGCGTCTGGGTAACGGATTTGGACGGGCAGCCTGTTTCCAAAAAAGTATTTGAGGTCAATTGGGATGCTGAAGCTGCTGAAAAAGGCGGCTTTGAGCATTTTATGATCAAAGAAATTTTTGAACAGCCCAAGGCTATCCGTGATACCCTGAGCTGCCGCGTGGCGGACGATGGCAAATCGGTTAAATTCGACGAACTCAACTGGTCGCCGGAAGATGTCAACTCTATCGGAAAGATTATGATCACCGCCTGCGGTACGGCTTATCATGCCGGGCTGCTGGCTAAGTATTTCATTGAAAAACTGGCCCGCATTCCCGTCGAAGTAGACATTGCTTCAGAATACCGCTATCGCGATCCCCTGACAGATAGCAAGACGCTGTGCATTATCATCAGTCAGTCCGGGGAAACGATTGATACACTGGCGGCACTCAAAGAAGCAAAACGGCGGGGAGCCCGCTCTCTGGCTATTACCAATGTCGTCGGCTCGTCTATCTCCCGGGAAGCAGACCAGGTTGTTTATACCTGGGCAGGCCCGGAAATCGCTGTAGCATCGACAAAGGCCTATACGACACAGCTCGTAGCATTGCTGCTGCTGGCACTCTACATGGGTCGTCTCAACGGGCAGCTTAGCGCAGAAAAAGAAACAGAGATTCTTCAGGATCTGCAGAAGGTTCCGGAGCAGTGCCAGTATATCTTTGACCATGCCGATGATGTGAAACAGCTGGCAGAAAAATTCAAGAATAAAGAAGATGTCTTTTTCATCGGCCGCTCTATGGATTATGGCCTGGCCATGGAAGGGGCTTTAAAACTGAAAGAAATTTCCTACATCCATGCCGAAGCCTATGCCGGTGGTGAACTGAAACACGGTACCCTAGCCCTGATTGTTGACGGTGTCCCCGTCATAGCCCTGGCTACCCAGCGGGATGTAGAAGAAAAGATGATAAGCAATATCAAAGAAGTCAAGGCCCGCAATGCCCAGGTAGTAGGCGTCGTGCAGGATGATGACACGGAAGTGGCCAAGACGGTGGACTATATCATCAAAATCCCCAAATCGGATAATTTTGTCATGCCCGTCATGACGGTTATTCCCTTGCAGCTGCTGGCGTACTATGCAGCCGTAGTCAGAGGAAATGATGTAGACAAGCCGAGAAATCTGGCTAAGAGTGTTACTGTAGAATAAGAATCAGGTGTATAGAGCCGGCAGGTGAATGAAAGAGCGTTCGCCTGCCGGCTTTTTTAAAAAATCCCTTGACAAGAAGGGAAGAGTGGGATATACTAAACAAGCTGTTGAGCGGACGTGAAGGTTCCCTTCCTCCTCTCAAAAGTATTTCAAAAAAAGTGCTTGACAAACTCCTGTGAGTTTGTTAAGATATATGAGTCGCCGCGATGAGCGATGAACTTTCTTCATCTCAATCATGCGGCTGGCAGATGACCTTTGAAAACTGAACAATGCAACATACGAATGAACGCCAGATAAGTAGAGAGCCATGTTTGAAGGAGCCGTAAGGCGACGCGCAAACATGAGCGAATCACTTATATCGAGATTAACTCGGTAGTGCGAGGTTCTAGAGATAGAACGTCAAACAATGAGTAACAAACCAACAATAGTAAGAATGAGCTAGTGCTCTTCACATATCATGGAGAGTTTGATCCTGGCTCAGGACGAACGCTGGCGGCGTGCTTAACACATGCAAGTCGAACGAGAGGACATGAAAAGCTTGCTTTTTATGGAATCGAGTGGCAAACGGGTGAGTAACGCGTAAGCAACCTGCCCTGCAGATGGGGACAACAGCTGGAAACGGCTGCTAATACCGAATACGAAGCAGCTCCCGCATGGGGGCAGCTTGAAAGGATGGCCTCTGAATATGCTATCGCTGCAGGAGGGGCTTGCGTCTGATTAGCTGGTTGGAGGGGTAACGGCCCACCAAGGCGACGATCAGTAGCCGGTCTGAGAGGATGAACGGCCACATTGGGACTGAGACACGGCCCAGACTCCTACGGGAGGCAGCAGTGGGGAATCTTCCGCAATGGACGAAAGTCTGACGGAGCAACGCCGCGTGAGTGAAGACGGCCTTCGGGTTGTAAAGCTCTGTTATACGGGACGAACGGGCGGGATGCTAATACCATCCTGTTGTGACGGTACCGTAAGAGAAAGCCACGGCTAACTACGTGCCAGCAGCCGCGGTAATACGTAGGTGGCAAGCGTTGTCCGGAATTATTGGGCGTAAAGGGTGCGCAGGCGGTCTCTTAAGTCTGTCTTAAAAGTGCGGGGCTCAACCCCGTGAGGGGACGGAAACTGGGAGACTGGAGTATCGGAGAGGAAAGCAGAATTCCTAGTGTAGCGGTGAAATGCGTAGATATTAGGAGGAATACCAGTGGCGAAAGCGGCTTTCTGGACGACAACTGACGCTGAGGCACGAAAGCCAGGGGAGCGAACGGGATTAGATACCCCGGTAGTCCTGGCCGTAAACGATGGGTACTAGGTGTAGGAGGTATCGACCCCTTCTGTGCCGGAGTTAACGCAATAAGTACCCCGCCTGGGGAGTACGGCCGCAAGGCTGAAACTCAAAGGAATTGACGGGGGCCCGCACAAGCGGTGGAGTATGTGGTTTAATTCGACGCAACGCGAAGAACCTTACCAAGCCTTGACATTGATCGCAATGGATAGAGATATCCAGTTCCTCTTCGGAGGACGAGAAAACAGGTGGTGCACGGCTGTCGTCAGCTCGTGTCGTGAGATGTTGGGTTAAGTCCCGCAACGAGCGCAACCCCTATCTTCTGTTACCAGCACGTGATGGTGGGGACTCAGGAGAGACTGCCGCAGACAATGCGGAGGAAGGCGGGGATGACGTCAAGTCATCATGCCCCTTATGGCTTGGGCTACACACGTACTACAATGGCTCTTAATAGAGGGAAGCGAAAGGGCGACCTGGAGCAAACCCCAAAAACAGAGTCCCAGTTCGGATTGCAGGCTGCAACCCGCCTGCATGAAGGAGGAATCGCTAGTAATCGCAGGTCAGCATACTGCGGTGAATACGTTCCCGGGCCTTGTACACACCGCCCGTCACACCACGAAAGTCATTCACACCCGAAGCCGGTGAGGCAACCGCAAGGAACCAGCCGTCGAAGGTGGGGGCGATGATTGGGGTGAAGTCGTAACAAGGTAGCCGTATCGGAAGGTGCGGCTGGATCACCTCCTTTCTAGGGATAGAGGCCGGAAGGAAGACGAAAGTCAGACTTCTGACGATTCTTAGGTCGGCATTCTGGCAGAGTATGAAGCATTGTTTAGTTTTGAGAGGCCATCCTCTCAGACGTACCTTGACAACTGTATAGAAAACGAAGAAACACCTCTTTTTTGAAAAGAAAAGAGACTTAACGAACCTTAGAAAAAAAGAGCAAGTCAAGTAAGTAAGGGCGTACGGCGGATGCCTTGGCTATATCAGCCGAAGAAGGACGCGATAAGCTGCGATAAGCTGCGGTGAGGTGCAAGTAACCTTTGACCCGCAGATGTCCGAATGGGGAAACCCGGCGTGAGGAGTCACGTCATCCTCTTAAGAGGAAGGGCACCCGGTGAACTGAAACATCTAAGTAGCCGGAGGAAAAGGAATCAAAAGAGATACCCTGAGTAGCGGCGAGCGAAAGGGGCAGAGCCCAAACCGGGATGGGAAACCAATCCGGGGTTGCGGACTGCGGAAAACTGCACGAGCGAAGCAGAATGAGCTGGGAAGCTCAGCCAGAGAGAGTGAGAGCCTCGTAAGCGCAAGCAGATGCAGGGAGCAGGATCCAGAGTACCACGAGACACGAGGAACCTTGTGGGAAGCAGGGGGGACCACCCTCCAAGGCGAAACACTGATATAGACCGATAGCGCATAGTACCGTGAGGGAAAGGTGAAAAGAACCCCGGGAGGGGAATGAAAGAGAACCTGAAACCGTATGTCTACAAGCAGTCGGAGCACTATATACGTGCGACGGCGTGCCTATTGAAGAATGAACCGGCGAGTTACTTCGTCCAGCGAGGTTAAGCAGGAAATGCGGAGCCGCAGCGAAAGCGAGTCTGAAGAGGGCGATGAGTTGGAGGGAGTAGACCCGAAACCACAGTGATCTACCCATGTCCAGGTTGAAGCACAGGTAAAAATGTGTGGAGGACCGAACCAGTGAGCGTTGAAAAGCTTTTGGATGAGATGTGGGTAGGGGTGAAATGCCAATCGAACGTGGAGATAGCTGGTTCTCCCCGAAATAGCTTTAGGGCTAGCCTCATGGAGAGAGTACAGGCGGTAGAGCACTGAACAGGGTAGGGGCCTATCCGGCTACTGAACCTAATCAAACTGCGAATGGCTGTACTTATACATGGGAGTCAGACTGCGAGTAATAAGACCCGTAGTCAAGAGGGAAACAGCCCAGACCAACAGCTAAGGTCCCCAATGCCGTACTAAGTGGTGAAGGATGTGGAATTTCGAAAACAACCAGGATGTTGGCTCAGAAGCAGCCACCATTAAAAGAGTGCGTAATAGCTCACTGGTCGAGAGACTCTGCGCCGAAGATGACCGGGGCTGAAGTACGGAACCGAAGCTTTGGCATGTATGTAGATACATGGGTAGGGGAGCGTTCCTGCATGGGAGAAGCGGTACCGGAAGGAGCCGTGGACAGGCAGGAAGAGAGAATGCCGGTATGAGTAGCGAAAAGGAAGGTGAGAATCCTTTCCACCGAAAGCCTAAGGGTTCCTGGGCAACGCTCGTCGACCCAGGGTAAGTCGGGACCTAATCCGAGGCGGAGACGCGTAGGAGATGGACAACAGGTTGAGATTCCTGTACTGCAGCCGTTTGTTTGAGCGACGGAGTGACGCAAGAAGGAAAGCGCGCGTGCGACTGGAAGAGCACGTCCAAGCAGGTAGGTCGGGAGACAGGCAAATCCGTCTTCCATAAGGCCGAGATGTGATGGGGAGCTTCTGGAGACAGAAGCGAAGGGGCCGGCACTATATTGCCAAGAAAAGCTTCTAGTGAGAACGGCAGCACCCGTACCGAAACCGACACAGGTAGGCAGGAAGAGAATTCTAAGGTGCGCGGGACAACCCTCGTTAAGGAACTCGGCAAAATATATCCGTAACTTCGGGAAAAGGATAGCCTGTAGTCAGTGAAGTGCAGAAGCGCACGGAGCTAAGGCAGGCGGCAGAAGAGAGGCCCAAGCGACTGTTTACCACAAACACAGGCGTCTGCTAAAGGGAAACCTGACGTATAGATGCTGACACCTGCCCGGTGCTGGAAGGTTAAGAGGACTTGTTAGCGCAAGCGAAGCAGAGAATTGAAGCCCCAGTAAACGGCGGCCGTAACTATAACGGTCCTAAGGTAGCGAAATTCCTTGTCGGGTAAGTTCCGACCCGCACGAAAGGTGTAACGATTTGGGCACTGTCTCAACGAGGGACCCGGTGAAATTGAAGTACCTGTGAAGATGCAGGTTACCCGCGACTGGACAGAAAGACCCCATGGAGCTTTACTGTAACCTGAGATTGAATTCTGGTAGGAGATGTACAGGATAGTTGGGAGGCGGAGAAGCGAGTACGCCAGTATTCGCGGAGCCGATGGTGGGATACCAACCTTGTTTTATTGGAATTCTAACGAGAAGCGTAACGAGCTTGCGGACAGTCTCAGGCGGGCAGTTTGACTGGGGCGGTCGCCTCCGAAAGAGCAACGGAGGCGCCCAAAGGTTCCCTCAGTGCGGACGGAAACCGCACGAAGAGTGCAAAGGCAGAAGGGAGCTTGACTGCGAGACGGACAGGTCGAGCAGGGACGAAAGTCGGGCTTAGTGATCCGGTGGCATAGAGTGGAATAGCCATCGCTCAACGGATAAAAGCTACCCTGGGGATAACAGGCTTATCTCTCCCAAGAGTCCATATCGACGGGGAGGTTTGGCACCTCGATGTCGGCTCATCACATCCTGGGGCTGAAGTAGGTCCCAAGGGTTGGGCTGTTCGCCCATTAAAGTGGTACGCGAGCTGGGTTCAGAACGTCGTGAGACAGTTCGGTCCCTATCCATCGCGGGCGGAAGAAACTTGAAAGGGGCTGCTCCTAGTACGAGAGGACCGGAGTGGACCGACCAATGGTGTACCAGTCATGACGCCAGTTGTGCAGCTGGGTAGCTACGTCGGGGACGGATAAACGCTGAAAGCATCTAAGCGTGAAACCAGCCTAGAGATGAGGTTTCTCATTACGCAAGTAAGTAAGGTCCCACAGAGACGATGTGGTAGATAGGCCGGGAGTGGAAGTACAGTGATGTACGGAGCGGACCGGTACTAATAGACCGAGGACTTGACTTAAAAGGTAAGGTAAGGAATACGTTTTCTATACAGTTGTCAGGGCACGGCCCTGACAAGAGAATTCAGTGGCGATAGCTGCGGGGATCCACCTGTTCCCATGCCGAACACAGCAGTTAAGCCCGCAAACGCCGAAAGTACTTGGGGGGAAGCCCCCTGGGAGGATAGGAAGCCGCTGATTGTGGAAAAAAGCACTAGCTTATGCTAGTGCTTTTTTTGTGTGGTTAGTGATTAGTGGGAAGTGAAGAAAACAGGACACCAGCCCAATACGGCTGGTGTCCTGTTCATTAGATGGCTGCCTGCGAACTGCGGCCTGCGTTCTGTGGCTGCTGCCCTTTCCGGCCTGCAAACGGCGCCCTTTTCTCTTGAAAATACAAAAGGACTGAAAAAGTGGACCGGATATGTCTAAATACAATAACATCAATTCTCATAAAATATTATGCGAAAGATACTTTATATTGTATAATATAACTGTAAAAATACTGAATATATGGTGTTCATGGTGTTGTATCTACCGATAAAGGAGTCTTTATTATGAAAGATATTCGCATTGAAAAAGTTATTGGCCGGGAAATCCTTGATTCACGGGGAAATCCTACCGTGCAGGCCGATGTGTGGTTGTCCGACGGGACCCTTGGCCGCAGTGCTGCTCCCAGCGGTGCCTCGACGGGACAGTTTGAAGCATTGGAACTGCGTGACGGCGATGCACAGCGCTTTGGCGGCAAAGGCGTTACCCAGGCCGTTAGTCACGTCAATACGGTATTGCAGGATGTTCTGAGAGGTCAGAATCCTTTTGATACGTATGGCATTGACAGCCTGATGATTCACGCCGATGGCACGCCTGATAAGTCACGCCTCGGCGCCAATGCCATTTTAGCTGTATCGCTGGCCTGCGCCCATGCAGCTGCTGCATCCCTGGGGATTCCCCTTTATCGTTTCCTCGGCGGCGTCAATGGCAATTATCTGCCTGTACCGATGATGAACATTCTAAATGGCGGTGCCCATGCAGCCAATACGGTTGACGTCCAGGAATTTATGATCATGCCGGCAGGAGCTTCTTCGTTCAGGGAAGGTCTGCGCTGGTGCGCTGAGGTTTATCATTCTCTGGCAGGTCTTCTGCAGGCCAGAGGATTGGCTACTTCTGTTGGCGACGAAGGCGGCTTTGCTCCGGATCTGGCCAGCGATGAAGAGGCTATCCAGTATATCATTCAGGCCATTGAAAAAGCTGGTTATGAACCGGGTAAAGATTTCGTCCTTGCTCTTGATGCCGCTGCCAGCGAATGGAAAGGGCCGAAACCGGGCGTTTACGTTCTGCCCAAGAGCGGTCAGTCCTTTACGACAGATGAACTCATTGCACACTGGCAGAAGCTCTCCCAGGCTTATCCCATTTACTCCATCGAAGATGGTTTGGATGAAGAAGACTGGGATGGCTGGTCCGCTTTGACAAAGGCCCTGGGACAGCGCGTACAGCTCGTTGGTGACGACTTATTCGTTACCAATACAAAACGTCTGGCCAAAGGGATTGCCCAGGGTTGCGGCAATGCCATCCTCATCAAGCTCAATCAGATTGGATCGGTATCGGAAACGTTGGAAGCCATCAAAATGGCACACCGCGCTGGTTATCGGGCCATCGTTTCCCATCGTTCCGGTGAAACAGAAGATACATCTATTGCTGATTTGGCCGTCGCTCTGAATACGGCACAGATCAAGAGCGGCGCACCAAACCGTAGCGAACGTGTGGCGAAATACAACCGTTTGCTTCAGATTGAAGATGAATTGCGTGGCCAGGGAATCTATCCCGGCTTCCAGGCATTTGGCATCCAGCGCTGAGTGCAGTGCTCTTGTCTCTGCATACAGAATTTATGTGAAATTAGAGGCCGATATAGGAAAATATCCGTCTTCAGGAGCGTAAACAACGGGAGACTGCTAAAACTTACAGTATAAAAGGCACCAGCCAAAGTGAGCTGGTGCCTTTTAAGTTTGATGTTTGATGAAATGGCCTGCCGCCTGCGAATGCGGCCTGAGAATTGCAATTTTTCCTTCTGCTAGCCGCTGACTGCTAACTTTTCCCTACTTCAGTGTCAGGAGAAGCGCCATTTTAAAGTTGTCATCTGCCTGTACGGCGTGACGGGCCCCGGCGGCGAATTTGATGGTTTCTCCCTTATGGATTGTCAGAGGCGTACCTTCATAGGTGATGGTAGCTGTGCCGTCTAATGCAAATACCAGAGCTTCGCCCGGTGCGGCGTGTTCCGAAAGGCCCGTGCCAGCAGCCAGACTCATGACGACGAATTTTAATTTTGGATCGGAAATGATATCCATATTGATGATTTTTCCATCTTGGTAAGGAACGAGATTAGCGAGCTGAAATACGTTTCCTTCTTTGATTATGTCGTTCATAGTCGATTCCTCCTGTAATGTCAATTCACTATAAATAGTATCAATATCGGCCTTCATGCCAATGGGAATATGACGCGGTGTCAGAATGCTGTCGCCGGCCTGTAGTATCTGTAAGATGCCGTCTGGAGTGTATATGGTCAGCGTTCCAGCCACTACGTGCAGCCATTTGGGATAGGCATAGCTTTCGGCACTGATATCGGTGTGAGCGGCCATAGAAAAATAGGAAAAAGCATATCCGTTTTCCTGAAATTCCTGACTGGAAATGGTGCAGCCGGGAACAGGTGTGTTTTCCTGTGTGATAGAAAAGATTTTTCCTACCGGTTCTTTCATGGTATCACCTCATTAGTAAATTAATTCTGTACATAGTATACGTAATTTTTTATGATTTATCCGTTGTATTTCTAACGAAATTATATTTCTTGATCAATTATCTTACATGTCACTATCAGGCGGCCACTATGCCAGAAGTAAAACCAAAGATTAACGAGGCACAGGGGGAATGAGGTCCATGCAGCAATGCAAAAATGCTATGCCAAAGAGACGATGCTGATCAATGCCTATGCCCCGGAGGTATCTGTCTGCTGGAGACGCGGGAAGCTATGCGGGAGACGTACGTTTTCCATATAGGAAGTTCCATTCCGGTTATTCCCCATCTACGCCCTACACAAGCTGCTTATTTTTGCGTATAATATATCTGTTGTTTTGTAAAGATAAAGGAGGATTCTTTTGGAAGAAAATATACTGTTGGATATATGGACCATTGCCCAGGTCGTCCTCATCGATCTGGCATTGGGCGGCGATAATTCTATCGTCATTGGCATGGCCGCAAAAAATCTGCCTCATCATTTGCAGAAGAAGGCCATTCTGTACGGAACCGGCGGGGCTATTGTCCTGCGTTTCCTCATGGCTGCTGCCGTTGTCTGGCTGCTGCAGATTCCCTATCTCAAGACCGTCGGTGCTATCCTGCTGGTCCTTATTGGTATTAAGCTCATCGGAGCCGATGATGACGAAAATATTCACGTAGAAGCGAAGGATTCCCTATTTGCGGCCGTGCGCACTATCATTGCCGCCGACGCCCTCATGAGCCTCGACAACGTGCTGGGAATCGTCGGTGCCACCGGCGGACACCTGGGGCTTCTGGTGCTGGGCATGATGATTTCCGTTCCTATCATCATCTTTGGCAGCACTATCGTCATCAAAATCATGAACCGTTTTCCCATACTGGTCTATATTGGCGGGGCCATCCTCGGTTGGGCTGCCGGCGGGATGCTGGCAACGGATCCGTACTTTCCCTATGGAAAAGGAAATGAAACGGTGATTCAGGACATATTGGTTGCTGTTACTCTGGCCGGAGGATTCCTCTGGAAAAAACGGAACGACCGGAAACAGAAAGCCCGTAAGTAGGCCGGCCTTCTGGTTGCGATGGCTCTGGCAGAAGGCGTCAGCAAACCTAAAGACATGACTAAATAATGTAAATATTTTACTTGACTTTCGTTGTGAATGTGGTATTATATACAAGTCAGGTGACGGGGCGTAGCGCAGTTTGGTAGCGCGCTTGGTTCGGGACTAAGAGGTCGCAGGTTCGAATCCTGTCGCCCCGACCATATTTACACATTGGGTGTTGATCCCGACAGCACCGTGAAAACTTCATAGAGTGCAACAATGTGTAAGGCATGGAGAGGTGTCCGAGTGGCTGAAGGAGCATGATTGGAAATCATGTGTACGGCTACAGCTGTACCGAGGGTTCAAATCCCTCTCTCTCCGCCAAAGTAAAACATTAGCTCTATATGATACATGGTGATACATGGCGACATGATAAACCGCATCATATAGGGCTTTTTTAGTACTCGGAACGCATTTTTCATATCGTCATATACCGCTAAAATTCAATAGATATTCCCTATATTTTCCCTATTTGTATTTTTCCCTATGATTTTCCAAGAAAAAATAGGGAATCAAGGCCCGCGGATGCACTAACCATGCGTGTTCGCGGGCTTTTTTAATGTATCTTTTCCAGTGCCTCGACGGCTTCATCTTCCATGGATTCCGTGACATGTGTATAGACGGCCAGTGTCGTCGTCGGTTCATTGTGCCCTACTCGTTGCATAATAGCCTTGAGCGGTACGCCTGCCTCAGCCAGAAGGCTGATATGGGTATGACGGAAGATATGTGTAGATAAGTGCTTATTGCATTTTATCTTTCGCAGGGTTCTGTTGACGTAGGCCAGGTCGACGGGCCCGCCTTCGGTCGTGGTGAAGATATATGTTTCTCCCTCTTTATCGTGCCTCGTAGGTTCCCAAAGCCGGCGCCGCTTATTCCTGAGTTGGAAGTGCTCCAGTATTTCCCTGGCTCGTTTATCCAGTTTGACATGCCGGATAGAGTAAATGTTTTTCGGGTCGCCACGATAGGGACGGTCGCCTTTCTTGCGTGGCCATACCAGTGTAGCATTGACATAGATTTCTTTACCGTCATAGTCTTCATCGCGCAGAGCCGCCAGCTCACCAAATCGGAGCCCGGTCCGTGACTGAAATTCACAGATCAGAGCGACTGCTGGCGACTCGGCTCGGATTTGCGCCAGTACGTCATGCAGTTCCTGCTTCGATAAAAACTTTTCTCGTTCCTGTTCGACGGCCTGGACAGACTGCTTTACCTTCGGGACTGTGACCCGGCGGATGACGTCAGCAGACTCGACCTGCCGCAAACGTTCTGCCAGAAGGCACGACGATTTCAGCACCGTATAGACCTTTTTACCATAGGCGTAAGAAAATCGCTGTACCAGTTTATCCAATACATCCTGCAGGTACGCTGGCGTTACCCGGTCTGCTTTCGTATCAGCCGGGAAATAGTCATGCAGGCGCTTCCAGACCATCTCATAACCGAGCATGGTCGATTCCTTGACGAATCCCTGCCGGCTGTCGATATAGGCCTGAATGACGTCGAAAAAGAGCATATCCGTGCCCTGGTACTTCGTCTTTTCCTGTATCATCAGCTGCAGTCTTTCTGATGCGGCCTTTTTAGCCGTGTTTGATTTGGATGGCATCGTGACAGATACCTTTCTCCGTTTGCCGGTCAATGGATCCGTATACGTTTCACGGAAAGCATAGCCGGTCTTCGTCTTTTCCATCCACATAATAGGACCTCCTTCACTATAATTATTTATCTTATTATCCAGCCACGAAGAATTCTACATCGCGCAGATCAGGCGCGGATTGCTGTGCATGGAGCAGTTTTTCCAGTAAATCAGCCTGGATATCCCGACTGAAATCGTTACCGTGTATATGAGTCAGCTCATGGAGAACCGCTTCTTTCTGGAGTTCCAGGCTGATGTTTTTGTTGATGAGGATGGTATAACTGCCGTCCTCATTTTCGTGTGTTAGTGCCCTGACGTGATAGGGCAGCTTCTGATAGATAAGTATGATGTTCATTGTGTGTCCTAGTTTTCTTTGTTTTCTTTACGAAGCATCTATTTCCTTTTGGGATTGTATGCTAAAATAAATAAAAAAGGGAGGTGATTTATGTGATTAATCATATTGAAAACTATCTAAAATGGTTAAATGACAATATGACTCAAACTGAAATAAGTCCTAATGTTTGTGAAATCACTACCCCTTTCTTAGACCGCCATAACGATTATACGCAGATTTATGTCAAAGCCAGACAAGATGGCTTGTTTCAAATTAGTGATGGCGGATATACATTAGCTGATTTATCAATGTGTGGGATGGAGTTCAACACTGCAAAGAAGAAAGAACTGCTGCACCAAGCATTGAATCGATTGGGGATAAAGCTGGACGAAAAACATGAAATCCTTTATATAACTTGCTCGAAATCAGAATTGCCGGCTTTTCAACATCGTATGATACAAAGTATGTTAGATATTAATGATATGTTTTATTTGTCATCGCCTAATATTAAAAGTTTATTTTATGAAGAAGTGAAACAGTTCTTTGATTCTCATGAAATTTATTATTCTGAAGGTATGAATGTTATAGGTAAATCTGGATTTAGTTATTCATATAATTTTGTATTACAGCGTAATAGGGAACATCCTCAACGGTTTATCAAATTAATGAATTCAGCCAACCGGTCTAATGCAGAAAGAATTATTTTTTCTTGGGGAGATACAAAAGAAGCTCGGGGTAGCGATGAAAAACTAATTGTCCTCATTAATGATGATAAAAAAATCACTGATTCCGTAATCGCTGGTTTTAGGCAATATGATATTAATCCGCTTCTATGGTCTCAACGTCATGAAAATATTCAAATGTTTGCCTAACCGGATATATCTATAGGTACTTCAAACATAACTTGATTGGAAAAATTACATAGACTAGCAAAAGTATAAAATTTATTTACCAGATCTCCCTGAGTCAAAGCCGAAAAATCAAATCCAGGCCATATTCTACGTAACACCGGATCATTTAATTCGTAAGCCCATGAGTCACCGAAACCATGGCGGTACACATGTATGTGTGTACCGTCTATTTTTTTACCATCAGGATTTTGATGCGGCTTTGTATCGCTGTCAAATCGAATTATAGTTGTATTCGTAAAAACTCTTTGATGATATGTAATTCTATTTAGCTGACAATATTTCCGATTTATATCTATGAGATATTCGTATTGAGTTACTTGCCCAATTCCACTTAATTTTATTGCTTCATGCAAAGATGGAAATTCAGCGTGGTCATCAACAAAACGCTTTTCTTCATTAAGAATTGCTGTAATATCAATCGTCTCTTCATCCATACTTACGCCTCCTCCCTATTCTTTTTCTCGTGCCTTAAGTCCTTCGATGATCTTCAAAACGGTATCTATATCGTCCTTGCTGAGGTCTTTGGTAGCGTCGAAGAGGATGCGCTTATCGGGGTCGGTCCGCAGCTCTTCGGCCATTTGGGCGACTTCGGGGTCAGAGTAGTAGCCGCCGGATTCTTGGGAGGGGTCCGATGAGTTGCCGAGCAGGTAGTCGATAGAGACGCCAAAGAAAGCAGACATCTTCTTTAATACATCCGTGCTTGGCTCAGCACGGCCATTTTCATATTTTGATATAGCAGCTTTTTGTATATCCAATACCTTGCCTAATTCTTCTTGTGTCATATTTCTTTGCTTACGTAATTCTTTTACTCTGTTCATAAATCATTCACCAGCCTTTTGTAAAAGTATCCGAAAACGATTCTATATAAATTATATAGTTTCCGTTTGAGATACTCAATAATAGTTTCCAAACTGGAAATTTTATTTCAATAGTATCTTTACAAGATACGAAGTTAGTGATATACTTTATGTATCCCGAAAGGAAACATTAGAAAGGTGGTGATTTGATGTTTGAACGACTGAAGGCGTTGCGCAAAGAACAAGGTCTAACTTGTGAAGCAATGGCAGAAGCTTTGGGATTAGAAACTAAAAGCGCATACAGTAAAAAAGAAAACGGAAGCACAAAGTTTTCTCTTGATGACGCTAAAAAAGTATCTGCTATTCTAGGGAAGAGTATCGAGGATATTTTTTTTACCAATGAAGTATCTTTAGAAGATACTAAGAAAAGGTAAGAAAGGAGCAAGCGTATGAATAAGGATGAAATCAAGGAATTCAGAATGATGGCTCGGCACATTGTCAGTAAAGAGCTGACAGGTCACAACGTTCAAGGAGACATCATGTGTATCGAAGACTACCTCATGCAGCATGGTGCAAGAAGTGCGGACGAAGCGAGTATTGCATGGCGCGTTGAAGCAGCCCGGCAACAGAAGGCTCTGGAATTTGAATATGAAGCAGCGCATCACATGGCTGTAGCTGCATTTTTCGCTAATGGCTGCGACCATACGGCCCCTGATGTACAAACCGCTATCCGCAAAGCAGAAGCTGCCGGTAAGCTCATTGGTAAAGACCGGGACGATGTGGAACGTGATATCGCAGAAGAATGCGAAGCTCGCGAATAAGGAGGCGGATATCATGAAGGAAGTTGGTGAAGTTATCAGGTTAGAGCAGTTATACGCCAGCCCGAAACATTTGTCAGAATTGTTTGACATGGGCATGACAAGTACACGAGCTATCATCGATGAAATGCGTGCCAGTAAAAAGTGGAGAAACAGCGTCGTATCATACGACCGTATGATCCGCGTCAACATTGCCGATTTTGAAAAATTCTGGAAGACCAAAAGCTTTATTCAGTAAGGAGGGAAGAAACATGAAACAGGATTTACAGACGCCAGCACCATGGATTAATTCCCGGCACAATCCAGAACCAGAACCGGAACAGGTTCCAGACAATCAGGACGACTGGCTCATGGAGGACATAATGAGACTGGAAAGCCAGGCGGACACAGCGATATCTATCGCAATGTTCCTGGGCGGACTACTCGTGATGGTCCTCATGGTGGGATACATCATGTGGGTCAATAATTTGATTGTACATTAAAAAAAGCCGCTTACCTGTTGGCGCAGGCAAACGGCACATACAAAAACACTCAAATTTATTATACCAGATGGAGGTTATTATGTCAGTAAAAATCCGACAGTTAGAAATTGAAAACGTGAAACGTGTCAAGGCTGTTACGTTGACGCCGACGGAGAACGGGCTGACCGTCATCGGCGGCCGGAATGGCCAGGGAAAGACTTCCGTATTGGATGCCATTGCCTGGGCACTGGGTGGCAATAAGCTCAAGCCGTCGGAATCACAGCGCATCGGCAGTGCCGCTCCACCATCTATCCACATCGAACTTAGCAACGGTCTGGTAGTGGAACGCAAGGGCAAATCGTCGGCCCTTCATGTCATCGACCCGTCGGGACAGAAAGCCGGCCAGCAACTCTTAGACAGCTTCATTGAAAAACTGGCCCTAAACCTCCCAAAATTCATAGACGCCCGGAATGATGAAAAGGCGGAAACACTGTTACAGATTATCGGCGTTGGGGACCAGCTGGCCGTTTTAGACCGTCAGGAAAAATCGCTGTACAATCAGCGTCTGGAAGTCGGCCGGATTGCCGACCGTAAAAAGAAACATGCTGAAGAACTGGCATGGTATCCCGATGCGCCGGCAGAACCGGTCAGCGCATCCGAACTCATCCAGAGACAGCAGGCCATCCTGGCAAAGAATGGAGAAAACCAGCGTAAGCGGGAAAAAGAAGCCTATTACAACAAGGTACTGGCAGAAGCGCAGATTGCCTTTGACCGGGCAAAAGCGGCACTGAAGCAGGCCGAACAGGATTGTGTAACAGCAAGAAAGGCTGCCGAAAACCTGCAGGATGAAAGCACTGCCGAACTGGAACAGGACATTGCCAATATCGATGCCATCAATACCAAAGTCCGGGCTAATGCCGAAAAGAACCGGGTCCAGGCCGAAGCCGATGAGCTGGCCGGCCAGTACAACGACCTGACCCAGCAGATTGAATCCGTGAAAGAACAGCGGATGAAACTGCTGGATTCGGCAGACATGCCCCTGCCAGGACTGTCAGTACAGGATGGCGAGCTGACCTATAACGGGCAGAAATGGGACTGCATGAGTGGGGCAGAACAACTGCAGGTCGCTACGGCCATCGTACGCAAACTCAACCCGGACTGCGGTTTTGTTCTCATGGATAAACTGGAACAAATGGACCCGGAAACACTGGCCGACTTCGGCAGATGGCTGGAAGGGGAAGGCCTGCAGGTCATCGCTACCCGCGTCGGGACCGACGACACTTGCAGCATCATCATTGAAGACGGATACGTCAAGGCGGAACAGCCCAGGGTAGAAACGAAGGAAGAAGATCCGGAAACGGATGCACCGAAATGGACACCCGGCACGTTTTAGGGTTTTAGAAAGGAGTACATCATGAAGATCATCTCAGGAAAAATCATAAAGCCCCAGAAAGTCGTCATCTACGGACCGGAAGGCATCGGCAAGTCTACGTTTGCCGCGCAATTCCCCAAGCCCCTGTTCATCGACACAGAAGGCAGCACGTCACACCTTGAAGTAGACCGCCTGCCCAGGCCGACGTCCTGGCAGATGCTCAGGCAGTACATTAAAGACCTCAAAGGCGATACGATGGGCTACCGCACACTGGTCATCGATACAGCAGACTGGGCCGAACGACTCTGTGAAGAAGCTGTTTGCCAAAAATACAACAAGGAAGGGCTGGAAACGTTTGGGTATGGGAAAGGGTACACCTACGTCAAAGAAGAATTCGGCCGGATGCTCGACGGTCTTTCCGACCTGATTGATGCGGGGATGAACGTCGTTCTAACAGCGCACAGCATCATCCGGAAGTTCGAATTACCCGAAGAAACGGGCGCTTACGACCGCTATGAACTGAAACTTGGCAACAAAGCCGGCAACCAATGCGCTGCTCTGGCCAAGGAATGGGCCGACATGGTCCTCTTCGCCAACTACAAGGAAATCGTCATCACATCGAAAGACGGCAAGAAGAAAGTCAGCGGCGGTCAGCGTGTCATGCATACCCTGCACAATCCGTGCTGGGATGCCAAGAACCGGCACAACCTACCGGAAGAACTGCCTTTCGATTACGTCCAGATTGCTCAGTGCATTCCGTCGAAAGAAACAGCCAAGAAGACGATTCCCGCACCGGCAGAACCGCCTGCACCACCTGAACAGCCAAAAGAAGAACCGGTCCCTGTCTCTGATGACGGCATTCCGAAAGCACTGGCTGACCTGATGGCAGCCAACAACGTCACGGCGCAGGATATCCAGCAGGCCGTTGCTCACAAAGGCTATTTCCCGGCCGATATGCCGCTCAAAGACTACCCGAATGATTTCGTCATGGGATGTCTGGTAGGGGCATTCCCGCAGATGCTGAAGGTTATCCAGGATTTGAAGAAAGTACCATTTTAGGAGGTAATGACAATGACAGAAGAAAAAGTATTTAGTTGGGATGATGAGTTTACCGAAGTAGAGGATTCCTATCAGGTCGTACCTGCAGGAGATTATGATTTTACCATCGTTGATTTTGAACGCGCCCGGTTCGAGGGAAGTGATAAGATGCCGGCCTGCCCGCAGGCCAAAATCACGTATGAAGTCACGGCTCCTGATGGGACAAAAGGACGTGTCCGGCAGAATCTGTTCCTGCACTCTAAATCACAGTGGCAGTTGACTAATTTTGCCTGCGCCATTGGCCAGATGAAACGGGGTGACGGCCATTTCCGGATTGCCTGGAATCAGCTCATCGGGGCCACCGGCCGTATGCAGGTCAGTGTGCGTGAATATAATGGCAAGAATTACAACGACGTAAAAAAATTCTACGATAAGGAACCGGCGCAGAAAGAAAAGACATGGTCTAAAGGAGCATTTTAAATGAGCAGCTCTATCACGCTGCGTCCCTATCAGCAGGCGGCCGAACAGGCCGTTCTGCATGAATGGGACAGCGGCCATACAAAAACACTTCTGGTCTTGCCGACGGGATGCCATGCCATCGGAGAAAAAGTATTGTTAGCAGATGGAAGCATTAAAAAGGTGGAAGATATCCAGCTAAAAGATTGCCTATTGGGGAGCGATGGTACTCCCCGGCATATCCTTCAAGTCATCCGTGGAGAAGGGTATTTGTATAAAATTTGCCCGGTAAAAGGTAAGCCTTTCGTCGTAGATGAAAATCATATGCTGACGTTAAAACGAACCAAAGAATCGAATCGTCCTGTATATCCAAGTGAAAAACATGGTGGTGAAATTATTGATGTTTCTGTAAAAGAATGGCTTACCTGGAGCAAGTGGAAGAAACATATCCACAAACTAATTCGAGCAGATGCCATTACTTTCTATCATTCTCATCAAGCCGATTATCCTATTGATCCTTATTTCCTGGGAATATTATTAGGAGATGGCAGTTTGAATGGATCCTCTGTCAGTATCACAACAATGGATGCTGAAGTGGTAAATGTCATTCACCAACAAGCAGAATTATTGGATTTACGTATTCGTACAGAACCTGCCGGGAAAGCGATAACCTATATTTTTTCCAGTAAAAAAGCATATACCCATTCTGCCTTTATCCGTTCTTTAAAAGATTTAGGCTTGAGAGGGAAAACTTCTGCTACAAAACAAGTACCTGATGCATATAAAACGGGCCCCATGGCTGTGCGCCTTAACGTCATTGCTGGATTGTTAGATAGCGATGGCCACCTTACATGTAACGGCTATGATTTTATTTCTAAATCCGAACGCCTTTCTAATGATTTAGCCTTTATGTGCAGATCGGTTGGGCTTGCGGCCTATGTTACACCCTGTAAAAAGGGATGCAATAATTTTGTAGGAACATACTACCGGGTCAGTATTAGTGGGAACTGCGATAAAATCCCTATGAAAGTTCAGCGAAAAATGGCTACTCCACGAAAACAAAAGAAAAATGTTCTTGTTACCGGGTTCACTGTGGAACCCATTGGGACAGGCGCATACATTGGTTTTACTGTTGATGGAGACAACCGTTATTTATTAGATGATTTTACAATCACCCATAATTGCGGCAAAACTATCGTGTTCTCTAAAATAGCGGAAGACCGGGTCCGCGTCGGGGAACGCGTCCTGATCATGGCACACCGCGGGGAACTCCTCAAACAGGCCAGTGATAAAATCTACAAATCAACGGGCCTGAAATGCGCCGTAGAAAAAGCTGAACAGTCCTGCGCCGTTTCCTGGCTGCGCATCGTCGTTGGCAGTGTCCAGACGCTGACCAGAGAGAAACGGCTGAACCAGTTCGATGCTGATTATTTCAATACCATCATCATCGACGAAGCTCATCACAGCATCTCAGACAGCTACCAGCGCGTTTTACAGCACTTCCCTGATGCCAAGGTATTAGGCGTCACGGCGACGCCTGACAGAGCTGATATGCGCAATCTGGGAAGCTATTACGACAGCCTGGCTTATGAATACAGTCTGGTGCAGGCCATCAAAGACGGCTACCTTTGCAAAATCAGGGCCCAGACCATCCCGCTGCAGATTGATATTTCAAGTGTCGGCGTTTCTGCCGGCGATTACAAAGCAGGTGAACTGGGAAGCGCTCTGAATCCGTATCTCGACCAGATAGCCAATGAAATGAAGAACTATTGCAAAGGACGCAAGACCGTCGTCTTCCTGCCACTCGTCAAGACGAGCCAGAAGTTCTGCGATATCCTCAATGCCGCAGGATTTAAGGCCGCTGAAGTGAATGGTAACAGCGACGACCGGGCGCAGGTCCTCAAAGACTTCGATACTGGTAAATACGACGTTCTCTGCAATTCCATGCTCCTGACGGAAGGCTGGGACTGCCCGAGTGTGGACTGCATCATCGTCCTGCGGGCCACCAAGAGTCGGAGCCTGTACTGCCAGATGGTCGGACGTGGGACCCGGCTCTATCCGGGGAAAGACAACGTCCTATTGCTCGACTTCCTATGGAATACCGAACAGCACGAGCTGTGCCGTCCGGCGTGCCTCATCGCTGAGACGGAAGACGTCGCGAAGAAGATGACCGAAAAGCTCAACGACTCCGGTGAACCAGAAGATCTGGAAGAGCTGGCCAAAGAAGCCGCTGATGATGTCGTCGCCGACCGGGAACGGGCACTGGCGGATAAACTGGCAGCCATGAAGAAACGCAAGCGCAAACTCGTCGACCCGTTACAATTCGAGATGTCCATCCAGGCCGAAGACCTGTCTGGCTATGTACCGTCTTTTGGATGGGAAATGATGCCGCCAACGGAAAAGCAGCTCCATGCTCTGGAGAAGTTCGGTATCTTCCCGGATGAAATCGAGAACGCCGGTAAAGCGAAACTGCTGCTGGATCGGCTCATTAAACGGAAAGAACTAGGCCTGGCGACAGCTCGGCAAATCAGACTACTCGAAGCCCGCGGCTTCCAGCACGTCGGGACCTGGACCTTTGAAGCGGCATCACGTCTCATCGGGCGCATCGCGGCAGCCGGCTGGCGGATGCCGAAGGGCATCATCCCGTCACAGTATCAGCCGGAATAAGGAGTGATGTTATATGGAAAACATAAACCTGATACCGCTCCTCGACTACATCGACCCGGCTTTCTGCCCCTATCAGGAATGGATCAACGTCGGTATGGCACTCAAGCTTGAAGGTTACAGTGTCAGCGACTGGGATGCCTGGAGCCTGCGGGATGCCGGACGCTATCATGCCGGTGAATGTGAAACGAAATGGAAGACCTTCGATGACTCCGGCAGCAACCTGGTAACAGGTGCCACCATCGTCGATATGGCAAAGCACAATGGCTGGACAGCGTCTACGGGGCCCGATATCGCGTTTGGCTGGGATGACGTCATCCAGGAAAAAGACGAACAGGTCATCATCGACCAGAACTGGATAGAAGGCAAGGAACTGGTATCACCGGGGGACAACTGGAAGCCGGAAAAAGACCTCATCAAATACCTGTCGACGCTCTTCGACAGCACGGACTACGTCGGCTATGTCACCTCGTCCTGGGAGAAAGATGGCAAGTTCCTGCCGAACAAGGGGAACTTTAAGCGGACGGCAGGCGAGCTCATCGAAGAGCTGACGGTCTGCGACGGTGACATCGGCGCGGTCCTCGGCGACTACAAACCGGAAGTCGGCGCGTGGATCCGATTCAATCCGCTCGACGGGAAAGGTGTCCGCAACGAGAATGTCACGGATTTCCGCTATGCTCTGGTAGAATCGGATTCTATGGAACTGGAAAAACAGAACGAAATTATCCGCAAACTGGAACTTCCTGTAGCCTGCCTGGTGTATAGCGGTGGTAAGAGTATCCACGCCATCGTACATATTGACGCCGGCAATTATGACGAGTACCGTAAGCGCGTCGATTACCTCTATGCCATCTGCAGGAAGAACGGCCTCGACATCGACCAGCAGAACCGCAACCCGTCGAGGCTGTCCCGGATGCCGGGCGTCCTGCGCAACGGCCGGAAGCAGTATCTCATCGATACGAATATCGGCAAGAGCAGTTTCAGCGAATGGCGTGAATGGATAGAAGCCGTGAACGACGACCTGCCGGACCAGGAAAACCTGAAAGACGTCTGGAACGACCTGCCGCCGCTGTCACCGTCCCTCATCGAAGGCGTACTACGTAAAGGCCATAAGATGATGCTGGCAGGACCCAGTAAAGCAGGAAAATCCTTTGCGCTCATCGAAATGGCGATTGCCATCGCAGAAGGGCGCAAATGGCTGAACTGGTACTGCTCCCAGGGGCGCGTCCTCTACGTCAACTTGGAACTGGACCGGCCGAGCTGTCTGCATCGTTTCAAGGATGTCTACACGGCTCTTGGCTGGCCGGCGAACAACATCGGCAATATCGATATCTGGGAACTGCGCGGCAAGTCCATTCCGATGGACAAACTGGCACCGAAGCTCATCCGCCGGGCCGCTAAGAAGAATTACACGGCTATCATCATCGACCCGATTTATAAGATTATCACGGGCGATGAAAACAGTGCCGACCAGATGGCTCATTTCTGCAACCAGTTCGACAAGGTCTGCACCGAGCTGAACTGTGCTGTCATCTACTGCCACCATCACAGCAAAGGCGCCCAGGGCGCCAAGCGGTCCATGGACCGGGCCAGCGGCTCCGGAGTCTTCGCCCGTGATGCGGACGCGCTCCTTGATATGATTCAGCTCGAGACAGACCAGGTCGGCCTTCCGGGCACGGCCTGGCGCATCGAAGGCACGCTCCGTGAGTTCAAGCCGTTCAAGCCGCTCAACGTCTGGTTCGAGTACCCGATACATAAACTCGACGAAACAGGGGAACTGGAAAAGCTTACACCTGACTGCGACAAAGTGCCCTGGCAGAAAGGTCAGGAAACACAGCGGAAACGAAAAGAAGCGAAAAAAGCACAGCTTGAAAGTGCCTATAATGCCTGCCTCATTAATGGAACGGTCACAGTAAGCGATATGGCTGAGTACATGGATACTTCAGAAAGAAGCGTTAGAAGATATTTAAAAGATGATGATACCTTTGAGTTTGCAAATGGAATTGTAACAAAAAAGCAAGGCGGCATCCGTACAGACGCCGAAATTGTCCGTAATGAATAAGAGTGCATAGGCATACGGACAACTGTACAAATGCCGTTATATTTATACGGACAAAATGGACGGCATCCGTTATATATATATAGATGCCGTGTCCGTATATTGTCCGTGGGGTCCCTGGACAACAAATAGGGGAACAAGGGGGCTGAAAGTGCCCCTTGTCCCTATTCCTATTTGTCGTCCTGAACCGGGACCATGCGGCGACGAAAGGAGTAGAGAAAATGATGAATCAAGAAATTGAATATTTAGATTCGGCTGGCTATCGTATTTTGCCGTATGGCTTCGATGTCAAAAAGGCCGAACGGATTATGGATAACTTTCTATGTTACCATCGTCGGCTTCATACGACCTTTGCAGAAGTTGCCTCGTTCCTGATTCTGCGTGGGACCGGTTATGATGGCGGAACGTCATCACACTATTTATGTTTCTTGTTGGGAGTCGATGGCACAGAAATGTGCACCTACAAAAACTGGCAGTCCAGAAAAAAGGAGTAGTGACTCATGCATTTCTTCATTCCCTTACAGAAAATCCCGTCAGCAACGCACCAGATGAAGCAGATTACCGTCCGCAGTGGTAAACCCTGTGTCTACGAACCGCCGGCAGTGAAAAACGTCCGGGCACTCTTCCTTTCGCAGTGTTCGCGATTCGTTCCGGAATCTCCGCTGACGGGGCCTGTTGCTCTAACGACTCAGTGGTTATATCCGGCGAATCCCAGGCATCCGGAATTTACCTGGAAGGACACGAAACCAGATACCGACAATCTGGTGAAGATGCTCAAAGATGTCCTGACGACATTGCACTTCTGGCACGATGACGCGCAGGTCGCCTCGGAATGTATCCAGAAGTTCTATTCCGGCATCTCCGGTATTTATGTGCAGATCGACCAGGCACCGAAGTTAGGAGGAAGTTATGGACCGAAAAGAAATGATTTCCCGGGCCCGTGACGCGTTCCGGGAAGTATTAGTGGCTATGGAAAAGTCGAATGCTCAGCTCCTGCAGCGGGACCCTGATATCAAAGGACTGGTCGTGACACTGGTCCGGCATGTGGAAGATGCCAGGAAGCCGGAAAACTGGCCGATTGAAGAGTATACGGATGATTTCGCTGTCTATCATCCATCAGATACGAAGCAATGGCAGGAGCTGTTCATGATAGCGGCCTTCTATTCGAAGGATATGGCAGATGTGCTCTGCTTCATGCGTAATTCCGGCTGTGAGCTCATCAGGGATGATACCTATGGATATGTCATCCGGCCTATCATTGGCGGCCATGGATTCCACAATGAGCAGGAATATGACGACGTGAAACGACCGCTGAACCAGTTCGCCGATGCGCTCCTGCCAATGCTGAAGCGCTTGCGGAAAAACTATCCGGACGAACTGGTCCAGTCTACATTATCTGAAAGTGAGGTTTGACAATGAAAAACATACAGTACGTGACGACGAACCGATGCCAGCAGGTCGAGGACCTGAAGCAGGAAGTACGGAAAGTAAAAACGATGTGCAATGACCATGACGATGATCTGATAGAAGCTGGCGAGATGATAGAGAAGATCCTGCTGAATCAGGAAGAAAATGCCCAGAAGTTCAAGACGCTGCCGCGGGATATCTGGGGATTACGGATTGCCTGCCTGGCTATCCTGCTGCTGACTATTTATTTGTATGTGTTCGTCCGTTAGGAGGTACGGATATGGGTTATGCTGCCAGAATGAAGAAAGCTAATAAATTCAAGGCTCAGAAGTTCCCGCATCTTAGTGGCGGGATGGAACCGCAAATCTATCAGGAACTGCATGGAAATGTATCGCCCCGCTATGAACTGGAACAGGCATTATTGAACAAATATCTGACGGAAATGAAGGACCAGATTACTACTCAGGCTCTCGACTATATGATTGTCATCGTCATGAATGCTCTGCACGATGAGTTCGGTTTCGGTGTCAAACGCTGCCAGGCGGCGTTCGAACGCATCGAACGGATTACGTCTTGTGTGAATGTCACCGTTTCCTGGGACGAATTGACACGGTTCATGGCCTGCGACTTCAATGAAAAGGAATATGCGAAACGATACGGACCGCGGTCTAAGTACGACGCAAAGGACATGGATAGAAAAATGAGCCGCATCATTCGTATCATGACAACGGATGACTTATATGAGAAGTTAGAGAAAATGGCCGAAAAACGTCATTTGAGCGTTAATCAGATGGCCATTAAGATTCTTGCTAAGGCAGTTGAATTGGAAGCGTCACAGGGCGAATCAGGAGGCAAAAATGAAAACATGCGTCATCTGCAAGAAGCCGGTCAATGAATATAGAGAAGGGGCTGTTGTTATCTGCCAGGACTGCATTGACCAGTTCAGGAAATATCTGCTCAGCGGTGAGCACGTCTGCTGTATCTGTGGCAAGAAATTACCGGATACAGGTCATTTCCGGCATACCTGCTGTAAGGAACATAGCCGGTTATATCATATCCTCTGGAATAGAGACCGCCACAAAACGCATCCGCGTGTATACCGACGGTTCAGCCTTACGAAATACCGTGAGCAGGTAAACGAACGACAGCGCAATCTAGACGATACAGCAGCCAGGGCACGGGCTAACGGTATCAGTTATGGAAAACAGAAAGCCATCGATATGGGTAGATATGGAGGGACTACTTAGAATGAAAACGATTGAAATGAAAACAGATGAAACTAGCAGTATGATACACCATCTAAGGCACTATAACTGGAAAGGTATCGAGTGCGACCAGATAATCAAATGGATGGCAGCCGGTCTCAAAGGTGAAAAAGCGTTCTATATGGGCAGTATCATGAAATATCTCTATCGCTATCCATACAAAGGAAACCCGAAGGAAGACCTGATGAAAGCCGAAGAATATATCCGGCTCCTGCGTGAATCGTATGAAAGCGATACCAAAGGAGACGACAAATGACAGCACGAGATTATCTGAACCGCATCCGCCGGCAGAACCAGATTGTCAAGCAGACGGAAAAGGAAATGACGGAGGTCCGCTCCGATATCCTGTCCCTGCGGGCGTCCAGTCTGTCGGAAAAAGTATCTGGTACCAAGGAATCGGACCTGGCTGATAAATACATCCGTCTGGAGCAATATTTCGATAAAGTCAATACGGAATGGGATAAGCTCATCGATATGCGGACGGAAGCCAAGGCGATGATCCGCGCGCTTCCCGATGAGAACCAACAGGCCGTCCTATATGCCCGGTATATCAACTGTGACAGGTGGGAAACGATTGCCTTCGATATGCATTATAGCTGGAAACATATTTTCCGGCTCCATGGCAGGGCCCTGCAGTCATTTGAATCGATTCATCATGGAAGCCTGTCCGAAATGAGGACATAGAATGACACTACCGAAGTGCGTATAATGGTAGTGTGAGATGTTGGGGGAAACGGAAACGTCTACACAATCAGGATGCATGAAAAACACCTCCTTAAAACCGCCGCGTGCCAGCAGTACACGCGGCATCATGTCGGCGGACCTGGGAGCCCCTCAGGCCGCTGGCACCAAACATCATAGGAGTGTAGCTCAACTGGTAGAGCGATGGTCTCCAAAACCATATGTTGAAGGTTCAAGTCCTTTCGCTCCTGCCATAAAACGAATATGCTTATAAAGGAACTTAGCCAATCTGTCTTACAGTTGCGTAGGACGGAGCGGCGGGTTCCTTTTTTCATGCAGAAATTCACTCTAAAGGCTGGTGGTGAACGTGTAAATGTTAACGGAAAAGCAAAAACGATTTGTTGATTATTTCGTTGAATTGGGTGATATGGTCAATGCAGCAAGAAAGGCCGGATATTCGAATGCTTCCGCGTTGGATGCGCCGAACTGGTTAAACCCCAATAAACCCCAATATAAGCCGTATTTAAAGGACGCCATAGGGAAACGCCTGCAAGAGCTGAAAAACGAGCGCACAGCGTCTCTCAGCGAAGTTTTGGAGTTTATGACGAGTACGATGCGCGGCGAAGTGAAGGAAGATGTCGTCGTGACAGAAGGAACAGGCGACGGCTGCAGTGAAGCGCGGGTCATCCAAAAGCAGGTCTCGGCACGGGACCGCCTGGAAGCGGCGAAGGCACTGGAGAAGCGACTCGGCCGGTTCGTCGACCTGGAAAAGGAAGAACAGCAGCTTAAGAACGAAAAGCTTCGGGCGGAAGTCGCAGATCTGAAAGCTGACAGCGATGAGGAGGGTATCGACTTTGAATTTTCAAGAGCCCCGAAAGAAACGGAAAGTTAATATAGCCGACCTCATTGCTCCGTCGTTCGATGATGTCTTTTTCGATGCCGAAGAGCACCGGCATACGTTCTATATGCTGGCAGGAGGCCGTGGCAGTACGAAGTCGTCGTTCATCGGCATCCGGGTACCGCTCTTGTTGATGGAGCATCCGCAATGCCATGCTGTTATCCTGCGGAAAGTTGGCAATACGATAAAAAACAGTGTCCTGTCCCAGATTGTCTGGGGCCTGGAACAGCTCGGTGTACTGGACCGGTTCCGCGTCAAGATGTCGCCGCCTGAAATCACATACAAGAAGACGGGCCAGAAAATCCTGTTCTTCGGTCTCGACGACCCGGCGAAGGTAAAATCTATCAAGTTGCCGTTCGGGTACATCGGTATGGTGTGGTTCGAAGAACTCGACCAATTTTCAGGCATGGAGGAAATCCGTAACGTCCTGCAGTCGCTCCTGCGTGGCGGCTCGACGTACTGGGTATTCGGTACGTATAATCCGCCGAAATCACGGAATAACTGGGTGAATGAAGAGATTCTCGTCGATGATCCAGACAGGCTGGTCCATCATTCGACATACCTGACAGTCCCGGAGAATTGGCTCGGACCTCAGTTTTTGGCAGAGGCTGAAAAACTAAAAGCACGCAATGAGATTGCGTACCGTCACGAGTATCTCGGCGAAGTAACCGGGACCGGAGGCGCGGTCTTTGAGAACGTGGAAGATTTGCAGATGAATGATGCTCTCGTCGGAAATTTCGACCGGCTATATTTTGGTCTGGACTTCGGCTTTGCTGTCGACCCGCTGGCATTTGTAGCCATGTATTACGACTCGAAGCGTGAAGATCTGTATATTTTCGACGAGCTGTATCAGCAGAAGATGACGAATAATCAGGCGGCTAAACGGATTGCATCCCGCATCAGGGGCGGGCGTATCCTGGCAGATTCTGCTGAGCCTAAGAGCATTGCTGAAATGGCAGAACTGGGAATCCGTATTTCAGGTGCACGAAAAGGGCCGGACAGCATCGATTTCGGTATGAAATGGCTGCAGAACCGGGCTCATATCTATATCGACAAGCGGAGATGTCCGAATACATACCGGGAATTCGTGACGTATGAATACGAACGGAACAAAGACGGGCAGTTCGTCAGTGCCTATCCGGATGCCAATAACCACAGTATCGATGCTGTGAGATACGGGCTGTCAGAAATTATGACGCGTGACAAGATAGTTACGAAACGAATCAACTTCTAGGAGGTACAACATGGCGAACTATCAATTACTTCGGGATGCCTATTATGGGACCGGCGGCTTTGCTTCCGGTGCGTATCTGAATAAACACAAACGGGAATCGACAGAAGATTATCAGTTCCGGCAGAAGAATGCCTATTACCTGAATTATTTTGCTCCTATCGTCAATGCGCTGGTCGACCCGATTTTCAAGCGGCAGCCACTGCGTGACTACTCGGGCCCCGCAGCGGGCGCTATCAAAAAATTCTCGGAAGATGTCGATACGGCTGGGACCGATATACACACGTTCATGAAGCGGGCGGCACTCATGGGTAAAGTCAATTCCGCGGCGTATATTGTGGTAGATAACGTCAGAGAAAATCCGACGCGCACCGTAGCTGAAATGCTCCAACAGCGAGCGCTTCCCTTCGCGTACGTTCTGGACCCGCAGACGCTGGAAGAGTATGGCATTGATAATACGGGCTCTCTTCTCTACGTCCGTTTTCGTGAAATAGCCAGCATCAAAGATGGGACGGTCCAGTATCGCTATACCTATTACGACCGTAACAGATGGGAAATCTGGGGCGATGATATGATGCGGGTATCTGGTGAGCATGGTCTGGGTAAAGTTCCTGTCGTGCCGCTGTTTCCTCGGATACTGGAACAGCGGACCATGAAACCGGCACCAGAACTGGAACCGATTGCTATGACAGCTAAAGCGCTGTACAACCATTGTTCATGGCTCGGCGAAATTTTGCGTAACCAAACGTTCCCGCTTTTGACGATACCGTCGCTCGATGTGAATGACATTGTAGTCGGGACGAACAATGCACTGGGATATAGTCCGGATAGCAGCCATTCGCCGGCATTCATCGCACCGCCGTCTGATCCGGCTAGTATCCTGCAGACGCAGATTGCTACGCTCATACAGGAAATGTATCGTATGGCTAATCTATCATTCGTTATCAATACGTCACGGGATACCAACAGCGGCATTGCAAGGCAGTGGGAATTCGAGCGGACCAATCAGCAGCTGGCAAATTATGCTATGCAGTGTGCCAAAGCGGAAGAAGCTGTCATGGACCTGGTTGCCCGGTGGCTGAATAGTGATATTACGTATACGGTATCGTATCCGGACGACTTCGGCGTCGTCGATGTTGCAGATCAGCTGGCTCAGGCGCAGGCGGTCTTAGATATGGACCTGGCACCAGGCATGAAAGAAGAAGTGCTCAAGAAAGTCTTGGCTGCGTACTGCCCGGACCTTCCGGATGAACGGTTCGACGAATTGGTCGTTGAACAGCAGCGCCAGCAGGCTGATGTATTGAATCGGGAACCTGCCCCTAATGGTGGTGATTAATCATGGCAAGCCCTATACAGGCTATCCTGACAGCATTTTCCATGGCATACCGGGAGAAGAGCCAGAAGGTCGTGGCGCTGGTCACATCGTATCTGGCAGACGGATATTCTGTATCGGATGCCGTTGATAAGGCCATGCAGGTGGCGGCCGTTTATTCGTTCCTGACCAATGCGGTCGAAGATGCCATTCGAAAGGCCGCAGCAGTTGGTGCTGATGTACAATCTATCCCGCTTCTTCCAGAATTAAAAGAAGCATGGGCCCCATCAGGCATGAAGCTTTCAGAGAAATTGCACGGGGCTGAAAAAGAAATGCGGCAGTCTATCGTATCGACCATTAAAGCACAGCAGAAACTGGGGACGCACGCTCTGCAGACTGCCAGGGCACTGTATGACGGATATCGTGCCGGTCACGTCGTCCGTCAGCAGCAGCTTCCTCAGTATCTCGACGTCATCGCAAGCTTTGCCAGAAAATCAGATCTGACGAAAGCGGACCAGCAGGCACTGCAGCGGCTCGTGCGGAAAGCAAAGCGACAAGTCGACAGGATAGGAGCGAATGGAGCCCCGGATAAATCGCTTCAAACGGCCTATAGACAGCTTCTAAACGCTGTAGACGAGAACAATGCCAAGGCCATAGAAAACGCCGTCAGAACGGCCGTAGAAGAGAAAAGCAGGTATGTGGCGGAACGTATCGCACGAACGGAAGCGGCCCGGGCATGGGCGGATGGTTTTCATAACAAATATGATGGCGATACAGAAGTCGCCGCATATCGCTGGCAGTTATCCAGCCGACATCCTCATTATGATATCTGCGATATGTATGCCCATGCGAATTTATGGGGACTGGGACCAGGAATCTTCCCAAAAGATAAAACACCGACATTGCCGGTCCATCCTCACTGCCTTTGCCATCTATCTCTTGTTTACGTAACAGAACTAGATGGAAAACAGGCAAAAGACAATATCAAGGCTGGCGGCGATAGGTATTTAAAGCAGCAATCACACCTGAAACGGTGTCAGCTGATGGGCATTGAAGGCGCGTATGCTTGGGAGAAGAAAAATGCTGATTGGCGTCAATATATGCGCAATTGGCTTGATGGTTTTGCATTAAGTAGAGATATCCCGTATAATAAAGCTACAGGGATTGGTGAATGGAAAAAAGATGACAAAGGAAAATTAATTCCAACTATTACTATTCCTTTGGAAAAGCGGTTTTCAGTCCCTAAAAATTCGACACCTAACGCCGTGATAGAATATGGGAGCCATAATAAAAGAAAAGAAAGACAACGAAATATGGCTTTATATGATAACCATGGTTTTTTAACTAAGCAGTTTCACGGCGGACCACACGGAAATTTAAAGAAACATCCTTATGGAAAATTTGGAGAACATGTTCACGATTTCCCTATTGACGAGAATGGGGAAATTAATTTTGAAAGAAAGACTACTCGAGAATTTACGAAAGAAGAAAGGAGGCTTTTTGATGACGATTAAGGAATTCCAATCATTACTGTGGGATGATTTCGTTTGTGATTTACCTAACATTAAATTTGCAGTGTATCCGGGCCTTGAAAAGGAGAACTGTATTTCTGCCACAACAGATATAAATGGTGATACAGATTTGCCATTACAAAATTTTAAGGATTTTAATGATCTTTTATCCAATTTCTTTGTTAATGGAAAGCCTCTTAGAGAAATTATCCCATTAATTGATATTTCAGCGCTTACTTGACGTAGGCGCTTTTTTGTTACACAAATTTATATCTTGTCTTTTCGCCGCATGACGCGGACCGCAGACGTAAAAGAACGGGTCTTTTTTTATACCCGGGAGGTACAAAAATGGCTTACACATTAGACCAGATTTATGAAGCATTGGGAAAAATCGAGAACGGCGGCACGATGGTAGCGGACCTGCAGGACGTAATCCGAGGCACTCGTGAAGAAGCGGCTAAGAACCGCATTGAAAAGAACAAGGTCCTTGACGCACTCAATCTTCGCAACGGAGGCGACCCAGACGCGAACCTCAATAACATCGTAGCAACTCTGACAGCCCTGCAGGCGGCAGGCGGCGACCCGTCGAAACTTGGCACGCAGGTCGATGCCCTGCAGAAGCAGGTCAAGGAACTGACAGACAAATATACGGCCAGCGAAAAATTAGCGGCTGAAGAAAAGGCTAAACGCATCCAGTCCGCTATGAAGTCGCAGATTACGGCAGCTCTTACGGATGGTAAAGCAGTCAAGCCGGATGTATTCGCACAGGTCCTTTTAGGCAATGTCAGCGCAAAAGATGATGGCAGTCTGGTCTATAAAGACGGTGACAAAGAACTTTCCGTTGCTGATGGTGTAAAGGGGTGGCTGGAAGCGAATCCCTGGGCTGTCAAGAACGATAGCCATCCTGGCAGCGGCATGAGTGGTGGTGGCTCTCATGAAGGCGCTTATTCCATGAATGAATTGAAAAACATGTCCCGTGATGAAATCAATACACACTGGGGCGAGATTAGTAAAGAAGGAGTGAAACAATAATGGCAATTACAACATTTATTCCTACCATTTGGGAAGCCAGATTACTGGCTCACCTCGATAAGAACTTAGTTTATGGTCATCTGTGCAATCGCGATTATGAAGGCGATATCAGCCAGGCCGGCGATACGGTAACCATCAACCAGATTGGTGATATCTCCATCCGTGATTATGTGAAATCTTCGGACATCACACTGGATGATGTAGATGGCACACCGACGCAGTTAAAGATTGACCAGCAGAAATACTTTGCATTCAAAGTAGATGACGTCGATGCCGCCCAGGCTAATGTCAATCTGGTGGATGGCGCCATGCAGCGCGCTTCGTACGCTGTCCGTGATACGGTAGACCAGTTCATCGCTGGCTTCTATTCTAAAGCCGGTGTTACGACAGGCCTTGGGAGTGACACGACTCCGCTGGCGCTGACGACAGCAACACAGGCGTATGAAGCACTGGTCGACCTGAAAGGCGCTCTCGATGATAACAACGTCCGTGCTGATGGTCGTTTCGTCGTCGTTCCGTCCTGGTTCTATGGCCTGATGCTGAAAGACCCGCGGTTCGTTTCCGCTGGCACTGCTAAAACGGATACTGTTCTGGCAAACGGGCTGATTGGTTCGGCTGCAGGCTTCCAGATCTATCAGTCCAACAACGTACCGAATACAAAAGGCGCGAAATATAAAATCATGGCAGGCACGACGGAAGCTATTTCCTTTGCGTCCCAGATTACCAAAACGGAAGCATTCCGCCCGGAAAAATCGTTCTGCGATGCTATCAAAGGCTTGTTCGTCTATGGTGCCCAGGTTGTTCAGCCGAAAGCACTGGCCTGCATGACAGCTAACCCGACGGCAGGAGCATAGGCTGATGGAAATCCGGATTGAAGTCAAGGGGCTTGATGAAGCAATAAGCCGGCTGGATAAAGTTTCAGCCGGTACACAGCTCCGCCTGAAGGATGCCATGCGTACGGCTGTCCGGGATATACAGGAACAGGCACGTAAGGAACACCAGTTCACGACCCGTACAGAGGAAGCGGAACGAAGTATCGAAGGCACGACGTCATTCCAGAAGGATTCATACAGCGGCACTGTTGGAACGACGCGGCTGATTACGATTTACCTGCACCAGGGCACGAAACGGCATCTGATCAGGCCGAAGCAGAAGCTGGCCTTGCGCTGGACTGCCGGCGGACAATTTGTATTTGCAAAGCGCGTGCGTCATCCTGGGACGAAGAAAGACCCGTTTATTTTCAAGGCCGCGGCTCATGAGAAACGGAAAGTATTATCCCGGTTCGAACGAGCTGTGCGTCAGGCAATAGGGGAGGCATACTGATGGAATTCATTGAACTGGCTGATATTGCAGATACCATCCTAAATTGTAGAGACTGCGATGTTTCCTATGCTAATGATTACCTCTACCGGCTTGCCACTTCGTTCGGGCTGACGGATGCAGAGATACAGACTCCGGTACGGACTGCGGTCAAACAGCTGGGCTGTGTCGTTGCCTGCCGGGAATGCGCAGCGGCCTGCGTCGGTACAGATCCGACAGTCATGGTAGATGGGAACCGGGCCGATGATGTGTATTACCAGAAATGGAAGATGTATGCACAGATGGCCAAAGACATCGAAAGCCGTCTCACGTACTCTGATTTTGCTGTATCCGGTACAGACAGCAGCGGGAAAGGGGGCGTCGGGGTAATCCGCTTATCCCGTGCATGATGAACCGATTCCGACAGATTGCAAATGAAATCACGGCCATTCTGGAAGACGAATTTCCAGATATGACATGGAAATCAGCTGTACTCGGTCCGGCGTATCCCAAGACACTGACCGGGTATGTCTGCTGTGATACGATTACCTTCGACCCATTTACCAAAAGCAAAAAACAGGCATCTGCTACCTTCACGATTGAAGTCATCTGCCCCAATCCGAAGGAAAAGGCAGACAATACGCAGTATATCGAAGACCTGGCTATGGAAATCAATGACGTTCTGACGGAAAACAAGACTATTGATGGTTGGGCCGATGACAGCCGTGTTGAAAAGATTGTATTCGCAACCCCGGCAGGGCGGCCTGAAATCGGGATTGCGATTTTTACATTTACCGTCGAATACGAAGAATAGGAGTGATACGATATGGCAACTACTCGTAAATATGCAACACCGACGTCTTCTACATCTGTAGCGACTGTCGGCAAAGATTATCTGATTTACCTGAATACCGGCGAAACGGAAGCAACTCCGACCTGGACGCTTCTGGGCGGTCAGAGAAGCGGCGACCTCAGCCGTAAAGCTGATTCTATCGATACCAGCAATAAAACGTCTGGTGGCTGGAAATCCACACTTGCCGGTCTGCGTGAATGGAGCATCGACCTTGAATCTGTGGTCATCCTCAATGATGCAGGCGCGCTCTTCCTCGAAGATGCATTCAACGATGGCCAGCTCGTCGAAGTCAAATTCGAATATCCTGATAAGAAATATCGTACTGGCTGGGCATCGATTACAGACCTCAGCCTGTCTACGAAATACGATGATGCCGCGACCATTAAAGGCACGTTGTCCGGTAACGGCCCGCTGTCTGCATTAACGTCTCCGACCACACCGTGATAGATAATAGAGGTGTTTGCGAATGAAAAAGGTCCCTTTTGAAATGTTTGGCGAAGGCCAGTATATGTATTTCAATATTGCCCGTCTGATGCAGCTCGAACAGGTCTGTGGCTGTGGTATCAGCAGCATTATCAGCAAACAGGAACTCAATCTGGGCGTATTGACGAAAATCTTCATGATTGGCCTTGCGCATCACAAAAAGCACAATGAGCTCTGGTATGCACAGCGGATGCAGGAAATGCTCGAAAAGGGCGCCAGCCTGGAAGATGATTTCTACGTACCTGCTGTAAAAGCATTGGCGGGCAGCGGAATCATGGGAAAGGCGGCGTATTATGCAGCATTCCCGGAAGAACTCACAGAAAAAGCAAAACAGGACGTAGCTGACGAAAAAAAAGACTAGAGACGGAGGGGGCAGACGAGAAGCCGCCCCCGTCTTTTTTTGAATGGCTGGAATGGGCCGAAGCACAGGCTTATGGACCGCTGGCATTAAAGCCCTGGGAATTCTACCGTCTGACGCCGATGGAGCTCAACAAGATGGTTGAGGGATATCAGGTCAGACGAGAGGACCGAGCATTTGCGGCGGCCTGGTTCGTCAGTAACATGATGAGTGTACATACGAAACATCCTGTGCAGGCGAAAGAGCTGGCTCGGCCGTTCCTGCATGAAAAGACGAGCGGTGAAATACGCCGCGATCGAGACGAATTTATGGAATCATTCATGAAACAGCGAGAGGAGGCGGGATTTGATGGCGACTGTGACGAGTATTTTGGTCAAGATTGGAGCGAATAGTTCTGAACTGCGGAAAGAGCTGACCGCCACCAAAAAAGAGCTGAATGAAACACTTGGCAGTGAAGTCATGGCGGCTTCTAAAAAGGCCGTGCTGGGCATTGCCGGAGTCGCTGCTTCTCTCGGGGCTCTGGGGGCTAAAGCAGTTCAGGCCGCCGGCAACTTCCAACAGGTCCAGGCGGCAATGACGAATATGCTGGGCAGTGCTGACCGGGCGAAGACTCTGTTAGGTCAGTTACAGGATTTTGCGGCCAAGACTCCGTTTGAATTTAATGACGTCGCTGCGGCTTCCCAGAAATTCCTTGCTTTTGGATTTACAGCAGAACAGATTATCCCGACGCTGAGAGCCGTCGGGGATGCCGCGGCTGGTGTCGGCATGGGTAAAGAAGGTATTGACCGCATCACACTGGCATTAGGTCAGATGGCAGCCAAATCGAAGGTACAGAGCGATGAAATGCTGCAGCTGACGGAAGCAGGTATTCCTGCCTGGCAGATGCTGGCGGATAAAATCGGCGTGTCTATCCCTCAGGCCATGGACATGGTCAGCAAGGGTGCTGTCGATGCACAAACCGGCCTGCAGGCCTTAGTTGGCGGAATGGAAGAACGGTTCGGCGGTATGATGGACCAGCAATCCCAGACTATCACTGGTACATGGTCCAATATGATGGACGGCCTTAGTCAGACGGCTATTGCTGTCGGGCAGAAGATTTCAGATGCGCTAAATTTGCCGGATCTCTTTTCTTCCCTCGGCGACAGCTTCCAGCAGTTTGCTGACCTGGTTAAAAATGAAGGCATCGGGACAGCATTATCTGAAATGATACCGCCAGAAGTGCAGATTGCGGCGGCCGGACTTGCGGCGACTCTTACAGCGGCGACTATCCCGGCATTGACTAACTTCGCACTATCTGCAAAGTTAGCAACCCTTCCATTGGCGTCGACACTGCTGACTGGCTTAAATAACTTAAAGACGGCGGCTTTGGCTGTCCCATCTGGCATGGCGGCGGCTACGACAAGTTTCACGCTTATAAAGAACGGGGCTGTAGCTGCAGGAGCTGGTCTCTCAGGATTTGCGCTTAATATTAAAGGCGCGATTACGTCCCTGCCGTCTTTGATTGCGACTATCGGACGTGTCGTCATTGCCTTCGGACCGCTGGCGCTGATCATTACCGCTGTCGGTATTGCTATTGCGGCGTTCATATCGTCTGGTCATAAATTGAGCGATTTACTCAATGTCATGCCTGGCACAATGGATGCCGTTAATATGGCTGGTGATGCTCTGAAACGTTTATGGGGTGAACTGGGTCAGGCCATCAGTAACCTTGTATCAGTTGCATCACCTTTGATTACTATCATGGCAACTGTCTTCACAGCGGCCATTTATGCGATTATTGCGGCAATTAATGTGGTCGTCGCTGTTCTATCTTTCCTGCTGGCTACGGTATCTAATATCATAACTGGCATCATTGCCATGTTTAACTGGGCATATGAAGGCATTTCTTCGGCGCTTAGTGATATCGGTAATGCACTGAGCGATATGGCAGACTCCATTCTGCCAGAATGGGCGAAGAGCGGTCTATCAACTATCCGGGGCTTCGTACAGACGGCTATCGGATGGCTGCAGAAATTAATCGATAAAATTTTCCATACCAATAATGCGCTGAGTAATGCAGGAAAGACGGCAACCGAAAACACAGGCGATGAAAATCAACCACCAGAAGACAATGGGCCTGAAGACCATAAGATGCCGACCTTTGACAATTTCAGCGGTGGCGGTGCTGATGCAGGCGTAGGCGGAGCCGCAGGCATGGGAGGCAGTTCTGGAAGCGGAGCAGCTGGAAGTCTGGGAGCCGGGTCCTACGATGAAAAGAAATTCCGGGAAACGATTTTAGGATACATGGATGAAAATCAGGGGCGTCCGTACGATGGCTTCGAATGTACTGTTTACGTCAAATCTGGTTTAGGCGGTGCAGGTGTCGATACGAGCGGCCTGGGTAATGAAGTCTATGAAGGAGCGGAAACAAACGACCGGGATGCTAATGCAGCCAACAGCAGCTGGATCCAGACCGCTATTGCTCACGGTGCATGGCATCCGACGGACCCGTACGGTAATGGTGGCGGAAATGCCAAACCGGGTGATGTATGGGTAACGAACAATGGCAACCATGTATTGGTACAGGATACGAACGGGTATTATTCGGCAGGCGGCTATAAAGGCGTATCGGCTCATTATGATCAGGACGTCCGTAGTGCATTTGCCGGTAATATTGTCGGCTATATCGACTCTGCGCAATTAGCGGGTGTCTCTGGCGGGTCTGGTGTGATGAACCGGCCTCAGTTTAACTGGGACCAGAGCATTTATACCCAGGCTACCAAAGCGGCAGCTAGTGCTTACAGCGAAGACCCTGCATTACTTTTGGCTGTCGCCATGAAAGAAAACGGCGGCAATACTGTCAGCGGCTTGACAATGGAAGGCGGCAACGGCGGTGGCATGATGCAGATTCTCAGTGGTGACCAGGATATTGCAGATGGTAACGGCGGCCGTGTAAAAATCAAAGACCTTTATCCTGATTATCAGACGAATGTCTATTCGAATGCATTGGCCGGGGCGGCCATGTTGCAGGATAAAATCAATGCCAATGGTGGGGATGTCTGGAAAGGGGTAGCTGATTATTACGGCGGCGAAGATAAAGAAGACTATGCCGCGCAGGTCCGTTCGAACTATGCACAGATACGGGCCCAGGGCGCTGGCGGTTCGGACTTCGTGCAGAACATGGCCAACTATCGCAAGAAGATGGCTGAACAGGCACTGCAGACACATCAGCAAATTGATGACAGTTATGCCCAGTCTACAGCGACGCAGGTCGAACTGACGGACCGGAAGTTCAAAAAGGAATATGAAAAGCTTAATGAATCCAAGGCATACAATGCTAACTATCAGAAAGATAAGGAAGCACTGGATATCATGTATGCTCAGGAACATCTGAAAGCAGTCGAAGCGGACGCAGAGAAAGAACAGCAGATTCGTAGCAAGGCGACGGAAATCGCGGCCAATGTCAAAACGAATGCGCCTGCGGTAACGGATACGGCGAGCGAAAAGGAACTATCTAAGATGGAAGCCGACTATGACAAGGCTATCGAGTCTATCAAGTCTAAATGGCAGCAGTATTCCTCGGATTATGCATCCATGACGAAGAGCCAGAAAGCCATGTTCCTGAAAGCGCTGGATGATGAAAACATTGCCTACGAGGTATCGGCAGACGGCAGACTTTCGTTTGCTAAAGAAATCTACGCTGAAGAGCTGGCGCAGTATAAATCGTTCATCGATGAAAAGACGGCTTATTATCAGCAGGCTAAGGACATCGAGGCCGATATAGACGAAGCGAAGAACCAGGTATCGCTTGAAAAACTGCAGGCCGTCCTCACGGATGCCAATGCAGTGCGGCTCAGTGACTATGAAGCGCAGAAAGCGATGCTCGATACCTACCAGGAAACGTATCTGGCGGCTCATGCATCCACAGCACAGATGGTATCCAGTTTGTACAGCACGGCTTTTGATGGCCTCAGTTCGGCGATTACCAACACTATCATGGGTACGAAAACACTGGGAGACGCTTTTGCAGCACTCGGCAAATCCCTGATTCAGGTCGTCGTTGAATTTTACGCGAAACAGTTGGCAGGGATGCTGGTCAATAGTGCTATGGCTAAATCACAGACATCTGCGGCAATCGCCCAGACAGCTGCAGAAGGCGCGGCCATGTCTGCGGCGCTAGGACCGGCGGCTTTCTTCAAACTGGTATTGGACCCGAGCTCGGCAGGTGTGGCTATGAGCCTTATGGCGGCCGGAACAGCAGCCTCTATGGCAACGTCCATGGCATCTACATTCACGGGTCTTGGCAGTCTGTCCAGCGGCAGTGCTACCTGGTCAGAAAAGCAGTCTGCACTGAACAATGCTCCATGGAATGGCCAGAAACTGGCGTCTGGCGGCATCACGAAAGGCGCCACGATTGCTATGATCGGTGAAGGCCATCATGACGAAGCGGTACTCCCGCTGTCCCGGGATAAATTCGAACAACTCGGCCTGATAGATAATAACAAGTCTGTCAATTCCGTGTCGATGAGTGTAAACGCACTGGATGCATCGAGCTTCACGGATTTTCTGCGGAATGGCGGGGCCGATGCCATTAAGCAGATGCTCTTTGACAGCGGTCGTGATTTTACGACAGAAGCGGGGGTGTGGTAAGTGGCTAGTTTGATTTTCCCTTTGGATGCACGCAGGGTGAAATGGTCCTCCAGCGTCGAACAGTCCTGGGAAGTCAATGAACAGGTTTCAGCAAGTGGCAAGCGGCGGGCGATTTCCTACCAGTCGCTTCCAGCCTGGACCTTCAATATTGATTTTCCGTATCTGACCGCAGCAGAAAAGGACCAGTTATTTGCTTTCTATACCCGCGTAAAAGGACAGCTCGTACCATTCTACTATAAGGATGCAGAAAATTATAAAGTCGAGAATCTGACGCTTATCAAGAATTCAGATGGAACGTATCAGCTTGTTGCCAATATGAACGGACAGCAGGAACCAGTAGAATATGCTGATAAACTGACGGTTTACGTCGATGGCACAGAGCAGTCGACCTCATCGTATACACTCGATAATGGAGCCATTAAATTCACGACGGCCCCGGCTGATACGGCAGTTGTAAAAGCGTCTTATGAATATTACTGGAAAGTTGTTTTTAGTAAAACGAAGATTACAGTAACACAGATATTCAAGAATGTATTCAAAGTGTCATTGGCAATGAAGGTGGTGCGGTAATGAAAGAAGTAACGACTACCTTAGCGGATTATCTCAATACGAAAAAAGAAATGCAGGCGTGTGATTTGTATGTGCTGTCGCTGTTTTCCGGCAGCACATATTATTATACCGATGCAGATCATGACGTCGTGTATGATAGCCATACGTATCTGCACAATGCTTTATTGCTCAAACGAGAACAGACGAAGATAAATAATACCATCTCTGTCGATTCAATGACTGTTAGCATTTACGCTACAAAAGATGACAAATTAGGTGATACCCCGATATTCCTGGCTGCTCATGATGGGTCACTGGACCGCGGAACATTGTCTTTATCGAGATGCTTTTTCGATGCAGATGGCAATATCATGGGCGTTGTAGGGCTTTTCAGTGGAACGACAGAGGTCAAAAGTTGTGGCGGCCTGCAGATGAAATTGACCGTCAAAAGTAAAGTCCAAGGGCTATCCCAGGAATTTCCCAGACGGCGCTTTTACCCGCAGGGTACATTTGCCTCAAGCGGCGGCACCGTAAGTGCCAGCTCGACGGAAGATTCTGGTACAGTTATTGCTCCGTTCGTGCCATTGAAGGAAGTGCTTTTATGATGAATCCAATTGCAAAAGAGGCTTACACCTGGCTGGGTACGCCTCACGTCAATCAGGCCAAGGTTAAAGGAAAAGGCGTAGACTGTGGGATGCTATTAATTGCCTGCCTGGAAGGGGCTGGATGCGTGAAACCGGGAGAAATTGTTGTAGAGCCATATTCTAATGAATGGCATCTGCATCACTCGGCAGAATGGTTCCTTCACATCGTAGAGCACTGGTGCGAACTGGTTCCTCTTGATGATCTGCAAGAAGGCGACTTCCTGCTATATAAATTCGGGCGCTGTGTATCGCATGGCGCTGTCTACGTTGGCAACAATCATGTTATTCATGCACTCGTCGACCAGGGCGTCATTATGTCGGATTTGAACGACGTCATGTTCCTCGATGCCAAGGGAAAGAGCAGGCTTCACGGTGTATACCGGTTCAGGCGAAAGGAGACGGCATAAATGGGCATATTTCGTGGTCATACGACGACTATTCGCTCGGATAAGATATCCAACTTTACCGTCACAACAGCTGAATATGGTGCATCTGTAGCCGAAATTTTGGGCACGACGCGGATATCGCCGAACGTCATCTATTATGATGACTTTACAGCTCACGAACATCGAAAAAGCCAGAAAAGCGGCAAAGGCGGACGTAGTAAAACGACTACTGTCACATACACGTATACCGTTGCTGTTATCCTGGCACTATGTGAGGGCCCCATCTCAGGCATCGGCAAAATCTGGAAAGATAAGAACGTCTTTACCTATCCGAACGACAGCATTGGGCTGACGCTTTTCAGCGGCACAGACGACCAACAGCCATGGGCATACGTCACAGGCAAGCATCCGAACAAGGCCTTATCATACTCCGGTCTGGCGTATATGGCAGGCGTCATCGACCTCGGCGACAGCGGCAGTATGGCCTCGTATAATTTCGAAGTCAAAGGGAAGTTATTGGATACGGGGGATGGGGTAGACGTCAATCCGGCTGATTATATCCTGTATATCCTAGATAAAATCGGTCTGAGCGGCGTAACGATTAAAGGCATCGACAACTATCGGACATATTGCAAAGAGGCTGATTTCCTTATTTCGACGCCATCTGATAGTACTGATGCTAAGAGCGCGCGGGAAATCATCAATGACATTGCCAATTTGACTAATGCATACGTTTTCTGGTCCAATGACAGCTTTAAAATCGTGCCCAGGGCGGACCGGGCCGTCGGTAACTGGCAGCCAGATAAGACTATCCGGTATAATCTGACGCCAGATGACTTTATACCTCAGTCTGGTGGCGCCTGTATCAGTTACAGCAGGAAAGACTCGTCGGAAATCTACAACCGCATCTCAGTAGAATTTCTTAACCGGTCGAACGGCTATGAAAAGGAAATCGTCAATTACCAGGATAACGACGATATCAAAGAATTCGGCGTACGCCAGGCATCGACTACCACAGCTCACTATATTTATACGAAGACACGAGCTGTTAAATTAGCCGAAGAGCTATGCCGCAAGAATAAGTATGAACGAGTCAAATATACGTTCAAACTGGACTGGGCTTTTTGTCGGCTTGAACCGGGTGACCTGGTCATGCTCAATGATCCATTGATGGGCATCTCGGACCAGCCGGCCATGATTGACAGTGTTACTGAGGGCGCAGATGGCGTGCTGACATTTACTGCCATCTCTCGGGCCAAGGGTGTATACAGTCAGGCAGAATATGACGTTCATGCTAATGAACGACCATTGATTGATTTTAACCCAGACCCAGGGACGTGTGAACCGCCGATGATTTTCCAGCCACCAGCGCTTATGACCAATGCTGACAATGAAGTCTGGATAGGGACCTGGGGCAAGAACGAGAACTGGGGCGGCTGTAATGTATGGGTATCAGATACCAATGAATACTACCAATTACTAGGAACTATCGACTACCGGGCCCGCTACGGGACACTGGTTTCCACACTATATGCCGATGGCACAGAACTGGAAATGACGGTCGGCTATGGTACGTTCACATCCGTTGACCTGCAGAGCGCCAAAAATGGCGATACAGCCCTGTATATCGATGGCGAAGTCATGTCGTATCAAACGGCCATGCTTCTTGATAATGGCAATTGGAAGCTGTCTGGGCTGATTCGGGGACAGTATGGCAGTGAGGCGGCATATCATACGGAAGGTACGCAGATTGCACGTTGTGATGAAGCCTTCCTTAAATCAGGTCTCAGTAACAGTTATGTTGGCCATACGATTTATTTCAAATTGACAGCATTCAACGTATTTGGTGGCCAGGAACAAAGCCTGGCTGATGTTCAGGCATATACATTCAAACCGCAATCGGTTCAGATTCTGCCTCCAGATGTCGAAATCCTGAACGTTGAGAAGATGAGCTCGTCTATCCGTCGTTACTGGTGGAAATATACATATCCAGAGCCAAACGACGTCGCTGGCTTTATCTTGAAATATACACAGGGGAAAGAATTGAACTGGGAAACGGGCATACCGGTACAGGAAGGCCTGATTACGACACAGCCGTATGAAACACAAACGGTCCGCCAGGGCACGCACGCTATCATGATTAAAGCTGTTGATGCGAACGGAAATGAGTCGAAAAACTTTGCGTACTGCCTCTTAGAAATGGGCGACCTGCTGCAAGAAAATGTTCTCTTCGACAAAGACTTCAGCACTGATAATTTTGCTGATCTAACGAATAATGGCGTCATATTGTCTGACGGATATGTACATGCAGTCAACTCTGAAAAGATGTGGCATGAAACAGGTCGTAAGTTCTGGAGCAAACCAACAGCTATGATGTGGGATAGCTCGTTCCAATCGTATATTGCAACAGGAGAATTTATTGCTCCGGCATCGGGGCAATTCTGGCTGGAAACAGATATCGAAGGACCGGCCATTGTCTACTATCGTATTGATATGGCTGATGCGGCCTGGGTTGAATCGCAGGAGAGCGCGGCTGCTTGGGACGCAGATGAAACAGTCGTCTGGGATGAATCCAATGACCTCTGGAAGCAATGGTCCGATAAAGTCCAGGTACGTGCCGGCGCGATTATACAAATCCGGATAGTAGCCAAAAACTCAAGCATGCAGGAGACCATCATCAAGGGCTTGCACGCTTATATCGACGTACCAGACAGGCAGGAACATTTCGAAGATCTGGAAGTACCGGCAACTGGACTTGAATTGCCAATAACGACGCCAAATTACTACACGACAGCCGTACATATTGATTCGGTACAGAGTGGCACGGCACAGCGGTATCCGAAAATCCTGTCACGGACGCCTTGTCGCATCGCTCTGCTCGATTCTTCCGGCAATCAGGTTGCTGGCACAGTAGACATCACATGGCAGGGATTTGTCAATGAAACAATGTAAAGGAGAGCTATCATGGCCGATGTTTTAAAATTGCAGACGCTGGACGGTATGCTGGACTATCCTTCAGCAGAGGATAGCAGTAAGGGCACGACCGAACAGCAATTTCAGGAATATTTGAAAAACCATCAAAGCGTAATGAGCGATATGGTGGCGGTTACGCTTTGGCAGCCGTCCACGGCCTACACCGTGGGTCAGGTCATCTACTCACCGAACATGCCAGCAAATACATGTGCCAGAGTCGCAACGGCCGGCACGACAGGGAGTGCAGAACCGGCATGGGGCGCGGTCGGAAGTACAACCTCAGATGGTACGGCGGCCTATACGATGATGTACCGTACTGTAGATTTTGCCACGACAGCTGTAGCGAAAGCGGGGACCGATGCCAAAACCATCGTCACGCCTGCCGCGCTGTCTTCGGTATTGGTTGATTTTAGAAAACAAATCATCAATGAGGCGCACCCGGTCGGGGAAATCTGGGAAACGACAACAGATGATGACCCGAACAAGCTCTGGACATGGCAGAAATGGGTCAAAATGGATGCCGGCCGCGTTCTCATCAGTGCGGGTACTTACACCGAAAACGGAACAACGTATACATATACTTTAGGGGCTACGGGCGGCGAAGCGACACACACAATCACTATCAGTGAAATGGCCAAGCATAATCATAATATTTCGATTTCGGCAGCAGGAAACCATACCCATACCGTATATGTGATTATGAGCGGGAGTGACCAAAACGCTGGCGATGGCGGTTCAAACTATTGGGGAAATAGAGAAACCAGCGCCGCGGGTGCTCACTCTCACGATGTTACTTGCGAGTCTGTTGGCGGTAATTCTGCCCACGAAAACAGGCCACCTTATCAGGTCATTAATCGCTGGAAACGCACTGTTTAGGCCGTACGCTTCCACCTGTTCACAACGGTGTAGGGCATCCGGTTTTCGTGAGCTTGATTGCTACCTGTGTCAGCGATTGTAATGGTATGAGTATGATTGCCGCTACTATTAGTGTATTTTGTCGCGTAACCATGAGTTTTATCAGTTATGTGCAACCCTTCGTCCTGATGGTTTTTATCTAAGGAGGCTATTGGGCTGTAAAATGCATGGCTGTGATTACCGTTGCTAGTACATCCAGCCTGATGCGAATGGCCGGCCATTTCACTGATAGTTCGAAAGGAGAGAAGCAAATGAAAGTTTTTCAAATTTTAAAAGGACAGGTCCTCATTATTGATGGGGATAAGCAGTACTCGGATTCCGTCGATAATTTCAAGACTGACGCTGGCCTTGCTGGCGTGCCTGACCTGATTATCTACGATGATAATCAGGAGTGCTGTGTCGTCGATGGCAATTTCCTCGCCTATCCGAACGCACTCTATCAGTCGTATATCGACCGAATCGCCGAGCTCATCGCGGCCAAAGCTAAGCGCGAGTATGTCGCACCAGCCGAGCCAACCGCCGAAGAAAAGCTGGCCGCCGCAAAAGCACAGCTCAAAGCCGATTATGATGAGGCTGTCGAGTCACTGACTGCTGACATGGCCACGGCACTGCTCAGAGGTGATACGGACGCTCAGAAGTCTATCCAGCATGATTTTGCTGATTTGCAGGACGCGTACAAAGAAGAAAGCGAGGCACTCTAAGATGAAATTTAAATTACCGAAACGTTGCGAATACTGCGCTCATAAATTGGTTGATGGCAAATGCGTCAACCCAGACTGCATCGCCTACACGAAACCGGAAACGACGACCACGGAAACGGCAGGTGATAGCAAATGAGTATCCCTAAATTGCTCAACCATAAAAACTACATGAACAAGTCAACGAGCTCGACGCCGACGACAAAAGGCGATATGTACCAGCTCTTTGACAACTACGGCACCATCACCGAGAACATGGTCGCCGTTACGCTCTGGCAGCCAGCAACGGCGTATACTGCTGGCGCTGTCGTTACGTCGCCGTCTCTCCCTGTCGGCTACGTCGCAAGATGCAAGACGGCAGGCACGTCAAGCGAAGAAGAGCCGAGCTGGAAAGCGGGCGACATCACCGACAACGGCGTCACATGGACGGTCACAAAAGCCGTCTTAGTCGCTGACCTTGCCACGAGCGACGAGGCGAAGGCAGGCACGGCCACGGATAAGATTATCACGGCATCGGCGCTCAAAGCCGCCATTGACGCCGCCATTGCACAGGCAAAAACAGACATCGAAAAGCAGGCAAAGCTTGACGCGCATCCTGTCGGCTCGTACTATTTTTCCGATGACAGCACGAGCCCTGCCGACCTTTTCGGAGGCACGTGGGAAGCACTGCCAGCAGGTTACACGCTCATCGCGCAGGGCTCTGGCACCGATGATTTCGGCTCGTTTAGCTACACGGCTGGACAGAAATACGGGGAACGACTCCACAAACTCACCGTCGATGAGATGCCATCGCATACGCATCAGCTGAACCGGAATTCAGCCGAATCAACAACCGGCAATTGGCCTTGTGTTGACCATCAAGGCCCGGATAACTGGCAAGGCGGTAATATCGAAGCTACTGGCGGTGACAAAGCCCATAACATCCTTCAACCATCGATTGCCGTTTATGGATGGAAACGCACTGCTTAAGCCGTTCTTTTCCAACCGTATGCCGCCACGCTGGGCGGAAGGTTTTGATGCGGTTGATCGCCACCAGTATAGTTAGTTTCGTATGTGTTGTGATTAGCCTGCTCCGGGCTAGGAACCCAGGTTACTGTTCCGCCCTGGCCGCCTGCTTCGTACCCGTGATTATGTGAAGGCATTTCCTCGACGGTCATGCAGTTCTATACCAAGCGTATATGGCTTTAGCAGGGGACAGATTCTGATGAGCATTGTTATTGCCGACGCTGATTTTAATGCGGCCATACTGGTCACTGCCGGATGAGCCTCCACATGACGTCCATCTCGAATATGATTGAATTATGTTCCCTGACGGAGCATATTGGGATTCGATTACAGCAAATGTGGCGTTCAGGTTTGGCAACTCATCGACGGTGACCAATCTCCGTCCCTTTACCCTGTTTTCGGCCCATTTCCGGGGCCCGAACTCACACCGTTAAGCACACATCAAGCGCCTCGTAACGGGCTCTGTGCCTACCTCTGCACGGACTTTGTCAATCCCGCAAATCCCACGTTACTCACACTCTGTCGATGGCTTTTCTGAGCTCACGCAAGGTTTTATGCGTGTAGACGGCCTGCGTGACGCCTCTCCGGGCGTGACCCAGTATCATCTTGATGCACACGTCATTAACCCCGGCAGAGTCGAGCATGCTGGCCAGCGTGTGGCGGCACTCGTGGGGCGTGTGGTGCATGCTGACGGCCTTCATGGTGCGATTCCAGAGCCGCCGGAACGAATCATACGTTCGACATGGGCATATCTGCCCGGTTGCCTTCCTTTCTTCCAGCAGGCCGATTATCCGCTTGCTGATGGGGATTTTCCGCACCCCGGCGGCCGTCTTTGACCTTTTGATGTTGATCTACCTTTGCCGGACGTTGACGTCACCGGGGTTCAGGGCAAGGTACTCTCCGATTCTCATGCCTGTGTATATCAGTATGAGCACGTCGGCAACGCCGGGGACGTCCAGTGACCGCCACAGTCGGCCAATCTGGCGAGCCGTGAAGGGCTTTTTCTTAAACACTGGCACATGCTTAGGCAACTCGACAAATGGGCTTAGGTCATGGTCGACGATGCCATTTTTAATGGCGTATTTGTAGAGCTGACTTAATAGTACCCTACACTTTTTCCGGGTGCAATACCCAGCTTCGACTTTATCGACAGCAGCCTGTAAATCCGGGTACGTGATGGCCGTAAAGGGCATAGCGTGGAGCGGTGCTAGATGCCGATAGCTGATTGCATAAGCCGTCTGGCTTGACTTGCCTATCCGCTCAAAATGACGAGCTTTCCAACCATAATAGACCGCTGAAAACGTGACATCTCGGGAGGGCGTGCAGTGATTCAACTCAACCAAAAACTCGAACGCTTCTTGGTAGCTCTGGAAATATCCCAGGGCTTTTTGTTTGCCATCGATTGTCTTTTTAACGACAAACGGGCGCCGCCGATTGCCTTGTAGTCGGTACACGGTACCATATCCATTTGGTAATTTCATGTCAATCAAATCCTTTCCGTTTGGAGGTGTAAGATGATTGAGCACATTATATCAACAATAATCATTTCGCTCCTGTCAGCTGCAGGGGCCTATTTTTTTGGAGTCTACAAAGCCACGGCGACTGTACAACGGGGAGTTCAGGCTGTACTAAGATACGATATGCTGACTGCTTATAGCAAATTCCAGGTGTCTGGCGTCACAATCGAAGAGAAACAAAGCTTTGAAAACATGTATGCCTGTTACCATAAATTGGGAAAAAATGGCGTTATGGACAGCATCTATCAAAAAGTCATGGCCATGCAGGAGGTAGAAGATGAAAAATAAAATCATTCGGCTCGGCGAGTGGGGGAAGCGTCACTGGCTCCAGCTCATCGTCATCATGGGTGTCATCATGATGACGTTTCTGGTCCTCGTTCTCATCAGCTGGCTCATCGGATACTGGGCAAATGCTCTCCTGGGTACTCGTTTCGAGCTCATGAGCTGTTGGAGCGGAGTCGCTGCTGTAGCTAGTGGCATCGCCACCATTGTCGGGCTCGGAAAAGCCTGTTGGACGAAATACGGCTACGACAGCCGGTACAACTCCGCTGTAGGTACTATGCCTAAGGTAGCAGAAACGACCGTCAAAGCGGCGGATATCGTCGAAAAAGCGGCTACTAAAATAGAGCAGAAAGGGTGATGTAAATGCTAGGAGATTTAAGTGCAAGATACGAGAGCAATGGCGACCCGGGGTGCATCAGCGACGGGTACGGCGACCCGGGCGGAAAATCATACGGGACATATCAATTTAGCTCAAACGCCGGTAGTCTGGACGCATTTTGCAATTGGTTACAGTACCATTATCCGCAGTATGCAGAGCAGCTCAATACCTACCCGCTCTGCAGCACGAGCTTTGATGAGGCATGGCGTAATATTGCGGCATCTGACAGCGACGGTTTCGCGCAGGCCCAGCATGAGTACGTCAAAGCGACCTACTACGACCCCGCAGTACAGATATTGGCGGAAAACTACTGGCACATCGAAAACCACAATGCTATCATGCAGGACGTCGTCTGGAGCAGGGCCGTACAGTATGGAGTCGGCAACATCCTCGACATGTGGACTGAGGCCGTGCACACCATGTTCAATGCTCAGAGTGGTGAGCATGACGGCTATCCAAACCTCAGCTACATCGACTCGCCGGAATACGACTACGATTTTATCGTCGCCATTTACTCCGTCTGCAAAAGTGAGGAGTGGAACAGCTCGGCGCTCCGTGACAGTTTGAACAATCGTTTTGACAGTGAGATGCATGATGCGCTTGCTCGTCTCTAGGAGGTGGTCCTTTTGTCCTATCTGCCGCAAATCAAAGAGGAGGTCGATGCTTTTGTTAAAAAGAATAAAACAGTTATCATTGCTATTGTGTTGTGCGGTATTCTTGCTTGTTTCGGCGCCTGGTTATTGTGCAGATACTACGACCGCTCAGCCGCCTCAGACTATCGAAATGTCACTGACACAGTACAACAGATTGAAAGAGATAATCAGTCAGCAAGAAGTGACATTGGACACGCTGCAGGCTCGATTGAACGTGCTGAAAAGCAACTCAACAGAGCAACAACAGCTCTTGATCAAGCTGCAGGAACAGCTACAAAACTGCAGAAATCAGCTGCAGGAAACGAAACTAAGCTTGACGAGTGCCAAAGACTCGTTGACGAAGGCAGACGAAACATTGAAGAAGCAAAGTCAATCTTTGCAGACGTTGACCAGGCAAATAAAAGCCATGGAACACAAACAGGCAGTCATTAAAAGGCAACGGGATACCTGGGCAGTTATTACCGGTGCATTACTAGTTGGATATATTGTGAAATAAGAAAATCCCGTCGGGCATTTGCTCGACGGGACTATTTCTTTGTCCCTATTTATTCCCTATATATAATAGAGTTATATAGAAACTATTGATATTATCATGTTTTTCAGCTATCTACCTTCTCTCTCCGCCAAAGTAATGAAACGGCTCTGTACGATATGTAGCGATACATATCGTACAGAGCCGTTTTTGTGTTTATAAAAATATTTTCGTATCGCATATTATCGCGAAATAAATATAGGTATTCTCTATTTGGGATTTTGTGATATTTTATGATGGATTTGAGAGATGCCGGCTTCGGCAAGTATACTGAATGAGTATGTCACTGGTGTGTTTCGTGTTCCTGTTGTCATCAGGGCACATTTTTTATATGTGTCTCAAACGGATGTAGGACACAGACGTAAAAGAACAGTTTTCCATATCCAGACGGAAAAGATAGTGAATATGGTACAGCGAATAAACATAATGTATTTATATTAGAACGATTGAGTTGTGTTTAAAACATTATGTTTTTTATAATTGCGCTTTATTTTATCGTTTTATAAAATAAATTTAACATTACGAATAATCATGGAATTCTAATAAATATTGTTATATAATATGAAAGCAGAATAAGAAAAATAGATTACAAATTGATAATTTATATTTATTGATTGCTATATACATGATGTTTTGACAACGTATAGGGGGATTTTTTTGTGAGAAGGAGTCACAACAGAAAAATTAGAATCATCATAGCAGCTGCTGTTTTGGGAGCTGCTCAAGCTGTCTGTATACAAGCGGCCATCCCGGCTGGTCTGCCGGAAGGACTGCGGGATACGCCACGCAAAGCTGATGCAGGTATGCTGCAGAATGAATGGCGGGACCGGCAGCGCGCACTGACCATTCCTGAAGCATCGAAAAATATCAAGGTACAGACGCCTGAACAGGGAACATCATCGGCTATTGAGGGAAAAGAGGTCACCCTTCCCGTCCGGGAATTCAAGATTACCGGGCAGGATATCTATCCCGAACAGACGCTGCAGGCACTGCTGGCGGACAATAAGGGAAAAGACCTCACTTTTGCCCAGCTGCAGGGCGGGGCTGATGTACTCACGAAATATTTTCGTGACCATGGCTATCTTGTCGCACGGGCTTATCTGCCGCAACAGCAGATAGACCAGGGGACTGTGACCTATGTCGTGCAAGTGGGACGGCTTGACGGGGTAACTGTTGAAAATCATACGAAAATCAACGACGCAGCCATACAGCGGCAGATTGGGTTCCTGAAAAAGGGTGATTACGTTACCCGGGCCGGACTGGAACGGGCCGTCTGGCTCCTGTCGGATCTGGCTGATGCAGACGCCAAGGTAACGCTCAGCCAGGGCAGTGAACCAGGAACGGTTCATGTCCTGCTCGATGTCGATCCATACAAGACAAAACACGGTCTGGCAACGGCTGATAACTATGGCAGCCGCTCCATGGGGTATAACCAGTATGGTGTCAATTATGATTTTACCAATCTGGCCCACGAAGGGGATCATCTGAACACGGGCATCGCTACTTCCGGCCGCAAGATGTTCGACTGGGGTGCCAATTATACGATTCCTGTCCTGACAGATGGCCTGCGCATGACCGTCGGTTACAACGTCATGAGCTATGATCTGGGCGATGAATTTTCCTATCTGGACGGAGTAGGCCAGTCCCGCGTGGCTTCTATCGGATTTGATTATGCTATCCAGCGCAGCCGGCTGCACAATTTTTATGCCGGCATCGGATACGAACACAGCCGCATGAAAGATGAATACCGCCTGTGGGATGCAACCTATGGAGATAAGACGGGTAACGCAGCCGTGTTCTCCTTGTACGGGGACAGTCAGGATAATGAAGGGTTCACGAACTGGCGTGTCGATTATAAATGGGGACACATCACCAACGATGCATTGTATAATTCATCCAATCCCTTTGTTCCGCTTCTGGCCAATAGTCCCCGGACGACCGGTACATATGAAAAAATGCGGGGCTATATCGAACGACATCAGAATATCAACAGCCGCCTGTATCTGCTCCTGACAGCACGGGGCCAATACGCTTTTTCCAACCTGGATTCGTCAGAGCATTTCTATCTCGGCGGGCCGTACGGCGTACGAGCTTATCCGACCAGTGAAGCCTCCGGCGATACGGGATATCTGACACGGGCTGAACTGCGTTGGCAGCTGCCTATCAAGAAGAATGACCAGCAGCTGCAGCTGGCCGCTTATCTGGAACACGGCGGCATCTGGATCAATAAGGACAGCAGTCTGAATCCCGGTGCCAAAAACCACCGCAATCTGCAGGGCATCGGTCTGGGGCTTATCTGGTCCCGTCATGAAGACTGGTTCGTTCGGGCTGATTATGCCTGGAAACTGGGTTCCGAAGAACCGGTCAGCGATACGCGCCATAGCAATGGACAATTCTGGCTCCGCACGGGCGTATATTTCTAAGAATTATGTATATATAAGAAAGGAATGAAGCGGATATATATGAGATATAGAAATAGAAACCAATGGAAACATCGGCTGACTGGTATGGTCCTCCTGGCCATGGCGCTGGGCGGCTCTGTACAGGCTATGCCTTCGGGCGGAACCATCCGGTCCGGCAATGGGTCCATCGTAGAACAAGGACAAACGATGACGGTTCAACAGAATAGCAACCGCATGGCTATTGACTGGACGCAGTTTGATATAGCTAAAAATGAAACAGTTCGTTATGCACAGCCTGATAAGAATGCCGTATCACTGAACCGGGTTACCGGTGGCCAGCAGTCCCTGATCGAAGGGAACCTGAATGCCAATGGACATGTTTTTTTGGTCAACCCAAATGGTGTCGTATTTGGTAAAAATGCCAGTGTTGATGTAGGAGGACTCGTCGCTTCGACAGCCCGTCTCGCTGATGACACGATGAATCGCTTCGGCAGCAGCCAGGATTCCCTGAATCTCGCTGTCGATAATGAAAACAATGCGGCTGTTATCAATGAAGGAATCATCAAGGCCCAGGGCGGTCTGGTCGCTCTTCATGCGTCAAACGTAGAAAACAGTGGTACCATTGTCAGTGACGGCGGTATGGTAGCTCTTACGGCAGCAAAGAATCTGAATCTGTCCAGTGATGCTGATGGCAAACTGAATTTCACTGTCGATGGTACGCTGGCACGGGCACAGTCTCTCAACAGCGGTACGCTCAAAGCAGATGGCGGATACGTCGTCATGACGGCTAAAAGTGCCGGCGATGTCCTGAGCACGGTCGTCAACAACAGCGGCACCATTGAAGCTAAGACGCTGCGTAAAAATGAAAAAGGCCAGATCATTCTCGACGGTGGAGACCATGGACAGGTCGATGTTAGTGGAACCTTGGACGCTTCCGGTACGGAAAAAGGCCAGGACGCAGGAAATATCAAAGTCATCGGTGAAAAGACCATCGTCCATGACGGGACAAACCTCCTCGCCCGCGGTGATGTGGACGGCGGCAAAATCGAAACCTCCGGCGACGTGCTGAACCTGGGGGATAATCTCACAATCGATGCAAAAGGCGTCAGCGGCAAGGCAGGGGAATGGCTGCTGGATCCGCTGGACGTAATCATCGCCGACAGTGATCCCACAACGACAAGTAATTATGACAATGCGGAAAAGAAAACCGCCGCGGATTCTGATTTCACCAAGGGCAGTGCTTCCATCGGCTACAACGACCCCGATGCCACCACCGCCAATGCTTCTTCCGTAAACAGTGCTGTAACCTGGATTTCCACTGATATGGTGGAAAAAATGCTGAATGCGGGTACGAATGTGACCATCCAGGCAGCGGCCACTAACGGATCGGCCAATATCATCGTAAAAAACGATATCGATAAGACGGCAGGAGACGATGCCACCTTTACTCTGGATGCAATGCGGAACATCACCGTCAATGGCAATATCACTTCTACGGCGGGTAAGCTGAATGTAGTCCTGAATGCCGATAGTGACGGGGATCAGATTGGGGCCGTAATCATCAATGCCAATATCAATACCAATGGGGGAAATTTCACCTCCGCTTCCGGCGGTACGGTGACATATACCAGTGATAAGGCCAATACCAAAGGGTATGGCAAAGGGACCCTTAGCGGCAAGGCAGATCCTGCGGGCCATACGGTCGGTACCTATTTTGGCCATGTGGACAGCAGCGGTACAGCGGATGGGGCAAAGGATGACCGGATGATCAAGACCAGCGGCGGGAAGATCACCCTTAACGGGGAAATCGCCATCGGCCTCAACGGGGGAACTCTGACCCTGGATTCCGGGGGCGGAGATGTGACGGCCACCGGGATCATCAACTCCGGGAACAGTTATGGGGCCTATGTATACGGGACGGACACTTGGAATATCTTGGTGGAACAGACGGTGGAAAAATACCTGGAAAAAGGTACGGTCCCGGCCTATCATTACCAGGGTGTTAACTATGTGAAAGACACCAGCGGCAACTATGTGAAGAATGCAGACGGGACTTATCAATACACCACAGACGCCCAGAGCTTTAGCAATGGACAGCCCCATTACACCTTCTCTGAAGCCAATACCCAGAATGTCCGCTGGCTGGGAGACGGGAGCTCCACCAGCGTCAGCACAAGTGCGGGGACGGGATATGCTTCCGTCGTCATCACCAAAGGCGAAATGACCTTGGAACAATGGCTGAATTACCAGCTCACCTATAACGCAGCTAACTTTGCCAATCGATATATCAGCCAGAGCAGTGGGGTTAAGGTGGTAACTGCTACAAGTGGCGGTAAGACTACTACTTCTGTACAAAATTCGGCCGGAAAAACCATGACCACAGCCGATTTAAAAACCTATCTGACCGCGGCTGTTGAAAGCTTCACGAATGGTACGGCCAGCACCGATACCACGTTGAACGGACAGACTCTTTACGCCAATATCAAGGACGACATCAGCCATCTCCTGGCTACCAACTGGTTTGCATCCAAGGAACTGGCCCAGGGAAATACCAAAGGCGGTTCGGCTGCAGGGGATTCCTACCTGGCCACCATTACCACCATCCTGGAAAACTCCCTGACCACGCCTAACGGCCAGCAGATCCTCTGGGCCGGTGGCCGGGGTTCCGGCGTACTGAACAAAAAAGGTTCCAACAGCAGCACCAACGACAAGCTCTATCCTTATTCCTTTTACGGTATGCCCGACGATCCTACCTATCAGGACGGCATGTACTGGGTCACCGGCCCGGAAGGGGAAGCCAATAATGGCAAGGGGACCCAATTCTACAGCAATGCTGGTTCTAACTGGCAGAGCGGGAATTATGGGAAAGCCGTTTATGGGTATGTGAACTGGGATACCTATAAAGACGGGAACAAGATCCGTTCCCAGCCGGATAACAGTGCACCGTTCTTGACCGTAGGCTATGGCACTACCGGCAAATGGGACGATGCGGCCATGGGCGGGGACACCACCGTGGGCTTCATCAAGGAAACCAACCTGGCCAATTCCAGCCTGAACATCAAGGCCGGCAGCGGCGCTGTCAGCCTGGAAGGGGATATCGGGAAAGGCAAGGCCCTGGACACGGTGAACATTGAAAGCACCGGGGCCGTGACCATCTGGAATGAAAACAATAAAGCCACAAACTATAAATACGGCACTGTTTATGCGGACCATGGGGTCTACATTTCCGGGGGTACCGTATCGGTAGGCGGGGAAATCCATTCCGGCACCACGGATACCACCGCTTCTGCCAGTGACATCACCACCCGCAGCGATGGATACCAGAACACTGCCTTCCAGCTGGACAGTGTAACCATCAAATCAGCCGGTGACCTTACCGTCCACGGCGTGGAATCCGACGGCTATACGGGCAGTGACAGCACCCTGAACGGCGGCAAGATCAGTCTGACTTCCACCGGGAAGACCGGTAAGATCACCCTGGGCGCCGGCGTGGATTACAATGGCAATGCCACAGAGGGCACCTTGGCCGCGGCCAGCACGGCAAAAGGCGCTGTGGTGGTCGATTCCCAGGGCAGCCAGGGCTCTCTGGTGAACAGCACCACCGGTACTTCTGCCATCACCACCGGCACCGGAGGCACCTGGCAGGTCTATGTGAATTCTCCCAGCGACTATGGCACCAGCCTGGGCAGCAATCTAAACAGCAGCACCAATGCCCAGTGGACGGCGAAATCCGGCTCCGACACTACGGTGAATACAAACAGCTCTGGCAACAAACTGACGGACTATACCGATACCAGCAGCAACAAGTTCATCTTCCAGGTGACTCCGGTGATCACCATTTCCGGCGGCTATGCTTCCAAGACCTATGGAGATACCCTGTCTGAAGAAATGATGACGGACACACTGACTTCCAAAGCGACTTATAAGGATTCCAGCGGGAATGACATTGATGTCACCAGCTTCAAAAACTTCGATGAATCCAGTTATCTGACTTATGTGACCAGTTCGGACGGAACAAAGACGGGCCTGGCTACGGTCAGCGCATCCAGTGACGGCGCTGTGCAAACAGCCACCCGGACCAGCGGGAATGAAATGGTGACAGATGCAGATGGCAATAAAACGTATAAGACGGCCAGCGATGGGAACAAAGCCTTCTACGTGATGGATGTGGCCTATCAGGATGGGGTCAAGACCCTGAACGGGTATGACAAGGCGGCCAATGATGGGGAAGTGGAAATCACTCGGAAGACACTGACCATCAACACCGATGGTACCCAGACTTATGGCAACTCCACGGTGAAGAGCGGGACGCCTTCTTACGACAAAACCCAGCTGGTGAACGGAGATACTCTGACTGATAGCGATATCAAGTATACCATTTCTACTGATGGTACTTATGCTGACAGCAAGGGTGGCAATACCACGGCCCATGCGGGTACCTATGAAAACCAGTATTTGACGTCCGATGCAGCGGTGAAAGCCAGCGACGGCAGCGACGCTTCCGCCAACTATGCGGTCACCGGCAGCGGCACCATCACGGTTAATCCGGCGGATCTCTACCTGACGGTGGGGGATGTGTCTACCACCTATGGGACAGCCTTTGACATGGACAAGTATACCTACACCATTGATACGGCAAAAGGCGGACTGGTGAACGGAGATACCCAGGCTTCCGTCCTGGGGGACAGCTTCCTCAACTACACCAATACCGGGGCGAAAACGGATGCCAGCAACGACAAGGTGAAGACTCAGAATGCCGGGACTTATGAACTCCAGGGGGCTGCCAGCAAGGAACTCTCTGACTATACCGTCCATATCACCAACGGGAAATCTACGGTGGAAAAGGCCAAACTGACCTTGACGGTGGGGAATACGGAAACCACCTACGGAACTGCTTTTGATTCCAATACGTACAGCTATACCCTGTTTGGAAACACCAATGGGGATACGGCAGAGGATGTAGAACACAACAAGATCTCCGTTACCTACACCAATGGCGGGGAGAAATCCGATGCGGCCAATGACAAGGTAAAGACCCAGAATGTAGGCAGCTACGATCTGACGGGAACCTTCACGCTCAGCGGGGATACGGCGCAGAACTACGAAATCGGGACCGTGAATGCCGGCAAGGCTGAAGTCACTCAGGCAGAAATCCATCTGAAGCTCAACGACGTATCCACCACCTATGGTACAGCTTTCGATACCAGCAAGTACGGCTATGATGCCAGCGAGCTGGCGATGGCCAACGGGGACAGCACGGATGTAGTGACGAAAGCCATTGGCAACGGGGATATTACCTACACCAACACCGGAGACGCTACGGATCCGGACAATGAGAATGTAAAGACCCAAAACGCAGGCACAGGATACAAACTGACCGGGACCACGGAGAAGACACTGCAGAATTATAAGGTGGTCATCGACGGAGCCAGCTCTACCGTGGATAAAGCGGATCTGACACTGACACTGAAAGATGTCTCCACTACGTACGGTACACCTTTTGAAAGCAGCATCTATGGGTACAAAAAGGATGCGGCGGATCTGCAGGGGCTGACCAACGGGGATGCCGCAACGGTCATCACCGATGTCCTCCAGGACAGCGATTTTACGTATGTGAATGGCGGGGTGAAATCCGATCCCAATAACGAAAATGTCAAGACCCAGAACGCAGGCAGTTACCAGATTACCGGCAGTACCTCCAAACCCCTGGACAACTACAACATCAAAGTGGTGAACCCGGGCACTTCTAAGGTAGAAAAGGCCAAACTGACCTTGAAAGTGGGGGATACGAGCACTACCTATGGGTCAAGTGATTGGACCCCTTATGCCTATACCCTGTCTGGAAATGCCAATGGAGATTCAGAGGAAGACGTAAGGAACAATCAGATTGAAGTTTCCTATTCTAATGGCGGAGAAAAGTCTGATCCCAACAATTCCGCTGTCAAGACCCAGAATGTAGGAGACTATGGTCTGACAGGAACGTTTACCCTGAAGGGTGATACGGCCAAGAATTACGAAATTGATGAAGTGAACTCTGACTTGACCGGCAAGGCCACGGTGAAGAAAGCTACTGTGAAGGTGAAGCTCAACGATGTTTCCACTACCTATGGTACAGCTTTTGATACCAGCAAGTATGGTTATGATACCAGCAGTATCGAAGGCCTGACCAACGGGGACGGCTCAGGCGTGGTGACGAGTGCCCTCGATGGGACGTACGGCACGGGCAATATCACCTATACCAATACGGGCGATGCTTCCGCAGAGGAAAAACAGGCCGGCAAGGTGACCAAGACGGTGAACGGCGGGCCATACTACCTGGAAGGGTCTACCAACCAGACACTGGACAACTACAACATCGAGATCGAAAACGGCAATGCCACCATCAACAAAGCCACACTGCATCTGTTCACTGGCGACTATACGGAAGCCTATGGGGATGCCGGGGCAGTTCAGAAGGATCTGGATAGTGCTACTACGGTCAAGGGTGAAAAAAACGGGGACAGCCTGGTTGAATTGACGTCTAAAATCGGTATCACCAACACATCTGGTGCTCTCGTAAGTAAGGACCGGACCAACGATGTAAAGTACAAGACGGATGGCAGCCTGGACAGCTATGGCATTGCGACGGACTTCAATAAGTCCCTGGACAACTACGAAGTGGTACTGGATAAGGCCGGTACGGTTACTCTGACACCGGTAGCCATCAAAGTTACCAACAACATGATTCAGACTTATGGCTCGGATAAGACAACCTTTACGGAATCGTCCAATCCCAATCTGGTGAACGGGGATACTATTTCTACGGTTGGCCTGACTATGACGCCGAAGGCTGGCGGAGCGTATGAAACCAACCGGGCCGGCCGGACTACGGCCGATGCCGGGACGTATTACAATGACATGGAATCGGATGGTGGCGGTATCGTCCATGAAAATGGCAGTGATGCCCGGAAAAACTACATCGTCACCATCGAAGGGGACATCATCGTAAATAAAGCCCCCCTCCGTATTGATACGGATGACGTATTCACCCAGTACGGTGTAGTACGGACGACCCGGTCCCGCGTTACGGGCCTGACCAACGGGGATCAGCCGGGAGGTCTGAGCTATGATTATGGTGACTATGGTCATGGCTATCTCAATGGCAATACACGGACAAACTGGCCAGGTACATATTCCTTTGGAACATTCCTCAGCGGTCCTGATTTTCTGAAGAACTATCTCGTTTCCGGTGGAGATGCGACATTGCAGATTGTTCAGACCAAACCGGATATTACGAATCAGGATGTTTGGAACCGTGAGGGTGGCCGGCCACAGCACAAAATAGAAATTTCTATGCCGATTTTCCGTGTTCAGGACAATACAGTCAAACAGTATGGCACCTATGGTGTTTCCCAGGCGGGAGAAACAACGAAGCTTTCGCCGACGGGCATGCGCCTGACGGAACCGGTACAGCCTCAGCTGCACAGCCGTTCCATCAAAACGAACATACAGACAGAAGATGGCAGTGGCATGTTCCGTCTCGATTATGATGGAGTAACCCTGCGGATTTATCCACTTGATGACGGGGCACAATACGTCGTTAAAGCCGGTGATGCAAAGAAAAACGTATCACTTTCTGAAAAGGCAATCCACGCAGCTTTTACAGAAATGGGTCTCGACCTCGTACGGCTCAAAGGTGTATATGTATATTTTGCGGATCCTGTCGTATAGTAGTAATACGAAAACTGCCGCACGAAGCAAATTTGCTTCGTGCGGCAGTTTTTTTATCATAACAGTTATCCTTCGTAAATGAGGTCAATGAGTTTCATCGTGACTTCATAGGATTTTTCCAGACTGGGAAGGGGCAGGAATTCATAACGGGAATGGAAATTCAGGCCGCCTGTAAAGTAGTTTGGCGTGAGGATGCCTTTTGTGGAGATAAAGGAACCATCCGTACCACCGCGCATGGCAATGGGTTTGGGCTGAATCTGCAATTCCTTGAATGCATCGAAAATGTAGTCGATGGCCTTGTGATTGTCATCGGTAATCGCATCGGCAATATTGCCATAGGTATCTTCCATTTCGCAGGTGATGGCAGCCCGCGGTTCCATCTGTTTCAGCTTTTCCACGTTGGCAGCAATACGCCGTTTCTTTTCTTCGTATTTTTCTTTGCTGTGGTCGCGGATATTGAGGCTGACAACGGCTTTGGACTGGTTGGATTCTACGGCCTGGCACCAGATGTACCCTTCTTTTCCTTCTGTGCATTCCGGCGTTTCGCTGCGGTCGAACATATTGATGAAATCGCAGGCCAGGAGCGTCGGGTTGACCAGATTGCCCTTGGCGCTCATGGGATGGGCGCTGACACCGTGAATGGTAACTGTGGCCGAACCGGCGTTGAATGTTTCGTAGACGATTTCCCCGAGGGCACAGCTGTCTATGGTGTAGGCAAAATCGACAGGGAATTTGGAAAAGTCCATATTCTTCGAGCCGAAGAGACCACATTCTTCGTCGGGGACAAAGGCGACGTAGATATCGCCGTGATACAGGCCCGGATGGGTGGTCAGGGTGTGCAGTGCCGTCATGACGTTGGTGATGGCGGCTTTGTTATCTGCCCCGAGGACGCTGGTGCCATCTGTCGTGATCAGGTCCTGGCCGACGTAGTCGCGTAGTTCCGGATGATCACTGACGGTCATGACGATGTTTTTATCTGCGTTGAGGACAATGTCACTGCCGTCGTAATGTTCGACGAGCTGGGGATGTACGACAGGAGACAGGTCTACATCGACTGTATCCAGATGGGCGCAGAAGCCGACGGCAGGAATCTTGCGGTCGCAGCCCGGTTCAGTGTGGGCAGGGAGACGACCTGTAAGGACGCATTTATCTGACAGAGACAGATCGATGAGCCCCATGTCTTCACATTCTTTCATGAGCGTACGGGCCATATCCCACTGCGATTCCGTGCTGGGAACCTGCGTGCCGCCATTGGGCTTGCTTTGGGACGGAATGCGGACATAGCGGCAAAAACGATGCATCATTTCTTCTTGTAATGGATTCATAGGATAGTTCCTCCTTTACTATATCCCGTTAGAACATCTGGCGGGGATATACATAATCTGCCTGGAAGCCGAGAGGAATATTGAACCACCAGAAGAGGTACAACATGATGGTCAGGGCTACGAGCAGGGCACCGGTATAAGGAAGCATCATACTGCTCAGGGTACCGACGCCGGTTTTTTTGTAATATTTCTGGCAATAAATGATAATCAGGGGATAGAAAGCAAACATCGGTGTGCAGACGTTGACGGCGGAGTCACTGACGCGGAATGCGGCCTGGGTCAGTTCCGGGGCAATGCCGACAGACATGAGCATCGGTACGAAAATCGGCGCCAGAATGGACCATTTTGCCGATGCCGATGTGATGAGCAGATTGAGAAGGGCGACGAAGACGATGACCCCGAAAATCGTAATCTGCGGCGGCAGAGCCAGGGACTTCAGGAATTCCGCACCGGATACGGCGATGAGAGCACCCAGATTGGAAGCACCGAAGGCATACATGAACTGGGCAGCGAAGAAATAGAATACGATAAGCTGTACCAGCGTCTTGGTGATTTCTTCCATGGAATGGGTGAAATCTTTGGAACTTCTGAATTTACCGCTGATGATACCGTATACGATACCCGTGACGGCACAGAGCATAAAGATGATAGCGACGATAGACTGCATGACCGGCGCTTTGAAGCTGGCCAGATTCCCCTGAGGATCCCGCCAGATCGAGTCGGCCGGCATGAGACTCAGGAAGAGGCCGGCGAGCATGGCGATGAGGACAAAGGAAGCGATATAGAAAGCGCGGTTTTCTTTGGGGGTAATAGCTGTCATGGCACTTTCCGATACGTCGATGTCGGTGTCGAGAGGACAGGCTTTCCAGCACCATGGTTCTGTGATTTTTTCCGTAATCCACCAGCAGGAGCCGATGACGGCAAAGGTAGAGCCGACGGCATAGAAATAATTGCAGAGAACATTGACTTCATAGGTCGGATCGATAATCTGGGCGGCCATCTGGGTAAAGCCCTGGATGACCGGGTCGATGGCCGACGGCGTGTAGTTGGCCGCAAAGGCACCGGCGATACCGGCAAAAGATGCGGCGACGCCGGAAAGCGGGTGTTTGCCCGATGCATAGAAGAGATAGGCCGCAATAGGGATGATAATCATGTAGCCGCTATCCGGTGCCAGATGGCTGAGCATACCGACGACGATGACAATCGGCGTGAGCAGGAATTTCGGCGTTACCGTCAGGATTTTTTTGAGGCCCGTGTTGATATAGCCGGATCCGTCAGCGATGCCGATACCCAGAGTGGCTACGATAACCATGCCGAGGGGCGGGAAACCAGAGTAATTAGTGACCATCTTGGTCATGAGAGTGACCAGTGACGCCGGGCTGAGCATATTAGTGATGGCAATCTGCTTGCCTGTCGCCGGGTTGACATAATCGAACGTAAAGTACGAAAAAATCATGGAAACGATACAAGTGATGAAGAACGCGGCGATAAATAACATGGTGATATCAGGGATTTTATTACCGACTCGTTCAATCCAGCCGAGGAATCCTCCGACTTTCTGGGGCTGTACGGTTTCAGGGGTTGTGTTAGGCATAGGAATAAGCACTCCTTCTTGTATGTTGGATATCCATAGATGGGGTGCAGCTGCAGTGCTATATATACGATCGTATTCAGCTTATTCAGTATACCATGTCCTATATAATAAGACAAATGCATGAAGTATAATTATGACAAGTATTATTTTTTAGAATATACTTTTTTATAAATAAATTTAAACGTATAACCTATAGCGTATTTGTTTTAGAAAGAAAATTTTACATGAAATTTACAAAATTTAAAACGTAAAAATGCGATAAAAATTATTTAACAATCGTAAGACTTTATGATCTATTTTTTATAAATAATAACTATAGAATAGCATAGAAAATAAAAATAAAAATCGAAAAATGGGGATGGAAATGAAAAAATGGCGGTTGCCCAACGTTCCCTTTCTTTGGTAGAATAATACAGTTAAGGTGAATGTATTATGCGGACCTGTGAGACGGGAGGAAACAATAGGAAATGAAAAAAGAATTGATTCATTTGCAGGGCGTATCAAAGTCCTTTGATGGTCATCTCGTACTGGACGGACTTGATCTGACGATTTATGAAAATGAATTCGTGACGCTGCTGGGTCCCAGTGGCTGCGGCAAAACGACGACATTGCGGCTTATTGCCGGGTTTGAAGAACCCGACACAGGTGTTGTCCTGTTTGATGGTCAGGATATTACCCACGTACCGCCCAATCGCCGCCAGGTGAATACAGTTTTTCAGAATTACGCACTTTTTTCGCATATGGACGTTTCCGGAAATATCGCGTTTGGCCCTAAAATTCATGGGAAATCCCGCGATTATATCAAGGACAAAATCCGGTATGCCCTGAAACTAGTCAATCTCGATGGTTATGAACATGCCAATATTGTCGATCTATCCGGTGGCCAGCAGCAGCGGGTTGCTATCGCCCGGGCCATCGTCAACGAACCGCGGGTACTTCTCTTGGACGAACCGCTCAGTGCGCTGGACCGCAAATTGCGGCGCAGTATGCAGCTGGAGCTCATGAAAATAAAAAAGGAACTGGGCATTACCTTCGTCTTCGTTACCCACGACCAGGAAGAAGCCCTGAGTATGTCCGATACAGTCGTCGTCATGAATCAGGGCTATGTCCAGCAGATCGGTACGCCGGAAAGCGTCTACAATGAACCGGAAAATGCGTTCGTAGCCGATTTTATCGGAGACAGCAATATCGTCGATGGACTCATGGTCCACGATAAACTCGTGCGTATCCAGGGACTGGATTTTGATTGCGTCGATGTGGGATTTGGCAACAACCGCCCCGTCGATGTACAGATACGGCCGGAAGACATCGAACTTCATAAAGTCCGCGAAGGGGCACTCAACGGCACGGTGACCAAGGTCATCTTTGAAGGGATGAATTACAATATCACCGTCCGGGCCGGGGAAATCGAATGGCTGGTCAAATCGACGCGTGTCTATCACACAGGGGATGCGGTCAGTCTGTGGGTGGATCCCTTCAATATCCAGATTATGAATAAACCGGAATCGGAAGATGAAAGGGCGATGGAAAATGATTAAATCTGCGGCCATGCGCCATCTCTTTGCCCTGCCCTTTCTGCTTTGGGCAGCGCTGTTTATTTTCGTTCCCCTCGTATTTGTCGGCTGGTATGGCCTGACGGGCGGTGACGGGCAGTGGAGTCTTGCTAATGTGGGCGTCCTGCTGCAGTGGGAATATGCCAGGGCACTGGAATTATCTATTCTTCTGGCACTAGTGAGTACCTTGGTCTGTCTCCTCGTGTCGTACCCGCTATGTCTGATTCTGACGGAACGCCAACGCAGTCACGGTGCCCTGATTTTCCTCCTGTTTATCCTGCCCATGTGGATGAATTCTCTCCTGTCTACCATGGCCTGGCAGACGATCCTTGAGAAAAATGGCATTCTCAACCAGTTTCTGCGCTTGTTGTCCCTGCCGGATGTGACGCTCATTAATACGCCGGCAGCTATCGTCATCGGCATGATATACAATTTTCTGCCATATATGGTGCTGCCTTTGTATGTATCTCTCTCGAAAATCAATAAAAACGTCATCTTTGCAGCCCGGGATCTGGGGGCCAGCTCGTGGCAGACGTTTACGCGGGTTATCCTGCCGTTGTCTCTGCCGGGCGCTATCAGCGGGATTACCATGGTTTTTATTCCGTCTCTGACGACATTCTTTATCAGTGGCCTCCTCGGTGGCAATAAGGTTCTTTTAATCGGCAATATTGTCGAACAGGAATTCACCATGGCCTATGACTGGCATCTGGGGAGTGGATTATCACTGGTCCTCATGATTTTCATTATTATCAATATGGTGCTGACGGCCTATTTTGACCGCAGCGAAGGGCAGGTGAAGAAATGATGCGTCTCTGGAAAAAAGCCTATGTAGCCTTGATTTTTCTGTTTCTTTACGCCCCTATCGGTGTACTCATCGCCCAATCGTTCAATGCCAGCCGCTACCGTGGGCACTGGACGGGATTTACTCTCCAGTGGTACGGCGAACTTTTTCAGAATGAAGGCATCCTGGAAGCTCTGCAGAATACCATTACCATTGGCTTGTCATCCGCGGCCGTGGCGACGCTTCTCGGACTGGTGACCTGTCTGGCTCTGCGCGGTATGGGGCGGCGCCGCCGGTCGGTTCTCATGGGCGTTGCCAATATTCCCCTCCTCAACGCCGATATCGTGACGGGGATTTCCCTCATGCTGCTGTTCCTGGGCCTGGGACTGCGCCTCGGCTACGGTACCATCCTCATGGCTCACATCGTATTCAATCTGCCCTACGTCATCCTCTGTCTCATGCCGCAGATGCTGTCTCTGGACCGCAACTGCTATGATGCGGCACGCGATCTGGGGGCAACACCGCTGATGGCATTCCGCCGCGTAGTCCTGCCGGAACTGCGGCCCAGCCTGTTGGCCGGGTTTATGCTGGCCTTCACCATGTCGGCCGACGATTTCATCATTACTCACTTTACCAAAGGCGCCGGCATCGACACGCTGCCTACAGAAATCTATGCCGAACTGAAACTGGGGATCCATCCGGAAATGTATGCCCTGTCCACACTGGTATTTGTCTTTGTCCTGGTCTTTGCGTTTCTCCTGTTCTGGAACCGGAAACGCATGCAGATAGGCCAGTCAGCACGATAAGGGGGCGGTTACATGAAAAAAATATATATCGTCTCTATTTGTCTGGCTCTCTTGATGAGTATCCTGGCGTTTTCGGGTTGCGGATTTCAGGACGAAGAAGCCGAAGGCGATAGTGTAGTTTATGTGTATAACTGGGGTGACTATATCGACCCCGATACACTGGAACAGTTTGAAGAAGAAACGGGGATACACGTCGTCATGGATGAATTCGATACCAATGAAAGTATGTATCCCCTGGTAGCAGCCGGTGCGGTACGGTACGATGTCATCTGTCCGTCGGACTACATGATCCAGAAGATGATCAAACACGATCTCCTGCAGCCTCTCGATTTCTCCCGTCTTCCCAATGCCCGCCAGTACGTGGGACAGGTGTTTTATAAGCAGTCGGAGACGTTCGATCCGGGAAACATCTATTCCGTGCCGTACTGCTGGGGAACGGTTGGAATCCTGTACAACCGCACCATGGTCGATGATCCTGTAGACAGCTGGGATATTCTCTGGAATGAAAAGTATAAGAATGAAATCCTCATGCAGGATTCGCCCCGCGATGCTTATATGGTAGCCCTGAAGCGGCTGGGGTATTCTCTGAATACGACAAACCCGGATGAAATGCGTCAGGCCCGGGATATGCTCATTGCTCAGAAGCCGCTCGTCCAGGCGTATGGCATCGATGATGTCAAAGATAAACTCGTCTCCGGGGAAGCCGCCATGGGTGTCATCTTTTCCGGAGAAGCCCTGCGTATGATGCTGGAAAATGAAGACCTGGCCTACGTCGTGCCCAAAGAAGGGACCAATCTCTGGATTGATTCGTGGGTAATCCCTAAAAATGCGGCCCATGTAGAAAATGCCCATGCCTTCATCGACTTCATGAGCCGGCCCGATATTGCCCTTAAAAATTTTGAATACCTGACATATTCGACACCGAATACAGCCGTTCCGGAAATGGAAGAGGATGAAGACTATAAGGATAATCCCGTCGTATTCCCGCCGCCGGAAGTTTACGAAGGACAGGAAACGTATCAGGATCTCGGTGAAGATGGCGACAAGATGTACAATGAAGGATGGATACAGGTAAAAGTGTATTAAACCTGTAACATAAAGGATGGTATAATAAGGTCATAGTAAAGGAGGGTGATGATGATGAAACAACACTTGAAAGTTATGGCTGCCCTGGCCTGTCTTATGGGGCTGGGGAGTACAGCTGTCATGGCGGCCAGCTGGACGGATACGCTGCAGCAGCTGGCAAAGAGCGTGCCGGCAGTCAGTCAGGTTTTAAAGGAAACAGGAATTTCGTCTACTGTACCGGTACCGGGCACTGCTGCGACGACAGGAACGACGACAACTCAGAGCGGGACAGAACCGGCTGGAACGGAAAAACCGGCTGTACAGGCATCTCATCTGGAAGTCGTGCTGCTCATCGATAAGAGCGGATCCATGAAAGGCCTGGAAGAAGATATGGTAAAAGGCTACAATTCCATGCTGGCTAAGGAACGAAAGTTATCTGTTCCGACAAATGTAACGACTATTTTGTTCAGTAGTGATCACGAAATCCTGGCAGATCGCAAGCCTATTTCTGAAGTGCCCGATATGACTCTTGATGCGTATAAAGTCCGTGGTGCGACGGCACTGTACGATACGATTGGCAATGCCATTGCAAAGACAGAAGCGGTCAAAGGCATTGATGACACAGGCAGTAAAGTCCTGTTTGTCATCATCACAGACGGACTGGAAAATTACAGTCAGACCTATGACCAGGAAAAAATCAAGAAGATGATTGATGTCCAGGAAGAAAAAGGCTGGGAATTCGTCTTCATCGGTTCCAATATGGATGCTGAAAAAGAAGCCGATACGATTGGTATCAAGAAAGAAAATGCTGCGACCTATGAAAATAGTAAACAAGGTGTACAGGCCAATTATCAGGCTGTATCACAGATGGTACATAGTCTGGCTACGACGTCCAGTCTGGTAGGTTCTCCATGGAAAAATTCTATCGTGCCCGGAAAATAGACAGAACGACGATACCGTACGAGGTAATTGCTGCTTCGTATGGCATCGTCGTTTTTGCGTCAGAAATCAAGGGAGTTCTTCATGTCTTTTATAGTCTTGTTGATGGATTTCATGCTCTGGCCCAGGCTTTTTATATTACGGCCGATGGCGGCCTGTGTTTCTTTACCTTCCTTGTAGTTATCCAGACCATGTAATTCTGTCGTTTCTCCGCTTTCGGCATCGCGGATCCGGACGGGGCTGAACTGGACATCACCATTTACAATATGCAGGGCATCGGTTGCTATATCGCCCATAGCAGTGCTGATGACGACATCATAAAAATCAAGCTCGTGATAGCGGTTATTGAAGCGCCCGGAAATGGAATTGAAATGGAGAGGGAAATAGTAGCCGCTGCCAGACTGGAATGATCCATAAGCCCTGAGGTGACGGGGATTGCCGTCGCAGCGCATAGTGATATCCATGGCGACGAGGGTCCGGAATTTCATGTCGTGCAGAGCCGTACTGCTGTTAAGGTCTTCCCCGTGCCCATATATGTTGTAGGCCCGGGTTTCCAGATTATAATCGCCATAGGCATCGAGTGTGCCGCCGTATACCTTTGCTTTAACCTGAGTGAACTGGAGCAGGGAATCACGGTAATAGACATCGCCTGATACATCGGTAAAACGCAAAGCCGGCAGATTCAGCCGTTCCATATGGAGGCGGCCCCGCGCTTCCGGCTGGTCCAGCGGTCCTGTAGCGTGAAATGTCAGCGTCATCTGGTCGTGGATATTGTCGCCAAAACCAAGAGAGGACGGGTCTACGTTGACGATATCCGTGTGCAGATCTATCGTAGGGATTTTAGTAGTCAGGTCGATTTTTCCCTTGATGGCGATGCCGTCACCTACGGCCGTACCGGCAAACCGTCCGGTAGAGACCTGGATATCCGCCCGTTTTCCCGTATATACGCCGATATGGGCATTGACGCTTTCCATGATGTAATGGCGGCTCATGTGATACGATTCCAGCTGGCAGTTGTGTAGATCCAGAGAGGCATGGAGCTTCTGGCCATTCCAATTAATATTGCGGATACGGTCCTGAAAGGAACGGGGCTGTTTTTTTTCTGTGCCGTCCTTCTTTTCTTCATCCTGGGTCAGGATATCCAGGTGATTCTTTTCATCGAAGTATGCGACGATTGTCGCATCATTGAGGGTGATGTTGGTCAGTGTCGTCGATTTGATGGAACGGGCAATGATGTCCCAGGGACGTACGCTGAGACTGCCGTCGGGAACGTAGAGAATGAGATGTCCGTCCGGGTCTTTCCAGACCAGATTGGTAAACTGGACATACCCTGTAATGTGCGGTGCCAGTGTTTCTACGGTAACGGTACCGCGGAGCATAGTCTGGCGGGCCATGGTGTGATTGAACAGGCGGGCTGCGCCGTGAATGGCTGCAAATACCAGAGCACAGAAGAGGACAGAACAGAAAATGAGGACAATCAGCGTCCGCTTCAGTGCCTTTTTATGCTGGCAGCACCCTTTCTTCACTGCATTGAATCCGTTCAATCTGGCTGCCTTCTCCGGACAGATGCCGGAGGTAATTGTATGATGGAATTCATGGTCCTCACCTCGTTGTAAGCATAGCATGGGACGCCCTTTTTTGCAATGCGGAAAGGAGTACACAATCCGGCCCCTTTATGGTATAGTAAATACGATATACTATAATAGAAAATGACGGGAGTGATATGAGATGATTCAGACGATTTATCTGGCAGGTGGCTGTTTCTGGGGCCTGCAGAAATTTTTAGATCAATTTGACGGTGTACAAGAAACGGAAACGGGGTATGCTAATGGCCGGACAGTAATGCCGACTTATGAAGACGTAAAATCCCAGCGGACCGGTCATACAGAAACGGTCAGGGTAACCTATGATGATGAAATATTGCCGACGGGACAATTGCTGGATTATTATTTTATGGTCATCGATCCGCTGTCGGTGAATAAGCAGGGGGAAGATGAAGGTATCAATTACCGGACGGGGATTTATTATGAAAACCCTGCCTTATTGACCGATATCCGCAAAGTCGTCAATCACGTAGCGGAAAAAGTGGGCCGTTCCCTGGCCGTCGAAGTGCTGCCGCTGCAGAATTTCTTCAAAGCAGAAGAATATCATCAGAAATATCTGGATAAAAATCCCGGCGGATACTGTCACATCAACCCGGCTATGATGCATATCCACGACCGGATTAAAAAAGGATAATTCCTGCCTGTACGTGAACACCCCGGTGTCCGTGCACGACACCGGGGCGTTCGGGGATTATGTTGGATGTTCTATCCTAAAACCGGACAAATGTCTGGCAGGGACAGGCTGATTCCGGCAGGATGGCCTTTATGCGGGCGGCGTGGCTGATCATCTTTTTTCTGCCGTTCTTTGCGCTTGTATGCGGCCATATTCATTTCAAGGATTTTTTCCATATGCATGACATACATGGTATTCGCCCCCCCTCTTGCGAAATACGGTAATAAAAAAACATAAAGACACGATGTGGGATAGACATCGTCGTCTTTATGTTTGAACATATTATAAATTAAACGATTAACTTTGTCAATGATAAAATATTAAAATATCAAAGGAAATGTGGAATAATGATGAAAAAAGCAATGGCAAGCGACTTTGACAACACATTGTATTTTATGTTTCTCGATGAACCGTACCGCAAGGGAGACCGGGAATCCATCCGGGATTTCCAGCAGGCAGGCGGCTTGTTTGGCGTCAGTACAGGCCGGTCTCTCCGGGGCGTGCGTCAGGCGGCCGGGGACGATGTGCATTTTGATTTCTATATCCTGGCAACGGGGGCGTTGGTTCTCGATGGCAATTTGCAGGTACTTATGAAGAAAACCGTATCCCGGGACTGCGTCGAAGAAATATATGACCGCTACGGACGACGGGCGGATACGGTCATTCAGGCCAATGATACGGTTTATACGCTGACGCCGCCTAAATTCCCGGGGCAGACACGGATCATGTCCTTTGCCGATCTGGCAGGCAGTGACATCTACGGCATCTCTTTTTATGCTGGCAGTGATGAGGCAGCCCAGTCGATTGCCAGAGATATCCAGCATGAGTATGGAAATATACTGACTGCCTATGCCAATACGAGTGTTGTCGATGTCGTAGGGGCTGACTGCTCTAAGGGAACGGGACTTATGGCAGTCAGAGAGAAGCTGGCCATCTGTACGATGGGGGCCATCGGGGACTCGTATAATGATACGCCTATGCTCAAGGCAGCCGATGTTTCTTTTACTTTCTCTTATGCGCCAGAACCGGTACAGCAGGCGGCTACCCATATTGTCTCATCGGTCCGGGAAGCGCTGGCATATTTGTAAGAGAGGCGGATTGTTTTTTTCTGGACCATTTCGTATAATAGAAACGAATAATCTGTTTTAATATTTTGGGAAAAGAGGGAACGGATATGATATTTTTAAAAAATGACTATAGCCTGGGTGCGCATCCACAGGTCTTTCAGGCACTGGCTGATCAGAATCTGACGCCCAGCGACAGTTATAGCAATGATACATTCTGTACAGAAACGACACAGCTCGTGCGCCAGATTACAGGGCAGCCTGATGCTGACGTGCATTTCATTGCCGGTGGTACGCTGACCAATCTGGTTTGCCTGGCTGCCTTTATGCGTCCCTATGAAGCGGTCATCGCTGCCGAATCATCTCATATCTATACCCATGAAACCGGTGCCATCGAAGCGACAGGCCACAAAGTGCTGCCCGTTCCGACGACGGACGGCAAAGTGTCTCCGGAAGACGTGGACAAAGTCGTTGCCTTCCACGATATGGAACAGATGGTACTGCCCCGGGTGGTCTACATTTCCGATACGACGGAAATGGGCGCCGTCTATACGCTGGATGAATTGAAGGCCTTGCGTGCATGCTGCGACCGCCATGGACTGTATCTGTATATTGACGGGGCACGCCTGGCTATGGCACTGGGCTCTTCCTATAATGATGTCACTCTTAAGGATATGGCGGCTCTGGCAGATGCCTTTTATTTTGGCGGTACGAAATGCGGTGCCCTTTTCGGCGAAATGGTGGTCATCGTCAACGATACGCTGAAACCGCATTTCCGTGCCATTATGCGGCAGAACGGAGCTCTTTTTGCCAAAGGGATGCTCCTGGGAATCCAGTTCCAGGCACTGTTAAAAGACGACCTGTATACGAAACTGGGGCGTCAGGCAGATGCGATGGGACAGAAGCTGGCTCATGGCATTGGAGCGAAAGGATATGAATTTGCTTATACGCCGGTTTCCAATATGATATTCCCTGTCATGACACGCGAAAAGGCAGCGGAACTAGCTCAGAACGTCATGTTTGAAAAATGGCTGGATAATGCCGATGGGACACAGACTATACGGTTCGTTACCAGCTGGGCTACGACGGAAGACGATATTGATGGCCTGCTGGCCTTATTGTAATTGCCGATGAAGACATTCAGATGTACGGGAGGATGGCATGATTTCTAAGGAAACTTTATTGAAATTACAGAACGGCAGTGATGTCCGTGGTATCGCTGTCGAAGGTGTGGCAGGAGAAGATGTCAATCTTCTGCCGGAAGCAGTGAACCGCATTGCCGCCGGATTTATTACCTTTCTGGAAGACCGGCTGGGGAAAAAGGCAGATCAGCTGCAGATTGCTGTTGGTCATGATTCGCGCATATCGGCAGACAAGCTGAAGGACGCTCTGTTCCAGACACTGACGGCCATGGGCGTGACGGTATATGACTGTGGTCTGGCTTCGACGCCGGCCATGTTCATGTCCATCGTCTTCCCGCAGACGAATATGGACGGATCTATCATGATTACCGCAAGTCATCTGCCATATAATCGTAACGGCCTGAAATTTTTTACGGAAAAAGGCGGGTTGGAAAAAGCGGAAATTACCGATGTCCTGACACGGGCCGGTTCTGAACCGGTACGCAGCGGTGACCTTGCAAAGGTACAGCCACTGGATATTATTTCCCTGTATACGGCTCATCTGCGCGGACTCATCTGTAAAGCGCTGGATACGGCTGGAAGTCAGCCTCTTTCGGGGATGCATATCATCGTCGATGCCGGCAATGGCAGTGGCGGATTCTTTGCCAGCCAGGTTCTGGCGCCGCTCGGGGCCGATACGACAGGGAGCCAGTTCCTCGAACCGGACGGCCATTTCCCGAACCATATTCCCAATCCGGAAAATGCCGAAGCTATGGCCAGCATCCGCCAGGCTGTCCTGGACAATAAGGCAGATCTGGGACTCATTTTCGATACGGACGTAGATCGCATGAGTGCCGTCCTTTCCGATGGAGAGACTGTGAGCCGCAATGCTTTGATTGCCATGATGGCGGCTATTCTGGCACCGGATTATCCGGGCAGTACCATTGTGACTGATTCCGTGACCAGTGATGAATTGACAACATTCTTGCAGGATCATCTGCACCTCGTCCATCACCGGTACATGAGAGGTTATAAAAATGTCATCGATGAATGCATTCGTCTCAATCAAAAGGGCATCGTATCTCCTCTGGCTATTGAAACATCCGGTCATGGCGCTCTCAGTGAAAACTATTACCTCGATGACGGAGCCTATCTGGCTGTCAAACTGATCATTGCCGCTGCCCGTGCCCGGGCACAGGGAAGCAGTCTGGGCAGTCTTATCAAAGAGTTGGGAGAACCGGCAGAAAGCAAGGAATACCGCCTTAAAATTTCTGGCGAAAAGGCAGGAGACTATGGAAAACAAGTTCTGGAAACCGTTGAAAAGCGGGCGGCTGCAGCCGGGATTGGCATTGCCAGCCCGTCTTATGAAGGCGTACGACTCCTGTTTCCCAATGGCTGGGCCCTGCTGCGCATGTCTCTCCATGATCCCAATATGCCTCTCAACGTAGAAAGCAGGGATGTGGGTGGCTGTCGCATGATTGCCAATCAGATACGTCCCTTGCTGGCAGGCTTTGACCGGCTGGACCTCCGCGTCCTTGACGATTGATGCCATGAAACTGGAACTCTTCTTTGCTATTCTCTTTGCCCTCATGGTGCTTCAGATTCTGGGTGCCAGGCTGCAGGTACGCCAATATCAGGCGGCAGTCCGGCGTCTGCGCCAGCGGGGGAATGTAGGGATAGGCGGCAGAAAAGGCCGTTTCGGTCCGGGATGCATCGTTCTCCTTGCCTGCAGTGGCGATGGAACTATCGTAGGTGCTGAAGTCATGCAGGGCATGACCATTTTCAGCCGCTTTCGTCCTGTACCGGACCTGTATGGCCAATCCGTATATAATCTGAAGGAGGAATACGAATCCCTGCCTGATAAGCGGCGTCGTCACTATAAAGGCTATGAACAGGCTGTGGATGCGCTGATCCGCCACTTGTCTGATTCAGAAAAATGTTCCGATAAATCTGTTCCTATACAAAATAGTAATTAATAAAAGTTTTCCATTGATAGATATTTTCTAAATTTTAATTTTATGCTATACTAAGGGTGTATTAAAAATTCATTCCCTAATTATATATCGTGCAGAAGGAGGCGCCCTTATGGTAGTAGAATCGGTAAAGAAAATCAGACATATAGCATCGGAAGTATTCAAAGGTTATGCCAATAACACGACAGGCGGCTGCTGTGGCGTGTCGCTGCCGAAAGAACAACAACAGGAACTCAGGCGCCTGAAAGAAGGCGCCCAGGCAAAAAGAGCTGTCAAATGACAGCTCTTTTTAAGTACCGATGCTAAACGTACGTTCATGATACGATAAGTTTCTGAAAAAAACGTTATCAGGAGAACCTGGAAACAGGAATTGACAGGAAAGAACTGATACGATACACTAAACGTGATATAACGCACGACGGGGACACCACCTAGGGTGTCAGACGTCGTGCGTTTTTGATTTATCTGTGAGGTGTATTCGATGCATATTATACTCAATGGAAAACCTGATACCTGTGAAGAAACGAGTTTGTCAGCCCTGAAAGCGGCCCGCGGGTCGGGACGGGAAATTACCATCGTCAATGGATTTGCTACCAGTGAGGATCTGTCCCTTCAGGAAGGCGATGAAATTTACTTTATTCCCAAAGACCGGCTGCCACCTAAAGATGCGCTGGAAGCCATGATGTGCTCCCGGCATACGCCCCGGGTCCATCACAAAGTACGTGCCGGACATGTCGCAATATGCGGCCTGGGAGGCCTTGGTTCCAATGCTGCCATTTATCTGGCCCGTACTGGTGTCGGCCATCTCCATCTGCTCGATTTCGATACCGTCGATGCCAGCAACCTGAACCGCCAGTCCTATATGATCCGTGATTTGGGAGCCTATAAGACCGATGCCCTGGAAAGGCAGATACGGGATATCAACCCGTTCATCGATGTCCGGACGGACTGCGTGCGTCTCACCGAAGAAAACGCTCCCCGCCTTCTACAGGATGACTGGATCATCTGCGAAGCTTTTGACAATCCTGATGCCAAGACCATGCTGGTCCACACCATATTGGAACAATGCCCGGACAAATACATCGTTTCTGCATCGGGAATGGCAGGCTATGGAGACAGCAACGATATACAGACGAAAAAAATTACCAGCCACTTTTATATCTGTGGCGACCAGGCCCGCAATGCCCGGCCCGGAAGGGGCCTCATGGCTCCCCGTGTCGCCATCTGTGCAGCCCACGAAGCCAATCTCATTGTACAACTGCTCGTAGATGAGATGTAACAATAGAAAATTTATGGCAATAAAAGCATTTCCTGTTGTGGGAAGTGCTTTTTTTTGGAACATAGTTTAATTTTAATTGGGATACATACGGCCATCAATGCGGACCATGCAAATATTATTGATAGATACGGACCTTTAGTGTATAATCACTTGAATTTTGACGAAATTTTGTTTCAGTGAAACATGATGTGTATCAAAAAAGCAAGGGGTGACACATTTTACGGTGGTATCAGAAAAGAGCAACTCCATGAAATACAATATTTGTCTCGTTTCTCCCGATTCCAGTATTTCCCGTACGACAGAGCAGGTTGTTCAGGAATTGGGGGATGATTTGCGCTGTAACGTGATTATCATCGATGGGAATGTAAAAACAGCTGTTAGTCATGTGAAGCCCTATGTGGAGAAGGGAATCGATGCCATTATCAGCCGGGGCGGTACGGCTATAGCATTGACCAGAGCGTATTCTCAGATGCCGGTTATAGCTATCCAGATAGAAGCGACGGACATATTAAAAGCGATACAGGGCATTCCCGATGGCACAAAAATCGGCTTTATTAGCTATAGCGAAGTGATTTATCAATATCAGGCATTGGCCGAATTGATGGGAGTTCACAAAATCACCTTTTTCCGTTTGTTTCATTTGGGAGATGAAGATACAGTTATTGAACAATATGTCCGGGATGCATGGAAACAAGGAATAGAAGTACTTATAGGGAGTATTCATGTACGGGAATATGCAAAGAAATATAATTTGCGTTTTGTCTTTTTAGAATCCGGTAAGGGGGCTATTTTACGTGCTATACGGGAAGCAGCGTCTACCATATTGGTTCGCTGTCAGGACCGTGATGAATTTAAGCTGATTTCCAATATAGTAGACTATACGTTTACTGGTACGGCTGTTTTTGACAGCCGGGGGAGGTTACAGAAGTGGAATCCTGCTTTTGCATCCATGTTCGCCGGCGAATCCGGGACGGACTGGAAAGTCCGGATCCCCCTCATTTTTTCTTCCAGCCGCCTGCAAAAGGTTTTAGATGGCTCTGTCCCTGGTGGTGGGGAAATTCTCCGTACAGAAGAACGGGATTATGCTGTCACCTGGCAGCCCGTCTGGGAAGGGGCCCAGCTGGTGCGGGCCATTGCCTTCGTTCAGCCAGTGGAGCAGGTGCAATCTTACGCGCAGTCTATCCGCAAAAAGCAGCATGGGGAAGGATTGATTGCCTATTATACACTGGATGATATGATTGGAAAATCTCTGGCCATCCGGCAGGTCAAAAGAGAGATTTTGAAATATGCCGGTACTCATTCCAACGTTTTGATTACCGGTGAATCGGGAACAGGGAAAGAAATGATTGCCCAGGCGATTCATAATCTGAGTCAGTGCAGTAAAGGGCCTTTTGTGGCCATCAACTGTGGAGCTTTTACGGAAAGCCTGTTAGAGAGTGAATTGTTTGGGTATGAAGAAGGTACATTTACCGGTGCCCAAAAAGGCGGTAAAGCCGGTGTTTTTGAACTAGCTGATGGTGGGACACTGTTTCTGGACGAAATCGGGGACATGCCTTATATTTTGCAAAACCGCCTGCTCCGTGTTCTTCAGGAAAAGGCTGTCATGCGTGTAGGTGGCAGCAAAGTGATTCCTGTTAATGTCCGGATTATTGCAGCTACCAATCAGGAGCTGGAAAAGGCTATTGAAGAAAAGAAGTTCCGCCTGGATCTGTACTATCGTCTGGATGTGCTGCGTATCCGCGTACCGGCATTGCGGGAACGGGATGGAGATATTTCATTACTGGCCCGGATTTTCCTGGCTAATCTCAATAAAGAGTATGGCCGGAACAAAGAATTTGACAAAGATGTGCTGCATTATTTAACGACCCTTCCATGGCCGGGGAATATACGGCAATTAAATAATATAGTAGAGAGAATGGTGTTATTATCTGAAGGCAGAATCATCACTATGAATGATGCGGCAGAAGCGTTGGAACTGGGACATAATCCAGAAAAAGGAGCGTCTAAAAAAATTGATACAGAGCAAATAGAAGGTCTGCTCAGCGAAGGTAAGAGCTATGCAGAAATAGCGGAACTCCTGGGGGTCAGCCGCTCTACTTTATGGAGATACAGGCGCAAGAAAAAGTGAAGTATGCCGGTAATCAATCAGAAAGGAACTGAATATGGACTATAAAGTATGTGTCGTTGCGCCTAATGAGCATATTTCTCATACAGTACATGAGCTGGTGGAAGAACTAAAACACGAACTGCAGGGAAAAATTATCATCGTAAACGGAGATATGGAAAATGGTGTCCGCAATGCTAAAAGCGTCATTGAACGGGGTGTGGATGCTATCATCAGCCGTGGAGGAACAGCGTATTTATTATCACAGGTATATACCCGTGTTCCGGTTATTGCCATTCAAATCGACGCGTTGGATATATTAAAAACAGTACGCCGTATCGGTGAAGATAAACATATTGGGTTCATCAGTTATAGCAATGTCATTTATCAATACCAGGCAATGGCTGAAGTGCTGGGTGTCAATAAAATACCCTATTTTCAATTTGTCGATTACGGGGAAGAATATCGGATTGAACAATTTGTACAGGAGGCGAAAGAATGTGGTGTAGATATATTGATTGGCGGTGCCCATGTACAGGATTATGCGAAAAAGTATGGCATATCCTCTGTCTTTCTGGAATCAGGAAAGGATACGGTCCTGAAAGCAATCCGTGAAGCGGAAACAGCTATTATAGTAAGGCGGAAAGAGCAGGAAAATTTAAAAATCATTAATGATATCGTCGATCATGCTTATATAGGTATCGTCGTATTTGATAAGCATTGCCATGTAAAAAAATGGAATACGACTTTTCTCTCTATGTTTCCACAACTTTTGCAATTTGGTACGGAGAATCTGGAAGAACAAATCAGACATATTTTTGTTGCATCTCAAATAAAGGATGTATTAAAAGGGAAAATTCCCGACATGGGTGAAGTACTGAGTATAGGAAACCGTACTTATGCACTCCGTTGGCATACCATTCTGGACAAATACCGAATTACCGGGGCTACAGCCTTTATACAGGAAACGGAAGAACTGCAGTCATATGCCCGGTCCATGCGGAAAAAATTACAAGAAAAGGGATTGGTGGCCCGGTATACATTAGATGATATCGTAGGCCGGTCTCTGGCGGTCAGAAAAGTCAAAAGAGAAGCATTGAAATATGCAGGCACTCGTTCGACCGTTCTAATCACGGGAGAATCAGGTACAGGCAAAGAGATGCTGGCCCAAGCTATCCATAATTTGAGCGACCGCCGTCACGGACCCTTTGTAGCTATCAATTGTGGTGCTTTTACGGAAAGTTTACTAGAAAGTGAAATATTTGGATACGAAGAAGGGACATTTACCGGTGCAAGAAAAGGTGGGAAAGCCGGTGTTTTTGAACTGGCTGATGGGGGGACACTGTTTCTGGATGAAATCGGGGACATGCCCTACGTTTTGCAAAACCGGCTGCTCCGGGTCCTTCAGGAAAAGGCTGTCATGCGTGTAGGTGGCAGCAAAGTCATTCCTGTTGATGTCCGGATCATTGCGGCTACGAATCAGAAACTGGAACAGGCTGTGGAAGAAAAGAAATTCCGATTGGATCTGTATTATCGGCTGAATGTGCTGCGTATCCGCGTACCGGCATTACGGGAACGAACCGGTGACATTCCTTTGTTGTCCCGTGTATTCCTTGCTAGTCTGAATCAAAAATACAAAACAGAGAAATCCTTTGCTCCGGAAGTTCTGCGGTTTTTAAATAGTCAGGAATGGCCGGGTAATGTCAGGCAGTTGATGAATACGATTGAACGGATGGTACTGCTTTCTGATGGATATACTATTACGTTACAAAATGTACAAGGAGTATTAGATGTCGTGCCGGATAAAGAGGCGAGTGAAGAGCATATCACACTGAATAAGATAAGAAAATTATCGAAGGAAGGGAAGACGTATAGCCAGATTGCTTCTATATTAGGCATCAGCCGCTCAACATTATGGAGATTCCGGCAAAAAGAAAAAATATGATTGAAAGATAATCGATAAATAAACCGTTACATGTTTTATGCAACGGTTTGTTTGTTTCATAGATGTCTCTTTGAACCATTACCTAATAGCATGACATACTTGCCAATGCGATAAAATGCGTATTTTTTCACATAGATATAGTTGGTATGAATATTTCATATAAATTATCGATTGCATTGTGAATGCGCAAGATACACTAAAGGAGGAGTACTGTTATGATTAATGCAATGATTATCGATGAAAAAGACAACGTTGCTGTCGTCATCGAACCGGTAAAGAAAGGGGATACGGTTTCTTATGTGGACAAAAACAAGAAGACCGTTTCTTTTACTGCTGTAGAAGACATCCAGATTTATCACAAAATCGCTATCAAGGATATCCCTGCTGATGAACCAGTTGTTAAGTATGGTGAACATATCGGCCATGCTGCACGGGATATCAAACAAGGCGAACATGTACACGAACACAATGTCAAAGCCGTTCGTGAAAATTTGGGCTAAGAGGAGGAAATCATAATGAAATTTTGGGGTTATAAACGTCCGGATGGACGCGTAGGTATCCGTAACTATGTATTAATTCTGCCGGCCAGTGTCTGTGCTTCTGATACGACCCGGATTATCGCTTCCCAGGTTAATGGCGCCGTTACCTTCAACAATCAGAACGGCTGTTCCCAGGTACCGCCTGATCAGCAGTTTACGATGGACGTAGAAGCCGGCTATGCTGCCAACCCGAACGTCTATGGTACGGTCGTCGTTTCTCTGGGCTGCGAAAACTGTCAGATGGACCTGGTAGTCAAAGCTATCCAGGAACGGACGAACAAGCCGCTCAAACAGGTCATTATCCAGGAAGAAGGCGGTACGCTGAAAGCTATCGACAAAGCGGTCCGCTATGCCAAGGAAATGGTACAGGAAGCCAGCATGCTGCGCCGTGAAGAATGCGACATGAGCAAACTCATCGTCGGTACCGAATGCGGCGGTTCCGACCCGACATCGGGCCTGGCTGCCAATCCGACTATCGGCGAACTGAGCGACCGTCTCGTTGACCTCGGTGCTACGTCTATCCTGAGCGAAACGACGGAATTCATCGGTGCAGAACACATCCTCGCCCGCCGTGGTAAAGATGAAAAAGTAAAAGAACAGATCCTCGGTATCGTACACCGTTATGAACATGCCCTGCAGCTCGTCGGCGAAGAAGTCCGCGAAGGCAATCCGAGCCCGGGTAATAAAGCCGGTGGTCTGACGACGCTGGAAGAAAAATCGCTGGGATGCATCCATAAAGGTGGCCATCGCACGATTCAGGCTGTATATGACTACGGCAAACAGGTCGATACGACAGGCCTGGTCATCATGGATACTCCGGGGAACGACCCGTCTTCTGTAGCCGGCATGGTAGCAGGCGGCTGCCAGGTATGCGTATTCTCTACGGGCCGTGGCACACCGACAGGCAATCCGATCGTACCGGTCATCAAAATCACGGGTAACAAAATTACATTCCAGAATATGGAAGACAATATCGACTACGATGCCAGCCCGGTTATCTATGGCAAAAAGACCATGGGTGAACAGGGTGATGAACTCCTGGCTATGACCATGGAAGTCGTCAACGGCAAGCAGTCTAAAGCAGAATCTCTGGGCTATACGGAAATGGCTATTGCCCGTGTCTGCAACTACGTCTGATATCACTATCAAATCAGGCAGAATGAAGTAGAGAAGGGCCTGTCCAACAGGCCCTTCATACTGGATATGATGAATTCATTAGAGGAGAATAGCTATGATTAAGGATTTCTTAAATAAAGTGCCTGCCGGCATGATGGTTGTTCCCATGCTGATTTCGGCTTTTATTAATACTTTTTTCCCGGATTTATTTAAAATCGGCGGCTTTACCCAGGCCGTATTTACCACAGCTGGTACGGCTGGCATCATCGGTGCCCAGCTGGTCTGCATGGGTGCCCAGCTCCGTGTCACCGAATTATTTGCCGTTGTGCGCCGTGGCGGGACGTTATTGATTTCTAAATTCCTCATTGGTGCTGCCATTGGCATTTTTGTTGGTAAAGTATTTGGTATGGATGGTATCCTCGGTCTGACGACACTGGCTATCATCAGTGCCGTTACAAACAGTAATGGTTCCCTCTATCTGGCTCTCATGTGCACCTATGGTGATGAAGTAGACCAGACCTCTATGAGCCTTCTGTCTATCAATGACGGCCCGTTCCTGACGCTGGTAGCTCTCGGCGCTTCTGGCATGGCCAACGTTCCGTTTATCGCTCTGATTGCTGTTTTAGGACCTATCATCTTCGGTATGATCCTTGGCAACCTCGATAAGAAGATGACCGAATTCCTGGCTCCTGGCGTTACTATGCTGATTCCTTTCGTCGGTATCTGCCTCGGTGCCGGTATCAATATCTCGGCTATCGTAACAGGCGGTGCATCTGGTATTCTTCTCGGTATCATTACCATCTGCATCAGCGGCCCGTTCGTCGTCTTCTGCGACCGCATGATCAACCGTCGTCCCGGGTATGCTGGCTGGGCTGTTACGACGACGGCAGGCAATGCTATTGCCGTTCCTGCTATGGTAGCAGCTGTTGACCCGACCTGGGCCCCTTATGTAGCCATTGCAACGACGCAGGTAGCTGCATCGACTGTACTTACGGCTATTTGCATTCCCTTTATCACCAGCTGGTGGGCAAAAAAATATGGTTGTCCACAAATTCCCTTGAAAAAAGAGGAACCCAAACCAGCAGAATCATAAGTTCCTCATGATAGAATACAGTAATCTGTATTACTATAAACTACACATTATACCACTAAGGAAAACCGCAATGTGAAGCAATTTTGTTTCACGCTGCGGTTTTTTCTTTAGAGTTAAACGGGACGTTCATAGGTATATTGAAACGTTTGTTCGCATATGATATAATAAAACAGAACAAATGTTCTTACACAAGGGGGCGAAACAATGGGACGGATCTATGTTGCCATAGACTTAAAATCTTTTTATGCCTCTGTTGAATGCCGGGAGAGAGGGCTGGATCCATTGACGACATATCTGGTGGTAGCGGATCAGAGCCGTACGGATAAGACAATTTGTCTTGCCGTGTCGCCGGCTTTGAAGAGCTGGGGCGTTCCCGGCAGGCCACGGCTCTTTGAGGTCATACGGGCTGTTCAGGACATCAATGCCCGGCGAAAGGTAAAGCTGGGAAGAGAGTTTACGACGGTATCGTATGATGACCGGGATGTGCGGACCCATTCCGATGTAGGACTGGTATACCAGGTTGCCCGGCCGCGGATGGCGTTATATTTGCAGTACAGTACGAAAATTTATGGTATGTATCTTCGCTATGTGGCACCGGAAGATATCCATGTATATTCTATTGACGAAGTATTCATGGATGTGACGGCGTATCTGGGGCTGTATGGCATGACGGCCCGGGAGCTGGCAGAACGCATGGTACAGGATGTACTGCAGGAGACGGGAATTACGGCGACGGTAGGAATCGGGACCAATCTCTACCTGGCTAAGGTGGCGATGGATATCATGGCTAAGCATCTGCCCGGTGATTCCCATGGAATGCGCATTGCCAGTCTCGATGAAATTTCATACCGGCAGCTTTTGTGGCAGCACCGGCCGCTGACAGATTTCTGGCGTATCGGCCGGGGAATTGCGCAGAAGCTGGAAGAAAACGGACTATATACGATGAAAGACATTGCCCGGATTTCCCGGAAAGAGGAAGCATTTCTTTATAAACTGTTTGGCATTCAGGCAGAGCTTCTCATTGATCACAGTTGGGGATACGAGCCTTGTACGATAGAGGACATCAAACGATGGCGTCCCCAGAAACATAGTGTGGGTTCGGGACAGGTACTGCATCATCCGTATGATACGGAGAAAGCCCGCCTTATTGTTTGGGAAATGGCCGAAGCCCTGTCGCTGGAATTGGTAGACAAGGGGCTGGTGACAGAGATGCTGGTCCTGACTATTGGCTATGACCGGATCAGCCTAAAACAGGATAGGGCCTATACGGGGGATATTGTCCATGATTCCTATGGAAGAGCTGCACCCAAACATGCCCATGGTACGATACATCTGGGAGTACAAACCACTTCGACCAGACTGATTACTGAAGGAGCCGTACGTTTGTATGACCGGATTATCGAACCTCGATTATGGGTCCGACGCGTTTGTTTGACGGCTGAACATGTCAGGGATGAACGGGGTGTGTTGTATGAAATGGATACGCTGTTTGATAGTCCATCGGGGATGACCAGAGAAGAATCGGAGCGGGAACGGCGGCAGCAGCATGCGATTTTGCATATCCAGAAACGATTTGGGAAAAATGCCATCATCAAAGGACGGAATCTGGAAGAAGGAGCGACGACAAGAGACCGGAATGAACAGATAGGAGGGCATCGCGCGTGAGCGAAGAAGACGAATTATGGAGCTACCCATATGAGGGGGTGCGCTGTCATCGCCACATGTCCCGACAGGCGCGGGCAGCCCAGTTTGTTCCCTTTTCTGCATTGGAAGGGTATGAAGAGGCAGTAGCGGAGGCATCGCGATATACGGAAGATAAACCGGAATTCTCTGAAGAACAGCGGCAGGAACTGGACCAAATCTGGCAGAGTTTATGCAGACGGGGATTAGAACATTCCTGCCTGCGCATCACGTATTTTCAAGAGGATTTACGAAAACACGGCGGTATATGGCGTACGGCCATCGTTCAGTGCAAGAAACTGGACCGTATCAAACGGTGTCTGATTACCAGGGACGGGCAGAAAATCCCTTTGGACTGTATCTGTCAGGTCGGCCTGGCATGACAGGGAATATTCTTGTAAAAAAACAAAAAAATCTCCAGACCTGAAAGTCTGGAGATTTCTATAAATCATTGGTCGGAACGGCGAGATTTGAACTCGCGACCTCTTCCACCCCAAGGAAGCGCGCTACCAAGCTGCGCCACGTCCCGCTGACCTTTTAATTTTACTGAATTTGAAAGCACTTGTCAAGGATATATTTCAAAATTATTTTCCCTTCCTATACTTTATATTGGCAATGGACGGTGCACCCGTTATTCCAAAGCATGAAGAATCCGGTAGAGTTGTTTTTTCAGGTCTGTAACTTCTTCCGGTGTAAAGAGTTCGCCTTTGCGGTTTATGAGGCAGCCCATCGCATAGGGAACCTTTTCTGCTTTTTCGCGTAGTTCTATGCCTTCTTTCGTGATTTCCACGACGACGACGCGTTCATCTTCCGGTTTGCGGGACCGTGTCAGATAGCCCATGCCTTCTAATTTCTTCAGGACTGGGGTCAGTGTGCCTGAATCCAGGTAAAGCCGTTTACCCAGATCGTGCATGGTAATAGATTTTTCTTCCCAGAGAACCATCATGGTGACATACTGGGCGTACGTCAGGCCGATTTCTTTTAGAAATGGATGGTAGGCCGCTACGATTTTGCGGGCGCTGGCATATAAAGGAAAGCAAAGCTGATTGCTCAGTAATAAGGGATTACATTTTATAGATTCTGTCATAAGAAATTCCTCCGTATTATACATTCATTTATATCTATTATAACAAATAAATTATATGAAAACAAATTATATTTTGAAAAATTAAATTTGACAAAATATAATTTTTGTGTATAATAAGACATGTAAGCGAGGTAAGTACAAATACAGGGATGAATCAGGAGGACGCGATATGGTAAAAGTATATTCTATCAATGAGTGCCCATGGTGTGAAAAGACCAAGAAGTATTTAAAGAGCAGAAAGGTTGATTTTGAAGAACACAATATTGAATTGAACGATGATGACCGCGATGCCTGCTATAAGCTGTCAGGCGATTTGATGGTACCCGTTGTCACTGCCGATGACAAGGCGTATGTGATGGGGTTTGACAAAGCCAAACTGGATGAACTTTTGGGACTTTGATTTTATAGTCAATTTAATTTTGCAAAATAAAATTAGATTAAGAACAATCAGGAGGATACGACAATGAGCATTTATGGACAGACAAAAGGTACGGAACTGGAATCGATGATGAAAGCGATGATGCAGGCTGAAGCTAACGGCACGATGATGTATTATGCACTGGCCCGTATGGCGAAAGAACAGGGGGATGATGATCTGGTAGATATTTTTATCGAAGCTGCCAATCAGGAAGCCGTCCACGCTGGCTTCTATGCAACTATCAATGGAAAATATCCGCAGAATTTCTGGGGTCTCGTCCGGGGATTGCAGAAGGCGGAAACCGGCGGCGAAGCACAGGTCAAGGCCATGGCCGATAAGGTCCGTGCTGCCGGCTTTGACGAAGCGGCTGATGAAATGGAAGTGTTTGCCAAACAGGAAGGCCACCACGGCGTCATGATGGCAGAAATCCTTGCCCGGTATCCGCAGGAAAATCAGCCTGTCAAAGCCAAGAAAGTATACGTCTGTCCGGTATGCGGTTATGAATACGAAGGGGATATCAACGCGGAAGGCGATGATTATGTCTGCCCGATTTGCGGCCAGCCTAAGAGCGCTTTTCAGGAAAAAGCATAATCTGCAAGCGATATCGTAGAAGTAATCTGAGGGGGATAAAAAGATGGATAAACAGGCAATCATAGAATCTTTTCACAGAATGTAGGATAATTTTCCTGAACCGGTAATGCTGATTAAGAAAAACAGACAGATTTATGCTGTCAATCCCAAAACGGCTTCATTGGGCATGAATGATCAGATAAAATGCAGCAGTATGGGTGATCCGCAGCGGCATAAAGGCTGTCTCTGCAACCGGGCAGTAGATGAAAAACGGACGGTCTGTGTCGTATATGATGGTCCGGTTGGCAAAGCATACGTGTACTGGATGCCCGTAGCTGGAGCCGAAGAGTATATCCTTCATTTCAGCGTAGGGGCGTTTTCTATTCCCGAATGAAGATGTGGCGGTAGTTAGAATGAAACAGGGACGTGAGTGAACGGTGCTCACGTCCCTGTTTCGGTATAACCCATATGGTATCATCAAATATTGACGGTTATCTATATAAATGATATAATCCGTTACATAGATAAATATCTATGTAACGGAGGCGGTTTTATGGATATAATGGAGATTGCTAACATCAACAAAGCTCTCAGCAGTCCTGTCCGGCTGCAGATTATTGCCATGCTGGCCGGTGGAGAACAGTGTGCCTGCCGCATTCTGGAACGTTTCGCTATTACCCAGCCGACGCTGTCCCATCATATGCATGTCCTCTGTGACTGTCATCTAGTCCGGGACCGCAAACAAGGCCGCTGGCATTATTATGCTCTCGATGAAGAATGTATCCGTTGTCTGGCTTCGTTTTTTCAGGAACTCGTCCAACGGGAAAAGCGGGAAGGGCAGACACCTTGTGATGAATGCTGATAGGAGGAATATACTGTGAATGAAATCGTAGAACAAGTCAAAGAATATTATGGTAAGGTGCTGGATGGAACGAAAGACCTCAAAACGAAAGCCTGCTGCTGTTCTTCCACGGGACTGCCCAAAGAAGTGCGGGAAGCGCTCAGCCTCATTGATGATGAAATCGTGACTCACTATTATGGCTGTGGGTCACCGATTCCTCCCCTGCTGAAGGGCATGACCGTACTGGATCTGGGATGCGGCACTGGCCGCGACGTTTACGTAGCCAGCAAACTGGTCGGCGAAAAAGGCCATGTCATCGGCGTCGATATGACCCAGGAACAGCTCGATATTGCCCTGCGCCATGAAGAAGAGCAGTACAAGCGCTTTGGGTACAGGGCCTCGAATGTGGAATTTAAAAAAGGCTACATTGAAGATTTGAAATCTCTGGGAATTGCTGATAATTCCATCGATGTGGTCATTTCCAACTGTGTCATCAATCTGTCACCGTACAAGCAACAGATATTTAACGAAATCTGGCGTGTCCTCAAACCGGGTGGTGAACTGTACTTTTCCGATGTCTTTACAGACCGCCGCATTCCCGATGAACTCTATGCCGACCCGGTACTGCACGGTGAATGCATCAGCGGTGCCATGTATTTTGAGGATTTCCGACGCATGCTGAATAAAGCGGGATTCATGGATTTCGTCTACATGTCTATCCGCAATTTTGACCTGGGGAATGAAGCGATTGAAGAAAAAGTCGGCTTTGCCCATTTTTCGGAACGGACGGTTCGGGTATTCAAACTGACTGATTTGGAAGATGCCTGCGAGGATTATGGTCAGGCAGCGGTGTACCGCGGTACGATCCCCGGTCATCCCCACGCCTTTGATTTCGATATGAATAACCACTTCGTGACGGGAAAGCCCATGCTGGTCAGTGGCAATCTGGCCTCCATGCTTTCGGAAACGCGGTACGCTCCGGCCTTTACCGTCTACGGTGACCGGTCCGTCCATTTCGGTCCCTTTGGCGTTACTCCCGTGGCAGATGACGCCGGAGATAGTGGTTGCTGCTGTTAACAGAAGAGAGGAGTAGAATATACATGATTCAGCGTACGATTACTGTAGAAAAAGAAAAATGTATTCATTGCGGTTTGTGTATCCGGGACTGCGTAGCCGCTTGTCTGGAATTTGACGAAGAAAAGATTCCCCGCTATCTGCCCGGAGGCGAACAGCGGTGCCTGGCCTGCCAGCATTGTATGCTCGTCTGCCCGAAAGGAGCTCTGTCCTTTGGCGGACTGCAACCGGAACAATGTGGTACTGTATCCTATGGGAATCATGAAGAGTTGCTGAAGCTGATAAAATCGCGGCGTAGCACCCGGGCTTATAAAAAAGAAGATTTGTCACAGGAACAGCTGGACAAACTTACGGAAATGCTGGCGTATGCGCCGACAGGGGTCAACGCGCCATCTGTTCGCTTTTCTCTGGTAGCGACGCGCAAAAAAATGGATAAAATCCGGAAGATTACATACGATTGCCTGAATACTGTTCGTGCCGATTCGCCTCTTTTTATCATAAAAGAAATGGCAGAAGCCAGCAAGCGGGCAGGGAAGGATCTGGTGTACCGGGGAGCTCCGGCCTTAGTTGTCGCTTCTGTCGATACAAAAACGGCGGCATCGGTCTGCCAGACCGTCGATCCGGTCATTGCCTTATCGTACCTGGAACTCTATGCCACCAGCCTGGGACTGGGCACGGTCTGGGACGGCATTGCCGTAGCACTGGCCCGGACATTTCCTGAAATCGAAGCGCAGTTCCAGATTCCCCAGGGATGCAAACTGAGCTTCCTGATGGCGCTGGGAATCCCGGACATTTCCTACCAGCGGACGCCCCAGAGGACAACCGACCGGATTACCATCATCCGATAACACTATTTTGATGAACTATGAAAAGAGCTGTCTTGCGGGGGCAGTTCTTTTTTGTATATAATGAGATTATAACAATAGTGAATATCAAATCATGATATATACGAAAGGGGATGTTGTTATGGAAAATGCTGTCATAGGGATTCTTATTCCCTTTGTCGGAACGTCTTTGGGAGCGGCCTGCGTCTATGCCATGAAGCAGGAATTGGACCGCCAGGTCCAAAGGGGGCTGACGGGCTTTGCGTCGGGTGTCATGATCGCTGCTTCAATCTGGAGTCTCCTGATTCCGGCCATGGAAGAATCGGCGCCGTTGGGGAAATTCGCTTTCGTGCCGGCTGTGGCCGGGTTCTGGCTGGGCATCTTCCTGCTCCTGACCCTGGACCGGCTGGTACCGCATCTGCACATGTACAGCGAGGAGGCTGAAGGGCCACACAGCCATTTGCAGCGGACGACGATGCTCGTTTTGGCCGTGGCGCTGCACAATATCCCCGAGGGCATGGCCGTCGGTGTCGTCTATGCAGGTCTCCTGGCCGGTCAGACGGGTATCAGTACTGCCGGGGCATTGGCCTTGTCGCTGGGCATCGCTTTGCAAAACCTGCCCGAAGGGGCTATTATCTCCATGCCGCTCAAGGCCGCCGGTGTGGGCAGGCATAAAGCCTTTCTCGGAGGCGTCTTATCGGGCATCGTAGAACCCATCGGAGCGGCCCTGACCATCGCACTGACGGCCTTCGTCGTTCCGGTCCTGCCTTATCTCCTCAGTCTGGCCGCCGGGGCCATGTGCTACGTCGTCGTCGAAGAACTCATTCCGGAAATGTCGGCTGGCGAACACTCCCATATGGGCGTCCTGTCCTTTGCCCTGGGATTCACACTGATGATGGCCCTGGATGTGGCCTTGTCGTGAGATGTTTTTCATGAAGGAAAAGAGGTATCAGTGTGAAAGTACGCATTACCGATGAATTAGCTCAGCAGATTGTCGATTCAGCCAAGGTAGTCGTCGGCTGGGACGTCAATTTTATTGACTGTCATGGGCAGATTATGGCCAGTACCGATGACAAGCGCATTGGGACGTATCACAAGGCCGGCCACGCCGCCGCCCGGACCGGTCAGGTCCAGACCGTACAGGATGACCGGCCGACAGATGGTGTCAGTAAGGGCGTCAATTATCCGATCATCATGGATGGACTGGTACTGGGTGTAGTCGGGATTACGGGGGAACCGGCTGTTGTCGGCCAGTATGGTTTTTTGCTGACGAAAATATGCGAGGTATTTCTCAAGGAATACCGGCTGAGCCAGGAGGTGTTCAGCGAAGAAGAACACCGCAGCCGTCAGGTCATGGCTCTGATTTATCATGACGATGACATGGTGCAGCAGCTGGCTGAAGACCAGCCGGCATTGGCGGGCAGCCAGTATGTCGCAGTGGTGTTCCGCTGGCATGAAGGTACACGCCGGGCCGGGGATTTCCGCCAGAAGATGGCAGAGGATTGCCAAAGCCTGGGGATGACCTTATACACGTATATTTATCCCAGTACCGTTGTCGTGCTCATTCCCAGCAAGGTCTATCCGGATTGGGACCGGAAACTGCCACGCTGGAAAGAATGGTTCTACCCGGGCATTTTTGCAGGAATCGGGACAGAAGAATCATTTCACCGTATCCACGAATCGTACCGTTTTGCCAAAATGGCCTTGCAGTCGGCAGAGGACCGACAGATTTTCTGCGTTCATGCCGACGAGATGAAGTTAGCTTTCTTGCTGCAAAGCCTGGATGGCCCGATACGCCGCCGCTATCAGAAGGACATTTGTCAGCATTTGACAGAACGAGATATTCATCTGCTACAGGTCTATTACCAACAGAATTTATCCATACAGGAGACGGCGCGGATTCTCTGTATCCATAAAAATACTCTGCAATACCGGCTGAAACGGATTGGTGAGGCGACGGGGCTCAATCCGCGGGTATTCCACGATGCCGTGACGCTTTACATTGCTACCCTTCCATGGCTTTAAGCACAAAAATATGATATATTTTTGTGCTTTATAACATAGGAAGATCATCCTCTTTTTGCTACACTGTAGGCATAGAGAAATACAGTCTTACGAGTTCGCACATAGAGGAGAGAGTATCATGAAAGTCGTCGTAGCCATTGATTCCTTGAAAAATAGTCTGACTTCTGTTGAAGCTGGCCGGGCCATTGAAGCCGGTATCCGCAAAGCTTATGGCGGTTATCCCGTCCAGGTCATCGTCAAGCCCCTGGCTGACGGTGGGGAAGGAACCGTTGAAGCCCTCGTCGATGGACTGGGCGGACAGCTCCGCTATGCCGGTGTCCAGGGACCTTTAGGGGAAGCCGTGTCCTGTGCGTATGGCTGTCTGCCGGACATGGAGACGGCCGTTATTGAAATGGCCGGGGCTGCCGGATTAGGCCTAGTACCGTCTGCACAGCGCAATCCCCTGCACACGACGACGTATGGTGTCGGTCAGGTCATGGCGCAGGCTATAGAAACGGGCATCCGCCATTTCATCATCGGACTGGGAGGCAGTTCGACCAGTGACTGCGGCGTCGGTATGCTTCAGGCTCTCGGTTATATTTTCCGCGATGCTCAGGGCCAGCCTGTCGGCACAGGCGGACAGGAAGTAGGGCGCATTGCCTCTGTCGATGATTCCCGGGTCCTGCCGGCACTGAAAGACTGCACGTTCGACGTTGCCTGTGATGTGACCAATCCGTTATTCGGGAATTGGGGCGCTGCCTATATCTTCGGGCCTCAGAAAGGTGCGTCGCCACAGGATGTCAACGTACTGGACGATGCCAGCCGGTCCTTTGCCGCCGTAACCCAGATGTATACCGGCCATGATTTCAGCCAGACCGCCGGTGCCGGCGCGGCTGGTGGCATGGGCTTTGCTTTCCTGGCGTATCTGCACGGACGTCTGCGTTCAGGAATCCAGATTGTCCTCGATTCCATCCGCCTGGCCGATGCTGTCAAAGATGCCGATTATGTCATCACTGGCGAAGGACGCCTCGATGCCCAGACGGCCATGGGTAAGGCCCCCATCGGCGTAGCGAAACTGGCCAAACAGTACGGCGCCAAAGTCATCGCTCTGGCAGGATGCACGACGGCTGATGCAGTCGAATGTAACCGGCAGGGTATCGATGCTTTCTTTTCTATCGTCGATAAAGCCATGCCGCTGGAAGAAGCCATGAATAAGGAAACGGCCCTGCGCAATATGACCAACACAGCGCAGCAGGTCTTTAACCTTATCCGTGCTGTCGGCTGACTTAAGATGTCCTAATTGTATAAATTCAAGGAGAATATAATATATATGCTGAAAAAAACAAAGATTGTCTGCACCTTAGGCCCAAGTTCCAATACTCCGGAAATTATCGAAAAGATGATTCAAGCCGGTATGAACGTTGCCCGTTTTAATTTCTCCCATGGTTCTCATGCAGAACATAAACAGCGCATCGACATGGTCCGCGCTGCCTCCCGGAAACTAGGCATCCCGGTTGCATTGCTCCTCGATACGAAAGGCCCGGAAATCCGCCTGGGCAAATTTAAGAATGGTTCGATCATGATGGAAGCCGGCAATGACTTTATCTTGACGGCCCGAGATGTAGATGGCGATGAAACCATTGCCTCCATGAACTATAAAGAATTACCGCGGGACGTCAAAGCCGGCGACCACATTCTCTTATCAGACGGTTTAGTCAACTTAGAAGTTGTCAGCGTCGAAGGCGAAGACATCCATACGAAGATTCTCAACAGCGGCAAGATGAGTAATCGCAAACGCGTTGCCGTACCGGGCATTGCTATTAATTTGCCAGCTGTTTCCGAAAGCGATGCCGACGATATAGAATTCGGCTGCCGTATGAACATGGACTGGATCGCAGCTTCCTTCATCCAGCGCGGCAAAGATGTCCTGACGATTCGCAAGATTTTGGAGAAACACGGCAGTCATATGAAGATTGTCTCTAAAATCGAATGTCAGACAGCTGTCAACAACATCGACGACATCATCAAGATGAGCGACGGTATCATGGTTGCCCGCGGTGACCTCGGCGTCGAAGTACCTGCTGAAGAAGTGCCGATGCTCCAGAAAGTCCTCATCCACAAATGCCAGACTGCGGGCAAGCCGGTCATTACGGCTACGCAGATGCTGGAATCTATGTGCAATTACCCGCGTCCGACCCGTGCCGAAACGAGCGACGTCGCCAATGCCATCTTCGACGGTACGGACGCCATCATGCTCAGCGGTGAAACGGCTGGCGGTCTCTATCCGGTAGAAGCTGTTGAAACCATGGCCCGCGTCGCTGTCTTTACGGAAAGCAACTTCACGCCGAAAGCATATGAAGACGCCAGTTCCGAATCGACGTCAACGACTGAATCCATCGGCAAGGCTGTCGTCAAGATTGCCAAAGACCTCCACGCTGCCGCTATCATCGCCTCGACCGAACGTGGCGGCACAGCTCAGATGATTTCTAAATTCCGTCCGGACTGCTCCCTTATAGCCGTATCGCCGCATGAAGCCATTGTCCGTCGATTGCAGCTCAACTGGGGCGTCCAGGCTGTTATCGGAAAAGAAGCCAGCGATACCGATGCTGTCGTCGATAACGCCATCTTTGCAGCTCTCGACAACGACCTCATCAAAGCCGGCGATCTTGTCGTTCTTACAGCCGGTGTTCCCGTTGCTACAGCCGGTTCGACCAATATGATCCGCGTACAGGTCGTTGGTGACGTCCTTCTCCGCGGTACCGGTATCGGCCGCAATTCCGCTATTGGAAAAGTCTGCATCGCTGAATCGAAAGAAGACCTGGAAAAGAACTTCAGCGACGGCTGCATTCTCGTCCTCCGTTCGGCTTGTGCTGACTTTGCAGACTATATGAAACGGGCCAGTGCCATCGTCTCTGAAGAAGCCGGACTCACCAGCGAATCGGCTATCGTCGCCATTACCCTTGGTATTCCGACTGTCGTCGGTGCAGCTCATGCCTCAGACACACTGGAAAACGGTGAAATTGTCACTGTAGATGCCAGCCGCGGCACCATTTTTCGCGGCGAAGCAAACGCACGGTAGTAAATAACCGGGGAGGGCTGATAATGAATCTGACAATCTTAGGGACGGGAAATGCGACGGTGACTCATTGTTATAATACGTGTTTTGTCCTCGATGAAGGTGATCAATACCTGCTCATCGATGGCGGCGGCGGGAACGGTCTCTTGCAGCAGCTGGAAAAGGCTCATTTGCGCTGGCGGGATATGCGGACGGTCTTTGTCACGCACAAGCACATGGACCATCTTCTGGGGATCCTCTGGCTCATGCGTATGATGTGCCAGTCCTGGCGGCGCGGGACCTACGATGGCGAAGCCATCATCTACGGTCACGAGGAAGTCGTTTCCCTGTTGCACGTGATGGGAAACGCCCTGCTGTCCTCGAAAGACAGTGCTTTCCTCGATGACCGCCTGCATTTCGTTACGGTATCCGATGGGGAGACACAACAGCTTATTGGCCACGACGTGACCTTTTTCGATATCCGCTCGACGAAGGCCAAGCAATTCGGCTTTTCCCTGCAGCTCTCTGATGGTAAACTGACCTGCTGTGGTGATGAACCGTATCAGCCTTGGGAAGAAGGCTATGTCCGGGACAGCAAATGGCTCCTTCACGAAGCCTTCTGCCTCGATGCTGAAGCGCATATCTTTCATCCCTATGAAAAGCACCATTCCACCGTCAAAGACGCCTGTGAAACGGCGGCCCGGATGGGGGTACAGAACTTGATTCTGTACCACACGGAAGACAAGGACCTGACCCATCGCCGCCAGCGTTACTATGATGAAGGACACCAATATTACCAGGGGAATCTGTACATTCCCGATGATTTGGAACTTTTTCGGAACCTGTAAAGAATTTATAAGAATACTATGATGAAAGTAGACCTCAGGGTCTGCTTTTTTGGTACGCCCGGAATGGGCGCACTTTAATGGGTGGAAGTCCTTGGGCCGTCTGGTAGAGGAAAGGCCATAGCTAAGAGCAAGGGTGCCCATCATCAAAATATTGTAAAATATCTCTTTTTGGGGATACTAATTGAAATATAATATTTAACAGAATATTTATTCATAAAACATAAGAATATAAAAGAATTTAAAAATATATAAATATTAAAGAATATCAGCGCATAGATGGTGCGCTGATATTCTTTTTTTGCTATTTTGTATCAAATACAGTTCGATTTATTTTTGCAACTAAAAATCAAAATAAGTGAATATATAGTGCATAATGTACCGTTTTAACGTGAAAAATATCAGCATATTGTTATGATAAACTTATCCTAGTCTTACGAAAATATGAGGAAATATGTTGTGAAATAGAAATATAAATGATAAAATGAAACAAAACATATGTATGAGATAATAAAGTAAAATAAAATAAATTTACTTTATTAATGCATATTTATTTAAAAAGGAGGCGATTATATTGAATAGAATTTATAAGATTATATTCAATCGATCTAAAGGGCAATACCAGGTAGTTTCAGAACTGGCAAAAAATGGCGGGAAAGGATCTGCAAAATCGTTATTGAGAACGATTGTCGGTTATCGGGGGGGGGGTATTTACTAGAACGGTATTAACCGCGTTATTGATGTTTGGGAGTGCCTATAGTGTCCAGGCTGCGAGTGTCCATGACGGTGACTTGTTGAATGGTGGAACTAATATTACGGTAACGAAAGATGATGGAACCAATACGATTACTATATCGGCAGATGGTGTGGCGACCACTACAGAATTGAATACGGTAAAGGCTGTTGTACAGAAGAATCAGGATGATATTGCTGGAAACACTACAAAGATTAGTGGAAATACTGACAATATTACCGCTAACAGTACCGCAATAGCTAACAATAAGGCCGGAATCAGCCAGAATTCCAATGAAATCCAGCAAAATAAAACAGATATTGCAGTGAACAAAAAGGCAATTGCAACTAACAGCGGAAAAATCGACAATAATACGGCCGATATTACAGAGCTAAAAAATGTAAACTCTGCATTGGGACTAGACAAAACGAAACCGGGAATGAAGTACTTCCGTGCTAATTCTACAGGAGAAGACGCTGAGGCTGCGGGAAAAGATGCTGTTGCCATTGGAGTCAGCGCAAAAGCGAATGGTACAGGCTCGGTTGCGCTGGGCGATGATGCCCGGTCTGCTTCCTCGGCTGGAAACAGTATTTCCATTGGCCGGAAAGCTGTCAGCGGCTCCTTTAATGGTATGACCGCTGACGGTGACAGTTCCACTGTGGTCATAGGCGGAGGAAAATCCAGCATATCTATCGGTGATGCGGCCAATGCCCGGGGAAATTCCTCTATTGCACTAGGTGATGGAGCGACAGTTTATAATGATGGGACCAATGCCCAGCTCAACAGCAGCAGCGTGGCAATTGGAACTGAGGCCAGTACGGTTGCTTCGAATCATGCAATTGCGATGGGCAATAACGCTGGTGTAACGAAAAATAGTCATAGTGCCGTGGCAGTGGGAGACAGTGCAAAGGCCGGTGCAGAAGGTGCTTTGGCCTTTGGCAAAAGTGCAGCTGCTTCCGGTGTAGACAGCATGGCAGCTGGAACAGAGGCTGCAGCGACTGGAGCAGATGCCCTTGCTATGGGTAAGAGTGCACAAGCTAGTGGGACCGATGCCGTTGCTATTGGGAACGGAGCCGCTGCTGGTAGCAGTGCTTCTGTGGTTTTAGGTAAAGATGCCAGTGCCAATGCCGTCCGGTCTGTCATACTTGGTCCTGACGCAGGGGTAGGTATGGTAGGGGACGTATTAGGAGCAAAAGGATCCCATGTAGTCATTGGAGACGGTGCCGGCAACAATATTGACGGACAACAGAATATTGCAATTGGATATAAAGCGGGAAGTGATGTCAAAAGCGATCATAATGTAGCCATTGGCTCTGAAGCTGGGACAAATATCGGATCAGGCGGAAACACATCGGAAGGAAAAAATGTCTCCATTGGTTATCATGCCAATAAAAACGATTCCGCTGTATCACGGATTCAGTCTACGGCCCTTGGCAGTGAGACAAACGCTTCTGATGACGCTGTAGCCGTAGGCTATCAGGCCCAGGCGAGCGGAAATGGATCTACAGCAGTTGGATTTAACGCCCAGGCTGCAGATGCAGCCAGTGTGGCTTTAGGGCAGGGAGCACAGGCTTCTGGTGGGAATGTTGCCATCGGCAATGATTCCGTAGCGAATGCCTCTATGATCAGTGGAACCGGATATCTGACGGGGCAGGCAGCCCCTAAAACGGCTGTTTCAGTCGGCAATGCATCGGCTTTGCGCCGCATCACCAATGTTGCTGATGGGGCACTGGATCAGGATGCCGTTACGGTGGCACAGCTCAAAAAATCAATCGACGCTACAGTAGCCCAGGTCAATGCCAATGTTTCTTCGGCAACGGCAAGTGGAGTATATTATGATACGGTCACTTCCGGAGATGGAGACAGCATTACTCTTCGTAATACTGATAATAAAGGAACAAAAATCCATAATGTTGCTGCAGGGACACTGGGGACCGATGCAGCCAATGTAGCCCAGGTCAATGAACTTGTGGATACAGCAAAGACCCATTACTATTCTGTAAAATCTACCAATCTGAATAACTATGACAACGATCTGGCTACGGGTGAGGATTCCATGGCAGCTGGCGTAAGTGCCAAAGCTTTAGGGGACAGGAGTGCTGCCCTGGGAAATAATACTGAAGCGCAGAGCCTTGGCAGTATCACAGTGGGAGCCGGCTATGAAGATCCGGATAACCCGGGCAGTCTGAAACAGACTTTAGCCATCAGCGGTTATCAATATAACACGGCAATTGGGGCTGGTGCTCAGGCTGCCGGAAATCATTCTCTGGCTATAGGGACTTTGGCAACTTCCTCTATAAAAAATGGTGGAAGCAGCGTAGATAAAGCTGTGGCCATTGGCTATTCTGCTGGCGTTTCTGATGACAAAGCCATCGCCATCGGCAGCGATGCCAAGAGCAACAGCAAAAGTGCTTCCGCTATGGGTGATACGGCTCAGGCGCTGGCAGAAAATGCTCTCGCAGTGGGGACAAATGCACAGGCAGAAGGTGTTTCTTCTGGGGCAATCGGCACTAAAAACCGGGTTACGGGAGCAAATACCTATGTTTTGGGCAGCCAGAACAGTACGGCTGCAACAGGTACAGCTGCTGATGTAAGTGCTTCGAATTCGGGGATCTTTGGGAATGAAAACCGAATGGAAGGGGACAGCAATCGCATTGTTGGGAATCAAAACGTACTGAAAATGGAATCCCTTTCCAATAATCCTGCCAACCCGAAAACCTTTGAAAATATTTTTGTAACGGGCAATCAGAATATGGTTACCGGGGATCCGGATACAAGTACAGCAGGCGATGCAGGGAATGTATCTGATATCGTTATTACCGGTTCAAAAAACACCATCCGGGCCAAAAATCAGAAAAACAAGGATTTGACGGATATCCAAATCCTTGGCAGCCAGAATACCCTTGATGCCACGACTCAGAATACGGATTTGTCCAATACCCAGATTTTAGGCAGCCATGTAACAGCAACTTTGGGGAATTCCGTCTATCTTGGCAGTAATTCTGCTTATACTGTATCGGGAGCTACTACGAAAGGAAAGGATGCTTACAGCAGCAACGGAACCTATCAATATGCCGGGGGGACGCCTGCTGGTATTGTAACGGTGGGATCCGTGGGGAAAGAACGGCGCATCCAGAACGTTGCGGCTGGTCTGGTCAGTGTAAAGAGTACGGATGCTGTGAACGGAAGCCAGCTTTACAGCATGACGCGGCCTCTGCGGTTTGCCGGTGATAATTCGACTATTGGAACTGCTTCGGAAGCAGATGTCAATGTACTCCATCGCGGTTCTGATCAGGCTATGTCCCTTTTGGGCGGTGCTGACAGCAGCAATTTAAGTGATAATAATATTGGTGTAGTCGCTGATTCTGCCAATAATACGATGAACGTGAAACTGGCAAAAGATGTGGTTGGGCTGAACAGTATTACATCAAAAACGGTAAACGCTGAGACGGTAAAAGCCGGAGATACAACGATAAACAATCAGGGAGTGGCCATAACTGGCGGACCTTCTGTGACCAAGGAAGGAATCAATGCGAACGGCACGAAAATTACTAATGTGGCTGCTGGTACAGTGGATACAGATGCTGTCAACGTAAGTCAGTTGACGAAACAATCTGCTGATTTAACGGAAAAAGGGTTCGGATTAAAGGATCAGGATGGGAATATCGTCCACAAGTCTCTGGGAGAGGATATTGAAGTTACCGGGGACGGCAAAAATATTTCTACGAAAGTGGAAAACGGAACGATGAAAGTGGTCCTGAACGATGATTTAAACGTGAACAGTGTGACGACCACCGACGCAGACGGAAATCAGACCGTGACCCAGGGAAGCGGCATGACCATTACGAATAAAGACGGAAATAAGACAGTCATTGATGCCAGCGGTATTACGATTACTCCGAAAAATCCTGCAGCCGGGACTTCAGCAGTTTCTTTGACAGAAAAGGGGCTGGATAATGGTGGCAATCAGATTCACAATGTGGCTGCCGGTACTGCTGGAACGGATGCGGTGAATGTCAGCCAGCTGAAAGATGAAATTGCCAAGAACGCCACTAAATTAGTAGACGGAAAAAATACTACCGTTACTGGCACTGGTAAAGCAGAAAATCCGTACATGGTTAATATCAATGACAATCTCAACCTGGGTGAAAAGGGCGAAAATGGCAAAGACGGTTCCATCGGTGTGGCTGGCAAAGATGGCTCAGCTGTTACCATCAATGGGAAAGATGGCTCTATCGGAATGAATGGAAAAGACGGAAAAGATGGACTTACCATGAAATCGGCCAAGGGCCAGGATGGCGTGGATGGTATTAATGGTGCCGATGGTATGACCCGGATTGTCTACGAAGATGATGCACAAGTCGCCCATGAAGTTGCCACGCTCAATGATGGACTGAAGTTTGCTGGAAATACAGGATCTGTAGCTAAAAAACTGAACAGCACCATGACAATCAAAGGAAATGGCACAAAAGCAGATACGGAATACGATGCTTCCAACATCAAAACTGTAGTGGATGCAGATGGAAACCTGGTTATCGGACTGGATAAGAATCTGAAAGCAGATACGGTTACCGTGGGCGGTCAGGGCAAAGACGGCGCTGATGGCATCAATGGAGCTATGGGGGTAAAAGGTGCCGATGGCAAAGATGGGGTTACCATTTCTTCTGTAGGTAAAGACGGAACCAATGGTACGGATGGTCATATTGGCATCAATGGCAAGGACGGTGCTTCTGCTGACATCCATGTTGTCAAAGGTGCGAATGGAGTAGATGGCACCGATGGTTACAATGGTACTGGCGGTATCGACCGGATTGTCTATGAAGATCACAATGGGAATACCCAGACGGTTGCCACGATGAATGATGGTATGAAATATGGCGGCGATGTAGGAAATGTAATCAGTAAAAAACTCAATGGTCAGGTAAATGTAGTCGGGGGCATTACGGATTCCTCCAGACTGACAACGGAAGACAATATCGGAGTGGTATCTGATGGCAGCGATAACCTGAAAGTGCGCCTTTCAAAAGATTTAAAAGGACTGGATACGGTTACGACGAAGACCGTTACAGCAGATACGGGGAATATCACGACGGTTAATGCCAGTACTGTCAACGTGGGAGACACTACCGTAACGACGGGAGGGATGACAATCCAGAATGGTTCTGCCGGTCAGGATATTACCCTCAATAAAGACGGGCTGAATAATGGCGGAAATAAGATCACCCATGTAGCTCCTGGAGATATTTCATCGACCAGTACTGATGCCGTAAACGGGAGTCAGTTATACCGGGCGGAAACACGAATCAGTAAATTAGGAAATCAGGTAAACCGTGTCGGTGCCGGCGCAGCTGCCCTGTCAGGGTTGCATCCGTTGGATTTTGATCCTGATGACAAATGGGACTTCGCTGTCGGTTACGGTAATTATAAAGATGCCCATGCCGTAGCTGTCGGGGCATTTTACCGGCCCAATGAGGATACGATGTTCAGCGTAGGTGGATCCTTCAGCGGAGGAGAAAACATGGTGAATGCAGGAATTAGCTGGAAATTTGGTCAAAAGAGCCATGTCTCCCGCTCCCGTGTTTCTATGGCCAGGGATATGCTGGCCATGAAAGCCCAAATAGAAGTGCTCACTAAAAAACTGGCTGCTTATGAATCGGGGCAAAATGTCAAAGCTGTTCCCAATCCAGCCAATAGCATGATGTTCCCCGATGTACCTGAAAACCACTGGGCTTACCAGTACGTGAAAACACTGGCCGAAAGAGGCTATTTACAGGGATATCCGGACGGAGAATTTAAGGGTGACCGGGCCATGACCCGTTATGAATATGCTGCGATCATTTATCGGGCTTTGCAGAATGGAGCACCTTCTGATGGTGATATGGCTCGCTCCGTGGATGAGTTTGGACCTGAATTGGTTAAAGTGCAAAATATTGACCGCTTCCGCGTAGATCGTATTTCCGGCAAGGACAATGACCGGCATAAGGTAGAACGCGTCCGTATTAATGATAAAGACAATGAAGCTCAGAATGATTATCGTGATGTATATGGATCACATATCCAGAAATCACAAGAAACAGTAAGATAGGTAAAAAGAATGGGGCTAAATGATATGCTTCCCCTATGATGACAGTTTTATTTTTTTACTGTCCCTCATAGGGGGGAGCATATCAAAAACTCATTTTGTTACAGACCCCAATTTGGCAAAAAACAAGAGGAACGCTCAATAAAGTCGAAGAATCATATCGTGAAATAGGGAACTCTTTCTTTATGATGTCGGATTAGGGGACATTGTATTCACGATTCATAGGTATAGCCCATGAAAATACCCTCCTTACCGGGACATCCGGTAAAGAGGGTACATGTTACTTGCATACACCTTTTTTATCTGAAAATTTTTCTCTTAGCATCTGGTTGATTTCGTCTCTCTCTTTTCCCTGTTTTTCCATCTGTTTAATCAGCTTATACGCATGAAACAGGGGAGACGGAGCAATTTCCGAACTGAAGAAGCCGATGCCCATATTCCAGGCCAGTTGTTCAAACACGTCGTCCAGGGCTCTGGAATCCAGCCCGTTGGCATAGGCTTTCAGCAGTTCCCGCATGGCCTGCCGCATCCTTCCGGCACCGACGGCATTGGCCAGAGAGAGCAGGAGCCGGATGTTGTAATCGAGATATCGTTTTTCGCTTTTCCAGGTCATATCCCAAAATTCTACAGCCAGCTCGCCCAGTTTTTCATCGATCATGGGATAATTGGCGATGACTGCCGGCCGTTCCGGCGCATCTTCTACGTTCCCTTTTTCCTCGGTCCGATAGAAATAAGCGTGATACTCATGTTCCGCTGTTTTTTCTGTATAGTGAACATATCCCAGCATTTCCATGATTTCATAGAGGGGAATGGGTTCAAAACTTTGAATGACTTCTATCCCTTCGCCGACGGGGAGCTTTGCCGCCTGTTTTTTCAGCCCATCAAGGAAATTACCGGCAATGCCGCGCACATCAATTTTTTTAAAACTTGCTACTTTATCTTTCCATTCTATATTTTTCATGAGGTCTGCCCCTTTCTGTTGCCTATTCATGATACAGTCATCATAGGCGTTTTTTATTGGTTTCTTTGTCTTTCTGGAATCAGTATATCATGGCCGGGGAGACAAGTATGTTGGTTTTATAACAGAATCTGCTATTCGATAGGGTGGAAAAATGTGATGACTGGTATATCACAGCTTTGGTGATTTCATAATAAAGGAAGTGCAAGACGTAATAATTGTACAATTAGTACTTGTATTCCTCTTTAGTGAATCGTTAACTGATAGCTTGTGTCAATGAACTCCAAGATTCTTTCATCCGGTAAGGTTTCATCCAGCACCACTGAAATCCACGTCTTGTGGTTCATATGATAAGCGGGGTAGATGCCGGGGATGCGGTGAAGCTGTTCTGCTTGTTCAGGTCTGATTTTTACGTTGATGATATCAACTTGACCGGAATTGCCGTCTTTATCCAGCACACCTCTTTTTACATTCATGATGAGGGCGAACCATTTCCGGTTGGAAGAATGACGAAAGGCTCCGTACGACTGATATCGTGCGGAATGATTCCAGGGAAAATCCGGCCTGACCTGAAAGTTGTCCAAAATGGCCTGGGTCAGCCGGTTTGCCTGAGTTGAGGCAAATAGGACATCGCCGCAGCAGGAAGTGGCAATTTCTTTAAGCAGGGACAGATAAGCAGAACGGACCGTATGGACATAGGCGCCATCGGAGGTTTCCTGACGCAACTGATAATATTCATCCTGGGTCATCCGGTCCATGACCTTACCCGTAACCAGCCCTTTTGAGGTAACGGAAAGGATGGCTTTGAAATTCCCGTCAAGAAATGGTTTTTCAAGTATATACGTTTCATTTGTTTTATGAAATCCATAAGCGAGCATCTTACTTTCTATCCAGCGTTTACGGGCAAAGACCGTTTCTTCGATTTGTATCATAATGGTTGCACATCCTTGATTAATTTTTGCCTAATTCATAGATTGTGTCAAGAGTTTTGTGTAAACTTTTCTTCATAGCGTTGTAGCTAAGCCTATGGTTTTGGAAACATATCTAACAGCTCAGCTGTTGCTTCTCTGAAGCCTCTGTGAGCCTTTTCTCCTTACTTGCGGTTGTATTCGCTGTAAAAAGTGCAGACGAACCGTTCAAGGGATTCTTCGTTGGGGAATTGCTCTTTCAGCTTTGCATGATGCTTCAAACCCTTGTTGTTATTTTCAATCAAGTTGGATGTATAGATCGTAGGACGGATGCTCTGAGGGAATTCGTAAAAAGTGAACAGGCTGTCATGGAGTTGGAATACCTTCTTCAGTCGAGGATATTTGCCGCAGAATCGCTCCAGAAAGGCTTCCAGTGCCTGCCGGGCAGCCTCGGCATCGTCTTGATGATATACTTCCTTCAGAACCGCCAAGACCTCCTTCCTGTCCTTCTGCCGGACTAGGCGAGCCACGACTCTGGCCAGGTGCACCCAGCAGCTCTGATGCCTGGCCTGAGGAAATTCCTGTTTCACGGCATCCGGCAGGCCGACCAGGCCGTCAGAGACGAATAACAGGACATCTTTCAGACCCCGTGTTTTCAGCCCTTGCAGCATCTCGGCATAATTAGTTGCAGACTCACTCGGATAGATGGCATAGTCTAGGACTTCCTTGTTCCCTTCCGGCGTAATGCCGAGCAAAACATGCAGCGCTTCCTTGGCCACGCTGTCACGGCGCAGATTCAGGTAGGTGGCATCACAGAAGATGACGGCATATCGCGCAGCAACCTGTCGGGAATGGAAGGCTTGGACTTGCTCGGTGACGGCTGACGAGATATGCGAGATAGTGGCTGGCGAGTAATATCGTCCATACATCTGCTCGATGAGATCTGCAATCTGACGGGTGGTGACGCCGCGCTGATAAAGCTGGATGACCGTAGTCTCCAAAGCATTGGTGTGCTGAAGATAGCGTGGCAACGTGGGCGAATGGAAATCGCCGTTCCGATCTCGCGGGACTTCCAGATGCAACTCTCCATAGCGTGTCGCTAGCGTGCGCTTGTAATAGCCGTTGCGGCTGTTGCCTGTGTTCCAACCGTCCGAATCATGCTTCTCATATCCGAGGAAGGCGGCCAGCTCCGTCTTCAGGAGAGCATTGATGGCGGCTTCCAATTCGGAACGAAAAAGCTCGGTGGTGGCAGGATTGAATAGCGTTTGAATAAATTCTGTGTTAAAATCAGGCATGAGGAACCTTCTTTCCTAGTGTTTGGTTTGAGCACTTAACACTATAAAGGAAATGGGTTCCTTTTACTATACCCATCCAACGTTTACACAAACTATTTTACACTATCTGAAATTAATAAGAATAGGTTGTCAACTCTGCAAAAATATTATATTATATTTGTATAAATATCAGGTATAAAATTTATAATACGGGAAGGAATGTTTGTTATGAAATCGAGATGTAGTTTATCGAAGACAATTGCTTTAGCCCTTATGTTAGGAGTTACGTGGGGGGGGGTAACAACTGTTTCGGTCTTCGCAACAGACGTTGAATCAGACAATTTCTTTAATAGCGCTGATTCTAACAAAGTAATTACGGTAAAAGATGACACGGTGGTAGCGCCTCCTGATAGTGTAAAAAGTATGTCAACGAAAGACGTGGATAACTATTATAGTGTGGGAGGCTATACGATTAATGTACAGGATGGTAAAAGTTTGACATTAAAGAACCTGTATATGAATAATCCTGTAATTACGGGGAATGGTGACATCACTCTTCAGGAAGATGAAGAGTCATTGGTTCATAGTGGCGAAACTGGTAAAAACAATGGACGCTATGGGAATAGCTTACTTATAATCGGACAAGACCAAAAATCTGAAATCCAGGGGAAAAATATTAGCATTATCAATAATAGAACTACTGGATATAACGGTGATCGTAATGGTATTTTTATGGCGGATGTCAAAAATAGTGATCTTGTTATCACTGCAAAAAATAAGGTGTATGTTAAAGGCGGGTATAACGGAATTGCATCAGAAAACGGAACTAGCGGAAATATATCTATAACTGCTGATTCTATGGACATTAAAGCTGATTCATCATATGGTATATTCATGAACGGGGCCAATGAAGTGGACATTAATGTGACGAATGATTTTAACGTAGATGGCTCTAGCGGTATTTCGAATAATGGTAGTGAAGCTATTACGGTCAAATCTACGGACGGGGATACACATATCAAGGCTAGGCTATATTATGGCGCAACAGCTGGAAGTGGTGATGTAAACATTACGGCTAAGAGCAATATTATTGAAGTAGGGGAAGAGACGGGTTTTGTATCCCAGTTTGCCGGTATACGTAGTGGTGGAGCCAATATTAACGTTACTGCTACAGAAGGGGATAATACCATTACGACGGGAAAAAATGTGACTGGTGTTGTCAGCTATTTGAGTGACACGGGAAATGCAACCGTAACAGCAGCTAAGAATAATACCATCACAGCAAAAAGAGATGGTGCGTATGCCGATGCCGGTACTATTACCATTAAAGCTTTAGGTGATGCAAATAAAATTACGGCTGATCGGAATGGATTAATGGCAACGGAAAGGGTAAACAATAAAACACAAAAAAGATACACGGGTACAATTACCCTGGATGCCGCCAAATCTAATACCATCAAAGCGGGCGTGAACGCCATGTATGCGGCGAATGGTGGTGTTATTACTGTCAAATCGAAAGAAGAACGCAGCATGATGGAAGGGAATGTCGTCGCGGAAACAAAGGGCCAGATTAGCGCTGATTACAATACGAGTGATTCCTATCTCTTGGGGACGGTTAAGACATATTATAATGGGAAAACTTATAATGGGAAAACGACGGATTCTTTTACAACGTTGAATTTCCAGAATGGCGGCAAGTGGCTGGTAACCGGTGACAGCAATGTAACGAATGTCGATTTTTCCGACGGCATCATCAATATGACCCAGAACAGCAAGGGCAATGCTCATCAGGTGTCTATTGATAATGCTTTGAACGGCAGCGGCACATTCATGATGGATTTGAAATACCTGGGGAATTCCGTTGATACGTATAAAACTGCATCGGACAGTGATTTCGTTTATATTCACGGCGGCGATGGCAGTACGCAGCAGTTGGCATTCACGCCGGGCGGAGATAATCTCGGTTCCATGCATTCGGGCGATAAATTGTACTTTGCTGAAATCGCCAATGGTGCAGCAAATTTTGCCAGCGATACGGTGACAAACGCCAATAAATCCGGTATCTACGATCAGCAGTTCATGATCAATTCGGAAGGTACATCGTCCAATTACAAGGATTGGTTCATTACCTGTCTGGGCAATACAATCAACCCGAATGGCGATACGCCGATTGCTTCTCACCATGCCGGCTTTGCCCTCTGGCGCGACGATGATACGCTGCTCAAACGGTTGGGCGAACTCCGTTATTCTTCTCCGGATGAACAAGTGGAAGATGGCATCTGGGCTCGTCTGATTGGCAAGAAACTCAGCTATCAGCATTCGGATTACGGCTTTGTTACCCATGCCAAAACACTGGAAGTCGGCTATGACAAGAAGAAACATACTCAGGACCAGAAAGGGACCTGGTGGCGCGGCGTCGCTCTGGGCCATACATGGGGCCGGACTGATTTCAACGGCGGCAGCGGTGATAATGATTTCACAGATTTTAAATATTACAGCACCAATATTCGTCAGCACGATCATTATACGGACTTTGTTGCCCGCATAGGCCGTTTGGATTCAGATTATGACACGACCTATGGTGATCACGCAGATTACAAGAACTGGGCCGGCAGCCTCAGCTTCGAATATGGCCGCAAGAAGAAAATCAACAAGAGAAACTGGTATATTGAACCGCAGAGCCAGTTGACTTACAGTTATATCTGGGGACGCGATTACACGACAAAAAATGGTATTTCTGTTCATCAGGACGATGCAGACAGCCTCGTTGGCCGCCTGGGCTTCGTATTGAGCCGTGAATTTGGTGACAAACGTCCGGATCACAACCGACTCTATTTTAAAGCCTCTGTCCTGCATGAATTCTTAGGCGGTAATGACGATTACCTGTACTATAATGATACGTACCTGCACGACAGTACGGATTTAGACGGTACCTGGTACATCCTTGGCGCCGGCTTCAATGCAGACATCAGCGACAACTGTAACTTCTATTTCGATATTGAAAAAGCATACAATTCGGATATCGATCTATCCTATCGGGTAGAAGGAGGATTCCGTTGGGAATGGTAAATTCCTAAAAAAGTAAATAGGAATCAATAAAGACCAGGCCTGATTAACGACAGCGTAAAACGGGAAGCCCTTTCTCGCTGTAACAAGGCATAATCTATAGCATGAAAAAGAGAAGGGGCTGTGACATAATGTCGCCTTTCAAATCGCAGGCCGCAGGCCGTCAATCTATGAAGCTATGGAGCCGTGAAGCTGTGAAGCTTTAAAGTCGTCAAACGTACTTGGCCGCAAGGCCCGCGTCACAGCATCACAGCTTCATAGCTTTATAACTGTACTCACCACTAATCACTCATAACTGGCCGCAGGCCACATAGGCGCAGCCGTGTGTTCCCTTGGAGGGCAAGGGAAAGGGACCTGGTCCTATGTCAAGTTTGAGTACAAGTTAAATTGAGGTTTTTATCAATCAGTTATCCAGCAATCAAAGCTGCCTTTTTCTTGTAGTTTGCATATAATTTCTCATAGTCATTTGGTGACATATAGTTACAGTGACTGTGAATTCGAACGGTATTATAAAACGTGTTAATGTATTCAAACACCAGCATATAGGCTTGTTGATAATTTTCAATCTTAAATCGATTCAGCCATTCTCGCTTAATCAAGGCGTGGAATGATTCTATGCAGGCATTATCCCATGGATAGCCTTTCTTCGAATAGCTGCGGCACATCTGTGCGGTTTCCTTGATATAGGATTGCGAAAGATATTGACAACCGCGGTCAGTGTGAATTACTACCAGACGGCCTGGATTCCTGGTTTGCTTTGCCGTTTGAAGCATCCTAATAATGCCAGATGCATCCAACTTCCGGGATAAATTCCAGGCAATGATTTTTCGAGAAAATAAATCCATGATACTGGCCAAATACACAAATCCTTCAGTGGTCCAAATATAAGTAATATCGCTGCACCAGATCGTATCTGGTCTTGGCGGATTAAATTGTTCTTGCAGAATATTAACTAATATGGCATCAAAACAACTGCTCTGGGTCGTAACGGTATAATGCTTGACCCAACAAGCACGAATCCCCATCTGCCGCATGTAAAGGCCCACTGTCCTTTCGGAAATACATTCACCTTTCTGTTGAAGCAATTTAGTAATTTTGGGTGCTCCATAGATTTGCTTTGAATCTTCGTAAATGGTTTGAATCTGTTTTTTTACCTCCTTACGGTGCGTAGCTTGTTTGGATAATTTGCGATGACTCCATCCATAGTAACCTGATGTAGAAACGCCCAATTCTGCCAGCACTCCAGATACCGAAAAATGGCGTTTCCCCTGATGGGCTTTTTCGGCTTCCTGTTTGACGCTATGGTAAATGGCGGGGATTATTTGTCTAGAATGCTGATAGCTTTTTTTAAGACATTGATGGCATCCTTGGCATCTCGTAATTCACGTTTCAAACGAGCGATTTCCTTGGCTTTATCAGATGCATAGTTTCCGGATCCGCGATATGGCATTTCCCCATTATCCCGTAATTGCTTTTGCCATCGTGACAGTGTCTGTTGGGAAATTCCTAAATTATGGGCACACCCAATCAGTCCTAAGTCACGATGATCATGGTAATATTGGACAGCATCCATTTTAAATTGTTTGTCGAACTTCGTCATACTAAGGCCCCCTATATATACTTTTATTGTATCACTTTATGGAAAACCTCAGTTTGACTTGTCCTATTTATATGCTAGCATCAAACCGCTTGCGGGTATGGGTTGTGAACGCTGTCTGCAAAGCAAAGTATAACTGCCGCGACAGCCCCCCGTGGGTGCCGTCGCTGATTCAAGTAAAATAAGTTCCTCAAGAAGTGGAGCTGGCCCAGGAACAGCAGCAAAAAGAAATAGAAAACGTCCGGAAAGAACTGGAACAGGTAGGAGAAATTCAGCCTAAAATCATCCCGTTCCGAAATAAGGCGTAACCTATTGAATTGAGAAGGTTCACAGTCAGATTGATTGTGAGCCTTTTTTTGCTGATGAAAGGCATTGAATTTTCTGTTACAATAAAAGAGCAAAAATTTTCTACAGGAAAAATTACGGTAGTACGAATTACTCCTTTTACTACCAATTTTACTACTTAAGGCAGCCGTGTTATGCCATGTTATGCCGAATTATGGATGATTCGGCATAAACACCTCTGATGGGGAAAACCGCAGTAAATCGGCATTTCACGGCATATTTCGGCATAGAAGGGAGCTTAAAAATATTGATAAAGATACTTTTCGTGTGCCACGGCAATATCTGCCGGTCGCCCATGGCGGAGTTTGTGTTCCGGCAAATTGCGGAACGGGCAGGTCTGGCGGATCAGTTTGATGTAGCTTCAGCTGCTACGACGGATGAGGAAATCTGGAACGGTTACGGCAATCCCGTCTATCCGCCGGTAGAACGACTGCTCCGGGCCCATGGTATGGATCCCAGTGAGAAGCGGGCGGCGTTGCTGACGGCTGGCGATTACGATGTTTATGATTATTTCATCGGCATGGATAACGAGAACCTGCGGGATATGAAGCGCATTTTTCACGGTGATCCTCTTCATAAGTGTTCGCTTCTCATGGATTACACAACCAATCCCCGTCCCGTAGCCGACCCATGGTATACGCGGGATTTCCAGCGGACTTGGAACGACGTCCAGGAAGGCTGCCGTGGTCTGCTGGACGTTTTGAAAAGCAGGAAAGATGGCGATTGAGATGGACGAGCAGGAATGGGAGCATATACTGGGTATCAAGACGGCCGGACGAGATGACAGTCAGTCTGATGGGGAGCATCACCCCTATGAACCGACGGATTATTGTGTCCTTGAGCGTCTGGCCAATAGTGGTTATATGGGAAAAAAGAATACACTCATCGACTACGGCAGCGGTAAAGGGCGGGTCAGTTTCTTTCTGGCCTATCAGACGCGTTGTCACGCCATTGGGGTAGAGTATGACTGTCGTTTGTGGGAAAAGGCTATGACCAATAGTCGTACTGCCGTGTCAGGGTGCCGCGTGACATTCGTCTTGAAAGACGCAGCAGTATACGAGGTCCCGACAGAAGCGGATTGTTTCTTTTTCTTCAATCCCTTTGGACTGCATACGCTGAAACTGGTTTTAAAGCAGATGTTTGATTCCTATTATCGTTTGCCGCGGACGATGCGCCTCTTTTTCTATTATCCCTATGAACAAACAGAAGCATTCCTGACACACCATGACGGACTTATCGTCGAAGAGCGGATAGACTGCCGTGACCTGTTTCTAGAAGACGATGACCGGGAGCAGATTCTGGTCCTGCGCCTGCAACCGGATTACCGTGCCTGATAATGCAAGCAAATAGAAAACTCCCTCATATAGCTGCCTGAACAGGCGGAGTATGAGAAAATTTTCTGCTTTTTTATTAGCAGATTACAGCAGAATAAGGAGAAGCAAAAATAGTCTTCTGACTGTCCTTTTCCGTAGACAGACAGGAGACTATTTCTGATTTATCCCATTAAAACCCAAAAATAAAGCCAGTCATGGCCATGGATCCGAGATTACACGTATTGTTAAATATGGCAGCCGTTTCACCCTGTGCTGCGCCCAGTGTCATCACAAGGGGCAGGAAGTGATCCGGTGTGGGAACGGCATAAGCAGCATCGGGATGATTAGCATAGTGGATGACTGCGTCATCGTTGCGATTTTGTACGGCATTGATGATGTAGTCATTGAAACGCAGTGCTTGAGGCGTACCGCCGGGATTGTTCCATTCGACGCGTCCCAGGTTGTGGACGACGTTGCCACTGGCGAAAATCAGGTATCCCTGATTGCGCAGTGGTGCCAGTTTCTGACCGAGGTCGTATAGTTCCTGCGGCGTGAGATCGCGGTTTACGGAGAGCTGGACGACGGGGATATCAGCGTCAGGGAACATATGGATTAATATCGTCCAGGTACCGTGGTCGATGCCCCACTGGTCATTGATGGATACAGCGGGTCCCAGTAGGTTTTGTACAGACCGGGTCAGACTGGCATCGCCCGGTACGGGATAGGTGACCTGATACAGCTCTTCTGGAAATCCATACATGTCGTAAACCTGGCGCGGCTGGGGTGCGCTCTGGATAAATGTGCCGGGAACATACCAATGGGCAGAAATAGCCAGAATGGCCCGGGGCGTGCCGTGGCGGGAGCAAAGCTGGCCACCAATCCGGCTCAGATTGCGGGTAATATCATTGTGCTGAAGGGCCAGCATGGGGCTGCCATGGCCGGAGAAGATGACGGGAAATGGTTGCTGTATCATAAAAAAAGGCCTCTCTTTCATGGTGAATATGTAGGATATATTTTTATAATAGTATACGTGGCATTCTGAAAATATACAAGAGAATTAGCAAATTCCATGACATATGTAAAAAACAATAGCCACGAACGGTGATATTTGTTATAATGAATTAAACACGTCATCCCAACGGATTTCCTGCGGGAGAACGTCATGCAAAAGCTGTCGTACTTTTCTGTAAAGGTGTCCTGCACAGATGAGGCGGAAAGCACATCTTACACACAACGTGTCTGTCGTCCTGTGCTTTTGGCATGGGATTTTTTTTATGAGGTGATACATATGGAAACGAGAATCGCACTGATTGGTATTATCGTTGCAGACCGCAATGAGTCGGGGAAGCTGAATGAAATCCTCCATGCATATGGCCAATACATTGTCGGCCGCATGGGAGTTCCTTATAAAGATAAGCATGTCAATGTCATCAGCATCATCGTCGATGCCCCCCAGGATGTCATCAGCGCCCTGTCGGGAAAGCTGGGCATGCTTCCCGATGTGAGTACTAAGACGATTTATCCGCCGTTGCCGCAGTAGGGTGGAATGATGATGGAATATAAAGATACACAGCCTTATGCTATTACCGTAGGTGACCTGGTGCAGAAAGGAAAAGACCATATCCCGGAAGAACTTCTATCCTCGAAGCATCTGATTTACAATTCGCCGGCAGCACTGGCTTTTAATTCCCCGGGAGCACAGGGGTTCGGCGTAAAACGGGCGGGCCTTTCTATACCGGGATCTATCATGCTCCTCATCGGTCCCGGCTGTTGTGGCCGCAATACGACCATTTTGGGCGAGCAGGGAGGCTATCAGGACCGGTTTTACTTCTATATCCTCGATGAAACGGATATCGTCACGGGCAGGCACTTGCAGAAGATTCCGCAGGCTGTCGCGGAAATCGTGGAGTCCCGACGGGAGAAGCCATCGGTAGTCATGCTCTGCATGACCTGCGTCGATGCCCTCCTGGGAACGGATATGGAACGGGTCAGCCGGAAAGCGGCTTCGGTCTGCGGCGTCTCTGTCGTGCCGTGTTACATGTACGCTCTGACGCGGGAAGGGCGCAAACCGCCGATGGTCGATGTACGCCGTGCCCTCTATTCCCTGCTGGAAAAGCAGCCGCGTCATCGCCGTACGGTCAATCTGCTGGGATTTTTTTCTCCCCTGCAGGATGATTGCGAGCTGTATCCTATCCTGCGTCAGACAGGAATCAAACAGATACAGGAACTAGCCCGCTGCCGTAATTTTGAAGAATATCTGGCTATGTCCCAGGCTAATTTTAACCTCGTCCTCCATCCGGAGTCGTGGCTGGCGGCGCAGGATATGGAAAAAAGACTGGGTATCCCGTCTATTACCCTGACACGATTGTATCAGGTATCACAGATTCACCGCCAGTACATGGCCTTGTCCCGCGTTCTCGGTGCCCCTATTCAGGATGAATCGTGGCTGGAACAGGCCCGCCAGGCTGTTGAAGCAGTCCGCGCCCGCTATAGTGGTACGACTGTGGCTATAGGTGGCATGCAGAATGGCAATGCTTACGAAATGGCACTGGCTCTGACACGGTACGGGTTTACGATCAAAGAAATATATGCTAGTCTCAGTCCGGATGATTTTGTCTATCTGCGTCATCTGGCACAATGGAGCCCGGAAACAAAGGTATACTCCAACTTGTCTCCTACCATGCTCTACTATGAAGGAGCATCCCATCCGGTCGATCTGACCATTGGCAAGGATGCGGCCTGGTATCATGAAACGGCTGCCCACGTGAATTGGGATGACGATATCCAGCCTTTCGGATATGCTGGCGTCCTTTCTCTGTTGCGGCATATTGGATTGGCTCTGGACGAAAGGGGGAAAAACGGGCGATGAAAGGATTGTGGAAATATTTGTCTCCCTTTGCTCCGGACCAGTCAGGAGCGGCCGCCGTACTCTACGGTCTGGGTGGCATCGTCGTTATCTGTGATGCCGGTGGCTGTGCCGGGAATATCTGCGGCTTTGATGAACCGCGCTGGTTCAGCGGTAAAAGGAGTGCCGTTTTTAGTGCAGGACTGCGCGACATGGATGCCATCCTCGGCCGCGATGATCTGCTCGTACGCAAAGTGTGCGCAGCGGCAGAAACGGTGAATGCTGCCTTTGTGGCACTGGTGGGTACTCCCGTTCCAGCTGTCATCGGTACGGATTTCAAGGCGCTGTGCCGTATGATATCCCGTACACTCAACATACCGGCACTGGCCGTCCCGACGACAGGAATTGGCTATTATGACGACGGGATGCAGGCAGCTTACAACGCGCTGCTTCCTGTCCTGGCCCAGCCGGAGACAGTGGTGGAACGAGGCCGGGCCGGTGTCCTAGGGGCAGTTCCCCTGGAAATGGCTTCCCCGGATGAACAACAGGCCCTCATGGAGACACTGCATGGGGAAGGCTGGAAGCAGGTAATACTTTTTGACTGCCGGGAAGCGTATGAACAAGCTGGCAGGAATGAGAAGAATTTTGTCGTATCACCGGCAGCACTGGAAGGAGCACGCTACCTGTATGAACGGTTTGGGACCCCTTATGAAGTACGCTATCTGGGACGGCCCCTGCCGGAAGATATCCGGGCTGCCGTAACAGGGAAGCGGGTACTGGTCGTCCATCAGCAGGTTACGGCCAATGCCATGGCAGAAGCGGTACGGAATGCTGGTGCGGCTTTGGTACAGACAGCAGGATGGTTCCGGACGGAATCGTCTTGTATCCGGCCGGGACATGTCCAGCTGAAGGAAGAAGACGACTGGTGCCAGCTGGCCGATAATGATAACTTCGATGTCATCCTGGGTGATATCTATTTCAAGCGGGCCCTGTCTCATTTCCATGGCCTGTATGTGGATGTGCCTCATTTCGCCGTATCGGGGAGGTATTGATGGAAACAGTTCGGATTTGTGTACTCGGTATCGTGCAGGGAGTCGGGTTCCGGCCGTTCGTCAGCCGGCTGGCCCATTCCTGTCACGTTCGTGGCACGGTCTGCAATAAGGGGTCTTATGTAGAAATATTGGTCCAGGGGCCAGAGGAGGCCCGGAAACAGTTTCAACAGAAGTTACCTGAAAAAGCGCCGGCACGGTCAGCAATTCTCAAAATCATAACGGAGCAGACGGATGTACCGCCCTTTCCTGATTTTTCTATTGTCGAAAGTGAAGCAGAGGAAGGAGACGTCTTTGTGTCTCCTGATATCGCCATCTGTGACGATTGCAAAAAAGAGTTGTTTGATCCGCAGAACCGCCGCTATCTCCATCCGTTCATCAACTGCACGGCCTGCGGGCCCCGCATGACCATCCTCGATGCCATGCCCTATGACCGGGAACGGACGAGTATGGCAGAATTTCCCATGTGCTCCCAATGTGAATATGAATATACCCATCGGGAAACACGGCGCTATGACGCTCAGCCGGTATGCTGCCCCGATTGCGGACCGGAAGTCTATATACTGGATAGTACAGAACGGGGGCGGGATGCAGTCACGGCTGCCCGGCAGGCTCTTGTATCGGGCCGTATCATAGCTGTCAAAGGCATCGGAGGATATCATCTTTGTTGTGATGCATTTCAGGAAAAAACTGTACAGCGCCTGCGCTGTCTGAAACACCGGCCGGCAAAACCCTTTGCCGTCATGATGAAGGATATGGCTGCCGTGGACCGTCACTGTGTCATACCTGCCGGGGCAGACCGGGTGCTGGACGGGCATGAAAAGCCCATCATTCTGTTGGAAAAACGGTCTGATACTACGCTGGCACCTTCGCTGGCACCGGAAAACCCTTTTTTGGGCGTCATGCTCCCGTACACGCCTCTTCATCTGCTGCTCTTTACGTATGATGATGGTCTGGACGTACCGGATGCGCTGGTCATGACCAGCGCCAATGTATCGGGTGCTCCCATATGCCACGATGAAGCAGAAGCACGGCAGGAACTTCCTGACTTGTGTGATGCCATTCTCAGCCATAACCGGCGGATCCGGCTGCGGGCCGATGATTCCGTAATAAACTGGTATGATGGCAGTCCGTACATGATACGCCGTTCCCGCGGCTATGCGCCGTTGCCGTTTTTCTATGGCAGGGAAACGGGGACGGTTCTGGCACTGGGCGGAGAACTGAAAAATAGCTTTTGCCTGGTCAGGGACCGGCTGTATTACTTGTCTCCATATATCGGGGACATGGCCGATGTCCGGACCGTACAGGCCCTGCGGGATGGTGTTTCCCGGATGAAAACGCTCCTTGAAATAGAACCGGCCTGCGTGGCCTGTGATCTTCATCCCCGGTATAATACGACAGCTGTTGCTCAGGAAATGGGGCTGCCTGTCATTCCCGTCCAGCATCATTTTGCTCATATCCTGTCCTGTATGGCAGAAAACGATTGGGAACAGCCTGTCATAGGTGTAGCTTTTGACGGGACCGGGTATGGAACCGATGGCACCGTATGGGGAGGAGAAATACTTCTCTGTGACTGTCATGGATTTCACCGCAGTGCGTCTATCGCACCTTTCTGGCAGCGCGGTGGTGATGTGGCAGCCCGGGAAGGATGGCGCATTGCCGTCAGCCTTATCAGCCATTTGTATCCAAAGACGGATGAGGCTGTGGCTGTAGTGGACAGACTGCGCCTCTGTAGCCGGAAAGAATGGCAGATGCAGTCTTTTATGGCGCAACAGGGTATAAATAGTATTTTGTCTACCAGTGCGGGCCGCTTGTTTGATGGCGTCAGTGCTATTCTGGGTCTGGCGCGGCAGTCGTCGTTTGAAGGCGAAGCGGCGATGAAGATTCAGTTTGCAGCCCGGCGATGGATGAAAGATCATCATACCAGACCGGAGACCCTGATACCGCCTCAGAAGGAAAACGGCCGGTGGATACTGCCGACGATGGAGCTGGTGCAATATCTGGCGGAAGAAAAAATGGCTGGCAGAGATTCGGATTTCCTGGCTTATATTTTCCATTGCCGGCTGGCCGGACAAATTGTCGGTGCCTGTTTGCAGATTTCGCAGGAAACGGGTGTGAAGACCGTGGCTCTGAGTGGCGGCGTGTTTCAGAATACGCTGCTCCTGTCCTTGTGTGAACAGGCATTGGGACAGGCAGGGCTGGGCGTTCTACGCCATCATCTCGTTCCTGTCAATGATGGTGGTATTGCCCTGGGACAGGCTGTATATGCCATGATGAACCAGGAACGGCAATGGGATAGAACGATTCAGAGACCAATTTAATTAAAAATTTAGTATATATTAATATACTGTATATACAATATTATTATAAATATCTATTTACTGCATGTAAGGAGGAATCGCCATGTGTGTCGGATTACCTGCACGGGTCGTAAAAGTGCATCAGGGAATGGCTTTGGTCGATGCATCCGGAGCCAGAAGGGAAGTATCGGCAGCACTGCTGGACGAACTGGATCCCGGTGATTATGTCATGGTCCATGCCGGAATGGCTATTGCCCGGATTACCGGGGATGATGAAGAAGAAATGGATGATATTCTGGAGGACCTGGACTGATGGGAAATGAATATACACAAACGGCACTTCAGATAATACGTTCGTATGATGGCCCGCCTGTACGGATTATGGAAGTCTGCGGGACTCATACTCATGAAATTTTCCGGCTGGGAATCAGACAGATTTTGCCGGAAGCGGTGGAAGTCATTTCCGGACCGGGCTGCCCGGTCTGCGTGACGCCTGTCCGCTACATAGACGAAGCCATCTGGCTGGCTCTGGAACGGAAGGTGACCATTTGTACGTTCGGCGATCTCGTCCGTGTACCGGGGAGCACACAGAGCCTGGCCGGGGCGCGGAGCATGGGAGCCCATGTAGAAATTGTCTATTCACCCCTCGACGCCTACGACTATGCCCGGCAGCACCGTGATGAAGAAGTCGTATTTTTGTCCGTAGGATTTGAGACGACGACGCCGCCCTCCTGCCTGGCCGTCCGGACAGCCAGAGCAGAAGGGGTGATGAATTTTTCTCTCCTCACGGCCAATAAAACAATGCCCCGTGCTTACGAAGCGATGAAGGATAGCGCCGATGCATTCCTGTATCCCGGCCATGTCTGTGCCGTCATGGGGACTGGTGATTGTGAAGCTATGGTACAGCAGGGCGTTTCTGGTGTCGTCGCCGGTTTTACGGCAAAAGAACTGATGACAGCCTTTGCCGTTATCCTGAAGAAAATACGGCAGGGCAGGCCATTTTTTAAAAACTGCTATCCCCGCGTTGTCACCAGAGAAGGAAGCCGGACAGGTAAAGAGCTCATGGCAGACGTCATGGAGCCATGTGATGATGAATGGCGCGGTCTGGGCTGTATTCCCCAATCGGGACTGCGGCTCCGCCCTGATTACGCAGCCTGGGATGCCCGCCGTAAATACAGCGTGCCGCCCATGAAGGGAAAGGCCAATCCGGCCTGCCGTTGTGGTGATATCCTGCAGGGAAAATGCACGCCACCCCAGTGCCCGCTGTTCGGTACGGTATGCACACCGGAACAGCCGGTCGGAGCCTGCATGGTATCTCATGAAGGTGCCTGCTCTGCGTATTATACGTATGGAGGAAAGATACGATGAACGATGTGATTACGCTGGCCCATGGGGCCGGTGGCAGACAGACGGCCGAACTGATCGACCGCGTATTTAAAGCCCATTTTTCCAACCCTCAGTTTACCGGTGATGATGCGGCTGTCCTTTCCATCGGCGGTGCCGACCTGGCGTTTACGACCGATGGATTTATCGTTTCCCCGCCGGATTTTCCCGGTGGCGATATTGGCAAGCTCAGCATCTGTGGCACGGTCAATGACTTATCTTGTATGGGAGCACGGCCATTGTATCTGTCCTGTGCTTTTGTCATCGAAGAAGGATTCCCTCTGGCTAAGGTCGAAAAGTATGCCGCATCTATGGCCCGTACGGCTGCCGAGGCGGGGGTGCGCATCGTAGCTGGCGATACGAAAGTAGCGGGAAAAGGGCAGGTAGACCACTTGTTTATTACGACTACGGGAATCGGACAGTGCCTGGCTGGCGTCCATACGTCCGGTACGCTGGCACGCCCTGGCGATGTAGTCATCGTCAGTGGCGATGTAGGCCGCCACGGTTGTACGATTTTGCTGGCACGGAATCAGTTTGGAATTGACGCTGATGTGACCAGTGACTGTGCTCCCTTATGGGGAACGGTAGAAGCCATGCTCGGTCAGACGAAGGATATCCACGTTATCCGCGATGCCACCCGGGGTGGCGTGGGAACGGTCCTGTATGAAATCGCCAGCCAGAGCCATGTCGGCATTCATCTGGACAGCCAGTCTGTACCGGTGCATCCCTCCGTCCGTGGCGTCTGTGGCATGCTGGGACTGGAACCGCTCTATCTGGCCTGTGAAGGCCGTCTGGTTATCGTCGCGCCAGAATGTGAAGCGCCGGCGATTCTGGATGTGCTGCACAGGCAGCCTTATTCTCAAGATGCCGCTGTCATCGGACAGGTCACGGCAGAACAGCCGGGCCGGGTCATATTGCGCACGGAAATCGGTGCGGAAACGATGCTCCCGCCGCCGGGGGGAGAATTGCTGCCCCGCATATGCTGACCGAGGAGGGAGAGCATGATTTACGAAAATGAAATCCATCCGCCTCAGGTGCCCCGATATACGGTTACGCCGGATGGTGCCGAAATTTCCATAGGCAGGGCGGATTTTCCCAAACCGTTTTATATTGGCCTGCAGTATGCTTCACCGGCCCGGGGCCACTGGACCATCGCCCACTCGCCTATGCTCATTCCCCAGTGCCATGAAATATACGTCTGCTGTGCCTGCTGTCTTCACGGCGTCGTCTTATCGGCTGATGAAATCCCCGATGGCGCCGGGCGTTTTTCCATGGTGACCCTGACCAATGAAAATCTCATCAAAGGCAATCTGGAAGACATGATGATCGACGGTATATCCCGGATTATAGAAGAATTGCCGGAACGGCCCCGCTGCGTCGAAGGTTTTACGAGCTGCATGCAGCATTTCCTCCATATCGATGTCCGCATCGTCTACGACAAGCTGCGCCAGCGGTTTCCTGACATCGATTTCATCGACGGCTATATGACGCCCACTTTGCAGCGACGGTATACGCCGGATATTCTGGGACGGCGGCAGCTGATGCGGGCCGTGACGAAAATGCCGCCACGCCGGGCCGTGAATTACATCGTCAATTATTACCCTGTCGATGGAGATAATGAATTGACAGCCATGCTCTGTGCTGGCGGGTATGCCATTCACGATTTTGCGGACTGCCGTACGTATGATGAATATAAACAGATGGGGGAATCGGCAGCCAATATTTATTTCCTGGAAAATGCTGCACCGGCAGCCCGCGACATGAAGCGCCGTCTGGGACAGGATGCCCTGTATCTGCCGTATGCCTACGACTATGGGACATTGCGGAAGAACCTGCAGACGGCAGCGGATGTACTGCACCTTACCATGCCTGATTGCGATGCCTTTGAACAGCAGATAGAAGAGAAGGCGATGAAATTGCATAATATACTCGGGCAGACGCCGATTGCCATCGATTTTACAGCGACACCGCGGCCTCTGGGACTGGCACGGTTCCTGCTGACTCATGGATATAACGTGTATGCCGTGTATCTCGATGCCATTTCACCAGATGAAAAAGACAGTTTCTTTTTCTTGAAAGAACATTATCCAAACCTGTCCCTGCGTTCGACCATGCATTTCAAGCGGCGTCTCCTGCCGCGGGATGACAGCCGGAAATATGGAAAAGTCCTGGCTATCGGCCAGATGGCAGCCTACTTTACGGATACGAAGTATTTTGTCAATGTCATTGAAAACAGCGGCCTGTATGGGTATGTGGGTCTTATGAAGCTGCTGGACTGGATCGGTGATGCCGCTAGTAAAGAAAATCCGGACATGAGAGAGATTATTCAAGTCAAAGCCTGGGGGTGTCATGGATGAAACAAGCACAACGAGTCTTATCTACCTATGCCGTAGATATGTTTGGCATCGCTTCGGCCCTGTTTGAACTGGGCGGGCTGGTTGTCATGCACGATGCATCGGGCTGTAATTCGACGTATGATACCCATGATGAGCCGCGATGGTACGATACACAATCCATGGTGTACATATCAGGACTCAATGAAATCGACACTATTCAGGGCAACGACCAGCGGCTCATCCATGATATTGCCGAAGTAACCGATGCCGTCCATCCGGCTTTTATCGCTATCGGAGGCAGTCCCATGCCTAATGCAATCGGGACGGATTTCCGGGCCATTGAAAAAATGGTACAAGAACGGACGGGTATTTTTACGATGGGATTCCGGACGGACGGTATCCACAGTTATCTTCCCGGTGCGGGGAATGCTTACGTCCGCCTGGCGCAGCATTTCCTGAAATGTCCGGTCAGACAGCCACAGCGGCCGGCACGGAGAGTCAATATCCTGGGGCTGACACCTCTGGATTTTTCTGTCGTCGGCAATGCAACTACTATCAAAACCATTTTGACAGAAGCGGGATTCATCATACAGAGTTCGTGGTCTATGGGAGATACGCTGGATAATATGGCTGGTGCGGCCAATGCCGATGTCAATGCCGTCGTCTCTTCCACGGGGTTGTATCTGGCCCAATATATGCGGGAACAATACGGGATTCCCTATGTAGCCGGCATCCCTATGGGAAAACAAGGAACAGCAGACTGGCTGCAGGCATTGCGTGAAGGGAATACATCGTATCTGACAGGACTTACGGGAAGAGAGCCCCGGGAAAAGCCGCAGTACGCTCTGGCCGATCTCAATGCCTGGAAGACGGAAACGGTGTATGATGACCAGCCCTGTGATGCCCTGGTCATTGGCGAACCCGTATATCTCCTTTCCATGGGAAATCTGCTGCGCCATGAGCTGGGTCTTTCTACGGTGCGGCTCTTATGCCCGCTGGCCGATGCGCCTCAGCTGCTCCTGCGCCATATAGAAACGGTCAGTGTCGAACCGGTCATTCGCGAAGAATGCCGCAAGGCGCAGCATGTCCTGGCAGACCCCATTTATGCCCGGCTGCTTCCGGAAAAACAGGATGCATTTATTTCTCTGCCCCACGAAGCGTATTCTGGGCGCCACTATCACGATGAAATGCCTGTGATTGCTGGGCCGGACATAGCGGACTGGTTGCGGGATCGTTTGAAATAGGAAAGGAAATACGATGAGAAAATTTGCGATTTATGGAAAAGGCGGCATCGGCAAATCGACGACAGCTGCCAATATTTCGGCTTCTCTGGCCAGACTGGGGAAGAAGGTCATCCAAATCGGCTGCGATCCCAAGGCCGATTCGACGTGGAATCTCCTTCATGGCGAGCCTGTCATGCCGGTCATGGATTATTACCGGACCTATACGGAAGAACCGGATTTCGAGCATATCGGTAAAACCGGGTATGGCGGTGTCTTCTGCATCGAAACGGGCGGACCTACGCCGGGGCTGGGCTGTGCAGGAAGAGGTATCATTGCTACCTTTGATCTCATAGATGAACTGGAAGTCTTCGACCGGATCCAGCCGGATGTCGTGTTGTATGACGTACTGGGCGATGTCGTGTGCGGTGGCTTTTCGGCTCCTATACGGGATGGGTACGCCGACGAAATCTTCATTGTCACGTCGGGAGAAAAAATGGCTCTGTATGCTGCCGGCAATATCATCAAAGCAGTAGAAAATTTCAAAGACCGGGGATATGCCCAGGTCCGGGGAATCATCCTCAACAGGCGCAACGTAGAGAATGAGTATGATATCGTACAGGCTTTTGCCAACAGCCATAATCTGCCCATTATAGCCGATATACCGCGCAGTAAAGAAATCCAGTATTATGAAAACCAGGGCATGACCGTCGTCGAAGGTAATCCGGATCTGCCCGTGAGCCTCCTGTACCAGGAACTGGCCCGGAAACTGATGGATACGCCGGCAAGTGACGCCAGATAGTTGACAGGTGTTTTTCTTTATGATACGATTGGTATGATTTTGGAAAGATGACAGAACAGGTCTTTTCAAAGCAATTGTACGGGACCACTTTTTTTAAAGTTCAGGCCATACGGACAGCCGGGTCCACTGCCGATTGGCGGCATGATTGCTGCCTTATTGATTGAGCTGTATGCTCAGTTTTCAAGAGTTGGTTACTTCATAACCGAAATGTGCGCAGGCACACTTGTGAACCGATCAATAGGAGTAGTAAAAGTAGAATTGCTATATAGACTCTGATCATATTTTCCACTAAGACGGATGACGGACAGGATGTTTCCATCGTCTTAGTATATTGGAATTGTCAGGACGCAAGTTGTGCAGCAGCGCAGCTTGCGCTTTTTTTATGCAGGCAATGGGGGGAGAATATGGTAATGTCAAAACAAGCGGCCATATCACAGCAACGGGCACCAATATATGAAGCTCTGCAGCGATTCCGTGAGATGCGTGTTGTCCCTTTTGATGTACCGGGACATAAGAGAGGCCGGGGAAATCCGGAACTGACGGCTTTCCTCGGGAAACAGTGCGTCGGCGTCGATGTCAACAGTATGAAACCGCTGGATAATCTGTGTCATCCTGTTTCTGTCATCCGCGAGGCGGAAGAACTGGCAGCAGAGGCCTTTGGGGCCGCCCATGCCTTTCTGATGGTCGGCGGAACGACCAGTGCCGTGCAGAGTATGGTACTGACCGTCTGTAAGCGGGGAGATAAAATCATCCTGCCGCGCAATGTCCATAAAAGTGTCATCAATGCTCTGGTGCTCTGTGGAGCCATACCTGTATATGTCAATCCGGAAGTCGATGCACGGCTGGGCATTTCTCTGGGTATGCAGCGCCAGCAGGTAGCGCGGGCCATCGAGGAAAATCCTGACGCCGTAGCCGTATTGGTCAATAACCCGACCTATTACGGAATATGCAGTGACCTGCGGGCCATTGTCTGCATGGCTCATGATGCGGGGATGCGATGTCTGGCCGATGAAGCACACGGGACGCATTTCTATTTTGGCCATGGCCTTCCCGTATCGGCCATGGCAGCTGGTGCCGATATGGCAGCCGTATCGATGCATAAGAGCGGTGGCAGCCTGACCCAGTCCAGCTTCCTTCTGACCGGGCCGGATGTGCATGCAGGCTACGTACGGCAGATCATCAACCTGACTCAGACGACATCGGGAAGCTATCTTCTCATGTCCAGTCTGGATATCAGCCGTCGCCACCTGGCACTTCACGGCCGTGAAATTTTCCATAAAGTCGTCGATATGGCCGATTATGCCCGTCAGGAAATCAATGCCATCGGCGGATATTATGCCTTTGGGCGGGAATTGATGAATGGCGATTCTGTCTTTGATTTTGACAGTACGAAACTTAGTGTCCATACCCGTGACATCGGGCTGGCAGGTATTGAAGTCTATGACCTCCTGCGCGATGAATACGATATTCAGATTGAGTTCGGTGATATTGGCAATATTCTGGCCTATCTGTCGATGGGAGACCGCATACAGGAACTGGAACGGCTGGTCAGTGCCCTGGCAGAAATCCGCCGCCATCATCAGAAAGATCCGGCAGGAATGCTGACTCAGGAATATGTGGAACCGGAAGTCGTCATGAGCCCCCAGGACGCGTTTTATGCTGATAAGGTCAGTCTGCCTCTGGCACAGAGTGAAGGGCGCGTATGCAGTGAATTCGTCATGTGTTATCCTCCGGGCATTCCCATTCTGGCGCCGGGCGAACGGATTACGGCAGAAATCCTGGAACACATATGTTATGCCAAAGAAAAAGGCTGCAGCATGACCGGATCAGAAGATCCCGATTTGCAGCACATCAATGTCCTGGCGTGAAAGGAAGGAATATCATGGAATTTTGGTTTAGTGAATTTCATACGCCCGATGTCAAGCACAGTATTCGCGTCAACCGCCATCTGTATTCCCGGCAGAGCGAATATCAGCGCATCGATATTTTTGAAACACCGGAATTTGGCCGCGTCCTGACCCTTGATGGCAACGTCATGCTTACCGAACGGGATGAATTTATCTATGATGAAATGATTACTCATGTGCCCATGGCAGTACATCAGCAGTGCCAGGATATCCTGGTCATCGGTGCCGGGGACGGCGGAGTCGTGCGGGAATTGACGCGCTATGACCGGGTACGGTCTGTCGATCTGGTAGAAATGGATCCGGCCGTTGTTGAAGCCTGCCGCAATTATCTGCCGGGCAATGCCTGCCGCCTCGATGACAGCCGCGTTCATATCCATTTTGAAAATGCCCTGAAGTTTATCCGCAGCTGCGAAGCGGAATATGACCTGATCATCGTCGATTCGACCGATCCGTTCGGACCATCTGAGGGGTTGTTTACGAAGGAATTTTATGGCAGCTGTTATCATGCCCTGCGCGATGACGGCATCATGGTCAATCAGCAGGGGAGCCCATTTTATAAAGAAGACGCTCTGGCCATGCAGCGCAGCCACCAGCGCATCGTCAGTACCTTCCCTATCAGTAAGGTCTATCAGGCTCATATCCCGACCTATGCGGCCGGATACTGGCTGTTCGGATTTGCCAGCAAAAAATATCATCCCGTCAATGACCTCGACGCGGCGGCGTGGGAAAAGCTCCATCTCCATACGCGGTACTATACGACGCGGCTCCATGTCGGTTCATTCTGGCTGCCGGCATTTCTGGAAGACATGCTCCAGGAGGTAGAACCCTGATGCTGAAACCTAATGTAGAAACATTCCTGGCCTGTGATGCTTCCTATGAAGAATCACGCATCGTCCTTTACGGTGCTCCCTTCGATTCGACGACGAGTTTCCGCCCCGGCGCCCGCTTTGGCCCGCCGGCCATACGTCATGAAAGTTTTGGCCTGGAAACGTACAGTCCGTATCAGGATAAAGATCTGGAAGACTGCCGGATTTTTGACAGTGGCGATATGGAATTGTGTTTCGGCAGTTCGGAACAGGCCCTGGCCGATATAGAAGAACGGGCGTCGGTGATTCTTGCTGATGGTAAGCTGCCTCTGCTCCTCGGCGGGGAACATCTGGTGACACTCGGTGCCGTACGGGCAGCTGCCCGGCAGTGGCCGGATCTGCACATCATCCATTTTGATGCCCATGCCGATCTGCGGGACGACTATCTGGGAGCAAGGCTCAGTCATGCCTGCGTGCTCCGGCGATGCCATGACATCCTGGGAGATGGGCGGATCCATCAATTCTGTATCCGCAGCGGGGAACGGGAAGAGTTCCGCTTTGCCTGGGAGCATACGGACATGCATCCCTTCGGATTCGGAGGACTGGAACAGGTCGTTGACAAACTGAGGAAACAGAATCTTCCCGTCTATGTTACGATTGACCTCGATTGCCTGGATCCGGCGGCGTTTCCCGGAACGGGGACGCCAGAAGCGGGCGGCGTCTGGTTTCCCGCCCTGCTCAGAGCCATACAGCTCGTTTCCCAGACCCGTGTCATCGGTGCCGATGTGACCGAACTGGCGCCGATGCTGGATGCCAGTGGCGCGTCTACGGCACTGGCCTGCAAAGTCGTGCGGGAGCTGATGCTGGCACTGTATCCGCTGTCATAGTTGAAAATATATGTAGTTCACTATAGATTTCCATATATCTGTTTTTTTGTTCAAACTGAAAGGAGACTACTATGAGTAAAGTTCTTGTCATTGGTTGTGGCGGCGTTGCCTCCGTAGCGATTCAGAAATGCTGTCAGGTGAGTGATGTATTTACGGAATTGTGTCTTGCCAGCCGTACAAAATCCAAATGTGATGACCTGGCTGCCAAATTGAAAGGCCACACGGATACGAAAATTACGACAGCCCAGGTAGATGCTGATGACGTAAACCAGCTTATTGCCCTCATCCAGAAGGAAAAGCCGGATCTGGTCATGAATGTGGCGCTGCCGTATCAGGACCTGACTATCATGGATGCCTGCCTGGCCTGCGGCGTCAATTACATGGATACGGCTAACTACGAACCGGAAAATACCGATGATCCCCAGTGGCGTGCCATCTATGAAAAACGCTGCAAAGAAGCGGGTTTCTCGGCATATTTTGATTACAGCTGGCAATGGGCATATCGCAAAAAATTCGAAGATGCCGGTCTCATGGCCCTCTTAGGCTGCGGCTTTGACCCGGGCGTAACCCAGGCATATTGTGCCTATGCCAAAAAACATGAATTCGATCATATCGATACGATTGATATTCTCGACTGCAACGGCGGTGACCACGGCTATGCCTTCGCGACTAATTTCAACCCGGAAGTAAACCTCCGCGAAGTATCGGCTCCCGGCAGTTACTGGGAAGACGGACACTGGATTGAAATACCGGCCATGAGTATCAAACGGGAATACCATTTCGATCAGGTCGGGGAAAAGGATATGTACCTCCTGCACCATGAAGAAATCGAAAGTCTGGCCCAGACCATCCCTGAAGCGAAGCGGATCCGTTTCTTTATGACCTTTGGACAGAGTTATCTCGATCATATGAGATGTCTGGAAGATGTGGGAATGTTATCTACGACGCCGGTTGAATTTGAAGGCCATCAGATTGTGCCGATTAAATTCCTGAAAGCCCTGCTTCCTGATCCTGCCAGCCTGGGACCGCGGACGAAAGGCAAGACCAATATCGGCTGCATCTTTACGGGAACGAAAGATGGCAAAGATAAGACCTGGTATATTTACAATGTCTGCGATCATCAGGAATGCTACCATGAAGTGGGCAGTCAGGGCGTCAGCTACACGACGGGCGTACCGGCCATGTGCGGTGCACTCATGATGCTTACGGGAAAATGGCAGAAACCGGGTGTCTATACGGTAGATGAACTGGATCCGGATCCGTTCCTCGATGCACTGGACAAATATGGCCTGCCCCGCAGCATTGATGAAAACCCGGTACTGGTACCGTGATGGGCGATACGATGTATACGCCGCCGTTCCGCTATCTGGAGGGAGGTACTCCCGAGGACTGGTTTGGCCGGCTGCCGACGCCGTGCTATATCCTGGAGGAGCGGGCTCTGCGGCATAATGGAGAAATCCTGGCCGGACTGGCAGAACGGACGGGCTGCCGGGTCCTCCTGGCGCAGAAAGCCTTTTCCAACTACGACCTGTATCCGGTTTTGGAACCCTATCTGGCCGGTACGGAGGCGAGCGGCTTGTATGAGGCCCGTCTTGGGGCAGAGAAGATGCCCGGCAAAGAAGTGCATGTGTTTTCGGCGGCCTACCGGGATGACCAGTTTGTGGAACTACTGCACTATGCAGACCACATCGTATTCAATTCGCCAAGCCAGCTCATGCGTTTCGGGCGTCAGGCAAAAGTAGCAGGCCGGAGCATCGGCCTCAGGATTAATCCTGAATGGTCTACTCAGGACGGGCATGATATTTATGACCCCTGCGCTCCCGGCAGCCGGCTGGGAACGACACGGGAGCAGTGGAACGCCTTGATGACCGACGAGGGGAAAGCGCTCCTCGACGGACTCCATTTCCATACATTGTGTGAACAGGATGCGGATGATCTGGCTACGACCCTGAAAGCAGTAGAGACGACATTCGGTGATATCCTGCCTCAGATGAAGTGGCTCAACATGGGCGGCGGTCATCACATTACCCGTCCCGGATACCAGATAAATCTTCTCGAAGACTGTATCCGCACGGCGCAAAAAAAGTGGAATGTCCAGGTCTATCTCGAACCGGGAGAAGCCTGTGCCCTTCATGCAGGCTATCTGGCAACGCGTGTGCTGGATGTGCTGACCAATGGCAATACGAAGATTGCCATTGTCGATACCAGCGCGGCCTGCCATATGCCGGACGTACTGGAAATGCCATACCGGCCGCCACTGTTTGGAAGCGGAGAAGCCGGCGCGCGTCCTTATACGTATCGTCTGGGCGGGCCGACCTGCCTGTCTGGTGATGTCATAGGAGATTACAGCTTCGATAAGCCTCTTGAAGCAGGTGATTTGCTCCTTTTCGGTGACATGGCTATTTATACAACTTGTAAAACTAATACATTCAATGGTATGCCTCTTCCGGACCTCTACGTTCGCCATGAAACGGGCACGATAGAAGAGTTATGCCATTTCGGTTATGACGATTTCCACTATCGTTTGGGAAAATAGGAACCAAAAAACTTGCCGCACAACGATTTTTACCGTTGTGCGGCAAGTTTTTTTGTGCGTTCAGTCTGTTAGCAATTTGCTGGACAGGTTGTTTTGCAATGGCGTATCCAGATGGAGTATCATCTTTTCCTGACTCAGGACGGGATCGCCGGTGCACAAGGCTTCGTAGATGGCCTTGTGTTCTTTCAGGGTCCGCTCTATGACGCCTTCTTTACGCAGGGAAACGAGAGAGAAATCACTGCTGCGGACGCGGTTGTTTTTGATGATATGGTAAAAATGCTTATTTTTTGTCGAGGAAATAATGATATTATGGAATTCCATATCAAGGATATAATATTCGTCGGCTGACTGATGGTCGTATACGGCCTTTTCCTGGAGTTTCAAATTTTTATCGAGCATGGCTATTTCACTACGGGATGAATCTGCAGCATAGCAGGAGGCCAGGAAAGCGGCACAATACCCCTCGATGGCACAGCGCAGCTGGTAGAGTTCGATGATTTCCCGGCGGGTCACTTCGTGGAGCTGGAATCCCCGGCTGGGAAGGACATCGACGAGGTTTTCCTGACTGAGGCTGAGAAGCGCATCGCGGACCGGCGTGCGCGACATATTCAATGAGGCTGTGATGGCTGCCAGAGAATAGATTTTTCCCTTTTCAAAGGCTCCGTCCATAATCTGGGCTTTTAAATATTCATAAGCTTTATCTTGTAATGATTTGCGTGATTGCATGACATCACATCCTTTTGTTTTTTACGTCTACCCTTTTTATTATATACTTACAGGCCGTCTATTTCCAATAGGATGGTTAAAACTATTTTGTATAATAATATAACCAGCAATGATATTTTAGCAATATAACTATTATTGACAAACATATATGAGCGATTATAATAATAGTATACCGGTATATCGGTATACCGGATGTGCGTAAATTATAAATTTTAGAATATTATTTTAGAGAGGAGAGAGTATTATGTTCAGGTTCATGCACACAAAGCTCCCGGAATTTATCAAGAAAATGTATGTTGCTGTCCACGATGTGGACGACACAAAGACGATGGAAGTCCATGGTCTGGAAAGTCTGCACAGCGCCAAGATGCAGTCACTGCGTACGGGCCGCATTGAAGAAGCTGTTCATGAAATCGCCGGACGGGATGATGTCAAGCATGTAGAAGTTCTGGTTCTGCCCCGTGTCCCCGAAACGATGCATACGGTTCTCATTAAGGGCAAAGATGAAAACGGCAAGACGACCAAGATTATTATGGAAGTCATCAATATTATCCATCCGACGGAAGAAACGGAATTTGACGGTTGTACGGATATTGAAGACAGAAGACCAAAACTGGGTCTGCACTAAGGAGGCGCATACATCATGAAATATAGAGTTCTTCCCGGCGGGGATATAGATGATAAGATTATACCTGTATCGGTCGTATTTCTCGATGTCAAGGAAATTGAAAAAAGTGGTCTTTCCCAGGATGATGCTATCCGCAAAGTAGCAGCTACCATTCAGGGACCGGCAGCTATCAATGTATTTGATATGGATGCTGTGACGACTACTAGTGACGGCATTGTCGTCGAAGGGGCCATCGTCCGCATGGGGGCCTCCGATAATGGTAAAGTTAATAATGAATTCGGCATCCTGCCCATGCAGGAAATCATTCTCTCCGATGAACTGGTAGAAAAGGAACCCCATCTGAAACAGTGGAAGAAATTGTTCCCTGAAAAGAAGATGTTCCGCGGGCCGAATCCGAAAGATAAGAAGATTCCTGTCCATAACGTCGTCATTACCGGCCGGGCGTCCAATAATAATTCGGCAACAGAAATGATGAATATCATCACTATGGATGAAGTCCTGTTCCCGATTCTGGGCCAGCTCGAATGCATGCATCACGGCGATGTCCTCGTAGGCATGACCGGCCAGGTCATTTCGGTCGGTATCGGCATGACCGTTGCAGAAATGTATGGCCGTGTATTCCCTCATCCTCAGTTTGAAGCCGGCGATACGGCTCATGGCTCCGGTGCCTATGCCAAGACGCTGAAACAGTACATTCCCTGCATCGTCTGCGATAAGAAAGTCATTGCCCGCCTGACCATCCGTGCTCTCCAGTGCGGCTGTGTACCGGCCCGGGATATCGGCTGTTCGCCTGTTGTTCTGTCCATTGCCCGTGCTATGGGGACTCCTATTGATTTCGACCGCATCACACCGGCTGCTCAGGCTGAACTGGACAGTGTCGGCTGCACGCGCGAATGGATGAAACAGACCTCCCATATGACGGCAGAGGAAGTCATCGCTCACGCCGATGAAATCCTGCCGGGTGTGGAACAGGCCAAGAAGTATCATGCAGATGATCTGCTGGTAGAAAAAGAAATCTGATAGAAACAGGGGATTTGCCATGGCTGATGAAAATATTATTGTCTATACGGATAAAACAGTCGTCAAAGTGCAGGGCCTCGATGTCAAGGGACTGGATACGCGGGCGCTGGAAAAAATCCTGATGGATAAATTCCATTCTGTCGTCCGGGTCATCGGCGTTACCGGTTCATCTATCGATATGGATATATACGGCATCGATCCGGAACAAATAGAGAAAGATGAACATGGCCTGATCCAGGCCATCTCAACGACAGAAGGTGTCACAGCGACAGAACTGGCCAAGCTGGCAGGGGCAGAAAAAATTGTGCCTGTCGATATCAATCACATTCCTCAGCGGGATCATGACTACTGTGCCCGGGAAAGGTGGCTCCATCATGATTGATACGGCGACGATTATTCCTACGGGTGACGAAATCAAAGCGGGTATTGTCTTTGATACGGACAGCGCGGCCGTCGTACAACAGCTGGTGCGCTACAATCCGGAAATGCAGATTACCCGCATCGCACCGGTAACGGATGAAGAAGATAAAATAGAACAGGCTATCCGCAAGGCAGCTGCCGCATCGGATCTGGTCGTTCTCATCGGGGGAAGCGGTGGCGGACACCGCTATAGTTCTACACTGGGAAAAGATTTTACTCATACGGCGTTGGAAGCGATGTTATCGCCCAGTGCCAGCCGGCAGCTCTTTGGCAAGAACGGACATTTGTGGAGCTGCCTCGTCTGTGGCCGATTGGGGGATGCGCTGGTTTTAAACCTGCCAGGTCCGTTTGTCGAAGCCAGCGCAGCGATTGAAGCATTTGTGAAAAACGCCGCGTCAGACGATTTGGAAAGGATCAACGCAGCCATGGCGGAGGCTGTGAGAAAGCAGTACCCCTGATGAATGATTACAGGGTACGTCTGTATCAGACCTGTCTGTATCAGATGCCGGCAGCTGTTGGCATCTGGTGCAGGGCAGGGGACCTGGAGGGCCTTGATGAGCATTTCAGGCGGAAGCTGACAGCGTATAGAGGGAAAGACGTGCGGTGTATTACGGACCCGGTAGCACTCGATCAGTACCTGGCAGACTATGTAACCTGGCTCTGCCCCGTTTCCGTCGTGGCGGCGGCTGCTAATATAGCGGCCTGGCATAATGGACCGCGGACAGGCGGCATTATCGGATCGCTGGGAGGAGAAGTTCATGCCATTGACGAACATATGGTGGAAATCCTTCCTCAGGTCTGGTGCCTGTCGTATTCCGGAGGCCCGGGACTGCTGTTGCAGGGAAGCCGGCAGGCAGCCTGGAAAGTACGGGAATTTCTGGAATATCCGGGCAAGCAGTATACCTGCGATGAAATACGGGCGTATTTAAAACAGCAAAAAGTTGTTACTTATTTGTACGTTACCGATGGCAGTGGGGGAGAGGGAATCCTTGCCGGTGGCGATGGGCAAAAAGAAGAACGGATTTGTTTATCTAATAACAACAAATTATTCTAAATAAAAACTATATGATTTATAATTGGAACGTATGCAAGACAAATTGTTCGTGATGATCGTGAAGAAAGAGAGATGAAACGTGACATGTTAGATTTGAAAAAGCAGGAACTGCCTCATCTCATACGGGTACGGCAGCATTTTCCGACAGATTGCATCAGTGATATTCCGGCTGCTGTGCGGCAGGAACTGGATAAACTGACGCTGAATGATAAACTGCGCGATAAACAGATTGCCATTACGGCTGGCAGCCGGGGGATTGCCAATATTGCGACTATCATCCGCAGCATCGCTGACTATGTCAAGACAAAGGGAGGCCATCCCTTCATTGTTCCTGCCATGGGGAGCCACGGTGGTGCAACGGCCCAGGGGCAGATCGATGTATTGAAAGGATATGGCATTACGGAAGAAACGATGGACTGCCCTATCCGTTCATCCATGGAAACGGTATATCTGGGAGAAACGGAAAATGGTGCACCCGTATATTTTGACAAGAATGCCTATGAATCGGATGGCATCATTGTCTGCAACCGGGTTAAACCGCATACTGATTTTTCGGCACCCAATGAAAGCGGCATCGTAAAAATGATTGCCATCGGCCTGGGCAAGAAGGACGGCTGCTCGGCCATGCATGCCCATGGACTGGCCCAGTCTATTGCCCAGTCCTGCAAGGTATCGCTGGAGAAAGCCCCCATTCTCTGCGGTCTGGCTATCGTCGAAAATTCCAATGATCAGACATACCTCCTCCAGGGTGTGCCTGTAGAAACGTATATCGAAACCGATGCAAAACTCCAGCTTCTGGCCCGCAGCCTCGTGCCACATCTGCCGGGAAGTCAGTATGATCTGGTTGTCGTAAAGGAAATAGGCAAGATTTACAGCGGTACCGGGATGGATACTAAAGTCATCGGCCGCATCCGTGTTCGTGGCGTAGAAGAACCGACGAGTCCGGATATTCATATGCTCGTTGCTCTGCGCATGAATGAACATTCCTATGGAAATGCGTTAGGCATCGGCCTGGCCGATATTACGACGAAAGGTCTGGTCAGCCAGATTGACCGGGAGTCTATGTATTCCAACCTCATTCCTACGACGTATCTCGAACGGGGGAAGATTCCTGTATACTTCGACACGGAAGAAGAAGCAATCAGCCAGGCTTATGCGCTGGCCAATCCCGGACCGGATGGACGCATTGCAATCATAGAAAACACGCTTCACGTACAGGAGTTGTTGGTCTCGGCTCAGGTAGTGAAAGAAAATCCGGAACTGGAAGTTTTGGAACAAGATGTGCCTGTTGCATACACACCGGACGGCATACTCGATGTGTAACGAATGTAGAGTGACCTGATTCATCTATTCACTGGAGGTGTCATATCATGAATGATGGGAAACAGATTTCGAAAGTTAATGTCGTAGGGGCGTTATCCATTGCGGCACTCATGTTCAGTAGTTATGTAGGGCCGGGGTTTGCCGCAGGGACGCAGACCGTTGCCTATTATCTGAAAGCCGGTTCGGCAGGCGTCATCTGGGGACCACTCCTCGTCGGAATCCTTACTTTTGTCTGGTGCTGGCTGACCTTTGAATTCAACCGGATATACAAACCAAAAGATTATCGCGAACAATCCGATATGATTTATAAAAATCCGGCTGTACGGCAGGTACTGGGAATATTTAAAGATATTTTCTCCATGGTTCAGATTTTCCTCGTAGCCGCCGGCATGATTTCTGGTGCCGCTATTATTCTGGAACAGACTTTTGGTATTCCTAATATGATCGGAACCCTTCTCTTTGGCGTTTTCATGATTGGTTTTACGTTGAAAGGCGCGAATCTGGTCATGAAACTGGGCAATACCCTGACTATTTTGATCATTGCCATCATTATTTTCATTTTCTTCATCAGTATCGGCATCTGTTGGCCGGCTGCAGACCAATTCATCGAATCGGGTTCGACTGCTGCTGATTATGGTCTTACGACGGGTTATGCCTGGGTCATCGTTTTCTCGTCGATCATTCTCTTTACTTGTGGTGCCAATGCGGCTGTTCCGTCCTGCCTGGTAACCATCCGGAGCAAGAAAGATACCTTCCTGGCTGCTCTCGGTACGGCTGTTCTCTGCGGTGGCGGTACGATGCTCTGCACTATTTTGTTTGCCGCTGGTATGCCTCATATCACAAAAGAAAGCATCCCCATGCTGTATCTCCTTCACGATATCGTTCATTCTGCTGATTGGACACGGTATCTCTATGTAGCCATTGCCGTATCGGCTATGCTCAGTACCGGTGTTGGACTGTTGTTTGGTATCAGTGAACGGTATCAGCTCCTGGCAGCACGTCACAATATCATGGCCAATAAGACAGCTTTTTATCGCCGTGCTGTCATCGGCGTCATCGTTACTCTCATCAGTGTTGCATTCAGCCGCCTGGGTATCCTGACCATCGTTGCTAAAGGCTATGTCGCTTTTACGCTTATTTCGGCACCGTTCCTGATTTACATTCTTTTCCTGGCCGTTCCCTGGAGAATCTACAAAGACAAACAGGATGGCACCTATCCGGAACAGAAATAACTTCGTGTGGCTATAATTTATACTATCATATCAGTTAAGGGAGGAAGTCACTATGCCGTCACTTCACATTGAATTTTACTCAGATGTTCTACGTATTGATACGGGAATCGAGGTTATTTATCCACAAAATTGTACCCGGACGCCGGAACCGCTGCGAGATGTCATCAAACCGCCGTTCCCCGTACTGTATCTCCTCCATGGCATCATGCGTGACCAGACGGGATGGATCCGCTTTACCAACGTGGAACAGTATGTCATGGATATGGGTCTGGTCGTCGTCATGCCTACGACAGGCCGCGGCCATTATATCAACCAGCCGCATGGTTACCGGTATTTTGATTATATTACGCAGGAACTGCCAAAAGTCATCGGCAATATGTTCCAGGTATCGCAGAAACGGGAAGATACGTTCATTGCCGGCCTCTCCATGGGTGGCTATGGCGCTCTCCATGCCGCTGCCCTCTGCCCGGATCAGTATGCGGCTGCAGCCAGCCTGTCCGGTGTCGTAGATATCGGAGTCATGTATGAATCAAAGGAACTCTATTCTGATGCAGAACGACTCATGACTTTTGATAATAAAGATCCCCGGGGCGGTGAAAATGATCTGGTCGTAGAATTCCAGAATGCCGTCAAAGCTGGTAAAAAACTGCCGAAAATGGTTTGCGCCGTAGGCAATCAGGATTTCCTCCATGATTATAATATTGCCTTCTACAATAAAGTCAAAGACCTGACAGATATTGAACTGTGGACGGAAGACGGCGACCATACGTGGGATTTCTGGGACCGCAACATCAAGCGCGTTCTTCAGTGGCTGCCCATTAAACAGCGTCTGGATGACTATAAACCGCAGTTTGTCGTAAAATAAGAGGAAGGGGTGAGCAGCATGGGCCGGAATGATGACAACAAAAAAGGAATTGTCCTGTTTGGTGGGACATTCAATCCCATTCATCAGGGTCATATCCGGCTCTGCTGCAGTGCCTGGAATGCGGTGCATCCCCGTCTGGTGATTCTTATGCCGACCCAGCCTTTTTATAAAGAACTGGATACGGATGCGGCGCAGTGCATTGAAATGTGTCAGAAAGCGGTGGAAGACCTGCCTTTTCCCGTAGCTGTCGATGGCTATGAGATTCAGCAGGGGAGTACATGCCGCACCTATGATACGCTTTGTGCAATGAAAGAGAAGTTTCCTGACGATCCGCTTTACCTGCTCATGGGATCTGATACATTCCTTTCCTTCAGTTACTGGTATCGTTGGCAGGAATGTGGACGGATGGCGAGCATTCTCGTCGGGATGCGCAAAGGGGATGACCGGGAACAGATAGAAATGGTAAAATGCCGGGTGGAAGAAGAAGGCCTCACGGTAAAGCTGATGGATCATCAGGCCGATGCTATTTCCTCTCACGACATCCGCCAACATCAGGAAAAACAGAAGGATGAACTGGCACCGGCTGTCTATGCGTACATCCGGGAACATCATCTCTATGGAAATGATGGGTAACGTTAAATACAAAGAAACGAGAGCTGTCACAATAGGTGAGGGCTCTCGTTTTTTGATAGTAGAGGATAGACGGGAATGAAAAAACCTGCTGCATCGCAGCAGGCTTTTGATATATTTCTATGCAGCTTATTTTGCGAAATAACGGGCGAGGAGGCCATCGAATACACGGCCATGACGAGCTTCGTCTTTTGCCATTTCATGAACTGTATCATGGATAGCATCATAGCCGAGCTGTTTAGCCAGCGTTGCAATTTCTTTCTTGCCAGCGCAGGCACCCTGTTCAGCGAGGGCACGCATTTCGAGGTTTTCTTTTGTATCAGCTGTTACAACTTCGCCGAGGAGTTCAGCAAATTTAGCAGCGTGTTCAGCTTCTTCAAAAGCGATGCGTTTGTAAGCTTCGGCAACTTCCGGATAACCCTGGCGGTCAGCAACACGGCTCATAGCGAGGTACATGCCGACTTCAGAACATTCACCGGTGAAGTTGAGGCGGAGACCTTCTACAACTTTTTCATCGAGGCCTTTGGCAACGCCTACCTGATGTTCGTCAGCATAGGTTTTCGGTCCTTCCGGAACGAGAGTGAATTTTTCTTTCGGAGCACCGCACTGAGGACATTTTTCCGGAGCATCATTGCCTTCAAAAACGTAACCGCAAACGCCACATACAAATTTTTTCATAATTGTTACCTCCTGATCATATCAAACATAATTATATAATGGGAATATCTTAAATATCTCGTAACAAATAACTATTATTTATTACGAACACATTATAACAGGTTACCGGGATAAATGCAAGAGTTAATCTTCTTTTGTGCTCCAAGTTTTCCATTCTTCCATCCAGTTTTTCAAGGCTTTCTGGGGAAGGGTATAATCACAAAGTGTTGATTTAAGAGCTTTTCTCAATTCGTCTTCCTTATCACCTAAGGGATAAATGGATTTATATTCATCATATACATCCCAGAAGTCGCGCATGTGGAGATTGGCATACGTACTGCCATAGATTTTGAAACACGTATCGCACAAGGTGATAAAAACGGCTTCTTCATCGTGCTGATTTGCATCGTCAAGACCGCAGCAGCGGGTATAGAGACGAATCTTGTTGCCAAAGAGACGGCGCAGGTAATCATACACATCAGAAACCATTGTAGGCTGTAACTGCAGGAGCTGACAGCCGGGAGCAAAATAAATTGGGTACTGGGCAATGTTGTCAAACGTATCCATAATTGACACCTCTTTTTAATTAATATTTTTTATTTGTTATTTACAAATATTATAACACGAATCACTGGGATTTGCAATAAGCGTTCTGTGTTTCTCCGTAAAATTTAGGGTAAAAAGTCAGGAATACATTATTTTAAAGAAAATTTGTATGTTATTAATAGCATTTTTTTGATGGGACAGAGGGCTATTTTTATTTGGTTGCTATGAATTCTATGAATATATCCTTGGTGGTATCTAAAAATAGATTTGGCACAAAATATTTTTTTTATAATTTCAATGTGTATAAAACAGTATATAGACAGTTGTAATAATATGGACAAAATTGAACAAGTTCATTTCAAAATGATATTCAACACAGAGGATTTACGTTTAACGTATATTTTTGTCAATGCATGATAAACGATAAACAATAATAAATAATGATGAACAATATTGAACACAGTAAACATAAATGAACAATGAACAAATGGGATAGGATTTTACAAAAAAGCATGTTAGACATAGAATACAGGCATGAAACGGCACGACATTCATGTAACATTTGCGAAGTTCTGTGCCATATTTTTTAGAAAAGAGGTTATTCATAATGGGTAAAGGTATTTTGGATGGAATTGTAGTTCTGGATTTGACCCGTGTATTAGCTGGTCCGTATTGTGGTATGTTCCTGGCTGATATGGGAGCCACCGTCATTAAGGTTGAACGTCCCGGGAAAGGTGATGACAGCCGGGCCTTTGGACCGTTCCTTAACGAACAGAGCTGTTACTATATGAATCTGAATCGTAATAAATATGGCGTCACCTTGAATTTAAAAGCTCCGGAAGGCAAGGAAATCTTTAAGAAGATGGTTGCTAAAGCCGATGTAGTCATTGAAAACTATCGTCCCGGCACTATGAAAAAACTGGGCCTTGATTATGAAGTCTTAAAGAAAATTAATCCTCGTATTGTTTACGGCGCCTGCTCCGGTTTCGGTCAATATGGTCCTTATAGCCAGCGTCCCGGATACGATATCATAGGACAGGCTATGGGTGGCCTTATGAGCGTAACTGGATGGCCCGGAGGTGAACCGACACGCTGTGGTACGGCTATGGGTGATGTCCTTGGTGGCCTGAGCTTGACAGTAGGTGTACTTGGCGCAATTGTTCATCAGATTAAGACGGGAGAAGGACAGATGGTCGATGTTTCCCTTGTTGACTCTGTTGTTTCTTCCTTGGAAATCATTACACAGATTTACCTGGCTACAGGCCGTATTCCAGAACGTATCGGGAATCGTTATGAATCTACATATCCTTATGATTCTTTCAAAGCAAAAGATGGCAGTGTAATTATAGGCTGTGGCAATGATAAACTTTGGAAATTGATGGCTACTGAAATGGGTCAGCCTGAACTCATTGATGATCCTGATTATAAAGCTGTTAAAGACCGTGTAGCTCATCATGAACAGTTGAAGGTAATCGTAGAAAACTGGACAAAAGACCAAACTGTTGACCAGGTCGCAGATCGTCTGACAAAAGCTGGCGTTCCTTCCTGCCCGATTATGACGATTGACAAGATTGTTAAAGATCCGCATATCGTAGGAGCACGTAAAATGTTCGTCGATGTGGAACATCCTGTAGCAGGTCACACGACATTAACCGGTGATCAGATTAAATTCAGCGATTGGGAACAACAAGTTCGTATGCCTGCACCTGTTCTGGGACAACACAACGAAGAAGTATATAGCAAATTCATTGGTTTGACAGAAGATCAGATTGAAAATCTCAAGGAAAAGAAAGTACTTTAAAAATCGGTGTATCCGGGGCTGCTGTTTTGATACGGTAGCCCAATGGATACTACAATATGCAGAAAGAAGGTTTATTCATGTCCAAAGTAAGAATTTGTGAAGTCGGTCCCCGCGATGGCTTCCAAAATATCAAAGAGTATATCTCTGTAGGAGATAAATTACATATTATTGATGGGCTGATTCAGTCTGGCGTCACGTATATGGAAGTAACATCCTTCGTTTCTCCTAAAGCTATTCCTCAGTTGAAGGATGCCAAAGAAATCGTCGGAACCTGTTTGAAAAAATATCCAGACGTTGAATTTATGGCATTAATTCCTAACCTGAGAGGGGCTCAGACAGCTGTTGAAACGGGAATTAAAAAGGTTGCTTATGTTGTTTCGCTGAGTGCTAGTCATAATAAGGCAAATATTAACCGGACTCATGAACAGTCCTATAATTCATTAAAAGAAATTATGGAAACATATCCTCAACTCGATATCTGCCTTGATCTTGCTACTGCATTTGGCTGCCCGTTTGAAGGAAAATTCCCGACAAGCCGTGTCGTTGAATTTTTGAAAGACTATGTTGATCTCGGCGTCAAAGAAGTATGCCTCTGTGATACTATCGGTATTGCAAATCCGGCTCAGGTGCGGGAAATCTTAAAAGCATTACAAACCTCTTATCCGCAGCTTAAATTAGCTGTTCATATTCATGACACGCGTGGTATGGGACTGGCTTGCACATTGGCAGCTATTGAAATGGGCGTAACTGACGTTCAGTCTACACTTGGTGGTCTTGGTGGTTGTCCTTTTGCTCCGGGCGCTTCGGGTAATCTGGCAACGGAAGATCTGGTTTATATGCTTAATGAAATGGGCTTTGACACAGGAATCGATTTTGAAAAAATTCTGAATCTGGCAAAGGAAGAAATAAAATTGATTCCGTCTGGCGTTTATAGTGGACATCATATTCATATCGATAAAACGTCTAAATGTTTCCGATAGGAGGGAGAATCCACTATGGATTTAAAAGTGGCATTGCTGCTGGTTCTGGTTGCTGTTATCGTTATTGGCTTCATTAGAAAGATTAATGTCGGCTTGTTGGCCATTGCAGCTGCTTCAATAGTAGCTTATGCTTCTGGTGCTTTTAAGGCAAAAGCCGTTATTTCTGGATTCAACTCATCATTATTCGTTACTTTGATGGGTGTTACGTTGTTATTTGGAGTCATTCAGTCTAATGGATGTCTGGATCTTCTTTTAAAAAAATTAGCATATCTGTTTCGTAAACAGGTTTGGTTTATTCCCATTTTATTATTGATAATCGGCTTGGCTTTCGCTGCTGTTGGACCAGGCTGCGTACCTGCATTAGCTGTCGTTGTAGCGTTGGCAATTCCATTGGCAAAACATACAGGGTATAATCCACTGATGCTCATGCTGATTGGGGAAATGGGAACGTTCTGCGGCCGTTTTACGGCCATCACGCCGGAAGGTATCCTCATTTCATCCATTATGACTCCTCAGGGATATCCCGATATAGCCTGGCCAATGATTAAAATCGTTTTATTGGGTGTGTCCATCCTTTCTGTCATAGTATATATTTATTATGGCGGTTATAAAATCAAGACGGCAAAGAATGTAGAACAAATGACGAAAGGCGATTCTTTTACGTCTAAACAGTTAATCGCTTTGGTCAGCATCCTTGTCATGCTTGTCGGTGTCATTGGATTAAAGATGAATGTAGGGCTCGCGTCATTTATTGTAGCCGTTTTTCTTCTCCTCATCGGCATTGGCGATTCCAAGGCAGTTATGAAAGAGTTGCCTTGGAATACAATGGTCATGGTTTGTGGTGTTGGCGTACTCATTACGTTGATTATCAGTTCCGGTGGCGTTGATTTGGTAGTCGATGTTTTGTCTTCTGCGATGACTGCTTCTACAGCTGCGCCGATTATTGGCTTTGTGTCGGGATGCCTTTCCTGGTTTTCGTCGGCATTGGGTGTCGTATTCCCGACAGTAATGCCGCTCATTGGCGGGATTGCTCAGAATGTTCCCGGTTCTTCCGTTGAAGAAATGGTTTCAGCTGTTGGGATTGCCGCTTCCGTTGCAGGACTTAGCCCGGCGTCTACCGGCGGTGGCTTGATTATGGGCGCTTTCCAGGGGGATCCTGAATTAGCAAAAACAAAAAGTGCGGACCGTTTATTTATTGAAGTGTTTGCCTGGTCGGTTTTCTGCGTTGTATTCCTGTCAATCCTGGCATTTACAGGCATTTATGGTCTCTTGATTTAATGATATGGCAAGTGCATAAATGGAACGGGTTCATCATATGTTGCTGAACCCGTTTTTTATTGCTTGCAGTGTACATGAAGGGATGTTTCGATTACTGAAGTCGGTGCTGCTTAATTATATTCCTTTTATTGTCCTTCTATATGGATTGTTCGTCGTAGCTGGTGGTATTCGTTGTCAAAGGTACTTTGGCAGGCATGCCGAAAATCAATTCTTTGCTTATTGGGACGGCACTTGCCAGCTGGATTGGCACGACGGGGGCTGCTATGCTGCTTATACGCACGGTCATTCGTGCCAATGAATGGCGTAAAAAAATTCAAAAGGTACATGGTGTTGAATTGGGAATCAATCAACCTTGGCAAATATTCTGGGCAGCAGATGCCTTATCATCGTTCCTGGATAATACGCCGACATATCTGGTGTTTTTGTAGACGGCCGGTACACTCGGCGCAGTGCAGGGAATTTCCACATCCGTTGGGACAGTTTCTCAGATCATGTTGGAAGTCATTTCGGCTGGCGCCGTTTTTATGGGGGGCAATACTTATATTGGATATGCACCTAATTTTATGGTTAAATCTATTGTAGAAGAAAACAATATTAAAATGCCGAGTTTCTTCGGCTATATGGGATGGTCCTGTGCTATTTTGATTCCTGCATTTCTTATCGATGTGATGTTGTTTTTCTTTAAAGAAATAGGGAATCACAATGATATCAGGGTAGTAAAAAGGAGATGCCGATAAAGACATCTCCTCTTCAATATATTTTGATATATGTTTGTTTCTACCTATGTTACAATAAGCTATGGGGTCGAACACGGATGAATCTCTATATAGGAGTGTGAAACATTGTACTATGAACCAAATATTATTTATCTCTCCTTCAGAACAAGGCGCAAATAAAGCACGGGATATCATATTCAGACACCATATGAAAGTTGATGTATGGGTTGGTTCTTGGGAGAATGCAAGAAATTATGCAGAACAGGCTATTAAACAAGGAGTAAAAGTTATTATTAGTCGTGGTGGTACGGCTGCTTTATTGCGCCATTCTTTAGATACAGCAATCATTAAAGTGCGTTTTACTAGTGCTGCTTATCTGGAAGCGTTTGAACGCCTGCGTAGTGTAGAAGGAAAGATTGCTTTTTTTGTGCTGGATACGATGCCTGGCTTTATTTCTCATTTTTGCAAGCTTCTTAATATTGATGCTTGTTACTATTCATATACAGGAGATCAGGATGTAGAAGAAGCTGTAAAAAAAGCAAAAGCAGATGGCTGCCATTTTGGTGTAGGGGGTGTTTTAGCAAAAAATTATGCCCGTATATATGATTTCAGTTACTATACACTGGAAAATACAGAAGATGAAATCGAATTAGCCCTTGACTCTGCCCAACAAACGTTATCATCTATTATTCAAGAAGAAAAACACCACCGGGAACTACAATTGAAACTGGAACAGTACGAAGCGGTATTAAATTATACTCATGATGGTATTTTGGCTATTAATAAGGAAGGCAATATTGTTGTCGTCAATAAACAGGCTGAAGAAATACTTCCATTAAAAAATAAACCATATGAGGGTAAATATATTGAAGAAGTCTTCCCAGCATCTAAACTTTCGTCTGTTTTACGAACTGGGGAAAAAGAAATGGACGAATTGATGAAGGCTGGAAATGTTATTATTAATACAAATCGTATTCCTATTATGATTGATGGAAAAATAGAAGGAGTTGTAGCGACATTTAAAGATGTCGATTCTATTCGCAATAGTGAGCAGAAAATACGCTCTAATCTTCATAAACGAGGAATGGTAGCACGCTATCGCTTTTCAGATATTGTTGGCGAATCTAAAGCCATGAAACGGGCTGTTTATATGGCCAAAAGCTTCGCTAAATATGATGCTAATATTCTGATCCAGGGAGAAATCGGTACAGGAAAGGAAATGTTTGCTCATGCTATTCATCATGAAAGCCAAAGACGCAACCACCCATTTCTGGCGGTGAATTGTTCTAATATCTCAGCAGATCGGTTAACTAGGCAACTCTTGGGTCGGGAAAAAGAAGGCAAATTATTTGGATCTCCTGAATCTCAGGAAGGTGTTTTTGAATTAGCTCATGGTGGTACTCTGTTTTTAGATAAAATTGATGAAGCACCATTGGAAGCACAGTCAGTAATCCTGCGTATTCTGGAAGATAATGAAGTTTGCCGTATTAATGGACGTCATGCCATATCTGTTGATGTGCGGATTATTGTTTCTGCCGGGAATAGCCTGCAGAAAAAAATGAATGAAGGAGAATTTTTGGAAGAATTATACTATAAAATCAGCGTTCTTTCTTTGGAAATTCCGCCGCTTCGTAATAGAGAAGCTGATTATTTGCTCCTCAGTGAAGATTTATTTCACCGGTATTTTGGTTCCGAATATTATATGTATGAAAGTAAAATAAGAAAAATTGAAGAATACATGCGAAATTATATCTGGAAGGGAAATATCCGGGAGTTACAAAATTTTGTCCAGCGTGTAAGTGTTTTATTAAAAAATGCGATGCCTGTTGATGAAATTATGCTGACTATGCCAGAAAACAGCACGATGAATGATACCAGCATAGACGTTAAAATGAATAAGTGGTCCCGGGCTCATGTAGTTGATGCGTTGACTGCCAGCAAATTGAATATTTCAAAAGCTGCACGTATGTTAGGCTGCAGCCGGGGGACTCTGTACAAAAAAATGAATGAATTAAATATCAAAATATCAAATATTGAATAAATAAAGCTATATATCTCTGTCATAAGTTATTTTTCATTTTTATATCAAAATTTACATTGTAGACTGGGAAGAAATACTATAAAATGAAAGAGCTTGTAATTGTAACCGTATTTTATAAGGAGATATAGCGTGAAGAAAATAGGGCTGAGTACACAGATTTTTTTGGGATTGGCACTGGGTGCGCTCATGGGGTATGTGGTTCCTGATCTGGCAGGTCATTTAAAGCCGTTTGGCGATGCGTTCCTGCGGATGATCAAGATGATTGTCGTACCGCTTATTTTCAGCACCCTCGTTATGGGGATTGCCGGGACTGGCGATTTTAAGAAACTGGGACGTCTGGGCGGAAAGGCTATTATTTGGTTTGAATTTGCGACGACCATTGCCCTGGCTATTGGTTTATTTGTCATGAATGTGACTGAACCGGGTGTAGGCGTGCCTATATCGGCGGCGGTTGGAACGGAAGAAGCAGCTGCTGCCGGCCAGCACAGCATCGATATGGTGCAGTATGTACTTCACATTATCCCCACGAATGTTGTCGATGCAGCGGCACGGCAGGATATGCTCCAGATTATTTTCTTTGCCTGTTTCTTCGGCGTTGCCGTCGCTCATATTGGAGAAAAGGGGACGCTCATTGTCAATTTCTGTCAGAGTGTAGCAGAGGCTATGTTCAAAGTGACTAACTATGTCATGCATTTTGCCCCTCTGGGGGTCTTTGCCATGATTGCGTATACTGTAGGCAGTTATGGTATAACTATGCTGATCCCACTGGGAAAACTGATTCTTTCCGTCGCCGGGGCCACGGCGTTGTTTATTGCCGTTGTAGCCACGATTGCCAGTGTATTTACAAAAATTAATTTTTTCCACCTGATTCTGGCCCTGAAAGATATTCTTTTCCTTGCCTTTTCTACTGCCAGCAGTGAAGCGGCTTTGCCCGGCGCGATGAAACGTCTCCACCGTCTTGGCGTACCCGAAGCGACGGTGACTTTCGTCATGCCGACGGGATACTCTTTCAATCTCGATGGCTCGACACTGTACAGCTCGGCCGGAATCTTGTTTATCGCCCAGCTTTATGGCATCGCCATGCCTATCGAGCAACAACTTCTGGTCATGGTGACGCTCATGCTTTCCACCAAAGGCATTGCCGGTGTCCCCGGTGCCGGCATTATCGTCGTCGCCGCGACAGCTGCCGCCTTCAACCTGCCCACAGAAGGAGTAGCCATTCTCCTGGGAATTGACCGCATCCTCGATATGATCCGGACCATCTGTAACGTATGTGGCAACTGCATGGCAACGGTTGTCGTATCCTGCTGGGAAAAAGAACTGAATAAAGATAAGTTTAATAGATTATATAAAGAATTTAGAGAAGAAAAATTGTAAAATAATAGAAATATAGGCTGTCGCATCGTTGCAAAACCAACAGACAAGAATTTGTGCATCTGATATACTACGCATTAGAGGTGATATATCATGAATTTGCAGTATAGTCCCAATAAGATCTGGATAGAGAATGAAGAAGGAAAGACCGTCGGGGAAGTTGATTTTTTCCAGGACGAACAGGGCGATTATGACATCGTCCATACGGAAGTCGATGATAGTATGCGCGGTCAGGGAGCGGCTGGCCGTCTGGTTCAGGCAGCGGCTGATTATATCCGCAGTACGGGGCATCAGACCAAGGCTTCGTGCTCCTATGCATCCCGCTGGTTCATGCGTCATAAAGACTACAGTGACGTATATCTTCCCTGATTTTTATTGACAGCCCTGCGGAGTACGTGTAAAATAATGTTCGTTAAGCCATATCGACAGTTCGCTTGTACCATCCTGTCGTAAAACAAAACCAGGACTGTTTATTTGTGTGAGACAGCTCTGCTCTGGCAGGGCTGTTTTTTTATAGGAGTACAGCCATGTATTATTTAAAGACAGAACAATCATTTGATGCGGCTCATTTTCTTAAAGGGTATGCAGGAAAATGCCATAATCTGCACGGTCACCGCTGGCGGGTCATCGTAGAAATCCGGTCGGACAAGTTGCGGACTGATGCACAATGCCGCAGTATGGTAGTGGATTTTTCTGACTTGAAAAAGAGTCTGAAAGATATTTGTGATTTCTATGACCATAGCCTGATATATGAAACGGGGTCTCTGAAGGAAACGACTGTAGCCGCCTTGAAGGAAGAAGATTTCTGTCTCCATGAAGTGCCTTTCCGGCCGACGGCAGAGGAGTTTTCCCGCCATATTTATGAAACGATGCAACAGCAGGGATATGATGTTTCCCGCGTAGATGTATACGAAACGCCTAATAATTGTGCGTCTTATGGAGGCTGACATGAAGGTAGCAGAGAAATTTATCAGTATCAACGGGGAAGGGAACCGGGCAGGTGAGTTGTCTGTATTTGTGCGTTTTCAGGGATGTAATCTCCGCTGCAGTTACTGTGATACGTCATGGGCCTATGAAGCGGATTGTCCCTATGAAGAACTGACACCCGATGAAATCGTGGAGTACGTCCTGTCTACGGGCGTGCATAATGTTACGCTCACTGGTGGGGAACCGCTGCTGTCTCAGGGAATCGCTGAATTAATAGAAAAACTCCTGGCACAGCCAAAAATCCGCGTAGAAATTGAAACGAACGGCGCTGTAGACCTGCGTCCATTCTGTATGCCTGCGCGGCCTGTCTTTACGATGGATTACAAATTGCCTTCCAGCGGCTGGGAACGGGCTATGAAAGTGGAGAATTTTTCTGTCCTGGAAAAGCAGGATACGGTGAAGTTTGTCTGCGGCAGCCAGGAAGACCTGCAGCGGGCGTGGGAAGTCATACAAGAGTACAGGCTGACAGAACGATGCCATGTGTATCTCAGTCCAGTATTCGGTTCGATTGAACCGGTCGATATGGTTGCTTTCATGGAAACACATAAAATGAACGATGTGCGTTTACAAATCCAGATACATAAGGTTATCTGGGATCCAGAGAAACGGGGTGTCTGATATGATTGATACCAAAGCGATAGAAGAACATGTACGGGGGATTCTCATTGCTCTCGGAGAAAATCCCGACCGGGAGGGCTTGGTGGAAACGCCGAAACGGGTAGCCAAAATGTACCAGGAAGTCTTTGACGGCATGAATTACACGAATCATGAACTGGCACAGATGCTGGATAAGACCTTTGCAGAAGATACGACCAGTGCAGGCAGCAATCAGGTCGTCGTCATGAAAGATATTGACCTTTTTTCGTACTGTGAACATCATATGGCCCTCATGTACGATATGAAAGCGACCGTTGCCTATATTCCCAAAGGCAAGGTCATTGGTCTTTCTAAGATTGCCCGCATCTGTGACATGGCCGGGCGGCGGCTGCAGCTTCAGGAACGGCTGGGCCGTGATATTGCCGATATTCTGGGAGAAATCACAGGCAGTACGGATATTGCTGTCCTCCTGGAAGGACGGCACAGTTGTGTCAGTGCCCGGGGAATCAAGAAAACGGATGCGAAAACGCGTACGGTCGAACTGCGGGGCCGTTTCAAGGAAGAACCGGCATTGCAACTCTACCTGCGATAACAAATGAGGCAGTGGCAAATGAGCATTAAAAGCTATGTTTGCCGCGGCCTCTCTTTTGTATACGTGAACCAGAGACGATTCCTACAGGAAATTTTCCCGGAATAAGACTAAAAATTTCCTATAGGATAGTCGTGTTTAATGGTATACTAAAAGAAAAGAATGGTTACGAAATAACATGTAATTTTAGCTTGTAAGGAGTGATTGATAATGAAATGGAAAGAACCGCTGTCGATTCATCATCTTATGCTGACGAACCGTATCGTCATGCCGCCTATGGCTACCCGGGCTGCTTCTCATGGCTACATTGATGAAGAAATATGTAAGTATTATCAGAAACGGGCAGAAAAGGGCTATCTGGGTCTGATCATTACGGAGCATATGTATATTGATAAGCAAGGAAAAGCCGATCCGAATCAGATTTCCATTTCCCGCAATGGCGATATTGGCGGCCTGCGGCAGCTGACCCGGTGTATCCACCGCGAAGGGAGTACGCGTGTGTTTGCTCAGATTAATCATGCCGGTTCTATTGCCGATCCCATTGTGACGCGGCAGCAGGCTGTGGGCCCGTCTCCTGTACTACATCCCCGTCAGAAACAGAGCCAGGTCCTGCCACGGGAGTTATCTGTCGAAGAAATACAGGTACTCGTAGCAGAATATGCCGCCGCTGCCGGCAGAGCCAAAGCGTCCGGATATGACGGCGTGGAAATCCATGCGGCTCATGGATATCTGCTGAACCAATTTTATTCACCACTTACCAACCACCGTAACGACGCCTATGGCTGTGACACGCTGGAAAAACGTGTTCATTTCCATTTGCAGGTCATCCATGCTATCCGTATGGTCGTCGGTACGGCGTATCCGCTGGCTATCCGGTTTGGCGGATGTGACTATCAGCCGGGCGGCAGTACAATCAATGATGCCGTGGAAGCAGCTAAATTGTTTGCAACGGCTGGGGTTGATCTGATTGATGTATCAGGCGGCATGAATTTCTTTGTCCGCCAGGATCATACAGAACCGGGTTATTTCCGCGATATGTCTTCCGCTATCCGTCATCATGTTTCCGTACCGGTCATCCTGACTGGTGGGGTACAGACAGTGGAACAGGCAGAAGACCTTCTTGTCACGGGAGCGGCTGATATGATCGGGGTTGGCCGGGCCATATTACAAGATGCGGAATGGCCGAAACGTGAATTAGGAAAATAGTATAATATAGATAACATGACAGGCTGTCCGATGAGGGCAGCCTGTTATATTATCTATATTATATTGTTGCTTTTTTAATGGATAAGGCAATGCGTTTCCGTTCTGTATCTACAGAAAGAATCATACAGTCTACGATATCGCCGACGTGTACGATATCTGTCGGGTGATGGAAGGGATGATTGCATAATTCTGACCGGTGGACGAGGCCGGGCGTTTTAAGGCCGATATCGACAAAGGCACCGAAATCGACGACGTTGTGGACCGTACCGCGCACGATAGAACCGATTTCCAGTTCATCCAGGGACAGGACGTGGCGTCGTGTCAGCGGTTTGGGGAAGTCGCTGCGCACATCCCGGCCGGGTTTCCGCAATTCTTCCAATATGTCACGGACTGTTGGTTCGCCGGCATTGAGGGCCGATGCCAGTTTAGGGGCGGCGTTCATTTGCAGACGGCTCTGCAAATCCTGCAGGCGGGCCGGGTTCTTCAGATCTTTCAGAGTAAATCCGTACTGACGCACGATTTTAGCGGCCAGATCATACGATTCCGGATGGACAGACGTATTATCCAGTGGCTGGGTACTGTCTTTGATGCGTAAAAATCCGGCACACTGGGTAAATGTCGCCGGACCCAGCCGGTTGACATTCATCAGTTCCTGGCGGTTGTGGAACGGGCCGTTTTCATTGCGATAGGTGACGATGTTTGCAGCCGTAGCTGAGGTCAGGCCCGATACGTGCTGCAACAGAGCAGCTGAAGCCGTATTGAGATCGACGCCGACATAATTGACAACCGATTCGACGACTGCATCCAGTGCTGCCGTCAGGGATTTTTGATTGACATCATGCTGATACTGGCCGACACCGATGGACTGGGGGTCGATTTTGACCGATTCTGCCAGCGGGTCCTGGATGCGGCGGGCGATAGAAACGGCTCCGCGTATCGTGACATCCAGATCCGGTAATTCCTCACGGGCCAGTTCCGATGCCGAATAAACCGAGGCGCCGGCTTCGTTGGTAATGAGATAGCGGCATTTCAAATGCTGTTCATGGATTAAGCGGGAAACGAACTGTTCCGTCTCATATGAGGCCGTTCCGTTACCGATGGAAATGAGGGTAACTTCGTGCTCCCTGATCATGTGGGTCAGAGCATCGGCGCTTTCATGACGCTGTTTTTCCGAGCCCGTAAGGTGATAGGTCCCGTAGGCCAGCACGGCACCGGTAGAGTCGATGACAGCAGCTTTGCAGCCTGTGCGGTACCCCGGATCGAGACCGAGAATGGTCTGACCGGTAAAAGGAGGCTGCAGGAGCAGACTGCGCAGATTAGAGGCAAAGACCTGAATAGCCTGTTTTTCTGCCTTTTCTGTAAGTTCATTGCGGATTTCCCGTTCTATCTGGGGACAGATGAGACGTTTATAGCTGTCGGTGGCGGCGCTTTCCAGTATATCTTTATATGGAGAGGGGCCTTTGATGATCATCTGGCACAACCGGCTGATATATGCGTCGGTACGGACTTCCAGATTGACTTTCAGCGCTTTCTGGTTTTCCCCGCGGTTAATAGCCAGGATACGATGACTGGGCAGGCGCCGGATGGCTTCGTGAAAATCTCTATAGGCGAGATAAATCCGTGATTTTTCCTCTTCTTCCTGTAGCGAGCAGGTGAGTTTGCCGTCATGCCAGAAGGCGTTACGTAAAAAACGGCGGTATGGGGCGAGTTCGGAGCAGCGTTCGGCAATAATATTAGCAGCGCCCTGGATGGCATCCTCTACGGTAGGCACATCTTTGGTCAGATAAGCTTCTGCTGCTTTTTCCGGAGCTGGCCCGTGTATATCCTGATTCCAGAATAAATCAGCCAGAGGTGTCAGGCCTGCGTCGCGGGCCATCGATGCTTTCGTACGCTTTTTAGGCTTAAAGGGCAGATATATATCTTCTACGTCCTGTAACAGCCGGGCTTTTTCCAGCTGGCTTTTGATTTCATTGCTCCATAATCCCTGATCCATGATGGATTGGCGTACCGTGTCCTTGCGGTTGCTGAGTGTTTCTTCGTATTCATACTGTTCCTTGATCTGGCGCAGCTGTTGTTCATCCAGGGTCCCCGTTGCCTCTTTGCGGTACCGGGCGATAAACGGGATGGTATTGCCACTGGCAAACAGGTCTAATGCGGTCCGGACCTGTCCCGGGCGGATATGCAGGTCAGAAGCTATCTGATGGATAATCATTTCTTCATTCATGCCGGTCTCCTTTCTTCCTAGTACTATATTATGAGTGGAAATAGCTGTTCCGTCAACGTCTGATTTGACAAAGGGGCGAATATAATGTATATTTTTCGTATTATTTAGAATCTTTGTATTGCCATTTCAACAAATAACGGTTACAATATAGTAGAAGCGCAATTTAAAAATCATACTCATTTAATAGCATTCACAGGTGAAAAATCCTTGTTAATGGAGAAAGGAGGATTATGTCTATGGATATTGCTGCAGTATTACGGGAAAACGGCTATAAAGTCACGCCACAGCGTCTGGCCGTGTATGAAGTAGTCAACAATAATACGACACATCCCAATGCAGAAGCCATTTATAAAGAATTACAGCCCAAATATCCGTTCATGAGTCTGGCGACGGTATATAAAACGATGGAAATTTTTGCAAAAATCGGTGTCGTACAGGTGCTGCAGTGCGAAGAAGATGCGCACCGCTATGATTTTAACACCAAGCCCCATGCCCATATCCGCTGCACCCGCTGCAACCGCGTCATGGATGTAGATGTGGAACGGGATAAGCTCGCTGATCTGGCTCAGACACAAACGGGCTATCGGGTAGATTCTGTCAATGTATCCTTTACGGGAATTTGTGCAGAATGCCAGAATGAAGAAACGGGATGCCAGAACGAAAAAGAAAATTAATAGGATAAGCAGGCAGGCTGGGACGAATTGGTTTCGTTGCAGCCTGTTTTTGCATAAAAGGAGAAAAGGCTATGCTTCATATAGGATGTCATTTATCTGTTTCCCAGGGATTCCTGCATATGGGTGAAGAAGCCCTGTCGATCGGTGCCGATACATTTCAGTTTTTTACACGCAATCCCCGCGGCGGTAGCGTCCGGCCTCTCGATACGGACGATATGGCAGCGTTGAACCGGCTGATGGCGGAGCATCATTTTGCTCCTATACTGGCTCATGCACCGTATACGCTGAATGGCTGTTCGAAGACGGAAAAGACGCGGATTTTTGCCAGAGAAGCTATGGCTGATGACCTGCGCCGTCTGGAATATCTTGATCATTGCCGCTACAACTTCCATCCAGGCAGCCACGTCGGACAGGGGGCGGAAACAGGAATAGATTTTATTGCTGATATGCTCAATACGTGCATGTTCAAAGGCCAGAAAACGACGGTCCTGCTGGAAACGATGGCCGGCAAGGGGACAGAAGTAGGCCGCAATTTTGAGGAAATTGCCGCTATCATTGAAAAGGTGGAACTGCAGGACAACATCGGGGTCTGCCTCGATACCTGCCATGTCTTTGACGGCGGATATGATATCGTTCATCATCTCGATGACGTGCTGACTCAGTTTGATACGCGTATTGGCCTGTCCAGACTGAAAGCCATCCATATCAATGACAGTAAAAATGAACTGGGAAGCCATAAAGACCGCCATGAAAAGATTGGTGAAGGCCATATCGGCATCGAAGCGTTTACGCAAATTATCAATCATCCGGCATTACGGCAGCTCCCCTTTTATCTGGAAACACCGAATGAACTGCCGGGATATGCTCATGAAATTTCACTTCTGCGAAGTTTGTACAAGGAATAAGAGGTGACGACATGCGCATTTTACATACGGCGGACTGGCACCTGGGAAAGATGTTTTATGGCGATTATCTGACGGATGAACAGGAATACGTGCTAAAAGAACAATTTCTGCCACTGTTGAAAGACGAAGGCATAGAGGCCGTCGTCCTTTCCGGGGATGTCTATGACCGCAGCCTGCCGCCGGCTGCTGCTGTGGAATTGTTTGATGAAATTGCGACAAAGGTGACGGCGGAACTTCATATTCCTTTTCTGGTCATCAGCGGCAATCATGATAGTGCGTCCCGCCTTTCCTTTGGCAGTGCCCTTCTGGCCCGGCAGGGACTGTATATTGCTGGTGATCTGGACAAGCTGACGGGGCCGGTCATCCTCCGCGATGATGCGGGACCAGTTGCCTTTGTGCTGCTTCCCTATGCCGAACCGGCTGATGTCCGCCATTTTCTGAGTGATGAAACCATCCACGATCATCAAAAGGCATTGGAAGCACTCTGTGCATTTCAGTCCAGAGGATGTGATGACATGCGGGCTGTCTGCGTCAGTCATGTCTTTGCCTCTGGCGGGGTAAGCAGCGATTCCGAACGGCCTCTTTCTATCGGTGGTACCGATATGATCGACAGTGCAGTTTTTGACCGCTTCCAGTATACCGCACTGGGGCATCTTCACGGGCCGCAGCAGGTGGGACGGCCGGAGGTGCGGTATGCCGGGAGCCTGCTTAAGTATTCCTTTAGCGAAGCAACACAAAAAAAAGGGGCTGTCCTCGTCGACCTGGCTGATAATGGACAGGTCAGCAGCCGGTTTATTTCCTTTACGCCACGCCATGATGTGCGTATTCTGAAAGGTTCATTCCACGATATTATGGAACGAGAAGATGACCGGACCGGTGATTATGTATTGGCACGTATCGATGACACCGAACCGGTCCTCGATGGCATGGCCAGACTGCGCAAGAAATATCCTAATGCCATGGCACTGGAGGCCCCGCGGCGCCGTATTTCAGACCATGCCGGTGACCGGGATTTCAATATCCGCGGGACGACAGAAGAAGAACTCTTTTCCAGTTTTGCCGGTGCCATGAGGCCGGAACAGCCTTTGTCGGAAAAGGAAACAGACTGTCTGCATCAGCTTTGGGACGCATTGCGCAAAGAAGAAGGAGGAGGGATTTTATGAAGCCCGTTTATCTGGATATGACTGCCTTTGGCCCGTATGCAGGCCGGCAGGTCATCGACTTCCGCCTTCTGGGAGACCGGCAGTTGTTTCTCATTTACGGACCGACTGGCTCAGGGAAAACGACGATTCTTGATGCCATGTGTTATGCCCTGTACGGAGAACTGAGTGGCGGTACAGAAGGACGCAACGGAGCGCATATGCGCAGTGAATATGCGACACCAGAAGAAGTGACGCAGGTAGCGTTTACCTTTACGATTGGACAAAAATTATATCGCGTCGAACGGAGCCCGGACCAGGAAATCGCGAAAAAAAGAGGAACGGGTACGCGGCATGTATCTATGAAAGCTGCCCTTTACGAGCTGAATACACCGGATGGGGACATATTGGTGACCAGTAAGAATGTCTCCCAGAAAATTGAAAAACTCCTGGGATTTAAATCGGACCAGTTCCGTCAGGTCGTCCTCCTGCCCCAGGGGGATTTCCGGAAATTGCTCCTGGCCAATTCATCAGACCGGCAGCGCATCATGCAGGTGCTGTTCCATACCCAGCGCTATGACCGGCTGCAGGCACTGGCCAAAACCATGCATGATGATGTCAGCCATGCCTATGAAGACCTGAAGAAAAAGATTGAGCAATATTTGTCACTGACGGGAGCCGCTGATGAAGCAATACTGATGCAGACCATTGCAGATAAAACAGCGCAGGCAGGGGAAGCAAAGGAAAAATCTGGCCGGGCTGTCCGCCAGCGCGATGATTTCCAGAAGGAAGTCCAGCAGGCCGAGGCTGTTGCCAGCCACTGGAAAGCATGGGAAGATGCCAAGGTACGGCTGCAGCAGCTTGAAACGCAAAAAGAGACTATGGCCGCGGAAGAAAAGAAGCTGGATTTATTGGAAAAAGCCCGCCTGCTCAGTGAACCCTGCCGTACTCTCGATGATATCCAGAAGCAGGGCGTAGAGGCTTCGAAAGAATGGGAAACGCTTCAGACAAAGGCGACGGCTGCTGATACAGAACTGAAACGGCTCAATGGGCAGGAAGAGGATATGAAGGCCGGTCATGATCAATGTGAAACAGATAAAGCGGAAGCCATCCGCCTGGAAAATCTCGTGACAGAAGCCGATTCGTATGCCGCATTGAAAGAAGAACAGCATAAAGCGTCCCTGCAGGCAGCGGCTTGTGAAAAGGCATGGCATACAGCCGACCAGACACGGGAAATGGCTCAGAAAAAATTGGATATGGTCCGCAAGACACGGGATGCCCTGTCGGGCCGGGAAGGCGAGTATGAAAAGGTAAGGGCAAGGACTAAACAGTGGAAGCTCCGTGCCAATCAGGAAAAACAGATAGAGAATCTGAAGAACAACTGGCAGGATACGGCAAAGAAACAAGAAGCAGCTGCCAGCCACCTGAAAAACGTATTGCAGAAGGCCGTTCAGGACAAAACGGATTTTGACGCCGTGAGTGCCATGTTCCTTCAGGGGCAGGCCTTTGTCCTGGCGGAAAATCTGCACGATGGAGATGTCTGCCCCGTATGCGGGGCCGTATCCCACCCCAAACTGGCAGTCAAACCAGCTGATTTCCCGGAAAAGGCCGATGTCGAACGCTGCCGGAAACGGGCGGAAGCAAGCGAACAGCAGCGCCAGCAGGCGGAACAGGACGAACAGGTCCTGTCTGCGCAGGCGCAGGAACAGCAGCGCCAGTATGAATTGCTGCGGCAGCAGTATCCCGAAGACGGGACGAGTGCCGACTGGTCCCGCCGGGCAGAACAGTCGGCTGCAGAAGAAGCTGTTCTTCTGAAAGAAATCGAACAGGCACGGCAGCTTGCACAACAGCTGGAAGAGAAAGAAAAAACGGTGACGCAGCAGACGGCAGTGACAGAACAGGCCCGCAAGGATTATGAGGAAGCACGGCTGTACCGGACGAAGGCGGAAGAAGCCCTGGCCAGAGCAGAACGGACACTTCCTGAAGAATATCGCAATCCTACTGTGTTGAAAGGGAAAATACAGACTCTCCGTCAGCAGCTCGCTGCCTTTGAAAAGAAAGAAAAAGACTGGAATGCGGCCAGACAAAAGCAGGAACAGGAAAAGGCCCACTGGAGCGGACAGGCCCGGATGAAAGAAGCCCAACGGGATGAGCTGCGCCAGAAATATAAGAAAGCGCTGGAAGAATTAAAGGCACAGGCTGGTCAGTGCGGATTCCGTGATATGAATGAATGCCGGGCTCTGCAGAAAGAGTTGCAGCAGATTGAACCGTTAAAAGAAAAACTGACTTCCTATGGAGCATCTCTCCAGCAGACACGGGGACAGGTCCTGCAGGAAGAAAAGATGATTCAGGGCAAGACAAAACCGGATATGGAAACATACCGCAAGAAGCTGGATGCTTTGAATCAGGCCTGCCAGGACTTGTCCCGGCAGCAGGCCGCACTGGCTGCAGAACTCCGCCAGCTTACGAACTGTGCCAGTCAGATTGATGCCTGGCACAAGAAACAGACTGAGTTGAGTGAACACTATAAGACAGTGGGAGCTCTCTATGATCTTATCAGCGGCAGGACGACGGGAATTAATTTTGAACGGTACGTCTTAGGAGCGCTCCTCGATGAAGTGCTCCAGGCGGCGAATCAGCGGCTGCAGAAAATGAGCCGCAACCGCTATGAACTGCAGCGTTCCCACTCTTGGGATGACCGCCGGGTGCGTCAGATCGGCCTCGATATTGAAGTCTTCGATGCCTATACGGGATATGCCCGTCCGGCCAATACGCTGTCCGGCGGAGAAACCTTTCTGGCCTCCCTGTCTCTGGCACTGGGGCTGGCCGACGTAGTGCAGGCTTATTCCGGGGGCATTCACCTGGATACCATCTTCATCGACGAAGGATTCGGGACGCTGGACCCGGAAACGCTTGATTTTGCCCTGAAAGCGCTATTGGAACTGCGTCAGGGCGGACGCCTGGTAGGGATTATCTCCCACGTAGGTGAACTGCGGGAACGCATTGATACCCGCCTGGCTGTCAAAAAGACCGATTGCGGCAGTGTTGCCTCCTTTGAACTCCTCTAGACTATCTTGAATGGCAGACTCTTTTGGTATATAATTCTTTATATCCGCAAAAGAGGTAGTATTTAGCCGTTATTGGGGGATGGGGGATTTATACAATGTCATTAGAAAAAGTAAAGGCTTATTTTGCACAATATGGTATGGAAGACCGGGTGCAGGTATTACATGAATCAAGTGCTACTGTCGATCTGGCCGCAGCAGCCCTGCACACGGAAGGGAAACGTATTGCCAAATCCATGTCGTTTTATGGCGACGATGATTCGGCGTTTCTCGTTATTTTTGCCGGCGATGCCCGGGTAGACAACCGCAAATTCAAAGACACATTTCACCGCAAGGCGTCTATGGTCAAACACGATGACGTAGAACGTCTCATCGGCCATCCCGTCGGCGGTGTGTGTCCCTTTGCCGTCAATCCCGGTGTAGATGTATATCTGGATGAATCATTGAAACGGTTCCAGACGGTATTTCCCGCCTGTGGTACCGGAAATAGTGCCATCGAACTGACACTGCCGGAATTAGAAACCTACTCTCATGCCAAAGGCTGGGTCAATGTAGGTAAAGGCTGGGAAGAAGCGTAAGGAGGGAATATCATGACATTTAAATTTGCTCATACTAATTTCAATGTTCTCGATTTGGACAGAAGCCTGAAATTTTATAAAGAAGCCCTGGGACTGGTAGAACAACGGCGCATCGAAAATCCTAACTTCACCATTGTCTATGTCGGCAATGATGCCAGTGATTTCCAGTTGGAACTGACCTGGCTCAAAGACCGGAAAGAACCGTATAATCTGGGTGAAAATGAATTCCATACGGCGTTCCGGGTACAGGATTTTGATGCGGCTCATAAGAAACATGAAGACATGGGCTGTATCGTCTTTGAAAATAAGGCCATGGGGATTTACTTCATTGCCGATCCGGACGGATACTGGCTGGAAGTCATCCCTGTACGCTAAAAACGTAACAGGATAATCGAATGCGACAGCGAGAAAGACAACCTCTGGCAGCAGCCAGAGGTTGTTAGCGTTTATGAAAGGGGAATAAGATGTATAGACCGGAGCTTTTTATTTTTGATATGGATGGTCTTATGTTCGATACGGAGCGGATTTCCGTACCGTGCTGGCGGGCCATTGGCCGTAAATATGGTATAGATATGGAGGATTCATTTTTTGATACCATATTTGGCATGAATAATGCGAAAATAAAAGAAATATTTTTGCAGACCTATGGGGCGGACTTTCCCTATGATGCATTCCACGATGAGAAGAAGGCCATGCAGCTGGCAATCTATCATGAAAAGGGTGCCCCGGCAGAACCGGGCCTGCAGGAATGCCTGGATTACGCGCGACAGGAAGGTATCCGCTGCGCAGTCGCTTCTTCCTCTGCAGAAGAAACGGTACGGCTGCTGCTTCATAAAGCCGGATTGGAGTCCTATTTCTGCCATATCCAGAGCGGTGATGCCATGGCTCACAGTAAACCCGCCCCGGATATTTTCCTGGCAGTCTGCCGGGCTCTGGGCATACGACCGGAGCGGGCTCTTGTCCTTGAAGACTCGGGAAATGGCCTGAAAGCCGCGGCGGCAGCTCATATCCCGTCTATCTGGGTACCCGATCTGGTCCGTGTGGAACCCGCTGTGGCTGCAACGGCCTGGCATACCTGCCAGACACTGGCAGACGTGCCGCCGCTGATTCAGAATCTGCCTGTGTGGAAAGAGAGTGCGAACTAAATGAGTGAACAACGTCAACATCTGATGATAGGGCTGACCGTATTTCTGGGGATGCTGGCAGCCATTGCCCCACTTTCAACAGATATGTACTTGCCGGGACTTCCGGCCATGATGGCCGATTTCGGTGTCGTACCATCTATGATACAGCTGACGCTGACGGCGTCCATGGCCGGCATGGCTGCCGGTCAGATCATAGCCGGTCCTGTCAGCGACGATGCAGGGCGGCGGAAGCCGCTGTTTCTGGGCATGGCCGTCTTTTCCCTTTCGTCCGTCGCCTGTATTTTCTCTCCGACAATCTGGCTGCTCTTAGTGTCCCGGTTTATCCAGGGGTTTGCCGGCGGTGCCGGCATCGTCATTGCCCGGGCCATTGCCCGTGATGTCTGCCGTGGAACGGCTCTGACCCGGCTCTTTTCCATGCTCATGCTGGTCAATGGCATCGCCCCTATCCTGGCTCCGGTCATAGGCGGACAGATTTTACGGTTTTCCAGCTGGCGCGGCATATTCTGGCTGCTCGTCATCATTGGCCTGGCGCTGGCAGTCTGTGCTCTCTTCATGCCGGAAACGCTTCCCATCCGTAAGCGGATCCATGGCGGACCGCTGGCAGGCGTCCGGAGCTTCGGCAAGTTATTCCGCGATACGTATTTTATGGGACACTGTGTCATGCAGTGTTTTGCCTTCGCGGCGTTTTTCGGATATATATCGGCTTCTTCTTTCGTTTTCCAGAATATCTATGATGTGACGCCTCAGACATTCAGTCTGATTTTCGGCATCAACGGCATCGGTCTCATGATCAGCGGCGGCCTGACAGGACGGCTGGCCGGTCGCATTCCCGACTGGAAGATGCTGCGCTTTGTCCTATTGGTGGCGGTGGTAGGCAGTATGGCCCTGCTGACAGGATTCTTCCTGCACTGGTCTGTCTATGCTATTCTGGTCATTCTTTTCTTCACGGTGGCGACACTGGCCTCCTTATCGACTAGCAGCTTTTCTATGGCTATGCAGGCACAGGGAAAAAATGCCGGCAGCGCTGCGGCACTCATCGGCTTTTTCTCCATGATTTCCGGGGCAGTCATGGCTCCTGTCGTAGGAATCGCCGGCAGCTATACGGCAATCCCCATGGGCATTGTCATGGCTATAGGAGAAATAGGGGCTCTCGTATCGTTTTATCTCTTTATTTATCCAAGCCATAAGAATAGAAGAGATACAAAAGATGTGATACAATAAATGTATCAAGTTGTTTGAGGTGATAACATGAATACAAAAGCAGAAAAATTTAAAGCCTATATCGACAAGGTGGATCCCAAAGCCTTTACCGTGAACGAAATGAAAGACGACGAACGCCATTCCGTTGCTTTCCAATCGGGTATTGAAGTCAAAGGCCAACGGCTGCCGTTCCTGGTACTTATTGACGACAGTATCTATGTCATGCTGCGCATTTTCGTCGCAACCGGAGTCGTCAATGATGGGAATAAGGCTGCCATTTATGATTTCATCAATCAGGGTAACAAAGAATACAAAGTATTCAAATTCTACATATCGGATAACGGCGATATCGTGCTCGATATCTGTCTGCCTGCTACCGATGATGCCTTTAATCCGCAGCTCGTCGATGCCATGATTCGTCAGGTCGCCTATCCCTATCTGAATGATAACCTGACCAGTATTCTGGAAAAAGTATAACAGTGAAATAGAAAAAGGAATGCCCCATGATAACCTACGTTTTCATGGGGCATTCCCTTTTTAACATCAAACGTCAAACATCAAACATCAAACATCTTTTATCTCAGCTGCGGAGTGAATCCATATATGCCAGATATTGTTCTTTTGTCATGCGTGGCTTATAGTCTTTCAGGATGTCTTCCAGGCCAGCAGCGTTGTCATAGAGAAGGTCGATGACGGTCATTGCCATTACTTTGGTCGTCTTGATATACGCGGCCTGTTTCTGGAACAGTTCAAATTCGGCACTGTGAAGGGCTCCGTGGACACAGCCTACATGAGGGTGGATACAGGGCATGAGGTTGCAGATATCGCCGACATCGGTACTGCCGGCATTGAACGGCGGGTTCGTATCGACGTGGTCCTTGCCGAAAATAGCGTCGGCGTTGGCTTCGCAGATTTTGCCCAGAGCTTTATCCTGTTCCATGGGAAGGTAACCCGGCATATCCTTGATTTCACAGGTAGCACCGATGGCGTCGGCACCGGCACGAAGGGCGCGGTTGATGCGGTCGTTGTAGAATTTCATGGCGTCGGCCGATGCGGCGCGGACGTAGCTTTCCATGCGTACCAGATCGGGCACGACGTTGACCAGATCGCCGCCGGAGGTGATAATCGGATGGAAGCGGACGTGGTCTTTTTCCTGGAATGTTTCTCTCAGGGCATTGACGCCCATGATGCCCAGCATGCAGGCATTGAGTGCATTGATACCCAGATGAGGCTGTCCGGCTGCGTGCGCTGCCTTGCCGTGGTATTCAATGAGTTTGGTGATGAAACCGCTCATGCCGCCGTTGAGGATGATATTGCCTTCCGGGTCATCCGTCGAGTAGGCATGCATTTCCATGGCGGCATCTATATCATCGAATCCGCCCTGAAGAATGATTTCCTGCTTGCCGCCGAAGAAATGGATTTTCCCTTCATCCATGAGCTTCTTGCGGTATTCGATTTCAATACATTCTTCACTCGGCACGGCAAAGAAGACGACATCGCCACCGAGATAATCCATGGCTCCGGCATCTTTCAGCGCCATGGCGACGCCGAGCATATCGGAAATCTGGATGAAATGACCGCAGCAGTGAGCCGCGCCGGTTACTGGATCGGCTGACGGATGGCGGCGGCAGACGATAGAATCGAGTTCCCCCATGACGGCGACAGTACGCTTGGAGTTTTTGCCCTTCAGCCGGCCTTTGACACCGGTGATGGCCCAGCCTGTCGTATAAGGAATACCCAGTTTATCCATGGCTTCCTGGACTTTGGCTGATGTCTTTGTTTCTTTGTAACCCAGTTCAGGTTCATCGAATACAGACGTTCCGAACGACATGATATCTTCGGCGCGTTTATCAATGGCATCGCAGACTTTCTGTTTTAATTCTTCTTTGGTCATAGTAAAGCCTCCTTTTTAAACCTAAATGACACCTTCAAGATGGAGCATGATTTCTGCCATAATCGTCGCGCAGATAAATGTGCCCGACGATACCATCAGGGCAACGGGGACGATGCGCCAGGACAGTCTCTTGAATGCGGGGATATCTTTACCGAGGGACAGACCGCCATACGCCAGGATAGGCGTGCAGGCTGCCAGGAAGTTGACATTCTTGGTGATGGTCGTAATCCATTCGGCACCGGGGATGCCCGGAATAGAAATGACGACGGCGACAATGGAGACCCAGAATACATTGGGCAGCTTGTTCAGTACCGGGACGTGGGCGATGAGGATGCCGACAAAGCAGATGGCAATGATGATCAGGATACCGAGCCAGTCGTCGAGAGGATTGACTTTGAAACCGACGAAGTTAGCTACGAGGGTGAGGACGCCGGTGATGAAGAGGATGAGCAGGTCATCGCCCAGGGTAGATCCTTTTTTTGCTTCCTGTTCTTCCGTTTCTTCTTTTTTGATGTCTGCTGCGACGGCTTCTTCATTCTGTGCCATCGTTTCTTTTGTCTTGGCATCGGCCTGTTCTTCTTCGGTTACTTCATCTTTCCGTTTCCGGCCTGTAACGAGTTCATATACCTTGATGGTGACTGGCAGGGAAATGAACAGAGAGAAATAAATCCCGATGACCGATGTCATGAGGTTGGCAGCCCCGGCAAAGGCAGTGATTTTCTGTACTTCATCGGGAAATACGGCGACGATGGAACCAACAGAGGCGGCCATCATGCTGGCTGAACCGATGCCGCCGCCCATGGCAAGTGCATAGGGATGGAAGATTCCCGTGCGGGATACGATGCCGGCGAGAATGGAAATCCAGAGAGCCCCAAAGAGAGTTCCGCAGATGTACATACCCATGACGCCACGGCCTTCAGGGGAGAAGATGCCGAATTTTTCGGCGATGATAGCCACATTGGCTTCCCGGTCGATGGAGTAGCAGGCACCGATGGCTTCCCGGCCCATTTTCAATAAAATAGCCGTAGGAAGGCCGAAAATCAATGTGCCGAAGAAATGGCCGAATTCCTGCATGATCAGGGCCAGACCGGAATTCAGGAGCAGATGAAGGTTCGGGCCGATGCCCAGACCGATTTTGGCAATCAGGAAGAGCATGGTGATGCCCATGAGATTGCCTGCACGGGTCATCTGTTTTTCATTCAGGATGTGGAAGGATGGATAGGAAATGATACCGCCCAGTACCAGTGCATAGAGCATTGGCAGGAAGATGACGAGTCCATGTTTCTGGATGCCGATAAATTCTGCCACGATGACGAGCAGCAAGGCAAACACATGGATTTTCCAGTTTTTAATAAGGTCCAATTTAGTGCCTCCTAAAACATAAGATAAAAACATGAAAACATATATATAAATAATAACGGCTGCCTTGTCGCAACCGCCATTATTCTACAATATAATGTACCAGAATGCAATTGTATTTTTACGATAGACAGCATGCATGTCATACATTCCGCGCGGCCAGTGTATCTAACGGTTCATTCGTGCGGATGAATGATGTTTGTGGGTTTTCTTTTAAAAATGCCAGTGCATAGGATATACAGGCCGTTGTGCCGTAGACGAGAGCGTCTTCATCGAGGTCGAATTCCGGTGTATGATGATTGCCACCAGTACCTTTTGACGGGTTAGCAATGCCTGTAAAGGTGAGAACTCCCGGATAGAGCCGGGTGAGGATAGCGAATGTTTCCGATGCCATCCACGGTTCGCACTTTGTCAGTATATCATTTCCCAGGGAGGCCGTTATGGCTTTTTCTGCCAGGGCCGCGCAGGTTTTGTCGTTGTGGACCTCATATAATGGTTTGGGTACGGGACCGCTGGTCCAGCTGCAATGGTAGCTGGCACAGGTGTGGTCCAGGAGATGATAAAATTCATCATAAAAGGGTTTGCCAGCTTTATCGTAATCAAAATAACGGCAGGTACCGCCAAAGGTCAGCTCCTGGGGGACGACATTCTGCAATTCACCGCTGTGGAGGCTGCCGATAGAGACGGCCAGGCACTGGCGTGGCGGGACAGCGCGCAGGCGCAGTCCCTGTAATTCCTGATTAAAGGCGGAAAAGCAGTCGATGGGACTGTGGCACAGGTCCGGACGGGATCCGTGACCTCCCTGTCCGTGAATGGTAATATCGAAACGGAACCCTCCCGCCATGGGGGCATCGGGACAGATGGCGATTTTACCCGTCGGGATATCCCAACGCAGATGAGTGGCGTAGCATCCATCGATGTGATAGCCGCTCTTTGTTTCCAGCCAGGGAACGATGTATTCCATAGCGTGTGAGTCTTCTTCTCCTTGTTCGAACAAGCAAATGATGGTGCCGGACCAGGTATCTTTACATTCATGCAATATCTTTGCCGCTACCAGAAGCATGGCGATGTGACCATCATGACCGCAGGCATGCATGACACCGGGAATCTGGGAGATACATGTCCTTTTTTGAGAAAGATTCATTGCTCCTTCCTGTACGGGCAGGGCATCAATATCGGCGCGGAGCAGCAAGGTGGGGCCCGGCTGTCCGCTTTCCAGGATGGCGGCGATTCCCCCTTTTTCAATGGACTGGGAGGGAATATGCCAGCCGCTCAGTTTTTCTTTTATATATGCCAGAGTCTTCGTTTCCTGCCAGGAAAGTTCCGGGTATTCATGACAGTGGCGACGGATTTCGACGAGCAGGGGGAATTGCGTTTCTACTAATTTTTTTATATCCAGAGACATGGAATAACCTCCTTATAGTATAATTTTTCTACATTATAGCATATTTAAACAGTAATACAAGACGGAACATGAGATTTCCTTATAATGGACCTGCAATGCGGTCTGGGATAACCTTGTAATTTTCAGGCATATCATAGTATAATTAAGTATTCTGATAATATATTACAGAATTATAAGCCGGGAAATGAACTGGAATCCTTCTGTTGTAGGAAATGGGGTGTAGCTGTTGAATCCAATTGTACGGCGCGTTCTGCGTGCTTTTCGTGATGCCGGTTTTGAAGCGTATATCGTAGGCGGGGCTGTGCGGGACCTGTTGATGAAGCGGCAGCCTCATGACTATGATGTGACGACATCGGCGAGGCCGGAGGAAATCCGTGCCATAGCAGAAAAAGAACACTGGCACACCGTAGAAATCAACGGAGAAGCCTTTGGCATCGTCGTCCTGGTCGTCGATGGACTGACTATCGAGACGGCTACATTCCGGGGAGAACGGTATGGAACGGACAGTCACCGGCCAGAAACAGTCTGGTACGCTTCCACGCTTCGTGAAGATGTGATGCGCCGCGATTTTACCATCAATGCCCTGGCTATGGATGACGAAGACCATATTTATGATTATACAGGTGGTCAGAAAGATATCCGTAAGAAACGTCTGGTTACCGTAGGCGACCCGCGGCGCCGGTTCAGTGAAGATGCCCTGCGCCTGTTCCGGGCCTGCCGGTTTACGGGACAGCTTGATTTCCTGCCGGTAAAAGAGCTGCTGCGTGCTATGCCGGCGGCATACGACCGTGTACGGGGATTGTCGCTGGAACGGGTCGTGTCTGAAATTGACCGGCTCATGGTAACGCCGGCTGCTTATAAAGGTCTTGATGTCCTCGTCCGCAGCGGCCTCGGTCAGTGCAGCTGCCGGCAGAAAGAAAATGGCATCTACCATGAAATCCCCATTCTGCCGGAACTGGCCCATCTGCCGGATACACCACAGTCGCTGCCGTTTCATGCGTTTGATGCCTGGTTCCATACCCTGGCCGTCGTCGCCCATACGCCGGCTGATCCGGTTATCCGCTATGCTGCGCTGTTTCATGATGTGGCGAAGGGACTGCCGGGAATCCGTGGCGTACACAAAGGCCGTCTGACCGATTATGGGCACGATGACAAAGGCGCCGAAATGGCTGCGGATATCCTGACCCGGTGGCATAAGAACCCGGCCTTTGTCCGGCGTATAGCCTGGCTGGTCCGGACGCATATGAAATTCCATTATTTTGCCAATACGGGCGAAGGGGATATCAATAAATGGCTGCGCCGGGAGGCATTATATGGCCCGTTCCGGCGCAGTGAAGAAATGGCAAAAGCCATCCGCCAGGCGACGGCTCTGGCTGTCGGTGATATCTGGGGATGCGGCCATGAACATACCGATACGAGCGGTACCGAATCATTTGGTGCCTTTATGGAAGAACTGGCGCGGGAAATGCCCGTCAGTACGAAAGACCTGCATTACGACCGCCGCCTGCCTGGTGCATGTGGCCGCCGTACGGGGGACTGCCTGCGCAATCTCCTGAAACGCGTCCAGAATAAACAGCTGGAAAATGACCCGGCTGCGCTGCTCGATGCGGCAGAAAAATGGCTGAAACGCCATGAAGAGGCTGAAACTCAATGAATACAGAGGATAAAAAAAGACAACAATTCATGAAACGGCGTATTGCTGCATGCATCGTCGTTATGTTTACTGTATGTGCCGTCGTTTTTGGCCGGTTGTTCTGGCTGCAGGTCGTGAAGGGACCCAGCCTGTCCCGCCGGGCCGACGCCCAGACGGAAGAAAGCCGGAAAATTCAATCTCCGCGCGGTACGATTCTGGACCGGGATGGCCGGGTATTGGCTATCAGTGAAATGGCAAAGTCGCTGTATGCCGATCCTACTATGATCAACCGAAGTCCCAGTGAAATGGCCCATATTCTCGCCCCATATCTGAAAATAAAGGAAAGCGAGATACAGGAGCGGCTCCAGCGGGATACGGCCTTTGTCTGGCTGGAACGGACGATGGATCATGACCACTATGAAGCACTGCAGCAGGTGATAAAAGATGAAAAGCTGCAGGGGCTGCGGTTTAATGATGAAAACCACCGGTACTATCCCAATGGCAAAATGGCGGCCCAACTCATCGGATTTGTAGGAGAAAACGACCAGGGGCTGGATGGCATTGAAATGGTACTGGACAAAGAAATAAAAGGGGATGTGCAGAAGTTCCATATTACGACAGACCGTAATAACGTTCCTATTCTCGAATCGGCGCTGGAAAAGATACTGCCAGACCAGGAACGGTCGGTCCAGCTGACCATAGACAGCACGATTCAATATGTCGTGGAAAAAGGGCTGGACGGCATCATGCAGCGCAATCATCCGTCAGGGGCCGCCATCATCGTCATGAATCCCAAGACAGGGGAAATCCTGGCGATGGGAAGCCGTCCGAATTTCGATCCCAACGAATACGGTAAGGGTAATGCGGAAGCGTATAAGAACCGGGCCGTGGTCAATTTGTATGAACCGGGCTCGACCTTTAAGCCGATTATGGCAGCTTCTGCCCTCGATTCGGGGAAATGGGATGTCAACCGCGTATACCATGACGTAGGATATATCGACGTCGATGACCGGACCATCCACAACTGGGATGATGCCGGCATGGGCAATGTCACCATTAAGGAAATATTGAAATTTTCCATTAATACCGGCATGGCATATATTGGCATGCAGATGGGCGGCCGCATAGAAACGGAATATGCCCGGCGTTTTGGCTTCGGCCAGCCGACGGGAATCGAACTGCCCGGCGAAGGGGCCGGCATCCTGTTTGATGCTTCTTCTATGAGCCGTGTCGATGAAGCGATTATGGGCATCGGCCAGGGCAATGCCGTGACGCCGCTCCAGATGGTCCAGGCTTTCGGGGCTATTGCCAATGGCGGCCATATGATGAAGCCCTATGTAATCAAAGAAATCGATAATCCCGATGGTTCCATTTATAAAAAGGCCGAACCGACAGAAGTCGGTCAGCCTGTCTCGGCCGACGTAAGCAAGACCATCAGTAAAATCATGGCAGAAGAAATTTCTTCCGGCGGCGGACAGAATGCCCACATTGCCGGGTATGATTTCTGCGGTAAGACTGGGACGGCTCAGAGGCTCAACGCCGAGGGAACCGGCTATGCGGAAGGACAGTATATTGGTTCCTTTGTCGGCTTTGGGCCGTTGGAAGATCCGCAGTTTGTCGTCCTCATCGTCGTCGATAATCCATCAGGCGTCTATTATGGCGCCCAGGTAGCGGCACCTGTATTCAAAGAGATTATGGAAGAAATTGTACGATTTAAGGGAATTCGTCCATCTCATGGGCAGGAAAATCTGCTGCCACGTCGAAAACAGGAAGAGAAGGGGCAGCGGCGCCATATGCCGGAAATTCACCGCAGTGACGACGGCATCCTCATGCCATCTTTCATTGGCTGGGATAACCGGGAAGTCAATGACTGGCTGGACAAAGCCGGGCTTGGCTTTGTGCCGAACGGAGCCGGACGCGCCGTATATCAGAGTCCGAAAGCAGGTACATATGTCAGGGATGGCGATGATGTCCACGTGACATTCCTGCGTTAAAAGGGGGAGTTTTTGTGTTATTGTTAGATGGGAAGGCTGTAGCAGCCTTTCATCGTGAGAGGGTAGAGAGCAAAATTTACGATTTCCAGGAACAACATATCCGGCCGGAACTGGCTATCGTCCTGGCCGGTCAGGATAAGCCCTCGGCGATGTATGCCTCTTCGATGCAGCGCGTAGCCCGCAACGTCGGATTATCCGCTGAAATTTACCGTTTGTCCGAATCGGTAAGCGAACGGGACATCATTTCCATGCTCGAACATTTCAATGAGCAGAAACATATTTTTGGCATTCTCATGATGATGCCCCTGCCGCATCATCTCAACGCTTCACGGATCATCAACTGCATCAGTCCCGATAAAGACGTAGATGGACTGACCGATACGAATATTGCCCGCCTGTTTTCCGGGAGGTCCGGATTTGTACCGTGTACACCCCGTGCCGTTATGGCCATTCTGGATTATTATCACATTTCACTGACGGGGAAGGATGTCGTTATCATTGGCCGGAGCAATGTCGTCGGCAAGCCACTGGCCCAGCTCTGCCTGAACCGCAATGCGACCGTTACTCATTGCCATACGCGCACCCATGATCTGAAAGCCGCGGCACGGCGGGCGGATATTCTGATCAGTGCCGCCGGGGCGCCGGGACTCATAACGGCCGATATGGTCAAACCGGGAGCTGTCGTTATTGACGTAGGAATCAACCGCGTCGATGGCAAGACTGTCGGCGATGTAGATTTCGAAGGCGTTTCCCAGGTTGCAGGGGCACTGACACCCGTGCCGGGTGGCGTAGGTGCCGTTACGACTATGATGGTTTTGGAAAACGTAGTCTGCCGGGGTGCATGGACGGACTAGGTTTATTATAAATAATATGATGAGAATGGAAGGTGTTTAGTCATGCATATTATGGATAATTTCCTCATTTATTACCTGCAACGGTTTGACAAGTACTGCTTTGAAGTAGTACTGCACGGCCATACCTATACCATAGGGACGGGCAAACCCCTGTTCCGCGTATTGGTGCATAAGGATATTCCTAAAAAAGAACTCCTTACGTCTACCTCGCTGGCATTGGGCGAAGCCTATATGAAAGGCGATATCGAAGTGGAAGGAGATTTGTTCGTCGTCTTAAAATGCATTCTCGAACAAATCGACCAGTTTTCCCTGGACCGGTCAGCTGTCAACAATCTTCTTTATCCGTCAGAAGATAAATCGACACAGCGCGAAGAAGTATGCTCTCATTACGACCTGGGGAATGATTTCTACAAACTCTGGCTGGATCCGACCCTGAGCTATTCCTGTGCCTATTTCAAACATGATGACGACACGCTGGAACAGGCACAGCGCAATAAAGTAGATTATATTTTATCCAAACTCCATCTGGAAAAGGGCATGAGTCTCCTCGATATCGGCTGTGGCTGGGGCTTCCTGCTCATAGAAGCAGCCAAAAAATACGGCGTAACCGGTTATGGCTGCACCCTGAGTCACGAACAATGGGCCATGGGGCAGGAACGCATCAAAAAACTGGGACTGGAAGGACAGATCCATATTGACCTTATGGATTACCGGGATCTGCCCAAAAAGGGACTGAAATATGACCGGCTGGTCAGCGTCGGTATGCTGGAACACGTAGGCCGTTCCCAGTACGAACGCTATATGTCCATTGCCAATCAGATTTTGAAGCCGGGCGGACTGTTCCTTCTCCATTATATTGATGGCCGGGACGAAAAAAACAGCAATCCCTGGATGCGCAAGTATATCTTCCCCGGCGGCACACTGCCGACAGTCTATGAAATCCTGAAGCTGGCTTATGATGGCGATTTCCAGATCCTCGATGTGGAAAGTCTGCGCCGTCATTATTATCGCACTCTAAGCTGTTGGTATCACAATTTCCAGAAGGTACGTGACCAGGTAGCTGCCGATAAGGGAATGGAATTCGTCCGCATGTGGGACTTATACCTCTGTGGTTGTGCCGTAGCATTTTATATCGGCTATATCGACGTCCATCAGCTGCTCTTTACCAAAGGGACGAACAACGATCTGCCTATGACACGTTGGTATTAATCTGGAATATAAATTTTAATGTATTTTGTTCAATCCTCTATATGGCAGGAGACAAAGGGGAACTGAGTATGCTATACTAATAGTATGATTTACTTTTTCATGTCAACAAAGCTTTTTTCTAGAAGGAGGTATGAACATGGCAGTAGAATTTTATAAATGTGAATTATGCGGCAATATCATTGCCGTCATCAAAAACGGCGGTGGCAAGAATCTCGTCTGTTGCGGCCAGCCGATGACCCATCTTGTGGCAAATACCGTAGATGCATCGGCTGAAAAGCATACACCGGCAATTGCTAAAGAAGGGGCTATGCTGCAGGTGACCGTAGGTTCGATAGAACATCCCATGCTGGACAACCATTACATCGAATGGATTGCCCTGGAATGCGATGGCAAATTGACCTTTAAGTACCTGAAACCGGGTGAAGCTCCCAAAGCTGATTTCCATGCCGTGGATAAGGGTACTGTATATGCATACTGCAACCTTCATGGCTTATGGAAGGCTGATATTTAGAAAGTATAGGCACGAGCCTGAGGCGGAAGTCTCTGGCGTTATGTAACAGGTGGGGCTGTCTTACGGGGCAGCTCCTGTTTTTTTAGGAGGGAAAGGGCTTGAAAAAAATATGGTTTGTCCGTCATGGAGAAAGTGCTGCTAATGCGGGTGAAGCAACCCGGGATCATCGTACGATACCGCTTTCCTCTCTGGGGGAAGAGCAGGCCCGGGCTGTCAGCATTATTATCCCCAAACCGAAGCTTATCATTACATCCCCTTACCTGAGGGCCCGGCAGACGGCAGCTCCGCTCATGCGGCTCTATCCCGATGTACCTGTAGAAACGTGGGATTGTGTCCATGAATTTGTCTATCTGTCACCCCGCACCTGTACCGGTACGACATCGGCCCAGCGCCGGCCCCGGGTCATTGCCTACTGGCGTCATCTGGATCCGGACTATGTGGACGGCGACGATGCCGAATCATACAAGCATCTCCTGCAGCGTATCCACCAGACCATAGACCGGCTTCGCGGCCGTCCCGAGTCGTTCATCGTCGTTTTCAGCCATGCTCAGTTTATGCGCAACCTCCTTCTGGTCATGCAGGAACCGGATCTTTCTCCCCGTGACTATATGAAACGGTTCCGGAAAAGCGCGACTATCCGCAACGGTCAGATCGTAGAAATCCGGCTGTAACGGAATTTGACAGAACTGTCCTTTCATGGTAAAATACTATCACTGCATTGTGTGCAGCCTATTTTATTTTAAACTATGAGGTGATGTAGAAAATGGCAACGAGGAGAGACCCGCGTTTTAAAGAATGTCGCCGGTTCGGACTGAATGTGTACGGACATCCTAAGGCATTAAAACGCGTCAAAAAAGAACAACGTCAGAAAAAAATGTCTGAATACGGTACACAGTTACTGGAAAAACAGAAGCTCCGTGCATATTACAACCTGCTGGAACGTCAGTTTGTCCGGTATTATGATAGAGCAAAGAAGATGGAAGGTGTTACGGGCGAAAACATGCTGAAACTGCTGGAATGCCGTCTTGATAACATCGTTTATCGCATCGGTTTTGCTAATTCCATCCGCCAGGCACGTCAGATGGTCAACCATGGCCATATCCTCGTCGATGGCAAACGCTGCGACATTCCGTCCGCCCGCGTAAACGTTGGTTCCGTCGTATCCCTGAAAGAAGCTTCCCGTTCGAACGAAATGTTCAAGAAATCCTTCCAGGAACTCAAATCCTTCGATGTAGCTTACATCGACAAAGATTTCGACAACTTTGCTGGTACCCTTACCCGCATGCCGGAACGTGACGAACTCCCAATCGAAATCAACGAAACACTGATCGTCGAATTGTACTCCAAATAATAGACAATATATCTGGATTACAACAACCTATGCAGAAAACAGGAAATCCTATGGATTTCCTGTTTTTTTTATTCCAGATCAGGTTTTATCGATGAGCCACTTATTACATAGCAACATGAATCTTTTTCCCACAGAATACAATACCGTATTTCAAGACAGATGGTATCTGCTTCTGCTTGAATTCAGCTATATAATGCTGTTTTTCGATTATAAATCAGACACATCGCCTGAATCCGCACAGAATCGGTTGAGAATTTCGCTTTGGAAAACATGGGTCAGTTCAGCATTGGGAATCATGAGCTGGCAAAGGCGCCCATTGGGAGCCGGCGTATTTTTTACAGCTGTCAGATAACCGGTCATCAATAAGAGCGTGTAAAGTCCGTCTTTATTTTGGGAAATATCCTTGTATATTAAACCTTCACGGATTATGGCGGCAACAGTACCGCCGTGCAAAAGAGTCAGTAGTTTTTTTTCCTGGTTTCTTGTGTTCCTTTGCAGCATATGCTGGATGATAGCATTCGAAGACGTATTTTCGTTCTAATGAGAAGAAATAGAACTGGATACTAGGGAAAATTTATGATATAATAGTCTGTCACTATAGAGATAGAAAGGAACTTGTTATTATGTTGGGACGTTTTTCCAGAACGGAATTATTGCTGGGTCATGTTGCCATGGAAAAGCTGGCACAGACGACGGTAGCTATTTTTGGGATTGGCGGTGTCGGTTCTTATGTGGCTGAAGGTCTGGCTCGTTCCGGTATCGGTCATTTTGTTCTCGTCGATAATGATCTGGTCTGTCTGACCAATATCAACCGGCAGATTCATGCGACATCGAAGACGGTTGGCAAAAAGAAGACGCAAATGATGAAGCAGCGGATTCTGGATATCAATCCCCAGGCTGTTGTCGATACGATAGAAGAATTTTTTATGCCTGATGTAGCGGACAAGTTTTTCCAGCAGCACTACGATTATATCGTCGATGCTATCGATACGATGACCGGAAAAATCGCCCTCGTCGTGGAAGCAGATAAGAGACATATCCCTATTATCAGCTGCATGGGGGCCGGCAACAAGCTGGATCCTACGAAATTTGAAGTAGCCGATATTTATAAGACCAGCGTAGATCCTCTGGCACGGGTCATGCGCCGTGAACTGAAGAAGCGGCATATAAAAAAATTAAAAGTCGTGTACTCCAAAGAACAGCCGTTGAAACGCCGTCAGAGCGGCTGCGGTGCCAACTGCATCTGTCCGCCCGGGAGCTCTCACAGCTGTGACTTCCGTCGTTCTGTACCGGGGAGTATTTCCTTTGTACCGTCGGTAGCAGGGCTGATTATTGCCGGGACTATTGTCAATGACCTGGTAAAAGACTGTATTGAAGACGATACGAAAGCAGAAGGACCGGGAACGGGCGTACTGAATCGCTGAGTTATCGAATATAATAATTTTGAAATCATGAGGATAGACTGAACGGGAATTGTCATCAAAGCTGTGATGGCAGTTCCTGTTTTTTTGCCAGATGCAGTATCGCAGCGCCATCAGAGGCTGTGGTATACTATAGTATATATTTAATAATAGATTAGGAGACCCGGATAGATGAGAGATGCTTCGTTTTTAGGAACCCAGCCGGTCAGCAGGCTGCTCTGGAAATTTTCAGTCCCGGCCATTACCGGTACGGTCATTACGGCCTTGTACAATGTAGTTGACAGTATCTTTGTTGGCCAGGGCATTGGTGAACTGGCACTGACAGCTGTCACCGTTGCCTTCCCGGTTCAGACCCTGCTCATGGCGTTTGGCATGCTCATCGGTGTCGGTTCAGCCAATATCATTTCTATCCGCCTGGGACAGGGGCGGACAGACCGGGCAGAAGGTATACTGGGGAATGCCTTTACCCTGATGTTTGCCATCATGGTTGTAACGACCGGATTGTTCCTGTGGTATCTCGATTCCCTGCTGCAGGATTTCATGGGAGTGGATCCGGCTGTCCTGCCCTATGCCCACGATTTCATCAGCATTATTCTCGTAGGCAGTGTATTCCAGCACATCGGTTTTGGCATCAACAATGTCATCCGCGCCCAGGGAGATCCACGGACGGCCCTGGCGACACAAATCATAGCAGGTATCATTAACGTCATACTGAATTACTTGTTTGTGTTCACGTTCCAGTGGGGAATCAGCGGGTCGGCACTGGCAACGGTACTGGCACAAGCCGTAGCGGCTGTCTGGGTCACCTGGTATTTTATCTGGGGCCCGGCTGTGCTGAAGCTGCGGTGGAAATATCTCCGTCCCCGGCTGCATAGTATACTGGATATCGTCAAAATAGGCTGTTCTCCCTTTATGATGCAGCTGGCTGCCACAGCTGTCATGGTCGTCTTCAATGTACAAATCCAGTTTTATGGCGGCGTGACGGCAGTAGCTGCCTACGGCATCATAAACCGGCTTATGATGCTCATTTTTATGCCTGTCGTCGGCATCAGCATGGGGGCCCAGCCTATTTTAGGATTCAATTTTGGGGCCAGAAAGTATGACCGCGTCCTGCATACACTCCGACTGGCTCTGTTGGCGGCAACGGGGGTCAGCATTCTGGGATTTATCATCGCCGAAGTGTTTCCCCAGGAAATCATCCGTATTTTTAACGATTCACCGGACCTGCTCCGCGTCGGGGTGAGAGCGATGCGTATATATCTGGTGATGACGCCCGTCGTCGGCTCTTCCATCATAGCGGGAAATTATTTCCAGGCCGTCAATAAACCCCTCTTTTCCCTGTTCTTTACGATCAACCGCCAGGTCTTTTTCCTCATTCCCTGTGTCTATCTGTTTTCCTCGTTCCTGGGTCTGGATGGCATCTGGCTGGCCGGAGCCGTCAGTGACGGGGCGGCGTTCATCGTTACGACAGCGGCATTAGTCTATAATGTACGACAAATGAAAAAACGGATACCGGCCTAAACCGATGGGTGGTATGTATTGTCCTGTTATCATCAAGGAGACTGTCCTGTCGTGCAGTCTCCTTTTTCTGTACATATGTTCGCCAATATGCTATACTGGGATAACGGAAAATTGCTATTCCTTTGTTCTGATTCGAGGTCTGCTATGGATATACAATCGCATTTAAATAAAGATTATGATACGTCTCATCCGTTCCGGGTCGTTGCGCCATATGAACCGATGGGAGACCAGCCGGAAGCCATTGCATCACTGGCTGAAGGGGTAAAGTCTGGTCAGTGGGCGCAGGTCCTGCTGGGGGCTACGGGGACAGGCAAGACGTTTACCATGGCCAAAGTCATTGAAGCCGTGCAGAAACCGACGCTGGTCATTGCCCACAACAAGACGCTGGCTGCCCAGCTTTGCAGTGAATTCAAGGCGTTTTTCCCCGATAATGAAGTAGCATACTTTGTCAGTTACTACGATTACTATCAGCCGGAAGCGTATATTGCTTCGACCGATACGTATATTGAAAAAGATGCGTCTATAAATGATGAAATCGATAAACTGCGCCATTCGGCGACGATGAGCCTCTTTGAACGGCGTGATGTCATTATCGTCGCGTCCGTGTCCTGTATCTATGGCCTGGGCGATCCGGAAGATTACAGCGAACTCGTCGTTTCTCTGCGGCTGGGGCAGGAAAAGCCACAGGAAGAAATCCTGCACAAGCTGGTCGATATCCAGTATACACGCAATGATGTGAGTTTGGAACGGGGGACATTCCGCGTCCACGGTGACACCATCGAAGTATTTCCAGCGGCTTTTGATAATTCCGTCATCCGCATCGAAATGTTCGGCGATGAAATCGACAGGCTGACCGAAGTGGACGTACTGACCGGGGAAGTGATTGCCGAACGGAAACACGTGGCGATTTATCCGGCCAGTCATTATGTTACGACGAAAGACAAGATGGAACGGGCACTGGGAACCATCCGGAAAGAACTGGATGAACGGCTCAGGGAGCTAAAAGATGGAGGCCCTCTTCTGGAAGCACAGCGGCTGGAACAGCGGACCCGTTACGACATGGAAATGATGGAAGAAATGGGGTATTGTTCAGGGATTGAAAACTACTCCCGCCACCTGGCAGGACGGAAAGCCGGGCAGGCACCATATACGCTGCTCGACTATTTCCCTGACGATTTCCTCATCATGGTCGATGAATCCCACGTGACACTGCCACAGCTGCGGGCCATGTATGCCGGTGACCGTTCACGCAAGAAGTCGCTCATCGAATACGGATTCCGCCTGCCGTCGGCCCTGGATAACCGGCCCCTGACTTTTGATGAATTTACGGAACGGATCAATCAGATTATTTTTGTCAGCGCCACACCGGGAGATTATGAAATGGAAGTGCAGACTAATCTGGCCCAGCAGATTATCCGGCCGACGGGACTGCTCGATCCGGAAGTGGAAGTCCGCCCCATTGCCGGCCAGATGGACGACCTCCTGGGTGAAATACGCAAACGCCGTGAGCGCCATGAACGGGTGCTGGTCACGACGCTGACGAAAAAGATGGCAGAAGACCTGACGGATTACTTGAAAGAAATGGGAGTGCTCGTGCGCTATCTCCATTCCGATATTGCTACCATCGAACGGGCCGATATCATCCGGGACCTGCGGGCCGGCGTGTTTGATGTCCTGGTTGGTATCAACCTGCTGCGTGAAGGTCTCGACATGCCGGAAGTGTCGCTGGTGGCTATTCTCGATGCCGATAAAGAAGGGTTCCTGCGGTCCGATACGGCTCTCATCCAGACTATGGGCCGGGCAGCCCGTAATGTCCATGGCAAGGTCATCATGTATGCCGATAAGATTACCGATTCCATGGCCCGTGCCATAGATGAAACGAAACGGCGTCGGAAAGTGCAGGATGCCTATAATAAAGCACACCATATTACGCCCAAGTCGGTCAAAAAAGAGGTAGTCGATCTGATAGAACTGACGAAAGTAGCAGAGGACCAGAAAGAGTATGGTCATAGTACGGATAAACCGCTGACCCGGGATGCGCTGCACAAGGTCATCCAGACGGTAACATTGCAGATGAAGCAGGCTGCCAAGAGTCTGGAATTTGAAAAAGCGGCAGAATTGCGGGACCGCCTGGGACAATTACGGCAGAAACTGGCCGATATGAGCCAGGACGATACGCTGCCTAAAGAGATGCAGGGAAGTGACATGCCGAAGCGGCGGTACCGGCGCAAAATCAAGCGGCCCGATGCGAAGAAGAGATAAATCGCAGGCCGCAGTTTGCAGGCCGTAACGGCCCGTTTTTCATTAAACCTCAAACATCAAACATCAGACGTCAAACTTCAAACGGGAGGCACAAAGTGCAAGATAAGTATATTGTCATCAAAGGTGCCAGACAGCACAATCTGAAGAATATAGATGTAAAAATACCCAGGGATAAACTAGTCGTATTTACCGGCCTGTCCGGGTCGGGGAAGTCATCCCTGGCTTTCGATACGATTTATGCCGAAGGACAGCGGAGATATGTCGAATCGCTGTCAGCGTATGCCCGCCAGTTCCTGGGACAGATGGATAAGCCCGATGTCGATTACATTGAAGGGCTGTCGCCGGCTATTTCTATCGATCAGAAGACGACGAGCCGGAATCCCCGGTCTACTGTAGGGACGGTCACAGAAATCTACGATTACCTGCGACTGCTGTATGCCCGTGCCGGGGAAGCGTTCTGCCCGAAGTGCGGCAAGCCCATCCGCCAGCAGACAATCCAGCAGATGGCCGATTCCATCATGGCTCTGGGTGACGGAGAAAAAGTCATGATTATGGCACCCGTCGTCGATGGGCGAAAGGGGACTCATCAGAAAGTATTGTCCCGTCTGGTCAAAGATGGATATGTCCGGGTGCGCGTCGATGGAGAAGTCTATCTTTTGTCGGACGATATTCCTCTGGAAAAGAATAAGAAGCATACTATCGAAGTCATTGTCGATCGCCTGGTCATCAAGGACAGTATCCTGACTCGGCTGACTGACTCTCTGGAAACGGCAGCGAAATTAGGCGAAGGCATCGTCCATGTCTTCCGCATGAGCACGAAAGAAACTGTGACGTACAGCCAGCATTTTGCCTGCCCCGATTGTCATGTGAGCCTGCCGGAAATCGAGCCTCACCTGTTTTCGTTCAACAGTCCCTTTGGTGCCTGTCCGGCCTGCTCAGGCATCGGCAGTACCATGGAAGTTGATCCCCATCTGTGTCTGCCTCATGGTGATGTATCCTTTGCCGACGGCTGTATTGCTGCCCTCAGCAGTAATCCCGATTCATGGTTCATGCGTCAGCTGGGAGGCCTTTTGAAACCGTATGGATTTACGATACAGAATTGCTATAATGACCTGCCGGAAGAACTGCAGCAGAAATTGCTCTACGGTTCGGATGATGAATGTGTCTTTGAATATGAAAATCTGCGCGGTGAAGTTAAGACATTCTCGACGCCCTTTGAAGGGGTTATACCGATGGTGCGCCGCCGTTACCGCGAAGCTTCATCAGATATGATGCGCGACCAGTTTGGCCAGTTTATGTCGGTCAAGCCGTGTACGGCCTGTCATGGGGCCCGGTTGCGGCCGGAAGCGCTGGCTATTAAAATCGGCGGACTGGACATCCATGAGCTGACAGATTTATCCGTGACGGATATGATTCACTTTTTTGATACGTTGGAACTTAGCCATCGGCAGCAGCTGATTGCCAAACAGATTCTCAAAGAAATCAGGGCCCGCCTCGATTTCCTGCGGACCGTAGGGCTGGAATATCTCACATTGTCCCGGACAGCCGGTACACTGTCAGGCGGGGAAGCCCAGCGCATCCGCCTGGCTACGCAGATAGGTTCTGGTCTGGTCGGCGTCCTGTATATTCTCGATGAACCGTCTATCGGCCTTCATCAGCGGGACAACGACAAACTGCTCGGTGCCCTGAAGCATCTCCGCGACCTGGGAAATACCCTGATTGTCGTAGAACACGACGAAGATACCATGCGGGCGGCCGATTATATTCTCGATATCGGGCCGGCAGCCGGAGAACATGGGGGACGGATTGTTGCCCAGGGGACGGCGGAAGATATCATGGCATGCCCGGAATCCCTGACTGGACAGTATCTGAAAGGGACGAAATTCATCCCTGTTCCGGCACAGCGCCGTCCGGGAAATGGAACGCAGATTGAAATCGTCGGTGCGGCAGAACATAATTTAAAAAATATCGATGTAGCCTTTCCTCTGGGAACACTTACGGTAGTGACCGGTGTATCTGGTTCAGGAAAATCGACACTGGTCAATGAAATCCTTTATAAAGGGATGGCAGAAGCCGTGTATGGTACGCCCCACCGGCCGGGAAAATTTAAAGAATTGCGCGGCACAGAATACATCGATAAAATCATCAATATCGACCAGTCGCCTATCGGACGGACTCCCCGATCCAACCCGGCTACCTATACGGGTGTCTTTGATTTCATCCGCCAGCTGTTCAGCCAGACGCCGGAAGCCAAGGTCCGTGGCTATAAAGCCGGCCGGTTTAGTTTCAACATCAAAGGCGGGCGCTGTGAAGCCTGCCGGGGCGACGGCATCATCCGCATCGAAATGAATTTCCTGCCCGATGTCTACGTGCCCTGTGAAGTATGCCATGGTACGCGGTACAACAGGGAAACGCTGGAAGTAAAGTATAAAGGCAAGACGATTTCCGATGTCCTGAACATGACCGTAGATGAAGCCTGCGATTTCTTTGCCCAGATTCCGCGCATCCTCAATAAACTGAAAACGCTCCAGCAGGTCGGTCTCGGGTATATCCGACTGGGACAGCCTGCGACGACCTTATCCGGCGGGGAAGCCCAGCGGGTAAAATTGGCGACAGAGCTTTCCAAGAGAAGTACCGGGCGCACGTTGTATATCCTCGACGAACCGACGACTGGGCTGCATACGGCGGATATCCACAAGCTGATGGATGTCCTGCAGCTCCTCGTCGATGGCGGAGATACGGTTGTTGTCATTGAACATAATCTCGATGTCATCAAGGCGGCTGATTATCTCATCGATCTGGGACCTGAAGGCGGCGACGGAGGCGGCACGGTCGTTGCGACGGGGACGCCGGAAGATATCTGCGCTGTCCCGCAGTCGTATACGGGGCAATTCCTGAAACCCGTACTGGAACGGACGCGGAAACTCATGGAAGAACGAGGTGACCAATAGTGGCATTTTCACAGGCCGTGCTCGAAAAAGTGAATAATCTGACGACCCAGCCCGGCGTGTATTTATGGAAAGATGCCAAAGGTCATATTATTTATGTGGGCAAGGCAGTCAATCTGCGCAACCGCGTCAAAAGTTACGTCCGCAACGATGCCAACCGGGCCGTCAAAGTGGCGGCTATGATCAGTCATGCTGTCGATCTGGAAACCATCGTCGTAGCCAATGAAATGGAAGCGCTGATTCTGGAAAATACGCTCATCAAGAAGCATCATCCCCGGTATAATATCATGCTTCGCGATGACAAGACCTATCCTTATATCAAGGTGACGCTGCAGGACGACTATCCGCGGGTCTGCATGACCCGGCGGGTCCTGCGTGATGGTGCCCGGTATTTCGGCCCCTTTGCCGATGCCGGGGCAGTGCACCGCGTCCTGAAACTGATGCAGCGTGCCTTCCACATCCGGACCTGCCGCAATCTCAAAGCAGACCGGCCGTGCCTGCAGTATCATATGGGACATTGCGATGCGCCCTGTGTGCACTATATTACAAAAGCTGATTATCAGGAATTGGTCCGGCAGGCCGTGGATCTGCTGGAAGGAAGGAATACGCCGCTCATACGGGATTTACAGCAAAAAATGGAAACAGCATCGGATGAGCTGGAATTTGAAAAAGCAGCTGTGTACCGGGACCAGATAGAAGCCATCCGGGTCATTCAGTCCCAGCAGAACATCGTTACCCAGGGCGGCGATATGGATGTATTGGGACTGGCCAGTGACGCCGGACAGTCCTGCGTCCAGATTTATACCATCCGCAGCGGCAGGCTTATGGGACGGGAGACATTCAGTCTGGATCACAGCGATGATGAGTCAGCCGCCGATATGACGGAAGCTGTCATTGACCAGTATTATACGGCCCAGTCGTTTATCCCGCGGGATATTGTCGTAGCCGCTGTGGCAGAACAGGAAGATTGTGAACGGCGGCTGAGCCAGCTGAAAGGCCAGCAGGTCAACCTAATCATTCCCCAGCGGGGCAGTAAAAAGAAACTCCTCGCCATGGCGGAAGAAAACGCCCGCGTCCTGCTCGAACAGAGACGGCTCCAGTGGCAGCATGATACGGATAAGACGAGCGGTGCCGTCCAGGCTCTGGCCCGGGTGCTGGACCTGCCGTCCCTGCCGGAACGGATGGAATGTTTTGATATTTCCCATACCCAGGGTATCGAAACGGTTGCGTCTATGGTAGTTTTTGAAAATGGTCAGCCGGCACGCAGTGAGTACCGGAGGTTTAAATTAAAAACCGTACAGGGAAAGCCCGATGATTTTAAATCTATGGCGGAAATCATGGAACGGCGGTATAATGAAAAAGACTGGCCCGTTCCTGATTTAATAGTCATCGATGGCGGCAAGGGACAACTCCATGCCGCTCTGCCAATCATACGGCAGGCCGGGTGTGAGGCGCCGGTCATCAGTCTGGCCAAGCGCATAGAAGAAGTCTTTGTCGAAGGGCGCAGCGATTCAATTATCCTCAGCCATCATACGCCGGAGCTGCAGCTGCTGCAGGCTATCCGCGATGAGGCGCATCGTTTTGCTATTACCTACCACCGGCATCTGCGGGGAAAGCGCAGTCTCGTTTCTATTCTGGACCATATCGAAGGCATCGGTCCGGCACGGCGCAAGGCGCTGTGGCAGCACTTTAAAACGATCGATGACATGAAACAGGCAGAAATTGATGAATTGGCGGCTGTACCGGGAATGACTCGTCAGACAGCTGAAAATGTATATTATTTTTTCCGCCTGGGAACAGATGAAAAACGGAAACAAACTCAATTGAAGTAATATTACGAAGTATCAGAGGAGGGATTTTCGATGAAACAAAAAATATTAGCTATGCTCAGCGCTGCTCTGTTGACAGCATCAGTCGCGCTGGCGGCGCCGCCTGCCGATGTTCAGATGGTACAGATGCCGCGGTCAGAAGATGGAGACAGTTATCTGGAAATGTCCTATCCCGACGTCACGGTCATGGGAAATGCGGCAGCGACGGCACAAATCCGTCAGTATTATGCAGATGAACAGAAAGAAACGCAGGATTTTTTCAATAAGCAGAAAGATAAAGCCGGCAATCATAGTTTTGTCACGGAAACGAAATCTTATGAAGTAACGCATAATGATGGTACCTATTTATCCATCGTCGAATCGGGACAAATCTATTTTGGCCGGGATGCTCACCCGACCCATTGGAAAAAAGGGACAACGTTTGATTTGACGACGGGGAAAAAAGTAACCTGGCAGGAAATTATCAAGCCGGGCGATGAAAAATATTTTACGATCAAAAAAATCAATCAGGCGTTGCTCTCCAGCAAGTATCAGCTTTCTTCTTATTTTACCGGCCTGACACAGCTTCCGGAAAACTATTATCTCGATAAAGCGGGGAATATCCATTTCCTGTTCGGGCTCTATGAAGTAGCTCCCTATTCTACGGGCATCGTCGATTTGAATATGATGAAACGGGCAAAGTAAATTCGCATGTACCTTTGGCCTTATGGTAGTGTGTCCATTAGGAACACTACCATATATACATTTTTCAGTTGCAAATTTTATAGGACCATGATATGATGTGATGAGTGAAACATAATTATTTACTAAGATTTAGTATGATTTTGGAGGTAGAATCATGGACAAATACGAATGCACTATTTGTGGTTATATTTATGATGAAGCAGAAGGCGACGCTGACAACGGCGTAGCAGCAGGCACAAAATTTGCTGACCTGGCTGATGACTGGGTTTGTCCTACCTGCGGCGCTGGTAAAGACGCTTTTGTAAAAATGGACTAAGTCTGTCTCTACAGGCGGATTCGACGGGATTGTCTTCGGGCAGTCCCGTTTTTGTTTTATGATAGATGCATTTTTCTATAGCGTAACAGGATGCATTGCAGTACAATATAAATAAAGTGTCATACATGTATACAACTTAAGGAGGTATGTCAAATGGATTTGAAAGAAGTACGTGACATTGCGCGTCAGAAAATGAAAGGCTGTCATGTCTGTCCCGAATGTAATGGGAAAGCCTGCGTCGGCATGATTCCCGGTTTTGGCGGCCTGCGCACGGCCCGTTCATTTATGCGCAATATGGAAGCATTGCAGGAATACGGCCTGGTCATGCGCAGCATGTCCGGACAGGATGAACCGGATACGAGCTGTCAGATATTGGGACGCAAACTGAGTATGCCTGTACTCATTGCACCTGTCGGTGGGATTGTTCTGAATGCCAAGGTAGACGGTGATCCGGCTACAGTAGAACAGGAATATGATGAAGCCGTGACACAGGGCGCCATGGACGCAGGTACGCTGTGCTTTACTGGAGACAGTGGAGCTCCTTATATGTATGCTTCGGGTATTGCTTCCTGTAAGAAACGCCCGGGCGTAGTCATCCCGACGATCAAACCCCGCAGCAATGACAAAATCATAGAAAAAGCCCATGAAGCGGAAGCTGCTGGCGCCTTCGCCGTTGCCAGCGATATTGATGCGGCGACATTGATCAATATGCGCATCTTTGGCCAGCCAGTAGGACCTAAGAGCGCCAGTGATATTACAGAAATCGTGAAATCCATCCAGCTGCCGTTCATCGTAAAAGGCATCATGTCGCCGGAAGAAGCCGTTGCCTGTGCCGATGCCGGAGCAAAAGGCATTGTCGTCAGCAATCACGGCGGCCGTGTCCTCGACGGCATGGCAGGTACGGCGGATGTGCTGCCGGGCATAGCTGATGCCGTTAAAGGCCGGCTGACGATTTTCGTCGATGGCGGTGTCCGTCACGGCGAAGACGTACTGAAGATGCTGGCTCTCGGTGCTGATGCGGTCCTTTTGGGACGTCCGGCTGCCGTAGCCGCTATCGGTGGCGGGGCGGAAGGTGTCAAACTGCTTCTGGATACATTGAAGCGGGAACTCATGGATGCCATGATGATTACCGGTGTCCGCGACTTGTCCCACGTCCCGTCAAATGTTGTTAGAAAATTATAACGATTGGCAGCCAGTCACCAGCCACTAATCCTACATTGACAGCCCGCTTGTCTTGCCCGTATAATAGTACTATTGCAATTATTGCAGTTGTACTCGATAGGAGGTATTTCATGCACAGCATTTCCTATTTCTGGCACTTATCGCGCCTTATATACGGACCACGGAATTTCCAGGAAAACAAGCGGGCTGTCGTTTTTTTTGCCCGTGCCATATCTAACCGGACCTTGTTTGAAGAATTGTACGATTTCTTCAATCACTATGAACCCATGAAAGGATTCTTTGACCAGCATGATCCTGATTTCCAGGAAGTCATGACCCGCGTCTTCTTATTCAAGAATTCGACCATGCGCCAGCGCCTCGATGCCTTGAAGCACCATTTCACTATCTTGCGGACGTTCTTTTCCGATGACGTCATTCACGAACTGTACTGGGGAAATGGCTATACCCTGTGGACCTCGCCGGATGAATCGCTGCCCTTGGAAGCACGGCTCATCTTTGATACGGGCCAGCGCAAGGAAGGCTTCCTGTCACTCTATCTCTATCACGAAGGCCAGATGATTTACCATTTTAATTTCCGCTTTGACTACAATGCTGATGGCACACCGTCCATGTATATCGGTACTATCCAGGGATCAAAACACGGCCTGGAAACGACGAAAGTCCTGACTAAAAAGCTTTTTGGATACCGTCCGAAGAATTTTATTCTTTACTTGATGCGCATTTTCGTCCAGACACTGGGCATTCACGATATGTACGTCATAACCGACGAAGGCTTCTATACTAACAGCCACATGCTGCGCGGCAACCGCTCGAAGAAGACCAATTTCAATGACTTCTGGGTTGGTGAAGGTGCCGTACCTGATAGTAAGGAACAGTGGTATTTCCGCCTGCCTATCGAAGAAAAACGACGCAAATACGGCGAAATCAAGTCCCAGAAGCGCAATCTTTTCCGCAAGCGCTATCTCCTTATGGACACCATCGTTCCTCCCTATATCGCTGCCATCAAGTCTCTCTTCCGGCAGGGATTTAATCCCATACCGTCGGCCATCGACGAAGCGGCTATCACCGATAAACCGGCTGACTACGATCCCATCGAAGCACCGGTGAAATAGCCTGTAGTACAAAGTTTATAGTTTGCAGCAAAAAAGAACCCTTCAGACGCATGCAACAGATGCTCTCTTTTATAGTGCATCTGCTGCATGACGGTGAGGGTTCTTTTTTTTGTGCGACCGGCAGCCATCAGCTAGCGACCTGCGATTCCTACGGATCTCCGATGACGATGCGCCGGCCTCCCTGGGATTCGTAAAGACGATGAGAAATAGAGAGGACGGTCCGGTTCTGGGCAACTGCCTGCAGAGCCTGAAGAACTTGGGATTCTGTGAGGGAATCGAGGTTGGCTGTGATTTCGTCGAACAAGAGGATTTGCGGGTCCATGACGACGGCCCGGGCGATGGACAGGAGCTGGCTCTGGCCACGGGAAAAGAACTCTGGCTTGTAAGGCGTAGCCAATCCCTGGGGCAGGGCGTGGCATGTATCCCAAAGGCCGACGAGATGCAGTGCCTTTTCTATTGCTTCCGGTGTAACTCTCGGGTCTTTCAGGCTGATTTGATCGGCAACGGTGCCATGGATAGCGTGGAACTGCTGTTCGACATAGCCGAAGACCTGACGGCGGAGGGGAGCAGCCATGCGGGACGGATCGCAGCCGAAGACGCGGACCTGGCCCTGCCGGGGCCGGTAGAGGCCGAGGATGAGCTTAAAGAGGGTGCTTTTGCCGGCTCCCGTGCGGCCGGTGATAGTAACCATTTCCCCGGCTTCTACGATAAGAGTGAAGTGATGGAAAATGTCGGCTTCCTTGCCGTAGCCAAAGGCGGCATCTCCGATGACAAGCGGTGTTGCAGCCGGGTCGGGTTCCATCGTGCCGTTCTTTTCCTGGACGGGTTCGGCGAAGAAATCTTTCAGGCGGCCAATGCCGGCGACGGCAGACTGGATATTCTGGATTTCCATGCCGATGCTTTCCAAGGGCGAGAAGATACGGCGTACATAGGCGATGAGAGCGACAACACTGCCGACGGTCATGCCGAATAGTTCCTGCAGGGACGGACTGCTGACAGACAGAGACATCATCAGGCAGATGATGTCTGTGCAACTGGTGATGATGATGGGCGAATAGATGGAATCGCAGAAATTGCTCCGTTCCATGGCCTCGAAACTATCGCGGATCGTACGGCCATAGCGCTGGCGCATATAGCGTTCCTGCTGGCAGGTATGGATCGTGCGGATATTGTGAACCGTTTCTGGTATGAGTTCATTTGTCCGGCTGACAGCGATGCGGTTGTCCCGCTGGGCCTGGAGCATGCGTTTTTGGAAGTAGCGGGTCAGGAGAAAGAGCAGGGGAAGGCAGATACAGATCAGTGCGCCCAGCCCCGGGCTCAGATGGAATACGACGGCGAGGATACTGAAAATCGTGAATACGTCGGCAATCATACTGACCACGCCGGAATCAAAGAGGTTTTCCAGCGTATCGACGTCATTGACGAAAAGTGATGTGACGGCACCGGCTTCGTGGTTGACAAAGTATGATGCCGGAAGGTCGTCAAGACGCCGGCACATGGCCGAGCGCAGATCATGTGTGATTTTCTGGCCGAATATGGTAATCAGCGTTTCTTTGAAGGCATCGACGAGACCACTTCCGGCATTGAGAGTGAAATAGAGTACACCGGCTGCCATCAGGGGGTAGGTGCTGAAAGCGCCGCTGACAAGGCTGTCAATGATATACTGCAGGATGAGCGGCGGTGTAATGCTCACGGCGATGGACGCGATGATAGCCAGGATGAGGATCAGCAGGAGCAGGCTGTTCTTCCGTAAGGTCTGTAAAAAGACATTACCCATGGGAACCACCTCCCTGGGCATGCTGCAGGTCATAGAGTTTCCGATAGGCCTGGCACGATACATACAATTCTTCGTGGGTGGCGGCGATGCTGCTCCCGTCACCATTCAGCCAGATGATTTGGTCGAGCATTGGGAAAAGAGTCAGACGATGCGAGATGAGAAGGATGATGCGGTCTTTGCAGTCTCGGCGCAGGTGGCTGTAAATAGCTCGTTCTGTCGCCATATCGATGGCGGCGAAGGGGTCGTCGAGAATCAGTAGCGGCCGTGGATGAAATAGAGTCCGGGCCAGGGCGATGCGGGCCTGCTGGCCACCGGACAGGCGCTGTCCCCCCTCGCCGATGAGGGTCCGGATTCCGTCAGGAAAGGACGCGCAATCCTGATCCATACAGACTGCATTCAGAACGGGGATGATGTCGCCGCCTTTGCCAAGACGGATATTTTCTTCAATCGTGCCGGCAAAGAGCTCTGCGTCGTGGCCGCAATAACCGGCGATGCCCTTGGGAGATGTATGGCCATTGCCCAGCTCCTGCGTTCCAAAAAGAATCTGGCCGCCATGCGGATTTTCGCAGAGAAAAGCCAGTCCCAGTGTCGATTTGCCAGAGGCCACGGGACCGGTGATTCCGATAATGTCTCCGGGACGGGCTGAAAAGGAAAGGTCCTGAAAAATGGGCACGTCACTGCCGGGGTAGGTAAAGGAAAGATGTCGGACGGTGAGATAAGCCGGTGCCGCCGGCGGCACTGTCCGGGGAAGTGTACTGGCGGCCCGCAGGTGGGGCTGGATGCGCAGCCAGGAAACCTGGGCCTTCTGGATAGCGTTGAACAGTTTGGCCGCATGGGACGATTTTGTCGCCAGTCTGATGAAGCAGGCCAGATACGTCGAGAAGGCGGCAATATCCCACGTTTCCCAGCCCGTTCCCAGGACATTGTGGCCACCGGACCAGATGACCAGTATCGTGCCAATCATAGCGATGACTTTGTAAATCGGCTGGAGTGCGTTTTCCCAGAGATTGGCCAGAATCATTTTCTTTTCATAATCAGTCAGATAATCTTCATAGCGCTGGTCCTGCACGGCTTCTTCGCCGTAGACGCGGTATGTCATGGCATTGCTGATGCGGTCCAGTGTTATTCCTGACAAAGCGCCGCTGCTCTCTTTACTCCTGGCTGCCGTCATAGCGACCGTGCGGCGCAGACTATTGGCCAGGGCGTAAGCGATGGGCGGGAAGACCAGGACGCATAGGGTCAGGCGCCAGTCATACCAGGCGATCATGACCACATAGGTCACCATGACAATGCCCGTATCAAAGATTTCTGTCGTGAATTTGCGCATTCCTTCGACACACGTATCGATATCAGAAATGACCTTAGTCATTAATGCTCCCGTATCGGCCCGTTCCATATCCCTCTTTGGTGTCTGGACCAGGTGCTGGTAGAGTATATCTTTCATGGACAGACTGATATTGTTGGCAAATTTCCGGACGTACAGGCGCTTGACATAGCGCGAACTCTGGACGCCGAGAATGACAAGGGCGTAGGACAGACAGAGAACGTACATATCTGCTGCCGTCCTGCTGCCGGCAAAAATATCATAGAGGCATTGTGCCAGCTGCCCGTCGAACCAGGGAGCGGCAATCATGCCGACATTATACAAAATGCCACTGAGCGTGACGATGAGCAGTAATTTTTTTTCATGATAAAAATAATAGCGGACTGAACCCGGTCCTAAGCGTTTCAAAGCGAACACCTCACAGTTTCTGCTTCCTGTATCTTTTCACTATACACTAATACAGGCAGTCGTACAACTGGAATCGCAGTTCGCAGTCCGCAGGAAGTGTTGTTAGTTTTTTGTCGAAAGGACGATGTCAGGGTCTTTTGCCATTAATTCACCTCTTGCAAAAAGTCAAAAAGACGAATATAATAAGAATGTAATAAAGTCAAAAGGTGAAAAATAACCATTTGATGTATATTGTATTTTCATAAGCAGGTGATACGATGAGTGTGTTAGCTGATAAAATCGAACAATTTATATTACATAAGCTCCTCGAAGAGGATGAAGAGAATATCGTTCTCCGCCGCAATGAACTGGCGGATGAACTGGATTGTGCCCCTTCACAGATTAGTTATGTCCTAAGTACACGCTTTTCTAATGACAAGGGCTATCTAGTAGAATCACGACGGGGCTCAGGCGGTTTCGTGCGCATTATCCGCCTGACTCCGAAAAAACAGGACCGGACACCGGCACCGCTGAAAGAAACGCTGCCTGCTGTCAATATTACGATGGAAGATCTCGACGTGCTATTATATCGTCTGATTAAAAGCAAGTCGCTGACGAACAGGGAGGCCATTTTGCTGCATCATACGTTTGAAGCGTTGTTTGATGAAGTCGATGAACCGCAGCGGATGGCAGTTATAGGGCGGATTCTCCGGTCCCTGAATCTGCACTAGTGTAAGAAAGGAGGCGCACGCCATGCTTTGCGATCAATGCAAAAAAAGAGAAGCCGTCGTCCATATCGCGAAGATTGAAAACGGCCGCCGCACGGAGCTGCACCTGTGTGCAGAATGTGCGCGTAAACAGGGAAGTTTACCTGATTATTCTAATTTCAATATTATCGATAATGATTTCTTCCGTAAAATGGCTTACCCCGATTATTCCGGCCAGGCCGAAGAAGAACCGCGCTGCAATAGTTGTGGTATGACGTATAGTGAATTTAACCGTCTTGGTAAATTTGGCTGTCCCGATTGTTATGAAGCATTCCGGGAAGAAATCACGCCTCTGGTCCGGCGGATACACGGTCACACTAAACATGTGGGCAAGGTGCCGAACCGGGGAACCGGTGTGTTCCGTACAGCCAATCAGATTAAACGCCTGCGCCAGCGTCTGAAAAAACTCGTTCAGGATGAACGGTATGAAGAAGCTGCCCGCGTACGCGATGAAATCCGCATGCTGGAACGGCAGCTGCCACCGCGGCAGAATGGGAAGGAGGAATAACGGATGCTGCAGGATATATTGAAAACGCCGTTGATTCCCTGGCAGGATGGATCAGGAGATTTGACGGATGTCGTGCTGGACAGCCGTATCCGTCTTTCCCGGAACTTAAAAAAATACGTATTTCCTGATAAGGCGACTGATGCAGAACTGGCTGCCGTCCTGGCGGAAGGGGAACGGTACATGCCAAGTCTGAATACGCTGGGAGGAGGGACTTATGAAAGTATCCATCTTTACGATCTGACTTCGTGGGAACGGGAAGTGCTGGCAGAACGCCACCTGGTTTCGGCAAGCCATATTCAGAAACCGCAGAACAGGGGATTGCTGTTACGGCAGGACGGTGCCGTTTCCATTATGATCAATGAAGACGATCATTTCTGTATTCAGACCGGTGCGGCAGGTCTCCAGCTCGATAAGGCATGGGAAGATGCGACACAGGTAGACGATGCGCTGGAGGCAAAACTGAATTTTGCCTTCCGGGATGATTTCGGTTATCTGACTGCCAGTCCCTCCCTTACCGGGACCGGCCTTATTGCCGGCGTCATCCTCCATCTGCCCGGACTGGTGCTGATGAAGCGCCTTAACCGTATTGTCCAGGGGATTACTAAATTGGGCTTTACCATGTGTGGCATGTATACGGAACGGAACGAATATATTGGCAATGTGTTCCAAGTGACGAATCAAATTACGCTGGGCGTATCAGAAGAAGATATTATAGGGCAATTGAAGAAGCTTGCCACACAGATTGTCCAGGAAGAACGGAACTGCCGGAACCTGCTCTGGACGCATAATCAGAATGCCATGAAAGACCGGTTTTTCCGGAACTATGGCGTATTATCCCATGCCTGGATGCTCGATTTTTATGAAACCATCGATTTTCTAAGCGATTTCCGCATGGGGATAGATTTTGGTATCATTCAGGAACGGCCACAGGCGTATCATGCCCTGCTGACGGCAGCGGGGCCGGCATATCTGCAATGGCAGGCCGGTAAGGAACTGAATGATGAAGAGCAGGACTTGCAGCGGGCTAAGGTAATCCGTCAGCTTCTGCAGGATTATGCCATTTAAAATGTGTACGATGGCTGAATGGCAGTACGGAAAGTCTGCCCGGACCAGCGTATAAGGATGTGAAAGAATATGTATAACAGATTTACAAATAATGCAAAACGGGTGCTGCAGTATGCCCAGCAGACAGCGCAGCGCTTGGGTCATGACTATGTAGGAACCGAACACATTTTGCTCGGTCTCGTTCTCAATAAAGAAGGGGTGGCAGGTCAGGTACTGGCTCAATTGGGGCTTACGCCGGAAAACATACTGCGGGCCATCGAAAAATTGACGGCATCCCGCGACATGATCCAGGATGAACCGGGGCTGACCCCGCGCACAAAGCGGACAATGGAACTGGCTGTCAGTGAAGCCAACCGGCTGGGACAAAACTATGTTGGTACAGAACATATTCTGGCCGGACTGATTCTGGAAGGGAGCGGCCGTGCCAGCCAGATCCTGGAATCTATGGATGTCGATCCGGAACAAATTTTGCACCGTTTGGCAGAAGTAACAGGTACAGATGCCGAAGACGTGCCGGAAGAAGGCGGAGCTGCTGGCAGCATGGATCTCAATGCCTATGGCCGTGATCTGAATGAACTGGCACGGAAAGGTAAAATTGATCCCGTCATCGGCAGGGAAAAGGAAATCGACCGGGTCATCCAGATCCTTAGCCGCAGGACGAAAAACAACCCCGTCCTCATCGGAGCTCCCGGAGTAGGGAAAACAGCCATTGCCGAAGGTCTGGCCCAGCGCATTGTAAGCGGTGTCGTACCGGATATTTTAGCCGACAAACATATATTTTCCCTGGACCTTACGAGTCTGGTGGCTGGTACAAAATATCGTGGGGAATTTGAAGAACGAATTAAAAAGGTGATCGAGGCCATACAGAATGATTCCCATATGATCCTCTTTATCGATGAACTGCATCAGCTCATCGGTGCAGGGGCTGTAGAAGGCTCCATGGATGCCGCTAATATCCTTAAACCGGCCCTGGCACGGGGCGAACTGCAGTGCATCGGTGCGACGACGCTGGATGAATATAAGAAACATATAGAAAAGGATACGGCTCTGGCCCGCCGGTTCCAGCCAGTACTGGTTGGTGAACCGACGGAAGATGATGCAATACAGATTCTGTTCGGTTTGCGTGACCGTTATGAAGCATTCCATAAAGCGCGCATTACCGATGAAGCCGTGCGCAGTGCCGTTACCCTTTCCGCGCGGTATATCAGTGACCGCTACCTGCCGGATAAGGCCATCGATGTCATGGATGAAGCGGCATCACGGGTGCGTATGAAAGTATATTCTCCGTCTGATGAAGTCAAGAGCCTGGAACAGAAACTGGCCGATATCCGCAAGGAAAAAGAGGCGGCTCTGGCCAGTGAGGACTTTGAACGCTGTGCGTCCCTGCGTGATGAAGGAAAGGAGTTGTCACGGCAGCTGGAAACGATGCAAAAAGAACGGAAACAGCACGATGATGCCCGGCTGGTCGTGACAGAAGATGATATTGCCGATGTCGTGTCCCAGTGGACGGGAATCCCCGTACGGCAGTTGACGGAAACGGAATCGCACCGTCTGCTCCATCTGGAAGAAGAATTACATAAGAGGGTCATCAGTCAGGATGAGGCCGTGACGGCTGTTTCCAAGGCAATACGCCGGGCACGGGCGGGCCTGAAGGATGCAAACCGCCCAATTGGTTCGTTCCTGTTCCTCGGCCCCAGTGGCGTCGGCAAGACCGAACTGGCCCGGACACTGGCCCGGCAGCTCTTTGGCAGTGAGGAATCAATGATTCGCATCGACATGAGCGAATACATGGAAAAATACAGCGTATCCCGCCTGGTAGGGGCACCTCCCGGTTATGTGGGGTATGAAGAAGGCGGCCAGCTGACCGATGCCGTACGGGAAAAACCGTACAGTGTCGTATTATTTGATGAAGTAGAAAAGGCTTCGTCTGATTTCTTCAATCTGCTCCTGCAGGTCCTCGATGACGGACGCCTGACTGATTCCAAGGGACGTACGGTTGATTTCCGCAATACGGTCATCATCATGACCAGTAATCTGGGAGCCTCTCATTTGAAACCCGATGCCCCGGTCATGGGATTTTCGACGGGCAGTCAGGAAGAAAACCGGGAACAGGCTTTCAAAACGGCGAAAAAAGAAATCATGGATGACGTCCGGCGGTTCTTCCGTCCGGAATTTTTGAACCGGATTGATGAAATCATCGTATTTAAGCCGCTGCAGCGGGATGATTTGCGCCGCATCGTCTCTCTTATGCTGAAAGATCTGACGAAAAGGCTCGACGAAAAAGGCATTGCTATGGACTGGACAGAAAATGCCGACGATGTATTGGTCCGGGAAGGAACCGATTTCGCTTATGGCGCCCGTCCGCTGAAACGGGCTATCCAGAAACTGGTGGAAGATCCTATTTCGGAAATGATGCTCGGTGGCAGCCTGAAAAAGGGGAACCATCTCCATGTAGACAGCCCGGATAAGAAAGAGTTACTATTTACGACAGAATGATGAGAGAAGCCAGCGGTTCCGGGACGGGGACTTCTTTCAGAAGAGGAGCGGATTCATGGCTAAAGTAAAGACGCGCTATGTATGCGCTAATTGCGGCAGCGTTTCCAGCCGCTGGCTCGGACGCTGCCCCCAGTGCGGGGAATGGAACACAATGACAGAAGAAACATTGCAGCCGGAGGCTCCCCGTAAAGCTGGCAGCATGCAGCGGACGGGGACGGAAACCCGTCCGGCTGCCCTGACGGACATTACCATGGAAGACATGTCCCGTCTGGAAACGGGAATTGGCGAACTGGACCGCGTGCTGGGAGGCGGATTGGTGCCCGGCGCCCTGATTCTGCTCAGTGGGGATCCGGGTATCGGCAAATCGACGCTGGTGCTGCAGATGGCGGCAGCGGTCTGTAAAAAACAAGGTGCCGTCCTGTACGGTTCCGGTGAAGAATCACAGGGACAGATTAAGCTGCGGGCCGAAAGACTGGGAATTGTGGCTCCGGACCTGTTCATACAGGCGGACACATCACTGGATGCTGTATTGCATGAGGCTGAACGGCGGAAACCACGGCTGCTCATCGTCGATTCCATCCAGACGATGTACTGCCAGGATGCAGACGGTACACCGGGGAGCATGGGGCAGATACGGGAAGGTACGGCACGGCTCATGACTTTTGCCAAGACGACCAACATACCCGTTGTGGTCATCGGCCATGTGACCAAAGAAGGGGCCATTGCCGGCCCGCGCATGATGGAACATATGGTGGATGTCGTGTTGTATTTTGAAGGTGACCGGCAGTATCAGTTCCGCATCCTCAGGGGGATAAAGAACCGTTTTGGCTCGACAAATGAATCCGGCATGTTTACCATGACCGAAGAGGGCCTTTCGGAACTGGCCAATCCGTCCCAGCTGCTCCTGGCTGAACGATCGGCTCATCAGGCCGGTTCGGTTATCGCGGCCGTTATGGACGGCCAGCGGCCTATGCTGGGAGAAATACAGGCGCTGACATCGCATTCCGTATTTGCCGTACCACGGCGGACTGCTTCCGGAATGGATTACAACCGCCTGATTATTTTGCTGGCCGTCCTGGAAAAACGAATCGGCCTGAATCTGGGAACACAGGATGTCTATATCAATGTCGTAGGCGGGTTGCGGCTCACCGGGACAGCTGCCGATCTTCCGGTTATTCTGGCCGTCGTTTCCAGCTTTAAGGATATTCCTATGGATGAGCATACGGTAGTCATGGGCGAAGTGGGACTGACTGGAGATATACGGCGTGTCCCTCAGGCTGACCGCCGGTTGAAGGAAGCCGCCAAAATGGGATTTACCCGGTTTATCGTTCCCCGGGGGAATATGTCAGAGCTGAAACGGGATGACTTTCCCGATTGCCGGATCATTCCTGTGGTGTCTATCAGAGATGCCATAACGGCTGCTTTTTCTTCCTGATTTTTTGACAATTTAAATAAAATTTATTTTTTTCACTGGCTGGTATGGTATACTGGTAGTAGAATATAAAATTTAAAAAGAAAGTACAAGGGAGGTTGGACAATTATGCAGAAACGAGTGAAGAAGCTGGCCGTATTATGTACGGCAGTGGCCCTTTTATGTGGCGGAAGTGCTCTGGCATATTATCATAACAGTACTGCTGGTCTGGCAGGAAGATCGACTGTATATGACTGCAACAGCCCTGTTACCTATTATCAGGGACGCCGTGTTATGGCAGATGGTCATATGGAACCGGTTATCCAGCACCGTGGCTACGTAGTCAATGAAAATGGTGCCGTCGAAATGACAGGCCCCTGCTACGGGGACGGTAATGGGTACGGACATCACGGCAATGGCTATGGACATCACGGTAACGGTGGTTACTATGGCGGGTGCCATCGCTGAATAGAGAAAAACGAGCAGTTTTGCTGTATAGAAAGGCAGAGCTGCTCGTGTTTTTTCCCTGACGTGTTCTTTTTTGTGGAGTCTTATCAAAAAATATGGTATGATAAGAAATTGTAAAAAGATGCTTTTTACAGGTATAATGAATGAAAATGTTGATTAATATGAGAAGGGGGTGACATACTATGGCTGATGTACATACGACAGAAAATAAAGAAAAAAGAAAACCGGAACGCAAGAAACTCAATGGCCGTAAAATTGCTGATAATATCATGAAAGGTGCGGTTATGCTGATCATGGCCGTCATCTTTGTCATGTTGGCAGACCAGCTGGTGACGACGCCTTTTTTCAGTGCAGAAATCGAGGGTCGTTTTTCCCGGATTGGTATTTTTGGTACGACACTGATGACTATGATTACCTATATCGTGGGAGCCCTTCTGGGTGTCGTTCTGGGATATATCTTGTCACCGCTCGTGCTGCGGCTGATATGGAAGGTTATTCAGCGCATGGAAACGGGCCTGAGTGACTTTTCTACGCAGGATCTGCTTATTGGAACGCTGGGATTGCTTTTTGGACTCATTATTGCTAATTTAATAGGACTGGCGTTTTCCAAATTGCCGATTATCGGAGCGTATGGGCCAATTGTATTCAGCATTATTTTCGGGTATGCCGGCATGAGTATAGCTGTACGCAAGAAGACAGAAATCGTCAGCTGGGCCGGTATTTTCCGCTTGCCCAAAAATAGGGAAAAAGAACGGAAAAAAGAAGAATTTTCAGGGAAACTCCTGGATACAAGTTCTATCATCGACGGGCGGATTGCGGAAATATGCAGTACCGGTTTCCTCGAAGGGCCTCTTCTGGTGCCTGTTTTCGTCCTGGAGGAACTGCAGCTTATTGCCGATTCCTCTGATGTCCTGAAGAGAAACAAAGGGCGCCGCGGGTTGGATATACTGAAGCAGATGCAGGAAGACAACTATGTAGAAGTCCGTATCATCAATGATGATTTTGATGATGTGCAGGGCGTTGATTCCAAACTGATCCGGCTGGGCCGGAAAATCAACGCCAAAGTCGTGACTAATGACTATAATCTGAATAAGGTAGCGGCGCTGCAGGGTGTCGTTGTCCTGAATATCAATGATCTGGCCAATGCACTGAAGCCGGCCCGGATTCCGGGAGAGCATATGGAAGTACTGGTCGTCAAGGCCGGTAAAGAAAATAATCAAGGTGTAGGGTACCTCGACGATGGTACTATGATTGTCGTCGAAAATGGCCAGAAATATATTGGTTCTACCGTCCCCGTCGTAGTTACTTCTGTTTTGCAGACTTCGGCAGGGCGTATGATATTTGTAAAAGTCGAACACGAGTAGGTGAAAGGTTTGAAAGTATCTGTCATCATAGTAGCGGCCGGTTCAGGCCGGCGTTTTGGCTATGAGCGCAATAAGCTGTTTTTTCCTTTGTGCGGAAAACCTGTACTGACTCATACGCTGCAGCACGTTTTTGCTGCAGCCTGTGTCAGTGAAGTCGTCATTGTAGTAGCGGAACGGGACCGGAGGGATATAGAAGATATGGTTGCCGGCCTGCATCCGTCTGTACCGGTCCGTTTTGCTCTGGGAGGAGCGGAACGGGAAGATTCTGTTTATAATGGCCTCGTGGCAGCAGATGAGTCAGCCGACATCGTTATGGTCCACGATGGGTCACGCCCCATGGCCGGTCCGGAGTGGTTTGATAATGCCGTGCCGGTTATGGAAAAAGCAAATGTAGCTGTATATGCTATTCCTGTCAAAGATACGGTCAAGGAACGGGAAGAAGCTGGAGCCTGGGGGCTGCAGCGTGTCCGCACACTGGACCGGAGCCGCCTGATTGCTGTACAAACGCCTCAAATCTTCCGGCGCCAGACACTGCTGGAAGCCCACCGGTACGCCAAAGAGCATCACCTGACGGGGACAGACGATGCCTCACTGGCAGAGGCAATGGGGGAAAAGGTTGTTATTCTCCAGGGGGATGAACGGAATCATAAAGTGACTACGATGGACGATGTGCCGGTCCTTGAATTTTATATGACCGGACCGTCAGAGCACCGTGTCGGCAGCGGCTATGATGTCCATCCGCTCGTATCAGGAAGGAAACTGATTCTGGGCGGCGTGGAGATTCCCTATGAAAAAGGACTGGATGGCCATTCTGATGCGGATGTACTCGTCCATGCCGTCATGGATGCGCTCCTGGGAGCGGCAGGGCTGAAAGACATCGGTACGTATTTTCCCGATACGGATGCGGCATTTAAGAATATTTCCAGCCTTATTTTACTGCGTAAAGTACGGCAGATACTGATAGAGAACAGCTGCCGCGTCATTAACGTCGATGTGACGCTCCTGGCCCAGCAGCCGAAAATCAAGCCATATGTGGCTCAGATGACAGCCAATCTGGCAGATGCCCTGCAGATTGATCCGTCTGCCGTCTGTGTCAAAGCGACTACGACAGAACACCTGGGTTTTGTAGGCCGGCAGGAAGGCATGGCCGCCCAGGCCGCTGCCATGGTTATTAAATACAGAAATTAATAGTAATAGATAGTAGGAGGAGTTTGTTATGTCTAATACAGTACGCGTACGTTTTGCACCCAGCCCGACTGGCCCGTTCCATATTGGCGGTGCCCGCTCGGCTCTTTTCAATTACCTGGAAGCCAAACATACCGGTGGTACCTTTGTCGTCCGCATTGAAGATACGGACCAGAAGCGTTCTACCCGTGAATCGGAAGAAAATATCAAGGAAGCGCTGCGCTGGCTGGGTATCAACTGGGATGAAGGTATTGATGTAGGCGGCCCGGACGGACCGTACCGTCAGATGGAACGCCTGGATATCTACAAAAAATATACCGATAAATTACTAGCAGAAGGTAAAGCATACTATTGTTTCTGTACTCCCGAAGAACTGGAAGCCGAAAAAGAAGCACAGATGGCAAAGGGAGAAACACCGGTTTATTCCGGCAAGTGTTCCCATCTGTCGCCGGAACAGGTGCAGCAGTACCTGAAAGAAGGCCGGCCTTATGTCATCCGAGTCAAGACCCCGAAGAATGAAACTCTCGAATTCGACGATCTCGTACGGGGACATGTCGCTTTTGACTCCAATAAAGTAGGCGATTTTGTCATTGTCAAATCAGACGGAATTCCTGTATATAATTATTGTGTCGTCATGGATGATGCTCTCATGCATATTACCCATGTCATCCGTGCGGAAGAACATCTGTCCAATACACCGCGCCAGCTCGTCCTCTATAAAGCACTGGGCTTTCCCGTACCGACCTTTGCCCATGTATCGCTTATCCTGGGCAAAGATAAGAAGAAAATGAGCAAACGCCACGGCGCAACCAGCGTCCAGCAGTATCGCGACCTGGGATACCTGCCCCAGGCTATTGACAATTTCCTGGCTCTTCTGGGATGGACGCCTGACAGCGATCAGGAAATTTTCTCCATGGAAGAACTCTGCCAGCAGTTCAGCCTGGACCGGGTAGCGAAGAATCCCGCTGTCTTCGATATTGAAAAATTGAACTGGATTAATTTCCATTACATGAAAGAACTGGATGAAGACCAGTTGCTGGAAATCTGCCTGCCTCATTTGCAGAAAGCAGGCTATGCATCGGATCAGCCTTCCGATGATGAACGGACCTGGCTGAAACAAATGTGCTCTGCCATGCGCGAACACGTCCAGTACGGCGCCCAGATTGTCGATGCGGCCAAAGTATTCTTCACGGAAGACTACCAGCCGGAAAACGAAGAAACAGCTGCTGTCCTCAAAGAAGAAACGGCTCCGGCTGTTCTCAAAATGTTCCGCGATGAACTGGAAGCTCTCGACGAAGTGACGGCGGAAACGGTACAGCCCCTGTTCAAAAAAATCCAGAAAGGCCTGAAAGTAAAAGGTAAATTCGTCTACATGCCTATCCGCGTAGCTGTTACAGGTGTCATGCACGGACCGGACCTGAACGTCATCGTCGCCCTCATGGGACGGGACAAAGTCATCAGCCGGCTCAATGCCAGCGGCCTCATAGCTGACTGAATGCCGGGATGGTGAACGTTGATGGATACGTCTGACAAGACGCCTTCTTCCCGGTGGGAAGTACTCAGCCGCAACCGGGCGGCCCGCATGATTGCCGGCCGTCTGGTGCTGGATGGAGAAATAGAACTTTCCGAGGGAAACGGGAGGTATACGTATATTCATTGTACAAATCTGAACGACATATATACGTTCCGTGTGGCCGGAACCAGCATTCTCGATGACGTAGAGGACCGGGAATTTTCCCCCGTATTCGGCATTCCTCTGCCACCGTATGAACGGCTCCTGGAAGAATATCCCTGCCGGGAAACATACCGGGGACTGGAAGCAGGCCGTACTTCGCCGTACTATCCTTATTTCTGCCAGCTGGCTTTTCAGATGGATGAAATGCTGGCAGGCGAGAAGGAAGATGAAGAGGAGACGCCCGTCGATACATGGGACCGCCCGGATATGACCGATACATAAAATGTTCTTGACAGAATAGAAAATATTGAGTATCATGTAATATACAATACAGTATATTTAATAATTAATATCAATTTAGAAATGCGATGATCAAAATGATCTGCAAGGGAACGCTACAGAGAAGTCCGGCAGCTGCTGAGAGCCGGGCCAGCAGATGAAATTGCAGAGTTGCCTTTGGGAGCAGGCCGGATGAAATGACAGTATTCCGGTCCGGAGACAGCCGTTACCTGTAGTTGAGATTATGGTGCTTGCCATAAAGCAGAGTGGAACCACGGGCCACCGTCTCTGTCAGGGGACGGCGGTCTTTTTATTTACCTGAAGGAGGTTTATTATGAGAGAATTAAAAGTTTACAATACACTCACACGTCGTAAAGAAACGTTTGTGCCGGTAACGCCGGGACAGGTCAAGATGTACGTCTGCGGGATTACGCCGTACAATCATTCTCATATGGGCAATGCCCGCCCGTTCGTTACATGGGATGTCATCAAACGCTATCTGGAACATCTGGGTTATGAAGTCACACACATCCAGAACTTTACCGATGTCGATGATAAAATCATTAATGCCGCCAATGGGGAAGGTGTTACATGGGATACTATTTCCAACCGGTATATTGCTTCTTATTTTGAAGTCATGGATGCCCTGCATATCCACCGGGCTGATAAATATCCCCGGGTTTCGGAACACATGCCGGAAATCATCCATATGGTACAGACCCTGATCGATAAAGGATATGCCTATGTCATTGACCACGATGTATATTACAGCGTAGAAAAATTTGCCGATTATGGCAAATTGAGCGGCCGCAGCCTCGACGACATGATGGCTGGCGCCCGTATCGAAGTCGATGACCGCAAACATAATCCCATGGATTTCGCTCTCTGGAAGGGAGCAAAGCCGGGTGAACCTTCGTGGGACAGCCCGTGGGGACCAGGCCGTCCGGGATGGCATATCGAATGCTCGGCCATGAGCAACAAATATCTTGGTGATACCTTTGATTTCCACGGCGGCGGAAGCGATTTGATCTTCCCCCATCATGAAAATGAAATCGCCCAGTCTGAAGCCTATACAGGCAAAAAACCGATGGTCAAGTACTGGCTGCACAACGGGTTCATTACCATAAATTCTGAAAAGATGAGCAAATCTCTGAATAATTTCTTCCTCGTCAAAGACGTATTGGAACATTACAGCCCCGATGCCCTGCGGTATTTCCTCATCTCCAACCATTACCGCAGCCCGCTCGATTTCAGTGACGAACGGCTGGAAGAAATGACCCGCAGCCTGGAACGCCTGGGCACATCGATTGACAACGTTCTGGAATTGCTGGCTATGCCCGCCGGTGCTAAATCGGATACATCAGCCCAGCTTCTGGCCGATGCGAAAAAGATTGAAGAAGACTTTGAAGAAGCTATGTGCGACGATTTCAACACCGCTCTTGCCAGCGCAGCCATGTTTGAACTGGCCCGCAAAGTCAATATTTATAAAGATGCGGTCCTCAATAAGAACGTTCCTGTCGATTCGTCCGTCGTTTCTGAAGTCAAACGGATTTTTAAGACTATGACCGACATCCTCGGTATTTTGGAAGACCGCTGGAATGGCAATAAAGGCGAAGCCAGCAATAAGGACTACAACGACCTCATGGACCTCATCCTGGAAGTCCGTCAGGAATGCCGGGCCCAGAAACAGTATGCTCTGGCCGATGCTATCCGCGATAAGCTGGCGGCTCTGGGTATTACCGTAGAAGATTCTCCTCAGGGAGCGCGCTGGAAAAAGTGAAATTCAGACAACTGCAGGCATTAAAAAAGAAATCTTACGCCGCTTTTGCTTCAGGAGTCCGTCTGGATGTCCCCGAAGCAGAACCGGCGCAGCTGGACCCCATTTCCCTGGCTTTTGTTGGTGATGCTTACTATGCGTTATATATGCGTCGTCATCTCGTCGGGACGGGGATACCCAACGTGCAGGTACTGCATACACTGGCAGCCGAGTTCGTGTCAGCCAAAGTGCAGGCCATCATATACCGTCAGATAAAAGAAAACCTGAATGAAGAGGAGCAGTCCGTCTGTCAGCGGGCACGTAATGCCTATTCCCAGACACCGAAAAGTGCTTCCGTTGCGGAATATCATGACAGCACGGCTTTGGAAGCACTCGTCGGGTTCCTGGTCCTGTCTGACCAGAAGGAACGGCTGCAGGCCGTCATGGAACAGATCTATACACATACACAGGAGTATTGCCGCATGGCACATCCCTGATGAGGAGATACTATGAGTAAGGAAAGTATGATTATCGGCCGCAACAGCGTGACAGAGGCGCTGCGGGCAGGCCGGTCTATTTCAAAAATCTATCTGGCGGCAGGCAATCAGGCACCGGCTCTGGAACGCATCCGGGAGCTGGCTGGTGAACGGGGGATTCTCATCGAAAACGTTCCTCCGAAAGTATTGCACCGCCTGGCTCCGGATGAACGCCATCAAGGCGTCGTAGCTATGGCAGCGGCCATTGACTTTGCTGATCTGACCGATGTACTGGCCGATGTTGAAGCGAAAGAAGAAGTTCCCTTTCTGGTGCTACTCGATGGCATCGAAGATGTCCATAATCTGGGGGCTATCATCCGGACTGCCGAATGTGCCGGTGTCCATGCCGTCCTGGTACCGAAGCGGCGCAGTGCTCCCCTGAATGAAACGGTGGGAAAAACGAGTGCCGGTGCTATCGAATACATGCCTATCGTACCAGTTGGAAACAGCACGCAGCTCCTGAAGAAGCTGAAAAAGCGGGGCTTCTGGATTATCGGTGCCGATATGGATGGCACGGTGGATTATTTCCACAGCTCATTGACGGAGCCCATTGTACTGGTCATCGGCAGTGAAGGCAGAGGTATGTCGCGGCTGGTCAAAGAAACGTGTGATGTGCTGGTACAGATTCCCATGTTCGGTCATGTCAACTCTCTTAACGCGTCTGTGGCGGCGGCTTTGCTCATATACGAAGCCGTGCGGCAGCGGCAGGCGGTGACACAGCCGTGAAAGATTTATTGGTAGTAGATGGATATAACATTATTTTTGCCTGGCCATCTTTACAGCCCCTGGCCCGGGAATCGCTGGAACATGCCAGGGAAAAACTGATCGACATACTGGCCAGTTATGGCAAATCCAAGGGATATATGCTGGTACTTGTCTTTGATGCCATGTATACGGAAGAGACAGAAAAGAGCATGAAACTGGGCCGCGATTGCGAGATCATTTTTACGGACAAGGAAGAAACGGCGGACAGCCGTATTGAAAAACTGGTCTATGAACACCGGAATGAACGACGCAGTATTTACGTTGCGACGTCCGATGGTCCGGAACAGAACCAGATCCTTGGCACTGGCGCTTACCGCGTGACTGCGCGGGAACTGGCAGAAGATGTACAGCGCAGCCGGCAGGAAATGAAGCAATATGAGCATACGAATGTTCTCACAGAGGGCAGCAGCCGCAACGAAGTCGTATATCATGTAAAGAACGGTGATGTCCTCGAAAAACTGGAGAAAATCCGCAGATCAAAATAAGAAAGCAGGTACATGCGGTCAATGAAACAAGCGATGATGAAAAAAATGGACAGATTCAAAGATCTGACTGATGAAGAAATTGTCCGCATGGCACAGGAAGAGCATGATGCCGGAGCGACCGATTATATTGTCCACAAGTACAGAAATTTTGTAAAAGCCAAGGCACGCTCGTATTTCCTCATCGGAGCAGATAAAGAAGATATTATTCAGGAAGGCATGATTGGCCTGTATAAGGCAACCCGCGATTTCCGCGGCGATAAACAGGCGTCGTTCCGGGCCTTTGCCGACCTCTGCGTGACAAGGCAGATTATAACAGCTATCAAAACGGCGACGCGGCAGAAACATATTCCCCTCAATTCGTATGTATCCCTGAATAAACCGATTTACACAGATGAGTCGGAACGGACACTGATGGATGTCGTTTCGGCAGCTCCCGTTTCAGATCCGGAAGAACTCATTATCAGCCGGGAAAATTTTGCAGATATTGAACTGAAAATGAACGAAGTCCTGAGTGATCTGGAATGGCAGGTGCTGATTGCCTATCTGGAAGGCAAGTCGTATAATGAAATGTCCCAGGAGCTTCACCGCCATGTCAAATCCATTGATAATGCGTTGCAACGGGTCAAACGGAAACTGGAACGGTATCTGGAAATGCGGGATAAGGAAAATAATGGGAAAGAACCTATTGATAGAAAAGAGAAATGAGTGTACAATAGTACCGTTAAGTGTGTTATGTGAGGAGGATTATTGTGATTACCGCATTAGAAATTATAGTAGTCATTTTGGCATTGCTGATTATCGGTGTCGTTGTCGCTCAGAAAAGTAAGACACAGGGGATGGGTGCCGGCTTTGGCGGTGGTGCTGAAGACTTATTTGGCAGCAGAGCCCGTGGTATGGATGCGTTATTGTCCAAGCTTACGATTATCTTGTCAGTTGCCTTTACGATTTTTACCCTTGTTCTGGGAAGACTGCTGAACACATATTGAGCCGGATACAGGAGAAGCGGCGTGATGACGGATGTGTCTCACGCAGGTTTTCCTTTGCTTTAAACTTCAAACGTAACAGAGGCTGTCTTACCGGGCAGCCTCTTTTTTCTACACACGATGATCCTTCACGATGACGCAATACGGAAATTTTGTATCATCATTCCCTTTTTACTGGAGAAGATAATGGATAAACAACTCGCTCATGATATAATAAATATATGTAGTAAGACTGAAGAAGGTGCCACTGTTGAAGATTGTGCCGAGCAACTGGATTTGAAAGGCGGACAACTGGCACAGCTGTTTACGGTTTTTGATGAACTGGCAAGGAGTGGTGTGCTTATGAGAATCGCTGGCGAGCGGTACCTGGCAGCACAAAAAAGTGCGGAAATTACAGGTATTTATAAAGGATATACGAAAAATTTCGGGTTCGTCATCACTAATGACCTGAAAGAAGATGTTTACATCACCGAATCGAACCGTCATACGGCCATGAATAATGATAAAGTGCAGGTCCGGCTGTTGCAGAGCAGCCGCGGACACAGGCAGGAAGGGGAAATCATCCGCATTATCGAACGGGCCAATACGACCGTCGTCGGGACCTATGACCGGCAGCAGAACTGTGGGTTTGTCATCCCCGACGATGAACGGCTGCGGGAAGACATTTATGTCCCTCTGGATAAGACTCTGAATGCGAGAAGCAGCGCCAGAGTGCTGGTCAGGATTACCCGCTGGCCCGAAGAAAACCGGAAAGCGGAAGGTGAAATTGCGGAAGTCCTGGGATATGACGGAGATAAAGACCTGGATATCAAGGTCATTATGGCCCGGCACGGACTGCCTTTTGATTTTCCGGAAGCCGTCAAGAAAGAAGCCGAAGCCATCAATCAGACGGTCGTACCGACAGCGGACAGACGGGATTACCGGGACCGGAATCTGATTACCATAGATAGCGAAGATGCCAAGGACCTCGACGATGCCATCGATGTCGTCCGCCTTCCCAACGGGAATTACCGTCTGGGCGTCTATATTGCTGATGTCAGCTGGTATGTCCGGCCCCAGTCGGCGATAGACCAGGAAGCGTACAACCGCGGTACTAGTGTCTATCTCGTAGACCGGGTCATTCCCATGCTGCCGACCGTACTTTCCAATGGCATCTGCAGTCTCAATGCCGGCCAGGACCGCTATTCCATGACCTGCGTCATGGAAATCGATTCCCAGGGACAGGTCGTCCATGCCGACATCGGTCCGGCTGTCATTCAGGTTAAACGGCGCTGCAATTATCACGAAGTAAAAAAAGCACTCCTCGAAGGCATCGTTCCCGATGATCTGCGGCCTTTTATGCCGATGCTCCGGGAGCTTCGGGAATTATCAGATATTTTAAAAGCCATGCGCCTGCGCCGCGGGGCTATTGATTTTGATTTCCCGGAATACAAAGTCATACTCGATCCCGATGGCAAACCACTGCGGTTGGAACGCCGGGACCGTTCCATTGCCGAACAGATTGTCGAAGAAAGTATGCTGATTGCCAATGAAACCGTTGCGTCCTATCTTCGTGACAGTGGCAATCCCAGTGTGTACCGTATCCATGAAATACCGGAACCGGAACGGCTGGAAATGATGCGGACCGTCCTTTCCAGTTTTGACCTGCCTGTACCCGATGCCGATGAGGTGAAACCGGCCGATTTCCAGCAGCTCATCGAAAAATCGAAGGGTACCGATGCTGAAGCGGTCGTGCAGACGATTGCCCTGCGCTCCATGCAGCAGGCGCGTTATTCGACGGTCAATGCCGGTCATTTCGGCCTGGCCTCGAAATGTTACACTCATTTCACGTCACCTATCCGGCGGTACCCGGACCTGATGGTGCACCGCCTCATCCGCCAGTTCCAGAGCGAAGGGAAGCTGACAGAAAAAGAAGCCAGTCTATCCCTGTCTTTCCATACACAGGCCGCTGACCAGGCCAGTACGCGGGAACGGGTCGCTGTGGAAGCGGAACGGGAGACGGATGACCTCAAAAAGGCAGAATACATGGTGCCTTTTGTCGGTGAAGCCTTCGATGCCCACATAACGGGTATTACGTCATTCGGGTTGTTTGTCGGTCTGGAAAATGGTATTGAAGGATTGATTCATATATCGCTGCTGACTGATGACGATTATGAATTCGATGAAGCGTCCTATACGATGCGCGGCCGTCTCGGAGGTCATGTGTACCGTCTGGGCGATTCCATAGAAGTTACTCTGGCAAAAGTGAATACCGACCGGTGTGAAATCGATTTTGTACCGGGCCGGGTCGATTCACTGGAAGATTTGCAGCAGCGCATGGCGGCCAGTATGGAAAAGAGACATCATCGCAGTAAGGAAACGACGAAACGGGACTGGATGAATGATGCCGGTCATAAACCGGGCAAGAAAGATAAAAAGGGAAAGAAAAACAAGAAAAACAGCAGAGTAAAGAAGAGCGGCCGCAAGACAAAGAAGAAGAAAGCCCGCAAAGGCCGCAAGACGGGCAGAAAGTAGAGGAACCACGCGTTGGCAAAAGGAACGAGCGGGGTAAAATATATTGCGGAAAACCGCAAGGCCCGTCATGATTATTTTATACATGAAACGTACGAAGCCGGTATTGCCCTGACAGGGACGGAAGTTAAGTCCCTGCGTCAGGGAAAGGCAAACCTGAAGGATAGTTTCTGCCGCATTGAGCATGGGGAATTACTCCTGCTGGGAATGCATATCAGTCCGTATGAACAGGGGAACCGGTTTAATCATGATCCCCTGCGGACACGGCGTCTTCTCATGCATAAGTATGAAATACTGAAATTGTTTGGCAAGACAAAAGAAAAGGGATATACTCTGATTCCGCTGAATCTGTATTTCAAAAAGGGAAAGGTAAAGGTAACAGTGGCCCTGGTCAGTGGTAAAAAACTGTATGATAAGCGTCAGGCCCTGGCCGAAAAAGAAGCAAAACGCGATATAGAACGGCGCATGAAAGAACGGCGCTGATGAGGAGGAATACCATGAAATGCCGCTATTGTGATAATGAAGCAGTCTATCCGGACGGACTTTGCGAACGCTGCCACCAGGCAGAGGTAGAAAACCGCGGAGCTTCTGTCTTGTCTGATGACGAACGTGATAATTTCAAAGGACAGACCATTAACGAAGACGGCACTGTCTATGAAGAAAAAAAGGAACAGGAAGAAAGTCAGTCCAATGTCCATATTTATATGACTCACGGCCTGCCCCTGCGCATCAAGCTGGCCATCGGCTTTATCATTTTCTGTGTCCTGGCTATTATCATCAGCGCACTGGGCTTCTTGATACTGGCATTGCCGTATCTGCTGGGAGGTGCGGTCATCGTCTTAGTGTATCAGATTGTAAAAACGCTGCTGCGCCACCGTTAGGGGACGCTTACGCAGAAGATAGAAGAGGTTAGTATGAAAGATAAAATTGCCATCATCGATGGAAACAGCCTGCTATACCGTGCATTTTATGCGATTCCCGTACTGACAGACAGTCAGGGGAACTATACAAATGCCGTCTATGGCTTTTTGAACATGCTTTTGAAGCTGTATGAACAACTGGACCCGAAATATGTAGCCGTAGCATTCGATAAGGATAAACATACTTTCCGCAATGAATTGTACAGCGAGTACAAAGGGACGCGGAAACCGGCACCCGATGAACTGCGCCCACAGTTTGCCCTGATCCGCGAAGTGCTCCAGTGCCTTGGAATATGCATCCTGGAACAGGAAGGATATGAAGGGGACGACATCATCGGCACACTGGCACGGGGACTGGAAAAAGAGAATCTCGATATTGCCGTCGTCACAGGAGACCGTGACGCATTGCAGCTTGTCGATGACAGTGTGACCGTTCATCTGACGAAAAAGGGGATCACCAATATGCTGGCCGTGACGCCGCAGGTCATGGAAGAAGAATATGGCTATACGCCGGCTCAGGTCATCGATATGAAGGCACTTATGGGAGATACGGCAGATAATATCCCCGGCGTGCCCGGCGTAGGAGAAAAAACGGCATTAAAGCTGATTTCCCAGTTTCACAGTGTAGAAGGCGTCTATGATCATATCGACGATGTAAGCGGCAAAAAGCTGAAAGAAAAGCTGAGCATGAATAAGAACTCGGCGTTTCTTTCCAAACAGTTGGCTACCATCCGCTGTGATGTGCCATTGACCTATTCCCTGGATGATTTTGTACCACAGCCGAGGGAAGAAGATGTGGCTAGTCTGTTCCGTCAGCTCGGATTCAAGAATCTTCTGGAACGGTTTGCCTCGTTTGACCGGTTTTCCCATATTGCTCCTAAGGCGGACGCGGTGACGCTGTCATATCTCGATCGTTCCCAATGGCAGCCGGAAAAGCTTTCCGGCATGACTGTAGCCGTGGAAGCCCTGTATGATGCGGCACTTCCCGTGCCTCATGTGACCTACCTGTCTCTGGCAACAGCTGATGGCATCCTGCAGATTCCCGGTGAAGACGCTGCTAAATGGCTGGCTGCTCTTTCAAAAGCAGGCCTGGTCATTACATCGGATGGCAAGAGGCTTTCGAAAACCGTATGGGCTGCCACGGGGAAAAAACTTCCCCTGGCCGATGTCACTCTGGCGGCATATCTGCTTGATCCGACGCGGACTGCGTATGGCCTGACCTATTTATCGGAAAAGTTTGCCGTGCCGCTGGCTGAAAATCCGGAAGCACCGGATACGGTGCGCTGTGATGAAGGAGCTGCATTTGTGTATGCTCTCTGGCCAAAAGAAAAACAGTCTCTGGAAGAATTTAAGCTGGATGAGTTATATCAATCCATCGAAGAACCGCTCATCCATACGCTGGCTGTCATGGAAATGAATGGCTTTGCTGTCGATGAAACGCGCCTGCAGGAAATGGAACGGGAACTGTCACTGAAAGCTGATGAACTGGAACAGTCTATTTATGACGATGCGGGTGAAGTGTTTAATATCAATTCCCCCAAGCAACTGGGGCAGATTCTGTTCGAAAAGCTGCAGCTTCCGGTCATTAAAAAGACGAAGACGGGATATTCAACCGATTCTTCCGTACTGGAAGAACTCCGGGACAAGCATCCCATGATTGATAAGATTTTACAATTCCGGGCGTTAAAGAAGCTGATTTCCACGTATCTCGAAGGATTGGAACCTCTTATTTCCCGGGAAACAGGCCGGATTTATACGTCCTTTAACCAGATGGTCACGGCGACGGGACGCCTTAGCAGTTCCGATCCCAATCTCCAGAATATTCCCATCCGCACGGAACAGGGGCGGAAAATACGGTCCCTGTTCATACCGGGAGAAGGATATGACTACATTGTCTCTGGCGATTATTCGCAGATTGAACTGCGCCTGCTGGCTCATTTGTCACAGGATCCGACGATGATAGACGGTTTTAAAAAGGGACAGGATATCCACCGGCGGACGGCGTCGGAAGTGTTTGGCATTCCTCTCGACGACGTGACATCGGAACAGCGGTCCCATGCCAAAGCCGTCAACTTCGGTATCATCTATGGAATCAGCGACTTTGGCCTGGCCCGCAATATTTCCATCTCCCGCAAGCAGGCCAAAGAATATATTGAATCCTATTTTGCCCGCTACAACTGTGTCCATGGATATATGGAAAAACTGGTCTCCGAAGCCCGGGAAAGCGGTATGACTCATACCATGTTTGGACGCATCCGGGCATTGCCGGAAATCAACAGCAAGAATTTCACCCGCCGTTCCTTTGCCGAACGAACGGCCATGAATACGCCTATCCAGGGAAGTGCCGCCGACATTATCAAGCTGGCTATGAATGCCGTACAGGATGAATTGGAACAGCGCGGCCTCAGAAGCCGGATCCTCGTACAGGTTCACGACGAACTAGTTCTGGAAGTGCCGGAGGCGGAAAAAGCAGAAGTAGAACGACTGCTGAAAGACACGATGGAACACATCGTCGAACTGTCTGTCCCCCTCGTAGTCGATATCCACAGTGGTTCTAACTGGGAAGAAGCAAAGTAGGTGAACCTATATGCCTGAATTGCCGGAAGTAGAAACCATACGGGCTTTCATCGATGACCATATCAGAGGGCAGATGATTACTCAGGTAGAGACGGATTTGCCACGTCTTATCCGGAACACGACGGCGGACCGCTTTGCCACTGCTTTAACAGGACAGACCATTGAAGGCGTGAGTCGTAAGGGAAAGTATCTATTTATCCACTGTAGCGGCCCCTGGTCGTTTCTGGCCCATATGCGCATGACGGGTAGTCTGCTCTATGAAGACCATCCCGGTAAGTATGCCGGCCGGGCTGTCCATATCACGTTTACTCTCAGCCAGGGATGGCTGTTATACCGGGATATCCGTACGCTCGGCTGTCTCTGGCTCGTTCCCTCCCAGGGACCGACGGGTATCAAAGGCTATGACAGCCTGGGGCCGGATGCAATTAGTACCGAATTTACAGAAGCATACCTGTACGGCCTGTTGAAACAGACCAGCCGGCCTGTCAAAACGGTCCTCATGGATCAATCGAAGATAGCCGGACTTGGTAATATTTACGTAGATGAAGCCCTGTTCCGGGCGGGCATCCGGCCCATGCGTCATAGCGATAAAGTCACGAAAAAAGAAGCGGTCCGTCTTCATGAAGCCATCGTCGCCGTCCTCCGGGAAGGCCTGGAACACGGTGGCACGACAATCCGCAACTTTATCAGTGGCAATGGCAAAGAAGGACAGAACCAGGACAACCTCCGCGTCTACGGCCGGGAAGGCACGCCGTGTACGGTCTGCGGCACGACTATCGAATACACGAAACTGAACGGCCGCGGTACCCACTACTGCCCGAAGTGTCAAACGTAGGGGCTTGTCGCACGATTGAGGCGATAATCCAACGTAATGAAGAAACGGCTCAGGATATCTACCGCCACATCAAAAAAGATTACATCGGCCTGTTACAGGTACTGGATCAGGAAGTATGTTCGGGACTCGATATTTGACCTTACCTTTTTTGGCGAACATCTCAGAGATAGCTCTTTAGAGTACTGATTTTTTCAAGCGATTACAGAAAATTTGAAGATAGATTCATCTGCTATCAAGCCAGAGTAAATTAAATAAATAACAAAACGACCCCCTAATCGTTAGAGTTTTGGTCTAACAATTGGGGGTCAGTATACTTTTCAGCTGCTTAAAGCAGTTTTGATTTTACCATTGAATCCCGTTGCCATAGTATTCGCTGGGAGCATTGCTGGTCTGGACATTCAGAATGACAGGCATGTTTACCTGACCTTTGATCCAATCATGCAGACGCTGCGCGTCATCGGCACTAAGGGGAGTTCTGACGGTAACTTCGGCCATGAAACGGTCGTAGCCAAATGTACCGTCTTTCGTATCGTTATCTCGATGCAAGGCTGTTAGCGTGCCACCCCGGACAGACTGGATTTCCGGGAATAATAAAGGAGCCTGGCTGTTTAGAATCTGGATGACCTGCTGGTCTGCTGCAGCACGTTCGTAAGCTGGGTAATATTTACTGGTCAGCATCTTGTACGAAGCTTCTTTTTCGGCTTTGCCTTGTTTTTCTATACGTGAATTGATCAATCGCTGCACTTCCTCAGTGTTCAGATTCCTGTTTCCCTGGATAATAGAAAGAGATATGCCTTGAAGACGTGGATAGTTATTTATGTTCGATTTAAGCTGGTCTATTTGTTCTTCCGTCAGGACAGCCCCGACAAGATCAATTGTCAAGGTCTTATCTTTTAGTGTGTAAGAAACGACACTAGTTTTTTCAAAATTCATGTTTGTTTCTATAAAAGATTTGACCTGGACTTCCTGGAGCGCATCTTTTACCGTTAGATGAGCCATATAGATGCTTGGAATCGTAATTAATAGGCCGAGGATAACTAAAATGAGACGCTGTTTGCGAAAATGAGCTTCAGCGACATTGCCGTGAGGCGGGACTTTCAGAATCTTAAATACCAAGAACGAAGACAAGGCAATGAAAAAGGCATTGATGAAAAATAGATACAAGGCTCCTAGAAAAAATGTATAGTTTCCTGAAGCAAAACCATATCCAGCCGTGCAGAGAGGCGGCATCAGTGCCGTAGCAATGGCGACGCCTGGGATGACATTGCTTTTTTCTTTCCGTGTATTTCCGACGGCACCAGCAATTCCACCGCATAAGGCTACGAGAACATCCCAAATAGTGGGAGTGGTCCGTGCCAGCATTTCATCTGTAGGAGTGGTCAAAGGTGAAATGAGAAAATAAATTGAGGCTGTTAATACGGCAAGGCCTACCTGGAAAGATAATTTAATCAGGGACTTGCGGATAAAGGGGACGTCGTATGTTGCCATGCCATAGCCTGTTGCTACGATACCGCCCATCAGGGGGGAAATGAGCATGGCCCCGATGATGACGGCAACGCTATTCATGTTCAGCCCGATACAGGCAATCATGATGGCCATGACTAAGACAACCAAGTTTGTGCCTTCTATGGTTGCGTCAGCCAGAATGCGCTGATTGATGATTTCTATCGAGGCCGAGTCGCCTTTTAAATCGATTAGATTATTCCATCGGTTCATCGTTTTTCTCCTTGTTCTAGATGTACTTTATCAGACAAATACAGGTCGTGTTTGCCTGTTGCCAACATTTTGACATAGCGTTCATATTGACGGAGAACGTCTGTGATCAATTCATCTTTCTGCATATATTTAATGCTGTATCCACGGCGTCCGTCAGCAAAATAACAAATAGGCTCGTAATTTTCTTCTTCCGTTATGGTCGGGAAGGACAGGGAGCCAACGACTGTATCTGACACATCATTGGCCCGATAGTGGATACCGTATATAAAATTGCGGAGGCTCCCACTTTCGACAACTAGCTCACGATATGCCTGATGACTATCATTACACACCTGAATCTGGACGGAAATGCCGTTGCGTAAGAATTCCTGGCGCAGTTCTTTGAAAGCTGGATCTACGGTTTGCTTCAGAAAACGTTGAAAATCATCCAGCGTTCCTACGGATATGATTTTTTTCAGACAGTCCTGCCAATGAGAGCCGTCCCAATAAACCGTGCTTTCAGACAATTTCCTGCTGAAATAGGCATTATCGATCATCAAACCGCGTAATAAACAGAAAACCATCAGGATCATGATGATGGCAAAAGGAAGGGCAATGATGACGGTCATCGTCTGTAAGGCCTGGAGGCCACCGGAATAGAGCAGACCGATGGATAGTAGTGCCAGCAAGGAGCCCCATAAGACCGTCTGCCATTTGGGAAAGGTGTTTTTTCCTTGTGAGGCGATACTGTTGATGACAAAGATTCCTGAATTGGCTGAAGTGATGAAAAAAATAGCAATGACCAGTAACGCAATCAGGTATGTGACCAGAGCGAAGGGGAATTGGTCCAGAAACAGGAACAAGAGTTTTTCTGTTTCAGCGGCTGCATTGGTCAGTATGCCGCCGGTTTGTGCATCAACCCAGATAGCCCCGTTGCCAAATACAGTCATCCAGAAGATATTGAAAAGGGTCGGTACTAAAAGAACACAGACAACAAATTCGCGTATCGTGCGTCCTTTGGAAATCTTAGCGATAAAGAGACCGACGAATGGTGCCCAGGAAATCCACCATGCCCAATAGGTGATGGTCCAGTTAGTAAACCATTCCTCTTTTGTGCTTTCGTAGGCAAATGTACGGAAAGATAATTCGATGATGTGGGTCAGATAGTATCCCACGTTTTCCGTAAAGGAAGATAAAATATATACAGTCGGGCCGGCGACGAGAATGAATAACAGAAGGGAGATGGCCAGAATCAGATTTCCCTGGCTCATGTAGCGGATGCCCTTACTTACGCCAGAAATGGCTGACAAGATGGCAAGACCGACGGCGATGACAATCAAGAGAATAATGTGGGAAAAAGATGGTGTTGAGAAAATGCCGACAGCACTCAGACCAGCGTTGAGCTGCATGGCTCCGAAGCCCAGCGTCGTCGTCAGGCCAAAGATAGTTGCACAGAGGGCGACGATATCAATCAAATTGCCCCAGAAACCATTCAATTTATTTTTAAGAAGGGGATAAAAACCGGAACGCAGGGTTACGGGAAGCTGATATCGGAATCCAAAATAGGCCAGGGCAAGACCGATGATACTATAAATAGCCCAGGCATGGATACCCCAGTGAAAAAGAGTGTTCAGCATGGCTTCTTTCGTTTGTACCAGGGGAGAGGCTGACCCGTGCAAAGGAGCTGATAAGTGGACAATCGGTTCGGCTACGCCGAAGAACATCAAACCAATGCCCATGCCGGCCGAAAACAACATGCATAACCAGGAAAAAAAAGAAAATTCCGGTTCTTCATCTTCGTTTCCCAAGCGGATATCACCGAGTTTTCCAAGGCACAAGATGACCAGGAAAAGAAAGAAAAAGGCGACACAAAGGATGTACACCCAACTGCAGGAACTGAATATATATTCTTTTATGCTGCTTAAAACTGTATCTGTCCGAATGGGGAAAAAGATACAGCTTATGACGACAATTCCAATGAACAAAATACTGGGAAAGACAATGCTTGGTTGTAAGTTATTTTTTGGAAATTTCACTAACAAACCACCTTTCAACATAATTGATCAAGAAGAGTCTATAAACAATATAAGATATTAAATATATTAACTTTATTGTATCATATTTCTTTTTGTATCAACAAGCCATTGCAGCCGCTGCCTTTCCCGTTCGATAGCCTGTTCCAGGATGAGGGAATGGCCGAAATGCTTTAGCCGGTCTTCCTGTGTGCGGAACAGGGCTTCCCAGCGGGAACGCAGATAGTCGTACTTTTTCTGATGACGGGCAATTTCTTCCCGGAAAAGCTGGGCGAGAAGCGGGTCCCGGGGATCATCGATGAGGTAGAGTTTCATCGTGAATTCATCGCGGCTGGGGACAAGGCTGCTCAGGGGTTCATGCATCCAGGCGGAAAGGATTTCCTGCCCGGCCGGGGTGATGCGGTAGTATTTTTTTTCCAGTTTCGTGCCGACCGTTTCGCTGTGGCTGGTAATGAGTCCCTTTTCTTCCATACGCCGCAGTTCCGGGTAAATCTGGCTGTGGTTGGAAGACCAAAAGTCGCCTACTTCGCCTTCAAAAAGTTTTTTCAGGTCGTAACCGGCCAGTTCTTTGTGATTCAGCAGGCCGAGGATGATGTATTTTAAGATATTTTTTTGGGCCATAAAACTCTTCCTTCCCTATGTGTTTTGTCTCAGTATAGCATATTTTCTGACAAAAATCATGAAATTTAAAACATGTAATAATTGACATAAATAGAGAAGAGATGTACAATAAAACGTGTCAAAAATATGTCATTATTTACATGATTTGGAGGGGCGATTATGAAATTCAAAGAATTAGAAGACTTCTTGGGGACGCATTTTATCTATACATATGATAATGGCTGGGAATACGAATGGTATGCCAAGAATGACCATACGGTCGATTACCGTATCCATGGAGGCATGGTTGCAGGACGCTGGGTCAAAAATCAGGAAGCAAACATTGTAAAACTGACGGATGGAGTCTTTAAAGTAACCTGGACGGAACCGACAGGTACTGACGTAGCCCTTGACTTCATGCCTGATGAATATCGTATGCATGGCACTATCTTTTTCCCGAAATGGGTTCAGGAACATCCGGATATCACGGTCTGCTTCCAGAATGAACATATTCCCCTGATGGAAGAATCACGGGAAAAGTATGAAACGTATCCTAAGTATCTGGTACCGGAATTTGCCAAAATTACTTATATCGGTAAAGCCGGTCAGGATAATGAAGATGTCATTTCAGAAGCTCCCTATCCGGGAATGACCGATGACATCCGGGCCGGGAAATACTTTGATGCTCCTTATCATCGTCTTCATAAATAAAAAAACTGTGCCAACAGCGCCACCCGATACGTTATAGATTTAGTTCCCTGTACCGGGCCGGTGACACGCCGTAAACCCGTCGGAATGACGCATAAAACGAAGATATACTACCAAAACCAGCAGCCATGGCGATATCCAACACCGATTGACTGCTGGTTTTCAGCATAGAGGCTGCTTTTTCCAGACGCCTGTTCAAGACATATGCATGGGGAGTCTGACCATAATGGTCCTTGAACAGCTGATTGAAATGATGGGACGTCATAGGAATCTGTCTCAGTACTTCCTGCAGTTTCTGCGGGTTGCAGGCGTTATGATCTAATATTTCTTTTATGTGGCGGATCAGAAGCCGGTTTGGGTCATAGGACTGCAGGTCGGGACGGCACCGTTTGCAGACCCGGTAGCCCGCATCTATGGCTTCCCGGGGAGAATCAAAATAAACGATATTATCTTTTTTGGGGCGGCGGGATTTACAGGACGGGTTACAGAAAATACCTGTACTTTTCACACCGTACCAGAATATTCCATCGTAGTTTACATCACAGCGGCAGACCGCCTGCCACTTTTCTTCTGCGTTCATGGTTTTATCCACCTCCTGGTTCTATTATATAAAATAGCCAGGCCTTGCCAACCTGTTTTTTACATTGTCATTGTAAATTAGAAATCCATTTTTGAGAAGATAGCAGCTTCGTTTTTCGATAAAATAAAGTGTATTCTATTTTATGTGAAATGAGGTGGAATTATGAATACATCTATGATACAGGAAAACAAGGGAAATAAGATATATGGTTATATGACATCCCCCATAGGCATTCTGAAAATCACCGCTTCGGATACGGCTGTTACGGCTGTAGAACGGATTTCTGCAGAAGAAAGGCCGGCAGGAATGGAAGATAAGACGGTAGAGAATCGGTTCATCCGGCAATGCCGTGAAGAATTACAGGAATATTTTGCTGGCCGCCAGCGGTCTTTTGATGTGCCGCTGGCGCCGTCAGGTACTCCCTTCCAGCAGCGCGTATGGAATGCCTTATGCCAGATTCCGTATGGCCAGACCCGGACCTATGGCGAAATTGCCCAAATGGCAGGGAATCCCAAAGCAAGCCGGGCCGTAGGAATGGCCAATCACCGTAATCCCATTCTGATTCTCATTCCGTGTCACCGTATCATCGGAGCTGATGGCAGCCTGACCGGTTATGCGGCAGGGCTGGAAACAAAAAAATATCTGCTGCAGCTGGAGAAGGAGAATAGACATGGCTGACAGGTACTTTCCCTATGGAGAAAGGGAAATTGCTTATCTCTGAATATCCCGCGAATTCGTGTCAGGGCGGATCCAGGCAGAGACCGTATCAGCTATGCCGGATAACCTGTTTTGCCAGACTCTTTGCCAGCTGCCGGGTATTGGCCGATGGATGGCGGAAATGCTGCTCATTCATTGCCTGGAGCGGACCGCTGTGATGAGCTATGGGGACCTTGCCATATTACGGGGCCTGCGCATGATATACCGGCACCGGAACATCACCAAAGACCTGTTCTGCCGGTATCAGAAACGGTATTCCCCTTATGGTACGGTGGCCAGTATATATATCTGGGCCGTTTCTGCCGGGCCGTTCCCGGGCTTACCGATCCGGCAGAAGCTGTGAAAAAGACAGTTGGAAAAATGGACAAATCATAGTAGAATAATGCCAGAAAACATAAACGCAGGGAGACGGCATTATGGCTATTGATTTGAATTCGATTGTATCACTGCTCACCGATGATGGATCACCGGAGCATTGGGAAATACAGATTCCCCGGCAGGGAGATCATATACGCGTACGCCGGCTGGGCGGATTGTATTATCATCACGGGATTTATGTCAGCGATGAGGAAGTCATCGCTTTTGCCGGAGATGATGACTATAATCCCATTGACTGGTGGGACACGGAAATCAGGGCGATTTCTCTGGAAGAGTTTCGTCAGGGTGGCATCATTGAAGTGCGGCAGTATACGGAGAAAGAACAGGAACAACTTTGCCCGGTCCCTGAAACCATTGCCTTTGCCAGGGCCTGTATTGGCAATAAAAAATATGACCTGCTGTTTCATAATTGCGAACATTTTGCCAATGCCTGCAAGCTCGGCGTGTACCGCAGTTATCAGACGGAACAGATCCTTTTTGGCAAGGCCATTCCAAAAGCGCTGGAATGTCTGGGTGATGAAACACAGCGTGAGACGTGGCTGAAAGAAGCTGTGCAGGATTTAAAAGCCCAGGTCCTGGATAAGCTGCGACGCGATTCAGAAAAATCAGATTCATGAGGCGTGGGGGATTTTACTGAAGAAGGTGTTTTACGTGGCGTGGCTGGTACTGGGACTATTTGTAGTATCCCTGATTTTTTGTGTAATATTTCATTTTTCTGTTGTCTGGGCACTGGCGGCAGGATATATATTCTTTTTTTCCTATGGCCTATGGCGTCATATCCCTGCCGGAGAGTTGTGGCAAAATTCCTTACGCGGCTTGAAAACGGTCAGTACCATTCTGATGGTTATGGTACTGATTGGCATGCTGACGACGGTCTGGCGGGCCGGTGGCACGATTCCCATGATTGTATCGCTGGCAGGAAATATGATCCGGCCGGAAGTGTTCTTCGTCATGACCTTTGTGCTGAACTGCTGTATTTCCTGTCTCACCGGGACGGCATTTGGCACGGCCGCTACCATGGGGGTCATCTGTATGTCTGTAGCCAATTTCCTGGGAGCCAGTCCGGTATGGACCGGGGGCGCCATCATGAGCGGGGCTTTTTTTGGCGACCGCTGTTCGCCCCTTTCGACGAGTGCCCTTTTGGTAGCTGCCGTGACGAATACGGACTTCTTTCATAATCTCGTGCTCATGGCACGCCGTGCTATAATACCGTTTGTCCTGTCCTGCGTCATCTATGGACTGGCAGGATGGCATTCCGGAAGCAGTGCAGGGATGGGGCTGGACGTATGGCATTTATTTTCTTCATCGTTCCAGCTGCACTGGCTGACGCTCATACCGGCGATACTGATTATTGTGTGTTCCCTGTTGCAGATGGATGTGCGCAAAACGATGGGACTGAGTATTTTCGTCGCCTTTGTCCTGACCGTGACGCTTCAGCATATGGCGGTGGCTGATCTCCTCCCTATGCTCCTTACGGGATATCGTTGTCCCGAACCGGCACTGGCAGCGCTTCTCGACGGAGGTGGCGTATTGTCGATGCTTCCTTCCATTGCCATTATTGGCCTGTCGGCAACCTACGCCGGTTTGTTTGAACGTACGGGACTGCTCCTGGGAATCCGGCACGGTGTGATGGTGCTGAAAAAATGGCTCAATCCCTTTGGATGCATCTGGATTGTGTCCTTTTTTATCAGTATGGTTTCCTGCGCCCAGACGCTGGCCGTCATCCTGACTGAGCAAATCTGTCAGGACCTGGTACAGGATAAGGAAGACATGATGCTGGCTTTGGAAGATACGGTCATTGTCAGTGCAGCCCTCATTCCCTGGTGCATAGCCGCAGCGGTACCACTGGCAGCTGTATCGGCTCCCGTATCCAGTCTGGCTGCTGCGGTCTATCTGTATCTTCAGCCTCTGTGGAGCTGGAGACAGTGGAAATGATCCTTGACCTGCAATGATAATGTATATAGAAAATCCGAACAAAAAACGGAGCTTGCCATGATGGTACTTTTTTCATGGTAAGCTCCGTTTTTGCTATTGTTTCAAAATAAATCGTTCGATGGCTTCTGCGACGGCACCTTCGTTATTGGTAGCTTCTGTGACGACGTTGCAGTACGGCCGGATGGCTTCGTTCAGATTGTGGACGCCGACGCTGAAAGACGCGGCTTTCAGCATTTCCGTGTCGTTGATATTATCGCCAATAGCCAGCGTCTGGCTGATGGGAATATGAAGCAGTCCTGCCAGTTTCCGCAGGGCCGTTCCTTTCGTGACGTTTTTATGGTTGAATTCGATGTACCGGTCGCTGGAGTAACTGACTGTCACGTCATCGAGGAGGGAGCCGAGCTGCTGGCGGTATCGGTTGAGTGTTGGAAGATCCGGATCCATATAGACGATTTTATAGACTGTCTGCCCTTTGAGAAAATCGAGGGATGGTTCAAATGTTTCTATGTTGGGCATGCGCCCTTCGAGGAATGCCCGTTCAAAGGGAACGTAATTATACAAATATACCTTGCCATAGGGGTAGATATGCATGGTGATATGGTGAGCTACGCCAAAGTCGTAAAGAGCGCTGGCAATATCCCAGGGAAGCCCGTCTTCATAGAGAATGTCATTATGACTGTTTTCCGTAATAAGGGCCCCGTTATAGGAAATGACATATTCTCCCGGTTTTTGGTAAATGCCCAGTGTTTCCTGGATATGATTCAACGATTCAAAGCCCCGGCCCGTGCAGGGAACGAAATGAAGCCCTGCTCCGATAGCCTGGCGTATTGTCTGGATATTGCGCGTACAGATGGTGGCATCGTCACTGAGAAGAGTGCCATCCATATCACAGGTCATGAGAGTATAAGATAACATGGTGTGTCCTTTCACAAAAAAATTAGTATTCCTGTTCCTTACTTACTATACCTTTCATGACGGCCGCTGACAAGAGGGGAAGAAAAAAGACTGGACAGACCGGGCGTTTATCCGTATAATATAGTTGTTTCGTTTACATTTGGAAAGGCATTGAACAAATGAAAAAGTTAGTAGATGATCCACGTCTGATATATAAATGTTGTGATTTGTATTACCGTCAGGAAAAGAGTCAGCAGGAAATTTGTGACATCTTCGGCGTATCCCGGCCATCGGTATCGCGGATGCTGAAATCAGGACGGGAACTGGGCATTGTACGCATTGAAATAGTCAATCCCGATGCTACGGCCTATGGACAACTGGAACGGCAGCTCGAAGAGGCTTTTTCCCTGAAAGAAGCCATCGTGGTTTGTGACAGTCCAGCACAGAGCGGAGCGGAAGTTGGCTGCAGCGCCCTGGGAAGTGCGGCTTTATCCTATCTGGCACGGGTGCTGCACAACGGCGATTACGTTGGGATTTCTATGGGATGGACACTGCTGCAGACGATAAAAGCAGAGTGCGGGAATTTGGAACCGGTCCATTGTACCTTTGTTCCCCTGGTGGGAGGTATCGGCGAAGGGAGTGAAACCCATGCCAATTTTCTCACGGGTGAATTCGCACGGCGTTTTGGCGGGGAGCGGCTGCAGCTCTATTCGCCGGCTATCTTTACTGATCCGGCAGTTCTGGCCGGGTTCCGCAAAGAAAGGGCCGTGCGTCCCGTATTTGATTTATACGACCGCCTGGAAGCCGCCGTTTTTGGTATCGGCACTCTGGATAGCAGCCGGTCTACGGCAGTACGCCTGAATTATGTAGATATCCATACACTGGAAGCGTTTTCTGCTGCTGGTGCCGTAGGGGATATTTCTCTGCAGTATTTCGACCAGGATGGACAGACGGCACCGTATGAATCATATAATGAACGAGTGGCCGGACTGCAGCTGCAGGATTTGAAGCACGTACCACGGCGCATTGCCATTGCCGGCGGCAGGAGTAAGATAAAAGCCGTACTGGGAGCGTTGCGTGGCGGATTTATAAATGTACTGATTACCGATGAATCCTGCGCCAGAGGAATAGCAGCATTCATACATGAAGAGGAGGAACAGTGAGTGGAAACGATAGCAGCTATAGCTAATGGATTTATGGCTCTTTTTAAGGCGGGCGGAGACACGTTTACGGCTTTTGTCACAGGTATTATTCCGTTGATCATCGTCCTCATGACGGCCGTTAATTCATTAATCAAGATTATCGGGGAGGAACGGTTTTATCACGTGGCCAAAAAGGCGACAAAATATACGCTGACCCGTTATACCGTCGTCCCGGTCCTGGCTATTATCTTTATGGGCAGTCCTATGTGTTTTACCTTCGGGCAATTTGTTGAAGAAAAGTATAAACCGGCCTTTTATGATGCGGCTGTCAGTTTTGTTCATCCGGTGACAGGGCTGTTTCCTCACGCAAATGGCAGTGAACTGTTTGTCTATATGGGGATTGCCGCCGGTGTACAGGCCCTGGGCTATGAATTGGGCGAACTGGCCGTGCGCTATTTTCTGGTCGGGATTATCATCATCTTTTTACGCGGCCTGATTACGGAAAAGATATACCTGTATTTGAAAGCACGCGATGGACGACGGAAAACACAGGAGGCAGATCATGTATAAACCAGTCATTGTACGCCGTGGCAGTGGCGGCTGGGGAGGCCCGCTGACGCTGGTACCGACAGAAGAAAAGCATAAAATCGTCAGCATTACCGGGGGAGGGATTCATCCTCTGGCTGTCAAAATTGCCGATATGTGTGGTGGCGAAGCCGTAGATGGATTTTCCCATGCCATACCGGAAAGTGAAATACTGGCCGTCGTCATCGACTGCGGTGGCACGGCGAGATGCGGTGTCTATCCCCGCAAAAATATCCTGACTATCAATGTCCTTCCTGTCGGAAAATCAGGAGCATTGGCACGATTCATGACACCGGAACTGTATGTATCGGATGTCAAGGAAACAAATCTGGATTATGCCGATGAATCGTCGGTTCAGGCGGCCCTGCTCCGTACGGAAGATGTCGATGCCGTCCACAAGAGAGAAGATCTGAAGCGGAAAATTGATGCGGCCCGGGCAGGTCAGAAGCGGAATATCATCACCCGTATCGGAATCAGCATCGGTCAGATTGTCAATAAATTTTACGCTGCCGGCAGGGAAACCATCGATGTGGTCATCAAAAATATCCTGCCGTTCATGGCCTTTGTCAGCATGATCCTGGGCATCATCAATGCCAGCGGAATCGGAACGGTCATTGCCAATACGATTTCCCCCGTCGCCGGTACCCTGCCGGGGATGCTGGTCATTTCCTTTATCTGTGCCATCCCTTTTATTTCCCCGATTCTTGGACCCGGTGCCGTCATTGCCCAGGTGGTGGGGACACTCGTCGGGGCTCAGATCGCACTGGGCAACATCCCCGTGCAATATGCACTGCCAGCATTGTTTGCCATTGATGCCCAGGTAGGGGCAGATTTTGTGCCCGTCGGCCTCAGTCTGGGAGAAGCCGATCCCGACACGATTGAACTGGGGGTGCCGGCTGTTCTTTATTCACGGGTCATTACGGGCCCGCTTTCCGTCCTGATTGCTTATGCAGCCAGTATCGGCTTGTATTAGATTCTGAAGTGGGCTATAATGAAATGTCTGTTTTACAGGACTAAGATATTCATACCAGGGAGGAACTTACTTGAAATATCACAGCGTTATAACGCATGTCGGCAGTGATGCGCTTCACTTTTTAAAAGAAGATGTGCCATTCATCATTCTTTTCGATGAAACCGTACCGGCAGAACTGGCAGAAATAGCCGTCCTGCACCAGTCACAAAAACTGCTGGCACCTATCGGGCCGGGCGATACGGTCCTTTTGGGAGAAAAAGTATATGATGTGACCGCCGTAGGGGACAGCGTCAATCAGACTATGGAAGAACTGGGACACTGCACGCTTTGTTTCAAAGCTTCGGATGTGCCTGACCGGCCGGGCTGTATCATGCTTGGGGGAGATGAAGCTCCCGAAGCCGATGATTTTCAGGACGGCGTCATATTGGAAATCCATTGATGGACAGTATAGATAAAACAATGATTTATACTAGCCCTGATAGCCGTTTGATGATAGAATAATATATACAGCTACTATTATATTTACGATAGGAGAGTAATTCATATGAAAAATGAAGAACTGGCGCAGCATGCGTGCCATGTGCGCAAAAACATCGTCAAGATGCTGACAGAAGCCGGCTCGGGTCATCCCGGCGGATCTCTTTCTATTACAGATATGTTACAGGTCCTCTATTTCGAAGTCATGCACATCGATCCTAAAAATCCGAAAATGGCAGACCGGGACCGGTTTGTCCTTTCAGAAGGCCATTGTGCACCTGCCTTATATGGGACACTGGTAGAACGGGGATATTTCCCGGAAGAAGAACTGTGGCATCTGCGCAAGTGCGGCGCCATGCTCCAGGGGCATCCTGATATGAAACATACTCCCGGCGTAGATATGTCTACCGGTTCTTTGGGACAGGGACTTTCTGCAGCTAATGGCATGGCTCTGACAGCCAAACTGGACCAGGCGGACTGGCGCGTCTATGTCATGTGTGGCGACGGGGAAATCCAGGAAGGTATGATCTGGGAAGCCGCCATGTCTTCGGCCCAGTATAAGCTGGACAATCTGACACTCTTCGTCAACCACAACGGGCTGCAGATCGATGGCAGCAACGATGAAGTCATGAATGTCAATCCGATTGATGCCAAATTCCGTGCATTCGGCTGGAATGTCATCGCTATTGACGGCCATGACTATGATTCCATCCGGGCTGCTATTACCCTGGCAAAAGAAACGAAAGGCCGTCCGACGGCAATCATTGCCGAAACCATTAAGGGCAAAGGCGTATCGTTCATGGAAAATCAGGTTGGCTGGCACGGTAAGGCTCCGAATCAGGAACAGTGTGCGCAGGCATTAAACGAACTGGGAGGCGAAGCATAATGGGGACAGCTACTCGTGCCGCATATGGCAATATTCTCAAGACTGAAATCTACAAAAACCCGAAAGTCGTCGTCCTGGAAGCCGATTTGGGCGCTGCGACAAAATCGAATAATTTTAAGACCGTTGCTCCGGAACGGTATTTTGATATGGGGATTTCCGAACAGGATCTGATGGGGACGGCTGCTGGATTTGCTGCCGCCGGCCGGATTCCTATTGCCAGTACCTTTGCAGTATTTGCTACGGGCCGGGCATTTGAAATCATCCGCAATTCCATCTGCTACCCGAATCTGAACGTTAAAATCTGTGCTACCCATGCCGGTCTTACTGTCGGGGAAGATGGCGGTACCCATCAGGCCATAGAGGATATTTCCCTCATGCGGACGCTGCCGAACATGACGGTCATCAATCCGGCCGATGCCAAAGAAGCGGAAGAAGCAGTCAAAGCCGCTGTAGAATACGTCGGCCCTGTATATATCCGCCTCGGCCGTGCTGCCGTCGATGACATCCACGGTGATGATTACAAATTCCAGTGGGGAAAAGGTGAAGTCCTGCGCGATGGCAGCGATGTAGCCATCATTGCAACGGGCATCATGGTTGGCAAGGCGCTGGAAGCGGCAGAAACATTGGCTAAGGAAGGCATCCAGGCGACAGTTGTCAATATCCATACGATTAAACCGCTCGATGAACAGCTTATCATTGATGTAGCCAGGAAGACAGGCAAAGTCGTTACGGCAGAAGAAGCGACCGTCATGGGTGGTCTCGGTTCGGCCGTTGCAGAAACTCTGGCCAGAAACTGCCCGACAAAACAAGCCTTTGTCGGCATCCAGGATACGTTTGGCGAATCGGGATCTCCCGCAGACCTGCTCAAGAAATATGGCCTTACCGCTGACGATATCGTAAAGGCTGCAAAGAGCTTATAAGAACGAACAGATACACGGATAGATATACGAAAGGACATAGCGTGATGGCAGAAACCGTCATGCTATGCCCTTTTTTATGGGTGAGTACAACAGATAGTTCTCAGTCGATGAATTGTTCGAGATGATAGATACGGGCGGCATTTTTCCAGAATACGTTTTCCCAGTACGGTTCCGGTACGATGGCTTTGGTAAGGGTGATGTATTCATCCAGGTTGGGCAGGGGCCAGTCTGTACCGAAAAGTACGCGGTCCCAGGCATGAAGATAGACGAGCCAGCCTTTGAGCGTATCGATGTACCAGTGATTTTCCTTCAGGAAACGGTCCATATCGCCGATTCGTCCTTCCAGAAGGCCGGAAAGATCGACGGCGACGTTCTGGTTCTTTTCCAATACGGCAATGGCACTTTCCAGCAGCGGATTGCCGATGTGGCACATGACGAGCTGTACATCGGGATGACGGACAGCCGCCTCGTCCAGTGTAAAGGGATGGCTGTATTTTAAAAGAGCGTCATTTGTCGCCGTGAGGCCCGTGTGGATTGCGACGGGTTTATGGTATTTGGCAGCCAGTGCAAAAAACGGGTCCATTTTTTTATCATAGACATAAAAGTGGTTATATCCCGGATACAGTTTAAGGCCGACACAGTCGGAGCGTTTCAGGTGTGCTTCAACGAGCGATAACTGTCTTTCGTGATCTTCTTCAATGGCAAAGCGGTCCAGACCGATGCAATAACGCATAAAGGACGGATAGTGATGTCCCTCTAATGACAACGTTTTATTACCCATGACGATACCGCAGATGATGCCCAGGCGTTTGTATTCTTTTTCCAGATGTTCTGCCGTGTTTTCATGACCGGCGGCGATGGCCAGTTCATTAAAACCGGGAAAATCAGCAAAATGGAAATGGGCGTCAATTATTTTCATCCTATTCAACTTCTTTCTCATGTCTTTTCAAACCATTATATCATAAAGCATCTGTTTTGCCCTGCTGATTCTGCAGACTGCATGTGAATTTTTCCGGACAAACAGTCGATGCTATGGAAGAGAGGCTGAGCCAGAAGAGAGAATCGGCATCGGCAATTTGCCCGTACAGGCGAATTGCCTCGTGTCAGGATACTAATATGTATTATAAAAACGCATATTGGATATAAAAAATACATATAGAAAATACATATAGAAAATACCATGAGAAAAATGGAAATAACCGATTGTCTTAATTCTTTGATTTTTTCCGTTTTCTCCTTTTTTCATCGTGGCATTATTGATGTGCCAAATAATAGCCGGTTTATTTTAAAGTATAGAAATTATAAATAGATTATGATAAAAATCGACTATTTTCCTGTTTACAATTTACGGTATATACTGAGTGTGTCGTAATTTGTAACGTTTTTCGGTAATTCATGAAGGAGCTATTATAAAATGGTAAAAAAAGGTATGCAGATTGGTCTGCTGATTTTTGGCATGACCTTTGGGGCAGGTAATCTGATATTCCCCCCGTCCCTTGGATTTCAGGCCGGGCCTTTATTCTGGCCGGCAATTATCGGATTTATTATTTCTGGTGTCGGCATGCCCGTCGTGTCCCTCATCATGGGGACGTTCAACCCCGGCGGTTTCCGTGCGGAAATGAATAAAAAGATATCTCCATTGTTTTCCCTGGTGCTGCTGACTCTCATTTATCTGGCTATCGGACCACTGATGGCTATTCCCCGTACGGCAGCTACCTCTTTTTCTGTGGGCATTCTGCCTCTGGCCGGTGATGGCACGCTGCAGCTGGCGGTATATACGGCATTGTATTTTGCTCTGGCCTGGTGGCTTTCTATTACGCCATCAAAACTTCTCTCCCGCATTGGCAAGATACTGACGCCTCTCTTTGCCGTTATGATTGTTGCGCTCTTTGTGCTGGGCCTTTCTGCTTTTACGACGACAGAACTGACCGCACCGGCCGGAAATTATGCCATTTCTGCTTTTGGCAGTGGTTTTATAGAAGGGTATAATACAGTCGATACGATTGCTGCTTTTGCTTTTTGTATCATTGCCCTGCAGACACTGCGTCAGATGGGATTTTCCTCCCAGCGTGAATATTATATCAGTGTGTGGGCGGCAGGAGCTTCGGTTGCTATCCTTATGGCGGCCCTTTATCTGGGGCTGGGGCTTCTGGGAAATCATTTTCCTATTCCGGAATCGGTGTATCAGAATCCGGCAGTCAACCTTGGGGCGTATGTGCTGACCCAGGCTTCCTACAGCGTGTTCGGCCCTGTAGGCGTCTGGTTCCTGGCGGTCATGGTCGCCATTACTTGTTTTACTACGTCGGTCGGCCTCATTGCCGCTGTGTCAGAATTTTTTGCCAGCGAGTTTCCCCGGTTATCTTATAAGGCGTATGTCACGATTATTACACTATTCAGCTTTGCAGCAGCCAATCTGGGGCTGAACCAGATTATTCAGGTGACATTGCCGCTCCTGCTGTTTGTGTATCCTATGGCGATTACGGTCGTCCTTCTGATTATCGTCAATAAATTTGTCAGCCTTTCCCGTATTGGCATGCGTCTGGCTGTCGCAGCGGCGGCTGTCTGTGCCGTCATTGACATTCTCCATCAGTTTGCCCATCTGGAAATGGCCGGCCAGATGCTTTCGTATCTGCCCCTGGGTACGAGTGGACTGGGATGGATCGTGCCGGTCGGCGTCGCCATTGCCTTGTCGTTTATCCTTCCAGAAAAAGTGACAGGGTCTGTCGATGTCGCAGAAGACCTGCATGGGTGATGAGCTTACATTTTAAATCCTATAGAAAACACAAACCTCCAACTCGACACATGAGCGGTCACATTAAGCACGTTTGGCTTAATGTGACCGTTTTTTGGCTTTTAAGAGCTTGTATGTTTTTTATGTATCCCTACACGAGAAATACCGGTATACCGGTATTTTAAACGTTTAACTATATAAATTAGCTATATGTATATATAACCAGTATGCATAAATGTTGCAATGCGATATCTATTGTGCAAGGTACAAACCTTTATATTGAACTTTCCCAGTGGATATACTATACTTGAACCAAGTTCTACATTTATTAGTAATTTGAGAATGGGGGTTTTTATGATGGGTAAGAAAATGATGACCATGGACGGCAACACGGCTGCCGCCTATGTGTCCTATGTATTTACCGATGTAGCAGCCATTTATCCGATTACGCCGAGCTCGACTATGGCAGAAAAAATGGATGAATGGGCAACCCAGGGCGTCAAGAACATGTTCGGCCAGGTTGTTAAGATCCAGGAAATGCAGGCCGAAGGCGGCGCTGCCGGTGCTGTACACGGGTCTCTCGTGTCCGGTGCCCTGACCACGACTTATACGGCTTCCCAGGGCCTGCTGCTTATGATTCCGAATATGTACAAGATTGCCGGCGAACTCCTGCCGGGCGTCTTCCACGTCGCAGCACGTGCTCTGGCCACCAATACCATGTCTATCTTCGGTGACCAGCGCGATGTCATGGCCTGCCGTCAGACCGGCTTTGCCATGCTCGCAGAAGCCAGCGTACAGGAAGTCATGGACCTGGCTGCTGTTGCTCATCTTTCGGCTATCAAAGGCAGCGTGCCGTTCCTCAACTTCTTCGACGGCTTCCGTACATCCCATGAAATCCAGAAGATCGAAGCCTGGGATTACGACGACCTGGCAAAACTCGTAGACCAGGATGCCTTGAAGAAATTCCGCGACCGCGGCTCGTCCCCGGACCATCCGACGCTGAAAGGCTCCCTGGAAAACAGCGATATCTATTTCCAGCAGCAGGAAGTACAGAACCGCTACTACCAGGCCCTGCCGGACATCGTAGAAGAATACATGGAAAAAGTATCGGAACTGACCGGCCGGGAATACCACCCCTTCACCTACTATGGTGCGCCTGATGCCGACCGCATGATCATCGCCATGGGCTCCCTGTGCGATGCGACGAAGGAAACGGTGGATTACCTCAACGCCCACGGAGAAAAGACAGGCCTCCTTTCGGTCCATCTCTATCGTCCGTTCTCGCTCAAATACTTCTTCAAATATATCCCGGAAACGGTCCGGAAGATTGCAGTCCTGGACCGCACGAAGGAACAGGGCTCCCTGGCAGAACCGCTCTATCTCGATGTCACCCAGGCCTACAGCGGCGTAGAAAACGCACCGCTCATCGTAGGCGGCCGTGCCGGCCTCGGCGGCAAGGATACGACACCGACCCATATCCTCAGCGTTTTCGAAAACCTGAAACAGGATACGCCGAAAGACCATTTCACCGTTGCCATTACCGATGACGTGACCAATACGTCCCTGCCGGTCACCAAGGACATCGATACGACACCGGCTGGTACGACGGCCTGCAAGTTCTGGGGCCTCGGCAGTGATGGTACGGTCGGCGCCAACAAGTCGGCTGTCAAGATCATCGGCAACCACACCAACATGTATGCCCAGGCATACTTTGCCTACGACTCGAAGAAATCCGGCGGTATCACCGTATCCCACCTGCGCTTTGGCAAGACACCGATTACGTCTTCCTATCTGATTAATAAAGCCAACTTCGTATCGTGCTCGCAGCAGACGTATGTACACAAATACGATGTACTGGCCGGTATCAAAGACGGCGGCACGTTCCTGCTGAACACCATCTGGGATGCAGCCGAACTGGAACAGAACCTGCCGGCATCGATGAAACGGACCCTGGCACAGAAACATATCCAGTTCTACACGATCAATGCTGTCAAGATTGCCCAGGACATCGGATTGGGCGGCCGGTTCAACATGATCATGCAGTCGGCATTCTTCAAACTGGCCGATATCATCCCCGTTGAAGATGCCGTGAAATATCTGAAAGACGCTGTCGTCACCAACTATGGCAAGAAAGGCCAGAAAGTCGTCGATATGAACAACGCCGCTATCGACCAGGGCGTATCGCAGATCGTGAAAATCGATATCCCTGCAGCCTGGGCCGATGCGACCGATGCACCGGAAGCGCAGAAAGACGTACCGGAATTCATCACGAAACTGCAGAAGCCGATCAATGCCCAGGAAGGGGACAGCCTGCCTGTCAGCGCCTTCCTCGGACTGGAAGACGGTGCCTTCCCGCAGGGAACGGCAGCCTATGAAAAACGCGGTGTAGCTATCAATGTACCGGAATGGCAGGTAGAAAACTGCCTGCAGTGCAACCAGTGCGCCATGGTATGTCCTCATGCCGCTATCCGTCCGGTCCTGACAACGGACGAAGAACTGGCAGCCGCACCGGAAGGGTTCCAGGCTAAACCAGCTGTAGGCATGAAAAACATGAATTTCACCATGCAGGTATCCGTCATGGACTGCCTCGGCTGCGGCAGCTGTGCCCAGGTATGCCCGGCAAAAGAAAAGGCCCTGGTCATGAAACCGTTCAGCACACAGGAACAGAAAGCTCCTCTGTGGGATTATGCTATGAGTGTCAGCCGGAAAGCCAATCCGATGAACAAGTTTACCGTCAAAGGCAGCCAGTTCGAACAGCCGCTGCTGGAATTCTCCGGTGCCTGTGCCGGCTGCGGGGAAACACCCTATGCCAAACTGGTCACCCAGCTTTTCGGCGACCGCATGATGATTGCCAACGCGACGGGCTGCTCCTGCGTATGGGCCGACAGTGTACCGTCTACACCGTACACGACCAATGCCGACGGCCACGGCCCGGCATGGGGCAACAGCCTCTTTGAAGATAATGCCGAATACGGCCTGGGCATGTACCTCGGCGTCCGCCAGGTACGGGAAAAGGTAGCCATGGACGTAGCGGAAGTACTGGCCAACGACCAGACACCGGCTGATGTGAAAGCGGTCCTGCAGGACTGGTATGATCACCGCGATGACACAGAAGGTACACGGGAACGGGCCGACAAGGTTACGGCCGCACTGGAAGGCGTAAAGGACAGCTGCCCGGTATGCAGACGGATTTATGACCGCCGCGACTATCTGGTAAAACGCAGTCAGTGGATCTTCGGCGGCGACGGCTGGGCTTACGATATCGGCTACGGCGGCCTGGACCACGTCCTGGCCCAGGATGAAGACGTCAATGTCCTGGTCATGGATACAGAAGTCTACTCCAATACAGGCGGCCAGTCGTCGAAAGCGACACCGACCAGTGCCATTGCGAAATTCGCAGCTGGCGGCAAACGGACGAAGAAGAAGGACTTAGGCCGCATGGCTATGACCTATGGCTATGTCTATGTAGCCCAGGTAGCCCTCGGTGCTGACATGAACCAGTGCATCAAGGCCATCAAAGAAGCCGAAGCCTATAAAGGACCGAGCCTGATTATCGCCTATGCACCGTGTATCAACCACGGCATCAAGAAGGGCATGGGCTTCAGCCAGATAGAAGCAAAGAAAGCCGTACAGAACGGATACTGGCATCTCTACCGGTATAACCCGGATGTAGAAGCAGCCGGCAAGAACGGCTTCACCCTGGATTCGAAAGATCCCAAGGGCGATCTGAAGGACTTCCTCCTGGGAGAAGTACGGTATGCATCGTTGCAGAAAGTCTTCCCGGAACAGGCGGAACAGTTCTACGAACGTACGGAAAAAGATATGAAAGACCGACTCGATTCCTACAAGGAATTGACAGACAGAAAGTAATACGCAGCAGCATATACGCTCCCGGCATGCAGCCCTGATACGTCAGGGCTGCATGTTTTTTTGCAATCAGATCATAGAGTCATATTCTTAAAAAGTTCTTGACAATTCACGAAATTTGATTCTAGAATATAATAAATATCAGGAGAGCGGGAAAGGATATCTATGACAGTTAAACACATTACAAAACGACAATTGCAGACGGAAGCGAATCGCCAGTATATTATGAACGTAGCCCAGAACCTGTTTTCTCACAACGGTTATGAAAAGACCTCCATGAAAGAAATCAGTACGGCGGCCAAGCTCCCCATCGGGTCTTTATATTATCATTTTAAAAATAAAGAAGACCTGCTGCTGCAGATATGTATTTCCATTGCCCGGACACCCATGCCGAATCTGTCGCAGGATGTGGTGCAGAAGGCCAGGAAACCCTATCAGCATCTGTTCAAGGAAATCGACATGTATGGGGATTTGTGGGCCAATGCCGGTGAAGCTTTCGCTTATAATGTATACCGGACCTTTGAATATATCTACGATACGGAACACAGCTATTTATCCATCGATTTTTACAATAATATGCTCAATTTCATTAAAGTGGCCCAGAGCATTGGCACATTCGACGATACGATTTCGGCAGAAGAAGCGACGGAGTATCTGTTTATGATTATCCGCACCCTGATTTATGAATGGTCTCAGACACGGCATCATCATGAAGATATCTGGCTGTGTGGAAAATACCTGCCACGGATTTTAAAAACATTCGTCAAAGAGTAAAACGCCCGGCCGGGCGTTTTTTCTGATAAAAGGAGATTTTATGATATGAGACCTTTTGTACATCTCCATGTACATACACAGTACAGCCTATTTGATGGCATGTGCCGCATCCCTGACATGGTTTCCCGGGCTAAAGAACTGGATATGCCGGCCGTGGCAATTACCGACCATGGCAATATGTACGGCGTCATCCACCTGTATAAAGAAGCGCTGACCCAGGGAATCAAACCTATCCTGGGGTGTGAAGTCTACATGACACGGGGCAGCCGCATGGACCATCCTGCAAAGGAACGGCTTTGCCACCTGATTCTGCTGGCTAAAAATAATGAAGGCTATCATAATTTAATAAAAATTGTATCTAAAGGGTTTATCGACGGGGAAAATAATTATCACCGTCCCCGCGTGGACTATGACTTGCTGAAAACCTATCATAGGGGACTCATCGCTCTCAGCGCATGTATTGAAGGCCAGATCCAGCAGGATCTCATCAATCGCAACGAAGCGGGGGCGCGGCGTGCGCTGGAAGAACTGGTGTCCATATTCGGGAAAGAGGACTTCTATCTGGAAGTGCAGAATCACGGACTGCCGGAAGAAAAGCTGGTGCGCCATGTTTTCAAAGACTGGGCCCGGGAGTACGGTTTGAAACTGGTGGCGACGAACGACTATCATTATATTTACAAAACCGATGCTCCGGCACAGGAAGTCAAACTCTGCATTTCTACCGGATCTACGCTGGATGATCCCAGCCATTTCCGTTTTTCCAACGATGAATTTTACATGAAAGACGGCGACGAAATGGCGGCTTTGTTTGCCGATATGCCGGAAGCACTCGATACGACCCTGGAAATTGCCGATAAATGTAATGTGACGATTTCTTTCGATGAACGGCACCTGCCCAAATTTCCCGTACCGGAAGGCGAAACCGATACCTCCTATTTGCGCAAACTTTGTGAAGAGGCATTGCCCGGTCGCTACCATCCCGTGACAGATGAAGTGCGGAAACGGCTCGATTACGAACTGGGCGTTATTGAAACCATGGGGTTTCCCTCGTATTTTCTAATCGTCTGGGACTATGTCAAGTTCGCCAGGGATCATAACATTCCCGTCGGTCCCGGCCGTGGTTCAGCTGCCGGTTCTGTCGTAGCCTATCTTCTGGGAATTACCGGGCTGGATCCGCTCAAATATCATCTCCTTTTTGAACGATTCCTTAATCCGGAACGGGTCACCATGCCCGATATCGATATGGATTTCTGCTATGAAAACCGCAGCAAGGTCATCGATTACGTTACGCAGAAATACGGTCAGGACCATGTTGCCCAGATCATCACCTTTGGTACACTGGCAGCCCGTGCCGTCCTGCGCGATGTAGGTCGGGTCATGGATATGCCTCTCAGTGAGGTAAACCGCATCGTCAAAATGGTGCCGGCCGAACTGGGCATTACCCTCGATAAAGCACTCGATGAAAGCAAGGAATTCCGCAGTGAATACGAAACGGACGAACAGGTGCATCAGCTCGTAACGTATGGGAAGATCCTCGAAGGACTGCCCCGTCATTCGTCTACCCACGCAGCCGGGGTCGTCATTTCCGCTGCTCCTGTCGATGACTATGTACCGGTCCAGTTCTCAAAAGAACACTATCTGACAACCCAGTATGATAAAGACCTCGTCGAAGAACTGGGACTACTGAAAATGGACTTTCTCGGCCTGCGTACGCTGACCGTTATCGGCGATACGATCAAGCTCATCAAGGCTAACCGCGGTATCGATCTCGATATCAATGCCATTCCCCTCGACGACCCGGAAACAGGGAAACTGCTCACCGAAGGAGATACGGCCGGCGTATTCCAGATGGAATCAGAAGGCATAACCAACCTGGTAAAGGAACTGGCGCCGACGCATTTTGAAGACATGATCCCCACCGTGGCCCTGTACCGGCCAGGACCTCTGGGAAGCGGCATGGTAACGGATTTTATCAAACGAAGTCACGGTGAAACGAAGGTGACCTATCTCCATCCACTGCTGGAACCCATCCTGAAAGATACGTACGGTGTCATCCTGTATCAGGAACAGGTCATGCAGATTGCTTCCGCTATGGGCGGATTCACCCTGGGACAGGCCGACCTCTTGCGCCGTGCCATGGGCAAGAAAAAAGAAAAAATTCTGGTGGCACAGCGCAAGAATTTCCTGACGGGCACACAGAAAAATCATATCCCTGATGATATTGCCAATAAAGTATTCGACCTCATGGTCTATTTTGCCGGCTATGGCTTCAACAAATCCCATTCGGCTGCCTATGCCTATATTGCCTGGCAGACAGCCTATTTGAAAGTTCATTACCGCCCGGAATTCATGGCGGCCACCATGACCAGTGTCATCAATGATATCAGCAAAATCAGTTATTATATCCAGGAATGCAAACGTCATGGCGTGCCTGTTTTGTCTCCTGACGTCAATGCCAGCGTCTATATGTTTTCCGTACAGGGAGACAGCATCCGTTTTGGCCTTTCCGGCGTCAAGAGCGTAGGCCAGAACGCCATCACGGAAATCGTGAATAAGCGGGAGCAGGACGGTCCTTATCAGTCACTAGAAGATTTTTGCAGCCGTGTTGATTTCCACGTGGTCAATAAACGGGCCATGGAAAGTCTCATCAAATGCGGGGCAATGGATTCGTTTGGCAAGCGCCGGTCCCAGCTCATGGCCGTCCTCGACCAGGCCATGGCCCTTGGTTCGCTCTATCAGAAAGAACGCGATTCAGGGCAGATGGGTCTGTTTGATATGGAAGAAGAAAAACAGGTATCGTCACTGACTTATCCGGATGTACCGGAATATCCCATCGAAATGCGGCTGGCTATGGAAAAAGAGTATGATGGCTTTTACTTTTCCGGTCATCCCCTCGATGCCTTTCACGATGTCATGGATAAACTGACGCCCTTATCGGCCCTGTACGGGGAACATAAGGAGCAGTACGACGGACGGGTCATGGAAATTGGCGGTCTGATTACGGCCCGGCGGCAGGTCCTGACCAAGCGGAAAGACACGATGGCCATCCTGACCCTGGAAGATTATACCCATACGGTCAGCGTCGTCGTATTTCCCAAGACGTACGGGCGTTATGGCAGTCTGACGGCGGCCGATCTGGCTGTGCGCATCACCGGGCGGGCGGATATTAACGATGAAAGTACTCAGGTCATTGCCGAAAGTATTGCGCCACTAGGAGAAGCGAAGGAAGGTGCCCCCGTGGCCAGTCCCCGTGCAGCCGTTCATGCCGGTGCTATGTGGCAGCCGGGGGGAGGGACGAAATTGTTCATTAAAATCCCGGCCCATCTGGAACGGACCGACCTGAGCTCGACCATTGCCGCCGTCCTGAAAAAATATCCGGGACCGGTCAAGGTCTATTTCCATCTCATGGGAAGCCGCAAGACCATACTGACCAACGAACAATACTGGATTACCCCTGACGAAACGCTGCATCAGGAACTCCAGGCACTTCTCGAACCGGGATCGCTCGTACTGAAGTAAAGAGGAATGATACATTCACCTCTTGACAAACGGGGTACAACCTATTAAAATGTCGGATATATGGAAAAGCGATGAACAAGACGGTCTGCAGATACTTCTTGGCAGCGAACCGGGGATAGTGTGAGCCCGGGAAAGAGAGTCTGCAGGCGGATCACTTGGGAGCCGCAGCCGCGTTCCGGCTGACGGGTAGCGCCGTTATCGTGCTATGAGAGTGGCTGCACAGCAGTCAATAGGGTGGTACCACGGTGATTACGTCTTCGTCCCTTTGGGATGGAGACGTTATTTTTTTACTTTTGAAGGAGGATATATAATGGATTACGGTAAAACGCTTCATTTACCAGAAACCGATTTCCCTATGCGCGGCAATCTGCCGAAACGCGAACCAGATATGATCAAATTCTGGCAGGAAAACAAAATCTATGAAAAACGTTTGAAGAAGAGACAGGGCTGCAAGAAGTTTATCCTGCACGATGGCCCTCCCTATGCCAATGGCAAACTCCACATCGGCCATGCGTTAAATAAATGCCTGAAAGATTTCATCCTGAAATACAAGACCCAGACTGGTCATTATACGAAATATATTCCCGGCTGGGATACACACGGCCTGCCTATCGAACACGCCGTCATCAAGGATACAGGACTCAATCGTCATGAAATCGCGCCGCTCGACCTGCGTGCCAAATGCCGTGAATACGCTCTTCAGAACGTCGATATGCAGCGTAAAGATTTCATCCGTTTTGGCGTCCTCGGTGACTGGGAACATCCGTACCTGACATTGCAGAAGCCGGTCGAAGTCGCCCAGATCGGTGTGTTTGGAGAAATGGCCAAGAAAGGCTATATCTACAAAGGCCTGAAGACCGTATACTGGTGCCCTCATTGTGAAACGGCACTGGCTGAAGCGGAAATTGAATATAAAGACGATAAATCCTTCTCCATTTATGTAAAATTTAAGTCGGTAGATCTCAATTGCCATATGCCGAAAGGTGCCGATCCGGAAAAGGTATTTGCCCTTATCTGGACGACAACGCCCTGGACTATTCCCTGTAACGTTGCCATCAGCGCCAACGAAGAATTCGACTACGTCTGGGTCCGGATTGGCGATGAATATCTGCTTATGGCCAAAGATCTGGTAGAACCGACCATGAAGGCCGGGAAAGTAGAAGACTACGAAGTGCTGCCGGATGTCATGAAAGGAAAACAACTGGAAGGTCTCGTATTCCAGCATCCTCTCTATGCAGATCGCAAAGTGCCGATTATCCTGGGTGATCATGTCACGCTGGAAGCCGGCACCGGCCTCGTCCATACGGCTCCGGACCACGGCGAAGACGACTTCAATGTCTGCATGAAATATGCAGCCTGGGGCCTGAAGCCGCTGGGCACGGTTGATGGGACCGGTCGTTACACCGATAAGGTTCCCGGTTTTGAAGGCCAGTTCGTATTTGATTCCAATGTGCCGGTCATCAAAAAACTGGCGGAAATCAATGCCCTCTTTGCCAAGAGCACGTTCCGTCACCAGTATCCGCACTGCTGGCGCTGCAAACAACCGATCATTTATCGTGCAACAGAACAGTGGTTTGCTTCTGTTGATGGATTCCGTCAGGAAGCTCTCGATGCTATCGATAAAGTCCGCTGGATTCCGTCCTGGGGCCACGACCGCATCTACAATATGATCCGTGACCGCGGTGACTGGTGCATTTCCCGTCAGCGTGTCTGGGGCGTGCCTATCCCTATCTTCTATTGCAAGGACTGTGGCGAACACATCATCAACGATGAAACCATCACTCACCTGCAGAAAATGTTTGCTGAAGAAGGCTCCAACACATGGTGGATGCATGATGTCAAAGAACTTCTTCCCGAAGGCTATAAGTGCCCGCACTGTGGCGGTACAGAATTCCGCAAGGAAGAAGACACGATGGATGTCTGGTTCGATTCGGGCTGCACTCATCAGGGAGTCATGAAAAATGACCCCGATTCCGGTTATCCCGTCGATATGTACCTTGAAGGGTCTGACCAGCATCGCGGCTGGTTCAACAGCTCCCTGCTGACTTCCGTTGCCATCAATGGCATCGCTCCTTATCGTCAGGTCCTGACTCATGGCTTTACCGTCGATGGCGAAGGCCGTAAGATGAGTAAATCTGTGGGCAATACGGTTGCTCCGCAGGAAGTCATCGAAAAATACGGTGCCGATGTCATGCGCCTCTGGGTTGCATCAGCTGACTATCAGGGTGATATCCGCCTCTCGCCGAAAATCCTGAAGCAGCTTTCCGATGTGTATCGTAAAATCCGCAATACTTTCCGCTATCTCCTGGGCAATCTGGCTGATTACAATCCGGCAACGGATGCTGTTGCTTATGAAAACATGTCCGAACTGGATAAGTGGGCACTCCTGCGCATGGAACAGGTACTGGAAACGGTAACCGATGCCTATGAAAATTATCAGTTCCACGTCATGTATCACGCCATCCATAATTTCTGCACGGTCGATCTGAGTGCTATCTATCTGGATATCATCAAAGACCGTCTCTACACGGAAAAAGCCGATGCTAAGATCCGCCGCAGTGCCCAGACTGCTATGTATCATATCCTCGATACGCTGGTTAAAATCCTGGCACCGGTCCTGTCCTTTACGACGGAAGAAGTATGGCAGAATATGCCCGCTGTAGAAGGCAAAGAAGAAAGCGTACTTCTCACGGACTGGCCGGAAAAACATCCGGAATATCTCGATGCAGATATGGAAAAACGGTGGAACACACTTCTGTCCTATCGCAGCGACTTCATGCGTGCTCTGGAAGTCGCTCGTAAAGACCATAAGATCGGCCATCCTCTCGATGCAGCCGTTACGATTTATGCCGATGGCGAAGACTACGACTTCCTCAGCCAGTGGCAGAAACGCCTGGCAACGCTGCTCATCGTCAGTGAAGTCAACCTCGTAAAAGGTGATGCTCCGGCTGATGCTATGGCTGGTGAACACCATGCAGATACGAAGGTTGTCGTAGAACCGTCGTCTCACGAAAAATGCGAACGCTGCTGGAAACATGATGCCAGTGTCGGTTCGGATCCGGATCACCCGACATTATGTGCCCGCTGCGCCGCTGTATTAAAAGAATAATATTTCTCCGGAAATGCCGGAAACAAAAGGACTTGTCGCTGACGACAAGTCCTTTTTGCAACGGTACGGCCATCCGGAGCTGGTACTTATGTGGAGACAATTTAGCATACCCATGTTTGAAAGTTTAGAATTATGCAATGAGAATAACAATTTTATATAACATATATGGATACGAGTATTGACACAGATGCAAGAGAGTAGTATGCTACATACAAGTAAAGACGATGAGGAGGTGATTCATATGGTGATAACTAAGATTTCCATAAAGGAACAGGTCTATGAATATCTGAAGTCATCGATCGTCCGGGGAACTCTTGTCCCGGACACAATTTATTCTGAACAGATGATTGCCGACGAATTGCAAGTATCGCGGACACCCGTACGGGAAGCGATACAACTCCTGAAGCATGAAAATCTGGTCGAAATCTACAGCAATCGCGGCTTTGGCGTCAAAGCTATTTCCTCAGCAGATATTGAAGAAATCATCGAGGCCCGCCTGGCTATTGAAGAATTCGGCATACGAAAACTCGTGCGTGATTACCGCTCTGAAAAAGGGCAGGAAGCATTGCATCAGCTGGAACGGTGCATCGAACAGACGAAGGAAGCGGCGGATTCACATCACCAGTATGAATTTTCCGAATCGGACGTAGCGTTTCACCGGCTGCTGGTCGCCTTTACAGAAAATCCGTACCTGATGCAGGTTTCTGACATGATCCATACGAAGCAGGAACAGGCAACGGTCCATTCGCTCCATGATGCCGACCGTATGGCGAAGGCCATCAGGGAACATGAACGTATTCTGACCTATCTGCATGCCGGAGATGAACCAGGTGCAGTCAGAGCGTTCGAAGAGCATATGCAGGTTACCAGGGAAATTCTGCATGCCGCTGAAACAGTAGCAGACAATTAAAATTTTAGTTATTATATTTGCTGGTCAAGGAGGTCATTATTATGTTAAAAGTAGGGTTTGTAGGTCTGGGAATCATGGGGAAACCGATGGTCATGAATATGTTGAAGGCCGGTATTGATGTCACCGTATCCGACTTGAAACAGGAACTGGTCGATGAAGTCGTCGCAGCCGGCGGCAAATCGGCCGCATCGGTCAAAGAACTGGCAAAAGGCAAAGATGCCGTATTTACCATTCTGCCGACGGCAGCTATCGTACAGGACGTCCTTACGAAAGAAGACGGCATTCTGGCCGGTGTCGATGCAGGTACGGTCGTCGTCGATTGCAGCTCCGTTTCTCCCATCGAATCGAAACAGTGCCGTGACCTGGCAGCTGCCAAGGACTGCCCCTTCCTCGATGCTCCCGTAAGTGGCGGCGAAGAAGGCGCTATCAACGGGACACTGGCATTTATGATTGGCGGAGATGAAAAAGCTGCTGAAAAAATCAAAGATGCCTTCGAAGCCATGGGCTCCAGCTGGATTGTCGTCGGTCCGACCGGCAGCGGTTCTGTCACGAAACTGGCTAATCAGATTATGGTCAATGTCAATATCTGCGCCGTCGCAGAAGCCCTGGTACTGGCCCAGAAAGCCGGCGCTGACCCGAAAAAAGTGTTCGAAGCTGTCCGTTGCGGCCTGGCTGGCAGTACCGTTCTGGAAACAAAAGCGCCGAAGATGTTCAACCGCGATTTTAAAGCCGGCGGTACAATTAAAGTCAACCTGAAAGATATTACCAACGTCATGAATACAGCCCGCGATCTGCAGGTACCGCTCTTCCTGTCCGGAATCGTACAGCAGATCCAGCTCAGCCTTAAACAATCTGGCCACATCATGGACGATCATGCCGGTTACGTTCAGTTCTATGAACAGATTTCCGGTGTTACCGTTAAAACAGAAGAAAAATAAGGCGTGCAGAAGAGGAGACAATCATGGCAAAAGTATTAAAAGAAGAAGTATTCCGTACCCTTCCGGCCGTACAGGTAAATGAAGAAGAAATCACGAAAGAACTGCTGAAAGAATTACAGGAATTCCATAAAAAAATCGTCGTTCTCGATGATGATCCTACGGGAACACAGACAGTGCACGATATTTCCGTATATACGGAATGGACGGAAGATGCCCTGACCCAGGGGTTTGACGAAGCCAATTCGGAATTTTATGTACTGACTAACTCCCGGGCTTTCTCCCGCCAGCACACGACAGAAGTACATCAGACGATAGCACAGCGGGTATCGGCTATTGCCAAGAAGACCGGTAAGGATTTTATCGTCATCAGCCGCAGTGATTCTACGCTGCGCGGCCATTATCCACTGGAAACGCAGGTCCTCAAGGATACACTGGAAGCCAATGGCGCCCCGGTTATTGATGGGGAAGTCCTGATGCCCTTCTTTAAAGAAGGTGGCCGCTTCACTATTGGCAACGTTCATTACGTACAGGAAGGGGAATATCTGGTCCCGGCTAACGAAACGGAATTTGCCCAGGACAGCACCTTTGGCTATACGGCGGCGACCATGCCGGAATACATCGAAGAAAAAACGGGCGGTGCGTATAAGGCAGACAGCGTTACCTGCATTGCTCTGGAAGACCTGCGGGCCGGCAACATAGATAAAGTGGCGGCCCAGCTCGAAGCAGTCCATGATTTCAACAAAGTCATCGTCAACTGCACCGACTATATCGATGTCAAAGTATTTGCCCTGGCATTGCTTAAAGCGATGAAAGCGGGACGCCATTTCATGTTCCGTTCTGCGGCGGCTCTGACAAAGGTACTGGGCGGCGTGTCGGATAAACCGCTTCTGACGAAAGAAGAACTGGTCGTAGCCGGCAATACGAATGGCGGTCTCATCGTCATCGGCTCCCACGTCAAAAAGACGACCCAGCAATTGGAAAAATTGAAAGAGCTGGATAATATTGATTTCATCGAATTCAATCATCTCATGGTTCTGGAAAGCGATGAAAAGCTGGAAGCAGAAATCCAGCGCGTCATCGATAAGACGGAAGATAACCTGAAAAAAGGTATTACGACAGCCGTCATGACCGGGCGAAAATTGCTGAAAATGGACACGAAAGAAGAATCTCTACGCGTATCGGTCAAGATTTCTGACGCTCTGGTCAGCATCGTGACCCGCCTGTCCGTCCAGCCGAAATTCATCATTGCCAAAGGCGGCATTACGTCCAGTGATGTGGCAACCAAAGGCCTGTCCATCAAGAAAGCCCTGGTTCTCGGTCAGGTAGCTCCTGGTATCCCGGCATGGAAAGCAGGACAGGAAAGCAAATTCCCTGGCATGAGCTATGTCGTATTTCCGGGCAATGTCGGGGCTGTGACCACCCTGCGTGATGTCGTGGCCATGATGAACGCCTGAGATAGGAGCCTGTTATGCTTATCAATCTTCAGGACATGTTGCGTTATGCCGCAGAAAAAAATGTGGCTGTCCCTTCCTTTAATGTCTATAATGTAGAATCCGTCCAGGCTGTCTGGCAGGCGGCACAGAAAAAAGAGTCTCCCATCATCATTGCATTTGGCGAATCCTATGATAGTCATATGCCGATTGAGTCGGCAGCAGCTCTGATACAGTCGTATGTCCGCGATGCCCGGCTGCCGGTAGTACTTCATCTGGACCATTGCCGGAGTCAGCGGAATATCCTGCGTGCCTTACGGGCAGGATTTACGTCTGTCATGTTCGACGCGTCAGCAAAACCGCTGGCTGAGAATATTGAAGATACGAAGGCCATTGTTCGCCTGGCTCATGATCTCCATGTCAGTGTCGAAGGTGAATTAGGCTATATGAATGAAGAAGATGGCACAGGCAGTGTCGTCCCTGGTACAGGATATACGACGGTCACTGCAGCCCGCCAGTATGCGGAAGAAAGTGGTGTCGATGCCCTGGCCATAGCCATCGGGAATGCCCATGGCATTTATAAAGGGACGCCCAGTCTGGATTTGGACCGCCTCGATGATATCCGGAAGGCTGTTGCGGTGCCTCTGGTTCTCCATGGCAGTTCGGGAATTCCTGTACCGTTGTTGCAGGAAGCTATCCGACGGGGCATCCGCAAAATCAATGTGAATACGGAAGTATCGACGACAGGTATCCAGGCCGCCCGGGATTTCCTCGCCAGTCATATGGATCCCAATACACGCTTCGAAAAAATGACTAAAGCTGCTGAAACGGCGATGAGTCAGGTCGTAGAGACGTATATGGATATTTGTGCGTTGAAAAAATAATTACAGTACACGAACAGGCGCTGTCTTCATGGGACAGCGCCTGTTAACTATGAAATCTTCCGTCCGGGCATTCTTCCGTGCTCCATTTTCCATTTCTCTGCCCAGGGTATTCACCTCCTCAGAAGTATTTTTTGTTAACGATTGCGCGCGAAATCTAGCACGAATTAAGTATATCATAAAAGCAGAACAAATGTTTTATCTATGATGCTGTAATGGAGAAGATGAAAGTCAGGCATACTGGGCTGAATTGATTATTGCATGCTTGCATAGCATAACTCGTCTTGTTTTTATATAGTTTACTCATACTTTACATTACTGATTGACAATTTTTTTCTAAGGTTTATAATGAATTTATGAAAAGAAAGAAATCATATATTTAGTTATCTTATTTATCAATCAGTATCCTAGTACTGTAGAATTGATTCCCAGAAATGCTATGTTTCTATTGTCAGAACAGGAGACAGCTTCTTTAGATTCCGCCCCCCGTTTTCAACGTATCAAACAGAAAACATCCTGAGAACCAAAGGAGAGGAAGTGTAATCATGAACGCACTGAAAAAAGCTGTGCCACTGCTGACAACGGTTGTTATTATCGGACTGGCTGCTGCAGTTATTTATTTTGAATAAGCAATAAAACGGACTGTCTGTAAAGATGGTCCGTTTTTTGATTTTAGATGCAGTAGCATACTGGCTTTGATTCTTTTATTTCCATCGATACTTTCAATTTACATCCATATAACATACCATGCGCCGGAGAGGGGAAGCTCCGGCGCATGGTATGTCTACATGAAAAAACGCGGCATGGGACGTATCCTATGCCGCGTTTTTTTACTTATTTATTGCTGTCAGCGATGCATTCGTTCAGATCTGCAATCAGAGCGTCTACATCAATGCCGTGTGCGCCGGCACCTTCGCCGATTGTTTCGAAGTGAGCGGCCATGCAGCCGATGCATCCGAGACCATAAGCCTGGAATATCTGCACGATCTGCGGATATTTCTGGACAGCTTCGATGATACCTGTGTCTTTGGTAATAACTGGCATGTGAATTCCTCCTTAAAAATTCTATTCCGAACGTTTTGAAAGAACTCCGGACTGGATTCATTATATCATACTTTATCTCCTTTGACAGGTGGTAAATGCAACGAAAGTAGAGAAAATTTTGACTTTTTATAACGATGATGATGTAGAGATAGTAGATTTCGTAACAGCGTATGTGCATTGTATATTATAATTATTTATCTATGTATAATATTTTTATAAGAACATATCATTTTATAACAACGTTAAACGTAAAACGTAAACATAGAGGATAGAGTTAAATATCTATTAGTTATTATTAAAACAAAATAGTATAGTAGTATTGTTCGTATATTTTTATTATTTATACGACTATTAGAAAAAACACAAGTGTATATTGAATATTTGTCCTGCTGAAATACTACTTATTCATGGATTATGATTATTATATCATTATTATTTTATATTTATATTATATTTAGTTTATCAATAAAACAAACAAAATGATATTTGACCCTAACCTCAGATTGAGGTCTAAAATAATAATGATTTTTTTACAATAATATGACAAATATATTGTAAGCGTAAACGATAAAGAATTTTATATCACAAATTTATAAATAAGGTGGGAAGCTTTATGAACAAAATTTACAAGGTCATTTGGAGTAAAGTACGGAATTGTTATATCGTCGTATCAGAACTGGCGAAAAGCCATGATTCGGCTCATGGTACGCGCAGCCGAAGTGAGTGCGCCCGCAAAGCCGCCGTTCTGGCAGCTTTTGTCCTGACGACATCGCTCCTTGTTGCTCCGGACTGGGCTCAGGCAGCGACAGCCACGAATAGTGGGAATCCGTCTGCTGGACACGCTGTCAACATTGAAACAAATGAATCAACTAAAGATGTTACAGATAATTCAGGTCCATTAGCACTAGGTTCAGGTGCCTATGCTACTTACGATTCCCAGGGCAATTTGATTATGGGCAAGGACAATACGATTACAGGCAATGATAGTTTTGCTGCTGGCGACAAGAATAGTATTGATAAAATTTCCGGCATGGCCGTAGGTTTCAGCAATAAGATTTCCATGGACAATAATCAAGGAAACCCCAGCCCAATCAATTTAGAAACTAAGAGCGGAGATTACAGCATAGCCGTAGGCCTCGGAAATAAATCTGAAAAGAATGCCCTAGTTATTGGCAAATACAGCAATGCCCTTCATGACGGCAGCATCGCTATCGGCAACTCGGTCAATGCACAGTCTAACAATAACAATGGTGCCACTGATTCCATTGCTATTGGTACGGGTTCGAAGGCCATGACAAAGGATTCTATCGCCTTTGGTCATGAGGCCAGGATTGGCAATAATAATTCTCAAGGGATAAATGGAGCCATTGCCATCGGTAAAGGCGCTAATGCAGAAGACGGCCAGAGCCTTGCTATCGGCTATGATGCCTATACGGGGAATAATAGCGATGTAGCAACGAGTCAAAATGGCAGTATTATCGCCATCGGTACGAATGCGCAGGCTATGGCCGGCTACGATATTGCCATCGGGGCCAAGGCTAGTACAGCCAGCTCTAAGACAAGCAATAGTGGTGGTAGTGCTGTTGCTATCGGCTATAATGCTGTCGTTAATGATGGTGCACGGCGTAGTATAGCTATGGGGGCCAACGCTTCGGTTTTTTCGAATGTCCAGGATGCCGTGGCTCTGGGCAGCCAGTCTTATGTGGAACAGAATCAGGGTGCTAATCATCAAGGTGGCTATGACCCATCAGCAAAAGGAACTGCTCACGGGGATGCCAACAGTTCCACGAAAGATCCAGTCTGGAATTCGACTCTTGGTCCTATTTCCGTAGGTTCTTCTGACCATTATGTCTGGGATGGTTCGAAAAGTGTCCACTATGCTCAGCAGACCCGCCAAATCACCAATGTAGCCGCCGGGAAAGAAGACACGGATGCGGTCAATGTGGCCCAGTTAAAGAAAGTTGTCGACCTGATTGGAAATGGAGGCAGCAGTAGTACAGGTAGTAGTATTCATGATTACAGTGTAAAATCGGTCAAACCAGATACGGATACCAACTACGAAAATAAGGGTGCTACCGGCGATAATGCTTTGGCTGCGGGCGTCAGCGCCTCGGCAACGGGTGTCCGTTCGGTAGCTGTCGGTAACGGCGCCCAAGCACTCAAACCGGACTCCATTGCTCTCGGTACCAATGCCAAGGCCGATGGAATTGGGGCTACCGCTATTGGGCAGTACAATACGGCGTCGGGCCAAAATTCACTGGCCTTTGGCGGCGGATATAATAAAGACCAAAAAGGGAATACTGCCAGCGGCGTCGCTTCGGTAGCCTTTGGGGAAGGAACTCAGGCTATTGCCGAAGGGACCCTGGCCTTTGGGCAGAATACCCAGGCCGGTGTTATTACAACAGATGATAAAGGCAATATCCAGATAGGCGGACAAGATGCCGTAGCCTTCGGTCGTGGCACCAAGGCACTTGGTGGCCGCTCTCTGGCATTTGGCGAAGATACTGTAGCCGATTTCAATGATTCCGTAGCTTTTGGCGCCGGCACGAAAGCGCTTTCGACAGGTTCCCACGGCTTTTGGTAGCCGGACGCGTGCGCTGGCACAATATTCCACCGCTTTGGGCAACAGTACCGTTGCAGCTGGCACGTATTCCGTAGCTTTCGGTACCGATACTGTCGCAGGCGCCGTACTTGATGAACATGGTGCATTCCAGCTGAAGAACGGAACCAAAATGGATCAGCATGGCAATACGGCTTATACAGATAGCCAAGGAAAGACCTATAGCGTTACATATACTGTACCTGATGGTGAAAAACATTCCTACGTTGTCTTAAAAGGCCAGGGTGGCAAAACGTATATCCGTGATTATCGCGGAAATATTCGCACGGCTACGATTGGTAACGATGGGTCCGTAACGGTGGGTGGTATTGTCAAAGGAGCTACTGAAGACAAGACACTTATCAAAGCAAAACCTGGAAGCAATGGATACGATTTAATTAGCAACTCGAATGCTACGGCCTGGGGCGAAAGTAGCAGTGCTTCCGGCGAAGCCTCTACGGCCTTTGGTATTGGTTCCAAGGCAGAAGGCAAAAATTCCTTGGCAGCACTGGGCGGCTTAGCGGCTAATGATAATTCGATTGCCATTGGTGAAGGAACGAAAGCCAATAATGCGGACAAAGCCGTTTCTCTGGCTATCGGCCAGAATGCGGAAGCTTCTGGTGAACGTTCTCTGGCTATCGGCTTTGGCGTCAGTGAAAAAGTTAACGATAAAGATGATAAAACGCTGACCAGTACGAAGGCCTCTGGAGAAAGTGCGATTGCTATTGGTACTGATGTTGTAGCACAAGGACAGCATTCTGTCGCTATGGGTTCGCATACAGATGCGGCCAAAGATTCATCGGTAGCCATTGGCTTCGATACTCATACCGTTAGCGATTCCGCTGTTGCCATCGGTAGCGGTACGAGAGCGGAAGGCCGCTATTCTGTAGCTTTAGGTCTGAGTTCAGTTGCCGGGAAAGAAACCAATGACGCTAAGAATCCGCTCAATGGTGGCGGCAGCGTCGCTATCGGCTATGGCACATCAGCAGAAGCGTCCCGCAGTATTGCTATCGGTACCGGTGCAACAGCAGCAGATTCACAGTTCACGACTGCCGTCGGTGACTCCACGATAGCTCAGGCGGAAGGCAGTGTGGCCATCGGTGCCGGATCCATTGCAACAAGAGGCGCAGGTAATAAAGAAAGTACCGCCTCTACCGATGTTAATACGGGCAAGACGACCATAACCTATGGTGATGAAAAGAAAGCTTATCTGAAACCAGATGAGCTCTCCACGGACAAGACAAGTACCTGGGTATCGACAACAGGAGCTGTGTCTGTTGGCGGTCAGGCTACCTATAAAGAATACAACGACAATGGAAACCTTGTTGAGAAAACGAAGCTGCTTACCCGCCAGATCACCAACGTAGCAGCCGGTTCCGATGATACCGACGCCGTCAATGTCGCCCAGCTCAAAGCCGCTCAGCCGACCGTCACGTCGAATGACCACTCTGTAACCATCGATACGACTACCGATAAAACAGACTACCACAAGAATTACGACTTGAAGATTGCTACGGCCACCTTGTCGCAGGATAAGACTACAGGAGACAACCCTGTGGAAACCGGTAAGGTTACTGTTAGCAACCCGAAAATTTCTGTTACAGAAAATGGAGAAACGAAGCAGGTTGATAACCCTAATGCCTATGTAACAGGCAATAGCGTGGCAGATGCCATCAACAACTCCGGCTTCAAGCTGACCGCATCAGCGTCCGAAGGTGACGTGACCGGCAATGCAGAGACCTTGATTCATCCGGGCGATACCATGACAATCGATGCCGGCAAGAATATTTCCTTGACCCAGACCAATGGCAAGATTTCGATTGCCACGAAGGATAAACTTGTTTTGGGCAAGGATACCTCTGATGGCAAAGACGGCCAGGAAGGCACCATTGGCCTGACCGGCAAAGATGGTATTCCGGGCACTGATGGCAAGCAGGGATACAGCACCACCATCATCAAGACGGAAAAAGGCCAGCCTGGGTCCGATGGCAAGAATGGCAAACCCGGTGTGGACGGCAAGGACATCACCCGTATCGTCTATACCGATAAGGACGGCAGCACTCCTCAGACCGTGGCTACCCTGAGTGATGGCCTGAAGTTTGCCGGTGATGACATTTCTAAGACAGTTGAAAAGAAGCTCAACGAAACCCTGCAGATTCGCGGCGACGGTAGTTATGACAAGACTACGCAAAAGACAAAAGAAGATGGCAACATTCAGGTTTCTGCTGATACAGATACCGGAACGATTAAGGTCGCTCTGAATAAAGATATCAACCTGAAGCAGGATGGTTCCTTGACCGTCGGCGGCAACACGCAGGATGGTTCTAAAACGGTGGATGATCCGATTGTCATCAAGCACTTCGACGACAAGACGCTTGATATGATTACAGGTGTCGGTGAAGATGGCAAGCCGATTACGGCCAAAGAAGGCAAGGCTGGTGACTATGTCACGGGCCTTGATAATAAGGCTTGGGATGTAAGCAATCCGAACTATGTCAGCGGTCGCGCGGCTACAGAAGACCAGCTCAAGAAGGTCAGCGATGCGGTCAACAAGACGGCTGGCCAGCATACGGTCGTTACGGTCAACGATAACAAAAATGACCATGATACAAAGGCCAAAGCTGGCAAGGGCGCTTTTGGCGATTATGCTGGCACCGACAAAGACAATCTGCTCATTGCCGCTAAGGATGAGGATGGCAAGCTGACCTACAACATCAAGCTCAACGACCAGCTGGCCATCGGCAAGAATGGCACGGATGGTCAGGATGGCAAGGACGGCAAGTCCGGCGTTTCTATCACCGGCCCGGATGGTGTTGCTGGCAAAGACGGTGTCGATGGCAAAGTCGGCATCGCTGGCAAGGACGGCAAAGATGCTGTCTCCATCACCGGTAAGGACGGCGTCGGCCATATTGGCCTGACCGGCCCGAAGGGTGACGGTACGCCAGGCAGAGATGGCACATCTATTGATATTTTGACAGACTATGGCACGAAGACCCTCGACTCGAACAAAAATGTAACGGTTGACAACAAAGAACAGGCCAGCCGCATCATCTACAATGATGCCAAGGGTCCTCATGAAGTGGCTACCATGGATGACGGCCTGAAAATCGGTGCCAATGCCGCAGCTCAAGGGGAAACGGCTAATCCTGTCAGCAATAAACTGAACAGTACCATCAATATCAAAGGTTCAGAGGCTAAAGCTGACCACACTTATACTGACGACAACCTGACCACGACAGTGGAACAGGATGCTGATGGAAACACGACGGTCAAGGTCCTCATGGATCAGGACATCACTGGCAATAGTGTTACCGTCGGTAAAGATGGTAAGGCTGGCTATGATGGGCAGGAAGGTTCTATCGGCATCGCCGGTAAGGATGGTAAGGATGGCAAGCAAGGTATCACGACAACTATCATTAAGACTGAAAAAGGTCAGAATGGTAAAGACGGTGAAGTCGGCAAGCAGGGGGCTCCTGGTGTCGATGGTAAGGATATTACCCGTATTGTCTATCAGAATGGACAGGATGGGGAAAATGGCCAGGGCGGCAAGCACGTCGTCGCAACCCTTGATGACGGCCTGAAGTTTGCCGGTGATAATGCGTCTACGACAGTCGCAAAAAAACTCAATGAAACCCTACAGATTCGCGGCGATGGTACCTATGACAAGGATAAGAAGACGGTAGCTGATGATGGCAACATCAAGACGTCTGTCGAGGATGGAACAATCAAGGTTGCCTTGAATAAAGATATCAACTTGAAGCAGACGGGATCCTTGACCGTCGGCGGTGATACGCAGGATGGTTCTACCGATTCTAAGGACCCGATTGTTATCAAGCATTTTGACGATAAGACCCTCGATGTAATAGGTGTCGACAAGGATGGCAAGCCGACTACGTCCAAGGAAGGCAAGGCTGGCGACTACGTCACGGGCCTTGACAACAAGGACTGGAATGTCTCCAGTCCGGCCTATGTCAGCGGCCGTGCAGCCACCGAAGACCAGCTCAAGAAAGTCAGCGATGCTGTCAATAGTGCTGCGGCTACGGCTGGTAAGCATACAGTCGTTACGGTTAATGACAAGGATAGCAATGAGACAAAGGCTGAAGCTGGCACGGGTGCATTTGGCAACTATGCTAGTGCCGACAAGGGCAACCTGCTCATTGCCGCTAAGGATGACAATGGGCAGATGACCTACAACATCAAGCTCAACGACCAGTTGGCCATCGGCCAGAAAGGCGAGCCGGGTGTGGCTGGTAAAGACGGCAAGGACGGTAAAGTCACTGTCGAAACCAAGGGCGGCACCACCGTTGTCATCGGCCATGATGGCGAGCCGGGCAAAGATGGCAAAGACGGCCTCTTCGTCACCGGTAAGGATGGCGCAGACGGCGTTTCCATCACCGGCCCGGACGGCGCTGCCGGAACTGATGGCAAAGTCGGCATTGCCGGAACTGACGGCAAGGATGCAGTCTCCATCTCCGGCAAAGACGGCGTCGGCCATATCGGCCTCATCGGCCCGAAGGGGGCAGATGGAAAGAATGCCGACATCGACATTTCCACTGCCTTGGGCACGGCCACTCTGGATCCGACAAAGAATGAGCAGAGCAAGGCGCAGGACAAAGTGGATCCTGCCGACAAGGCAGCTCGCATCCAGTATGAGTCCACGGTCACTGCAGAGGATGGCACCACTAAGACCATTACCCACGAAGTGGCTACCATGGACGATGGCCTGAAATTCGTCGGCGATGATGGTACGGCTACGCCGGTCACCAAAAAGCTCAACGATACCTTGCAGATCCGCGGCGATAGCACGTATGATGCAACCACGCACAAGACCAACGATGATGGCAACATCAAGATTTCTTCTGATACCGTTAATGGAACAATCCAGGTCGCTTTGAGCGACAAGATTAACCTGCATCAGGCGGGAGCCTTGACCGTCGGCGGAAACAAGAATGGTGGTGCTGCGAACGGACAGGATCCGATTGTCATCAAGCATTTTGACGATAAGACCCTCGATGTAATAGGTGTCGACAAGGATGGCAAGCCGACTACGTCCAAGGAAGGCAAGGCTGGCGACTACGTCACGGGCCTTGACAACAAGGACTGGAATGTCTCCAGCCCGACCTATGTCAGCGGCCGTGCAGCCACCGAAGACCAGCTCAAGAAAGTCAGCGATGCTGTCAATAGTGCTGCGGCTACGGCTGGTAAGCATACAGTCGTTACGGTTAATGACAAGGATAGTAATAATGAGACAGCGGCTAAAGCTGGCACGGGTGCATTTGGCGACTATGCTGGTGCCGACAAGGGCAACCTGCTCATTGCCGCTAAGAATGACAATGGGCAGATGACCTACAACATCAAGCTCAACGACCAGCTGGCCATCGGCCAGAAGGGCGAGCCGGGTGTGGCCGGTAAAGACGGCAAGGATGGCAAAGTCACTGTCGAAACCAAGGGAGGCACCACTGTCGTCATCGGCCACGATGGCGAGGATGGCAAAGACGGTATTTCCGTCAAAGGCCAGGACGGCAAGGATGGCGTCACCATCAGCGCTGTGAATGGCAAGGACGGTAGCGAAGGCCATATCGGCCTCACCGGCCCGAAAGGCGCAGATGGCAAGAATGCCACGGCCGATATCCACGTCAAGAATGGCCAGGTTGGTGTCGATGGCACAGATGGTCATGGTGGCAAGGATGGTATGGACCGTGTGGTCTATGAAGACCACAATGGTGTTACCCATGAAGTTGCCACGATGGATGACGGCCAGAAGTATGCCGGTGATTTCGGTGATGGCGCTTCGGTTAAGCTGAACAAGACGGTTACCATCAAGGGGAAAGTCAAGGACGGCGCGAAGGAAGACGACTTTGTTGATGGCAATATCGCTATTGTAGCCAATAAGAAAGGCGAAGACGGTGAACTGCTGATCAAGCTGAACAAGGACCTGACAGGTCTCAACAGCGCTACCTATACGACATCTACTAAGAATGGTGATGTGACTACGACGTCGAAGACTGTAGTGGACGGCACGGGCCTCAAGATTGATAATGGTCCGAGCATCACCAATACGGGTATCGATGGCGGCAGTAAGAAAATCACGAATGTAGCCGACGGTGAAATCAGTGCTACGTCCAAGGATGCTGTCAATGGCAGCCAGCTGAATGCCGTCAAGACTCTGGCTGGTCAGCATACGACGGTAGAAGCTGGTTCGAAGAATATCACGGTCAAAGAAGGTACGAATTCGACTGGTGGCAAAAACTACACCGTCGATTTAGCCAAGGACGTCGCGTTTGGTGATTCCGCTAAGGGCGATAAGACGGTTGCCATCAGCGGTACTAATGGCACGGTTACGGCCGGCACAGGCGACAACAAGGTCACTGTCGACGGCTCGAAAGGCCAGATTATCGCTGGCGGTGACAATGGCGTCAAGATCGGCAATATCGCAGGAGGTGACAGCAGCCTGACCATCTACGATAAGGATGGCAAGGCTACGAACCAGACTGACCAGGCTGGCAAGTATGTCACCAACTTGGGCAACAAGACCTGGAACAAGGATGGTTCCTATGTCAGCGGCCGTGCTGCTACAGAGGATCAGCTCCATCAGGTCGAGTCGAATGTCAACAAGCAGATTGCTGATGTGAACACGAAGATCGATAAGGTCGACAAGCATCATACGGAAGTCACCGTCAATGGAGGCACGCCTGCGAAAGCGGACGGCGCCTACACGGATGGCAATCTCCAGCTGAAGCAGACGACTGGCGAGGATGGGCAGAAGGTCTATGACCTGAAGCTCAACGACCAGCTCAAGGTCGGCCAGAAGGGCGACGCTGGCAAGGCTGGTAAGGACGGCAACGTCACGGTCGAGACAAAGGGCGGCACGACGGTCGTCATCGGCCATGATGGCAAGGATGGAAAAGACGGCAGGGATGGCCTCTTCGTCACCGGTAAGGATGGCAAGGACGGCAAGTCCGGCGTTTCCATCACCGGTCCGAATGGTGCAGCCGGAACTGACGGTGTCGACGGCAAAGTCGGCATCGCTGGCAAGGACGGCAGAGATGCGGTCTCGATTGCTGGCAAGGACGGTGTTGGCCATATCGGCCTGACTGGACCGAAAGGTGCAGATGGCAAGGATGGTACCAATATTGACATTTCCACCGTCCTGGGCAAGGGTACCCTGGACCGCAATCAGAACGAAGTCAAGGGCGAAGATAAAGATGGTACAAAAGACCAGGCAGCCCGCATCCAGTATCAGACTACAGTCAAGGAAACTGATGGTACGACGAAGACCATTACTCATGAAGTCGCCACTATGGATGACGGTATGAAGTACGGCGATGATTTCGGCAATACAGCCAAAGTCAAACTGAACCATCAGCTGGATATTGTTGGTGACATCAATGCCGGCAAGAAAGATGGCGACAAGAAAGCTACGAAAGATGATCTCAGCGATGGGAACATCGGCATTGTGGCTACCGATACCGTCTACAATGACGACGGCACGGTGAAGGAAAATGGCAAGATGACTGTCAAACTGGCTAAGAACTTGAAAGGCTTGAACAGCATTGAATCCAACAGCGTCACCACGGGCAACACCACCATCAACAACAGCGGGCTGACCGTCAAGACCGGCGACAGCACTCATCAGGATATCACCATCCAGCAAGGCGATGTCAATATGGGCGGTAATAAGATAGAAGGCGTTGCACCGGGCAAAATCAGCAAGGACTCGACCGATGCCGTCAACGGCAGCCAGCTCTATGCGGCCGATCAGGCTATTTCCTATCTGGGCGGGACTGTGAATAAGCTGGGAACCCGCGTAGACCGCGTCGGTGCCGGCTCGGCGGCTTTGGCAGCCCTCCATCCGCTGGACTTCGATCCCGATGACAAGTGGGACTTTGCCGCAGGTTACGGCCATTACCGGGGAGCCAATGCGGCGGCTGTCGGAGCATACTATCGACCCAATGAAGACACCATGTTCAGCATCGGCGGATCCTTTGGCGGCGGGGAAAACATGTTCAATGCCGGCGTCAGCATCAAACTGGGCCAGGGGAATCACGTTTCCACGTCCCGCGTGGCCATGGCAAAAGAAATGGAAGCCATGCGCCGCCATATGGCCGAACAGGATGCCCTCATTGCCAAACTGGAAAGCATGCACGGCATGGCGGAAGGTCCGGAAAAGAGTGCCCTCTTCCCTGATGTGGCAGAAAACCACTGGGCGTACCAGTATGTGACGACACTGGCTAAAAAAGGGATTCTTGAAGGGTATCCCGATGGCGAATTCAAAGGGGACCGCATGATGACCCGCTACGAATTTGCAGCCATCGTATACCGCATCGTTGAAAGCGGTGTGGGAAGCACGGATCCGGAACTGAGTAAACTGGTCAGAGAATTTTCACCAGAACTCCAGTACATCCGGATAGATACGATTCATCGCGACCATAATGGACAGCCGACGGTACAGCGTGTCCGCGTCAAAGACAGAAAATAGAATGTACGCAAATAAACGGAGCAGTCTGACAGACTCATTTGTCTGCCGGATTGCTCCGTTTTACTTTTATCCGGTGTATGTGTTATTTTTCTACAGCCGTGCGTTCCAACAGTGTGCCGTCAGGCAGGAAACTCTGGAATGTCAGCTGATTTTCTGTAGATTCCATAGTCATATAATTATCTGTTTCCGGCTGAGGCGCTACATATTCATCCAGACTGTGCTGTTTCCAGAGGCCGGGATACTGGACGTTGCCAGCTACGCCGGTAATGATGTAGAGCGGTCCCGACGGATCGCGCTGGAAATTCCTGATGTGTCCCCGGTCACGGTAGGTGTGCAGGTGGGCGGAAAGGACGACGTCTACGCCCGTTTCATCAAAGAGGGGCATCCAGAATGTGCCTTCCTGGGAAAATCCTTCTTCCCGTGGCTGGGGCCGGCTGGCGAATCCGTATTGCAGTGGATCCTTATGCATGATGACGACTTTCCATTTCTTCGTCGTTTTTGCCATATCCTGGCGGAACCAGGCTGCCTGATCTTCGTTGAGCTGTGGCTGCCAGTCAGCCAGTTCCGATGCCTGCGTATTGAGGACGACGAAATGAACATCTCCATAATCGAAAGAATAGAACTGGTTTTGATACGATTTAGGGACGCCGCCGGGCAAAGAGAAGAGATGGAGATAGGCTTCGGGCATCCGTACCTTCCAGTCGCGGTTGTACGTTTCGTGGTTTCCCATGAGTGGGACTACGGGGATGCGGCGGATCATGGGGCCGACGACATCGAACCAGGCATTCCACTGATAGTGGTCCTGCCCGTTATCTACGAGGTCGCCCATATTGATGAAAAACTGGGCATCGTTGTTGCGCTGCCAGGCCGGTTGAGCCGTAGCCGCCCAGTAACTGTAATCACTCGATTGGGAATCAGGGAAGATGAGGGCTTTGAAATCATTTCCCCGGGCCGTCTGGAATTCCTGCCATTCCGTCCGTTTTTCTCCGTATCCGACGCGGTATTCGTACGTCGTTCCCGGTGTGAGGTCCTGCAGCAATGCGCTGTGGACGTAGGTCGTCGTATCATCGTCGTTAAAGGCTTCATTTGTCGCCTGCTGCTGGAACACGTCGCCATCAGATCCCTTGACGCGGTATTCGACCAGTGCCGGCTCTTCGGAAAAATCAGACTGCCACATGATGGTGCGGCTCGTCATGCTGTCACGGGTGATAATCTGGCGTACGTGAGAGGCATCGACATCGCTGGTCAGATCGTAGTGAGCGGCTGCTGCTTTGGTGACTTGTATGCCCTGACGGGCCACGGCTTTGGAACCGGGTATAAAGAAATAAGCTCCTATGAGAGCGGCTGCCACTAGGGGAAGGGCAGTCAATATAATTTTTTTTCGCGTTAATTTCATATACATTCCTCCTGTGATGGCTTATTTTAGCACATGGAGTAAGCTTTAAGTCAAGACTTTTTTTACAAAATGCTTCTTGACATGGTACGTATTCGGGACTACAATACCTGTATATATAAAGAAACTCGATGAGCGGGAGCAAGTAGCTCTTTCATACCCCTTTCAGCGAGCCGGTGAGGGTGGAAGTCCGGCAGGAGGAGAAAGAAGGAATGGGCCCGGGAGAGGCTGTCAGAAGTCAGTATGACAGGCCGGAACTTTCACCGTTACCAGGAAAGAGTGCATGATGATGTGCATGTAAGAGCCGGGCATTATGCCAACCAGGGTGGTACCGCGGAAATACTTTCCTTTCGTCCCTATATATAAGGGATGGAAGGTTTTTTTATTGACAGGAGGAAAACAATCATGTCTATTATCTTTTCAGGTATCCAGCCGAGTGGCAATCTTACATTAGGGAATTATCTGGGTGCACTGCGTAATTTTTCTAAATTACAGGATGCCAATGAATGTTATTACTGCATCGTCAATCAGCATGCTATCACCGTGCCGCAGGATCCGCAGCTTCTCCATGAACGGACCCGTCAGCTGGCGGCTATTTATATCGCTTCTGGTCTGGATCCGCAGAAAGCGACGCTGTTCGTACAGTCGGAAGTTCCGGAACACGTACAGCTCGGCTGGATCATGATTACATCTTCTTATGTAGGTGAACTGGAACGGATGACCCAGTATAAGGATAAGGCTTCCAAACGGGGCGATTCCATTCCGGCCGGTCTTCTGACCTATCCGCCCCTGATGGCGGCAGACATCCTGCTGTATCAGGCTGACTACGTTCCCGTTGGCGATGATCAGAAGCAGCATATGGAAATTACCCGAGACCTGGCACAGCGGTTCAACCGTCTGTACGGGGACGTATTTAAACTGCCCCAGATCCTGCTCGGCCACGATGGCACTCGTGTCATGAGCCTGCAGGAACCGACGAAGAAAATGAGCAAGTCCGATTCCAATACGACGGCTACTATTTATCTTCTCGACGATCCCAAAGATATTGAAAAGAAAATCAAACGGGCCCAGACGGACAGCCTGAATACCGTGCGTTATGACACGGACTGCCAGCCCGGTATTTCCAACCTGATTGAAATTCTCTCGGCCGTGACCGACCAGAGCCATGAAGATATTGAAAAAGCCTACGAAGGCAAAGGTTACGGAGCATTCAAGAAAGATGTAGCCGATGCTGTCATTTCCGTACTGGAACCGATCCAGCAGCGCTATCATCAGCTCGTAGGCGATCCCGAACTGGATGCCATCCTCGACGAAGGCGCCAAGAAAGCCCATGCCAAGGCCAATGTCACTTATGTGAAAGCCTGCCGGGCTATGGGTCTGTACCGTAAATAAGGAGTACATATGAGCCATTTCTTTGCCATTTTGGCGCGCATGAAATTTATCCGCCGCTGGAGCCTGATGCGTAACACCATCGAAGAGAATGTGCAGGAGCATACGCTGCAGACGGCGATGATTGCCTATCACCTCTGCCTGTTACACAATACATATTATGCTGATGGCGGCACTGTAGATGCCGGACGGGCCGTCCTGCTGGCGCTGTATCACGATGCCAGTGAAGTCTTTACTGGTGATATGCCGACGCCGGTCAAATACTTCAGCCCGGTCATGCGCAGGACCTATGGCGAAGTGGAACAGCTGGCACAGAAACGGCTTGTCGAAACGCTGCCAGAGGATTTGCAGCCTGATTATGAATGGCTGATCTGTCATGCTGAAGAAGATCCTGTATGGCCCTTTGTCAAGGCGGCTGATACATTGAGCGCGTACTTGAAATGCCTTCAGGAAAAACATGCCGGCAACAACGAATTTAATGAAGCATATGAAACCATCGGAGCCCGTCTGCGTGACCTGGGAATGCCGGAGGTAGAGCAGTTTCTCCGCGACTATGCGCCGAGTTTCCTGCTGTCTCTGGACGATATGAATGGCGGATCCTGATCGGCGTGAGGTGTGATATGGATATTACTTATTATGATATTGGTCTCAATCTGTTTACCCGGTCTTTTACTAAGCCGGAACGCATCCTGGCTGATGCGGCAGCCGATGGAATCTGCTGTATCCTAACCGGGTCCGAGGACCGGGAAAACCGTAAGGTCAATGACTTTGTCAAACGGCACGATGCCTATGGGACGGCCGGAATCCATCCGCATGCGGCAGATGAAGCGAAAGAGGCCGATATAGCAGAAATCCGGCGCATCGTAACGACAAATCCCAGAGTCGTCGCCGTAGGAGAAACGGGCCTTGATTACGATCGCATGTATTCGACAAAAGAGAACCAGCTCTATTTTTTCAAAGAGCTCATCGCCCTGGCGGAAGAACTGGATAAGCCCATGTTCCTCCATGAACGGGACGCTGCCCACGATTTCATTTCCTGCTTTTCCGGCCATGAAGCCATCTGCTCCCAGTCCGTCGTACATTGTTATACCGGCGACAGGAAGACATTAGAGACGCTGCTCGACATGGGATTTTATATAGGTATCACCGGTTGGATCTGTGACGAACGGCGGGCCGATGACCTGCGCGATGCCGTATCGATTCTTCCTCTGGACAGAGTGCTGCTGGAAACGGATGCACCCTATCTGACACCGCGGGGATTTCACCTGCCGCGGATCAATGTCCCCAATAATATTGTTTACGTGGCGCAGACACTTGCTTTGTATATGGATGTGCCGGTTGGGGATCTGATCGTACAGGCTAAGAAAAATACAGAAACGTTGTTCCGTTTATGACGGAAGCAGCGGAGAAGGCTGAACAGGACACGGGTTTCTGCTTCAGCCTTCTTTTTGTGGTATTTTTTCTGTAGTTGCAGGAATTTGGGAAAATGTATAGAATTGTATAAAGAAGTACTTGCGCAGGCAAGGACTTTTTCAACATAAAACATCCTTGTTAGGAGGTAATGGGAATGACAATTGGCTTATTCTGGTCCCGCTATGAATTAGAGCTTCATGAAAAGAATCTGCGCGAGATCGATGCCAAATATACGTTTTTAATTCATTATGAAATGTGGAACTGGCTGATCGCCAAGATTCCGGAAAAAGTGCAGATACAGATTCTGCGCGGACATAATCATGGTGAAGAATCGTGGTCCTGCCGGCAATGGGTGGAACATATGCTGGACTGGCTGAAAGAAAACAAGCCTGCCGATATATATAATGCCGTTCTCGATAAGATTGCCATTGTCCGTTCCCAGCCGGTAGAAGAAGCGGAGCGTCATGCGGCGCGTACGTTATCCGATGACGAGCTGGCAGAAATGCAGGCTGCCGGGTACTTTAAGTCTGTCCCGCCCAGAACAAGGAACGAATAAGTAAGCGGAGGTGAACTCATGAGGTTTGCTGTAGCCATACGTTTTTTCGTGTGTATCGTATGTTTTTGCCTGACCGCGGCCGTGACGGGGCCTGCTGCATGGGCACAGGAAGCAGAGTCTGCCCGGGTCATTTCCATTTCCGGTGAAATCGATGGCAGCCAGGCAGCACTGGTGCAGCGCGGTATCAGCCGGGCGGAAGAAAACGGAGATAAGGCCATCGTCGTTCGTATCAATACGCAGGGCGGCCGTGTAGACAGTGCGCTGCGCATCCGTGATCTTTTGCGGGAAACATCCATCCCGACAATTGCCCTCGTCACGTCACGGGCCTGGTCAGCCGGAGCGTTGATTGCCATCGCCTGCCGCCATATCGTCATGGCACCGGGAAGCAGCATAGGCGCGGCAGAACCCATACCGGCGACGGAAAAAAATATTGCCGCCCTGAAATCGGAATTCAGTACGACGGCCGCTGATAATGGCCATAATCCCCGCATTGCCGAAGCGATGGTCGATAAAAAAGACGGCCTGCCCGGATATGCCGATGCCGGCGAAATCCTTGCGCTCACGGACGTACAGGCCCGGGAGCTGAATTTGTCGGAAGGAACGGCGGATACGGCGGAAGAAGCACTGCATCTGTTCAGTCTGGACGATGCGACCGTGTATTATGAAGACCGGAACTGGAAGGATGAAACGCTGGGGATGCTTCAGAATGAATACGTCCGCATGCTGTTTGTCGGGCTTATCCTGGCGGCGGTCCTTATCGAAATCAAAACAGCCGGTATCGGTGTCGGACTGGTAACGGCCTGCCTGCTGGGAGGGGTTATGCTCATATCCGGCGATGGCACACTGGCCGATGATCTGAAGGTCATCGGGGCTTTTATCGGCGGTCTGGTCCTCATTGCTCTGGAACTGGTTACGCCGGGAATCGGCATCTTTGGTGTGGCTGGCATCCTGCTGCTCTTTGGCAGTCTGTTCTGGATGCTCGGGGCGACAGTGCAGGCACTGTATATCCTGGCTGGCGGCATCGTCATTGCCGTCATCCTGTTTTACATCCTGGGCAGACATCTGCCTAAAAGCCGGTTGTTTGCCAAAGTGGCCCTGACGACCCGGTCTACGAAAGAAAAAGGTTATACATCACAGGAAGATAAGAGCAAGTATCTGTTTCAGCGCGGTACGACGATTACTATCCTGCGTCCGGCCGGTACAATCCGCATTGGCAAAGAACGGGTCGATGCCGTTTCGAGCGGAGGCTTCATAGACCGGGATGTAGCCGTGCGCGTCATCAAAGTCGAAGGTGCCCGGGTCGTCGTCGAACCGGTGCCGCCTGGTCCATAAGGAGGTAGGTTATGTCTATGTTATCTCTTTTAGCAGCGCCGCTGTTTGTTATTGTCGCTGCTATCATCGTTATTTCATTATTTCTCCATTTTGTGCCACTGGGACTGTGGATTTCAGCGATGGCGGCCGGCGTTTCCGTAGGTATCGTCAATCTTATCGGCATGCGCCTGCGCCGCGTCGTTCCGTCTAAGATCATCCTTCCCCTGGTCAAAGCGAACAAGGCCGGTCTCGACGTCAATGTCAATCAGCTGGAAGCGCATTATCTGGCCGGCGGGGATGTAGACCGCGTGGTCGATGCCCTGATAGCCGCCCACCGGGCGACTATGTCCCTGACCTTTGAAAGGGCCTGCGCTATCGATCTGGCCGGCCGGGATGTCCTGGAAGCGGTACAGATGAGTGTCAACCCAAAAGTTATTGAAACGCCGTTTATTTCGGCCGTTGCCCAGAATGGCATCGAACTTAAAGTACGGGCCCGGGTCACGGTGCGGGCCAATATCGACCGCCTCGTCGGTGGTGCCGGGGAGGCGACGGTCATTGCCCGTGTCGGGGAAGGCATCGTTACCAGCGTCGGCTCGGCAGCGGACCATTCACAGGTCCTGGAAAATCCGGACGAAATCAGTAAGACCGTCCTCAGCAAGGGACTGGATGCAGGAACGGCCTTTGAAATCTTGTCCATTGATATTGCCGATGTCGACGTAGGCCGTAATATCGGCGCCCGTCTGCAGACCGATCAGGCTGAAGCCGATAAACAGATTGCCCAGGCCAAAGCCGAAGAACGGCGGGCCATGGCTGTGGCAAAGGAACAGGAAATGCAGGCCTATACGCAGGAAATGCAGGCCAAGGTCGTCGAAGCCCAGGCAGAAGTACCGCTGGCTATCGCCCAGGCGTTCCGTGAAGGAAATCTGGGCGTCATGGATTATTACACCATGCGCAACGTCATGGCCGATACCAAGATGCGCGATGCCGTAGCCAAGGCAGGCATACCGAAGGCCAAGGCGCAGCCGTCGGCTGTATCGGGCCATCCCGTGACGCCTGCCCCGGAAACACCGGCTGATAAGTAGGTGATGGTATGGAATATATTATTGCCATAATCCTTCTCATGCTCTTGTTTTCCCTGCCCGATGCCCTGCGCCGTAAAAGACGTTATCCGCACCGGGGAAAGCGCCGCAGCAGCCCTATAGATACGCCGCAGCGGCAAAAGCAGACGAGACCGGAGCCATCTCCGCAGAGAGCTTCACAAACCGGACAGGCCCCAGAACAGGGGAAAATGCGTACGGCCGGGCAGGGAACGCGGAATCCGGCGCCAGCCGATACGGGACGCCTGGAAGGCAATCACCGTCCGGCCGCTGCGGCTATCGGCACGACAGCGGAACCAGTCACCGTTCCCGGCGCTCCTGCCGTCGTATATTCCTATGTCCAGCCGCCGGCCTGGAGCGGGCTCTCCGGTGAAGCACGGGATATCTATGCAGGTCTTGTCTGGTCGGAACTACTGCAGAAACCTGTTTCCCTGCGGGATAGAAAATAAAGATACGGCCGCTGGCAGATTGCTGACGGCCGTGTTTTACTTGAGGTAAACGATATGATTACAGAAGAAAAAATATACATAGGGAACATTCCCTGCCTGAAAATAGCGTGTCATGAAGATGTAAAAGGCGTAGTCATTTTTTATCATGGCTGGACATCGACAAAAGAACTGCAGTCCCTGCGCGGCCATATTCTGGCAGCATACGGGTATGATGTGCTGATTCCCGAGGCCATCCATCACGGGGAGCGGGGCATCATCGATTACGAAGAAAATCCGGCAGCGTATGGGAAATTCTGGCAGACCATATTCCAGAATCTCCGTGAAGCGCCGCAGGTCATCGCCTATGCCCAAACCTGGCATGATGATGTGCCGCTGGCCGTCATGGGACATTCCATGGGCGGATTTACGGCTCTGGGGGTTATGACGTGGAACCGGGATATACAGGCGGCAGTCGCCATGAATGGCTCCGGCTGGTGGGATGAATCAGACCGCCGTTTCCGGGCAGGACTGCCGCTGGAACCGATGGATTTTCTTCCGCAACTGCGCCGTGAAATCAGCCGGTGGGATCCGTACACTCATACGGAAAACCTGGAAGGCCGTTCGGTGCTGGGGTTGACTGCCGGCAATGACGATACGGTTGACCCCATGGCCCAATCCTACTATATGGATAAGCTGTATACCCTGGCAGGCGTACGGAGCCGGTTCATCACTTATCCGGGGTTGAAGCATTTTGTCACGACGAATATGATGGGCGATGCCGTAAACTGGCTTACCGACGTATTATAAGAAAACGACCTGTCCCATGATGGTTTTCTCCTATCATGTGGCAGGCCGTTCCTTTATCTACGGCAAACTAAAAGCGAAATACGATGAAGTTTTATGCGTGATCATCAGGGAAGGCTTTCGGAAAAATCGAGGCCTTCATCCGTTGCGTAATACGTACCTTCTTCTTTTCCCGGTTCGAGATATTTTTTATCCACCAGCCCTTTCAGGAGCACTTCGTCTACCGGGCGGGGATCGAACATGTCTTCCGGACGGGCTTCTTCCCGTTCGACGACGGCAATGACACTGGCTTCCAGCTCTTCTTTTGAAGGGGTTCCATTGGCGTAGTAAATACGCGGGATATACATGGGAAATTCCTTGCAGGATTTATAGAAAAACTGGCCGATAGCCCGGGCTTCACTCAGGCTGTTGTGCATATCCAGATCAATACCCATTTCTTCACAAATGGCATCCAGTTTATGGGAATCAAAGGTGTACAGTTTTTTTGCTATTTCCAGAGTATCGATAAAACGAAATTCCGGCGGCTTGATGCCAAATACGGTAAGGGCGTGGGTGATACAGCCGATGACGTAAGGCGCATTGTGGCAGACCAGCGTGTGGCCGATAAAATAGTCTTTCATGCCGGCATTCCAGTATTCGCCAAATTCGTCGGCTTTGCTCAGGAGTTCCCAAGTTACATCGGGATTTTTTAAGTCACGCAAATCTTTTTCCGGAGGCTGGATATAAAAATAATGCTGATCCTTTAGTTCACCGCCGGCAAATTCAGCAAAGCCTATGAGACAGATGGAGTAGGGCTGCCGGGAAGCCAGTTCAATAGAGACAGCAGTAAACCGCTGAGGCTTGCGCCGCGTGTATTCAACGGGGCCGATGGGATACTTGTAATATCCGTCAGACGGCTTGATATCGAACTGGTGAAGATTCTGGATTTTGATATGAGTGCGTTTTTCTACGGCTTCCTTCGCTTTCTGCTTACGGCTGCGCCGCCGGATGGCCATAATCATAGAGTAGAGGACGGCAGCGACAAACAGAAAGGAGACAATCATACCGCCGTAATGAAGTAAAGTGTTCATATCCATGGCTATCAGTTCCTTTCGCTGTTTTTGGCATCTTTCTTTTTATCGAAGGTATGATAGAATGTCATATTATAGCAATTGAAAAAGGCATTGTCTGCTGCTTTGCCGTTGACGGAATAGCGATCTGTCGTCGCAACTTCCGGGTCGGGATTGATGGTTTGTGCCGATGGGGTGCCTTTCAGCGTATCGTAAGTCATCGTAGACAATGTCTGCGTCCGGACCGTCTGGGCGTTAAAGTTATAGAAAAAATTGTTCTGATAACCTGTCGCCGTATTTGTAGAGTAGTCATAAGTCAGTACGGTGGCCTGGATGACATAATAGGGAGGGTCGTAACGGATGGAATTGATGGAATTCATATCAATGTAGGATTCGGTCATTTCATCGTGGCCCACCTGGATGTAACGGGGGTTGTCATCAAAAAACATGGCTGAGGCCAGTGTGCAGCCAAAAGCAGCCGCTACCATAAGGGCAGATGCTATTTTTTTAAACATGTCGATCTTCTCCTTTGAATGTGTAATTCAGATACCATATATTATAGCAGATATTGGAGCAGATTAAACATAAATATCCGTAATAGGTAGCAAACAGGAGTTTGCCGATTGAAGTCGAATTATATATAGAGAAAGATGAATTGGGAGTGATATAGTGTCTGTTTTATATATTGGTCTGCCTTTTTCCCGGTGGGAAGCAGATGAAGCGTTGAAGAGAGACGAGGAGAAACGGATTGCCTCCTTTCAGCGGGCCGGCCTGTCTCTGGTACCCGTCAACGGAGGTGCGGGAAGCAGCCGAATATGCCGTCATTACGGATGGGATGATTCGTTTGTTTGTGAAAATGAATTGCCCGGTGAAGAATTCCTGACGGATCATGTCTTTTGGGAAGATTATATGCTATTGTATATTTCTCCGGGAGCGGCCCGTTCTGATGCATCGTATCAGCAGTTTGCAGGGCAGGCGGCACGGATCGGGGCAGATAATGGAATGTTTGTAGCAGCTGATTTATGCGGCGTGACGGAACCGGTCCCCTGGCAGCACCAGGCGCATATTATCTGGCGCAGAGGCGCAGAACCGTTTCCCTGTGAGGGAAACTGCCGCCTGAGTCTGGCCTTTGATGGACAGCAGATTCATGTTGCCGGAATGAAAGAAAAAGTATATCATGGTACTATAGCCACAAGGGAAACAATGCCGGCCTTTCTCCAGTCGTTGTTGCACGGTGCAACACTGGAAGAGGCGTTACAGGCAGAAACGGAAATATAGTGCAGAAATATGGGATAACGAAGCGCAATTTACAGAGGAGGTATTATTTTGACCAAAACATTAACCGAAGAACATCCTTTACGGGCTGCCATACTGACGATCAGCAGCAGCCGGACATTTTCCAATGATACGAATGGATTAATGATACAATCCGCTCTTACCCAGGGCGGTCATCAGGTGGTCGATTACCAGATTGTCCGCGACGACCGGGATGAAATACTGAATCATCTTCACGAATGGGTCTGCAGTGTCGATGTCGTCATTACCAGCGGGGGTACGGGACTGGCAAAACGGGACGTGACGCTGGAGACGATAGAACCTCTTTTTGACAAGCCGGTTCCGGGATTTGCCGGTCTCATGACGGCCATGGCGTACCGTAATGATTGTGGTGTACAGTCCCTGGCATATCGTTCCAGTGCCGGAATCTGCCGCCAGTGTCTGATATTCTGCCTGCCCGGGCTGCCGAGACTGATTAAACTGGGCATGGAAAAAATCATTTTACCAGAAGTGTTCCACCTGTATGAAGAACTGCAAAAATAAAGGGAACGGATGAGGGAAAAAACCGTCCCCATAATCTGCCTGCAGACGGCCGGACTATGGGGACGGTTTCATTTGTCTTATACAAGTAAAACCCCTGTAATCGTATGATTACAGGGGTTTTACCTACATGAGCTGGTGGGCCTACTTGGATTCGAACCAAGGACCAACCGGTTATGAGCCGGGGGCTCTACCGCTGAGCTATAGGCCCATGTAATGAGATTTCACGGGGAAACCTACCAAGACATTATAATACGACTAGCCACTGTACGTCAAGGAGAAGTTTGGGAGGTATCAGTGAAAAAAGAGGAACGCCGGGACGTTCCTCTTTTCCGTACCAGTAGATTATTTGTAGGCTTTCTGATAGATTTCCACGACATCGGCTTCGGACAGGTCGATGCGGTCGCTCTTGAACAGGAAGGCCATAGCCGATTTGGCAATGCGGGCCATCTGAGGAAATTCATCGGGAGTAATGCCGTAATCGGACATCTTCAGATCAGCTACGCCACAGTCTTTCTGCAGCCGCAGCAGGGCTGTAATGAAATCCTTCGGTTCTGTTGCTTCGGTCATACCCAGAGCCTGAGCCAGGCGGATGAAACGGCCGTCACAGACGTGATGTTCAATAAAATAGGTGAAATAAGCTTCGCTGAGCATGATCAGGCCGGCGCCATGGGGAAGTTCCTGATGGAAGGCACTGAGGGAATGTTCCATGGAATGTTCGCTTACGGTGGAGCATACGACCATTTCCAGGCCACCCAGATAGCTGCCGAATGCCACTTTTTCGCGGGCTGTCAGATTTTTTCCATCCGCAACGGCAATGGGAAGATACTGGCTGATGGCCTCAATCGCCGTAAGGGCGATCATTTCACTCATAAGGCTGGATTTATTGGCAATGTATCCTTCGATATTGTGGAACAGGGCATCGAATCCCTGATAGGCGGTGAAACGGGGAGGTACGGATGCCATGAGTTCCGGATCGATAATGGCGAGCTGCGGGAAGAGCTGGGGCCCTTTAATCGGCGTTTTTTCTTTTGTTTCCTGATTGGTAATGACGCCACCCATGTCGGTTTCTGATCCCGTGCCTGCCGTAGTTGTAATGGCAATGATGGGAAGCAGAGTTTTTTTGATAGGCATTCCCTTGCCGGTACCGTTGGTAATGTAATCCCAGACGTCACCGCCATTCGTTGCCACGACGGCAATGCCCTTGGAGGCGTCGATGACACTGCCGCCACCGAGGGCGACGAGAAAGTCAGCACCGGAAGCAGCTGCCATTTGTCCGCCTGCCGTTACGGTCTGGCGCAATGGATTGGCTTCAATCTTATCATAGAGGACCGTTTCTACGCCGGCCTGACGGAGTTGTTCTTCCGTGCGGGCCAGATAGCCATTGACCTTTACGGATTTGCCATTGGATACGATAATCATGGCTTTTTTGCCGGGCATAGGTTGTGCATGGAGCTCATTGAGCTGGCCACAGCCAAAGAGAACGCGCGTAGGTACATGCAGATTAAACATAGAATCACCCTCGATAGATAATGTAGTATTTTTTTGTCCCTCTCCAGGGAGAATTGCTTACCATTCTAGTATTTAGTATACCATAAAACAGGCGCTCCGTTATGTGAAAATCAGCCGGATCTGTATTATTTATGTATTTCCTGTGTATGGGAACGGATAGCCTGCACCCCCTCCCGGCTGTGTATCTGTTTCATCGTGCGGTAAATCCCGGTGATATAGATGGCGACGGCTATCCAGGCGAATATAAAGGCGACCAGCATCGGCCGTGTCATGACTTCACCGCTCAGCAGGCCGATTACCAGAGTGATGCTGGGTGAGCAGTACATGAGGATGCCAGAGACGGTGATAGGAACGCCTTTGACGCCGGCTGTAAAGAGCATCATGGGAATGGCCGTGACAATGCCCGTTGCCGGAAGCAGAAGCCACTGTAGGCCGTGAAATGTCCCGATAGCCCCTGTACCGTGCATTTCACTGAAACAGATGAATAACAGGGACAGCGGTACCATGGAGAACGATTCAATAAAAACGGAAACCTGACTGTCGAGGACGATTTTTTTCTTCAGGAGACTGTACGATGCCCAGGACAGGCAGATGATGAATGACAAATAGGGGACCTGGCCGTATAAGCAGAATGCCAGCACCAGGCCGGAAGCCGCCAGGAACATGGATAATTTCTGCATCAGACTGATGGTTTCATGAAAAATCAGGCCGCCAAAAAAGATGACCACAATGGGATTGATGAAATAAGCCAGACTTGCCTGGAGGATGAAGCCACGGGTCATGGCGTAGATAAACGCCCCCCAGTTGATGGTAACGAGCAGGCAGGCACCGGCTATATACGGCCATTGCTTCCGCTGATGGCAAAGCCCTGTCAGATTGGACAGGAGATGCTTGTGCATGATCAGGATAAAGCAAAGGACGGAGGACCAGACGATGCGTGATGCCAGTGTATACAGGGGAGATAGATCGCGCAGCAGAATCCAGAATGCCGGCAGGACTCCCCAGATGACCTGACTGAGCATGAAGTATATGTAGTAGACGTTGATGCCTTTTATCATGGGACAGGGCTCCTTTTTTTGAGATATGTGACGATATGTGACGATATGTGACATTGTATCATAAATAGAAGTATAAATATACTCATCCGCAGGGGAAATCATAAATCATGAAAAAAAGCAAGGGAAATGCGGGAATTCTAATTTACTTTTAATAAAACCGTTTTTTTCTAATGTAGAGCTCATCGTATTTTCAGGTAACGTTAATCTTCCGTTGGTATCATATATGGGAAAGGAATGGATAAAGGAGACAGGTTATTATGAGTGATCCGGAAAAAGAACTGGGGAAGGCGGGAGAAGAGCGGGCTGCCCTTTACCTGAAGCGCCAGTGCGGATATCGTATCCTGCAACGCAATTACCGGACCCGGCTGGGAGAAATCGATATTATTGCCCGCGATTGCGATACGATTGTGTTCGTTGAAGTGAAGACGAGGCGTTCCTTGTGTTACGGATATCCGGCAGAGGCCGTAGCACAGCATAAACAGTTTAAATTAAAAATAACGGCCCAGTCCTATATGGCACGGTACCGGTTATGGGATGTGCCGTGCCGGTTTGATGTCATCGAAGTCATGCCGGGTCCGGGAGGGGCGCTGCGGCTTCATCATATCCGGCATGCGTTCTGGCCGGGGATGTGAGGGTATTCCTATGTTTGCAAGTGTATATGGAGCGACGACGCTGGGACTCATGGGCAACATTATTACCGTAGAAACGGATATCGCCAACGGACTTCCCGGATTTGAAATCGTCGGAATGGCAGCGACATCTGTCAAAGAATCGAAAGAGCGGGTCCGTTCGGCTATGAAAAACAGCGGGTATGAATTCCCTATGCGGCGGATTACCATGAATCTGGCGCCGGCTGAGCTCAAAAAAGACAGTACCGGACTGGATATAGCCATTGCTGTCGGCATCATGGTGTCCAGCGGGCAGATACAGGCAGAAAAAACGGCAGGCTGCCTGTTTATCGGGGAATTATCTCTGGATGGACATATCCGGCCCGTAAAGGGACTTCTTTCGATGATTCTGAAAGGAGCTTCTGCCGGGTTTCATACGGTTTTTATCAGTGAAGAAAATGCGGCGGAAGCTTTGTTGTGCCGTAAAATGACGGTCTATGCAGTCCGCACATTGCGCGATGTCATACAGCATCTGAACGATATAGAACGGCTGGAAGCGGCCGTACCGTCCGATGACCAGCAGGAAATAAGGCCGGAATATACCATCGACTTTTCCGAGGTACAGGGACAATTCCTGGCCAAACGGGCGTTAGAAATTGCTGCCGCCGGCGGGCATAACGTACTCATGATCGGACCTCCGGGGGCCGGCAAGACCATGCTGGCCAAACGTCTGCCGACCATACTGCCGCCTATGAATACGGAAGAATCACTGGAAGTGACGAAAATTTACTCCGTGGCGGGATTGTTCCATCAGAACCGCATGATTACAGAGCGGCCATTCCGCAGTCCTCATCATACGATTTCTGTCAACGGCCTCATTGGTGGCGGCACGATTCCGCGGCCGGGAGAGGTTACACTGGCCCATAATGGCGTCCTATTTCTGGATGAACTGCCGGAGTTTCCCCGCTCCGTACTGGAAGTTATGCGTCAGCCCCTGGAAGATGGCGTCGTGCACATCGCCCGCGTCCACGCTTCCCTGACCTATCCGGCCCAATATATGCTCATAGCCGCCATGAATCCCTGTCCCTGCGGCAATTACGGGTCTGACCAGCTTTGTACCTGTACGCCTGGGGAAATCCGCCGTTATGTGCGGAAAATTTCCGGGCCGCTGCTGGACCGGATTGATCTGCATGTCCGCGTCGAGCGGCCCTTATACCGTGAACTCGTGTCCGATGAGGCACAGGAAGGGTCCGGTGTAATCCGGGAGCGCGTCCTGGCGGCCAGGGAACGGCAGGTAGAGCGACTGCGGCCATTTGGTATGTTCTGCAACGCCCACATGGGACACCGGGCAATCCGGGAAACGTGCTGTGTGACGGAACAGGCCAGAAGGCTTCTGCAGGAGGTATTTGATAAATTTAAACTCAGTGCGCGCAGTTACGACCGGATCATCAAGGTATCCCGCACGATAGCTGACTTGGGAGAAAGCGATGAAATAGGGCAGGAGCATGTAGCCGAAGCGCTGAGTTATAGAAATAAACTGCAAAGGATGTGACGCCAGTGGAAACGGCGAACCTCATGGAAGAACGCCGGTATATGGCAGCATGGCAATCGATAAAAGGCCTGGGAGCAAGGCGCATACGGAATGTTATTTCTCACTTTGGCAGTGCGCAGAAAGCCTGGCAGGCCGATGGAGAAGCCGTGGCGGCAGCTGCCGGTCTGGGCGCGCAGAAAGCCGGCCACATCAACACTTCCCGCAACCACTTTGACTGGGATGAGCAGGAACGGCTTCTCCAGTCACGACAGGTACATCTGGTGACCTTTCAGGAGAAAGCATATCCGGAACTGCTCAGGCAGACATACAATGCGCCAGCCGTCCTGTTTTACCAGGGGATACTGCCACAGAATAATAAAACAGCAGCTCTCGTCGGAGCCCGCAAGGCTACTCCATATGGCCTGAATGCTGCCCATACCCTGTCGGAGCAATTAGCCCGGCAGGGCGTTTTTGTTATCAGCGGGGGAGCCAGAGGCATTGATACGCGGGCCCATACAGGTGCACTCCGAGGTGGAGGCAGGACAATTGCCGTCGTTGCCAATGGCCTGGACCGGACGTATCCTCCGGAAAACCGGCGCTTGTTCCAGAAAATCTGCGATGCCGGCGGTGCCGTTGTCAGTGAGTTTTCCTTCGGCGTGGAGCCGCTGGCACGTAATTTTCCAGCCCGCAACCGGATCATTGCCGGGATGGCCCGCTGTGTCATCGTCGTCGAAGCGGCAGCGCGGAGCGGAGCATTAATTACGGCCGATTTCGCTCTGGAAGAAGGACGGGACGTCTTTGCTGTGCCGGGCAGTATTTTTTCTACCATGAGTCAGGGAACTCATGCGCTTTTGCGGAACGGAGCCATTATCCTGACCTGTGCAGCCGATGTACTGGAGGAATACGGCTGGCAGTATGTGGAACCAGAGGAAGGCAAACCGGTCTGTGCCTTGTCTGATGCGGAGCGGAAAGTCTATGAGGCACTTCAGGAATCGCAGGCCCTGCCTGTGGAGCAGCTGGTCATACAGACCGGTCTTGCTGCGTCAGATATCAGCTGTATATTGCTTAACCTGATGCTGCACAACCTGGTGGAAGAAATCCTGCCGGGACTGTATGTTCGCTGCCCGGCCTGATACGTTTTACTGTGATTGCGGAATGCCGGGGCCAGTAATTTCTTTCAGCCCTGTTCAGAGTCTCAGATATGTGGTACTATAGAGTGTAAAAATGACAATACCTATAAACAGCTATAAATGCCTATTTTATCCCTTGTTTGTCTTCCGACTACTCGGATTTATTCCCTATATAAGCACTCATTAAGCACCTGTACAGCTCCTTAAAAATCATCATCTAATACCTTACTTGCTTCCTCGTCCATGCTGGGCAGGTAGTTAAAATATATGTTCAATGTCGTTACAATAGATGTGTGTCCTAAACGCCTACTAACAACTTTAGCGTTCACACCATGCCTTAAAAGTTGTGTTGCATGATAGTGTCTGATGTCATGGAATGTGAATCCTTTAGGAAGTTTAGCGACCTTCCAGAGCTTCTTAATGGCCTTATCAAACTCGTAGCGACTCAAAGGAAAGACATACTCATTGCCATGTGTGTCTAAGCCTGATAGGTACGCTAGGGCCTTGTCAGATACGTGTATGGTTCTATATGACGCTTGTGTCTTTAGTGGCACATCTGCACCGAATCGGTCTTTCTGATTATTGATGGTGATTGTCTTTGTGTCCGCATCAACCATAGACCATTTAAGACCTAATAGTTCTCCTTTACGCAATCCTGTAACAGAATCAAAATAGATCATTACAAATAATAGATGAGATATTTTGTCTGCTTCTATCAGGAGTCTTTTAAATTCTTCTGGTGTTGGTAGAGTTAATAGGGACGCTTTAGGTGGTGTCTTCTTTATCGGTATCACAGCTTCCTTTACAGGGTTGATAGACATATACCTTTTCTTAACAGCGTATTTGAACATCATAGACACAATAGTTTTCTTGCGTAGCACAGAACTGGCTTTTTGTGTCTTCAGTACCTTTCGGAAATATTGCTCCATCATGTCTGGTGATATGTCCTTTATATATATGTCTCCAAACACATTTAGCAGGTCTGTCATATGAGACCTATAGTTCATATAAGACGTTTCTGTTATTTCCTGTTCCTTGAAAGACATAAATTCCTGTATGACCTCTTTTAACCTCTTATCTGGTTGGATGTCTGTATTACCTATCCCATACTCTACTCTTAGCTTCGTTATGGCTTCTAATACTTCTGTTCGTGTCTTTCTGGTAATGCTCTTTCTTTTTTGTCTCCCATCAATGCCCTTACCAATGGTGATTGTTGCCTTGTAGTTCCCATTTGGTAATTTGATTATAGACCCTTCTCCTTTTGGTCTTCTCTTTTGTGTCTTCATCGTTTCTCATCGCTCCTTATTGGACTTTAAAAATTGTAAAAAATCTGTCTGTCCTTACCGTACGTCTTGCCACTTACATTGTCCCCCATAGGCCCTTTTTGCGCCTGATTTGATACTTTTCACATCATAACGACAATTTTTATATCACATCGTACTCGGTATGATCCATGCAAGTCGCAAGGAACACAACGAAATTGTAACGGCCATTACAACACCTGCTATTACATATAATAAGATTCAGAAAAGCACTATCAAGCCATCATTGAACCGCATCAGTGCTTATCAAGTACTTATATTGTATCATAGATATTGTCTAGTTTGTATTATATTTTTTAGATAGTTGACCCAGTCTACTATTTTTTCGATATATGAATAGTTGTTCATATGTTATGGTTCGTATGGGTTCGCATAGCACTGTATAGAGTATAATTGATTCTATGCAGTGCTTTTTTTGTACATATGAATAGATGTTCATATATCGTTGTGATATACGTGATTTGTCATCTGTTTATATCTCGTACAACACCTCTTAAGCCCGCATCAACTCGCATACATCGCATAGTATCTCATAGACTCTCATAGTATCTCATAACATCGCATACTGCTTGTTATCGCCCTTATCGCACGATAAAGAAGACACAAGTGCAGAGGTGTAGTATAATAATTGTAATGGCCGTTACAATTTTAAAAGGAGTGAAAGAGTATGAGTAATTATATCATGTATGGAATTATTATCTTTTTAATTATCATCATAGGACTACTGTACTATAAAATAAAAGTACTAGAAAGACAAATAATAGCACTTGTTATAGCGGGAACACTAGGACTTATAATAATGGAAAGAACCTTATCATATGATACGGTTAAAGAAATTGTAAAATATATGCTACATCTTTCAAATATAGATTCATCAGACAGAACTTTAAAAGGGGTAGTAGATAGTTATAATAACTTGAAAGAGACAGCAGTTAATATAAAACATGTATTCAAAATAAATTAATAGAAAAGCACTATATATACTCCTCCTGGAAAATATATAGTGCTTTTTTATGTCTATTATTCATTGTCTTGTATGTATCTTTCTATTAGCTGTCTTATAACTTTCGCTTGTGTTTGCGCTTTACGCTCTACAATAGATTTAAACTTATCTCTAATTTCTTTCGGTACTCTAACTTGTATCATAACGTCCTTATGCATATCCTCCATACTTGTCACCTCTTTTGTCTATCTTATGATATACATAAATTGTAGCATAAAATATGAATATTGTCTATGAACATGCTATTTTGTGTCTTTTCAAAAATTATTTTATAAAAAGTGTTGACTTTTTGTATATCCAGTGATATACTCTAAACATCAAAAGGAACACGAAAACAAAAGATGTTCCGATATATTTTTTAATTATTATGTATATCCAGTGATATACAGAAAAAAGAAAATTGTAATGGCCATTACAAAAAATGGTCGGAAAGGTAGGTACATGTATGGATCAGATGAAGCACACTATGACAGACAAAACATTAGCTTACAAACTCTTTAATCAGGGGCGCTTGTTGACAACAACAGGCAACTGGCACTTTGAAGTAGACGAATTAGACGGACGGACTCTAGAAGAAGCAAGAGTCATTTTGCTTGACGAATACGGTTATTGGATTGCCGACATAGAAATAGAAAATGGAGACCTTGACATTATGTTTTATTTGAAGGTATGCCCATATGCAGAGCAGGAAGAGGATGATAATGATGATGATTAAATGGGAAGATATCAATGGCTATGTGTACTTTTTATTGTTATGTCTCCTATGTAGCTTATGCGGCTACATTGACACGATAAAATTCTGATACAATAGAAAAGCGAACACATGTTCGGTAACTAGGCGGCAGGTGTTGAATATGGATTGTCTAGCACCTGCAAAATTTTTAGGCAAAATAGCGAACGTATGTTTGGCAATAGGAGAGCTAAAAGTTTGTAAGGTAACCTAACAAATTAATTGTGGCACGGATTGAATAAAATAGGAAAGGTGGCAGGTATATATGACTAAACTAAGAGGGACATTAAAAGAGCAATTAAAGTTAGAAGCTGAATATAAGACAATAGCAGAGACAATGTTAAAAAGTGCATATGAGAAAGCTAGAACAAATACAAGAGGGAGTGAAACAGCGATAGGAAGTAAACTATTACAGAATGCGTATGAAACATGTGCAAATAACATTCATGCTCTTCTGTTTCCTAATCAACAAAAAAGAGGTGTTGTACCTGTCTATAGCAAGGCAATAGCACAGTTAAAACAAATATATGAAGATGAACAATTTCTAACAAAAACATGTACGATTATAACAATTAGCAATATGATTAATTTTGCTTTATATAGTACTAAAGAAGCCTCTTTAACGACGCTAACTGAAAATATCGTATTAGTGTTGTGTACAGAAGCGCAAGCATATGCATATACAAAACAGGCAGACAAGCATAATAAAGCCTATTTTGATATAGGTCTTAATAAACGTGTAGGAGAGTATTATAAAGAGCAATTTGCAAATAAAGCATATAAGATACAACACTACACACCGCCTAAATTCGATATAGACGCTATGTATAAATTAAGTACAAAAATGATTGAAATGTGTATAGTAGGCTCAGGCTATTTTGAAATAGAATACAAAGATTATGTAAACAAAAAAGGGCAAACAAGCCGAATAAAGACATTAAAGGCTAATACGTGGCTTATTGAAACATGGACTAAAAATATAGAATTGTTAGCATTGAATAAATCACGATTTTGTCCTTGCGTCATTCCACCGAAAAGGTGGACGAGTATAAAAGAGGGGGCATACTATGGCGATAATGCTAAGTATGTTCAGCTAGTCCGCGTTCGTATCAATCAAACAAACATATTTGTACAAAATTATATGAAACGATTAGAGCAAATAGATTTGTCTTATTTGTTCGCTGTTCTAAATTCATTACAAGAAACACCATTTGTCATAAATGAAAACATACTTAATGTTTGTCTTGATATTATGTCTAATCATGGTTCCCTCGGCGGATTACCTAGCACAGACGATTTACCAGAATTACCTAGACTAATTAATCCGACCCCAGAAGAACTGAAGAAGCATAAAGTTAAATTGACAGCAATGTACAAAAAAGATAGAGCTAGACAATCAAAACTTTTGAGGACTAACTGCACGCTAGCAGTCGCAAAAAAATACAGTCAGTACGAAAAAGTCTATTTTCCGTGGAACATGGATTACAGGGGACGCCTGTATCCTATGCCGACTGAAATCAATCCTCAGGGTGATGATTTACAAAAAGCTCTGTTACTATTTGCAGAGCCAGAACCACTTACAGACAATGAGTGTCTAAAATGGTTCTACATAGCTGGTGCAGGATTTGCAGGACTTGACAAAAAACCATTTCAGGAGCGTATAAACTGGATTTTAGAACATGAAAATCAGATTATATCAAGTGCGAAATCGCCCCTAGAATTTACGTGGTGGAATGAAGTTGCAGGAGATGAAAGCCCGCTCTGCTTTTTGTCTTTCTGCTTTGAATTTAAGCGACTCAGAGAGTATCAAGCGGATCATGAAGGGTCTGCTATCGGTTTTAAAACGGGATTGCATATTTCTTTTGATGGCACTTGCTCAGGTCTCCAGCATTTTTCGATGCTCTTAGCGGATGAAATAGGAGGTAGGGCAGTCAATCTTGTACCCGATGAAACAGTACATGACATTTATCAAGTTGTTGCCGATAAAGTCAATGTTGTCTTGAAAAAAGATGTTGTCTCAGGGACAGAAGATACGTATAAGCTGGATAAAAAGACAGGAGAAGTATTGACAGATTCAGAAGGGAACAAAAAGATACAGTATGGTACAAAAGAATTAGCGACTCAATGGATGATGTACGGGAAAGAAAAGTTTGGGTCGGATGGGATAAAGAGAAAAGTTTGCAAGCGGTCTGTCATGACTCTTGCATATGGCAGTGGGCGATATGGTTTTGCAGAAAATCTAAAGAGCGACATAATCAAGCCTTGGCAGGATGAACACGAAGACAATCCAATTTTCCTAGACAAGGCACAGGCCGCAACATACATGGCAGGTCTTATATGGGATGCAGTATCTACTACGGTTGTAAAGGCCGTAGAGGGCATGAAATGGCTACAAAGCATAGCGCAACAGATAGGAAAGAATGGAGAAGCTGTTGCATGGGTGACACCAAACGGATTGCCCATCCAACAAAATAAATTTGTTATGAAAACAGAAATATTTAAATTACGTTTTTTAGGAAGCATAATGAGGTTTTACAGACAAACAGAAACAGGTGATATTGATGTCAGAGCGCAGGCACAGGCCATAGCACCTAATTTTATCCATAGTTTGGATGCATGCCATATGCAGAAAGTCATTATGAATCAGCATAACAAAGGCAACAAAAACTTTTTTATGATTCATGATTCCTTTGGCACTGATTTATACCATGCAAACGATTTGTTTACCAGCATAAGAAGTGAACTTGTCAATATGTATGAAGGAAAAAATTTACTCGAAGAGTGGTTAAAAGATATAGAATATCTATTACCAGAAAAGACAAAAATAAAGCCAATACCAACAAAAGGGATGCTAGATATCAAACAAATAAGGGAAAGTAAGTACTGCTTTGCATAACTAACATTTTATTAGGTATCCTAACAAATTAATTGTGGCACGGATTGAAGAAAGAAAAGAACTTATAAGATACTAAAAGTAACTATAAAATCTTATAAGTTCTTTTTAATTATTATTTATGATTATCTATAATCTATCATTTATAGAATAATAACTAATTTTTTGTCTTTCAATATAACTAACATTTTATTAGGTGTCCTAACAAATTAATTGTGGCACGGATTGAAGAAAGAAAACGTTTTCTTCACTATATTTATTTATCAAAGGGAGAGATAACAATGAGACAAAAACTATGTCTTAAATACAAACGTTTAACACCTATAGCAAAAGCACCTTATAAGGCTTCTGATGGGGCCGCTTGTATTGATTTGTTTGTGTCTAAAACAGAAACAATCTATCCGCAACGAGGACAGGAAAAGGCGTATCTGATCCATACAGGTATTGCTTTAGATATTCCTAAAGGATACCATGCAGAAATTTATTTAAGGTCTTCAACAGGGAGAGACACAAAATTCAGATTGGCTAATGGTACTGGTATTGTAGATAATGATTACACAGGTGAAATTATGCTTCTTGTAGAAAACATTGGCCCTTACGTTGTACGAATAAATGAAGGAGACCGCATTGCACAATTAATGCTTGTAAAGGATGTTGTCTTTGATTTGGAAGAAGTTGAAGAAATTACAAAAGAGACAAAACGAGGAGGCAATGGGTTTGGAAGCACTGGAAGGAACTAAGAAGCAGAATAAAAACAAACAGTTTATCGAAGTAACTAAAGGATATCTAAATTTTATTGTGTCTGAAGCCATACACAGGAAGGAAAATAAAATGCAAAAAGAACAGATTGAAAACAAAGAGATTATCGAATTAACTAAAGGCTACTCGGCTATTATTGATGCTGAAGATTACGATAAAGTTAAAAATTACCACTATTTTGCGGTAGATTCACAAGGTGGACGATGGGTATATGCGTGCAGGAAAGAAAAGGGTAAGCGTGTATGGTTAGCTTATGATGTACTCGGTTTGTCTCGTGATGAAGTCACAAAAGCTGGATTGGCCATCACATACAAAGATGGAAATAGTTTAAATTGTTCAAAAGAAAATCTTAAAGTATCCACCAGAAGTGAAATTACAACAGCCGCTTTCAATAAGTGTTCTTATCACGATGCTCATTATAAAGAGTGTATCCTAGAACCTATCTTAGTCATGCAGGATATGTTTACAAAGGAAGAACTCATTGGATTCCTAAAAGGTAACATTTTGAAATATAGATTACGTATGGGACACAAAGATACCGTGCAGAAAGAGATGGACAAAATTAAACGGTATGAAGACTGGTTGTCTATGGTACAGGCTGGTAAACGGATAGAATTGTAATGGCCATTACAATTTGAGAATAACTGAGAATTAATTGTGGCACGGATTGAAGAAAGAAAACGCAAAAAGGGAGATGGTATCTATTAGTAAGACTGACAAAAAGCAGAATCACATGCGTAGGTCTTCTTTAGACTACGCAAAGAAGCTTGTTAATTTTTTACGGTTCAGAGAGTATGACAAAGATGTATGTGTCTTGCTGGGTGTGATTGCAAAAACATCTATGAAGAAACACTCATATCTTGATGATGAAATTAGAGTCGCTATTACCTCTTTGACACTGAATGAACCATATGCGGCTGTATTGATCGCTGAAGCCGATGGATTTATTAACGAATTTTAAAAGGGAGAGATTACACAATGACAAAACACAGTGATGGAAAAATTAAAGGACAGGCATTATGGTGCCATGTCGTAGAACCAGAAACATTTAAGGGGAAGAGTACAAATAAATTGACAGTAACGCTGATGCCATCGGTGGAAGACCTGAAGACAATCATGGAAGAAGCCCGCACTGTCTTTGAAGAATTTAAAGAAAAGAATCAGAAACGAATGGTTGGTGAACCTAATTTTGGTTCATACCGTGAAGATGATAATGGTGATGCCACGATTAAATTCGTCACGAATGCAGTAATTACAACAAAAGCAGGTAAGACACTAGAAAAGGAAGTACCCGTGTTTGATGGTCATGGAAAACCTGTATCTACTAAAATTAAAACTACCATCGGGAATGGTAGCGAAGTGATTGTAGCGTATCAGTTATTCCCCTATTGGAACACATCGAAGAATTTTGGTGTGTCTTTCCGATTAGATGCCCTTCAGTTGTTAAAGTACATCCCATATGGCGCAGGAGCAGATGCAAGTGCTTTTGGATTTACGGAGCATGAAGGCACTTTTGATAGTGCTACAGTTGCGGATGAAGATGAAGAAGGGACAGAACAGACAGCATGCGATGCGGATGTACCCTTCCCCGACGATGAAGATTTTTAAAGTGTGGTGATGAGACCTGAACAGGAGCTATTTTAATGGGGGTGTGTTTACATATAAACGACCACAGAAAAGAAGCAAATTTGAAGACAGCATAAGTGTACAGTTGAGAGAGTTCAAGCAGAAAGAATCATACGAGGACTTCTATATTGAATATACAAAACCAGCAACAAAGCATAAGTACACACCGGATTTTGTCTTGCCAAATGGCATTATCATTGAGGCAAAGGGGATTTTTGAGCGAGAGGATAGACAAAAACATCTGCTGATTAAAGAGCAGTATCCAGAACTAGATATTCGTTTTGTCTTTCAGAATCCGAAGATGAAGCTCTATAAGGGAAGTAAAACTACCTATGAAGACTGGGCGAACAAATATGGATTTAAGTTCTCCAGACGAGTCATTCCTGCCTCGTGGTTCAGCGAATCTAAAAAGAGCATGAAAGGTCTCATCCCGAAAAAGAAGAGGTGAGATTGTATGAATTTAAAATACAAAGAAAGAGAGGACACGAACATGATTAGAGTACTATTTGAACCAAAGAATATGTCTATTAAAGACATTTACAAGAAGCAACGGAGAGAGGGATTGTTTAATATCGGATACCATTTCATTATTTTACCCAATGGCGAGGTTGCAGAGGGTGTCCCTTTTTATGCGTATGCTGATTACCGCCTTAGTCATGTTCGTGATTCTGTCTATTGTCTGCTGGTAGGTGTGGACAATAAAGACCATATCACAGATGGTCAGCGAAAAGCACTTCAGCAAGTACATGTATTGCATAAGCTACCTGTATTTTTCGGGGATAATGATAATGTCTGAGGTTGTGCAGGCCCATATCCCATGTCCATATTGTGGCAGTCATGATGCCGCTACTCTCTATGATGATGGTCATACATATTGTTTTAGCTGTCATCATACAGAATTTCCAGACAAAAAGGAGAACAGCGTGGTCATGAAGCAAAAAATAATAGAGCAAAATGATATAGAAATACGAGACTTGAAAGCACGAGGCATTACAGCAGAGACATGCAAACGCTATAAATATGGTGTGTCTCACACAGGCAATAATACCGTTCAGGTAGCACAGTATCTAACAGATGATGGCGTAGTCCAGTTTCAGAAGCTACGCACAAAAGACAAAAAATTTTATGTCTTGGGTAAAGCGACGGATATCTTTTTTGGGCAACACCTCTTTAATCATGGTAAGAAGCTGGTCATTACAGAAGGAGAAATTGATTGTCTTACTGTATCCCAGATGGGGGGCAATAAATGGCCTGTTGTTTCACTGCCTTTTGGTTGTGGTAGTGCTAAGAAAGTGTTCACTAAAAACCTTGAATGGCTTGAAGGGTTTGAAGAAGTCATTGTTATGTTTGATATGGACACTCAGGGCAGAAAGGCAGTAGAAGACGTACAGGGCATGTTGACCCCTCACAAAATGAAGATAGCAGACCTACCAGAAAAGGATGCGAATGCCTGTCTATTGGCTGGCAAAGGTGATGCTATCATTAATGCTATTTTTTCAGCTAAAGAGTATAGGCCGGATGGAATTATCAATGCCGCTGATATTGAAGATGCTTTTTTTGAGGATGATATAGAATCAAAATGTTATGATTATCCTTGGTGCAAGGGGTTGAACAACATGACACATGGCATCCGAAAAGGTGAACTTGTCATGCTTACAGCTGGTACTGGTATCGGGAAGTCAACAGCGGCTCGTGAGATTGCGTATAAACTCAAAGTACAGGATGGTCTGAAAATCGGCCTTGTATTCCTTGAAGAAAATCCTAAAAAGACAGTTCGTGAACTGTTGTCTATACATGTATCAAAGCCATTGTCATTGATGTGGGCTAAAATAGACAAAAAAGAGCTACGAAAAGCATATGAAGAATTATTTAGCGATAAGAATTTTGTCTTGTATGATCACTTTGGTTCTATCGAGAGTGGTAATTTGTTGTCCAGAATCCGCTATTTAGCGGTTGCAGAGCAGTGTGATTTTATCATCTTTGACCATATATCTATAGCCGTATCAGGTATGGATGAGGGCGGGGATGAGCGCAAGACCATAGACAAACTCATGACACAGTTAAGGTCTCTTGTGGAAGAAACAGGGGTTGGAATGATTGTCATTAGTCATCTGAAAAAGACCATGAATAAAGAAAACAGCTTTGAAGAAGGTGGCATTATATCCCTTGATGACTTGAGGGGGAGTGGGACGCTGAAGCAGTTACCAGATGAAGTATTAGCACTGGAGAGAAACCAACAAGCAACAGATGAAGAAGAACGCAATATGATAAAGATACGTGTGCTGAAAAATCGGTTTGCGGGTACGACAGGGTTAGCTGGATACCTGTATTGGAATAAAGACAAACATAGATTGATGGGAGATGAAGAAGCATGTCAGTTTTAGTCCCTCTTGTACGCAAGGGCATAACATTTAATGAAGTACCTGATAAGATGGCTGTATATTTTGAGCTGGGTGGGTGTGATGCTGGTTGTATTGGTTGTCACTCTCCAGAACTCAGTGAGGATGTACAGACCTTAACAAATAGTGATGATTTGATACGATGGGCTGTTGACCAAATAGACGCAGGAGCAAATGCCATTGTTGTCTTAGGTGGTACAACGTCCCGGCAAATCAGTGAAAAAGACCTGATAGAGCTTCTTCTCGATTTATCATGGATTGCTCCTGTTTGTCTTTATTCAGGTAGAGATACAGTAAAAAATGATATAGATGTTGCTGTAAAAGGTGGTTGTACATGGCTAAAGACAGGTTCGTATCAAGCAGATAAGGGTGGTCTACAAAGTAAGACTACAAATCAAAAATTTTATAAGATTGAAACAAGATTCTTTGTGGATAAATTTGATATAGTTCATTCATCTACAAATCACCTTGTTGATATGACAAATAAATTTTGGAAGTAGGTGTATGTAGTGTTTCCTAAGAATGTGGAAGAAAAAATTCGTTACATTCATGATTATGCTAAAGCATCTAACGCCGCTACTGCCTCTAAGGTAGATGCAAACTCGAATGTAACGCAGAAGACAATAGCAGGTCTTGAAGCAGAGCTTTTCAAACCAGATACGATTATGATTAATCGTCAACTAGTTAAAAACAAATTGAAATGCATGTATAACGACGAATTGGCTGGAAAGTATGAAGAAGACCTTGCAAATCATTATATTTACACGCATGATGAGACTTCTTTAAAGCCTTATTGTGCCAGTATTACACTGTATCCTTTCTTATTGGAAGGTACAAAATGTTTAGGTGGTGTGTCTAAAGCACCAAAGAACATACGGAGCTTTTGTGGTTCCTTTGTTAATCTTGTCTATCAAATTGCAAGTAATTTCAGTGGGGCCATAGCTACTGTTGAGTTCTTGCATATGTTTGATTATTTTGCAAGAAAAACCTATGGTTCTGATTATTTGACAACACATAAATTAGACATAAAACAGGAGTTACAGGGTGTTGTCTATGCTCTTAATCAACCAGCAAGTGCAAGAGGAGACCAAAGTGTTTTTTGGAATATCAGTGTCTTTGACCATGATTATCTCAAAGAAATGTTTGGTGGTTTTTACTATCCTGACGGCTCTAAAGTGGACATTGACAGTGTATATAAGCTCCAGTTGTTTTTTCTTGATTGGTTTAGAGAAGAACGAAAGAAAGAGCTTTTGACATTCCCGGTTGTGACAGCCGCACTGTTATACGATAAAGATAAAAAATTCAAAGACACAGATTTTAAAGATTATTTGGCACAGATGAACTCACTTGGTTTGTCTTTCTTTGTTTATATGTCTGATCGTGTTGATAGTTTAGCTTCTTGTTGTCGCTTGCGTAATGAGCTGGTAGATAACACTTTTAGTTACACGCTCGGTGCTGGTGGTGTCGTAACTGGTTCTGCTCGTGTCATCACAATCAATATCAATCGTGTCCTACAGAAGCACGAAAAACTAACTGAGCTGGTACAGCGAGTTCATAAGTATTTGACGGCTCATAAAGCAGTATTGAAAGATTATATTGATGCTGGATTGTTACCAGCATACACACAAGGTTTTATGGATTTAGACAAACAGTTCTTGACTGTTGGTGTCAATGGAGTACTCGAAGGCTATGAGTTCTTACAGGGTAAAGGCCAAATAGCTTCTGATATGTATGACTATGAAGAGTATCTTGTAGATATTCTGCACTTAATCAAAGATTTGAATGCTACAGACAGCAAAAAGTACGGAGTACGCTTCAATACTGAATTTGTCCCAGCAGAAAATCTAGGTGTAAAAAATGCTAAATGGGATAAAGAAGACGGGTTATACGTCCCTAGAGCATGTTACAACAGTTATTTCTACCCAGTGGAAGATGAATATATATCGGTACTGGATAAGCTCAAATTGTATTCAAAAGATATCACAGATAATCTTGATGGTGGTTCCGCTCTTCATCTGAACTTAGAGCAGTTGTTGAGCTTTACACAGTTTTCACATTTGTATGACTTATGTGCTAAGTATGGTGTACAGTACTGGACAACAAATGTCTTGTGTACAATTTGTAATGATTGTGGCTTTATCAATCCAGAGACAACATTGTATTGTACACATTGCAATAGCACGAATGTTGATTATGGAACCAGAGTTATCGGGTATTTGAAACGCATTAGTAACTTTTCAGAAGCTAGACAGAAAGAAGCAGGTAAACGCTACTATCACAAGTTGAATGTAAAGAGGTGATGATGTGAAATTATTGAATATTTATATGAAGCTTATCTCTTTCTATGAATCTCAGTTATTGAAGATGAAAGAAAAGGCCCTGAAACGAGTGCTGAAAGTAATTGCTATCAAACAGCAGATTATTACAGCGTTAGAAGCACAGAAAGAGCAGGAGCAGTTACAGATTGATTACTTAAATGAAATGTGTGAAAAGCTGAAGGAGTAAAAGGAAAGGTGGTTCTATGCTTGTCTTTGATATTGAAACAGATGGGTTGTATGAAGATGTGTCTCAACTCTTTTGTCTAAGTGTTTATGATACAGACAAACAGGAGATGAAACAGTTTGATGATGCACACGCCAAACAGGGTGCCAGATGGATGTATGACAGATGGACAAAAGGTGAAACATTGTGTGGTCATAACATTATCAATTATGATTTACCGACACTTGCAAAACTCTTTGACTGGTTTGTCTTATCTCCAAAATTAAAACATAATGTATTAGACACGCTTGTTCTTTCCCGCCTCATCTTCACACATATAGAAGACTGGGATAGTTCATTGATGAAAAAGAAAGTTCTTCCGTCAAAACTATTTAAATCTCATAGTCTGAAAGCGTGGGGATATCGGTTAGGAGAACTAAAGGGGACTTACGGAGAAGAAGATGATGCATGGGCCTGTTACAATCCTGAGATGCTTGCATATAACAAGCAGGACGTTGTTGTAACGGTAAAACTCTTAGAGAAATTACAATCCTACGACTACTCAAAACAGGCTATAGAACTGGAACATGATGTAGCATGGCTTATGTCTAAACAAGAAAAGAATGGGTTTCCATTCGACACAGAAAAGGCGTTGAAGCTGGAAGCTACATTAAGAGCTAGAGCGGGAGTACTGACAGCTAAATTGGTGCAGGCAGTGCCTCGTATCCCTGATAAAGTGTTTATCCCTAAAAGAGACAATAAGAGACTCGGTTATAAAGCTGGTGTACCTTTTCAAAAGTATAAGGACTTCAATCCAAATAGCAGACAGCAGATAGAATGGTTGTTACGGACACACTACGGTTATTCTCCTACTAATATAGATTGTTACGATGTGGATGATCCAGACAGTATACTTGATTTGAGTAAATGTCGTTTGAAGATTGATGAAGAAACATTCAAGTATATGAAGGAAGATACACAGGCACCAGCGGAAGTCAGGGAGATTGTAGGATACCTAGAAGAGTCACTACTCCTGAAAAAGCGTTTAGGACAATTAGCAGATGGAAAGAATGCATGGTTGTCTATGATTGGAAAGGATGGGAAAATCCATGGAAGTGTTATTCCGAATGGTGCTATTAGCGGTCGTGCTACTCATTCTCGGCCAAACGTGGCACAGGTTCCGCATGTAGGCTCTCCATATGGTAAAGAGTGTAGGGAGTTGTTTAAAGTTCCTGATGGATGGTATCAGGCCGGTATAGATGCTTGCGGTCTTGAACTCAGGTGTCTTGCACATTTTATGTACAAATATGATGGTGGTCAGTATGCTCATACTATTTTGAATGGAGACATACACACCATGAATCAAGAAGCCGCTGGGTTGCCTACACGCAATCAAGCGAAGACGTTTATCTATGCATATTTGTATGGCGCAGGTGATGCCAAAATCGGAAAAATAATAGGTGGGACAGCTGGACAGGGTAAGCAGATAAAGAAGAAATTCAATAAAGCTATTCCTGCCATAGCAATGCTAAGACAAGCGGTTGAAAATGCTCTTGTGTACCCTATTGATTTTAAAAGTGGTCATGGGAAACCTAAAATCACATGGAAACGTCATTTCCTTTATGGTCTTGACAGACGCAAATTACATGTACGAAGCGTTCACAGTGCATTAAATCTACTCTTACAATCAGCTGGCGCATTGATATGTAAGAAGTGGATTGTCACTACAGAACGTAGATTGTTGGCGAGAGGTTTAAGACATGGATGGGATGGCGACTTTTGTCTGATGGCGTGGGTGCATGACGAACAGCAAATAGCGTGCCGAACAGAAGATATAGCAAAGATTGTATGTGAAGAAGCACAGCAGGCAATGAGAGACACACAAGAATACTTTCATTTTAATGTTCAGCTGGATACAGAAGGTATTATTGGGCATAACTGGTATGAATGTCATTAGAAAAGGAGATAGAATTATTATGAAATTTGAAGAAGCAAAGATTGGTATGGAAGTAATTTGGAATGGAAGTACTAAAATGAAAGGGACAATTACCATTATTGACACGCCGGATAAAAGTGTACTGGTTGTATCGGATGACGGATTTTTTAAATTGTGGTTTTTTGATGCCAGTGAGAATCCAAAGTTTGATTTAAAAACTTTAAAACCCTATAATAGCATTCAGTTTACCAAAAAGCCACCTAAGTTTGACATAGATTTAATAGATAGTAAAGAGTTTCAATCTTATGTTGAGGCTGTTATTGCTAAGTATGAGAAAGAGTTTTTACCTGAGGGGACATGCCTTACACATGTGTCTATCCGCAAAGATGGGAAAATTGTAATGAAAGACAACAAAGGTAATAAAGGGATTTCAAAATGTCATCCTGATGATGCTTTTAATCTTGAAATAGGTGTAAAGTTAGCTATACAGCGATTAGCAGACAAGATTCCTTTTGTACCTAAGGAGGGTGAGGTTTACTATTACATATTGTTGTCCACAAGTAACACTTATAAAAGTACATTTTATGAATGTGTTTTTAGCGATAAATTGGATAGAGCTATTGGAAATTGCTTTCGTACAGAAGAAGAAGCGGAAAAGAACAAAGACAAAATTATATCTCGATATAAAACACTTTTGAAATATGCCGAACGGATTGCTAAGGGGGATAACTAGTATGTATGCTAAACGTCTTAAATGCTCTAAATGCGGTCGTACTCTCTTGACAGGATTCACTAAAAACGTTGAATCTGTACAATGCTCTTGCGGACATATAACGTATCCGAATGACGAAAAAGTACAACGAGAACTTTCAAAAGCTGAAAGGAGACATTCAAAGTATGAAAGAAGTTGATTACCGCATCATAGACAATACATGTGTTTATGGTCTGGAAGAATCAGTTGTTGCTTCTGGATATCCGATGGCAACACACATCAATCCTCAGATGCATAAGGTAACGGAAAAGGATGCTAAAAGGGCGCTGAAACTAGGGAGTGCTTTAGCTGGCTTGGTCCTATGTCAAGTTTGAGTACAAGTTAAATTGAGGTTTTTATCAATCAGTTATCCAGCAATCAAAGCTGCCTTTTTCTTGTAGTTTGCATATAATTTCTCATAGTCATTTGGTGACATATAGTTACAGTGACTGTGAATTCGAACGGTATTATAAAACGTGTTAATGTATTCAAACACCAGCATATAGGCTTGTTGATAATTTTCAATCTTAAATCGATTCAGCCATTCTCGCTTAATCAAGGCGTGGAATGATTCTATGCAGGCATTATCCCATGGATAGCCTTTCTTCGAATAGCTGCGGCACATCTGTGCGGTTTCCTTGATATAGGATTGCGAAAGATATTGACAACCGCGGTCAGTGTGAATTACTACCAGACGGCCTGGATTCCTGGTTTGCTTTGCCGTTTGAAGCATCCTAATAATGCCAGATGCATCCAACTTCCGGGATAAATTCCAGGCAATGATTTTTCGAGAAAATAAATCCATGATACTGGCCAAATACACAAATCCTTCAGTGGTCCAAATATAAGTAATATCGCTGCACCAGATCGTATCTGGTCTTGGCGGATTAAATTGTTCTTGCAGAATATTAACTAATATGGCATCAAAACAACTGCTCTGGGTCGTAACGGTATAATGCTTGACCCAACAAGCACGAATCCCCATCTGCCGCATGTAAAGGCCCACTGTCCTTTCGGAAATACATTCACCTTTCTGTTGAAGCAATTTAGTAATTTTGGGTGCTCCATAGATTTGCTTTGAATCTTCGTAAATGGTTTGAATCTGTTTTTTTACCTCCTTACGGTGCGTAGCTTGTTTGGATAATTTGCGATGACTCCATCCATAGTAACCTGATGTAGAAACGCCCAATTCTGCCAGCACTCCAGATACCGAAAAATGGCGTTTCCCCTGATGGGCTTTTTCGGCTTCCTGTTTGACGCTATGGTAAATGGCGGGGATTATTTGTCTAGAATGCTGATAGCTTTTTTTAAGACATTGATGGCATCCTTGGCATCTCGTAATTCACGTTTCAAACGAGCGATTTCCTTGGCTTTATCAGATGCATAGTTTCCGGATCCGCGATATGGCATTTCCCCATTATCCCGTAATTGCTTTTGCCATCGTGACAGTGTCTGTTGGGAAATTCCTAAATTATGGGCACACCCAATCAGTCCTAAGTCACGATGATCATGGTAATATTGGACAGCATCCATTTTAAATTGTTTGTCGAACTTCGTCATACTAAGGCCCCCTATATATACTTTTATTGTATCACTTTATGGAAAACCTCAGTTTGACTTGTCCTATTTATATGCTAGCATCAGCTCTGGTCATGATTGTTTTCTTAAAGGTATTATTGCACAATTTGATTTGACATTCACGGAAAAGATATGGCCGGAAGCAGAGCGGTATCATTTCTTTGATTTTGTGTCTTCTATGTCTACTATGCACATGCTATCAAAAATGGATGTCCGTTATATCTCCTACACGGATAAAAAGATAGCAGACTTGTTTTTGCAGATTGTGAAAGATTATGTAAAGAATCCTACGGAAGATAATTGGCTAAGAATGATATATAGCTATCCTAGTGGTCTTTTATTAACAGCACGTATCACTACGAACTATTTACAGTTAAAGAATATCTACGCACAGAGAAAGACACATAGACTTCCTGAGTGGAGGCAATTCTGTACGTGGGTAGAAGGACTTCCGTTAGTAAAAGAATTGGGGGTAGTACCAAATGACAGCAGTGTATAAAGTGTATGGAGACAACAGTGACTTCCTGAAAAAGAGACATATGGCAGTGACAAAACAATCAAAGGTGTATGACACCATAACGGCTCGTTTAGAAATGAATGATGGCTATTGTCCTTGCCAGCCCTCTAAGACGCATGATACCTTATGTCCTTGTAAGTACATGCGTAAATACAATACATGTCGTTGCGGTCTCTATGTGAAAGCAGAGGGGAAGGACGAATAATGTACAATCCTTTTAGAGACCCTATAACCATTTTGGTAGATGCTGATATGGTTGTCTTTCGGGCTTGCTCATCTTGTGAACATGAAATTGACTGGGGGGATGGCCTTTGGACATTACACTCTGATTTCTCAGAAACCAAAGCGTATCTCATGGATCATATGGACGAATGGATAGGAAGAGCATTAGAACTGGATGAGTACACAGGGGATGTAAAAGTTATTTATGCATTCTCAGATGATTCATCCAATTTTAGAAAGAAGCTCCTGCCTACATATAAGATGAATCGTGTAGGCAAGAGAAAACCAGTCGCATACTATGCACTGAAACAATGGGTAAAAGACGAATGTGATAGTGTTCAGCTACAACATCTGGAAGCAGATGATGTCATAGGTATTCTTGCCACTGGAGAGAAGAAAGACAATAACATTATTCTCTCTGGTGATAAAGATATGAACACAATTCCCACAAAGATATATAACATATTGTCAGACACATTGATTAGTGTATCAGAGAAAGAAGCAAATTACCATTTGTTGTATCAGACTCTTGTAGGGGACACAGCAGACAACTATACAGGTTGTCCAAAGGTGGGAAAAGTCAGAGCAGAGCGCATTTTACAAGAAAATCCCACATGGGAAGCGGTTGTGGATAGTTTTAAGCGTGCCGGACAAACAGAACAGGACGCATTGTTACAGGCTCGTGTAGCACACATTTTGCAGGCTGGAGATTATGAGAAAGGGAAGATAAAATTATGGACACCAAACGATTTGAAGAAGTAACACGGATGACACCTAGTGATTTTGATAAACTTGTGTCTATCATAGCAGAGATTGCGGACAAACAAGCAACACCATTATTCAAACATCGCAAGAGTAATGAAGAACTATCTAAAATTTTGTGGCAGATGTGGTGGCATGAAGAATTACATGTATTTGCTGATGCAGACACTAAAGAATGGGTTGGTGTGGTCGCATTCGATGTGGTTGCCCTTTGGTGGATTGAAGGTATTGTGTTGGTAGAAGACATGCTTGTGTCTTTGTCAAAACGTCCAACAGGTTTTGGTTCTTTTGCTGTCTCCTATCTGGAAAAGGAAGCAAAAAACAGAGGATGCTCTTTAATTTTATCTGGTAGCAGTATGGTTCAGGATTCACAGATTGTACAAAACATGTATAAGAAACATGGGTTTGTTGTCTATGGTGAGTCCTATTTAAAGGAGTTGTAAATTATGATGCATGATGAATTACCTTATGTGCCTTTAGATGTCGTAGCATACCTTGAGGCAATTTATACACCTGATTTTTTTCTAGAAGCAGACAGTGAAAACAATGACGAACGAATGGGTTATATGAAAGGTGCTACAGAAGTCATTGACGTTTTACGATCTTTAGCAGAAAGGAACGATTGATATGGCTAGTGGTGGTTGGATTGGAAACCTCGTCAGCGGTATATTGGGCTGGGGTTCAAAAAGGTATTCTGTCTCACCGACTGTACAGCCCTCTGTTACAGCGGCAGAGTTAGTCCCTAGCACAGAAGCACAGACAGCTGATGCTCCTGTTATGGGTAGTGAGACAGATACAGCAGTAGACAAAAAGAAAAAGCGTGGCTTGTCCAGCTTGTATGTAAAGCCTACAAATAGCGGTACAGGCTCGTCAAGTGACTATACAGGAAGGAGTGGTCTTTAATGGCTAGTGGCGGATGGGTAGGACATACCCTATCTAAAGCGTGGCATGGTGTCACGAAAACAGTTAAAAGTGTTGTAGGGGGTGTAACAGGAGCCAGTTATTCAAATAACGCACAGGCTTCACAGCCACAGCAGATTGTGGTCTCTCAGGCCGCACCTGCACCAACAGCGGCAGAACAGGCCGAATATGATGCAACAGTCACTAATGTGAAGAAGAAACGTGGCAAGAACTCTTTGTATGTGTCTTCTTCCTCTGGAGCCGGTAGTGGTGGTACTGGCATTAATGTATGAGTAATAAACTCTTATCATTCTATACAGACGATTCTGTTAAATCTCGTTATGATAAATTATCATCTGAACGCAAAATGTATGTTGACAGAGCTGTAAGGAACGCTAAGGTTACAATACCGATGCTATTCCCCGAAGAAACAGACAACTATACTACAACATACAAGACTCCATTTCAGAGCATTGGTGCAAGAGGTGTAAATAATCTTGCATCAAAAATTATGCTGGCTCTCTTTCCACCAAATGAGCCATTCTTCAGATTGGAGTTAGGAGATTTAGCAAAACAGCAGGTAAATGCAACAGGTGATACGTCAGCAATGACAAAGATTGACCAGCTAATGAGCAGTATTGAACGTCAGCTTATGGACTACATGGAAGCGAATAGATGTCGCATAACAATTAGTGAAGGTGTCTTACAGCTGATTGTGGCTGGTAACTGCTTGTTATATTTACCACCTAAAGAAGGTGGCATTAAGTTATATAAATTAAATAACTATGTTGTTGTTCGTGATGGGACTGGGGCGTGGATAGAGCTAATAGCAAAAGACAGTATTAGTTATGCCGCTCTCCCGCAAGAAGCTAAAGTACATGTATCTGAAGACATCAATCCAGACAAAAATATAGATGTCTATACGCATGTGTACCTAGGGGATGATGATACATACTACATGTATCAAGAAATTGAAGGGGAAGTTGTATCAGGCAGTGATCAACAGTTTCCAAAAGATAAAGTCCCTTGGATTCCTTTAAGACTTAGAAAAATGGATGGTGAATCTTATGGACGTTCCTATGTAGATGAATACTATGGAGATTTAAAATCTCTCGATACAATCAGTGAAGCTATTGCAGAAATGGCGACACTCTCAGCATTCGCTTTATTCCTTGTGTCTCCATCCGGCACGCTACGTGTTGATAAACTCAAAAATGCCCAGACAGGGGACTTTGTGAAGGGTAAGGAAGGTGATGTTGTTGCTTTCCAGCTGAATAAGGTCAATGATTTACAGGTGGCATATCAGCACAAGCAGGAATTACAGAGTAATCTTTCATTTGCTTTTCTGCTTAACAGCTCTGTACAGCGCAATGCGGAACGAGTCACAGCAGAAGAAATTCGATATGTAGCAAATGAACTTGAAGACAGTGTAGGAAATATTTATTCCTTGTTGTCTCTCGAATTACAATTACCATTAGTTCGTTGCATCATGGCTCAGTTAATGGCGCAAGGTTCTCTCCCAGACATTCCAGAGGGGGCCAATGGCGTTCAGACACATATCATAACTGGTATGGAAGCATTAGGCAGAGGGCATGATTTAACGAAGATTGAACAGTTCTTGCAGATTGGTGCTACCATTCCAGATTTCCAGAATAGACTCAAAGTGGGAAATGTCTTATTGCAATTAGGTACTGCTTTAGGTGTCGATGCATCTACCTTGGTTATGAGTGATGAAGAATATCAAGCAGTACAGCAACAGATGCTCCAGCAACAGATGGCGCAACAGATGGCGTCGCCTTTGGCACAAGGAGCAGTACAGGAAGCTACACAGAAAGGGTGAACATAATTGGAAGAAACTACGAATAACGTAAATGTACCAGCAACAGAGGAAAAGGCAGAAGATACTGTTATTGTCTCTCAGACTCCCTCTAATACGCAGGTGGCTGTAAAAGATACAGCAGAAAGCGTGGATGGTATTATTGACGAAGTTGCTGGTGAAGACAATCAGCCAGCAGAAGAAACACAGACAACAGAAGGTGAAGACACAACACCTAAGGCAGAGGAAGGAACAAATCAGCAGTTAGATACAGCACATAAAGCTCTTGAAGATGCTGAAAAAGACCTTGTGTCCAAAGGTGTTGACTTCAATGCACTTGAAGCAGAGTACATGAATAATGGTTCTCTGTCTTCTGAATCGTATGCAAAACTCGAACAGGCCGGATATCCTAAAGCGGTTGTTGATGGTGTCATTAACGGCTGGGAAGCGGCTTCACAGCGCTTTGTCAATGATGTGTTCAATCTGGCGGGTGGACAGGAAGAGTATGCTCGTATCCAGCAGTTTGTGTCTGCCCAGCCTCAGGCTGTCCGTGATGCATTCAATGCTACGCTCGACAGTGAAAATCTGATGCAGATTAAATTGACACTGGATGGCATTAAAGGCCAGATGGTAAAGCAGTATGGTACACAGAAAGCCTCTATCATTGGTCGTTCTGCTCCTGCTATTGATATGGCTGGTTATGAAACCACAGCAGACATGATTAAAGATATGTCTGACCCTCGATATCAGACAGACCCTAAGTTTACGAAAGAAGTATATCGTAAAGTTAAGAACTCTAAATTGTTTTAATATGAAATTGTAACGGCCATTACAATTTTGGTAGTAAAGACACTCAAGAACTGGGTGTCTTTTTCTATATATATAATTTTTCTATTTTGAAAGGTGGATGATATTAATTATGACAAATATTACTATTGCATCTCCAATGGCTATTGGTACTCAGACAGCAACGGACGCTCAGAAACTTGCACTTGCCCTTAAAGTCTTTAGTGGTGAAACTCTCACAGCGTTTGCTCGTGCATCCGTAACAAATGGTAAATTCGTAAAGCGTTCTATCCAGTCTGGTAAATCCGCACAGTTCCCTGTATTCGGTCGGACAAAAGCGCATTACCTGAAGAGTGGGCAGAGCCTTGATGATAAGCGTGAAAACATCCAGCAGGGTGAACGCACGATTGTTATTGATGGGCTGTTGACTACGGACTGCCTTGTGTCTGATATTGATGAATTTATCGCACATTATGATTTCCGTTCCCCGTATGCGACACAGCTGGGTGAAGCACTGGCTATTTCTATGGATGCTTCTGTCCTTGCTGAAGTCGCTAAGGAAGCGCTGAATACGTCTGAAAACGTAGCTGGTCTCGGTAAAGGTGGCGTTGTTACGGAAACACTGGCAACGGGTAATACGCTGGGTATCAATAAGGAAACTGGTGTAGCTGTACGTAAGATTCTGCTTCAGGTAAAAGCTAAGATGGCTAGTAATTATGTACCTGCTACAGACCGTTATTGCTTTGTAACTCCTGAAATTCATGCGGCACTTGCATCTAACCTTGACTTCTTGAATAGCCAGTACGGTGCATCCGCTACCCTGAGCAATTCTAATGTCATCAACATGGATGGCTTCCAAATTATTGAATGCCCTCATCTGACCGCTGGTGGTGATGATCCGACCAATACGATTCAGGGGGATGGACATGCATTTCCATCTACATATGCTACAAAGTCTCCTCTGCTGATTTGTCATAAAACTTCTGTTGGTATTCTGTCCCTGAAAGATATTGCCTTTGAACAGGCTCGGCGTCCGGAATATCAGGCAGACCAGCTGATTGCTAAGTATGCTATTGGTATTGGTGGTTTACGTCCTGAATCTACGTTTATGGGTATTATCAATAACCCGGGTTAATCTAGTATTATTTTTGGGGAAAAGGGAGTGGAGTGTCTGCTCCCTTTACTCCCTCTTTGAAAGGAGTTGAACTAAGTGTTATTTATTTCTAGTGAACTAGACGCAATTAATTTAATTCTAGCCTCTATTGGTGAAGCTCCTGTAAACAGTATCTCTAATGCAGAATCAGTGGATGTTGATAATGCTATTCGGGCTTTAGAAACTGTTTCTCGCTCTGTACAACGTAAAGGATGGCTATTCAATACCTACATTGATATGGTCTTTCCGCCAGATACTTTATCTAAGCGTATCCGTTATAACCCCTCATGGATAGACATAATAGCCACTGATGGCAAGACATATGTCAAGCGGGGTGATTATGTCTATAATTTAACAGACAAAACATATGAATTTTCAGAGGACTTAACATTGACAATAATTGAAGCATTGGCCTTTGATGACTTGCCGGATGTCTTCAAAACATATATTACAGCAAAAGCCGCTATTCAGTTTCAGGCACGTTACCTTGGTGATGAAAATATATCACAGGAACTATATCAGGAAGCGGCAGAGTCATACGCAGACCTTGTGCAGTACAGTATTGATACAGGGACAAACATGTATCAAATAACGGGTATGCAGTCATTGTTGCAGAGGAGTTGATTAAGAATGGCACTGTATTCACAAAGTATTAAAAACTTTGTGCAAGGTATTTCACAACAGCCAGCACTTTTAAGATTCCCCGAACAGTTAGAAGAACAAATAAATGGCTTCTCGACAGAAGTATCAGGACTCCAGAAACGGGTTCCCACAATTCATCTGAAAACATTGACAGGATTAAATCTTACTAAAGGAAGCAAACCTCTTGTCCATTTTATTGATAGAGACAAACAGCAGAAATATATGGTTGTCTTTGCAAATAACACTTTGAAGGTCTATGACATGAATGGTGTCGAAAAGACAGTAAACATAGAAGATGCTGATTATCTGAAAACAGCCACTCCCAGAGATGATTTACGAGGGATGACTGTTGCGGACTATACGTTCATCTTGAACACAAAAAAGGTTGTAAAGATGACCTCTAAAAAATCTCCTGACTACTTTTCCTCTCAAGGTAGTATGTTGTATGTCAAACAGGGCCAGTATGGACGTACCTATCAGGTATGGATTGATGGTGTCTCTAAATGTACGCATACAACACCAAACGGAGATGCCGCAGAGCAGACAAAACAGATAGACACAAACTACATAGCAGACCAGATTAATACACAGCTAAACAAGAATGGTGTATCAACAGATCATGAAGACAACTGGATACGTATAAAATCTAATGGTCTTGTACAGACTGCCGATGGCTTCAATCATCAGGCTCTTATTAATTTTAAGAAGTCTATCCAGCGTTTCAGTCTTTTACCTGCAACAGCTCCAGATAATTATTGTGTCAAAGTAAAGGGAGACCCTAATGGAGCTTCGGAGGGGAGTTATTATGTAAAGTATTCTAAAGCCAATAATGTATGGGAAGAATGCGTTTGCCCAAATATCAATATTGAAATAGATGCAACAACAATGCCGCACGCACTTGTACATAACGCAGATGATACTTTTACATTTAAAAAACTGACATGGAAAGAACGTAAGGTGGGTGATGATGACAGTAACCCATATCCGTCGTTTATCGACAAGACACTATCTAGTATTTTCTTCTACAGAAACAGGCTGGGTGTCTCATCTGATGAAAATATTATCATGTCTGAATCGGGAGAGTATTTTAACTGGTGGATGACAACAGCAAACGACTTGTTAGATACAGATGGTATTGATGTGCCTATTACGTCTACGAAAGCCAATTTGATTAACTATATTGTGGTCTTTTCAGAAGACCTTTATGCATTCTCTAATGACACTCAGTTCATCATACGTGCTGATTCTACCTTGACACCTAAAACAGCTTCACCAACAGAAATTACACAATTTAACAGCTCTCCTGATTGTCAACCAAAGGTAGCGGGGAAGAACATGTATTTTCCCTCAGAGCATGGAGATTTTACAACTATTCGAGAATATTATACAGTGCAGGATATTTCACAGATGAAAAATGCTCAAGACATAACTTCTCATATTCCGAACTACATTGAAGCGGGTGTTTATGAGATTGTGTCTTCTACATCTGAAAATGTATTGTTCTGCCTAACAAATGGTGCTACAGACACTATCTATATTTACAAGTATCTCTTTGCTAATGAAGAACGTATTCAATCCTCTTGGTCTAAATGGGTATTTGATGGAGAAATTTATGGTGCTGGATTCATCGGCAGTCGCTTGTTTCTTTTGATACGGAGAGGGACACAAATCAACATGGAAATGATGGACTTTTCTGTTAACATAAAGGACTTTGAAGACGATGAATTATATCGGGTGTTCTTAGACCAGAAGAAGGTATTGAGTAATGGTGTGTACAATTCAACAACGGAAAAGACCTGGTCCTATGTCAAGTTTGAGTACAAGTTAAATTGAGGTTTTTATCAATCAGTTATCCAGCAATCAAAGCTGCCTTTTTCTTGTAGTTTGCATATAATTTCTCATAGTCATTTGGTGACATATAGTTACAGTGACTGTGAATTCGAACGGTATTATAAAACGTGTTAATGTATTCAAACACCAGCATATAGGCTTGTTGATAATTTTCAATCTTAAATCGATTCAGCCATTCTCGCTTAATCAAGGCGTGGAATGATTCTATGCAGGCATTATCCCATGGATAGCCTTTCTTCGAATAGCTGCGGCACATCTGTGCGGTTTCCTTGATATAGGATTGCGAAAGATATTGACAACCGCGGTCAGTGTGAATTACTACCAGACGGCCTGGATTCCTGGTTTGCTTTGCCGTTTGAAGCATCCTAATAATGCCAGATGCATCCAACTTCCGGGATAAATTCCAGGCAATGATTTTTCGAGAAAATAAATCCATGATACTGGCCAAATACACAAATCCTTCAGTGGTCCAAATATAAGTAATATCGCTGCACCAGATCGTATCTGGTCTTGGCGGATTAAATTGTTCTTGCAGAATATTAACTAATATGGCATCAAAACAACTGCTCTGGGTCGTAACGGTATAATGCTTGACCCAACAAGCACGAATCCCCATCTGCCGCATGTAAAGGCCCACTGTCCTTTCGGAAATACATTCACCTTTCTGTTGAAGCAATTTAGTAATTTTGGGTGCTCCATAGATTTGCTTTGAATCTTCGTAAATGGTTTGAATCTGTTTTTTTACCTCCTTACGGTGCGTAGCTTGTTTGGATAATTTGCGATGACTCCATCCATAGTAACCTGATGTAGAAACGCCCAATTCTGCCAGCACTCCAGATACCGAAAAATGGCGTTTCCCCTGATGGGCTTTTTCGGCTTCCTGTTTGACGCTATGGTAAATGGCGGGGATTATTTGTCTAGAATGCTGATAGCTTTTTTTAAGACATTGATGGCATCCTTGGCATCTCGTAATTCACGTTTCAAACGAGCGATTTCCTTGGCTTTATCAGATGCATAGTTTCCGGATCCGCGATATGGCATTTCCCCATTATCCCGTAATTGCTTTTGCCATCGTGACAGTGTCTGTTGGGAAATTCCTAAATTATGGGCACACCCAATCAGTCCTAAGTCACGATGATCATGGTAATATTGGACAGCATCCATTTTAAATTGTTTGTCGAACTTCGTCATACTAAGGCCCCCTATATATACTTTTATTGTATCACTTTATGGAAAACCTCAGTTTGACTTGTCCTATTTATATGCTAGCATCAACCTGCTTTGACCTGAGAAGTGCATATTCTTTTACAGATGACACACCTTTACATAATATGTGTCTCATCACTCCTGAAGGATTTTTGCATAAGGACATACAAATAGAAAACGGTTGTGCTTATCTTGATGGTGATTATTCTAAGAAGCATGTTATTGTTGGAGAAGCGTATTTGTTTAAAATCATCTTTTCTACTTTTTATTTAAAGAAGAATGATTCTGGGAATATTCAATCATACGCAACAGGAAGGACACAAATAAAGAATTTACATATTAATTATATAAATACAGGATATATGCAGGTGTGTGTAGCTTATGTGGGTGGATCTTCTTATATTTATCGTATGACCAGCAAGATACTCGGAGAAAGTTCAGCTCGTTTAGGGAGAGTGTTAGGGTATAATGGGAAGTTTGATATACCAGTACATAAAAAGAATGATACAGTAACTATTTCTGTTGAATCAGATATGCCTGTTCCTTTATCTATTATTGGTATGGACTGGGATTGTATGTATACTTCGAGAGTAAAGGAGATGTGATGACAATATGTGTACTACGGCACTTACTATTGGTGTGTCTGCAATGAATGCTATTTCAAAACAAAATGCAACACATAAGGCATTGCAGTCTCAAATTGATGCAAATAACAAAACAGCTCAAGGCTACATTCAGTCCATGAACTACTCTTTTCAGAACTACGAGACACAACGGAGAGCTTTGTTTGCATCACAAATAGAAGCAATGACTAAAATGCGCTTGCAGTCTAAGAGACAGGAATCATCCGTAAAAGCCGCTGTAAATGAAGAATTAGCTGGAGGCGGTCGGACAGCTTCCTTGATTAATCGCTCTATTCGTGCAGATGAATCTCGTGTAGCTTCGCAGGCTCAAGCAAACTATGAAAGACAAAATAATGAAATAGATTTAAATAAAGAGACAACACTCATCAACACCAAAAATGCTATCAATAGTATAGCTCCTGTTGAGACACCTTCATACTTTACGTCACTTATGAATATAGCAAGTGATTTCTTCAATACCTATAATACCTTGCAGAACATAGGGAGCATGAGAAAGAAAGCTGGTGTCTCAGGGAGTACATATAAGGGAGCGTCTACAACAACTTATTCATCTCCAGATGGTGCATACAAATACACAGTAGACAATGTACGTGGTGTAGATTTAGACAAATATATAGCAAAAGAGAATATGTTTAATAGTACAGGTATCTTTGCTATGAGTCCTGTCAGCTCCTATTTTGGGACAGACCTAACTAGTGGTCTGAAATATAATTATTCTGAAAATGGTTTATCAAGAAGGGGTGCAACATGGCGAAACGGATTGCTAGTGCTATAGGCACTGAAATGCAGTTCATGCCACAGCCAGAAAAAGGATATCAGGAGAATATAGGGGGCGTTCAAGGTGTACGAGGAACAACACCTGCATCTTCTTCTGCTTCTATGCTGGCTTCGGCAACATCTGATTTCAATAATGCATGGTTGTCTTTTCTGACAGACCGTGAAAAAAGAATGAATGATGCTGGTCTTACAGAAGCGAACAGAATGATTAGTTCCACTTCTGCTGAAGACCGTGAACGCTTATCAACGATTGATTTAGCTATGACATATGGATTTGGTTCTAATGTAGACAATCCATACTTCATAGCATATAGTGATAAATTACGAGGGCAGGCGTTAGGTGATGCCGCTCGCATAGCATACAATGAACAGTATGGGGATTCTCCAGCGAAAACACCACAGGAAGAAGTCGCCAGATATGATAACTTTGCAAGCTCTTATAAACAGCGATACCTTGATGATGGAATTGTGTCTAATGATGTAGCTTTTAATCAAGGCTTTAATGACAAACACATAGAGAATCAGACACAACTGGCAAGTAATCATGTAGAACGTGATATCTCAGATAGAATCGCTGAGACCTTTAACAACATGAAGTCCCAGATAGGTTCCCTCATCTATGATGCTCCCTCTATGTCAATGGAGACTATTCAGCAGAAAGCACAAGAGATTTTCAATCAGGGTAAATTGATGGCCCTGAATCCAGAACAGAGACAGGCTCTTGTAGATACATTCACAAAAGAGATGTTGTCTACAGGCACTATAAAGGACTTTCCAGCCTTTAAGAAAATGATGGATAATATCTCAGTGGAAACACGCCTTGATGGTACGTCTGTTTCTATGAGTGAACTTGTAGATCCGATGGCTCTAGATACTATTAATTTAGAGTATCGCAAGGCTCATGTGTCCAGTCTGAAGATGGCTAATCGCAAGAAGTATGGGAAAGATAATAACTTAGATAGAGTTATGGGAGATGTCATTAAAGGTCTGCAATCTAATAGTCGTTCGGCTCGTGATGATGCAGAAGAATTAATGGGGCAATTACCAGAAATACATGGCCTGCAACAGGAACATAAGGCCGCTCAAGCTCGTGCGGCTAAAGCTCAGGCCAAAAAGGTAGGTGGAGCCTTAAAGACACAAGCAGGACTAGAAGCGGCCACAGAGAACATTAATGCATATCTGAATGGTGATGGCGGTGTCACATTTGATGGCTACCATAATAAAATAGGGGAACCTATGGTTGGTGGGAAAGCTGTTGATGCAGATACACGTAAAATGGCCTTCCTAAAAGCACAACAGGATATCTTGTCTTCTGACGATGACGAAGACACAAAAGGTCAGCGTCTCATGAAACTTTATAGTTATCCGGGAGTCAATGATATACGCACTCAGCTGTCTAATAGTATCCTCATGGAAATTAATAGTAACACAGCACAGAATGTAGAGTCTAATGGTGTCCCTAACTCTATTATTTATATGGTGAAAGCCAGACAGAGTAATAAGGGGCAGTTTGCTGGTGTCTTTGGTTCAAAGGTTGATACAGCGATTGGAGCAATTCAACGCTTTGCAGACGCTTCAGGGGAAGCAGATGCCGACAATGCTTTGATACGTGGCTTTGCTAACTATTGCAGAATCAAAGATATGGATGAGACCACAAAGGATGCTTATAAATCACAATTCAGGGGGATGATATCAAAAGGATGGAGTATAGATGATATGGAAGACTGGGGTGATTCTAGTTCTTATGCTCCCTCTATCCAGTTGTCTGATGCTCGTATTCTTGACACAGCTCAGGACAAATTTATGCTTTATGGCCCAGCTTTGAATGATACATCCAGAGCTGTTTTAGAAACAGCTAGTGACATAGCAGAAAGTTATGCCTACTTTCATGGCGCAGTCTTTCCTAAGAACTGCTTCAACAGTGAGGTGGCCGCTGAAAGCACATGGGCAAAACAAGCACTTGAAACATACTTATATGATTTTGCAGACAAAACAAACACAGACGTGGATGATGTGTCTGTAAACTATGATGACAATACAGGCTCTTGGTCTTTCTACTCAAAGACAACAGGAGCTTCTAAAATCTATTCGGCGTCTGATATGCGTAATGAAATTCGGTGGGTTGCAACGAAACCAGATGATACAGATGATGGTGGAAGTGGTGACAATACATCCTATTCAGTGACACCAGCTTCTACTAGTACGCAGGAAGAAATAGATGAAACAACAGGTTCTTCTTGGACAGATTGGTTCCAGAGAGGATTGCAGAATTTGATGTAAAGGAGTGAACATAATTGGCAATTTCAGATAATATGTCACTTGTTTATAATTGGTACTTACAACAGGGTTATTCTCCTACATTCTCGGCAGGTATGGCAGGTAACTTTGCAATAGAAACAGGTGGCGGAGAAGACATAGACCCCACAAAATGGTCGGATGATGGTACATCATTTGGGATAGGTCAGTGGAAAGATGAACGATTAAAACAACTACAGAAATTTGCAGATGATGGTGGTTATGATATCAATGATATCTACACACAGCTGGCTTTTTCAGACTGGGAATTACACAATACAGAACAGGAAGCATTGAAGAATATTGAATCTTCTGATTTGTCTAGTGCAAGTGGGGCGGCTAAGGCCATAGCGTCTTACTACGAACGTTGCGCTCCTCAATATGAAGATATACGGATGGCTCCTGCTGAAGATGTCTTTACATCTCTGTATGATGGTAGTGATTTTGACCCTTATGCTGTTGGTGGTGCTTCTGCATCACCTGCAACAGGGACAGACACAACAGACTACACAGCAGAATTACCAGATGACATGATGGGAATAGACCCTAGCTATTATCAAAGATTAGGGATGCTCTTCAAAAAAGCTAGAGAACTAGGCGTAGAACCTCTGCTTACAGCAGGTGCAAACGATGATTCTCATGTAGAAGGGAGCTATCATTATAAAGGACAGGGGGCTGATATAGCATGGGAAGGTCTCCAGTGGGGGGATGATGTATTATCTCAGCTGGCAGATTATGCACGCTCACTAGGATTTCAAGAAGTTATTAGTGACCCACATGGCACTGGCCCTCATCTGCATGTAGCTAATCTTGATTTGTCTCAGCAGGTGCAACAGCTTCTTGGAGAAAAAGGAGACTCGTATACTTTTGGTGAAGGTGCATTTCAGCCAAAGATGCAGAATACAATTTCTCCAGAACTCTATGCGCTCTCTAAGGTTAACGCAGATATCCTGAATCAGAATGAAGAAGCGTTAAAGGATAAACCATCTTTGTTAGATGGTATATGGCATGATTTTAAAAAGAGTGGTAACTTTCTGTATGAATTAGGTGATGCCTTATATACAGACCTGTTCCATAGTGATTTTGATGCCTTTGGTAAATCAAAGATTACAGAGGAAGACAAACAATATATCATGTCTGCTATGGGAAAAGGAAATGAAGCAGAAGCACAATGGATAATTGATAATGCAAAAGACCAGACACAATTATATTATCTCTTACAGCGAAAAATGGATGACATGCAGGAAGATATGAGATATGCGGCCTATTACAATTCGTTAGGAGCGCATAGTATCGGCACTGTCCTTGGTGCTGTCTTAGACCCTCTGAATTTATTACCGGAACTAAAGGCAGTACAGGCTATGAAGATTATTAAGGCCACAGGTGGTGTCATTAAGAATGTAAAGGCTATTGATTCAGCCGCAGGAGCCGCTGTCAAACAATTAGGTACAAAAGGTAAGATAGCTAATACTGCTTTGAACATGGGCATGTATGGAGCTATACAGCAACATGCCGCAAATAAAGCTAATACAGAGGATGAAAGCATTGCTGGAGCGGCTTTGATTGCTGGTGTGTCTGGTGGTGTTCTTAGAGCCTTGGGAATGGCTGGTGGTAAGGTATTATCTAAGAAGGATGCCTCTGTACGAAATATTGGACACACAGCAGAGAAGATAGAAGATGCCACTGCTCGTGATGCTGTTGGGCTGGAAAATGCGTATACCATTATGAAAGATTCAAAACCTATAGCGGCTAAGATGCATGATACATCCTTCTTGTCTTCTAAAGGGGGCAGTGTGGCACAGAAAGCAGAAGAAGCTGGTAATGTGTATGCCCTCTCTCTGGAGGATGCTAAAAAGCTAGGGCAGAGAATAGGTGTCTCCATTACAGACAATACAAAAGGATTTTATGTTCCTCATGGTGATTATACTGTTGTTGTTAAAGATAACGTAAAAAGTGCCAGACAATTAGAAGGTGTCCTTTTACATGAAGTGGGGGTACATAATTCGTTAAAAGAGACACTGGGGGATAATAGTTACAATACACTCATGAACTATGTGTCTGAACAGGCAAAAGACACAACGACACCTTTTGCACAGGCGGCACGTATGGCTAACTCTACAGATCCAGAGGAAATACTAGGATATGCTATCGAAAATGACCTGCTAGGCAAGAAATCTGCTAACAGAATTGTCCGTAGGTTTAAAGAGGGCCTGAAAGATTTAGGCGTTCTGGATAAGACAAAATTTAGTAATGCTGATATTATGGGTATCCTGAAAGAGTCTGTACAGTACAATAGGCTCAAGAATATGGGCATTATTGTGCATAGTGATGGTTCTATCACAAAAGGAGATGTACATTTCTCGAAGGATAACATGATGGCTCCTGAAAGTCTTCTAGACTATGAAAATATGGCAGAGACTCAGAATAAACTGGATAGACCAAAAAGTGCCAGAGGAAGAGTACTAGATTATTTATCTAAGCATATGGACTATGGTGCATTTACTAAAACTCCTTATGGTGTCGCTTCTCGCTCTCCTTCTCCTACACTAGCTCGTAAGGCTTCTTCTTTGCTCGAAGATGCTCAGAGACGAGGGAAAGAACGAACATCAAATATGTTGTCTGCTGAACGCCAGTCCCAGTATTTACGAAGTCAATTGATGAAATATGAAGGTGCTGTACTCGATGCTAGACAGCAATGGATAAAAGACCATTATGGTGTACTGGGTGCTATCAATCCATTCAGGGGTGGTGATGCCCATAGACAGGAATTTAATAAACTAGTTATAGACACATTCAATCATGAGTCAAAACAAGGGACACTGATAGATATTGATGACTCCTTGATAGATGATAGTGTCCATAAGGCTGTTAAGGCTTTACAAGATATGTATGACGCACGTATAGAACTAGGTAAAAATTCGGCTTCTATGTTTGGTGGAGACCGAAAGTTAAATTTGATTGAAAAAGACTGGTATGCAGTGGATGATGAATTTCACAGATTGATTGATCCAGATGCTTACCGTTCCTTTGTGTCTAACTTCACTACCACAGGTGATAAAGGTGCTAAAGAGTTTCTGGAACAATATGCCCTTGTAGCTTCAAATACACCGACATCCAGACAGCTTATCTCTGATATGATTTATAGAGAAAAAGAACTGGCGTGGAAACGGCAGATAAATGAATGTAAAGAGTATCTAGAAAAGGATGGCCGTAAATCTGCTCGTAAGGTTGAAGAAGTCAAAGAGAAATTGAAAGAACTGGAAGGAAAGAAACCAGCAGAGACAACAGAGAAAGAGGTAGACGAATACAGAACAGTCAAGTCTAAAGAATGGGCAGAACATGCTATGTTGCCTCTGGAAGACAAACTGGATGGTCTGGATGCAAAGGGTGCTTCTCCTACATTAGGTGACTTGAATTTCTTTAAAGGTCGTTTACCAATGGATACAGGCACAGTTATACCTATCAGAGATGCGGAAGGAAATATTGTGTCTGAGTTTTCCTTTGATAAGGACTTGAGATACTATGACTTAGACCATATACTTTCCCGGACAAATAATAGATTTTCCGGGGAAGCGGCTGTCCGTACTGTACTCGGAAAGGATTCAGATTATCAGAAGTTTGTGTCTCAAGTACTCAAGGATTTTAAAATGGCTAGTATGGGTTCTGATGGCAGGATAAGTACAGCAGAAGCAGAGAACAGAAAGACATGGTTTTTAGATACCCTGTCACGCTTGCGTGGAATGAGAGACCACTATGATAGAAATGTTTTCGGAGAAGCCGCCGCATCTTCTAAGATTCTGAACAACTTAGCGTACTTTAAGCGTGGTGGCTCGATGGGTTGGAACCAGTTAGGAGACCTTGGTGGTGCTATTGCTTATGGTGGTCTTAAACAGATTTTTGGTGTCTTCAATCCTCTTAGAAAGTTTGTGCAGGAGTGCAGACTGGGAACAGCTAACAATAAGTTTGTAGAAGATTTATCATGGCATGTGTTTGGTGAACCTTTGGAAAGACATATATTTAGAGGAAGCTGGGGGGATATGCAGGTTAGACAGGCATTATCAAAGAGGGGAACTAATTTCTCTAATATGCTGGTTGGGGCCGCTGACTTCACACACAACCTGAGTAAGTTTACATCCCAGATAAACTTATTAGGTCATATGACAGATACTATGGTTCGCTCTATGCGTAGTGGAGCTATCACAGACTCTATCAGATGGGCGCATGGGGAACAGTTTAATGCATTGCGTAACCCATTTAGCAAAGCGAACATTAAAGCTCTTGGGAGACAGGTAGACCTTGAACAGCTCAAAAAAGACTTGCGTACCTATATAAATTGGGATGGTCGTAAAGGAACCATAGCGAACGGAGCGAACATAGAGAAATGGCAGAGGGAACATCCTGATACATTCTGGGCTTGGTATGACCTTATCCAGAATCAGGTAGAGAAGGGTGTCCTGCTCAGTACCTCGGAGGGGAATAGGAACCTCTTGAAAGATCACAATGCTTTAGTACGTCTTGTTATGATGTTTAAGGACTTTAACTTTAGGTCTAATAATGCACAATTTATGCGTGCTTTACAACAACATGAATTACAGGATGCTGTTGCTTTTGGTCTTTCCATGGCTACAAACGTGGGTGCTTTTGCCGCACGAAATGCCGCTCGTATGGGAGCATTGTATGCCATGGGAAATACAGAAGCCGCAGAGTACGTAAAGGAAAACTATCTGAATGATAAGGCTTTGGCAAAAGCCGCTTTCTTGCGTACTGGGTTTTTGTCTCCTGCATCTATGATTAATGATGTGTATGAATCCGGGACAGGTTCTCCAACAATCAGGACAACAGTAACACAGTACAGAAACAATCCGCCTAAAGATGTAGGGGACTTTATCGGAAATACGGTACAGCAGTTACCAGCAGTAGATACAGCATATGATCTTACATGGAAACCTATTGTGTCTGCTTGGAAATTAGCAAACGATAAAGGTTCCCAGCGGGACTTGAAGTCTCTGTTGAATCTGGCTCCTATCCCTGATTTTATTCCCTACACACAGGCCATAGAGACACTATCTAAATTAAGTGGTCTACCTAATAAATAGATGAAAGGATGTGTATAAACGTGAGTATATTTAAAGCAAGAGTGGAATATGAAGTTACAGATGCCTCTGTAAAGACATACTCCTTCCCTTTTCCATATTTACGAAAAGAATTTATTAAGGTATCTATCCTACACACGGACAGCTCAATAACAGCATTAACGTATGGTGTTGATTATTCTGTTGATGATTTAACAATTACATTAGTAACATCTCCTAGTGTGTCTGAACATTTGATTATTTATCGGGAGACAACTACTGATAAAATTATTACATGGAATGATGGCTCCATTTTGCTTGCTAAAGACATGAATACAGAAGATGCCCAGATGTTACACCTTCAGGAAGAACAGAAAGATTATCTAATTGCGAATGCTTTAGCTACTTCTGTAACAGATGCAAAAGAAACAATATGGTCTGCACAAAATCATAGAATCACAGATGTATCAGACCCGAAAGAACCACAAGATACCGTAACGAAACATTACATGGAGAGTGTGCAGGACGGTTTTGTATCTCGTAACACTTCCTTACTGGAACAGGCTACTACACAAGCGACCAATGCCAAAAATAGTGCATCCAGTTCAGCTACATCAGCTTCCCAGAGTGCTTCTAGTGCTAGTGCTTCTTTCACATCTAATCAGTCTGCTAAGAAGTGGGCTGAGTCTACAGCGTCTCCAGATAATCAGGCAGATACAGATAGTACGACAGGAAAGACACAGAGTAGTCGTTCGTGGGCGTTGTATAGCAAGTCGAAAGCACAGGAAGCGGCAACGTCTGCAACGAACGCTAAGACTTCTGAAACAAAATCTCTTGCATCTGAACAGAACGCAAAGGATTCCGAAACCAATGCGAAAACCTCGGAAATAAAAGCGGCTACGTCAGAAGTAAACGCAAAGACTTCTGAAACTAATGCTAAGTCCTCAGAAACTAAATCTAAGGATTCTGAAAATGCCGCGCGTGTGTCTGAACAGAACGCCGCTGAGAGTGCAAGGGTGGCAACGGAAAATGCTATGGATTTCAATATGTTGAAGCGAAATAAAGCGTACTCCATTGGTGATATTGCATATTCTTTTTATATACCCTCATGGGCAAGGTTGGAATGTGTTAAAGCAGGAACAACAGGTACCACTGTACCACCTGCCTTAGGTGCTACATATATTGCAGGTCAATATATTACAGATGGTACAGCTATTTTTATTCTTGATGATGTGAGAGACGGTAATCGTGTGGGTGATATTGTTCTTAAGCCTACATTGAATGATGGTTACATCAAGGCCAACGGAGCAACGGTGAAAGCCAGTGAATATCCACGCTTACTTAAATTTGCTCAGGACAACAGCCTTTGTGTCTCTGATAGCGAATGGATGGATAATAGTGCTACAAAGTACGTTTATGATGCAAGCGCAGATACTTTAAAGGTTCCTAATGCAATGGGTAGGGTGTTACAGGGAGAAGACACACTTATTACGAAAAATGCAGGTCTACCAAATCTTAGGGGTAGCTTTAATGCTAAACAAACAAATCCGGAGAGTGAGGGTGGATGGGTAGATGGCAGACTCTTTTCTAAAGGGTGGCATATGGGCTATCCAGCGGGGAGTGGCACTCAGACACACGCAGGGGGAGAAATAATCTTTAATGCCTCTGGTTACAGTGCCATTTATGGTTCCTCAGATACCGTACAGCCACCTGCTTGTTGTCTTATTGCACAGATTAAATACTAATAAGGAGTTGTTAAAACAATGGAAGATACCAAAATAGTCTATGCGTTTAATATTTTAACTAAAGAATATGAAGGGCCTAAAGTTCTTGATAAAACTGACCAGAGTCCGATTAGTGGTGCATGGCAGATTCCTTGTAATATGGTAGAAATAATTCCACCTGTAATTTCAGAAGACCACAAATGTATCTGGGATGGGGCACACTGGGTATTAAAGGAAATTGAAAAAGAGAAAGAGCCAGAAAGACCAGATACACCACAGGTTTCAAAAGACACAACACTGTTACCTTCTTTATCTGAACGTATTATAGTGCTTGAGGATGCTGTCAACGCCTTAATGGAAGGGGTGACTACTACAAATGGCTAAATATTTGGCGTATCAGATTATTTTACAGAAATTAAAATACAACAACGTTATCAAAAGATTTCCAAAGTATAAAGGGGATATTGATAAGGTACTTGATGATATGGGATGGATGATTGATGAAAATGGTGATTGTGTGGGGAAGCAGACTAATTAAAAGGATGATGAAAAATGAAACGAGGTTCGCTAACAAATATGATTAATACTATATGGAACTTATGGACAGCCACAGAAATTAAGATAGGCTGTCTTTTTTCTATCCTCTGGTTAGCGTTCAATACACTTGTAGGGGGAGTGGATGACCAGATACAGGCCCTTGTCATTCTTGTGTCTTTAGACATACTGACTGGCATGATTGCATCTTGTAAATCACACTCCTTTGCAAGTTCCGTTGCTACGAGAGGACTATGTAAAAAAGCTGTTATGTTCTTGATTATTGGTCTTGGTGTTCTACTAGATGGAGCCATGCATACACATATGGTACGGACAATGTTTATTGGAGCCTATGCCATTGTAGAAGCCATGAGTATCTTAGAGAACATAGACAAACTAGGGTATGGACACTATATCCCTAATTTCATACGTAATGCTTTAGCACAGATTGCTAGAGAAAAGAAGGTGGATAAAATAGATGATTGACATTTCTGTTATACTTAACATTTGCTTTCTTTGTTTTGTTGTAGCTACTGTCATTCACACACGAGTAGATAACAAAGACACCTGTACAGCTATTCTTTGTTTTATTTGGCTAGAATGTATTATCCTTAGTTTATTTTATACTGTTATTAAACAAGGGGGTGTTATTTAAATGACCAGTAAAGTTATTGATGTGTCCTATTGGCAGAAAGACATAGCTTATGATGCGGTAGTTGATGCAGATATCAAAGGTGTCATTATCAAGATATCTGAAGGATGTACTGAAGAAGAAACATGGAGACACCATGTAGACCAGTGCATCGAACGTGGCTTGAAGTGGGGTGTCTATGTCTATTCTCATGCTACGACACCTGAAAGGGCCAGAGATGAAGCAGAGACAGCTATAATGCTATTGTCTGGTCTTCCTACGCCACCTATGGGCATTTGGTTTGATTGTGAAGATCCTGATTGCTTTGAGGAAGGTGTAGACACAACAGCGATATGCTCTGCTTTTATCGTAGAATGCAACGAAGCTGGATTTACGGCAGGCATTTACTCGTCTTCCTTGAAATTTACAGACTACATGGAAAACTCCATACAGCCTAACTTGCTTGCTGATTATGTACCCTATTGGATTGCAGATTACCGTGGATATAATGGGTTTGCTCAGACATATCCTGATAAGCATGTAGCAGGTTGGCAGTGGAGTGATAAGGAATATATCGGGGACACAAATGTTGATATGAATGAGTGGTATGTATAATGCGCTATTTCGGTGGTAAATATAAAATCAGTAAAGATTTGGCTAGTGTGCTGAATCCAATTACAAAGGGAAAACCATTCGTTGACCTGTTCTGCGGTGCCTGTAACGTAGTAGAGAAAATCACTACAGCATCGTCTAGGACTGCTAACGACAATAACCCGTACCTGATTGCATTATTAAAAGCTATTCAAGACGGCTATGAACCGCCAGCTGTGGTGTCGGAAGAAGAATACCAGTATACGATGAGCCACTTAGATGAAAATCCTGCTTTGAGTGGGTTTGTAGGAATTGCATGTTCCTTTGGTGGTGGATGGAAGAACGGTTATGCAAGGAGTGATAAATACCATACAAACTACGCAAAATATGGATATAATTCCTTACTTAAGCAGAAATCCAAACTAGGGGGGGGTAACGTTTACTTCCTGTGACTATAACAAAGCTTCCATTCCCGTTGGTGCTGTAGTTTATTGTGACCCACCATATAAAGGTGTAGGCAATAAATATTATGCGCGTAAATTTGATTATGACGCCTTTATAGAATGGGTAGAAGCTAACAAAGAAAAATATGATATTTATATTAGTGAATATAAAGAAAACATATCAGCTTGGCCGTCTAACTATGAAGTCGTATGGGAAAAGGAATCACGACAAGTAATGGTTAATAGTACAAAGACTACAGAAGTATTAATTCATGCGAGGTAGCGATGGATGAAAAGAAAAAGTATATTCTTATTGCTGTTTCTATTGTCACTATTTTGCTTTCCGTCTGCTTTCTGTTATGCAGACACTACAGAGCCGTTGAGCAATCAACAGGTAGTGATGTCGATACAACAATACAACAGATTGAAACAAATAACGACAGAGCAAGAGCAACGATTATTCAATCTACAGAACTTAATCAATCTGCTCAAGCAGAACTCATCAACGGACAAACAGACGTTAGTAGAGCTACAGAATCAGTTGACATATTGCAACAATCGTCTGATAAACGCTCAGAACTTATTGAATCAGCAGAATCAGAAATTGCAGGAAGCCAACAGCTTATTAGAGAAGAACGAGAAATCTTTGAAAACATTGACAGAGCAAATGGACTCCCTGAAACACCAGTTGAAAGTAAAGGAACGACAAAATAGATTAGCATGGTCAGTGGCAGGTGGTCTGCTGATAGGATTGGTGGTTAAATAATGAAGATGGAAGATATCAATAGAAAAGAATGTCTTTGGAGTGCTATTAGAAAAAAGTGTTTAGAATGTTCTGGAGATTATATAAAGGGAGTGGAGAAGTGTCCTATCAAAAAGTGTCCTCTCTATCCTTATCGCTTCGGAAAATCTGAGAAACAATGGCTCCAGAGTCGTCAAAAATGTAAAAAGTAAGCCAAACATAGGCATTTAAATTTCATAAGGCTCCTGTTAGGTGTAATTACCTATGGGAGCCTTTTATTATTTTTAAATTCGCAAAGGGGTGAGGATATATGGCTAATTTTAATATCCCGCAAGAATTGATTGACCGATTAGCTACAGAAGAAGTACAAGCACTGCTGGAAGGACTGGAAGATGAAGAACAGCGCAAGAATCCGGCATTCCTTGCAAAGGTTCGGCAATTTCTTAAAGACAACGATTTCAATACAACAGTTGAGATTGAAGGGGTCAAAGAGGTAACTCAGGAAGCCTCTAGGATACCTGAATTTATGGAGCTGGTTAAAGGAGATAATGTAGGATGATATGGAGTGAAGATGATATTGAAAAAGCAAGGGAACATTTTTGGGCTTTTGTCTATATTGTCTGGAAGTCTATTGATCTCCCTCAGCCCACACCAATTCAGATAGATATTGCTAACTACCTACAGAAACCACCAGCAGACCGTATCATTATCGAGGGGTTCCGTGGTGTCGCTAAATCCTTTTTGACATGTGCTTATGTTGTCTGGAGACTCTGGAAAGACAGGCAGTTAAAGACCTTGATTGTGTCTGCATCCGGTGACAGAGCGGACGCTAATGCCAGATTCATTAAGCGTATTATACATACACTTCCTTTTTTATCGGACATGATAGCGGCTAAAGACCAGTTAGACACACAAAATATATTTGATGTTGGTGGTACTGTACCTGATATTTCTCCCTCTGTTAAGTCTATTGGTATCACTGGACAGATAACAGGGACTCGTGCTGATTTACTGATTGCAGATGATGTGGAAGTCCCTAAGAACTCAGCGACACAACAACAGCGTGATAAGCTCTCTGAAGCCGTAAAGGAATTTGATGCTATCTTGAAACCTAAGGGACAAATTATTTATCTGGGGACACCACAAACAGAATCAAGTCTATATAACGTTCTGAAAGACCGTGGCTATATTGTTCGTGTTTGGCCTGTCTTGTATCCGCAGATATCAAAGATTGAAGACCATTATGGCAATACACTGGCTCCCTCTATCTATGATAAATTAATGGCTAATCCTGAACTGGAAGGGAAACCAACAGATCCTAAACGATTCAGTGAGGATGAAATTGCTAAACGTTCCCTGTCTTATGGTAAAGCTGGCTTTGCTCTCCAGTTTATGCTTAATACTCGGTTGTCTGATGCGGAAAAGTACCCATTGAAGGTATCAGACCTTATTATTACCTCTCTGGACATGAAAGAATCCAGCTTGAAATGGTCATGGGCCAAAGGCAGAGAACAGTTGTTGAAAGACATACCGTGTACAGCGATGGCAGGAGACTATTACTATAGTGAGTTGTCTCGGAGTGACGAGACAATGCCATATCAGACAACTATTATGGCAGTAGACCCTAGCGGTAGAGGTACAGACGAAACAGTCTATGCAATCATTAAGTACCTGAATGGTTATTTGTTCCTTATGGATATGGGAGGATTTAAAGAAGGTTATTCAGACATGACATTAACACAGCTGGCCACTCGTGCTAAGTTCTGGGATGTGGATGTTGTTGTCCCGGAAGATAACTTTGGGGACGGTATGTTCACTAAATTAATGACACCTATCTTTAACCGTATACATCCTTGTGGTATTGAGCCAGTTGTAAATAGGGGACAAAAGGAAGCACGAATGATAGACACACTGGAGCCTGTCATGATGAGACATAAACTGATTGTGAATCAGCCAGTCGTTGAACAGGACTATAAAGTGTTCATGCAAGATTATCATTACTCTTTGATATATCAGATGACCCATCTCTGCCGGGAAAAGAATGCACTGAGTCATGACGATAGATTAGATGCTCTAACTATTGGTGTGGCTTATTTTCTGGAGAATATGGATGTTGATGAAGATAGGCAGTTGACAGAACTTACAGCAGAACAGCTGGAAGACTGGCTTTGTGAGTCTGTTCTGCCTAATCATACAGATAATGTGAATAATAATAAATGTATTAAGGCTATAAGGAAACTTAGAGAAAATTAATTGTGGCACGTATATAGAGAAAATTAATTGTGGCACGGATTGAAGGTGGGGACGAAAAGTATATAGTAGTACTATTCGTATCTCGACGTAGCCTTCGAGAATCTAATCTTTATACTCTATTCATAAGTCTACTAAGATTTCAAAGAGAGATTTAAGGGATAATGATTAATGATTATTGATTATCTCCTAAAATCTCTCTTTATATATTCTTATAGATTCTATAAGGTTCTCTAGTCTACTAAAATTTCCTTTACTGCACTAAAGGAGCTGAAACGACCATTGAAGACCCAAACATTCTTAAAACTTGATGTTGATGATTTTTTATCTACTCCCTCTAATGAATGGGATAGACAAATAGCCTTTACACCGAAAGAAGTCTCTCAAATGCTGAGTGTTCCTCTTTCAACCATTTATGACCTATGCTATAATGGAAGACTGAAAGCATTTAAAATAGGGACACATTGGCGTATTCATCGCAAGGGACTCTATGAGTTTCTTAAGCACTCGATAGACACCAGTATTGTTCTATAAGCACTAATAAGCACTCGATATCATCACAAATGGCTTAACTATGCATGTTGTTGACTAATAGAGTGTAAAAATGAAAATCCAGGATAACCTATCCAATATAAAGAACTGAGGAATATAGTATGATACAGAATGAGAAATTTTATTTTATCCAGACCTATGGATGCCAGATGAATCAGAGTGATTCCGAGCATTATGCAGGACAGCTGGAAGAGCTGGGGTATCGCCAGACGGACGAACTCACTATGGCGGACGTGATTTTATTGAATACCTGTTGTGTCCGGGAAACGGCAGAGGACAAGACGCTGGGAAAAATCGGCGAACTGAAGCACTTAAAAGATGAGAATCCGGACCTGATCATCGCGGTGACGGGATGCATGGCACAGGAATGGCAGGACAGGCTTTTCAAGCGGGCTCCTCATATCGATCTGGTCATTGGCACGCATAATATCCATACCCTGATCGATCTCATTAAGGAACGGCAGCAGAAAAAAGAACATTATCTGGCATCGGATATGCATGTACCGGCATTTCATGAACTGCCGGCCAAGCGATTCCAGAAATTTTTTGCCTGGATTCCCATCATGAACGGGTGTAACAATTTTTGCACCTATTGTATCGTTCCCTACGTGCGGGGGCGGGAAGTCAGCCGTCCGGTCCAGTCTGTCGTGGAAGAAGTCCGGCGCGTTGCCGATGCGGGATATAAGGAAATTACTCTTTTAGGACAGAACGTCAATTCCTATGGGAAGGATTTGTCCAGCCACGATGATTTTGCCAGCCTGCTCCGGGCTGTCGATGAAATAGATGGCATCGAACGGATCCGCTATATGACAAGCCATCCCAAGGATATGAATTACGATGCCATCGACGCCATTGCCGAATGCCATAAAGTCGTCAATCACATGCACCTTCCCATCCAGTGCGGGAACGATGCCCTGCTCAAAAAAATGAACCGCGGCTATACGGTAGAACATTATATGGATCTGGTGGACTATGCCCGCAAACGCATTCCGGACCTGGTGCTGACGACGGATATTATCGTCGGTTTCCCCGGTGAAACGGAAGACATGTTTATGGATACCCTCCAGTTCCTGAAACGCTGCCAGTATGATATGGCGTATACCTTCATGTATTCGCCGCGGACGGGTACGCCGGCGGCCACTATGGAAGACCAGATTCCCCAGGAAGTCAAGAGCAGCCGTCTGCAGCGCCTGATGGATGTACAGAATGTATACAGCCTGAAGAAAAATCAGGCCATGGAACGCCATATCTATGATGTCATCGTGGAAGGACCGACTAAAAATGACAAAAATCACTGGTTCGGCCGTACGACGGGCAATAAGATGATTATCTGGGAAAATGATGGTTCAGCAGCCATCGGCGACACCGTACCAGTCATGGTCGATAAAGGACAAACATGGGTACTTAAGGGACATATAGTGCATAAATCCAATATGTAGGGAGGTATATTTTGCCTGACACGCCAAAACTGACTCCGATGATGAAACAGTATCTCGAAGTCAAAGAACAATGCAAAGATAAAATACTATTTTTCCGCCTTGGCGATTTTTATGAAATGTTTTTTGACGATGCCCTGACGGCATCACGGGAACTGGATCTGACTCTGACAGGTCGGGCTGGCGGTAATAAAGAACGGGTTCCCATGTGTGGTGTTCCGTTCCATTCGGCTGATACCTATATTGAACGGCTGGTCCATAAGGGATACAAGGTAGCCATTTGCGAACAGATGGAAGACCCTAAGCTGGCCAAAGGCATCGTCAAGCGGAAAATCATTAAAGTCATTACGCCGGGAACGATTACGCTGGAACATGCCGTCGCTTCCAAAAAAAACAATTATATCGCCTGCCTGACGGAAAAAAATGATATCCTGTCCATCGCTCTTATGGATGTGACGACAGGGGAATGCCTCTGGTCGGTATGCGCCGTGACTGCTATGGAAGATAGCTTGTTTGATATTCTGTCTGTCTATGAACCGAGCGAGCTGATCTATTACCGTCTGGGTAAGCAGATCGATACGGTGCTGCAGTATCTGAGAAGCCACATGTCCCAGTGCACGATCACCCCTTTTGAAGCAGATGATGACTGCGATTATGGGGAAAAAGCTGCGGCGTATTTCAAAAAGGAAGACCTTGATGCCGCCCATGATGCAGCTATCTGCATCGGTATGCTCTTATCCTACGTCAGTGAGGTCATGCAGTCCGATATCTCTCATATCAATCATCTGGAACGCATCGATAATGAACGGCGTCTGGTCATTGATGCGGCGAGCATCCGCCATCTGGAAATTACCCAGAATGTACGCGATGGCGGCCGGAAAGGGACGCTTCTCGATGTTCTTGATAAGACCCACACTGCCATGGGCGGCAGACTGTTGCGGAAATGGCTGGAAGCGCCACTCCTGCGCATTTCTGATATTGTGCTCCGCCAGGATGCGGTAGAAGAACTGGTGCGTCATGAAATCATGCGTCAGGATTTGTCCGACACACTGGACCGGATTTATGATTTTGAACGGATACTGACCCGTGTCGAAACGGGAACGGCCAGCCCAAAAGATATGGTAGCCCTGAGGGAGTCCCTGTCGGTGATACCGCAGCTGAAGCAGATTTTGGATGGAGCCGGCAGTGACTTATTGAAACGGCTGAACAACCAGGTGGCAGAGCATCAGGAAGTGTATGATCTATTGTGCCGGGGCATTAAAGACGATCCCGGCGTGGTCATACGCAATGGCGGCGTTATCCGCGATGGATTTTCTAAAGAACTGGATGAAATCCGGTCCATTGCCGCCAACAGTCACGCCTTTTTACAGGAACTAGAAGAAAAAGAAAAAGAAAAAACTGGCATAAAAATGAAAATCGGCTATACGAAGGTGTTTGGCTACTATTTTGAAATTTCTCATGCCAACACGAAACCCGTACCGGATTATTACGTGCGTAAGCAGACTCTGGTCAATGCCGAACGATATATTACGCCGGAATTAAAAGAGTTTGAAGTCAAAGTCCTGACCAGTCAGGAACGTATGCTGACACTGGAATATCAGTTGTTTGGCCAGATCCGCCAGCAGATCGGGGTCTATATCCCGGCTATGCAGCAGACAGCCCGGGCTATTGCCCAGATTGACTGCCTGTACAGCTTGGCCAGGGCGGCTCATGAAAACCACTATATCCGTCCCGGCCTGAACCGGGATCAGTCGGTGACCATCCGCGATGGTCGCCATCCCATCATCGAAAAATATCTGAAGGATGAATTGTTTGTCCCTAATGATGTGACGCTCAACCATAAAGATCACGAAGTCTTGATCATTACCGGCCCCAATATGGCGGGAAAATCGACCTATATGCGCCAGGTGGCTGTTCTCGTGCTCATGGCCCAGGCCGGCTCCTTCATACCGGCCCGGGAAGCCTCCATCTGCCCCGTAGACCGGATTTTCACGCGCATTGGCGCCAGTGATGATATCCTGACAGGGCAGAGTACATTCATGGTGGAAATGAAGGAAGTATCGTATATTTTGAAACATGCCACGTCCCGCAGCCTGCTGATCCTCGATGAAATCGGCCGCGGTACGAGCACCTTTGACGGGATGTCCATTGCCCAGGCCGTCATTGAATACTGACTGCAGCAGATTCATGCCCTGACGCTGTTTGCTACACATTACCACGAACTCATCGCTATGGCTGATGAATCAGATAAAATAAAAAATTACACCGTTGCGGTAAAGGAACGGGGACGCAGTATCAAATTCCTGCGCCGTATCGTGCCAGGTGGAGCCGATAAGAGTTATGGCCTCCATGTTGCGCGTCTGGCAGGACTGCCGGAGAAATTATTGAAACGGGCCGATGTCATCCTGACGGGACTGGAAGCCGGAGGAGCAGCCCAGCCGGCTGTACCGGTACATTCTGCACAGGCACTGCCGGCTCCTATGGAAGACAGTCTGTTTACCAATCCGGTCATCGACCACCTGTTATCTGTCGATGTGACGAGCATGACACCTATTGAAGCAATTTCCTTTTTGTATACGCTGCAGAAAGAAGCTAAGGAAGGAAGTGGCAGGAGTTGAATTCAATCATCAATATTCTCGACGAAGCGACACGCAATAAAATCGCGGCCGGGGAAGTAGTAGAACGGCCTTCTTCGTGCGTGAAGGAACTGGTAGAAAACGCTATTGATGCTGGTGCCAGCGCCATTGAGGTGGAAATAGCGGAAGGCGGGGCATCGTATATCCGGGTTACGGATAACGGCTGCGGCATGAGCCGGGAAGATGCGCGTAAGTGCATTATCCGCCATGCTACGAGCAAAATCAGTTCCGTCGAAGATATATTTGCCATCACCTCTCTGGGGTTTCGCGGCGAAGCTGTCCCCAGTATCGCCGCCGTCTCGCATATGCAGATTACGACGCGGCGGCCGGAAGATGAATTTGCCGTGCACCTCGTCCTGGACGGGGGCGTCATTACCTCAGAAGATCAGGCCGGAGCGGCTGCCGGCACGACGATGGAGGTCAGTGACCTCTTTTACAATACGCCGGCACGAAAAAAGTTTTTAAAAAGTGAACGGACGGAAAGCTCAAAAATCAGTGAAATGATTACGAAACTGGCTCTGGCCCAGCCGGGAATCGAATTTACGTTTATCAATAACGGGCGGACCACACTCCATACAGGCGGTCTCGGCGATTTAAAGGAAACGATTGCCAATATTTACGGTGCCGGTGTAGCACGGGAAATCTTCCCTGTTACTTATGACCACGACAACGTGCAGATCGAAGGATACGTAGGCAAACCATCGGTTCTTAAAAGTTCCCGTTCCTGGCAGACGTGCATCGTCAATCAGCGCATTGTCCACAATCCCCTCATGTTCAAAGCGATTGACAATGCATATCATGCGATGCTGCCCAAATCGGGATATCCTTTTGCTATGCTGCATCTCCACGTCGATCCGGCCAGTATCGATGTCAATGTCCATCCGGCAAAAACGGAAATCAAGTTTTCTGACGAACAGCAGATTTACCGGGCCCTGTATCATAGTATCATTACGGCGCTCATCGATCAGGAAAAACCGGAACAGATTGCAGCCCCGGCTGCGGTAGCAAAGAAATCTGCCGTTATCCAGGAAACACCTTTTTCCGATGCGACACTATTTGCTCCCAAGGAAGGGGCTGTTCCTTCCCAGCCGGCAGAAGAGAAGACATCACCAGTCTCCATGACAGAATCTGCCTCTATATCAGCACCCTCATCGGGAGAGAATCAACCTTTCCGGGAGGGACCAGATGGTCCCGTATGGGCAGCACCGGCTTCAGGCGGGCCTGACATCCGCCCTGCTTCCGGTCAGAAAATAACGGCACCAGCTGCGACGGGGATTCTCCATGAACATACAACTGCCATTTCTGATGGCTGGAAACCGCGCGTGTCTGATACTAGTGAAAAACAGCGGTTCTCCCGGGCACTGAACGAAGGCGGGCAGGCTGGTGCTGAAGGAGACCAGCCGGAGCAGCCACGGATTACCTTTGAGGGAGATGACGATGTATTCATTCCTCTGGGAGAAGTAGCGGACTGCTTCATTATAGCCAAGAAGGGGCAGGATTTATATATTATCGACCAGCATGCTGCCCATGAACGGATCCGCTATGATACATTCTGCCATCGTGTGGAACATATGCCAAGTCAGCAGCTGCTTACGGCGGAATTTGTAGAGGTGGATCCGGAAGACATGATTCTCCTTACAGAACGACAGGATGTATTCAACGATCTGGGATATACCTATTCTGTCGCCGGGCCATCGACACTCCGCGTCGAAGAAGTCCCCTGCGATTTGAAGACCAGTGACATTGCTGATTCACTGCAGGATATCTGCCGTCTTCTCCATGAAAATGATGTGGCTGATAAGGCGGTACTCCGCCATCGCTCTCTGGCATATTTATCCTGCCACGGGGCGGTCAAGGCGGGAGACCGGCTCAATATCCGGCAGATGAAGCAGCTCATCGAAGATTTATTCCATACGGAAAAACCCTATGTATGCCCCCACGGGCGGCCCATCATCGTGCGGTTTACGCCCGATGATCTGGCTAAATTGTTTAAGCGGACATGATGGCGGAATTGTATGTAGTGCCCTCCCTGAAGGCAAAAGGTACACTCAGCCAGGAAGCGGAGTCATGGGCTGAGTCTATAGGAGCTGTTTTTGTACCACGGCGAGGTCGGGCGGTTGAACAGCTGCGCCGGCGTTACGGGACGGAGCACCTGCTTATCTATACCAGCCGGGGACCGGTCATCGAACGGGATGAAGGGAAACATTTTTTTAGTCTGAACATGGCCGAATTGCGGATCCAGCAGCTGCGCAAGGGAAAGGCGGATCATCTGCTGGAAGCTTTTGGCGTGAAACGGCCTGTTTCCGTGCTGGATGCAACTTGTGGCTTCGGAGCGGATTCTATCGTAGCTTCTTTTGGCCTGCCCGCAGGGTCCGCCATCACGGCACTGGAAGCAGTACCCCAGATGGCCGCTGTGACCGGATGGGGATTTTCCCATTACGTGCATGACAAGTGCGACGTAACAGAAGCGCTGCGCCGGATCAGGTTATACAATGAAAATTATCGTACCTATCTGGCGAATTGCCGGGAAACATATGATATCATTTATTTTGATCCCATGTTCAGCCAGCCTGTACAGGCAAGTTGTCAGTTCCAGCCGGTCCGGGCTATCATGGACCATGAAGAACTGACAAGAGCGTCACTGGAACGGGCGATGCACCTATCGAAGCGGGTCGTGGTCAAAGGCCGGTTCCTGCAGCCACTGCTGCAGGCATTTCCAGCGGCCCGGATTATGGGCGGCCGTTACAGCCGCGTCCGTTATGCTGTCTTAGAAGGGAACATTCATGGATAAGGTTATTGCAATTGCTGGTCCGACGGCAGTAGGAAAAACGGCTCTTAGTTTCTACTTGGCGGACCATTACCATACAGAACTCATTTCAGGGGATGCCTATCAGATATACAGGGGAATGGATATCGGCACGGCAAAACCGACACAGGATGAATTATCCCGGTTCCGCCATCATCTCATTGATATTGCCAGTCCCGATGAGCCGTATTCGGCGGCCCGTTTTTGTGACATGGCCGCTGAGACAGTCCATACACTCAATAAAACACATAAAGTCCCTATCCTGGTGGGAGGGACGGGCCTTTATGTGCAGGCATTTCTCGAAGGCTTTGACTTTGAAGGGTCGGCCGTTACGGAACAAGAACGGGAATGCGCCAGAAAACATATTCAGGCGATGACAGAACAGGAACTGCGGACGTATATTATGGAACAGACGCAGTGGCAGCCGGCTGACTGGCATGAACTGCTGGCCAATACGCACCGTCTGGTGCGGCTGATGGTGGCTGTGGATAAAGGAGAAGGAGCTGCTTTCGTGCGGGCTGGTCATGGACATAAGGTGAGATACGATGCCTATGTCATCGGCCTCAGCCTTCCCAGAGAAGTATTATATGATCGCATTGAAAAGCGGGTCGATATGATGCTCGATGCGGGCTGGCCTGATGAAGTCGCCGGATTGCTTCAGAAAGGAATTTCCCCGGCATCGCAGGCTATGAAAGCTATTGGATACGAAGAGCTGGCATTGTACGTCCGGGGAAAAATCAGCCTGGCAGACGCGGCTGAGGAAATCAAAAAACGCACACGCCGCTTTGCCAAACGGCAGATTACCTGGTTTAAACGCATGCCGTACATACACTGGTATGCCAAACAGGACTATGCTTCGGAAAAAGAACTGGCAGCAGCCGTCATGAGAGACACGGATGGCTGGATAGCAGAACATCCTATCGGTTAATCTCTTTATTTTTTGAATTGCAGGAAAGGATCTGACATATTGTCTTTCGATTTGGAAACGATACGTAAAGAAGCGATGGCCGCTTGTGCCATCCAGTTTGAACGCATTGATACGATTGCTCTTCACAATACACAGAAGGTTCTCGATGCCTATAAAAAAGCACAGATTTCCTCTTACCAGTTTTCGGGTACATCGGGGTACGGATATAGCGATATGGGCCGGGAAAAACTGGATGAAGTTTTTGCGACGGTCTTCAAAGCAGAAAAAGCACTGGTACGGCCACATTTTGTTTCGGGTACGCATACACTGGCTACGGTCCTTTGTGCGCTGCTCCAGAAGGGCGATTGCATGATGTCCCTGATCGGGGCCCCTTATGACACGATGCAGGGAGTCATCGGTTACGCCCGTTACACCCCGCATTCTCTCAAAGAAAAGGGCGTATTGTATGAAGAAGTGCCGCTGAAACAGAATGCCTATGATCTGGATGGTATCCGGACAGCCTGTCAGGAAAAACAGCCGCGGCTGGTCCTCATCCAGCGTTCGCGGGGCTACAGCTCACGGGCTACCCTGACGATTCCCGATATCCGGGCGATTATCGGAGTGGTCAAAGAAGTCAGCCCCGACACCATCTGTTTCGTCGATAACTGCTACGGCGAATTTGCCGCTGAAGAAGAACCCATCGAAGCAGGTGCCGATATCATGGCCGGTTCGCTTATCAAGAACCCGGGCGGCGGTATAGCCCCGACGGGCGGATATATTGCCGGCCGGGCAGACCTGGTCGATGCGGCAGCCGATTACCTGACCGCCCCTGGTCTGGGAGGAGAACTCGGCTCCTATGCCTATGGATACCGTTTATTTTTCCAGGGCTTCTTTATGGCTCCCCATGTGACGGCCCAGGCTATCAAAGGCGCTGTCTTTGCGGCAGCTGTCTTTGACCGTATCGGTTTTCACGTATCACCGGCTTTTGATGAACCCCGGTCCGACCTGATCCAGACGATTTATCTGGAAAACGAAAAAAACATGTGCCTTTTTGCCCAGGGTATCCAGACGTTTTCACCGGTCGATGCCCACGTCACCCCGATTCCGGACGATATGCCCGGATATGCGGACAAAATCATCATGGCAGCAGGCGATTTCGTACAAGGTTCGTCTATCGAACTGTCTGCAGACGGCCCCATCCGCGAACCTTACATGATTTACCTGCAGGGGGGAATCGTATTTGAACACAATGTGCTGGCTGTCCTGAGCGCTGCCCGGTACATTCTGGAAAATAAATGAGGAGCAGGACTATGATAAAAGAAGTTCTCATCGTCGAAGGACGCAGTGATGTCGCGCGCATCCGCACCAGTCATATTGATGCCGACATGATTACCACCGATGGATTTTCCCTGCGCCCCGATACGCTGCGGCAGATAGCCTGTGCGTACAAAAAGCGGGGCATCATCATCCTGACCGATCCGGACCAGGCGGGCGAACGGATCCGCCGGTTCCTGAGCAAGCGGTTCCCCAAGGCCAAACATGCGTTTATACCGCGGAAGGATGCCATTGCCAATGATGACCTGGGAGTGGAACAGGCCTCTCCCGAAGCCATCCGGCTGGCCCTTTCCAAGACACGGTGTGCCACCTTTACTCCGGAGGATATCTTCAGCATGGCCGATATCATGGCAGCCGGCCTTAATGGGAGACCCGATGCAGCGGAACGCCGGGCGGCCGTCGGAGCTGTCCTGGGAATCGGATACGGCAATGCCAAGCAGTTTTTACGTCGTCTGAATCACTATGGCGTCAGCCGGGAAGAATGGCTCGATGCCCTGCAGCAGATAGAAGAGGAGACAGAACATGAAAGATGTTGATTTAGCTAAACCGGAAGTCGTCCATTATATTGTCAAGCGGTTCGGCCTCCACATGAGTAAAAAACTGGGGCAGAATTTTCTCATCCGTCACAGTGTCGTCGCCGATATTGCTGATGCAGCCCGATTAGAACCGGGCAGTCCGGTATTGGAAATCGGTCCCGGCATCGGTACGCTGACTCAGGCTCTGGCCGAAACGGGAGCGGCTGTCACGGCTGTTGAACTCGACACGCGCCTTCTGCCGGTTCTGGATAAAACGCTGGAGCATTATCCCAATGTCCGCATTATCCATGGGGATATCATGAAAATCGATATAGAAGAAACGATGGGTCATCAGCCCTTTACAGTCTGCGCTAATCTGCCATACTATATTACGACACCGATTATCATGAAATTATTGGAACAGAAACTGCCTATTGAACGGATTGTCGTCATGGTACAAAAAGAAGTAGCCGAACGGATGACAGCCCGGCCGGGAAGCAAAATCTACGGCGCTCTTTCCGTATCTGTCCAGTATTATACAGAACCGGAAATCCTCTTTGAAATCCCGCCCAGGGCGTTTATGCCGGCACCGGAAGTCACGTCGGCTGTCGTTGCCATGGACGTGCGCAAACAGCCACCAGTGGCAGTGTTGGAAGAAAAACGTTTTTTCCAGGTCGTCAAAGCCGCTTTTTCCCAGCGCCGCAAGACCTTTTCCAATACGCTTAAGAGTGCGGGCATACGCAAGGAGGATATACAGCAGATTCTTGCAGACAGCGGAATCGATGGCAGCCGCCGGGGAGAAACATTTTCACTGGATGAATTTGCAGCCATTTCTGATGCCTGGAGCAGGCTGATACAAAAACAGGACGTATCCGGCAACGGAGTCCTGTTGTAATCTGGAAAAATGATGAAAAATAGATTATAATGAAGCTTTGAACAGGATATTTGAAGGAGGTCGTGAATATTGCGTAGTATGACCGGATTTGGCACTGGTACGGCCAGTGATGGGCGGATATCCGTTACGATTGAAATGAGGTCAGTGAATCAACGGTTCCTGGAGTTGAATATACGGATGCCCCATGCGTATCTGGCATTGGAAGACACGATTCGCAACGGGATCAAGGAACAACTGCACCGTGGCAAGGTGGACGTTTTTGTAACCGTCCAGGATCTGGCACCGGAAACGCCGCGGATACAAATTGATTATGCGTCACTGACAGCCTGCCGGGATGCCCTGGCCGCTGCCAAGAACAAACTCTTTGACGGAGTGCCTGTCACGCTTTCCGATATCATATCTCTCAATACGGACTGGTTCAGCCAGGAACCTCCTGTGATTGATGCCGATGCCTGCCGCCCCGTATTCCAGCAGAGCCTGGCCCGGTCCCTGCAGGGGATGATGACCATGCGGGAACGGGAAGGAGCCAACATACAGGCCGATCTTCTCCGACGGGCCGATACGATGTCAGATATCATCGAATCCATTGCAGAACGCAGGCCTCTGATTATTCAGCAGTATGAAGAACGGCTGCAGAAAAAGATGACGGCTATCCTGGAAAAGCTGCAGGCACAGCCGGAACAGGACCGACTGCTGCAGGAAGTGGCTGTGTATGCGGATAAAGTGGATTTTACAGAAGAAGTTGTCCGTTTCCGCAGTCATGTGTTACAATTAAGAGGACTTCTCGAGGCCCATGGTGATACGGGACGAAAGCTCGATTTCCTGATTCAGGAAATGAACAGGGAAACCAATACCATCGGTTCCAAGGCGCAGGATCTTCAGGTAACGGAACAGGTACTGCGTTTGAAAAATGAAATTGAAAAGATACGAGAACAAGTACAGAATATTGAATGATGGAGACGAGATGAACTTCAATTTACTGAATATAGGCTTTGGCAACATGGTGATGGGAAATAAGGTCGTGGCAATTATCAGCCCCGAATCGGCGCCGATAAAACGGCTGGTGCAGGAAGCGAGGGAAGGAAATTCCCTGATTGACGCTACCTTTGGCCGTAAGACCCGGTCTGTCCTGATGATGGACAATGGACAGGTCATACTGTCGGCATTGCAGCCGGAAACGATTTCCCACCGCATACTCCACGTTGGCGAAGACGAGGCTGATGACACAGAGCCTGAAGAATGAGAAAGGAAGTAATGAACATGAAAGATCCGGGCTTGCTCGTTGTCGTTTCGGGCCCTTCTGGTGCCGGTAAAGGCACCATCTGTGATGCCCTGCGCAAACGGTTCCCGAATATTAATTATTCTATTTCTATGACGACCCGCAGTCCCCGGCCGGGCGAGCAGGACGGCATCAATTATTTCTTTTCCGATAACGCCCATTTTGAAGAACTGCTGGCACAGGATGCGTTCTTGGAACATGCCAAAGTGTATGACCATTATTATGGTACGCCGAAAGACTATGTATTCCGCATGTTGAACGAAGGAAAGCATGTCATGCTGGAAATCGATATCCAGGGGGCTATGCAAGTCAAACAGAAGTATCCCCAGGGGGTATTCATTTATATCGTGCCGCCGAGTATGGATGTACTGGCCCGCCGTCTGCGCGACCGGAAGACCGATACAGAAGAAGTCATTGCCGGGAGACTTTCCAAGGCAAGTGACGAATTGCAATGGATAGAGCAGTATGACTATCTGATTGTCAATGACGATCTGGATTCGTCCATAGATGAAGCGGCAGCCATCCTTACGGCAGAAGAAATGAAGACATCACGCAATACCTGTAAAATTGCTGCTATTAGAGATTTATACAAGAAATAGGAGAGATGCATCATGTTAATTAAACCGACACTGGAATCTTTGATGAAACGGGTAGACAGCAAGTACACGCTGGTTACACTGGCAGCCAAACGGGCCCGTCAGCTTACCGATGGCGATAAGCCGCTCGTCGATGTAGATACGACCAAAGTAGTATCTATCGCCATGGAAGAAATCGATCAGGGCAAGATTACATATGAAGCTCCCAAGGCCGGCATCAAATAAGGAGGCATCCTATGCTGTTGGAAAATAAACGCGTCGTACTGGGCATCTGTGGCGGTATTGCAGCCTTCAAGGCAGCCCATATCGCCAGCCTCCTGCGTCAGCGCGGTGCTGAAGTGAAATGCATTATGACGGAACATGCCACGAAGCTGATTACTCCGCTGACCATGCGGGAAATCAGTGGCAATCCGGTTGCCGTGTCCATGTTTAACGATACGCCGGAATTCAATGTGGAACATATTGCCTTAGCCCGCTGGGCCGACATCTTTGTCATTGCTCCGGCGACGGCCAATATCCTTGGCAAGGTGGCTTGCGGCATAGCTGATGACATGTTATCGACAACCATCATGGCGACTAAGGCTCCCGTACTCTTTGTGCCGGCCATGAACAGTAACATGTACCTGAACCCGGTCGTACAGGATAATATGGCCCGGCTGAAACGTTTCGGATATGAAATCATGGAACCGGCCAGCGGGCATCTCGCCTGTGGAATCATCGGCATTGGCCGTCTGCCCGAACCGGAAGAAATTGTGGACCGCATTGAACTGACTGTCTGCCGCACGAATACCCTGGCAGGGAAAAAAGTCATCGTCACGGCTGGCGGGACACGGGAACCCATTGATCCGGTACGGTTTATTGGAAATCACTCCAGCGGCCGCATGGGTTTTGCCCTGGCAAAAGCAGCCGTGCTGGCTGGTGCCGATGTGACTCTTATCGCAGGGTCCAATGACCATCTGGAAACACCACCCGGTGTCAGCCGCCGCATCGATGTAGGCAGTACACGGGATATGAAGGCGGCCGTCGATGCCTATTATGATGATTGTGACCTGGTCATCAAGGCTGCGGCTGTTGCCGATTACCGGTCGGCAGCTCCGGCTAAGAACAAAATCAAGAAAAATGATGACGTGCTCAATCTGAAGCTGGAAAAGAACCCCGATATCCTTTATGGACTGGGACAGCGCAAAACACACCAGGTACTCATTGGCTTTGCGGCGGAAACGACCAATGTCATCGAATATGGAACAGCGAAACTGAAGAAGAAAAATCTCGATATGCTCGTCGCCAACGATGTCAGTGCCAAAGGTGCCGGATTCCAGGGGACGACCAATATCGGCACGCTGCTCTATGCAGACGGCCGTGTCGAAAAGCTGGAAAAGATGAGCAAATTTGCTCTGGCTGAAATTATTGTGGACCGGGCAGCCAAAATCATTGCCGCCAAACAGGAAGGTAAAGACTAAGACTTTATAAATAAGGACGAAAACAGGGCCATCACATGAGTCATAATAACTATCATGCGATGGCCCTGTTTAAGTTGGAGCTACGGATTTCCGGTCTACATCTGCTATTCTTGATTATTTTGTCTTATTTAGCTGACACGATGGCTGGTTGCCTTGTTCCAGAGCCATCATATTCTGTACGAAAAAGTCGTACCGGCGCTTATGGTACTTGACCCCATCTGGCAGGCCAGCCGTATGGGGCGTCAAAATGACATGAGAACAATTTCGCAATGGGCTTTGCATAGGCAAAGGTTCTGTTTCAAATACATCGAGACAGGCCCCGGAAATGGTCTCCTGTGTCAGGGCCTCGATTAACGCTTCTTCATCGACAAGGCCACCACGTGATGTATTGATGAAGAGCGGTTCTCGTTTCATTTGGGAAAAGGCCTGTTTGTTAAACATATGGCGCGTTGCTGGACGTAAGGCTGTGTGAACGGAGATGATATCACTTTCCCTGTAGAGACGGCTGAGCCCGGCCTGGATTATACCGGAATCTGTCACCGGGTGATGGCTGAATACCAGGACCTGCAGGGAAAATGCCTGAGCAAGATGCGCCAGCTTCCTGCCGACATGCCCGTAACCAATGATTCCGAGTGTTTTTCCTGCCAGTTCTGCCCCTTGGTAGGAAAGAGCCGTCATAGCCTGCTTATGTTTCATGAAACCATCCAGTAAAATAAGGTTCTTATACCAACATAAAATCATGGCCAGCGTATGCTCAGCTACTGCCTCTGCATTGATACCAGCCGCATTGCAGACAAGAACGCCATGTCTGGTGCAGGCCGCCAGATCTACATTGTCATAGCCTGCTCCCGTTTGTATGAGCTTTAAATTAGGGGCCCGGGCGAGAAAATCTTCGTCAATTACGATGTGTTCCGGAATTACAACCTCTGCCAAAGGAAGGTATTCTTTGGCCTGATCGGCCCCTACAATATGTACTGTCCAGTCAACTGGGAAATGCGTGAGTATTCTTTCCTTTGCTTCCTGTGGGAACGTCCCGATGATTACGACTTGCATCCAGATTCCTCCTTTCTACGGAGTGACAATGTATTCACTATATTGGTTATCTTACCCTTATATAGTGAATACATTGTCATGGATTGTCAAGGTATTACCTGATGGGTAATGATTTATAAGATTAAGTATATAGAAAGCTGTCACACGAATGGAACATCCATTTCATGTGGCAGCTTTCACCTCTCTTTGTACTATTAAATTGTCTGTCTGATGGAATGCGATTTATTTATACAGCATTCCACTTATCTTTATTGACGTCATCGACATATAATTCTTTTTTTCGGATGTCTTTTCGCAGGGTTTTGTAAAATGTGACCAGGAGAAGAACGATGACGGCAGAAAGGGGTATAGCCATAATGGTCGTAACAGACTGGATGGTCGTGAGGACGTTGAGTCCTGGCACCATGTGTTCCAGAAACAGGATGCCGACAGGCAGGAGCAGTACGAGAAATGCCCAGAAAACTTTGTACCAGCTGGCCGGTTCTTCATCATTTTTCAAGTTTTTAGAAGTCAGTGTCGCAACGACCGTAGAAGCGGCAGTGGCTCCACAGGCCAGGGTGATAAAGACGACTGCCATGTAGACGACGATTGCCAGTGATGAAAGCGGCAGCGTCTTAAGGACGGCCAGAACAGCGGCATTATTACCGCTATCGATGACTAACTGTGATAATGACAGAACGCCTGTCAATTCCTGATGCATGCCGTAATTACCTAATATGGCGAAGGCCAGCCAGCAGGCCAGTGTTGTCCAGATGCAGCGGACGATGGCGATTTCCCGGAACGTACGGCCATAGGAAACACGGGCCAGCCACAAACCGTCAGAAATCGTACAGCCCAGATACCAGGCCCAGTAGAATACGGTCCATTGCTGGACAAATCCTGTCTGGGCAATGGCGTCGGTATTGAAACTCATGTGCACGAATTCCCGGATATTGGTTCCCACAGCCATGGTGAAGTTATTGAGAATAAACGACGTAGGACCGACGATAAGGATGAAGATAAAAAATCCCAGTGCCAGTTTGACATTGAAGTCGCTGATGATACTGATGCCCTTGGCAATACTCTTGGAGGTGGAAAGAATAAAGAAAAGGCAGAAGATGAGTATTACGGCGATGCGCAGCGTAAAGGTTACTTCAAAGCCCAGCAGGTAGCCAGCCAGTTCTGCCAGAATGGATGTACCCAGTCCGACAGTGCAGACCAGACCGCCGATATAGCCAAAGGCGACGAGACCGTCGATTATTTTACGGATAATGCGGACCGGAAGACTTTCGCCTTTTAGCACGGATTTGCATAAATCAGACAGATTCAGCGAGTCTACTTTCTTATTCCAGAACATATATCCCAGTGCCAGGGAGACGGGAAGATAAATGGCCCATGCGGAAAATCCCCAGTGGAACATGCCGTATGCTGACGCATATTCATAGGCCTGTACTGAATCGGGAATGACTCCGAACGGCGGTGTTTTGACATAATACATCCATTCGACCATGCCAAAGATGAAAATACCGGCTCCGGCAGCAGAGCACATGTTCATAGCTGCCCAGGAGAACGTCTTATAGTGAGGCTTGGCACCATTCCCGCCGAGGCGGATATCCCCGTATTTGGAAAACATGATAAAGATGGCAAAGACGGCACTGAGAAACGCGATGAGCATGAGAGCCCAGGGAAAATCAATCGTCATTATATTATAGAAAATACTGATGACGTACGCCGTTCCTTCCGGTGCCAGCACCATGGGGACGACCAGGGCGAACAGCAGGCCGACGGCTAACAGGGCGATTGGCAGATTGATATTTTTCAACATAGGAATCACCGCCTTACTTTACTGTATCAAATACAGATAACGCCTGTTTGAAATCAGCTATCAGGTCTTCTGTCGATTCGATGCCCGATGAAATGCGGATCAGCCCTTCTTCCATTCCCATGTCGCGAAGCTGCTGTGGGGTGAAATCAAAGCGGAACGCCGTAGCGGGGTGGGCGATGGTCGTACGATAACCTCCCAGTGTTCCCAGATATTTGACTACCTTCAACCGGTGCATGAATTCATTGACTTTCTGCCGGTCGTCTTCTACGCGGAAACTGAGCATGGCACCGCAGCCATGGGGCAGTAATGTTTCAGCCAGTTTATGCTGGGGATGATTGGAAAGAGTCGGATAATTGACATAGCGGACATGCGGATCGGCCTGCAGGGCTTCGGCCAGGGCACGTGCGTTGGCGAACTGGCGGGTGACGCGCATTTCCATGGTGCGGATGCTGCGCAGGAGAAGCCAGGAACTCTGGGGATCAAGGCAGCCGCCGAAAAGAAGATAGTCGGAATAGATTTTTTTCATCAGCTCTTTAGGACCGGTAATGCAGCCGGCTGTAATATCACTGTGGCCACCGAAGTATTTTGTCATGCTGTGTACGACGATATCGGCACCGTGATCGAGCGGGCAGATAGCAAAGGGGGTCGTGAATGTGCTGTCCACGACGACGAGAGCGCCTGCTTTATGGGCGATACGGGTGATGGCGTCGATATCGATGATGCGGATCAGCGGGTTGGTAATGATTTCCGTATAGATGAGACGGGTATTTTTCTGGACGGCCTGTTCTACGGCATCGGGATCGGTCAGATCAACATAGGTTACTTCAACGCCAAATTTTTTTACAATGCGGTCGAATAATTCAATCGTTTCCCCGTAAATGGCATTGCTGGTGATGATATGGTCGCCGGCTTTTACCAGGGACAGAATGGTTGTAGAAATAGCCGCCATGCCGGAAGAGCAGACCAGAGACTGCTCACCATGTTCAAGATAAGATACTGCCTGGGCTACGCCATCGCGGTTTGGATTAGCTGTACGGCAGTAGTAATATTTCTCTCCTTTATTAGCACGATCATAGTCATCCATATCACTGATAATATTGGCAGTGGAAGGATAAATCGGCGGTGTTTCCGGCCGTTCTACCGGTAATTGCGGTTCGCTCCCGACATACAGGATTTCAGTTTCTCTCGATACAGTCGTGTTCATTATAGTTTCCTCCTAAAAGCAATTTGTAAGAACTATGCAAAACGATGTTTTGCTATGAATAGAGCATAAACCTTTTTGTAAGAAACGAGTCAATTCTTTTTTGTGTGCAAAAAAAGAATAGGCTGACGAATTTCACAGCCTATTCTTGCGATATAGTCATTAATAATATGCTTTTCAACTCATTTACAGGCAGGCTACGTCTCTTTGTGGAACCGATTCGGAGTACAACCTTATTCCTGCTATAAGGTTTGCGTTTGTTCAGGAGAATACATCTGTATTTCGTACTGGGCATCCTGATATTCAACGAGGTTATCTTCGAATTCCAGGGCCAGGGCAAGCTCCGGCCGGTTCATATCAGAGAAAAAGTTATGCAGCAGCGTCGTATCCCAATGTTCTTTTAAAACCTGGGTGCGAAAACAGATGTATTCGCCGGCAGGCAGCTTTTTATATTCTGGAAGATACTGATCCGGACGGTGTTTCAGATAAATAAAATACTGTGTAGGATGAAAACGGCTGGCGAACAAATCAGAAATAGAAAGAATATATCCATATTGTCTCCGGTAAGGTAAGTGATGGAGACGGGAAGAGCCTTTGGCTTTCGCCAGGCGGATTTCCATATCGGCCAGGGCGTCTGTATCATAGCAGGGAACCTGGATGATATGGCGTTCCGGCAGATGGAGATGATACAAAATGCTGGAATCATCTATTTTACTCAGATAGGTAAAATATTCGATGTACCATTCGATATCTTTGATGCGGTTCTGAATCTGTTCCAGTTCCTGATAGGATTTCTGCCATTCTTTTTCCAGGGCCGGCAGAAGACCGGCAACAGTCCCTTTTTTGATGATTTGGCCGATATCGGTCAGATGCAGGCCTAATCCCTGAAGATATTTTACCCGGTCAATGATATGGAACTGATCAAATGAGTAATAGCGGTATCCCGTATGTGAATCTATTTTACGGGGTTGTAAAATACCTATTTTTTCATAGTGCCGCAGGGTCTGTGTCGTCACGCCCAGTAATTTTGCCGTTTCACCAATGGTATAATACGATTTCATAAGGAATGCCTCGATGATTTACTGCACCATGCAGAATTTTTTATGCATTTATTATATCACATTCTGGAAGCTATCCTGATGAATAGATAAGAGGAAGATGCGTTTTGCCCACATGATTTTCATCACGGTATACAGCAAGGACGATATCCGGGTGACCTTCAAGGACGGAACGGAAATCAGAGCATAAACAGGAAAAAAGGATTACGGCAGAGAATCCAAGCGGAAAAGCAGGGGCCTCTGCCGTATTTTTTTCTGATACATGGTAAAAGGCGAAATGAAAGTTAGCAAAAAGGGCCGGCTGTTTCTTGACGAAATCGGTGGCTGATGATAATATAGTGCATATACACGATAAGGAGATAGAGTATGAATCAAGAATGTGGTGCCAACAAGAAAGTTCATTTACGGCAATGTCATTGCTTCAATTTACGGCAAGTTACCTTGGCCGTCACGGCCTTATACGACAAGTATTTGCAAAAAGCAGGGATTACGGTGCAACAGTATTCTATCCTCTGGCATAGCAAGGAATTAGGCCCTTTATCAATTACAGAATTAGCCTCAGTCATGAATTTGGACCGGACGACTCTTTCCCGGAATATTACGCTACTTACGAAACGAGGATTGCTGGAAACGCTCCCTTCTACAGGGCGGCGAAGACTCGTTCAACTGACAGCGCAGGGACAAGCCGTGTTTGCGCAGGCCTATGGATATTGGCAACAAGCGCAGCAGCAATTGGAATCCCGCTTGGGAAAAAAGAAATTGAGCCAGTTAGAAGATTTGTTAGCCCAGCTAATGGAATAGATATATTTTTTATTTTTCGTGTATATACACGATACAAGAAGAGAAGGAGAGATAAACATGGACACGGATAAATTAGGGCAGGTCATTTACGATAAGGCATTGGCCTGTGGTTTTGATGATTGTGGAATCATTCCGATAGATGATATGGATGGATTTCAACAGCGGTTACAAGAACGGGAAGAGAAAGTTCCGTCCAGCGCCTTTTTTTATCAGAAAATGGGAGATTTTGCGAATATTAAGAAACGGTTCCCTTGGGCTAAATCGGTAATCATTGGTACGTATTGGTTAGGCAAGTACCGCTTTCCCGCTTCGCTGCGGGGAAAATATGGTAAAGCTTTTTTCCTGTCACCCAGTAATGGTGTCTGTAAAGAGAGTCTCGCTGCGCGTAGAGACTTTGAAACGTGGTTTAAGGAGCAGGGAATCCGCTGTGAAGGAGGTAGTCAATTTGGACATCGCAGCATTGGTCCCTTGCGGTATGCGGCCATGATGGCGGGCCTGGGGATTATTCGTAAAAATAATTTTTTCTATACGAAAAAAGGCTCTTTTGTGGAGCTGGTGGGGTATGTGACAGACCAGAAGGCCTGGTGTCATCATGTACCGGATATACGGCCATGTGCCGAAAGCTGTCACCTATGTCAAGCGCATTGTCCCAGCGGAGCCCTGAAAGGACCATTTACCATGAGCCCGCTGGAATGCGTTTCTTTTATTACGACCTTTGCAAAAGGGAAACTTACACCCGGATTGGATGATAAGAGCTGCGGTACCTGGATCTGCGGGTGTGACAGCTGTCAGGACGCCTGTCCCTATAATCGGCAGCATGATTGGAATCAGGGCGACGCCTATCCCGGGCTGGAAGAGCTGGCTCCACAGCTGCAGCCAGAAAAATTACTGGCGCAATCAGACACATTTATTCAAGAGAAGGTTATACCCTATACGGACTATCATATCGCTGCGGACGAAGCAAAACACTAAAACGATGCGCCGCCCGCTCCCTGGACAATCAGACGTGACAGGGTGAAGATTACTTTTTTGGCGTTAGTGTCAGTTATTCTCTGTATAACGATGGACAAAGTCTCTGATTTCGTACTCCGATTGTACCGATTCTTCTAATTCGGGTAAACAGATACCGAAATTATGTGGCATCCCGGGATATATGCTTAGTGTAATGCGTACGCCGGCACGGGCGGCTTTATGGGCAAACTCTTCATCTTCGCTAAGAAATATTTCATTGCCTCCGGTCTGGATGAGCATGGGTGGCAGACCGGCCAGATTGCCGTTGATGGGGGAAAGACGCGGGTCATCAACAGAAAGGCTTCCGGCATAGGAGGGGTTCAGAATTTCTGGATACAGTGGAGCGGTACTGCCTAAAATCTGATCTTTTTCTCTGTTACTGACTAGCGATTCCTGGCTGGTGCCTAAATCTACCCAGGGAGATTGGAGAAGTAAAACGCGCGGAAGGCTTATACCGTGATCCCGTAGAAACATAGCGGTTTCAATGGCCAGGTTGGCACCGGCGGAGTCTCCGATAAGGATGATGTCCCCGCCATTCGTTCCCTGTTCCAAAATATAGCTGTAAACAGCAAGAGCATCTTCCAGTGCCGACGGATATACATGGGTGGGTGCCAGCCGGTAATTGACACAATACGCAGCTTTGGCGTTCACAAGGGATGCCTGCAGAATCGCACTGACACGCCATTTATCGTGCATGGCACCGGTATAACCCCCGCCGTGGAACTGGAGCAGGACGAGGTCGGACCGGGATGTTGTACGGAATTCTTCAACCGTGATGTCGTGAATCGTACATTCTGATTTTTGCCATCCGGCAGGGAGCTTCAGATGGTAATCCTTTTTACCGGCCCGCATCCGTTTTACTTCAGCGGTGATATAATTTTGTAATTCCCGGCCCTTTAGTTTCAACCCATGTCTGGGAATTAATGGGGTTGCAATGTCAGTATTCATATTAATCCCTCCTAACAGTATCTATGGATATCGTACTATAAAATATAATGAAATAAAAGAGGGGGAGTCCAAAATGAAGAAGGATGGGATAGCAGAATCTGGGGTAGATTTTGGGATAGATTTCACCCATAAAATTCACTATTCCGGACATAGAAAAAAGCGCACAGACAAGTTCCATAAATGGCTTATCTGCGCGCTTTTTTATCTGGCGGAGCGGGTGGGATTCGAACCCACGAGACCTTTCGGCCTAACTGATTTCGAGTCAGCCCCGTTATGACCACTTCGATACCGCTCCATGAAATACTTGAATAGTATAACATGAATCGCTTATATCGTCAAGCTTATTTTGTAGTCTGCATATTTCCATTATGCCTGTGACATGGTATAATAAATCTATAACACGCATCTTTTAGAGGAACATCCATGCATATGACTGAGAACATACCTGAAAACACATCTCATACTTCACGCAATCGGAATATACGTTTTATTGCACAATGTTTGCTCCTGTATGCGTCCTGTTTCCTTTTATACTATGGTACATCGACGGGACAGGACGTAAGCGACGTGAGTCTGGCCATGAGACAGTTGATTCCACCGACGCTGCTGTTTTATGTCGTACAGCAGATTAGTGGAAAAACACTCCTTTCACGGCTTTGGCTGACGCAATTTCTTACGGGCATGAGCTGGGCACTGACTACCCCGCTGCTTATGTATTTCCAGCATGAGGGAACTCCCAAACTGGATCCCATGGCAGACATATTGTTTGGCTGTTATGCTGCGCTGTTTCTGATGTCGGCACAGCAGCTGACTGCCGGACGCAGGCATTGCCGCCTCTTTCAGTCCTGCACGACCATATTATCACAACTCCTGATGCTTATTCCGTTATGTCAGGTGATACATTTTTTCTTGTATGGGACCTGCATAACAGAGCAGACGATCTTTACATTTCGTACGGAACCATTGGGAATGTACGTACAGCAGGTATGCACCAGTTTAGGATGGCCCATGGTTATGGGGATAGTCGTCTTTTACTATTTCCTGGGATACTTTATTTTTAAGTTTAATGCCAGAATTTTTATTTCTCTGCCGACACTCAAACGGAATGCCAGCGTTTTGATTTTCTTCCTTACCTTTGTCATATTGGCGGTTTATCTGCCAAAGAATCTGATTCATCAGACCTATTTTTTCCGCGCCTGGCATCAGACGACCAAGGTGATGGAGCAGCAGATGCCGGCAGGTGAAAACAGGTGATGATACATGCCGGCGGACCGTAAGAGCGTGCAGGATAGGATAGGTAGTGTTGCCCTTCCGACAGATAAGATAGATCATACCTGTATCTGTCAGAAGGGCATTATTAGTACTATGAGTGGAAATCCGCAGGGATTTTGGCTTACGAAGGGGTGGGAAAGGTGTATTCATTGGAATCACATGCCAGAGGGTATTTAATTTTTTCTATGTTTGTTTTTGGGACGGTGGGATTATTTATTCATTATATTCCCCTGCCATCCAGTATCATCGCTCTCAGCCGGGCGTCACTGGGGGCGGCGTTCCTGTTCTTTCTGGTCCGCTTCCGCCATATGCCTATGTCGGGGCAGCAGATCCGTGATAATCTGAAGTTGTTGATTATTTCGGGTATCTGTATCGGCATTAACTGGATTTTACTATTTGAGGCGTTCCGCCATACGACGATGGCCATTGCTTCGATTTGCTATTACATGGCACCGGTATTTGTCATTCTCGTATCGCCGGTCCTGCTTCATGAAACCCTTACGGTACGAAAAGTCGTGTGTGTATTGCTGGCACTTCTGGGCATGATGTTTGTCGGAGGCGTTTTTGAACATGGGTTATCGGGCGTTACTGACTTGTCCGGTATTTTCTTTGCCCTCGGAGCAGCCGTATTTTATGCTTCCGTTATTGTGTGCAATAAGAAATTTTCTCCGATTTCGGCGTATGATAAAACCATTATCCAGTTGGCAGCGGCTGCCGTAGTTTTATTGCCATATACCCTTATCACGGAAAACTGGTCTTCCTTGTCCTGTACGCCATTTCAGTTTTTCCTGCTTCTCGTACTCAGCCTGTTTGTTACGGGATTTGCCTATGCGTTATTTTTTGGCTCCATGAGATACTTAAAAGCGCAGACGGTGGCCATTCTGACCTATATTGATCCGATTGTTTCGGTATTTCTGTCGGCCTTATTTTTACAGGAACCGCTGGCTGTCAGCACGATCATCGGGGCTGTCCTCATTCTGGGCTCGACTCTCGTCAGTGAGCTCAAAGCCTGAAGCAGGGCATAGAAAGAGAGGCCGTCACATCAATTGCTCAATGTGACGGCCTCTCTTTTGCGTTTACTGTAGATGTTTTTTATTTAAGGAATCTGAAAATTATGCGTTTTCCTTGGCCGTGCTCATGACCGGAGATTCTTCGAAAGAATCAGGATCTGCATTCATGGCGTCGATGCGGGCACGGTATGCTTTATCTTTGGCATAACGGATGTTTTTGTAACGGCCTACAGTCAGGAAGGGAACGATGATGATAGCAATAGCCAGGTATCCGCAGTAGCCATAGCCGTATTTGATGATATTGGTCAGACCGACGATAGAAACGGTCATGGACAGGGCAATGATGAAGAACGTGACAATGGCAGAACGGATAACGGCACTCTTGCTGACTTTTTTCAGCATATGGATTTCAGAGAAACGGGCCGTGAAGCCAAAGACGGTCGTAACGCCCGTAGAAATCAGGCATAACATCAAGAAGATGCTGTAGGCAACGGTCAGCCAAGTCATGCCCATGGATTTCAAGCTGGTCAGTGTCGGTAATGGAGATTTACCATAGATGCCGGTCCAGCCCAAGAGCATGCAGACGGCCAGGGTCAGGGCGATGGCATTCATAGCGAAAGAGAACCACATGGATGTAGCACAATTTTTACGGGTGACCAACGGCATGCCGACGACGATCATGGTCGGGATGACGACGCACTGGAAACCGGAGTAGGTGAATGCATGCAGAATAGCTGTCGGCAATTTGGAGAAGCCGTTTACGGCGAAATCCTGAGCCATGGCCTGTGTAAAGAACATGGTGCCTTCTACCGAACCGCCCATATAGACGCCGACGGAGAAGATGGCAATGACCATAGCCAGGATGGCAATGCCCATATAGGTCGTAGCGCGGCGGACGAGGCCGGCACCAAAAATGGTCAGGAAGAAAATAATCGTGCCGACGATGCCGATACCGGCATAATAGTTGATGCCCGTCTGTGCGGCCAGGGCAGAAGCAGCGCCGGAAACCGTGGCGGAAACGGCCATGATGACCATGATATAAAAGAATGCTTCAAACAATACTTCGATACCTTTAAACGGGCTGTACAAATTCTGGAACAGTTGTTTATAACTGCGCAGATGACGGGAATTGTACATATTCATAGCTTCTTTGATGGTCAGTGTAAACAGCAGCATCGTAATGATGGCTGTAACCGGTCCGAGCCAGCCCAGGCTGACGAAATAGACGTTTTCCTGATTGCCTGTAGCAAAACCGCCGCCGGCATGAGAACTGAATAATACGGCACCGACCGAAAAGCACAGGCTCAGCGATGCGGTTTTAAATGTGGATGGTGTTTGCATGATAATTCCCCCTAGTATAACAAATATCCCTCGTGAGAGAAACGAAAACGCCTTTCGTCTCTCTGCGTGTTTGCTAAGAGACGAAAGGCGTATATATCCTTCCGCGGTACCACTCTGCTTCGCCTGAAATCAGGCGCCCTCTCGGATACGGCATTTTCGCGATATCCATGCTCTGTAACGGGAGTTCCCGTAGCGGCCTACTAACCTTCTTTCAGCCTTTCCGCTCGGCAATGAGTTCGACTCCCCGTTCGCACTGCCTTGCACCGGCCGGCAGCTCTCTGTAGCTGATTGGGTAAGTTTACTAGTTTGCTTCATCGCGTTTGTGTGACGTTTGATGGTGCAATCATAGCACGCACATGGGGGAGTGTCAAGAAAATTCACGAAAAAAATATTAAAAATTTTCAGGTAAACGTTTAAGTTTACAAGAAAAACGTTTTACGTATCGACGTTTTTTTTGCCTGATATTATAATTTTAAACTATGCAGGTGTAGTTTTTTTTTTAAATGCACCCAGTCCGGCGGAAATCACAGGGAAACATATTTCGACAATCCACCTAGAAGGAACAAATGTACACAAAAAATAATGTATACAAAAAATGTAAGCTCTTATATATTGACAGCCCTCAAATATATAAAATATAATTGAAGTGTTGTCATTATACCAACATTGCTTATACATATATAATTTTGAGGAGGAATTATTCATGAAATTTGGCGTATTGAAAGATATTAAAGCTGATGAATACCGCGTCATAGCTACTCCGGCAGAAGTCGCCATGATCGCCCGCACAGGTGCGGAAGTATGGGTCCAGAAAGATGCCGGCAAGGGGGCTGGCTTTTCTGATGAAGCTTATGCGGCAGAAGGTGCTAAAATTGTCGATACGATGGAAGAAATTTATGCCAACTGTGATTTTGTGGCAAAAGTAAAGGAACTGGAAGAACGGGAATTTGATCTCATCCGGGAAAACCAGATTATCTTCACCTGCATCCATCCGGCAGCCCATCCGGCAGAAGTCGATGCCCTGCTGGCTCATAAAGCCGTATCCTTTGCAGCGGAAGACTCGCACCGCTATGGTTCGCCAAACTGTGAAGCAGCTGGTAAAATCGGCGCTATGATGGGTCTGAACAGCCTCCTTTCCTGCAACGGAGGAAAAGGCAAGTTCGTCAATGGCTTTGGCGGTGCTCCCGGTGTCCATGCCCTGGTCATCGGCGCCGGTACGGTTGGCCGTGCCTGTGTCGGCGTCCTGCAGCAGCTCGGTGCCCGGGTTACGGTCATGGATGTCAACATCGGCGTATTGCGCATGATCGGCCAGCAGTTCCATGAAAGCGTGGATACGATGATTTCCAATCACTATAACCTGACGAAGATCCTGCCGACGGTCGATGTCGTTTACAATTGTGTCCGCTGGCCGAAAGATGCCAAAGAATTCATGATCGACCGCAAGATGGTGGCATCCATGGAAAAAGGTTCTGTCATCGTCGATATCAGCAACGATTATGGCGCCATTGAAACGTTCCATGAAACGACTCATTCCCATCCGACCTATGTGGAAGAAGGTGTGGTTCATTACTGCGTCAGCAATATCCCGGCAGCCTGCGGCCAGTCTACTTCCATTGCCTACGCCGCTTCCGTCCTGCCTCATTTCCTGAGCATCATCAAAAACGGAGTCGCTGCTGCCTGTGCAAAAGATGGCTTCCTGCGCCGTTCCATGGTAACGTACAAGGGCTATCTGACACACGAAGAAACGAGTGCTATTCAGGATAAGCCTTGGATTCAGCCAGAAGTCATCCTCGGCATTAAAGATCAGGAACTGGATCCGGCTCCGGCTGCAACGGTTTCTAAATCCACTAATTTCGTTAAATTATAATTATACAATCACACGTCAGGACAGGGGGATACGTTTGTGACCGTTACTAATTTTCTGATCGACTTTTTTATAGCCTCAGTGTTCATTCTCATCGGGCAGCTGCTGCGCTCTAAAGTGGGATTCATCCAGAGATTTTTTATGCCGTCGGCGATGGTGGCAGGCCTTTTGGCACTGGCTGTCCGCTATACGGGGATCCTGCCGTTTTCCAAGGGGATTGGCAGTTATCCCGGCACGTTGATCATCCTGATTTTTGCGGCTATCGGCCTTCAGGGATTCACCATCCGTAAGAACGATATGAAAAAGGAAGTAGCCCGCCTTGGCTCTTACTTTTGCTACAAGACGCTGGCTCAGGCGATTCAGTTCAGCCTGCCTGTTATTTTTTCTATTCTGGTCATTTCGCAGCTGTTTCCCGATATTAACTATGCCTTTGGCCTCCTTCTGGCATCGGGCTTTTCCGGCGGTCATGGTACGGCCGCTGCCGTCGGGTCGGCTCTGGCGCAGATGGGGTTTGAAGATGCCAAGGATATTGGCATGACCTGTGCTACGGTAGGTCTGCTGGCGGGCATCTTCGGCGGACTTATCTATACGAAAATGGCAGCCCGCAGAGGCTATACGGCGTACATCAAGGATTTCTCCTATATTTCCGGCGACTTGAAGACCGGGCTGATTTCCAAGGAAAACCGTCAGTCCATGGGGGATGAAACCATTTCTTCGACGACACTGGATACGCTGGCTTTCCATCTGTCTCTGCTTCTGACCTGCTCCGGTGCCGGATGGTTCATCATGGATTTCATCTATAAGAGTACCGGTCTGGACCTGCCGAGTTACCTGTTTGCCTTCCTGCTCGGCGTGGGCTTCTTCCTCATCCTGAAACGGACGCCGGCTTACGATTACATTGACAACCGGGTCATCAGCCGCATTTCCTGCACGGCGACGGACTATCTTGTCTTCTTCGGCATTGCCTCTATCAAGATTCCCGTCGTCATCGAGTACGCTGTTCCCCTCCTTATGCTGCTCATCGTGGGCATGATCATCGTTACGTATATGCTCTGGGTTGTCGGTCCTCAGATGAATAACGAAAGCTGGTTTGAACGGTCTCTCTTCGTGTACGGCTATTCGACAGGCGTCTTTGCCATCGGGTTCGTCCTGCTGCGTATTGTCGATCCCGACAACAAGTCCAAAACGCTGAATGATACGGCTATTGTCGGTTCTCTCAATACGCCGTTTGAAATGTTTGCCTGGTCCTTTGGTCCTATCATGCTCATGCAGGGTCAGCACTGGCTTTTTGCCGGCCTCTATCTGGCTCTGACGATTGCCTGCTTTGTCGTCTGCAAAGCCTGTGGCTGGTGGTGGGGCGGCACGGACAAGCATCGCCCCGGCCTCGGTACAGGGGAAACGGAACAGGCCGTTGCCCTGGAAGCCCCGGGCACTGATAAATAATAACTGATCAATCATCGACAGGGGATGAAGAAAAGGACGGTCACACAAGAAATTTACTGTTGTGTGACCGTCCTTTTTATGCGTTTTGGGCATGAAAATCGTGTTACATAACCTTGGCTTTGTAATAAAAATGGTTTTGTTTTTTAAGTGACAGGCGTTACTTTTAAGCGGTTTAAAATTTTAATATCATTCCGAAAAATTTAATATCATCTGCGGAGAAAAGCTATGCGTAAGGGATATTGGTCTTTTCAGTTGTTTTGTTTTATAATGCATAGCGGATAGGGAAAGAGCCCTGAAAAGCGCATGGAATACGCTGTTATCAGCAATTTTCCATGTCGTTTTACTCGCTTGTAGAGAATAGGAGAATCCGCGTATGTATATCATGGGAATGGAAAAAATTTTAAGCCGTAATTACGCAATCTGGAAAAAATCCGAAAAAGATAAAGACGATGATAAAACAAATCACCGCGGTCCCCGCAAAGGACTGCCTGTGGGACTGATGATGGATTGTCTGCCGGCGATGGGGTAAAAATATGTCAGTCATAAATAAGAAAGCACAGCAGAAAAGAGAAATTCCGCCTTTCTGCCGTGCTTTCTTTTTGCTATAATGAAATAACAATAGTATCGTTTCAGGATAGGTGGGCCCAATGGAAAAGGAGACCTTATGGATCACGTACAACGCATAAAACGGCATGAACACAAAAAAAGACAGATTGATATGCTGCACGGTCCTCTTTGGAACAAATTGATTATATTTGCACTTCCTCTGGCCCTGACCGGCGTGCTTCAGCAATTATTCAATGCAGCCGATGTGGCTGTGCTGGGGCAGTTTGTAGGAACCCATGCCATGGCGGCCGTAGGCAATAACACACCTGTCATTTCGTTATTTGTCACCCTGTTTCTGGGCTTGTCCCTGGGGGCCAATGTCGTCATCGCCCGGTATCTGGGAGCACGCTGTCCGGAACAGGCCGGTGAAGCCGTTCATACTACGTTTATGCTGGCTCTGCTGGTCGGTATACTGCTCATGATCCTGGGAGAGGCAACGGCCGGTATCATTCTGTCTCATCTCGGCGTTCCCGACGTGGTTATGCCGGCAGCCGAGTTGTATTTGCGGATTTATATGCTGGGACTTCCGTTCATCAGCTTTTATAATTTCCAGTCCGCTATTTTCCGCAGTCGGGGAGACACGCGGACGCCACTGGTGGCCCTTGCTGTGGCCAGTGGTCTGAATATCGTGCTCAACCTGCTATTTACGGGACTCTTTTCCGGGGGAGTCGCCGGTGTAGCGATTGCCACCGTCCTTTCCTATGGCGTAGGAGCGGCGATTTTGTTCGTCGCCTTGTTGCACAGCGACGATGTCCTGGAATTACATTTGCATGACTTGTGCCTGAAACGGGTCTATCTGGCGCCTGTTTTACGGATCGGACTGCCGGCAGGCCTGCAGGGCATGGTGTTTTGTATTTCCAATATCATCATCCAGTCGGCCATTAACAGCCTGGGTGCCGATGCCATGGCCGCATCGGCGGCAGCTTTTACCATCGAAATCAACGTGTACTGTATCATCAATTCATTTGGCCAGGCTGCGACAACCTTTGTCAGTCAGAACTACGGTGCCCGCAATATCCGGCGCTGCCGGAGCGTCATGTGGTGGTGTCTGGGCCTCAATGCCTTTTTCATGGGACTGATGGCCTTGTTCATTTACTGGAAGGCGATTCCCATGCTGGGATTTTTCAGCAGCGATCCCCTGGTCATCGAATTGGGGAATACGCGCATCATTTATGTCGTGTATACCCAGTTTATCAATATCCTCATAGAAATTTTGTCGGGAGCCATGAGGGGATATGGCTTTTCTCTCCCGCCGGCTGTCCTCACTCTCATTGGTATCTGCGGTGTGCGCATTGCCTGGGTGTATGCCGTTTTTCCTTCATCCCATACATTTGCAACGCTCATGGCAAGTTATCCCATCAGCTGGATTGTGACGGCCGTACTGCTGGGCCTGTTATACTACCGGTACGTACATCGCCTGCCCCATACATCATAGAAAATAAAGAAAGAAAAGCGGATTTGTCACCATGGCAAAAGCCTTGTGGGAACAAATCCGCTTTGCGTTTTAGTATATATCCTGCCATTTTCAGTACCGTTGCGTCAGATGACGCAGGCCGTCTTACCGGCGTGGCGGCGGGGAAGGACGATGGCCCCGTGGCGGTGGGGGCGGGCCGGGATGATGATGGTGGTGATGCCCGTAATATCCCCATCCGTATGGCCATGGATCATAGGCCCACATCGCATCGAGGTAGATTTCATTCAGATACGCGGCATAGGCCATGCGTTCCAGATCCTCTTTGGTTACGACGCGGATTTCCCGCACTACCGTGCCTTTCTGATCGCCAACCGTATAGTCTGCCATGATATCGGCTTTACCCGTAGAGACCGGCTCGATGACGCCGGACCCGGTTACTTTGGCAATCGTGTCATTCAGGCTGCGGGCACTAAGCGTATAGGGGACATTTCCGGGAATCTGCATCCGGATGACGCCCTTGCTGCCCAGTGCCAGATAACGCGGATATACGACGAGGCGGCTCTTTTTCAGCAGTTTTTCCGCACTGCCATAAATCATGCCCGGCTGGTCCCCGTCTACCCGCCAGACAGACGACTGGTCTTTGGCGACCAGATACTCACCGGCCAGTTCCTGTGTATCCGTGTGGTATGCCCGGACATGACGGAAATACTTATCCGTCAGTTCTTTATCGATGCGCAGGTAGTATGGTTTTTCCTTGTTATCCAGTCCGGTCAGAGCCGGATTCAGACTGTTGATCAGAGTCGTCGTCTGGTCATAGGCCTTGCCGCTGGTAAGATAGAATTTTTTTATGAGTTCCGTGCTCCGTCCTGCCAGCGGATCGACGGGCTTACGGGTATTTGATACGGCATCAGCTGTTCCGTTTTCTGTAACAGCTGATGCCGTGGCAGGCGCTGCCGGGACGGTTGCCGTCGGTGATGCCAGGGCGACTCCGCTGCATCCTGCCAGCAGAGATAACCAGAGTGCCGTACGATAAATGAGTTTTTTCGCTTTCATGGAGAAGATACCTCCTTGGTAAAGGACTTTTTCATACATCTATTATAAGAGGACATTCCTGTTTTGTCACATCCATCGGACAAACTGTCATGGAACTGAAACAATTTTTCCTCCCCTTTATAGCAGACTGATACAGAAAAATGTCTATGAATGTGGTAAAATATAAATAATGTGCATAGTATAAAAGGAGTGTTATCCAGTGATACATCTCACGAAACGCCTGCAGGCAGCGGCCGGACTCGTTCCGGAAGGGGCCTGCATAGCCGATATCGGCACCGATCATGCCTATCTGCCCGTTGCCCTTTGTACCAGCGGGCGGTGTCCCTCTGCCATTGCAGCCGATATTGCCGAAGGTCCGCTCAGCGCGGCCCGTTCCCATGTACAGGGGGCAGGGCTGGCATCGTCCATTGAATGCCGTCAGAGTGACGGGCTGCAGCATATCCGGCCCGGAGAAGTGGACGGCGCCGTTTTCTGCGGTATGGGCGGCCCCCTTATCGAACATCTGCTGGAGCAGTCGCCGGACGTCGTCCGTTCCCTTTCCTTCCTGATCCTGCAGCCCCAGAGCCACGCATCCCGCCTGCGGCGGTATGTATACAGCCAGGGATGGCATATTACAGCGGAACGGCTCGTAGAGGAAGAGGGCCGGCTGTATGAAATGATGAAAGCAGAACCGGGCTGCGGGGAAATCCCTGATGACTGGCTCTACGATGTCGGCCCCTGCAACTGGCAGACCAGGAATCCGCTCCTTCCCCGGCTGATCCGTCAGCTCATCGAAAAAGACAGGATGATTTGTCAGGGCCTGGAGAAAAGCCAGCAGGACCAGGGGGGAAGACAGGAACAACTCAGGACACACATTCAGACCATGGAGGCTCTCTTATGTCGATACAACTCAGTAAAATAATCAACATCATGGAATCCTTTGCGCCGCCCTGCCTGGCGGAAAAATGGGATAATCCGGGCCTGCTTGTCGGCAGTCCCCGGGAAGAAATCCAGAGTGCGGTGGTAACATTGGATGTGACCATGGATACGGTGGAATACGCGATAAAGAATAAAATCAATCTGATTATCAGCCATCATCCGGTTATTTTCCAGAAATTATCGTCCCTGCGCACGGACACCTATGACGGGCTCATGTATGAGAAATTGCTGAGCCATCACATTTCCGTCTACAGCGCCCATACGAACTGGGACAGTGCCGAACACGGCATCAATGATATCCTGGCACGGAAAATCGGACTGACGGACATACAGGGCCTGGTTCCCGTTCATACGGATCCACTGTACAAATTCGCCGTATATGTCCCGGAAAGCCACGCTGAAGCCGTGCGGATGGCACTGGGAGAGGCCGGTGCCGGGTTTATCGGGAATTACAGCCATTGCATGTTTAGTGCAGACGGAGAAGGGCAGTTCAAGCCTCTGGCCGGGACGCATCCCTTCATTGGCGATATAGGGAAACTGGAACGGACGAAAGAAGTCCGGATTGAAACGATTATTCCTGCCAGCCGGCTGAATCTGCTTTTATCGGCCGTACGGATGGCTCATCCATACGAAGAACCGGCCTTTGATATCTATCCCCTGGTCAATAAGGGGAAATCCTGTTATATCGGGCGGATTGGAAAGCTGGCACAACCGGAACCGGCACGGATGGTCCTGCGGAAAATCAAGCGGGCCCTGGGCATCCAGATCCTCACCTATGCCGGGCCGGAAGATATCATCGTAGAAAAGGTAGCCCTTTGTGGAGGGGCCGGCGCGTCTTTCATTGGCGAAGCCGCCGCTGCCGGTGCCCAGTTGTACCTGACGGGCGATGTGAAATACCACGAAGCACAGGACGCGGTAAAGCGCGGACTGGTCATTGCCGATGGCGGCCATTATGGTACGGAAGTCATTTCTGTCCCGGTCCTGGCCCGGCGCCTGCAGAATGCCGCAAAAGAACGGGGCTGGCAGGTTGTTTTCCAGACAGACCCGACGATGAAAGATATGTTTGGCCATTGTTAAGAAAGGAGTAATGAAAGAATGAAACGAGAAGAAAGTCTGCATCAATTTTTAACGGAACCCATTTATTGCATCCTCGGTGAAGCCCTGTGCCTGGGCAGAGGAAATATAGAAACGGCCCGGCAGGTCATCGACGCCGGCGTCAAAGTGATCCAGTACCGGGAAAAGCATAAATCCTGGCGGGAAAAGTATGCAGAAGCCAGCCAGATTGCGGCCATGTGCCATAAAGCCGGCGTCACCTTCATCATGAACGACTCGGTCGATCTGGCCATCGCCTGTGGTGCTGACGGCATCCACGTCGGCCAGGACGATGCACCCTATTCCTTCGTGCGCAGACTGGCCGGCCCGGATGTCCTCATCGGCGTTTCCACGAATACCATCGATGAAATAAAAGGTGCCATTGCCGACGGGGCCGACTATGTCGGATTTGGGCCCATGTATCCGACCCAGTCGAAAAAGGATGCCAACGATGTAGTCAGTGATGAAGCCATCCGTTACGCCCTGACCCAGAACGACATGCCCCTTACCTGCATCGGCGGCGTCGGCCCGGAAAACATGGCACATCTGTACAAAGAAGGATTCCGCTCCTTTGCCATGATCAGTTCCATTATTTCGCAGCCCGATATCGGTGCGGCTGTCCGTCACATGAGAGATATCCTTTCTAAAGCAGCGCAGGAAGGATAAGGACGATTAATACATATTTATATGCCATAGGCAGCGGGGCGTCATCCTCAGGGGTGGCGCCTTTTTTCCATTTGGACGGGACCGATGTCTATTTGCTGGAAATTGTCAGGAAGAGGAATAAAAAGAGATTGACAACGTATAATAATGCAATTATAATAGGAGAAGTGTTTATTTTTACTTTCCTATTGACTCTTTTGAAGGAGTGTTTGGCATGAATTTTGACTTTCAGTTAATTCTGAACTCCATCCCACTGCTGCTGCAGGGCGCGGCTGTTACGATTGAAATTACGGCTATGGCAGTCGGTATCGGCCTGGTATTAGGGCTTATCACCAGTATCTGCCGCCTGTCCCATATGAAAGCCTTGAATATCCTCGCTGTATGCTATGTCAATGTCATCCGGGGCACGCCTATGCTGGTACAGATTTTCCTCATTTATTTTGCCCTGCCTATGGTCATCGGCGAACGGATCAACCCCTTTGTCGCGGCAGTAGCGGCCTGCTCGATTAACAGTGGTGCCTATGTATCGGAAATCTTCCGTGCCGGCATCCAGTCCGTAGACCGGGGACAGATGGAAGCCGGTCGTTCCCTCGGCCTTTCCTGGGGGCAGACGATGCGCTATGTCATCCTGCCACAGGCGTTCAAGCACGTCATTCCGCCACTGGGCAACGAATTTATTTCTATGACCAAAGAAACGTCGCTGGTCTCCGTTATCGGCTTTGAAGAACTGACACGGCGCGGCCAGCTGATCATCGCCAAGACCTATGGCTCTTTTGAAATCTGGATGACCGTCGCTGCTATTTACCTGATTATGACCCTGGGCATCGCACGCCTGGTCAGCTACTTGGAAAAGAGGTTTGCTACAGATGATAGAAATTAAAGGCCTGAAAAAAGCTTCGGGACCCATGAAGTCCTGAAAGGCATTGATCTGACAATCAAGGATAAGGAAGTCGTCGTCATCATCGGGCCGTCGGGATCCGGCAAGAGCACCATCCTGCGCTGCATCAATTATCTGGAACAGCCGACGGCAGGCGAAATCATCGTCGATGGCATCAGCATGAGCGATGCCAAGAGTATCAACGACATCCGCAAGGAAGTCGGCATGGTGTTCCAGCGGTTCAACCTGTTCCCGCATATGACGGTGTTGCAGAATATCATGCTTTCTCCTATGAAAACCCGTCATGTCTCTAAAAAGGAAGCACAGGATACGGCCATCAACCTGCTCCGCAAGGTAGGGCTGGAAGACAAGAAAGATGCCTATCCGGAAACGTTGTCCGGCGGACAGCAGCAGCGTGTGGCCATTGCCCGGGCCCTTGCTATGAAACCGAAATTCATGCTCTTTGACGAACCGACATCGGCCCTGGATCCGGAAATGGTCCGCGAAGTTCTGGACGTCATCAAGGATCTGGCCCGCGACGGGATGGCCATGGCCATCGTTACCCATGAAATGGGCTTTGCCCGCGAAGTAGCCGACCGCGTCCTCTTCGTCGATGGCGGGTATATCCTGGAAGAAGGGAAACCCGATGACCTGTTCTTCCATCCCAAAGAAGAACGGACGAAAGAATTTTTATCCAAGATTTTGTAAATGCCCGGGCGGTATGCCCGATTATTCACAAGTTATAGCATTTTCATTGACACGCTACGCCCTTTTTGTTAGAATGAAACTGTATTTGATGTGCAATCAATAGTAATAAGGAGATGTAGCATGTATACAGGTTTATGGGCTGGTTTTAAACGGTTTGTACATGTATCATGCTACCCGTATGTCTAGGTGAACAACCCAAAGGTGGTATTATGTCCCCTTTGGGTTTTGTGTTTTCTGAGGAGGGGTTAGTAATGAAAGTCGGTTTGGTTCTGGGAAGCGATTCCGATATTCCCGTAATGAAAAAGGCTTTTGATTTGTTTAATGAATTTGGTGTGGAATGTGAAGTCCTTCTGGCTTCAGCCCATCGCACACCAGCCGAAGTACGGGAGTTTGCATCTACAGCACAGGACAGGGGCCTGAGCTGTATCATTGCCGGCGCCGGTATGGCTGCCCACCTTCCCGGCGTGATTGCCAGTTATACGACCCTCCCGGTTATCGGGGTACCGCTGGAAAGCGGCAGCCTGAAAGGGATGGACGCACTCCTGGCTATCGTGCAGATGCCGTCGGGAATGCCCGTCGCCACCATGGCCATCAACGGCGCAAAGAATGCCGCCCTTTTTGCCATCCAGATCGGTGCTGTCAGTGATCCCGAACTGGCTGCCAAGTATAAGGCTTACCGGGAAAAAATGACCCGTCAGGTCATGGAAAAAAATGACAAGCTGCAACAGATGCTGAAGACCAGTGACGCCGTTAAGACGAAACTGAACAATGCGGCCGGCCAGGTACTGCAGGCATTTAAAAAATAGTGAACGACCTTTATTACCATAGATAGATTTTCATACACAGGAGGTTCCCTCATAATGTACGATTCGATTTGGGACAAACAGCACGAAGAGTGCGGTGTTATCGGTATTTTTGACAAAACACTGGATATACCGCGATATCTGTACTGGGGCTTATTCGCCCTGCAGCACCGCGGCCAGGAAAGCGGCGGTATTGCCCTGACCGATGGACATGATATTCATACGTATCGTGGCATGGGCCTGATCAGCACGGTATTTGAAAAAGGTGTCCCCGAAGATCTGGGCGGCCACATCGGTATCGGTCACGTCCGGTATTCGACGACGGGTTCCAACAACCCCCGCAATATCCAGCCTCTGGCCGTATATTCTTCCTTCGGCCAGATTGCGCTGGCCCATAACGGCAATCTGACCAACACGCGGGAACTGCGGGAAGAACTCGATGCCAGCGGCGTGACGTTCCAGACGACGATGGATACGGAACTGATCGTCAACCTCATCAGCCGCAGCCGTCAGAATACTATCGTGGAACGCATCAAAGAAAGCATGAACCGCATCCAGGGGGCTTTCTCCATCGTCGCCATGACCAAAGACCGTCTCTATGGCATCCGCGATGCCTATGGATTCCGTCCCCTTTGCATCGGCAGGACGACGACCGGCGGCTGGGTCATCGCCTCGGAAACGTGCGGCCTCGATGCCCTGGGAGCCACGTTCGTCCGCGACGTACAGCCCGGCGAAGTCGTGGAAATCAGCGAAGATGGCGTCAAATCCTATTTCTATGGCAAGGCGGACCGCAAACAGGTATGTTCCTTCGAATATATCTATTTTGCCCGTCCGGACAGCGTCATCGACGGACAGGATATTTATCAGGCACGGCTCAATATGGGCAAGGAAATGTGGAATGAAACCCAGTATGATGCGGACCTGGTCATTTCCGTCCCCGACAGCGGTAATACGGCGGCTATAGGCTATTCCATGGCATCGGGTATCCCCTTCAACCACGGCCTCATCAAGAACCGTTACATGGGCCGTACCTTCATCAAGCCGAATCAGAAAGAACGGGAACTGGCCGTGCGGATGAAGCTCAACGTAGTCAAATCGGTCGTACAGGGCAAGCGCATCGTCATGGTAGACGATTCCATTGTCCGCGGCACGACCAGCGGCATCATCTGCAAGATGCTCCGCGAAGCCGGCGCTAGGGAAGTCTATATGTGCGTTTCGGCACCGCCCATCATGTATTCCTGCTTCTACGGCATCGATACATCCGTGCGCAAGGAACTCATCGCATCCGCTCTGAGCGTAGAAGAAATCCGCAAGTATATCGGCGTCGATAAGCTGCATTTCATTTCTATCGACGGCCTGTGCCGGGCAATCCCGGGGATCCCCAAAGAAGACCTCTGTCTTGCCTGCTTCAATAATGACTATCCGACTGACATCCCTGTGACCAATGAGGAAGGAGAAAAATATGCTCTCGAATAAAAAAGGTTTAACATACGCCGATGCTGGCGTAGATATCGATGCCGGCAATAAAGCCGTAGAACTCATGAAAGACTCTGTAAAGGCGACATACCGTCCGGAAGTACTGGGTGACCTCGGCGGATTTGGCGGGCTCTTTTCCCTTATGGACAGCAAGATAAAAAAACCGATTCTGGTCAGCGGTACCGATGGGGTAGGGACAAAGCTGCGCCTGGCCATCATGATGAACAAACATGATACGGTCGGCCAGGACTGCGTTGCCATGTCCATCAACGACGTCCTCGTACAGGGGGCCGAACCGCTGTTTTTCCTCGATTACATCGCTGTCGGCAAACTGGACCCCGTCCAGGTCGCTACCATCGTCAAAGGCGTCGCCCATGCCTGTGAAGAATCGGGCTGTGCCCTCCTCGGTGGGGAAACGGCCGAAATGGCCGGCTTTTATGCCAAAGACGACTATGATCTGGCCGGATTTGGCGTCGGCATCGTAGACCGCGACAAGGTGATTACCGGGGAAACCATACAGGCTGGCGATGTACTCATCGGCCTTCCGTCTACAGGCGTTCATTCCAATGGCTTTTCACTGGTGCGCAAAATCGTACTGGAACGGCAGAACATGAAACTGGATCAGTACGTCGACGAACTGGGCATGACCATCGGTGAATGCCTGCTTACGCCGACCCGTCTCTATCCCCGTCCGTGCCTGCCGATCATCCGCAACTTTAACGTCAAAGGCATGGTACATATCACCGGCGGCGGTTTTTATGAAAATATCCCCCGCGTCCTTCCCAAGGGAATCGGCGTAGAAATCGACGTGACATCGTGGCCTCAGCTCCCGATTTTCAGCCTGCTGCAGAAATGGGGCGGCGTGGCCAGGGAAGAAATGTACCGTACCTTCAACATGGGTATCGGCATGATCATGATTGTTTCTCCTGAAGAAGCCGATGCCGTACTGGAAAATCTATCCAGCCGCGGCGAAAAGGCCTATGTCATCGGCAGGGCCGTTCAGAGCGATATCCGCGTAACTCTCAAGGGAGGCGCTTTCGATGACTAAAAAACGGATGGTCATTTTTGCTTCCGGACGCGGTTCCAATGCAGAAGCGCTTCATGAAGCCGTAGAAAATGGCACGATCAATGCCGAAATCAAGGCTCTCGTAACGGATATTCCCGGAGCAGCCTGCATCGACAAGGCAAAATCCTGGGGTGTTCCCGTCATCGTCGCCGACCGCAAATCCTTTGACAGCAAACAGGCATTCGAACAGTATATCCTCGATGCCATTGCACCGTATGCGGCTGATGTCATCTGCCTGGCAGGATTCATGCGCCTGCTGAGCAGTGATTTCATTTCTCATTATGAACATAAGATTATCAATATCCATCCGGCACTGCTGCCCAGCTTCCGTGGCCTTCACGCCCAGGGACAGGCTGTGGCAGCCGGCGTCAAGATTGCCGGGTGTACGGTCCATTTCGTCGTTCCCGACATGGATGCCGGGCCGATTATCCTGCAGTCGGCCGTTCCCGTACTGGAAGATGACACGGAAGATACACTGGCAGCCCGGATACTGACAAAGGAACATCCGACCTACGTCCGGGCCGTACAGCTTTTCTGTGATGATAAATTGACAATCGATGGTAACGTCGTTCGTGGCACTCAGGGTTAAGGAGGAATCATGATGAAGGTAAAACGCGCGCTTCTCAGTGTATCTGATAAAACGGGGATTGTTGAACTGGGCAAAGCCCTGGCAGATCTGGGTATTGAAATTATTTCGACAGGCGGTACCATGCGGACATTAAAAGAAGCAGGTGTGCCTGTCATGGCAGTACAGGACGTAACGGGTTTCCCCGAAATGATGGATGGCCGTGTCAAGACGCTTCATCCGAAGATTCACGGTGCCATTCTGGCCGTCCGCGATAATCCGTCCCACGTCCAGGATATGAAAGATCATGGCATTACCCCCATCGATCTGGTCGTAGTCAACCTGTATCCCTTCCAGCAGACGATTGCCAAACCGGGCGTTACCCTGGCGGAAGCTATTGAAAACATCGATATCGGCGGTCCCTGCATGGTCCGGGCATCGGCTAAAAACAACAAATACGTCGCCATCGTCACCAATCCGGCCAAGTATGGTGCAATCATCGATATACTGAAAAAAGACGGGGAATTTACCGACGCCTACCGCCTGGAACTGGCACGGGAAGCCTTCCAGCATACGGCACAGTATGATACCGCGATTGCGGCCTACCTGTCGGAACAGGTCGAAAAGGGGGCGGCTGACTGATGAACGTAGCCGTTATTGGCGGCGGTGGCCGTGAACATACCCTGGCTTGGAAACTGGCCCAGAGTCCGAGCGTAGACAAATTGTATGCCCTGCCTGGCAGCGATGCCATGGCTTCTATAGCAGAATGTGTGCCCATCGGGGTGGAAGAACTGGACCGCATTGCCGATTTTGCCGTAGAAAAAGGCATAGACATGATCGTTGTAGGTCCCGAAGTACCGCTGACAGAAGGCATTGCCGATGTATGCCAGAAAAAAGGCATTGCCGTTTTTGGCCCCAATAAGGCGGCGGCCCAGATGGAAGGGTCCAAGGTATTTGCCAAGAATCTCATGAAGAAGTATCATGTGCCGACGGCGGCCTATGCATCTTTCACCGATGGCAATGCGGCAAAAGACTATATCCATAAAATGGGGGCTCCTATCGTCGTCAAGGCCGACGGACTGGCTGCCGGCAAGGGCGTCGTCGTGGCACAGACCGTGGAAGAAGCCGTCGATGCCGTCAATGCCATGATGGAAGACCATATTTTTGGCGCTTCCGGCGGCCGCATCGTCATTGAAGAATGTATGGTCGGCGAAGAAGCCAGCCTCCTGGCCTTTGTCGATGGCAAAACGATTGTACCCATGATTTCTGCCCAGGACCACAAGCGTATCTTCGATAACGACGAAGGACCCAATACGGGCGGCATGGGCGCCTATGCCCCGGCTCCGGTAATGACGCCGGAACTGGTCCAGACCGTGTATGATACGATACTGGTCCCCGTCGTCCAGGGTCTTGCAAACGAAGGCATCACCTATCAGGGCTGCCTGTACGCCGGGCTGATGATTACAGCCGGTGGCCCGAAAGTTGTAGAATTCAACTGCCGTTTCGGCGATCCGGAAACGCAGGCCGTCCTGCCGCTCCTCGACGGTGACCTGGCACAGATCATGTATGCCTGCACCCAGGGGACGCTGCGCCGCGACATGGTTCACTGGAAACAGGGCGCTGCCTGCTGCGTCATTATGGCCAGCAAGGGGTATCCGGCTTCCAGCCATAAAGGCGATGTCATTTCCGGCCTCGACGCCGTGGATGACGATATCGTCGTGTTCCATTCGGGAACGAAAAAAGCAGATGGCCTGTACCAGACCAACGGTGGCCGCGTCCTCGGCGTGACTGCTGTCGGAGACAGCCTGCAGGAAGCCATCGATAAAGCCTATGCCAATGTCCGCAGGATTTCCTTTGACGGACAGCAGGTACGCTCCGATATCGGCGCCAAGGGATTGCGCCATTTAAAAAAATAATTGACACCAGGCAATGAGGCCCGGGATCCACGAGGGTCCTGGGCTTTTTCTGTCTGGATGACAGGGGAGATACTGTATGGAATATCGTATAGAAAAAGATTCAATGGGAGAAATCAGGGTTCCCGCCGATAAATTATGGGGCGCCCAGACACAGCGCAGTTTTGAAAATTTCCGTATCGGGACAGAAAAAATCCCGCCGGAAATGGTGACGGTCTTTGCCTATTTAAAAAAAGCCGCAGCCCTGACCAACAAGGAACTGGGCGTCGTCACGCCTGAACGGGCCGATGCCATCGTACAGGCCTGCGATGACATCCTCGCCGGAAAACTCGATGGCAATTTCCCGCTGTCCGTCTGGATGACTGGCAGTGGCACCCAGTTCAATATGAACATCAATGAAGTCGTGGCCCACCGTGCCGTTCAGATCCTGAAAGAACGGGGCATGGAAGAAACGGTCCATCCCAATGACCACGTCAACCATTCCCAGAGTTCCAATGATACTTTCCCGACGGGACTGCACATGGCAGGAGTGCTGCTCATCGAACAGCAGCTGTTCCCTGCCATGGACCGGCTCTATGAAGCCCTTCACGAAAAAGAAGTGGCATTTAAGGATATCGTCAAGATCGGCCGTACCCATCTTCAGGATGCCACCCCGCTGACACTGGGGCAGGAATTCAGCGGCTGGGCCCGCATGATCCAGCGCGATAAAGAAATGCTGACCCGCGGCGTCGATTTCCTCCGCGACCTGGCCATGGGCGGGACCGCTGTCGGAACGGGCATCAACTGCCCCGAAGGCTATGACGTGCGCTTTGCGGAAATCGTCAGCCAGCTGACCGGCACGGCCTTCCACACGGCACCCAATAAGTTCCAGTCCCTCACGAGCAAGGATGAACTGGTCGTCGTCCACGGCATGCTGAAGGCCCTGGCCTGCGACCTCATGAAAATCGCCAACGATGTCCGCTGGCTGTCTTCGGGCCCGCGCTGCGGCATCGGGGAACTCTTCATACCGGAAAACGAACCGGGCAGCTCCATCATGCCCAGCAAGGTCAATCCGACCCAGTGCGAAGCCGTTACCATGGTGGCCGTCCAGGTCATGGGCAATGATGCGGCCATGGGATTTGCCGCCAGCCAGGGGAACTTTGAACTGAACGTTTTCATGCCGGTCATCGCCTATAACCTCATTCAGTCCATCCGCCTTCTCAGCGATGTCATGGATTCCTTCCGCAGCCACTGCGTGACAGGCATCCGTCCGAATCTGGCCAGAATCGACTATAATCTTCACCAGTCCCTGATCCTCGTAACCGGTCTGGTTCCCGTCGTAGGCTATGACAAAGCCTGTCTCATTGCCAAAAAAGCGGCCAAAGAAGGACTGACCCTGCGGGAAGCGGCCCTTCAAAGTGGGTGGGTTACGGCGCAACAATTCGATGCCCATATGGATCCGGCGAAACTGGCAGGCGTGAAGTAGAAATCCTGCTTAAAAGTAAAAACTGATACTGGCAGGATAAAATGCTTTATGGTATCATAAGTGTGTTCTCGTGTACATGTTAATTACTATTTGGTGATGGAGGCGCAGCATGAAAGAATATAAACCGTTTAAATCGGGCAAGGTCCGCGAAGTATACGATATCGGTGACAGCATCGTCATGGTAGCAACCGATCGTATTTCTGCTTTTGACCATATCCTCAAGAACAAGATTACCCAGAAAGGCGCTGTTCTGACACAGATGTCCCGCTTCTGGTTTGATTTTACGAAAGACATCATCCCCAATCACATGATTTCTGTCGATGTCAAAGATATGCCGGAATTTTTCCAGCAGCCCCAGTTCGATGGCAACAGCATGAAATGCCAGAAGCTGACCATGATTCCTATGGAATGCATCGTCCGCGGCTATATCACTGGCAGCGGCTGGGAAAGCTACAAAGAAAACGGTACCGTCTGCGGCATTAAGCTGCCGGCTGGTCTCAAGGAATCGGAAAAACTGCCGGAACCGATTTTTACACCATCTACGAAAGCCGAACTGGGAGAACACGATATGAATGTTTCTCTCGAAGAAGGAGCGGCATTCCTCGACAAAACATTCCCGGGAAAAGGCAGAGAATATGCCGAAGCCATCCGCGACTATACCATCGCCCTCTATAAGAAATGCGCTGATTATGCACTCTCCCGGGGCATCATCATTGCCGACACGAAATTTGAATTCGGCCTAGATGACAAGGGAAATATCGTCCTCGGCGATGAAATGCTGACGCCGGACAGCTCCCGCTTCTGGCCGCTCAAAGGCTATGAAGCAGGCAAATCCCAGCCGTCCTATGACAAACAGTTCGTCCGCGACTGGCTGAAAGCCAATCCTGACAGCGATTACCTCCTGCCCCAGGACGTCATCGACAAGACAATCGAAAAGTACAAGGAAGCCTATGAACTCCTGACAGGTAAGGCATTCTAAGCCTTTACAGTATGGCAGGGATATAGTATAATATGTGATGTCGTACGGGTGCCGGGTGTCTCGAATCTCCGACGATCACGTAGCACTTTGCGAATAGATTATTTTTACAAATGGAGGAACGAACTATGTTAAGTGTAGAAGAAAAGAAAGCCATCGTCGCCAAATACGGCGCAAATGAAAACGACACAGGATCTCCGGAAGTACAGATTGCGCTTCTTACGGCCCGCATCGTCTATCTGACGGAACATCTCCGCAGCAACAAAAAAGACCATGCATCCCGCCGCGGCCTGCTCAAACTGGTTGGCCAGCGCCGTAACCTGCTTGCTTATCTCCAGAAACATGACCTTGGCCGTTATCGTGCTATTCTCGAAAAACTGAACCTGCGTAAATAATCGCGTTGTGTGAGGCTGATGTGTACGCATCAGCCTCTTTTTTCAGAACATAGTGTATGTTACAGGTTGGTAGGTTATAGGTCAGTACCGCTTCCCGGCGATACTGACCTATGACCTACAGCCTGTCTGAATTTCTTGTATGACTCTTCATAAGGAGGAAAACGAATGGAAAAACAGGTATTCCAGATGGATTTTGCCGGTCGTCCCCTGGTCATCGAAGTAGGACAGCTTGCCAAACAGGCGAGCGGTGCTGCTCTGGTCCGCTATGGCGATACGGCTGTATTTGTTACCGCTACGGGATCGAAAGAAGCACGGGAAGATGCCGATTTCTTTCCGCTCACGGTAGATTATGAAGAAAAAATGTACTCCGTAGGGAAGATTCCCGGCGGCTTCATCAAACGGGAAGGTAAACCGCCTGAATCGGCGACGCTCTTTGCCCGCCTGATCGACCGCCCGATCCGCCCGCTGTTCCCCAAGACATACCGTCATGACGTCCACGTCGTAGCCTATGACTTCTGCGTAGATCACGACAACGCACCGGAAATCGCTGCCATGATCGGCGCTTCCGTATCGCTGTGCATGTCCCATATTCCCTTTGCCGGCCCAATCGCCGGTGTCCGCGTAGGCCGCGTCGATGGCCAGTTTGTCGTCAATCCGACGGTGGCACAGAGCGAAGCCAGCGATATGGATATCGTCGTCGCCGGGACCAAAGACGCCATCCTTATGGTTGAAGGGGGCGCCAAACAGGTACCGGAAGCAGATATCCTCGATGCCATCATGTTTGCTCATGAAGAAATCAAAAAAGTCGTCGAATTCCAGCTGGGATTCCTGCCGCAGATCAGCGTGCCCAAACAGGAATTCGTCGAAAAAGAACCGCCGGCCGATATTGTAGAAGCCGTTCATGCCTATGGCGAAGCCAGCATGAAAGAAGCTATCTGCAACGCCGATAAAATTTCCCGCGAAGAAAAGATGAATGCCGTAGAAACGGACATTTATGAACATTTCGCCGATATTTATCCCGACAACCAGGACGACGTCGCCGAAATCACCCAGAAGATGATCAAGGAAATCGTCCGCCATATGATCGCCGTCGATAAAATCCGTCCCGATGGCCGCCGCGTCAATGAAGTCCGCCCGGTCAGCTGCGAAGTCGGCCTGTTCAAGCGCACCCACGGCACGGGCCTCTTTACCCGCGGCCAGACCCAGGTACTGAGCTTCTGCACCCTGGCACCGCTTTCCGAATGCCAGCACATCGATGGCGTCGGCCTGGAAACGGACCGCCGCTACATGCATCATTACAATTTCCCGAGCTTCTGCGTCGGCGAAACCAAATCGTCCCGTGGCCCCGGCCGCCGCGAAATCGGTCATGGCAAACTGGCTGAACGGGCACTGACCCAGGTCATGCCGAGTGAGGAAGAATTCCCCTATGCCATCCGTGTCGTATCAGAAGTCCTCGAATCGAACGGCTCCAGCTCCATGGGCAGTACCTGTGGCAGCACCCTGGCCCTGATGGATGCCGGCGTACCTATCAAGGCACCTGTGGCCGGCGTGGCTATGGGCCTGGTAACAAAAGGCGATGACTTTACGATCCTGACCGATATCCAGGGAATGGAAGATGCCCTCGGCGACATGGACTTCAAAGTAGCCGGTACCATGAAAGGCGTCACGGCCATCCAGATGGATATCAAGATCAAGGGACTGAGCCGGGAAATCCTCGACAAGGCCCTGAAACAGGCTCATGAAGGCCGTATCTTCATCATGGGCAAGATGCTGGAATGCATCAGCGAACCGCGCAAGGAATTGTCTCCTTATGCACCGCGCATCATCACCATGCACATCGACCCCGATAAAATCCGCGATGTCATCGGGCCGGGCGGCAAAGTAATCAAACAGATTACGGAAGAAACGGGAGCTAAAATCGACATCGATGACTCCGGCCTGGTCTATATCGCCTCTGTCGATGCCGCCGGCGGCGAAAAGGCAAAAGAATGGATTGAAAACCTGACGAAAGACGTGGAAGTAGGGGAAACCTACCTCGGCAAAGTCACGCGCATCATGAACTTCGGCGCCTTTGTGGAAATCCTGCCGGGCAAAGAAGGCCTGGTCCACATTTCCCAGCTGGCCAAAGAACGGGTAGAAAAAGTAGAAGACGTCGTCAATATCGGCGATGAAATCATGGTCAAATGCGTAGAAATCGATGACAAGGGCCGTATCAACCTGTCGCGCAAGGCACTGCTTGCCGGCGGGGACGCACCGGCACACCACAATCACGGCCTGCGCAATAACCGCGGCCGCCAGAATGACCGCAAGAAGGTGCAGTAATGAGACACCGGGGATTTGAAGTCGTTACGGCATATGAAGGAAAGGATATTCACGTGCCGCAGCGGAAAACAGCAAAAAGCGCCGGATATGACCTGGAAGCCGCAGCCGACACCGTCTTGGCTCCCCATGCCGTGACGGTCGTGCCGACGGGCCTCAAAGCGTATATGGAACTGAACGAATATCTTTCTATTTTCATCCGTTCCAGCCTGGCCTTCAAAAAGGGCCTCATGCTGGCCAACAGCACGGGAATCATTGACTGCGATTATTACAACAATCCCGATAACGAAGGCCATATCATGATTGCCTATTACAATACAAAAGACGTTCCCTATACCATAAAAAAAGGGGAACGCATTGCCCAGGGGATTTTTATGAAATACCTGACCACCGATAATGACGATGCATCAGGCATCCGCATGGGCGGTATAGGCAGTACGGGCCAATAATGACTAATCTTTGATGTCAGATATAACGAGAGGCTGTCGCAAGAAGGGTTCCGCCATCATGCGACAGCCTTTTTGGTGTAAAATTGACCAGCCACTAACCACCAGCCACTAAAAAAGAGGAGGAAATACACATGAGTATCAGTACAGAACGCATGATTGCGAGAAAAGAAATTTTACATGGCCGGGTCCTCCATGTCACTGTCGATACGGTAGAAATCGACGACGGACAGGGCGGCAAACCGAAGACGGCCACCCGGGAAGCCGTATGGCATTTTGGCGCCTGCGCGATTTTACCGGTGACCGATGATGGCAAAATCATCCTCGTCCGCCAGTACCGCTATGCTGCTGCCCAGCCCATGCTGGAAGTCCCGGCCGGCAAAATCGAACACGACGGGGAAAATCCGGCAGAATGCGCACACCGGGAACTGGAAGAAGAAACGGGCTTTTCTTCCGACGATATCCAGCCCCTGGGCTACGTGTATACGTCGCCGGGATTCTGCAACGAACGGATATACCTCTATCTGGCCAAAAACCTGAAAAAAGGCCATCAGCACCTCGATGAAGACGAATTCATGAACCTGGAATATTATACGCCGGATGAAGTGGAACAATTAATCGACAAAAATGAAATTGTCGATGCCAAGACCATCGCCAATTTCCAGAAAGCCAGAAAATATCTTTTCTGAGACACTCTCTTTTTCCGCACGTCCGGAACAACCCTATGGTATAATAAAAGGTAGAACATATTTCCCAAAGGGGTGAATCATATGAAATTTAAACGAATCATTGTCATCGTCATGGATAGTGTCGGTGCCGGCGATGCCCCCGATGCGGCAGCCTTTGGAGATGCCGGGGCCGATACGGTCGGACATATCGATGCCCGGGTGCCGCTGCGCGTACCTAATCTGCGCCGTCTCGGCTGGGGAAACATTGCCCATATTCACCGGGAACCTACGGAAGTTATCGGATCCTATGGCCTGATGGAAGAACAATCGGCCGGCAAAGACACGACCAGCGGCCACTGGGAATTTATGGGGAATATCGTGGAAACGCCCTTCCCCACATTCCCCCATGCCTTTCCCCCGGACCTGCTGCAAGCCTTTACGGAAAAGACAGGATACGGCTACATCGGTAACGAAATTGCATCGGGTACGGAAATCATCGAACGGCTGGGACCGGATCATTTCCGCACGGGCCTTCCCATCATCTACACATCGGCCGACAGCGTATTTCAGATTGCCGCCCACAACGATGTCATTCCTCTTGACGAACTGTACCGCATCTGCGAAATCACGCGGAAGGAAGTCTGCGTCGGTCCCTATGAAGTAGGGCGCATCATCGCCCGTCCCTTTATCGGGACACAGGGCCATTTCATCCGTACGGGCGACCGCCGGGATTACAGCCGTCTTCCCAAGAAAAAGATGGTCTTTTCCTATCTTTCCGAATCGGGACGCTTTGTCGCCGGCGTAGGGAAAATCGGCGATATATACGCACACATCGGCCTCACCGAATCGTACCATACGGGGGATAATCCGGCAGACATGAAAGCCCTGACGGAACAATTGCTGGCCCACCGGGACCGGGAAGGCCTGCTCATGGCCAACTTCGTCGATTTCGACAGCCAGTATGGCCATCGCCGTAACGTCGAAGGCTATGCCGCCTGCATCGAAGCCTTTGATAATATGCTCGGTCATTTCCTGCCCCTGGTCCAGCCTGATGAACTGCTCATGATCACGGCAGATCACGGCAATGACCCGACCTGGAAAGGGACAGACCATACGCGGGAACGGGTGCCCCTCGTCGTTTACAGTCCGGCCCTTACGGAAGCGGTCGATCTGGGCATCCGCAAGACCTATGCCGACCTGGGACAGACCATCATGGATAACTTCTCCCTGGGGCAGCTTCCGTCCGGTACGGGATTTCTTTCTGAACTGAGGTGACGCCTATGTGGCCTATCGACTGCATTGCCCATAAACGGGATGGCCTGGTGCTGACGGACGAAGAAATTGCCCGTTTCATCAGGGATTATACGGCAGGCCGGATCGCCGACTATCAGGCCGCTGCCTGGTGCATGGCCGTGTACCTGAAGGGCATGGATGCAACGGAAACGACAGCCCTGACAAAGGCCATGGCAGAAAGCGGCGACCCCGTCGATCTGTCCTCTATCCCGGGAATCAAAGTAGATAAACACAGTACGGGCGGCATCGCCGATACGACGACGCTCATCGTGGCGCCCCTGGTTGCTGCCGCCGGTGTACCCGTGGCCAAGATGAGCGGCCGGGGCCTGGGATTTACGGGCGGGACCATTGATAAACTCCAGTCCATTCCCGGCTTTCAGACAGAACTTTCAGAAGACGCCTTCCTCCGGCAGATGCAGGACATGGGAATGGCCGTTATCAGCCAGTCCGGTGAAATCGCCCCGGCAGACAAACTGCTCTATGCCCTGCGCGATGCGACGGCGACCGTCGAAAGCATCCCTCTCATTGCCAGTTCCATCATGAGCAAGAAGATCGCTTCCGGTGCCGACGCCATCGTCCTTGATGTCAAATACGGCGACGGGGCTTTCATGAAGACGAAAGAACGGGCCCGTCAGCTGGCACGGACTATGGTCGATATCGGCCGTCTGGCCGGCCGTCCGACGCGGGCCGTCCTGACCTCCATGGAAGCCCCCCTGGGGACGGCCATCGGCAACAGCCTGGAAGTGGATGAAGCTGTAGAAGCCCTGTCGGGAAAAGGCGGCCGCCGGCTGATGGAAGTCGTAGAAGCCATCGGCAGCCAGATGCTCATCCTGGGCGGCAAAGTGCCAGATGAAGCACAAGGCAGGGCCTGTATCCGCCGGCTGGTAGAGAACGGGGAAGGCCTGAAAAAATTCCGCCAGTTCGTCCGGGCCCAGCACGGCAGTGCGTCCTGGATCGGGAAGCAGCCCCTTACCAGGGCCCCGCAGATGTACACCGCCGTATCGGCCGAAACGGGCTATATCACGGCCGTCCATGGAAGGGCACTGGGAGAACTGGCCATGCGCATGGGCGCCGGCCGGGCCCGCAAGGAAGACGCCATCGACCCGATGGTCGGCATACGCCTGTTCAAAGAATTGTATGACCCGGTCCGGGCCGGGGAACCGTTATTCACGCTCTACGGCAATTCTCAGGCGCCAATGGAAGAACTGGCACGGCAGGCGGCAGAACAGATTACCATATCAGACGGCCCGGCTCCCGTACAGGAACCGGTCGTTTCAGAAATTATTATGTAACCAAAGCCTCTCCGGCAAGGATAGAGCATACCGTTACCTGCGGAGAGGCTTTCGTATATCCGGGAAAGGATCTATATGAAGGAAAAACATGCGATTCCCGTACAAAAAGGGAAAATCTACGAAGTCCCCGTTCTCCGGCTGGGCACCAGCGGGGAAGGTGTCGGGCGATATGAGAATTTCACCATATTCATACCCCGGGCGCTGCCGGGAGAAACCGTCCGGGCACGGATCCAGCTGATCAAAAAGAACTATGCCATAGCGGAACTGACCGGAATCGTCACGGCTTCACCGGACCGTATCAAGCCGCACTGTCCCGTCTATGATCAGTGTGGCGGCTGTCAGCTGCAGCACATGAGTTATGAAGGAGAACTAAAGGAAAAACGCCAGCAGGTAGAAGACGCCATCGTCCGTATCGGCCATCTCAGCCATGTCCCCGTACTTCCCGTACTGGGTGCGCCGTCTCCCTGGCACTACCGCAATAAAATGCAGTTTCCTGTCGCGGCAGCCGGCAGGGGAAAAGTCGCCATCGGCTGCTTTGCCGCTTCTACCCACAAAGTCATCGACGTGGCCGACTGTGCCATCCAGAAGGAAGACAACAACGCCATCATCCGTGTCGTCCGCCAATGGATGAAAGACTTCAAGATACCGGCCTACGACGAAGATGCCCGGACGGGCATTGTCCGCCACATCATGGGCCGGGTCGGCGTCCATACGGGAGAAATCATGGTCTGCCTGGTCACGGCCGGCGATATGGTGCCCCACATGAAAGACCTGGTACAGCGCCTGCGCCGTGACATCCCGGACATTACCAGCATCGTCCAGAACGTCAACACCCGTCATACCAACGTCATACTGGGACCTAAGACCCGCACCATATACGGCAGCGATACGATTCACGATTCCATCGGGACGCTGACCTTCCACATTTCAGCCCAGTCCTTTTTCCAGGTCAACAGCGAACAGGCCCAGCGGCTTTACGAACAGGCCCTGGACTTTGCCAACCTGAAGGGAAATGAAACCGTAGCCGACGTGTACTGCGGCACCGGGACGATTACCCTGTTCCTGGCCCGGAAAGCCAGACAGGTCTACGGCATCGAAATCGTCGCCCCGGCCATCCGCGACGCCGTCCGCAACGCCCGGGACAATCACGTGAAAAATGCCGAATTCATCCTCGGTGACGCCGTCTATAAACTGCCGGAACTCATCCGGGAAGGCGTCCGTCCCGGCGTCATCGTCCTCGACCCGCCCCGGGCCGGCTGCGGTGAACCGGTCCTCAAAGCCATCGCCCAGAGCAAACCCAAACGCGTCGTCTACGTCTCCTGCAACCCGGCTACCCTGGCCCGCGACCTGGCCTACCTGGACCAGCACGGCTACCAGACCGTCAAAGTACAGCCCGTGGACATGTTCCCCAGGACTCATCACGTCGAGTGCGTGGCTTTGCTGACGAGAGCTCACTCATAACTTCAAACTTAAAAGGCGCTGTCTTCATGCGACAGCGCCTTTTTCGGACTCAAATGCGGCGTTTTGTGCGCCGTTCGTCATAAATTTCAGCTGTGCATAGGATTCACGCGGGACGCCCGCCGCTGCTGTCCATTCTGATAACCGCTCTGCACCTGGCGGGCCGAAAGGCTTTGGGCGTCCCCCTGCGAAATCTCATACAGGCGATGGAAAAGGATGGAGACCGCAAAAAAAGCAGCCATATAAGAATATTTCTATGTTGCAAATACGACGGATACCCCTGCCGCTATCTGTTATACTCAAGATGTTCCAAGAAACCAATGCATGAAAATAGATTATGCGAGAAAAGGAAGCGATACTATGATTACGAAAGACATGACCTTAGCTGACGTTGTAAAAGCCCATCCGAATACGATTGGATTCCTTAATGGCTTGCATCTTGATTACTGCTGTGGCGGCCATGACCCCATTGCCATGGCTGTCCGCGAAAAGGGCCTGGACGTGGATAAATTCCTGGCCGAACTCAATCAGGTAGCTGCCAAAAAAGCGACACAGCGGGACGTCCATGACGATATCGAAGCGTTCAAGACGCTTAAAGTCACGGAGATGCTTGACGATTTGGAAGCGACGCATCACGTTACAGACCGCAGACTCATGGCTGAAACAGAAGAACTCCTCAACAAGATCCTTATCGTCCATTATCAGCATCATGGTAAAATGCTCACGCGCCTTCATCATCTCTATGCCGGCCTGAAAGCAGAACTGGAAGAACATTTTGCCAAGGAAGAACAGCTCGTGTTCCCGCTGATGCGCCAGCATCCGCATCCGGACAGCCAGACGCTGGCACTTATCCAGGATCTGGAAACGGAGCATACCGGTGCCGGCGACGTCATCAAAGAAATCCAGGAACTGACGGATAACTTCACGCCGCCAGCAGATGCTTGCCCGACCTTCCGCCACACGTATGTTGTCATGGAACAGCTCTTTGACGACATCTTCATCCATATCTTCAAGGAAAACTCCATCGCCTTCCCTGAATACGCCGAACAAGTCTAACGATAAGAAAAAAATCACCTGTTTCAAAGGTCTGATTCGGATCTTTGAGACAGGTGATTTAAAATACAAAAATAGTCGCTCAATAATTTAATGACAAATTTTGATGAGGTTTTTCCAAGTCGGGGTAAATCCCATAGTAAGCATTACACCTTTTCAGCTTCAAGGAGAAATTTTATGAAAACATTTCTTAAGTTACGATTATTATTTGTTTACGAAAGATTCGCGTCTAGAGGAAAGACAGAAAACTTCTTGACATTAACTTCAGAAATAAAAATATTGAAGGGCAACGCTTTTATTGAAGGGTAACGCTTTTGTGATGTATAAATAAAATTGTTATATTAATGCAGGGAAGATTGAAATGACGATACCTGATAAGCCGAACAGTAGAAATCAGAAATATAAAAAGTGAACATTAAAGATTGAAAAGCGGGACATTGGAGACGAAAATCGTGTATTGAAAAGAGAAAGCCGAACATTCAATATACAATTTTGATTGCAACAATAGATATGTCAGGACGATGGGACTTCGGACATATTCCCTCAGAGCGAAGCCTTGAAAAAAAGGTGGTTTTCAGACAAAAACACACATTGACCAATTCCCGCGGACGAACGCAAATCTGGCTATACACTCGACATCAAGATGAACCAATCGAGCCGTGTCGAGAACGTAGCATTGCTGACGAGGGCGCATTAATTGAATCAACAATCGAAAGAGTGAGGTATAGATTACTACTTGACTCCAGCCTTGGAGCTGGGAATTATTGAGATGACCATTCCGGAAAACCGAAAAGCCGTAACCAGAAGTACAGGAAAAAATAACTTGGTCGCTAACCAACCAAGAAAAGCGACTAAGATAACGACTAATTTATGAAAGTTTTTACCATCGCCTTTACCACTAAAGATACCGTTGACATTGCCGAGTACTTTGGCGTGGAAATGGAGAACAACGTAAATAAGAGTAACCTGCCGCACAGGCAGCTTAGAGAAACAGAAACGACATGGTCTGCTTATGCTTTAGTAAAAATATTTTCCGTCATCTTGGGATACGAATGTAATAGTTATGATGACTATATGGCCCCGCTGTGGTGTGCCTGCTATGACTATGTGGAAATACACCAGAACGTGTCCCCTGGGACAGCCACTACACACAAGCACACAGGCAGTGTGTTATTTTTATTGCACTTTTGAAAACGTGATTAACGGATTGTACACTATGATAAAGGTGATGTCATGATAAGAACAGAAATTGAAGCATCGAATTTAAAAGTCATCTTGCATTCCAAGAGAGCGAATATCTATTACTTGGAAAAGTGCCGGGTCATGCAGAAGGATGGACGCGTGCTTTATCTGACGGAAGGTAAACGCGAAAATCAATATTGGAATATACCGATTGCCAATACGACGGTGCTGCTGTTGGGAACAGGTACATCCATCACGCAGGCAGCCATACGGATGCTGTCTATGGCTGGCGTCATGGTCGGATTTTGCGGTAGTGGTGGAACACCGTTGCTCTCTGGTGTCGAAATTGAATGGCTCAGTCCTCAGAGCGAATACCGGCCAACAGAATATGTGCAGGGATGGCTTTCTTTTTGGTTTCAGGAAGACAAGCGGTTGGCAGCGGCAAAAGAATTCCAACTAAAGAGATGCCAGTTCATCGAGCAGGTCTGGCAGAAAGATCGAGACTTGCAAAGCTGGGGATTCTATGCAGATGACGATGATATTCAGTCGGCTATGCATCGTTTCCAGCGGGTCATCCGGCAAGCCGTGGATATCAAACAATTGTTGGCCGGTGAGGCAATCTTTACGAAATCGCTTTATAAATATGCGAGCGAACACGTTGATATGCCAGATTTTGTTCGCCTTCATGATGCTCCTGCGGGAGATAAGGCCAATATCTTCTTGAATCACGGCAATTACCTGGCCTATGGTCTGGCTGCGGTCACCCTCTGGATTTTAGGGATACCGCATGGCTTTGCCGTCATGCATGGAAAAGCACGGCGGTGTCCTGCCGCTGGATTCGCTCTCGTAATCGCAGCCAACTCCTCTGGGTGGTGGGAAACCGCGACAAATTCAATGAAGAAGGCCTGGTGCCGGTCAATACAACGCGAAAAAATATCCTGCATAATGAATGGAAAGGTGGTTGGCCGTATCTGTCCCTGCTCAAAGCAGTGGTAGCTGTTGCAGCCCTTTTTCATGATTGGGGAAAATCATCCGATCACTTCCAGAAAAAACTGCGGTTATCATCGTTGGAAAAAGACCCATATCGCCATGAGTGGGTCTCTTGTCAATTGTTGGCGGCTGTAGCGGATATCAGTGGTGACACACAGGATGATGATGCTTGGATGCATCTCTTCTTGGAAGGAATGTTGAAAAAGACAACCTTGAAGAACGAGATGAAGAAGCATAGTGATCAGGCAGATGCATTGCCGAAGATGCCGCCAATCATGTGTTTTTCTTTTTCAAAAGGGTTCCTGTTGGATGATGACGACTGGAATAAGGCTGTTAAAAAATGGATGGCCCGTCTGCTCCGGGAAAAAGCACAGCTGCAGCAGCTCTGTACTAATTCAAGCCTGGCTTTGCGTACGCTCCTTCTATATGCGCGGGAAGCCTTGATGCTGGCAGACCATTTCGTCTCTTCATGTGTTATCACAGCCGTCAGGTTTTGCTGCTCCGCCATGAGCAGGAAGCGTATCTCGATTATGTTCTGCGCCGTAAGCAAGAGAAGGGAGAGCGAGTCGTTTTTCAAGATAACGTTCTTCGTACTCATTTGGATAGGGGTCAAAAGCAGCGGTGTATCATAGGGCTTAGAAAAGAGAGTTTTATAATTTTTATAGTATTAATATTACAACATGAGTCGTGATATTTCCGTTGATGTATGATGTTTTTGAGCGGCAATATACCGTTCAAAGGAGGCTCGTTTCCACGGATGGCTCATGGTCTAAGGCAAAGATGGATTCTCCTTAGGAATCCTCATCAATCGATGGGGATTTTTTGCATTGATAGGTGAACACAGTACGCCTATCGGTAAAGATTTCATGTTGCATTCGTTTCTTTTTTGCTTTGGTTGCTTTGGGAGACAGGATGTACCGGTTTCATTCATGGATAGTTCTACCTTTCTGATAGGAATCCCTCCCCTTATATTTATAATGATAAAGAAGAGAGATTATATCATAAATTGGGGACATTTTCATCTGTGGTCTATTGAGACAATATCATATGTGGTTTATATTATGCTAACTGCCAAGTAAAAGTACTTGACAGTTAGCGTTGCTTACGGTATACTAGCAAAGTACGAATTCACACGGGGCGGTGAGGCGATGATTGAAGATGTTGTACGCAAGGGCAGACTTCTTGATATTTACGGGCCGCTTTTGACAGAACGGCAGCGCCGTTGCATGGAGATGTATTTTAATCTGGACCTGTCCCTCAGTGAAATCGGAGAAGAGCTTCATATTTCGCGGCAGGGGGCCTACGATATGCTCAACCGGGCGTCCCGGTCGCTGGAAGGATATGAATCGAGACTGGGCCTGCTTGCCCGTACAGATGCCATCCGGGAGAAAATCGATACGGCTGTATCGCTGTTGGAGTCTGGCACAGAGTCGGCGCAGGAACAGGCAGAACATATATTGAAAGACATTGAATTGTAATGTGCGTAAATCAGAAAGGGAGGTCCATCAATGGCATTTGAGAGTTTGTCCGAACGGTTTCAGGCTGCATTCAAAAAACTACGCGGCAAGGGAAAGCTTTCTGAAGAAGATGTCAGTGAAGCGCTAAAAGAGATGCGCCGTGCCCTCCTGGAAGCGGATGTCAATTTCGCCGTTACCAAGGACTTCATCAAGCGGGTCCGGGAAAAGGCAGTCGGCGAAGAAGTATTTGGCAGTCTGAATGCATCGCAGACGGTCATTAAGATTGTCCGTGATGAACTGGCCGAACTCCTCGGTGGCACGCAGAGCCGTATCGCCATGGCCAGTAAACCACCTACCATTATTATGCTGGTAGGGCTGCAGGGCGCCGGCAAGACGACGACGGCGGCCAAACTGGCCAGAAAGCTGCATGGCCAGGGCAAGAACCCGCTTTTGGTCGCGGCAGACGTATACCGTCCGGCGGCTATTACACAGTTACAGGTGCTGGGTCAGGATCTGGATATTCCCGTCTATACGGAAGAAGGGAGCAAAGATCCCGTTGCTATTTCCCAGCATGCCATACCATATGCCCTGAGTCATCTGAAAGATGTGGTCATCATCGATACGGCAGGGCGGCTTCATGTCAATGAAACGCTCATGGATGAACTGGTCCATATCAAGGAACAGGTCAAGCCCCATGAAATCCTGCTCGTCGTCGATGCCATGACAGGCCAGGACGCTGTGACGGCAGCATCTGCCTTCGATCAGGCGCTGGGCATTGATGGCATCATCATGACCAAGCTCGACGGTGACGCCCGTGGTGGTGCGGCCCTTTCCATCAAGGCCGTGACGGGTAAACCCATCAAGTTCATTGGCGTCAGCGAAAAGTTGGACGGCCTGGAAGAATTCCATCCCGACCGGTATGCATCGCGTATCCTCGACCTGGGCGATGTGGAAACGATCATCGAAAAGGCGCAGGCTGCTTTTGACGAAGAGTCGATGGCCAATATGAAAAAGGCCATGAAGAGCAATAGCTTTACCTTTGATGATTTCCTGGCCCAGCTGAACATGGTCAAGAAGATGGGGAACATGAGCAGTCTGGTCAGCTTGATCCCCGGGATTGGCAAATATAAGAAAGAAATTGATAAAATCGATATGGATGGCAAGGAATTCAAGCGGATTGAAGCCATCATCCAGTCTATGACAGCCCAGGAACGGGCCAGTGCCAATCCGAAACTGCTCATCAAAGACAGCCGCAAACGCCGTATTGCCAAAGGAAGCGGCACGCGGGTGCAGGATGTAAACCGCCTCATCAAGCAGTTTACGGATATGCAGAAGATGATGAAGCAGGCCAAGAAAATGCAGAAGAACAAACGACGGGGCTTCTTGCCACGTCTTCCCTTTTAGAGGCTTCTCATGAAGCGACAGTCCATATAAGGAGGTGATTTTCATGATTAAAATTCGTTTAGCTCGTTTAGGCGCAAAGAAAAAACCGATCTACCGCGTCGTTGTAGCTGATTCCCACGATGCCCGTAAAAACGGTCGTCCTGTTGCTACTCTGGGCATGTACGATCCGGCCAAAGGCGCTGACTGCCTGACTGTAGACGCAGAAGCAGCTCTGTCCTGGCTCGGCAAAGGCGCACAGCCGACTGATACCATTCGTTCTCTCTTCAAAAAAGCCGGTATCATGGCTCAGTTTGAAGCATCCAAAAAGTAAGTGAGGCTGGATACGATGGAAGAATTGATTGCTTGTATTGCCCGGTCTCTGGTAAAGAAACCGGAAGCAGTAACAGTTACAAAGATTCAAAAGAAAGGCCTCGAAGTCTATCAGCTTCATGTAGCCCCGGAAGATATGGGCAAGGTCATTGGCAAACAAGGCAAGATTGCCAAGGCCCTGCGCCTTGTCGTCAAGGCGGCTGCAGTGAAGGCTAACAAAAAAGTATCAGTGGATATCGTATAGGAGGAACCATGGATCAGATTACGTTGCGTGTACCGGTGACTGTCAAGTCCAAAGTTACACAGGCACTGAAAGACAAAATCATCAGAAATGCTGATCAGGCGTTGAGCGATATCGATCGTGAAGCTCAGAACCTGGAATTCCAGGCTAAGCGCATGATGACCGAACAGGCCAAAATCGACGCACAGGGTTTGATATCTCTTCGTGCACAAGTGGAAGAACAGAAGCAGCACATTGCCGCTGCCAAAGCGAAAGCCCAGCACGAACGCGAACAGGCGGAACAGCTCGAAATCGGCTCCGAAATCCGGCAGGGAACGCTCGAACAGACGGTCGTTGTCAAAGTCGGAGACGATCTGGGCAAACTCATGGGCACGGAAATCTTGCTCGAAGACGACAAGATCATTGCCTTCCGCCAGTAATACGATGACGGGTATGGATCTCTATACTATCGGTCAAATAGTTGCCCCGCACGGTGTGCGGGGTGATGTTCGTATTTATCCCGATACGGATTTTCCCGAACGATTCCTGCATATGAAATACGGGTACATCGACGGCAAGCGCTATGAAGTCAAGGCGGCACGGTTCCATAAACATGTCGTCCTGATGAAGTTTGCCGGTGTCGATGACCGTAATGCAGCGGAACTTCTGGTACACAAGGAATTGCAGGTGCCAAGGGAAGATCTGATGCCGCTGAAAGAAGGGCAGTACTATGTCTTTGATATCATCGGCATAGCTGTCTACAACCTGGAAGGCAGGCTGCTGGGGAAAGTGACGGACGTTCTGAAGACAGGAAGCAATGACGTTTACGTGGTAAACGATGACGCCGGCAATGAGCTTCTATTAGCTGTCATTCCTGAAGTAATACGCTCTGTGGATATCAAAGCGAAGAAGATGGTGGTAAATCCGCCAGAATGGATTGACGAATGAGAATCGATATAATTTCCTTATTTCCTGAATTTATAGAGGCTTTCTATCAGCATAGCATCATCGGCCGCGCACGGGCACAGGGACTCCTGGAGCTCGATGTGACTAATCCCAGGAGTTTTGTCTATGACCGGCACCGCATGGTGGATGACACCATTTATGGCGGTGGCTGTGGCATGCTGATGAAGGCAGGCCCGTTGTTTGCAGCCGTAGAATCGGTGCGCAGAGATGTGCCCCGGCGGCGTGTCATCCTCATGGGACCGGCCGGCTCGACCTTTAATCAGGCCAAGGCGCGTGAGCTGGCTGCTTATGACCAGCTCATTTTGTTGTGCGGTCATTATGAGGGTGTCGATTACCGGGTAGAGCAGTATCTGGCTGATGAAACGATTTCCATCGGCGATTTCGTCGTGACAGGCGGTGAAATGCCGGCTATGATCATCACCGATGCCGTAGCCCGCATGATTCCCGGTGTCCTGGGGTCAGCTGGCAGTGCTTCGGATGATTCGTTTTATCATTCCCTGCTGGAATACCCGCAATACACGAAGCCGGCCGTATTTCGCGGCCATGCCGTTCCAGAAGTGCTGCGCAATGGCAATCATGCTAAAATTGCAGCCTGGCGCCGTGAACAGTCACTGCGCCGTACGGTGGCCAAAAGACCGGATCTTCTACAGGGTTGCTCTCTTTCGGATACAGACCGCATGATACTGGAACGCATACAGAAGGAAACGGAATTATGAAATCATCACTGTATATCGGGCTCGTTCACTACCCGATTTATGATAAAAACTTCAACGTCATTGCTACGGCCATTACGAATTATGATCTCCATGATATTTCCCGGTCGGCCCGCACTTATGGCGTAAAAAAATATTTCATTATCCACCATGTCGAAGCACAACTGGACATGGTGCGTAAGATTATCGATTTCTGGCGCAGCCCTGTAGGAAAGAATTATAATTCGTATCGTACGGAAGCCCTTGACATTCTCGACATCCGTCCTTCCATCGGGGCGGCTGTCCAGGCTGTCACCGATGCAGAAGGAAAAAAGCCTTATGTTGTGACGACCGATGCCAGGACGTACGCCAATACGATTTCCTACAAGGACCTCCGACGCAAGAGAGAAGAAGAAGATACTCCTGTCCTGCTGCTCCTTGGTACGGGATATGGCATGACAAAAGAAACGATGGAACAATTTGATTTTATCCTGGAACCAATTTATGGTGCAGGGGATTACAATCATCTCTCCGTTCGTTCGGCTGCGGCGATTATTCTGGATCGTCTTGCCGGCGAGGACTGGTGGAACTAAAGAGGAGGAACTAAGATGTCCGGACATTCAAAATGGGCGAATATTAAACGTAAAAAAGGTAAAAACGATGCGATCCGTGGCAAGATTACGACAAAAATCAGCCGCGAAATCACGATTGCCGTCCGTATGGGCGGAGCAGACCCGACGGGTAATATGCGCCTGAAACTGGCTCTGCAGAAGGCAAAAGAAAACAATATTCCGAAGGATAATATCAAACGGGCTATCCAGAAGGGCGCCGGCGCAACGGAAGGCCAGAATTATGAAGAAATCACCTATGAAGGCTATGGCCCGGCTGGCGTTGCCGTTACGGTCAATGTCCTCACAGATAACCGCAACCGTGCAGCAGCCGCTGTCCGTCATGAATTCAGCAAACACGGTGGAAACCTCGGTGAAACCGGGTGTGTATCGTGGATGTTCAAAAATGAAGGTATTTTCATCGTGTCCAAGGAAAACGCGACGGAAGACCAGCTGATGGAAGTCGCTCTCGATGCCGGTGCCGATGATGTTAAGACCGGTGATGAAGAATTTGAAATCATTACCTCGCCGGAAGCCTTTGATAATGTAGAAAAGGCGCTGGCAGACAGCGGTATCGAAACAGAACATGCCCAGATCACGATGGTTCCGGATAATACCATTGCTCTCGGCGCTGAAGATGCCAAGAAACTGGAAAACCTCATCGATGCCCTCGATGAAATCGATGACGTCCAGGACGTATACCATAACGGGGAACTTCCCGACGAAGAAGAATAATAAAAAATTACAGCTTGCAGACCATATCTGCAAGCTGTTTTGCATGACAGGGGGATGCTGTGTGAAACACGGCATCCTTTATTTATCGAGGCTTATTCATACATAGCTGAAAACGCATCCTGCATCGGGAAGCTAATACGTTGTAAACGTTTGCAGACACTGGCGCATAGCCGGAAGATATGGTTCTTTCGTTTGGGCATCGGCCGTCAGTGTCAGGATATACAGGCTGTTTCCCCATAAAAGAAGGTAGCGTTCGGTGTACAGGTCGATGATCTGATCCCCCAGGTAGAACCGTTGTGTATAGGTCAGACGGGATGCCTGATGGGTGCCGATATGAGTCATACCCGTGTGGATGTCCTGGACGGTATGATCCGTTTTCAATACGCGCCGGTAGGCTTCCCAGCTTTGTTTCAGATAGGCTTTTTGCTTGCCCGGGGATATGGGCTGACTTCGCTTTTCTTCCGAAATCTGGATGCAGAGCCGGCCCTCTGGCTGTACGGCTGCCAAGTGTATTTCCGGACGGGGCGGCGTAGTCAGGGCAAAGCCAGCGGGAAGCTGCAGGGAGATGCCCAGCCCGTCATCCTTCCATTCCCGGGCAGCCGGAGAGGACGGCATGCCCTGAGTCACTGCCGGCTGATGTGCGGTGGCAGCGGCTGGCCAGACTGTCAGGACAGCGATACAAAGGCAAAGGGCCAACAGCCATGATCCGATGAGATGCACCTTAATCCAGTTTCTTTTCATAATAGCGTAACGTAACAGGCAATATTCCATTTAGCATAGCCTTTCCTGTGCTGACTAGTTCAAATCCCATATTTTCATAGAGGTGGCTTGCGGGAATATTATCAATATTCGTATCGAGGCGCATGACCGTACATCCCTGGGAACGGGCCTGGTCCAGGGCAAACTGTACCATCTGCCGTCCGATGCCGTGGCGGCTGTGACCGGGAAGGACGCAGAGCGTATGCAGTACCAGTACGTGTGCGGAATCTGCCGGATATCGCCAGGGCTGGGAAGCAAATTCGTCGTCCTGATGGTGATTGAGGAGCATACTGGCCAGGAGCGTGCCCTCTTCATCGCGCAGTACGTACAGCCAGCCTTCAGCAACTCCCCGTTCAGCTACGGCACGGGTTGGATACGTTCCCCGCAGCCAGTGTGTCCTGTCGCGATGGGAATCGAAATAATCGAACAAGGCTTCATAGCTCCGGGCTACGTCATCGATGTCACTGGCTGCGGCTTTTTTTATCGTCATAGGTCTTCATCCTTTCTGTTAGTAGATACTTTCAGCATAGGGGCTTTCCCGGCAGATGTCAAGCAGATGTGGTACAATAGAAAGAGAAAACGTTGTAACTGTGACGAAATTGTGATGGCCGGCACATGGCATTTCACGGTTCGGTCTGGTATACTAAATCATTATAGTGATAAAAGGGTGAGTACATGGGAACAGATATATACGGCATATACAGGACTTCGCTGGAACAGGTCATGGAAACACTGGTCCGGGAAATCCGGGCGTATAGTGAACGGGAAAAGGCCCGCACGGGTTCGACGATTTATGAACACTTGCTGTACCGCATAAAAACAGACAGTAGTATGCGCGGCAAATGTGACCGGAAAGGACTGCCGCAGACAGAACGCTCGGCATTATATGACATTCACGACGCTATCGGGCTGCGGATCGTCTGCCGGTTTATCGACGATATTTATACCAATATTAATTACTTACGCCAGTTGCCTCAGGTAGAGGTAGTAGAGGAGAAGGATTATGTCCGCCATGCCAAGCCCAACGGATATCGCAGCTATCATCTGATCCTGGCCGTGACGACACCGTTTACCGATGTGCTGGGACACAACCCGGGGCGCTACTTTGCGGAAATACAGCTTCGCACACTGGCGATGGATTCCTGGGCCAGCCTGGAACATGAAATGAAATATAAAAAACATATCCAGAATCCGGAAATGATCAGTCGCGAGTTGAAACGCTGTGCCGATGAACTGGCTTCGTGTGATTTATCCATGCAGACCATACGGAATCTGATTCGTGCAGATAACACAGGAGGGAAATCGTAATGAAAATCTTACTGGCAGAAGACGAAAAAGATATGTCGGCTGCACTGGTTGCCATACTGACCCATTCGGGGTATGAAGTCGATCCTGTCTATGATGGAGAGGCGGCAGTCCGCATGGCACAGAGCCATTCCTATGATTGTATGGTGTTTGACATTATGATGCCCAAACTGGACGGGGTACAGGCGCTGCAGCAGATCCGTGATGGCGGCGATGTGACGCCGGTTATTATGCTGACTGCCAAATCAGAAGTATCGGACCGTATCAACGGACTGGATGCCGGAGCGGACGATTATCTGACCAAGCCTTTTGCCATGGCTGAATTACTGGCCCGTCTGCGGGCCATGACACGGCGTTCGACGGCATTTACACCACAGAAACTGCAGACTGGTTCCGTGTCTCTGGACGTGGCGGAACAGGAATTGTGCAGTACCAATGCAGTCCGCCTTTCGGCCAAAGAAACGAAACTCATGCAGTTATTGATGATGAATGCCCATAAGGATCTGACAACTAGTGATATCCTCAGCCGCGTCTGGCCTGATGAGGACGAAGATGAAAAAATTGTCTGGATTTACATTTCCTATCTTAAAGAAAAATTAGCGGCTATCGATGCCGATATTACGATCCGGGGCGATGAAGGAGGTCCCTTCTGCCTCATGCAGGAGTCCTGATATGAGTATGATTAAAAAGATGCACCGGAAGTTTATCCTGGCCGGTACTGCCGCTGTCATCATCATCGTAGTCGGAGCACTGGCCGTCCTCAATGCTATCGTGTATATGCATGAAATAAGGGAGATCGACTGGATTATAACTTCTATTGCTGAAAATGACGGAACGCTGCCGGATGGACGGCAGATTCATCGTGATGCAGGCTGGTCAGCCGTCGATAAAGTACTGCTGGACGGTGATGACTGGATTTCCAGTACACCCGATTTTCTCTACCAGGTACGATATTTTTCTGTCTACTGGGATGCAGACCAGACTGTGTCCCGTGTCGATATCAGTCATACCGCTGCTTTTGATGCTTCTTCAGCAATTGTCTATGCTGACATGGCATCCCGCCTTTCCAGTGATAAAGGTTTCCTCAATAAAGATAAGGCCGTTTATGCCTATCTCAGGAAGGACTATCCCGATGGGTCCCGGCTGCTCATTGTACTGGACAGCACGAAAAATATCATGTCCATCAATCATATGCTGCGCTATTCCTTCTGGTTTGGTCTGATTGTCATTGTTCTGTATGTAATCATTCTGGCGGCTTTGTCCAGCCTGGCCGTCCGGCCTTTTGTCCGCAATATGGAAAACCAGAAACGGTTTATTACCAATGCCGGCCACGAATTAAAAACACCGATTGCCATCATTTCGGCCAATGCTGAGACTATTGAGATGCTCAACGGCAAGAGTCAGTGGACGGACAATATTTTAAAACAGGTCCGGCGCCAGTCACAGCTGATCAATGATTTGATCATGCTGGCAAAAAGGGGCGAACGTTCCCGGGCAGATATAACGCTGCAGGATATAGATATTTCTCATGAAATCCAGTCGGCTGTCCAATCTTTCGATGCTCTGGCCAAAGACCAGGGAAAGATGCTCGTGCCACGCATAAAAGAGGGAATCCATGTCGTGGCGGATCAGCGCTGTGTCTATGAAATCGCCAGTATCCTTCTCGATAATGCCGTTAAGTATTGCGATGAAGCAGGAACGATTACCGTGACTCTGACGACGAAGAAAATCGGCAAGGGGGCTGTACTGACCGTCTCTAATGATTTTGCCGGTGGAAAGGGCGTCGATTATACGAGGTTTTTCGAACGTTTCTATCGGGGGGATGAATCGCACAGCAGTGCCAAAGCCGGATACGGTATCGGCCTGTCTATGGCGGAAGAACTGGTACGGCTGTTGAAAGGCTCTATCAATGTTTCGTATAAGAATGGCGTCATCACCTTTACGGTGACACTTTGATTTTTTACTATCATACGGACTTTGTGATATGATTGAGATATCTTTTAGGAAAGAACAGGTGAATGGTATGGATACAAAGGATACAAAAAAACAACTATGCCGCATCGGCTGGAAGATGAAGGAAGGCGGGCTGGTCGTAGCCTGCGATGGTAATATCAGTTATCGCCGCGATGACGGCCTGATTGTCATCACGCCTTCCGGTGTGCCAAAGGGAGAACTCAGGCCGTCCGATCTGCTGCTCATCGACATGCAGGGGCATATCGTAAAAGGAAAAGGCAAGGCGTCGTCCGAAACGAGCCTTCATCTGGAAATCTATAAGGCTCGTCCTGATGTGAAAGCCATCGTCCACTGCCATCCTGTGACGGCTACGGCTGTATCAGTGGCAGGATTGGAATTTCCCAGTCAGGTCGTAACGGAAGGGCGGGATTTCCTCGGACCGGTCATAACCGTGCCTTTTGCCGAACCGGGATCAATGGATCTGGCCGTCAAGTGTGCCCAGGGATTGAAGAAAGTCAATGTCATCCTCATGGCAAGTCATGGGGCTTGTGCCGTAGGTACGAACCTCAACCAGGCATTTTATCGAATGGAAACGCTGGAATCAGTGGCTAAAATATACCGCAATGCCATGACTTTCCATGCAGCCTATCGCGTAATCCATGAAGAAGGACAGGTACATAGCCTGGCTGATGTATTTACCTTATAAGACATAAAAAAACAGGGACCGTCCCATGATATGCGTTCATGGAACAGTTCCTGTTTTTTGTTTGAGGTTTTAGACGACGGCAAAGAAGACATAACGGATGATGAGGAAGGCGAGTGCTCCCATGACGGCCGTGCAGGGGATGGTAAGGACCCAGGCAGAAACCATCTGGCGCGCTACGTTCCAGTGAACGGCTTTAACGCGCTGGGCAGCGCCCACACCCATGATAGATCCGGATACGACATGGGTCGTCGATACGGGCAGGTGAAGCAGCGTGGCCGTAAAGATAACAACTGCCGAGTTGAGATCGGCAGCAAATCCGTGGATGGGATGCATCTTGAAAATTTTGCCGCCTACCGTACGGATGATTTTCCAGCCGCCTACACTGGTTCCCAGGGCCATGGCGGCAGCGCAGAGCAGTTTGACGATAGTAGGAACTTCCAGTGTTTCGATGAATCCGCCAGAAAGCAGGGCCAGTGTAATGATCCCCATCGATTTCTGGGCATCATTGGATCCGTGGGAAAAGGCCATGAGAGCAGCGGACAGGATCTGCAGCCTGTTGGCCGTCAGGTTGACGACGGCCGGACGGTAATTATGGCAGAAGGCAAAGAGGAGATTCATAATAATATAACCGACGACGATGGCGGTTATAGGAGACAGGATAAGGGAGAGGAAAATCTTCAATATGCCCCAACCGTTGAGGGCACCGAAACCGACAGAAATGGCAACGGCGCCAATCATGCCGCCTATAAGAGCGTGAGAAGAGCTGGACGGCATGCCGACGTACCAGGTCAGGAGATTCCATATGATGGCTCCTGTCAGGCCGGACACGATAATCAGTTCATTGATCATACTGGCCGATATGACGATATCGCCGCCAATCGTTTTGGCAACGCCTGTAGAAATCATGGCACCGATAAAGTTCAGGATAGCCGTACCGATGATAGCCAGGCCGGGCCGGATTGCCCGTGTCGATACGCAGGTAGCGATGGCATTGGCTGTATCGTGGAAGCCGTTGATGAAATCAAAAATCAGGGCCAGAACGACGACGAGGATAATCATGTACGTATCAAGCATACTTCATAACCACTCCTTTGATCAGGTTACCCAGTGCTTCTACTTTATCCGCTGTTTCTTCGATGGACGCCATCGTATCTTTCCAGCGGATGACATCCAGAAGCGGCATTTCCCCGCTGAAAATACGGGACATTTCTGCCCGGTAGATATGGTCTACTTCTGTTTCCATCTTGTTGAGCTTTTCCGTATGGTAAATGAGTTCTGCCTGGTGTTTGTCGATATTCTTTAACAATTCAAAGGTGCTGGCCAGTTCATTTCCCATATCGATGAGGACTTCCGTACCACGCACGGCAGCCGGCGTCGATTGGGTAATATGGTACATATCGACGCGCATGATAAAGCCGTGGAGGTTGTCGATACAGTCTTCCAGCCGGCAGGACAGATTGTAAAAATCTTCTCTGTCGATCGGCGTGATAAATACGCGGGCCAATTGTTTGATGACATCAAAATTGACTTTGTCTGCCCCGTGTTCCAGATTGGTAATTTCTTCCATATGATCCGGCAGGAGTGACAGGTCTTTCATGACTTCGTTGGCGATGACGGCGCCGCGCCGGAATTTCTCGGCATTTTCGATGAGATAGTCAAAAAATTCTTCGTGTTTATTGCTGATGCTGAACATGTAAGGTACGCCTCCTAATATACTCTTTTCAAAGTATACGTATACTTTGTCAGTCCTGTGTAAATACTTTGTAAAAATCATGTAAATTTAAAGGAAGTATTTACTACTTATTTACTACTATTTTACCATGCTTTACCAGCTCTTGACATGTATACAAGGAGAAAAATAGAAAAAAATAACTGACAACCGGAAAAATTCCAGCTGTCAGTTATTATTAGTGAATCATAGTCGTTACGAGGAGGGCCAGATGATTGATTCCCTGGGGAACGCAGGCCGGGACATAGGTTACGATGAGTGCCGTAGAGGCCAGACCTACAACCGTCAGCCAGGCTTCGCAGTCGCTGCCCCAGATATATTCGCCAAGTTTGACGCAAGCGCCGCCGATAGCTACCAAAGCAGTAAGCATGGCTAACGTTGCCACGGGACTGCCGGGATAGAGATGGCTCAGTACAAGAAGTACGAACAGACCTATTACAATCAGATTTTTCATCAAATATTTCCCCCTCAATATTTATAATGGCTATATTATAGCTATGAGATTGGGTGCAGTCAATTACTAATGATTATTTCTTCGTATCAATACTGCAAGTATAAAATGTGTTATGTGACTAGTTCAAATCTCTATGATTTGCTATAATTAAAAACTGGGAATGAATCAGGGGAGAAGGTTGAACATCGATGAGCTGGCTGAAAAAACAATTAGGAAAAGTAAAGACCAGTTTAACCCAGAAGGCACGTCCGGATACAGATCATGTTCTGGATGACATACGGGCGTATACGGCTGAACCGGCCGATGGCCTGCCTGAATACGACCGCCTGCTGACGGTATTACGGAACAGTGCGTCTGAATTGGTAGTGTACTCCCGCTTTGAGGCTGATGCGAAATCCTTATGGAATTTGTCTTATGGAGGGTCGTTGGCTGAAGCCGATAAGATTAGCTTTATTTATACGCAGATTCCTATTATTTGTGACAGCATAGAACGTCATCTGTATATGGTACGGACAGCCCGGCAGGCGAAAGCCTCGTATTTTGAAAACCATGAGAGTACCCGGAAGAAAATAGAAAAGCGCAATCTCGCTCTGTACAGTGTCCGAAAGGCCCTTAAAGAGGCTGTGTCGTATGTCCGGGACAGGGAAAATGAATACGACCGCGACTGGGCCGGCAGGAAGTATGTGCCCCTGGATGATATGACGGAAACGGAAGATTTTTACCAGCGCCTCCTGAAGGGTATCCGTAATTTTACGACGTGGCAGCCCGTGTTTGCCAAACTGGATGACGCTGCCAGCTTTGCCCATACCTTGGCCGGATATGAAGAGTCGGCACAAAAAGCCGAATCTTTCTGGCTGGACTGGCGGGAACGATGCCGGTCTTACTTTACGGAACGGGCAGATCTGTCCCGGGAACGCCGGCAGTTCATGAAGGACGAAGAAGAGTACGAACATTCCGGCCTGTGGGGGCGCAAGCCTGTCTTTGATTTCAGCCGCCGCGGTCATCATCTGGAACAGCACCGGGAAGAGCTGGAAGACTGGGAAGACCGCCTGGAAGAGGACTGGTATGACCTGCAGAAAGACTATAAGGGCTATTGCAACCGGATACTCGATATCTGTGATGAGCTTTGTGAGTATGTCGTCGTTCTGGAAGATTGTCTGGAAGAGGAAAAGGAATCCAATATCCGCAGTGGTGAGAAACTGGAAGCCGATTATGAAACCGGCCATGAAGACATATGCCGCCTCGACGAGGAATATGAACGGGTAAAGGTCGTATTAAATACATTAGAAACGCTGGGAGGAACAGCTTATGGAGTTTGAGGAAATACCAAAACGGCGGAAAATACAGGATTTCTTTCCTGAAGAACCACCCCGCCCCAGGCGCAGGACACGGATAGAGGAAACAAAGCAGAAGCGGCATAAAGTCGATACGTATCTCGACGATGCGGATTGGCAGTCTCTGCAGCGCTATTGTGAAGAAGCGGATGAAAAACCATCGGTATTACTGCGCCGCCTGTTACGGCAATTTTTGAAAGAAGAGAAGGGATAAAATGGAACGTCTGGATATTTATGACTACCGTGGCGTGTCTACGGGAAGGACTATCGACCGCAGCCAGGAAGATACACTGTCTGACGGGGAATACTTCCTCATTGTCCACGTCTGTATTTTCGATCATGCCGGGCGTCTTCTCATCCAGCAGCGGCGGAAGCCGGGAGATCCGCTGGATGGATGTTGGGATCTGACTGTTGCTGGGCATGTACACAGTGGCGAATCGAGCCAGGCAGCGGCCATGAGGGAGGTGCGCGAGGAGATAGGACTTTCTGTTGATCTTACCGGGCAGGCACCGCTCATGCGGCTCCGGTTCCATCACGGGTTTGACGATATTTATGTCGTCATAGCCGATGTTCCCTTGTCGTCCCTGCACCTGCAGGATGCAGAAGTCCGGGCTGCCCGCTATGCTGCCTGTGACGAGGTGCTCCATATGATTCACCGGCAGCAGTTCCTGCCTTATATGGACAGCTTTATTGAAGCATTGTACGATATGCGCTGTTCCAATGGTTTCATCCGCAGCGATGCACCGTCCGATTTACAGTGAACGGGTAATCTGGCGGAATCACTCTGGCCACCAGAATGAAGAAAGGGTATAATGAAAATATAAGAACTCTAAAAATGAGGTGTGTAATATGGCAAAGAACTATTATGAATTGCACGTAGCCGGCTGTACACGGCAGCTTCCCATCATCAAATTAAATGACGACCTGGCTATTGCCGGTTTTGTTATCCTGGGAGATGTAGATATCGTATCGGCTACGGCAAGGGAACTGGTTAAAAAAATGCCTGCCGATACAGACGTCATCATGACTGCCGAAACAAAGGGAATTCCCCTGGCCCATGAAATGGCGCGTCTGAGCGGCATGAAACAATATGTCGTGGCCCGGAAATCGGTTAAAGCATATATGGATGATCCCATCTGGGTAGAAGATGAATCCATAACGACAGCAGGCAAACAGCGCCTGTACCTTTCGGCTGCTGACGTGGCGCTCATGCGCGGTAAAAAGGTCCTCCTCGTCGATGATGTCATCAGCACGGGCGGATCGATGAAAGCTCTGAAGGCGCTGGCTGAAAAAGCCGGGGCTCATATTGCCGGACAGGCGGCTATCCTGGCTGAAGGGGATGCGGCAAAACGGGAAGATATCATTTATCTGGCACCGCTTCCCCTTTTGAAACCGGAGGATGCAGAATAATTCTATGGGAATAACGGATATTTTCCCTTGCATTTCCCGGGCCTTTATGCTAAACTAGTCTAGCATAGGTTTTGTATGATAGATGAGAAGAGGTGTAAATTTTGAAAGAAGGAATTCATCCGAAATACTACAGCAACGCCAAAGTAACGTGTGCTTGTGGTAATACATTCGAAACAGGTTCAACTAAACCGGAACTGCGTGTTGAAATTTGCTCTAAATGCCATCCGTTCTTTACGGGCCAGCAGCGTGCTCAGCAGGCTCGTGGCCGTATCGAACAGTTCAATAAACGTTATGGTAAAAAAGCTAGTAAATAAGCAGTACAAGTGTGCAGCAGAGCAGAAATGCTCTGCTCTATTTGTTTGTGTGGAAATGGGGTGTGCCTTTTGAATAAACCCACTACGTATGTAGGAGGCCAGGCTGTCATAGAGGGGGTCATGATGCGGGGGCCGAAATATATTGCTACAGCAGTGCGGACGCCGTCCGGCCAGATTACGGTCAAAAAAGATGAAGTACATTCATTGTGTGAACGGTACCCGATTTTGAAGAAACCCCTGCTGCGCGGTACGATTGCCTTGTATGAATCTCTGGTATATGGCATGAAATGCCTGTCCTATTCTGCCCAGGCTGCCGGCGAAGAAGAAGAGGAACTGTCCCGCCCGCAGATGATGGCAACGATGGCTTTTTCGATTGTATTGGCCATTGTCATTTTTCTCCTCATTCCGACGTATGGCGCCAAATTCATACCGGGTGTCATGGACAGCGCCGTCCGCCTGAACATTGTGGAAGGCGTATTACGGCTGCTTATCTTCTTATTGTATATATGGGGCATTTCCCTTACGAGCGATATCCGCCGTGTCTATGAATATCACGGCGCTGAACATAAAACTATCTGGACCTACGAAGCAGGAGAAGAACTGACCGTTGATAATGTCAAAAAACACAGCCGTCTTCATCCGCGCTGCGGTACTAATTTTCTGCTCATCGTCATGGTCGTCTCTATTTTTGTCTTTGCCTTCCTGGGGTGGCCAAATCTGGCCGAACGGGTGGTATCACGGATTCTTTTAATGCCTGTCGTGGCTGGTATCAGTTATGAAATGATCCGCATAGCAGCGCGGACGGAAAATCCGCTTGTCCAGGCAATTTTTAAGCCGGGCCTGTATCTCCAGTATCTGACGACGCGGGAACCTCATGCGGATCAGATTGAAGTGGCTATTGAAGCGATGAATGCTGCCAAGCCGGAAGATCATACGGAAACGCCGGATGGTGAAACTGCCACCGTAACGATTACGCCGGCTGAACCCGGCGAAGGAGAAACGTCCCGGGCCGAATCAGCGTAACTCCGGGATGTGGTAACGAAAGAGAGGAATTTACGTGTTTATTGATAAAGTGCAGGCTGTTGAAAATAAATTTATGGATCTGGAACAACGCATCAGTGACCCGTCGGTCATTGCCCGCCAGGAAGAATGGCAGAAGCTGACACGGGAACATGCGTCGCTGTCCCCGATAGTAGAGGCATACCGTCAGTACAAACAGGTGACGGAACAAATCCGGGACGACCGGGAATTATTGAAAGATCCGGAAAGTGATGCCGAAATCATCGCCATGGCCAAAGAGGAAGTAGCGGATTTGGAAAAGAAGCAGGCCGGACTGGAAGAAGAGCTGCATGTCCTCATGCTGCCCAAAGACCCGCGGGACGATAAAAACGTCATCATGGAAATCCGTGGCGGAGCCGGCGGTGACGAAGCAGCCCTGTTTGCGGGAGATTTGTTCCGCATGTATATGAAATACATCGAAAAACAGCCTGGCTGGAAGGCGAGTATCATCAGTTCCAATGCTCCTGAACTGGGCGGTTTCAAAGAAGTTATTTTTTCCGTTGAAGGCCATGGCGTATATGGCAAACTGAAATATGAATCAGGTGTACACCGTGTGCAGCGTGTACCTGTTACGGAAGCCGGCGGCCGCATTCATACGTCTACCGCTACGGTAGCCGTACTGCCGGAAGCGGAAGATGTGGAAATCGATCTGAATATGGATGATGTCCGCGTCGATTATTTCCGATCCAGCGGGGCCGGCGGTCAGCACGTCAATAAGACGAGTTCGGCTGTCCGCATGACCCATATGCCGACGGGAATTGTTGTCGAATGCCAGGACGAACGGTCCCAACTGGAAAACCGGGCCAAGGCCATGCGCGTACTGAAGGCGCGCCTGTTGGACAAAGCCCAGCAGGAAGCCGATGCAGAAGTGACGGAAGCACGGCGCAGCCAGGTCGGTACGGGCGACCGGAGCGAACGGATCCGGACATATAATTTCCCGCAGGGGCGGGTAACGGATCACCGCATCAATCTGACGTTGTACAAGCTGGAAAACGTCCTCAACGGGGACCTGGATGAATTCATTCAGGCTCTGGCGGAAGCGCACCGGGCAGAACTGATGAAAGAAGAATCAGAAAATGAGTAAGTTGTGGACCATAGGGGCACTTCTCACCTGGACGACGCAGTTTTTTTCATCGAAGGGCATTGATTCGCCGCGGCTGGATGCGGAAATCCTCCTCTCCCACGTATTGAAGAAGGAACGGATTTATCTCTATGCACACTACGATGAACCGATGACAACAGAAGAACTGGCTTCCTACCGGGAACTGGTCAAAAAACGGGCTGACCGGTTGTCCGTGGCACATATTTTGGGAGAAAGGTCTTTTATGGGACTGGATTTCCTGGTCAATGAAAACGTGCTGATTCCCCGTCCGGAAACAGAAATGCTCGTCGAAACCGTATGGGAGCAGCTGGAACCGGAAGCGGAGGCACGGATCCTCGACATAGGCACGGGAAGCGGGGCCATCTTGTTGAGTCTGCTCCACGAAAGGCCACAGTGCCAGGGGCTGGGTGTCGATATTTCAGAAAAGGCGCTGGCTGTTGCCCGGAAAAATGGGGAACGGCTGGGGCTTTCAGACAGGGTAAGCTGGCAGGTAAGCAATCTGTTTGCATCGGTACCGCCGTCTGTCTATGACTGGGTCGTATCCAATCCCCCTTATCTGACGGCAGATGATATGAACCATTTGCAGCCGGAAGTGCGCCATGACCCCCGGCAGGCCTTGTTTGGAGGCAAAGACGGGCTTGACTATTACCGCCGTATAGCCCGCGATGCCATGCCGTATGTGAAAGTAGACGGGTTTTGTGCCGTCGAATGTGGGGCCGGACAGAGCCGGGATGTTGCCTCGATTTTTACGGCGTCAGGTCATTTCGTATTACAAAAAATAGTAAAGGATTACGGCGGCATCGAACGGGTCGTCGTATTCCAGCGAAAAGAGTAGATCAGTGTGAAACAGACAAAAATAGTCCGCATAACAGACGTAGAAAAAGATAAGGATATATTGGAAGAAGCTGGCCGCATCATCCGGGATGGCGGCATCGTCGTATTCCCGACAGAAACGGTTTATGGTATCGGAGCCAACGGTCTCAATGCCGACTGCTGCCGCAGTATTTACGCCGCCAAAGGGCGTCCCAGCGACAACCCGCTCATCCTGACCGTTCCGGACCAGGAGGCAGCTCATGAGGTAGCCGCGTACGTTTCGCCGACGGCTCAGAAGCTGCTCGATGCGTTCTGGCCGGGGCCTCTCACCATTATCTTCCCACGTAAATCCTGTGTGCCCGATGCCGCCACGGGAGGACTGGATACCGTCGCTTTACGTTGCCCGGACCATGATATTGCCCATGCGTTCCTCAAGGCGGCCGGTGTACCTGTCGCGGCTCCCAGCGCCAACCGGTCCGGCCGGCCCAGCCCGACGACAGCCGAAGAAGTCGCCCACGATATGGATGGACGGGTCGATATGATCATCGATGGAGGTCCCTGTCATATCGGTGTCGAATCGACTATTGTCGAATGCCACGATGATGATACGGTTACAATTCTTCGTCCCGGCGGAGTGACCCTGCCGATGCTGGAAGAAGTCGTGGGAAAAGGAAAGGTCGATGTAGACCGTCACATCATTACAGGGAAAGGCGTACCTAAAGCACCGGGCATGAAATACCGCCATTATGCGCCGTCGGCTCCGGTAACGGTTTACGTGGGCTCTGTAGAACACGTACGGAAGGCTATGGAACAACAGGCGTTGGAACTTACGGCCCAGGGAAAGAAAGTAGGCTTTCTGGTGAGCCGGCAGACGGCCGAAGCATTTCCCAAAGATGCCATGTACATCTGGGGAGACCATGATGACAAGGCAGCCCTGGCAGCCCAGCTGTATACGGGCCTTTTGTTCTTTGACAGTGTCCATGTAGATCATATCCTGGCCGAAGGTACTGATGAAGAAGGCCTGGGAATGGCTATTATGAACCGCATGAAGAAATCTGCCGGCGGAGATGTCCGTTCCGTTTAAGGAAGAACGCTTTATTTTTCTGTCCTGTCAGAGTATAATAAATAAGAAAAGCAAAGGTGTCTGTCGCATCGGTGTTTATTTTATTTATGTACAGGAGGAAATAGTCTATGAAATTAGTAATTGGTGCAGACCACGGTGGTTTCGATTTGAAGGAAAACATCAAACAATACTTGGACGAACAGGGAATTGCCTACACTGATTATGGTACACATACGCCGGAACGGTGTGACTATCCGGTCATTGCCAAAAAGGTAGCTGAAGCCGTTGCCGATGGTACATTTGACAGAGGTATCCTCGTCTGCGGTACCGGTATTGGTATTGGTATTGCTGCCAACAAGGTCCATGGCATCCGGGCTGCTTTGTGCCACGATATGTTCTCTGCCGAATACTGCCGCCGCCACAATGATGCCAATATTCTCACTATGGGCGGCCGGGTCATCGGTCCGGGCCTTGCCAGAGAAATCGTCCGCATTTTCCTTTCTACGGGGTTTGATGGCGGCCGTCATGAAGTCCGTGTCAACATGATTAAGGAAATGGATAAATAAGCCGCAAGGCAGCTATATGTCATAAAGAAAGGAATATACCACATGCAGATCGAAGTATTAAATCACCCGCTGATTCAGCACAAAGTGACGCTGATGCGGAAAAAAGAAACAGATTCCAAAGATTTCCGGGAACTATTAGAAGAAATTACCATGCTCATGGCCTATGAAATCACCAGAGACCTTCCCCTGGAAGACATAGAAATTGAAACGCCGCTGCAGAAAATGACGGGCAAGCAGATCAGCGGCAAGAAGCTGGTCATTGTCCCTATCCTGCGCGCCGGCCTGGGAATGGTTCAGGGCATGCTCAATCTCATGCCAATGGCAAAGGTAGGTCATATCGGACTGTACCGCGATCCGGAAACGAAGAAGCCGGTCGAATATTATTGCAAGATGCCTGATATCGAAGGCCGTGATTTCATTATCGTCGATCCCATGCTTGCTACAGGCGGCAGTGCTTCGGCGGCTATTACACTGCTCAAGCAGCGGGGAATCAAGAATATCAAGTTCATCTGCCTGGTCGCAGCTCCTGAAGGGGTACAGTGCCTGAACCGTGAACATCCCGATGTAAAGATTTATGCAGCGGCACTCGATGACCGCCTGAACGAAAACTGCTACATCCTTCCCGGTCTGGGTGATGCCGGTGACCGTATTTTTGGTACGAAATAACGGACAATAGGAAACGATTCCACCGATAGAAAATGGACTGTAACGAAATGGGAATATCGCCTGTTTTCGTTACAGTCCATTTTAGTTATCAGTGAGCGCAGGCGACATGACCAATTTCTTCCGGTATATACGGTGTTTCCTGGTAGACCAGGTTGAGCCAGTTATGATAGAAGATATGGGCATAGCTGCACCAGGTAAAGGCCGGCGTCTTGCGGTCATCATTATCAGGATAATAATTGGCCGGCGGAGCGATGGGAAGGCCTTTATTCTTGTCGCGTGTATATTCCTTGGCCAGTGTATCCCGGTCATATTCGAAATGGCCGAGAATAAAGAACTGGCGGTTGTCCGGCGTGCCGATGATATTGATGCCGTTTTTGGTATTGCGTGAAAGGATTTCCAGTTCTGGTGTATTGTAGACGGCGACATCATCGATAGCCGTATGACGTGACTGGGGAATAAAATAACGGTCATCGAATCCACGCAGCAGAGGATGGTGGCGACGTGTAAGCTGATATTCATAAATGCCGAACAGCTTCTGGGGCAGGAGCTGTTTTTTGATATGGTAGAAGTGATACAGTGCAGCTTGGGCACCCCAGCAGAACGACAGAGTAGAGTAGACATGGGTACGGGACCAGTCCAGGTATTTTACTAATTCCGGCCAATAATCTACTTCTTCAAAAGGCAGTGTTTCTACGGGAGCGCCGGTGATAATGAATCCGTCATAGTAGGTGTCCTTGATTTCGTCGTACGTGCGATAGTTGGCATCGAGGTAGGATGCATCAGTATTGCTGCTGATATGGGTAACCGTGTGACAGAAATCGACTTCTATCTGCAGGGGCGAGTCGCCGAGGAGGCGGAGATACTGGAGTTCTGTAATTTTTTTGAGCGGCATGAGGTTCAGAATCAGGATGCGCAGGGGACGGATGTCCTGGTGTAGTGCCTTGCGGCGGTCGATAGTGGCGATTCCTTCTTCGTGTAATTTTTCTTTTGCGGATAATCCGTCAATGATTTTGATTGGCATGATACGATTCCTCTTTTCTTTTGATGTACGTTGTAGTTACTTGACGGTTGCCGGCACTACGCAAAAAAAGCTTCCGCCCCAGTAAGGGACGGAAGCACCGTGATACCACCCAATTTCACTGTTTCCTCACGAAAACAGCCTCTTCAGGTACGCAGGCCCTAAGGCCCTCAATACCATAGTACGATAACGGGTACAACCGGACGGCCTGACTATTCGGCACGTCTGCTCAGAGTCCATCTTCTGCAGCGCTTTCTGTGCTCCATTGCACCGGACAGGAGCTCTCTGTGACAGTCCCTGCTGCATACTCTTCTCGTCTTAGCAACGCTATCAAGTTGATGGGCTCATTCTAACATGCTTATACCAGATTGTCAAATAGAAATTGTCAGAAAAATAGCTTGACAAAGACTGCCGGGACGGGTAATATATATAGGTAAGCTTTTCACTTGGACTCCACCAGCCCCGGAGAAAAAGATCCTAAAGCTTAGGCTTAAGATAGTTATTCAGGGAGGATTATACAGCATGAAAACTACATTTATGGCCAACGCCAGCAACATTGAACGTAAATGGTATGTTGTTGACGCTGAAGGTCAGACATTAGGTCGTCTTGCTGCCGAAGTCGCAAAAGTTCTTCGGGGAAAACATAAACCGACATTTACCCCGCATGTAGATACAGGCGATTATGTAATCGTTGTAAACGCAGCAAAAGTAAAACTCACAGGTAAAAAACTCATTCAGAAGACGTATTTCCGTCATTCCGGCTATCCCGGTGGTTCTTCGTTTACACAGGCAGGCCACATGCTTGAAAAACGTCCGGAACGCGTTGTTGAAATGGCTGTTCGCGGCATGCTGCCGAAGAACAAACTGGGCGAACAGATGTATCGCAAACTGAACGTATATGCTGGTGCTGAACATCCGCATCAGGCACAGCAGCCAGAAGAATTAAAGTTGAACATTCGTTAATATAACCGGGAGGAAGATTTCATGGCAGTAGCACAGTACTACGGCACTGGCCGTAGAAAAACCTCCGTTGCCAGAGTTCGTCTGGTTCCGGGTCAGGGTAATATCACAGTAAACAAAAAAGGATTGACCGAATATTTTGGCCGTAAAACGCTGGAACTCGTTATTAAGCAGCCTCTCGTACTGACCGGTGTTACCGAACAGTATGATGTCATCGCTGACGTTAAGGGTGGTGGCCCGTCCGGTCAGGCTGGCGCTATCCGTCACGGTATCAGCCGTGCACTTCTCGAAGTCGATGCTGATTTCCGTCAACCCCTCAAAAAGGCTGGTCTTCTTACACGTGATCCGCGTGAAAAAGAACGCCGTAAATATGGTCTTAAGAAAGCTCGTAAAGCTTCCCAGTTCAGCAAACGTTAATCACGCTGTATATTGTTACAATTCCATAATACAGGTAAACCGCATGAATAAGCCATTCATGCGGTTTTATTTATGTCTAATTTTTTTAAAATTGACTGACTCTGAATAAATTCAAATACGTGAGAGCATGAAATACACGTACAATATACGTACAATATACAAATTATAAGTGGTTCACAACTTGATGTCATTACATTACTATATATTTAAATTTACCATGCTTAATTATAATGCAGGCGATGCTACATTGAAATAATTAAAATAAGATATATAATATTAACATATAGTACATAAAAAATATAAAAACATGGAGGTATGCATATGAAGAACGGACGGAATTTGCGACGACTTATCTTATTCAGTTTGGTTGCTGGTTGTACACTGGGAGGATTGGTTAGCGGAGATGTGTACGCTGATGGATATCCACCTTATGAACAGATTTTGTATATCAATGAAAATAATACGGTAACTCAGCATGATACAGACCCTCATCTTCAAGTGGATACGAGCGGATTACTCAAGGATGGGAATTTTACGTATGATACAGGAGATAGGCTTTCAAAAGAAAAACGGGGCCTTATCATCATGAATTCCAAGAAAGACCTGAATTCATATACTGTTCGTGCCACACTTGGAGCCGATTCGTCTAAGACCATGGCCGATTACCAAAAGAGTGATTATCAGACTGTTTTATTAGAACCGAAATACAATGGTGCTACGATTCGCGATGTGAATCTTCAGGTCGATGGATTGCTAGCCCATAAGTATGGCGGTGGTGTTGGCGTTTATGGCATTTATAGCTCAGGTGCTATGAGTCTTGATAATCTGACGATAAAATCGGATTTAACAAATGCCATTAAAGACAGCGGTATCGTCAATACCAATGCCTATTTCATCGGAAAAGGGACCACAAATATCGGAAATTTGTACATTGATACCAAACTGGATCCCAATTGTACGACGGGACGCAGTATTGCGCATAATGGCTTATATGCTGACCAGGGGGCTGTCATCAATGTCACGGGGAATACCTATATTAACGACCAGATTGCAACGGGAACTCATGAAGGCTACGACAATGAGTATGAAATCGATACCAAGGGAAATGTTAATACCATTAGCAAAAACGATGCCGTATCAGCTAAGCACGGTGGTGGCTCAACGGTCAATATCAATGCTAACGAAGATGGAACCATCCTGAATCCGGAGAATACCGTCCAAATTTACGGTAACCTTGATGCAAAAAAAGGAACTATCCGCGTCGGATTTTCTGGTAAAGATTCCTATTGGTATGGTGCCGGTGTCGGCCTGATTAACTATGATGAAGCGACACAAACGTATGGTGATGTCCGCGGTGACAGCCGGCTGCAGGTTACGTTGGCCGATGGTGCCAAGTGGGTTCCCGACATTATGCTGCGCGGAAAAGATGAACAGGGGCTGGATACACGGAGCAATTATCTGAGTGCCATTACCCTCGATAAAGGTGGCATCATTGATACGCATGCCTATAATGTCCATACTGAGGATAAGGATACAGTCAATAATCTGGTCCTGTATAACTTGAAATCCAATGAAGGGACTTTCGTCATGGATGCCAGTGGGGCTAAAGTAAATAATGCTTATCGCAACGCGGGTACCGATTTCTTCACCATTAAAGATGGCTCGGGCCTGGTCTATGTCCAGCCAGCGGATATTTCTGCATTAAAAGGCGTCAGCACTGATAACCCGGTCCGCTTTGCCGATGCCGCTGCTGGCATTACTTTTAAAGCGATTACTAAAACTTCGGATATTTCAGATGGGGCCCTGTTTGATTATACGCCGGCCATTGATAAGAATATTGTGTCTGAACGGTTTGGGACTAACGGCAATGACTGGTATTTTGTCGATTATTCTGAAAATCCGACGGATAATATCAAGATTCCTGTAGCCTCTGCCTCTGCCGTACATGGTGATTTGTTATCGCACCGGAACATCGACACATTGAACCAGCGTCTTGGTGAATTGCGGGACTATAGTGACACGGAAGATGGTGTCTGGTTCCGCATGAAATCTGGGGAAACGGAATCGGATAAATATGGTCATTACAACTATCGTTGGAACTTCTATCAATTAGGCTACGACCGGACTGTGGCCGATAATCAGAATGGTAAATGGCACATCGGCGGAGCTTTTCACAGTGCCATGGGCGATGTAGACTATCATCATGGAGATGGCGATATGCGTAATTATGGGGGCTCCTTGTATGCTGGCTGGGCTGGCAGCAAAGGCCATTATATGGATTATGTCTTGTCCTACAGCCATTATAACAACAAATACAATGTTTACCATGATGGCATGAAAGCGGCAGATGCGGACTATTCGGATCATGCCTGGATGGTTAGTGCCGAATATGGCCGTAAGTTCGACATGGGCGGTAAATGGTTCATCGAGCCGCAATCTCAGCTGGTATATGGCAAATCTGGTGGAAGTGACTATACGTTATCGAATGGTGTTAAAGTACATGATGATGGAGAAGACAGCCTGATTGGCAGACTGGGGTTCCGCCTGGGCAAATCTTTTGCTACAGCAAAAGGACAGGAACCCAACCAGATTTACTTAAAATTCAATGCTCTCCATGAATTTTCCGGAGATTGGGACATGGCCCTTTGGGGAACCGATGCCTCCTATTATCAGCATTGTGATGGCGGAGATACGTGGTATACCTTTGGAATTGGTGGTAAAGTTTCCCTGACGGACAATACTGTTTTTTATGGAGACGTTGAAAAGTCTTTTGGTGGGGATGTAACAACCAAATGGCAATTCAATGCAGGACTTCGTTTCTTATGGTAAAGAAGCAATAAAGAAGAGACTGCTCCATCGCATAGGTAGGAAAAAAGAATAGGTTTATCAAAAAAGGCCCCGCATGGTGATTCTTTTTAGCGGGGCTTTTTGAGACCTGTTCAATTTTTTAACGGCAGGCCTTTTTTCTTGACAACTTTCCTGTTTCATTTTACACTATATTTGTAATATTGAACGCGTTCAAGGCGGTGAGAATGACGAAAAAAAATAAAGAGAATATGAGTGGCGTGCGGCAGCGCATCCTGGCGACGGCAAAGGACTTATTTGTCCATCAGGGATATAAGAAGACGACCATCCGTCAGATTGTTGAAGAGTCAGGCGTATTGACGGGCAGTATTTATTATTTTTTTAAGAATAAGGAAGATATTTTTCAGTCTCTTGTATTATCTTTGTTCTGCCAATGTAATTATCTCATTGGTGAGCATTTTCATGATGAATCGTCAGCTTTCCGTTACGCGGCCCTGTGTCAGGTCGAATTTGAAGCAGTACGCATGAATGAACTGGTACGGGAAACGTATTATGAAGGCTATACCTCACCGGTCATTTTTGAAAAAATAACGAACCATCTGACGGAAATGACCATACAGATTTTCGGTGACAGCCTGACTCTTTCCCGCGAGGACGTATTTCTCCGGTCCCTCCTGATTAAGGGGGCTATGCGGAGTTATGTCATCCAGTTCGGCTTTTCCACTTCCGTCGATGCCGGCCGGTACAGCGAAATCTGTCTGCGTACGGCACTGGAACTATTGGGGGTAGGCTGCAATGAAACCGACGCCGTCCTGGAACGGCTGCGGGAGCGGTTGCCGGAAATCAGGGATATTGTCAATACGATAATCCATCAGCAATGAAGTTGCGTATCCGGACCCTGCCGCCGCATGAAAAACGGAGCAGAAAAATAAAAAAATCATGGTAATCACCACGATTACATGACCATATGTATTAAAATATATGGAATTTTGTATTCATATGTGTTATAGTGATATTATAGTTAAGAAAAAGTAACACTAAGACAGAACGTGACAAAATCAAATGTAATGAGGTGAAGGAAAATGATACTTTATTTTTCCGGCACAGGTAATTCATTGAGCGCTGCGCGGTTTTTGGCCAGAGAGACGGGGGATACGGCTGTTCATGTGGTAGATCTGACGGCTCACTGTGGCACGTGCAGGGGAATTCAGGATAAAGTCATCGGTTTCGTATTTCCCGTTTATTTTGGTGATCTGCCTGATCCCGTACGGGAATTTGCAGAATATACACGGTTTGCACCTTCGACCTATTTTTATGCGGTAGCTACTTGTGGCAGTACACCCGGCAATGCCTTGTACAATCTGCAGGAAATTCTGGAACGGAAACGCTGCCACCTGTCGTATGGGCGGGCAGTGCCTATGATTGCCAATAGTACAGCTACATGGAAAAAGGGCGTGACGTATGATTTGAGCCGTCTTGAAACAGCCCGGAAAAAATTAGTATCTATTGCTACAGCCGTACGGGCCAGAACGGTCAATACGGACGAAGTAAAGCGCTCTCTGACGGGATCGCTTATGGCCATGCAGCTTGTCCGGCACATGGGAAAACGGCGCTTTGCCATCAGCGTGGATATAGAGGCCTGTACCGGGTGCGGGATATGTGAGCGTCTTTGCCCTATGCATAATATCACTATAAAGAATGGGAAAGCCCGTGCAGGTGATCAGTGTGTATCGTGCATGGCCTGTGCCCATTGGTGTCCATCGGGAGGTATCCTGGTTCATGGACACGCTATTTCCCGGGAAGACCAGTATCATCATCCCGATATAGAAGTCAAAGACCTTTTCTTGCGCTGATAAAAACGGGACTGATGCAGAATCGTATTCTGTGTCAGTCCCGTTTCTATATGAGAAAAAAAGGAGTCGGCCCGGTGAATCTTGTTATTGAGCGGCTGCTGCTTTGCCGAGAGCAGCGCATTCTTCTGAATTATCGGGTGTTTCATTGACGATAGCCGTACCAAATACGACAGCGCCGGCGTCCTGGGCGCGCTGTTTCCATGTGTCCATCCATTCGCCGGTTCCCCAGCCATAGGAACCGAAGAGGCCCACTTTTTTACCATTTAATTTGGGAGCGATGGCCGTAAAGAATGGTTCGACCACACTGTCTTCCAATTCTTCTGAACCCATAGCAGGGCAACCCAGGAGAATGACGTCATGCTGAGCGACGGCATCGGGGGTCGTATCTTCCATCAGAACACTTTCTACATCAGCACCGGCGGCTTTAACAGCGGCGGCGATTTCCTGTGCCATAGCTTCTGTGTTTCCTGTACCACTCCAATATGCGATTTCTACCATAATTGAGTCCTCCTTATGCTACGATGAGCTTTTCTAATGTCGTGCCGATGGCAAAGCGGTCCATATAATCTTTGCGGCAGCACGTATAGGCATGAAATAAGGCGGCGGCCTGACGAACATCGCCATATACTTTCCATTCACCGCACAGCTTGGCATGATTGCCTTTGTTTGTAATGAACCCCAGCACATCGGCGAGAGGGTACCCCAGGAATATTCCTGATTCGTGTGGAAAACAGCCGTCTTCCTGGAAGCGCTGGGAAAGGTGATCTAAAAGCTGTGATATGCTGCTGTACGGATGATATCCATATGACTGGAGAAACCGTGCAATATAAGATTTCCGGGTATAAGCTTCTACCATTTCCGGACGAAAGACGTATAATAGTGTCCGCTGGGGGCACTGATAGAGAATGCGGAAATATAGCCCTTTACTATTATATTGACGGTTATACTGGGCGACGCTGGTTTCATATTCTTCCGCCGTACCTTCCCGGTGAAGACAGAGCAGTGCACCCATTTTCAGACGGGCCAGTGTCGGCGCGCAGTATGTGACAAGTAAATGATCGATGTTCATGTCAGTCCTCCTTCCTGTATTTTTCTGCCATAGTTACTATACCAATTATGATAACTAATGTCAATAGTTATTTGAGATAAAATATCAAAATAACATGATATAATGTGGATTAAAGCCGTAAAAAAATAATTTTACGATATTAATTATCATAAACAAACATATAAATCAATCGGATGCGGGCTTTATTTTGATATATATATCCATAAACTAGAGGCAGATTATACGCAGAGATCGGAGCGTCTGTCTACTGCATTAAATAAATGTTTATGATAATCATTTATTTAATTTAACATAAAATATATTTTTACACTGTGTATACTATTCAATAATAAATGATAATTATGCAAACTTAACTATAAAAATCCGCTATAATAAATATTTAAATATATAAATTAATAAATATATAAAACAACAACAAAAAGATTTATGAAAAAATAAGGCGTATTTTGTTATTGACATTCATTTACTTGCGTGACTATAATAAAGAAGATAAGGGGATTTGTGTATTCCTGTTATTTTTATATGTTGTATCTGTAGTTAGGAGAGGATTTTTATGTTTCAGAATACGAATTTTTGGATTGGCTTAGGTATTGGCGTCGTAGCAGGTATCTTTGGGTATAAGCTCATGCAGCAGAGACAGCAGCAGCTTCTTGCCCTGCAGCAGCCGGCACCGGCAGCCGCTGGTACACCGTCCCTGGAAGAACTGCAGCGTCAGAAAGAAGCTTTGGAAGACATGATTGCCGCACAGGAAGCGCAGCAGTAATATTTTAGTCTATATAACCGGTGTCAGCCTGGCTGCACCGGTTATTTTGCTAGCTGGCATAAAGGCCAGCAAGGAGGGATACGATGAAACGGATATCATTGGGACTGCCTCTGACCATTTCTCTTGCCGGTACGATTGGATCCCTTGTTGCCGGATCCAAACAGGCACATATTGCCTTTGGTATGGCACTGACAGGTCTTTCACTAATTCACGCATTTCAGAACCGGAAAGCGATGCTTGGGGCATGGGCCTGTAAACCGGTTCTGCCGGTCAGAAAACCGGTGTTGCCGCGGCCAGATGTATTGGACAGACTGCCCTGTGTAAGAAACCCCTTTCCCGGACATGGAGAAGTCGTTTTTTACATACCGGGACGCATACGCCTGTATATCCGGGAACTAAAAGGACAGGAAGGATACAAGAAGGTTTTGTGGGAAACATTAGAAGCCTTCCGTCAGATTGGTCATCTGGACATGAATTCCCGGACCGGTTCTCTGCTGATCGTGTATGATCCGGAAAAAGGAGCGGCATTGGAACCGCTTCGACCTTATATCCGCTATGCGGCATCCCACGCCCGCCACAAAGGGTTCCCTGCCGGATAAACGCTTACAGGCCGGCTGTCTGCCGGCCTGTAGCTGCACGTATTAATACGGAGCTGTCTCCTGAAACGAACTCGTCAGGATCCAGCTCCGTATTTTGTGCTTCAATGTATTATTTATGCCCGCAGGGCTCTCATGGAATTGAGTACTGCCAGAATCATGACGCCTACGTCGCCAAATACAGCTTCCCACATAGTGGCCATACCCAGCGCGCCCAGAATGAGGAGCAATCCCTTGATACCCAGTGCCAGGACGATATTCTGCCAGGCAATGCCTTTAGTTGCTCTTGCTACGCGGATAGCTGTCACCAGCTTGGAGGGTTCATCGGTCATGAGGACGACATCGGCCGCTTCAATAGCTGCGTCGGATCCGAGACCGCCCATGGCAATGCCTACATCCGCTCTGGCAAGTACGGGCGCATCATTGATGCCGTCGCCGACAAAGGCTAATTTCTTTCCAATCTGCTTGTGGGCATCCAGCTCTTCCAGCCGATCTACTTTATCTTGTGGCAGCAGTTGGGCATAATAGGTATCCAGTCCCAGTTTTTGGGAAACGGTCCGGCCAATGTCTTCTGCATCTCCTGTAAGCATAACCGTCTGGGAGACGCCGGCATCTTTGAGTCCCTGGATAGCCTGCCGGCTGTCTTCTTTGATTTCGTCGGTGATATGCAGACATCCGGCGTACGATCCGCCATAGGCGATGTACACTTTGGTTCCAGCTGCCGGACTGGGAGTAAACGTGATGTGCTTTTGATGGAGCAGCGTTTCATTGCCGGCCAGAATTTCTTTTCCTCTGTAGACGACGCAGATTCCCAGACCGGATAATTCCTGATAATCTGATAAAGTCGTCGTATCAATCGGATTTTTCCAGGCCTGGCGGATAGACTGGGCAATGGGATGGCGGGATTGAGATTCCGCCAGTGCTGCAAGATGAAGGACCGTGTCTTTGGAAAAATTGTCAGTGGAATCGATTGCCGTGACGCGGAATACGCCTTTGGTGAGTGTGCCAGTTTTATCGAAAACAACCGTACCGAGCTGGGTCAGGGCTTCCAGATAATTGCTGCCTTTGACCAGAATGCCCTTGCGGGAAGCCGCACCAATGCCACTGAAAAAGGTGAGAGGAATAGAGATGACTAAGGCGCAGGGGCAGGAAATGACGAGGAATATAAAGGAACGGATCAGCCAGTCGGCCCAGAGACCACCGAAGAAGAGGGGAGGGACCAAACCGAGGAGCAGCGCACTGAAAACGACGAACGGCGTGTAATACCGGCAGAACCGGGTAATGAACCGTTCCGTTGGCGCTTTGCGACTGGCAGCATTCTGTACGAGGTCAATGATTTTGCTGGCCGTCGATTCCCCAAAAGTACGGCTGACTTTGATTTCGATGACTCCATCTTTGGCAATACATCCGGAAAGGGCTGTATCTCCGCTGTGAACACGGCGGGGAACCGATTCTCCTGTCAGTGCCCGCGTATCGAGAAGTGAACTGCCGCTGATGACCTGGCCATCCAGGGGAATCCGTTCTCCCGGATGAACGATGATCGTCGAACCGATGGCGATGGTATCAGGAGCTACGGTGATTTCTTTGCCGTCCTGCCTGATGTGGGCAACGTCGGGACGGATATCCATGAGACCAGAAATGGAACGACGGGACCGGTCTACTGCCATGTCCTGGAACCATTCGCCAATCTGGTAGAACAGCATGACGGCAACCGCTTCCGGATATTCGCCGATGCCAAAGGCTCCGATGGTGGAAATGCTCATGAGGAAATGTTCATCGAAAATCCGGCCATGGGTGATATTGCGCAATGCCTGCCAGAGAACGTCATAGCCCAGGATAAAATAGGCGGCTATGAGTCCTGCCAGGTAAGTAATACCGGTAAAAGAGTAAAAGGAATGAAGGACCATGATGATGGCATACAGGATGGCGCCGGCGGCCAGGCGGATGATGCGGTTTCGCGTATTTTCATTCTCCTCACTGCAGCCCGGAGATGCTTCTGACTGTTCCTGCACCTCTACATCAGGTTCGTGTGTATGTACGATTGATTCGATGATGGGAGTTATCGTACGGGCCCGGTCCTCATCCAGCGTAATCGTCAGAGTCTGTTTCATGAGATTTACCGTAGAGGAAGTAATGCCTTCCAATTCGCCTACCTCTTTTTCAATCTTAGCGGAGCAGTTCGGGCAGTCCAGCCCTTTTAAAACAAATACTTTTTCCATCTCAAGCACCTTCTTTGATTAGTATAGTATATAAACTTCATTTCTAACATTTAAACATATGAACATATCTTCATTTGTTTTATGCTATTAGCATACGCTGTCTGATGGCAGATGTCAAGATGATATTTTTATTATAATAATATTATTCAGTAAACTGGATTCAGTAAACTGGGCAGGTATTTATTAAGGTTCATATAAAACCTTCAAGCTAGAAGATATTGATAAATAAATCTAAAATTATATAATGCATAATAAGGCACATAAACGTATCTCCGAAGACAAGGCGATAAAATACATGTATATCAAGGGCGTTCAAAAAATTTAAAAACATAATATCACAATATTGACAGTAATTACCGATTTCATATATAATAATTAATGTAAAAAGTTATCAATTTCACAACAGAAGCTTCGTACTTCTGATGAAGGACGGAGCCGGATAAAAAGGAGATGTCCCGTATGTTTCAGAATCAGGATTTTTGGATTGGCTTAGGCGTGGGTGTACTGGCAGGTATTTTCGGATATAAACTGATGGTCGAAAGAGAACAGCAGCTACTGGCTCTGCAGCAGCCGGCTGCTACAGCAGCATCGGCTACAGTTCCTGTTGCTGAATTACAGCGTCAAAAAGAAGAACTCGAAGATATGATTGCCGCACAGGAAGCAGCACAGGCTAAATAATCAGAAGAAAAGAGACTGTCTCGCCCTCCTGGGACAGTCTCTTTTTCTTGTGATATCAGAATTTGTGAAAGGTAAACAGAATATGCTGCCATTTTCAAAATGGGATATTATTATGCGGTCTGTGCAGATATCTTCTTATATTCCAGGCCGTATCCGGCTCTACAGCAAGCGGTTGATAGGTAATGCCGGATTGTGCCGGCAGGTATATGCGTATATTTCCAGCTATCATGAAATAGATTCGGTTGAAGTCAATATGGTGACCGGTTCCGTATTAATCAAATATCAGCCTGGCCTGCTCCGGACAAATCACGAATTGGCGAAAGTGGAACAATACGTCGTCAAGCGCATAGAAAGGAGATAACAACGTGTCTTATGTATCAGGATTCATGATTGGTGCCTCTATTGGTAAGTCGATTCACCAATTTTTTAGTAACTCCGGCCATTCAGGCGTCGCCCACAACACTATACCAGATTCCCGGCCTGTTCCTGTTTTACCGTTTTTTAGCCGGGCATCCCAAAGTCCGGGACGACGCCGTTATTATGCCAGAAGCCTCGTACGCAATCAGGCCCTGGCCGGCCTCCTGGCACAATGTCTGTATAAAATGTCGGGCATCCGCCGTGTTGAAATCAATCCCCGAACGGGCAGTATCCTCCTCCTGGGGGATGAAAAAACGCTCGATACGGTCGAAAAGGTGTTGAGTGAACAGGTTTTTTCTGTTCCCTTACCGGGGGAAGAGCTGATGAAAGAACTGGACGAAGCTAAAACGATGGAACAGAAAGTCGAATCAGACTTCCGTCATACCGCTGCTGATGTCTGCCGTATGTTCAATCAGGGAGTATCGGACAGTACAGGTCATCTGCTTGACTTGAAAGCGCTGGTTTCCCTCATATTCATTATACGGGGACTGCGCCGGACTATCGCGATGAATGAACGGGCGTCTGGTCCGCAGCTCTTATGGTGGGCGTACAGCCTTTTGAGAGGAAAGTGATTGTTATGTATATGTGTACCAAGTTACGGCTCCATGCAGAAATCCCTGCCCGGATCCGTCCTCTGCTGGGAGTGCGGCTGCGCCAGCTGCGAGGTGTCGTAGCGGCCTCGACTGACGGCCGGCTGGTTACTCTGTATTATAGACGGCCGTTTGATCCCCGCTCGGCTCTGCCTTTGCTGTACAGCTTTGAAAAAACGTATGGTGCAAAACGGGAAGAACGAAAAGATTTGGATATTGCTTCCTATAAACGGGAAGCAATCCTGTCTGTTGGTGGATTTATTGCCATGAATATCCTGCGCAAAACCAATCCGGCATTTTACGATAGCATTCTTTTGTTCCGCCGGCTCTTTACCCTGTTCATTGCCCGCCGGTTCATTAAAAACGGTGTTCTTGGTGTCGTCCGCGAACATCAGGCCAATGCCGATACGTTGACGGCGACAGCTGTCGTTGCATCGGTTCTGGCAGGGAAGCCCGAATCCAGCCTGACTCTTCTGGCTTTATCCAACGGGGCAGAAATGCTGACAGAATATGCGGCAGAACGGGCACGCAAACAGATTTCAGGCTTGTTACGGCTGGATCAGCGTGATGTATGGCTTATCGAACAGGGAAAAGAAAAGAAAGTCCCCGTAGAATCGTTAAAACCAGGTGATCACATCGCAGTTCACCTCGGCGAAAAGATATGTGTTGACGGGCGTGTCGTAAGTGGCAATGCCGCGGTAAACCAGGCCTCCATTACCGGCGAATCGAATCCGGCAATCAAGCAGAAGGGCTCTTTCGTCTACGCGGGCAGTGTCATTGAAGCGGGAAGTCTGGTCATTCACGTGGAAAAGGTCGGCAACGATACATCCCTGGCCCAGATTATCCATCTCGTAGAAGAAGCTCAGACGAGACGTGCTCCGGTACAGAACTTTGCCGATAAGATGGCAAATATGCTGGTACCTATTTCATTCATCGGTGCGGCAATCGTCTATGGTGCGACCAAAGACTGGCAGCGTGTTTTGAACCTGTTGTTCATTGATTTTTCCTGCGGCCTGAAGCTTTCTACGGCTACGGCTATCTCTGCGGCTATTGGTGTGGCTGCCCGCAAGGGTATTCTGATCAAAGGCGGCAACTACATCGAAAATCTTGCTGATATCGATACTATTGTTCTCGATAAGACCGGCACCATTACGATGGGGGTTCCGCAGGTACAGCAGATTCAGACGGCACCTGGCGTCGATGAAAAAGAAATGATCCTGCTGGCTGCTTCAGCGGAAATGCATTCAGTTCATCCACTGGCTGTCGCCATCCAGAAATACGTCAAAAATCATAAATGGACGACGCCGTCCCATGATACATCGGAAACGATTGTGGCACGGGGAATGCGTGCCGTCGTGCCTGACTTTGAAACGTATAAAGGCGGTACGATTCTCGTCGGCAGCCGCCGTTTCATGAACGAAGAAGGTGTCACGGGCCTGCCGGAAGCTATGGGAAAGACCGTTGGCAAGAGCCTTCTCTATGTAGCACGTGATGGGGCGTTTATCGGTTTCATGGCCATTCAGGATCCGATACGGCCAGCTATGAAGAAGACGCTGAATCAGATGCGCCGTCTTGGCATCGATGAAGTTGTTATGCTGACTGGCGATTCGAAAGAAGTGGCTGCAGAAGTAGCCCGCGATATGGATATTGATTCCTACCATGCAGAAATCCTGCCGGAAGACAAGGCAAATTATGTCATGAAGCTTCAGAAACGGGGGAACGTCATGATGGTCGGCGATGGGATTAATGATGCGCCGGCCCTTGCATTTGCTGATATCGGTGTCAGCCTGGGTGGCAATAAGACGGATATTGCTGCAGAATCGGCAGCCATTACTATCCGTTCGGAAGATCCGTCCAAATTGTATGATGCCCTGGTCATTGGCCGCAAAACGATGAAAATCATTAATCAGAACTTTACGGCGACCATTGTCGTCAACTCGGCAGCTATGCTGCTGGGGGCTCTGGGAAGGATCAGTCCGCTTTGGGCCGCTGTGATTCACAATACGGCTACACTCGCAGTCGTCATGAACAGTGTCCGCATCCTGGGTCCGGCACGAAGTGTGAAACGATTTTAATTTTCAAAGATATTAGAAATAGATTCATGATATAGTACGAAATAAAAAAGCGAAAGGTATCATATGTAACATATTGTTACGATATCTTTCGCTTTTTATTTATATTAATTATCGATTATATTATCATTATTACATAATATGTTATAAAATTATGCCTATATAAAGGAATTTACAGATAGATTGCTTAATAAATTTATGAAAATGAAAACAAGTATTGACAACCAGTACGTGATTTTATATACTATATATCGTAATGAATAATGTTATCAATAAAGAGAGGATGTGTGAGTATTATTTACGGAGCCTGAGAAGGGAAGCGATGTAAATGAGTGTTGTCATTGTAGGTGGAAATGATTGTATGGTTTGCCAGTACAAAAGTATTTGTAAAAAGTTTGATTATAAGGCAAAAGTATTTACCCAGGTACCAAGCGATTTCAAATCAAAAATCGGTTCGCCCGATCTGGTAGTACTGTTTACGAGTACCGTGTCCCATAGAATGGTACATTGTGCTGTGAAGGAAGCTCAGCGCAAGAACGTAGAAGTCGTTCGTTCCCATACGAGCAGTTCAAGCGCTTTAAAGTCTATATTACAGGCTCGTGCTGAGCGATGTGCATTGTAAATCTCCATTACAGGCCTGAACGGCATCCGCCGTCCGGGCCTGTAATATGGGCAATGGACAGTGGTAAAGGAGGTGTCAGATCATGAACATTGTCAAACTGGCGGATATGAAACCCGGTGTCAGCGGTGTAGTAGAAGCACTGAAAGGACATGGGAATATTCAGCATCGTCTCGTTGATATGGGCGTCGTCAAGGGATCCCATATCACAGTAGTAAAAGTTGCGCCTTTGGGCGACCCCGTTGAAGTCAAGGTCAAAGGGACCGCGCTGGCACTGAGAAAGAATGAAGCAGCTATGATCAGTGTAGCTGTCGGAGGAGGTCATTAGTAGTCATGGATAATGCAGGAACTATCAAGGTTGCCCTCGCCGGCAATCCGAACTGCGGAAAGACGACAATTTTTAATAATATTACTGGTGCAAAACAGCATGTCGGCAATTACCCCGGTGTTACGGTAGAAAAGAAGGAAGGCCGTTGCAATTATGACAATCATAGCCTTTTGTTCGTCGATCTTCCCGGTACGTACAGCTTGACAGCCCGTTCTCTGGATGAAGTCGTTGCAAGAAATGTTATTATTAATGAAAAACCGGACATCATCGTAAACGTCTTGGACGCTTCTAACCTGGAACGGAATCTGTATCTGGCAGCCCAAATCATTGAATTGGGGCGGCCTGTCGTCATCGGTCTGAACATGATGGATATTGCCGAACGCATGGGTGCCCAGATCGATTTGAAAAAACTGGGTGAACAGCTGGGAGCTACAGTGGTTCCTCTCGTAGGCAGTAAAAATAAAGGGACCCAGGAATTATTGCAAGCCGTCATGAATGTAGCCCAGAAAGAAGAAACAGTAAAGAACGCAAACGTCGATTACGGCCCCGACTTGGAACCAGCCATCACCAGCCTGGAAGATATGATCCAGAAGACAGGCATTATCCAATATCCTGTACGCTGGCTGGCAATCAAACTTTTGGAAAATGACAGTGATGTCGTCAGCAAGGTAAAGGCCATCGATGGAACGGAAGGCATCCTGGCCATGGCCCATACGCTGCGGGATTCCCTGAAGAATAAAGTAGATCTGGAATTCTGCTTTGCTGAATACCGCCACCGTTTTGCTGTACAGGCTTATAATAATGCCGTTATTAAACCGGGTACGACGGACTCCCTGTCGGATAAAATCGATAGTGTCCTGACAAACCGCTTCCTGGGCATTCCTATTTTCCTCGGCCTCATGTGGCTCATGTTCGTTGTCGTCATCAATCTTGGCGCATATCCTCAGGACTGGCTGGATACAGGCTTTGGCATGCTCGGCGACTGGTGCAATGATGTGATTGAAGACGAACAGCTTCGTTCCCTCGTCGTTGATGGTGTTATTGGCGGTGTCGGTTCTGTACTTTCGTTTGTACCGCTTATTGTACTGTTGTATTTATTCATCAGTCTGCTGGAAGACACGGGATATATGGCCCGTGCAGCTTTCCTTATTGACCGGGCTATGCGTGCCCTGGGCCTCCATGGGAAATCGTTCATACCGATGATCCTTGGCTTTGGCTGCAACGTTCCTGGTATTATGGCCGCCCGTACACTGGACAATGAAAAAGACCGTCTGGTCACCATTATGGCCTGCCCCTTTATGAGCTGTGGTGCCCGCCTGCCTGTGTATACACTTTTGATTGCGGCTTTCTTCGGTGCTTCCGGCCACGGCGGTACGGTCCTCTTCGGCATATATCTGCTGGGGATTATCGTTTCCGTATGCGTCGCGCTGGTACTCCGCCATACAGCGTTTAAGGGCGAACAGGAACCGTTTGTCATGGAATTGCCGCCTTATCATATCCCGACGCTCAAAGGCGTTCTGACCCATATGTGGGAACGCACCGTATTGTACCTCAAAAAAGCCGGTACATTCATTCTTGGCGCTTCCATTCTGGTATGGTTCCTCACGGCCTATCCGATGGATGTAGAATACAGCCAGGATTACGATGCGGCCAAAGAAGCCGTAACGGCCCAGATGGAAGAAACTCAAGCCAGCATCCTGACCGGGTATGGCCTTTCTGACATAGAAGATAATGCTGAATTGAACGATATGTATGAAGCCATGGTAGCAGCAGCTGACGAAGCAGCCGATGAAGCCGACGAAGACGAAGCGGATACAGGTAACTCCCTGAATCCGGCTGCGGCTCTGAGTTCTGTTGAAGATCAGGTCAAGAATTCGGAAGAAGCAGAAAATACGCTGTTCATGGGTAAATACCCAGACAGCTTTGCCGATCTCCAGGAACAGAACCCGACTGTATTTGCACAGGCCCTGCCTTTGTTTGATGCCAAAGCAGAAGCCGATGATGCAACAGCCAAACTCGAAGACCAGCAGAATGCCGAAAAACTGGAACAGTCCTATGCGGCCCGCATCGGCCATTTCGTCGAACCGGTTATCCAGCCCCTTGGCTTTGACTGGAAAATCGGCGTAGGCCTCATTGCCTGCACGGCTGCCAAGGAAGTTATGGTTTCGACACTGGGTACGATTTACAGCGTCGGTGGTGATGATACGCATGAATCGGGCATCGTCGCTTACCTGAGAGACGACCCGGACTTCAATCCGGCCGTAGCCCTCTCATTGATGGTATTTTGCCTGCTGTACATGCCCTGCGTTGCAGCAATGGCCGTCATCAAACGTGAAACCGGTTCCTGGAAAATGCTCCTCGCCGTCGATGGCATGTGCCTCGTATTTGCTTATATTGGTGGTTTTATTACCTATCATCTGGCACTCTTTGCCGGACTGGGTGTATAATACGAATGCGATTCACCATTCTCGTTTTTGAAATTAACTATTGATTTTATAATGGGAATAATGATATACTTAGGGCGCCGGAAGGCGTCCTAAGTGTCTATTATCATTTCAGAATTGAACGATACAGAAAGGTTGTGATCTTGTATGAGCATTGCAACGATTATTGTGGCACTTGTAGTATTGGCAGCTGCGTTTTACATCGGCCGTCATATCCGGGGGCTGTTCAAGGGAACGACCAGCTGTTGTGGCAGCAGTGGTTCCTGCAGTGGCAGCTGCCCGTCCTGCTGCACCCATCCTGAAAAAACAAGTTGGGAAAAGAAATAAGAATTGCATTTTCGAGCATTCTGAGAACATTTTCTCAAAATAGAACCGTAAAAAATCAGGAGTTCGTTTATTATAAGCGGCTCCTGATTTTTTTGTCCTGCAGATGACAAGAGGCACAATATGGGGTATAATCTAGATTGTTGAATATTATTATTAGTACAAGGAGTGTCCGTATGAAAATCAGTGCTGAAGAAATAAAGAAAATCGCACTGCTTTCCCGTCTTAATATCGAAGACGATCAGATTGAAGAAGTCGGGAAACAGCTGAATGACATTTTGGCTTATATGGACCTGTTAAATCAGGTTGATATCACGGATGTAGCGCCTACGGCTCACGCTGTATCTATGCGCAATGTCATGCGCGACGATGTGCCCCAGCCGTCCTTATCCAATGAAAAAGCGCTTTCTAATGCGCCGGAACCGGAAAATGGCTATTTTAAAGTTCCCAAAGTCATTCAGGATTGAGGAGGGATATTGTGGAAGCATTAACCATACATGCACTGCATGATAAACTCGTAAATAAAGAAATATCTGCTGTGGAGCTGACAGAAAAGTTTATTGCCCGTAAAGACACGGTGGAACCGGATATCAAAGCCTTTTTATCTGACAACCGGAAAAATGCACTGGAAGCAGCCGCCGCAGTCGATAAGAAAATCGCTGCCGGGGAAGCTATTGCGGATATGGCCGGTGTACCGGGAGCTATTAAGGATGTCATCTGCGTTGCCGGACAAAATACGACCTGTGGCTCGAAAATTCTGGAACATTTTAAATCGCCCTATAATGCGACGGTCATTGAAAAACTGAATGCCCTCGATTATATCAGCCTTGGCAAGACCAATATGGATGAATTTGCCATGGGCAGTTCAACGGAAAATTCGGCTTATCAGATTACCCATAATCCCTGGAATCTGGATTATGTACCAGGCGGATCGTCCGGCGGTTCGGCCGCTGCCGTAGCAGCTGGGGAAGCCGTCTGGTCACTTGGTTCGGATACGGGCGGATCGATTCGTCAGCCTGCTGCCTACTGTGGCCTCGTTGGCCTCAAACCGACATATGGTCTCGTTTCCCGTTATGGTCTGGTTGCTTACGGCTCGTCTCTTGACCAGATTGGGCCATTTACCAATGACGTAGAAGACTGCGCCATCGTCCTCAATGCCATTGCAGGGCACGATGCGAAGGACTCGACGTCTATCCCACAGGAAAAGAAAGATTATAAAAAAGCACTGATCAATGATGTCAAAGGCATGAAAATCGGCGTTCCGGAAGAATTCTTTGTAGAAGGCCTGGATGACCAGTGCCGCAAAGCCCTGGAAGAAGCCATTGATACCTATAAGAAGCTCGGTGCTGAAATCGTGCCGGTCAAAATGCCGCATATGAAATATGGTCTGGCTGCCTACTATATCATCGCTCCGGCAGAAGCCAGTTCCAATCTGGCACGGTACGACGGTGTTGGATTCGGATTCCGGGCAGATGGCACGGACATTGTCGATATGTACCGCAAGACCCGTACCGAAGGGTTTGGACCGGAAGTAAAACGCCGCATTATGCTGGGGACGTATGTCCTCAGTTCCGGTTACTATGATGCGTATTATCTGCGGGCTATGAAAGTACGTACTCTGGTAAAACAGGATTTCGACAATGCCCTTCGCACCTGTGATGTCCTGCTTACGCCGACCGCGCCGGATACGGCATTTAAAATCGGTCAGAATGACAATAATCCCCTGGCCATGTATTTAGGTGATGTCTGCACAGTTACACTGAATCTGGCCGGCCTTCCGGGTATCAGCATTCCCTGTGGCTTCAAGAACGGTCTTCCCATTGGCATGCAGCTCATTGGCAAGGCTCTTGATGAAGAAACACTGCTGCGCGTTGCCTATACATTTGAACAAAACCGCACGGACCTGAAGAAGCCGCTGCCCATGGGGGAGGTTGAACTCTGATGAAATATGAATCCGTTATTGGCCTGGAAGTCCATGTCGAACTAAAAACAAAAACAAAAATTTTCTGCGGCTGCTCCACTGAATTCGGTGCCCAGCCCAATACGCACGTATGCCCGGTCTGCCTGGGCCTTCCGGGAAGCATGCCTGTTCTCAATAAGGAAGTTCTCCATTATGCCGTAAAGGCCGGATTGGCACTTCACTGCGATATCCTGCCGTTCAGCAAATTCGACCGTAAGAATTATTACTATCCCGATTTGCCAAAGAATTTCCAGACATCCCAGTATGATCTGCCTATCTGCCTCAATGGCTATATCGATATCGAAGTCGGAGGCAAGACACGCCGCGTTCATCTGACCCGTATCCATATGGAAGAAGATGCAGGTAAACTGGTCCATAGCGGCGCTTCTATCGACACATCGGATACGACCTTCGTCGATTACAACCGTACCGGCGTGCCCCTGCTGGAAATCGTATCCGAACCGGATCTGCGCAGTGGGGAAGAAGCCCGGGCTTATCTGGAAAAACTCCGTTCTATCATGCAGTATCTCGGCGTATCTGACTGCCGTATGGAAGAAGGCAGCATGCGCTGTGATGCCAATATTTCCGTACGCCCCGTCGGCAGTGATAAACTGGGGACGAAGACGGAAATTAAAAATATCAATTCCTTCAGTGGTGTCCAGAAGGGGATTGAATACGAAGCGGTCCGTCAGGCCCAGATCCTCGATGAAGGCGGCACAATCCAGCAAGCGACCCGCGGCTGGGAAGAAGCCAAGGGTATTACGGTCCTGCAGCGTGTCAAAGAAGGCGATGCCGATTACCGTTATTTCCCGGAACCGGATCTGATTCCTATCGAAGTATCGAAGGAATATATTGAAAAAGTACGGGCTGAATTACCGGAAATGCCGGACGCACGGCGCCAGCGCTTCCAGGATGAACTGGGACTTCCCGAATACGATGCCAATCTCCTGACACTGGAAAAACAGACAGCCGACTATTTTGAAGATGTCGTCAAAGAAGGAATCGACGCCAAGACGGCTTCCAACTGGATGCTCGGCGAGTTTGCCAAAAAACTCAATGAAGAAGGTGTAACAGCCGATCAGGCTCCGGTCCGTCCGGCGGCGCTGGCAGGTCTCCTCAAACTCATTGCCAAAGGTACGATTTCCGGTAAGATTGCCAAGAAAGTCCTGCCGGAAATGTGGTCCAGCGGCAAGTCTGCCGACGATGTCGTCAAAGAACAGGGCTTGGTACAGATTACCGATACTGGTGCTATTGAAGAAATCGTCAAATCGGTCATTGCGGCCAATCCGCAGTCTGTCGCCGATTATAAAGCAGGTAAGAAGAAAGCTATCGGCTTCCTCGTCGGACAGGTCATGAAACAGACTAAGGGGCGGGCTAACCCGGGAGTTGTCAACCAGCTGCTCACGAAAAATCTGGAATAAGAAGCAGCGTTCATAGTACATACAATAAAGGACCATGCATGAAGTCTTCGGCTATCATGCATGGTCCTTTGCCTTATGTTTCGTCTGTTATGACGATTATCTCAGGGCTGTCCAGAATCACTTTTTTTTCGTTTTTTTCGGAAGAAATCTTTGAGGAGTGCGGCGCATTCATCGGCGCGGACGCCGGCTGTAATGGAAGCCCGGTGATTGAGAAGCGGACTGTCTGCCAGCTGGAACAGGGACCGTACGGCACCTGCCTTAGGGTCGGCGCAGCCGTAGACTACCCGGTCCAGACGGCTGTTGACGATGGCTCCGGCGCACATGGGACAGGGCTCACAGGTGACATAGAGCGTACAGCCCGATAAGCGCCACCGGCCGAGGGCGCGGCAGGCTTTTTCGATAGCCAGCAGTTCTGCATGGGCGGTGGCACAGGGCAGGCTTTCCCGCAGATTGTAGGCCCGGGCAATAGCTTTCTTCTGATAAATAATGACGGCGCCAATCGGGATTTCACCGACGGCATAGGCTGTTTTGGCTTCTTCCAGGGCTTTCCCCATATAAAATTCATCTTTTGTCATAATGATATCCTTGATTCTTTTTTGCATTCATGGTAGGTTACTATCAGATACACTGATTTTATTGTACAGGATGGTGGAATATAATGCAATCACTCTGGTGGCAGCTTTTCGATATTCTGGGGACCGTGGCCTTTGCCCTGTCGGGTGCACTGGTTGCCGTTTTGCGGCGCATGGACATATTTGGTATTTTCGTACTGGCCGCAGCGACTGCTGTCGGTGGCGGAATCGTACGTGACCTCATACTGGGACGCATTCCCCCGGCTTTTTTCCAGAATAGTATGTATTTCTGGCTGATCATTGCGACTATGGGAGTAACTATCTTTTTCCTGCGCTATATGGATACGCACCGCCGTCACCGCCTCATGCATGCATCTATCAACCTGTACCTTTTCTGTGATGCCATTGGACTCGGTTCGTTTACTGTCACGGGGACATTGCTGGGCTGTTATATGTTTCCCCATTATTGGGTTTTGTGCATTTCTCTGGGGCTGATTACGGCTGTCGGTGGTGGTATCATCCGTGATGTCCTGGCAGGCCGCATCCCGGCAACGCTGATTCAGGATGTCTATGCTACGGCTTCGTTTATCGGTGCCGTCGTCCTCTATGTCCTGTATATCCCCCTGGGCCAGGCAGCTGATGTGGCATCCATTATTTGTTTTGCTGTGACCGTTGGCGTCCGTCTCCTGGCCATCCGCTATCACTGGAATCTGCCAAGAGTCAAGCGGCGCAAGAGAGGACAGCGTTTTTGAAAGTATTTGCATGGAAGAGTATAAATCTGGTATAATGAACTGATAATTTTTTCTATTTCTGTGTATGTCAGAGGTGATAGTGTTGAATGGTTTTCGTAAGGTCTTAGGAGCTGTCGTCGTATCTTTGTGTTTGTGTTCAGGCCCGGCAGCGCTGGCCAAAACGATTTTATACGTGCCGCAGGACAACCGTCCCGTTGACTTTGCCTATACGGTCAGTACGGCAGAAGATGCCGGATATACGGTGATAACTCCGCCAGACCGGTATTTATCGGGGTCTAATTTCCAGGGTTCTCCCGATAAGCTTATGGAATGGGTAGAAGAAAATGCCGGCAAAGCCGATGCTATGGTACTGTCGGTGGATTCCCTGGTCTATGGGGGACTTGTCGATTCGCGCAAACATAACCTTTCTATGGATACTCTGCTGGCCCGTCTGGAAAAGGTAGAAAACCTGCACAGCAAGTTTGGCAAAGTGCCGATTTATGCTTTCAGTACAGTCATGCGCAGTCCCTGGGCCGGTGGCAAGGGCGTCGAACCGGATTACTATCTCAAATCCGGCAGTGACATTTATGAGCTGGCATCACTCCAGGCAAAGATGGATGAAGAAGGATTGACTCCGCAGGAACGGAATGACTGGTTCAGCATCATGCGCCGCGTCCCGGCCGAATATCTGCAGGACTGGTTCAGCTGCCGTAAGAAGAATATGGCCATCAACTATCGCCTCATTAGTGATGCCCGAAAAGGCATCTTTACCTATTACAGTCTCGGTCATGATGATAATTCTGTCCGTACCCAGTCGTCACTGGAATCGAAATATCTTGAACAAGCAGGAGCCGATATCCCGAAGACCAGTTTCGGGTCGTTCCCGGGCGCTGATCAGCTGGGGTTGCTGCTCATTACGCGGGCTAATAATGATTTTAATAATTATCATCCTAAAGTAACGGTCATCTATCCTCTCGGCGGGGGAGAAAAAACTGTGCCGAGTTACGACGGACAAGCTATAGGGAAGACGATTGCCGAACATATTGAAGCTATCGGCGGTACGATAACGGACAAGGAAAAGCCGGACCTGCTGCTGGCCGTCAATACGCCTCTTACGACATCGACGCGTGAATCGGGGAATTTTGAAAATTTCCCCATCATGCTGGACTCGACGCGGACATTCCTCACACAGATAGAAAAGGCTATGGCCCAGAATATACCAGTCAGCCTCGTCGATATGGCCTTTTCCAACGGGTCAGATAATACGCTGATATATGGTTTATATAAGGATAAGATGATGTATCAGCTGGCGGCATATAATGGATGGAATACAGCCAGCAATTCTGTCGGATATGGTATATCTCAGGGGATTCTGGCCCGGTATATGTCTCCCGATGCCCATCAGCGCATGCTGACGACCCAGTATCTGGACAACTGGGCGTATCAGGCCAATGTCCGGGATTATATTTACCGGATACAGCAGAAGGTAGAGGCCAATACAGAGCAGAAGTATTATCCGACGGTGATGAGCGAAATGCAGAGCCGTACGAAAGAACAGCTCCAGCGGTATGCCCAGACATATCTGGGCATCGATCCCCGTACTGTCAATGTCACATTCCCGTGGAACCGGCTGTTTGAAGTCTACGTCGATGTTCATTCTCAGCCGGATGTAAGTCTGGAAAGTGATGTCCGGCAGGGACTGCGCCAGAAAGAACTGGACCGTCTGGCGGCCCAGCAGGAAGCAGCCCGCAAGGCTCTGGAAGCAGAAAAACAGAAAACGGTTAAAGATAAAAATGCCAAGATAGATCCGAAAGTAAAAGAAGAACTGGAACAGGCTGAACAGGCTGCGCGGGAACAGTACGAAGCAGAGTTGCAATCCCAACAGCTGGCCCGGGAAGAAGAACAGGCCCAGAATAACCGGACCTGGGTTCCCAAAGACTAGGACAGAAGAAGGTAGTTTACAGATTGTAGTTTTTGAAAAAACGGGTGCAGAAGGGACAATATGAACCAGCAAAAAGCCCATGGATGTGTACGATGAAAGGTGTACATATCCATGGGCTTTTTTGCTGGCTTTGTTAAGTTCGTGCGATGGGGATGACTTTCGTTTTTTCGGTCTTGCAGATAGCGTTGCCATTAGTCGCATTTGTAATGGCCTGGATTGCCGGACCGGCCTGCTCTTCCGGAATTTCCAGAGTAAATGTGACGTCAGAGGCAAAGGAACGGTCTGCAATGCGAACGGCATACGATGGGACCAGACGTTCTATGACGCTCACAAAGGAATAGGGGAAGGAAACATTTACGACCTGATAAGGGAGATAGTCGGCAATTTCCGCTGCTTCCAGACCGAGGGTTACACAATGGCTGTAAGCCCGTATCAGGCCGCTGGCACCGAGCTTGATGCCGCCGAAATAGCGGGTGACGACAACAACGGTGTTGGTGATGCTGTTTTTTTTCAGTACTTCCAGCATCGGGCGGCCAGCTGTTCCCGACGGTTCTCCGTCGTCACTGGATTTCTGGATGGCGCCGGCAGGACCAATCTGATAGGCATAACAATTGTGCCGGGCATCCCAGAATTCCTTGCGCCGGGCTTCGATGAAAGCAGATGCTTCCTCTTCGCAGGTCACTTCTCTGAGATGGACGAGAAAACGGGATTTTTTTATGGTATATTCTGTTTCGGCACTGCCATAAACGGACGTAATATGCGGACTGGTCATAATCGGATTTCCTCGCAAATTATAAATGTGTATAAAAAAGCCGCCGGAATCCGGCGGCCTTAGTTTCATTGGTGGGAATAGTTGAATTCGAATCAACGACCTTCACGATGTCAACGTGACGCTCTAACCAACTGAGCTATACCCCCATGCGACTTGTTTAGTATACTCAATTTCACACGTATTGTCAAGTATCTTTGAAGAAAAAATAAAATTTTTTTTCAAAGATACTTACAGTCTGTACACGGCAAATCCTGCGGCTATGGCAGCGAGAAAACGTGTTGGCAGAGGTATCCTATCAGTAGTATAATATGTCTATCGTGCTGGAAAGGGGGAGAAAAAATGGCCCGCATTGTATTGGTTACAGGAGGCGCCCGCAGTGGCAAGAGTCAGTTTGCCGAGCAATATCTGGAGGCGTGTCCCGGACGGCATGGGTATATTGCAACGGCCCGGGTCCTGGATGATGAAATGGCAGACCGGGTGGCCCGTCACCGCAGCCGTCGTCCGGCGTCGTGGCAGACCTTTGAAGTACCGTCTGGACTGGGAAATCAGATTGACCATATTTTACAGCAGACTGATAACATCCTGCTTGATTGTCTGACCCTGTATTTTTCTAATTTCCTGCTGCAGCGTGACGGAGATGATTTCTCCCATATCCTGAAAGAAGCAGAGAACGAATGGGACGGGGTGCTGCGGGCCGTGCGTCAGAGCGGGGATGGTGTCTTCGTCGTTGTTACCAATGAACTGGGATCGGGCATCGTCCCCATGGCAAAAGTGAGCCGCCAGTACCGTGATCTCATCGGTTTCCTGAATCAGCATACCGCTGCGGAAGCAGATGAGGTGTATCTGAGTGTATGTGGCATTACTATGGAAATTAAAAGCCGGCAGGTCCATCTTCCATTGCGGGAGGAACGGCCATGACGAGTTTTCTCATTGCCCTCCAGTTCCTGACGCGGATACAGCTGGCCCGGCATCTGACCTGGACGAATGAGGCCTTTGGCGCGTCACTGCGATGTTTTCCGCTGGTGGGAGGCTGTATCGGCCTGTTCCTGTGCCTGTGCTGGTTTGCTGCAGGTCTGGCCCTGACTGGGTTTTACCGGGCCGTGTGTGTCATTATTGCCTGGTTCCTGATTACGGGAGGCCTTCACGCCGACGGATTCATGGACACGGCTGACGGTCTGTTTTCCGGACGAAGCCGGGAACGGATGCTGGAAATCCTGAAAGACAGCCGGGTCGGATCCAATGGCGTCATGGCTTTCTTTTTTCTGGCATTGCTGAAAATTTGCTTTCTGGCAAACATTGAAGGACCGGCAGTCTATGCGGCACTCCTCGGCATCCCCGTGGCAGCACGCTATGGCACGCTCGTGAGTGTGCTGGAATTCCCCTATGCCCGTCCGGAGGGGTTGGGAAAGGCCTTTGCCGCCTATGCACCGCCGCGTACCCTGGCTTTGGGATTTCTGGCAGCTCTGCCGCCAGTTCTAATGGGAGGTTTTTTGTACCTGACTCTCTTAGGGACAGCTATAGCGGCCAGCCTGATACTCAATACCTACATCGTGAAGCATCTCGGCGGCGTCACGGGAGATACGTATGGCGCCGTTACCGAAAGCAGTGAATTGTTGTTACTTGGCCTCTGTGCCGCTATATATTAACCATTTTCTCCAGAATCTCCCGCTTTTATAAGCAGGAAAGGATTCATCATAGATTACAGGAAAGGACCGAATGGACATGATCAAGCTTTATCTCGTTCGTCATGGTGAAACCGATGGTAATTCCCAACAGTGGTTCCAGGGCGCATCAGACGTACCGCTCAATGCCACAGGGATAGAACAGGCCCGGCGCCTGAGCCGCTTTATGAAGGATATTCATTTTGATGCCATCTATACCAGCACGCTGTCGCGGGCTTATACGACAGCCCAAATCATTGCAGAGCCACACCAGCTGCCGGTACAGCAATATCCGGAACTGAGGGAAATCAGTTTTGGTGTATGGGAACGCCATACCTATGATGAAATCACCAAACAATGGCCGGGAGAAATTGAAGCTTTTTATGCATCTGAAGGTAAAATGCGGGCCCGGGGCGGTGAATCGTTCCTCGAAGTGCGGGACCGTATTACGGCCAAGACGAAAGAGTTACTTAGTCACCATGCAGACGGGGATTCCATTATGATCGTCTCACATGGTGCAGCTATCCGCTGTTTGTTGTTTGGCCTGCTGGAACTGGATTTCCGCAAGCTCTGGTGTTTTCAGCAGTATAATACGGCTTTTACGATTATTGAATATTATGGCAGCCGCAGTGTCATGACTCTCATGAATTGTACCCAGCATCTGGAAGGGATGAAAGGGTATGAACCACAATGGTATGGGCGGCAGCATAATGTCATGTAGGAGAAGGTCATGGCAAATACGATACGTCTTGATAAATTACTGGGCCATACGGGATGGGGAACCAGAAAAGAAATAAAGGAATTGTGCCGGTCTGGCGCCGTAGCCGTAAATGGTATATCCTGCAGAGACAGCAGCCGGAAGGTCCAGCCGGGCCGTGATGCGGTAACGGTCAAGGGACGGGCTGTATCTTACGAAGAATTTTATTATCTCATGCTCTATAAGCCAGAAGGTGTCCTGTCGGCGACAGAAGATCCCCGTGCACAGACGGTCATCGACCTGCTGCCCCAGCAGTTTTCTGGTGCCGGCCTGTTTCCCGTCGGGCGTCTGGACAAAGACACGACGGGGCTGCTGCTTCTCACCAATGATGGACAGTGGGCTCATCGCATCACATCTCCCAAAAAGCATGTTCCCAAAGTATATATAGCCCGCGTAGCCGGATGTATCCCTGAGGATATAGGGGAACGCTTCGCCGCAGGACTGGTCCTGGACGATGGATTAGTCTGTCTGCCGGCAAAAGCGGTCCGGTCGGGAGAACAGGAGTTGACCATCACTGTGCAGGAGGGAAAATTCCATCAGGTCAAACGTATGTGTGCTGCTGTAGGACTTACAGTAGAAGCATTGTATCGTATGCGCATCGGTAAAGTCATTCTTGACAGGGCATTGACGCCCGGTGCATGGCGTCCTCTCACGGAAACAGAGCGGGAAGCTGTATTCGCATCGTCCGGAACGGATTGAGTGAGAATTTTTCCTTTTCAACGTCTCTGTTATATGATATGATAAGGTGTAGACTGAAAAAATCAGGTGATAGCATGATTGGAGAAAGAATAGACCGGCTGCGCCAGTTCCTCCGTGAACACGTGGCAGACGGCGTCATCATTATGCAGCCAGAAAATCTTCGCTACTTCAGCGGCTTTACCGGCGGGGAGGGAGCACTTGTCGTGACTGGCGCAACAGCCGTTCTCTGGACTGACTCGCGTTATACGGAACAGGCTGCTGGTCAGTCTGGTACGTGGTATACCATTGGCAACCATCAGGGCCGGCTGGCAGAATGCATAGCCCGGAGCCTGCGCGAAGGCGGTGCCCAGGCTGTTGTATATGAAAGCAATTTCCTGACTCATATGATGTTTGAACAGATTGCAGATCAGACAGAATGTGGTTTTGAAGGGTATAACCTCAACGTCCTGCGCGCTGTCAAGGAACCGTTCGAACTGACGGCTACGCGGAAAGCCAGTGCCATTGCCGATCAGGCGTTTGCCGATCTTCTGCCGTACATCAAACCGGGAGTGACAGAAAAAGAACTGGCAGCCCGGCTGGAAAGCAATATGCTCCTTTCCGGGTCAGAAGAAAAATCGTTTACGACCATAGTCGCATCCGGTGTCCGCTCGTCTATGCCCCATGGCACGGCTAGTCCCAAGGTCATCGAAAAAGGAGATTTTGTCACTTTCGACTTTGGAGCAGTCTGGGAAGGGTATCATTCCGATATTACGAGGACCGTCGTTGTCGGTAACGCAAGCCGGGAACAGCGTGATTTCTACAATATGATCCTGGAAGCACAGAAAGAAGGCGTTGCCGCTGTCCGGGCCGGTGTCAGCCGGAAAGATGTCGATTTCATCGTCCGCAATTATTTTGCTGCCCGTCATGTATCACAGTATTTCACCCACTCCCTGGGGCATGGGACAGGGCTGGAAATTCATGAAGAACCGGTCTTGTCACCGCGCAGTACGGGTGTCCTGAAAGAAAATATGATAGTCACGGTAGAACCGGGGCTGTACATAGAAGGCAAATACGGGGTCCGCATTGAAGATTCCGTTGCCGTGACAGCCAATGGCTGTGAAATCTTAACCAAAACGCCAAAAGATTTGATGGAGTTATAGTAGGAGGAGTTAACAGATGATTACAAGTAATGATTTCAGACCAGGTGTAACGATTGAAATTGATGGCCAGGTATGGCAGGTTGTTGAATTCCAGCATGTAAAACCCGGCAAGGGCGCTGCTTTTGTCCGTGCCAAAATCAAAAACCTGGAAACCGGTTCTGTCGTTGAACGTACGTGGAATGCCGGTGAAAAAGTACAGGAAGGCCATGTAGACCGCCGTCAGATGCAGTACCTTTATGAAAACGAAGGCATGTACTGTTTCATGGATAATGAAACATACGAACAGCTTGAACTGAATAAAGATAGCCTCGGTGATGCTGTTAATTTCCTGAAAGAAGAAATGAACGTTTCTGTCATGATGTTCAAAGGAAAAGTCATTGGTATTGATCTTCCGGCTGCCGTCGAACTGAAGGTCATCCAGACAGATCCGGGCCTGCGTGGTGATACAGCTACAGGTGGCAGCAAACCGGCTACCCTTGAAACCGGCTATGTCGTCAAAGTACCTCTCTTCATCAACGAAGGCGAAGTTCTCCAGATCGATACCCGTACAGGGAACTATATCGGCAGAGCATAAGTTGTCATGGCAAGGGGCTGTCGTGAGAAGTGAAAGGCTTCTTGCGCCAGCCTCTTTTTTGTAGTCAGGTGACGCGTATGGAAACGACGAATCAAAATGACCTGGGCAGTATTCATATCAGTGATAAAGCTATCTCATCCATTGCTGCCAGGACGGCGGCCCTCGTGCCCCACGTCCATGCCCTGGATGCGACGCTGGCTGAATCGGCGGCCCGCCGCCTTGGGAGGGGCAGTCTGTCCCAGGGAGCCGTAACCCGTATCAGCGGCAATGCGGCAGAAATCACACTGCGGCTGATCGTGGAAAGCGGATACCGTATCCCCGATATAGCCCTCAAGGTGCAAAAAGCGGTCAAAGATGCGGTAGAACGCGATACGGGCTGCCAGGTCGACGCCGTCCATATTCTGGTTGCAGGTATCGTCTTCCCGGAAGATAAGGAGGCAGGGCAATGACTGGCGAAACAAAAGACATTGAATTTTTCGTCAACGATTCCGTATATGTCCAGGTCGTGTCATTGGCACTGCAAGAATTTTCTGACCTGATTCCTGCCAAAGGCCGAAATGTGAATGTGCACCAGCAGGAAGGAACGCTGACTGCTGATATCCACATCTATGGATACTACGGCGATAATTTGTGTGTACTGGCCAGGACTGTCCAGGAGCATGTGGCGGCAGCGCTGCAGGAAATGGCAGACCCGCAGACTCTGGAAGTCCATGTGACAGTCGATGATGTTGTATTGAAGGAACAATCCTGATAGGAGGTCCGCGTGAGCAGACATAGAGCACGCCAGAAGGCGTTAGAAATATTATTTTCCAGAGAATTCCATGGAAAAGATGACATTCAGTATCAAGAAGATGAAATCCTGAATTCTGTAAATGGAACAGATGATGAAGATACGCCGGTCGTACAGGATGAAGAAAATTATTGTGATTACCTGGTTACGACGACGACAGAGCATATGAATGAATTTGACCAGATTATCCAGTCTCTGGCAAAAGGGTGGGATGTATCCCAGATGAACCGGGCGGATAAGAACGTCATGCGTATGGCGTTATGTGAACTCCTATACCCGAAAGATGTGGATATGGCCGATGCGGTCATCCTCAACGAAGCCATTGAGCTGGCCAAAGAATTCAGTGGCCATAAGTCGTCCCGGTTCGTCAATGGCATTTTAGGGACGTACGTTCGTCAAAGGAAGTAAGAGGATATGAATCTCTATCTGGGAATCGACACAAGCTGCTATACTACATCAGTATGTCTTCTCGGAGAAGATGGACGTGTCGTACGGGATGAACGGCGTATCCTGACTGTACCCAGCGGTGGTCGTGGAATCTCCCAGTCTCAAATGGTCTATCAGCATACGCGGAATCTGCCGGAACTCATAGAACGGCTCCGCCCGGCGCTGGAAGGCAGCCGAATCGGGGCCATCGGGGTGACTCATCAGCCACGGCGCAGGGAAGATAGTTATATGCCGGCTTTTCTGGCCGGATGGGGTTGTGCACGCAGTCTGGCGGCTATGCTTCAGGTGCCGTTATACTGCATCAGTCATCAGGAAAATCATCTCCTGGCAGCCCTGAGGCCATTGGGAACGGTACCGGCGGATCCGTTTACGGGTCTTCATTTATCTGGCGGGACGACGGACCTTCTGTATGCCGTTGCTGATGAGGAGGGACTGTCCATTTCCCGCATTGGCGGGACCAGCGACATCAGTGCCGGACAGTTTATCGACCGCGTTGGTGTCGCCCTGGGATTTCCTTTCCCCGCAGGCGTGCATCTCGATGCCATGGCCCGGAAGGGAGATATGGACATCAAAGGGAGCCGCGTCTTTTGCCGCGATGGGGAAATCAGCTATTCCGGCCCGGAATCGCAGGCCCAGCGCCAGATAGCCGGTGGCACGGCCGATAGCTGTGCCATGAGCTGCTGGACGCTGAAGACCGTTTGGAACGGCCTTCAGGAACTGCTCGATGCAGGACTTGCCGGTGGCATGGATAAACTGGTTGCCGTAGGCGGCGTCATGAGCAACGGATTCCTCCGCAGCCAGCTGCTGCGTTATGCCGGCCGGCACCATGTCCGGGTCATCCTGGCCCCCGACGGATACAGCGCCGACAATGCCTCTGGCGCCGCATTCTGGGCATTCTGGAAGGAGAGGGGCCATTTATGAAATATGTATCGGTAACAGAGGTCGTACGGCGCATTAAAGATGATTTGCAGAGCGATTACCGCCTGCAGAGCATTGCCATGGAAGGCAGTATCATCGGCCTGAAGCGGGCGTCGAACGGCCATTATTATATGAATCTCCATGACGAAACGTGTTCTATCCGGGCCATTTTGTTCCGCAGTCGCGTAGGCCATTCTATGGATGGCGTGCGTGAAGGGGACCAGGTCGTAGTTATAGGGGCTATCAATGTCTATGAAAAAGGCGGCACTGTGTCCTTTATTATTGAAAAACTCTTTGCCCGTGGCGTAGGTACGCTGCAACAACAATATGAAAAGATCAAGAAAGAGTTATATGAGAAAGGATATTTTGCACCAGAGCACAAAAAAAATATCCCCCGGTTTCCCTGGACTGTCGGTGTCCTTACGTCGGCGACGGGGGCCGTCCTGCACGATATCCATAAAATAGCAGCTGAACGCAATCCCTACGTGGAGATTCGCTTGTTTCCTGTTCCCGTGCAGGGGGCAGGTGCCGAAACGGTCATTGCCAGGACTCTGGAAAAGGCCGGTAAGGATCGGAACCTCGACGTGCTCATTCTGGCCCGCGGCGGCGGTTCCATGGAAGACTTGTGGTGCTTTAATAGCCCACAGGTCGTACAGGCCATCTATGACGCTCAGGTACCGGTCATTACGGCTATCGGTCATGAGACCGATACGACACTGGCCGATTACGCTGCGGATGTGCGGGCTGCGACACCGACCCATGCGGCCGAACTGGCATTTCCCGACTTTGAAGAAATCCAGATGGACCTGGCAGCTATGGCAGACCAGGCGTATCAGTCTGTCATTCTGCACCTCGATCGTCTGGAACGGGAATTGGGGCGGACCGTAGCAGCGCTGCAGACCCGCCGCTATGATGCATTCCTTTCTATGAAGGATGAATCTGTATCCCAGCTGGTCCGTCTGGCCCGGCAGCATCTGGACCTGAAACTGACACGGGAAGCGGGGCGCCTGCAGGCTCTGAAAGCATCGCTCAGCGCTATGAATCCGGCCCTTCTGGTACGAAAAGGGTATGGGCAGCTGGAGCAGGGCGGTCATGTCCTCAAGGATATCCGTTCACTTGAGCAGAATCAGCTCTTGACGATACAACTCCTGGAAGGAACAATTTTAACGGAAATAAAAGAGGTAACAATCCATGGCAGCGACAAACGCAAAACTAAAAAACTTTGAATCGAATTATGCGACACTGGAAAAACTGGTGCAGGATTTGGAATCTCCGGATCTGACGCTGGCCCAGTCACTGGACTTGTTTGAAAAAGCTATCAAAGTATCCCAGTCCTGCGAAAGCGCGCTGGAATATGCCCGGCAGCGGGCCCAAGTCCTGGCAGATATGCAGAAAGGGCCGGATACAGATACGCTGACAGAGGAGGGAACGCTCGATTTATGACGATACAGGAGTATTTACAGGATAAAAAACAAATGGTCGATCAGCGTCTGGCAACACTGCTTCAGACGGATGTACCCCAGTTTTCCCGTTTATATGAATCCATGAATTACAGCCTCCTTGCCGGGGGCAAACGGCTGCGTCCCGTTTTATTCCTGGCGACGCTGGAAGCATTGGGAAAGAATCCGGCAGAGTATCTCGATGTGGCCTGTGCTCTCGAATGCGTCCATACGTATTCTCTAATCCACGACGACCTGCCCTGCATGGATAATGACGACCTGCGACGGGGCAAACCGACGAATCACGTCGTATATGGGGCGGGCCTGGCAACTCTGGCCGGGGACGGGCTTCTGACTTTTGCCTTTGAACTCATGGCACGCCAGACCCGGCTTGATGCAGATAAGCTGCGCCAGTGCATCGCTGTCTTTGCCAGAGCAGCCGGACCGGCCGGGATGGTCGGCGGTCAGGCCTTTGACCTGGAAAGCGAAGGAAATAAGTCTATTGGCCTTAAAGGACTGCAGCTTCTGCACCGGATGAAAACGGGCGTTATTTTTGAAGCCGCCATTGATCTGGCGGCCATTCTGGGTGACGCGACGGAAGAACAGCGGCGCATTTTCGATGCCTATGCCCTTCATATGGGACTGACATTCCAAATTACCGATGATATACTGGATTTCACAGGTGATGAAAAAACACTGGGCAAGCCGGTCGGCAGTGATGCCAGAAACAATAAGGCAACGTATGTTACGATTTTCTCTCTGCCGGAAGCCCGGCGCATGGCAGAACAGGCTGCTGCCAAAGCCGTCGGAGCCATACAGCCGCTGGGGGATGGCGCCTGGTTCCTGCGCGATCTGGTAACGTATATGCTGACACGGGTCAGCTGAGGAGGCGGGAGCATGCAGCATAAGGAACGACTGGATGTCCTGCTCGTAGAACGGGGCTTGTCGGAAAGCAGAGAAAAAGCGAAAGCGACCATAATGGCCGGCCTGGTATTCGTCGATGGTCAGCGTCTGGATAAGGCCGGGACCAAACTGTCTCCCGATGTAGACATAGTGGTCAAAGGAAATCCCATCCCCTATGTCGGCCGGGGCGGATTGAAATTGGAAAAAGCCATGGCTGTGTTCCCGATTGACCTTGCCGGCGTGACGATGATGGATATCGGTGCCTCGACAGGCGGTTTTACCGATTGTGCTCTCCAGAATGGCGCTGCCCGCGTCTACGCCGTCGATGTGGGCTATGGTCAGCTGGCATGGAAGCTGCGTACCGATGACCGGGTCATCAATATGGAACGGACCAATATCCGCAATGTGACCGTTGCCGATATCGGAGCTCCCGTCGATTTTATTTCTGTCGATGTATCATTCATTTCCCTGCTTAAAATCATGCCGGCGGCTTCTCAGCTGCTGCGTATGGGCGGCAACATGGTTACACTGATAAAACCGCAGTTTGAAGCCGGACGGGAGCATGTCGGAAAAGGTGGAATCGTCCGCGACGTCGCCGTGCATCGCGCGGTGCTCCGCCAGGTCATCAGTGGCATTGCCGGTTTTGGCATATCGCCGCTCATGCTGACTTTTTCTCCTATCAAGGGTGCCGACGGTAATATTGAATACTTGTTATACAGCCGTAAGGACGAACCATGCCACGATGATATTACGGACGACATCATTGATGATGTGGTCCGCCAGTCTCATGAAATGTAGGTGATACTATGCGCATCGGTATTTTTCCGAATCTGGTCAAAAAAGAGAGCACCCATGTGGTGCGCAAACTCATCGGATTATGTGAACATCATGAACTGCCCTATTTTCTGCCGGCTTATGTAGCACAGAGTACACAGGATTTTTATCATCATATCGATGCCGGCCACTTGCGCCCCCGTATGACCCTCTTTGATAATATTGACATCGCTATGGTGCTGGGCGGCGATGGCACGATTCTCAAACTGGCCAATCAATTTGCAGACAGGGGAATCCCTATCTGTGGTGTCAATCTGGGGTCGCTGGGGTTTCTCTATGAAGTAGAAACGCGGAATCTGGAACAGCGCTTCCATGACATACTGGAAGGACATTATTTTCTGGAAGAACGGATGATGCTCCATTCCGAACTGGATTATGAAGACGGGACGGTCCAGGTATTGCCCGATGCCCTCAACGATATCGTCATCGGCCATGGCAATGTAGGAAAGCTCATCCGCGTCGATATGAGCATCAACGACCATTTCGTACAGCAGTTCCCCGGTGACGGACTCATCGTATCGACACCGACGGGATCGACGGGGTATACATTTTCAGCCGGCGGCCCTATCGTATCGCCGGAAGTACGCTGCCTCATGGTGACGCCTATATGCCCGCATCTGCTCCTCAAAGTACCGCTGGTGCTGCATCATGAGGACCGGATTTCCCTGTCTGTTGCCAATAGCCGCAACGGCATCCGCATATCCGTCGATGGCATGATGGACCAGGAATTCACCAGGCATATGACCCTGCAGATTTACGAATCGGATAAAACGCTGAAGATGGTGCGATTCAGCAAAAACTATTTTTATAAAAATCTGTTTACAAAAATGATGGGAAATGATTGAAATGGAAGAGTATCTGTTAAAAAACGCTGTCAATGTGTCGCATATGTTGCTGGATCCGTTTATACCACGAGCCAGAGTACTCGTCGATATGACCTGTGGCAACGGGCACGATACGGCGTTTCTGGCAGCCCGTATGGCCCAGGATGCATCTCTATATGCATTTGACATCCAGGATAAGGCCATTGCATCGACACGGAAGCGTCTCTGTGATGAACGGCTTTTTTCAGACCGGGTACATTTGCTGCAGGGATCGCATGACCAGCTCCTGGAACAGATACCAGGTGTAGTGGATCTGATTGTGTTTAATTTAGGTTATCTGCCTTCTGGTGACCATTCTCTTCATACGACCAGTGAAATAACTGTAAAAGCTATAAAAATAGGCTTGCATAAAATTGCGAAAAATGGGATAATTATGTTAGCAGCGTATCCCGGAACTGATGCGGGAGCCGTAGAAGCAAATGCCGTCCGCGCCTATTTGCAGACGGTGCCCCAGAAAGACTATGATGTCTCTATGTGGCAGCCGCTGAACCAGATACATTGTCCACCGCAACTATATATTGTACAGAAAAGAGGGTAATTATGAAGAGATTCCGTTATACGAAGATAAAAGAAATTGTGCAGTCCCGTCCGATTGAAACACAGGAGGAACTGGCCAAAGCCCTTCAGGAAGAAGGCATTGAAGTAACGCAGGCCACGGTATCCCGGGATATTAAAGAGCTGATGCTCATCAAGGTTCCGACCAGTGACGGCCATTACCGCTATGCCCTGAGCCAGGAACAGAACATGCTCATGTCCAAAAACCGCATGGCCCGCCTGTTTCAGGATTCTATCGTCCGTGTCGATTCGGCACTGAACCAGATTGTCATCCATACCATGCCGGGTTCGGCTAATATGGTAGCAGCAGCCATTGACCTGGCAAAGTGGGAAAATGTCATCGGCACGATTGCTGGCGACGATACCATATTGATTATAACCAATAGTACAGAAAGCGTTCCCAAGATTACGAAAGTCATCGTGACGCTTATGAAGGAATGATGGATGATGCTCCAATCACTGCATATCCATAATTTCGCCTTGATTGAAGACCTGCACATCAGTTTTGCCGATGGTGTGACCATCCTGACAGGGGAGACAGGGGCCGGGAAGTCTATTCTTCTCGATGCCATCGGCATGCTCTGTGGCAAACGGGCTTCTGCGTCCTTTGTCCGCCAGGGGACAGACGCATTCCTCGTCGAGGGTGCGTTCTTTTTTTTAGATAAAACAGGTGCCCTGGGTAAGGTGTTAGAGGCGAATCATATTGAATGGGAAGACGGGCAGCTCATTATTTCCCGTAAATTCCACAAAAGCGGCCGCGGGTCTATCCTGGTCAATGGCACACTGGCGCCTACCAGTGTCGTACGGGCGATTTCGGCTTTTCTCCTCGATATCCACGGCCAGTTTGACAATCAGCTCATTTTTGATCCGGCCTATCATGTGACGATTCTCGATTCTTTGACACCGGAATTGAAAAAAGTACGCCGGGAATATGACAATATGTATTTAAACTGGCGCGATTTGTGCCGGGAAGCGCAGAAGCTGCAGAAAGACGAGGGGGAAAAAGCACGTCTCCTGAGTATCCTCGATTTCCAGATTAAGGAAATCGAAGGGGCCCAGCTCAAGGAAAAGGAAGATGAAGAGCTGGAAGAAGCTATCAACAAAGCCTCGCATTCGGAGCATATCAAGGAAACTCTCCGGACGGCTCTCTATGCCTTTGAGGGCGGAGAGCGGCAGAAAGGTATGACAGAACAACTCGATGAAGTCCACCGGAGTCTGGAAAAGGCTTCTGCGTACGAACCGTCCTTTGCCGGACTGGCTGCGCGTGTCGAGACACTCTCGTATGAACTGGAAGATATCCATGATAGTGTAGTCCGTTATGCCGATAGTTTCACCTTTGATGAAAATGCACTGGACCGGATGCAGTCCCGTCTGGCTTCTATTGAAAAATTGAAACGCAAGTATGGGTTTACTATATCCGACATCATGGAATTCCTGAAAAAAGCCAAAGCCGATTTCAGCCGTCTGGACCAGTCGGAAAGTACGCTGGCTGAACTGGAAAAGCAGATACAGCAGGAAAGCCGTGCTCTCCGTCAGAAAGCAGGAGAACTCATGGAACTTCGTACGGCAGCAGACAAGGTGTTCCGGAAGAAAATGGAAGACACCTTGTTCCGCCTGGGCCTTATCAACAGCCGTATTGCCTTTCATCTGGAACCTATGCAGGATATTACAGCGGAAGGGGCAGCAGCAATTGAGCTGTATTTTTCTGCCAATAAAGGAGAAGCTATGCAGCCATTGGCCAAAATTGCCTCTGGTGGGGAAGTATCCCGTATTGCTCTGGCATTAAAAGCTAATGGCCCTGATTCTGTTGAAGGACGGACGATGATTTTCGATGAAATCGACGTCGGAATCAGCGGACAGACGGGCCTGCAGGTAGCAGCAGAAATACACAAACTCAGCCGCCGCGGCCAGGTGTTCTGTATTACTCATCTGCCACAGACGGCGGCCAGTGCAGACCACCATTACTTCATTTACAAGAAAGAAAAAGACGGGCGGACCGTTACCCAGGTACGGAAACTGAGTGAAGAAGACCATATCCGGGAAATCGCCCGCATGTTTGCCGGTGACGATACGAGTCCTGCCAGTATCACGGCGGCCCGGCAGCTCATCTGTCAGGTACGGGGAAACATATCGGATTGTAAGAAGTAACCCTTTTTGATATAGGTTCATGCTATGGCAAATGGGATGATTTACGTATAAATAAGATGTTATGTATACAGGCGTTTGCCTTGACTAAGAAGAATATAAGGTATATTATTTTTATATATTAGCAGGGTGAGGGAGTAAACAATTTCTTGCCGGAACTGCAGTAGGGAGTGTGATAGTATGCTGAAGGTACTCGTAAACGGTGCAGATGGCCGCATGGGTAGCCAGGCAGTAAAAGCCGTGTATGAAGATAAAGATCTGGAACTGGCAGGCGGTGTCAGCATTACACATATCGGGGAAGACCTGGGTGAGATTGCTGGCATTGGCACGCTGCATATGCCTGTCCGTGACAATCTGGGAAAGACGATTGATGACGTAAAGCCCGATGTTGTCGTTGATTTTACATCGCCGCGGGCTATATTTGATAATGCTAAAACGGTCATTGAACATGGTGTCAATATGGTTGTCGGAACGACCGGTCTTACGGCTGAACAGCGGGACGAACTGGGAAAAATGGCCCTGGCTGAAGGGACATGCATTTTTATTGCCCCTAATTTTGGTCTCGGCGCCGTTCTCATGATGAAGATTTCTACGGAAGTAGCCAAATATCTGCCTGACGTAGAAATCATTGAAATGCACCATAACAATAAACTGGATGCACCATCTGGCACATCTATCATGACGGCCAATATGATTGCCGCAGCCCGCAAAGAAGCTGGTATCGAACCGGCTCCGGACAAGACCCATGAAAGCCTTGAAGGTGCCCGTGGTACTAAAGTAGATGGCATTCCCATCCACAGCGTACGCCTGCCCGGATATGTGGCTCATCAGCAGGTACTCTTTGGCGGATATGGTGAATATCTGACCATCCGTCATGACTCAATCGACCGCAAATCGTTTATGCCGGGCGTTATCCTGGCTGTAAAGAAAGTCGGTTCTCATCCGGGCCTGACATTCGGTCTGGAAAATTTCTTATAAAACATGCGGGAACCGGCATAATAGGGGGAATTCAGAATGACAAAGAAACCGGTAGTAGCTATTTTGGGTGCCACAGGTGCCGTAGGACAGGAATTTATCCGTCTCATTGAAGAACGGAACTTTCCATACAGTCAGCTGAAATTGCTGGCTTCGTACCGTTCAGCAGGTAAAAAAATGACCGTAAATGGTCAGGAATATACGATAGAAGAAGCCAGGCCGGAATCTTTTGACGGTGTTGATATCGGTTTATTTGCCGGTGGCTCCATTAGTAAAGAACTGGGACCGGAAGCGGCAAAACGGGGATGTGTCGTCATTGACAACTCCAGCACGTTCCGCATGGATCCCGAAGTACCTCTCGTAGTACCGGAAGTCAATCCGGAAGATATTGCCTGGCATAAAAACATTATTGCCAACCCGAACTGCTCGACGATTATCATGCTCATGGCGCTGAAACCGATTCATGACTTGTCACCCATTAAAAAAATCGTGGTCAGCACCTATCAGGCTGTTTCCGGGGCTGGCAAGGAAGGCATTGATGAACTCAAAGAAGAAACGGAAGCATATCTTAAAGGGGAAGAAATGCAGCCGAAGATTCTGCCGAGCAAGAGCCTGCCCAAGCACTATCCTATCGCCTTCAATCTGATTCCGCAGATTGATAAGTTCTTGGACAACGATTACACCAAAGAAGAAATGAAAATGGTCAACGAAACCCACAAGATGCTCCACGATGACAGCATTGCTATTACGGCGACGACCGTCCGCGTACCGGTATTCCGCAGCCATGCCGAATCCATCATGGTCGAAACGGCAGACGAACTGGATGTAGAAGCTGTGCGTAAAGCCATCGACGCTTTCCCCGGTGCACAGGTACAGGATAATCCGGCGGAAATGGAATATCCCATGCCTCTCTATACGTCGGAAAAATATGACTGCTATGTCGGTCGTATCCGCAAAGACCTGTACAATCCGAAAGCAATCAATCTCTGGGTTTCCGGTGACCAGATCCGTAAAGGGGCCGCACTCAATGCCTTACAAATTGCCGAATACATGCTGGCCCATGATATGATTAAGTAACTGACTAACTAGGAGATGAATGTATATGTTAACTTTTCCTAATATTATTACGGCGATGATTACGCCATTTCATGAAGATGGTTCTGTCAATTATGAAGCCTTTGTCAATTTGGCAAAAAAATATGCTGATGAAGGCACCGGTATCCTCGTAGCTGCGACAACTGGCGAAGGGGCCGTCATGACAGAAGACGAAAAACTGAAACTCTTCAAAATGACGGCTGATGCCCTGAAAGACAAGACACTGGTCATGGGCAATGTAGGAACGAATAATACGGCCCAGTCTATTGCTCTTGCTAAAAAAGCAGAAGAAACGGGCGTTGATGCCATTCTCTGTATCGTACCATATTATAACAAGCCAAATCAGGAAGGCTGTTATGCCCATTTTGCGGCCATTGCTAAAGCGACAAAGCTGCCTATTTTCATCTACAACGTACCTGGCCGTACAGGTGGCAAAATCGAACCGCCGACAGTGTGCAAACTAGCCCACGATTTCCCCAATATCATTGGCCTGAAAGATGCCAGCGGTGACCTTGATTATGCCGGGTATGTAGCAGCCAATGCACCGGAAGGGTTCCATCTCTATAGCGGCGATGACAACCTGACACTGCCTATCGTTGCTGTAGGCGGCGAAGGCGTCGTATCCGTCGCCGCCCATGTCATCGGCAAGGAAATGGATGAAATGATTCAGGCCCATAAAGATGGTGATGTCCAGAAAGCAGCCAAACTGCATCAGAAATACCTGCCGTTCATGAAAGGGATTTTCTGCACCGTAAGCCCCGTTCCCATCAAGACGATGATGAACATGCTCGGCTATCCGGCCGGTCCGTTCCGCCTGCCCCTCGTCGATGCCACACCGGAAGTACGGGCAAAATGCGAACAACTGTTGAAAGACATTGGTAAAATGTAAACTTCCATACAAATGAAAGAGAGACTGTCTCTTGAACTGACCCCCAATTGTTATACCTAACATCTAACGATTGGGGATCAGTACATCCATGGCAGTCTCTCTTTTTTCTGTCAGGCCATGACTTTAAGAGCGCAATATGGTACAATATTATGTGATTATATGCCCATTTATACATGTTGCAGAAAGGAATTCATTGTGAATTCATTAGCTATATTAATCCTGACTAAAAACGAAGAAATAAATATTGTCGATGTCGTCCGCAATGCTAAAAAGTGTACAGACGAGGTGGTCGTCATTGATTCAGGCAGTACGGACCGTACGGTAGAGCTGGCTAAAGCAGAAGGAGCACATGTCGCCTTCCGTGCCTGGGATGACGATTTTGCCGCACAGCGCAATTTTGCACTGGAACAGACAACAGCGGACTGGGTTCTCTATCTTGATGCAGATGAACGGCTTAACAATGACCTCATTGCCGCTATCCATCAGGTCCTGGAGGATAGTGATATGGGGGCACAATACGGAATAAAAAGAAATATGGTATTTAATGGATACCATTTTCATCATGGTATTTTTGCACCGGATACTGTATATCGAATGTTTCCACGTACTAAGGTAAAATGGATAAGTAAAGTACATGAACATCCCGAATGCCCGTTAAGTAGAAAAACTTTACAGGGAAATATTGAACATTATACATATAATAGTTGGCATCAATGGTTAATGAAGGCCGATTATTATACAACCATTTGGGCTGAAGAAAAGTATAAACAAGGAAAGAGAGTGACTTTGGGAACTGCTTTTTTACATGCAAGTTTAGGGACTTTGCGTGCTTTACTTATCAAATGTGCTTTTTTAGATGGCTGGATGGGGATTATTTCATGTGTACAACATGGATTTTATACTATGCTGAAATACGTCAAATTATACGAATTACAAATGCAAAATAAAGGAAAGAAAAAATGAATAGAATTTCTATTGTATTTGCATCAGATGATAATTACGCACAACATTTGGCGGTAGCCTGTGCATCAATTTTAAAAAATGCAGCACATCCAGAAAAAATCTGTTTTTATATTTTGAGCGATAATATTTTCCCGGAAAATCAAAATAGAATTGTACAGACTGTTCATGATTTAAAGGGAGGAGTACAGTTTATCTCTGTAAATAGTGATGATATTAAAGGCTTTACGAGTGATCATATTAGTAAAGCTGCATATTTGCGGCTTACTATTGATCAAGTGCTTCCGGAAACGATCACAAAAGTTATTTATTTTGATACAGATTTAGTTGTTCTGGATGATGTGGAAAAGCTATGGAATCTATCCTTAGATGGAAAACCACTTGGTGCAGCCTGTGATTTTGGTATTATGAAATCTAAACGGATGAGACAACAAAAATTTGAGTCTTTAGGATTGCCAGAAGGAACCCCTTATTTTAATTCGGGGGTTCTTGTCATGGATTTGCATCAGTGGCGGCAAAAAAAATATGGGAATTTAGTTATTGATAATGTAACTAAGCATGCTTTTCGTCATCACGATCAAGATGGATTGAATAAAGTGTTTATGAACAATTGGAAAAATATTCCACTTAGATGGAATGTTATTCCACCTGTATTTATGATGTCTTTAAAAGTATTATGTCGCACCTCATTAAGAATAAAGGCTTTGGAGGCAATAAAGAGTCCGGCTGTTTTTCACTGGGCTGGAAGATATAAACCTTGGGAATTTTCTTTGAATGGACCTTTTAATCAGCTCTATTATGATTATTTGCATTGGACCTCTTTTAAAAATAGTCCAATGCCAAAGCCAAGTGCAGATATGCAAGGAAAGTCCATTATGAGACAGAATTTGCGCATGGAATGGGCGGCTTTTTGGCAAAATATATTAGGGTGAAAGAGTGAAGATTAATGGAATTAAATAATTTAGCATTTGTAATTTGGATGAAGAAGGTAGTCGGCCCTATAAATAAAATAAAATTCAACCACTTATGCCTTATCATGTTGACATTGGCAATATGCGTACAGCGTCTTACTATTGCTGTTGGAAATATGTTTTATGCATTTGCTATCATATTTTTTACTATTGACACTTATCGGAGATATCGTTCTGGTGAACATTTGGTTTTATCGAAACAGATTAAAAGATATTTTTTAGTTTATATATTTTTCGCACTGATGATATTGCCATCAGCAATTTTTAGCTTAAATTCTGGATATTCATTTTCTAAATATATTGATTATTTTGTGCTACGGTTCATTGTATTAATCATGTTAATCTTTTTGAAAATTGATAACGAGGCTATCAAGAAGGCATTGTTTTTCTTTATTGCTTTTATGGCTATTGATGGGCTTGTAACACTTGCTGAACGGTTAATTACACAGGCGCCCCGGGCACAAGGACTTGGAGATGGTTGGCTTCGCCATGCCAGCATAGTTGCCACCATTTTCCCAGCTAGTATTATTTTATGGATTTCACAGAGAAAATATTTCCTGTCTAAAAACTGGATGTTACTTTGTTCTGTCTGTATTGTCCTAGGGGCAATTGCCAGTGGGACGAGAAGTTCCTGGGTGGGAATTTTATCTGTCATGCCTTTTGTGCTCTATCAAGGTGCGAAATGGAGCCCTAAAAAATGTTTTGCCTTACTGGCGATTCTTATTTGTATTGCTGGTGTAATAGTAATGACTCCTCCATTGCACCAACGTGCAGCTTCCATAGTGAATATAACAACAGACCGATCAAATGGCGACCGTGTTGAGGCTTGGAAGAGCGCGGCAGTCATGGTACAGGATAAACCTGTTATCGGTTATGGAATATTACAAGGCGGAAAGGTCTATCTCCAGAACTATCGAACTGCAGCGGATACGCAGGGACTCGGGCATTTCCATAATATCTATGTCCAGACGGCTGTAGACAGCGGCCTTTTGGGTTTTATTGGTTTAATGACATTCATAGTTTATTCACTATGGATGTTTAGGAGGTGGAATTACCCGTATATCTTAATAGGATTTTGTGCCTGGATTGGTTTTATTATTGTAGGTTTTTTTGATTATACATGGGGAATGTCCGCAGCAGTAAAAACTCTTTGGTTTGTTACAGGTTGCAGTTTGCGTCTACATGATGATGCCTGATGCGTTGTCAATGTATCTCCTATAAAATGTTTGATGAGGTATTTATTATTCTGCTTATTTATTTTTGCATAAATGAAATTATTTTAAATGTGGTGTTTACTACAATTGGGAGTAGAATATCATCTTAATGAGTTTAACTGCTTGAAGAGATATACTGAGGGGCTGTTGTTATGACACATAAAAAAATATTTATTGACGGTATTATGCATTTAGGAGATATGATTATGTCTTCTTCTGTTATACCTGTACTAAAAAAAGCATATCCAGATTCGGAAATTGTATATTTGGCGACAGCTAATTTAGCTTATGTAGTCTCTTTTTTTAAAGGAATAGATCAGGTGATTCCCTATACTTATCAAAGCAAAGGTGGGTATATGGATGTATACCGTATGGGTAAAATGCTTCGTAAATATAATTTCGATATAGGGATTTCTCTAGATCCCCGTGAAAGAGTTACCTTAATGAAATGGTTTGCGCATATCCCCATCCGGATTAGTATGGAGCAAGCTTTAGGTTGGAAGCTTGGCTGGGAAAAATGGTTTTATACTTATGATTTATCATTCTCGGATGGTTGGAATTATCGAGAACATAGAATGTCTGAAAGTTTTCAACATTTGATGCGTTTATATATGAATGACTCGGAAATAAAGTTTATTCCCCCTGCTTTTTGTCCTTCCGATGATTCCGATATAAAAAAAGCAATTGAATTATTAAAACCAGCTGGTATAGGCAAGAAAAAAATCGCTTTTTGTGTATCAACAACCGATGAATTTAAAGATTGGCCAGCAGATCGATTTTCTATTATTGCCGATTGGTTAATAGAAAAATATAATAGTGTTATTATCATGACAGGAGTTCCGAAGCATTCTAAAAAAGTATCTGAGGTTATTACTCGTATGGTTCATAAAGATTCATGTATTGATGCTGTAGGAAAAACGTCTTTTTCAGAGCTAATTGCTCTGTTTCGCCATGTTGATTTAGTTCTGACTTTAGATACAGGAACTTCTCATATTGCGGGTGCAGCCGGTTGTCCCGTTGTTACTATTTTTACCCATAATACTCCGGAAATATACAGAGCAGCTGGTAAATATACGGGAGCTGTCAGTGCCAATCTGCCATGTTCTGGAAAACATATATGTATTGGCCCAGGCAAATGTAAAAAAAATGATTGTGTAGAAGCGGTATCTGTGTCTATGGTTCAAAAAGAAATATCTCGTATAATGGAGATGGTATGAGTGAAAACTTTTATCGATGAATTTTTCAATAAAGAAAATTTTCTCGTTACTCAATACGATTACAATTATTTGGAAAACTCTCAGCCAAGTTACCATATTTGTTATAATGTTAATAATCAATATATACATATTATGGGTGTTTCTATTGTGTCTGTCTTAGAGAACAATAAAGAGATGCATTTTACATTCCATATTTTTACTGATGGTTGTGATGAGGAAAATCGCAATAAGGTTAAAATTTTAGCTCAAAAATGGAAATGTAGATGTATTATATATATTTTGAACATGAAACCATTTCAAGATTTTCATATTAAGGTTTCTCGCTTTTCAAGAATTACGTATGCACGCCTGTATATGCCCAAAGTATTAAAGAAAAAAGTAAAGCGGTATATTTATCTTGATGCAGATACGATGTGCATTAAATCTATCCGAGCTTTATCTTCATTAAATATGAATGGGGCGCCAATGGGGGCAGTATCAGAACGAGCTTCGGCAATTAAATATCGGGCTGATTTTTTAAAATTAAAAAGTGAAAAGTATTTTAATGATGGTGTTATGCTTATAGACGTAAATTCATGGGAAAATGCTTCTATAACAGAAAAGGCTTTTTCATATCAGAAAGAACCACGTGAACGTTTTTTAGGGCAAAGCCAGGATGTTTTAAATCTCGTTTTTGATGGTAAAAATTATCAATTACCTGCCTGCTATAATGTATACGATGGTGGTGCATATGATGAAGGTAATAGTGTGATTATTCATTGGACGGGGCGCCGGAAACCATGGCAGATGGTATTGACGGATTTCGATGCTCAGTGGCGTACATATAATGCACTATCCCCTTGGAAAACGATTACTAATATATTGCCTGTCAAAAAGCCTGAGAATTATCATGATTTCCAGCAATGGGGCAGGTATCAGAAAGCTCGTGGTAATATATCGGGATATATCAAGGGAATGTTCTGGTATTCGTGGCTAAGAATTCGTTATAAAATTGGAATCCAATAGTGAATATGTCAATTGTTTTTTAAACTGTATAATATGCTTAATATTATGCGACTGAAGGTGTTGCAATGAAGAGAGCAGGGAGACTAATGAAAATAGCGATTGCCGGGACGGGATATGTGGGGCTTTCCAATAGTATGCTTTTGGCACAGCATAATGAGGTAGTAGCACTGGATATTGTTCCTGAAAAAGTAGATATGTTGAACCAGGGAATATCGCCTATCATCGATGATGATATTTCCAGGTTTTTACAGCGCAGTGATATTCATTTCAAGGCGACACTACTCCCTGAAGAGGCTTTTTCCGGAGCTAGTTTTGTCATTATTTCGACGCCAACCAACTATGATCCGGATAAAAATTTCTTTGATACTTCATCGGTTGAAGCCGTCATTGAAGAAGTACTGGAGATTAATCCGGAAGCGGTCATGGTCATTAAATCGACAGTTCCTGTCGGATATACGCAGCACATCAAGGAAGTTTACCATACGGACAATATCATGTTTTCTCCGGAATTTCTGCGGGAAGGCAAGGCCCTGTACGATAATCTCCATCCATCTCGTATCGTCGTCGGTGAACGGTCTGAACGAGCTAAAACCTTTGCACATCTCCTGGCTGAAGGAGCCGTGAAGCAGAATATTCCTATGCTTTTTACGGGTTCGACTGAAGCAGAAGCTATCAAACTCTTTGCCAATACCTATCTGGCTCTGCGCGTGGCCTATTTCAATGAACTTGATTCCTATGCTGAAATGCGTGGCCTGAGCACGAAGGAAATCATTCAGGGGGTCTGCCTCGACCCACGCATCGGTGATTTCTATAATAATCCGTCCTTTGGCTACGGCGGCTATTGCCTGCCGAAGGATACAAAGCAGCTTCTGGCTAATTATCAGGACGTGCCACAGAATCTGATATCGGCGATTGTTGCAGCCAACCGGACGCGGAAAGACCATATTGCCGACATGATCATTGCCAAGAATCCGGCTGTGGTCGGTGTCTATCGCCTGACGATGAAAAGTAATTCCGACAACTTCCGGGCTTCTGCCATTCAGGGCGTCATGAAACGCATCAAAGCCAAGGGCATTGAAGTCGTCGTCTATGAACCGACGCTGAATGCAGACGAATTTTTCCATTCCCGTGTCATCCGGGATTTAACACAGTTCAAACAGATGAGTGATGTCATCATCACCAATCGTTGGTCTGACAAATTAGCTGATGTAAAGAATAAAGTGTATACGAGAGACTTATTTGACCGAGACTGAACGGAGTGAAGTGGATGTCATTACTAAAAGATAGAAAAATTTTAGGAAATATTACAGCAGATAATTTTAATGAGCGAGCTAATATTTTATTATGTAGTGATAAAAATGTTATTCGAGGTTTGGGAGTGACTATTGTTTCAGTTTTAGAAAACATCTCTATTCCTTGTACAATACATATTGCTTTTAATGGTGAATTTCCTGCTGAAGAAGATCAACGATTTCTTGAACTTTCAGAAAAGTATCAGGTTCCTATTTATATTTATTGGATTGATGATAGTGCTGTTCGTCAATTAGTTAGTAATCCTTATATTACAATTACGGCGTATTATCGGCTTTTAATGCCCTATATTATGAAAGAATATCATATAAATAAATGCCTTTATCTAGATACGGATATCCTGTGTGTTCATGATATTGCTAAATGGTATGCTCAACCACTAAATGACGTTATTGCCGCTGTTACGAAAGATGCTACTTCACAACCAAAGCTTCGAGAAACCAAGACATGTCGTCAATTGGGCATGAAAGGTTTAAAATATTTTAATTCTGGTATTTTACTTATTAATATTGAAGAATACGTTAAATATGATATTGGCAATAAAGCGATACAACTCTGTTCTAAAGAAAAGTTTGGCGAGATGGATCAGGATGTATTGAATATTCTTTTGGAAGGACATGTAAATTTTGATTCATCCTATGCATACAATTGTGGCATGTCTGTTCGTAATTCAGAAGTACCACAAAATATTTATTTGATTCATTTTACAGGGGCTAAGAAACCTTGGAAATTATGCACATCGGAGCTAAAAGGCAGCATGATTTCCCTATTTGATAGTCATTCATGGAAGTATCCCTATTATGAAGCGTGGAGAAAATATGCTAAAATGTCTCCATGGGGGGGGACTATCTTTCGATTTACCTAAAAATTATCGTGAATGGAGATATTTAGCTAATATGTATTTTAAAATAGGTAAATTCCTGTTAGGTTTAAAAGCTTACCTAAAATATTTATCTACCAAAAGTAATCAGTGAAGGCTGGTGCTTATACTTTATTACTAAGTTAGAGAAGCAAATTACAATGGCAGAATTTAATCCATTTGATCCATTAAAAAGAGTATTGATTACAGGGGCCGCTGGCTTCATCGGTTTTCATTTGTCTAAGCGGCTGCTGAGTCTGGGGGCGACGGTATTAGGCCTTGATAATCTCAATGATTATTATGATGTGTCGCTGAAAGAAAGCCGTCTGGATATTCTGAAACAGTATCCGGCATTTACCTTTGTCAAAGGTGACCTGGCCGATGCTGCGACTGTGAATGCACAATTTGAGGCTTTTAAGCCGGACATCGTCGTTAATCTGGCAGCACAGGCTGGTGTTCGCTACAGCATCGACCATCCCCGGTCCTATATTGATTCCAATATCATTGGATTTTTTAATATTCTTGAAGCCTGTCGTCATCATCCGGTTGAGCATTTGCTGTTTGCCTCCAGTTCTTCTGTATATGGTAATCAGCAGAAAACGCCTTTTTCTACAAGTGATAATGTGGATCATCCTATCAGTCTCTATGCGGCAACTAAGAAATCGGATGAGCTCATGGCCTATACGTACAGTCACCTCTACGGTATTCCGGCGACGGGACTCCGCTTTTTTACTGTGTATGGTCCCTATGGACGGCCGGACATGGCTTATTTCAAATTTGCTAATAAGATCCGGAAGGGTGAACCTATCCAGATTTACAATCATGGCGATATGTACCGGGATTTCACCTATGTCGATGATATCGTAACAGGTATTGAGCACATGCTTTGTAATCCACCTAAGGCGAATGAATTGGGAGACTTGTACAAAGTATATAATATTGGCAACCATAAACCGGAACAACTTATGCATTTTATCGAAGTACTGGAACAAGCACTGGGACAGAAAGCAGAAAAAGAATACCTGCCCATGCAGCCGGGAGATGTATACCAGACCTATGCAGATGTCACGGATTTGCAGAAAGACTTTGATTTTAAACCAGAAACGACAATTGAAGAAGGATTGGGAAAATTTGCTGTTTGGTATAAAAAGTATTATGATATAAACTGATAAATAAAATTTATCTTTTTTGTATACACTAACTCTATGTTTCACAATATATGAGGTGTCATTGTGTTTGAACAATTCTTTCTATCGATGCAACAGGATATCAAATTATTTTTAGTTTTTCCTATTTTATGTGCCATATTCCGAGCCATTTTTATAAAGGTATATTCTCCCTATCCCAGCTTAAAAGGTCGTTGGAAGGTAGTATGGCATTGTTTCCGGTATGGATTCTGGTGGGGTATGGATTTTAATGCCTACGTTTTTTTGCTGCCCCTGGTTCTGGTTTCTATTCCAGGATTGTTCATCACTTCTTACCATGCGTTAGAGAATGATATCTTATTATATGCAGGATTAGTGTATGCACTGGTATTGTATGCTGCCTTTGTGGGGAAAATGATATTTTATAATCATTTTCATGATACATATAATCAGATAGTCCGTTTAGGTGCTAAAGCGGAAAAGCATAATCTTGTGGATGTTTTCTTTCATCAGGATCATGGACTACTGTTTATACTGGCAGGGATTCCGTACGGGTGGATTGTTAAGTACTGGATAATGAGTTTTTTAGCCTTGCCAAGTATTCCATATCCTGCTTTTACATCTTCTATAGGTATGTATATATTTAATATACTGATATGTGTGGGTATTATCCTTGGATTTTACTGGTTTCGATATGGCGGTACGTTTTGGCATGATAACAAGCCAGAATGGGATACTATACCGAGTATTGTAAAAAAAGATATTTTTTTTGCTAAAGCAACTGTCGATGATTTAGTTGCTTTGGAACAAGTCAAGAAACATAAACTGAATGATGCATATACCCATAGTGATGAAGAAGATTTAGAATCATTAAAAGCTGTATTGCCTGTAGAAGCAAATGATATTGCCTCATATCCTAATCCTGTGTATGCATTCAGACATATTGCAAAGGGCCCGAGAATTAAAAAACCATCCCATATTTTTTTAATCGTTGGCGAAAGTTATTTACAACAGTTATTTGATCCGGCATATGATTCTTTGAACCTGACATCAGGCGGCAAAAGATTAATGAATGATGTCCATACGGCTGTTTTGTCTAATTCTCTTTCATCAGGGATTATTTCCAGACCTTCTATTGTAAGTCTTATGTCGGGGATTTTTGACGCAGGTTTGGAACTCAACGAAAAAGAAACATTTTGGAAGGGAACAGTTCCTACAGCATTTCCTTTGCAGTTAAAGAAATTAGGGTATACTTCTACCTATTGGTATGGTGGAAATGTGACGTATGGTAATTTTAATCAGTTTGCACCAGCTTGTGGTTTTGACAGGGTAATGACAGCTACTGATTTTTGTGGTCCGAAGGCTCCTAAAACGTGGGTAGGAGTCTATGATAATGTATTTTTAGATAAAGCAGCTGAACTGATTCAGCAGACCAATTCCGGGAAGCCTGAATTTCATTTTGTATATACGACATCGTATCATGGACCGTTTAAAATCAATCTGAAAAAGTATGGATATAATACAGAAAGTGTTATGCCTGATGCTCCTGACGATATCAAACATAATAAGAGTTTGCAGGAAAATTTAGGTACGTTCTGGCTTTCTGATCAGGCCATCGGTACTTTTATTGATCGTATGCGTGCTGCCTATCCGGATAGTCTTTTTATTGTTACAGCCGATCATGCTATTAATATGACGCCACTGCAACATACCTCTATTATGAATCGGGATTGTTCCATACGGGAGCAGCATTGTCCGGTTTTCATGGTGTATCATAAAGACTTGGATCAGCATATTTTTGCCGGAAACACTATTGGTGGTCATATGAATATCATGCCTACGGTTATTGAACTGATTGCACCAAAAGGCTTTACATATTATTCTTTATTTTCTTCGCTTACTGAACCTATCGACCATTTAGTTACGCCATATCATTGGCTCAGACCGGATGCATATGGAACTTTTGAAAATGAATTTTATCAGCCATTGGGGAAGCATCATAAAGAAGATGAACTCTGTGAAGGACCGATTCCCTATGTAGATGAATGTACGGCGTGGAAAAATTTGACAGGATATATGGTACGTCATCCGGAACTGTTGCAGAAAAAAGAAGACATTCTTCAGCAATAGAAAGGTAGCTTAGCAGCCGCCTCTCCTATGTGTTCATTTGTCATTAGCAAAGCTCCATCCAATGTAAGTGTACCTATCACCTTGGATGGAGCTTTGTTGTATGTATCACGCAGGATGCAGCAATGTCTGATGTTTTGTCGTGGAAACGGATAATTTTCTGTATATATGGCAACGGATAGCAAAAAGTGACAGCATTCTATATATTGTTAACCTTAAAACTTCGTATTAAAAGTTGACGTATGGGACTCAAGGGGGTATAATAAAAGCTGTCATATCAGTATGATAATAATGGGAGGAAAGGCAGACAATGGAGTATAGTATTGCAGAGATAACAGAAAAGGTATTAGCTGGTTATCGGTTCAAGCGGGGCGATGATTTACAAGTATTTCTTCAGGCACCTCTTGAAGAATTGCAGCACGGGGCCGGTGTATTGCAGAAGTATTTTTGTGGGAATCATATCGATTTCTGTACGATTATCAACGGCCGCAGCGGTCGTTGTGGAGAAGATTGCAAGTATTGTGCCCAGTCGGCTTGTCATCATACCGATTGTGAGGAATATGGGTTTCTCCCTAAAGAAGAAATCATTGCGAATGCCAAAGCCAATCAGGATGCCGGTGCTAACCGGTTCGCCATTGTGACATCAGGCCGGGCACTGGCAGGTGATGATTTTGAACGGGCCCTTGATGTGTACCGCACGATGCATAGCACTCTTCATATCGGTTTGTGCGCATCGCACGGGCTGCTCTCGGCTGAGCAGCTGCACCGGCTCCATGAAACAGGGGTTACAAGCTATCACCATAATATCGAAACATCACGGCGGTTCTTTCCACAGATTTGTACGACGCATACGTATGATGATCGCATCCGGACGATACGGTTGGCTCAGAAAGAAGGATTGTGTGTTTGTTCCGGTGGAATTATCGGTATGGGAGAAACATGGGAAGACCGTCTGGATATGGCCATCAGTCTTGCTGAATTAGGAATCCAGTCTATTCCGATTAATGCATTGATGCCGATTCCGGGAACGCCACTGGAAAACCGGCCCCAGCTGGATGGGAAAGATGTGTTGCGCACGATTGCATTTTTCCGGTTTATCAACCCGGAAGCGAATATCCGTCTGGCGGCTGGCAGAAAACTATTGCCTGAAAACGGAGCAACGGCTCTCTTGAGCGGCGCCTCTGCATCGATTACGGGAAATATGCTTACTACATCGGGTACGACGATTGCCGAAGATATGGTAATGCTCAGACGACTGGGGCTCACGAATGATGAGAGTGCCGGAACGTGTGGAACAAATTGTGCCGCCGGCTGTCATCATTAAACAGGGCATTTACAAAGAAGAGGATTGCAAAAAGGGAAGCATTTCTGCAGGTTTGATATGATGCAGAAATGCTTCCCTTTTACTGTTTTTCTTATTGTTTCTTCCGACGGCGCCGGTTATCTCCGCCTTTATGCAATGTTTTATGGTGTTTTTCTTTCGTGGTCTGATAGGTGCTGGCCGGAAGCTTGTCTTTGTATACTTTCTTTTTCTTTGGTGCCGCGTTTTTTGCTTTGACCCGTATCTGACCATTGGCGGCATATTTGGTAATTGTCGCTTCAATCGTGTGTTCGATACGGCGTACCCAGTTTTCATCGGCAGCGGTAGCAAACATGATGGCCAATCCTTCACTGCCGGCACGGCCCGTGCGGCCTATGCGATGGATATAGTAATCGACGTCGTGGGGGACATCATAGCTGAAAACGTGAGTAATGCCTTCGATATCGATGCCCCGGGCTGCAATATCGGTTGCGACCAGAATCTGGGTACGGGCTCTGGAAAAATCACGCAATACCTGGCTGCGGCGACCCTGACTCATATCGCCGTGGAGTTCACCGATGTTGAACCCGCGGGCAATGAGTTCTCCCGCCAGCCAGGACGTGCGCTCTTTCGTGTTGCAGAACACAATAGCCAGATAGGGATTCATATCGGCCAGCATCTGGCAGAGAAGATCCAGTTTTTTTTCTTCCTGGACCATGTAAATCCGCTGTTCAATCGTATCCAGAGCAATGGTATCGCCTTCAAGGATATTGAGGACTAACGGATGAGTCATATGCTTTTTAGCCAGACTGCGGATTTTATCGGGGATGGTGGCAGAGAAGAAAAGCAGCTGTCTGTTGGACGGCGTCATGGCAATGAGTGTGTCAATGTCTTCCAGGAATCCCGACTGCAGCATCTGGTCGGCTTCATCGACGATGATCCGCCGTACATGGGATAAATCGAGGGAATTACGGCCACAGTGGTCGAGAAGCCGGCCGGGGGTACCAATGATGACGTGGGGGTGGCGATGGAGCTTCTGGAGCTGATTTTCGATGGTTTTGCCGCCAATCAGGCTGAGCACATCGACAGAAAGCGATGGCGCCAGAGTCAATGCCACGTCGGCAATCTGTTTGGCCAGTTCACGCGTAGGTGCGACAATCAGCACCTGTTCGCGCGATAAATCGGTACGGATCTGCTGCAGGGCTGGCAGTAGAAAAGCCAGCGTTTTGCCTGTACCGGTCTGTGCCTGGGCCAGGACATCCCGTCCTTTGAATATGGCGGGAATAGACTGGGCCTGAACGGCAGTCGGTTCATTGATGCCCTGTGTATGCAATAGATTGGTTAATTCCGGCGTAACGCCGAGTGTCTGGAATGTTTTCATGGGTATACCTTTCTCTATTCAAAAAAAATAATATATGTCTCTTTTACATGTGTTTATTTATTATACCATAAATAGCTTAGTGTAAAATAGTTTCCTGTAAGGCTTGCCAAAAAAAGAGCCCCAGGCTTGCGGAGAAGGTACTACACTCATTTCAGCAAGCTGGGGGCTTTCACGAAAACGCTTATAGTAAAAGTATGAAAAGACAAAAAATCCAGATACAGTAGGGAAGTGAACGGGAGTGGGTAAAAAGCTGTTGTTAGTTAGTCATTTCCTGCAGGTCATTTACGGCAGCAACAATTTTATCAAGACCTTCTTTTAAGAAGGCTCTTGGGCAGGCAACAGTCATACGAAAATATCCCGTTCCGCCATGACCAAAGACGCGTCCATTTTCAATAAGAACTTTATGTTTCTTAATCATCAGTTCGAATAATTTTTCAGAATCACCATAGGCACCTAAATGAATCCATGCCAGAAACGTTCCTTCCGGTTTTTTATACTTGGTGAGAGGAAGATGCTCCTGAAGATATTGGACGAGGAAATCAAAGTTTCCTTCGATGTATTCCATCACTTCGTCAACCCAGGTCTCACATGTCTGGTACGCAGTTTCACACAAGACTATATCCAGAGGAGGTGCAAAACTAATATAGTGTTTGAGCCGTGTTTCATGATACCAAAGTTTTCGCAACTGTTCATTGCGGATAATGATTTGAGAAATAGGAATTCCGCCTACATTGAATGTTTTACCTGGGGCAACGGCTGTAATAACATTTTGATAGTCTGTAACGGTCATCGTTGGATGATGGATGACGTTCTTTCTGGTAGCGTCGCAATGAAGTTCGTCAGAAAAAAGCAGAACATTATTTTCACGGCAAAGATTTGCCACTTTCCTGATTTCTTCTGTTGTCCACACTCGTCCAACCGGATTGTGGGGTGAACAAAGAATCATCATGGTATTGTGAAGATTTTTGACTTTTTCGGCAAGATCATCAAAGTTCATGCTATACTGTTCATTCTGATTGATGAGTTGATTATTGATAATTTTCCGGTCATTTCCTTCAATCAGTTCGGCAAAGGGGTAGAAAACCGGTTCCTGGATGATGATACCGTCTCCTTTTTTCGTAAAGGCACGGATAGCAAAGCCCAGGGCGGGAAGCGTTCCGGGAGAATAAAAAATAGATTCCTTTTCTATATTCCAGTTAAAACGCCGTTGATACCATCCCTGAACAGCTTCAAAATACTGATTGCTGGGCATGGAATGACCAATAAATCCTTGTTGAATTCGATGAATCAGTGCATCCTGGATGTTCGTTGCTATAGGAAATTCCATATCGGACAGCCACAGAGGCTGTGCGTCCTTTGGCACACGAGAATCGACGAAATTCATAAAGTCCCACTTGACACATTCGGTTCCTCTTCTGTCATGCATAACATCAAGATTTAACTTACTCATGCTTTTCCCCCCTTGATTATATGTCTGCAATACATGTTTTGCTTATGATAGACGTCTTTGCCAACTTTTTCATAAATATGGTTGTTGAAAAAAATCAATAGATAAGATATCCTGTTATGAGATTACTAAATCAATATAGTTAGTTCTGCAGTGATATGTCATATGACAATATAATAATACGATACATACCAATATATTGTCAAGGAGGAGCTTTTTATTGGATACGATTCATTTTATTGTTTCACAAAATATCCGAAAAATCCGTAGTGAAAAAAATATTAGTCTGGAAGAACTGGCGAAAATCAGTGGTGTCAGTAAATCCATGTTAGCGCAGATTGAGAAGGGAAAGGGAAATCCGTCTCTTTCTACTCTCTGGAAAATTGCTAATGGACTCATGATTCCTTTTGATGCACTGGTTGCACGTCCACAATCACCATACGAAATCGTTAGATTATCGAACCTGGATCCGATTATAGGCGTCAAGGGTGTACGAAATTATGTTCTTTTTCCGGGAAATGAGTTGCAAAAGTTCAGCATTTATTATATGGATGTCGAACTAGGCGTTACGTGGGAATCCGACAGGCATATGAGAGGGACCATTGAATTCATAACCGTTTTTAGCGGAGTTTTGGAACTTACAATCGAAGACAAACTATTCCGCCTTTCAGAAAAGGATAGCATCCGTTTTAAAGCTGATGTTCATCATGTCTATAAAAATGCAGGAGAGGGGCGTCTCATTTTCCATAATATCCTGTATAACCCATAATTGCGACGTTGCTCATGCGATTCCACTCTAGGCATTCTTTTTGAAATTTGGTATACTAAACTGTAAATGACTTTTCTTTCAGGAGGCAGATAGCATGAGCTGGTGGCGTGATATTTTCCGTCAATGCGTATTTATGAGCTTTTTCATTATTCCCATTCCCATTGGATCCTATACGATTCATAGTGGCTCCAGTGCGGCTGTGGCGCTCATATCCCATCTGGCTCTGTCTTTTCTGATCCCTCTGGCCTATGTGGGCACGAAGGAAGCGGCGTTTGGCCCGAAACATGCCCGTATCAGCCGTATAAGCTTTGTCATTGCCTGGCTGGTACTGGCAGCTATTGGCGGTGCATTCAGCGCCTTTATGGGGCAGATATGGAAGACATCTTCCTTCTGGGAATGGCCTACAGTTGGCCGTGATATTGTTTTTATCGGTATTATGTATGGTGAACTATGTGCGACTATGTTGGGAGCCTATGTCCTGAGCCGGTTTCATGATACCTGCAGAAAAGAGCGTGTGTAAATGAATAACCCATCGTGGCGTCCCTATGGGCTTCATCTGGCCTGGCAGTGCGTCTGGCTGATCCCTGTTCCTTTTGGGGCGTTTGTTTCTGATAAAGGATTTCTTACCGTTTTGTCTTTTCTTGTATTTTCCCTGGGTTCTTTGACGGTGCCATTGCTGCAGCGTCATCGGCAGGTGAGAAATCAAGGATATACCTTGTATGCTTCACCGGGAATGTATTTCTATGGCGCCTTGACTGGTCTTATGCTGGTGACGGGCTTTTTTGACAGCCTGATAGGTACGAGTCTATGGCAGAATTATTATAGCCGGGTCATTCTGTATGCGTGCTGGATGATTGTAACGATCCTTGTACAAAATCTGCTGGCCTGGGTCTTTGATTTCTGGAAAAAACGGCGCAGGAAATATGCCTGGTCGGAATTTTTCGACCCGGTGCTGTATGCGTTGCCTATCCCCCTTTCGTTTATGACGATGTGCTTCTTTCCCGTACTGGACACGACGAGTCTGGATGGGCCGCTCATTGGCGTCTTTATTCTCCTGGGGCTTTGCGTTTTTCTGCTCATCGCTTTTGTTCTGGCTTCGTTCGCGCTATACTTTTACCCTGCAAAAGAACGGTTTCCCCAAACGGGCGACCGTATCGTTCAGCTCATACGGATTCTTTGCATGAGTCTGGCCTGGCTGGCCCTCAATATGCCGGCATCTCCGTATATCCGGTTCGTCGTAGGTCATACGCCGCTATCGGAAAATAGTATTCTGACGCTGCTTGTTCCTCTTGCTGGAGAGACTATTTCTATCATAGCTGCCGTAGCTGGCAGCAATCTCATTCCACTTATCTGGAACAGGCTGCACCGGAGTCAGGCATAGGGACTGATTTCATTGCCAATCATATATTACAGACAGATACAAAAAAGCTGTCCTTTGCAGGACAGCTTTTTTTTGTACATACAGATATTCAGCTTTTTGCACGCTGTTCCTGCATAAATGGCTGTTTCATGATGACGAAACGCACTACATAAGTCATCCAGCCAATGAAGACAGCGGTACAGCCACCGAGGAAGGTGGGCAGATCCAGTGTCGTCATAGCATAGAAACAATAGATGATGGAAACACCGGCAAAGAAATAAGCCGTATTCCGGTTGCACTGGGTATTGGAAATCCCTTCCGTATCGAGAATGGATTTGAGGGCTGCTGAACAGAGAATATAAGGAATTACGTTAGTAACGACAGCCAGGTTTGCGAGGTTTTCAAATTGTTCGGCCAGAGTCGGGCTGATGGTCATGAGGGATAAAAAGCTCTGCATGACCAGGATGAGCATCATGCCTTTAAGAGGAACATCGGCATCGGTAACTTTGGCAAATACCTTCGGGAACAGACCGCGCTGAGCACTTGTTTTAAAGACCCGGGCCAGCGTAAACTGCCAGGAAAGAAGAGAGCCGGCACAGGAGAAGACCATGAGTCCCATGACCGCTTTGCCTGCTGTAGAACCGAGCATGGTGGCGAAAGCCAGGCCGAACGGAGCACTTGAATTGAGGATATCGTTGTTGGGAACGACACCGGCAATGACGTTGGTCGATGCTACGTAGATGATGGCAACGGCAACGGTGCTGACGAAGGTCGCAATGGGGACGGCACGCTGCGGGTTTTCTACGGCATCCATATTGACAGCTGCCGATTCAAATCCCAGGAAGGACCAGAGCGTGAGGGCGATAGAATTGCCAATAGCGTCCCCCAGACCAAAATGGTTCGGATTCCATGAGCTGACCCACAGCTGGGGATCGAACCAGTACCAGCCGATGAGGGAAATACCCAGAACAGGGATAATGGCTCCCCAGATAGTTATCGTGCTTAGTTTGCCGGAGTAACGTGAACCGCTGAAGTTAAGTGCAGCAGCAATCCAAAGAAGTGCTATAGTATATAGACATGTCTGCAACGGCGTCAGTTCAGTGCCAAAGAAGCCAGCACCATAACCGACGGCTGAAATAGCAATAGCTACGTTTGCAATGACAATAGAGACGGAATAGGAATAACTTGTCATGAAATGTCCAAGACATCCGAACCGATACTCAGCATAACCTCCCATGCCACCCGGCTTGGTAGAGAACATACCACATCGGGCGAACGTCAGTGCCAGGGCTAAAGAGCCGAGAGAAGTAATAATCCAGGAAATAATCGAAATCGTGCCTACTTCGGCAAGTTTCGTCGGCAGCATGATGATGCCGGCACCGAGCATGTTGGCCGCTGCTACAAAGGTCAGCTGAACCAAAGACATTTTACGACGTGAAGTTTTCATTATCAGTCCTTCTTTCTTAGGGCCGGAGACGTGTCGTATCAGGCCGTCTCCCTTGTCATAGTATGGTAAAAATATAGCCCGTTTTTATAGCTAGTACATTGTAGCATGTTTACTATGAAAATTAAATGGTTTTTCGATAAAAAAATAAAATAGTATGATAATTTTTTAAAATCGATAGCCTGGGTATTTTTGGCAGTGTTATTGAAAAAATTTCAAAAAAAAGACAGCCACTATAAAGTGACTGTCTTTTTTAAGACCATCTAGTCGGAATTAGTCGCACATTTTAATTGCTACGGCTGTACCCTGGCCACCGCCGATGCACAGGGAAGCGAGGCCATAACGGGAACCATTGCGGCCCGGTTCTGCCAATGCATAGAGCAGAGTCGTGAGGATACGGGCACCGGAGCAGCCTACGGGGTGACCGAGGGAGATACCGGAACCATAGATGTTTGTTTTGCTCATGTCAGCGCCGAGCTGCTGGCAGCAATATACAGCCTGAGCTGCGAAAGCTTCGTTCAATTCAACCAGTTCGAAGTCTTCCATTTTGAGGCCGGTTTTCTTGAACAGTTTATGGCAGGCCGGGATAGGACCAGTACCCATGATAGCCGGTTCAACACCTGCTGAAGCCCAGTCGAGGATTTCAGCAATCGGTTTGATACCGAGTTCTTCGGCTTTTTTCTTGCTCATGAGAACCAGTGCGCAAGCAGCATCGTTGATACCGGAAGCGTTACCAGCTGTAACTGTGCCGTCTTTTGTGAAAGCCGGTTTTAATTTAGCGAGGCCTTCCAGTGTGGTTTCCGGACGGATATGTTCATCCTTCGTAATGACGATATCGCCTTTTTTGCGGTTGTGGATCGTTACAGGAGCGATCTGAGCATCGAATTTGCCTTCAGCCTGGGCTTTGGCAGCACGCATCTGGGAATTGTAAGCGCATTCATCCTGCTGCTGACGGGTTACGCCAAAGCGGGATGCGATGTTTTCTGCCGTTACGCCCATGTGGTAGCCATTTTCTGTGCAAACCAGGCCATCACGGAGCATCGTATCTTCGAGGACACCATTGCCCATACGATAGCCACGGCGTGCTTTTGCGATAACATACGGAGCGTTGGACATGGATTCCATACCGCCGACGATTACGCAGTCAGCATCGCCGAGTTCAATCTGCTGAGCGCCGAGGGATACAGCACGAAGGCCGGACCCGCACAGTTTATTGATAGTAAATGCAGGAACTTCCTGAGGAATACCGGAATGGAGAGCTACCTGGCGGGCTGTGTTTTCGCCGCAGCCAGCTGTCAGAACATGACCCATGATAACTTCATCAATCTGATCTACAGGAACTTTAGCACGTTCGATCGCAGCTTTAACAGCAACGATACCGAGCTGGACAGCTGTTACGTCTTTGAACTGGCCGTTGAAGCTGCCGATAGGAGTACGAGCTGCACTTACGATGACTACATTTTTCATTGAAAAACCACCCTTTCTGAGTACAAATAAAATAGTATATCTGTTAGTAGATGTAATATCTGCCACATAGACACTATTTATATCCTGGTGCTTGGGGATTGTGATGGAGCTCTCTTTCTGAATGAAAAAGCTGAGTTCTAAATTTCACAATCTCTATGTGTATATAGTACATTTTTTCACATGGATTTGCAAGTAAAAATTGAAGGAATTCTATACCAAATACTCATATTTATTCTCCAATATTTCCTAAACAGAATACACAATTACCTATCACATTTAAAATATGTATTTACGAACGCGTTCGAGAATACATTGTATAATAAACGATATATGTCAATATGTACTAATTGAGATAAATTTCACAAACTCTGCAAAGGTCTGCATTTAGAAATTCAGGCTGATTCCTTCCTGATTATTCATGGAATATCCGCCTTTTTCGACGAAGAAAAATTCTGCAGCCGAGTTTTCTTCTTCCAGCGGATGAAGCCGTTTGACAATGCCATAGGGGTTGTCGAGAGACAATTCATCCCCGTTGCCGCCAATGAGCCAGAGTATCTTGTAGCCTGATGGAATGGTACGCAGCTTGTCTTCTCCTTTTCCATCGGTGAAATAGAGAAGAAGGTCTATTTTATGTTTATTAGCGTATTCGATGACCGGTGCATAACAGGTGCCACCCCGCCCGGCAGGACGGGCCTGCAGGTCTTTGATTGTCCGGACGGTATATACTTTGCGGATGTGGTCGTCACATTGTATGATAGTGATTTCCGTTTTATATTCCCGTACAATCTGGAAGACTTCTTCCATAGCCTGTTTGAACTCGTCATCACTAATGCTGCCGCTGATATCGAGAGCAATATATATTTTGGCCTTGTAGTTGCGCAGCTGTCCCCGCAGGTCCAGCCGTTCGGGCTGGCGGCGGTTGCGGCGGGCCGTCGTTTTTTTGTTGCCGCTGGCTACAGTACCGGCCAGCTTTTTCAGATAGAAATGCCAGGGAAGGGTATGGTTGCTGTCCTTGATTTGGGCTATGGCATTGGCAATATGATCCGACAATTTGCCCCGGCTTGCGGAATCGACATATTTTTCTGTGAATCGTCCCAGAAGCTGGGCATCGATCGTGTCTGATTCATTCCAGACATCATGAGTGCGCAGAGGGTCGAATTTGGTCAGGATATCTGTATCAGCCGTATTATCCTCATCGGTGATAGTCGTCGTCTTTTCCCGTTTATCAATGGCTTCCTGTATTTCCTGTACATAATCTTCCAGAGTTCCGAACGGCGTAAGATAGAGGTGGTACTGCAGATTGACCCAGTCGAGCGTTGCCGCATCATCGGGAAGGGGACGCAGGTAGGTGTTGACGACGATATCCATGGCCAGATTCAGGGCCAGCTTGCTGTAATGATCCTGAAGGTCTTTGGCACGTTGCAGGTGTTGGAAGACGATGTGCAGGATTTCATGGCGGATGCAGTTTCCCATCTGGTCAATCGTCAGGGGAAGGAAGATGAAGGGATTGAAATACATGACGTACTTTGCTCCCTTGAAATTCGTCGCCGTGGCCGAACCGATATTGAGGCGGATTTCTTTTCCCATCTGGAAAAAGAAGTATCCATAGAAATTATCTTTGTCATCGAGCAGTTTCAAACTGATTTTGCTGACAAATTCGAAGAATTCCCGCACAAAGTCTGCCGGTAAGTCTTTTGCCCGGCAGGCCTTATCGGAAAGGCGCATTTCATTATCGGCCCATTGGTTCAGTTTTTGGTCGAGGAGTATGGCCTCGGTACGGAGTTGTTTATCCAATACAATCACCCGATTGCTTCATAGGTTTTAAAATAAGCATCAATAAAATGGTCATTCTTCAGGGCGTATTTTCCGACTTCTTTCGTGTTATTGCGGATATCTTTCATTACGCCTATCATGAGATCGACCGGATAATAGTGCAGGAATGTCACCAGCCGTTCGATTGCCTGATTGGGATCGATGGCACCTTCTATGAGCTTGCTGTCAAGCTGGCGCAGGATATTTTTGGCTGCCAGATACAGCCGGGTGTGGGATTCGTTCTCGATCTTTTTGATTGTTTCTGCGGTCATGGACGGACTGGAAAACACATCGGCGTATGACACGAGCGGCTGGGCGTCGGATTCGATGAAGTTGACGAATTCTTCGGCAATGACCTTTCCTACATTACCGCGGATTACATTGAAAAATACGTTCCTTGTATAGGATTCAGGATGTTTGGCATAAATACGGTAAATATCGGAAATCCGTTCGTAACTGCGCGGTGTCGCATTGATATCGTCTTCATTGCGCTGTGACAGATAGTCGGGGAAGGTGGAAATAAATTCCATGACCCGCGGTTCGATTCCCTTAGTGGCAGCCCAGTCCAGCCACTGCATGTAATCCGGTTCCATATACAGCCAGACAAAACGGTTTTTCTGGGCATCATCCATTTCTACAGTCTGATAATCATAGGTATCCGTGGGGTTCATGGCGGCGATGATACGTACGCTTTCGTCAAGGTGGTATCCATTGATTTCATGATTGAGTATGAGGTTCATCAGTTCCTGTTGTACGGCGTGTTCGCAGCGGTTGATTTCGTCGATGAAGAGGAGAACTGTTTTTCCTTCAGCCAGAGCTTCATCGATTTCTTTCAGTTTGTGATGAATGGCATAGACGGTCGTACGGTTTTCTACGGTAGGCAGGCCGCCGATTTCGCCTTCCTTTAAAATATTGCCATCAATATCGATGAGTGTCCATCCGTTTTCTGCCGCCAGATCCGTAGCCAGGGCTGTCTTGCCAATCCCTGTTTCCCCGATGAGAAGTGGAACCGCCTGAGCGGCTAAAACGAGTTTTACACTTTGCAGTGTGTCATTATAATTCATGAATATTCCATCCTATCTCTGTAAAATCTAATAAAAATCTAATAAAACAATATTATACGATATAAAAATTATATCTTAATACTACTATATAATAATACAATAATAAATGATGACCAGCAAATGGTAAAGAAGAAATAGCTGATTTTCCTGTGGCACGTGGGGAATCTTTTATTGAATCTTTAATTTTTCATCGACCGTAACCTGTTTGGCTTTCCGGCTCCCATATTGGTAGACGAATAATAATTTATCGATCGGACTCCAGCCATAGTCTGTTTCGATGCGCCGGCAGCCAATGAAATCCCGTACATATTTTTCCGGCACATCTTCCTGGGATAATGTTTCTTTCAGGACACTTTTCAGGTCGTCATTGCTGATGAGCCGGTTGCGGGGCAGATAGCGGATGACCAGAATATTGATTTTTAAAAATGTAAGCAGTGTTTCTTTATCCGTATCGACAAATAAACGGATTGCCTGTTCATTATTGGCAATGGCAATGCACTGCGCTTCGAAGGAAGGTTTGTCTATATAACGCAGGGCGGTGTAGTTAATGGCGGCCGCCGCTGCCTGGACGTGAGGCGTCGGATGTTTGATGTAGCGGATGGCATCGTAATTTTGCCGTATGGCAGCGAGTTGCAATTCTTCACTGGGGTTTTCTGCATACTGGATAGCCCATCCTGACTGCTGGATGGCTTCCATGATGAGCCATTCCGGCGGATGTTTGATGTATGCCAGGTTTGTCCAGCTTTTGTGCACGGCTTGTTTCAATAATTCTTTAGGGGCATTGGGAATGAACTGGATGGCTTTTGCTGTGTTTTTTAAAGCAGTCAGTTGCATTTCTTTTGTCGGATTGTCAATAAACTCCAGAACCAGTCCGTTTTCGCGCAGAGCGGTCAATTTCATTTCTTCTGTAGGATTGGGAATGTGCTGCAGGGAAAATGGATTGATCTTGATCATTCGCATGTAGTCTTCTGCACTTTTTGTATTTGGCGGTGGAACCGATACGTTAGTATTGTACACGGCTTCAGGCACCTCCTTTACGATAAACGTTTTTCTACATCTTTTATTTTACGTTTTTTGCGGCTGTTTTACAACTGCTAAATCTCTTTACGTTTCAGCAACGTGTTCTGTTTATCGTTGGGAAATCCTGTTAGGTTATATTTATAAGTTTACACTTATTTTATAAAATTACGGTTATGTTCACGGATTAGGCTTATACTTAAAAAAATAAAGGCAAAGTAAAAATAGGTGATAAAGCAGATAAATAAGGTGATTTATGGTAAATTTCTACTAGAAAAGAGAAGGTGTAAGACCGGTATTTCCCTCTTGATTTTAAAAAATGAAAGCAGTATTATAATGGCAGATAGGGAATGGAACACCTTATCGAGATATGTTATTATTTATATATAATGGTAATTTATTCAAGATTATTCAGGAGGATGACCATCATGAGTGCAAATGTAAAATTGCTGATTGCTGTTGGAGCACTGATGTCTTTTAGTTTTGTTGCTAATCTTCTTTAATATATAATTGCCTTGATTGTCGTGTCCTTTAGGATGGTGAAACAGATGAATACGAACGTAAAACTGCTGATTGCCGTAGCTGCATTGATGTCTTTCAGCTTCATTGCCAATCTGATCTGATTGTATAAAGTAAAAAACCGCTGTTGCCTGACGGGACAGCGGTTTTTTTGTGCGCCCGGTATAGGTGTACGCCGGGCAGGACGGAGTTACTTTTAGACTCACAGTATATATTATGGAAAATAATAAGCGGCAAAGTAACAAGTAAGCGGTTCCTCATCATTGAGAAACCGCTTACTTGTTAGTGGTGCGCCTAGAAGGATTCGAACCTTCGCACCCGGTTCCGGAGACCGGTGCTCTATCCCCTGAGCTATAGGCGCATGTCATATAACGTACTTTCATATAATATCACGAACTAAAAATTATTTCAAGACCGGAAACGCAGGTTCTTGCTATATTTTTACTGGCAACACGTATCTATATATGGTATTATATAAAATAGGCTTAAAATGGAGTTGACGCAATGATGGAACGTATTTATCTGGATCATGCAGCGGCTACCCCTCTGGATCGGAGGGTGCTGGAGGCCATGATGCCGTATCTGACAAACCAATATGGGAATCCGTCTAGTCTGCATTATTTTGGGCAGCAGGCCCGTGCGGCTGTACAACAGGCGCGGCAGCAGCTTGCCCATTGTCTGGGAGTGGCCTCCGGTGATGTTGTATTTACTAGTGGCGGTACGGAAGCGGATAATCTGGCCATACGGGGCTATCTGCGGGCCAATTATCCCCAGGGCGGGCACCTGATTACATCAGCTGTGGAGCACCAGGCCGTTTTGAATACGTTCAGGGCGCTGGAACGTGAAGGATATGCACTGACGATACTTCCGGTGGATTGCGACGGCCGTGTCTCTCCTGAAACGTTACGGCAGGCAATCCGTCCCGATACGGTCCTCATTTCTATCATGTACGCCAACAATGAGACAGGCACGATTCAGCCTGTACAGGAACTGGGAGCCATAGCCAGAGAACGCGGAATCGCATTTCATGTCGATGCCGTACAGGCCTTTGGTTACCTTCCCGTACATCCTATAGAAGACGGCGTCGATCTGCTAACCGTCTGCAGCCATAAAATATACGGTCCTAAAGGCATAGGAGCTCTATATATCCGCAAAGGGCTGCAGCTGGCCTCGGAGGCTTATGGAGGACCACAGGAACATCGTCTGCGTGCAGGGACGGAAAATGTAGCCGGAATCGTCGGATTTGGCATGGCGGCGGCTCTTCTGGAAAAGGAACGGCCGGAACGGATTCAAAAAGTCCGTATAGTGAAAGATCTGGTTTACCACGGCCTTATCGAAGGCAATGACTTGTTGCACCTGAATGGCAATTTGTCCCAGTCTTTGCCCAATATTATAGATTTTAGTGTAGACGGCATGGAAAGCCCGGTTCTTCTGATTGCCCTGGACCGGCAGGGCATTGCTGTGTCAGCAGGATCAGCATGTGAAGCCGGGGCAGTCGAACCTTCCCATGTACTGATGGCTATGGGCGTCGGTGAGAAATGGCTCCGCAGCAGTATCCGCATGTCCTTTGGTCCGGAAAATACAACAGAAGAGATTTATACGGTGATACAAGCGATTCAGGATATTACCAGATCTCTTAGAAAAGGAGAAAGATTATGACGAAATGTGTCGCCGTTGCTATGAGCGGTGGAGTAGATAGTTCTGTAACGGCAGCGCTCTTAAAGGAACAGGGCTATGATGTCATTGGCATTACGCTGCGTTTATGGGAAGAGGATCCGTCCTGTCCGGCAGTCGAAAATGTCCATTCCTGCTGTTCTTTATCTGCCGTTGATGATGCCAAAGCAGTGGCTTCTGTCATTGGCATTCCCCATTATACCTTGGATTACAGGAAGTTATTCCGCGACGATGTCATTGATTATTTTGTCCAGTCCTATGTAAAAGGGCAGACTCCCAATCCCTGCATTGCCTGTAATAAATTCATTAAATTTGGCCTGTTATGGCAGCAGGCTCAGCAATTTGGCGCCCAGTATCTGGCGACGGGCCATTATGCCCGTATCAGGCATAATGAACAACGCGGCGTCTATGAACTGCTGCGGGGGACGGACCGGCGGAAAGACCAGTCATACGTCCTGTATCAGCTGACACAGGATTTGCTGCCCCATATTTTATTTCCCATGGCGGAACTGGAAAAAGTACAGACACGGGAACTGGCAAAAAAATTTGGCCTGCCTGTTTTTAATAAACCGGAAAGTCAGGATATATGTTTTATCCCTGATAATGATTATAAAGGTTTCTTAAAAAAACGGGTCCCAAAATGTTTTAAACCCGGAAATTTTGTCGATGTCCGCGGTCAAGTCATCGGCCGTCATCAGGGAATTCCTTGTTATACCATCGGCCAGCGCCGCGGCCTGCATCTCGGTGGCCCCGGAGGTCCGTATTATGTTGTCGCACTCGATGTGAAACGCAATCAGGTCATCGTCGGTTCGGAAGCAGATTTATTCCGTACAGAAGTGATGGCCCGGGACCTCTCATGGGTGGAAGGACGGCCGGAAGGGCCGTTTGCAGCATTAGGAAAGATACGTTACGCGGCCAAGGAATCTCCTTGCATGGTGTACCCCGGCAAGGATGCTATGCGCGTCGTATTTGACACGCCGCAGCGGGCTGTAACGGCTGGACAGGCACTAGTATTGTATGACCGGGAATCGGGGGAACGGGTTCTTGGCGGTGGTGTCATTATTTAATGCTAGAGGAGTAATGAACGTGGCAACTAAATATATCCGTAATTTTTCTATTATTGCACATATTGACCATGGTAAATCGACGCTGGCAGACCGGCTGCTGGAAATGACCGGTACAGTATCCAAAAGGGAAATGGAAGACCAGCTCCTCGATACGATGGACCTGGAACGGGAACGGGGCATAACCATCAAGGCCCAGTCGGCCCGGCTGATTTATGATGCCCAAGATGGCCATCAGTATACCCTGAATCTCATTGACACACCGGGGCATGTCGATTTCAATTATGAAGTATCCCGCAGTCTGGCGGCGTGCGACGGGGCTCTCCTGATTGTCGATGCGACGCAGGGCGTAGAAGCGCAGACTCTGGCTAACGTGTATCTGGCTCTGGAACATGACCTGGAAATCATCCCAATCATCAATAAAATCGACCTTCCCAGTGCAGATCCTGAACGGGTTCGAAAGGAAATAGAAGATGTCATCGGCCTCGATGCCAGTGATGCTATCGAAGTCAGTGCCAAGACTGGATTCGGGGTCGATAAGGTGCTGGAAGCTATCGTACAGCGGATTCCCGCACCGGAAGATGCACCGGACAAGCCGCTGCGGGCCCTGATTTTCGATTCTCATTTCGATTCCTATAAAGGAGCCATTGCCAACATCCGCATTATGGAAGGCAGTCTCAAGACTGGGGACCGGATCCGCATGATGTCCAGCGGCATGGAATTTGAAGTGACAGAAACGGGTGTCTTCATTCCCCAGATGCACCCCGTGGCCTCTCTTGAATGTGGCAGCGTCGGCTATCTGGCGGCGAGCATGAAAAATGTCCGCGACTGTCGTGTCGGTGATACGGTCACGCTGGCAGATTGTCCGGCATCGGAACCGCTGCCGGGATACCGCAAGGCGACACCTATGGTGTATTGCGGCCTCTATCCGGTGGAAACCAATGATTATGACAATCTGCGCGATGCATTGGAAAAGCTGCACCTCAATGATGCGGCCCTGTTATTTGAACCGGAAACATCGACGGCTCTGGGCTTTGGCTTCCGCTGTGGCTTCCTGGGACTCCTCCACATGGATGTCGTCAAGGAACGGCTGGAACGGGAATACGGATTATCTCTGATTACGACAGCTCCGTCTGTTATCTATCATGTGTACTGCACAGATGGCACGATGGTCGCTGTCGATAATCCGTCCCTTATGCCGGATATGACGAAAATCGATCATATTGAAGAACCCTTTGTCAAGACGACCATCATCATCCCGAAAGATATGGTAGGGACGGTCATGGAAATTTCCCAGAACCGGCGGGGTCAGTATCTGACCATGGATTACCTCGATGAAACACGGGTTTCCGTTGTGTACAATCTGCCGTTGTGTGAAATATTGTATGACTATTTTGACACCCTGAAGTCTTCGACACGGGGATATGCTTCGCTGGATTATGAACTCAATGGCTATCAGGCATCGCCCATGGTCAAAATGGATATCCTGATCAACGGGGAAGTAGTCGATGCACTGAGTGTCATCGTGCATAAAGAATTTGCAGCCCGCCGTGGCCGGGCTCTGGTAGAAAAGCTCCGCAGTCTCATACCGCGGCAGCTCTTCCAGATTCCTATCCAGGCGGCTATCGGCAATAAGATCATTGCCCGGGAAAACGTGGCGGCTCTGCGCAAAGACGTACTGGCCAAATGCTATGGCGGGGACATTTCCCGTAAGCGCAAACTTCTGGAAAAACAGAAAGAAGGGAAGAAGCGCATGAAGCAGGTTGGCAGTGTAGAAATCCCTCAGGAAGCCTTTATGGCCGTATTACAGGTAGATGAAAAATAATGATTGGTCTGTATATCCATATTCCGTTCTGCCGTCATAAGTGCCGGTATTGCGATTTTCCTTCTTATGGCGGCGTAGAATCGTATATACCGGCTTATACGGAGGCCCTCTGCCGGGAAATCAGCACTTCCCCCCGGGAGGGCCTTGCTGTCGATACGATTTATTTTGGCGGTGGCACACCGTCACTTTTGAAAATACCCCAGATTGCATCAATTCTGCAGGCTGTGACACAGCATTTTGCCGTCGATTCCCATGCAGAGATTACCTTGGAGGGCAATCCGGATAGTCTCGGCAGAGAGTACTTGAAAAGCCTTCATGAGTTGGGCATTAACCGGCTGAGCATCGGTGTCCAGAGTTTTCAGCCACAGCTTTTGCGCTCTCTGGGACGGATCCACTCATCCCGCCAGGCCGTCGAAGCGGTGGAGAATGCGGCCTGGGCGGGATTTGATAATCTGTCTGCCGATTTGATGTATGGCCTTCCCGGACAGACTGTGCAGATGGCAGCCGATGACCTGTCACAGCTTTTACGGCTTCCTCTATGCCATGCTTCCGTATACAGTCTCATTCTGGAACCCGGGACGTGTCTCTATCATGATGTAACCACCGGTATGGTATCATTACCACCGGATGATCAGGTGGAGAAAATGGCATCCGTGGTACATCAGGTTTTTAAAAGATACGGCTTCGATCATTATGAGATTTCCAGTTATGCCCGTCCGGGACGGCGGTCCCGGCATAATGTCAAGTACTGGACGTATGTGCCGTACCTGGGATTCGGCGTTTCGGCCCATTCCTTTGATGGACATGTGCGGTCTGCCCATATATCCAACATTCCTCAGTATATCCGCTATGCCGGAAGACAGTCTGTCCTGGCGGAATCCGTCGTTATAGATGTGAATCGGGCCCAGGAAGACTACTGTTTCCTCGCACTGCGTATGCGCGATGGCATTGCATACGATGACTTTGCCCGCCGGTTTGGTGTCCCAATGGAATCCGTCTTTGGCAAGGTTGTTGATAAACTGGTGAAACAGGGATTGTTGGAACGGAAAGAAGGCGGCTGCCGTCTCACTAGTCTGGGGCTGGCTTATGGAAATTATGTGTTCAGCCAGTTTATCCGCTGATTCTGGAAAGATGGGCAGATATGGAAAGGAGTGTACCCATATGGTAGCCGATATTATTATCAATATAACGGCCAAACAAGTACAACAGACTTTTTCCTATACGATTCCCGATGGTCTTTCCGTACGTATCGGTTCCCGTGTCCTCGTCCCGTTCGGCCCACGGCGGGAAGAGGGAATCGTGCTGGCTGTACGGGAAGAACGGGACAGTGACCGGCAGTATCAGCTGAAACCCATCCTGGCCCTGTTGTCATCGCAGGCCGGGTTCCAGGAAGAAATGATTCAGACGGCCGTATGGATCAGCCAGTATTACTTATGTGGACTGGCTGATGCGCTGCGGCTTTTCATGATAGAAAAAAAGGGAATTATCCGGCGCGTATACCTTAAGACTGGTCCTGTGCTCCCTGTAACAGAAGAAGAAAGAGCCGTAGCGGCCTATGTGGACGTACGCGGAAAGGCGGAAAAAAAGCAGGTGTGCCGTCAATTTTCCGCCGATTGCGTCGAGGAGATGGTCAGACAGCATCAGCTGGACCAGGAGGATTATCTCCAGAATCAGATTGCCGATAAGATGGAAAAATGGCTGGTTTTCCAGTCCGATGATACGACGGGTATCCTGAAGCGGCGTCCCCGTCAGGCCGCTTTACTGGCGCAGCTGAAACAAATCCGGTCTGCCCCTTTCTCGTACTGGATCGGGAAGGGCTATTCGCGGGACGTTCTGCTGCATCTGTGTCAGAGCGGTTGTGCTACGATGGAAGAAAAGCTGAGCCATACGGTGGACCTGACGCATCCACTCGAAGGAGATGTTCCTTTCAGGCTCACAGAAGAACAGCAGCGGGCCGTTGATGCCGTGCGGAATGATGCAGGCGGCCGCACCTATGTCCTTCACGGCGTTACAGGCAGTGGTAAGACGGAAGTGTACATGCAGCTGACCGAAGACGTGCTGCAAAAAGGAGGACAGGTTCTCGTCCTCGTTCCGGAAATCGCCCTGACCGGACAGATTGTACGCCGTTTCATCCGCCGCTTCGGCAATGATGTCGTCGTTATGCACAGTCAGCTGTCCAAGGGGGAGCGGCGGAATAACTGGCTGCGTATGGCAAATGGGGAAAGTCATATCTGTATCGGCGCCCGTTCGGCTGTCTTTACGGCAGTCCGTTCTCTGGGACTGGTCATCGTCGATGAAGAGCACGACAGCTCTTACAAACAGGAAGAGGCTCCCCGTTATCATGCCGTAGAAGTGGCACGCAGACGGGCTTCTTATTACGGCTGTCCTGTCCTCTTAGGCAGCGCGACGCCGTCTATTGCCGATTATTATCGGACACAGACTGGTCAGTACGTCCTTCTGGAATTAACGCAGCGTGTGCTTAACCGGCCTCTGCCGTCTGTACAGGTCGTCGATATGCGGGAAGAATTGGCCCGTGGAAACCGCCATGTGCTATCAGATGCCATGACAGATCTTTTGCAGGAAACACTACAGCAGAAGCAGCAGGCGATCATCTTGTTGAACCGCCGTGGCTTTTCTACTTTCGTCATGTGCCGTAAATGCGGCTATGTTGTCAAATGTGACACCTGTGATGTCGCTATGGTGTATCACAAACAACAAGATCAGCTGCGATGCCATTATTGTGATGCGGAAAAGCCGGTTCCTCTGCGGTGTCCGGAATGTGGCAGCAAATATATCAAATTTTTTGGGACGGGGACGGAAAAAGTAGAAGAACAGCTTCGTGAACAATTTCCTCATGCCCGGATCGTCCGCCTGGATCAGGATACGACGACACGCAAAAACAGTGGTGATCACATCATCGAGGCATTCCGCCGTCATGAATACGATATTTTACTGGGGACCCAGATGGTCGCCAAGGGGCATGACTTTGCCGATGTCAGCGCCGTGGGGATACTGGCTGCGGACAGCCTGCTCAACCTGCCGGCTTACTGGGCTGGGGAACGGACCTTCCAGCTGCTGACCCAGGCTGCCGGCCGTGCCGGGCGCGGTACGATTCCCGGACGGGTCGTCATGCAGACCTACGCACCGGAACATTACGTTATCCAATGTGCAGAGCGGCAGGATTATGCAGCCTTTTATGCACAGGAAATACAATACCGGAAGGAACTGTTGTATCCGCCATTTCATCAGATATTGAAAATCGTCATTACTGATGAAAATGAAAAGGCCCTATGGGATACAGGCAATACGCTGGCTCTTTTGCTGCAGAACTGGCATACGGAAAGCGGCAGTGATACGGCCGTCATCGGGCCCTTCGTCGATATAATCAAGAAAGTACGGAATAAGTACCGCATTGTTATTTTATTGAAAGGCCCGGATCTGACGGCCGTCAAAGACTTTATCCGCGCGCAGCGGGAATTCTGGCGTCCCGGAGTCATTCTCGATGTAGACAGCATGGGCTGAAAAGCCTGTTCCTTTCAAAAGAAAACTGTTATAATGAATACGAATGTTTTTTATCAGCAACATACTTGCATTTTTATTATCTATTGAGGTGGGTATTATGGCACTATTAAAAATTGTCAAAGCGGGTGCTCCGATTTTAAAAGAAACGGCATCTCCGGTCAAGACTATTACTAAAAATACAAAACGGTTACTCAATGACATGGCGGAAACCATGTATGAAGCAGAAGGCGTAGGGCTGGCGGCTCCACAGATTGGCAAGTCTTTGCAGATGATTGTTCTCGACGACGGGAACGGCCTCATCGAACTCATCAACCCGGAATTACTGGAAGCATCAGAAGAATTGCAGGATGGCCCCGAAGGCTGCCTCAGCGTTCCCGGGTATTATGGCGATGTAAAGCGTAGCCAGCGCATCAAGGTGAGGGCCCTGAATCGCCATGGCAAAGTCATCGTGTATGAACCGGAAGGATTCCTGGCCCGGATTTTCCAGCATGAAATGGATCATCTCGTAGGAACACTGTTTATTGAAAAAGCAACGAATTTGCGGAAAGTAGAAGAATAATGAAATCATTACGTATTGTTTTTATGGGTACACCCGATTTTTCTGTCCCGTCGCTGAAAGCGATTCACGCTGCCGGGTTTACCATCCAGGCTGTCTACACACAGCCGGACAAGCAGCGGGGACGTGGTAAGAAAGTATCGTCTTCGCCTGTCAAAGAATGCGCTGAAAAACTGGGGATTCCCGTGTTTCAGCCGCAGTCCCTGAAGAATCCCGATGTCATTGCGGCGCTGGCAGATCTTCAGCCCGATGTCATCGTCGTCATTGCGTATGGCAAAATCCTTCCCAAGGCGATTCTCGACATTCCCCGGTATGGCTGTCTGAACGTGCATGGTTCTCTGCTGCCGGCATATAGAGGAGCAGCGCCTATCCAGTATGCTATTAAAGATGGCGTCCGGACCAGCGGCGTTACGATCATGATGCTCGATGAAGGCATGGATACGGGGAAGGTGTTGAAAAAATCAGAAATAGTCCTCGATGCCAAGGAAACGACCGGTACTCTGTTTGATAAACTGTCTGTTATCGGTGCGGAAACGCTGATTCCGGTACTAAAAGACCTGCCCGCCTATGAAGCGGCGGCACAGAGCCAGGACGAATCTAAGGCGACCTATACCGCCAAGATTACGAAAGAAATGACTCAGATTGATTTTTCCCAGCCGGCCGTCGTCATTGAACGGCTCATACGGACGCTGGATCCCCATCCTGGCGCCTATGTCCTTCACGAAGGACACCGCCTGAAAATATGGGCAGCCGACGTCGTACCGGGGACGGAAGCGGAACCGGGCACGATCATTGAGGTCACAAAGACATCTATTACCGTGCAGACCGGACGCGATGCCCTGTGCATACGGGAAGTGCAGCCGGAAAGCCGTAAACGGATGGCGACGGCCCAGTTCCTGCAAGGCTGCCATCTGACTGCTGGCACCATGTTGTAAGGAGATATGCGTTATATGGACAAGGGGACGACTTTTTTTCTAGTCTATGCCGCATTGGCAGCCGTCGCGACAGCCCTCTGTTTATGGCTGCTATGGACGGTGATGAGGCCTGGACTGGCTTATTATTTGCCGGCCATGGCAGTAAATCTCGTCTTTGGACTCCTCGTATGGGGATTTTTACTGCCGTTCCCGCTGCTTCTGCTTCTGGTCTTTACGTCGTGGAAACAGCCGGCACCGGTTCGGCGGACCGTCATGCAATATATTAGATTTCTGTATCCCATGATGCGCCATCTGGCCGGGACGAAACAGCGGAAACATGTTCTGGCCCGCTCGTATATACAGTTTCTGAACGGACTTGTGTTGAAACAAAATCTGCATATCCCGGCAGAACGTATATTGGTTCTGGCGCCTCATTGTCTGCAATGGGATCAATGTCCCCACAAAATAACGCGCCGTGTAGATAATTGCCGGCAATGCGGCCATTGTACGATTGGGAGTCTGCTTGACCTTTCCCGCAGATCTGGCGCCCATCTGGCCGTTGCCTCAGGCGGTACGCAGGCCAGACAGCTCGTCTGTGCACTGCGCCCAAAGGCCATCGTGGCTATTGCCTGCGAACGGGACCTCATCAGCGGTATGGAAGATGTCCTTCCCTTACCTGTTTTAGGCCTCTTAAATGAAAGGCCTTATGGACCATGTTTTAATACCCATGTAGATGTATCGGCATTGTGCCGGTTTTTAGAACGACTGACAGGAGAGAATTATGAACGTACGCGAAACAGCTTTTCACAGTTTACTCACTATATGCAAAGATGACGGATATAGTAATATCGTCGTCTCCCGCACGATTCAGAAAGGAGATATGAATGACAGGGACCGCCGCTTTTATACGGAACTGGTCTATGGGACCGTCCGCTGTCTGAATTATCTGGACTGGATCATTGGAAAACTGAGTTCCCGTACGATCAATAAGCTCGACCCGGTTTGCCTGGTTATCCTGCGCATGGGGTTGTATCAGATTTTCCGTATGTCAAAGATTCCCGAATCGGCGGCCTGCAACGAAGCCGTCAAGATGGCACGGCGCTTTGGCAACCGCGGCATGGCCGGCTTTGTCAATGCCCTGTTACGGAACAGCATACGCCGCCGCTTAGAATTCCAGATTCCGGATTTTTCTGAAAATGCACCGCTTCATCTGTCTCTGACCTATCATCAGCCCGTATGGCTGGTAAAGAAATGGATTCATGATTATGGTACAGATGACACGGTACGTATTTGTCAGTACTTCGATTCCATTCCTGACCTGTGTCTGCGGACGAATACACAGCGTATCAGCCGTGATGAACTGCTGCAGCAGCTTTCGAAGCGGGGATTGCAGGCCGTGGCGGCTTCGTTTTCACCGGAAGGCATTTATCTCAAGGATAATCCGGGCATACAGTCTTTGCAGGAAATCCACGATGGACTGGCTTTGATACAGGACGAGCCGTCCCAGCTCGTCGCCCACGCACTGGATCCGCAGCCCCATGAAGTCATTTTTGATGTCTGTGCGGCGCCCGGTGGCAAGACGACCCATATAGCAGCTCTTGCCGGCCCCGATACGACCGTCTATGGCTGTGATATTTACGAACATAAGCTGAAACTCATCGAAAGCAATGCACGCGCACTGCATCTTACGAATGTGCGGACATTGCTGCAGGATGCCTGTACCATTGGAGACAAGTATAGGGAAAAAGCGGACCGGGTACTGGTAGATGCTCCCTGTTCCGGTCTGGGTGTCCTGCGCCGCAAGCTGGATTTGCGCTGGCGGAAACGGGCAGAGGATTTACAAAAACTGCCTGTACTTCAGAGCCGCATTCTGGAAAGTGCCGCTGCCTGTGTCCGCCCCGGTGGTGTTCTCGTATACAGTACCTGTACGATGAACGATGGGGAAAACAGTCAGGTCATCCAGCAGTTTCTGCAGGCTCATCAGGAGTTTAAGACCGAGAATTTGGGAAACCTCTGCGGACTCAGCCAGCCTGGCCCTTTTATCCAGCTCCTGCCACAGAAGGATGAACTCGATGGATTCTTTATTGCCCGTCTGAGAAAGGAAGGACATCGTGACTGATATTTTGAGTATGACTGAACAAGAATTGCGTCATTTTTTGGAAGATAATGGCATGAAGCCGTTCCGGGCCAGCCAGATTTTTCATTATCTGTATAAGGAAAATATATGGAAGTGGCAGGATATGCGCCTGCTTCCGCAAAAAGACCGGGACTATCTTCAGGAGAAAGCACCGCTCTATATTCCGGAAGTCGTATCCCGGCTGGAAGCACCGGATGGAACGGTCAAACTGCTGCTGCGCCTTTTTGATGGCCATACAGTAGAAACCGTGCTCATGCGTCATCCCTATGGGAATTCCATCTGTCTGTCATCCCAGGTGGGGTGTGCCGTAAACTGTGCTTTCTGTGCCTCGGCCAAAAACGGATTTGTCCGGAATCTGACGACTGGGGAAATGATATCCCAGCTCCTGGCATTCCGGAAATATGTAACGTCAGATCTCCATTCCATCGTACTCATGGGAACCGGTGAGCCCCTTCTCAACTATGATGCCGTCATTAAATTCATGCGCCTCATTCATGAAAAAAATACGTTCTATCTGGGATACCGCAATATGACTCTTTCGACATCGGGCATCGTTCCCCGTATGTACGACCTGGCAGCCGAAGAGATGCCGATTACTCTGGCCGTGTCTCTCCATGCGCCGACGGATGAACTTCGCCGGAAAATCATGCCTATTGCAGAAAGATACCCCTTGAAACAGGTACTGGAGGCAGCGGATCATTATTTCCAGGAAACAGGACGGAAGGTTACTTTTGAATATATCCTGATCAAAGACGTCAATTGTAATCCAAACTGTGCCCGGAAACTGATTGAGCTCCTGGGCGGGAAAAATATATTGATTAATGCAATCCCTATCAATGATAATTATGATGTAGGATTATACCGGCCGGGTCAGAAGGCCATGCGGGATTTTGTAGAAACGCTGCAGCATCATGGCTTGTCAGTTACGCTGCGCCATGAAATGGGCAGTAAAATCCAGGCGGCCTGCGGGCAGCTGCGCATAAAACATCTGAATACGTAAGAAGCGATTGACAGTATTCTTCAGATATGCTATGTATTATAGGAGCATAGTCTATACGCACCGTCGAGAGGACGTGAGAGTTTGGGAACATATGGTGAATCTAAAATAGGCCTGGTGCGCAAAGTGAATGAAGATTCATACTATATCAGTGCTGATCAGGATGTATTGGCCGTTGCCGATGGCATGGGCGGGTACGTAGGTGGTGAGATAGCCAGTAAAACGGCTGTTAAAGCGATTGCCTATTATTTTGAAAATTACACATTTACAGCTCCCGTACAATTGGAAAAAGCCGTTCAATATGCTAATTCCTGCATTCTTAGCAAGACCATGATTGATCCGTCGCTGAAAGGAATGGGGACGACCGTATCGTTAGTGACCTTATCGGGTGAACGGGCTTTCTGGGCACATGTCGGCGACAGCCGGATTTATCTGTACCATGATCATAAATTACAGCAGATTTCCAAAGACCATACGATTGTACAGGTCTTGTTGGAAAAAGGAAAGATTACCGAAGAAGAAGCTGAAAGTCATCCGAAACGGCATGTCCTTACCCGTGCCGTCGGCGTTGACCGTAATTTGTTAGTTGACAGCGGTATTTTCCAGATACATCATGGGGACCGCCTGCTCCTTTGTTCCGACGGATTAACCTCTTTTGTCAGTCAGGAAGAATTATGCGAGGCACTGGGAAATACAGCACTCAGTGAACGGGAAATCATTAATACGTTATTTGACCGTGTTTATGAAAACGGTGCAAAAGATAATGTGACAGCTGTACTTAAAACCGTTGAATGAACAGATACCTGCTATGAAAGTGGTGGAAATCAGAAATGATTGGTCATATCTTAGACAATCGATATAAGATATTGGAAAAAGTGGGTAGCGGCGGCATGGCCAGCGTGTACAAGGCACAGGATATTCTCCTGGACCGGATTGTTGCGGTCAAAGTCCTGCATAGCAAATATGCCAGCGACCATGATTTCGTCGTGCGCTTCCGTCAGGAAGCCCAGGCGGCAGCTAAATTATCCCATCCCAATATTGTAAATATATACGACGTCGGCTACGACGAAAACGCGCATTATATTGTCATGGAATACGTGCGCGGTGAAACACTGAAAGAATATATTGAAAAGCACGGCCATCTGCCAATCAATACGTCAATCCAGATTACCTTCGACATTGGTGAAGCATTGGAGCATGCCCATGCGAACGGAATTGTCCACTGTGATATCAAACCGCACAATATCCTGGTGACAGAAACGGGACGAATCAAAGTGGCCGATTTTGGCATTGCCAGAGCGATTAATTCCAGTGCGACCAACAAAGGGGATAACTCGGTTCTGGGATCGGTCCATTATTTTTCACCTGAACAGGCCAGTGGTGGAAAAATCGATGAACGGACGGATATTTATTCTCTTGGCGTCGTCATGTATGAAATGATGACCGGTGTCGTTCCTTTTGAAGGAGACACGGCAATCAGTGTGGCTCTGCAGCATGTGCAGGATGATATCCCGCTGCCAAGTAAATACAACCGCCGGATTCCCCAGCTGGTAGAACGATGCATTCTGAAGGCCATGGCCAAAAATCCTGACGACCGGTTTCAGTCCGTAACGGAAATGATGTCGGAACTGCGCATGGCCCAGGGATTTGTCAATACGAATAAAGCCAAAGGCGCACCGCCTATTATTAAAAACAATTTCAATACGCAGAAAATACAGCCGATGAAGGACCGGCAGGAACCCAAAAGAAAAGGCTTTTTTGCCCGGTTCGTCGATTCTATCAGCAATCATTCCAAAAAATCTATCGTCATTGGAATGATGATTGTATTTGTAGCGACTTTCGCCTGGGCCTTTTTCTCCTTCGGTAATTTCTGGAGTACAGAAAATATCACCGTTCCTGATGTGACAGGGAAACAGGTAGAAATTGCCAAGAATATATTGAAGAAGAAAAATCTCGATGTGTCTGTCAAGGAAGTCGAAAGTTCAGATGTGCCGATTGGTGAGGTCATCAGCCAGACGCCGTCAGGCGGTGCTGTCGTCAAAGCCCAGCGGACAATCCATCTGACGGTCAGCAAGGGCAATAAGGGAGAAGAAGTCCTGATTCCGGACCTGAAAGGGCTGACGATGGATGAGGCAGAAAAGATTCTGAAAGAAATCGGTCTTTCCATCGGCAAGGTCAAGTATGAATCCAGTGATTCTGTCGAAAACGGCCATATCATCAGCCAGAATCCCAAATCACCTGATAAAGTAGAAAAGGGAACGAAAATCAACCTCGTGATCTGCCGCAAGAACAGTGATGAAACAAAACCGTCCAAGGCACTGCCCGATACGTCTGGCATGAGTCTCGATGCGGCCATCAAAGCCTTGCAGGATGCCGGTTATAATGTAGGTAATATTTCTAATCTCGACAGCTCGAAAGACCAGAGCCAGGCTAAAGTCACCAGTCAGTCCCAGCAGGGGGATTCTGTCGATTTGTCTGTCGAATATCCGTCGGCGGCACCGGCAGCTGATCCCAATGCCAACAATCAGGAACAGGCCGGAACGACTCATACGGGCATGGTCAATATCAGCGTTCCATCCGGTGCTTCCAGTCAGCATGTCCAGATTGTCGTCAGTGATGACAACGGATCCCGTGTCGTCTATGACCGGAACCAGTCTGGCGGGGATAGTATCAGTAAGAGCGTCAGCGGTACAGGCCGGACGAGAGTTAAGGTATATATCAATAATTCACTGGTTCAGGACCAGTACATTTAAAGCGCCACAGGGCAGAGGAGGATTATGACAACAGGCCGGGTCATCAAAAATTACAATGGTTTTTATTACGTCGATACAGGAGACCAGGAATTGGTGGAATGCCGGCGCAGAGGGAAGCTGAAAGCGAAGATACTCGTAGGAGACCGGCTGTCTCTGACTATGGTCGATGACCACAAAGGGGTCATCGAAGCCGTCCTGCCGCGGTCTAATGCACTCCGGCGCCCGGCTGTGGCCAATATAGACCAGATGTTCATCATCATGGCAGCCCAGTCACCGGATCCGAACCAGTTCCTGGTGGATAAGATGCTCATGACGTGTGAGTACGCCGGCATCCATCCCAAGCTCTGCTTTAATAAGTGCGATTTGGACCGGGAAAAGGCAGAACAGTATCAGTCTTTTTATCAGGACTGCGGGTACGACGTGTACCTCGTATCGGCCCGGACAGGGGAAGGCATCGACGCGCTTCTCCGGCTCCTGCCCCAGAAGATAACGGCTTTTGGCGGCCCGTCCGGTGTAGGGAAATCCAGCCTGTTATCGCGGATCCTCGGACGGGATTTGTCTGTCGGTCAGGTAAGTGAAAAGATCAAGCGAGGCCGCCATACGACACGTCACTCAGAGATACTCTGCATGGATGACCATACGTATGTCGTCGATACGCCGGGATTCAGTTCTCTGGAATTTGAAAATCTGGAACCCCGGGAACTGATACAGCTGTTCCCTGATATGATGCCATACACCGGTACCTGCCGGTTCAATTCATGCCTCCATTATCATGAACCGGATTGCTGCGTCAAACATGCCGTAGCAGAGGGAAAGATAAGAAAAGAACGATATGAAACGTATTGCAAGATTTTAGAGTCCATTCTGGAAAGGAAACGATTTGCATGGTAGCTATTTGTCCGTCCATTTTATCTGCCGATTTTGCCCGCCTGGCCGATGAAGTCAAAGACGTTGAAAAAGGCGGCGCCGATTATATTCATCTCGATTTGATGGATGGGCATTTTGTGCCCAACCTGACCTTCGGTGTCCCCGTGATTTCCAGCCTGCGCAAGTATACGTCGACGCCCTTTGATGCCCATCTCATGGTAGAACATCCGGAAACGTATATTGATGGCCTGAAGAAAGCGGGCGTCACGTATGTTACGGTCCATCAGGAAGCCTGTATCCATCTGGACCGGGTCATCCAGCAGATTCACGAAGCCGGTATGAAGGCCGGTGCAGCACTCAATCCGGCGACCCCCGTCTCTTCTCTGGAATGCGTGGCCGGAATGGTCGATATGATCCTTATCATGAGTGTCAATCCCGGTTTTGGCGGGCAGAAATTTATCCCGTATACGCTGGATAAAATCCGGGCGGCCCGATCGCTCCTGACGAAGAGCGGCAATACGACAGCCGTCATTGAAGTCGATGGTGGTGTCAATAGCAAGACCGTTCAGGCTGTCAGGGAAGCGGGGGCTGATTTCCTCGTAGCCGGCAGCGCTGTCTTTGGTGCCAAAGACCGGACGGCAGCTATTGCGGCCCTGCGCTGAACGCAGGCAGTGCTTGTATTTCGCATTTTATTATGGTAAAATGTCTTTTGTATGAAAGAACTGAATAGAAATAGTCTTTGGGGCAAGGTGAGAAAGCGACGCTTTCAATTCCTGACCGGCGGTAGAGTCCGCTAACTCCTTATGGGAGCTGAACCGATGGGATTTCGGTACCGACAGTATAGTCTGGATGGGAAAAGACAGCACGGACGTGTTTATTTAGTGTGCTCAAAAAGGCTATTGGTATGTATGTGTACCGATGGCCTTTTTTGTTTCTGTGACAGGAAAGGAAGGACAATCTTGGAACCGATAGAATATATGCAGGAAGCCCTGTCTCTGGCCAGACTGGCACTGGGGTATACATCCCCAAACCCGGCTGTAGGCTGTGTGATTGTCAAAGACGGTAAAATCGTAGGACGGGGCTATCACCACAAGGCCGGTACACCTCACGCAGAAGTATGGGCACTGCGGGAAGCGGGAGATCAGGCTGAAGGAGCTACGGTGTACGTCACGTTGGAACCGTGTGCTCATTATGGACGGACGCCTCCCTGCGCCCGGACGCTGGTAGAAAGAAAGGTGGGAAAGGTCGTCATGGCCATGCTGGATCCCAATCCTCTCGTCGCCGGAAAAGGTGCTGCGATTTTACGGCAGGCCGGTATTCCCGTGGAGGTAGGACTTCTTTCCCGCGAAGCCGCCCAGCTCAATGAAGTATTTATCAAGAATATGATGGTTGAAAAGCCATTTATCGCATCCAAACTGGCCCAGAGCCTGGATGGCCGTATTGCTTCGCGGACAGGTAAATCCCAGTGGATTACCAATGAAGAAGCGCGGCGGGAGGGCCATTATCTGCGCTCTATCTATGATGGAATCCTGGTAGGCATTAATACCATCCTGGCGGACAATCCTCTTTTGACCTGCCGCATACAGCGTAAAGAGCAGGAGGCGCCTCACCAGCCCGTGCGCATTGTCCTGGATACTCACGGCCGTATACCGGAAACGGCACTGGTCATAACGGATAAGACTACCGATACGATCGTTGTCACGACGACATTGTGTCATACAGATAAAATGCGCCGCCTGAAAGAACTGGGCGTCCGCGTTATTCTGGCCCCGCTGACAGGAGAAGGACATATTGACCTGGTACAGGCAGTGAATCTGTTGTGGAAAGAGGGCATACGCAGTATTCTCGTAGAAGGCGGCAGCACCGTACAGGGGAGTTTTTTTGATTACAAACTGGTCGATAAGATATATGCTTTTGTTGGAAATAAGGTTATTGGCGGTTCACAGTCGCTCCCCTCTGTCGGTGGGAAAGGTGTTGACGATCTGGCTGAATGCATGCCTCTTTCCTATGACAGTGTCAAAATGTTAGATACTAATATATTGATTACAGCTTATAATACAGAAAGGGAGGGTGCCTATGTTCACTGGCATCATTGAGGAATTGGGGATAATCCGTGCCATGGACCGCCGCACTGACTCCATCGTCCTTACGATAGAAGCCCACACGGTGCTGGAAGGTACACGCATCGGCGACAGCATTGCCGTCAATGGTGTCTGCCTGACTGTGACATCCCTGAACGATACTTCGTTTACGGCGGATGTCATGCACGAAACGATGCGGCGGACGTCCTTCTGTGAACTGCGTACCGGTTCTCCTGTCAATCTGGAACGGGCGATGCAGGTCGGCGGCCGCCTGGGAGGTCATATCGTCAGCGGCCATATCGATGGAACGGGCCATGTGTCGCGTATAGAAAACGACGGGATTGCCCGGGTTATCACCATTTCCATTCCTAAGGACATGGCACCCTTTATCGTAGAAAAAGGTTCCATTACCATTGATGGAATCAGCCTGACTGTCGTTTCTGCCGGAAGCAGCCAGTTTTCCGTATCCATCATTCCCCATACAATGAGTCATACGACACTGATGGGTAAACATCCCGGTGCTATTGTCAATCTGGAAACGGATATCGTCGGCAAATACATTCATCGCTTTATGGAAACAGGCCCCGTAGAAAGCTCGAAAGGCGTTACGATGGAAATGTTGTTGGAAAATGGATTTTAATCCGCTAAATAGAATATTACATACATATTAGGAGAGTGGTACAAATGGTACAAGTAAAAGAAGGTAAATTAATCGGTTCTGGTATTAAAGTGGGTATTGTCGTCGCTCGTTTTAATGAATTCATCTGCAGCCGTCTTCTCGGCGGGGCCTATGATGCGCTGAAACGTCATGGTGTATCCGATGATGACATTACGACAGCCTGGGTTCCCGGTTCTTTTGAAATTCCCCTCATAGCCCAGAAAATGGCTGAATCGGGCAAATACGATGCCGTCATCTGCCTGGGAGCCGTTATCCGCGGAGCCACCAGCCATTATGATCTGGTATGCAACGAAGCTGCCAAAGGGATTGCCCAGGCCAGCCTCAAGACGGGCGTCCCTGTCCTGTTCGGCGTCATTACGACGGAAAATATCGAACAGGCCATCGAACGGGCCGGTACAAAAGCTGGTAATAAAGGCTTTGACGTGGCAACCAGCGCTATTGAAATGGTCAATCTCATTAAAGAATTATAAGAGTAAAACGCTGCACACGACTATCCATCGTGTGCAGCGTTTTTAACTATTTATGGAAATGATTGGCCAGCCGGACTCAGTGGTCATCTTCTTCGATATCCGGCTCCGGACTTGTCGTAAAACCGATGACCCGGCGCGGTTCTTCCGGGTTGGTACGCTTGACGGCCACGAGCAGCAGGTTCAGCTGGGACAAGTGCTGGACCAGTTCAACGCGGGACCCGTCTTCCAGTTCTCCGTAGAACACAATCATGTTCGGGTCCCAATAGCCGACATCCTGGATAGAAAAGGTGATGTTGCCGGCTGATACGAGACGGCCGCCAGCCTGCAGATCATCTGGCAGGTCTTCCTCGAATTTATTGATTAACGTCACTACCCGTTTGTACATATCTGAAGCCAGATAAGGAGTTTCCGGATCTTCTTCCTCATCAGAAGCCCCGGCAGGATTGACCAGCACCAGCTTTGTCTCTTCGTCTTCTTTCTTTGTGGTCTGCTTCAGGACCGGATTGGTTTCCACCGGTTTGGCAGCGGTTTTCGTTTCTTCTGTCATATAAAGTCCTCCTCTCTGCATCTCCTGTATATATTTTATTCGACAATGTACAGGAGGATTCCTGCTTCGCGAGATGACTAGTAATTTCCGCACCGGAATAGTATAATATAAAGTACCTTATTACGGAGAAAGGATACGTTACTTATGCAAATGGAAGATAAAATTATACATTATACGTCAGACGAACTGATTCGCGTTTCTGTCGCCGTGACGCGCACGATTACCCAGAAAGCCCGGACCTGCCACAATCTGTCCCCCGTAGCATCTGCTGCCCTGGGGCGGGCTATGACTGGTGCGGTCCTTCTTGCGGGAGATTATAAGAATCATGAAGGTGTATCACTGAAATTCAATGGTGACGGTCCTCTGGGAGCCGTCCATGCCGATTGTTTTGATTCTCATTATGTCAGAGGATACGTCGATCATCCGCAGCTGGATATCCCGCTTAAAGCGAATGGCAAACTCGATGTCAGCGGAGCCGTGGGCCAGCATGGGCAGCTTTCGGTGACGCGCTTTACGCCTGAAAAGATGACTTATACCAGTCAGGCCGAACTCGTATCGGGGGAAATTGCCGAAGATCTGGCCTATTATCTCCTCACATCGGAACAGGTCCCTTCGACGATCAGCCTGGGCGTACTTGTAGCCAGAGATTATTCCATTGCGGCATCGGGTGGATTCCTGGTTCAGGCTCTGCCGGGAGCCAGAGATGAGGATTTGGCACGGGTAGAAGCGAATATTACCTGTATCGGCCCGATTACATCGTATCTCAGCGGCCATCCTGATGGAGAAGAGCTGGCCGGTATCATCCTGAGTGGCATGCATTATAAGGAATTATATCGCCAGCCGTTATCCTGGCGTTGCACGTGTTCACGGGACCGCATAAAAAACGTACTCATGTCATTGCGGCCGGCTGATAAGGAAGAGTTATTGAACGATCCGCAGGTGGAGATGACCTGTCAGTACTGCGGTGCCAGATATGTCATCAGCCACGATGAACTGGTGGCGCTGTTTGAACAGAAAGAGACGTGATATTGTATGGGACATATTGCTATTATCGGAGGAACGGGACTTTGTGACCCGACAATGCTGGACCATGTGACGTCGGGGCAGATGGAAAATTATTACGGGACCATCCGTTACACGCGGGGAACGTATAAAGGAAAAGAAATCATTTTTCTGGCACGCCATGGCAAATACCATTCCATCCCGCCCCATCTCATTAATTACCGGGCCAATATCCTGGGGCTGAAGAAACTGGGCGTTACGGCGATTTTATCCACGACTGCCGTCGGGGCCATCAACAGGGACTATAAACCAGATGATTTTGTCCTTCCTGACCAGTTTATCGATTTTACCAGTCATTCCCGCCACGGTTCGTTTTTTGATGGCGGCAGCAACGGCGTCGTTCACGTCGATATGACCGAGCCGTATTGTCCGTCCCTGAGAGAAACAGTAGTACAGGCAGCCCAGGAACTGTCTTACCCGCTCCATGCATCAGGGACCTATGTCTGTACGGAAGGACCGCGGTTTGAAACGCCAGCAGAAATCAAGATGTTTGATAAACTGGGCGGCGATATCGTGGGGATGACCAACGTGCCGGAAGTGTGCCTGGCCCGGGAAGCAGAAATGTGCTATGCGACGATTTCGATGGTCACCAATTACGCTGCCGGCATTTCACCCGTTCCGCTGACCCATGCAGAGGTGGTCGAAAAAATGGTGCAGAATTCAAAACGCCTGCGCAGACTGGTCATGCGTGCAGTGGATTTGTATGATGACCGCGATTGTTCATGCCGTCATACACTGAAAGATTATGGAGGTTTTTCTGTCTGATGAAAACATTAGCCTGGGAACATCACGCCCTGCAGCTGCTTGATCAGACGCGGCTGCCGGGAGAAGAACGATATCTCTGCTGTACACGCTGGCAGGAAGTACGCGATGCCATCCGCATATTGGCCGTCCGGGGAGCTCCTGCTATCGGGGTAGCAGCTGCTTATGCCATGGTTCTGGCCGCCCGGGATATTGCAGCCGATGAGCCGGATAAAACACAATTTGAAATCCGGCTGGCTGAAGCCGGAAGGGGACTGGACGGGGCCAGGCCTACGGCAGTCAATCTCCACTGGGCCGTACAACAGCAGATGAATCTGGCGAGAAGGGCTTTGTCCTCTCATACGGTGGCAGAAACGGTGGAGTTACTGGAACAAGGTGCTTGTACTATTGAACGGGATGATGCGGAAATGGACCGTCGTATAGGCCGTTACGGTGCCGGCGAGTTGGGAAAATCCCGGCAGCCATTGACGATCCTGACTCATTGCAATGCCGGGGCATTGGCTACAGCCGGAATCGGTACGGCCCTGGGGGTTATCCGTACTCTGCACAGTCAGGGGCTTGTCCGCCAGGTCTATGCCGATGAAACGAGACCATTATTGCAGGGAGCACGCCTGACTGTGACCGAACTCATGGACGACCATATCCCGGTTACACTGATTACTGATAACATGGCAGCCTGGGTCATGAAGACAAAGGGAATCGACGCCGTCGTCGTCGGGGCGGACCGCATTGCCGCCAACGGCGATACGGCCAATAAGATCGGCACGTATGGCGTCGCTGTCCTGGCCCGTGCCCACAATGTTCCTTTTTATGTAGCAGCGCCTGCTTCTACTTTCGATCTGACCATACCCGACGGGGCGGCTATCCCTATAGAAGAACGGAATCATGATGAAGTGCGCAGCCTGGGCGGCATCGTGGCGACACGTCCTGACGTAGACGTGTTCAACCCCGCCTTTGACGTTACGCCTCATGACTATATTACAGGTATTATCACAGAAAAAGGCGTCATCCACCATCCGGATGACGCTATCCTGGCGACATTTTTTAGAAAAGAGGGTTAATGATTATGGAATCTGTTATTCGCGACATCTCACTTGCTAAAAGTGGTCATGAAAAAATCAGCTGGGTAGACCGGCATATGCCGGCATTAAATGCCATTGGCAATCAATTGAAGAAAGACCAGACCTTTAAGGGGAAGACAATATGCGTCAGTGTCCATCTGGAAGCCAAGACGGCTTACCTGGCCGAAGTATTGCACCGGGCCGGAGCTAATGTCATCGTTACGGGCAGCAATCCCCTGTCTACACAGGATGATGTTGCGGCGGCGCTCGTAGAAGACGGGCTGACTGTCTATGCCTGGTACGGTGCGACGGATGAAGAATATTTCGGCTTCCTCAATAAATCTCTGGATCACCATCCAGACATCATCATCGATGATGGCGGCGATCAGGTACATCTCCTGCATACGACCCGGGCCGATGCGATGGAACATCTTCTCGGCGGCACGGAAGAAACGACGACGGGGGTCAACCGCCTCCACGGTCTGGATAAAGCGGGGGCATTAAAATTCCCTATGATTGCGGCTAACGATTCGTACTGCAAATATTTGTTTGACAACCGTTATGGCACAGGTCAGTCTACGTGGGACGGCATCATGCGCACGACCAATCTGACCGTCGTCGGCAAGCGCGTCGTCGTCGCCGGCTATGGCTGGTGCGGCAAAGGCTGCGCCATGCGTGCCAAGGGACTGGGCGCCCATGTCATTGTTACGGAAGTCGATCCCATTAAAGCGATTGAAGCCGTTTTTGACGGGTTTGAAGTTATGCCTATGGCTGAAGCGGCAAAAGTCGGGGATATTTTTGTTACCCTCACGGGTGATAAGGATGTCATCCGCGGAGAACATATGAAGAACATGAAAGACGGTGTCGTTCTGGCCAATGCCGGTCACTTTGATGTAGAAATCAACAAGCCGGAACTGGAAGCGTTAGCGGTACGTCATTTTGAAGCCCGCCACAATATTGAAGGATATGAACTTCCCAATGGCCATGTTATCAACCTTCTGGCTGAAGGACGTCTGGTCAACCTGGCTGCCGGTGACGGACATCCGGCAGAAATCATGGATTTATCCTTTGCCGTCCAGGCTCTGGCTGCCAAATATATCCTGGAACATCATGGCGAACTGGGAAATCACGTATATGTCCTGCCTCATGAAATTGATACGGAAATTGCCAAGATTAAGTTAGCTTCTATGGGATATGCCATCGATACGTTGTCGGAAGAACAGCGGAAATACCTCAATCTGGACTAAGGGGGCTGTGACAGGGATGAAAAAGACACTGATTAAAAATGTCGGCATATATCAGAATCATACGGTCAGCGAACACCAGAACATCGAAATCACCGATGACAAAATCACAGGTTTCCCAAAGGATAAAGACGTATTATTCTGTGCCTATGACGAAGTAATCGATGGTCACAATATGCTGGCTCTGCCAGGATTTGTCAATGCTCATAATCATATTGCCATGACGGTGTTCCGCAGCTATGCCGACGACATGGATCTCATGGACTGGCTGCAACATAAAATATGGCCAGCTGAAGACCACCTCGACGGCGATGTCGTCTATGCTCAGACCATGCTGGGGATTGCCGAAATGATCCGCTGTGGCACGACGAGTTTTGCAGATATGTATTTCTTCATGGACGATACGGCACGGGCCGTTGAAGAATCGGGCATCCGGGCCTGCCTGTCCCGGGGGATGACGGGCATCACGCCCAGCGCGGAAACGGCGCTTAAAGAAAGTAAACAATTATTCCTGGACTGGCATAAAAAAGGAGATGGCCGCATCACGGTCATGCTCGGCCCTCATGCGCCATACACGAACACGCCGGACTATCTGCACCGGGTCGTTGATCTGGCCCATGAACTGGGAGCAGAAATCCACACCCACCTTTCAGAAACGAAAGGGGAAGTGGAAAATATCAAAAAGCAGTACGGCAAATCGCCTATTGCCTGGTTTGACGAACTGGGGTTGTTCGATACGGGATGCTTGGCGGCTCATTGTGTCTGGGTGGACGATGATGACCTGGATATCATGGCCAGGAAGCACGTCCGTGTTGCCCATAATCCGGGCAGCAACTTGAAACTGGCCAGTGGTTTTGCCCCGATTCACAAGATGCTGGATAAAGGCATTGTCGTCGGTCTCGGGACCGATGGCGCCTCAAGCAATAATAATCTGGATATTATGGAAGAAATGCGTCTGGCTGTACTGGTACATAAGGCCAATACGCTGGATCCACTGGTCATTCCTGCGGAAACAGCTGTCCAGATGCTAACCGAAGGTGGAGCGAGAGCACTGGGCTATCGTGATATAGGCCGGCTGGAAACGGGGTATAAGGCTGATATTACCCTCATAGACCGCAGCGGCCTTCACTGGTATCCGCGTCATGATATGCTGTCGCTTCTGGCATATGCGGCTAACAGCATGGATGTCGATACGGTCCTGGTCAATGGCAAAGTTTTGTTGCGGAACAAAGAATTTACGACTATTGATATTGAAAAAGTCAAATCCGAGGCAGAACGGACAAAAATTAAACTATTTGCTTCCTTGTAATACTGTAAAGGACATTCTGCAGCTGTGACTGCAGGGTGTTTCAGGATATATGGCTTCGTTGCGGATTATCGGATGTATCTTCGCAACGGAGACAGGAAAAGTGAGCGGCCCGGAAAATTCCCGGCCGCTTTTTTCTGTATGACACTGGTTCATAAGCAGGGTTTGTGATAAAATATATGGATGACTGTAGCAATGAAATATAATACATACCGGTAAGGTGTGCAGCGAAAGGAAATGACATGGGGTCGATGTTTTCACCATTAACGAAAAATATTGGGATAGATTTGGGAACCTGTACGACACAGGTATTCGTAGAAGGACGGGGCATTGTCATGTCGGAACCGTCCATTTTGGCGACAGACGAACGCAACCGCAAGACGATTGCCGTCGGTCATGCAGCAGAACAGCTGCTTGCCAAGTCACCAGAAACGGTTAAGATCCACAGGCCCCTTTTAAACGGCGTCATAGCCGATTATAATGTGACGCGCACCATGCTGGGGTACCTGCTCAGCAAGTGTGTCCGCAGTGTGCAGCGTCTGCGCATCATGGTGGGTGTACCGGCGGCTGCATCCAATGTAGAAAAAAGAGCTGTCATGGAAGCTATTTTCCAGGCCGGTGCCAAAGAAGCGTATCTGATTGAAACGGCGGCTGCTGCAGCAATCGGTGCCGGTCTGCCTGTCTATGATCCCGTGGGGAATATGGTCATCGATATCGGTGGAGGAACGACGAATATAGCCATCATTTCCCTGGGAGGCATTGTCCTGTCCCGTTCTATTCATCTGGGCAGCCTCGATTTCGATGATGCCATTAAAGAATATATACGCCAGCAGTATGCCATTGTCACAGAAGATTCGACACTGGAAGAAATGAAGATACATAATGGCTCGGCCGTTCTGCCACTGGAAGACCGGGGGTACTACTTTACAGGCCGTGGCATAGACGACGGCCTGCAGCAGGAAGTGGGCGTCAAATCCAGTGAAATCTACCGGGTCATGGGAAAACCGCTGGTCAAGATACTGGATCTGGCCCAGGATGTCCTGAGAGAAACGCCGCCGGAACTGGCAGCAGATATTATGGAACGCGGTATCGTCCTGACCGGGGGAGGCTCTATGCTTCACGGCATGGATCAGCTCTTTTCCCAGGAACTGGGGGTGCCCGTAGTATTGGCGGCTGAACCTGAGCTGGCCGTCGCCCGCGGAACCGGCAAGGCTCTCCATGACAGAGAAAAATTAGGTGCTCTCATCGAAGGGGCAGAACGTATTTACAGAAGGAGATTTTAACATTGTATTCGTTCGGTAAAAAGAGTATCATCGTCGTACTCGTATTATTCATTATCATAGCTGTTGTCGGCTGGGCCTGGCGCCAACGGGATTCCCTGCCTTTTATTACCAAACCGCTGCAGATTGTGGCTGCGCCGTTTGAGTACGGTGCCAGCCGCATCATGGATACTCTGTCTTCTACGTTCCACATCGTAGATATCAGCCTGAAAAACCGCATTGAATGGGAATCTCTGGAAAAAGAAAATGCTGAATTAAAGGAACGCAGCGTCGATTATGATGAAATCCTGGCCGAAAATAAACGGTATCGCGAGCTTCTGGATTTTAAAGCTGCCCACCGTCAGTTCAATGTGCGGGCCGGTTCGGTCATTTCCCGTGATTATGGGACGTGGAGCAATACGATGGTCATCGATATCGGCAGTGAAGACGGCATTGAAGAAAATATGGCCGTCGTGACCCCGGCTGGCGTCGTAGGATTCATCAGCGACGTGTATCCCCATTCGTCGCGGGTACAGCTCCTGACTGATCCCAGAACGAGCATCGGGGCTATTGTACAGCGCCCGGAATCCCGCGTTTCATCCGTAGTCCGCGGGAATGGCAACGTCCCGACAGAACCACAGTTTGTCAATATTGCCAAAGACGCTGACATTCTCGAAGGCGATACGCTCGTAACGTCCGGTTTCGGATCCATTTATCCAAAGGGATTGTATATTGGCACCATCGTGTCCATTCACCAGGATGACAATGATTTCGTCAAATATGCCGTCATCCGTCCCGACGTCGATTTTTCGAAACTGGAAGAGGTGTTTGTCATTACTCATTCGACAGACAATTCCTCTTATGAAAAACCCGATGTTTCACCGAAGCTCGTGCCGCAGACACAACGCGATAAAGTAGAAGGAGTCAAAGGAGCTGCTACACTATGAGAAAATTAGCCTGTCTGGTTACGGCCTTCGTCGTATTCATACTGCAGGGATCGGTGCTTCCCTTCCTTTTCGGCGGCGTGACCCAGCCCAATCTGATTTTTCTATTTGTGGTGCTCATGTCGCTCCATCACGGAAAAAAAGTGGCAATCTATACGGCGCTCTTAGGCGGATTTGCCCAGGATGTCGTCCTTGGCAATTTCTTTGGCATCCACTTGCTGCCGTATCTGATTATCGCCTGCATAGCCAGCTACATCGGCCAGTACATAGAAGAAGAACAATGGCTGCTTACCTTGCTGGTTGTGCTGGCAGCGACTTTCCTGGACCTGGTCCTGACCTGCCTTGTCCTGCTCGTTTCCGGGCAGTATATCAATATCATCGCATATCTTGTTGAATTCAGTGTGCCCATGCTTATCTATCACGGAATCCTGGCGCTGCCGGTGAACCATCTGGTCTGGAAGCTGCGCCGTAAGGAAATGTATTATAGTTTTGCCGATTTCCGCTGACAGGCCTGAAGCACGAGGAGTGTAATACATGCTAGAAGCTTTAATGAAAAAAAAGAACCAGGACGGGCGGTTCCGCTATCTGTACTGGATTGTCATTTTTATCTTTGCGGCCCTGATCTGCCGACTAGTGTACCTGCAGTTGTTTGAAGGCAGCTATTATCATGGACTGGCAGACGGCAACCGCCTGCGGGCTATCCCCATAGCCGCCATGCGTGGTGTCATGTATGACCGCAATGGTCAGATCCTCGTCGGTTCCCGACCCAGTTTCATGGTTACTTACGTCCCGACAAAAAAGGGAATATCGGACGCTGAACTGGATTCTCTGTCCAAACTGCTCAATGTTCCCAAAGATAAGCTGCAGGAAAAGATTGCCAAGGGGAAAAACTCCTTTGAACCGACAATCCTGGCCCAGGACCTGACACAGGATATCGTCACCCGGGTGGAAGAACGGCGCAATGACCTGCCGGGCGTATCTGTCGATGTCCAGCCAATCCGCTATTATCCGTACAATTCCATGGCGGCGCAGGTATTCGGCTATGTCGGGCAGATCGACGAAGAAGATATGAAACGGCTCAAGGGACAGGAAGGCGTTTCCAGCATCACCCAGATTGGCCGGGCCGGTCTGGAAGCGTACTATGATGACCTGCTGCGCGGCAAGGATGGCGGCCGTCAGGTCGAGGTCGATGCCAGCGGTACGCCGGTCAAGGAAATGGAACGCAAAAACCCTGTACCGGGGCATAATTTTCATCTGACTATTGATCTCAATTTACAGAAAGCAACAGAAGATGCCCTGGACCGGCAGGTTGCCAACGGTATCGGTACGCATGGGATTGCCGCCGTGGCTATCGACCCCAATACGGGAGCTGTCCTGGCTATGGCCAGCCGTCCCTCCTATAATCCGAACTGGTTTACCCGGGGAATTACAGAAAAGGAATGGGCCCAGATCAATAATAATCCGGCTCATCCCATGGAAAACCGTGTCATCGCCGGCGAATATCCTCCCGGTTCAACCTTCAAACTGATTACCGGTACGGCCGCTCTGGAATTGAAGAAGGTCACGCCTGATGAATTGATTTTCGATAGTGGCCGTCACTGGCTGGTCGATATGCGCAACGCCGGCGGCGAAGCGCTGGGCTGGCTGAATTTTACGGAAGCACTGGCCAAATCGGATAACGTCTATTTCTATGAATTAGGGCGTCGTGTCGGCATCGATAAACTGGCCGAATATGCCCGCATGTTCGGCATGGGTAAAAAAACGGGTATTGCCCTGCGCGGTGAAGCGACAGGGCTGGTTGCCAGTGAAGAATATAAGAAGAAGAATTTCAATCAGGACTGGTATCTCGGCGATACATTCAACTCGGCAATCGGACAGGGGTTCCAGCTGGTTACCCCCCTGCAGGCTGCCATGATTGTCAGTGAAGTCGCCAATGGCGGCATCCAGTACAAACCATTCCTGGTCAGCCGCATCGACAATCTCGATGGCACGCCCTATAAGATTTTTGCACCTGAACAGGTGGGAACGCTGCCTGTTTCCAAATCCACCCTGGACCTGGTCCGGGAAGGGATGCGCAACGTTGCGGAAGAATCGGGGACAGCCGGTTCCTTGTTTGCCGGATTCCCCATCCAGGTAGCCGGCAAGACCGGGACGGCAGAAAATTTTGGCGGTGCCGATCATGCCTGGTTTGTCGCCTATGCCCCCTTTGATCATCCCCGCATCGTCATAGCCGTCCTGACGGAACAAGGCGGTTTTGGTGCCCTGGCTTCCGGCCCGGTCGCCAAGAGCATGCTGGAAGAATTTTTCCAGGTAGGCGCTTATGCTGATGGCAAGAGCCCTGCTCATGATGGGAAAGATAAAAAGAATTGATAGAGAAAGGAGCTATTTCCCATGTCCTATATAATCGCTGTTGCCTCAGGTAAAGGCGGCGTCGGCAAGACTCTGGTCACGGCCGCTCTGGCTGTCTCATTAGCCAAAAAGGGATATACGGTGCTGGCAGCCGATGCTGATATGGGTCTGCGTGACCTCGATTTGCTTTTTGGCGTACAGGATGAGGTCCTGTATGATGCCGTCGATGTCATGAAGCAGCGCTGCAAAGCAGAAGACGCTATTATACCGGTCATGCCGCACCTTGATTTCCTGGCGGCCAGTCAGAAACATACATGGGAAAAAGTAGATGCCCCGACCTTTCAATATACATTGGAGTCACTGGCTCCGGATTATGACTATATCCTCATTGATTGTCCGCCAGGGCGCGGGAAAGCTTACAAATATGCCGTAGCGATCGCCGACAAAATCCTCTTTGTCGTCGAACCGTCCTGGTCTTCCATCCGTGATGCATCCCGGGTCATGCAGTTCTGTAATAAGCATAAACAGTTCCATTATGCGGCGCTGCTCAATAATTTTTACGGCCATTCCGATGGTTTTGTCTCTGCTGATGAAGCATTGGAATCATTGCCGGCAGAGCATGTTGCCGGTATCCTTCCCCATGACCGTGCAATCAACCGGCTGGCCCAGGAAGGGGATATGATCCATATGGATGAAGGCCTTCCTTTTTACCAGGCCATGGAGCGGACCACAGCCTATCTTACGGAAAACGAACCTGTCCCTGTCGCGGAGCTCATAGCCGGCCTGCCTCATGAAGAAAAGACAATGCCTGCAGCAGGGGAAGGGAAGACAGGAGAAATTGCAATATGCGGTGAGAGCACAGGCGTGGACGAAGCTATTCCTGCCGGCGCAGTGGAAGAACTGGCAAAGGCCGCGGCCCACGTTATCCCCGGATGCAGAAACATGGCGGGTGGACTGGAAACAGTCCCACAGGAACAGGATGATAGGGAGTCTGGAAGCGGCTGTCCCGGGACAGAGACGGCCATTGACAAGAATCAGCCTGTTCCTTCCCCGATGCGCATATCATTGAAGCAGCGGCGCAGCCAGTCCCGCATGTGGCGTCAGTACCGCCGATAGGAGTCAGTAAGAATGTTTAAAAGAGAATGGAAAAATTTAGATAAAGTCATGTTATTTTCGACAATCCTGATTGTCTGCTGCAGTCTGTGTATCATTGGCAGTGCAACTCACATAAACAAAGGGGTCATCAATTACGATTTCGTGGCCAAGCAGGGCGGGGCATTCGTGCTGAATCTCCTGATAGTCCTGTTTTTCAGCCGCTTTGATTACACACGGCTGAAGCTTTTTGCCAAGCCTCTCTATGTGCTGAATCTGCTCATCCTGCTGGCGGTCATGTTCGTCGGTACATCGGCCCTGGGGGCGCAGCGCTGGATCCAGGTCGGCCCGATTACCATCCAGCCGTCGGAATTTTCCAAGCTGATTATGATCATCTGCACGGCAGCCTTGTTATCCAATAAAGTAGATAAACTGAATTCTTTTAAAAGCCTGCTTCCTATCGGTCTGTTTGTCGGGATTCCCTTCCTGCTGGTACTGAAACAGCCAGACCTGGGGACCAGCCTGGTATTTCTGGCTATTACTTTTGGCATGCTCTTTGTTTCCAATGTCAAAATGTCCCTGCTGCGGAATATCTTTGCCGCCGGCGTCGTTCTGGCGCCGATAGGATGGCATTTCATGAAAGATTATCAGAAATCCCGTATTCTCGTCTTCCTCGATCCCAATGCCGATCCGTTTGGTGCCGGATATCATATCATCCAGTCCAAAATCGCCATTGGTTCCGGTGAATTATTTGGCAAAGGCCTCTTCCAGGGGACCCAGAGCCAGCTGAATTTCCTGCCGGAAAACCACACGGACTTTATCTTTTCAGTCATTGGGGAAGAACTGGGCTTTATGGGCTGTATTGTCATTTTATTCTTATATTTCCTGCTCGTCTACCGGGGACTTGTCACGGCTAAAGAGTGCAAAGACCCCTTTGGCATGCTTCTGGCAACGGGGATTGTTTCCATGTGGGCCTTCCAGATACTGGTCAATGTAGGTATGACCTGCGGTATCATGCCTGTCACGGGGATTCCGCTGCCATTCATGAGTTATGGTGTCAGTGCCCTGACGACGAACATGCTGGCTATGGGCCTGTTGATGAGTATTTACATGCGGCAGCAGACGATGATTTTCTGATGCCGGTCTGCACCTGATAGGAGGTTTCTCTTTGTCACGAACTGTTGTAATCGATCCTGTCCTGCTGAGCAAAGTCAGTAAACCCGCCCGCTACGTGGGAGGAGAATGGAATAGTGTCGTAAAAAATCATGAAGACGTCAAACTGACGGTAGCCTATTGTTTCCCCGATGTGTATGAAGTGGCCATGAGCCATCTGGGACTGCGCATCCTCTATGCCCTGCTCAACGAACGGCAGGACGTGGCGGCTGAACGGGTCTATGCCCCCTGGCCGGATATGGAAGAGCTCATGCGCAGTAAAGGATATCCGCTTTTTTCACTGGAAACGAAGACGCCGGTCATTGATTTTGACTTCGTAGGATTTACACTGCAATATGAAATGAGCTTTACCAATATCCTCAATATGATGGATCTGGCAGGAATCCCACTGTTTTCCCGGGACCGGGGAGAAGACATGCCTCTCGTCGTTGCCGGAGGCCCTTGTGCCTATAACGCCGAACCACTGGCTGATTACATTGATTTGTTCTGCCTGGGCGAATCGGAAGAATCGGTACAGCTCCTGGCCGATACGATCATCGCCTGGAAAGAAGCGGGGAAACCGGGTGGCAAGAAGGGACTGTTGAAGCAGCTGGCTGGCCAGCAGGGAAATTATGTTCCCGCCTTTTATGAACCAAAGTATGGTAGTGACGGCCAATATCAGGGTCTTACAGTCGTGGAAGAAGGCGTACCGGCCCAGATTGAGAAATGTGTCGTATCGGATGTAGAACACGTGTATTTTCCGACGAAACCTATTGTGCCCAACATTGATATTGTCCATAACCGGGCCGTGCTGGAGCTGTTCCGTGGCTGCAGCCGTGGCTGCCGCTTCTGCCAGGCCGGGATGCTCTATCGCCCGGTGCGGGAGAAATCGCCGCAGCGGCTGGTGCAACTGGCGAAGGACATCATAAAAAATTCCGGCTACAACGAAATATCCCTTATGAGTCTCAGTTCAGCGGATTATTCCTGTCTTCCTGAACTGGTAGATCAACTGCTGGACGCTTTTAAAGACCAGAAAGTCAGTGTCAGCCTGCCATCTTTGCGCATTGACAGTTTTTCCATCGATATTGCCAAAAAGGTACAGCAGGTCCGTAAAAGCGGCCTGACACTGGCACCGGAAGCGGGGACGCAGCGGCTGCGCGATGTCATCAATAAAGGCGTCACTGAAGAAAACCTCATGCAGGCCTGCGAAAATGCGTTTAAGAATGGCTGGTCTACGGTCAAGTTATATTTCATGATGGGCCTTCCTACGGAAACCGATGAAGACCTGGCCGGCATTGCCGACCTGGCCTATAAAGTATTGAATCTATACCGCCAGATTACCCATAAAAATAATGGGAAAGTGACCGTTTCCGTATCCAGTTTTGTACCCAAATCGCATACGGCCTTCCAGTGGTATGGCCAGCTGCCGGTTGAAGAAATCCAGCGCCGTCAGCAATATCTCAAAGGGCTGATCCGGGACAAACATATATCCTATCACTACCATGATGCCAAAACGGGCCGTATGGAAGCCACCTTTGCCCGGGGAGACCGCCGCATGGGCCGCGTGCTCTATGAAGCGTGGAAACTGGGCTGTAAATTTGATGGCTGGACAGAATTGTTTGACTATGATAAATGGATGCAGGCCTTTAAGAATGCCGATGTCGATCCCGATTATTATGCCGCCCGTACGCGGTCTACGGAAGAACCACTTCCCTGGGATCATCTCTCCGATGGGGCGGGTAAAGCCTTTCTCAAGAAAGAATGGCAGAAAGCTGTCGAAGGCAGCCTGACTCATGACTGCCGCCATCTGAGCTGTACTGGCTGTGGCGTCTGTCCTTCGCTCGGTGTCCATGTCAAAGACTATAAGGAAGGAGACAGCCATGGAAAGATTACGTTTAGCTGTTAAAAAAGAAGGGGCACTGCAATTTCTTTCTCATTTGGATTTTGCCCGCTGTGTGCGCTACATCATCATCCGTGCCGGACTGCCTGTTTTGTATTCCGAAGGGTTCAACCCCCATATGAAACTGAGCTTTGCTTCGGCTCTGGGCGTCGGCGTCGGTGCCGATGTGGAATACCTCGATATGGAACTGGCAGAACCCGTACCCGTCACCGATGTCATAGAACGGATGAACGCTGCTTCGCCCGACGGTTTTTCCGTCCGGGACGGAAAGTACATCGATGCCAAAGCTCCCAAACTCATGGCAGTTGCCAACTATGCCGTGTATGATATCAAAGGACCCGCTGCGCGCCCGGTAAGTCAGGATGAACTGGACGGTATTCTCCAGGCATTCAATGAAGCGTCCGATGTGACCTATGAAAAGGTATCAGTCAAGAAAGGCCACAAAGTACGCCTTATAGCCGTGAAAAACCATATCGTCGAACCGGTGTCTGGCATAGTAGAAAAGGATGGCATCTGCCTTCGTGCGGGAATTCTGGAGACGGAAGACGGGGCTATCAAGCCGCAGCAGTTATGGGACGTGCTGATGGCACAGTTCGGTCTGCCTGTACAGGCAGATCTCGTTCTGGCCTGGCGGCGAGGCATCTATGTCCGCAAAAATGGAACGAATTATTCGCTGTTTGATGGTGTATAGCATATAGTAAAAGACGGAAGGCAGCGTCATTGCAAAGGCAGGTGAAGACGGATGAAGACAATTATTGGCAATATCATGCCGGAGGAAACGAGGATAGCCATTCTGGAAGAAGGGATGCTGCGTGACTTTTCCGTAGAGCGGAATGATGAAAATCACATTGTCAATCATATATACAGAGGGACGATACAGAATATCCTGCCGGCTATGCAGGCCGCCTTTGTCAATATAGGACGCAGGAAAAATGCCTTTCTCTTCCTTGGCGACCTATTCCCGCGGGCAGCGACGAAGGAACAGATCCAGCAGACCCGCATTTCTGTCGGTCAGAGTGTTCTCGTCCAGGTCGTAAAGGAAGAACAGGGCAGCAAGGGCCCGAAAGTGACGGCCAATATCAGCCTGGCCGGCCGCTATGCCGTGCTGATGCCGACAGTGGATTATATCGGCGTTTCCAAGAAAATCCGCGATGAAAAGGAACGGGACCGCCTGCGTGCCATAGCCAGCCAGTTGAAACCGGAAGGCATGGGCATCATTATCCGGACCGTCGCCAGAGATATAGCAGAAAAGGACCTCACGGCGGATATTACGTATCTCCTGCATACGTGGCAAAGCGTACTGCGCCGGTACGAACTGGCACGCAAGCCCAAATTGCTGTACCGCGAAGCCGACCTGGTCATGAGGACAATCCGTGACTATTGTACGGATGATGTAAAAAAAATCATTGTCGATGACAAAGAAGCCTATGACAGGATATGTCAGGTCCTGCCCGATGACGGCTGGAGACAACGGGTCAGTCTGTATCAGGGTGATGAGCCCGTATTTGAATTGTACCATCTGGAAGAACAACTCCGCTGCCTGATGGCCCGGGAAGTGCCTCTTCCTTCCGGCGGCAATCTCATATTTGACAGGACCGAAGCATTGACTGTCATTGATGTCAACAGCAGCCGGTATACGGGGAGCAGCACTCTTCAGGATACGATTTTTCACGTCAATAAAGAGGCTGCCGTGGAAATTGCGCGCCAGCTGCGTCTCCGTGATATTGGAGGCATCATCATCATTGATTTCATCGATATGGCCCAGTCGAACCGGAGAAAGGAAATCCTGGACATCCTCGAACGGGAAACCGCCCAGGATTGTACCAAAACCCATGTCATGGGCATGACCGCATTGAATCTGGTAGAAATTACGCGGAAGAAATCACGCCAGGGACTTCATCAGGTCCAGTTCAGTCCGTGTAACGTCTGCGGTGGTTCGGGATATCTCTATTCTCCTGAAACGGTAGCTATCCAGATTATCCGGCGCCTTCGCCATATGGTACAGGTGCGTCACGTAAAAGGAGATTTCCTGATTAGTGCCCACCAGGACGTGGTGGATTTTCTGAAGGAACGGAAACGGCGGGAAAGACTGGAACAAGAATTATCGCGGACCCTCCACTTCGAAGTGTCCGATCATCCGAACCGGGAAGTCTTTTCTATCTTATCGTGGCATCCATAAAAGGAGGCGTCTCATATGAATCCAATCGTAAAGGCAGTGACGAGCTGCCTTTTTTTTGCAGGTATGTGCTCCAGTGTGCTGGCGGCAGATGGGCAAAACGCATATCTCCAGTCTAAAGTCCGGTATGAAGCGGCTATGGCATCGCTGGCATCGTACGACGATAAGCCGGGACAACTGGCAAAGTCGGAATACCGGGATGAAGGATGGCAGCTGGAGAGCGTTACCCGTATCAATAAGTCCTCACAGGTTGAATTTATCGTCTTACACAAAAAAGCCGTAGAAGAACACCCGGCCCGCTATATCCTGGCTATATCGGGAACAGTAGACAAAAAAGATATCAAAAGTGATTTGCGAACCCACTCAGTTCCCTTTCACCGGGAAGACGGACTGGAGTCCGGACGGGAAATCCCGTCAGTACACAAAGGCTTCGATGACTACGCCCGGACAATCCTCGATGCGGATCTCGGGGGAAAAAAAGTAGCAGATACATTGTCTTCCCTCATCGCCAACAGGCAAGCTGAACTGCTTGTGACGGGTCACAGCCTGGGTGGTGCTGCCGCCGCGCTCATCGGTGCCCGTATGGCAGATCGTGGTTATTCACCGGGAGATATACACGTTATCTCCTTTGGTGCGCCTGCTGTAGGAAACCAGGCCTTTGCAGATGCCTATGGACAGGCCATGAATCTGGAACGCGTTGTCATAGAAGGAGATCCGGTCCAGCATATCCTGCAGGCGCTGCATACACCGTATGATCAGTTTGGAACGAAAATTGTCTGGAAGGATAGTCCTGATTCGTATCATTTCCGCCATCGCATGATCGTCTATGCCGATGCAGCACTCCGTAACTATTATGATAGTTTGTGGGCGTATGAACAGCAGACCGGCAGCCCGGTTTTCATTGAACGACACCCTGTCGTCCATTCTGATATATACGTGGCGCCGCCTGTGTTCACCCTTGATGAAGATATCCAGGATGATATGCCGTATATGCGGGCCGTCATTCATCATACCTTGTATCGTTCTATCAATGGAGCGGCTTTTTCACCGGCCTTTGGCGAGTCTATGGCTGAATCGTGCCGGGCCGCAGCACGGCTGCACAAGCCGTATATCATGCAGGAATATATTACGGTACAAAAGCAGAAAGAAGAAGAACATACATACCGCATCAGCGTATCCCGGCATATATACGATCAGCAGGGGAGATTCCTGTCGGCAGAGGAGTACACCACCGATACGAGCCTGTTTACTCCGATTCTGGCAGTTCTATATTGTCAGAAGCAAATAAGAATATAGAGTTATAAAGAGTTAAAAACGGTTATTTACTATTTATAACTGTTATGTAAATGCCTGTGCGCTGGAATGGAGACATCCGTGTTTTCCATAAACGAAAAGAGGCGGCGACGAAATGAACGATTGGGTTCATTTTGTCGCCGCCTCTTACGGATATCCCTGTCAGGGGATGCATAGATCCGCCTCTATCAGTCCGCCTCTATCAGGAAGACTATATAGTCTCTTACTGGATATAGAAGGTCATGCTGACGGTTTCACTCAGCGTGTTTGTACCGGCTTCGACCGGTGCCATATCGGCCGATTCGGCTTTCATCAGGCGGGCATTCATAGCTCCGGCGTAAACGCTGGAATAAGATGGCGTACGGCCGCTGATATTGATTTCTTTTACTTTTCCGAGCTGTCCGCCTGCAGCCGTAGCGGCAGCTTCAGCGGCACTGCGGCCGTTATGGACAGCTTCCTTTATCAGGTTGTTTTTAATGGTATCGGCGTGCTCATTGGTAAACGTCATTCCCATGACGCGGTTGGCACCGGCCTGGCCTGCTTTTTCGATGATGCGCGGGATAAGATCAAAATCAGAAACGCGGATGCGCAGATTGTTTGTCACGGTGTAAGAGACAATCTTCCTGCCATTCGTATCATAATTCGGGGTCATATTGAAGTTTGTCGTCTTCAGATCATCCTTAGTGACCCCCAGAGCCTTGACGGCATTGGCAACCTGGTTCATGACCAGGTTATTGTCACTGCGGGCCTTCTGGGCATTGCTGGCCGTGCTTTCCATGCCAATGGTGATGTAGGCTGTATCCGGGGCGACCTGTTGTTCTGCGTATCCCGTCACATTAATGACTGATGGGGCCTGTTCGGCTGCTTCTGTAACGGCAGGAGCAGCAGCGCTGGCTGTTGCCAGCAGGACTGTCAGGGTCAGAGCTTTTAAGAAACGATATTTCATATGTAGAGTACCTCCTTACTTTATTGTATCCTCATATTGGATTTCTGATAAGAATATTATACAGTAAAATGTCTCTTCTGAAAATACGACAAACGATATATAGAGCAATTAGTTTCAAATTGTGAAGAAACTGTGATATTCGTCCTGCATAGCCTCTCTGCTGCCACGGCGATTTACTGGTCTGCATAAAAATATGACTTGTAATTATGAACAGGGTGTACTATAATAAGCGAAGGATAAAAAGCTAGGGGCGCCGCAAGGCTGAGAATGACCCTTTAACCTGATTCGGGTAATGCCGACGTAGGGAAGCTGTTACCGGATATGATAGCTCACCCTGCGGGGGTGGGCTTTTTTGTTATGTATTTTTGGATATGTTTAGGAGGATGTGTCATGAACTACACCACACAGATGGATGCAGCACGTAAAGGTATCGTTACGCCGCAAATGGAAATCGTTGCTAAAAAGGAACAGATGCCTGTTGAAAAACTGATGGAACTCGTTGCCAGCGGCAAGGTAGCTATCCCTGCCAACAAACTGCATACGGCACTCAGCCCGGAAGGCATTGGCAAGAACTGCCGCACCAAAATCAACGTCAATCTCGGTGTATCGCCGGAACATAATAACCATGAAGAAGAACTGCAGAAAGTCCAGAGTGCTATCGATATGAAAGCCGAAGCCATCATGGATTTGTCCAACTTCGGCAAGACCCGTGATTTCCGCCGCAAACTGGTTGGCATGTCTACAGCTATGATCGGTACGGTACCGATGTACGATGCCGTCGGTATGCTCGATAAAGACCTGAAAGATATCACGGTCGACGAATTTTTCTCAGTCGTCGAACAACATGCTGAAGATGGTGTAGATTTCATGACTATCCACTGTGGCATGAACCAGAAAACAGCAGAACGGATTAAACGCAATCCGCGTCTGACGAACGTCGTTTCCCGTGGCGGTTCACTGCTCTTTGCCTGGATGGAAATGAATAAGAAAGAAAATCCGTTCTATGAATATTACGATCGTCTCCTCGACATCTGTGAAAAATATGACGTTACCCTGAGCCTGGGCGATGCCTGCCGTCCTGGCTGTACACACGATTCGACCGATGCCGCTCAGATTGAAGAACTGATTACGCTCGGCGAACTGACCAAACGCGCCTGGGATCACAACGTACAGGTCATGATCGAAGGCCCGGGCCACATGGTTCTCACAGAAATCGCTGCCAATATGAAGATTGAAAAGCGGCTCTGTCACGAAGCGCCTTTCTATGTATTGGGGCCATTGGTTACCGATATCGCACCGGGCTATGACCACATTACCAGTGCCATCGGCGGTGCCATTGCTGGTTCCTGCGGCGCTGACTTCCTCTGCTATGTCACACCGGCTGAACATCTGCGCCTGCCGTCCGTAGAAGACGTCAAGGAAGGGATCATCGCTACCCGTCTGGCTGCTCATGCGGCAGATCTTGCTAAAGGTATCCCGGGTGCTCAGGAATGGGACGACGCCATGAGCAAGGCTCGTGTCGATGTTGACTTCGAAAAGATGATTTCCCTGGCCATTGACCCGGTCAAAGCCAGAAAATATTATGAATCGAGCAAACCAGAATGTGAAGGAACTTGCTCCATGTGCGGCCGTATGTGCCCGGCACGGACGATGAAGAAAATCCTGGCCGGAGAAGACGTATCTCTTCTCGATGAATGCTGATAGCAGCAGATAGTATTTCTCATAGATAAAGAAAACGGGATTGCCTGTGAAGGTTTGTACCAGCACAGGCAGTCCCGTTTTCCTTAGAGTATGATAGGGAAAGTTTGATGTATCATGAATGGTGCATTTTGTATATTATTTAATTTTTGACAAACGTCAAACGAACTATGAAAGGAGCTTTGCCTTTTATTTCCATACCAGCAGCAGAGATGCTCCGAATTCTTTCTTGAATTGACTGAGAAGCTGCTTCATTTCATAATCGGCCGCGTTGTAGGTAGCTCCCGGTGTGACCGTCAGGATGAGGACGATGACGTTTTCTGCATGAGCTACTTCGATATTATCCACGAGCTGTTCGTAGGTCAGGTCCGACGCTTCAGCCAGGGCCAGCAGGGTAGAGAGGCGACGGATCATCGTCCATTCTTCTTCCGATGGCATATGGGCATACCGATAGGACCGCATGATTTTACGGCTGATACCATGATGGAATCCGGCGATGAACGAGGCGTCGATTTGTTCCATCTGAGTCAGGCCGTAAATCGGTGCATGGCCGATGATGAAAGCCGAATGACGGGCATGATCGTAATAGTTGATGATTTTTCCCACATCGTGCAGGCGGGCTGCCGTGACCAAAAGCCGCCGTTCCTTGGGACCGTAGCCGTGCAGGGGCTGCAGCTGGTCGAAGAGCATTGCCGCTACCCGTTCTACCTGCTGGATATGCTGGTAGTTCGTGTTGGGCAGGGCCTTGAGGAAATTAGAAATGCTTTGTTCCAGGATATCGTCGAAGCGTGGTTTTTCCATATTGGCATAAGCGGCGTAGTATTCGAAGAACAAGCCTTCACGCAGGCCGCAGCCGCTGACGATGAGTTCCTGACTGCGCGTGAGAGAAAATAAGGTATCGATGACCAGGGCCCCGGCGATGATTAAATCAGAACGATCGGAAGAAAGACCGGGTATCTTTTTCCGATTTACTGCCGTACGGGTCGTAATTTCGATGAATAAATTTTCGAAGTTGTCATATGATAGAATATAATTATGGATTTTGGATAAATCATAGCCTGTGATGCGCTGGTCCATCTTGGCAAAATTACGGGCCGTCCCGCCTATACCGATGAGAGGCAGGCCTGCATCAGTGATAAAGGAGACTTCTTCCAACTGGTTGCCGACGTATTTCTGACAGGCTTCCAGGGCATCCGGGTCGGGGTCACCGGAGGTATTGAATTTTTCCGTCAGCGTTACGGCTCCAATGGGCACGGATACGGATTTTTTAATTTCTCCATTGCGGACGAGAGTTAATTCAACACTGGCGCCGCCCAGGTCGAAGAGAACAAAATCACGGACGTTGATCGTATTGATGACACCCAGATAACCCAGGTAGGCTTCCCGTTCACCAGTGATGACATTCATGGTAATGCCTGTTTCTTTATTGATCCGCTTTAGAAAATCATCGCCGTTGGAAGCATTGCGGACAGCCGCTGTGGCTACGGCAATACAATGTTCGATATGACCGACATCCATCATGTGTTTGTAGACTTTAAGACAGGTCATGGCTCGTTCCATGCCTTTTTCACTCAGCATCTGCGTTTCGCTCAGACCGTGGCCGAGACGGATGGCTTCTTTTTCCTGATACATAAACGAATACGCACCATTATCTGCTATCTGCAGGGCTACGAATCGGATGGAGTTCGATCCCAGATCAATGATGGCTATTTTTTCCATAACATACCTCTCTTTATATTCAATCAGACAGACGAAGGGCAATACCAACTTGTCGCTAAATACATATTATATCAGAAAAAAAGTGGGGCCGGAAATTTTTTATAGTAAAATAGGGAAATCTTTTACAAAGATTATACAGAAAATAGGTAAATGACCTCTTGAAATCATGTATAATATAGATATTAAAACTAAATACGAGTGAGGGTTGACTATGGAGAACAGGGTAAGGCAGTATGCCGGTATCATTCATATCGGTACTGTAAATATGGCAATGAAAATCATATCGTACACGGCGATGGATGATATGACAATCATAGAAAATGTATCCCAGGAAGTGGAATACGGTGAAGAAGTATTTAAGACACATCACGTCAGTTTCCGTTCCTTAAATGAAATCTGCCGCATTCTGAACGGCTTCAAACAATTGCTGCGTGACTATGATATACAGGACGTACGGGTCATTACGACGACAGCCATACGGGAAGCCGACAATATGCTGAATGCGCTCGACCAGATTAAAGTACGCACGGGCTTTAAAGTCGAAGTCGTTCACATGGCCAAAGAAATTTACTACAAGTTTTTTGGCCTCTATTATCATGTCCTGAAAGGGACCTTTAATTTTGCTGGTCATGCTGTGCTGCTGGTAGACATTACCTCTGGCGGTATGGGCCTGACCTGCTGGCAGGATGACCATCTTCTGTTCCAGCAGAATGTCTATCTTGGTTCACTGCGGATTATGGAAAACTTTACACAGCGTCAGCGCGAAGACATTTCGTTTCCGACAGCAGCGCGGGAATTCATTCATGGCAGTCTGGCACCGCTCTGGGCTAATGTGCACGAACATGACATCCGCTATATCGTCCTTTCCGGCAAAAGCGCCGTCCTCCTGGGCAAGCTGATGCACATCGAGCCACAGAATGGGGCCACGCTGATCCGGCCGCAGATGTTCCGCGATTTTGTCGAATCCTTCCACGGCCTGACGCCGCTTAAGCTCATGCAGCGCTTCAAATTATCCGAAGGCCTGGCCAATGTGCTCATGCCGACGTTTATGCTGTACTATGAACTGTTCCGGACTATTGAAATCGACATGATCGTATTGATGAGTACGACCTTTACGGAAGGCTATTCCCTGTATTACGTAGCCGAACAGACAGCAGATCCCTATGTGAATCACCAGCGGGGACTGCTGCTTGACCTGGCCCGGACCATCGCTGGCCGCTACCTGTATAATCCGGATCATTCGGCTCGCGTCGAATCGTATGCTGCAAAAATTTTCCAGGCTCTGTATCAACGCTGTGGCCTTGCGTATCATACGGGCTATCTGCTGCGGCTGGCTGCTATTTTGCACGAAACCGGTAAATTCATCAACATGCGCAAGCATCGTGTCTGTTCGTACGAATTGATCCGGCAGACTGATTTATTCAGTATTACAGACGAAGAAAAAGAAATCGTCGCCAGTGTCGCTTCCTATATTGACCCGTACATGCCTTCAGAACATGCGGACTGGGTTGACCGGAATCCAACGCCGGGACTGGAAGTATTGATTTCTAAACTGCAGGCTATCTTTTCCCTGGCAGATGCTATCGATAAGAGTCATACGGGAAAAATCAAGCAGATTCGCGCCGTTTTAGGCGACAAGGAACTCAGATTGTATTATCAGTCGGAACTGGATATTTCTCTCGAACGGTGGTCGTTTATTCAGGCCAGCCGGAATTTTGAAGAAATATTCGGTATTACTCCCCGATTGCTGAAAGGGCAGGTGTGATGAGTGGATACGTTAGATCCTCATAATTTTTTAAACCGTGAATGTACATGGATTAAGTTCAATGAACGAGTGCTGCGGGAGTCGGCTGTTCCCTCCAATCCGCTGCTGGAACAACTGAATTTTGTCGCTATCAGCGCATCGAATCTCGATGAATTTTTCATGATTCGCGTGGCCGGCGTCAAGCATCTCATCGAAAGCGGCGTGCCGCACCACGATATTGCTGGCATGACACCGCAGGAACAGTTTTCAGCTATCGAACAGATGGTACACGAACAGGTACGGCAGCAGTATGCCTATCTGAATGACCTGCGCGACCGCTTGCGTGGCGAAGGCCTGTATTTCATCAAGCCGTCTGAATTGGATGAAAAGCAGCAGTTATGGCTGGAAAATTTCTTTGAACGGGAAATCTACCCGGTCGTCACGCCGATGGCCGTCGATTCGAGCCACCCGTTCCCCTTCCTTTCCAGTCTGAGCCTCAACCTGGCTGTCCTCCTGCGCCGCCGCGAAGGGGATAGCAGCGTCAAGACAGCTATCCTGCCCGTACCGTCGTCAGTCATCAATCGGATTATCAAAGTGCCGGGCGAAACGGGACCACAGCAGTTCCTCTTCCTGGAAGACGTGCTCAGTACCTTTGCTGAACGTTTCTTCCTGGGCTGTGAAATCCTGGAAGTCACGCCATTCCGCGTGACCCGCGATGCCGACCTGGACATCGATGATGATGCGGAAGATCTCCTGGCAGAAGTCGTCAAATCGCTGAAAAAGCGTAAAAAAGGTGCTGCCGTCCGTCTGGAACTGGCTGATTCGGCAAGCCGTATGGTGAAGACCCTGCTTATGACCGAACTGTCTCTGGAAGAACGCGATGTGTACATGATCCCCGGACCGTTGGACTGCAAGGTGTTTTTCTCCTTCACGGGTATCGAAGGCTACGACTATCTGCGCTATGCACCGGCTTTCCCGCAGCCGGCGTACGAATTAGAAAACCTCCATGCTCCGGATATGTGGACCGCTATTTCGCAGCGCGATATCATGGTCCATCACCCGTATGAAACCTTTGAAACTATCGAAAACTTCGTCCGCCTGGCCGCCACTGACCCGGACGTACTGGCCATCAAACAGACGCTGTACCGCGTGAGCAGCAAGTCGCCCATTATCGCGGCCCTGGCCCAGGCTGCGGAAAATGGCAAGCAGGTCACGGTGCTCATGGAAGTTAAGGCCCGGTTTGATGAAGAAAATAATATCCACATGGCGGCGAAGCTGGAAAAGGCCGGCTGCCACGTCATTTACGGCATCATGGGCCTCAAGACCCATTCCAAGATTACCCTCGTCGTGCGCCGCGAAGAAGACGGCATCAAACGCTATGTCCATCTGGCGACGGGGAACTACAACGGCAAGACGGCCCGCATCTATACGGATGTCGGTATTCTGACTTCCGACCCGCTGATCGGCGTCGATGCTTCGGCCTCCTTCAACCTCCTGTCCGGTTATTCCGATCCTCCATATTGGAACAAACTGGCCGTAGCTCCGCTCAATCTGCGTCAGCGGATTTATGAAGAAATCGATCAGGAAACGGCCTGGGCCCGGCAAGGGAAGAAAGCTTTGATCATCGCCAAGATGAACTCGCTCCTTGATAAGAAAGTCATCGCCCGCCTCTATGAAGCGTCGCAGGCTGGCGTCAAAATCAAGCTCATCGTCCGTGGTATCTGCGTGCTCCGTCCGGAAGTACCCGGCCTCAGTGATAATATCGAAGTCCACAGCATCGTAGGACGATATCTGGAACACAGCCGCCTCTTTTATTTCTATAATAATGGCCGGGAAGATGTATTCATTTCCTCCGCCGACTGGATGCCGCGGAATCTGAACGAACGGGTAGAACTGATGATTCCCGTCGAATATCAGCCCCATAAAGAACGGATCAAAGGAATCTTGAACCTGTATTTCCATGATAACGTCAAAGCCTATGCCATGAACGGCGACGGGACATACCGCTATCTGGCTGATACGCGTAAAGGAGAACCCGTTCATGCCCAGGCGATGCTGCAGAAAGAAGCGGAAGACCATACGCGGCAGCTGCAGAAAAAAGATATCAAGACCAGGGTGCTCCGGCGGACTTCTGGGGATAAATGACACATTTTAGTTACAAATCCGGCCTTATTTTGACATATGCCCCCACTTTCTGATAAAATCAAGAGAATGGTGTATTTGAAATAAGGAGGATATGGATGAGAAAACGTATTTCCCAGCGCATTACGCGCATGTATGTGACTCTGATTGCTTTGCTGGTACTGGTATCTCTGACGGGATTCGTGGACCGGGGCAGGGCAGTGACCATAGAAGCAGATGGCCGGACGCATACCGTCTATACCCATGCGATCAATGCGGAAGCGCTCCTGCGGGAAAACAATATTTCCCTCGGTCATCATGACGAAGTAGAGCTTTCGACCGATACGCTGAAAGAAGGGACGACGGCGACTGTGCGCCGGGCCGTACCGGTGACGATAGAATATAAGAATCAGAAAAAGACCATCCGCACTGCGAAAAAGACGGTGCAGGAAGCAGTCGAACAGGCCGGGTACGATAGTGAGAACTACCGGGCATATGGAGATGTATCGGCTCCTGTCAAAGAAAACATGACCATCAGGGTGGGCGTATTATCCCGCAAGGAAATCACGGAAGACGAAGTGGTCCCCTATGCCATCGAAAGCATTCCCGATGAAACACTGGGCCAGGGGGAAGAACAGGTCCTGCAGCAGGGTGTCAATGGCCGCAAGACAGTCAAGAATTATCTGGTCAGCCTCGATGGTCAGGTCGTCGGCAAAGAGCACATTTCTACGACACTGGTGGCAGAGATGCAGCCGCTCATCCGCCATGTAGGCACGAAGGAAACGGTAGAAATCAATACGGGCACCATATCCAAGTACAAAGCTGTCTATACGATGGTTGCCACGGCCTATCTGCCAACCGATGGCAACGGCGAAGGCATCACCAAGATGGGGACGCGTGCCCGCTACGGTGAGATTGCCGTCGATCCCAACGTCATTCCCTTAGGCACGACAGTCTACATCCCCGGCTACGGTATTGCCCGGGCGGAAGATACGGGCAGTGATATCCTGGGGAACCGGGTGGACCTGTGCATGCTCGATTATAACCAGTGCATGCAGTTCGGCCGCCGGACTGTGCTGGTCTACATATTGGAATAACGCTGTTCCCGCACCGGCGGGACAAAAAACAGGCGCTGCAAGATCGTAACAAGAGATCCTGCAGCGCCTGTCTGCATCCGCTTATAGGGCGCGTATATTTTTATGATCAGTCTTTTTTGAGAGCTATGGGATCTGTTTCCAGAAGGGGCTGGAATGCTTCCGGTTCCGTTTCCTTGATTGATTCGTACTGTTCTTCGGCCATCTTGAGGTCCATCGGTGTGTGGACATCGAAGAATATGGCATCTTCCTGCTTATCCTTGCGGACCGGGATCTGTACCAGGTCGATCTGGGGGAAGAACGAGTGGAGAAGGTGATTGCCTTCGACGATTTTCTTCCGCATGAGAGGCATGAGCCGGCGGTTATACACGGCATGGAGACAGATGTCGGTTCCATCCTGGACGGGAACGACGGCATCGGCCGCCTGGATGTGGAAGGACATCTTTTCAATCATGGGAACGGAAACGAAAGGCATGTTGACGCCGATGACGAAGATATTTTCCGCATCGGTATACTGGAAGGCCGTTGCTACAGCCCCCAGTGTCTGGGCGCCTTTATACACGTCTTCTACGATGAGGGCATCTTTCAGACAGTCGATGTCCTTGAAAATAGCCTTGTCGTTGGTTACGACCATAGGAGATTTGTCAAAGACGAAATCGAGCAGGGTGTAAATCGTTTCAATCAGTGTCGTCCCTTCAAACGAAGCCAGGGCCTTGTTGTATCCCATACGGGAATCATCGCCGCCAGCTAAGATGACAGGTTGCAGGGTTTCCATTTGTTCAAACATGAGCCGTACCTCCTTAAAATAGTCCTTTCTGTGGCCTTACTATTATGTCTTCACGGCAAGGGTACTGCTCCGTCCGGGACATCTGCACCCAGAAGACAATATAACATTATTCTACCATATTGTCATATATTTATCCATAAAAACTTGAAAGACGAAGTCGCAAAAAAAGCTTGTGGCCCTATACGTCTTGTGATATAATATGAAAGGTTCAAAATACACACGCACCGTCGAGCTTGTAACTGTGCCGTTTGCGCGGTTTTCACAAGTGATGACCGGGCGGAGGAAAAAACAGGAGGAATCACAATTATGGCAGTAGTATCAATGAAACAATTATTAGAAGCAGGTGTACATTTCGGTCATCAGACCCGCCGTTGGAACCCTAAGATGGCACGGTTCATCTTCACGGAACGCAATGGCATCTACATCATCGACCTGCAGAAGACCGTTAAGAAAATGGATGAAGCTTACAATTTCGTCCGCGACCTCGCTGCTGAAGGCGGCAAAGTCCTGTTCGTAGGCACGAAGAAACAGGCTCAGGAATCCATTAAAAACGAAGCAGAACGCTGCAACCAGTTCTATGTCAACGAACGCTGGCTCGGCGGTATGCTCACCAACTTCCAGACGATTGAAAAACGGGTAAAACGCCTGAAATCCCTGGAAAAGATGGCTGAAGACGGCACATTCGAAGTATTGCCGAAAAAAGAAGTTACCCTGCTCAAACATGAAATGGATAAACTTCAGAAATACCTCGGCGGCATCAAAGATATGAAGAAGCTGCCTGATGCTCTGTTCATCATCGATCCGAAGAAAGAAGAAATCGCTGTCAAAGAAGCGCGCAAACTGAATATCCCCATTATCGCAACGGTAGACACGAACTGCGATCCCGATGTCATCGATTATCCGATCCCGGCCAACGATGATGCAATCCGTGCCGTCAAACTCCTGACAGGCAAAGTTGCTGATGCTGTTCTCGAAGGCAACCAGGGTGAACAGACCGAAGAAGGCGCTGAAGCAGAAGCTCCGGCAGAAGAAGCAGAAGAAACAGCTGAAGAAAACTAATACCCAGGACAGTCCTGCGTGGTATGCAAAGAGGAGCTGTCGCACAAAGGCAGCTCCTTTTTAGACCGCATGACAGGCTGTCCCGGTAGTATACCGCACTATATTTGACTATATTATTACATTTCACGCTTAGGAGGAATACTCATGGCTATTACAGCAGCAATGGTAAAAGAATTAAGAACAAAAACGGGTGCAGGCATGATGGACTGCAAAAAGGCACTGACCGAAAGCAACGGTGATATGGAAAAAGCAATCGATCTGCTTCGTGAACATGGCCTGGCTGCAGCAGCTAAAAAAGCAAGCCGTATCGCTGCTGAAGGGTTGGTTTATTCTTATATCCATGGCAATGGCCGCATCGGCGTCCTCGTCGAAGTAAACTGCGAAACAGACTTTGTTGCCCAGACAGACAACTTCAAATCCCTCTGCAAAGATATTGCCATGCAGATTGCCGCTGCCAAACCGGCTTACCTCAAGAGAGAAGAAGTACCGGCAGATGTCCTCGAACATGAAAAAGAAGTTCTCCGTCAGCAGGCTCTGAACGAAGGCAAACCGGAAAAGATCGTTGAAAAGATGATCGTCGGCCGGATTGAAAAATTCTACAAAGAAAACTGCCTCCTCGATCAGGAATTCATCAAAGATTCCGACAAGACGGTTCAGCAGGTCGTCAATGAAGCCATCGCTAAGATTGGTGAAAAAATCGATATCCGCCGCTATACACGTTATGAACTCGGTGAAGGCCTCCAGAAGCGCAGTGATGATTTCGTTTCTGAAGTAATGGCACAGGTTAAATAAGTTTAATACGATCCCTATAAGAGAACACCGGCTTTCAGTGTTCTCTTATTTTCTAACAGGAGGAGCCATTATGAACAGAAAATACAAACGCGTTGTACTGAAATTGAGCGGTGAAGCTCTTGCCGGATCACAGGGATACGGCATTGATCCCGTTACGGTCGATGTCATTTCCAAACAGGTCGTTGAAGTTGCCAACAAAGGTATCCAGGTAGCCATCGTCGTAGGCGGCGGCAATATCTGGCGCGGCCTTTCTGGCAAAGCCAAAGGCATGGACCGCGTATCGGCCGACTATATGGGCATGCTGGCAACGGTCATGAATGCCCTGGCCCTGCAGGATGCCATCGAAAAGAACGGCGTTGTCACCCGCGTCCAGACGGCCATTACTATGCAGCAGGTAGCAGAACCGTATATCCGCCGCCGGGCTATCCGCCATATGGAAAAGGGCCGTGTCGTCATCTTCGGTGCCGGTACGGGAAATCCCTATTTTTCGACAGATACGACGGCCGCTCTGCGTGCAGCTGAAATCGATGCCGATGCCATCCTCATGGCGAAAAATGGCGTCGATGGCGTATACGACAGCGATCCCAAGGTTAATCCCGACGCTAAAATGTACACCCACCTTTCTTTCCTCGATGTCATCCAGAAACAGCTGGGCGTCATGGATGCGACGGCGACGACGCTGTGCATGAACAACAACATTCCCATCGTCGTATTCAACATTGACACGAAGGGAAATATCGTCGCTGCCTGCAGCGGGGAAGAAATCGGGACCCTTGTCGATAAAGAAGGATAATCGTTCCTGCGTAGACAAAAAGACATAAAAGCTGTATGATATAGTTAACTAAAAATATGATGAGGAAGTGATTTTCATGGATGTACAGAATACATTGACACAACACGAAGAAAAGATGAACAAATGCATAGAAGCCCTGAAGCGTGATCTGGCTTCTATCCGTACGGGCCGTGCCAGCACGTCTCTCCTGGACCGGGTCATGGTCGATTACTACGGTTCGCAGACGCCGGTCAAACAGGTGGCCAACGTATCGGCTCCGGAACCGCGGCTGATTACCATCGTTCCCTGGGAACGGAACATGCTGAAAGAAATCGAAAAAGCTATCCTGAAATCCGACCTGGGTCTCAACCCGAATAACGACGGAACGATGATCCGCCTGGAAATCCCGCAGCTGACGGAAGAACGGCGTAAAGAGTTTGGCAAAAAGGTAAGCAAACACGCCGAAGAAGCTAAAGTCGCTATCCGCAATCTGCGCCGGGACTGCAATGATCTGTTCAAAAAAGCAGAAAAGAAAAAAGAAATAACGGAAGATGAAAGTAAGGAAGCTCAGACCAAAATCCAGAAAATGACAGATCAGAAAATCAAAGATATCGACGCTTTGAAAGATAAAAAGACTAAAGAAGTCATGGAAGTATGATGGATATACGGATTCTCATTGGCATGCCGTTATGGTATGCCAAATCTGTATTAGAGGGTAAAAATATCCCCTATGTCCTGGAGCAGACTGTCTCGCGGAGTCATTATTTCTCTTGTGACGACCAGGAAATCTATGTCATCCGGGCTGTAGAAAGAGACGGCGTCGTCCATCTGGTGTACAATTACAGCCTGAAAGCGAGTGACAGTGTGCAGCAGGCTCTTCACGATGGAGGATAGGATATGTTTGATACATTTTTTAAAAATAGTGGCCGCCAGGCTGGTGCAGGAGAGTCGTCTTCTCTGGAAGCTCAGCTGGACCGCCAGAATATTCCTCACCATGTGGCCATCATCATGGATGGCAATGGCCGCTGGGCAAAACGACAGGGAAAACCCCGCACGTACGGCCATCATGCCGGCGCTGATACGCTCAAGCGCATCGTCATCGCCGCGGGGGAATTGGGAATCCAGGTCCTGACGGTATATGCCTTTTCGACGGAAAACTGGAAGCGCCCGGAAACGGAAGTTTCGTATATTATGAAGCTCATGAACGAATATCTGAGCAAAAACCTCCTGGAACTGGACGAACACAACGTACGCCTTCATTTCCTTGGCGATATGAGCCGCCTCCATCCAATCCTCCAGGAGTCATTCCGCAAGGCCGAAGAAGAAATGAAAGATAATACGGGCCTTAAACTCAATGTAGCCGTCAACTACGGCGGGCGCATGGAACTGGCCCGGGCAGCGCGCCTTTTGGCAGAAGATGTCCAGAAAGGCCTTCTCAGCCCGGCCGATATTACGGAGGATACGCTGGCTGATTACCTGTATACGGCTCCGGAAAATGATGTGGATCTCCTGATCCGCCCCGGTTCGGACAAGCGGGTCAGCAATTTCCTGCTCTGGCAGATGGCCTATGCCGAATTCTGGTATACGGACCTGTGCTGGCCTGATTTTACGAAGGACACTCTCATAGAAGCCATCTTATCTTTCCAGGGCCGGGAACGCCGGTTTGGCGGCTTGAAATAAGGAAGGTAGACAGACAATGTTGGCTAAACGAATCATTACGGGTATCGTAGGCGGAGGCCTGACGATATTTATTATTTACGAAGGGAACTGGCTCTTCTTTATCATGATGACCTTGCTGGCTCTCCTGGGCTGGCGTGAATACGTGCGCATGCTCCACGCCGTCAAAGCTAATCTGACAGAATATGCCGGCTACGTATGGCTCGCCGCCGTATTTGGGTCCTGGTGGTTTGCCGGGATTAAACTGCTTTTTTTACTGTGCGTCGTCATGATGAGCTGGATTCTCCTGCGCACGGTGGTCTGCCACAAGAGGGTATCCCTTTCGGACAGTGCTTATTCGCTGTACGGACTGCTCTATATAGGAGGCGGATTCCTGGCTATGCTGGCTCTCCGGAACGGTATGCTGGCATCGTATCTGACCAGTATGTTCCAGAATGTCATGCTCGAACCGGCCCGCTTTTTCGTCTTTCTCCTCGTCTTTTCCACCTGGGCGAGCGATACCTTTGCCTTTGCGGCCGGAAAAGCCGTGGGAAAGAATAAGCTCTGCCCATCCATCAGTCCGGGAAAGACCCGGGAAGGCGCACTGGGCGGGTGTATCGGCACAATCGTCGTAGCACTGATTTTCTCTTTGATTTTTAAATTTTCACTTCTTCACGGCCTGGCTATCGGATTGATTGTTGCCATCATGGCTCCTCTGGGAGATCTGGTAGAATCGGTCCTCAAACGGACCTGCGGCATCAAAGATTCGGGGAATATCATCCCCGGTCATGGCGGCATCCTAGACCGTTTTGACAGTCTGCTCTTTGCCGCACCGGCTGTGTATGCATATCTTATGCTCGTAGCATAAGCGTCAGGACAGAGTTCCTGCCGTGAACGAAAGGTGAATGAAGTTTGGGTATTACAATCGCAGCAACGATTTTTGTCTTCAGCCTTATCGTGTTTGTCCACGAATTCGGCCATTTCATTACGGCGAAATTGTCGGGCATGCAGGTAGATGAATTTGCTATCGGCTTTGGTCCCAAAATCTATAGCTATCAATATGGATCTACGTTGTATTCATTACGGGCAATCCCCCTGGGCGGGTTCAACCGTATCCAGGGAATGACAGAACAGGAAGAATTGAATGAAAAATCCTTCCTGAATAAAAAAGTCCGTTACCGTCTCATCGTCATCGCTGCCGGGGCATTCATGAATTTCGTCCTGGCCGTCGTCATCATATGGGGCGTCATGTTTACCGTGGGTACGCACGACGTTTCGAAAGAACCGGTCGTTGGATCGATCGTGGAAAATTCGGCGGCAGCCCAGGGCGGCATGAAACCGGGCGACCGTATCGTCAGCATCAGCGGCGTGCCAATCGGAGAATGGAAGGATATTTCCCGTACTGTCAATGACCACAGCCGGGACGTCCTCACGGTCGTCGTCAACCGGGACGGGGAAGATGTGAATCTGACCATGGTCCCTACGTATGATACCCAGTCGAAGCGGGCACTCATCGGCGTCGTTCCCGTCGTTACGCGCAGGCAGCATGGCTTTTTTGAATCGTCGTACATGGCCATAGAACGGACAGGGCAGATCTGCTATACGATGACCATGGGGATGTATGGTATGATCCGCGGCACCGAAAAGGCTGACCTGGCAGGTCCCCTGGGAGTAGCCCAGCTGGCAGGACAGGTAGCCTCCGTCGGCTTTGTCAATCTGCTCATGTTTACGGCATTTCTCAGCATCAATCTGGGTATCCTCAATCTCCTTCCCATTCCGCTTCTGGATGGGGGATACATCATCATGCTGATCATCGAAGGCATTACGGGACGCCGGCTGCCCAAGCGGGCCCTGTATTATATCCAGATTGCCGGTATCATCATACTGGGATCGCTGTTTTTATTTGCCATGATACAGGACATCAGTCGTTTTAGTATTTAGAGGTAGTATATGATTACACGAAGAACATCGCGTCCGGTGACGCTGGGAACGGTGACGGTCGGCGGTACGGCGCCTGTTTCGGTGCAGACCATGTCTACGGTCAATCCGGCCGATACGGACCGGGCTATTGCCGACGTACAGCGTCTTTCCCGCCTGGGAGCAGAAATCATACGCTTTGCCGTACCGGACAAGGCGGCGGCCCTGGCCCTGAAAGACATCGTAGCGTCATCGCCCGTTCCCCTTGTGGCGGACATTCATTTCGATTATCGCCTGGCACTCCTGTCGGTAGAAAGCGGCGTGCAGGCATTGCGGATCAACCCCGGCAATATCGGTGCCGATGAACACGTCGTCAAAGTCGTGGAAAAGGTGCGCCCCTCGGGTATTCCCATCCGCATCGGCATCAACAGCGGCTCTCTTCCAGAAGATATATTACAGGAGTATGGCGGTCATCCTACTGCCGACGGCATGGTAGAAGGGGCGCTGCGCCATATACGCATCCTGGAAAAGATGGATTACCGGAATATGGTGATTTCTCTCAAATCCTCCCAGGTGCCGCTCATGATCGAAGCTTATGAAAAGCTGGCAGAAAAGGTTCCCTATGCGTTTCACCTTGGCGTTACCGAAGCGGGGCTGGCCCGCGTCGGTACGATTAAATCGGCCATCGGCATCGGGACTCTTCTTTATAAAGGGATCGGAGATACGATACGCGTTTCCCTCACGGACGATCCGGCTGAAGAAATTAAGGTGGGCCAGGATATCCTGAGCGCCCTCGGCCTGCGCCAGTTCGGACCGGTCCTCATTTCCTGCCCGACGTGTGGCCGGACCCAGGTCCACCTCATCGAACTGGCAAAAGAGGTCGAAGCGGCTCTGACAGGGATTACGGTCCCTCTGAAAATCGCCGTCATGGGCTGTGTCGTCAACGGCCCCGGCGAGGCGCGTGAGGCTGATTTCGGCATTGCCGGCGGAAACGGAAAGGGAATCATCTTTTCCCACGGACAGGTACTAAGGACTGTGCCAGAAGATAAACTGGTAGATGCCCTGCTGGAAGAAATTAACAAATCTATATCGTCGTAACAAGAGAAGCACTGACAGACAGATTATAGCTGATTGACAGTGCTTTTTTTGTGTCATCAATAATAATTACAGATTATGTAACTTTTTTAATATATTTTTAATCACATTCTTACTGTATTTTAAGACTACTTTAATATTGTTTTAATCTTTCCCCTCCATACTATTAGGTATGAATCAGACAGACCTGATACAAGGGAGGATTGAGACGTGAAAGAGAAAAAAGAAATCATCCATCAACTCGATACGGCAAAGTCACACAAAACATGGGAATTGACCCTGGCGGCGATGGAAGCGCGGAACAGTATCCCAGAAGTATTGCTCGACTCACCGGAACGGTTGTGCCAGTTGGCAGAGATTTACGTCATGGCAGCTATTCAGGGGCCTTGTTATGACTGGTATATGTATATGGCGGGCTATGCGCTGGATACGGCACAACGGCTGGCAGGATGTCGTACATCGGTGATGGTCCTGCGCGGCCGGGCGTTTAAGGCTCATATGGAATATATCTTGTATGGCCCGGTGGGAAAGAAAGGCTTTGCCTGTCACCGGCCGGACAAATTGAGCCTGGTCATTCAGGCCATTTCGTACTATGAAAAACTGATGCAGGCAGACTATACGGTGTCTGATATGTATCATTATGCTACGATTTTGTTTAAATCAGCAGGCGATATCTATCTTCCCATTGTCAGGACACGGCGGCAGATGCAGCTGAAAAAGGCCTGTGCACTGTACAAAAGGATCCTGGATCACAGTGCTCATGATGAATTGACCGGGGAAGGAAAGCAGATGCGCTTAAAGGCGGGATATTATTTCTGCCGTGCCAGCCTGTCTTTGATTAAGTCCCATTCCCGGCTGGGCCAGGAGGCGTTCCTCTTGTTCGGTATCACGCTGCCCCAATCCTGCCGCGTGGAAAAGCTGGGACGATTCCATACGCTCCAGCGCATGGCTAACCGCATTTGCCGGCACTGCGGCTTAGACGGGGATGTCCCGCTCATCGAGGAACTGGCCCGGCGGCCGAGAACGGAATTTCCCTATGCCTGTGACTGGTTTTATCTGATGGGGCAGTTGTATGAATGCGCCTATGAACAGCAGCTATGTCCCTGGCCGGAAGATGCGCTGCGCCGGGCGGAACGATACTATACCTATGCCTGTGATATTGATTACCGGCGCCGGCAGCTGCACCTGTCCGTTTCCGGCTATATGCATATGTATGCAGCATTGTTCCGCCTCTATCATCATTCGTCCCGCCATCGTCCAGGCGTGCCGCCATGGCTTGCGTATCTGCGCAAGTTGTCTTTCCCGCCGGGGCTTAAAACGCTCATCCTCATCCGCCAGGCGATTACACAAGGGCGTTACGAAGAAGCGGCCAGCCAGTTGAAGCAGGTGATGCGATCCCGCCAGTACGACTCGTTCATGACAGAAAAGAAAGTACGGGTCCTCCGCGATATTGCACAGGTCCTGCAGAACGGCCATACCAGGCGGCTGTGTAACCGGTATGCGAAATGGGAAATCGTATATTTTGAGCGGATCCTGCAGACTATGCGCAGGCAGAACGGCTTTGCGAAGGCCCGGACCGGTTAGGCCTATCCGTAGATAGAGAGAATTTCTCTATAGTATTTCCCCGCTCCCCTGTGGTATAGTAATGATGAGCATCGTAATGATGAGCAGTAAAAAGGGGGAGTGATCCTATGTCTCGTTTAGTAGTTATTATTCAATGTGATATTGTTTCCAAACGCTGTGCCGGATACGGCTGCATGAAATCGTTCTATGACCGGACGGGCCCGTTTGCCGGGTATGACGACCAGACACGCTACATGACGCTGACCTGTGGCGGCTGCTGTGGGGCGGGCATTGCGGCAAAATTGGAAGACCTGAACCACAAACTGAAACGCTATGGAGAAGAAAAAGGCGACGTGGTCGTCCATCTGGCATCGTGCATCTGTTCAGACAATTACCACCGCCCGCCCTGTCCCTTCCGCAATTACATCAAGTCTATTGTCGAACGAAAGGGATTTCCCGTCGTCCTCGGATCGTATCTGTCCAAGGGAGCCGAAAAAAAGCGCCACGAAGGTGTGTATCAGGAATGGGATAAGGGAATGAAAGCATAAATGTTTAACTTATAAAGAACAATCCGTATATATTTCAGCAAGTAAAAGGTTTAACTTTATATTTTTCCAAATTCTTTTAAAATTTCTCTTGCATTTCTGAGATGACTATGGTATTATCTCAATCAACAAGTCAAAATAAAAATGCGTTGAAGGGAAACAGTAGGTTCCAGAAAGCTTTCAGAGAGCTGCCGGCAGGTGCGAGGCAGCAGCGGAATGGAAGTGAACTCGTCTCTAAGCAGCCAGCTGAAATGCCATGGGCAGAGTAGGCGGGGCCGGGGCCTGGCCGTTAACAGACAGGAGGGTATCGACACGAGTCCGTACCTGTAAAGAGCATATCCTTTGGGATATGAATAAGAGTGGTAACGCGCGAGTAAATCTTTCGTCTCTTCTGAGGCGGAAGATTTTTTTTATTTTGATTGTGTTAAAAATACATGATCAGGAGTGATTCGGATGAAAAACGTTGAAAAGTACAAAAAAGGATATTTTATGCCGCCCCAGGTGGATATGAGCTGGACAAGCAAAGAGTACCCCGATAAGGCGCCAATCTGGTGCAGTGTCGATCTGCGCGATGGCAATCAGGCACTGGTCATCCCCATGAGCCTTGAAGAAAAACTGGAATTCTACAAAATGCTGATCCGCATGGGATTTAAAGAAATCGAAGTAGGGTTTCCGGCGGCATCGGAAACAGAGTTCGAATTTCTCCGCACACTGGTAGAACGGGATATGATTCCCGATGATGTGACCGTACAGGTCCTGACACAGGCGCGGGAACACATCATCCAGAAGACCTTCAAAGCATTGGAAGGGGTCAAACATGCCATTGTCCATTTGTACAATTCCACGTCGTATGCACAGCGGCAGCAGGTATTCCGCAAATCGAAGGAAGAGATTAAACAGATCGCCGTCGATGGCGCGAAATTGTTGCAGCGTCTGACCGAAGAAGCCGGAGCGAATTACCGCTTCGAATATTCACCGGAAAGCTTCACCGGGACGGAACCGGAATTTGCCCTCGATGTCTGCAATGCCGTCCTCGACGTATGGAAGCCCACCGCCGACCGTAAGGCAATCATCAATCTGCCTTCGACGGTGCAGATGTCCATGCCTCATGTGTACGCCTCCCAGATCGCCTACATGTCCCGGAATCTGAAGTACCGCGATAACGTCGTTTTGTCTCTGCACCCGCACAACGACCGGGGAACGGGCGTTGCCGATGCCGAAATGGGATTGCTGGCCGGGGCCGACCGCATCGAAGGGACACTCTTTGGCAACGGCGAACGGACGGGCAACGTCGATGTCATTACCATCGGCATGAACATGTATGCCATGGGTATCGATCCGGGCATCGATTTCTCTTATATGCCGGAAGTCGTCGAAATGTATGAACGGGTGACGCGGATGCATGTCCATGAACGGCAGCCCTATGCAGGGAAGCTGGTGTTCGCTGCCTTTTCCGGTTCCCATCAGGATGCCATCGCCAAGGGCATGCAGTTCCGGGAAGATCATCGTGAACCGTACTGGACCGTTCCGTATCTGCTCATCGATCCGAAAGATGTAGGCCGCGAATACGAAGCCGATGTCATCCGCATCAACAGCCAGTCCGGCAAGGGCGGTGTAGGCTTTATCATGGAACACAATTACGGCATCCGCATGCCGAAGAAGATGCGGGAAAATTTCAGCTATTTTGTCAAAAGCGTATCGGATCACCGCCATCAGGAATTGAAGCCCGACGAAATCTACCGTCTCTTTACAGACCATTATCTCGACGTCACGAAACCGCTCGAAATGGAAGATTTCATGATTAAAAAGCAGCATGGGCACTGGAAAGGCCAGATTCTCATGCGGGTGGGTGGCAAAGACATCATTTTCCAGGGAGAAGGAAATGGACAGCTGGCAGCCGTGGCCCATGCCATCTGTGATGCCTACGGCATTACGGTCAGCCATCTGGAATACAGTGAACACGATCTGGACCGTGATCCCAGTTCCCGGGGCATTGCCTATTTCGGTCTCACTGACGAAAAAGGCCAGACAACATGGGGAGCCGGCATCGACACCGATACGATGACCGCATCTGTCCGGGCCTTCGTTTCAGCTATCAACCGCATGCCGGGCATGGCAGAACGGATTACCTTCCGCAATCTGAGCAGCAGTTATGACCAGATTCACAATTTCCGCCGTTCAGCTAGTCATCATTAATAACTATAAGATATGTTGTAAAACTGGAGGATATATATTATGGGAATGACAATGTCACAGAAAATTTTGGCCGCCCACGCCGGCGTCGCATTCGTCAAGGCGGGGGACCTCATCAACTGCCGCCTCGATATGGTACTGGCCAACGATATTACAGCACCGCCGGCCATCGCCGCTTTTGAAAAAATCGGCAAGCCTGTATTCGATAAAGACCGGATTTCTCTGATTCCGGACCATTTCACGCCGAATAAAGATATCAAATCGGCAGGCCTGGCAAAGATTGTCCGCGATTTTGCCAGAAAGCACCACATCACCCACTATTATGAAGTAGGCCGCGTCGGCATCGAACACGTTCTCCTGCCGGAGCAGGGAATCGTCGCGCCGGGCATGCTCACCATAGGTGCCGATTCCCACACCTGCACCTACGGGGCGCTGGGAGGATTCTCGACAGGAGTCGGCTCTACCGACCTGGGAGCGGCCATGGCGACGGGCGAAGCGTGGTTCAAAGTCCCCGATGCCATTAAGGTCGAGCTTACCGGGGAAAAGGCGGAAGACATTACGGGAAAGGATGTCATGCTGACCCTGATAGGCATGATCGGTGTCGATGGCGCTTTATACCAGTCACTGGAATTTACCGGTCCCGGCGTGGCGTCCCTGTCCATGACAGACCGCTTCACCATCGCCAATATGGCTATCGAAGCCGGCGCCAAGAACGGGATTTTCCCCGTCGATGAACAGACGGCAGCCTACGAAAAGGGCCGGATTTCCCATCCCTATACGGTGTACGAAGCCGATCCTGATGCCTCGTACAGCCGGGTCGTCTCCATCGATTTGTCCCAAATCCGGCCCGTCGTCGCCTTCCCGCATCTGCCGGGCAATACTAAAGCCGTCGGGACCTTCGGTGATATCGAAATCGACCAGGTCGTCATCGGTTCCTGCACCAATGGACGGTTGGAAGATCTGCGCATTGCCGCAGACATTTTGAAAGGCCATAAGGTCCATCCCCGTGTACGCTGCATCATCATTCCGGGAAGCCAGCAGGTCTATCAGGATGCCATGCATGCCGGTTATATTGATACGTTCATCGAAGCCGGTGCCGCTGTATCGACACCGACCTGCGGCCCCTGCCTGGGAGGCTATATGGGAATCCTGGCAGCCGGTGAACGGTGCGTTTCGACGACGAACCGCAATTTCCGCGGCCGCATGGGCCACGTAGACAGTGAAGTATATCTGGCAGGGCCCCAGGTGGCGGCAGCCAGTGCCATTCTCGGCAAAATCGCAGAACCTAAGGAGGTCCGGTAATCATGATATTAGAAGGAAACGTATGGCGCTACGGCGACAATATTGATACAGATGTCATCATCCCTGCACGGTATCTCAACAGTTTTGACCCAAAAGAACTGGCATCTCATTGTATGGTCGATATTGACGAATCCTTTGCACCCAACGTACAGGATGGCGATATCATGGTCGGCGGCCGTAATTTCGGCTGCGGATCGTCCCGGGAACACGCGCCGGTTGCTATCAAGGCATCGGGCGTCCCCGTCGTCATCGCTGCCAGTTTTGCCCGTATCTTTTATCGCAATGCCATCAACGTGGGCCTGCCCGTACTGGAAATCGGCGATGCTGTCGAACATATCCATGGAGGAGACCGCCTGCGCGTCGATATAGCCAGTGGCACCATTGTCAATGAAACGACTGGCGATACCTTCCAGGCTCCGCCTCTGCCAGGGTTTATCCAGGATATTGCCAAAGCAGGCGGATTAATCGAATACGTAAAGGGGAAATAACCATGTCAAACCATATTGTAGTCATTCCCGGAGACGGAATCGGCGAAGAAATTACGGCTGCCGCCGTACGGGTTCTCCAAAAAATAGATGAAAAATTCCACATCGGCATGACCTATGAAAAGCAGGAAGCCGGCGGGACTGCCTACGACCACACGGGCACGCCGCTGCCGGATAAGACCGTCGACGCTGCCCGCCATGCCGACGCCATCCTGTTTGGCGCTGTCGGCGGGGACAAATGGGATCATGTCGAACCGTCCCTGCGGCCGGAACGGGCACTCCTGGGACTGCGCAAGGCCCTGGGGCTGTATGCCAATCTGCGGCCGGTTACGGTGCCCGATGTCCTGGCAGAGTATTCTCCTCTTAAACCCGATATCGTAACCGGGACGGACATCCTCATCGTGCGGGAACTCATCGGCGGCATTTACTTTGGTGATAAATGTGAATCGGAAATCCACAACGGGGCAGAACGGGCCTGGGATCTGGAAAATTACAGCGTCCCCGAAGTCAGGCGCATAACCCGCTTTGCCATGGAAGCGGCGCAGAAACGGCGTCACAAGGTGACTTCTGTCGATAAAGCCAATGTCCTGGCGACATCCCGCCTCTGGCGGCGGACGGTCATTGATACGGCTTCCCATTATCCCGATGTGACCCTCAATCACTATTATGTCGATAACTGTGCTATGCAGCTGGCTATCAATCCCCGGCAGTTCGACGTCATCGTCACGGGAAATCTCTTCGGCGATATCCTCAGCGATGAAGCGGCCGTTCTCGGAGGATCCATCGGCATGATGCCGTCAGCCAGCATCGGGGAAGAGACCAGCTTCTACGAACCCATCCATGGGTCGGCGCCGGATATTGCCGGAAAAGGGATTGCCAATCCGTCGGCAACGATCCTCTCAGCGGCCATGATGCTGCGCTATTCCTTTGGAGAAGAAGAAGCGGCCCGTGCCATAGAAGAGGCGGTTGACCAGACACTGGCCGATGGCTGGCGTACGCCCGATCTCTATAAAGACGGTTTCAAAAAAGCCGATACGGAAACGATGACACAGGAAATCCTGTCCCACATTTGATGAAAACGCATCTTTCTGCGTTTTTCATATATCCCTTGGTATAACAGCAAAAAGAGGATGTCTCATGAAACCATTTTTTCATGGGGCATCCTCTTTTTCTGGCTGTACGTATGACAATCATCAATAGCGGCGGAACAGGTTGGTGACTTTTCCCAGGATTTTGCAATTGCGCGTGTAAATCGGTTCATAATCGGGATTTTCCGGCTGCAGACGTACCCGGTCCTTTTCCAGGAAATACCGCTTGACCGTCGCTTCATCGTCGATCATCGCGACGACGATATCCCCGTTTTCTGCCGTATCCTGACGGCGGACGATAAGATAATCCCCGTCGAAGATACCGGCCTGGATCATGCTGTCGCCGCGGACGGTCAGCATAAAGCAGTCGTCATTTCCGATAATATCAGCCGGAAAGGGATAGACATCTTCGATGTATTCTTCGGCAAATACCGGCTGGCCGGCCCGGACCTGGCCGATCAGTGGCAGGGGAACGATTTTTTTGGACCGCCAGGATCCTTCATCCAGGAGTTCTATCGTCCGGTTCTTTGCCGGGTCGCGGCGGATAAATCCCAGTTCTTCCAGGCGGTGCAGATAGCCGTGGACCGTCGAAGTAGAGCTGAGGCCGACGGACTGGCAGATTTCCCGGACCGATGGGGGATACCCATATTTATGCACGCAGTCACGGATGTATTCAAGGATTTGTTTTTGCCGGGTTGTAAGCATTTTTTCACTGTTCATCATTCGGTATCACTCCCAAGTAAATATACACTTCTATTATACGGTACTATGGAAAAAAATTCAAACGTTTGTTCATCGAAAATTTGTTCTCTCACCCTATTGACAGAACGGACGTTCGCCGATATAATAAAACCATCAGACAAACATGTGTTCTCAAAACATTCGTTCTAAACGGCTATGGGGTGACAGAGTATGAAACGCACGATGGCTATGAAAAGAAAAAGAAACTATACCTGGATAATCCGGCTGATTGCAGCGCTGGTTGTCGTCATCGCCGCATGTACCCAGATGGGGATGGTATATCATACGGATGAAACGTATATCTCTGTCAAGATACACAGCGGGGATACGGTATGGCGCATCGCGTCCGCTGCTGCCGCTCCCGGGACGGATGTCCGCGACGTCGTCGATGAAATCATGGATATCAATCATATCCGCCATTCCGATGACATTTATCCGGGGCAGGTCCTTCAGGTGCCCGTTGAAACGGGGCGGGCCGATACGGTAAAAGAAGTCCTGCACGTACAGAAATAAAGGAACGGGTCATTTTTTCCGGGCGATCTTTAAGATAGGATTATCGATGAGGCGGTCTGCTTCGTCGATGTACTTGCGGACGACCGCTGTAGACCGGTGACGCGTCTGGCGCATGATTTCCCGTTCTTCCACGTGTTCCATTGCAGCCGAAGTGGCAAAGCCGTGGCGCAGGCTGTGGGCGCCGAATTCAGCCGGATCCATTCCCATGAGTCCGACATACCGTTTGACGATGAGGGCGATAGTCTTGTCGGAAATACGGGTCTTGCGGATATGGTGGCCTTTGGTGAAACTGCGAAAGACCGGTCCTGTAGTAATTCCGCTGAGATCCAGCCAGTGTTGGAGTGCACGGACGGCACAGAGGTCCTTATCTTCAATATAAGGGATGGCGACGGTCTGCCCCTGATCGAACTGGTCGGTCTTGGATTTGCGCAATGTGATGAGCAGCCCCAGGCGGTTGAAGTTCAGGTCTTCCACATCCAGCCCGGCAATTTCCGAACGGCGCATGGCACCGTAAAAGCCGACGAGAAGGACGGCTTTATCGCGGGCCTGGCGGAGTTCGTCCCCGTCGAGGTAGTGGAGCATTTCCCGGATGTCATCGAAGAGGATGGGGGCTTTACCGTGCTGCTGGGTCCCTTTCATGCGTTTGATGCCGCGGACGGCGTCTTTTACGATAGGGAAGCGGCAGGGGTTGTCTTTGATGCCGGCAGCGGCAAAGTTTTCCGTCAGGGCAGAGATGCGCCGGGCAATCGTATTGGCCTTGGCATTGTCTGCCAGGTCGTTGATATAGTTGACGATCGTTTCCGGCGATGCCGGAAAGGCTGTTTCATCATGATAGGCACACCAGTCGCAGAAATCCTTCCAGTCGGACCGGTATGCGTCAATGGTGTTGTCGGCCCGTGATACATAGATACTCTGCCGGGCCTTGTCTGTTAATTTTTCATTATTTGCCAATACGTCGGCGTTGCCGAGATAAAAATGATCTGCCGGTTCAGAAGCCATGACAATCCTCCTGGAATAGGTGCTATTTTACCGCATGAGACGGTACGGTCATACCGCATGTATTTCCTTTATCATATCATATCATATACGATACCCTGTATAATGTATTGTATCATATAAAAAGACAAATACCAAACATTTGTATCATTGTCCCGGGGATACACGTCTACCGGGGATACACGAAAGAAAAAAGTCTGGTTCCTCTGACAGGGTTCTTTTCTGTATACGCCTTGCGGTATTGCGGATCCAGATGCGGACTAGGCTTGGCCTTTGGAATGGAGTACAATAAGGACAGAAGCTGATCATGCGATTCTCTGGAAAAAGGGAGGTACTCTGTCATGAGAAAAAAAGTCCTTATCATTTCATCGAGCCTGCGCCATCACAGCAATTCGGAAATCCTGGCGCGGGAAACGGCACGGGGCGTCCGGGCCGCAGGCAATGAAGTCCAATACGTCAGTTTAAAGGATAAGGAAATCCGCTACTGTCTGGGCTGCATGAGCTGCATTAAAACGGAACAGTGCGTACAGAAAGACGATGTGGCGCCTATCCTGGCCGACATGAAAGAAGCCTATGCTATCGTCTTCGTATCGCCCATTTATTACTATTCTATAAGCGGACAGCTGAAGACGCTCCTCGACCGGACGCTGCCATTTTACGAACGACCCTATTCCTTCCGTGATATCTATCTCATTACCGTTTCTGCCGATGCAGCAGAAGATACGGCAAAACGGGCTGTCGTGACACTGGAAGGGTGGATTGACTGTTTTGACAAGGCCCGGTTTGCCGGTGGTTTCAATGCCGGTGGCCTCAATGATGCCAACGCCATAGAGGAACACACTGAATGGCTGCCCAAGGCCTTTGCGCTGGGAAAACAGATCTGAATCCTATCAGGACGGACTGCAGCTGCCATGGAAACAAGCCGTCTTGACTGGATATATATAAGAGCTAGTATGCTGTGATTTATTGTATTAATAATTTGTCGTTGGAAATAAGCCCAGATTGACGTTCCAATAGGCTAATGATAGAATAAATTAAGAGGTGATTGCGATGTCAATGCAGGATATTCCTGACATTACTCATTTGAACCGCCTTAACGATGTATTTTTTAAGGCCTTGTTAGGCTCTGAAGAGCGGAAAACACTGACGTTGAATTTCATCAATGCCATCTTGAACCGGGAAGGCAGCAATGCTTTTACGTCCGTTACATTTTCAGATAAGGAAATCGTTCCTCCACGGATTGATGGAAAATTATCATTTCTTGATGTTCTGGTGAAAATGGATGACGGGACGCGGGTGCATGTAGAAGTACAGGTGCTCATGGATGAATACATGGTCAATCGGTCCTTGTACTACTGGGGACGTATATACAGTCGTGAGCTGGAAAAGGGGAATTTATATGGAGACCTTAGTCCGGTCATCACCATCAATCTGTTAGATTTCAACCAATTCCCGCAATACCAGACGTATATTAATACGTATCATATCACGAATGACGATACTCATGATATTTTGACGAATCATTTGGAAATGCATTTCATCGAACTCAAGAAAATCCATATCAGCGACATTAAAAAACTGAAACGGTCGGAACGGTGGATTGCATATTTCTCACCTAATTTTACAGACCAGGAAAGGAGGTCGCTTGCAATGAGTGATACGGCTATCCAGGAAGCGATGGATTATGAAAAACAATTTGCCACCAATAATGAGCTGAAATCGGCCTATTGGGAGCATGAACGTACCATGCGCGATATTGCTTCGGCCCTTTACAGCCGGGAAAAGGCAGGTCAGGAACGCGGTGAAAGAATTGGCCAGGAACGGGGCGAAAAGATTGGTGATAAAACAGGGAGGCAGGCGCTGAGTACCTTGATACAAAAGCTGTTGCAGGAAGGCAGGAAAGAAGATGTCGACCGCGTCTTGCAAGATAATGAGTATCAGGAGAAATTACTGCGGGAATATCATTTGAAATAGGTCTTTGTGAAGGCTCCGGGAATGATCTCTGGGGCCTTTTTTGTTTTACAAGCGTTGGCCGTATATTTCATACCTGGATTCTGCTATAACGGTAAAGAAAGGTAACGAATGTAAACTCCTCACAACTTCATCTATAAGAGCCTGCTGTGTCGTGCCTATTGCGTCAGGACCGGTTCTTGCCGTATAATAGACGGATGAACAAGAAAAAAATAGAAGAGACAATTGAACATGTAGAACAGGAAGTCGTGCAGGATGCCCGGGAAATACGGCAGTCGGCGGCAAGGCACCGCAGGCGCTTCTGGGGCATAGCGGCCGCGGCGTGTCTTTTCATAGCCGGCGCAGCGGGCATTGCATCATATTACCTGCCAAATTATTTCCTTCCCGAAAGGGAAGCATACGTCCATGTGCGGGAACAGATGACTGCTACCGATATTGCCGATCAGCTCTACGACGACGGACTCATCGTCAATCCCGGCTGGTTCCGCCTGGTGGCACGCGTCACTGGCCAGGCCGATGATCTCAAACAGGGGGAATATACCATCCGGTCCGACATGAGTCTCCAGCAGATCCTGGCAAAACTAAAAAGCGGCAAATCAGAAGCAGCCCGGCTGGTCGTACCCGAAGGCTATACGGTGCGTCAGACGGCTCAGGCCCTGGATAAGCTGGGAATCGTCAAAGAAGAGGATTTTCTCCGTGCAGCCAACGATACGAGCCTGCTGTATCCATATATGAAAGGGAACCGCAAGGTGACCCTTGTGACGGAAGGCTTCCTCTTTCCCGATACGTACCTCATCGGGAAGGATGCGACGGCAGAGAATGTCGTCACCATGATGCTGAAAAATTTCGACCGTCACCTGACAGACGACATGCGCCAGCAGATTGCAGAGCGGAATATGTCTATCTACCAGTTCGTCACCCTGGCATCACTCATAGAAAAGGAAGCAAAATACGATAAAGACCGGCCGCTCATCGCGTCGGTATTCCTGAACCGCCTGTCCCGGCACATGAAACTCCAGTCTGATGCCAGCATTTCCTATGCCATGGGAACCCACAAGGCGGCGTACAGTATCAGCGAAACGGAATACGACTCGCCCTATAATACATATCGCTATGAAGGACTGCCGCCGGGACCAATTGCCAATCCGGGGATGGACTGCATGAAAGCCATCCTGGAAGCGCCCGATACGTCCTATCTCTATTTTGTTGCTGATAAAGACGGACATAACTATTTTGCCACAACCTACGAGGACCATATGAAGAATGTAAAGGAACATATGCCATGACGGACCTTCTGGAAGAAATACGCAGTCAGGCTGCGCGGGAACAGCTGCCTATCCTGCGGGATCCGGAACTGCCACTATTGACCCGGATCCTCCAGCAGGCGAAACCGGCCCGGCTGCTGGAAATCGGCACCTGTATCGGCTATTCTGCCCTGATCATGGCTCCCTTTCTGGCAGAGGGAGGGAAGCTGACGACAATCGAGCTCGACAAAGAGCGGTACCGGACGGCCAAGGAGTATTTTTCACGCTCTCCCTACGCGAGGGTCATCACGGCTCTTCAGGGAGATGCGGCCCAGTGGCTGAGCCGCCTGGAAGGGCCGTGGGATTTTGTCTTCCTCGACGGCCCAAAGGGACAGTATGTGCGCTATCTGCAGCTGCTGATGCCACACCTCTTGCCCGGTGCGCTCATCGTAGCAGATAACCTGCGCTATCACGATATGATTTATATAAAGGGGACGCTGCCGCACAAACACCGGACGGCCGTGACGCGGCTGCGCCAGTTCCTGTCGCTCATCGACGATAGGCGGTATTTTGATTCTGTGTTTTTTGAAAATGGGGATGGCCTGACCGTATCCCGTTGGAAAGGATAAGTATGCAAAAGATGGAATTGCTGGCTCCGGCCGGCAATATGGATAAAATGAAGATGGCATTTCTCTATGGTGCCGATGCAGTATATCTCGGCGGGAAATTATTCGGTCTCCGCGCCTTCAGTGACAATTTCTCCCGGGATGAGCTGAAAGAAGCCGTGGCCTATGCCCATGAACGGGGAAAACGGATTCATGTGACGGTCAATATTTTCCCTCACAATGAAGACCTCACGGCTCTGCCGGATTACCTGCGCTTTTTGCGGGATATAGGCGTAGACGCCCTGCTCATCGCCGATCCGGGGATTTTCAGTCTGGCCCGCAAGCTCGTGCCGGAACTGCCCATCCACATTTCGACCCAGGCCAATACGACCAACTGGGCCAGTGTCCAGTTCTGGCATGACCTCGGTGCCAGCCGCGTCGTCATGGCCCGGGAAGTGAGCCTGGCCGATGTCAGGGAAATCCACCGCCGCGTCCCTGTCGAACTGGAAGGATTCGTCCACGGTGCCATGTGTATTTCCTATTCCGGCCGCTGCCTGTTGAGCAATTACTTCACCCAGAACCGCGACTCCAACCGGGGCCAGTGCGTCCAGTGCTGCCGGTTTAAATATAACGTAGTCGAAGAAAAGCGGCCGGGCCAGTATTTCCCCGTCGTAGAGGACGAACGGGGGACATATATCTTCAACTCCAAAGACCTCTGCCTCCTGCCGTACCTGCCGGATCTGTACGATGCCGGCCTGTGCAGTCTGAAAATCGAAGGCCGCATGAAGAGCGTCCATTACGTGGCTACGGTCGTCAAGGTATACCGCCAGGCTATCGATGCTTACGAACGTGACCCGGAACATTTCCACGTGCGCCCCGAATGGCTGCAGGAGCTGGAAAAGATTTCCCACCGGCCCTATACGCGGGGCTTCTCCGTGTCCCGTCCGACCGAAGCCGATCAGGTATACAGCCATTCCAGCAATACCCAGACTCACGAATTCATCGGCCTCGTCCGTTCCTATGACCGGGAAAAGCACATCGTCTGGGTCGAACAGCGGAATCATTTCAAGACCGGTCAGACCGTAGAATTTCTCCAGCCGAAAGGACCGCTGGTCACCCTTACCCTGCCGGCCATGACCGATGGTGACGGCAACACCATCACGGCGGCCCCCCATGCCCAGCAGCTCGTAGGCATCCCCTGCGATACGCCGCTGGAAGAGTACAGTATGATGCGCCGCGAGGTGATTCGTCATGATGCTTGATGCCGACTGGGTGTATTTCAAGATCGATCCCGGCAATATGACCTTCGTCACCCGTATCATGGAAGGATTTGAATACGTCGGCGTCGTCACGGCCCTCGATGGGAAAAAGGGCATCGGCTTCGTGCGCACTACGGCGGACACGGCCGATGCGGCACGGCGCATCCTTCTGGCCCTGCCCTTTATGGTGACGCTCCTGACGAGGGAAGAAGCACTGAAAGAAACAGAAAAATAGAATAAACAGCCGGCGGCCTGTATGGTACGGACTGCCATTGCGGACACACCTTTCATCTTTGTCAACTACCAGATGAAGGTGTGTTTTTTTGTGGTATTCTATATTTAGTACGTTTTTCGTGAAATTTCCGTAAATAGGGATAACAAACCCTTAAAAAAATATTTTAAGTAGTGTATAATATTTGCATACAAGGATTTTGTTAATCTGCCAAAGCTTAGATAGGAAGACAAATAGAGGAACGGCTGTCCCGGTACGATGGGAGCAGACCGGTATCGATGCAGCTGTTTCCTGCGTGAGGAGGAAATCGTATGAGAAAATCGAATTGTCTGGCCATGATACTGGCAGGCGGCAAAGGCAGCCGTCTCGGTGTCCTGACAAAAGATCAAGCCAAGCCTGGGCTGCTCTTTGGCGGCAAATACCGTATCATTGATTTTACCCTGAGCAACTGCCGCCATTCCGGCATCGGGACGGTCGGCATCCTGACCCAGTACCAGCCGTTGGAACTGAATTGGTACGTCGGCAACGGCAGCTCCTGGGACCTCGACAATGACACGGGGGGAACTTTTGTGCTGCCGCCGTATACCAATGGCAATGGTACGAACTGGTACCGCGGGACGGCCGATGCCATTTATCAGAATCTGAACTTCGTCGAAATGATAGGGGATGACTACGTGCTCATCCTGTCGGGCGACCACATTTATTCCATGGATTATTCCAAAATGCTGGATTTCCATAAGAAACATCAGGCGAAAGTCACCATCGGCACCATCCGCGTGCCCTGGGATGAAGCGAGCCGCTTTGGCATCATGGTAGCCGATGACAACATGCGCATCACGAAATTCCAGGAAAAACCGAAGCAGCCCGAAAGCAACCTGGCCTCCATGGGCATCTATATTTTTGACCGGCCGGTGCTGGAACGGTATCTCCGGGCCGATGCCAAGGATGAAACGTCGGAACACGATTTTGGCAAGAACGTCATCCCGGCCATGTTACGTGATCAGCTGGCTCTCTATGCCTATCCCTTTGAAGGGTACTGGAAAGATGTCGGTACCATTGACAGCCTCTGGCAGGCCAACATGGACCTTCTGGCCGACGAACCGCCTCTGGACCTGAGCGATCCCGACTGGCGCATCTATGCCGGCAACCAGTCCATGCCGCCTCATTTCATCGGGCCGAAAGGCAGCGCCAAGAGTGCCCTCATCGCAGAAGGCGCGGCCATCCTGGGCCAGGTATCCGATTCGGTCATATTCTATAATGTCACCGTCGAAGAAGGCGCCCGGGTCACCAATTCGGTCATCATGCCGGGAACCGTCGTCGAAGCCGGCGCTGTCGTAGACAAGGCCATCATCGGCGAAGACTGCATCATCCACAGCGGTGCGGTCGTACACAAAAAAGACGGGTCCGTCGCCGTACTGGGCCGTCATGGCGAAGTGACCGCCGCAGCAACCAGCAAAGGAGATGCATAAGTATGGGCAGCGAAATGATGGGTCTTATCAATTTACAGGACAGCAAGACACTCCCTGAACTCAATGAACACCGCCCGCTGGCGACCGTGCCTATGGGAGGCAAGTTCCGCCTCATTGATTTCACTCTTTCCAATATGGTAAACGCCGGGATCGGCAACGTAGGTATCCTCCTGTCGTCCCAGTCCCGCTCCGTACTGGACCACATCCGCTCGGGGAAGGAATGGGGACTGGCCCGCAAACGGGACGGCCTGTTCTATCTGCCGGCTGACGTGGAAGATATCATCCATCCCGTAGAAGGGGATATCCATTCTTTTTACAAGAATCTGCTTTTCGTCAAGCGCGGCCACAGCCCGTACATCCTGGCGACCAGCTGCGATCTGGTGCAGAACATCGATTACGAGGAAGTGCTCCATTTCCACCGCCGTCATAATGCCGACGTGACTATGATTTATACGCAGGTGCCGAAAGGCAAGGAAAAAGAAGGCTACGTCCTGGAAATCAACGACAAGGACCGGATCACGGGCATCAATTCCAAGGCGGAAATCCAGGCCGGGGACAACCTGTACCAGCGCCAGATTCTCATCGACACGGAAATCTATCAGCACTGCGTCCGCCGGGCCTACGCCAAAGGCTATAAAGATTTTATCACCGACGTCCTCAAGCGCAATGTAGACCGCCTGCGGATTTTTGGCTATAATTATAAGGGGTACGTAAAACGCGTCGATTCCATCCAGTCTTATTTTGAAACCAATATGGACTTCCTCGACGTCCATACCTGGCGGGACATATTCCTCCAGAACCAGCGCCACATCTATACGAAAATCAAGGACGAAGCGCCGGCAAAATACATGGAAGAATCGCACGTCACCAATTCCCTTGTGGCCAACGGCTGCATCATCGAAGGCAAAGTCGAAAATTCGATTCTCTTCCGCAAAGTGCGGGTAGGGAAGAATGCCGTTATCCGCAATAGTATTGTCATGCAGCACTCCGTCGTTGGTGCCGATGCCAATCTGGATTATGTCGTATGCGATAAAAACGCCGTCATCCAGCCGGAGGCTGAACTTTCGGGAACACGAGAAACACCGCTTTGCATCGGCAAATGTTCCGTCATCTAAAAAAGGAGTCCTGAAATAGTGAACACGTGGCAGGATAAAGAAGAATTCAAAAGTGAATTTACCAAAAAAGCACACATCTTGTGGGAAAAGGATCTGCCCGATCTGACACCGAACGAAGTATATCAGACCGTAGCCTTCATGGTCCGTGATTTGGTAAGTGAAGACTGGATCCGCACGAATGAAACCTATGCCGAAGAAAAGGCGAAACAGGTCTACTATTTTTCCATCGAGTTCCTCCTGGGGCGGCTGCTCGATTCCAACCTCATCGGCCTGGGCATGGAAGATGTCTGCCGGGCCGGGCTCAAGGACCTGGGCTGGGACCTGGACCGGATCATCCCGGAAGAACGGGACCCGGGACTGGGAAACGGGGGCCTGGGCAGACTGGCTGCCTGCTTCATCGATTCCCTGGCAGCGCTCCAGCTTCCTGGCCATGGCTGCAGTATCCGCTATCAGTACGGACTCTTCAATCAGCGCATCATCGACGATCAGCAGGTCGAACTGCCTGACAGCTGGCTGGCCGACGGGTTCCCCTGGGAAGTCAAGAAAGTCGATAAGGCCGTCAACGTACGCTTCGGCGGCAATGCCTACATGCGCCCTTCCGAAGACGGCGGCCTGGAATGTGTCTACGAAAAATATTCTTCTGTCCGTGCCGTGCCCTACGATGTCCCCATCGTAGGCTATCACAACCATACGGTGAACACCCTGCGCCTGTGGCGGGCCGAATATTCCCGGGAAGATATGTACCGCGAATTGTCCCTGGGCGACCGGCACCGGGCCTTCCACTACAAGAACAGCGTGCAGCTCATTTCCCGCTTCCTCTATCCCGAAGACAGCACGGAAGAAGGGCGCAAGCTGCGGCTCATGCAGGAATACTTCATGGTATCGGCGGGCCTGCAGTCCATCGTGCGCTATTACAAGAAAAAAATCAAAGAAAGCCTGTATAAATTCGATCAGTACATCGCTATCCATATCAACGATACCCATCCGGCCCTGGTCATCCCCGAACTCATGCGCATCCTCATGGATGAAGAAGGACTTTCGTGGGATGCGGCCTGGAATGTGACCGTCCGCACCGTGGCCTATACGAACCACACCATCCTGCCGGAAGCGATGGAACGCTGGTCCATTCCCATGTTCAAGTCCCTGCTGCCGCGGATCTATCTCATCGTGGAAGAACTGAACCGGCGCTGGCTGGCCGAAGTCCGCAAGCGCTTCCCCGGCGACGAAGACAAGGCCCGCGATGTGGCCGTCCTCTGGGATGGACAGGTCCACATGGCCCATCTGGCTGTCCTCGGCAGCCACAGTGTCAACGGGGTTGCGGAAATCCACTCCCAGATCCTGAAGGACTCGACGCTGCACCAGTTCTACACCTGTTTCCCGTCGCGTTTTTCCAATAAGACCAATGGCGTCTCCCACCGGCGCTGGCTCATCCAGTCCAATCCGCAGCTGGCAGGACTGCTCGATGACACCATCGGGCCGGACTGGCGGCTGGAAGCCAAACGCCTCATAGACGTGGAAAAATTTTCCAAAGACCCGGCCTTCCTCGAACGGCTGGCCCAGGTGAAACAGACCCGCAAATATATCCTGGCCGATTATATCCAACAGAAGTATGAAGTAAAGGTAGACCCGGCATCGATCTTTGATATCCAGATCAAGCGGATCCATCTCTACAAACGGCAGCTCCTCAATATTCTCCACGTCCTGCACCTGTATTACGTCCTCAAGGCCAATCCCCGGATGCAGATTACGCCGAGGACCTTCCTCTTTGGCGGCAAGGCAGCTGCCGGCTATGGGGAAGCCAAGCAGACCATCAAGCTCATCAACGTCGTGGCCCGGCTGGTCAACAACGACCGCCGTATCCGCAAGCAGATGCGCGTCCTCTTCCTGGAAAACTACAACGTCTCCCTGGGCCAGCTCCTGTTTCCGGCCGCCGATGTGAGCGAACAGATCTCTACGGCCGGAAAAGAAGCGTCTGGTACGGGGAATATGAAATTCATGATGAACGGGGCCATCACCCTGGGCACCATGGACGGGGCCAACGTGGAAATCCACCGCGAAGTGGGTGATGACAACTGCGTCATCTTCGGCCTCCGGGCCAACGAAGTCATGGATTATTATATCCACGGCGGCTATTCCTCGTGGAATATGTACAGCGAAGATGCGGATATCCGCCAGATCATGAACAGCCTCGTCGATGGATCCCTGGGAAATGGCGAATCCTTCGGCATGCTCTACGATTCACTCCTGGACCGCAACGATGAATTCTTCGTCTTAAAAGATTTCAAACCCTACTGTCAGGCACAGCAGGAAATCGAACGGCGTTACAACAAGCGCCTCCAATGGCTCCATTCCAGCGCCGTCAATATCGCCCATTCGGGCTATTTTTCCAGCGACCGGACCATCCGCCAGTACGCATCGGGAATCTGGCACCTGAAACCGGTCAAGAGTTGATGTAATAAAGGAGGTGTGCACGGATGAAACTCAGTGCCATCGATGATTATAGTACCTATCTGTATCATCAGGGAACGAACGACAGCAGTTACCGCCTCTTTGGCGCGCATTTTACGGCGTACCGGCGCAAAGCCTGCGTGCGCTTTGCCGTGTGGGCACCTCATGCACAGGCCGTCAGCGTCGTCGGCGATTTCAATGAATGGGATGAAACGGCCGACCCCATGACGCGCAGCGACAAGGGAAACGGCATCTGGACCTGCTATATTTCCGGTCTTTCCGAAGGGGATAACTACAAATACGCCATCACGACGGCTTCGGGCGATGTCATCCTCAAAAGCGACCCCTATGCCTTCTGGTCGGAAGTCCGGCCCGATACGGCATCGAAGCTGACCAAGCTCCATTATACGTGGAAAGACAAGAAATGGATGGCCAGCCGCAAAGACTACGATTCATACGCCCAGCCCATGCTGACCTATGAAGTCCACCTGGGCTCGTGGCGGCGCAGAGAAAACGGCGATATGCTGACCTACCGGGAACTGGCAGACCAGCTGGTAGACTACGTGAAAGATATGCATTATACCCATATCGAGCTCATGCCGCTGTGCGAATATCCTTTTGACGGCTCCTGGGGCTATCAGGGGACGGGCTATTTCTCCGTGACCAGCCGCTACGGCAGGCCGGAAGACTTCATGTATTTCGTCGATCACTGCCACCAAAACGGCATCGGCGTCATCGTAGACTGGGTACCGGGCCATTTCTGCCGCGATGCCCACGGCCTGCGATATTTTGATGGCGAACCGTGCTACGAATCGGGCAATCCCATCCTGGCGGAAAACAAGGAATGGGACACCATGAATTTCGATTATGGCCGCACGGAAGTGCAGTCCTTCCTCATTTCCAGCGCCCTCTTTTTCCTGAAGGAGTTCCACGTCGATGGCCTGCGCATCGATGCCGTGGCCAACATGCTGTACCTCGACTACGGCCACAGCGACGGCCAGTGGCAGCCCAATAAATACGGCGGCCGGGAAAACCTGGAAGCCATCGATTTCATCCGCCGCCTCAATAAAGCCGTCTTCGCCGAAGTCCCCCAGGCCCTGATGATCGCCGAAGAATCGTCGGCCTGGCCGCTGGTGACGAAACCCATCGAAGTGGGCGGACTGGGATTCAATTATAAATGGAATATGGGCTGGATGAACGACATGCTGCGCTATATGTCCATGGATCCCTTGTTCCGCAAAGACCATCAGAACCTCATTACCTTTTCCCTGTGCTATGCCTTTTCGGAAAATTTCGTCCTGCCCCTGTCCCACGATGAAGTCGTCCACGGCAAACGGTCGCTCCTGGATAAGATGCCCGGCGATTACTGGAAGAAATTTGCCGGCCTGCGGGCCTTTTACGGCTACTGGATGTCTCATCCGGGCAAGAAGCTCCTGTTCATGGGCGGCGATTTCGGCCAGTTCATCGAATGGAAATACGATGACAGCCTGGACTGGCATCTCCTCGATTACGACATGCACCGCAAACTGCACGACTACGTACGGGAACTGAACGGATTCTATGCATCCCATTGCGAATTCTGGCAGGAAGACTTCGACTGGTCCGGCTTTTCCTGGATCAGCTGTGATGACCGGGACAACAGCGTCATCGCCTTCTTCCGCAAGGGGATCCACAAGGAAGACCTGACCATCGTCGTCTGCAATTTCACGCCTGTCGTGCGCCACGATTACCGCTTCGGCGTGCCCCAGCCCGGCACCTATGTGGAAGTCTTAAACAGCGATGACAGCCGCTTTGGCGGATCCGGCGTGGTCAATGAAGGAAAATTTACGGCAGAAGACATCTCCATGCACGGCATGGACCAGTCCCTGTCCCTGACGCTGCCACCGCTGGCAGCCATATACATCGAACTCGATTCGGCGGCAGAAGCTCACCGCACCGTATCGGCTGCTATGAGCGGCACCGTACAGAAACGGCGCGCCCCGGCCCGGGGAAAATCCCGGACAGGCAAGGCTTCCCCTAAGAAGAGAGCCAGGAAAAAACAGAGTTGAATGACATAATCATCATACGATGGGATCATAATTTTAAGAGTGTACTAAGAAGGTGATACAGATGGTAAAAGTATTGTTTGCGGCTTCCGAGGCCGTTCCTTTTATCAAGACCGGAGGCCTGGCAGATGTCATGGGAGCGCTGCCGAAGGCACTGGCATCCAAAGGGATGGATGTGCGTCTGGTCATTCCCAAATACAGCCAGATTGCCGAATCGTTCCGGGCACAGATGAAACCGGTCACCCACGGCATCGTCAACCTGGCCTGGCGCCAGCTCTACTATGGCGTAGAAGAAATCGACTGGAACGGCGTCACGGTCTACTTCATCGATAACGAATGGTATTTCAAGCGGGACCGCCTCTACGGGTTTGATGACGACGACGAACGGTTCGCCTATTTCTGCCGCGCCGTCCTGACCATGCTCCCCAAAGTGGGATTCCAGCCGGACATCATCCACTGCAACGACTGGCATACGGGCCTCATGGGCGTCTTCCTGAAAGAAGATTTCTATCATGACCCGTTCTACCAGCACATGAAGATTATCTATACCATCCACAATCTCAAATACCAGGGGATTTACCCGCCATCCATCATGCGCGACATCATCGGCCTGCCGCAGGAACTCTTTGACAACGGCAACCTGGAATGTGATGGCTGCGTCAACTACATGAAATCAGGCATGGTCTATGCCGACTACATTACGACTGTGAGCAAGACCTATGCCCAGGAAATCACCTATCCCTATTTCGGGGAACGTCTGGATGGCTATATCCGCTCGGCCCGGGACCGCATCACGGGCATCATCAACGGCCTCGATGAAGATGAATACAACCCGGCGGCGGATAGGCATATCGCCGCGACTTATACGGCCGATACCTTCCCGGCCAGGAAGCATATCAACAAGGAAGCCCTGCAGCGGGAACTGGGCCTTCCTGTCAACCGCAATATCCCCGTCGTCGCCATGGTGACCCGCCTGGTAGCGGATAAGGGACTGGATCTGGTGACCTGCATCATGGATGAACTCATCGAAGAAGATATCCAGCTGGTCATCGTCGGCACCGGCGACTGGGCCTACGAAGATGCCTTCCGCAATCTGGCCCGGCGCTATCCGACCAAGGTGTCGGCCAACATCCTCTTCAACGAAGGCCTGGCCCATCAGGTATATGCTGCCGCCGACATCTTCATGATGCCGTCCCGCTACGAACCATGCGGCCTGAGCCAGCTCATCGCTCTCAAATACGGGGCCGTGCCGGTCGTCCGGGAAACGGGGGGACTCAAGGATACGGTCATCCCCTTCGATAAGTATACGAATCAGGGCAACGGCCTGACATTCATGAACTTCAATGCCCATGAACTGCTGTTTACCGTCAAGAGAGCCCTCAGCTACTACGCCGATCCCGTCGTCTGGGAACACCTCGTCCGCAATGCCATGGAAAGCGATTACGGATGGGACCGCTCGGCCCAGGCCTATGCGGATCTGTATCACACCGTATTAGACAGATAATGACACCAAGGACCCCTGCCCGGCATGCTGCGGCAGGGGTTTTGCGATAAAGAAAGGAACGACTATGGAACTACGCCTATATCATGATTCCCACGACAGCCACTACCGGTCCCGCTTTGGCGCCGTACCGTCCGGGTCAGAGCTGACCCTGCGCCTGTCCGTCAGCGGCCGGCCGGCCTCTTCTTGTAAGGCCACCGTACGGCTCTGGCAGAGCAATGCCGGGGAATCGCTCGTCCCCATGACAGCCGCAGGGGATACCTTTGCCGCGACCTGGCAGGTACCGCAGAAGGGCTGCCTCTTGTGGTATTATTTCATCGTCGAATGGGACGGCAAGCGCCTGTACTACGGCAATAACCAGGACCACCTCGGCGGCGTGGGAGCCCTCTATGACACGGTGCCGCCGGCGTTCCAGATTACCGTCTACGACAAGAACGCCCATACGCCGGACTGGTTCAAACACGCCATCGTCTACCAGATTTTCCCCGACCGCTTCTGCCGCGGCCGCATGGACTGGCAGCACCTGGCGGGCAAACCCGGTGCCGTCATCCACAGCTCCTGGGACGACCGGCCCTATTACTGCAAGAATACGGAAACAGGTGATGTGGTCCAGTACGATTTCTTTGGCGGCGACCTGGCCGGCATCGGAAAGAAACTCGACTACCTCGCAGATTTAGGCGTTACGGCCATCTATCTCAACCCGGTCTTTGAAAGCTGCAGCAACCACCGCTATGGCACGGGAGACTATCACCGCATCGACCCCTTCCTGGGGACTAATGACGAATTTTCTGCCCTGTGCGAAAAAGCGCGCAAGCGGGGCATCCGCATCATCCTCGACGGCGTATTCAGCCATACCGGCGCCGACAGCATCTATTTTAACCGCTTCGGCCATTATCCGTCCCTGGGCGCCTATCAGTCCAAAGAATCGCCGTACTATGAATGGTACCGCTTTACGGACTATCCCGACGACTATGAATCGTGGTGGGGTGTCAAGGACCTGCCGGACGTAGAAGAAACGACGCCGTCCTATATGGATTTCATCATCCGCAGTGAAAACAGTGTCCTCAAATACTGGCTGGGCCAGGGCATCAGCGGCTGGCGCCTCGACGTCATCGACGAACTGCCCGTGCCGTTTTTGCGCAGTTTCTATCATACGCTCAAAGAAGAAAATCCCGATGCCGTCCTCATCGGCGAAGTCTGGGAAGACGCCTCCAATAAGATTGCTTACAGCGAGCAGCGGGAATACCTCTGCGGCTACGATATAGACAGTGCCATGAATTACGCCCTCCGAGCCATGGCCGTGGCCTTCGTGCTGGGCCAGAAAGACGGCGGCCGCCTGGGACGGGAACTCATGCAGCTGGTGGAGAACTATCCGCCGGAAAACTGGTATGCCATGCTCAACCTCATCAGCAGCCACGACATCGAACGGATCCTCACGGTCTGCCAGAGCAGTGATGCCGATGTGCGCGGCGAATCCGTCGCCATGGGCCGGGTGAAGCTGCTCATGGCCTGGCAGATGACCATGCCGGGCGCGCCTTGTATCTACTATGGCGACGAAGCCGGCCTCACTGGGGGAAAAGACCCAGATAACCGCCGTACCTATCCCTGGGGCCACGAAAACATGAGCCTCCTGCGCTGGGTGAAACGGCTGACAGCCCTGCGGCGCAAACACGATGCCCTGCAGACGGGGCGGTTCATCCCCCTGTACAGCAAGGGCGACGTCTACGTATATTGCCGGTCCATCGAAGGCGGCCGCGATGTCTTTGATAAGCCCGCCCGGGACGGACTGTTTGTCATCGCCATCAACCGCAGCACGACGGCCGTCCATTCCATCAGCCTCTATACGGACGGACTGCTGTACGGTAAATTGTACAACGCCCTCATCCCCAACATGGAACCGCTGGAAACGACGGGCAGCCGCCTCGATCTGACCCTGCCGCCACTCAGCATCGTCGTCCTGGCCGGACAAGAAGGGGGAAAACGGCGGGCCGGCATCCTCCTGCATCCCACGTCCCTGCCGTCGCCGTGGGGCTGTGGCGACCTGGGGGAACAAGCCTATCATTTCATCGATTTCCTCAAGACCGCCGGCCAGAGCCTGTGGCAGGTCCTGCCGCTGACACCGCCTCTCGACGGCGATTCGCCGTATTACTCGCGGTCGGCCTTTGCCATGAACGAACGGCTCATTTCCCTCGATTTCCTGTACCGGGCAGGCTGGCTCAAAAGAGAACGCTATGACCAGTACCGCCAGGAAGCGGCGGGGACCTCGTCCTGGGACGAAGCCTGGCAGTGCAAGGAACGCGCCCTCTGGGATATGTCCCACGACCCGGACCTGGTCATTCCCTGGCAGCCTTTTGACACATTCTGCAGAAAAAATAAGAGCTGGCTCGATGACTACGCCCTGTTTTGTGCCGTCCGTGACTTCTTCAAAGGAAAGGCCTGGACCGAATGGCCGGAAGACATTGCCCGCCACGAAGATGCGGCCTGTGCCCGCTACCGGAAGGAACTGGCCGGTGCGGTCGATCATTACCGCTTCCTCCAGTACATCGTACACCGTCAGTGGCAGGACGTGTGCACCTATGCCCATGACAACGGCGTCTCTATCCTGGGGGATATCCCCATGTTCGTCGCCCACGACAGCGCCGACTGCTGGTCCCATCAGGACCTGTTCGACCTCGATGAGGCAGGAAATCCCAGGAGTGTGGCCGGCGTGCCGCCTGACTATTTCAGTGCCGAAGGCCAGCTCTGGGGCAACCCCCTCTACGATTACCAGGCCATGGCAAAAGACGGATACGACTGGTGGGTCCAGCGCTTCCGCCACACCCTGTCCCTGGTCGATGAAGTGCGGATCGACCATTTCCGCGGATTTTCCGCATACTGGTCTATCCCGGCCGGAGCCAGGACGGCCCGGGAAGGGCAGTGGAAACCGGCACCGGGAGAAGACATCCTGCGCCGGGTCTATCAGGAACTGGGGCCGGTGCGGCTCATCGCCGAAGACCTGGGCATCATCACCGACGACGTATGCCGCCTGCGCAGCCATTTCTCCCTGCCGGGGATGCGGGTCCTGCCGTTCCATCTGAAAGAACGGTCTGACGGCCGGCTGTCCTTCGATACGGAACCGTGTTCCATCGCCTATACGGGGACTCACGACAATGACACTACCCGGGGCTGGTACGAATCCCTGCCGGAAGAACAGCAGCAGCGCCTGTGCCTCATGCTGCACCTGTCTAATGATGCCACGGCCAGCGAAGTGACGGCGGCCCTCATCGCATACGTCTACAGCCGCCGGGCGGAAACGGCCATCGTGCCCTTCCAGGACCTGCTGTTCCTGCCGTCATCGGGCCGGATGAACACGCCGGGGACCGTAGAAGGCAACTGGCACTGGCAGCTGAAAGACGGCCAGATGCGCCTGGACCTGGCCCGCTGGCTCTCCAGCCTCTGTCATACGTACCACCGCTGAGAAGGGAACGGGCCATGATCATCAGTGCCAGCCGCCCCGTACGAAGAAACTAGTTCATTTTACAAGTAAGCATTATCATACATACTCCCTTCAGGATAATCGTTCCTGAGGGGAGTTTTTCTATATAAACTGCCTGCAGATTAAAATTTTCTCCCTATTTTCTAATCTGCATTTTTTTGACATATGCTGGATTTTGTGCTAGGCTCAAATCAGTTCGTTTGCAGGAAGTGCAAATGCATCATGCAAAAAAATTTACATCTTGAAAGGAGAATCTGTGACATGGAAAGCAAGGAAGTCTTTTCCTGGGATGACGAGATCGAAATCGTCAAACAGGACTATATCGAACTGGAGCCGGGAGAATATCCCTTTACGGTACAGAATATCACCCGGTCCTATTTTGACGGCAGTGACAAAATCCCTGCCTGTCATGAAATGGATGTGGAACTCCTCGTAGAGACGCCGGACGGTGATGCCATCGTCCACGACCGGTTTTATTTCTGCCGGAAAATGCTGTTCAAGATATCGAGTTTCGCCATGACGTTGGGACTGGCCCGGGTGGGGGACCGCCTGAAAATCGACTGGCCGGCCTTGCGCGGCCGCAGCGGACGGGCGCGGATTTCGACACGGGAATACAAGAACCGCCTGTATAATCAGATAGACCGGTATATCATCCCCGAAGAGGACGAGTGCCGTGCCTTCTGACCGGCAGGACCTTCTGGAGGCCCTGTCGTGGATCGACCCGGCATCCTGTACGTATCAGGAATGGTGCGACGTCGGTATGGCCCTCAAATACGAGGGCTGTACGGCCGGCGACTGGGACAGCTGGAGCCGCCGCGACATGGCCCGCTATCACAGCGGGGAATGCGAACGGAAATGGCAGACCTTTTCCAATACGAGGACGCCCTGCGTGACCGGCGGCACCATCATGCAGATGGCCATGGACCGGGGATACGGCAGGGAAATGGGCGGTAATCTCCCTATTTCCCTTGACGAAGCCATCTACATCGACCCGGGGCCGCAGGCAATCCGCATCGCCCCGGCGGCCGCATGTCCTCGGGAAAGCCGGCGGCCTCTCACGGAGCCGCCGCCCCAATGGGACCCCTGTCAGGATATACGGGACTTTCTGGAACGGCTTTTTTCGCCTGATGATTACGTGGGATACGTCATGAAGTCCATGGAACAGAAAGACCGCTGCGTGCCGGCAGGACGGGGCGTATATGGCCGGAAACAGCGCCACATCATCAAAGCCCTCGAAGCCAGCCACGACGTGGGCTATGCCTTGGGGGACTACGACTACCGCGGCGGGGCCTGGGTGCGCATCAACCCGCTGGATGGAAAAGGAGTGCGCAACAGCAACGTGCGGGAATTTACCTATGTACTGGCCGAAGCAGATGACCAGACTTTACAGCAGCAGCTCGATCGGATATGCAGCCTGAAGTTGCCCGTGGCTGCGCTCGTTTACAGTGGAGGGAAGAGTCTGCACGCCGTCGTACATATCGATGCCGGTACGGATTATGACCTGTACCGCCAGCGCGTCGATTTCCTGTACAAGACCTGTCATGAACACGGCTATCACGTCGATGTGTCCAACCGCAACCCCGCGCGGCTCATGCGCCTGCCCGGTATCCGCCGCGGCGAAAGCTGGCAGTACCTCATACCCTATGACAGTCCCTTTCAGTCCTACACGGAATGGCTGGCTGCGCTGGACGATGAAAAAGAGGGGGAAACGCCCATTGAAAACCTGTCCCGCCTGCGCCGCAACCCGCCGCCTCTTGATCCGGTACTCATCGACGGACTCCTGCGGCAGGGCCATAAAATGATGCTTGCCGGGCCCAGCAAGGCGGGGAAATCCTTTGCCCTCATCGAACTGTGCATCGCCATAGCCGAAGGGACCTCCTGGCTGGGACAATTTCCCTGCCACCGGGGCAATGTTTTATATATCAATCTGGAATTAAATAGAGCGTCCTGTATTGACCGGTTCTGCCGGATCTACAATGCCCTCGGCCTTGCCGGGGACCATGACGACGCCATCGACCTGTGGAACTGCCGCGGTCATGCCCGCCCCATGGAACAACTGGTCCGCGATATCGTCCGCCGGACAGCCGGGAAAGACTACATGGCCATCGTCCTCGACCCTATATACAAAATCACCAATGGCGACGAAAACAGTGCCTTTGACATGGGGCAGTTCTGCAACCAGCTGGACAAACTGGCGGCAGTGAAACAGTGCGCTGTCATCTATTGCCATCACTACAGCAAAGGCAGCCAGACCGTCAAAAAAGCACAGGACCGGGCATCGGGCTCAGGCGTATTCAGTCGTGACGCCGACGCCATCCTCGACATGCTCGACGTCAAAAGCCCTATCGGAGCTCCGCCGGCCTTCCGGATTGAGGCCATCCTGCGCGAATTCGCCCCGCCGCTGCCCTTTTACATCACCTTTGATTATCCCATCCACCACATCGACTACACAGGCCTCATCGCCTCGTATAACGAAGACCTGGACAACCTGGGCCGGGGACGGGAAGACATGCTGGCTGGAAAAAAACAAAAATGCCTCAGCAACCAGCAGCTCATGCGGGAAGTATTTGATGAAATTATGGAGGAAAAGGAGGAAGTCTATATAGGTGACCTGATGAAAAAAATGGGCATGAGCCGCAGTTCCATTAAACGGTACATAGACGAAAGCACGGATTTAGAAAGAAATAAAAAAGGAAACGTATATATAAGAAAAAGATAAATCGAAACGTAATAAATGCCTGCCCAAAACACCTGCCCACATTGGCATATATATAGATATGGACAGTATCACCCTCAAAATTGGCAGCCAGTCCCGGACGGGAAGAGCGGGGAGCTGGAGACTCCCCCGCTCAAACCCGGTCACGGGAACTGGCCCGCGCGGGAAGAGCCGCCGTTAGCGGCTGGTGGTTAGTGGGAAGAGATAGTTTGATGTTTGATGTTTGATGAAGCCGGTTCGACGGACCGACTATTTTTACACAAAAATCAGCATTAGGCCGCACGACAGGAGACGCTTTCTATCCTGAATCGCACGAGATGGTACCAGATGCAAGGCGGAAGAAGGAGGCGTAGTGGAGCTACGAAGGGCCGTTGGTCGTTCATCGAAGCCGGTTTGACGGACCGACTATTTTTACACAAAAATCAGCAAGATAGTGCCGCGACGGCCGGCGTTTTACGTCAGGCATCGCCGACGGGGCCGTCAGATGCAAGGAGGATGGAAGGAGTCATAGCGGCGCTATGGCGACTGACGACGACGCGGCAGATGATGGTTCCGGCGGTGAGGCATAGTAAATAAGCCGGGCGCCGCGGCACGTTAGGAGTAGCATTATTATGGATCTGCAACAGCGGGCCCGGTCGGCATTTGCCATCGTACTGGAGGCCATGACCCGGCGCCAGTCCCGGCTGCGTGCCGACAGGGATATCCGCACATTGACAATAAAACTTATCGAGAAAGTCGAAGCCGTGGCAGAGCCGGAGGACTGGCCGGTCAGCGAATATACGGACGATTTCCGGCAATACCACCCCGGAGACTCGGCCATCTGGGAACGGTTCTTCTTCCACGCCATGTTCGTCAGTACGGACCTGGCGGACTGCCTGTGCTTTTTGCGGGCCGGCGGTGCCATCCTCATCCCCGATGCCGCCTATGGCTACATCATCCGCCCCGTCATCGGCGGGCACGGCTACCGCAGCCAGAGCGAGTACGACCGGATGAAACAGCCTCTCCGGAAATGGCAGGCCGACATCATCCGCATCCTGCGCCTGCTCCATTACGAGCAGCGGCGCTATGCACGGTACGAGGAAGGAAGGCTGGAGTTGTGATGGACCGCGGTCAGTGATTAGTGGTTAGTGGGAAGAAAAGGCAGTTTGAAGTTTGATGTTTGATGTTTGACGAAGCCGGTTCGACGGACAGGGTATCTTTGCCGTCCCTGAGAAGCGGTCCTTCGCAGGGGTAGCTTGCTACACTGCCGGTTCGTCGAACCAACTATCTTTACAAAAAATAGCATTACAGGCCACACGACGGGAAACGCTTTCTATCCTGAATCGCACGAGATGGCATCAGCTGCAAGGAGGATGGAGGGAGCCATAGCGGGGCTATGGTGACCGACGACGACGCGGCAGATGGTGCCAGATTGGGTGAGGCAGGGGAAAGAAGTTTCCTGCCGTGTGGCCGATTGGTTGCCAAGTGACGAAATCCGTCCCCCTTATAGAGTGAAAGGAGACATGCTTATGAATCCATTTATCCGACATTTTCCCAAAGAACGCATCGTCTATTTCGTGCGTCAGGCTATCGAGATGCTGGTATCGCTCAGGCCCTATGCGGCCTGTCGTACCAGTGCCACCTGTCCCTGTCCGGCGGCTTCATCCCGGCCGGTGACGGGCATCGCCATCGGCGATGAAGTGACACTCAATATGCGTTCCCGCAAGCCTGCTGAGCGCAGGCGCGTCGAATTTCCCCAAAGAAAGGAGAGCGAATATGTTTGTTTACCTCAATCCCGGCCATGATATGTTCCGTGACCCGGGAGCCGTCAATGACCATCTGGCTCTGACAGAAGCCCAGCTGGCCCGGGACCTGGCCTGGCTCATCTCGAAACGCCTCGACCAGCACCGGATCCGCAATATCGTCGAGCAGAACGACGACCTCTTTGGCGTCATCTGCAATGCCAACCGCTGGCAGGCCGACCTTTTCGTGTCCATCCATTTCAACGCCTTCAACAGGCACGCCACGGGCACGGAGACCTTTGTGAGCTATACCCCGCACAGCGTCATGGCAGGCCATGCCATACAGCAGAACCTCTGTGCCGCTCTGGAATTGCCTGACCGGGGCATCAAGGAAAACATGAACCTCCTGGTCATCAACAGCACATCCATGCCGGCAGTACTCGTAGAAGTCTGCTTCATCGACAACGATGACGACATACAGCGTTATCAGGCCAGGAAAGGCCAGACAGCCGACGCCATCGCAACGGGCATCATCCAGTACATGGGACAGCTGGAAGGAAAAGCGGCGTAGGAAGGGCCGCCGTTAGCGGCTGGTGGTTAGTGGGAAGGGAGAGAAAAGGCAGTTTGAAGTTTGATGTTTGAAGTTTGACGAAGCCGGATCGTCGAACCGACTAATTTATACAAATAAAATCAGCAATTAGGACCCACGACCGAGGGCGGTTTCCCGCCTGAATCGTCGGCGGGGCCGTCAGATGCAAGGAGGATGGAAGGAGGCGTAGCAGGGCTACGCTGACTGACGACGACGCCGCAGATGATGGTTCCGCCGGCGAGGCAGCGGAAACAAGACATCGGCCGTGCGGCCGGAAAGGAGGCAAAAATGGCAGAACGTAGTAACTTATCCAATAAGTTGAAACTCGTCGTATCCTACCGGGATGCCGACGACAACGAAAAGACCCGTCAGATCACCTTCAAGAATCTGAAGGGCAATGCCGATGCTACCGCCGTCTACGGCGCAGCAGAAGCACTGGCCGGACTGCAGGAAGATGCGCTCATCCGCATCTCCGAAGTTACCGAAAACGTCATTGAGGGATAAAGGCCGTAAATCGTAGGCCGTAGGTCGTTCGTCGAAGCCGGTTCGTCGAACCGATTATTTTCACAAATAAAATCAGCATATAGGACCCACGACCGATGGCGGTTTCCTGTCTGAATCGTCAGAGGAGCCGTAGTTCGTAGTTCGTTCATCGAAGCCGGTTCATCGAATCGACTATTTATACAAAAAAAAATTAGCATATAGGCCACACGACGGGCGGCGTTTTCTAACCTGAATCGCACGAGATGGTATCAGCTGCAAGGAGGATGGAGGGAGTCATAGCGGCGCTATGGCGACTGACGACGACGCGGCAGATGGTGCCAGATTGGGTGAGGCAGGTGAAAGAAGCCGCCAGCCGTGGGTCCGGCGGAAAGGAGAAAAGAAATGGCTAAAAAAGAAACGCGGACGCTTAGTCTGGTACTGATCGACCCGAAAGGCAAGACTGTATCGTACAGCATCCGCAACCCGAAACCGGGCCTTGATAAAGAGGCCGTAGAAAACGCAGTCAAAGCCGTCATCGACGGCAAGATATTTGCTACTGCCAACGGGGACCTGATGGCGCTCAAGAGCTCCCAGGTAGTCACCCGCCAGGTAGAAACCCTGGAATAAGCGCAAGCATAAGGGACGGTAATACAATAGGCGCAGTTATATTGTGTTACCGCCCTGTTTTTTGCCGGTGAAAGGAGAGAGTTTTTTGTAGAATGACAAATGAAAATAAGGTACAATGGAAATGGACTTTAGACGTATTATCCCGCGCCAAGGACGGTGACACGGCGGCCTTTTCCCAGCTGGCAGAGCAGTACGGGCCGCTCATGGGCGCGGTCAGCTCCCGGTATGTATCGTATTATACGGACCTCTCCGAAGCTCGGCAGGCCGCTCTGCGCGGACTTCATGAAGCTGTCTGCCGGTGGGATGGCACTCATTTTTCCAGCCTGCAGCAGCTTCACTATTTCCTAAAAAAGGAAATCCATCGGTACGTGCGCAACGAAACGGCACGCATGGCCTACGATCGCCGTCATTATGGCCAGAGCATCGACAGCGGCGGCCAATGGACCGACCTGCCAGATGCGATGGCTGATGATGCGCCCGGCCCGGCTGAAGCAGCTATCGAGACCGAACGGAATCAGATCCTGCAGAAAGCCTTGCAGAACCTGCCACCGAGAGAACGGCAGATTGTCACCGGCCGGATCTACGAAAACAAGACCGTCCGTGAACTGGGCGCCCATTTCGGCGTGACCCATCAATACATCTCCAAAATCTACGGCAAAGCCATCCAGAAATTACGCGACTGGCTGACGCCGTATGATATACAGCCTACGTAGAAAGGAGGAGAAACCGATGATACAATCTCTGATTGAACTCACCCATCCCCTGTGGAAGCATCTGGATAAAAAAGTGCAGTTGAAATTTTATGCCGAATGCATCTTAGATACGAACTATCCCGATGGGACCTTTTATTTCGTAAATACGAAACGGGGACTCCGGGCAAAAGGCGTCGAAGCATGCCACCGTCCCGACATCTATATCAAGCCGGACACACCACTGGAACCGTGCACCTGGCTGGAAGAAGGTGAAGAAGAAAAAGGAGCCTGACCGTTACCCTGTCCGGCAAAAAAATCCAATTTCCCCGGACAATCAGCAAAAATCTTTTTTTAAGAAAAGAAAGGAAAAACCTAAAAATGTAACACCATAAAAGCACTGCCTTTACTAGGCAGTGCTTTTATGTATATTCGCTTATATATAGTATTCATTGATACAAACGTATCAAAAACTACAATGGTAAATGTCTAGATTAGACGAAAATTAAGATTTGGGCCATTTTCGTGAAAAAGCTTGACAAGTGAGGAAAAACGATGAGTTGGAGAATATATTTGCAATAGTGTATAATAAAGAAAAAATCCATTTAGCATGAATTTGCAGAAAGGGCTGCACATCTTATGGAACTATACGACAAAAAGGACCCCAAATCGATTGAACGATATGGAAAAGGCATGATAGGGAAGACATTCCGGCAGATTTGGAAAGAAAATGCGGAATCAGGATCGGGCAGTCAGACCTTGATGGAACGGACAGAGACCTCCCGCTATGCCGAACGTCATTCCCAGAAACGATATAAAGGCGGTATGGGCAATCTGGTCGAAGAATGTTATTTCAAATATAAGAGTAACAGCGATTCGAATCCTGATTTTCCCGAAGCTGGTGTAGAATTGAAAGTTACACCTTATAAAATGACGAAGAAAGGTATGACTGCAAAAGAACGACTGATCCTGACCATGATTAATTATGGCGAACTCGTCAAGGAGCCTTCTTTTGAAGAAAGCCATGTATGGCAGAAATCGAAGCTCATTTTACTGGTCTGGTACTTGTATCAGAGCGGCATGGTGAATCTGGATTTCCATATTGATTTTGTCAATTTATTCACTCCGCCTCCGGAAGATATAGAGATTATCAAAGAAGACTATCGGAAAATCCAGGCTAAAGTACGGGCGGGGAAAGCGCATGAATTATCGGAAGGGGACACATTGTATCTCGGTGCTGCGACAAAATCTTCCGACTCATCTAAACGTACAGAGCAGCCGTATAGCGACATAGAAGCGAAACCGCGGGCATTTTCCTATAAAAATTCGTATATGAACCATATCCTGAATTGCTATATTTCTCAGGGTATAGAGACGTATGAACCTATCGTCCAGAAAGGCGAACATTTCGATGATTTTGAAGGATTGGTCATTTCAAAAATCGATGCCTACCGGGGCAAGAGCGTTCCTGAACTTTGCCAGATCTTCAATATCGATATCACTAAGAAAAAGCCGAAGAACCTCGAATCGATGCTGGCATTCCGCATGTTGGGCGTCAAAGGCAATCAGGCTGAAGAATTCGTCAAAGCGGGCATTGTAGTCAAGGCGATACGGATTGAAGCTAATGGCAAAATCAAAGAAAGTATGTCATTTCCTACCTTTAAGTTCAAGGAATTGGTACAACAGACCTGGGATGACTGCGATTTTGGCAATTATCTACGGAGAACGCGCTTTTTATTTGTTGTGTATCGATTCGATGAGGCGGGCCGATTGAATTTACAGGGAGGCGTATTCTGGAACATCCCGTACAAAGACCTGGAAGGTGACGTGAGGAAAGTCTGGGAAACGACGAAACAGGTATTGTGTGCAGGACTCGTAGTTGAAATCGATAATAAAGGGCGATTCCATAATAATTTCCCTAAGAAGACGGATAATCCTGTTTCCCACGTACGTCCTCATGCGCGGGACCAGCAAGATACGGATGAATTGCCAGATGGACGCATATATCCGAAACAATGTTTCTGGCTGAACAATGATTATATACTCAAACAATTGAAACTATATGGATTCTGAAACGGTTATGATTGATGTTAGGCGGTGACTTATGTCTATGTACGATTGGCAATTATTAGATACGGCACTCGAAAAATGCGAAATATATTTAGGCAATACAAAAATAGATAAAACCGATTTGAGAGAATTTAAACGGCTTATTGCTGATAACTTCTTTTCAGAAAAGAAGTTAATTTATAGCTCTATTCCTGCTAGTGATATATTTTTAGGATATCTTTTTGTAATTGCCGGCCTGCTTACGTATATTAACAACAAACAATCTGTTGACGATTATATACATATATTGATTGATACGGCAAAAGATGATTGTAATTTTAAAGTGACCTATGGAAGACTTATATACAAGATAAATCCAGAATTTTCCAACGAAAATGAAATATGCTTAGTGAGTGATAGGAATAGATTGACGAATTATGTGCCACGCGAACGTTGGAACCAAATATCCGACTATGCAGGCAATGCGGAGAACAGGGTGAAACATTATCAGACATTGAAGGACAGAGTGGCTTTTTATGACAAAATTTTTGGTGATGATGGCAAAACCAGACCTATTGCACTCGATGCTATTTCTTATATTGTCGTTAATAAGAAAAGAGCTGACCAAATTTTATCTAAATTATATATCGGAGTTCGAGGGATGGAGAAGAAAAAATTCAGGGAGTTGTTTACGGTAGGGTATCGGAGCAGAGAGAGAGAGGAATTTATCAAATATCCTGGGAGTTTGGGAGAACAGTTCCCCTCGATTGGTATTTGCAATGATTTGGCAACCATAAAAGACTGGATTGAAGACTATGGGGACAGTTATCCCATTACGATGTTATACGTAGCCGATTGGACCATTATCCAAAGAGATAAGGGATTCATTCAGCAGATATTCGCCAATAAGACAATCCCGTTACAGATGTATAACTTCTCTTTCCGGTTCGGTTTGATGAAAGAAATAAGACGGTTACAGGAAGCTGATGTCTATTGGGGATTGACGCCTCTCTATTTAGAATATAATCCTGAACTGATTGATATCGTCAATACAAATCTTTCGGGAACGGTCATTGGAAGATATCTCAGTAGTGCCATTACCTTTGCGGAATATCAGCATGTAGTACAAAAACTTAGAAAATTACAGAAACGAAAAGATGATTCTCAAGATATATTTGCATTCATGTGTCGTTCCATAGGACTTATGCGACGTTTACGGACAGATTGCTTCGGTATTGAAGAAGGCCTCCTTAGTCCTTATATGGAGGACATCCAGCGCTTAGAGGAAATACAAGAATCGATTTATGACTCTGCTATCAAAAAAACATGCTCAGAAATTCTTGCATTTGTAAAACGCTCATACGAAGATATCGAGAAAAATCAATATAAGTATATGGAATTGAACAAGCTTTTAGTGGATAATCCTTATGGAAGGAAATTGTTAATTGTTCCTTATCAACACCAGTGCAACGCTATTAGTCCTTCAGTAAAGAAAATATACAATCTTGATATTGCGACCCCTCTTAAAATTAATGATTATAAAAATTATGATTTGATTCTTGTAAGTGGAACATTTTCTTTGAAGGATTTCCCTGTTTTTTTACATCTCCGGGCGAGACGTACGATTTTCCTTCTATATGAATTTGAAACTCTCGATTATACAAAAATGTCTTCCGATGCGGACAAACAATTACATGATTTTGATGTATTGGCAGGTCTGGAACCAGATGATGGAAGCGTGCCGGACGCAGGTGAACCCATTGAAACCGTTTGGGACGAAAATCTTGATCATATTGATTTTTCTGAGCTCATCAGCCGGTTCCATTCCAGCGATGCAGAAAGCGATGTCAACCAAAGTCAAAAAATAGGAGTAGTCCGTATGGGTCTGTTAGATGACGGTCGGCAGTTTTTATTTTCTAAGAAAAATGTCGAATATCTTGATCAGGAATCCAATGCGGTGCGGACTTTGTCTGTAGAGAACCTGACGAGAGGTATGAGCTTCTTGTACTGTCGGGATTTTGGCAACCGTCAGGATGTTATCCGGGCCATTTTGAAAGAAGAAAAGGAAAAGTCTGACGATTTTAATCAGTCTGTTGCACTAGTGAAACAATGGAAATCGTGTCTGGCTGAATATATGAAGGAACATTCTAAAAACTGGAATGAGTTAAGCCGGCTAATCGGACTCATGGGATATCCGAACTCTGGAGGAGCAACTGTCCGTTCCTGGACTCTGCCAGAAAGCTCTGTCATTGGTCCACGTGACAATAAAGCCTATCAGGCAATCAAGAAAATCATTGCCCCCTACGATGATGATACTACGGCGGAAGCCTATCAGAAAGCGACAGAAACTGTCCGTTATATCCATAATGTCAGTACGAAGAAAATAACGAAAATCCTGCCCCGAGTGTATGAGGAAACGCAACAGGGAATAATAGCGGATACGCCGATAAAACAGATGTTGCAAAATAATCTGAATGAATTTGTAGAAGTACTGACTCTATCTGATATACAAAGTTTGGATCATGAAATAATGATTCCTGGCAATTATGTAAACAAACCCCTGGAAAACGAGGAGTTGACAGACTTTGAATAAAACAGACATCATAAAAGAATGCCTTGAAGCAAGGAAAACAATCATCACAAAATTAAAAATGCAATTGGAAGGTCCGGGAGCGGATGGGAGTATCCCAAATGCGGAACATGAAATCATCACAGATATACCGTCAAGAAGATATAGTTGTGGTATCTTGTATCCACAACGGGTAACTCTCGAAACAGAAGATACAGACGATGAAGACAAGGTTTTAGATGAGGGAAATCTGCCTGTAACAGATGGGGATGAAGCATCTGTCGCAGAACGTGAAGAGACGAGAAAACTAGATAGCAATGTCAAAATCGTTGGAGACAATAAGAGCGAGGATGAAGACGACACTATCAATCTGACGAATCAGTGGTGCCCTTCTTCGATGGGGATTACCTTCTTTGTTACAGGGGACATCCGGTCTTTGCATATCCGATTGACATTTGGAACCTATAGAGTCAGTGGACTGGAAGACTATTGCTATCCTTGTGATGTCAGCTTTGACTATGACATATTGCCCTCTGATATAAAAAATCACATCGGATTGACTGAGGATAAACGGTTCTTCATAGTCAAGGAACCATTTGATGAAAAATGGGTCAGAAATACTTTAAATGTTAAAGAAGCGAGTCCGGGTACTTGTAATTTATGGATCCCGCTCATGGCATTAGCCCAGCAATGTAACAATACCTATCACAAAAGCTATGTGCGTATTCCCCACGCTCTTGATTTCCAGTTTGAAAATAGAGAAGAAGGGTTTATCGATTTAGGTGATTCATTAGATGATACAGATTGCCACTTGACGGCATTTTGCAAATTGATGGATGAGGATAAGCAAATCTGGTCGATTACCCTGATGGTGAGTAATGAATTTAAAGATTACAAGTTGAAAGAATATGAGAAATTCATTTTTCAACCGCATCTTAAAGTCACTATCGATGAACAAGATGATGCGAGATTCTTTGACCGGAACCAGGTGAAAAATGGCTTTTCTATTGATGACGAAGAAGAACGACTGGATTTATTGTATCGCAATCAGAAAAACTATGGTTCCGGATTGGGCACATCCCTTCAATGGGATATTGATGAAAATGGGAAAGGACATCTTTTCAATGATTTCCTGCCTCAAAAAGAATTACCGGGCATGGATTTTCGTCTGCCAACTGATGAATTTACCAAAGAAGAGTCGGAACAAATCCTTTCCATGAAGGTCCATTCTGATTTGGATGGTACGAGTAAGGAAAAGAAATTAGCTTACCTGTCCCGATTGGTAGATTCGTATAGACGTTGGATTGCGGATTTGGAAATAAAAGAAAAAAAATTGCCTGATAAATATCATCGTGCCGCATCTATGAATCTGGCAGATTGTAAAGAAGCAGCTGGACGGATGGCTGACGGGCTGGATTTGTTGCGGGACAACGAACAAGTATATACGGCTTTTTCTTTAGCTAACCGGGCGATGCTAATGCAACGGGTCCATTTGGGTATCATTGCAGATGAAAAATATGGAAAGGAACGGTATGGAAATGAAGATGTCCAAGAATCACCTCTGGGACAGATGTTAACGGACTTAAACGAAATCGAGAACTATTGTAAGTATGGAGATACTTGTTTTTGGAGGCCTTTTCAGTTAGCCTTCATTCTCATGAGCCTGAAAGGAATTGTCGATGAGGATTCAACGGACAGAGAATTGGTCGATTTAATCTGGTTCCCAACTGGTGGCGGTAAGACAGAAGCCTATTTAGGATTATCTGCCTTTGTCATTTTTTACCGGAGATTGGTCTATGGCAAAAAAGCGGGCGGAACGAATATCATCATGCGTTATACCTTGCGATTATTGACATCTCAGCAATTCAGCAGAGCGGCTACCTTGATTTGTGCTTGTGAGATTATCCGGAAGACTTATGGCGTCAAGGAATCTGGCAAACAGAACCGGTATAGCAAAAAGAAAAAAAAGGAAAGTCCGGTTCTCGGGGATGAGCCGATTACCATTGGCTTGTGGATTGGGCACGACCATACACCAAACACATTAGCTGATGCAAAAGAGAAACTACATAAGTTGAAAAGTGGATATGGATCTGAAAATAATAATTTCCAGCTGTTGAAATGTCCGTGGTGCGGAACGCAGCTGACAGTAGAACATGGAAAGGGGAACTGGGGGTATTTCTATGAAAGCCACCCTAAGCATTTTTATTATCAATGTCCTCAGGATGGCTGCCGGTTCCATTCATCGGAAATCCCGGTAATGGTCATCGATGAAGAACTCTATAAGAATCCGCCGACGTTGCTCATCGGCACTGTCGATAAGTTTGCCATGATGACCTGGAAAGAGGACGTGAATAAATTCTTTGGTGCCGATGGACAGCACCGGGGACCAGAATTAATCATACAGGATGAGTTGCATCTGATTTCAGGACCTCTGGGGTCTATCGTGGGCTTGTATGAAACGGCCGTCGATTATATATGCAACCACTATGGGAATGTGAAGCCTAAAATCATTGCTTCCACGGCAACTATCCGACGGGCTAAGTCACAGTGCGCCGCTCTTTATAATCGGGATACACGCCAATTCCCGCCGCCGGGTATCGATGCGGAAGATTCTTATTTTGCACGAAATGATGTCATTGACCATGGGAAAGGAAAATATGGCCGATGCTACGTAGGTATAATGGCTTCCGGTAAAAATCAGGTTTCTACTGAAGTTACGACCATTTCCGATTTGTTACAACTGATTAAAATCTTGAAAACTTTGGATGAAGTGAAAGATACGTATTGGACCTTGACGGGGTACTTCAATAGTCTGAAAGATTTAGGACAATGTGAATCATTAGTAGCCGATGATATCAAAAATAATCTTATTCAATTTTCCCATCGGTTGCAAACGGAACCACGCTACATTTATAAATTGAGGGAATTGACCAGCCGTGTCAAGACGGATGAACTGAATCGGATTTTCAAAGAACTGGAGGATATCAAGTATCACTCTGGTGAGGGAGAGAAGACCTATCCTGTCGATATAGTCCTTAGCAGTAATATGTTGTCTGTGGGCGTTGATATTGCGCGCCTGAACATCCTGCTGATGGTCAATCAGCCAAAATTGAACAGTGAATATATTCAGGCTACCAGCCGCGTCGGTCGTTCGTACCCTGGTCTCGTCCTGACACTGTATAATCAGGGACGTAATCGGGATCAGTCGTACTATGAACAATTCAAGACCTTCCATGAATCCTATTACCGGTTCGTTGAACCGACGGGCGCGACGCCGTTTTCAAAACCAGCCCGGGATAGGGCGTTACATGCCGTGTTAGTTGCTATCATGCGGAATATCCCAGAACTGGCTGAAGAAAAGGACGCCGGTAAATTCAGAAAAGATACGTACCGTGATGATATAAAAAAAATCAGTGACTTCATATTACAACGGGTCCGCGAAATACGGAATCGTGGTAGTCATGTGCATGATGACATCCCAGATGTACGAAGGGAAATCGATAACTTCTTCACTGATTGGGATAACAAGGCCCGGATTATGGAATCAGAATCCAAGGAATTGGTATATGGTAACAGCCGACTCATAGAACGCGGATATACTCAAGATATACCTTGCCGGTTATTGAAGCCATATCATCAAAAAGCGAAAGATGAGATGCGCCCATGGGAAACATTGACTTCCATGCGGAATATTGATAGCGAAGTATCGGGACGAGTATTGATTTGGAAAGAGGGTCAAAAATGAATATGCCTGATGAGAGTGCGATTTTAAATAAAGTTACCCATTCGGTCAGAGCTAACCAGCTGATCCATCAGTTTGGCGTGGGGGCGATGATTCATTTTCCGGATCAGGTTCTCATGAGTGCTGCGCCGGAATTCTGGGAATCTGACGTTACTCCTATCTATGATGAACGGCTGGCAAACAGGCTGGGAGTCAGATATTTTGGTTTGCCGATTAGTGTAGAAGGGGACAATGGAAAACATAGGATGGCTTATGTCCGTTTCCCTCAATGGTACTATTGTCCGAAATGCAAACGATTGAAACCTATGGACGAATGGGTAAAAGAATATAGGATTAAAGCCTCTGATGCGGAGAAGGATAATGATCCGTATATGGTCAAAGACCCGCATTGTCCGTCCTGTGGAAAACATTGGAAATTAGTGGTGTCACGTTTGGTTACCATTTGCGAGCATGGACATATCAATGATTTCCCCTGGATTGCCTGGGCACATAAGCGGGGTAAAGATAAAATCTGCGACCATCCGCAATTGAAGATATATACGATGGGGACTGGGCGATATGGCTTTGACAATATACTGGTAAAATGCGAGACTTGTGGTTCATTAGCTAATTTAAGCGGTATCATGGATAAAGAGCTGTTTGAAAAATTGGACAATGAAGAGGAACAGCGGTTTAAATGCCCTGGGAATCATCCATGGAAACGTATGAAAGAAGGTTGTGATTGCTATCCCCGCGTCTCCTTAAGAGGGGCTTCTTCAGTATATTTTCCGGTTGTTAAGACATCACTGGTGATTCCACCATTTACGACAGATTTTAATGAATTGATTCAACTAACGGATGCATACGACCGGGGATTCCAAAACTACTGTAAAGCGATGGAAAAGAATCGTGGAGAGGATAGGATACAAGAAATTATAGAAGATACAACCGAAGAGATTGTAAAAGAACTGGCTAATTCTAATATTAAGGAAGATGCTATAAAGGAACAATTAAAGAAAAGCTGGATGAATCAGGATGAAAATGCAGAGGAAGATATGGATGAAGACCAGCGTTTCCGTGAAGAGGAATATGATGCGTTAGATGGCGAAGCGCCAAACGCTGACGCGTCTAATTTCTTCAAACGGGAAGAGCAAAAGATAGAGCCCTATCAGGAAACGATTCCCAGCCTGAAACAAGTGGTATTGATTCATAAGATGAGGGAAGTACAGGCTTTGATTGGTTTTTCCCGTATCAATCCGGTTTCTGGACCAGACGATAAAGACCATTTTGTTTGCATAAAAGAACTAACCACGGATTGGTATCCGGGGTATCAAGTACTTGGAGAAGGCATCTTTATCCGATTTGATGAACTCCAGATTGAAAAATGGATCAGCCAGTATAAAGAAAAATTATCTGCTCGTGCAAATACTATCAAGGATAACTATGCAAAATCTTTTTATACTATAAATGGAAAGCAGACGATTACTGTTAAATTTTTGTTTCTCCATTCCTTGGCCCATGCGCTAATCCGTCAGTTGAGTTTTGAATGTGGGTATAATATCGCTTCTCTGCGGGAACGTATTTATTGTGATAAAGGCGATGGCACGGGAAAAGTCATGACGGGCATTTTTATCTACACAGCGAATGGCGATTCTGAAGGCACCCTTGGCGGATTAGTGCGTCAGGGATATAAGGAAACGTTTCCGGATATTATCAAAAAGGCAATAGAAAAAGCGAGATATTGCACGAATGATCCCGTTTGTAGTTTGAGCAAAGGGCAGGGCATCTATTCGATGAATTTAGCCGCTTGCCATTCCTGCTTATTGTTGCCAGAAACAAGTTGTGAAAATTTCAATGCCTTTCTTGACAGAGGTGTTCTGATAGGAACGATGGATGATACAGAGATAGGTTTTTTCAGTAAGGGCTTCGATACCTATAAAAATAAATGAAGAACAAAACCTCCCTGCACGCGATACATGCAGGGAGGTTTTTATACATACAGTTAAGGTTCTTTTTCGATGATAGTATCTAGGACACGGCCCATCCGGGTGATCATCGGCACGACGAGGGCATTGCCCATGCAGAAGTAACGCATGCGGCGTGGCATTTCCTTGCCATTCGCTGTCGTGATACCGGTCCAGCCGGAGGGGAATCCTTGCAGTTTTTCTGCCTCTTCTGGCAGGAGGAGCCGCAATTTCCCCGTATGGGGATCGTTGACCACATGGGTACTGCGGTTCAGTGTACTTTCACTGGTCAGCATGGTGCGGGCCGGTTTATCCCAGGTATCCGGGAAGGCGACGGGGCCTTCAGAAAAGACGTATTTGTGGCCATTGGCGGCGACACGGGGGATTTTCTTTGCGCCCTTGAGGTAGGTCCATTTTTTCAGGCGTTCCACATCCAGATAGAGATCTTCATTTTCTTCCGGACAGGGTTCTAAAATCTTTCCTAAGACGATGGGTGGTTCCCCTTTTTCTGTGACTTCCGTCGTATAAATCTTCCCACCGGTCATGTATCCTGCCTTTTTGAAGGGGAAAGAAAAGGTATCGGATACGGTATACAGGTCTTCCGGAAGTTCCGCTTCTGTAAGAGAAGCAATGTCCGATACAGGGAACGCTTGTGGCATGAGCCCTTTTTCCAGGATAACCGATCCGGCAGTTTCTTCCGCTATGGATTGGGCATATTGGGTCGTGTCCTTGTAGGCAAAAATAAAGATACGCCGTCTCCGTTGGGCTCCCCCATATTCGGCTGCATTGACGACCCTCCATTCGGCAGAATAACCGAGGTTTGCCAGACAGGCGAGAATCATGCCGAAATCGCGGCCCCGTTGTTTGGCCGGGGATTTGAGGAGTCGGTCTACATTTTCAAACAGGCAGAAAGGTGGATGCTTGGCGATGATAGTATCACGGATTTGCCACCATAAGACGCCTTTCCGGCCTTCGATGCCCTGTGATGAAGACAGCGAGTGGGCAACGGAATAGTCCTGACAAGGGAATCCGCCGACCAGCAAGGTGTGGTCCGGGATGGTGGTTTTATTCACCTCAGCAATATCTTCCCCAGTATGGTATTCCCCGTTCGTGTCGGGGCTGTCTCCGAAATGGCTGACATAGCAGTCATGGGCCCATTGTATTTTCTTTCCCGGTTCCCACTGAGAAAACCATACCGTATTCCAGCCGGAAGCGAGAGCGTCGAATCCCAGACGGAATCCACCGACGCCGGCAAATAATTCACAAATCGTTTTTTCCATAATTCTAAGTCCTCCTTGGTTTGTACAACCATCCCACTTGTGTTTGCCGGAATATAGATAGACTGGTAGCACTGTCTGGCGACAGATCGGTTTACCGGCAAATGGTTATGGATTTTTTTTATGACAGGGAATATTAGACAGGATTTCTTCCACACACCCGTCTAAATCCTTGTTGATCTGGTGTTCCCAGAAATGCATAGGGAGCCAGCCCATATGGATGAGCTGCTCATCATAATCTTTATCCCGTTCGATGTTCTGCTCGATTTTCTGGAGCCAGTAGGCCCGGTTCGATTTTATTTTGCATTTCTTGGCATCCCATTGATACCCATGCCAGAAATCACTGTCACAAAAGATAGCGATGTGATATTTGGTCAGAGCGATATCGGGACTGCCGGGCAGGGCCTTATAATTTTTCCGGTAACGGATGCCGCGATGCCATAAGGCTTTGCGCAGCTTTATTTCTATTTTTGTATCCTTGCCACGGATTTTTCCCATGATAGCGGAACGCTCTTTGGTTGTCTTGAATGTATATTTCATAATGCAAGACCTCCACTGGTACCAATATCATATATAGTATCACGATTTACGGAAAAGATCAAGAGTATAAGAGGACTCTATGTGATATAATAAAAAAATAATGTACTTTATATATTTTCAAGAAGATGATTGCCATGCGTACGGACAGACAACATATACAAACGGGTTCTTGTAACACCGTGCTCAAAGAGTATTATGCACGATATCTTCAGGATGTCAGGAAATTGAGCCGGTCTACAGTCCATCATTATTGGGATGCGTTGAATAATATATCCCGCCGGTTGAAGGACATGGGATTGGTCCAGGATGATATTTATGAAATAGGGGATTTAGCCCGGTTACAGGAAGTCAGGGAAATATTGTTTTGTGATGCGGATTTCAAGGCGTTGAATTCCCGGGGAAATCAGATGTATAGTGCCGCTTTTAATAATTATTTCCGGTTCGCGAGTGGAGAAGATATTACGAAGTTCAAGGCCAGAGCGGATGTACTGGATATGCCTGTCGATGTGCCACCATCTCATGTTTCAGAACGTCAGATAGTGTACCGTTCCGGTATCATACGTCTGCAAGTGATGGAGTTTGCCCATTACACGTGTGAGTTACATCCGGAACACAGGAGCTTTATTGCCGAAAAGACGCACAAACCGTACATGGAAGGACATCATGCGATTTCACTGCATAACCAGCCGGCGTTTTCCCATAGTCTTGATGTCTATGCAAACATTGTCTGCCTCTGTCCCGTTTGTCACCGACAGATTCATTATGGATTGATTGAAGATAAAACGGAGATGTTGCGTCAGATTTATCATTTCAGGGCAGAACGGCTGGCAAAAAGCGGATTGCCGGTCAGTGAGAATGAATTTTTAGAACTGGCTATGCGTCAGTAAAATTTGTGACTACTGTGGGAAATGGAAATAAGCCAGATGTCTGATAAAGTCTAGTCCAAGTAATTTCCCATATAAACTTTATTCTTACAGCCGTCTGATGTTGATATTTTGATCGGATTGGTACAGCCATAATAGAGAACGGTGCGAGTCCGTGGCCGTATGGAATAGGAATGGCGTGAGGTATGACACCATAACAAGGGAGGAAGGAATGGAAGAAAAGAAAATATATGATATTGATTGGGATTTAGTTTCTTTTTGCGACAGTGACATAGAGCTGCCAGATCATAAGGAGCTGGAACAGCAGGTCACCCATAGTATTTGCGGCGGAAACTATTCTCTTATCCTCGATTTGGTACAGGTTTTGAATCGTGATAGAGATGTGGAGTTTTTTCAGGATATGGTACAGATTATCTTTTCTCGCCATGATACAGAATGGATTGAGCATATCGATTCTTATTTTTTTAAATTTGTGTCAGAAGAACTGGAGGTAACCCAGGTTTTCTTATCTGTTGCCTTAGGCTGCGACATACCACGGATACAGCGGGCCATGTTGCTCAATTTGTATCTTAATCAGCGAATGTATATACGGTGTCTTTCTATAGAACACTGTCGTACATATATCCGTTGGATACGAAGGGGTGGGTTAGAGCCATACAATCTTCATCAGCAGAACCGCCGTTTTTCCATGTTAACGGACAAGATGTTCCAAACTATTCTTCAGGCAGCAGAGAAAGGAGATGAGCAGACCTATACATACTATTTATGTTATGCCTCTGATATAGAAAATATTCCTGATACAGATATGGTGCTGGAATCGGTACTGACCTCGGTTTTGTATCAGATAAATGATCTGCATGATCCAGTGCTTCTTCATTATATTTTGCATAAACTGCAAAATCCTATCAGAACTTTTCTCATGTATATAGAAGAAGAAAATATGGACGCACTCTGCCACTATGCGTTAGACTGCATACGTCTGGATTTGCTGTTCATGATACTCTGGTTCTTGACACCTAAGTCACGTCAAGTTCTGGAAGCGGATCGTTGGTTAAAAGAGAACGCAGAGCATTTGCAAAATCTTCATTTACAATCACTATACGAGCAATGGAGTCAGGAGATACAGGACTTTGCTCTTGTACCTGATAATGCGGGACAGATAGAGTGTATTTTTTGATAAGGTGAAATAGGAGATTTAGCTAATATCGATTCATTATAAAAAAGAACAATTCAATACAGCCTGCAGGAAATAGCCTTGATAAGATAGATGGAAAGTTGTTATACGATTATTACCGAATATAAAGTGAAGCACGAATATGATGCGCATGAGTATCATATTCGTGCTTCCTTTTATTTACAGTGCATAACGATGATGTGCCGGTGGACTTTGCAAATTTTACCTTCTTTTTCCAGTTTTGATAGTTCCCTTGTGATGGTACTGCGGGTAGAGCCCAACATTTGTGAAAAATCTTCATGAGTAAACGGATATTTTATGCGTATGCCAGAAGGTACGGAAGTCCCATGTTGATGTGCCAGCCGAAGTAGTAAATTATATAGACGCTGTGAGATATTACAGTATGCAGTATCTTTTATTTGAGCCATCAAAATCCGGATTTTTGTAGAATGCAGTTGCATAATAGCCTTTGTATATGCTGGATTTATTTTTAAAATATCAAAAAATTCGATTTTGTTGATTCGTTTTAAAATGACGGGGGTAATGGCAGTTGTGATTACCTTATCCTCATCTTCTTGCAATAATGTGATTTCACCGAATACATCACCCGTTGATAACAAGAGAAGAATCCGGACGTTTCCATTTTCATCAACAAAACTATGTGAAATACATCCGGAACATATCAAGTATACATAATTATTCGTTCCTTCGTCACATGAAATCAATGCCCCTTTGGGTAGAGTGAATTTGGCCCCTGATTGGGAAAAAGCCTTTAATAATACGGGCCTATATGAGTTATAAATAGCTTTACTTGGAAAAAACGTATTCATCTTGTCTCCTAATAATAGAAAAATGTGTTCTACAACACATACACTTTTTAATTTTTACTATATAATATAGCATATTCACAAAATAAACAAGGAGGAACTCAAAGATGAATACCTGGTTACAGACAAAAACATGGAAAGAAGCAAAAGAAGCGATTGAACAAAGTAAGGGCGTAGCAGTATTATCCATTGGCAGTGTAGAACAGCATAGTTATCATCTTCCTGTGGGAACAGATAGTTATGTTGCTATTGCACTGGCTGAAGAAGCTTGTCAAAAAACAAATGCCTTGTTAGTGCCTCCTATCTGGTTTGGCTGGAGCCCCCATCACATGGTGCTTCCAGGTACGATTACGATTAAAGCAGAAACGATGATTGCTCTGACCTATGATGTCATTGCGTCTCTAAAACATCATGGAATAACAAAATTTGTGTTAATCAATGGACATCGTATTGTTAATGTGATTTGGATGCAATTGCTAGGCGAAAAAGTACAGCGGGAATTAGATGTTACCGTTAAAATTTTTGACCCAGCCTATATGTCTAAAGATATTGCAGCATCCTTAGGCTTTGGACCTGTAGGACATGCTGAAGAAGCAGAAACTTCACATATGTTGTATATTCATCCCGAACTGGTACATATGGAACTGGCTAAAGATAATCCGATCAAGGAGGTTCCGCTATATTCCGTAGATCCTGCTTATACTCATGACACACTATGTTACGTTCCCAGTAAATATCAAAGTGCTGAGAAAAATGCGAAGATAGCCGGTGGTACGACAGGGGAACCGACAAAAGCCAGTGCAGAAAAAGGAAAGATATATCATGAACACCTGATGAAGCATTTAATTACTGTCATTGAAGAATTGCAGGGGCAGTAAGGACGGGAAGGGGGAAATTGTTATGAAAAATTTTTCCTGTTCAAAACTCATATATGGTGTATTTATTCTCGTATTGATTATGGTAAATCCACCTGTTGTCTATTATGTCAGCGATTATGCGAAACTTCATCCGTTTGTTTTTGGTTGGCCAACCTTACTTGTATGGCTCGATTTCTGGTATGTTACTGGCATTCTTGCGTTTATAGCTGGTGCATTTACCATCGAAAGTTGGAAACGGGTGTATAAAGATTATTGATGAGAGAAAGGATGTGATTGTAATGAATATTGGTTTAATCATATTAGCGTTATATACGCTTACTCTTTTAGGGATTGCCTGGTATGCTTCCCGAAAGAGTGAAAAAAATATTAAGGATTTTACAACTGCCAGTAGTTCATTGGGAATATTCGTCCTGACTCTTACTTTTAGTGCGACGTATCATAGTGCGTACGCGTTTCTCGGTGCCGGTGGATTTATCTATCAAAACGGCGTAGGTTGGTGGGAAAACGGCATCTGGACTGTTTTTCCCGGTATCCTTTTCTGGGTCATTGGCAGGCGTTTTTGGCTTCTTGGTAAAACACGCGGATATTTATCTATGGCGCAGTACATGACAGATGTTTATCAGACAAAGTGGCTGGGCGTCATCGTTACGGTCATTACTCTGGTTTTCACCGTACCCTATGTTGCCATGCAGGCTATTGGATCCGGGTATATTTTTCAGACGATTAGTGGAGGGATGTTAAGTTACTCTGTAGGGACCTTTATTTTCTTCGGGTTAATGATCATCCTCGTGTGGCTTGGTGGTATGAAAGGTGTCGCATGGACAGATGCTGCACAAGGTGTATTTATGTGGATTGGTATGGTCATCGGCTCGTATTGGATCATATCTGTAACATACGGGAGCCTGGATCAGGCATATCAGGCGGTTTGGGAATCTATGCCGGCGTTATTTACACTTCCTGGTCCTAAAGGAGTAGTAACTCCAGCTGACTGGGTATCACGATGGACGGTTATTACGATTGGTATGATGATGTTTCCTCACATTACTTTACGATTCTTCTCAGGAAAATCATTACGCGTCCTGAAATGGTCATCCATTTTTTCTTCTATTTATCTGACTTCTATTTATGTGTTTTTGCCAGCTGTCGGCATGGCAGGGAATTTGCTCCTTCCTGGATTAAAAACTCCGGATACAGTTTTCCCGGAATTACTGTTGCAATATACTCCGATTGTTTTTGCTGCACTGGTCATAGCCGGTGCACTGGCGGCATCTATGTCTACAGGAGAATCGCAGCTGCATGCTGTCAGTACGATGATTTCTACAGATGTATATAAGCCATACATCAATAAAAACGCCTCGGATTATCAGCAATACAAAGTAGCAAAAATGGCAATTCTGTTTTTCGGTTTATTATCCGTCATCGTCGCATTAAGCCGTCCAGGCATTTTGGCAAATATTTTGGCTTTGTCTAATGGCGGCGTAGCGGCGCTGGCACCTGCCATGCTCGGTGGCGTTTTCTGGAAAAAGTCAACGAAAGAAGCAGCTTTAAGCAGTATCCTGATTGGTGAAACAATCATGGTTATCACGACGTTCTTCATAAAAAGCCCATTAGGCATTATGGGTGGTTTATGGGGACTGATTGCAGCTTTCATTATTTTTGTAGTTGTTAGTTCATGTACCAAGGCACAGAAAAACACCGTAGAAATTGTGACGTCTGTCAGTGAATTTTTTGCAGACCGTCAGCAAAAATAATATAAAAATTCTGTATGTAAGCCCGTGGATGTGCAATACACACGTATGATTGTATATCCATGGGCTTTTTGCGATATAAATTACAGGCTTCATCATTACAGCAGTCTGATGTATAATATGGATATATATTACCCGGCCGCTGCGTGCCGGGGTGAAGAAAGGTGATAGTCGTGTCCAAAGAGCTGGAACAGGAGTTTACGAAGGTCATTTCATCGGTGACGAAGGAGATAACGGAGTCGGTGGTGCGCGATTCGGCACTGGCTTCTGTAAAAGAGCTGAACGAGTCGCTGCAGGCGCTGAAGAAGGATTCGCCCAGGCTGGTGAAGGATATAGAAAAGGCAGAGGCGATGTATGCTGATGTTTCCCAGCATGCTCTGGATAATATGCAGCGTTTTGCTGATTTTATCAGTTCCTGGCAGGAACAGCAGTCAGAGCTGCTGAAAGAGATAGGGAACCGCAATGATATGGTTTCCCGATGGCTGCAGCAGTCAGAGAAACGGCGCATAGAAAACGTGAAGTCTTTGCAGCATCAGGGCGAGGAACAGAAGAAAGAACTGGATGATATCCTGCAGGGTGTAAAGCTGGTACTCCAGCATTCGCTTGACATGGAGAAAAAGATCAATGCAGAGCATCTGGAACAGGTGAAAACGCTGGCGGCATATGATGCGGCCCTTTCTTCTAAGTTGACGACACTCAAGGTGCTGGCCGGCATCAATTTCGTCATACTGGCGGCTCTGGCCGGGTATACCATAAAAGGCATCATAGGGGGATAAGTGATGATTTCTAAGGATACGTTTGCCGCGGTGCAGTCCCTCTATGATGATGTGGAAGACGGGTATAATCAGCGTATCCGCCGGCATGTCCAGCAGCAGATGCTGGCTCATCTCGACGATATCACCCGCGAGCTGGAGGCCATCCATACGGCTTGTGGCGCAAAGACTGTCCGGCTCCACGATTATATCCAGGTCATAGAGGAAACGTGTACGGCCATTCATCAGCTGGCGGAACGGCTGAATGAGAATTTTATGCTTTTTGTCATGGGAAGTGGCAAGAACGGGAAATCGACGCTGATCAATGCCCTGTTGGGCCAGCAGGCGGCGGCAGAGGATTTCCTGCCGAAGACGTGGAAAATCGATGTGTTCCATGATGCGGACTTGGATGCCTCTTGTACGCTCACCTTCAAAGACGGGTCCTGCCGGTCGATGACCGCCGGCGAAGCCCAGGCATATATCGAAGGGGAAGAACAGAAGCGGAAAGATTCGGAACGGGCGATCCGTCAGGAACTGCGGGAGTTCAAGAAGAAAAAAGTGCCCCTCGAAGTACTGGAAGAAAAGCAGCGGGAACTGCGCAAGTACGGCCTGTACCAGTCGCAGGTCATCGAAGCGTCCTGGCCGGTCGGCCACAGTGATATCCTGAGCCATTACCGCCTCGTCGATACGCCGGGCCTCAGGCAGGAACTGGACGATATGATCGTTGCCAGCGCGGAAGAATATTTCTCCAAGGCCGATGGCGTCATCTGGATCCTGCCGGGGGATAAGATTGCCAGTGCCGGCGACCATACGGAGCTGCGCCGGCTTTGTGAGAAATATGAGAAGCATCCCGATAACATCATTGCCGTCGTCAACCGCATGGATATCGTGCGGCAGAACGGCCAGGATCCAGACGATGTGCTGGCGGAAGCACGGCGGTTCTATGGGGACTTGTTCACGGAAATCGTCCCTATTTCGGCCAGGGAAGCCCGGCAGGCGGAAGATATGCTGCATCAGGACGGTATCAGCAAAACAGAGCGGCAGGAAGCGGAAGCCCTGCTGGAACGAAGCAATCTGCCGGCTCTCCTGCAGTTGTTGAACCGGACGCTCTTTGCCGACGCCCTGGACATCCAGATCCGCAGCAAGCTCCGCGGCTGCCGCGATTTGTTGGATCACATCCGCCAGGAGGCGGGGCAGGCCTCTTTGCTCCTCGCCGAAGTGAGCGGTCAGCGGGAGGCGAAGATCGCTGCCTGGAACAAGGATTCGTCGGAAATCCTGGACCGGCTGAAGCAGGATCTGGAGACGTTCCAGGACCAGGAAGCGAAGCGCATCCATCGGGAAGCGGGCCGTGTGGAAGATGAGCTCTGGGATATGGAGACGGATTACCGCAACGAGTATATCCTGGAACAGATCATCTGCCCGGAATCGCTGGAACGGCGCCTCCATGAGTTGGTAGAGGCCCATAGCCGCCAGCTCATGGACCTCTACCGCCGTCATCTGCAAAAAGCGCCTTTCAAGGAATTTCCCTCTCTGAAGGAGGATGAAATGACCGTCTGCCTCAATCAGCAGGGCGTCATCGGCAGGGCCAATCTGTCCGATGATCTGAGCGGTCAGGGCAGTGCCCAGCTGGCCCTGGGAGGAGCCCTGGCCATCGGGGCGGCGGCACTGCTCGGCCCCGTAGGGCTTATCTTTGCCGGACTGGCAGCGACGGATATTGGCAAAAGCGTGGCCAAATTCCTGTCCCGTACGTTTGGTTCCAGTATGGCCGATAAGATACAGAGGCGGTTTGAAGACCAGATGGCCGATGTCCGGAAGAAGCTGGAAAGGGAGTACCAGGATTATATCGAAAAGTCGGGAGGTTCCATCGATTCTCTGCGGGAATCGACGTATGCCGAGCTCTACGGGCCGTCAGATCAGACACAGACCGTCATGGAGCATCTCCAGAAACTGGACGGCCTGGGCCGGCTGCAGGTGATACCGCTCCGGGTCCAGGACATTATTTTTTCTCATTAGGAGGATTTCATGGACGTTAGAACTTATATAGACGGGCTGCTGGCCCGGGCTGAGCAGTCGCCCCTGTTCGGTGACGAAGCTTTTCCCGGCCTGTACCCGGTGTACCGCGACCTGCAGCTGCTGCGGGCCAAAGTCGAACAGCCGCTCCATGCCGCCATCATCGGCGAGGTCAAAGCGGGGAAATCGACGTTGATCAACGCTTTTGCCGGGGGTGACATTTCCCCGACGGATGCGACGGAAACGACGGCGTGCATCATGAAGATTGCCTATTCGCCGGAAGAAAAGGCCGTCCTGCATTTCCGGGACGGGACAGAACGGGAAGGGTCTGTGAGCGACATATACGGCCTGTTAGAAGAGCATCACAACGATCAGGATTTCTTCGGTCACTGCGATTACGTGGAAGTCGGCCGGAACCTGCAGGGCCTGCGCCATATCTGCCTCATCGACACGCCGGGGCTGGAAACGATTACGACGGCCAATGAATCGCGCACGACTGACTATTTCCAGTCCGTCGATGTGGTCCTCTGGGTATTCAATGGCAATTATCTGGGCCAGAGCGATGTCAATGAACGGGTACGCCAGGTGGCCCAGATGGGCAAGCCTATCGTGGCGGTCATCAACCGCATCGATCAGGTGGACGGCGACCCGCAGGATCTGGTCGATTATCTCGATGACTCGCTGGGAATCTATCTGGAAGAGATTTTCCCCCTGTCGGCCCGCAAGGCCTACGAAGGGGTCATGCAGGCCGACCAGCAGCTCCAGGACGAATCGGGGTTTACCGATCTGTATACGTATCTGGACGAGCACATCGAACGCCATGTCGATGATGTGCAGCTGGACAGTATCATGAAATCGGCACGGGTACTGGAGGATAAGATGAAACTCCTGCACCGCCAGGCATTGGATCAGATTGAACGGAAGCTCCACACGTATATGGAACTGGATGAGCAGATCCAGTACAACGGGAAGATGCTGTCCGAAAAGGCGCTGAGCCAGACGAGAGAGTGGCTGCAGCATACGTTCCTGAGCCGGGCGGAAGGGGCCCTGTACAGCCAGATCGGGTCGGGCAATGCCTTCAGCAGTTCGTCCCAGGACGAGTTCCAGCAGACGCTGCGTCAGGTCCTGTCCCAGGAACGGATCCGCAGTGAAATAGAGGGGTATCTGCAGCAGTTGTCGGAAACGATACGATCGGACTGGCAGGGACGGCTTTCGGGGATTGATGCCGAATTGTCGCGCATGTATGAACAGGAGCAGGAAAAGAACCAGATGGAAATGGCGCGGCTTTCCCTTTCGATGCAGGAAAATACCGGCATGGAATCGGTGAAAAATTCCGTCCTGGCCGCCGGGGCTGCCGGAGGTGCCCTGTCCATCTATTCGGCTGTCGTCGCGCCGGCTGCGGCCCACGTCACATTGGGAGCGGCCGTGAGCACTATCATGCCGCCGGTCCTCCTGGCAGGGGCCGCCGTCGGGCTGGTCACGGGCTATGCCAGGAGCAGGAAGGTAAAGACACAGCAGCGCCAGCAGGTACGGGAAGTACTGGGCATGGTACGGGACAAGACGGGAGCGACGCTGCTTCCAGCCTTGAAAACGTATCTGGAAGAAATTTGCCAGGCTACCCAGACAGAAGCCAAACGGGATTTCGTCGAAAAGAACTTCGCCGGCCGGAGCGTGCAGGATTTGCAGCAGCTGGTGGAACAGTTGAAACAAATCGTCCGTCAGGACGAAGCGGACCTGCGCGTACTGGATTGAATCAGCCACTAAAAAAAGGACTGTCTTCATGCGACAGTCCTTTTTGCTACCTATTATTCGTCTTCATTTTTGAGTACGGTGATTTTCTGTTTCAGGCTGACGGCCCGGTCGAATTCAGCCTGGATTTCGGCACTGGGCGGTGCGTCCCATTTGCTGACCAGATAGATGGCCACCAGGGAGAAGATGAAGCCCGGCACGATTTCATAGAGGCCGAACCAGGCGAACTGTTTCCAGATGAGGACCGTGAGGCCGCCGACGATGATGCCGGCCAGGGCCCCGTTTTTGGTCATCCGTTTCCAGAACAGAGACAGGAGGATGCAGGGACCGAAAGCTGCCCCGAATCCGGCCCAGGCGTAGGCTACCATGGTCAGGATATAGTTATTGGGGTCGAGGGCCAGGTAGATAGCCAGTGCCGCCACGACGAGGACGGTGAAACGGCTGACGTAGATCAGTTCTTTGTCACTGGCTTTGGTGTTGATGAACGTGTGGTACATGTCTTTGGAAATAGCCGATGCCGTGACCAGAAGCTGGGACGAGGCCGTGCTCATGATGGCGGCCAGGACGGCAGACCAGATGAGGCCCGACAGGAAAGGCGGGAAGAGTTCCTGACTCATGATGAGGAAGACTTTTTCCGAATCGGCTCCGACAAGCGGCGTCTGCAGGACGACTTTGCCGACGAGGCCGACGAATACGGCTGCGGCTAGGGAAATGATGACCCAGGTCATGGCGATGTGTTTGGCTTTTTTCAGTTCCATGGGGTCTCCGATGGCCATGAAGCGCACCAGGATGTGGGGCTGGCCGAAGTAGCCGACGCCCCAGCCGATGGCCGAGATGATGGCGATGATGCCGGTCATGCTGGTGTCCGGTACGAGCTGGAGCAGCTGTGGCGAATCAGTAGCGACCCGGTCCAGTACGGGCCCCAGGCCGCCGTAGCTGATGACGCCTACGACGGGGACCAGGACGATGGCCAGGAACATCATGCAGCCCTGGATGAAGTCCGTCCAGCAGACGGCCATGAAACCGCCCAGGAAGGTATAGACGACGACTACGCCGGCCCCAATCAGCAGGGCGTGGAAGTAGTCCAGGCCAAAGACAGTCTGGAACAGCTTGCCGCCGGCGACGAATCCCGATGACGTGTAGATCAGGAAGAAGATGAGGATGAAGATGGCAGAAATGAGGCGGATGATATTCTTTTCATCATGGAACCGGTTTTTCAGGTAGTCCGGCATGGTGAGGCTGTTGTTGGCCACTTCTGTATAATTACGCAGTCTGCGCGATACGAAGTGCCAGTTGAGGAAGGTCCCCAGACAGAGACCAAAGGCCGTCCAGAATGCGGAAATACCGATGGCATAGGCAAAACCGGGCAGGCCCATGAGCATCCAGCCGCTCATATCCGAGGCTTCGGCACTCATGGAAGTAATCCACGGGCCGAGACTGCGTCCGCCCAGAATATAGTCACTGAGGCGCTGCTGGGACCGGGAGTAGTAGACACCGATGGACAGCATGGCCAGGAGATAGAGGGCAAAGGCGCTCAAAACGACAATATTTGTCTGAAACATGAATGAAAACTCCTTTGTAAAAAAATGCAATACCATAGATTATTTTATTTTACCGCATATGTCAACATATGGCAATACTTTTCAGGAAGGGAAAGGATGATGGGGAGTGGCGAGTGGGAAGGGAGAGAAAAGGCAGTTTGAAGTTTGATGTTTGAAGAAGTCTGGCTTTTTCTTTTCCAGCCCTTTATAATGGAGAAGAAACTGAAATAAAAGGATGACTGACGATGAATATATTAACCGTAGAAGGCGTGGCCAAATCGTATGGCACGCGCGTGTTATTTGATGATGTGACTTTTTCCATCGATGGCGGGCAGAAACTGGGCCTCATCGGCCTGAACGGGGCAGGCAAGACGACGCTGCTCAAGATCATTGCCGGCCTGGCCGAGGCGGATACAGGGGAAATCTGGCGCAATCCCAAGGCGCGCATCCATTATCTTCCCCAGGAGCCGCAGTTCCAGCCGGGCCGCAGCGTACTGGAAAGCGTTCTTGACGGCGACCTGCCAGTCATGGATGTCCTGCGCCGTTACGAAGCGGCCGTCGAAGAAGACGATGATGAAGCCGTGCTGAAACTGACCGGGGAAATGGACGAAAAGCAGGCCTGGGAGCTGGAGCAGCATGCCAAAGTGGTACTCCAGAAACTGGGGATTTCCGATTTGTCCCAGTCCGTCGATACCTTGTCCGGCGGGCAGCGGAAACGGCTCGGCCTGGCCCGGGCGCTGATCCTGCCCTGTGACCTGCTCATCATGGATGAACCGACGAACCATCTGGACGACCGGACTATCTGCTGGCTGGAAGACTACCTTCACGACAGTAAGTCCGCCCTGCTCCTGAGTACCCATGACCGTTATTTCCTCGACCGCGTCGCCGGATCGATGCTGGAACTCGACCGGGGAAAAGTCTATACGTATAGTGGCAATTATGCAGCCTACCTCGAACAGCGCCAGGCCCGGCTGGAACGGGAGGAAGCGGAAGCGGCCAAGCGGCGCAACCTCATCCGCCGGGAAACGGCCTGGATCCGCCGCGGCGCCCAGGCACGCTCGACCAAGCAGAAGGCACGGCGTGACCGCTATGAAGCCTTGTGCGCCATGGAAAACGGCAAGCCCATCGATAATGTGGAAATCTTCGATACGTCGGTCCGTCTGGGCAAGACCATTATCGACATGGATGACGTGGCCTTTTCTTATCCGGGCAAGGCGCCCCTTTTTTCCCACGTGACCTATCACGTCGTCAAACACGACCGCATCGGCATCATCGGGGAAAACGGCGTCGGCAAATCGACGCTGCTCCGGGTCATCGCCGGCCAGCTGCCGCCCGTTTCGGGTACGATTACCATCGGCCAGACCGTCCGCTTCGGATTTTTTACACAGCAGCTCCCGGAATTTGACGAATCCCAGCGGGTCATCGATTACGTCCAGGAACACGGCCATTACGTAGTCAATCAGTTCGGCGAACACATTTCGGCATCGCGCCTGCTGGAACAGTTCCTGTTCACGGAAGACATGCAGTATACCTATATTTATAAGCTCAGCGGCGGTGAACGGCGCCGTCTCTATCTGCTGCGCCTGCTCATGGACCAGCCCAATGTGCTCCTCCTGGATGAACCGACGAATGACCTGGACATCCCGACCCTGACCGTACTGGAGCAGTACCTCGATACGTATCAGGGCGTCGTCCTCGTCGTATCCCATGACCGCTATTTCCTCGACCGCGTGGCCGACAAGCTGTTTGTCCTCAAAGACGGTACGTGGAGCCGCTATTACGGCGATTACAGCGAATATCTGGAAGAGATGCTCCGTCAGAAAGAGCCGAAAAAAGATGCTCTTTCCCGCGATAGTGGGGACAGCCGGGGCAAAGAAGCGCCGCCAGAGCCGGCACCAGTCAGAAAAGGTCTGACGTCACGGCAGGAACAGGAGCTGGAGCAGATCACCCAGGACCTGCCCCGTTATGAAGGGCTGCTCAAAGGGCTCAACGCCGCTATTGCAGCCGCTGGCAGCGATTATGAAACGGTAGAGAGCCTGTTGAAGGAACAGGAAGAGACAAAGGCCAAAGTGGATGAACTGACGGAACGCTGGTGCGAACTGGAAGAGTTGAAAGAATCATAAGAATCATAAAGAAAGGGCGCTGCCTCACGGTCAGCGCCTTTTTCATTGGTACGGGTATGCCGGGATTATTCCCATTTTTTCGGTTGTACGTTATAGGTCGTCTGCCCTTCGAATACGACGTAGCCCGGTACGGCGTGGGCCGGTTTCTTTACATTGCGGACGAGGGTGCAGTCTACTTCGACCTTGCTGTCCTGACGGGCTTTGCTGTACCAGGCGGCCAGTTCGGCTGCGGCGGTCAGCTGGGTATTGGTCGGCTGTGCGTTGTGGCAGGCCAGGATGACGTGGGAGCCGGGACGGTTCTTTACGTGGAACCACAGGTCGTAGGGATGGGCTTTTTTGAGGGTCAGGAAATCGTTCTGCCGGTTGTTGCGGCCAATCCAGATGTCGAGGCCGTCTACGCGGACGGTGAGGATATCCTGGGAAAATTCGCGGCGCAGCTTGTCCTTGGAAGAGGACTTGATGAGTCCCATCTGGCGCATTTCTACTTTAATATCGGTGATTTCCGATTTCGTACTGGCATTTTCCAGGGCGTATTCCAGGGAGTAGAGATAATTGAGATAGCGGGCGTTTTCTTCGTGCAGTTCCCCCGATTTCTGGATGCGGTTGCGCATCTTGGTATAGCGCTTGTAGTAGCGGTTGGCGTTGTCCGTCATGGAGTAGGCCGGATCGAGGGGAATGGTGACCGGAGCCTGCTCCGGTGTCAGGATGTCCGGCAGGGTCACGGATTTTTCGTGGTCGTGTTTTTCGTAGGCGTAGATCATGAGCAGGTCGCCGTAGTGTTTGTACGTGTCCATCTTGGATGTTTCTTTCATTTCGGCGGCGATGCGCTTGATTTTCCGCTTCTGTTTTTCAATGAGTTTGCCTACTTTTTTCTGGAGTTGTTCCTGTTCCCCGCTCAGGCTGCGGTGGGCCGTCTGATAGTCGCTCAGGTATTCTTCGATGAGGTCGAAGTGGCGGCGCGGATACTGGGCCAGGCTACGGAGGAGGATGGGAAAGAGGATTTCCTTGCCCCGGACGGTGTAGACGTAGGCGCCGCTTACGCCCTGAAGTTCATTTCCAAAGGAGACGATAGCATTGCACCAGGCGTCTTTCTGTGTTCCCGTCAGGTCCGATACGGGGGTGTTTTTGTCGATGTCTGTGCGGAAGGCCAGTTCGTCGAGGACGATGGTGCTCATGCCGTTGAAGCGTTTGAGCATCCACTGGTACAGGGGTTCGCTGCTTTCCATGTCGAGCATTTCCCGGAGTTCGGCCGGCGTAAAGGCGAAAGGGTCCATGCGCTGGAAATTGGGCGGGAATTCGTACGGTTCTTTGGGGGCAATGGTGCGGACGGCGTTTTTTCCTTTGCCGGTCTTGATGAGGGCTTCGATGATGATGCCGTTTTCCGTAAAGATGACGTTGCTGTATTTGCCCATGAGTTCGACGTGGATTTTGCGGGTCACCAGGCGGCCGGAGATGTCCAGGACATCGACGTCGATGTCGATGAGGCGGTCCAGGTGGAGCTGGCTGATGGAGGCGATGCGGCCGTTTTCATAGTATTTGCGCAGGAACATGCACAGTCCTGTCGGGGTGTCCGGCGTCGGCGGCATGGTCTGGGATATATAGAGGCGCGGTGCGTCGTCGAGGGTGATGACCAGGTGGTGGATGCCTTTGTCGTTGAAGACGCGGAAATACAGGGACCGGGCGTCGAGCTGGTAAATTTTGGATATGGCACCTCCCTGAAGGAGGGAGACGAGTTCGTTTGTGATGCTATGCAGGGTAATACCGTCTAGATTCATGTTCAGGCTCCTATCGATTCTTTTCGTTTTTTTCGTTTCTCTCTATTCTATCATGTTCTATCGGGCCCTGCCAGTACAAATGCAGACGAGGCCTGCTGGGTTGCAGCTGCTGGATAAGAGCCTGCCAGCCGCCGGACCCCTGTCAGGTTCGGAAGCTCCACGGCCCTTGCCGTGCGTGCCCGTTGCTGGCGCGCTGAAACTCGCTTCGCTCAGACAAAACAGCGCGCCGGACGCAACAGGTACGCCCAGCATCCGTCACGGTCCATGATGACCGCATCGGAACGGAGCCGTTCCCGCAATGTCACCAGCCAGGGGCCCGGTGGCTGGTTGGGTTCGTGCTAGTTAAAGTGTTATGTTAATAGCAGTGTTTACGGGTTGGCTCCACGAATTGGCGGAGGACCCGGTGAAAACGCAGCATTGTTTTATCGGTATTTGACATTTGTATTTTAAACTGTATAATGGAATTAAAGAGTGCACCGGATTTTGCGAATGCGAAGGTACCAACATGCCAGATATGTAGCAATCGCGCCGGGGCTTTTTTATAAGGAGGGGAATAGCTATGAGAGCAAGAGATGTTGCGTTATTCTTCTTATTGAAAGATACGGATAATACTGTATTTACGCAGAATTTAGTGAATAAGAATGATAGAACTTTCTACGATGGCAATGCACGATTGAATAAATTTTTGCATCTGGCCCAAAATATTTATTTAGCTAAGTATGGCGAGTTGTTGTATGATGACGATTTGCTGGCTTATGACAATGGAGGCGTTGTTCAGGAAGTTCAAAAGGGATATGGTTTCTTACTTCACAACAAGCAGAAACTTTCAAGTTCTATCTGTATTACGGAGCAGGCAAAGTCATTTCTAAATGTGTTTTATGATGTTTTTAAAAATGCATCTCTTGATGAACTGATTCAGTTGTCCCATGAGGATGAATCCTGGGTTGACAAGCACAAATATGGAACGGATTTAAAGTTAATCAAAATGGATACTGCCAAGTACGCTGAGCAGTACAAGAAACAATATAGTGATATATTGCAGGTAATGGACGGATTGGGAGCGTAGAATGGTAGAAATAGGAGAGATTTTGTGGTTAAGGATGCGGTTCAATAATGATCCGGGCACTATATCAAAAACAAAACACCCCTATGTCGTAATTCGAAAAAGTGAATTGGGCTTTATCGAGGTCGGACAACTGGACTCGTTACAAGGAAAGGAATACAAGGTTGCCTTTAAATCCAATCATCTTGTCAGGTGTGAAGGGCAAAGTGCAATAACCAAAGATGGATATATACAGATGGATAACTGCTTCATGATTGACGACTATGATAAGCTGTCAAAATACAGCAGGGGAAAGCTTACAGATGACCTTACGAAAGATATTGTTTCTCATTACAACGAGTACCAATCCAATAATGAAATCAGCGAAAATAAGACCGTATATCTCCCTAAAGAGGAAGTAGATGCACTCAATGATACGTAGTCGTTGCCGGTATCGTTTTGTCCCGTATGGCTTGTGCCGTGCGGGATATTTTTTATTAACGACCCGAGCATGAAGGAACTATAGAAAAAGTAATTGGAAAGAAATTTAGCCAGATTTATAAAAAAAGAAGTATCGAGTGAATATAGAGAAGGATTTGATTCTTCTACATCTACTACCGATACGCCTACACAAACGCGTCGTATCAGAGCCGATACTTCTTCTATTTCCATTATATTCTTAAAGGCAGAAAAAGGGAATGAGTCAGATGCAGTACGTAATGGACATACCTGCCATACGGGCCTGCTGGGTAAGAGCCTGCCTGCCGCCGGACCCCTGTCAGGTTCGGAAGCTCCACGGCTCTTGCCGTGCGTGCCCGTTGCTGGCGCGCTGAAACTCGCTTAGCTCAGACAAAACAGCGCGCCGGACGCAACAGGTACGCACGCCATCCGTCACGGTCCATGATGACCGCGCCGGACCGGAGCCGTTCCCGCAATGTCACCAGCCAGGGGCCCGGTGGCTGGTTGGGTTGTAGCTGCTAGATTAAGATTCCTGCCGCCGGGCCCCTGTCAGGTTCGGAAGCTCCACGGCCCTTGCCGTGCGTGCCCGTTGCTGGCGCGCTGAAACTCGCTTAGCTCAGACAAAACAGCGCGCCGGACGCAACAGGTACGCACGCCATCCGTCACGGTCCATGATGACCGCATCGGAACGGAGCCGTTCCCGCAATGTCACCCGCCAGGGGCCCGGTGGCTGTCTGAGTTGTAGCTGCTAGATTAAGATTCCTGCCGCCGGACCCCTGTCAGGTTCGGAAGCTCCACGGCCCTTGCCGTGCGTGCCCGTTGCTGGCGCGCTGAAACTCGCTTTGCTCAGACAAAACAGCGCGCCGGACGCAACAGGTACGCCCATCATCCGTCACGGTCCATGATGACCGCATCGGAACGGAGCCGTTCCCGCAATGTCACCAGCCAGGGGCCCGGCGGCCGTCCGGGTTCGTGTTGCCGGGCTTTCTATAGAACTTATTAAAATAAGAGACAATTTTAGTCTTTTCTGATATACTAAAATTGTATGAAAAGAGTTTGGAAGTGAGGGGACACAGATGATTACTTGCAACGGCAACGGCAGCTTTGACATGCTGGTCATTGGCGTCGATAAGAAGATGAAAGCCCTGCAGCGGGTACCCAAGGAGGATGTAAAGGCCCTGAAGGTATTTGTTGAGGAGCGGCCTGATATATTGGATTATACTTCGCTTTATGTGTATCATTGTGCCAGTGGCAGCAAGGTACATACGTATCTCCTGGTAGGGCTGGACAATAAACCGGTACAGTATGCGACGTATGAGGATTTCCGGGTAGGCCGCCAGATTTTGCAGGCTGCGCGGAAGGAGAAGGTCCGGGAGCTGGCTCTTTTGATCGATACGCTGGAAATGGATATTCCATCGCTCATCGACGGACTGTTGTACCAGAATTATGAGTTTATCCAGTACAAGACCCAGGCGTCGCCCAATCTGGTCAAGAATATCAATCTCATCACGGCGAGCCTGCAGATTAAGGAATTGAATACGCTCTGCTATGTGTATTCGTCGGTTTATGAAGGGATTTATCTGGCCCGGGATCTGACGAATATGCCGTCTAATGACCTGACGCCGCGGAAGTTTGCCGATTCGGTGCAGGAGTTGTGCAAGGGCGAAAATATCCACGTCGAATCGCTCAACAAGTGGAATCTGGAAAAGCGCCATATGGGCGGCATCGTAGCGGTCGGCAAGGGCAGTATGAATCCGCCGCAGCTGGTGTCGGTTCTGTACCAGGGCGATCCGGACAGTAAGGATGTACTGGGGCTGGTCGGAAAGGGCATTCTCTATGACAGCGGCGGCCTGTCTCTCAAGTCCCACGCCAATCTGGAGTTCATGAAAGACGATATGGCAGGAGCCGCAGTGGTCCTGGGCGTTATCCGGGCGCTGATGCTCCTCAAGTATCCCGTCAATGTGCTGGCCGTCATGCCTCTGGCGGAAAATATCCCGTCGGGCATGTCCTACCGCGTCGATGATGTCATTACCATGTACAATGGCAAGACCGTGGAAGTCAAGAATACCGATGCCGAAGGCCGGCTGGTCCTGGCCGATGCCGTAGCCTATGCCCAGGATAAAGGGGCGACGCGGATCATCGATTTCGCTACGTTGACGGGAGCCTGTGTGACGGCTCTTGGTACGGTGCGCAGCGGCATGATCGGCAACGACCAGGAATGGATGAACCGCATTTTCACTATGGCGGAACGGGTCCATGAAAAGGTATGGCAGTTCCCGGCGGACCGGGAATATGAAAAGCAGCTCCAGAGCGATATTGCCGATTTGAAGAACGTCGGCGGTCCCGAAGCCGGAGCCATTACGGCCGGCCTGTTTATCCGTCAGTTCATCAGGGAAGGGACGCCGTGGATCCATTTCGATATCGCCGGGACGGCATTCCTGGAAAAGAAAGATGATCTGGGCTATATGGGCGCGACCGGGACGGGCATCAAGACGGTCCTGGAATGGCTCAAAGGGGGCCAGTCGTCATGAATGTAGATCTGCATATGCATACGACCTGTTCTGACGGCCTGTATACGCCGGAACAGCTGACGAAGATGGCAGCAGAGGCCGGCCTTTCGGTCATGGCCATTTCCGACCACGATACGGTGGCTGCTTACTCCGGTCATTCTTTTGCACCGGGCATACGGGTCATCCCGGCTATTGAAATGAGCAGTGATTATGATGGGGAAGATGTCCATGTCCTGGGCTACTATATCCGGCCGGATCAGAAAGAGCTGACGGAGTATTGCCGGCAATTCAAACAGCGCCGTCTGAACCGGGCTCTGGAGATCGCCGACCGGTGTGTATCCCTCGGCTATGACATCGACCGCGGCCAGATAGAAGGGATGCTGGCCAAAGGGGGGACCGTAGGCCGGCCGCATATTGCCCGCATGCTCGTCGCCAAAGGGTATTTCCCCGATGTGAAAGCCGTATTCGATACGATACTGTACCGCGGCGGACCGGCCTATGTGCCGTATCACCGCCTGACCGTCGATGCCTGTATCGACCTGATCCATACGGCAGGAGGGCTGGCTTTCCTGGCCCATCCGGGACTGTTGAAGCGGACCTTGTCCCGGGTCCTGGCCTTTCCCTTTGACGGACTGGAAGTCTATCACCCCAATAACCGCGGCCGCTGTGACGAATTCCTGCGCATCGCCCGGGAGCATCACTGGCTGGTGAGCGGCGGTTCCGATTTCCATGGCGTACCGGGCCGGTTCCCGGAAACGGTCGGGTCCTATGCTGTAGATGAATCGTACGTGCACGGGCTGCTGGCCTATCGGCCGTAAGACCGGGAAGCGGCAGGGCAGTCTATGTCATGGCAGGCAGAAAGAAAGGATGAGGAATGATGCATATTACCGGCTTTATCGGTGCCAGCGGGACAGGGAAGAGTTATCATGCCCTGGTCGTGGCGCACGAAAGGAATATCGACTGTATCATCGATGACGGCCTGCTCATTTATCAGAACCGCATCGTCGCCGGCCAGTCTGCCAAGGAGGAAACGAACCGCATGCAGGCCGTGCGCCGGGCTATTTTCCTCGACCCGGCCCATGCTGAAGCCGTCCGCAAGGCACTCTTTACGATCCAGCCGCCGCGGCTTCTCATCCTGGGTACGTCGAAGCATATGATATGCCGCATCTGCCAAGCCCTGCACCTTCCTCATGCCGATGATTATATCCATATCGAAGAGGTATCCTCGGCAGCGGAAATCGCCAAAGCCAGGGATATCCGCCTGAAAGAAGGCAAGCATATCATCCCCGTGCCGACGATGGAGCTGAAATCTCATTTCCACGGTTATCTCCTCGATCCCATCCGTTCGTTCCTGTCCGGCCGGGGTGGCAGGAAATCCGGCGTGGAGCAGTCTGTCGTCCGTCCCGTATTCAGCTATTATGGCAAGCTGGTCTTTTCCGATGATGTCCTCTTTGCCCTCGTCCGCCATACGCTCAAAGGGATGAGCGGTATTGCCCGGGTGAACCGTGTCAAGGTGGCCAAGAACTACCTGTCCCATGCCAACGGCCTGGCCATTATCCTGACGCTGACCATTTATTACGGGGAAAATATCCGCCAGCTCCTGCGCCGCGTCAAGGACGAGGTACAGCAGTCTGTCGAATACACTACAGGAATGTCTGTGGATGTTATGAAAATTACCATTCGTGGCATTGCGCCCCGTTCTTGACAGGCTGCAAGAGGCCATGCTACCATTAAATACAACTGCATAGGAGCTGTCAGGTGTCGCAAGACTCAATAGAAAAGCCGGTATAAGCCGGCGCGGTCCCGCCGCTGTAAGGAGGAGCACTGCTGCAGAAACGCCACTGTATATCTGTATGGGAAGGCGCAGCAGGGTCATGAATCCGAGCCAGAAGAACTGCCTGACAAAGAATCACCGGCAGACCTGCGAGCGATGGGGATGGGGATTAGGACTCTGTTCTGTTATAAACCGTAAGGATGACGTATCCCTGCGGTTTTTTTCTGTTTCAGTTGTTTCAGTATGTATAGGAGCGGTAGTATGGAAGCGATTACTAGTGGATTTTTGTTGTTCCGGCAGGGTGGGATTGTCATGTACATCCTCCTGTTGTGTTCATTGTTTGTCGTCTATATCGGTATGGAACGGGCTATTTTTTATACCCACATGGATGCCGGGGCAGCCTTTGCCCAAAGGTTTTACACGTATATGAAACTGGGACAGTACGATAAAGCGCGGACGCTGGCCGATGAAAGCCAGGGAGGGCTGGCCTATATCCTGCGCGACGTCTTTGCCGGCCGTACGGGCAGGGATGTCCGGGCTTATATCGAACTGCAGTCGGGCATTCTCATGGCAAAGCTGCGCAGCCGCCTGTATTATCTCAGTGTCATCGTGACCCTGGGGCCGATCCTGGGCCTGCTCGGAACCATCAGCGGTATGATCCGGGCCTTTAGTATTTTCAACGTACAGACTGGCCAGTCGGCCGCTATCACCGGCGGCGTCGGCGAAGCGCTCATTGCTACGGCTTTCGGCCTATGCGTGGCTATCCTGGCCCTGCTGATCCATTCGTATTTCACGCAGCGTCTGGACCGGATCATCACCGATATGGAGCTGTGTTTTTCGGCTCTCGAAACGATGCCCCGGGAAAAGGAGGACTGAGCCATGCGTTTACGGGATCCACGGTATTTCAAGCAGCCGTCGATCATGATAATCCCCATGATCGATGTCATGTTCTTTCTCCTCGTCTTTTTCATGATGACCTCGTTGTCCATGGTCGATCTGCGTACCATGGGGGTCGATCTTCCCTTTGCCTCCCAGGCAGAGCAGCAGCCGGCGGCACAGTACGTCGTCACCCTGCGCCGCGATGGCTCGCTATGGCTGGACGATGCGCCCGTCGATAAGGAGCGCCTGCTGGCGTCGGCACGGGAACAGCAGCAGAAAGACAGCCGCTTCAACGTCGTCGTCCGTGCCGATAAAGGACTCGATTACGGAACGGTCATGGGCCTCCTCGACGACTTCAAGCGCGTGGGCATCGTCCGCATTGGCCTGGCTGCAGAAAGCGGGGCTGAGCCGTGACATGGGAGAAGAAGAAAGGGCGCGTCGCCGCCGGTCTGTCCGTGTCTCTCCATGCGGCGGTTTATCTGGCCCTGGCAGCAGGCGGCTTTTTTACCATAGCCTACAACTACACACGGCAGGAGCCCGGCACCGTTACGGTCTATAATGCCAACGATCTGTCCGGTGCCGGCGGCCGGGATGCGGCAGGGACGGACGGCAATAGCGGAAGTCCCCTGGCTTCAGAACGTCAGGAAGGCGGCCGCATAAGAACGGACGCCGCACAAGCGCCTTCCATGGCGGCCACGGTGACAAATACCTATCATACGGGACCGGTGCATACCGCCGCGACGGCAGGAGAACCGTCCCGGTCTGGCCGGGCAGAAACGGCCGGTCCTGGAATGGCTCATGGCGACGGCGGCAGCGGACGGGCAGCCGGTCCCGGGACGGACGAAAGCGCGGCACCGTCCGGCTCGATTCATGTCGCCGGTGCCCTGGCGGATATGCTCGATGCCGTGCGGGACAGGCTCCCCGATATAGGGAAACGGGCAGATAAGGAACGGCCTGTTCCCTCTGTTCCGGCCCGTCAGTCCAATACGACCATCATCACCCGGGAAGATATCCAGACCCACCGGGACCAGACCGTCCAGGAAGCATTGCAGCGCGTGACCGGCGTTACCGTCAACGAACAGGTACCGGGTATTTCTTCCTTCGTCAAGCTCAACGGTGATGACCGGGTGCTCATCCTCGTCGATGGGCAGAGCCTGGCCAACGCCCAGGGCAGTGGCTACGGCAGGGGAAGCGTGGATCTGACCAGTCTGCCCGGCGTAGCGGCCATCGACCATATAGAAGTGACGAAAGGCAGCGGATCCGTCCGCTATGGCAGCGGTGCTGTCGGCGGTGTCATCAACATCGTCACGAAGAAAGCCGATCACGACGAATCGACTCTTTCGGCCTATACCGGCTCGTGGGGCATGCATGGCTATACGCTTACGAACAGCGGGAAGCGGGACCGTACGTCCTGGCTGGTCAGCGGCAGTATGGAACGGCGCCAGTATTATGCCTTTCCCCATGGTATCAATACGAATCGTTCCCGCGGCGATATTTTCCGCCAGTCCTTCGACCTGAGACTGGATCAGGAACTGACCAGGGATAGTTCGCTTACGTTCAAGGCTTATCATCAGGATTACCATGGCCATGGATCGACGTTCCTGCCATCCTATTCCCGCTCCCTGCCCCGGAATCTGCGCAAAGAGCGCCTGCCGGGCTGGTACCTCAGTACTAATAAGGTAATCGAACGACTGATCAACGATTACAGCCTGACATATAATTTCCATACCCGTTCGTCCCAGCCGGGATTCTTCCGCTATTTCAATGATTACCAGCGCACGTTCTGGACCAATCATTTCCTGACCCGGACGCAGGGACTGGAATGGCAGAATAACTGGCAGCTGGGCCCCCATCAGCATGTGACGGCCGGAGCCGAATGGACGGAAGATATGGGGACCAACTATGAGGCCCATTATATAGACAAAAAAAGGCACAACCGGGCTGTATATGCCGAGGATGCCCTCAACTTCGGCAAGTGGACCGTGACGCCGGGATTGCGGATCGACGACAACAGTACCTTTGGCCTGCACCGTACACCGCGCCTGGCCATGAATTATAAGGCCAATGACGCCTTTAACGTCTATGCGTCCTGGGGGCGCGTCTTTTCTCCGCCGCGTCTCAACGACCAGTTTTACGTGACATCATCCTCGCGGGGAAGAGAAGATCTGCAGCCGGAAGAAGGCTATACGCAGACGCTGGGATTCCAGTATCAGATACACCCCAAATCGTACCTGGAAGGCAGTATTTTCCACAGTCATCTGCGCCATGTCATCCGCTGGAACCGCAGCGTCACGCCCCACGAAGCGGAAAACCTCGATGAGGAGGATAAACGGGGGCTGGAACTGACGTGGAAGCAGAAGGTCAATGATCATTGGGAATGGAATGCCGGTTACTCCTATATCCATACCCGGACGGACAGCGGAGACGGACTCGTCTTTGATGAGACCTACAACCAGCCCAACGGCTATCGTGCCGGCGTGGCCTATCACAGCAAGAAATGGCAGGCCTCTGTCGATATGACGGCGGGCACGGGCCGGAATGACACGTATTACAGCAACAATTCCTACGTCGTGTGGAACGGCAGTGTCAGTTATGCCGCCAGCAAAGATACGACCATTTATGGTAAAATCAATAATATCAATGATGAAAGCTATGATTTGTATCACAATTATCCTGCCAGCGGCCGGAACTGGCAGATCGGGATCCAAAAGAAATTCTAGGAGGTGTCGGGAATGAAGAAATGCATGACTGCCGTCTTTGTTTGTATGGGACTGATGCTGGCCTGTCTGGGCCTTGTCGGATGCGGACCGGAAACACAGGCGCCGTCATCGGACGGTCCGGCCTTTGCCCAGGTGACCGACGATGCTGGCCGTACGGTGACAATCAAAGAAAAACCGCAGCGCATCGTCGTCCTTTCCACGTCGCTGCTGAATTTTGCCGATGCCGTCGATGGAAATCTTGCCGGACGGGCTTCGGTCCAATCGGATGCGGCGGCTCTGCCGGAACGATATAGCAACGTACCGGAAGTCGGGCCCGTCTACAATGTAAGCGTAGAAAAAATCATGGCCTGCCAGCCCGACCTGGTACTGGCCAATAAAAATCAGCATGAGAAACTCATCCCCCTGCTGGAACAGAACGGCGTGACCGTTCTTGCTCTGACGACGAAGACCTATGACGATGTAAAACGGAATCTGACACTGGTGGGAAAACTCTACGGAAAAGAAGACATGGCACAGGAAAAAATCGCTGCCATGGATAAGGAAATACAGGCTGTCAAAGAGAAAATCCCTGACAATCATCTGACTGTCGCCATTTTGCATGCTACGCCCAGCCATGTCAGTCTGGAACTGGATAAGAGCATTGCCGGCGATGCCGCCCGCATCCTCGGCTTTACCAATGTAGCTCAGGACGGGGCGGACAAGGTGGGAAACAGTGCCGAAAAGGTGCCGTACAGTATGGAAGCACTCGTAGAAAAGGACCCTGATGTCATTTTCATCACCTCTATGGGCCGGAGTGACAAAATCGAAGAAAGGCTCCGTCAGGATGTGGAAAGCAGCCCGGCCTGGCAGACCCTCACGGCGGTGCGGCAGAAGCGGGTCTATGTGCTGCCGGAAAATCTGTTTCTACTCAATCCGGGGCTGGATTATCCGCAGGCCGTCGCTTATATGGCCAAAACCGTCTATCCGGAGGTGTTTCACTGATGGGGCGGCGCTGGCTGAAGCGGCTGATCCTGCTTATGCTGTTTGCCCTGCTGGCCATTACGGGTATCGTCCTGTCGGTCACCCAGGGGGCGGCATCTCTTACGGCGTCGGCAGCCCTGCAGTTTCTCCTCGTTCCCGATAGCAGCACCATGAGTCAGATCATCTGGAATATCCGCCTGCCACGGGCCGTGACCGGCGCTATGGTCGGCATGAATCTGGCCCTTTCCGGGGCGATCCTTCAGGCGGTCATGCGCAATCCTCTGGCAGATCCTCATATCATCGGCATTTCGTCCGGGGCCGGTCTTACGGGTATTGCCATCCTCATCCTGTTTCCTGCCTATACGTATCTCATGCCGGCCGCTGCCTTTACGGGTGCCATGGTGGCAGCTGTCATGATTTACATCCTGGCCTGGAAAAATGGCATCAAGCCCGTGCGCGTCATCCTGGCCGGCGTCGCCGTGTCGGCCTTTCTGGGCGCTGCCATTTCCAGTCTGCTCATCTTTTACAGTGACCGCGTACACGGCGCCCTGCTGTGGATGGTAGGAGGGCTGGCTGCCCGCAGCTGGAATGACGTGACCCTCATCGTGCCGTACACCCTGACGGGGCTGGCTTTGTCCCTGTTTGGAGCTTCCTATCTCAATCTCCTGCAGCTCGGCGATGACATGGCCCGCGGCCTGGGGCTATCGGTCGAACGGGCACGGCTGGGACTGACCGCCATTGCCGCGCTTTTGGCGGCCAGTGCCGTCAGCGTGGCCGGGCTCCTGGGATTTGTCGGCCTCATCGTGCCCCATATGGTCCGCCTCCTGGGAGGGACGGATTACCGCTATATCATACCGGGGTCGGCCCTTCTGGGCATGGCTGTCGTGACCTGGTGTGATACGGTGGCCCGGATCATCCTGGCGCCGGTGGAACTGCCCGTCGGCATTATCATGGCGCTTTTGGGCGCACCGTTTTTTCTGTATCTTCTTAGGAGGGACGTGTGATGGATACACCGCAGGCTCTGAGTCTGGACCATATATCGGTAACGCTGGGACATGTACCGGTCCTGCATGATATCAGTCTGAGCGTGGTACCGGGAGAGTTTCTCTCCATCATCGGACCGAATGGATGCGGCAAAAGCACGCTCCTCAAAGTGCTCTGTCATATGATCCGGCCCCAGTCCGGACAGGCTTTTCTCGAGGGACGGCCTCTTTCGTCATACAGCCGCCGCCAGCTGGCACGCCGCATGGCAATCCTGACACAGAAACACGATATCCCGGAAGACATGACCGTGTACGAACTGGTCAGTCTGGGCCGGTTTCCCTACCGGACGTTTTACCGCCGTCCTTCCATGCAGGAACGGGATATTATCGAAAAAGCCATGGCCGATGCCGGCATCCGATCCTGCCGGGACCGCCTGGTACATACTTTATCGGGCGGCGAACAGCAGCGGGCCTTTCTGGCCATGACCCTGGCCCAGGAGCCGCAGATCCTGCTCCTTGATGAACCGACGACGTACCTCGATATCCGCCACCAGCTGGATATCTTGGAACTCTTGCAGCAGCTCAACGAAACGCTCCATCTGACCATTGTCCTCGTCCTGCACGATATGAATCAGGCCCTCCGCTACAGCCGGCGCACGTTGGTCATGAAAGAGGGCCGCATCGTCGCCCAGGGCCGTCCGCAGGATGTCATCACGCCGGAGATGATACACGACGTGTTTTCCGTGTCCGGTGAAGCGGCCGTCACGGCTTCGGGCCGCCGGGTCCTCGTCTTTTGAGGGTAGCAGGCCGGCATAGTTCATGTTATAATTGAGAAAAATAGTATATACTATACAGAAATCTATATACAGAAAACAATGGATACTTACAAAATCGTACAAGGAAAAAAATTACGCTGCGGCTATACGACCGGCAGTTGTGCTGCCGCTGCCGCCAAGGCTGCCGCCCGCATGCTCTTTACGGGAATGCCCGTTGCCATCGTGCGCCTCATGACGCCCCGGGGTATCGGGCTGGAACTGGAGCCGGAAGAGGTGTCTATCGGCCCGGACCGGGTGACCTGTGCCATCCGCAAGGACAGCGGCGATGACCCGGATATTACCGACGGCATGCTCGTCTTCGCAACGGTAGAAAAGACCGGAGAGGGCATCCGCCTCTGCGGCGGTCCCGGTGTGGGCCGTGTGACCCGTGACGGCCTTTCCTGTCCCAAGGGAGGTCCTGCCATCAATCCGACGCCGCGGCGCATGATAGAAGAAGCGGTGCGTAGGGAAGCACAAAGGGCCGGTTATACGGGCGGACTGGTCGTCACCATTTCCATTCCCGGAGGAGAGACCCTGGCAGCCCGTACGTTCAATCCCCGCCTGGGCATTGAAGGGGGACTGTCGGTCCTGGGGACATCGGGCATTGTCGATCCCATGAGCGAGCAGGCTCTGATCGATACGATCCATACGGAAATGAACTCCCGCAAGGCTGACGGCGTCCGCCACCTCCTTGCTTTTTTTGGCAACTATGGCGTCGATTTCAGCCGCGATGTGCTGCATCTCGATGTCTCCCAGCGTGTCACCTGCAGCAATTACGTCGGCGAACTCCTCGACTATGCCGTCTATAAAGGATTTGAAGATGTCCTGCTCATCGGCCATACGGGAAAACTCATCAAACTGGCGATGGGCATCATGAACACCCATTCCCTTTATGCAGACGGGCGCATGGAATTCATGGCTCTCCAGGCCATGCTGTGCGGTGCCGGCCGTGATACGGGCCGCCGCATATATGAATGTACGACGACCGATACGGCCATAGAGATACTGATAGAAGCGCAGCTGCTCGGACCGGTCATGACGGCGGCAGCCGGAAAAATCCAATATTACATGGACCAGCGGGTCCACGGCGAAATCCGCTGCGGTGCCATGATGTTTTCTAATCGTTACGGTGTGCTGGCCCAGACTCCCCGCGCAGAGGAACTGCTGGCCTTTCACCAGAAGGAGAAGGCTGAATGAAACAAGGAACGTTATACTGCGTCGGCATGGGGCCGGGAGATCCGGAACTAGTGACTTTTAAAGCCTGGCATGCCCTGTGCCGCTGCCCGGTGCTGGCATTGCCCGAAGACCAGAGCGGCCGTCAGACTGCTGCCGCCATCCTGAAAGAAGCCGCGGCCCGGCAGGAAGGGCTGCATCTGGAAGAAAAGGATATCCTGTCCCTGACCTTTCCCATGACCCGCGATGCCGGCCGGCTCAGAAAAGCGCACAGCGATGCATCAGACAAGGTGGCTGCCGTCCTCGACGGGGGATGCGATATCGCCCTCATTACTCTCGGCTGCCCGACGGTTTACGCATCGTGCATGTATATCCAGAAAGAAATCCGCCGCCGCGGTTATGAAACCGTCGTCATTCCGGGCATTACCAGCTTCTCGGCGGCTGCCGCCCGTCTGGGCCAGCCCTTGTGTGAAAAGGATGAACCCCTTCTCATCGTACCGGCCGGACGGGACGATCTGCCGGACCTTCTCGCCGTACGGGGGAGCAAGGTCCTCATGAAAGTACCCCGCCATATGGGCGCCCTCAAGGAACAACTGCAGGATGCAGGACTTTTGCGGCACGCTTCCCTGGTAGAACGCTGTGGCCTTCCGGGGGAACGGGTATGCACGGATTTACGACAGGCAGACGATACGGGGTATTTTTCTGTGATTCTCGTAAGACAGGAGGAGAACCTATGATATATTTTGTCGGAGCCGGCCCGGGAGCCGTCGATCTCATTACCGTACGGGGCCAGAAACTGCTTGAAAAAGCAGACCTCATCATCTATGCCGGATCGCTGGTCAATCCAGAGCTGCTCCAGTTTGCCAAAGAAGGATGCCGCATCTGCAACAGCGCCTCCATGACGTTGGAAGACGTCCTGCAGGAAATGGAACAGGCCGAAGCAGCGGGCAGGATGACGGTCCGCCTGCATACGGGCGATCCCAGCCTGTACGGGGCTATCCGCGAACAGATGGATGCCCTGGACCAGCGGCACATCGCCTATACGTACGTGCCCGGCGTCAGTTCCTTTTCTGCCGCCGCCGCTGCCGTCCGCAAGGAATACACCCTGCCCGGCATCAGCCAGTCGGTCATCATCACCCGCATGGAAGGCCGGACTCCCGTGCCAGACGGTCAGCGCATTGCCGACTATGCCGCCCATCATGCGACGATGGTCATTTTCCTCAGTACAGGTCTTCTGGACAAGCTGCAGGACGAGCTCATCCATGGCGGCTATGCAGAGGACACGCCGGCGGCTATCGTCTACAAGGCATCCTGGCCGGATGAACGGGTCTGTCCCTGCACGGTGGCGACCCTGGCGGAAACGGCGGCAGCTGCCGGTATTACCCGGACCGCGCTCATCCTGGTCGGCGATTTCCTCGATGGTTCCTACGACCGGAGTAAGTTGTATGATCCATCCTTTACTCATGGATTCCGCAAAGCGTCCCAATAGTTCGTGTAAGAGGTGAAGAAACGATGAAGGCAGTGTTGTTTTCCTTTACCCGGCGCGGCGCCAGACTCAGTATTTCCATACAGTCGTATCTGAAACTGTGTGGCTGGCAGGTCCGGGCATTGACAGGGAAAAAATTTGTATCGCTCGATTCCCAGCTGGAAGAAATCGAGCCGGATCTGGCCAGCTGTACCGGTCAGGCCTTTTCCGGGGCAGAACTGCTGGTCTTTATCGGGGCTTCCGGTATTGCCGTGCGCAGTATTGCTCCTTATATAAAGAGCAAAACGACCGATCCGGCTGTCCTGGTCATCGATGAAAAAGGGCAGTACGTCATTCCCCTCCTTTCGGGGCATATAGGCGGGGCCAATCAGATGACGCGCAAACTGGCCGGCTATCTTCATGGCCAGCCGGTCATTACGACGGCGACCGATGTCAACCATCTCTTTGCCGTCGATGAATGGGCGGCACGGAATCACATGGTCATTTCGTCCATGCGGGAAGCCAAGGCATTCTCGGCAGGACTTTTGGACGGCGGCCCCGTCGGGGTATACAGTGATTTTCCCGTAGAAGGTACGTTGCCGGAAGGACTGGAAATGCAGCCATCGGGGCCTCTGGGCATGGCCATTACTCTCAGCCAGGACTGTTATCCCTTTGCCGAAACAGTCGTGCTCCGGCCGCGCATCATCCATCTGGGCATCGGCTGCCGCAAGGATACGCCGGAAGAAGCCATCAGCCGCCTCGTACTGCGCGAGCTGCGGCGCCTGCGCATCGGCCTGAACCTCGTCGCCGATATAGCGACTATTGACATCAAGAAGCAGGAAAAGGGCCTGCTGCATTTTGCCAGGAACAACGCCATCCCCATCCAGTTTTACTCGGCCGGGCAGCTCAATGCGGCACCGGGCCTGGGATTTGCCTCGTCCCGGTTCGTACAGAAAACGACGGGGACCGATAATGTCTGCGAACGGGCTGCCGTACTGGCCAGCCGTGGAGGACGGCTCCTGCTGCATAAAACCGTCCGCGATGGCGTGACGCTGGCCATTGCCTGCGAAGAATTCTGCGTCAATTTTGAAATGATGGAGTGACCATATGAAGAAGAACGTATATGTCATCGGCATCGGTCCCGGGTCGCGTGATGAAATGACATTCCGGGCCGCCTGTGTACTAAAAGAGTGTGATGTCATCGCCGGTTATCAGACGTACATTGACCTCATTCGGGACGATTATCCCGATAAAGAATACATCATTACGGGCATGACCAAGGAGACCGACCGCTGCCGCATGGCCCTGGAACGGGCACAGCAGGGCGCCTCTGTCGCCCTCATATCCAGTGGTGACGCCGGCGTCTACGGCATGGCCGGCCTTATTTATCAGCTGGGCGCGGCCTATCCCGACGTGGATATCACGGTCATACCGGGAATCACGGCGGCCTGTTCCGGCGCAGCCCGTCTGGGTGCCCCGCTCATGAACGATTTCTGCCTCATTTCCCTGAGCGACCTCATGACGCCGTGGGAAACCATCGAAAAGCGCCTGGACTGTGCCGCAGCTGCTGATTTTGTCATCTGCCTGTACAATCCGGGAAGCCACAAACGGGCCGATTATCTCCAGAAGGCCTGTGCCATCATCTTGCGGCACCAGAATGGATCCGTCCCGGCCGGCCTGGTCCGTCACATTGGCCGGAAGGGAGAAGACGCGGCGATCATGACACTGGGCGAACTGCAGCATGTGCCGGTGGATATGTTTACGACCGTATTCATCGGCAACAGCCAGACAGAACTCATAGACGGCCACATGGTGACGCCCCGCGGGTATACGCTGCTGTGACGGGGACGCTTTGGATCATCGGCGGGACGACTGAAGGCCGGGAACTGGCCGCTTATGCCGGAAGCCGGGGCATTCCGACGTATGTCACTGTGGCCACGGCATACGGTGCATCCCTGATTCCGTCATGGCCGTCGCTGACGGTGTGGACCGGCCGCCTGACCGAAGAGGATATGGAACGATTCCTGCTGGAGCACGCCATTTCTCATGTCGTAGATGCCAGTCATCCCTATGCGGCTGTCGTAACCGGCAACTGCCGCACGGCATGTATGCGCCGCCGCGTTTCCTATATCCGCGTGACCCGGCCGGCATTTCCCCATGGAGACGCCGTATCAGTTTATTCCATGGAAGAAGCAGCGGATTTTCTCAGCGATACGGAAGGTGCGGTCTTTCTCACGACGGGCAGTAAGAATCTCGACGTGTTTACCCATATCCCGGACTATGAGAAACGGCTCTATGTGCGTATCCTGCCGCTCAGGGATTCGCTGGACCGGGCCTTGTCCCTGGGGTATGTGCCAGGACATATCATCTGTATGCAGGGGCCTTTTTCTACGGAATTGAACGCCGCCATGTTCCGTCAGTATCACAGCCGGTATGTCATTACCAAGGATTCGGGAAAACCGGGCGGATTTGCAGAAAAACAGGAGGCGGCCCGTATGGCCGGTGCCCGGCTGATCGTCGTCGGGCGGCCAGCGGAAACGGGGGATTCACTGCAGGCCGTCAAGGAGCAGCTCGAGGCCCTTTGGCACGATTCCTGAGAGAGGCGGAGAGGAGAAGAAATGATGGATGTCTATGTCATCGGTATCGGTCCGGGAAATCCGGAATATCTGACAGACCGGGCCCGTTCTGCTATTGCAGCCTGCCCGGTCCTGGTGGGAGACCGGCGCATGGTGGAGCCGTATGCGGCAGCGGGCAAACGACTCGTATATACGTATAAAAAAGATGAAATATATGAGCTGGCCCTGTCTCTCCTTCCGGACGGCGGCCCTATGGCTGTCCTCGTATCGGGCGACGTCGGGTTTTACAGTCTGGCGTCTCTCATCCGGGACTTGCCGGACTGTCATATCGTCCGCATACCCGGCATCAGCAGTCTGGTGTATTTCGCCGCTCTCCTGCAGACGAACTGGCATGATACCTATATTGTCAGCCGCCATGGCCGCCGCGATTCCCTGACAGAAGCCGTGCGCCATCATGGGAAGGTATTCTGCCTTACCGGTGGCAGTGACACGCCGGCCGCCTTGTGCCGCATGCTCTGTCATGCTGGTCTGGGACAGGCCCGGGTTGCCGTGGGATACCGACTGTCTTATGAAGATGAACACGTAGCCAGGGGCACGGCAGAAGAACTGGCCGTGCTGAAGGAAGAGGGCTCGCTGGCCGTCATGATGATCTGGAACGATAAGGCCCGGCCCTGGCAGCGTCCGGTCCACGGCCTTCCCGACGAGTCTTTTATCCGCGGCAAGGCGCCTATGACCAAGCAGGAAATCCGCAGTATTGCCCTGTCCCGTCTGGCGCCGTTTCCCCAGGCCGTTATTTATGATATCGGAGCCGGCACCGGTTCCTGTACGGTGGAACTGGCACTGCTGGCACCGGCGGGGGAAATCTTTGCCTTTGAAATCGATGAAGAAGTCCTGTCTGTCCTTACAGCCAATATAGACCGGTTTGCCTTGTCCAACGTGACCGTCGTTCCCGGGAATGCCGCCCGGACACTGCCCAGTGTGGCAGATGCGCCGGAATATGCCTTTATTGGCGGGACGAAGGGGAATATACCGGCTATACTGGATGAAATATACCGCAAGAACCGGGCCTGCCGCATCGTCATGACGGCTATCACTGTAGAAACACTGGCGGCGGTCACGGCGTATTATGCAGGCCGACCGGACTATACGCTGGATATCACCCAGGTCATGACGGCCCGGTCCCGTCGTGTAGGCAGCAGCCATATGATGATGGCCCAGAATCCCGTGTATATTATGACAGCCGCCTATGATCCCGTCCCGGGCGGAGAAAGGAGTTCGTCATGCCTATAACGGACCTGCCACGACTCATGGTTGCCGCTGCCAGCAGTGGCAGTGGCAAGACGACCGTCGTCTGTACACTCCTGGAACTGCTGCGCCGGCGTTCCTGTCAGGCCGCCGCCTTTAAAAGTGGTCCCGATTATATCGACCCCATGTTCCATAGGCGCGTACTGGATACGCCGTCGTATAATCTCGATCTGTTCCTCCTGGGACGGAACGAACCGGGCCGGGATACGGCCTGCCGCATTCTCGGGCGGCATGGCAGACAAAAGGAGATTGCCATACTGGAAGGAGCCATGGGGTATTACGACGGTATCGGTATGGGCAGTGAAGCCAGTGCCTATGAACTGGCTTCTGCGACGGGAACGCCGGTCGTACTCGTCGTCGATGGCCGGGGCAGTGCCCTGACACTGGCGGCGGTTCTCAAAGGGATGGCGGCATTCCGCAAAGACAGCCGGATTGCCGGTTTCATAGTCAACCGGGTAAAACCCATGGTGTATGCCCGTTACCGCCGTGCCTGGGAAGGGGAATCGGGACTCCGGTCGCTGGGTTATCTGCCGGACATGCCGGACTGTACCTTTTCCAGCCGTCATCTGGGATTGGTGACGGCTTCTGAAATCGCCGATTTACAGGATATACTGCGGAAATTAGGGGATGCAGGAAGAATGAGCCTGGATTGGAGTGCTATGATGGGACTGGCCCGGACGGCGCCGCCCCTTTCCTGGAAAGAACCGGACATGGCGGCTCCGGCTGATACGGTGCGTCTGGCCATCGCCCGGGATGAGGCATTCTGCTTCTACTATGAAGACAGTCTGGATACCTTACGGTCGTACGGGGCGGAGCTGATTCCCTTCAGTCCGCTCCACGATGGAAGCCTGCCCGATTGTGACGGCCTCTATCTGGGTGGCGGCTATCCGGAGCTGTATGCACAGAATCTGAGCCGCAATGGGAGCATGTCCGCATCAATCCGGCAGGCCATCAGGCAGGGCATGCCCTGTCTGGCCGAATGCGGGGGATTCATGTATCTCCATGACTATTACCGCTGCCAGGACGGGCAGCTGCTTCCCTGGGCTGGCGTCATTTCCGGCGAAACCTATATGACAGGCGGCCTGCGCCATTTTGGCTATGTGACCCTGGAAGCCCGGACCGACACCTTGCTGCTGCCCCGTGGTAAAACCCTGACGGCCCATGAATTTCACTATTCCGGTAGTACGGCTTCCGGTTCGTCCTGTACCGCTTATAAGGCCGGGAGCAGCCGCCAGTGGCCGGCTATTGTGGCCAGTGGGCGGCTATTTGCCGGGTATCCCCACATTCATTTCAGCGGCTGTCCGGACTGTGCATCCCGCTTTATCGGGGCCTGCCGCCAATTCAGAAAGGAACGAATGCGATGAAAGTAGAACACATCCTGCCGGCTGATATCGAACGGCGCAGTATGGAAATCATAGAAGAGGAACTGGGGGACATCATCCTGCCTCCCGATGAAAAAGACATCATCAAGCGCGTCGTCCATACGACGGCCGATTTTGACTATGTACGGAACCTGCGCTTCAGTCCCAGCGCCGTCCGGCGCGGACTGGAAGCGCTGAAGCATGGCTGTACGATCGTCACCGATACGAATATGGCCTGTATGGGCATCAGTGCGCCGGGACTAAACAAACTGGGAGCCGGCAAAGTATGTTACATGGCCGACAGTGATGTAGCACAGGCGGCCAGAGAACAGGGGACGACGCGGGCGCAGGCATCGATGGATAAAGCGGCAAAGCTCACCGGTCCCCTGATCATCGCCGTCGGTAATGCGCCTACGGCCTTATTGCGCCTGAAAGAGCTCATAGAATCCGGACGGATCAATCCGGACCTGATCATTGCCGTGCCGGTAGGATTCGTCAACGTCGTCTATGCCAAAGAAGAAATCATGAAAGCCGGCGTCCCGTACATCACGGCCCTGGGACGCAAAGGCGGCAGCAACGTCGCCGCGGCTATCTGCAATGCCCTGATTTATACACTGACGCGCCAGTCCTGATACGCTGGCAGAAAAGAGGGGATTTTATGAATTGGAAAGTCGTTCTGGCTATTCTGACCTGCAACATCCTCTTTATGTCATTCAGCTATACGATGCTCATTCCCTTCCTGCCAATCTATCTCACGGACGAATTGGGCGTTCTGCCGGGAGATGTCCACCTCTGGTCGGGCATTGTATTTTCCTCCACTTTTCTGGTCAGTACCATCATGGCACCCATCTGGGGAAAGCTGGCTGATGCCCACGGAAAAAAGCCTATGGCTATCCGGTCCTGTCTGTTTTTGTCGCTCAGCTATTTCTGCGGCGGCCTGGTCACCTCACCGGAACAGCTGACACTCATGCGGCTCCTCCAGGGGTTTGCCTACGGATTGTGGCCTATGGATCTGGCCATTATGACACTCTATGCTCCCGAAGACAAGCTTGGGTTCTGCCTGGGGACCATGCAGGGGGTCATGACGGCCGGCAGCGTCCTGGGACCGCTGTTTGGGGGCATCCTGTCCGATTTGTTCGGCATGCGCTTTTCTTTCTTTATCGCCGCCTTTTTCCTCTTTATAAACGGCCTCATGTTCATCTTCTTCATCAAGGAGCCGCCCGATCCGGAAAAGGACGAAGCCGGAAAGACGCGCCACCTGTCCCAGCTGGACGTATTGCGCCAGCCCCTCCTGCGCAATATGCTGGTATGCGGAGCACTGATCCAGATGGTCATTTTCATCCTCCAGCCCGTCCTGTCTACGTATATCACCAGTCTGGCCGGTGATATTCCCAATCTGGCCCTTACGACAGGATTCGTCATTTCCCTGTCCGGTGTTTCCGGTGCCATCGCCGCGCCGCTGTGGGGAAAGGCAGGGCAGAAGAAAGGCTTTATCCGCATCCTCACCGTGTCGATTTTTGTCACCGCTATGGGAGAAGCCCTGCAGGGCCTTCCCAATACGCTGGCAGCCTTTTCCGTGACTCAGTTCACCATCGGCCTCTGCTTTTCCGGCATCAATCCGGCTCTCAACGCCATCATGGCCCAGCATACGCCGCCAGATTTCAAAGGACGTATTTACGGTCTGCTGTTTACGGCCCAGCAGCTCGGCTCCATGGCCGGCCCTCTTCTGGGAGGAGCTCTTGCGACCTGGTGGGGTATGAAATCTATCTTCTTCGTTATGTCGGCTATCCTCCTGGCGGCCAGTTTCTGGCTCTACCGCACCTATCACAACGAGGACCCGAAACCGGTGTGGTTCTGAGTGGTTTTTAAAGGAAATGAGCCTTCCGGATAAAAAAAGACTGCCTTCATCAGATTCCCGTCGCCGTGTTTCCTGGGTAACGGTCTGAATCCGATTCAAGGCAGTCTTTTCTGCGCTGGTATGTCTTTATATATTAAAATACGATTTTGACCCGTTCGTCGATGGGCAGTTTTTCAATCGGTCCCGGCTGGCTCAGAGGCTGGCCGAAGGGCATCTGGGCGATGAGCTGCCACGAGGCCGGTACGTCGAATTCACTGGCCAGGGCTTCGTCGATGAGCGGGTTGTAGTGCTGCAGGTTGGCAGCCAGGCCCATATTGGCAAAGAGTGTCCACAGGGCATACTGCATCATGCCGTTGGCCTGCTGGGCCCATGTAGGGAAGTTGGCGGCATACAGGGGAAACTGTTCCTGCAGCTTTTTCACGACATCCGTATCGTCATAATAGAGGATGGTGCCGTAAGCGGCAGCAAAGGAATCGATTTTCTTTTCCGTATTGGCAAATGCTTCGGCCGGTACGACCGCCCGGAGGGTGTCTTTGGTTATCTGCCATATTTTGTCATGAGCACTGCCGTAGGCAATGATAATGCGGCCGGACTGCATATTGAAAGCCGACGGGACTTCCCGGACGACCGCTTCGATGCGGGCCGTGATTTCTTCCTGGGGCAGGGTGACATCCTTTCCCAATGTATAATTCGTACGACGTTTGGCGAACATCTGCTGTACTGTTTTTTCCATGGTATCACCTCATCATGAATATGTAATAAATAACGATTATTTATTATGTATAAAGTATACCAAAAATATCCACATAAGGCAAGCTATAATTGCAATGCCTGAATAAAACTTTCTCCCAAACTGGACAGGTATCGTCCTTTGGGCCAGATGGCGGCAATGCGCGTGCGCAGGGACGGTTCGTCGATAATTTTCACGCTCAGGTTATCGTGGGCTGCCAGATGTACGGCAGAAGCGGGCGTAACGGCGATGCCCAGACCGGCGTTGGCCCAGAGGATGGTCGTACGGGCATCGTCGTTGCGGCAGAAAAATACGGGATTCATATCCTGGCTGGTGCAGATATCCTGAAGGAGCTGGTTGAAGCGCCGGTAGATGATGAGCGGTTTCTGATTGAGTTCCCGGAGGGTAATATGAGTCCGGTCGGGACACCAGTCCAGTTCCCGGGGCAGTGCGGCCACCATCGGCTCTTCGTTGAGTATTTTACAATGGAAAGATCCGGCCTTGAACGGCGTGCGGACAATGCCGATTTCAACCAGGCCCTTGTGCAGCATATCGATGACCTCAAAGGTATTGCCATCATAAATTTCGAAATGAACGCTTTCATGCTTCTGATGAAAATCGCGCATAGCCGAACTGAGGATGACACTGCCTGAGCTCGATACGGTACCGATGTGCAGCGTTCCTTTGAGGCCCTGCCTGAAATCGCGGATTTCCCGCCTGGCCGAATCGCTGAGATTCAGGATCTGCCGGGCCCGTTCATAGAGCAGTTTTCCCGCTTCCGTCAGTTCCATGTGACGGTGCTCCCGGATAAACAAATCTACTTCCAGCTCTTTTTCCAGTAACTGTATCTGCTGGGATAGTGGCGGCTGTGCCATATGAAGCTGCCGGGCCGCTGCCGTAATCTGTCCTTCCTCGACGACGGCGACGAAATACCGGAGTTGTCGTAAATCCATGGATACCCCTTCCTTACTATATGAAAAATATATATTTGCTAAATTAAAATTATATTTTTAATATAGCACGAATGCTGGTATAATTCCAGATAGAAACGAGGAAACAATTGCACCTGTCTGATAAAGGAGGAACTACCGATGGAAGAAGAAACCACATTGGAACATCCCCGCCGGGATGCCCATTTTTTCTGGGTCTTATTTAAATCCACATTTATTATTAGTGCCTTTACCGTTGGCGGCGGCTATGTCATCGTGCCCCTTCTCAAGGCCAAATACGTCGATGAATACCACTGGATCAGCGACAAAGAAACGCTGGATATGGTCGCCATTGCCCAGTCCATGCCCGGTGTCATTGCCTGTAACAGTGCCATCATCCTGGGATACCGCATGGCCGGTATCGCCGGTACACTGACCGCCCTCATTGCGACGGTGCTGCCGCCGCTCATTACCTTGACCATTATTTCTTACTGCTATGATTTCTTTATCCAGAGCCAGATAGTCAAGATGATCCTGCGGGGCATGCAGTGCGGTGCTACAGCCCTCATGGTCAATGTAGGCATCAATCTGCTGATGAAGCAGTGCAAAAAAAAGCTCGTCCTGCCGCTGGTCATCATTGCCGCTACGTTCATTGCCAATGTCGTCTTCGACGTGAACCTCATGTATCTGGTCCTCATCGATGGCATCATCGGGCTGTTATGTATGCGTGATGCCAGGTATGATTAAAAAGGGGGAGATAGATCATGATTTACTGGCAATTATTCTGGGAATTCTGCAAAGTCGGCATTTTCTGTGTCGGCGGCGGTTATGCTTCCATGCCGCTCATCCAGGCATCGGTGGTCGATACCTTCCACTGGCTGTCTATGAGTGAATTTGTCGATATATTCACCATTTCACAAATGACACCCGGCCCGATTGGCATCAATGCGGCTACCTTTGCCGGGACGAAAATCGCCGGTCTCGGCGGTGCTGTCTGTGCGACGGCCGGATTTGTCGCTCCGTCCCTGATTCTGGGAATCATCCTGGCCCGGGTGTTCTTCAAATACGGCAATATCGGTCCCATCCGCGGCGTATTGAACGGATTGCGCCCGGCTGTCGTCGGACTGATCTGTGCGGCCAGCCTCAGCTTTGTCTGGCTCGCCGTGTGGAGCACTGAATCGGTGCCGGAAGACTTTGGGGCTTTCAGTCCGGCTGCCATCCTCGTCCTCATCCTGGCGCTGATGGCTATCCGCCGTAAAATCGGCGTCATCAAAGTCCTCATCGGATCGGGCGTCCTGGGCCTCGTACTGGGACTCATGGGCATCCTGCCTGTATAAGAAAGGAGACTGTTATGCATCTGGGAACACAAGAACTTATCCTGATTTTACTCATTGTCGTCGTCCTCTTTGGAGGCAAAAAAGTTGCCGGCCTGGGAAAGGCGCTGGGAACGAGCCTGCGGGAGTTCCGGGCAGAAGTCCGGAAAGACGATGACTCATCGTCAGAACAGACCGATACGTCACAGACGAAACCGGAAGAATCATCGGATGTATCATCAAAAGAAAACGATGAAACGTCTCACCGGCCGTCTACATAATATTGATACCTATCTAACCCTATATCACAGGAAAAGCCTGACTGACTGCCTTCTCCTTCGGCAGACCGGGCTTTTCTGCTTGAAAAATAAAGGATATACTTGATGGCAATGTAATGATTTTTAATATATATTGCCTCATATGTAAACAATTTAACCTAATCCGCCAGAAGTCCTCCACCTCTTAGGTGGGGGATGAAGGCGGGTATGGCGAATTTACGTAAGTAATTGAGCCATACCATTGCTCTGTAGATAGTTCTGTAGATAGTTCTGTAGATAGTTCTGTAGATAGTTCTGTAGTATAATTAGTCGTATATGAGAAAGAATTGATTATACTATGAAATTGGATAGCAATAACCATTCAGTATTCTTGCTCTATTACCATCTTGTTTTGGTGGTAAAGTATCGCCGCAAAGTATTCTCTATACAGAACTATCAAAATTCATCAATGCTTATAAAAGTGCCAGCTCTAGGCTGATCAAAAAAGATTTTCCAGAGGTTAGGCGTAAATTGTGAATACATAGAACATCAAGGCAGGTGAGATTATAGTGAATAAGGCATACCGATACAGGCTCTATCCAACGGCTGAACAAAAAATTATGTTTGCCAAGACTTTCGGCTGTGTCCGATTCATCTATAACAAGATGCTTGGAGACCGCCTTGATTACTATAAGGAAACCGGTAAGAAACTGAATAATACTCCTGCACAGTACAAGGAAGAATTCCCTTGGCTGAAAGAAGTGGACAGTCTTGCTCTTGCCAATGCACAGATGAACCTGAACAAGGCATATAACAATTTTTTTCGCAACCGAAAACATTTTGGCAAACCGCACTTCAAGTCTAAGAAGACAGGCCACTGCTCATATTCTACGAACAATCAGAAAGGCTCTGTCCGATTAGAAGGAAATAAGGTTAAATTGCCTAAAGTTGGTTGGGTAAAATTATGTCTGCATCGTCCCCTGATGGAAAACAGCACGATAAAGACCGTTACCATAAGCAGAACACCTTCAGGAAAATTCTATATCAGTATTTTGGTGGAGTACGAAAACCAAATACTCCCTATAATGCCGAAGAAATTTCTTGGGCTTGATTTTGCCATGCACGGTCTATATGTTGCTTCTGACGAAGATGATGCGAATTATCCAAACTTTTTGCGTAAAACCGAGAAGAGATTGGCTCAAGCACAAAGAAAACTATCCAAAAGGCAAAAAGGAAGCCACAATCGTGAAAAGCAAAGGCTTCGCGTAGCTGTGCTTCATGAGAAAATTGCCAATCAACGCCGCGACTTCCTGCACAAAAAAGCCCGCTACTTGGTAGACCACTATGATGCCATAGGTATTGAGGATATCAGCGTCAAGGCGATGGCTAAACGCAAGAAAGGCGGTAAATTCAGTTTTGGTAAGTCCGTAGCAGATAATGGCTGGAATATGTTCACAAATATATTGGAATACAAATTAGCATGGCAAGGAAAACAGCTTGTAAAGGTAGACAAGTGGTATCCAAGCAGTCAGCTATGTCATGTTTGTGGCTTCCAAAACGATGCAACTAAGGACTTATCTGTAAGGGAATGGGATTGTCCTAAATGTGGCAGTCACCATAACCGAGATAAGAACGCTGCGATAAATATACGAGAAGAAGCTAGGCGAATATCTGCCTGACATAACGCATAAAGTACCGTGGGTCGCACGGAAACTTACGCCTGTGGAGAGAGTGTAAGTCGCCACAACTCTTCAGAGTCAGTGGTGCTGTTCTCGTTGAAGCAGGAAGCCCCCGCCTCTATAGACGGGGGTACGTTCACTAAAAACAATTGACATATTTTATATATGGTGATATTATATGGCCATGAGTTGATCCTCATGAATGATATATCCGGGGCAATGAAGCCTTCTCTTCCTGATGGGAACGAGAAGGCTTTTTTAATAGCACCGAGGGGAAAACTCATGATACCCGCGCTGAAAGGGTCTTGCAGCCCAAGGCATGACGCTTTCAGTTTCATATACCTTTATCTCCCATATCCCAATGGAAAGGCCGTACAGACGACTCCTGCCTGTACGGCTTTTTCCTGTGTGGTTTTAGAAATCTCTTGTGTAAGAGTCGTATTCAGTATATGATAGAGAGAACATATCCTATAGAATGTGATACTAATGAAAGGGAGCAGGACCATGAGCGATATCCGCATTATTACAGGGCATACGACCCGGTTCAACCCGGACCAGACATTGCGCCTCCTGGGATGCCGGTCAGGCAGTGATGCCTGGGACCGGACAAAAAAAGATGTAATGGAACGAATACCGGTCCTGCGCCGCATCATCCGTCCCAAAGGGGCTTTTGCCATGAAAGAGGATGAGGGTAAAACCTGGATATATGCCATGATGACGCTGGGAGGAGCCATTACGGCGTATACCGGCCGCCTTCGCGAAGAGGGCGATGCCGCAGCAGCCCTGCTCTTAAACGCCATGGCAGACAGCAGCCTGTTTTCCTTTGAAGAAGAACTGCAGCAGGCTCTCCGGTCTTTTTGCCGGGAAAAAGGGTGTGGCATCTCCCGGCGGTATGAAATCGGGACGGACCTGCCACTCCCGTGGCAGCAGCGTGCCTATGACTGCCTGGCTGCCCGGCGTACGCTGGGACTGACCATGACGCCGGACTATATGGTCGTTCCGGAAAAGTCGCTGAGTCTTGTTTTTTCCGTGAGTCCGGACCCTGAAGAATTCCATGCCGGCCATGACTGCCGGCAGTGCGCCCACAGGGACTGCCGGCTCCGGCAACAGCCGTACGGAACAGAAACCGTTGTTTCTGCCAGTCCGGCCTTTCAGGAATACACCTGTCCTGCCGGACAGAATCTGGCCGTTTCCCTGCGTGGGCAGGGAGAGCTTCCTGCCCTGTGCGGTGGCAAGGGCACGTGCGGGCGCTGTGGTATCCAGCTCGTCGAAGGGGATCTTCCCGTCACGCCGGCCGACCGGAATTTTTATTCCGGAGAAGAGCTGAAAGACGGCTGGCGCCTGGCTTGTCAGGCCGTTCCTGCCGCACCGGTCCGGGTGCGTCTGCCCGTACATCGGGAAGGACAGATGACCGGCCTCCATCAGGAGAAGGCGGCCGCTGCCGTCCGGACCAGCGGAGACTATGGCCTGGCCGTTGACCTCGGTTCGACGACCATAGCCTCATCACTCGTATCCCTTTCCGATGGGACTGTACTGGATTCGGCAAGCGCCGTTAACCGCCAGCGCACTTTTGGTGCCGACGTTGTCAGCCGCATTGCTGCCGCTTGTGACGGACAGGCTGACGAGTTGCAGAAGCTGGCTATGGACAGCATAGAAGAAGTGCTGCATAAGCTGCTGGCTCCGTATCCCGGAATGAGGCAGCAGCTGCGGCGCATGACCCTGGCCGGGAATACGACCATGGAGCATCTCCTCATGGGATGGTCCTGTAAGGGGCTGGGAAGCTGGCCGTTCCAGCCCGTATCGCTAGGAGGAGTCACCCTGCCGGCAGCGGAACTATTTGGCAGGGTACTTCCCGATTCCTGTATGCTTACCATACTTCCCGGCTTTAGTACCTATGTGGGGGCCGATATTGCCTCGGGGCTCATTGCCTGCTCTATGGACCAGAGCAATACGAACAGCCTGTTCCTCGATTTGGGGACCAACGGGGAAATGGCACTGGGAAATGGCGATGGCATTTTTGTCGCTTCCACGGCAGCCGGGCCGGCCCTTGAAGGCGGACAGCTGCGCTGTGGCATGAGCAGCGTTCCCGGAGCTGTCTGCAGTGTGACATGGAATGGATCCGGACCGGTAGTCCGTACGATCGGCGATATTTCCCCCCGTGGACTGTGTGGTACCGGCGTGATAGAAGCCATGGCAGGCATGGTAGAGCATGGAATCGTGGACCGGCACGGGACGCTCAGGGAGCCGTGGTTTACAGAGGGATTTCCTCTGGCTCAGGGAGCAGACGGCACGCCTGTCGTGCTTACCCAGCGTGATATCCGCCAGATACAGATGGCAAAAAGCGCTATCCGGGCCGGTATATCCGTCCTTCTTAAGACAGCCGGCCTGCGCGAAGACGATGTGAAGACAATCTGGCTGGCCGGCGGATTCGGCTATTATCTTAAGCCGGAAGCAGCCGCCTCTATGGGACTCATCCCGCCGTCGTGGGCAGCCAGGACCCGTGCTGCCGGCAATACGTCTCTGCTGGGGGCCGTACAGGCCCTGACCGATGGCAGAGCCGTAGAACGGATGACATCGTTCATTCAGAAGGGAAGGGAAGTCGTCCTGGGAAATACGGCGGATTTCCAATCATTATACATACAGCATATGGATTTTACCGATGGAACGATATGATAGATATGGGGAGATAGATGATGACACGAGATGAATTCAGACAGTTATTGGAACAAGGTGTTTTTATCCTTGACGGTGCCACTGGTACCAACCTGCAGAAAGCCGGCATGCCCGTCGGCGTCTGCCCGGAACTATGGATTATGGAACATCCGCAGGCCATACAGGACCTGCAGCGCCAGTTCGTAGAGGCCGGTTCCCGCCTGGTCTATGCGCCGACTTTTACGGGCAACCGCATCAAGCTGGCCGAATACGGCCTGGAAGACCGGCTGATAGAAATTAATACCCGGCTGGTGCAGCTATCCAAAGAAGCCGTAGGGGACAAGGCCCTGGTCGCCGGCGACATGACCATGACCGGCCAGCAGCTCTATCCCATGGGAACGCTGACTTTTGAAGAATTGGTTGACGTATATAAAGAACAGGCCCGCGCCTTATATGAAGCGGGCTGTGATGTATTCATCGTCGAAACGATGATGAGCCTGCAGGAAACGCGGGCTGCCGTACTGGCTATCCGTGAAGTATGTGACCTTCCTGTCATGGCAACTCTCACCTTTGAAGCAGACGGCCGGACGCTCTATGGGACGCCGCCGGAAGCGGCCGTCGTCGTCCTGCAGGAACTGGGCGTCGATGCTATTGGCACCAATTGTTCCACCGGCCCGCTGGATATGGTGGAACGGATCCGGGCCATGTACCGCTACGCGACGGTGCCGCTCATAGCCAAGCCCAATGCGGGCCTTCCGGAAATCGTCGATGGGAAAACGGTCTATCAGACGACGCCGGAAGAATTTGCCCGTGATGCCCGTCTGCTCGTCGAAGCCGGCGCCCGCATCATCGGCGGCTGCTGTGGCACGACGGTGGATCATATCCGGGCCCTCCATGATGCCGTCCGGGATATGCGTCCCCAGCCTGTATCGGCAGTGAAAAAGCGCGCCCTGGCATCCGAACGGAGCGTCGTGGAAATCACCCTGGACGGCCCGTTCCAGGTCATTGGTAAACGCATCAATCCGACGGGAAAGAAAAAACTGCAGGCCGAACTGCGCGCCGGCAGCATGGCCATGGTCCGGTCCTTTGCCCGGCAGCAGGAAAAAGACGGTGCCGCCGTCCTCGACATCAACATGGGAACCAATGGCATCGATGAAAAGGATATGATGATACGGGCTGTCTATGAAGTGACGGCTGTTACGGGGCTGCCCCTGTGCATCGACTCCAGTTTCCCGGAAGTCATTGAAGCGGCCCTGCGCATCTATCCCGGCCGGGCTCTCATCAATTCGATTTCTCTGGAAGGGAAAAAGTGCCAGCGCCTGCTGAAGGCGGCTAAAAAATACGGGGCCATGTTCATTGCCCTGCCCGTATCGGACGCCGGCCTTCCCAAATCGGTTGAAGAAAAGCATGACATTATCCGGTCCCTTATCAGACAGGCAGAAGCAGCCGGCCTTGCCCGGGAAGACATAATCGTCGATGGCCTCGTCGGTGCCGTAGGGGCACTGCCGACGGCGGCTCTCGACTGCCTGGCCACGTTCCGCTACTGCCACGACGAATTGCAGATACCGACGGTCTGCGGTCTGTCCAACATTTCCTTCGGCCTTCCGGGACGGATTTATGCCAATATGACATTTTTGTCCATGGCGATTGCCAGCGGACTTACCATGGCCATTGCCAATCCTGGACAGGACCTGCTCATGAATGCCGCTGCGGCAGCCAACATGCTGATGAACCGTGCCGGCAGTGATCTGGCCTATATCCGGCGCATCCGCTATGTGGAAAAGAAAGAAGAGGAAAAGCGGCAGCATCAGCCGCCGGTTCCCCCTGCGGGTCCTTCCGTCCAGCCGGAAGGCAGTACAAAGCAGGCCGGTTCTCCGGTCAATGGGAACCCCGTATACCAGGCCGTCCTGAACGGGGAAAAGGACACGATCATCTCTTGTACGAAAGAAGAACTTCACAAGGGGACGGGTCCGGAAGACATCATCAACCAGCTTCTCATCCCGGCCATCAATACAGTAGGCCAGCTCTACAATGACCAGTATTATTTCCTGCCCCAGCTCATCGCCAGCGCAGCCGCCATGGAAACGGCTATCCATCATCTGGAACCGATGATACAGCGCAGCAGTAGTGAAAAACTGCCTACCATCGTCGTGGCAACCGTAGAAGGCGACGTCCACGATATAGGCAAAAATCTGGTAGCCCTCATGCTGCGCAACTACGGCTATGAAGTCATCGACCTGGGCAAGGATGTCCCGGCATCGGCCATCATTGAAAAAGCGCTGTCGGCCAAAGCGGCTGTCGTCGGCCTGTCGGCGCTCATGACGACGACGATGATGCACATGAAAGATGTCATTGCCGAAGCCGTCAAACGCCATTATGACGGTAAAATCATCATCGGAGGGGCTGCTGTAACTCCCAGTTTTGCCGACGAAATCGGTGCCGACGGTTATTCTAAGGATGCGGCGGACTGCGTGAAACTCGTAGGCCGGCTGCTCAAGTAACCGGTCATCATTGTCAAAAATCGGACACATTGTTCTAAACGGCCTTGCTGTCTCCTGCCGGGGAGTGATATAATTTCAACACTGGGGACCAGGCGTCCGGACGCCGTATGCCGACGCGGCCCATGCCAGCGGGTTCGCGCCGTTGTATCTGACGCGGGGCAGCATGAAACATAACAGTACCCTTATTTGTTGTAACGAAGCAGACCTTTACCGGCCTGCTTCTTTCTGTTATGATAGGTATACGGCCATATGTTTCTGGCCAACTCATCTATGAGGAGGAAAATTATGTTTCATTTCGATATACTGTCTCTCGTTGCCGCTATACCAGGGCTGCTCATGGCTCTTGTCATCCACGAATATGCCCATGCCCTGATAGCCGATAAAATGGGGGATTCTACGCCGCGCATGACGGGAAGGCTCACGCTGAATCCCATTGCCCACATCGATCCCATCGGCCTTATTATGCTGCTGGTTGCCCAGTTCGGCTGGGCCAAACCGGTCATGATTAATGCCAATAATTTCCGCAACTGGCGGAAAGGGGAAATCTGTGTGTCCCTGGCAGGACCCTTTGCCAATTTCATCCTGGCCCTCGTCATGTTTGCCATACGGATGATCCTGTACTGGAGCGGCATCCGCATGCGCAGTCTGGATTTGGTGCTGGATTTGATCATCATCTATAATATCAATTTCGGCATCTTCAATCTCATTCCCCTGCCGCCGCTGGACGGGTCGCGCCTCATCACGGTCTTTCTGCCGACAGAATGGGCGATACGCCTGGCCAGTGTGGAACGGTACAGCTTCCTTTTGCTGATCGTCCTCATGGCGACACCCGTATTCAGTTACATCCTGATTCCCTTGCAGCGCCTGATTTATCTGATTGATTACACGATTGTACAGGGGCTGTTTTATTGGATTTTCGTTTGACTCTGCAAATTCGTAATGCCATATGCCATGGCCTATGAGGAAGGAGGAATTCTTTATGAAATGGAAGACACGTCTGGCCGTACTGGCTGCCGCCATGTATATACCTGCCGGTGCGCTGGCTTTTGATTATAATCTGTCTATTGATGAAATCAGCGAACATCCCCTGACGGCGTATAATACGGTGTACCTGGGGATGCCCAAAAAGGATTTTGCCCTCAATTTTTCTATCCTGCCCGACTGGACGTTCTATGGAAGTGACGGCACGACGGAAAAAGCCGAACGGTCGGTGACCCAGGATGGCGTTACCGTCATCGAAGGGCTGTCTATCGAGACGGCCGATGGATCCCCGGCGGGACGGGTCCTGGCGTTTGAAAATTACTTCAGGACGACCAACCGCAAGACGGCCCGCGATATGTACGCCCGCCTGTCGGCAACGATTTATTCCAATATGGAAGACTTTCCAGCGAGCCAGAATAGTAAAGAAATCCGCTGGATACAGAATGATGTTACCATCGTGACCCGGCTCGATGACAAAAAAGACGGCGAAGGGTATTATACGGTCCTCATCCGCCGCTATAATAATCACGTCCTGTCCGAATAGTGATGCATAGAGAATATGAATCGAACATATTGACAGAATGACTTTTTCTGTTATAATATAGTAAATTCGGATTTTACCTTTTGACTTTTGATTTTTTAGAATAGAGGAGAGTAGTATGAACCGTTTAAAGACAGTCTTTCTCATGACTCTGCTGGCGGTGATTATGATGGCCATTGGCAGAGCGTTTGGCGGTGTTCATGGCATGACCGTCATGCTCATTCTCGCAACGGGGATGAATTTCTTTTCCTACTGGTTCAGTGATTCCATCGTCCTGCGCATGTACCACTGCCAGCCCGTAGGTCCGGAACATCGGCTCTACCACATCGTAGAAGATCTGGCACAGCGTGCCGAACTTCCCATGCCCAAAGTATATATCATGCCGACGGAAGTCCCCAATGCCTTTGCTACAGGGCGCAACCCGTCTCACGCGGCCATCGCGGCGACGGAAGGCATCCTCGACATGCTTGATGATGAAGAAATCCGCGGTGTCCTGGCTCATGAAATGTCCCATATCCTGCACCGGGATATCCTCCTGAGCACCGTCGTGGCTACTTTTGCCAGCGTTATTTCCTGGATTGCCAATATTGCCCAGTGGGCGGCTATATTCGGACGCGGCAACGATGATGACGACAATGGCGGCATCGTCGGCCTCCTGGTAACGATCATCATCGCTCCGATTGCGGCGACGATTATCCAGCTCGGCATCAGCCGGACACGGGAATATATGGCCGATGAAGAAGGCGGCCGCATGATCGACGATCCCCTGGCCCTGGCCCGGGCGCTTGCCAAGATAGACAACTACGCCCACTATCAGGTGCTGCCAGGTGCTTCTAAGACGACGGCACACATGTGCATCATCAATCCGTTTTCCGGTATCCAGTCGGGGCTGGCCAATCTGTTCAGTACCCATCCGCCGACAGAAAAGCGGATTGAACGCTTGAAAGAATTAGATTATGAACTGCATGGCTGATGTCATACACAAAGGAACGGGCCTGCCGCGTTATGGGCAGGCCCGTTCCTGGGTTCATACCATATATGTTCAATCAAAGCCCCTTTTCATCGAGGACCCGGCGCAGATCCGTGCAGGACGGTAATGAATCCGTTTCTTCGTTGACGGCTGCGTAAAGTATGGGCGAATCAAAGGTGTTCCCTTTCAGGAGTTCCGCTTTGGCAACCGGGCCAGTTGGCTGGATGATGACCTTGAATTCGTAATTTTCCTGTAAAAATGCGCGGACAGCCTGACGGACGGCATCGATATCATCCGTCGTCTGTGCCGGGAAGGTGATGTGGAATGTACGGGCTTCCAGGTCAGACAGACCGGTCAGGCGCTGTTCCAGGGATGAGGCCTCTGACGCATTGGTCAGGGACAGGGAAATGATCGGAATCAGGCCCGTATCCATACATTGTTCCGACAAATCATCTATGAGATCGGGGTCTGTATCGGCGGCGATTTCCAGTGCATCGGGAAGGCCGCTGCGCAGGGCAAAGGTCATGATGTCACGGTAGTCCCGTTCGGTACGGCAGTATTCAGGCAGATCTTTTTTTTCACATTTAAAAATAAACGTCCCTTCATTGGTTGCCTGGGTGATCATCAGCAGGGCATTCCACAGCTGGGACAAATTGGGCAGGCCGTTAAAGGTGCCGGCATTGTACTCAATGATGTCATGCGGTTTTTCCCGTATCTGCTGGCAGCTGTAACAGATGTCACCCACTGTTGCGCCAGTACAGGGAACACAGATAATCGGTTTTTTCCGGTTCAGCCGGATATTTGCTAAATTAGCCATACAAAGAACCTCCCATTGATATGTATCATACAATATCAAGTATAGTGTACCACGTTATGGATATTTTTGCACCGTTTGACTTTTTCCGGTGTTTCTGCCCGGCTGGAAAGCTCCGGGCACTATTTATTTTACTTTTTTTTCGCTATTTTAGCAGATTCTATCATTTCCGGCGGCGGTTTATGGTATAATATAATTCAATGCTTTTTTATATTTTAGTCACTGTTCCTTTTTTTCGATGAGGTGTAAATATGTTTATAGACAGAGCAAGAATATTTGTGCAGTCCGGCAAGGGCGGAGACGGGATGAGCAGCTTCCGTCATGAAAAGTTTGTACCCAAAGGCGGTCCCAATGGCGGTGACGGCGGCCAGGGAGGAAATGTCATCCTCGTGGCTGACCGCAATGTGAATACGCTGGTAGATTTCCGCTATCGCCGGTTGTTTAAAGCCAAACCGGGCGGAAAAGGCCAGGGGAGCAATAAATTCGGCCGCGACGCCGATGACCTGCTCATCCCCGTACCCGTCGGCACGGTCGTGCGCGATGAAGAATCGAACACTCTCCTCGCTGACCTGAGCCACGACGGACAGCAGGCCATCGTCGCTAAAGGCGGCCGCGGCGGCCGGGGCAACTATCATTTCCGTACCAGTGCCAACCGGGCACCAACCTTTGCTGAACGGGGGGAACCGGGGGAAGAACGCTGGCTGCGCCTGGAACTCAAAGTACTGGCCGATGTAGGGCTTCTGGGGTATCCCAGCGTAGGAAAATCGAGCATCCTGCGCAAAGTATCTGCGGCTGAACCGGAAGTAGCAGCCTATCATTTCACGACGCTGAACCCCATCCTCGGCGTCGTCGATCTGCCGGATCAACGCAGCTTCGTCATGGCCGATATTCCCGGCCTTATCGACGGGGCAGCCGAAGGCGTCGGTCTGGGCCATGATTTCCTGCGCCATATTGAACGGACGAAAATTCTCATCCACGTTCTCGACGTGTCCGGCAGTGAAGGACGCGATCCCATCGAGGATTATGAGAAAATCAATGGTGAACTGGCAAAATACAGTGAAAAACTGTCGCGGAAACAGCAGGTCATCGCAGCCAATAAAATCGATTTATTATCTGATGATACGAATCTGAAACGGCTCCAGCAGTATATGGATGAACGGGGCCGGGACGTATTCCCTATCTGTGCTATGTCCGGCGAAGGATTGCCGGAGCTGATGGAATATGTCTGGAAACTGCTGGAAACGTATGTGGAAGAACCGGACGAAACGGATGAAGAGGTCATCTATAAACCAGAAGAAAAACCGGATTTTGAAATTCATCGCGACGATGATGGTGCCTTTGTCATTACCGGCCCCCGGATCGAACGGCTCGTCGCCATGACGAATTTCGATGATGACATGTCCCTGCGCCGGTTCCAGCGTATCTGGCGTTATATGGAACTGGACAAGATGCTGCAAAAAGAGGGCATCCAGGAAGGCGATACGGTGCGCATTTATTCCATGGAATTTGAATACCGCAAATAAGGAGATAGAATATGAATAATAAAGATAAAAAACAACTCAAGGCACTGGCCAGCCAGATGCCGTCGGTCATCCAGATAGGAAAGGAAGGACTGTCCGACGCCGTCATCGATAGTGCCCGGGCTGCCATTACCGCCAGAGAACTGGTCAAGGCCCATGTGCTCAATAATGCCGACCTCGATACGGCGGAAACCATGGAAACACTGGCAGGTATGCTGGGAGCCGAACTCGTACAGGTCATCGGCCATTACGGTGTCCTGTTCAAAAAGAAGAAAGATAAATCGCATTACGACTATATTAAAGAGTAGGACAGTGATGGAAGTGGACTGCAAGCAGAGAGATTTTACCAATAAAAGACGCATCGTCGTCAAAGTAGGGTCCAGTACGATTTCTTATGAAAACGGCAAGCTCAATTACCGGCGCATCGAACATCTGGTCCGGGAACTGGCCGATTTGCAAAATCAGGGGAAAGAGATGATCCTCGTCAGTTCCGGTGCGACCAATGCCGGTCTGGCCCCGCTGCACCTGGACCACCGGCCGCGCAGTATCCGGGAAAAACAGGCGGTGGCAGCTGTCGGACAGGGCGTACTCATGCATACCTACGAAATGATGTTCCGCGAATATGGACAAATCGTAGGACAGGTACTTTTGACGCGGATGGATTCCCAGGACCGGAGCAAGTTCATGAATTCCCGCAATACGCTCCTGACCATGCTGGAGATGGGAATCATTCCTATCATCAATGAAAACGATGTCGTCGCCGTCGATGAATATAAAATCGGCGATAACGATACTCTTTCTGCTATGGTCAGCGGTCTCGTCGATGCCGATCTGCTCATCCTTCTCTCCGATATCGACGGGTTATACACGGACAATCCCAAAACACATCCGGAAGCGACCATCATTCCCGTCGTCCATACGATTGATAAACACATCTATGAAATCGCCGGTGATGCCGGATCCAGTATGGGCACTGGCGGCATGCATACCAAAATCCAGGCAGCCTCGATTGCTACTGCGGCCGATGTCGATATGGTCATCGCGTCGGGCAGTGAAGACGGCATTATCAGCCGCATCGTCGGAGGAGAAGCCATAGGTACGCTGTTTAAAGCCAAGGATACGCCTCTTCACTCCAAGAAGCGATGGCTCGTTTCGGGCAGCAGGGCGAAAGGCAGTATCGTCGTGGATAAGGGCTGCCGTGATGCCATCATCGACCACGGGTCGAGTCTTCTTCCCGTCGGGATTACGGCCGTAGAAGGTATATTCCAGGAGGGAGATATCGTCAACGTCCAGTACGATGGCATCATCATTGCTAAAGGGATAGCCAACTACAGCAGCATCAATATCAATGCCATCAAAGGCGTCCAGTCTTCCGATATTCCTAAAGTACTGGGCCATGACGGCATTTATGAAGAAGTCATTCACCGCGATAATCTCGTGGCTATGTATTAAAGGGGGAAGAGGCTATGGAATCAGAAGCCGTCCGGAAAGCCCGGGCAGCCCGGCAGGCATCGTATGCTCTGGCCAATGCGGATACAACAGTAAAAAATAATGCTCTCACCTATATTGCAGATGATTTGCTGGCTCAGGCCAGTTCTATTATGGAGGCCAACGCAGCCGATGTAGCGGCAGCCCGGGAAAAGGGAATGAGCGACGCCATGATTGACAGGCTGACCCTGACGCCGGACCGCATCCGGGGAATGGCTGAAGGAGTCCGTCAGGTCATTGCCCTGCCAGATCCCGTCGGGCAGACGCTGGCATCCTGGGACCGTCCCAACGGCCTGCATATCGATAAGGTGACCGTTCCGCTCGGCGTCATTGCCATCATCTTCGAATCCCGCCCTAATGTCACTGTCGATGCGGCTGTCCTGTGTCTGAAATCAGGTAATGCGACCGTATTGCGCGGAGGCAGTGAAGCCATCCATTCCAACGTGGCTCTGGCGGGAGTCATCCGCCATGCCATTGCACGTGCCGGCCTTCCGTCCGATGCCGTTACGATTATGGAAAATACCGACCGGGCCCTGGTCGGCGAACTGCTGACACTGCGCCAGTACATCAATCTGGCGATTCCCCGCGGGGGAGCCGGTCTGATCCGCATGGTCGTCGATACGGCGAAAGTTCCGGTCATCGAAACGGGAAGCGGCGTCTGCCATGTCTACGTCGATAAAGATGCCGACCTCGACATGGCCGTCAGCATCATTGAAAATGCCAAAGTATCCCGTCCCTCTACGTGCAATGCCATGGAAACACTGCTGGTCCACAAGGACGTCGTCCAGCCGCTTATGGAAAAGCTGGTACCGGTCCTGAAGGCCCGCCATGTTGAAATGAGGGCCGATACGGCTGCCAGAGAAGCTGGCGGAACGGGCATAGAAATGGCATCAGAAGAAGACTGGCGCACGGAATACAATGCCCTCATCATGTCTATCCGCACGGTTTCATCTCTCGATGAAGCGCTGGATCATATCCGCCGCTACAGCACCCATCATTCAGAAACTATTGTCACGGAAAATACAGATACGGCGGAACGATTCCTGCAGGAAGTCGATTCAGCAGCCGTGTATGTCAATGCCTCGACGCGGTTTACTGACGGCTTTGAATTTGGCTTTGGCGCAGAAATCGGCATCAGCACGCAGAAACTCCATGCCCGGGGACCGATGGGACTGGAAGCGCTGGTCAGCTATAAATATCTGATCCACGGTAAGGGACAGATCCGCCAATGATGCGATGCCTGCGCGGATACGTGCGGACGCTGCGTCAGTATGCGTCCTCGCCGAAGACGCAATATGAGTATAAACATTACGCCATTTTTTTGCTATTATATATAATAGTAGTGGCTATTATCTGGGGAGGTATGTATATCTATTATGGAAATCACTAGATTGGGTGTTATGGGCGGAACTTTCAATCCGATCCACCTGGGACACCTGATGATAGCCGAAGAAGCACGGGAAGCGTATTCGCTGGACCGCGTCCTCTTTATTCCTTCATACATTACCCCTCATAAAGAAGTACACGGCGCTACGGCACGACAGCGGCTGGAAATGACGCGTCTGGCGACGGCCGATAATCCCTATTTTACGGTCAGCGACATGGAAATACGCCGGAGAGGACCGTCGTATACGTTGGATACACTGCGTTTTTTAAAGAAATTGTACGGCCCCAGTCATGAATTGTATTTCATTTCCGGTACGGACACCATACAGGACCTTCCGAACTGGAATCATCCGGAAGATATATTACGTCTGTGCCATTTCATCGGCGCAACCCGTCCGGACGGTACAGAAGCCATCATGCCCGTCGTCCGGCATTTCGGCAGTCTGGGACATCACATCCTGAAGCTGTCCGTACCGACCATGGAACTCTCTTCGACGGAACTGCGCCGGCGCATCCGGGAAGGCCGCAGCATCCGCTATATGATTCCCCGGGCCGTTGCAGACTATATCAGGAAGAATGGGATATATCAATGTACAGCACAACGTTAAAAGAAGAAATAAAAAGTGATTTAAAAAGCATATTATCTGCCCACCGGTATAAGCATGTCCTGGGCGTAGCCAAGGCAGCCCGTCAGCTGGCTTTGCGTAATGACTATGATCCCGATAAAGCTGAAACGGCTGGTCTTCTGCACGATGCGGCCAAGCAGCTGCCTCTGGAGGAAATGCAGGAACTGGCCCGGCAGTCTTTCGGCGACCGTCTCGATGATGCCATCATGACAAACGGCGGCCTGCTCCATGGGTATGCGGCCGTCACCGTTGCCCGCACGAAGTATCACCTGACCGACGAGGAATTTCTTGCAGCCCTGGCCCATCATACGACTGGGGCAGAAGTTATGGGGACACTGGAAAAGATCATCTTTGTTGCCGATTACATCGAAGAAAACCGTGATTTCGACGGCGTAGAACACCTTCGCGAATTGGCCGCTGCAGACCTGGACCAGGCGGTCCTTGCCGGATACGATTCGACCATTTCCCATCTGCTGGAACAGGACAAGCTTATTTTTGCCGGCACGGTCATCAACCGCAATGCCCAGATTCTGGCGATGCAGAAGAAGGGGAGACAGAAAAATGGGTGAAACGCAAAAGAAAGGGAAGACGCGGAACAAGCGTCGCCGGACCGTCAGCCCGGATGAACGGAAACGCCGGTTCTGGCACAGATTGGGAATGGCAATCCTCATCGGGCTGGCTATCATTGCCGGTGTACTGGCCTGGTTTCATTTCCGTCCGTCACCGGCAAACGAAGAATTTGCCCAACAGAGTCCGGATATACCTCTCTATGTGCTGGTTATCGGTGTCGATGAAGAAGCGGCGCCGCGGACGAATTTCGTCGGACTGGCAGCCGTCAATAAAGAAAAGAAGACCGTTGATTTCATCATGCTGCCCAATAACACCAAGATTGAAGGACGGAAGGGAAAAGGAGTACAGGCACTGCAGGATATTTACACCGAAGGCGGGATGAGCCTTACCCGGGCTGTCGTAGAAGATATCTTCCACATCCGCATTCCGTATTATATTTCTTTTACGCCTGAATCGTTTGCCCGGATGATCGATATCAATGACGGCCTGCCACTGTATGTAGAAAAACCGATGTACGGGGAAACCAGCGATGGGGCGGTTGATTTTAATCTCGGTCAGGGATACCAGCTGCTTACGGGGCGGGAATCTGCCGGCTATATGAGTTATAGTGACAAGGAAGGCCCGCTTTTCCAGGCACTGCGGCAGGAACGATTCCTTAAAGCGTTTTATGAAGACCGGGAAACCCACTTTGGCATAACGAATGCGGTAAACGCATACCGCGTCTGGCACGACGTAGATTCCAACATATCGGCCAAAGACATGGCACGACTTGTCTGGACATTCCGCAATGTGCCCGTGTCGGACATTCACTTTTACATGCTGCCCGGCGAAATTGCCAAGAGTGGAGAAACGAAAACGGCTACATCGGATACGTTATGGAATTTTGATCCCGTAGAAGTACAAAAGATTATCGGGACGAGCAGCCATGCCATAGCCAATGAATAGTACGGCGTGGATGGGATAAAAAAGGAGAAGATAGAAAGAAATGCCATTAGTAATGAAAGAACAGACACACGACACAAAGGAAAAGACTTGTTATGAAATCGCAGCCCAGGCTGCATATGACAAAAAAGGCTGGGATATCATCATCCTCGATATGATGACGGCATCGATCATGGCCGATTATTTTGTCATCTGCAGCGCCCGCAATACCCGTCAGGCCCAGAGTATTGCCGACAACGTGGAAGAAGAACTTGAAAAGAACGGATACACGGTCCGTCATGTCGAAGGCTACCGTTCCGGCCGCTGGATCCTCATTGATGCCGGCGATGTGGTGACCCACGTTTTTGTCGATCAGGACCGCAGCTATTATGAACTGGAAAATCTCTGGTGCGATGCACCGCGGATTCCCTTTGAAGGAGAATAAGATGAATCAACTTTTGCAGGAAAACAGTATCGCTGCCCTGAAAGTGCTCCGTCTCGGCGAGATGGGCGCCTTCCTCGATGGCGGTACGGGCAATACGAATGATGATATCCTGCTGCACAAAAATCAGCAGACTCATCCTGTTGCTGTCGGGGATACGGTGACCGTATTCCTGTATCATGACCCGTCAGGCCGGCTGACTGCCAGCATGCGCCTGCCAAAAATCAAAATCGGTCAGATTGGCTATGCCCCTATCATCAACACGACCCGTTTCGGCGCCTTTGTCGATGTCGGGACAGAGCGGGGGATTTTCATGCCCTTTGCCGAAATGAAGGGACGGCCGAAAGAAGGGGAATATGTATGGGTCCGTCTCTATGAGGATAAATCCCATCGTCTGGCCGTTTCCATGGAAGTAGAAGACGAAATGCGCCGCGCTTCCCGGCCGGCGACCGATGCCAGGATTGGCGACTGGGTAGAAGGTGCCGTCTATAATATGAACGACCAGGGTGCCTATATCATGACCCGGGAACGGTGGATTGCGTTCCTGCACCGCAGCGAGTTCCATGGCCCTATCCTGATTGGCCAGATGATCAAAGGGCGCATTACCTACCTGCGGGAAGATGGCCGTATCAATATTTCTCTGCGACCGGTCAAGGAAAAGGCGATGGATGAAGACTGTGCCCAGATTGTAACATTCCTGCAGAGCCGTAAGGGGAAGATGCCCTACAGTGATTCGACGGCACCGGCTGTCATCAAGGCAAAATTTGGCCTGAGCAAATCGGCGTTCAAGCGTGCGCTGGGGCATCTCATGAAAGAAGGGAAAGTCCATCAGGAAGATGGCTGGACCTATCTCGATGAGCAACAGTCCTGAGTGCTATGTGATTTCTTTGCAAAAAATGCATATATGAGGCGATTTAACTTTTAAAGTGCTTTTCTGATGAGCAACAGAGTTTGTCCGATGGACAAACTCTGTTTTTTTATGTGGTATGTCCCGGGGAGCAGGAAAATCCTTGAGTATGGTTCATACATATTGTATACAAAATTCAATTCATACTAAAAATATAGATTAAATAGGCAATTTGATAAAAATATAATCATTTATTTTAAAAATTTAAATTGTTTTTCCGAAATACCCTTGAAAAAATTTAATAAATGTTCTATACTTTAATCATTCAGTGAACTGAATTCTTCGGGAAATAAAAAAATAAAATGAATATTTTAATATTGTAAAAGAATATTCATGCGAACTATGTCCTGAAGGAATACCAACTGGAAAGGAGAGAGGTATATGCGAGTGTTGATTACAGCCATACCATTCATCTGGTCCATCTTCTGTCTTCCCTTTGTCAATGTGGCTCATCCTTACGTGCTGGGGCTTCCCTTTGTCGCCTTCTGGGAACTGGCAGGAATCATCATTTCCGTAATCGCATTGCAGCTTTTGTGGAATGTGGACCACAAACCTGGCGGTATTGCCTCAAAGGATCATTTGTACATGGATCCGAACGTCAATCGTGATGACATCAAATAAGTGCAAGAGGGGATGTGAACTGGATGGATAATTTCGGTGCATTAATCATTTTATTTGCTTTTATTATCGGTATCTCTATTCTCGGTGCTATTCCGGGCCTGAAGGATAGAAAAATGAGTGCTGAAAACTGGGCTGTCGGCGGCCGTAATTTCGGGCGCTGGCTGAACTGGTTCATTATGTGCGGGGAAGTATACACCGCCTTTGCTTTCTTAGGTGCCAGTGGGTGGGCATATGCCCGTGGGGGCCCTACCTTCTATATCCTGGCTTATGGCGGTCTGGCATATCTCGTCGGTTACCACGTATTGCCCCGTGTCTGTGCGCTCGGCCATCGTCATAAATTAGTGACCCAGGCAGACATGGTAGAATATCTCTACAGCAGCCGTCCCCTTGGGATTTTCATTTCCTGTGTCGGCGTCGCCTTCCTCCTGCCGTATCTGCAGCTGCAGCTTACTGCTCTGGGTCTTATCGTGGAAGTCGCTTCTCTCGGAGCCATCGGCCGCGTCCAGGCCATGCTCATCGCCTTCGTCATGGTTGCGGCATTCGTCTTCCTGAGCGGCTTGAAAGGTGTTGCTTCTACGGCAGTATTTAAGGACGTCAGCATGATCGCTGCTATGCTGATTTTTGGTATTTATCTTCCGTATCATTACTGCGGCGGTTTCTCTGAAATGTTTACAGCCGTAGAATCGATTAAACCCGATTTCCTGACTTTCCCTGGCGGCACGAAGAACCTCGATGTGACCTGGGGGATGTCTACCATCGCACTGACTGCCCTGGGTTTTTATATGTGGCCCCATTTTTCGACCAATACGTTCAGTGCAAAAGACCCGGACGTACCGCGTCATAATGCCATTTATCTGCCCTTTGCCCAGCTAGCACTGATTTTCCCAATGCTCGTCGGCTTTACGGCAGTCATCGTATACGCCAGCAATCCGCTGCCTCGTACCGATATGGCATTCCTGTTCCTCGTAAAGGATACGTTCCCGACATGGGTACTGGGAATCCTCGGCGGTGCCGGCGCTCTGGCCTGCATGATTCCCGCAGCGGATCTGCTCCTTTCTACGTCGCTGCTCATTTCCCGCAACATTTATGTACGCGGCTTCCGTCATAACGATGAACATGTTACACCGGAACACATGAAGAACGTAGCCCGGTATCTCATCCTCATCCTGACGGCTGTTGCTCTTTACCTTTCCATTTTCCATGCCAACCTGCTGGTCAATCTGCTGCTCACGGGCTATGCCGGCGTTACTCAGTTCTTCCCGATTATCGTACTCGGCCTGTTCTGGAAAAAAGCCAGCAAGCTCGGCGCCGTCTGTGGCCTCATTGTCGGAGAATTCCTGGTATTCTTCCTCATCCTGAGCAAAATGGATCCCGTTGCCCTCGGTTCGGTCCATATCAATGCCGGATTCTTTGCCCTGTGCATCAACACGCTTGTCTTCGTCATCGTCAGCATGATTACTTCGTCGGGCAAGACGAAGATGATTTAACGGTCTCTATCCTCATGATTGACAACTCCCACAAGATTTGCTATGATTAGTGGCATGAAAGCCGATGAAAGAAAGTAGTATGCAGTCCGCCACAGCGAGGCAGGGAAGGTGTGAGCCTGCCAGAAGGAGTGCAGAAGGCATTCTGAAGGCGGCAGCCGGAAGCCGTTGTGGTGTGTATGGCTGCATAAAGTGAGCGGGTCAATCGACCAATCAGGGTGGAACCGCGGGTGTTAACTCGTCCCTGTAACATCAAGAGATGTTACAGGGACTTTTTTTGTACAGGAGGGAAAAGCAACATGAACTTTCAGGAAATGAGCTTCGCTTTGAAGAAATTTTGGTCCTCCCAAGGCTGCATCATCCAGGAACCGTATGATGTAGAAAAAGGGGCAGGTACAATGAATCCGGCGACGTTCCTGCGTACGCTGGGACCGGAACCGTGGCACGTCGCATACGTCGAACCGTCCCGCCGTCCGGCCGATGGCCGTTATGGCGATAATCCAAACCGGCTGTATCAGCATCATCAGTTCCAGGTCATCTGCAAACCGAGCCCGGACAATATCCAGGAACTGTATCTGCAGAGTCTGGAAGTACTGGGCATCAACCCGAGAGAACACGATATCCGCTTTGTCGAAGACAACTGGGAATCGCCGACACTGGGTGCCTGGGGTCTCGGCTGGGAAGTCTGGCTCGACGGCATGGAAGTCACACAGTTTACTTATTTCCAGCAGGTGGGCGGCATAGACGTTCATCCTGTATCATCGGAAATCACATATGGCATGGAACGACTGGCCATGTACATTCAGGGTGTAGACAACGTATACGACCTGGAATGGACGGATGGCGTGACCTATGGTGACATTTTCCATCAGAACGAATTCGAACAGTCGTCCTATGCCTTTGAAGTCAGCGATGCCAAGCTGCTGTTCCATCTCTTTGACCTCTATGAAGCCGAAGCCATGCGGACCATCGAAGCCGGCTTTGTCCTGCCCGCCTATGACTATGCGCTGAAATGCTCTCATACGTTCAACCTGCTCGATGCGCGGGGCGCTATCAGCGTCAGTGAACGGGCTGCTTTTATCGGCCGTGTCCGCAACTTGTCCCGGGCCTGCGCCAAAGCCTATCTCGAACAGCGTAAAAAACTGGGGTTCCCTATGTTGAAGGAGGAAAAATAAATGAGCAAAGATTTACTGCTTGAAATTGGTACGGAAGAAATCCCGGCTCATTATATGCCGAGTATCCTCAGTCAGATTAAGGATCTGGCCCATAAAAAACTGGATGAAGCTAACATATCCTATGAATCCATCCGCTCGCTGGGCACGCCGCGCCGTGTAGCTCTTCTGATTGCTGGTGTGGCAGAAAAGCAGTCCGATGTATCGGCCAAGAACAAAGGGCCGTCCGTCAAGATTGCCTATGACAGCGAAGGCAAACCGACGAAAGCTGCTATGGGGTTTGCCCGGGGCCAGAAGATAGCCGTAGAAGACCTGGTCGTAGAAGACGGGTATGTCTATGCCAACGTTACGACAATCGGCAAGGATACAGCCAGTCTGCTGCCGGATATCCTGAAAGATATCATCCTGTCCCTGAGTTTCCCCAAGAGCATGATCTGGGGTGACCAGACGGTTCATTTCGTACGGCCTCTGCGCTGGTTCGTAGCGCTCTTTGGCACGGATGTCGTTCCCTTTGAAATTGCCAAAGTAAAATCCGGGCGCATCAGCCGCGGCCACCGTTTCCTCGGTACGGGCGATTTTGAAATCCCGTCTATGAAAGACTATGAAGCCGTAACGAGAGAACATTTCCTCATCGTCGATCCGGAAGAACGCAAACAGATGATTCTCCAGGGCATGCAGAAACTGGCAGACGAAAAGGGCGGTACGATCATCATGGATGAAGACCTCCTGGAAGAAGTCGTATTCCTCGTCGAATATCCTACGGCCCTGTGCGGCGGATTCGATACGGAATTCCTCCAGCTCCCGGAAGCGGCCATCATTACGCCGATGAAAGACCATCAGCGGTATTTCCCCATGCGCGATAAAGACGGCAAGCTCATGAACCTGTTCCTCACCGTCCGCAATGGCGATGACTATCATCTGGAAACGGTCCAGCACGGCAATGAACGGGTACTGCGCGCCCGCCTGGATGATGCCAAGTTCTTCTTTGAAGAAGATAAGAAAAAGAAACTTATCGACCGCGTCGATGACCTGCAGCGCATCGTATTCCAGGACGGCCTGGGTACACTCAAAGATAAGGCACAGCGTCTGGAACAGATTACGACATTCCTCAATCACAAACTGGATCTGGGCCTCGATGATGGCGACCTTACCCGCCTGTCCGACTTGGCCAAGACTGACCTCCTGACCCAGATGGTAGCTGAATTTACGGAACTTCAGGGCGTCATGGGACGAGAATATGCCATGATTGACGGCGAAAAGCAGGAAATTGCCGATGCCATCAACGAACAGTATCTACCGCGTTTTGCCGGCGACGAACTGCCTCAGACTACGATGGGTAAAGTCCTCGGCATTGCCGATAAATTCGATACCATTACCGGCTCGTTCAGTTTGGGCCTCATTCCGACAGGGTCGCAGGATCCCTTTGCTCTGCGCCGCCAGACTATCGGTATCCTGAATATCCTCATGGATGCCGGTTGGAACCTCAACTGTGACGAAGTCTTTGCTTTCATTCTCAATCTCCTTCACGTGGAAGAAGATAAGCAGGCCGAAGTCATGAGCCAGCTCAATGAATACTTCACCCTGCGTCTGAAAAATATCTTCCAGGATAAAGGGATGGATTATCATATCATCGACTGCGTACTGGCATCGGATACGCTCAATGCATCGGAAGCGGCCAAGAGAGCCGATGCGCTCATCCGGGCCGACCTCATGAGCCAGACCGAACTGCTCCAGGCTTATACCCGTGTAGGGAACATGGTCAAAGACGCTGACGATACTCAGGTTAATCCGGACCTCTTTGAAACAGAAGAAGAACGGGCCCTTTATGGAGCCGTCGTAGCCATGCAGGCCAATCTGCCGCAAAAATACGCCGTATACGACTATGCCGGCGCTGCTGAAGTCCTGACGGAAGGCATCGGGGCCATCAATGCCTTCCTCGACAACGTTCTGGTCATGCATAAAGACGAAGCGGTCAAACAGAACCGTCTCAATCTCCTGACGCTGACCTTCAGCCTGATCCAGCCTATCGGCGATATCAAAAAATTGAGCTGATACAGCAGATGGGTGTGTCACAATCTTCTTACAGTCTGTAGTATTCGGCTGACGATATGACAAATTCATGATATAATAGAAGCAAAAATAGATGTGGATCCGCTCCACATCTATTTTTAAATGATGTATACGAAGGGAATGATATGGATGAAAGGAAAGAAAATCGCGCTGCTTCTGGCTGGTCTGGCTCTCGTTTCCTCCACAGCCCTGGCAGCTAATACACCGTATGGACTGCTGGACAGCTCCGATAAAGACAGCTATGCCAAAATCATGGTCTATCAGGCTAACGATATGAATTATTACCGCTACATCAACAGCAGCTATCATTATGCGCTGGATATTCCGACAGAAGTCAATAAAGCCGACGAAAATGAAGGGGGAGATGGCTGCTATTTCCAGAACCTCAAAAATAAAGTCGTCGTCACGACCTATGCCGTTAAGAATCAGATGAATTTTTCCCTGGATGAATTGTACAACATGGATATCGGCATGAATGGATCTCCAAAACTGACGACAGACAATAAGACGGTCAATCACTATGCCATCGCCTGGACGAAAGACGGCAGGAATTTCTATAAAGAACTGTATCTCCTGAATGATACGAATACCTATGTCTGCTTTTCCGTCGTCTATCCGACTAAGCTGGAAAAGAAATACCAGAAGTATATTTTCCACATGAGCCAGAGCTTTATGCCAAGCGGAGCCGTTATCTAAAAAAAGCTTGCAATACTGTTTCTCCTATGGTATAATATCGCTGTTAATTTAGGCAGTCCTCTGCCCGTAAGGCGATTGTCACAGCTGGGTGATGACGCGGGCACGAATGTCTTATAGGAGGAAAATAAACATGAACATCATCAGCGTACTTGAACAAGAACAGCTTCGTAAGGACATCCCCGATTTCCGCCCTGGCGATACCGTCAAGGTACACGTAAAGGTTGTCGAAGGCAACCGCGAACGTATCCAGGTATTTGAAGGCGTCGTTATCGGCCGTCAGAACGGCGGTGTCCGTGAAACATTCACGGTTCGTCGTGTTTCCTACGGTGTCGGCGTTGAACGTACTTTCCTGGTACATTCCCCGCGTCTGGCCAAAATCGAAGTTGTACGTCATGGTATCGTTCGTCGTGCAAAGCTGAACTATCTGCGCGGTCTTACAGGCAAAGCTGCCCGTATCCGCGAACGCCGCTAATTTGCAGGCAAGAACACTGGAAAAAAGACTGTCTGATGGCAGTCTTTTTTTTATCCATATTGGTGCCCTCCTATGGCAGGTGGCCGTGACGTATGGTATAATAAACAACAGGATTAATTAAATTACAAGTATTTAATGAGGTGATTTATTGTGGCAAAACCAATTTTTGTTACAGGGCATAAAAGCCCCGATACAGATTCTATCTGTTCCTCCCTTGCATTCGCGAAATTAAAACAGCTCCAGGGCATCGACGCCGTCGCTATCCGGGCTGGTGAAATGAATAAGGAAACGGCCTTTGCGCTCGATTATTTCCACGTCGAACCACAGCCGATCGTCAAAGATTTTTATATCAAAGTGGGCGATGCTGTCCATACAGAAGTTGAAGCACTGAAAATCAGCGCCAGCCTCAAAGACGCAGCCAAATGGTTTGCAGCTCATCCGTCTCCCATCGCTCCCGTTGCCGACAATGGCACATTCGTAGGTGTCATCGACCGGGCCGCCCTGGCAGAAGAATTCATCAAGACCGTTACCGGGGAAGAACTGAGCATGGTCAAAGACCTGGTACATGATCCGGACCGCTTCTTCCAGACGACGGATAAAGGTTGTGATATCCCGCAAGACGGCAAATATGTCGTCGTCGATGATGGCAAATACGTCGGCATGGTATGTGCCGAATGCGTAGCCGCTGCAGAAAAACAGCAGGTCATCCTCGTAGACCACAACGAAAAGAAACAGATCATCGACGGTTCTGAAGATGCCGACATCGTCGGTGTCGTAGACCACCACCGCATCGGCGGCACCCTTTCGACAGAAGGCCCGATTTTCATTCTCTTCCGTCCAGTAGGCTGCACGGCGACGATCGTAACCGGTCTGTACAAACAGGCAGGCATCGCTATTCCTAAGGATATAGCCGGCCTTCTCCTTTCGGCCGTAATCTCCGACACGGCCCTGTTCCGCAGCCCTACCTGCACGGAAGAAGATAAGAAGACCGCCGCTGAACTGGCTGCTATTGCCGGCGTCGATGTCGAAAAATATGGCATGGAAATGCTGAAAGCCGGCGCCAATGTATCGGATCTTACACCGGAAGAAATTGCTGCCAACGACATGAAAGAATTTTCTGACAGCGGCAAGACCTTTACGATTTCTCAGGTTCAGGTCATGGACACATCGGATCTTCTGCAGCAGAAAGACGTATTGCTCAATGCGCTGGAAAAAATGCGCGCTGCCCACAGTTACGATGCCGCATTCCTCATGATTACCAGCATCATCGACGAATCGACCAACCTGATCTTTGCCGGCAACATGGATGACGTAGTCACCAAGGCCTTTGCTAAAGACGTCGTCGATAAGGAAGTCTATCTCCCGGGCGTCATGAGCCGTAAGAAACAGATCGTTCCGCCCATCCTGACGGCTCTGAAATAAGTTTTGCTATACCTGTAATCCAACAAGGGACTGTCGTCGTGCGGCAGTCCCATTTTATACGTATGCCGTCTCATAAAGGAGTTTGAATGAATCCTATTTTTGCTACTCTTAACGAACGCCAGTTCGAAGCTGTCCAGCATACAGAAGGGCCGCTGCTCATCACGGCCGGTGCCGGCTCGGGTAAAACAAAGGTACTGACCTGCCGGATTGCCCATTTACTGGAGCTAGGCATTGCGCCATATCGCATCCTGGCCATCACCTTTACCAATAAAGCTGCCAGGGAAATGCGGGAACGTGTAGAAAATCTTGTCGGTGCCGAAGCAGAACGCATCTGGCTCAGTACGTTCCATTCCTTTTGTGCCAAACTGCTGCGTTTTGAAATCGACGGATTTCAAGGGTATACCCGGAATTTCACGATTTACGATGCGACGGACCAGCAGACACTCGTCAAGGACTGCCTGAAAGAACTGAATCTGGACGATAAGCAATTTCCACCTCGATCCGTTCTGGGAACTATCTCCGGAGCCAAGAATGCGCTCATGGATTCCCAGGCGTTCGCCCGCCGGGCCGGTGATTTCTATGAACAAAAAGTAGCCGATGTCTACGACCTGTATGAAAAGAAACTGAAAGCCAATAATGCCCTCGACTTCGACGATTTGCTGCTCCTGGCTGTGCGCCTGCTGCAGGAAAACGAAGAGGTCCGGGAAAAATATCAGGACCGGTTCCAGTATATTCTCGTCGATGAATATCAGGATACGAACCATGCCCAGTACATGCTGACCCACATCCTGGCGGCCAAATGGAAGAACATCTGCGTCGTCGGCGATGCCGATCAGAGCATCTACGCCTGGCGTGGTGCCGATATCCGCAATATCATGGATTTCAACCGCGACTACCCTCAGGCTGCGTCCATCAAGCTGGAGCAGAATTACCGTTCTACCAAAACAATCCTCAAAGCAGCCAATGCCGTCATCGACAACAATATGGACCGGCCGCAGAAGAATCTGTGGACGGAAAATCCGGAAGGCCATAAAATCATACATTATCACGCCCAGACGGAACACGATGAAGCCGATTATGTAGCGGGTGTCATCTATAACCGTCATACCATTGAAAATGAGCCGTACGGTGATATGGCCATCCTGTTCCGCACCAATTCCCAGTCCCGTGTGCTGGAAGAAAAACTGATGCGCTATTCGATTCCCTATACCATGGTAGGCGGTACGAAATTCTATGACCGCAAAGAAATCAAGGATATTATCGCCTATCTGCGCCTTTTGTATAATCCGGAAGACAGCCTGAGCCTGATGCGCATCATCAATGTACCGAAGCGCAACCTCGGCGCTACTACGCTGGAACATCTGGCAGAATATGCCGAAAAGAAGGGCATTTCCTTATTTGAAGCCCTTTCGTCTACGGAAGAAATCCCCGTCACCAAACGGGCCAAGGCCTCACTGGAACAGTTTTCCATTATGATTTTCGATTTGCTGGGCCATGTCGATGAATGGGATGTCCAGACTCTGATGGAAGAAGTCATCCGCCAGACCGGATATGGCGATATGCTCGATAAAGAAGCTGCCCATGATCCGCAGGGGGAAAGCCGTAAGGATAATGTCGGCGAATTTCTTTCCGTTGCCAAAGATTATGTCGATTCCAATCCGGAAGGGAGTCTGCAGGATTTTCTGGAAAATGTCGCTTTGGTCAGCGATGTCGATGAATTTGAAAGCAGCGATTCCAAGGTTACGCTCATGACGCTTCACGCCGCGAAAGGCCTGGAATTCCCTGTCGTATTTCTGGTCGGCATGGATGAAGGATTGTTCCCTCACAGCCGGACTCTCATGGACGAATCCCAAATAGAAGAAGAACGGCGCCTGGCCTATGTCGGCATTACCCGGGCGGAACGCCAGCTGTATGTGACCAATGCTTCGACGCGCACCATGTACGGCCGTATTTCCGCCTATCTTCCCAGCCGCTTCCTCGACGAAATCCCGGAATCGCTGGTTGAAGAGTACCACCGCCGCACGGCCATGCCCCAGAATCACGCCGGGGACGTGCCAGCACGGCAACGCGTGTCTATCCTGACCAAGCCGGTCACGACGAGTCTGCCCAAAAAGCACGCTGTCGATCACACCTGGCAGAAAGGGGATACGGTACGTCATAAAATATGGGGAACCGGCAAGGTCCTGGAAGTCATAGGCAGTGGTGAAAATCTGCAGTTGAAATTGGAATTTCCCACTAAGGGTGTGCGCCAGGTCATGGCAAAATTTGCACCCATAGAAAAAGTGTAGCCGCACAGGCTCACCGAGGAGGTCTGAATGGAAAAAGAAAAAGCGCGCCTGCTGGAATTGCGCAAGACGATCGATGAACTCAGCTATCAGTACTATACACTCGATAAGCCGACGATGACCGATTATGAATACGATATGCTGTACCGGGAACTGGAAACGATAGAAAAGAATCATCCGGACTGGGTGACGCCTGACTCGCCGACCCAGCGCGTCGGCTCGAAAATTTCCGGCGGCTTTGAAAAATATACCCACGACAGACCCATGCTCAGTATGGGAGATGTCTTCAACGACCAGGAACTGATGGAGTTTGATCAGCGTGTCCGCAGTGATCTGGGGGGAGAAGACCTGGAATATGTGGTCGAACTGAAAATCGACGGGCTGGCAGTCAATCTCATTTATGAAAATGGCCGGTTCATACGTGGCGTTACCCGCGGAGACGGGCGGGTCGGTGAAGATGTCACCAATAATGTCCGTACTATCCGTACGATCCCCCTTCATATCGACAGCACTTCCCCCCACATGGAAATCCGCGGCGAAGTCTATATGCCGATACAGGCCTTTGAACAACTCAATGCCCAGCGCCGTGATGACGAGCTGGAACCTTTCGCCAATCCCCGCAATGCCGCGGCCGGATCGCTGCGGCAACTTGACCCGCAGATTACGGCCCAGCGCAAACTCGCCTTTTTCGCCTATGCCATAGGGGGAACGGTAGGCATTGACATTCCCAGCCAGGAAGCACTGCTGGAAGATCTGAAAGCATTTCACTTCCAGGTCAACAAGGAATACCGGAAGTTTAAGACGATGGCCGATGTCATTACTTTCATCCATAGCTGGGATGACCGGCGGGACAAGCTGCCATATGCGACAGACGGCATGGTCGTCAAAGTCAATTCCTTCGCCCAGCAGGCCCGTCTGGGGAACACGGTCAAGATTCCCCGCTGGGCCATCGCCTATAAATTCCCGCCGGAACAGGCCCGTACGAAGGTGCTGAATATTTCTGTCAGCCTGGGCCGGACCGGGGTTCTGACACCGGCTGCCGACCTCAAACCGGTCCGTCTCGCCGGGACTGTAGTCAAACGGGCCACGTTGCACAACGAAGACTATATCCGCGAAAAGGATATCCGCATCGGCGATACGGTAATCATCCAGAAGGCAGGAGAAATCATTCCCGAGGTGGTCCGCGCTGTTACAGCTGACCGTGATGGCAGCGAACAGGTATTTTCCATGCCGGCCCGCTGCCCGAGTTGTGGCGGACCGGTCGTACGCCGCGAAGGAGAAGCGGCTACGCGCTGTATCAATCCCGACTGTCCGGCCGTCATCCTCGAACGGGTCGCCCACTTCGTTTCCCGCAATGCCATGAATATTGACGGCCTCGGCGATGCCATCGTCAGCCAGCTCCTGGATCATCATCTGATCCATACCGTAGCCGATATTTATGGCCTGAAGAAGGAAGATTTGCTGGACCTCGACGGATTTGCCGATAAATCGGCAGATAATCTGCTGAAAGCTATCGAAACGAGCAAACATGTAGGCCTGGCACGGGTCTTGTTTGCCCTGGGAATCCGCTTTGTCGGTGCCAAAGCCGGTCGGATCCTGGCCGAATGTTTCGGATCCATCGATGCCATCATGGAAGCTAAGGCAGATGAGCTGACCGTCATCGACGAAATCGGACCGCGTATTGCCGAAAGTGTCGTTTCTTACTTTGCCGATGATAAAAGCCGGGCCCTCATCGAGCAACTGCGCCAATATGGTGTCGATATGACTTGCGAAAAACGGCAGCTCATCAATGCTTCCTTTGATGGGGAAGTAGTCGTCCTCACAGGAAAACTGGAATCCATGACCCGCCAGGAAGCGCAAAAAGCCGTGGAAGACCGCGGTGGCCGGTGTACTTCGTCAGTTACGAAAAAGACGACTCTCGTCATAGCCGGTGCCGATCCGGGAAGTAAGTATGAAAAAGCACAGCAGCTAGGCACACATATCATCTCAGAAGCGGAATTCCGTGAATGGCTGGAACGGGAATGATAACGCATTAGAAGAGTCATGACGCTGTCCGTGGCAGTGTCATAGTCAGGGGACTGCAGCAAAATGGGAAAACAAGGCCCGTTCTGTTACAGTCCTCTTTTTCTCTGTGACTTTAGTATGAAAATTCTTGATTTATTTCATTAATAATGAAATAATATACATAACAAATATCCTATGTTGAAGGACTGATGCAACATGAAAAATAACAAGCTGACGATTGGACAAATGGCAAAAATGAATCATACGACGATCAGTACGCTTCGCTTGTATGATAAACTGGGCATTTTAAAGCCAATCTATGTCAATCCAAACAGCAATTACCGGTATTATGACATCCGTCAGTGCATCACTTTCCGTGCCATACAATTTCACAAAAATATCGGATTAAGCTTAAAAGAAGTTGAAAATATATCCCAAACAGATACATTTTCTTATGTCGAAGAATTATACTATCGCCGTCTTGATGAACTATCCAAACAAATCGAAGCCCTTAATGCCCAGCAGCGGGCTATCATCCGATCTCTCCATGCAATCCGCCATATCGTCGATCTGCCTCCCGTCGGGACAACCAGCCTGACGTACTTCGATACAGAATATGCGTATACCAAACCAGCAGAGCGCGATTACTTAAAAGAAGATTCCGGCAGCGTAGAACTGGGGATTTCTCATCTTTTGGAGGACATGGAAAAAAACAACTATTCTTATGAATATGCCTTCTTTATTGGCCTGACGGTCCGACGTGAAGATTTTCTTTCTAATAGTGCGAGAAGTGATATGTTATGCCTGTATGTTGACCGGTCGTATGCGGACAAACGCCATATCCAGGAGCAGCCTCAGGGTCTCTACGCCTGCATATATTTTGACACGTTCAGCAGAATTGGCGAATACATGGATAAACTGTACCAGTTTTGCCAGGAAAAAAACTGTACGATTACAGGAGATGTCATTTGCCGTTGGATGGGAACGATGAATCTGCAGCGGTTCATTAATCATGAAGAATTTTTACGCCTGCAAGTACCTGTCACTCTTCCTGAACCACCGGATATAAACGTTTAACTATTTTTTCAAACAGAGTTTAAAATCGTATAGTTTTAGTTAATTTGTCTACATGCCAACGTAAAATAAGATGAAAACTATTATGCTAAATCAATATGATTTTAAAATAAAAAATATATCATATTTAAACGGGATTAATCCTTATTTTTCTTCTAAAAATTAACATAATATAAAAAATAATTAAACAAATACATGATATATTCTTATTACACCATAAAAAACAATTTGTTTGACTCTCGCCTCTATATATGAGTTATAATTATATATATAATTTTTAATCTTTTGTTCATCATAACATGTATCCATATAACATTTTTGAATCAGGCAGGGGAATAAACAGTCAGGGGAGAGAAATAATTATGGTGCAGTATACAGATCGATTGAAATATTTGCGAATCAGTAATAACCTTTCACAGAAAGATGTTGCCAATTTGTTGGGGTGTTCTCAGGTCGCCTATGGCATGTATGAGCTGGGAAAACGCCGCATTTCTCTCGAGAAACTCATCATTCTTGCAAAATATTATAATACGACGCTGGATTACATTGCCGGTTTATCTGACAAAAAATAAGGTGGTTGTACGGCCACATTGCTTTCGTGGGAATGTGGCATTTTTTCTTTTGTTGTTTTTGCAACAGAAAAAAACAGCGTTTCCGTCTATACTGATAACGTAATAAGAGACGCCAGAGGAGGCGGAAACGATATGGATAAAACAATTGATGATATCTGGTCTATTGTGCCGGATTATTTTAACAGAAAAGAATGTGAAGGCTGCGGCTGCTGTATCAGCATCTGCCCGGCCCATGCGATTACCATGATAGAGCGCATGGATGGCAGTGAACGGCCTGTCGTCGATATGAGCAAGTGCATCCGTTGCACCCGCTGCATGGATGCCTGTGAAATTTACAAGTGCTATCATGCCTGAGCGGCGTACCGCTCCGTTATTATCAGGATTGCTATTCAAAACAGGAAGAAGTTCTATGTCAAAGGGCATCTTCCTGTTTTTATTTTGTCCTCATACAGCTGAACGTTTTTTTCAAAATTATGCAATATATTTTTGAAACTTCCATCAACTTTCATTGCAATATATAATACATAAGCTTATAATAAAATCTGTCATAAGAAAAACATAATACTCCAGTGCATAGTTTAAGGGGAGGAATTAAAACATGAATGCATGGATCAATAACGTTTGTGAAAGGCGGTTTCATCTCAGCCGGTTTCATTCATCTGTCAGTACAGAAATTATAGCCGGGCTGACTACTTTTGCCACGATGGGTTACGTACTAGCTGTCGTGCCCCATATGATGGGGGAAGCCGGATTGCCTGGCGGGGCCGTTCTGACAGCTATGGTACTCATGATTTTTCTGACTACGATGGCCATGGGCCTGTATACAAACCGGCCCTTTGTCCTGGCTCCGGGAATGGGCAGCGTTGCCATATTTTCTATTACCTTGGTGCAGTTACAGCATGTATCGGTCAGTATTGCCAGTGCTATCGTATTTTTAAGCGGTATTTTATTCATTCTCGTCACGGTTCTCGGTATCCGCAAAGCCATCGTTATGGTCATTCCTAAGGGTATCAAGATTTCCATCAGTGCCGGTGTCGGCATGTTCCTTGCCGTAATTGGCCTGCGCAATGCTAAATTACTGGCAGCTAATGCCAAGAAAGTCGCCCTGTCTTTCGGTGACCTGACACAGCCTGTCGTCATTCTGGCTATGATTACCTTCATCATTCTGCTGGCACTGCAGGCGCGCCGTGTCAAAGGGGCAGCTCTGATCAGTATCATTGCCGGTACTATCATTGGTATCCCCATGGGTATTACCAAAATCCCGGCTACGCTGTTTACCATGCCGGACAGCTTGGCACCGGTATTTTTTAATTTTGACCTGTTCGGGGCACTGGACGTCAAATACTTGCCGTATTTATTCGTATTTTTCCTGCCGGATTTCTTTTCTAGTTTTGGAACGGCTATTGGTATAGGCGGCAAAGCGGGATTCCTCGATAAAAACGGGGATCTTCCTGACATAGATAAAGTGTTCCAGGTCGATTCGGTAGCAGCTACGCTGGGTTCCTTCTTTACCATTCCTGTACTCATTACCTATCTGGAATCGGGTGCCGGTGTCGAAGCCGGTGGCCGTACGGGGCTGACTGCAATTACTACGGCTATTATGTTTCTCCTTATCCTGGCCGTGACTCCACTGGCTCTCATGATTCCGGCAGCGGCTACAGCTCCTGTCCTGGTCTATGTCGGTGTGAGTATGATGGCAGGCATGAGAAATCTGGATTACACTGATATGTGTGAATATATACCGGCTTTCCTTTGTATTGCCTTTACGGCTTTTACTTTTAATATTGCTAACGGTATCTCCGTTGCGTTCATTGCCTATGTCATCATGAAAGTCGCTTCCGGCAGAGCATCGGAACTGAATAAAGGACATTTTCTGCTGGCACTGCTTCTGGCGTATTATTTCTATGCCATTGCTGGCGTTAAATAAGGGAGTGATGGATGGTGAAAATCGATTGGCTGTTAAAAAATGGGAATATCTATAATGTCTATCTGAAAAAATTTATTCCCTGTAATCTGGCTATCAGTGGGAAACGATTTTGTTATATGGGAAATGACCCTCTGCCCATCAAGCCGGAACATGTGCGGGATCTTGATGGCCAGTACGTAATCCCCGGCTTCATCGATTGCCACATGCATATTGAAAGTACGATGGCAGCACCGCGTACCTTCATGAAAGGAGCTGTCCGCAATGGTGTAACGACACTCATTGCCGAACCTCATGAAATTGCCAACGTATTCGGCCTTGCAGGCATACAGGCCATGGCTAAAACAATGCAAGAGGGGCCATGTGACGTTTATATCGCCATTCCCAGTTCGGTCCCATCGACAAATGAAGAACTGGAAACGACCGGTGGCGTCATCGATAATGATGATGTAGAATCTCTGATGCATATGGACCACGTCATCTGTCTGGGCGAAGTCATGAACTGCCGCGACGTCATACGGGACAGCCATTCCAAGACCAGCCGCCTGATCCGGCAGATCCGGGCTGGCCGGCCCGATTTCTCTCTGGAAGGCCATTGCCCCCGGTTCAGTGGCTGGGAGCTGGCCCAGATTTTGATGAGCGGCGTGAATTCCGACCATACGGATCAGTCGCTGGAAGGCCTGAAGGAACGGCTTATGAATGGCATGTTCGTACAGTTGCAGGAAAAGTCACTGAAACCGGAATTTATCTCTTATATTAAAGAAAATAATCTACTGGAACACATGGCCATCGTAACGGACGATACCATGCCCGATGCCTTCATGGAACGGGGCCATCTCAATTATCTGGTAAAAAAGGCCATGCACAATGGCCTGACACCGGAAGAAGCTATCTATACAGCGACGTATACACCTGCCCGGCGCATGGGCTTGCGCGATAAAGGGAGCATTGCACCTGGCAAAATCGCTGATTTCGTCATTTTGTCTGACCTGGCTGACCTGACCGTTGAAAGTACCTGGTGTGCCGGGCAGGAAGTCTATACAAAAGGAGATTCCTGGCAGGAAGCAGAACGGGATACGTCTTTCCCGAAAGCCTTTTATCATAGTGTCCACGTCGCGCCGCGCACGTCCGATGATTTTACTCTGAAGGCTCCTATAGAAGAAGGGGAGGTTACCTGCCGCATCCTGGAGGTGCAGGAACATACGACCTTTGTCAAAGAAGGACGGGCCGTGCTGCCAGTCCATCATGGAGAAGTTGATTGGGAACATAGCCCTTATAATCTGGCAATCGTCTGGGAACGCCATGGAAAGAACGGTGCCCATGGGACAGCTCTTGTCGGGGGAACGGCCATGACAAGGGGTGCTGCAGCTACGACCTATGCCCATGACCATCATAATCTCCTTGTCATAGGTCAGACAAAAGAAGATATGATGGCGGCTGCTAATACGGTCATCGCCAATCAGGGAGGCTATGCCGTAGCTTGTGACGGCGTCACAAAAGCCTTTGCTCCGCTTCCCATTGCCGGGATTCTGTCCGACCGGCCGCTGCCTGTATTGGGAAAACAAATACAAGAGGTGCATCGAGTCCTGACAGATTGTGGATATCGCCATGATAATGTCATCATGTCCCTCAGTACCTTGTCACTTCCCGTAAGCCCATTCTTTAAATTGACCGATAAGGGGATCATTGATGTCCGTAATGCGAAAATCGTCCCACTTATTACGGAAGCACGGGAAAAGCCGTAGAATACGAATAAGTAAATAGATAAACGAAACAGACGTGCTGTCTGGAGCTCTATACACCAGACGGCACGTCTGTTTTACTACATCCGGACGTTAAAAGGATTGAAGTGGAACGGAGATTGGGTATAATGAATGTAAAAGGAAGTGATACGTGTGAATATAGCCATTGTAACAGGAGCTTCCAGTGGTCTCGGCAGGGAATATGTACGGCTTCTTGATGAACAGTCTGTCGATGAAATCTGGCTCATCAGCCGCCGTCAGGAAAAACTGGAAGAGACGGCACATGCATTGAAAACAAAATCCCGCATTTTACCGCTGGACTTGCAGAAACCGGCATCGTATACGTCTTTTGCTACAGCTCTCAGGCAGGAACAGCCCGTCGTTTCGTATTTCATCCATACTGCCGGATATGGCCGTATGGGCCGGGCTGCTGCTATGACAGAAGCAGATACATCCGGTATGATTGCCGTACACTGCCAGGCCGCTGTCTCCCTGACGAAGGCGGTCATTCCCTATTGCCAGCAGGGCAGTCACATTGTTGAAATCTGTTCCTGTGCTGCTTTCCAGCCATTGCCATATCTGGCCGTATACGCTGCCTGCAAGGCCTTTCTTCTCCGGTACAGCCGGGCATTGGCAGAAGAACTGAAACCATCGGGGATTCTGGTCTCGGCAGTCTGCCCATACTGGGTCAAAGATACGGCTTTTATTGCGACGGCAAAGAAGACCGACCAAGAAAACCGGTTTACGCACTACCTATTTGCCGGAGACAAGAAGACTATCGCCCGCCGTTCTTTCCGTCAAATCCGTCAGGGACGTGTCGTCATTACTCCTGACCTGATTTCTACACTTCATCGCATCAGCTCCGGTATCCTGCCGCAATCCTTTTTCATCTGGATCAGCCGCTTTTTCCGCTGAAAATAGATATCCTGTGTGTCTGTAAAGCCGGATATTGTCAGGTTTTATTGCGTATGGCAGAGGGGATGATGCCAATGGCGCAGAGAATGGTAAAAATCAAAAATGCCAGCTGGATATGGGCTGTAAGCCATGATACCGTACCATTCTGGTTCTGCGAAAGAATCAGTGTAATAATGGCAACACTCAGGACCTGCCCGATGAGCCGGACTGTTCCGACGACGGATGAGGCAGCACCGTAATACTGGGGTGTAACGGAACCCATGATGGCATTGTTATTGGGGGCCGTGAAGAGGGAAAAACCGATACCGATGATAACCAGGGCGGCAATAATACAGATAAACAACGGATGGGTGACAGTATAGGTCAGTGTGGCAAGACCAGCTGTGATGAACACCATGCCGGATGAAGCCAGGACAGACGGGCTGATTTTATCGGACAGCGTCCCTGTCACCGGCGATAACACCGCCATGAATACGGGCTGCATCAATAAGATGAGGCCCGTATCGCGGGCATTCATGCCCATGACACGCTGCAGGTAAATGGACAAGAGAAAACTGATGCCAAAGGTTGCACAATAATTGAGCATGGCAGCCAGGCTGGAAAAGGAAAAGACACGGTTGCCGGAAAAAATACGTACAGGCAGAACCGGGCTGGCCGTATGCCATTCACGATACAGGAATACGCCGAATGCCAATAGTCCTGCTGTCAGCAGATATTTCCCAACGTCCCAGACGGCTAGTTCAGAAAGGCCGGTCATGACGGCTACCATAGCCAGTGCATACAAAAGACTGCCTGTACCGTCCAGACTGCCGCCAGCGTTGACGATCCATTCTTCTTTCATATAGCGCAGCGATAAAAGATAGACAATGGCACATACGAGGGCAATAAAATAAAAAATAGCCTGCCAGTTCAAATAATACGAAAAAAAGCCGCCCAGGACAGGGCCAAAAGACAGGCCGCTATATACTGCCGCTATGGTAAATCCCATAGCACGGCCCCGGCGCTGAGGATTGGTAACGAGTGAAATGATTGCCATATTGGTAGCAAAAATACAGGCGCTGGCCAGCCCCTGCAGGACGCGTATGACGAGCAATGCCATAATGGATGAAACGAAAAATACCGATAGAGAAGAACAGCAGAAGAGAAGGACGCCGATTAAGAATATGCGCCGTTTGCCCCACCGGTCTGCCATTTTGCTGACGGGCATAATCGTGATAGTGGAGACGATGAGAAACGTTTCAATGACCCAGCTCAGGGCCATTTCACTGGCTCCGTATGCAGTTCCAATGTCAGGGAGAGCTGTTGTAAGAGCACTGCTGGTGAACGGATTGATGAACGAAACCATCATCATGAGAATTAAAATCTTATTTTCATAGGAAATGCGTTCCATGCCATTATCCTTTCTGTATTATAGATTACACGGCTAAGCCGGTTTGTTGACGTATTTTATCATACGCTTTATTCCATATTCTGACAAGAAAATTTCCCTATGTATCACTAAATATATGAAATAATTTACCAAAGACATCGCTGGTCTTGACAGATTGTTTACATCAGCCTGATATAGTGAATGCAGATATACAGGAGGTGTAATTTCATATGAATAAAAAATGGAAACGCTGGATAGCTCTAGGATTGGCCGTGTCTTGTCTGGGAAGTGCTGCCGTGCTGGCTGAGGGAGTCCAGACTAAATCGTATATTGTACATGCCGATTCCTATCAGCTGCCCTATAAAGGCAACGAAAAAGCCTTCAAGCATCACATTAATCCAGGATACGGGTCGGCATTGGCCCTGAAGGATATCAAAACCGATGGAACCATCGAATTTTATGCAATTACAGACCGGGGCCCTAATGGAGACATCCCGACATACATAAAAAATGGTAAAAAAGTAAGTGGAAAATTCTTCCCAACCCCCGATTTTGCCCCGTCTATCGGAGTCATTACCGTACGTCCCGGACAGAATCGTGCCGATATAACAGAATCTATCCCGCTGAAGGTACAGGGGAAAGCGATTACAGGCAAACCGGTACCGAAAGGAATGACTGGTTCTACAAAGGAAATCGCCCTCAATTTTAAAATGAAGGATTTGGGAACCGATATCAACGGTCTGGATACGGAAGGACTGGCCATAGATAAAGACGGTAATTTCTGGATCAGCGACGAATACGGCCCTTTTATCGTCAAAGCCGATAAAAATGGCAATATAGTGGAAAAATTTGCTCCCGGTGCCGGACTGCCCAGCATCCTTGCCAGCCGCGTTCCCAATAGAGGCAGTGAAGGCCTGACCATTGATGAACAGGGACATATCTTTGCTTTGATTCAGAGTCCGCTGAATGTAGATGGCAAAACGGGCAAAACATCTAAATATACACGTATTGTAGAACTCGACCCGGTAACTAAAGAAACGAAAATGTACGCTTACCCTGTCGATTCAGGCTATAAAAACACAGGAGCCGCCAAATTAGGCGATATCACCTCCATCGGCCACGGCCAGTTCCTCATGATTGAACAGGGGAAACAACACGGTGTTATGCAAAACCTGATTTATAAAGTAGATCTCAATGGTGCCACGCCCGTAGCAAATAATGGCAATCTGGAATATGGACGCCTCGACGGAAAACTGATACCAGCCAGGAAAGAACTCGTTTTAGACCTGCGTGCCAACGGCTGGAATATCGAAAAAGCCGAAGGCCTGGCACTATTGCCGGACCGCAGGACCATAGCCGTCGTAAACGACAATGACTTTGGTATGGACATTTCCGTACAGGACCCCAAAGCCCCGTCAGCCGATGTATCGGACTATACCTATGACAGCGACAAAAAAGTCATGATATATAATAAAGACAAAACAGTCCATAAAGTAAAACTCAGCCTTAAGAAAAATGCACCGTCTGAACAAGAAAGCCAGATTTGGTTTTTCACATTGCCCAAATCATTGTAAAGAGAAGTATTTACTTCCGATAACGTTAATGAAACGGATAACCCGCATAAACACTGGGCTCGCGGGACTTTTTCCGCTATTTTTTCCGCTATAAATTTGAAATAGCGGAAATGCCTTAAAGTATGCTGTCCATTACAGAGAGAGCCTCTTTTTCGCGCTTGTCGGTTATCGTATCGTAGACATTGGCCGTAGTATAGATAGATGAGTGTCCCAGCCGCTTACTAACGTAATCCAGCGCAAGACCATTTTCTATCAGCATCGTTGCGTGCGTATGCCGGAATGAATGGAAACTAAGCCCGCCGAACGTCTGCCGGCACCAAAGATTAAAATACCGGAGATTATTACTTGTAAGCGGCTTCCCGCAGGCTTCCGTGCAAATAAAATCCGTGCGATCATAATATTTCCCATACTGGAAACTATTTTTCTCCTGCCAGAGTTTCTGGGCCTGCAGTTCATCGGCCAGTTTCTTGCCGAACGTAATGACCCGGATAGATGATTCTGTTTTCGGCGACTGAATACAGGTTCCTGATTTATCGTATTTATTTCCCACGACTTCAATGGTCCGGGACGCAAGGTCTACGTGCTTCCAGGCAAGGGCAAGACACTCACCAAGTCTCATGCCGGTACAATAGGACAGCATGCAGGGCATATGGAGCTGATTCCCGCGGGGGAATCGCTCGAATATTTTTCGGATCTGTGCCGGTGAGAATATTTTTACAGCGGCAATTTTAGGTTCATACCGCGGAAGCCGTACGTTATCCATGGGGTTGATCGTGATGTACCGCCGATTTGCTACGCACCAGCGCAGTGATGCACGAAGTACGGCCATGATGGCTTTCAGCGTCCCGCAGGAATATTGATTTCTGAGACCCGTAATGTAATCCTGGAGCATGGGAGTTGTAAGGTCCTTCAGCCGGATCCGCGCAAATGTCGGGGCCAGATGGTTCCGGATGATACTGCCGTATGTATCGGCTGTATTTGGCTTGCGATTAATTTCGACCTCCTTTTCCATCCATTCACTAAGAAAATCGGGAAATAACATATCGCTCGGCTCGAAAAACTTCCCCGTCCGGTCGATTTCCTGCATGGCGGCGCGGTACGCTTTAGCAGCCTCTGTCCGAGTGAATCCTCCGAAATGTTCGTGCTTATGATATTTGCCCAGGTTGTCTTTTTCGTTGATGGTGTAATACCAACGGCCGTTTATTTGACGTAGAAACATAAAAAAATCAGCCTCCTTATAGCTATAGCGGATAGCGGGCTGATTGTGGTATACTATACCTGTAAATCAGCCCTGACTGGTGGTGGATTTACTGCGTGCGAGGATGGCGCCCCGCACATTCCCTGTTATCGTGTCACGAACGGTAACAGGGATTTTTTAGTTATTTCTTGACAAAAGATGATATAATAAAATTAAGAGAGGAGGGATTGGCAATGAGTAAAAATATAGCTAAGGCAAGGATTGCTTATGATGGTCCAGCATTAGAGCAGGGAACTATAGATGTTCGAGAACTTGCCCCCTCCTTATTGGCATTCGCCGATTTAGTTGACAACGTAAATAAAGTTCTTGGAGGAGAACAAAAAATACAAGTCCTATTGAATCAGGATAGCATACAAAAAGGTTCTTTTGATATCACAACCATTTTACAATATTCCCTTATACAGCAGGTACAGTTGTTTGTTTCGACAGCAGATCAAAATGGCCTTAGCAGTATTATGACGGTACTTGGATGGGGAGCCATTGGTGAGGGGATTGTTGCTGGAATATTTACTTTTATAAAAAAAATACAGGGACGTAAAATTAAAGCAGTTGAAGAACAAGGAAATAAAGTAACTGTAACGTTAAGTGACGGGAAGACCATTGTTACTAGTCAAAATACATTTAATGTATATCTCAATATTAATTGCCGGCAATCTATTGATCGTGTTTTAGCGCCTTTACAGACCGAAGGAATTGATACGTTTGAATTACGAGATCCCAAGCAATCAACAAATAAACAGGCAATCGAGTCTATAGATAAAACAGATGTACCTTATTTCAAAGCCCCGCCGGCAAACTCAGCAGAAAATATAGAAACGTTTCCAGAACAAGAAATGACTGTAAAAATAACGTCTGTTACTTTTGAAAAAGGAAATAAGTGGAAACTAACAGATGGGAATAATACGTTTTGGGCAACTATTAAAGATGAAAAATTTTTAGATGATGTTGATAAAGGGAACATTGCTTTTAAAAACGGGGACATGCTTCGTATTAGATATCACATCCAACAAATACAGAAAGGAAAAACGCTGTCTACTGAATATACAGTTACAAAAATTTTAGAAGTAAAAGAACGACCCGAACAAATAAAATTAGATATTTAGTCGCTATGCTTTCCGCCGTATAAATTACGGCGGATTTTTTTATTAATAATTTAGTAGATTAAGTTATGACAGCGCGGGCATTGCTCCGTTCCTTTTTCGACCAGCATGCCGCACGTTGGGCATTTTATCATGTTGTCTGTATTTTGTGGTTCCGATTTTGGAAGTTCCCGGCGGCAATGAGGGCAAACAACGGCCCCGGACTTTACCGGTTCCCTGCAATACGGACACTCGATATAGCCAGCGTTTTTCAATTCTTTTTCTTTTTGTTCGTTCGTCTTACCAATAATCAGGGAGTGGGGAATAGCTATAATGAGCAGGCATACACCGTATATATACCACAATACGAAACTACGCCCTTTGTTACTTGCGATGAACGCGGGAATTAGCGCAAGACCTAATAATATAAGAATCATATCAATTGTCATACTATACACCTCGATTACTGGATTACTTTGTCCGTTTTTACAGTATCGGCTTCCACGGGATTACTTTGAGATGCCTTCCAGGATGTACCATCTGTATAATGGATTTCGTATATTTTAGCGTGGAATTTAGTACCATTTTCATAACCATGAAGAGTCCAATAATACCGAAAATCAGATAAGGCGCCGGGATCAATTTTGCGTTGACTCATCAAACTGGCAACAGGCTTACCGCCACCAAATTCACGAACTTCTTTGCCGAAATTATCTTTTGCAGATACAAGTACTTTGAAACCATCAATTGTTTTATCACTATTGTTTTTGATCTGAATTTTTGCAATAGGTTCTCCAATGACATTGATATCAATTTCGAAATTTTCAATAGACGTTGGTGCTGGTATTTTTTGTACTTCTTCTTTTGATTTTGCCTGAGTTGTTTTAGTTGATGATGCTGGCTTACTAGTCGTTGATGCCGGTTTAGAGCTGAACGCCATTGTAATAACTCCTAATAGAATAGCAATGCCAATAACTGACGCAATAACCGTTGACTTTTTAGATGATGTTTGAGGTGGCTTATCTGGAATATACGGTGTCGGCTTATCAACATGTTTTTGCATATTTTCTGGCGTTTCTGCTGGATTTCCGCAATATGGACAGAACTTTGAATCATCAGGAATTTGCTTACCGCATTTTGTACAGAACATAACATTGACCTCCTTATTGTGAATAAAATTTCTTGAAAGCTGAGCGCCTACCAAATTAAATCATATATCTGTTGGAAGTGAGCCGAACTAGATACAGATGCATTCTGCACTTGAGGACTAGAGAACATATAAATTTGACTACCATTGGCGCGGTGCCCGCGTCCATAAATCCACGATATTTGTCCGCTTTTTGTAACGTACCACTGCATCAAATAACAATCTCCATCGGATGTTTCTGTCTTAGTCCAAACAATTGCATATGTATCACTCTTAACGACATGCGAATTATCTAGATACATATTAGCTGTCTTATCGCTGAATAGATAATACCAGTTAGTGTTCGGGTCGTCTTCTTGTGAATAGGCAGAAACATTAGAAAATACGCAGCCAACAAGAATTGTTAGTATTATAATTAATCGTTTAATCATGACACAACACCTCTTCACGTCAAAGTATGGCCCTTAAAACATTTTAAATTTATGAACCGTTCAGGTACGCCGCGAAGCCGGGCTATCGTATATAAAGACATGTCCGCATGATCCGCCAGATACTCATCGTTTAACAGCAATTCAACAGCAAACTGATTAGCTGTATGTTCAACTTTATCCGCGTTGATGCTCATTGTATACGTTTTTAGCCATTGTGTATTATCTTTAGACGTACATATCGCGTGCCCCAGTTCGTGCGCACAGACAAAGGGGAGCAGATGGGCTGGAGTGCGTACATCATCTATAATGATAAATTTTGATTTCTTATATTTTAGATAGTTCCCGTATTTACCGCCCAGATCGCCATACATGATGATGATGTTCAGATGATCCGCCAGGCGGAACGGATCATCTGTTTTAAATTTACGAATCAGTTGGTATACGTGCCGTCTTACATCCATAGCGTTTTCAGCCCTTTCGATATTTCTTTGGCGTATATTTTTTCTTGGCTATTTTCTTTGCTTGGATCATTGCCGCCTTGATAGTTGCTTTAAAAGCTTCTGCGTCTTCCATTTCTTCTTCATTATCATAAGCAGCCGATGCGACGGCGTTCATCATGTCTTCAAGGTCTGATTCTATTTCACGTTCATCAGATTTATTTAATTCTGGTAAACAATGTATTGATTGTTTATCGGTTGGAATCTCATCAGACAACAAATCTAATGGCGATAATTTAAGCGCCTTGGCTAATAAGGCCATTTTATCGCGGCGCATATTCTTGATATATCCTGATTCCCATTTTTTAACAGTACTTTTACCAACGCCAACAGTTTGTGCAACTTCTTCCAGTGTCATTCCAAGTTCTTTGCGGCGAGCGGCAATTAGTTCATTAACCTTCATGTATTTAATCGTATCATTTTTATCTGGATATTTAGATTTACCCAAAATCCACATTGGATTTACATTTAATGCCCTTGCAATAGCATCAATTACGGGCATTTTTATTTTGTTTATTTCGCCTTTTTCGTATCTCGAAATCGTAGAGGCGGCAACATGAATTTTATTCGCAAGTTCTTTTGCTGTAATGTTTTTTGCTTTTCTTGCTTTTATAATCCTAGCTCCGATTATACGATTGTTTGATGTATTTTGTTTCATAGTAGAATCGAGTCCCAATAACCAAGCAGGCGATACGTTAAGAGCATATGCTAATTTATATAGATTATTTGACTTGGCTTCCCATCTGCCAGAAATATATGAACTTAATGCTCCTCGAGAAATGCCGGTTTTTTCTGCAAGCTCTATTTGTTTTATACCTCTTAGATTCATTACTTCTTTGAGTCTGTTGCCAAAATCATTGGTATTCATTATGTAAAAATCCTTTGTATTTTCCAAATATTAATAGTACATTAAAATTTATTTTTCTCACCAGGTTCTGCGACTTTCGACAACCTTGCCAAGAATAGACACTGGAAGTAACTGTATTTGTTGATCAGAATAAAAATGTGGTTCATAAACATCTGTATTAAACCCAAAAAGCATAATGCCGCCTTGCACTTTTTTCACCTGTTTAATTGTCGCGTCGTTCCCATTTACTAATACAATAGCAACATCTCCTGTTTCAACGTCTTCTTGCTTTTTAACTATTACAATATCTCCGTCTTCTAATTTAGGAAGCATTGAATCTCCTTTTACTTTTAAGGCGAAGAATTCACCAGTGGCGGCAAGCTCAGGGGTGATTTCTTCATAATCAAGAACTTCCTGAATAGCGTCTATAGGAATACCAGCCACTACACGACCTAAAACTGGGATACGAACAGCTCTTGATTGCTCCATTGAACTACTAATATTTTTTTCTTCTAAAAGGTCTGATTTTTCAATACCAAAATACAATGCTAATTGTTCAACTTTATTCATTCGTGGCATTTTAGTTCCATTAATCCATGTAGATACGGTAGACTTGTTTAAATCCAAATCATTAACCAAATCACTTTGAGTTTTATTATGTTTAACAAGCTGTGCGTTTAGGTTTTTTGCAAAGATTCTTTTAAAATCAGTCATTACGACGCCCTCCCTTTTTATTCTATATTAATACTATTAGTAGAAAAAATCAATACTAAAAATAAAAAAAGTTTACTTTTGGTATTGACATTCTACTAAAAGTAAACTAAAATAAACGTATCAAAAGGAGGTGATCAAAATGAAACGTTTAAAAATATCGTTAAAAGCGGCTAGAACAAACGCCCAATTATCTCAGGCGCAAGTAGCAAAAGCATTGCATAAATCTAAGACTACTATTAATAATTGGGAAACAGGGAAAACATACATTGACTATGGAAATTTATTAGCGTTATGTTCTCTATATTCTATTACCATTGACGATATTATTTTGCCATTTTAGTCTACTTTAAGTAAACCATTTATATGGAGAAACCACTATGCACGATTTAGAAATCCGCATCATACGGTTCCTTGATAAGCAGGAGGAAACGTATGGCAGGGATATAGCCCAGATGTTCCTGTCGATTTATCTATGGGCGATATTATCCATTATTTCAATATGGATATTCTTGATAGTACAGTTTGCCAGTCTATAGCGTACAGCAACAGATTAGTTACGATTGTTCCCAAAATACTAACGAATAGCGGAACAACAAGCCTATATTTCCAATACAGCCAATGCCAATACCGGCGGTGCCGGGCGAGATTAGTCGGATAGATTGTCTGGCAATCAGTCAGATATCCATAGGAAACTAAATCGCGAATAATCGTTTCCAATTTTCCGGGATCGTAATCCCGATATAGTTCAACGAAACGGGAAGCAAAATAAACCTGGTCATCCTGATAACATTGCAAAATGGAAGTAAGGATTTTCGACTGCTCTTTGTTAAGCGGGACAAATGGTCCGTAATCAGACATTTTCATACGCTATCACCTCAAACTAATTGTATCATACGGAGGCTATTTTATGGGAAATGTAGAAAAGCAGCTCTATCAGCTGTATCTCAAATCGCCGGATATCGGCAACAAAGACGCGGCCGCGGCGCTGGGATGGTCGGAGCAGATGCAGAATACGACAAAATCCCGGCTCAAGAAAAAGGGGCTGATTACCGTCACACCGCACAAAGTCATCTGCAACAAAAAGTTTCTTTTCGAGGACACGACAGAAGAGGATGCCATCAAACAGTCGGAGCGGTTCAAGCTGAAGCAGGAATACTATGAACAACTGCTTGATTTATGCATGGAACGGCTGAAAACAAGGGAATTATCCGATTCAGCATTTACCGCCCTGGTACTCGAAATTCGTCAGATTCTGGCGCAGTTATAGGAAGGCGATATCATGACCACAAACGCACAGAAAATCATGGCACTGGCGCATTTTGAAAGCGCGCTGGCGGCAGGCGGCAAGCATTTCCAGTTAAGGCTCATCGACGATAATACCGTCGAGCTGACCGACCTGGAAGGCGGCGCAATGAAAAACATCAATATCGCACTGGATAACGTCCCGGCCATGCTCTATGACATCCTGAGACAGGGCGGAGACTGGATTATGTAAGGAGACGATATCATGGCAGAAAAAACGCAGAAACTAGAAGACCGGCTGTTATCGGTCAACGAGGCGGCTAAATGTCTGGGCGTCGCCCCAGCACTAGTCGTCCGGATGGCCAAAGCCGACATACTCCCGGCGCTCTTGTTCGGTAGGCGTTGGAAGTTCAGCACAGAAGCAATAAAAATATTTTTCAAGGAATACGAAGGACGAGACGTTATGAAAGCCCTGAAAGAAAAGGAGGCGAAAGCATGAAGCGGCAGGAAATCACCATTGCAGAATGGATAAACAAAAAGCCCATTCCGGATATACCGGAATGGGTGAACCAGAAACAGCCCCGCGTACGGGCCGAACCGGAAGGCGATGACGCCAATGAAGGTGTTGGCTTTGCGGCGGTTATCGCCATTATGGCCATATTTGCCGGATTGTTGTAAAAAAAAATCCGCCCGCTGGAAGCGGACGAATCAACCACTTATAGTATAGCACGAAACAGGAGGCTAGACAATGATTGTATATGTATCCCATCCATTCGGTGGAAAAGAATCCGCAAAGGAAGACGTCCGGCGCATCTGCCAGAACGACGCCGAAAACCTGCCGGATGTATTATTCATCCCGGCGCTAACGATAACCTGCCGGGACTACGATCCAACAGAATACGCCCGGGGCCTGGGACTGCTGATTGAACTCGAAAGCCGTTGCGACGCCGTGTTAATGGCGGGTAACTGGGAACGGTCCATCGGGTGCCGCACGGAATACGAATATGCCGCCCGAAATGGCATCCCCGTTGCAGAAAACTGGCCGGAACTACTTGCCATTTATTACGACTGGAGGAAACGTAAATGAAGAAGGAAATTCTGATAGAAGAAATTCTATCGTTGACTGAATTATTGAATAAATATACTGATGCAGAAGCCATACTATATATCGTATCCAGAATCGACGCAGTATCATACGAACTTGAAAAGGAGGTAAAAAAGAATGACGCTGTATGAAATCGACGAACAGATACGGAACTGTATCCGTATCGATGAAAAATCAGCCGTAGATACATTGACTGGGGAAGTCATTGACCTGAAACAATTGGACGAGCTTGCGATGGAACGATCGCAGAAAATCAAGAATATCGCTCTGTGGTATAAAAATCTCGTTGCTGACGCAAGGGCGCTGAAAGACGAAGAAACCGCGTTTGCCATCCGCCGGAAGACAGCCGAAAACAAGGCGGAACAGCTGAAAAGCTATCTGCAGACCATCCTGAATGGCGAAAAAGTAAAAGACCTGCAGTTTGCTATCACATGGCGGAAATCCCAGGCTGTACAGATTGATGATGAAAAATGTATCCCCGCTGAATTCCGAATCCCCCAGCCAGACAAAATTGATAAATACGGTATCCGGAATGCCCTGAAAAACGGTGAATCCATTGCCGGGGCGGAACTGGTGGAACGGAATAATATACAGATTAAATAATTAAGGAGTGATTTATATGGGTATACCGGTACTAATTCTTGGCCAGTCGGGGAGCGGAAAAACGGCCAGCCTGCGGAATTTCAGCGAGAACGAACTGGGCGTTTTCAACGTTGCCAGCAAGCCACTGCCATTCCGAAAACGGCTGCCATTAATTAATCATCCGTCATATCAGATTATCGAGGCGACGCTTAAGAAAAACAGCCTCAAAATATACGTCATCGACGACAGCCAGTATCTCATGGCGTTCGGTTTATTCCAACGGGCGAAAGAACTCGGCTATCAGAAATTTACCGATTGCGCGCTGAATTTCTATAACCTCGTATCATCGGTAATCAACGACACATCGGATGATACGATCGTCTATTTCCTGCATCATACCGAACGCGCAGAAGATGGCCATATCAAGGCTAAAACATCCGGAAAGATGCTGGACAACCAGCTGACGCTGGAGGGCCTGTTTTCCATCGTTTTGCTAGCGGAAACAGACGGTAAGGAACATTATTTCTTGACTCAATCGGACGGCATGACAACGGTTAAATCACCGATGGACATGTTCCCGCTGAAAATCGAAAATGACCTGAAATTAGTCGACACGACCATCCGTAAATACTACGGATTCACGAAGGAGGATAAAAAACAATGAAACAGATTAACTGGAAAGACATCGATGAAGCGAAAGACTATGAATATCCCGGCGCCGGCGGCTATGTGTGCCGTATCGTGAAAGTCGAAGACAAACCGGACCGGGAATACCTGCTCGTTGAAATGGACATCGCAGAAGGCGAATTTAAAGGATTTGCCGAAGCCGCCGAAGCATCGACGGGCAACGATTGGAGCTATATCCGTCTGTATCGCTCGTACAAGGAAAAAGCGCGCCGTATGTTCGCCGCGTTCCTGGGAACGCTTGAACGGTCGAATCCAGGTAAATTCACAAAGAACGGTTTCGACGGCGATGAACAGAAAATGGTAGGTTTAACTATCGGCGTCGTACTCGGACAGGAAGAATACGAAAAGAAAGACGGCGATATCGGATTACGTACCGTTGTGAAGAAAATCATGACGCCCGACAAAATCCGTAAAGGCGATTTTACCGTACCGGAACTGAAGAAACTGGTAGTTAGCCAGCAGACAACACCAGAAGAAACAACGGTAAACGATGCCGACTTACCGTTCTAGACTCACACTCGATGATGTGTTACCCGTTCTAACGAATGTGAAGCGTAAAGTAGATGGATCAGCGGTCGCCGCTTGCCCGATATGTGAGGCGGGCGACAGCCGCGGCCATCATCTCTATTTAAAAGATGATGGCAGTAAACTGCTGGTATACTGCCAGAAATGCAACGCGCATTTTACGGACCTGCTGCCGAAATTCGAGGAACTCGGAGCGCGACACGACGAACCGGAGCCAACGGAACGGACCGTCATCGAAGAGACGTCATATGAGTATCGAAGTCCCACGGGCGAAACGGAATACTACAAACTACGTCGGAAATTTTCCGACGGCAGTAAAACGTTCGTATTTGCCTACCGGGACGAAAACGACAAGGTGATCAAACGGAAACCAGACGGGTGCGACAACCTGTACAACCTGGATAAGATGCAAGTCGCTGATGTGGATACGGTGTTATACATCGTTGAAGGTGAAAAATGTGCAGATGCCATGACGCGGCATGGATTTTTAGCCACAACGGCCAACACGGGTGCACAGAAACAGGTCAAACTATCCGAAACGGATAAAACGATGTTACAGAAATTCAAGAACATCATCCTGATACCAGACAACGACGAAAAAGGCGCCGATTATGCCGGCGCATGGCCTGTTAACGTGCAGGTGCTACCAATGACAAGTATCTGGCCTAAATGTCCTAAAAAGGGCGATATAGCCGATTTTTTCCAATACGGCGGAACGGCGGACGAGATACGGCAATATAAACCGTTGGAGCCGGAAAAACTCGACGCCTACAGCATTATATCAAGGCAGACGCTCGAACAGCTCTATTCCATCCGGGACCCGTACGATCGGGAGCAGATGTACAACACGTTACAGCTCAGAGCGAAAGAACTACGAGCATCTCAGGAATTCAAGCACTGCTGGAAGGCGTTCTTACAGAAAAAAGCTGCTGATGGTATTCTATCGGAAAACAGTACGAACTTCCCACCGGGAGTCGGTGTATCGTTTAAATCCGGCGAATGGACGGCAAATGCAACTGGGATTTTTAAATCCGTTACAGATGCCAACGGGAAGACGCGGCGCGATACCGCATCGCCGATACCCATTCTGCCCGTTGCCGTCTATCGGAACTACGAGGACAACACGGAAAAGGTGAAATTAGCGTTCTATAAAGATGAAATCTGGAACCATATCACGGTACCACGGTCCATCATTGCCAGTACACCGAAAATCGTCAATCTGGCGGATTATGGCATACCAGTAAATTCGAATAATGCGAAATATCTGGTACAGTACATCGCTGATATCATGGCACTCAATCCGGAAAAACTCATTCCGATTAAATCATCAGGTCATATGGGATGGGTCGAAAAAAAATTCTTGCCGTATGACACGGAATACGCGCTCGATTGCGAAACGCAATTCCGCAGTATCGTTTCCGCTATCCGTAGCGAAGGCGATTTAGATTCCTGGATACTCTACATGGACCGGTTACGGGAGAATACAGCATTCCGCCTGACACTCGATGCCGCGTTTTCCAGCCCGCTCGTTGAAATCGTCGGTGCTCTGCCGTATGTGTATCACCTGTTCGGCGGCACAGGGTCCGGTAAAACCGTGGCGCTCATGTGCGCGGCGAGTATCTACGGTAATCCGTCTATCGGAGCACTGGTCCGGACGCTGAATTCGACAGTTAACGCGATGATCACGACAGCCTACGTACTGCATAATATCCCGTTTTATGGGGACGAATTGCAGACGATTAAAAACCGGGAAGGGAATTACGACCGTCTGCTGATGCAGGTAACGGAAGGCGTGAACCGCGGTCGGATGACGTCGGGTACAGAGGTACAGAAACGGATGGACTGGCGGAATGTATTCATGTTCACCGGCGAAGAGCCGGCGACAAATCCGGGTAGCGGCGGCGGCGTATATAACCGCGTCATTGAGGCTGAATGTACAGAGCCGGTCGTTAAGAACGGCGGCGACGTCGTGGATTTTATCCGGAATAACTACGGGGCGGCGGGACGGAAATACATTGAAAACCTGCCGGGCGCTGCCGAAATCAAGAAACTGCATCGGCAGTATACACAACAGCTGCTCGACCGGTTCGACACGACGGAAAAACAGGCTATCAGCATGGGATTAATCCTGACGGCGGATGCCATTGCGAATCAGATATTCTGGCCGAATACATTCGAAATCAGCCTGGATGATATCGGCACGTACTTGAAACGGATTAAAGAAGTCGATGCCGCCGAACGTGCCTACAGTAAAATCATCGATTGTATCAATGAAAATATCAACCGGTTCGACGCTCCGGATGAGAATCCGGGTACCGTCTGGGGAACGATTGTAAACGATTATGTGTTAATGAATAAATCAGTCCTTGAAAGGGAGCTGAATAAAATGGGATTTAATTTTAACGCCGTGAAACGAAAATGGGCGGCAAATGGATACATTGCATTAAACAGCCAAGGGAAAATATCGCATCAGACCAGTGTAAACGGCGAACGTGGTAGTTATATCAAAATATTGTTAAATAATAGCGATGTGAAATAAAGGTAAGATTGGTAAGACATTGGTAAGACGCAAAAACCCGCATGGTTGAGCGGTTTATATATATATATCTTACTTTCTTACATATCTTACTTATATTTAGTATACATATGTGAAAAGAAAAAAATAATTATTTTTATATTTAAATACATACACCCTTTGCGAAAAATGGTAAGAAGGTAAGACATTGGCTTAACCATGCGGTTTATCGTCATTTTTTAGGTAAGAATTTAGGGTGAATTTTAGTAAGTTTCTTACAAATGGGGGCGATTTTATGGAATTACGACCGTATCAGCAAGATCTGGTCAATAATATCAAAAAATCCATGCTGAACGGTCATCGGCATATCGTTGCCGTGTTAGGATGCGGCGGCGGCAAATCAGTTATCCAGGCGGCAATAGCAAAATCAGCAACGGATAAAGGCAACCGTGTATTGTTTCTTGTACATCGCAAGGAACTATGTGAGCAAATAGAACGTACGTTTCGTGATATGGGAGTCAATTTGAATCTATGCCATATCGGGATGGTACAGACGGTCACACGACGATTAGCGCGGATGGAAATACCGGCGGTTATCCTACAGGATGAAGCGCACCATGCGTTATCGCCGACGTATCGACGGATTTACGACCATTTCAGTGACGCGTATCTGTTAGGATTCACAGCGACGCCGCAACGGATGAACGAGGGCAGTTTAGGTGCCGTATTCGACGACCTGATAACGTCCGTCTCGACGTCGTGGCTCATTGAACATCACTATCTAGCGCCGTATCACTATTATGGCGTGACGTTAGCTGATACATCACAGTTGCACACGAAACACGGCGAATTTGATAAAGCCGAAGTCGAAGAACTGATGAGTAAGCACGTTATTTACGGTAACACGGTGAAAAACTGGAAGAAATACGCGGACGGTAAACAGACTGTCGTCTATTGCGCGTCCATCGTTGCCAGCAAGGCGACGGCAGACGAATTCAGAGCCGCCGGAGTAAACGCGATACATCTCGACGGTTCGACGCCGAAACACGAACGCGAACGAGCCGTTCAGGCTTTTCGGGATGGTGCCGTTACCGTTATCTGCAACGTTGACCTGTTCGGTGAAGGATTCGACGTACCGGATTGCGAGGCTGTCGTATTGCTCAGACCAACGAAATCGCTGGCACTCCATATCCAGCAGTCTATGAGATCCATGCGATATAAGCCGAATAAAGAGGCTATCATCATGGACCACGTAGGGAATTTCATGCGGCACGGTTTACCAGATGATGAACGGACCTGGACGCTGAAAACGAAGAAAAAGAAGACGAAGAACAAGATAAACGTTAAACGCTGCCCGAACTGTTATATGGTCGTGCCGGTATCAGCTAAAGTATGTCCGACATGCGGTATGGAACTGACGCGCGAAACGGAAACGAATCCGTCGAAAACGCTCGATATCATGCTACAGGAAATATCACGGCTGCCGTACGACGATTACCAGAAGTGTAAAACCTGGGACCAGTTGGAATTATTCCGGAAGGCGAAGAAATATAAATTTGCATGGTCTTTGCATAAGGCACTCGAAATCGGGATAGATATCCCGGATAAATATAATTATATGCTCTACAGAATGGGGATGAGGCGATGACGGAAACTGATATCATGCATCAGATTATGCTCGATGTATCCGCAGCGGGAAACCTGATTTTCAGGGGCAACGTCGGGAAAGTGAAATTGCGAGATGGGAGATGGTTCGATACGGGACTGCCGAAGGGATTTAGTGATCTGTTCGGAGCCGATAAAGATGGACGATTATTTTTCATCGAGGTTAAAGTACCCGGCGGACGCGTACGGGACGAACAGAAGAAATTTATTACAGCAATGCGGAAACGCGGTTTAAAGGCGGGTATCGCACACGACAGCAAGGAGGCTTTAGAAATAATCAATGGACATTCGGAACGCATTTAAAGCAATTTTAAACGATATGGATACGAACGGGCCGCTGAAAACGGATAAAGAAACACAGGATGCCTTAAAGGTAATCGTTGCCCGTGTCGAATATTTCAGGGACGAGAATAACTGGCCTGTCATGGAATATACGGACGATTTTAAACAGTTCCATCCTCGGGATTCTGCCTTATGGGAACAACTGTTCACTCTGGCGGCGCTGAAAAACCAGAACCTTGCTGATGTGTTGTGCTTCCTGCGCGGCTCCGGGTGCGAATTGATCCCGGATGCAAAATATGGATACGCCATCCGCCCGATTATCGGCGGTCATGGATTCAAGTCGCACCGGGAATACGAGGAAATGCGCAAAGGATTGGCACTATACAGTTCAACGTTGGTTGATGTGTTGAAAAAACTCGGGGAGATGAATCATGGATAAGTGGAAACGGACAACGGATTCAACCAAATGGGCCAGCAGGTACAGGAAGAAATCCCATTCTAAGGCGGTGACGCCATGAAGCACTGTTATTATTGCGGAAAGCCGATTGCAGGTTTCTGTCATTACGTCGTCTTGTCAGATGGCAAAGAGGTGCCCGTATGCGCCGATGACAGGACTTGCAAACCACGCGGCATGAAAACATATGGGCACAAGCCCCAAACGTCCAAAAACGGCAAAATTCGCGCATTAGAAAGGAGTAGAGACAAGTATGCAGGTACGGATTAAGAAATGGTTAGACAATTACGGAACGGAAGACGTGAAGTTACCACTCATCACGGATGGAAACGCATGTTTCGATTTTTACGCACCGGAAAAAGTAGTCATCTATCCGGGAGAAACGGGAGTGTTAGTCGGGACCGGGGTAGCGTTTGAAATTCCAAAAGGCTATCACATGAAGCTGTTCATGCGGTCGAGCTACGGAGCGCATCGGAAATTGAGACAATCCAATTGTGTAGGTATCATCGACAGCTCATACCGTGGCGAAGTCAAAGGGCTGTTCGATAATGTCGGCGATTTGCCGGAAATCATCGAGAAAGGCGAACGGTTTATGCAGGGACTCATAGAAAAGAACGTTGAAATCGAATTCAAGGAAGTGGATACGCTGACAGAAACACAGCGTGGAAGCGGAGGTTTTGGCAGTACAGGGAGATGATCGCATGAAATTCGGGAAGTATCAGCCGCAAGTAAGCCGGTCAGACTGGGGGAACGAACGATACATTTTCCAATTTGAGAACGGCTACGGGGCAAGCGTCATCAGGAACCACCTTTCATACGGCGGCCCGGAAGGATTTTACGAACTGGCAGTACTGAAAAACGGGAAAATTATATATGACACACCGATCACCAATGATGTGGTCGGCTGGCTGGACAAAAACGATGTTGCAGATACACTGAAGCAGATAGAAGAACTATAGGAGGCAGACATGAGAAACGATTTAGGCGAACTTAATGACATTCTTTTCCAGCGATTGCGTGCGCTCGATAATCCAAACCTGACTGGAGAAAAACTGGACGAAGAAATCCGCAAAACTGATGCGGTTATTGATGTCAGTCAGTCCATCATTGCAACGGGAAACCTGGTACTCAAGGCTGCCCTTGCCCGGAGCGACGGTATGTACCGAAAAGACTCCGAAGCGCCGAAGATGCTCATGACGGGAGATGATGACAATGAGTAGGTCATGGCTTAAAGACAGCGCCGAAGCCGCGTGGCTCCGTGAGAACTACAAGGGTCGGCATATTAAAGATATCGCAGATGAGATGTCCCGTATATTTGGATACAACGTCAAGCCATCACGGATAACAAGCTACTTATATCACCACAAATTAAAAACCGGCACGGGTGAACCTTTACTAACGAAAGAGCAGTATCAATGGCTTAAAGACCACTGTCATGGCTTGTCTTACGAGGATCAGCAGAAACAGATACTGGAACGGTTCGGGGTCTATGTGACGCCTGACCAGGTAAAGAATATGCGTAACCGGTACAAAATGAATTCCGGGCTTACCGGACAATTTAAGAAAGGAAACGTACCGTGGAACAAAGGAATGAAAGGGTGCAGCACCGGCGGCAGATCTACTCAGTTCCGGCCCGGCCACATGCCACATAATACGAGACCGGAAAATTATGAATCGGTTGATATAGATGGCTATGTGCATATCAAGCCGCCGGGAGAGAAATATATGATACTGAAACACCGGTGGATATGGGAGCAGGCATACGGACCGATTCCGCCTGGGCACTGCCTGATATTTTTAGACAGAAATAAACAGAACTGTTCCCTGAATAATCTGGCATTGATTACGCGGGCCGAACACGCCAGAATGTGCCAAAAACACTTGCAATTCGATAATCCGGAGTATACGAAAGCAGGTATCCAAATTGCGAAACTAATGCTGAAAAAATCAGAACAGAGCAGGAAGCGGAGGAGACGAAAATGATATGTGTGGCTTGCAACAAAGAATTCGAATCAAAGAACAATGAAACAATATGTCCCGTCTGTTTCCAACGTATACTCCGCGATATTCAGAAGCCAAAAAACGGCACATGTCCTATATGTGGTATTCCATCCAAAAGGTACAAATATTGTAGCAACCGTTGCTATAACATTGCTCATTCGGTCCTGGCGCGTAAATATTACAAAGCTCATTCTGAGGAAATACTTAAGAAACAAAAAGCCGGGAGAATGCGTAAATATAAACATGGTGACCGGATGGACGCAATCGAACGAATCGGTCGGTCTATTCATATGAGTTACGGCATGACCCGAGCATTGTTACAGCGGCGGGCAGCCAGGGACGGGATATCACTCGATATGGTTATAGCGATTGTGCAACAGGAAAGGAGGATATGACGAATATATTTTGAAAGGTGGAAGTAAACGGAACTTAAAGAGGCCACATCACAATTAGTGACATTATTAAATGTGAATACGGTAAAAGATATACCGATGCTAAAACAGCACTAAATCAACGAGAAAATATGTTGCTGGCAGAGATGCGAGATGCAGCATTGCCAGGGTTAATGTCCGGAAAAATTAAAACCGGACAGGATATAGAACAGCATGGTAGGTGAATAGAATGATGAAACAAGAAGAACTGATTGAGCAATTACGATTAATCCGGTTGATGACAGACCGTCTGTGTAGGGATACCGATGATGCGATATATAAAAATTTCAAGCCTGAGTGGCCTGCACACTGCTGTACGCGTACGGCCGCGATGGATAGGATACGGATACTGCGTGCCGAACTAACCAGACTGAGTAAATTAATAGAGGGGTATAACATATATGATAACTGACGTAGAGGCCAGACAGGCGGCAATGACGATCATCAGGTATTGCGTCGAAAACACATGTGATACATGCGCTCTCAGCCATGCCTGCTACAAGCTGAGAGGCGAAGAAATGCCGCCGGATGAAATGTCAATACATGATTTGCAACCGAAATTAGAACCGGTAACAAATTGTGTTGAATCAGACGTAGACCCAAGGTTACATGCGTCGTATGTAGACCATGACGGAAATGTCGTGTTTGTGGATTGAGGAGGCGAATAACATGATGGCAGAAAGATACATTTTGCAATTTCCACGGGGTATTGCGATTACGATTTTTCCGCATGATATGAGTCAATTCCATCAGTTTGAGTTTTGGGACGACTTCAGGGAGCAGATTAAGAAGTCGTTCAGGGATTACACAAAGGGAACAAATCCTGATTACATTATTCAGGATAAATTATCTTTTATTAATTTAATCCGGGAACTGAATTTCAACGTATCGGGTAAACAAATTGTAAACGAACACATACGGGAAGAGTTCGACGATAAAAACGAGGTGTATCTGGAAGATATATCAGATACCAACTCAATTGAAGAAATGATTGACGAGGGATTATCCAGGTATAAAAAAGATTGGAACCGTTGGAGCGGGGATAAGCACGTTGATGAAATGGTATGCGCACTCGTTGCCGACGCGATAAAGACCGTCATGGAATACTCAGAGCTGGAAATAAAATCTGCAAAAAAGAGAGGTGAATAGCATGTGGGAAAAAACACCGTGGTGGACATACTCTTTAAATGATGAATCGAGCTTTATGCCGTTTCAATACACATCAAAAGAAGATGCGCTAAAAGCGGCGATGGAAGATGCAGAAATAGATGAGGCAGAACGGGTATATATCGGACGGATTAATGAATATATACCAACCGTCGATGCGGCACAGGTTATTGACCAGATACGGCTTGATGAAGCCAATGAGGCGAAAAAAGCAGACACAAAACTCCCATTTGATTTAATTGATAACGCGACTGTTGATGATATCTATGAACTGGAAGAGATGCTTACTAACGCATACAGAAAATGGGAAGACAAGCATGGATACACATCAGGTGTTTATAAAATTACGGATATCGAAGAATTCCAGGCGGGGGAGAAATAAACATGAACACGACACTAATGAGAGCAGAAGAAGCCCGAACACTGACAGCACTAAATGAGAAATATATAGCTAAAAAAATCCTCGTTGAGCAGATTAACGAAGCAGTCGAAGACGCAGTATACGAAACAGGTATAGCAGAATGGTGCATGACCCCGGAAAACAAGAAATGGCTGGAAGATTACGGCTATATCGTAGAAAAAGACCCGGATCACAAATGCTATACAATATCATGGAAATAACATCCCGTGCAGATGCACGAAATGGTTAACGGAGGTGACAACGAATGTATCAAGTACCAATGGATGATGACTTTCAACTAATGCTGGTATCCGCTTTACGGTATGCGTTAACACGTAATAGCTATATTGTAGGGCTGACAATCGAATACATAGAGTGGAAGATGCCACTTATGGACAAGAAGTATCTGGCTATTATGAGCCGGGACATAGGTGAAGAAATAAAGCTGTCCGATAGGCTAAGCAAAGACATAGACAAGCGCTGGATGAGTAAAGACATGGACAAGCGCTGGATACAGCTGAAAGAAAAGATTGATGAAAGACTGAAGGAGGTATAAGCATGATATACGAAGTGCAGAAACCGGAAGACGCGACGTTTGCTACGCAGTATGACGGAAGCACGAGCAGTATTGCAAGAATTATTTATATGGTGTCCGCCAAATGCGGATATGGAATATCTGTAACCGTTGGTGGCAAGAAAAGTCGCGCTGAATGCGAGCAGAAAGAAGGTAGCCTCACAATTCGCATCGCAGGTGAGGGGTGGTATGGTATTGATGTTGCTCAACTTCTGACGTTACATAGCGATGAGTATTTACTTGCCCGTCCAAAAGGCGAATTTACAATAGCCGGACCAAATGAATTTAACGCGGCGTACGACATCAATGATATTGATTAGATTGAGGGTTAAACGTAACGGAAGATTTGAACGATTTCTAGGAATAGGCTAAAAGGCGAGGTGATACGTATGGACAAAACTAATCTCATCAACGCCATGCATGACGTGCTGTTAAACTATTGCATCACAACGCTTAGAACGAAAAAAGCGGCATTGGCAGGACACAAAGACGATTTCACAGCATTTGATTACGGTGCATATATTGGGGCGAAAAACATGGCCATTACGGTGCTGGAACATATCTCTAGTCAGGAAGAGACGAGAAAATTTTTAGACAGGATATACGAAGAAGCTAGGAGGCGGATAGAAGATGAAGACTAAATGCCGTAAAAAATTGCGCAGAACCGGCCCGTAAAGAGCCTAAATATATGAGCTATACAGATACCTATCGGGCGGTATATGACCTTGCATACGGCCTGCTGAGAGCCGAAAACGGCGACGAATATGCAGACCAGATATTGCAGGAAATAGACACGAAATGCGGCTTGGACTGAATGGGAGGGGCAAAGAATGATAAAAACATACACTGCTGTGGAAATGAAAACATATAGTGAACTACGAGAAATGGCCTATGTTATGGAACAAATCAAGGAAGCGGCTGACCGGGGAGAATTCGATACCAGGATTGCGCTGGGTGGACGCCGTGAAAAAAAAATAAAGATACTAAAAGACTTGGGATATGAGGTTACGCCAACGGATCATGGCGACCCATATATCGTCAGTTGGAAATAGAAAGGAGCATATAGTATGGAATATGCCGCACGAGCAAAGAAGCGATTCAACAAACAGCCACATCCGTTATTAGGCGGAGGAATCGAAAGTGATGTATATCGGGGATTGAAAGGCCGGCATAGTGTCCGCTCGCTGGAAGAGCAGGAGCAATTCAATAAATATCTGGCTACGATAAAAGACCAGATAACGGCGCAGGCACTGGATTATATGATCGTAATCGTTATGAATGCCTTACATGATGAATTCGGGTTCGGAGTCAAGCGGTGCCAGCAGGCGTTCGATAAAATCAACCGGATAGCGTCGTGCGTCAACGTAACGGTTTCATGGGACGAACTGACACGGTTTATGGCCTGTGACTTCGACGAACGAAAATACGAAAAGCTGTACGGCCCGCGGTCTCAATATGATACGGAAGAAGCTGACAAGAAGATGCGCCGCATCATACGGCTGGTAGCAACGGACGATTTATATCAGCGTCTGGATGCAGTAGCCGAAAAGAAAGGCATGACGGTCAATCAGCTTGCTATTAAAGCGTTGGCAAACGTCGCGGCAGGAGAGTGGGAGCCATGAAAAATTACTATAAACCTGGCGAGTGTATTACCCGCCAAATGACACCAGAAGAAATGGAAGCGGACCGAAAGGAGCAGGCTGCCAGACGCCGGAAATTCCCCTGGCGCTACAAAGGCGCACAGGCCGAACATGACTGCAACGATTACTGCATCGAGCAGAAATATCTAAGTGTTACGGGGAAACGGAGGAAATCGAAATGAGCCAACGGAAAACCTATTATGTTATGACAGATGCGTACGGGCATACGGTGGCAGTTACAAATAAGCTGAAGCGGGTAGCCGTTTTCATGGACGGACATCCGTTTGGCCCGGACATTACGGTCATTCGGTATACCTGTGACACGGCAGACGGGTCGGTCGTCCATTGTGAGGTGATACTTGATGAGTAAAGCATGCGTTGTTTGTGGCGCGTCCGCTATGCCAAATAGCAATCTATGTAAGCGATGCGAGGACGAAATCGCACGGCGTATCTGGAATCCCATACCCGGCAGATGCCCAGTATGCGGTTCCCGTGTGCGAGGACGCAAAAAATACTGCGGCCAGATATGCTATCATATTGGGAGTAATATTCGTCAGAAAGAAGCGTATTATCGGCAGGAAAAACAACGGCGAAAAGTTCATTCTGGTTCCAGACTGGACGAGCATATTCGCAAATCCCGTGAGCTTGGTATTTCTTACGGTATGTATATGGCAAGACTAAGAGGTGATAGCGTATGACATTAATGGTTTTTATGCTAATTGCCGGCGCGCTGTTTGCCGTCTGGTCGGCCGCAACGATATGGCTGGTATTTACCATTCGTGATTTTATGAGACACAGGGGGTGACAGTATGACAGAACCAGTTCATCATCCGGACCATTATACATGGCGTGGCGAAGAATGCTTAACGATTATTAGCGCTATGACCGATGGCTCGGACGGTTATGAAGGATACTGTATTGGTAATATTATTAAATATCTGTACCGGTATCCGCGGAAAGGCGACATGGTACAAGACCTGGAAAAAGCAAGAGAATATATGGATATGCTCATCCGGTATTTCAAGGGGGACGATGAATGACAGCTACAGAATATCTGGAATCCATCCGTCGGCTGGATGTACGGCTCCGGATGAAGGAAAAGGAACGCGCCTGTGTCGAGCAGGATATATGTTCTATCCAGGCCATTGACTATAGCAAGGACCACGTCAGTGGGACGCATACCGCCGATATTGCCGATAAGATTACGCGTCTTGATGATATCATAGCTGAAATCGAGCGGGAGTGGGACGAACTCATTAACCGGCGCGCAGCAGCGCGGCGGCTGATACGGACCATGCCGGATGGCATCGGGCAGGAACTGCTGATTGCTGTCTACGTCCGTGCCCGGGATATCCACGAGGTAGCAGACGATATGCATGTGTCCCGGTCTCAGTTCTATCGTATGCGTATGGCGGCTATCCAGGAGTTCGCTCCGTATTATCATAAGTTGGGACAAATTGGGACTCCATGAGACGCGGAAACGTAGTATAATATAAACTAGGAAAAGATGAAAAATGAAACGCCTCCGTTTTTCTCTACCTATAAGGACATCCAATCGGGTGTCCTTTTTTATATCCAGTGCAGGGAGGTGATGACCATGGCAATGCCCCGGAAAGAATTCGATAAAGAACAGTTCGAAAAGCTCTGTCAGATGTTCTGTACAGAAAAAGAAATCTGTTCGTGGTTTGGAACCAGTGATAAGACGTTAAGCAACTGGTGCAAACGTACATATGGAAAAACATTCTCCGAAACTTACAAAGAAAAACGAGAAGGCGGGAAGGCCAGTCTCAGGCGTATACAGCTCCACCTGGCGGAGAAATCGGCGGCTATGGCCATTTTCCTCGGCAAGAACTATCTGGGCCAGTCGGACGCTGATACGCACAAACAGGCAGTAGATAAGGCTAATCTGGAACTGCGTAAGCGGGAAGTCGAGGCGAAAGAGTTCTAATGGCACAGTCATGGGCGGTACAATTCTACAAATCAGAAGCGTGGCGCGCACTGCGACGGGCTCTCATTCAGGAGCGCGGGACGGTATGTCCTGTCTGCCATAAGGATTATCTGTTCGACACCTCGAAGCTCATCGCGCATCATATCAAGGAACTAACGCCGGACACGGTACGCGATGCGTCTATTGCCCTTAATCCTGATAACGTCGAGCTCATCTGCTTCGACTGCCACAATGCCGTTCATAAGCGGTTTGGCAAGGGCGTCCATCGTATATATATAGTATATGGCCCGCCATGCAGCGGCAAAACAACGTTGGTTCGGCAGATGATGCATCGCGGCGACCTCGTCGTCGATATGGACCTGTTATATCAGGCGGTGTCTGGGTGTGCGTTATATGACAAGCCGGATCAGTTAAAGGCTAATGTATTCGGCATTCGCAGACTGCTGTATGACCAGATTGCCAGGCGCGTCGGACACTGGGGTGACGCCTACATCATCGGTGGGTTTCCGCATCAGCTGGAGCGGGACGAACTGGCAGTACGGTTAGGAGCCGAATGTATCTTGTGTTATGAGCCATATGATATATGTATCCTCAATGCTAAACGAGCGCGGGGAACACTGGCAGGCGAATGGGCTGGGTATATCCAGCGGTGGTTCGATGAATTCGATGGACCGCCCCCCGGGTCAGAAGAAAAATCGCAAAAAATCTGAACCGTTGAGGGAACTCTTTTTTCATCTGCACCAAAATTTTGACTTTTCTGATGACGTTTTGAAAATGGAGGCAAGATTGATGGAAATAGGAGAAGAGTACGAGAGAATCAAAAAACTTTTCGACGGCGTAGATGACAACCAGCTGGCGCTGGTGGATGGAGCGATTGCAGAAGCGGCCCGCTTACGTGTCGAACTGGACCGGCTCCATGAAATTGTAGATAAAACTGGTCTGGTAAAAATAGATCCAAATAATCCGCTACGCCAAAAAGAACTGCCCGTATCTCGGATGCTCCCAAAGGTGCGGGCGAATTATACGAATATTATTTTTAAACTGGCTGGTATCCTCGGCCGGTCAGTTGAGGATGAAGACCTTGGACTTGACGAGTACGAATGAGTTATATACAGGAATACTACGAAAAAATCAAATCGGGAGATATCATTGCCGGGCGATATATTAAGGCAGAGCTAAACCTGCTTATGAATGATATACATAACAACGACGTGCGCATGGATTACGATGCATCGAATAAACGTATTGCCTTCATTGAGCACGAATTGCGGCATGGCCAGGCGCCGTTTGCAGGTAAGCCGTTTAAACTTGAATTATTTCAGAAGGCCATCATTGAGGCGATTTTCGCGCCACATATCTATGACGAAGAACTTAGGCGGTGGGTGCGCAAATATCAGGATGTACTGTTAATAGAAGCCAGAAAAAATGGTAAGACGCCACTGGCGTCAGCGATATCATTAGCTGAATGGGTGTGCGGTCCAATGGGCGGCAATATTTTGTTCGGATCTAACGATTTTGACCAGGCGGATTTGCTTTTCCAAAGCACGAATGACATGCGAGAGGAGTCGCCGAAGCTAGTCCGATGCACCCACAAGAACCAGAAGGGTATTTTCTGGGGCAATCAGAAGCAGAAGCACGCCCGCGGGAAATTCAGCCGGCAGAACAAAGGGACCATCAAGAAATTGTCGGCACGGCAGAGCGCTAAGGAAGGGAAGAACATTTCCATCGGCGTCGTCGACGAAGTGCATGAAATGCAGGACAACACACTGGTCATGCCTATCCGCCAGGCCCTGTCTACACAGGACGAGCCGCTTTATATTGAAATTACGACAGAAGGATTTACAGAAGATGGATATCTTGATGAACGATTGCGGCTTGCAAGACAGGTATTAACGGGCGACGTCGATATGCCCAGATGGCTGATATTCCTATATCAGCAGGATACCGAGATGGAAGTGTTCCAGGACGAACAATCCTGGTATAAAGCGAATCCCGGGTTGGGAACAATTAAGAAATGGTCCTTCCTTCGTCAGATGGTCGATGAAGCTCGGACGAACCGGAAGACGCGGGCCTTCGTGCTGGCCAAGGATTTCAATATCAAACAGAGCGTTGCGGCGGCATGGCTTGATACGGCTACTATCCAGAATGAACAGACATTCGAGCCGGAAGAAATCGACGGACAGTATTATATCGGCTCCCTTGATTTCGCTGAAACGACCGATTTGTGCAGCGCCAAGGCATTGTTCGTGAATCCGTGGACGCGGAAGAAACGAACGCTGTCCATGTATTTCATTCCGGAAATCAAGGCAAGTGCACTGGATACCGACAGCGAGCAGGCACTCAATCCGGAAAAACGTGATTACCGGGAATGGGCGCGTCAGGGTCTTGTTACTATCTGCCCGGGGTCGGAAGTCGATGCAAGAATGGTCGCCGATTGGTTCCTGAAGCTGTATGAACAATATCACGCTATACCGTTTAAAATCGGATACGACAACTGGCACGCTAAGGACTTTAAGAAAATCATCGCTGAATATTTCGGTGAGGAAGTCCTTGAGCGTATCATTATGGACTATTTGTCTTTGTCGAATCCCATGTCTGCATTAGAAAGCGATCTCAAACGTAAAACGTTAAACTATAACAACAACCCTATCGATAAATGGTGTTTGTCTAATACGGCATTTAAAATGAACAATCTCAGCCAGATGATGCCGGTTAAGGTATACGGCCAGTCAAAGAACCGCATTGACGGGGCGCTGGGATTTATTATTGCCTATGCCGCTTACGGACGATTTAAATCAGAATATCACGAACAACAGAAATTGATTATTCCGGAACCCGCAGGAGGTGACATCCGGTGCTGAAATTTTTTTCTACGCTGCTAACTAAATACCAGAAACACCGGAATGATCAACTCATGACATCCATCTATACCGGAAATATCGCAGTCATGAAACAATTCGGCAGGGATATCTACCTATCGGATCTTGTGAATAACTGCATCAACCGCGTAGCGAAAGAAGTGGGGAAAATCAAAATCGTATCCGTTATTGACACGAATGATGCGGTACAGCCACAGAATGATGATATTTCCCGTTTGTTCCGGTTCCGGCCGAACCCGTTGCAGACCACCAAGGATTTCCTGGAATGTGTGCAATGGCTGAAAATGAAGACCCGTCACTGCTGGATTTTTCCGGAATGGTACGAAATCACGGACAATAAAGGGGCTGTGCATCGTTATTATACAGCTATGTATCCACTGAATCCGCAGAGCGTCGAGATGGGGCCGGTAGACGATGGTACATGGTACGTCAAATTCTGGTGGCATGACGGGACGACGGATACGGTTCCGCTGGGAGACCTTATCCATCTCTGTTGGCGGCGCGGTACGAATACGATTCTTTGCGGCGGCGATGATTTAGGTCTTGCCGACGACAGGGATACCTTGCAGACGCTGTCTGTACTTGATGAGGCGAAACAGGGTGTTGCAAAGAGCATTATTAGTGCATTGCAGATACGCGGAGTGCTTATTAACAAGACGGTTATCGCTAACGATAAATTGCAGAAATCCATGGAAGACTTTGAATCTCATATCCATCAGTCAAAAAGCGGCGTCGTGGCCATGGATCTGGCTGGCGAATATGTGCCGATTAATAATGCCGTTCCGGTCATCCCGGAAACAACGCTTAATTTTCTGAAATCGGATATCCGTGAAAAATATGGCATATCTGAGGCGGTTTTGTCCGGTGATTATACCGGCGACCAGCAGGACGCGTTTTATCAGTCTTGTGTCGAGGAATCCATTATAGAAATCGAACAGGCGTTCTCAGCGGCGCTATTTACGCAACGGGAACAGGACGTGGGGCACCGCGTACGGTGTTATTATAATCAGCTGAGTCACTTGTCAACGAATGGGAAAATCGAGCTGGCTAAAATCGCTCATGATACCGGTGTTCTGACGCTGAATCAGATAGGCGCGATGTTCGGTATGCCACCGTTCGAGGGTGGCGACCGTCGTCTGCAGAGTCTGAATTACGTCAATCAGAATCTTGTTGATAGCTATCAGTTGTATTTGAATACCAAAGGGGGAGAAAAATCAGATGGCAAATCCAAAGATTGATGAGCTGAAGAAAAAGGCGTTTGAATGGCGCCGGTTCGGAATCGAGAACCTGAGAGCCGAAATCCGTTCGGGCGGCGATGGCGAGCCAGGCAAACGCATTATTGATGGTCATGCCGCTGTATATAACCGGCAGACGGATATTGGAGACTGGTTCCATGAAATTATTGAGCCGGGGGCATTTGATGGCTGTGACCTGACGGACGTACCGTTTATTGTTAATCACGACTCCCGTAAGATTCCGCTGGCGCGGAGTCGCAATAATAACGGAAACAGCACGTTGACACTTACTATTGATAATGTTGGTTTGGCGTTTACCGCATCCGTCGATACTGAGAATAATCCAGAAGCACGTCAACTCTATTCCGCTATTCAGCGCGGCGACATCGACGGAATGAGTTATTGTTTCCGTATCCAGGAAGACCGCTGGACCGACCTGGACCAGGATATGCCGACACGGCACATTCTTAAAATTTCGAAAGTGTTTGAAATAAGCGCGGTTACATTCCCCGCTTATGAAGATACCGACATCAACGCGCGGTCCGAACAGATGGTACTGGAAAGTGCCAGAGAAGCGCTGGAGAGCGCCAGGGCCAAGGCAGGGCTGGACAGCCGGGCCAATGAATCGCTGGATAGCGAACTGCGTGATGCATATAAATTGAAGAATCGTATTTTAGCAGGAGGGTATACACATGGATTTTAAACAGAAAATCACTGAATTAGAGCAGCGCATGGCAGAGCTTGTGAAACGCTCGGAAGCGTCGGAAGATGTAACCGAACTGCGCTCGATTAATCACGACATCCAGGCATGCCGTGAACAGATTGATACGCTGAGAAGCGCACAGGCAGAAGTACAGGCCGCTGAAGAACGTGCCGCTAAACAGCCGGAACCGGTCGTTGATGACCGTACTGCGGCTGTGAACGAAGAAGCCGAAAAACGTGCCAACGTTCCGGCAGGAGCTATAAAAACTCCTGTTTCCAACGAACAGCGTGAACAGGATGCGCGGGCGGAAATGGAACAGCGCGGTGCCAACCTTAAACAGCGCGGTACGGTTGTCCGTTTTGCCGCAGAAGGTCTGTTCCCGCATGAAAAACGTTCCATCCTGACGTCTACACCGACGATTATCGTTCCTACATTTGACAGCTCTACAATCAACGAAGGATTTAATACCGTGTCGTCCCTGGTGGACCGTGTAAAACATGTCAACCTTAATGGCGGCGAATCGTATGAAGAACCGTATCGCATCGATATCCCCGATGGGGCATATACGGCTGAAGGGGCTGCGGCATCTGATACAGATGTAACGTTCGGTAAGGCTGCTATGACGAAATCGAAGATTACTGCGTACAGCGAAATCTCCCGTGAAATGCTGAAACTGCCGAACGCCGATTATGCTGGTTATGTACAGAATGCTATCCGCACCTCTATCCGTGCGAAGATGACGAAAGAAATCCTGCTCGGCAGCGGTGCGACCAACTCCTTCGTCGGCATCTTCTCCAACAAGGCCACAGCCATCGACCCGAATACGGATCTTACGCTGACTGGCATTGATGATACGACGCTTGATCAGATTATCTTTAACTACGGCGGTAAAGAAGACGTCGAAGATGCGGCTGTCCTCATCCTGAACAAGCTCGACCTTCTGGCATTTGCTTCCGTTCGTACGTCTACAAAACAGAAATTCTACGATATCAAGAGCCAGGGCAATACGGGCACTATCAACGGTATTCCGTACATTATCAACAGTGCCTGCAACCAGCTGACTGACTCTACTAAGAAGACGGCCGATTACTGCATGGCTTACGGTTCTCTCTCGAACTACACTATCGCAACGTTTGCCGACATCGAAGTTGCTCAGTCCGACCAGTATAAGTTCAAGGAAGGTATGATCTGCAACCGTGGCGATGTTTATGCTGGCGGTAACGTTACCGTTTATAACGGCTTCCTCCGTATCAAACGGAAAGCAACAACCTAGAAAGGAGGTGACGGCAGGTGGCTGATCCAACATTTCCAGCAGATGATCTGAAACGTCTGCTCCATATCGACAGCAATGAAGAATTGCAGAACGCGCAGGACCTGCAAGCGGCGGCTGAAATTTATTTGAGCAATGCAGGCGTAGAAAAAGATTATAACAACGCCCTGTATCGGCAGGTAATCATCAGTTATGTTGCTAAAATGATGGATCAGCCCGACCTGCTGACCAACCTTTCTGAAAATACAGGGCTGATGCTCAATGGGTTCATCCATCAGCTGCGGCTGAGCCAGACGGCGGGTGACACGCCATGAACTATAATAGCTATGGCGAATTACGGTCGGGCGATTTGAACCGGCGCATTACGATTTTGACGTATCCAGAACAGGATGATGGCCAGGGCGGTACCTATATTGATCGCGACCATCCTGTACAGGTAACGGTCTGGGCGTATATGGCTAAACCACATTTCGCTGAACAGACATCGGGTGGCGGGCCGGCATCTATCATCACGCAGGGATTTGTTATCCGTAAACGTGTCGTTAATGCCAATGATATTGTTACATACGAGGGACAGCGGTACAAAATCCTGCATATTGATATGTCCGGTACGCGAAATATGACGCTTACCTGTCAGGCGGTGGTGCATAATGGCTAAATCGTTCTGGGTCTCGACGAACATCACAGCCGAGGTCAAAAAAGCACTGGGAGATATCACGAAATACGACGCTGCTACCCGGCAACGCCTTGATGGTGTCATTCGCGACATGACAGGGCGTGTGTTCGAGGGCGCCGTATCCCGTGTACCAAAGAAAACCGGAAAACTGGCCGGTAGCATCAAACAGGAATTCCGGACAACACCGCACGGTCTGCAGGGCTACGTTAAGGCCATGGACCCCATCGCCCATATCATTGAATTTGGTGCAGCCGGGGCGGTTGTAATCCCGACACGGAAAAAGGCCCTGCATCCGGGAGCAGAAGGATGGTTCGCGGCACATGCCATTATTCCGCAACGGGCGGCGCATCCGTTCATGAAACCAGCAATGGACGCCGTACGGCCAGAGATGGAACGTGCTGTCAAGGAGGCAGTAGACCATGATAAGTAGAATCCCGTTCAACGAAATACAAAAAGGGTTATATCAGCTCCTGCACAAGGGGCAGACGATTCCTGTCTATGACAGCATCCCTGATGGTACGGAAACCATGCCATATATCTGGCTGGGCGAATTCCACGGCGCCCCGGCCGAAGAAAACAAAACAGTCGTAATGCATCAGGTGTCGCAACAGCTCCATATCTGGAGTGCTCAGAAGGGCAAAAAAGAAGTAAATAGTATTATGAACGACGTCGTTACCCTGCTGACGAAATATCAGCTATCCATGGATGGCTTCCGGCAGGTGGGAACGGCGATTATCTCTCTCTATCAGACGACCGGGGAACTCTATGAGAATGGCGATAAGGCCTATCATGGTGTTATCCAGGTCGAATATCTCGTAGAACAGTTGAATTAGGAGGTAGAATATGGCATTAACAGAGGAACAAATCAGCAACCTTCCCGTAATGGACGATAACATCAAAGCCGTCGCCGGGAAAGATACTCTGCTTCTGATTGGTAAATCTACCGATCAGAACGAATTCTTACTGCTGGGCGGCCAGCGTAACAACCCGCTTTCCCGTAAGGCCGATAGCATCGACGCCACTAGCAAGGACAGTGGGGACTTTTCTGACAAACTGCCCGGTATGCTGTCGTGGTCGATGAGTTACGAAGGATTATTCATCCTGAATGATAACGCATATGAAATCGTTGATTACTGCTACACACACCGTAAGCCTGTTTTCATCCGTCAGGAATATCCGGACGGCTCGTATCGTACCGGCTGGGCAACGATTACCCAGCTTGATGAAGACCATAGCTATAACGGCGTGTCGACGCTGAAAATTACGCTGGAAGGCAAGGGCGCTATCAGCGATGTACAGACAGTCGGCACGCCGACTATCGCATCGCCGACGATTACCTTTAGTTCTGCCAGCGCGAAAGACGCTACGGTCAATATTACGCCAACGAACGCATTCCCGCGTTCTATTACAACGAGCGATGGCGATCAGCTGACACAGGATGTGGATTACACATATAGTAAGGGCACACTGACAATCAAAAAAGAATATTTGACAAAGAAGAAAGCGGCATTTACGCTTAATGTTAAGCTGACCGCCGATGTAGAAGTAGCGGTAAAAGCCACCGTTTCTGCATAAAAAACAAAATGATAAGGACGTCTATATGACGTCCTTATTTTATTATAGGAAGGAAGATATCCATGAAAGAACAGATTACGATACAGATAAAAGATAAGCAGTATCCGTTATATTTAACGATTGGCGACCTGCGTATGCTTGAACGCGGCATCGGCCATTCCGTATTATCTATCATGTCAGGCAATACGGTAGATGATGCAGTATCTTATATCATGACCGATGAACTAGTAGAACTTATCCGCTGGGGCATTCATGACGACAAACACGGCAAGCGCACTGATGACGAATGCTACGATTTTCTGCAGGCGTACTGCGACAGCGGTCATAATTACGATGAAGCTACCGCGCTCTTTATCAGAGCGGTGTGGAATACAGGCTTGTTCGTTCCGCTTCCGGGGCTGAAACCAAAAAACGCCAGAATGGCGGAACAGAAAAAGTAGTACGTTCCGCCACAGAATGGATTGAAACGGTTGAGCCAATTGCATACGGCCCGTTGGCACTTAGCCCGGACGGATTCGCCGCATTGCAGGTTGGCGAATTCAATAAACTGCTGGCCGGTTATATGCGGCGTCGGCAGGAAACCGACCGTCGGCAGTCGTATTTTACGGCCTGCCTGATGAGTGCCCTGTCTACGGCACCGGTCAAGCCAGATGATATTTATTACGGACTGCATCCGGAAGAGAAGCCTGACCTTGCCAGCGAACGGGACGAATTTTTAAAGGCGATGGGAATGCCGGTTATGAAAAAGGGGGACAGGCAGTAAATGTCTACGATAGCAGACTTATTAATTAAAATCGGGGCGGACAGTTCTGGACTGTCCTCTGAACTGAATAAATCAAAAGACACGATAAACAACACGTTCAGTGTCAGCCCGGTAAAAGAATTTTCAGGAAGCATCGATGATGTTACCGGTAAAGTCATCGGACTTACGTCTAGCTTTACGAAACTGGCTGGCCTTGCCGCTGGTGGTTTTGGCCTGAATGCCGTCGTCCAAAGCGCCGTCAATGCCGGTGAAGCTGTCTACCAGTTAGGTCAGCGCTATAGCATGTCCGCCGCCCAGGCGGGCCAGCTGAACGCAATCATGAAACTGACTGGTGGCGACGTCGATACCGCAGCCGCGGCTATGATGCGCTTCGACAAGACTCTTTCGTCATCAGGCTCAGCTGGCGACAAAGCCCGAAACATCATGCAGCAGCTCGGCATCTCGATGACCGACTCTTCGGGCCGTTTGAAGCCGCTGAACGAACAACTGGGGGAACTTGCCAAGGGCTATGAAAAGGCGAAGGCCGCCGGCCAGGGACAGGAATTCTTGATGAATACGCTCGGCGTCCGGGGCCGGGCTTTAACGAAAACCTTGGACAACTATACGGAAGCCGCGGAACGGGCTTCTAAAATCAAAGGCGTCGGGCTGAACCCTGCCGAGATGCACAAAGCTTACATGGACATGCAGGAAGTCAACATGCAATTCGACCAGCTCGGTATTGTGACCGGGGCGGCACTGGCACCACTGGTATCAGAATTACTTCCGTCCGTTGAAAAGGACCTTGCGGGTGTCGCCGGGTGGATACGGAACAACAAAGAGCTGGTCAGCGGTACGATCGTAGAAATTACGAAGCTAGCAGTGGCGTATGAGGCGATGAAAGTCGCCCGTAAGGCGATTAATACCGGCAAGGAAATTTATGATAAAGTACAAGGCACGCTAAAGCCATCTGCTGATACAGGCGAGGAAGAACGGTTATCCCGCGAACAGGAACGGATTATCAAGAAATCCCAGGCAGACGCAGAAAAGATGTACGCCGCAAGGCGGCGGGAAGCAATCCGTACGGCTAAGCAGGAAAACCTATCAGCGCAGGAAATGCAGGCATTCCTGACGGAAAAATTCACGCAGATAGGGCAGGAGGCCGCTATTACGTCGGAACGCATCCGCACAGAAATGACTGCGGCGTTCCAGCAGGCAAATATTGCAGCCCAGGAGGCCGCGATCGGCGTGCAGGAAGCAAACGCCCGGATGCTGGCCAGCAATGCAAATGTCAGCGAATCAGAAATGCAGACTGGAACGGCGGCACAGGAATCGGCGGCCGTCAAGCAGGAAGCGAATGCCATTAAGATGGCATCTAACGAGGAAGTTATTGCCAGTAACGCGGGTGTCAGTGAATCAGAAGCGCAGACCGGCGTTTCGGCGCAGGAAGGTGCGGCCTTAAAAGAAGAGGCCAGTGCGGCTAAAATCGCCAGCAATGAAAGCGTTATGGCAAGCAACGCCGAACTGGGTGCGACAGAAGTTGCCGCCGGTGAAAAATCCGTAGCCGCCAGTACCATGGCTGCTAGTGGTTTGGCTCAGGTAGAGGGGAAGGCGAAAGATACTGCTAAGGCGCATGTCGTTGCTGGAACCGAGGCAGTAAAAACTGGTGCGAAAACCGTAGGGGCAGCGGCCCAGGGATTCGGCGCAATTGGCAAAGTCACGTCTGCGTTGTCTATGATGGCCGGCGGCTGGATGGGTGTTGCCGCTGCGGCCCTGTATGCTGCGTACTGCGCGTTTAAATATTTTAATGCGAAATATGAAGCGGCTAAGAGTAATACGTGGACGGGTGATGACGGATACACCTATGTAAATCATGACGGGAAAATTTACCGTCAGATACCGGGTAATGATACTCCAGATGTAGACCCGATGGGGCTCGGAAGTATCGGAAGCGGTGGTGCCACAGAAGAAGAAGTTGACCTCGACTCAGAAGCCGGGCAAGCTGCGTATCAACATTTTAGAAATACAAAAGGCAGTGAAACCTATAACTATGAACAGGCGCAGAAAGCCGCGAAAGAAGCGCAGGAACAAGCGGATGCAGTAAACAAGAATTTCCCGGCTGCATTTGACCTTAGTGGATTTGGCGATGATGATGGTAGTGGAAAAAAGAAATCAGGCGCATCTGCTAAGGCGGAAAAAGCGGCATCGACTATTACCAGGTATTCCTTTGAAGACGACCCGGAATTAGCACAATGGGCTAACCAAATCGAATACGCGGCCAATTATCATGGAATCGACCCGCGATTATTGGCGGCCGTTATCAAAAGGGAAAGCCATGGGCGGACAGGTCCGGGCAATGACTGGTCGTCAGATTATGCACATTACGGGCTTGCCCAGATATCGCAGGATATTGCTGATACGTATAATGGCGGTCAGGGTTACGGCGAAGGTTCGGACCCGAATCAGAACATATTGGCGGCTGCGGCGTATTTAGCCGATTTATACAATACGTATGGCGACGTATCGCAGACGATATCTGCATATAACGCCGGTCATCCCACTGGCAGTAATCAGGCATATGTAAATGACGTTATGGGCTACATGAGTGCCATGACGGCAACGCAGGTCTCCGGGTCGTCCGCGGCTAACACACAGCCTGTAGCGTATGATATCCCGGTCGGCGAATATGTCGCTTATCGGGCAATGAGTGATTATTATGACGGCGAACAGTGGCGTGGTGAGTTAGGTAATGATGTTGACGGCTGGTGTGATGATTTCACTCATGATTTGTATGAACGTGTGTTTTCGTCACTGGGCCGTCAAAATCCATTCGCTGGTGGTGGCGTCGTTAACGATGAGGATTTCAAAGCTCTCGGTGCGTATCACGAAGGGAACTTGGATGCTGTCCGTGGTGCTTTACAGCCTGGCGATCTGGTAGACACACCGGGGCATGTCGGCGTCTATATCGGCAATGGCATGGTCCGGTCCCGACAGTCGTCTGCTGGCGTCCATGACCTGTCACTGGATGAATTCAATTCGACGTTTGGTGGCATCCAGGGCTATGGATCAATAGCAGAAGCGTCTGGCAATATGCAGGTAACGTCAACGCTGGTCGGGAAAACGGCATCTAATAAGGCCGCTGCGGAAGCGGCACGGAAACTGGCTAAGGCAAAACAAGATTACGCTGATATTGTTACAGGCCTGCAGGCGGCACTGAACACAGAATCGGGCACAGAATACGAATCAGCCCTTGCTAAAGTACAGAAAGCCGTTGCGGATCAGATGAAAAAAATTCGTGCCGTCGATAATGTCGGTGGCGTCGATACGTCATATGCCAAAGAATTGCTGAAGCAGTATCGCACAGCCGAACTCGATAAAGTGAACCAGAAGCTGATACAGAATCAGCAGAAATTAAAGGACGAAACGGCTAAAATAAACGCCGAAGTAAAAGGCGATTATGCTGCGCTGTATGACGCCGAATTAAAGGCCGCTGTTGAACGACTGGAGAAAGAAAAGCAGGAATGGTTTAAAGCTGTTGCTCAGCATAAGAATGATATCGAAGCCATGAAGGCCGTTGAAGAATGGTATACGGCTGAAGTAAGCAAACTGACCCAGAAACGGGAACAGGAACGGGCACAGGAATTTGATAAGGCCGTGCAATCTGCTATATCTAATCGGGACATGTCAGCATTCAACCAGCTGTTTACCAGCCAGAAGTCGAAGCAGGGCCTCGCCGGTATCGACTGGGAAGGAAAAGGAAAGGCGATGACAGAGTTCTACAGCCTGTGGAAAGATGCGAATATTTCGACCATGGATATCGCGGCTGAAGCCGCTGGTTCTCTGGAATCAGGCCTATCGAATGTATTTTCCGACCTTGGAAGTAACATCGAAAACGTTGGGAAGCTGGCTGATAACATGGGCAAGGTCATCCTGACGACGATTGCCAGTATTGTGGCAAAATGGTCGGCCGCAAAGATTACTATGGGCTTACTGGGCGGATTTATGGGTATGGGCGCAAGCTCAGCCGGCTGGAATTATTCGAGTGGATACGGTAGCTGGTATTCTGGCGCCGGACTTCCGGAAATACCTAAATTTGCAAACGGTGGTCGTGTTACTGCCCCGACGTTGGCCATGATAGGTGAGGGGCAGGACGAAGAAGGCGTTTTTCCGCTTAATAGCGATACCTATTCCCGGATTGCCAGCGGCATCGTAGCGGCCCGCGGAGGCGGCGGGAATGCTCCCGTTGTCAATATTATTAATAACAGCAGTAGTCAGGTCAGCGTTAAGGATAGTCATTACGACAACAACCTGCGTCGTTGGGTGCTGAACGCTGTCGTTGAAGACGTCAATAATAACGTCGATGGTTCTGCGACTAATCTGAAAGCCGCACTGGGGGTGAAATAAATGAATGTTTTTCCATCGGATGAAATACCGAAACCACTGGTCCAGTCGGCATCCAACATTGGCAATACGCACGTTGAGACCATATCGCCCAGTACGATATCGACGGAAACTGATGGCGGATACAAACAGACGCGTCCGCGGAATACACGGATGAAATCGACGTGGACGTATTCGTGGGCTAATCTGACAGACGTTCAGTATCAGACGCTTCGTACGTTCTATAAATCCGTCGGTACGGCTGATATGTTTACATTTACTGATTATTCATTAGGAGAATCGCATACCGTGCGGTTCGCCGGTGACTGGTCTGGGCAGTATTACCATCCCACTGGATGGTCCGTAACGTTGCAGTTCGAGGAGGTGTAAAGCGTGCTTACATGGGAAACAGCGGCTATCATGGAGAAAAACAAATTATCCAGCGATAAGCCGTTTTTACTGCTGTTACAGGTGGAACACAAGAGCCTGCCGGAAGTCGTTCGACTGGCCCGCAACACAGAAGACGTGACCTGGAACGGTCACACATGGACACGGTTCCCGATTAAATTTGAGTCTGTTACAGCCGACGGCAAGACTATGCCGACATGCAAGATATCCGTATCGAGTTGCGGCGGCCTTCTGATGACATATGTAAAAAAATATGAGGGGCTGACAGATGCGGTCGTAACGATTTATACCGTCCATGCTGCTATGTTGGACCATACACAGCCGCTCCTGACGCTGGAATTCGTGAACCGCGGTACGAGTTATGACGAAAACTGGATTACCTTTGAACTGGGATGCGCGCCGGACGTATATAACCGGTTCCCGCCGGATAAATATATGATGAACTATTGTCCGTTTGTATTTAAATCTATTCAGTGCGGATATTCCGGTACGGCGGCGTGCTGTAATAATACACTCAAGGAATGCCGTATTCCATCTAGGTTTGGCGGGGAACAGGGGATGACAGGAACCTATGTATAACTATCAGGAGCTGGTTGGGATTCCGTTTGTCGATGGCGGCAGGAATCCGAAAACAGGATTCGATTGCTGGGGACTGGCACGGTATATCTATCATATGCGTGGTATCGACCTGCCGGAATATCCTATCGACCCGCGTGATCATCAGGCTGTCCACGCTAATATTGTAACTGCATCAGCAGACTGGGACAGCGTGGGACATCCAGAAGAAGGCGACCTTGTACTATTACAGCTGTACGAAGGGGTAGCTAATCATGTCGGCATTTATATTGGCAATGGCGATTTTATCCACGCGTATGGCACGTCTGTCGTCATTGACAGGCTTAGACGGTGGCGGTCCCGGGTCGTTGGATTCTATCGGCCCAAAGGAGCAGAAATATGTTTACACTCATCATAGTAACTAATCCATTTACAATCGAGAAAACAGTACAAAAAATTAACTATACCGGACGGCCATTGTCATTTTACGTCCCGGACTTAGATGTATATGATGTGTATAAAAATGGCCGCCTGATTAGCGGCCCGGCATCGTGCTATCCGCAAGACGGGGAAGAATTCATTGTAACGCCTCACATCGGCGGCCATGGGTTCAAGAAGTTCTTCGGCATGGCTTTGATGATAGGACTGATGATTGCCGCCCCGCACATCACGTTTGGCGTAACCAGTATGTTTGGGCGGGCCTTAGTATCCGGAGCGGTAATGATTCTGGGTGGCAAGCTGATTAACAGCATGTTCCACCTGAGTCAGGTCCCGTCGTCCGAAATGAGCAGTTCGCAGTCGTATGGCTGGGACCTTCCAGGTGTTCAGACGCAAGAAGGAAACGTTATCGGTGAAACATACGGTGAGTGCATCCCGGCTCCGCAGCTTCTAATGTGTCACGTAGAAACGGCGGATGAAGACACACAGTATCTTAATGTACTGTATTGCGGCGGTTATGGCCCGGTAGATAGCATTTCTGATATCCGTATCGGCTATACTCCGATTGAGAATTTTTCCAACTGCCAGATAGAAACCCGGCTCGGTACAAACGACCAGACACCGATTTCTTTCTTCCCGGATACAGTAGCCGACCAAAGCATCGACCTGACATTAAAGGAAGGAAATCCCGTTACTAGAAGTACGGACAGCAATGAAGTCAATAAAATCGAGGTCGCTGTAACATTTCCCTCTGGCATCTATTACCAGAAAGACAACGGGAATTTTGGAGACCAGACGGCAAAATTTAATATTTCGTACCGCGTAACTGGTACGCAGACATGGACAACTCATGAATATTCGCTGACACGAAAAACGAACCAGTCTATCCGCAAAGTATATACGTTTGCCGGCCTTGCTTCGAATCGATATGACGTCATGGTGACAGCTATAGAAACACCGCTTACGAATCGTCGGTGCGCACTCATGCAATGGTCTACATTGTCATCTTATATCTATACCGGAGCATTTGTCCGGCCAAATAAAGTACTCGTTGCGATGCGCGTCAAAGCAACTAGTCAGCTGAATGGCAGTGTCCCGAATGTGACCTGGAAACAGACGCGGGCACATGTCTGGGTATATGACCCATCGGCGAAAAAATACGTACAAAAAAACGCAAATAATCCTATCTGGGCGGCGTATGACATTCTGCATCATTGCCGGCAGTTGAAGAACATCAATACGGGAGCTATGGAATTCGTTGCAGACGGAACGCCGAAAGAACGATTTACACGGTATTGGGATGAATGGAAGGATGCGGCCGCTTATGCCGACGAACAGATAGCTACAAACGACGGAACTAAAGAAACACGCTTCCAGTTTGACGCGATATTCGATACGTCGCAGAAACGGCTGGAAGCGGCCAACAAAGCGGCGTCTGTTGGACATGGTGTCATTATTCAGCATGGAACACAATTAGGTATCGCCGTTGATAAACCAGGTGTCATGCGTCAGATTTTCGGCGAGGGACGCACGATTATGTCATCGTTTAACGGGTCTTTCTCGTCACTCGACGATCGGGCGCGTTCTGTTGAAATCACATATAATGATAAAGACAACGACTATAAGAATACTGAATTTTTCATCCGTTCGCCCCGCTACGCGCAAGATGTAGAATTACAGGATAATACCGCACAGCTTACGTTGTTTGGCGTAGCCAGACGCTCTCAGGCTTATCGAGAAGGTATGTATCTTCTTGCAACGAACGAACGGCAATTAGAAACGGTTACGTTTTCCGCTGACATCAATGCCATCGTCTGCGAATATGGCGATATCATCGGCATTAGCCATAGTGTGGCCCGTATCGGACTGGCGTCTGGCAGGATCGTGGCCGTAAATGGAAACACAATTACTTTAGATAAGGAAATTATATTGACAGCTAATGAGGCGTACGGGATTAAAATACAGCTGTCGAAAAATGATCAGATCGTAACGCGGGATGTTAAAACAGTATCTGCCGACACAACAACGAAAACGATTACCATTACGGAGGCGTTCGATGCCGATTCAACGCCAGCACAATATGACTGCTACGCCTTAGGCGTCGTTGATAAAATCGTACAGCCGTTTCGCATTACAAAGGTGGAACGAGACGGAGATGAAAAAGTATCGCTTACCTGTGTGCAATATGACGAAGCAATTTATGATGTGGATTATAGCCGGTATCCCGTTATTGATTACACGGCGCAGGACCCATTGCGAGCACCGATTAACTTACAGCTCGTTGAGCAGGCTCAGCAGAATTATGCAGGTGTAAAAACTTGTAACATCGTAGCAAGCTGGCAGATGCCTAGTAACAGCCGTTATGATAGTTTCCATGTGTATTACTCGACGGACGGTATCAGCTGGACGAATGCGGGCAGTACGAGCGATATGCAGTATACGATTACCAATGCGGACCCGTTACAGGGATATCGAGTGCGCATATGTGCCGTACTAGACGGCGTAGAATCGGCGTATACGACGGCAACGATTAGCCTGACGGGTAATATACAGCCAGCCGTTGAACCGACGAATCTGACGGCATATACGCGCTATCGGGTACTGGCAGACGGTACGCCGCGCTATGATATCGAGCTGACCTGGGACCCGGATAGTTTAACGGGCCGGGTATACTATAAGCCGAATCATGTACAGGCGGACCAGCTCGTAATAGCAGAGGGAGTATCAGCAGACGACCTCGGATGGTACGGGCCATGGACGTACGCCGGATTAGGTACGAATCAGTTTAGTATTCCGCAATGTGTGCCGGGTGATACCTATCGGATAGCCGTCTGCACGGCGAACGAGGTCGGCGAATACACGAAGCCAGACAACGCGCCGTATATCGAAGTATTATGCGCGGCGAAAACGACGACGCCGAACACACCGGATAAACTGACGATAGTATTCACGAAATCAGCGGCAACGCTGAACTGGTCGGCAGTTACCAACGCGGATATTGCATACTACGAAATCCGTACGGATACGGCAACGGGCGTCAAATCGGACGCGTTTTTATTGCGTACGAATAACCTGACAGCAGAATTGAAGTTACCGTCGAGGTCGGGGACGATATATGTATTTGCATGCGGGACCGACGGGAAATACAGCGCGGCGGCTGAATTACAGTACAATAAACCGGCACCAAAAAAGCCGGACGCACCGACGGTAACGGATAAACTCGGCGGTATGAGTATCGTTGCGGACAGTATTCCGACGGATTGTACGGGTATGTACGTTAAAATCAACGATACCGTCGTATATACGGTAAATAACACGATAACGTATACATGCGCGGCGGGTGTGTATAACGTCAGTATCGCATACGTCGACTTGTTCGGCGCGGGCGAATATTCCGACGAAACGACCTGTACGGTAAAGGTTAAGGTCGACCAGAGCCTGTTAGACGCTGAAGCCGTGTCCATTGATAACGTCAATAAAGCACTGAAAGAGGCTATTGACAAAGGCGTTGATGCACAGGACAAGGTCATTACGATTGCCGGGAACCTGGACGATGAAAACGGCTATAAAAAATATTCCGCGCTAGTACAGCTCCAAAATGCTATGGAGGCGCGCGTTGAAGACACAGAAAAGCATCTGATAAGTAAAATAAACTTGTCGCCGGAAACCATTACGATAGATGGGAAATGGATACATGTAACGGGCGATACTACGTTTGATAATAATGTCATTACGAAAGGGATGATTCAAGCCGGGGCTGTTACGGCAGAGAAAATTGCGACTAATTCCGTCACGGCCGATAAAATGAATGTGGAAAGCTTGTCAGCTATCACGGCAACTATCGGGCTGCTACGAACGGCATCAAGCGGGGCTAGGACAGAAATTAGAGATAACCTGGTTGAAGTTTACGATAATAACAATGTTGTGCGTGTGAGGATTGGAGTGTGGTAGATGTGGAAGATTGGATGATTTTAATTCTTTTAGTAGGTATCGCAGTAGTAGCAATGTATATAAAAAAAGAAAGAAGGAAAAAGATATGCCAGCCGGGATACAGATTTTTGATGCAAATGGGAATAAGACTTTGGATTATACAGAAAGCCTGACACGAATTGGCGGAATTATATGCCCACGAACCGTTACAGGGTCGTATACGATTGATAATCCTAATAATGAACGGATATGGCTGGATGTGTATTCTATAAACACTACGACAGATAGGTTTTTCGGATATTGTCCAATTTCCATTTCAATTAATGGAAATACAATTTCTTGGACTTATAGCACACAAAGCATCTATGGCGACCGCGCTAAAAACTTAGATGTATTCGGTTTTAATATCCGGTATGGTACGTTTTAGGAGGAACTTATGTCTAATTATATAGAAGTAAAAAACGATAAATCTGTTATTATTAATGATTCGTATCAAAACGTTTCATTTGATTATAGCGTAGCCGTTAGAGGTACCAATGAAGTGAATTGGTCTAAGGGATATCGTTTTAGTGATATCTCTCACGGAAGCTATCTATGGTATAGCGCTTCAAATACGATTATCCTATATTTTCATGTCCCTACAGATAAAATCATTGGTATCTACTGCCCATCACCTAACTTCGGTATTAGAACAATGAGATTATATAATGGTGAATGGCTCCAAGTGTATGTAAAAAATCGTGCCGGTGGCAGTGCTAGGGATATTTTAAATGTTGATTTAATACTATACTACTTTTCATATAAATCCAGTAATCAGCGAAATGGGTTGCAAGTAATGAATGCCAGCGGACAATGCATCTTTAATAGCAATCTAAAGTATTTACGCGTAATCGATTATATTTTGCAACGAAATGATTCAGACCCGAATGACCTTGGAACTAAAAGTTATAATTGTAATATTGCAGTAATGATTGGTTGTTTGCAGGAGAGAGTAGGTGCAAAACATGCAAAAGACCAATATGTGTACTTTCCAAATCATAAATCATTTGGCGTATACGTATATGATGATTATGTCAGTTCAGACGGTACATCAAAAGAAGTATATGGCTGTACCAGTATTGTTGTGATAAATACAGATAATTATTAAAGAGGTGAATGTAATGAAACGACAGGCATTCCAGCCCGGCGAAATCCGGGACGAAAACGATAATATAATCCGCGAGGGTACGTATGGAAAAAAATCGGCGTTTGCCACGGCTGACAACAAGGGTATCCTGGATTACATGATTAATAACTTTGACGCGCTGAAAGACGCCATCGACGGCGGACGTGTATACGTAGCCAGCGCATCAGATTTACCGAAAACTGGCGATACAGCTGCCGTGTATATCGTAGAAGACAGCGGTAAATGGTATTACTGGGATTCCAAAACAGCGGCATATATAACGATGGATAACGCAAGAACAATAGCTAACGAAGCTATTGCCGCACGTGACGCAGCTAAAGCCAGTCAGACAGCGGCAAAAACGTCGGAAACGAACGCGAAAACCTCTGAAACAAATGCAGGTAACAGCCAGTCCGCTGCAGCCAGCTCTGCCAGTGCAGCAAAAACATCGGAAACCAACGCAAAGAGTAGCCAGACCGCAGCCGCATCGTCAGCGTCGGCGTCCGCGTCCAGTGCATCAGCAGCTAAAACAAGTCAAACCGCCGCGGCGACAAGCGAAACAAATGCGAAAACAGCTCTGGTGTCCTGTCAAAACATCCAGACTCAGGTCAACAACGGCCTACAGTCTTTGACGAGTGCGGTCAAATATCGTGGGTCCGTCGCATCATTTTCCGCCCTGCCTACCTCCGGGCAGAGTGTCGGTGATATGTATAACATCAAAGCGGCAGGCGGTACCGATGCGAACGGGACAGCTGTCCGCGCCGGGGATAACGTTGTCTGGAATGGCTCCGGCTGGGATGATCAGGCGGGGACAGTGGACCTGTCGAACTACTACACAAAGAACGAAATTAATGGGGCTGTTATATCTACTACCGTATCAAACGACACTATCACCTTTATCCACAAAGACGCCTCAAAGACGACAGCAACAGTTAATAACGTCGGCCACGCAACGAAAGCCTCTCAAGACGATAAGGGGCAAACCATCGACGTAGCAGCGTTAAAGACGCTCATCACGAAGACCGTCGATGACGCTGTGTTGCAATGCAAAAAAGATTTATACCCCGTCGGCTCTGTATTCGTCAGTATGACCGACAGCCGCAATCCGTCAGCTATCCTCGGATTCGGTACATGGGAAGCCCTGCCAGCAGGCTACGGGCTAGTAGCACAAGGCACGGCCACGGCAGAGGACGGAAGTACGCTCACATTTACAGCTGGACAGAAGTCTGGCGAATTCAAGCACCAACTCTCTGTCTGGGAACTGGCTAGTCACCAGCATGAGATAATTACACATACTTCTGGCGGCCAATCTACTACCGACCATAAGTGGACTGCTTCGATTGCTAACGTGGCAGATAATACTGTTGTAGACATATCTAGTGGCTTGGTAACCGCCGGAACATCTATATCTGGTAACAGTGAGTATCACAACAACGTATCTCCCGTCATGGCAGCCTATCTATGGAAGCGCACTGCGTAGCTGTCGGAGAAATGCCTAGCCATAATCACGAGACCAATGAAGACGCCCCAGGGCTTTTTGAAGGCTGGGGGTCCAAATCACAAGACGGCTGGGTTACAGCGGCAAGGCAAAACAATAATGGTGGGACATACCGAACGGCGTACGCAGGTGGTAATCAGTATCACAATAACGTCGCCCCATGTATAGCAGCTTATGTTTGGCAACGTACCGCCTAGCTGTCGGGGAGATGCCTAAAGGAAAGTGAGGGCCGCATCATGAGTCTCAAAATAGCCAAGTGGCCGCTGCTTGCCGGCTATTGTCTTTTTAACGACAAACGGGCGCCTCCTGTGACCCTGTAATTTATAAATAGTACCAAATCCATTAGGTAATCTCATTATAATCACACTCCGTTTTTATCTGAGTGTACTATGAAAGGACGGCGAAAAGAATTGCTGGACCAAATCATTGTAGCTGTCATCAGCTACGTCATTCCGGCCGCCAGCATCACGATGCTCGGCTGGATCATCAAGGCTTTCCGTAAGGATAGGACTCGTCAGCAGGCACTGGAAGAAGGGCTCAAATGTCTTCTCCGCGACCGCATCATAGCGGCACACCGTTATCACGTCATCGATGGCCACGAAGTGTCGCACGAAGAGTACAACGCCATGACTGATATGATTGCAAGTTATACGGCGCTAAAAGGCGCCAACGGTTACATCGAGCGCATCGCGAAAGAGTATACCGAGGCGCCGGTTGCCGATGCGCTGCACTGATGGGGGGAGCCATGAAAGAAAAAATCATCCGGCTTGGCCGTTGGGGCCAACAGAACTGGTTGCCGCTCATCATCATCCTCAGCTGCATCATGATGCTTTTCTTGGTCGCTGTCATGGTGAGCTGGCTGGTCGGGTATTGGGCCAACGCGCTGTGCGGCATGCACTTCGAGCTCTCCAGTTGCTGGAGCGGCATCAGCGTCGTTGTAACGGGACTAGCCGGGGTCGTCGCCCTGGCCGGTGCCTGCTGGACGAAATATCACACAGACTCTAAATTCAATACGCCGGCGGGACTTCCGCCGGTCGTATCCCGTATCGTAGACAAGGGAGGTAATGCGAAATGATGGAAGGTATCGATGTAAGCTATTGTCAAGCGGGTTTTGATTTTCAGGCCGCGGCGGATGCCGGAAAAGAATTCTGCATCGTTCGTATCGGACGAACGCGTAGTGACGGCCAGCAGGAGCTGGACGACTACTTCGTGGACAACATCAATGGCGCGAAAGCAGCCGGGATGAAACTCGGTATCTATTTCTATTCGCTGGCGACGACGGAAACCGAAGCCGCTCAGGAAGCGAACTGGCTCTTAGACACGATGCATGAGTACCTTGACGGCGTATCGCTCGAAGCCGGAATCTGGCTCGACGTCGAAGCACCGTGCCAGCTCGCTCTGAGCCCTGCGCAGTTGACTGCAACCGTCATGAGCTGGGTCAACACCATGAATGCTGCGGGCGTCTATGTCGGTATCTACTCATATTACTCGATGTTCAACGACAACTTCGAGCTCGGCAGCATCCCGGGGTACGTACCGCTGTGGGTCGCGAACACGGCGTCGGTCAACTACCTTAAAGTCGAGAACCCGGAACTCAACATCCCGGTCTGGCAGTACTCCGATGCAGGTAACATCGCCGGCATCAACGTCGACCTGGACGTATGGTATTAAGGTGGCGGTACGATGAGCCGAAAAGAGGTCGTCCTCCAATTTTTCCATGATAACTGGAAATTTTGGCTTTCTGTGTGCCTGGTTGTCGCGCTTTTCGCTATCGCTGTGACAGTTTATATGCGCAAAGAAGAAAAACGCGTCACAGAGCCGCTGACTGTGAAATATGAGGATTCAACCAATTCCGAGAAAATGAAGAAGGCCTTGGACGTCGATTCGGGCGCGTCTCGGGAAATCACGAGGGAAATCGAGCGAATTCACGATGGCGATGTGCGGCCGGTCGTTACATATACCGTTGAAGCGCCGACCATAGAAGCCGCAGCCATGGAAACGGCAAAGAATATCGAACAGAGAGATACCCGTCTGCCGAAACAGGCCGTTGAAAAAACAGACCGCACCGTCATTACACCAGACCCAAATAAGCAGACAGTCGATGTTTACAAGATTAATCTGCGGAACAACCATAAAATAAAAGTTGGTGTTCTTCAGGTCGATGGTAAAACATACGGTGGTGCAGGGTATCAGGCAGGACGATGGGAAGGAATGGTTTATACGAGAGACGGCAGGCAGATAGACGCCGGCAGTATTATGTATACAATTAAACAGTGGTAATAATAAACCCCTGGCTACGAGTGCGTGGCCGGGGGATATTTTTATACTTAAATTGTTGTTTTTTGTCCTATTACTAGTAGAGGCAGGAAATGTTTTATAGAATCATCAGATTTTACTACCTGTCGCGGCTATTTAGTAGGAGGATGATAATATGAATAAAAAGGTACAAGGATTATTAGACAATGCACGTTATTTCAGGGACAAAGGGGCTATGTATATTTACAAGGCAGAAATAAGTGATACCCATTCTTTACAGTTTGACCGTTATTTGCAACGGGCCGCTTCTGCACTCGACGCGTCTACTACTTATTACAAAACGGCGTATCATGTAGCTACTGATATATATGGAGAAAACGAAGCCATTGAAATACTTCTAGATGATATTGGCAATAATAGTAAATTGCTTAATTACCTGACAAATATCACAGAATAATAAAAAACGAGCATCGAGCGCATGCGTTGACAAAAATCCCGACACGCTGATAAATTCCAGTGTGACGGGATTTTTCTTTTCCGCTATTTTTTCCGCTATAGCCCATGTTTTTATGTATAATTGTTTATATTTGTTTGTATTTATATAATATGGTAATTCCTTATTAAATAGCATAATACTGCATGTTAATGGTAATTGTTTATAAGAGTATATGATTGTATATTTCATTACTTCCGATAACGTTAATTTATCGGAAGTAATGAAATGAGTGATTTCCGGGAGTATCTTTAAGGTCTCGTAAACCGCTTATTTATGCCAACTATCAGGTATTACTGTACATTGGTAATGCTCTTCAACGTTTGTCGAATCTCTTAAATTAGTATCTCATAGTGGGAAGGTTTGTGGGAAGGCTGATAAATACCGCTGTAAATTTATTATGCGGTATTTTAACAATGGTATGCTAATCGATATCATACAAAGAATGGCCAATTGCAAAAATGCAGCTGGCCATTCTGTTTTTTATTCTTGTTCTTAAAATCAAACATAATACGCTTACCATTTGTACTACGTACGTGATATAATACCTGTATACAGCAAGTTATTGTGATGCCCACGAAGGAGGGTGTATTTACTATGTTAGCAAAAAAAGTAGCTAAATTGATTAATGACCAGGTTACCTTAGAATTTTATTCTGCTTACCTCTATCTGGATTTTGCAAATTATTATATTGATGAAGGACTCGATGGCTTTGCTCATTGGTTCGAAATCCAGGCCCAGGAAGAACGGGATCATGCTATGCTCATGCGTACGTATCTGCAAAATAATGATGTCCGCGTCGTTTTTGGCACGATAGACAAACCGGATCAGGAATACAAGGATTTGAAAGCTCCTCTTAAGGCTGCGCTGGAACATGAACAGTTTATCACCGGCTGCATTAATAAGATTTATGGAGCTGCCTCTGATGAAAAGGATTACCGTACCATGGAATGCTTCAACTGGTTCGTCAAAGAACAAGGCGAAGAAGAAAAGAATGTCGGCGATCTGCTTAAGAAATTTAAACTCTTTGGCAATGACCCGAAGGGACTCTATGCATTGAATCAGGAACTGCTGACCCGGGTTTATGCGGCTCCGACACTAGTCCTCTAATCCAACTTTGAATTTCTTATATGATATATGACAAATCTCCCTGGCCGGGCGTACTCGTCGTCGCTAGCCAGGGAGATTTTTTTTACCAATATTGATGTATAATACGGGCCGTTTCATCATGGACCAGACCATTGGTAGCAATGATATGTTCATTGTGTAATACGTCAGGAACCTGTCCATCATATGTCGTGACTCTGCCGCCCGCTTCTTCGACAAGCAAAATACCGGCGGCCATATCCCACGGCTTCAGGTTGCGTTCGAAATAGATGTCCGTTCGCCCGGCTGCTACATAGGCCAGATCGAGGCAGGCGCTGCCCGTGCGGCGGATATCCAGACATTGGGAATACATGGCCTGGAATAAAGGGAAATTCTTTTCTGTATATTGCCGGTCATACGGAGACGTTCCAATGGCAACTAGACAGTGAGATAATGCTCCATTTCCAGTCACATAGATGGGTTTGCCATTTAAAAAGGCGCCGCCACCACGGGTTGCATGAAACAGTTCATCTGTAAACGGGTTATACACGACAGCCGCCTGTAAAGTGCCTTGTGCATAATAGGCCAGCGATACGGCACTCATATCGAAATGGCGGATAAAATTCTGGGTGCCGTCAATGGGATCAAGAATCCAGTATCGGCCATCGGGATCCATAACCTGACTATTGTCCTGCTCTTCTGACAAAAGTGTGACGTCCCTGTCTATTTCCTGCAGTTGAGTGCGCATATATTCCTGTACGGCAACATCCATCTGGGTGACGAAATTAGCCCTCCCTTTGGCCGTAATTTCTAAGTCTTTTTCTTCCGTCAGCATATCGTGGGTACTGCGAACGAGCTCTATTATTTCTCTTTCAAACATGAATCGCTGGCCCCCTTTTTTCTAGTGTGTTGAACATTTGTTTGGCGAGCAAATTCCGGCTTCCAGGAACACATGTTCGGAAGTTTTTCAAAGCGCCATGTCTGTTGGCAGTCGGGATATTTCTGGTGATCCACCTCACTCATAAACATGGCCAGAGGCCGCAGATAATGGCCATACGAGCCATAAAGCGCCTGATACACTACATAGGATTCGCCGGTCTTAGCATCCTCTGCCAACGTGATGATACGGTACTGTTTTTCTTTGAAATGGATCCAGATCTCTCCGGCTGATGGCAGTGCTCTATTCATGATGACCTCCTTATCCGCGTATTGATTGCGTATCGATATGAAAATACTACTTCAGATAATAAACTCTGTCTGCTTTTCTCGGTGCGGCTTTGGGGAGCGCTCCTGCCGGATAGCCTATGATGCAATGTCCAATGCCTTCCCATTCATCAGAAGACAGGCCAACCTGGTCCAATATCTTCTTTCCCAGAGGCGTATCCATTTCCTCTTTGGCCCGGTGAATCCAACAGCTGCCAAGACCTAGGGAATAAGCGGCAAGCATCATGTTTCCCATGACCAGGCTGCCATCGTATTTTTCTTTTCCTTCTCCCGTTTTGCCTAATACGAGAATGACGACAGGAGCGCCATAAAATGGGTCATTGCCAGCAGGCCAGCCGCCAATCTGATTGTTGAGTTCTGACAAATCGTGACGGAGTTCATCGTTCGTAATCACAATAATTTTCGTATTCTGCCGCCCCATACTGCTGGCCGCATAGAGGCCGGCTTCGACGATTTCATGGATCAGCTCTTCAGGTACCGGTTTATCTTCATACGTACGGATGCTGCGCCGTTCTAACATGGCTTTTATGATTTCATTCATATCAATCACCCTTTCTTTTTTTACCTTTTTCCGTCACTTTTGACCTGTGTCGCAACGAGGAGCGTAAAGACGCCCGTACCGCCGATGATATTTCCCAGGCCCGTTGGCAGGAGAAAACGGAAGAAATAATCAAACATCGTGGAACCACCCATGAGTACATCATAGGCCGCTTCGCACGACCCGACGACGACATGGGCGAAGTTTCCGATAGAAATGAAATAAGTAAACATAAAAATGATAAAAAAGGCAAAGCTCCGCGACATGGGCATCATCCAGACGATAGCTGCAATCAGCATGCCTGCCGGAATCCCCCGCATGATGTTATCTACCGGACCGGGGGCCATGATATGGTGGGACACGTTATACAGGCACTGGGTAATTTCCGGTGTCGTGAAAATCGGGCTGGACATGAAAAGAGCCGCGATCGCGGTGCCGACAATATTGGAAAGGAAAACAATCCCCCAGAGCCGCAGGAGCAGGCGGAGATTCTTCCAGCAAGGATCACGGAAAACGGGGATGACCGTAGTAATCGTGTTCTCCGTAAAAAGCTGGAGCCGGCCTAAAATAACGATGAGGAAACCCGTCGTATATCCGACACCGGTGATGGCTTCTGCCCAGGAAGCACTCCCAATATAGACATTGATAATGGAGCGGAAATAGAAAGAAAAAGAAATCATCAATCCCGCAGCCAGTGCCGATAAGACGAGGGGCCAGGCCTTGCGTTCCAGTTCCAATTCGCCGTCATGACGGATAATTTCAAAAATCAGATTCGGTGATAATTTTTCATATTCTTCCACAATGACGCGGGTCTTCTGCTCTTCTGACTGAGGGCAGGAAAAATCGCAATCGCAGGGATATTTCGTTGTCATACATCCTCCTGATAGATACTAAAATATTACTAATAACTGGGTTATTGTACCACATACAGCTTCATTTTGGAATAGAAATTATCCGGCTAAGAAAGCTTCTAATTGTTCAAACGACGAAAGAAAGGCGACTTGTCCGGCCCAATGATTATCAACAAACCCTTCCTCTGCCATATGCCGTATGAGTGATTTCATCGGCTGGTAATAGCCATTGAAATCGAGGAATGCAAAACGGCCCTGCAATAATCCCAATTTAATCTGACTCATGACTTCACTGATTTCTTCCAGAGTCCCTATTCCTCCAGGGAATGCCAGGAACACATCGCCCAGTTCCATCATCTTTTCTTTGCGCGATGCCATATCGTTTGTCACAATGAGCTGGGTCAATCCTTCATGCTGCAATTCGTCGTCCATAAAAAACTGCGGTTCCACGCCAATGACGCGCCCGCCGTGCTCCAGAGCTCCATCGGCCAGCTTTCCCATGAGTCCGGTCCGGCTTCCCCCATAAATGAGCGTATGACCGTGACAGGCAATCCATGCTCCCAGTTCATAGGCATATGAACGATAGACTGCACTGTGTCCCGTCCTTGCTCCCAAATACACCGTAATATTCATGATATTCCCCCGGTTAATCGTCTTTAAGTGATGCATCAATGAAATGCAGATTTACTTCCTGTGTCCCTGCTCCGTATACGGTCGTAACCCACGCTCGCAGAAAACCTGGCACATCGCCTTCTCTGTCATCCCTGGCAGGGTATCCTGGTACCCCTTCCTGCCCCAGCGCAAACTGTACCAGAGACTGTACGAGGTCCTTTCGCGTCAATACGCAGGCATAAGAAGGCAACCCGGAAGGCACATCACCGTTTGTATCATACATACAGTGGATAGTGCCTTCCAGAGCCTTGCTGCCATCAAGTTGATCCCATTGCTCCTGATAATACCGTGCCATGGCAAAGCGCCGATTAACAGCCTTTTTATATGCTTCATACCGGGCACTGATTTTAGAAATCCGGTCCCGGTCCGCCGCCGACTGCATGCACATGCGGAACAGATTCCGTTTCTCTTCCTCCGTTACGACCAGAGGATGAACAGCAAACCGTGGGAAATCTCCCAACTCCTCCTTATCAACCTGTACCAATTGCTGCCAATGCTGCAGAATCGTTTTCTTTTCATCACGCGTACTCATGGACATCCCTCCCATTTATACAATCTGGAAATCTCTCTGTTTAATACTTTATTATATATTATAGCAAAAATCAGTTTGTCATTACAGACATTGCGAACCATCATAAAGAACTCAAAAACCATTGGAATATCCAGGAAGGTTAGTGTCAAGAAGTTTCCGGTTATTTTACATCAGCCTGATGCAATAGGCACAGTATAGTTGAATATTCAACTATACTGTAGAAAGTGTGATGTAGAAGCATATGGGGCTTCTATATTTGATACTCGTATCAGTTCCTGTCGATACGTTGATTATGTAATATCAAGGCCCCAGGGATTATTCCTGAGGCCTTTTTCAGAAGCATTATTTCAAATGATATTCTTGTAGTAATTTTTCCTGATATTCATTGTCCTGCAAAACGCGGTTGATATCTTCTGTCCTGCCTTCCTGCAACAGTTTTTGAAGCAACGCACTGAGTGCCTGCCTCCCTGTTTTCTCACCGCGTTCCTGGCCAATTCTTTCGCCGCGTTCCTGGCCAATTCTTTCGCCACGTTCCTGGCCAATTCTTTCACCGCGTTCCTGACCTGCCTTTTCCCGGCTGTAAAGGGCCGAAGCAATATCGCGCATGGTACGTTCATGCTCCCAATAGGCCGATTTCAGCTCATTATTGGTGGCAAATTGTTTTTCATAATCCATCGCTTCCCGGATAGCCGTATCACTCATTGCAAGCGCCCTCCTTTCCTGGTCCGTAAAATTAGGTGAGAAATATGCAATCCATCGTTCAGACCGTTTCAGCTTTTTAATGTCGCTGATATGGATTTTCTTGAGTTCGATGAAATGCATTTCCAAATGGTTCGTCAATATATCATGGGTATCATCATTTGTGATATGATACGTGTTTACATACGTATCATACTGTGGAAATCGGTTGAAATCTAACAGATTGATGGTGATGACCGGACGAAGGTCTCCATATAAATCCCCCTTTTCCAGCTCACGACTGTATATACGTCCCCAGTAGTACAAGGACCGATTGACCATGTATTCATCCATGAGCACCTGTACTTCTACATGCACCCGCGTCCCGTCATCCATTTTCACCAGAACATCAAGAAATGATAATTTTCCATCAATCCGTGGAGGAACGATTTCCTTATCTGAAAATGTAATGGACGTAAAAGCATTGCTGCCTTCCCGGTTCAAGATGGCATTGATGAAATTCAACGTCAGTGTTTTCCGCTCTTCAGAGCCTAACAAGGCCTTAAAGAATACATCGTTAAGGCGGTTTAAATGAGTAATATCAGGAATATCCTGCATTGGCATCGCAATCACCTCTTAATTCATTCTATCATTGGCGTGATAGAACGTCAATCATGATTCAAGACCCGGTTACTGTCAAAAAGTTTTCGTTTGTTTCCCATCAGTCTGCTGCGATAGATGCAATATGGTTGAATGTTCAACTATGCTATCTGAAAACTGGCCCCTGCCAGTCAGAATCATGGGAATCTGGTGACAGGGGTTTTGGTTTATACTTGATATATGGTTGGAATGTTATGTGCCTATAGCTCTTTTAGGTATTCACGGAAAGATGGGCCCAGGTCTTGTCGTCTTAGGGCATATTCTACCGTTGCTTTTAGGTAGTCCAGTTTGTTGGCTGTGTCGTATCGTTTGCCTTGTATTGGGCAGGCGTATATTGTTTGTCGGTCCAGCATGAGGCGCAGGGCATCGTGCAAGTGGATTTCTCCATCGTCCCTGGGTTCTACCCGGTTCAGGATTTCAAAGATATCCGGGGTGAAAACGTATCTTCCCAGGCAATTATAGTTTTGGCTACCTTTGGGTGCTTTGTGCAGCTCTTGTATATTGTGAACGCGTATGAGTCCACTATCGGCACATTGGCTTCCTTTCAGGGCATCTACGGGCATCATTTGTTCTTCCGTCATTGGCTGACAGCCCATAATCGTTGTTCCTGTCTTTTCGTAGGCCTGCAATAGTTGCTGAAGTGCAGGATTCTGATTATTATACATCATATCATCGCCGAGAAGGACGGCAAAGGGATCATTGTCAATGAATGATTTAGCACAAAGAATGGCATCTCCCAAACCGCGGATATGTTTCTGATGGATATAATGAACGTTGATTGCCGAAATGTCTTGTACCAGCTTCAACATCTGGGCTTTTCCTTTTTGATACAGGTCATACTCTAATTCTACGTTGGTGTCGAAATGGTCTTCAATAGCCCGTTTTCCATGGCCGGTAATAATCAAAATTTCTTCGATGCCGCTTTGCAACGCTTCTTCTACAATGTATTGAATGACGGGTTTATCTACGATAGGAATCATTTCTTTGGGAATAGATTTGGTGGCCGGTAGAAAACGGGTACCAAATCCAGCTGCCGGGATGACGGCCTTGCGTATCGGTTTCATCATTATATCTCCTACTCTATTCTGCCATTACTTTCTTTACCATATCCAATGCACTGGCAATGACATCATCCATATCGTAATACTTATATTCAGCCAGACGACCGCCAAAGATGACATTTTTTTCTTCTGCTGCCAGAGCGGCATATTGACAGTATAATTTCTGGTTCCGTTCATTATTTACCGGATAGTATGCTTCTTTTCCGGGCTGCCAGTCAGCCGGATATTCCTTGGTTACATACGTGACAGGCTGTGCGCCAAATTCAAAATGCTTGTGTTCGATGCTGCGCGTGTACGGCGTTTTCCGATCGGTGTAATTCATGACGGCTACGCCTTGGTGATTCACTTCTTCCAGCCGTTCTGTTTCAAAGCGGAGTCCCCGATATTCCAGTCGCCCCAATTTATAATCAAAGTATTCATCAATAGGTCCCGTATATACTACTGTTTTTGCCAAACCTTCATATTCCTGACGGACCTGATTATAATCGACGCCAGTACGCACTTCGATACCTTTGAGAAGCGCGTCAATCAATACATTATAACCGCCGATAGGAATGCCCTGATAACGGTCATTGAAATAATTATTGTCAAACGTATAGCGTACAGGCAGACGCTTGATGATGAAAGCAGGAAGTTCTGTACAGCTACGGCCCCACTGTTTTTCCGTGTAGCCTTTGATCAGTTTCGTGTAGATATCCGTACCAATAAGGGAAATAGCTTGTTCTTCCAGATTCTTCGGTTCCGTAATCCCTGCTTCCTGTCGCTGCTGGGCAATCTTTGCGGCAGCTTCTGCCGGCGTTACGACACCCCACATTTTGGCAAAGGTATTCATATTAAAGGGAAGATTGTACAATTCTCCCTTATAATTCGCTACAGGCGAATTGACATAATTATTGAATTCCACGAACTGGTTCACATAATCCCAGACTTCTTTAATCGATGTGTGGAAAATATGGGCACCATATTTATGAATATGGATACCTTCCTTTTCTTCACAATACACATTTCCGCCCACATGGTCACGACGTTCCAGAACCAAACAAGACTTGCCAGCCTTCGTCATTTTATGAGCGAATACTGAACCAAACAATCCACTACCAATAATAAGATAATCGTACATCACACTAATAGCCCCCTTAAAACTATAACCAATTTAAAGAACTTATCCTCGGACCTTTTTATATTTCATTATGTCTCTTTGCTTGAACTATAATTACAATATATACCTCTTTTCAAAGGAAATCTAACCTCGTACAGCACGCCTCTTCATAACATAATTCCAAATCGTCACAATTACTGTAGCAAAAATCTTTGCTAGCATATAGTACATGCCTACTAATTCCACAAACAACCACATACAAAGTTGATTTAGACCCAACCCAGCGATACTGGACCCGATAAATAATATTGCTTGTTTTTTTGTTTGATTTTTGGCACCTTCAAATACATAGTTAACACAAAGCCAGTAATTAAATATAACAGATACTGTAAAAGATACTGCAGATGAATATAGGTAATATATTTCAAGAAATTCAGTACATATATATAATAAACCATAATCTACTAAAAAAGAAGCTCCCCCCACGATACAGAACCGAGTGATTTCCCATAATCTATCTTTGCTCATGCCTTAACATCATCCTGATAATGTTCATTTGTATTTCAAAGTTTTTACGACTATTAGTTGCATTCGTATCTAATATTAAGCCGCATACAACTGATAATAAGGAAATTGTCATAAAAAAAGCACTGACAATAAGTGTAGGGAATCGGGGAACCAATCCTGAATATAAATATTCGATAAAGATAGGAATAAATAAGATCAACGAAAAGAGGCACAATAAAACAGCTAATATGCCGAAAAAACTCATAGGTTTATAGTCTCTGTACAAGTTAAAGATTGTGAGTAGTACTTTTAGCCCATCAGTATATGTATTAAGTTTGCTTTCACTTCCTTCTGGTCTGTCTCTATATTGTACGGGTAAGCTACGGATCATTAAATTTTTATCTAATGCATGGATTGTCATTTCCGTCTCAATTTCAAATCCTTGAGACAGAATAGGAAATGTTTTAACAAACATTGGGCTAAATGCACGGTATCCTGTCATAACGTCTTTTATCTCTTCTTTAGGATGCCAAAGGAAGTTGATAGATTTACGGACCAGGTCATTTCCAAAGTTATGAAAAGGCCGTTTATTTTCTTCAAAGTAAGTAGAGGACAGACGGTCACCAATTACCATATCGGCCTTACCATCAAGAATTAATTGGCACATTTCGCTTGCATTCTCTGCCGGATATGTGTCGTCTCCATCTATCATAAGGTAACAATCGGCATCAATATCACGGAACATGGTTCGAATGACATTTCCCTTCCCTTGACGATACTCATGTCGAACAATTGCTCCTGCTTCTATGGCTATCTCAGCAGTATCATCCGTAGAATTATTATCATAAACGTAAATGTCAGCATCTGGCAATACAGCTTTATAATCTGTTACTACTTTTGCAATGGTTTGTGATTCATTATAGCATGGTATTAATACAGCTACTTTATTCATAGTATTCCCTTTCTAATTTTTCAGATTCATTTTTATAGACAAATAAACACCACGAAATAATTAAGGGAAACGTGTATACGAGCGGATATAAATACCGTCTTCCTTCGAAGTGAATAGAAACAGGCGCTAACCAACATCCCAAAACGATAGATACAATCATAGGAATTGCTGGAAGCCAATATTGGATATCTTTCTTTTTATGTTTTCGAATAACAGTGCCTAGCATAAACGCGGGAACTATTGAAGCATAAAAACCATAACACAAAAAGATTGTAAAAAACGGTATATTGAACAAGTTATCAAATAAATTCTGATAGATAGTTGCCGTCATCTCAGAAAAATTATTTCTTTCAGGAACCCATGCCGGAATCATGTCAGGATTTAACTGATTATGCCAGGCCATATCCATCAATGGTTTATATTCATAAAAAGAAAACCATCCTGATACCATTGCGTTATATGCATTTATATATACATTAGGATGTCTGATTCCTTGAGATATCCAGGTTTCTAAATATATAAAGTAATCTTTTTTAGTTCCTTTTTGACTATAGCCTTTTACAGGGTCGGCAGAAATTGGTTCATATCGGTACGGTAAATTATTAAAATCTAATACTTTATCAATAGCTGCCCTTTCTTTAGGTGTTATATCATTTGGGTAATATTTTACATACCTAGCGGTTTGTTGAAAAGGTATTGAAAACATTTCTTGAAGTCCACCAGAGGATATGCCTAGTGCATGGCGTATCCCTGGTAAAATAACTCCAATTGCACATAAGGTAATTAATAAACATATAACTATTCTCTTTTTATTAATAATTTTAGCTACTAATAAAGCAAGCATTGATATAGCAATAACATATATTCCTACTTTTTTAGTTAAGATACAAAAAAGTACTATTAGAATAAATTTAATAAAAAATCGCTTCTCTCTTAAAATAAGTCCTTTAGTCCTAATAATTTCCATAAAACATAAAAAAAATAGAACATACCCCCATGAAAACAACGCATCTTTTGATACAGTTTGTACGCTCGCTGCATATATAGGAAAGATACAATACACTATTAATATACTAATAGAAAATTCATTTCCGATTTTCAACTTATGATATACATATAGTATTGAATAAGCAAAAACAAAACTAGTTATAATCGCTTGTATAATTACATAGCTAAAAATAGCAATATGCCATGTTCCAGTTATTTTTGTCAAAGGAATAATAAAGCTTCCTATAAGAAAAGTATCAAAAAAAGGATGATGATCACTCAACACGTTTCTATGCAATGTACCATCATTTGTAAACTCTATAAATTGTTGCAATTGTCCCCATGTATCATTTATTAAAGTACCTGGATAGAGTACTATTAATATGGGTAACCAACAAATAAAGATCACCAATGTTATTTTTAATAATGCCCATTTAGAGTAAAAAAGATAATTGCATATATGTACAAGTTTAGAACGATTATTATCCAATTTGTTTTTTAAGGACATACTGTAATATAAGAATATCGCTCTTCTAATAATTGCACTACATCCCAATAAAAACAAAAACAGGAAGAGTACTGACCCAAAATATACACTATCAAATTGACAACTGCCATTTTTTATATAATATGGGGATGCAATAAAAGCCAATGATAAAAATAAACAAAGTAATACATCAATCTTCATTATACACTTATTCATTTTATTCCTTCCACTCTGCTAACAATTTTTTAAATGTGCTTCATTCCAAAACGAAAATTATAAAATCCAAATAGATTAATTTAAAATCAAATTTTTCAAAGATAGGTCTTTAATTCATATCTGTATAGACTGCAAGATATATGTTTACAGCAGATTATACAACTCGCCTTTATAATTTGTGACCGGCGAATTGACATAATCATTGAATTCGACGAACTGGTTCACATAATCCCAGACTTCTTTATTCAAGGGGTGGAAAATATGGGCACCATATTTATGAATATGGATACCTTCCTTTTCTTAACAATACACATTTCCGCCTACATGACCACGCCGTTCCAGAACTAAACAGGACTTACCAGCCTTCGCCATTTCATGAGCGAATACTGAGCTAAACAGACCATTACCAACAATAAGATAATCGTACATGTAAAATACCTCCTGTGAAATGCCATAAACATTTTAATTATACCATATCACAACTTGTCTGTCCGATATAAATGTGATATATATAGAAGAGTGTAAAATTCATTAATTCAAGTAGGAGTATTCTATGTCAAATAGTGTTTCAAAAAACTACATCTATAATGTCAGCTATCAGTTGCTCTTATTGATTACCCCCTTTATTACGACGCCATATCTGTCCCGCGTACTGGAGCCGGCTGGTATTGGGACTTATAGTTATACCTATTCCATTGTTTCGTATTTTATCTTATTAGCATCTCTCGGTGTCGCCGATTATGCTCAACGGGAAATTGCCTATCAACAGGATAATCCGCATCTCCAGAGCCGAACTTTCTATGAAGTGAACCTTATCCGCTTCCTGCTGGTCGGCTTAAGTCTTTGCATCTATTACTTCGTTGTTTCCAGCTTTCTTGGAAATCATCTAATTTATTGGTACCAGGCACTGAATATTATTGCCGTCCTTTTTGATATCTCTTGGTTCTTTCAAGGTCTAGAAGAATTCGGCAAAATCGTACTGAGGAATTTTATCATCAAATTTGCCAGTATTATCCTCATTTTCGTTTTGATTCATCAGCCAGAGGACTTAAATAAATATGTCTGCCTTATAGGCATGATGAACGTCCTTTCCGGCCTTTCTATCTGGCTCTATCTTCCCAAATATCTCGTTGTCGTACCACGGCAGGAAATCAAGCCGTTCCGAAACTTCTCTATTATCATCCAAATGTTTTTACCACAAATTGCAATCCAAATTTATACAGTCCTCGACAAGACGATGATCGGCGTCATAACCGGTTCGCCACTAGAAAACGGCTATTACGAACAGGCAGAAAAAGTCGTAAAACTTTCCCTGACCATTGTTACCTCGCTAGGAACCGTTATGTTACCTCGTATTGCATATGCTTATGCACATAAAGACTATGAAACCATTAAAACAAATATGATGCGCTCCTATCGTTTCGTCTGGTTTCTAACTATGCCTATGTTTTTCGGATTTATAGCAATCAGCAACAATTTTGTTCCATGGTTCTTCGGTCCTGGTTACGACAAAGTCGTTCCACTTATGCAAATTCTCAGCGGTCTCGTCATTGCCATTGGACTTAGCAATGTAACTGGAATTCAATATATGCTACCCACAAATCAGCAAAATAAATTGACACTGACCGTCGTCTGCGGTGCAATCGTGAACTTTATTCTTAACTTTTTCTTCATACCCATGATGCAGTCCATCGGGGCCGCTATTGCCTCATTGATTGCAGAAATCACTGTTACAGCCGTACAATTCTATATCGTTCGTAATATATTTTCAATTACCGAAATCGGACGGCTTTCTATTAAATATTTATTTAGCGGTCTCATCATGTTTACAATAATCTGTCCGCTCAGTATTTACCTGAAACCGGGCATTGTCCATACCTTTATAACAATAACAGCAGGATTCCTCATTTACATTGGTATCCTGCTGCTAACAAAAGATTCTATGCTTTATATGTTCATCTCAAAAGTGCAAAGAAAAATTCATCATTGAGATTTAGAATCACACTCCAAGGTTCCATAATAACCAATCAAGGCGCCCAATAAAAGCCAATAAATATAAAGCTGAGTTGAATTTCCTCCAATAAAAGCAACCATCAGACCAAAATAACTAATACCCAAAATTGCAATATGCATATATTCTTGGAGACCAGCCTTTATCCAATAAACTTTCTTCTTAAATAAAAGAAACATGGCATAAAAAGAAGGCATTAAAAATAAAATAAACCCAGGAAGGCCATAACTGGCAAATTGGTGCGTGTAGTCACTAATAATCGGAAAACCAGATTTTAATAGCCCCTTCGTCTTTTGATAAGTAACCCACAAACGTACTTCTCGATTTTTCATTAACCAATTAGGAATATAAGAAACAAAATATGCTTGTTTCAGCTCTTGTCCACCTACTCCAAAGAAAGGATGAGCACGTCCGATTAACGTTTCTACATGCATCATCCCATAACGTTGCTGATTACTCCCTTCTGTTTGAGATGTCATAGCAGTCATCTTATTTTCTAGCGGCTCTGCCTCTCCTTTATCTACCAAACGATTTTGATTCCACTGTAACGTAAATTTTGCTGCACCTTGAGAAGCAAGTCTTATGTCATTTTGAAACGCATTATTGGTTGTCAGTTCCATTACAACATTAGAATATTCTTCTTTACTGATAGGTTCTGGAAGCCTAACTGCAACTTCACAACTTTGACCAGGAAATAAAGTTCTATCTAATGGAACATTTACACGTCCCGATTCGTCTTCCCAATCCTTCGTAAACCAAGCACTTGTAAGATCAATGCCTGTTCGTTTATCCCAAACAATAGGACTCTTATTTGTTATCTTTAGCGTAACAGTATCATTTGATGTAATAGAAATTAAATCATAGTCCACAGCATATCGATGTTGGAAAAGCCAATTCAATCCTATACCAGTACCACATAAAAGGATAATAATCAATAATGGAAAAAAAGATTTCTTTAAAGAAATCTTTTTTCTACGCAAATAGAAAAAAATAATGGCACTTAAAGCTTCAGCCAGTAAAATTCCCATAGCCGTTTTGCTATTTGTTCCCCACATCATAAAAAGTTGCATGGCAAATAAAACTTTCCAGAACCATTTTTTAGTTTTCGCTATACGGATCTGTGCTAAAAGAAACGGAATCGTTACCGTCATATAAAGTGCCATATATGCTGGTTCTGCAAATATGGAACGTACTCGATTCCCACCTAATAATGGTGGCCACCATCCATGTGATATTTCTATGTCATAAATCCAAGAATTGATATGTGCCAAAATTGCCATAGCATCATAACTACCAAAAAGATATAAAAATTCTATGACAGAATATGTTGAACAAATGATAGCACCACTCAAAATCCCATAACGTAATGCTTGAAAAGAAATTTCCCTATTTCGATAAAACAAAGAAATTCCCCATATTACAACACCATAAGTCACAACGTATTCTAAAATATGTGTAAAAATAAGTTTTATCGCCCACCAAGTGTGTCCGATGACCAAGGTATCAAGAAAAATTCCTTTACTAGATAAAATTGAAAGTAAAAAATCCAATTTTTTAAATTGATTAGCTGATATTTCTTGCCAATTAGGAAATATCACTAATCCATGTATCAGTGAGAAAATTTGCCAAACAAGGAGAATGCAAAAAAAAGTACTGCATATTTTAGGAACATACCATTCTCGTTTTTTTACACATTGGTATAAAAAAAGGCATAATCCAATCAGTACAGGAAAAATGCTTAATTTGCTTCCCATACTTCCAAAAAGAGAAATACTCAAAGCCATGTGTCCAGTATGAAATGGTATTAAAAAAACAGCAATACCAAACATTATGTATTCCCAATCATAAAGAGAACGAGTTTTAAAGTTAAATATCACTTTATGCATCACATTTCACCAATTCTATAAAACACAATAATAATTGTCATATCGATACCTTTTATAATCTCACATGTACTATTAAAGACTTAACTGATGTAATACCGATCTTGTAAATCCCCCATCAATAACTGTCTCTTGCAACTGATGAATATTCTTTTTATAAGCTGAATATTTTTTTTCATCAATGGTATCTATTATTTCAGATATCTGCAGAACACTATCCACTACGAACCCAATATTATTATTTTGTATAAACTCTGCAATAGCAGCTTGTCTCCACGTGATGACTGGTATTCCTGACGCAATATAAAGAGATAATTTATGAGGATTGTTATACTTTAAATAGTTACCCATAAATCCTTTACATTCATCTAAAGAATTGCCATCCCAAACAAGTCCAAAACTCCCTTCTAATTTAAAAGGAATTTCATTTGGGCCATAGCTTCCCTGCCAAATAATATTTTTTTTATTTTTTAAAGAAGCTGGCATGCCATTACCATATAAATTCCAGGTTAAATTCTCGCCAGCATGAGATAACAGCGGCAAAAAGCCGCTTTTTTGTAAATTACCGGCAAAAACAATTTCTTTTCCAAAATGAATCCTATTTTGATAATTATTAGGTTTTTGATCAAGAACATAATCAAATAGACCTAATTCAATTACCTTTGCAGTAAGGCCATGCTTGCATAAAATATCTTTCATATAATGATTATGAACAATAACTATTTTAGCTTGATTTAATAATTTTATCTCATCTTCCAAAACAGCATGACCAAAATGTCTCAAAGAATCAATATCATGAACAAAAATAATCACGCTATTATTTAAGATAAAATTGTTCAAAAGATGATTATGTATTCTATTAAAATAAAATGGATATTGTAAAATCACAGTATCAGTAAATATTTTCCGCAATTCGCTAGCACTTTTTAAATTTTGTTTTTGAGTAAAATATTTTATTTTTAATAAGATATTTTTAATTTTATTTGTTCTTGTTGGCATCGCTTCAATATTAAATAAACAATCATAGTTTTCATGTAATATTATTTCAATATCAGCTCTTGCCTTAGACCCTGCATTTTTACTAAAAGCTAAATTTTCACCTACATATTTCATTTTTACATTCTCCGCCATTTCAATTTTTTTCTAAATAAATATCTTCCATCTTTTTAGATATCCCATGTATGTCATATCCTTTTTCTGCAACAACATTAGCAAACTTAGCGCGTTCAGTGCAATGACTCCTTGCAATCTTTTTTGCCCATTCCTCATCGGACTTTTCGAGGGAGATAAAATGTGCCAATTCTGTCAAACCAACTTCTCGTGTAATGGTATCCGAAAAAAAACATGGTAACCCCGCAGCCTGTGCCTCTATTCCAACTACAGGCAACCCTTCAAACCTTGAAGGTAAGAGAAAACAATCCATCGCTTGCATCAAAAACGGTACATCACTCCGCATACCCAAAAATTGCACACAATTCATCAAACCATATTGCTGTACTTTTTGTTTTGCAATTTTATAGTATAATTTATCTCCTACTACATTGCCAATTAATAGTAGTACAGCTTTGGGATTTATTTTGTGGATCTCATAAAAAATCTCAATCAAAAAATTATGATTTTTCTGATAAGTAAATCTACCAACATGACCTATAACAAATTTATCATCAATATCTAATGATTTCCGCAGTTCTTTGCGAACATCTGAATTAAAGCGAAATTTATTACAATCAATCGCATTTGGTATGACTGTAAAAGGAATCTTATCACCAAACATCCATCTTCCAGCTAGTTTGGAACAAGCAAAGTAGTCAGTTGCCCCCCATTTCAATAGTCGCCTATTTATAGTTATTATAATTTTTTTTATAAAGCCAATTTTGTGTTCAAATCCAGAATTATGAGAATGCATAATTCTCATGGGAATTCCAAAAAATCTTGCAATAAAAATAGGGAAAACATACGTAATACTATTAGAATTTAAAACAATAGCCGTATATTCTCCAGCTATATTATGAAGTAATTTAATCCATTGCCAATAATGCCGTATAGGATTTGAATGCCTAGAACGCACACCATAGATTCGACTACCGGCTTGCAAAATTTTATCTTTAAAGACAATTTCATCCTCACTCGTAATATTGACAAAGTCATATACAACTTGACTTTTGTCTAAATAATCGAATTGCTGTATCAGGTAAGTCTCTACGCCGCCAATATTCTTAGTCATGCCAATTTGTAACACTCGAATAGGCATCTTTTTCTTCATTATATTCACCTCTTTAATACAGCAAAAATAAAAGGACAATGTATCCGGACAAAGCTGATTCCATGAATCACGCCATGGATCAATACTTCATATTTCGAACGCAAAATTAAAATCATGATTTTTTGTTTCACGCTGATATCTACAAAATGAACGGATCGATAAATAGCAAATAAATCACTGCTTCGAATGGCTTTAATAAAAGTATTAACGGGCTCGTTATTAGCCGTCTTACGCTGTATAGCAGAATATACAAAACGGGTATACAGCCAAAAAATATCACTCATTGTCTGAGCATCGATGCTTTCTATTGAAGAAAAACTCTGCAGGAATTCTTTGATTTTCATCATATGCAATTCATAATATTCATCATTATTTTTCGTCGATAAGCTGAGACTATTCAGCCGTTTCGCATAATGATAGCCGCAATAGGAACTGCACTGCATCCGTTGTACATACTTAAAATAGCGGATATTAAAATCAAAATCTTCATTAACTCGATACTGGACATTAAATAAAAGACCTTTATCTAAAATAATCGAAGCTCGGTATATCGTATTCCACAGATAGCCAAAAAGCGGAATTAGTTCCATACGAACCATCTGTTGTCGGATAGTATCAGGAGTGTCATAAACCTGCTCAGTTAAACAACATTCTTTTGAATAAGCCTTTTTCCCATCAGAATTAAAGTATTCCTCAATACAACCAAATTTTACGCAATCTATTTGATTATCATTGACATAGGAATACGCAACCGCCAAGAAGTCCTGATCAATGGTATCATCACTATCAACAAAAACTATATATTGGCCTTGAACGTAATCAAAGGCCAAATTACGTGCTGCCGCCGCGCCTCTATTTTGTTTAGCTTGTACTACCTTAACCCGATTATCGTGTTGTGCTATTTTCTCACAAATAAAGTAACTATTATCATCTGATTGATCATCCACTATGATAAGTTCAAAATTTGAATATGATTGATTCAAAATAGATTGAATCGCTATTTCTACATATTTTTTAGAATTATATACAGGCATGACAACTGAAAAAAAGGGCTTAAATTTTCCATGAAAATACCTACTTTTATTTTTTAAAATCAGAAAAATTAGATAACAAAGAGGAAATTTCTAATAATTTATCTCTTACGCCTTGATTAATAATTAATTTCCCAATAATTATTTCATCACTATTTTCACTGCTAAATAATGCGTTATATAACGAGTCTGCTCTTTTTTCTATATCAATAAAGGTTTTACTAGTTTCAGTTCGTAAAAAAGTTTCCTTATCGCCTAATAAAAAATCCACAACTCTATCATACTGAGTCATATTTTTTATTACATTAACAAAAAGCGGGGCTTCTTCTCCGCGAATGAATTTTCCATATAATTCGGGCTGAATAACATTAATACCCAGCATAATAGGAACTACAAAAAATCCACAAAAAGTTAATGCATCTCTTTGATTCATGTCCAATAACATCATATTTGGAATTTTATTAATAGTATCCTTTAGAAGTTGGCTGGCACTGATAAAGCGAATGATGTCACGTAATTCAAAATGAAAAGAACTAATAACCGTACGGATTGCATAATCATAATAATAGTGATCTCCCAATCCAAATTTTTTATAGTAATTATCTAAATTGGCTGGATTTAATTTTATAATTAAATCAAAGAAACGGCCTAAGTACCTGCCAGCATTAAATGCTTCTCCATAAAAATGTCGAACAGTATTAGATAGTTCCTCAAGATTTATAGAAAATACAAATGTAATTTTTTCATCTACAAAATAATGTTTTATACGTTCTAATAATTTAACAGCAAAATCAGGTCGGCATCTATCTAATTCATCAATAATGACAACAAGCCTATTTCCATTTTCATAAATTAAACTGTGTAAAAAAGTTTGAATATCTTCCTGCAAGGTTGCTTTATTTTTTTGTTCATTTAATATATTAGATGTCTTAAATAATTCTGACAACGCAGGTAAAACTGCCCCACTTCCAGGTAAAATTCTATCAATAATTTTTTGTCCAACATCCATTAGCATCTTTTTAGAGTCTATACTTAAAGTATCAAAGTAATCATACGCTTCTGTAATACTGTAAATTAACGATAAAATAGGATCAATATCATTGTCATGCTCCCAGGCATCATAATAAACAGGATACTGTGGTTGTAAATCATCCACTTTGGTTACATTTGACAGTGTTTCTTTTATACTAGTTCTTTTTTCATCATCCATAGAAATGGAATCATTACAGGCATCCAAAGCTAATTTTGCTTGTTTTACAAAGAACGTTTTACCGCTTCCCCATTTTCCATCGATAGCAATTGAGTAAGCATCTTCAACATGATTTAAGAGTTCAAGGAAATAGCCTAATTCTGTATTACGACCAAGAATATTTTCGTTTAGTGTTGCAATAATATTATCATCTGTCGGTAATAATTCTAATTTTCTCATACATGACCTCCCAATTAAAGGAATCAATTTCTACGCAACAATAACTCCGGTCAATATTACAAATTGAATATATTTATAAGTAACAGTTTCAACAACTATTATTTATCTCCCAAAGATTTTTCTTTTCAAAAATGCTCCGCCTTTTTTTATCCAGTCCTGTTTTTCCATAAAGGAAACATTCTGCTCGGCATATTTAATTTGATTATGTTCAAGCCAAATATCTAAAAGCAATTCACTGACAAAGCCATAAATACGGGATTCATATGTATCCCAGCCTGTAATATCTATTCGTTTTTCCAGTTCAAAAAGGATTGCAAACATCCATTGCATATAGTTGTCATAAAGGTCGCGGCGCATAACGAACATATTAAACATATGAGCCCATGTACGATTCATTACTTCTTCAAAAGCAGGGAGATATTCCGGATATGCCTCTTTGATAATTTCTTGAGTTATATCCAGGCCTTCTGGATAATGGGCATGATTATAATGGGAACGGTTTGTTTCAATATAATAGTTTCGTTTATCCGGCACGATGACGGGATGTTGGGCTAATAATGCAGTCCATTCAGGTCCAGTAAGAATCTGCTTCTTTTTACCCTCAATGGAGCGTACTTCTTTACGGGTAAAATAACGGCGGTAATGGACAAGTCCCAGATAGTCAGCATCCAGATTTTTCCAAACCCAGTAGAGTCCAGTGAGTTCACAGAAATGGGGATTTTTCGCGCTAATGTTTTCGCCCGTATTATCCGGTGTATAGCCTATGTCTTTTTTCCCTTCTGCACCAACCTGTACCGGCAAATATACCGGATCTGTTGGCATCCAATATGGTTTATGAGCAGCAACGATAATTGATATATGCATACTTTAGTAACTCACTTTCCGTTTAATTTTCAAATTTTACAATCAAATAATCATACATATTTTTAACTACCAAAAGAATATTTCCTATTCTCTTATGACTTTTTTCGGTAAACAGAATAAAATCTCTCAGGATTTCTTTTTATTAGAATCACCAACAGGTTTATAACAAAATTTTAATTCTTTCACTTGAAATGATTTTACGCTATTGCACACAAAAGTTTTCTCATTAAAAACAGCATAATTCACTCCACCCTGATGCAAGGTACTGGAAAAACAAATACCATCATAACCAAGTCGTTTTGCAAAATCAGCAATGTATTGTGATGGAAGGTAGTCCAGTACACTATCATTTCTTCTCATTGGTTTGGCTATTTCCTGACTGATCTGATGAAGAATTTCAACATTGACAGCGAACCAATCCACTCCAATACCAATTGTAGCAAAAGGGCTCAGTTTGTCGAGCTGTCTAAAATCAACCATATTAACAGTTTTTACAGGTGAAAACTTTGCTACCGTAATTTCATCAAAAGCCCTGGCTCTAATTTCATGAAGCGTTGTTTCTATGGTATCAGCTAAATATAAACACGGAATTCCTTTGGAATTAACTCTTCCCTCTGATGCCTTACTGGCAGGTGGCACCCCCATTTCCTCTTTACGATAAAACCCATCATTACTAATTCTTGAACGATATAATTCAATTTTAGGATTTAGCTTCAAATGTAGAGTTTCACTTTCCAATAATGTTCTTAATACATCTAAATTTAAATGATTATGAAATCTTAACTCATGTTTAAGTGAATTAGAAAAATTCTCCCAAGTTTTTTCTCCTGTAAGGCAGTTATCTTTTAAGAAACTAGAATCACTTAGTTCGCTTAGTCCTACAGGTTCTTGAAATATGGTTTCATTACCACTATATTCACTTTTACATATAGCTAATACAATGTCCCGGATATTAGTTGGACTTATTGAAGGAGAAAAGATTCTCCAATCTGTGTAGAGTCTATTTTCAATTAAATCAAAAGACTGACGTCCATTGTCTTCCAGTTCGTTTTTAGGAGCATATAGACTGAGTATAGATGAAATATTCGCTTCCAAATCATTTACTTGATTCTTATTGGTATCATATACCCAAACATCGCCTCTATTTTGAATATCGCAATGTCCCTTTAAATTTTCAGACTGAATAATGGAGCGAATTTGTAGATCATTAAAACAATCAATACCGATTTGCATTTTATTAAACTCCGTTTAAATAGTGATCCATTAGTTCTAAATGGTGCATAATAGAATATTTTTTTACTGTACCCAACCCAGGATATTTACGTTCTTTTTGTGTTTCTAACAGAGAATTCAATCCTGCAGTATAATATATATTTTCAGGATTTTTTTGGCACCATTCAGCTATTTTATTCACTGCTTCGCCATATTTCCCTGCTGGATCATTAATATCGCTATTTGAATCAGATACAAAATGATGAACTCTCAAGTCATCATTTTTGTCAAAATAAACCACATGAATAGCAACTGCTAAAGGCGCAAAACCAGTTTCATTATATTTATTTCCAATAACAGAATAATCCGAAAATCCAATGAAACCTTCTGATTCAATTCCTACGTGGTCATCTGAGAAAAATTCATCGTCCTTCTTTGCATAATCCGCATTTCTGTCTTTTAAAGGAAAATGATCTTCAAGCAGTATTTTTCCTTTGTGAATTTTTTTCTTGAATTGTCTTTTATCTGGTATAAGTGTAAATTTAGGTTCTGCTTCGTTAGTAAAAATTTCATTAAAAGTCGCATAACAATCCATATCGTTGTTAATAACCATTATGTTATCATGTGAAATATGACATAATTTATTAACAACTTTTTTATTCATTAAATAAGCGTTAATTTGTTTACTTTCAGAAACACTGTTTTTATATTCGTTTTCTATATCCTGACTTTTTTTTATTTGTTCCCAAAAGTTGCCATATTGAGGATTTTGAATAAGAGCATATATTTTGCTTTTTTCCTTAAAAACCTTTAATGTCTTAATCAAAGTAGGCGAAAATCTCACAGGCTCAATGATAGGAACGACTTTATTTGAAAGACAATTCTTTTCTACTAGATCTCGTAGTGCAAGCAATTCAAATTGCCTTCCACGTAAATAAGGATAATATGTTAAACTCATTTTAGCCTCCATAAACTGTTGTTAAAAGTTTCTTAAGTTTTGGCATACGCCGTTCTCCTGTTCTATCTGTATAAACTAGGAAACGTAAAGTTTCAGGTATTTTAACTGCCACATCTCTTTTTTCCATACTTATACGACTTTTTAATTCTCGTAACATTTCTTTTTGAGCAGTTTGTACATCAATTTGAGAAAACAGTGCAAAACATTCTTTATAATAGCAAAAAGCATCACATTCAGGTAATGATTTTCCCGAACGCAAAATAATGGACTCAAATTCTTCTTTTCTCAAAATTTTAAAAATAGTCTCTCTATCAAAAAATTCCTTATCATCGAGTGCTTTCCGTATAGTGCGCAAGGCTCCTCTTCTTGTTAAAACCATGATTCCAACAGAGGGAGGAACTATTTTCTCAACCTTTCCAATATTTTTTTCATGCGTAAGAACAACTACCTGAGAAAAAGCTTTATAGTAATCATTAATTTGTGATGTAAGACGATCAAGGTTATCTAACTCAGTTTTTATTTCATAAACTTTTCCTATTCCATTAATCATTACAAAATCAGCTTTAGACCGCGCAATTGGCAGCTCAGTAAAAGCTACAGTTGTACGAGGATTGTGCTTTTTTAGGAGTATCTTGTTGAACAATGAATTTTTATAATAGTATTCTGTCCGATAAGAATGCGAAATATATAAATAAATACAATCAAATAGTTGAGTATAAGTCATTCCTTTGGGATGCTCCACGTACTTGTTAATTGTTGCTGAGAAAAAACTATCATGTTTATTCAAAATAAGACGTTGAAGCATTGATTTAGAAAAAAATCGTTTAAGTATTTGATCTGATTGCATGCTTCTTCATCTCCGTTCTTTTCTCTACTTAACTAAAATTCAACAAATAAGCTAACTATACGTAGCGAATAATCATTTGACTAAAGTCTAAAATACTACTACAATCACCAAGTTGCTTTACCTGTATTTTTGGATGCCTAATACGCACCCTTGTGTTTCAATACAACGGATATGGTTCTCCAGATGAGTACGATGTCGAACCAGACATTCCAGTTGCGGACGTACCAGGTATCCATCTGGACCCGTTCGTCGTAGGTTGTGTCACTGCGGCCGCTGGTCTGCCACATGCCGGTTACGCCGGGGCGGACCATGTAGAAGTCTTCGATGTATTTGCCGTATTTGGGAACTTCGGCCTGTATGATGGGACGTGGGCCGACGAGGCTCATTTCTCCTTTTAGGACGTTGAATAATTGCGGTAGTTCATCCAGGCTGGTTTTGCGCAGGAATGCACCGCTACGGGTAATCCGGGGGTCGTCTTTGAGTTTGAATTCTTTCTCCCATTCTTTGCGGGCTTCCGGATTTTTGGCCAGGAGTTCTTTGAGCCTGACATCGGCATCGACGCACATGCTTCGGAATTTGTAACAGTTGAATTCCTTTCCATGACGGCCGACGCGGCGGTGCTTGAATATGATAGGGCCGGGCGAGTCTTTGTATATCCATAGGGAAACAGCCAGGAAAACAGGGCTCAGACAGATAATGCCGATACAAGTACAGACTATATCGAACAGGCGCTTGATGATACGGTTGTACCGCCGGGCCATGTTATTGCGGATTTGGAAGGCGACGATGTGTCCATCGATGAGGGTTTCCATATCGAGGGTGGCCAGAGGCATGGTTCCCATATCGGGGATGAAGGCGATGTTTTTGACTTTGGGCTGCAACCGGTAAATGATATCCTGTACTTTATCATTGCTGAGGCCCGGCGCTATGACCAGGACGTGCTGGACGCCTGTCTGGTCGATGACGGCTTCGGCATCGGCAAAGGTCCCCAGATGCGGCATGAGTCTGGCAACGTCTGGTTCCGGCTTATTATCTTCCAGAAAACCGATGAAATCATAGGCAAGACCGGAATCGTCCCTGAAGTATTTCAATACGATGGCAGCCGTCTTTCCTGCCCCCATAATGAGGACCGGGAGCTGCAGCATATGGAGACGGTTCAGTATTTTACGGCTGATGAAACGGAATAATACGAGAAAAAAGAAGGAAAAAATCCATACGAATCCAATAAATAACCGCGATGTATGGGATGCTGTTTCCAGAACATACATGAGAAATATCATCATCCCGACAGCATACAAATCGGCTTTGAAAATACGGGAAATGATGCGCCAGAACTGCATGCGCCGCGTATACAGGGATTGCACCTGCATAAAGAGGATAAAAATAGCTGGCCCAATTACGTGAAAACTGAGCCAGGAAATATGTAAGACTGAATCAGTTATTAGCACATTACGTAATGAATAAGATACGTATTCAGCCAACAAAACTGCCAGATAATCAATAACGCCCCATACCAAAGGCAATATGGCGGTACTGTATTTATTTTTAATAGAAATGGATGTCTTCATGACCCCACCATGGCCGTTCATTCCTGCAACCCCTTTCAAGCATTATAGCATGCTCTATTCTAACACAAATCCCAGTCTTTGTCAGTATTATCAAACGGTATGCTCTAAGCAATTTATCTTTTTAGTCTATTTAATGAAACTATAAAAACATCATTCCTTAATTTCAAACATCAAGTTATTAGATGGGGCTATCCATTTTGCTTTCCAATCTTCTAATACAAATAGCTTGCTTTCTGGATTAGGAGAATCAGCACTTTTATCTTTTTTACCTATTTCTAAGATACACTGACATTCCAACATATATAATGCCGATAACATAAGCAGGCAATTTTCCAAAGTAGCCTTGGAGAAATACTCTATACGATTGTGCTTAATACCCGTAAATGCTTTCCACCAAGTCATAGGACGATTCTTAAGGACACCTTTACATTTTTCGAAAGGAATCAATATAATATCTGTATCTAAAATTTTTACCCTTTGTTGAATCAGTTTAGGTTGTTTATCAATGAGCTGTTTGATATATATTTTAATATTAAAATCGTTACTGCGCTTTATTTCAAAAAACGCCTTAAAGAAAGCATCTAATTCTGCACCGGTTAATTGCAGGATAGACGCATATTGATTGGAATACGTTCCGAAATTATCTTTATTTAATGCCACAAAATCGAACGTATTCATAAGTAACTGTTCCAAATGTATGTAATATTTCCAATATTCTTGAAAAATGCGTCTCTCCATGATTCTCCTTATTATCCATTAGATATATTCTAATATAATGGACTCATGATATGGACTCTGTATTTGAGTAAGACTCCTTCAGACGCCTACGGCGCCAGCTTCATCTCTGCTGTCCGTTTTGACAGCCAGCCTGCATCTTTCCTTTAGTCGATACGTGTTGGGCCAAAAAGGCCCCTAACGGGGACGGCTTTTAGCGTTCGTAGGCTGGGATTATAAACTGACAGCATCTTGGAATTCAGCATATTTTGTATTATTGCGTATGTAAGTTCGTTTGAAGGCGGCAAAAGCAGCATCTCTTTTTAAGCGGACCATCACTCGTCTTTTATTCATGAGTGTTTTATGTTCTTCGTAGTTTTGCAACTCATTATAAAATATATTCATTTCCTTTTGTAGAGCTTTGAATCTGTATTCAGATTTATTTATTCGCATTCCTGTATTTTTTAAATTAAATACTTCATAAATTAATTCTGCAGTCGATTGTGACGTTGGCTCTTTATCTAGAGCTGTAATACAAACTTCTCTGTCTTTATATTCACATTTTATGTGTTTTTCCGGGTCTTCCTGACAACAATTTATAATCTTACCATCATATTTTCTTTTATTTTTGATACTATTACAATGGCCACAGCTCCAGAAAAGGTTATTCCAATCAAATTTCAAGTCAAGATTTCCTTTATGTGGAATCAAGTGCTCGATTTCAGGATCTTGAAGCCCTTTCAGTTCACAAATATAGCATTTATCATGAAAATCTGTCTTCAGCTGTTTTACGACATCATCGTTACGATATGAGCCACTGTTACCTTTTGCTTTTTCCATTTCCAGAGATGCTGGTGCAATCGGGGATTTATCACATTTTACCATCTTACCTACTCCTTCTGCGATAATTCCAATTTTAATTTTTTGTAATCGGTCATAAAGTCTAATCCCAGATAATCAGGGATTTCATCGAGATAATATTCAAGATCTGCAATTTCTGTATAATCATCGTCAGTTAAATTCTGTTTATGAGCTAGTTGTTTGTATCTTTCGTATTTTTGCTTTAACTCATTAGAAAGCATGGATGCTTTGAAATACCCTTCTACAATTCCATCGTAAGGGATGTTAGATAATCCTTCCGGATTATCTACTAATGTATGATTAGCTAAGTCATATATCACAGCATTAGATATGGAGTTTAGGATGAAGGGAGAATGGGTCGTCACAATAAATTGGATATTAGAGAAAATACCTGTTAGAATCGGTAAGATTTTCTTTTGAAGTTCAAGATGCAAATGTGTTTCGATTTCATCAATCAATACAACACCTTCCAAATCGTAACGCTTCCCGGCTTTCTTTTCCATTCGCATCATCAAATCTACGACAATATCCAAGACGGCTGCATATCCGCTGGATAATGTGTCAAAGGTAAATGGTTCTCTGCCTGGCACGATAATATGAAATTCAAACGTTTCAATATTAAAATCTAAATGGGCCTGAACATTGTCAAAAATGGTTTGCAGAACATGGTCGAAATTATGGAACCATTGTTTGATTTCAGCAGCTCTTTCCGCTTTACCACTGACTTCGGCCATAGCTCCAATTGTTTTGAGATTTAGGATATATTTTACAAACTCCTGTCCCGGATGTTCATGGATAGCATATTTTTCTTTTAAATCCACTTTCGATACGTTTTTTTCATTATGCGCCGCATATTCACGTTCAGCTTTATAGCATGCAAAGATATATTCGCCCGTATATACCTTGGACTGCATGCTTTCTATGTCATTGAATTGAGCAGTTACTCCTCGGTAAAAGTGATTGATATACTCTTGGTGTTGCTTTATTCTTTCTGAAATCTCTTTATATTGGGAATCCAAAGGATCTAATGATTTGATTTTTTCTTTGTCCGCCAACAACTGCCTTTTGCAATACTCAAGTGTATTAACAGTACTACTATCTTCTGTATATATAGATAAATACGCACTCAGTGCCTCAATGACGCTGGTTTTACCACTGCCATTTTTCCCTGTCAGAATCAGATGTTTACAAGTTGTTTCTGATAATGGAATGGTGATATTTTGTAAGTGCCGTATTTTATCGATATGTATGCTTGTAATAAAATGCTGATTCATCCAATCATCTCCTATGTTTTATAAGGATTCAAGATAAGATTCATATTTGAGTAAAGCCCCTTCAGACGCCTACGGCGCCAGCTTCATCTCTGCTGTCCGTTTTGGCAACCAGCCTGCATCTTCCTTTGGTCGATACCTGCTGGGCCAAAAAGGCCCCTCGCGGGGACGGCTTTTTACGATGCAAACTGGCTCTATTCTGATTTTCCTTTGGGTTATATTAGCAATCACTCTTTAGCCTTGCTTTTAGATACCAAATAATGATACCTGAATATTCTTTATACTTACCTTCATTGTCTTTGCTCTCATAGTAACCCAGCATTTTTCGTAAAAACGATTGATTCCAATCCTCTGGCCTGTCTTTTCTTTGTTTATTCATCTTTTCAAGACATACTTCAAGCACATTGCGTCGATTTAAACATAGACTAAAATCTGGTCCTTCATAATTTAGATTTAAGGTATTATTCAAATCGTCATTAATTTGTGCATCATCAGAATATATCTCACCTGTTCGAGTATGATATTTAATTTTTTGAATTAAGTGTTTGTCTAATGGATTGATTTTTAAATATTTATTCTGTCTATGAGTATCACAAGTTGTACAGTCATACGGTTTACCAGCATTTCCCATGCATACGGCAAGCATATTTTTGAAATCTAACTTTTCTGCTTCTGAACATTGGCTTTCAGGAAGCCAATGTTCAATCTTCATATGGACTAAACCACCGTCCGATAAGTTACCATCACTTATACGTCGCATACAATATGCACAAAGATATCCCTGGTCTTCCAATAGTCTTTTTCTTATATCTGCTTTATTGCATCCATCATAATACGCATTGGATTGGAGTTTATATTTTGTCAATGACCTTAGCTCCATTCTTTTTTTATATAACGCATTTCAGTCCTCCGCAAAAGCTATTTCTAAATCCAATCGTTCCCTGGCTTTCACGACAATCGGGTTTTCTAATCCGATTTCATTTTCTAATTTCAGTAACATCCCCTCAGCTTGATGCAGACTACCATCATCAACATACTGATAAAAATCTTTTAACATCTGTGTTACCAAATCAGGCAGATTGGCAGCATGCTGGATATTTTTCAAAATATAATCCACTTCCAGGCCATACCCGTTCATGGAACATTTTGGTTTCCTGATATTCTCTATGTTAATACACCAAACAGATTTTGCCGAAGCAATGATAATAGGTGAGTGAGTCGTTGCAATAAATTGTACACAAGGAAAAGCATGACGTAATACTTCGATGATTTTCCATTGCCAGCGGGGATGGAGATGCACGTCTAATTCATCAATCAAAACAATTCCAGTTGTTTCATGAATATCATCTGTCATGAAAGGGTTTAAAACTGCCATGCGATAAGCAATATCAAAAATCATCCATATAAGCGATTGATACCCTGCACTTAATACGGAGATAGGAACTACTTCATCCCCTTTTTGGTACATCAATTCTTCAGATTGCTTATCATAAAAAACGGTAACGGGTATATGTTCTAATATCGTCATTGCTTTGGCTACAGCTTGTTTGACAGCCTCATATTCACGTACAGGCTTATTTTTTTGCCATGAAATTTGTTCCATTCGTGAACACCAGTCTAACATTACCTTCATGCTGGACTCATCACTGACACAATCAATATAACCGGCAATTCTGCTAGTTTTCTTTCGGGTGAATGTGTTCGTTTGTTTTTTCCGCTTCTGTGACCATACGCGAGCTGCACTTTGATAGCATATTACAGGTAATTTAGCTGATATATCTGCTAAAAGTTTTTCTGCAAGATGGCAAATATCACGGGGACTGGTTACCGTTTGAGCCCCGTAGCCAGCTTTAGAACGCACCCATGTATATTGCTGACTATCTATATCAGCTGTAATTTCAACGCTGGGCCAATACGTAATGGGTTCATAGGCCCCGTCACCTTGCAATGTATATACCATCCGGGCCTCTTCTGGTAAAAAATTCCGTGAACGGATGCCATTTCCATGTATGCCAGAGATAAAGCCACTTAATCCAATAGATAGTGCTTCCAGAATAGACGTTTTCCCCCGTCCGTTTTCACCAATTATTAAGTTAAAACCTTCTCTAAAAGAAAGGTGACAATCGTCAATCCCTTTAAAATTATGAATTGAAAGTTCTTTTATATACACTTTGATCACCTCTTTATACTTCTTTTATATTGCAAAAAGCAATCCTTTCGACATGGCCAATCCTGATTTAATACGCGCCCTTGTGCTTTAGTACGACTCCTATGGTTCTCCAGATGAGTACGATGTCGAACCAGACATCCCAGTTGCGGACGTACCAGGTATCCATCTGGACCCGTTCGTCGTAGGTTGTGTCACTGCGGCCGCTGGTCTGCCACATGCCGGTTACGCCGGGGCGGACCATGTAGAAGTCTTCGATGTATTTGCCGTATTTGGGAACTTCGGACTGTATGATGGGACGAGGGCCGACGAGGCTCATTTCTCCTTTTAGGACGTTGAATAATTGCGGTAGTTCATCCAGGCTGGTTTTGCGCAGGAATGCGCCGCTTTTTGTAATCCGCGGATCGTCTTTGAGTTTGAATTCTTTTTCCCATTCTTTGCGGGCTTCCGGGTCTTTTGCCAGGAGTTCTTTGAGCCTGACATCGGCATCGACGCACATGCTGCGGAATTTATAGCAGTTGAATTCTTTTCCGTGACGGCCAACGCGGCGATGCTTGAATATGATAGGGCCGGGCGAGTCTTTGTATATCCACAGGGAAATAGCCAGGAATACGGGACTCAGGCAGATAATGCCCATGCAGGTACAGACTATATCGAATACGCGTTTGATGATACGGTTATACCTCCGGGCCATGTTATTGCGGATCTGGAAGGCGACGATGTGCCCATCGATGAGGGTTTCCATATCGAGGGTGGCCAGTGGCATGGTTCCCATATCGGGAATAAAGGCGATATTTTTTACCTTGGGTTGCAGCCGGTATATGATGTCCTGTACTCTATCATTGCTGAGGCCCGGCGCGATGACCAGGACGTGCTGGACGCCTGTCTGGTCGATGACGGCTTCGGCATCGGCAAAGGTTCCCAGATGAGGCATGAGTCTGGCTACTTCCGGTTCTGGTTTATGATCTTCCAGGAAGCCTATGAAATCATAGGCAAGGCCGGAATCGTCCTTAAAATATTTCAGCACAATAGCAGCCGTCTTTCCTGCCCCCATGATGAGGACCGGGAGCTGCAGCATATGGAGACGGTTCAGTATTTTACGGCTGATGAAACGGAATAATACGAGAAAGAAGAAGGCAAAAATCCAGATAAATCCGATGAATAATCGCGATGTATGGGATGCTGTTTCCAGGACATACATGAGAAATATCATCACACCGACGGCATACAGATCAGCTTTGAAAATACGGGAAATGATGCGCCAGAACTGCATGCGCCGCGTATATAGGGATTGCACCTGCATGAAAAGGATAAAAATTGCTGGCCCGATGACGTGAAAACTGAGCCAGGAAATATGCAGGGTGGAATTGGTAATAAGTGTATTGCGCAGGGAAAAAGCCAGGAACTCTGCCAGAAGGACGGCTATGTAGTCAATGACGACCCATACCAAAGGCAGCACGACCGTACTGTATTTATTTTTGATAGAAATGGATGTTTTCATGACCTCACCATGTCCGTTCATTCCCAGAATCCTCCTAGTTTGTAGCTTTTTTCATTTTAGCACACCCGGCAATTTTTGTCATTACGAATCAAACGTTTTGTTTTTTCTTTGAAATAGCGTAATCGGTTCAGTCTTATTTCATGGTCGTACGTACAGAAAATCCGCACAGCAACCAAATCTACTGTGCGGATTTACATCATTCATAATCAGTTTCTTTCAGATTGAATCCGTTATTTCTTTTGCATCTCATTTGTGATATGATTGTAAAAAAGCATACGAAAGGAACTGCCAAATGAACTTAAAATGCGCATTGCTCTTGTTTGTTCTGACAGCCATTTCCATGTCCGGCAGCCCCAGTCTGGCTGCCAGTTCTTCTGCTCCGGTACGTATCCCTGATGATGTACAGTCTGAGCCTTTGGAAGACCAGGAAATCCCGACAACACTCAAAAATACCTATCCCTATGTAGAAGTGCACGGTGATTACCGCTGGCTCTGGGGAAAAGGACGGTTTTCCGCTCATACCGCCCAGCCTGGCAGGGAGAGTCGCCGCCATGATGAAACGATATATATGGCGACGCGCCGGCTGCGTATCTTTCCTTTCATCTATGTGAACGAACATACGTCTATCCGGACCCAGCTGGAAGATAACCGGAATGATAAAGACCATGAGGCAGACCATCATCTTTATCTGGGCAGACTGTATATCCAGCATGAGACGGAGCAGACGAAAGTAGAAGCAGGCCGTTTCAATTATTATCTGCTCGATGGCAATGTCATCGACAAAAAGGTGGACGGCCTGCGGTTCCGCCTCGGCCAGAAAGGGATTTCTCCCGGCAGCATCACTCTCTTTGCCGGCCGTACGACAGGGCCTGATGATGAGCATCGGAAAATAGGATGGAGTCTCCTTCACAGCAGGCTTAACGGCCGCTTCCAGAGCGATACGGCCTTTCTGTATTTCCGCAATGCCAGCAGTCTCCCACCGACGTTTCCATCATTGACCGCTTACGGGATATATCCGGGGCAGGCCGGTACGAGGTATGACCGGCAGCGCATCTTCCTGTGGCGCGGATCTTATCAGATACGGCCGGATTTGTCGGCCCGGCTGGAATGGCTCCACGCCTGGGGACGTCATGAGGCGGACCACTACAGCCAGTCTGAAACGGGATTTGTCGCCTCCCTCATCTACGGAGAGCTGGATGAACGGAAACAAGGCTCCTACGAAGCATGGATCCGCTATTATGATCAGCCTGCTTCTACCATCCTGTACCACACGATGGATGCCGATGCGACATTTTTCCGTCGCATGGGATTCCGTGGCTGGGGACTCCGTCTGGACTATGTTCTCCAGCCGGGACTTATTTGGGCTGTCGAAGGCTTTTCCCTGAAAAACCGTCATGATACCACCTATATGGCTTCTTTCCATGAATATGTCATCGGCACCAGTCTGACGGCTTATTTCTAGGGTCCCGACGCATATCCTTTATCAGCAGCTTCGACAGCCAAGCCAACGATGCTTTTATGGCCGGTCTTACTTAGCATATTGCTGATATGAAAGCTGACGGTCCGCTTGCTGATTCCCAGTTCGTCGGCAATTTCCTGATAGGACAAATTGCGGCAGATCAGCTGGAGGATATCCAGTTCCCGCTCGGTCAGGGTTACGCCACAGACACCGAACGTCACATTCCCCTGTACATCGGGATATATCTGCTCGCCTGCCACCGTCCGCTTCATATAGTCTATAAAGGCGGCGGCCGAACTTTCTTTATAGATGAAACTGTCGGCCCCGGCATCACGGGCCATTTCCAAAAAACTAATATCCTGAAACCCGGTCATGATGATGATTTTCTGACCGGGATTTTTTTCTTTTAACCGCTTTGTCAGTTCGATACCACTGTTTTTCCCCTCCATGCAGATATCCATGAAAATGACATCCGGCTTTGTCAAAGAGCAGGCGGATTCGGCCATCTCCGAGAATGGAATCGTTCCGACAATTTCTACATCGTCACATTGAGATAAAATGGCTGCCAGTCCTTCGAGCAGAATTTTTTGATCGTCAATGACGAGTACGCGAATCATAGTCATCCTCTCCTTCTACGGACAGAACAAAATGAGGATTTCCTTTCAGATGGAGTGCAGCGCCCATTTTTCTGACTCTTCGTTCAATTCCCTGCAGTCCATTGCCGGGCTGTATAGGCCCCCGGCACCCGATACCGTTATCACGGATGGTCAGTATCCGTTTTCCCGTAAGAGGAAGCTCTATGGAGACCCGGCTTGCCTTTCCGTGGAGGAGGGCATTGGTCAGGGATTCCCGGATAATACTTACCAGATCAGCCGCGTCCTCTGTGTCTGCCGGCAGAGCACCGGTCAGGGTGACGTCGATGCCAAGGCCGCAGTAGGTACGGATGAGTACGTCCAACCGTTCTGCCGGATTATCCGCCGTCTCGCGGCGCATATCGGCCAGGACATTTTCTACCAGTGGCAGGATTGCCCCATAATCGGTCGTATTTTTATTATTCAGGAGCTGCTGCAGGATAGTAATGCGCTGCCCCATGAGATCGTGGATTTTATAGCGCATTTCTTCTGTCGTCCGCTGGGTTTGTATATCGACAAGATGATTGAGAAGGTATTTCATTTTTTCATTCCGCTGTTCCAGAAGCTGGTTTTTCTGGTCCAATTCCCGGTTCACCCGGTCTAGATTCGTCACATCCAGTGCCGTGATCTGCCAGCCAGACTGATTTCTGAACTGGATATGATGCCGCTGCAGCAGCCATGCCATGCCATTTTTCTTACGGAACAGAAGGTCCTGCCCCTGCCGCTCCATGGTAACGTGTTCCGTATTGCTCCAGTTTGCCAGGAGATGCCAGAAGATATTCGCATTGCGGATGACCGTGCCCAGCAGCTTTTCCATGACATCATACATGACGTAATTGACCAGGACAGGCTCTCCTTTTTCCAGACTGAACAAGACTCCCTCTTCCAGAAAATCGACGGCCGCCTGGATGGAACGGGCTGTCAGCTGCTCCCGGTATTGGCGGTATGCCGCCGGAAAAACACGGACGAGGCGAAGGGCAATGCATGACAATGCCAATAGCAATGACCAGGGGAGCCACGTATCTAATTCCGGAAGGAGAAAGAACGAGGCAATGAGCAGGTACTGGCCGCCGGCATGGAAATCATGGATCATGTACAATGTGCTGATGATAATTACCAGTATGATGCCATAACGCCAGATATTCAGTGCTTCTATATACAGGATGCCATCGGCTCCATCACTCATGACTTCATATAAGATAGTCACAATTGCCAGAAGAACAATGAGATTGCTCCCCTCGAGGCATTTGCGGCCCATATTGCGGAATTCCTGCTGTGGCATCAGAAAATAGTACAGCAGGCTGCTGGCAATGAAGAGGATGATGGCCACGGTCATACAACTGATACAGAATGTACGGGAAAGGGTGTAAATATTAATCATGATACGACTCCTTTCCAACAGAAACAGTCAGACGGCGCCCATATTCGAGCCTGTCATAGATAAGCGGCGATGGCAGTATGCCGCCGGCCAGAGCCCGGGGAAGCCAGTCCGATTCTTCCGGCCGGTCTTCCAACATGACCGAAAGCGTCCATGCCCGGCCGGTTTCGGAAAAATGACAGATCCAGTACGGTTCCTGATGAGCAATAGATGCTTCACCTATTTCTTCAAACATATCATATAGAAAGAGCGCTGCCTTATCCGGTATGGTCCCGGAAAGACGGACCGTAGCCATGCCACGCAGGCCTGCGACCGTCATATAATGCTGGGATTCGCTGACTGCCAGAGATAATTCCCGGATTTCCAGGATACCCTTTTCTTTTCCGCGGAGCAAGAGGATGCACCGCTTCTTCAGATAACAGACCATGACATTGAGCCGGCTGACGATGGCATCGGCTTCGATTCCCGGCTTCATAGACTGCAGCGCTTTCATATAGGCTGCAATACGCTCCCGCTTGCTGCTGATGACTTGCTCCAGTTCGGCATAGATACGCCGGCTGACTTCCTGATGAATGACCTGGCGCTGGATTTCCTCTTCTCTCCGTAACAGGCGGTACGACCGTTCCAGTGCCTGCGCGACGAGGGAAAGCTTGCTCTTTTGCTGACGCAGCTGTCGTACATCGCGATACCAGCGCACCCAGCCACCCCGTATGGGCATGGTCTGGATTTCCATATCTTCCAGAGGCAGATTATCTATATCCCGTGATGCATATGCGACACGGCCCGAATCATCACAGAGCTGTATGGCCAGACGGGACTGACGGAAAAATTCGATATAGCCTTCATTAGTCGGGATAATCCGGATACGCATCGCTACTTCCAGCCAGATAAGCGTCCATAAGACGGTCGTAAAGACTAGTTCAGAAATATGGCAGAAAGGGATTTTCATCAGATAGCCGACGATATATCCTCCGTAGAACAGGCAGCACAGGAACGGCAGAATAAGGCGGAACGAACGCTGCACATGCTGCTTCCACGATGCATAACAGAGCCAGAAATTAACGACCAGGAACTCGACGCCATACGATACGGCCAGGAGGTAATACAGCGGTCCATTAACATGATGAGAATCGGCATCGGCTGCAATGACCGGCAGGATGAATGCCCATTGATGTATATCATTCGCACATACGAGTACGGCCAGTACCAGATTATAAGAAAACAACAGGCGCAGCCATGGCGGGCAATCGGGGTGCCAGTCCGGTTGTGACGCCATGTAGCCGATCCATACGATCAGGGAAACGAGCAGGCCGAAAAAAAGGTAGTAGCCATACCAGCTCCAGCGCATCCAATCCACAGCATATCCCGGCAGCATTAATTTGTATATGCGCAGGAGAATCCATCCACAAAGGGCAAGGGTGAGATAAGCATAGGCATTCCGCATACGGGGCTGTATGACGTGGCGGCGCAGGCGGCAGCCCCAGAGGATTGTCACAAACAGGGCGGCCATATACCATAACATGTTATTCGTACCGGTGAGGACATTTTTTTCATACACATGAAAAACATGGAACAGCATCTGATGGCTGATCGAATCGGCACCGACAAAAAAGGATTCCAGATCAGATATCCGCACGGCCCCTTCCATGGGCTCTGTCCGATAAGCGGCATCATCCAGACGTTCAGCCAGTGCGGCATCATCCACTACCAGAGGCGTCTTGGATAAAAGCCCCTTCTGAAAGGCCAGTGTTCCTTCATGGGGTACGACGATGTGGATAGGCGCCCCGCGCCGCTGCCATTGCCGCGCCTGGTAATCGTAGAGAACATAGACTTGTGCAGCCGGACGGTTTCTGTAGGGCTGCATGATATTAAATCCCGTGAGTGTGTCCAGCTGGAACCGGCTCTCCTCATGGATTTTCTTCAGTGCCTGCACGGCCAGCTGGCCGGAAACATCTCTGCCTAATCCATAACTCATAGCCTGGATAGAAAAAAAATATTGTGGCCGTGATGAAAGGATACAGACCGATACAGGCATGGTCTGCAGACTATGCCAGCCTGTAATGTCATACGGGCAGTCATCACTGACAGCTAATACGACAGTTGCCATATAATGAGGATACCAATAATAAGAATAATGGGTGCTTTTCTGTAATACGGCGGCCTGGATATCGTATGCTTCCATAGCCGTTACATCCGTATCGGTAAATAATTCCATGATATAGTCGTCATGGCCGGTACATTCATCTAAAGAAAAGACGCTGCGTTCCAGGACCTGTCCATAGGCATCGCTCCAGGTGTTATCGTATATGACAGAAACGGCCTGGCACATCATTGATATGAGCCAGAATACAACAATTCCGCATGCGGTCAGCCATTTTTTTCTGATCATCGTTTCACCTGCCAGTCGCAAATGTATCTATTGCTCATTTGTTATAAATATTATACCATGCACACATGACAGCTGTCACGACAATATAATGTAGATATGGCAAGAGGAACCGGCCGCTGGCCAGTCCCTCCTGCTCTACTGTTGCAGGTCTATCCGGTAAATATGCTGTACCTTTTGTTTGTTATCGTATAGAGTGAAATACACATGGTTCGTATCATCTGTGGCAATAGTATCCGGTGTATACACTTTGTCATCGATTTGATAGGTGATATCACCGACGGCGGAACCTGTCTTTTTATCAAATATGCGGAACAGTCCCCGTCCTGTAAAACCGACATAATCGCGGGTGACAAAGACAGGTCCGCTGGCGGAAGCTTTTTGCATCCCTTCAGCCAGGCCCGTATTCACTTCAAAGGAACGCAGTTCCTTGCCATCCGGGTCAAAAGCATAAAGCGGGTTTGTCCATCCCGTGCCATTTGTTGAACCATTACGGGCCGTCCACTGCATATAGAAGCCGTCTGCATCAGCTGCAATCAGCTTGGGAGCGACTTCGTCTTTAGCAGCTTTGCGCTGGTCCATATAACCAAAGGTCGCCAGCAGCAGTTTGGGATTCGAAAAACCGTCTTTCGTGAGCGTGGCCCGCGTGATGCCGGCAGTCGCGCTGGCCCCTTCGCGATCGAAATAGACCGTATCACTGCCGTAGACAGTCTGGAGGGAGCGTTCCCGGTTGCTGCTCAGGGCCGCCTGGGTGACAGCCGAACCGTCATAGATTCCCTGAACCTGATCACCCTGACAAAAATAAACGTTCTTGCCGTTCGTCATCAGCCAGGACAGTTTCATCAGACCGATTTCTTGTCCGGCCGAGAGCTTGTCGCCCTTCATCGGGAATTTCCAGATTTGTATTATTTCTATTAAATTATCGGTAAGTCTTCAAAGCCCGATGGTAATCCGTCCCTGTCCGGCCGGGTTCCCATAGTCAGCAGCCAGTGTGTCCCCTTTATGGGCGAGATAGTCTGCCAGGGCCTCGACATCGGACAATCCCGTATCTTCCAGCAGGATACCGCCTTGCAGGCTGGTTTGTCCATCGCCGCCATTTCGCAGGACGTAAGCCGTACCGCCGCCGCGGTAGTCTTCATCGGCCTCGATGGTCTTTCCGTTGACCATGACGTCTTTGACCCGCCGCGGGCCGGCTACTTTGACGAAACGGCCTTTATCGTCGAGGACGACGGAACTGGGAATAGCCGGATCGATGCGGTAAGTCAGGCCGGATACCTGCAAAAATCCGCCAAATTCCTGAGGATACCGCGAAGCCCCCATTTCCAGGGCATCGAGGAGCTGCTGGCCCGTTACGCTGCAGACGACGAGCTGATTGGAAAAGGGAAAGACGCGGTATAGCGATTCATAGGTCACGACGCCGGCTGATAGCGGGGCCCGGAAGGAGCCGCCGTTCAGGAGAGCCACATCGGTATGCAGCCGGTAACGGATGGCATCGACGGCTAAATCAGCCAGGTTGGTTTCCCCGTTACGGACGCGCCGCTGGCCCTGGATATCTGTCACGAAATCCACAGGCGACATGGCAACCTGCAGCTGGAGCTGTTCCCGGACGACAGCCATCCCCCGCTGTACGACGGCTTCTGTTGCCGCATCGGCCCCGTCCAGCCGGGTCACTAATTCGCCCTGCACGTGGCCGTAGTCATCGATGACCAGCTTGCCGATGGACTGGAATTTCGTTCCCGTCTGTGCGATGAGGACGGGCTGGCCTTTGCTGTTCCTGACCAGGTGTTCATACCGTTCATGGGAATGACCATCGATGATGGCTGCCACTTTCTGCGTATGTGCAGCCAGGGCCTCGCTGGTCCAGACCGGGAGCGATCCATTCTGGCCCAGGTGGGTAACCAGGATGATTGTCCGGGCCCCCTCTTCCCAAGCCTGGTCTATAGCCTTTTGGACCTGTTCATAGAGTTTCTGTCCTGTCGCATCTTCGGAAAAGCCGTAGATGAACTGTCCCTTATCGTCCTGGAAGTAACGGGGCGTCGAGGAAATCAGTGTCTGGGGTGTCGTCACACCGATGAAGGCCGCCTTTTTCCCGCCGTCATAGGTCACCATCTTATACGGCGGAAAGACCGTTTTCCCCGTCCGCAGATCCACCAGGTTACAGCTGTAATAGCCGCCAGTAAGCTGTGGTGCCAGTTCCAGCAGGCGTGCTACGCCATAGTCGAATTCGTGATTGCCGGGAATGGCGAAATCATAGCCAGCGGCATTCATGATGTCGATAACGGCCTGCCCCCGGGTCAGACTTCCCAGGGGTTCGCCCTGGATGGCATCGCCAGCATCGACGAGCTGCACCGTATCGTCAGGATTCTTCATCAATTCCTTCTTATACTGGGCTACCTGGGCATAACCCAGCTGATTCTCCACGCCACAGTGGGCATCGTTAGTGTGTAAGACGACGAGATCGGCACGGACCTGGCCTGACCCCTGCAGGGCCAGGCAGAGGGCCAGGACCAGCCAGTATTTCCTGCCAAAAGCCATCCTGTTCCCTCCTTCTTAATAGACCTTTAATACATAAACGGTGATGCCTTTGGTAGAAATCTGTTTGATTTCATTAGCGCCACATCTCTTGAGATAGCCTACGAGGACCGTATTGGGGGTCATGATTTCACTGCCTGTGCCGCGCAGCGCCGCATAAATGTCTTCGGCTGCCGTCCGGCCGCTGTGGCTGGAATAATATTCCTTGACACTGCTGCCATTTTTGACGTACACCGACGTCCGCGACCGGTCCGTCACTCTGACCCACATCGTATTTTCCGTAATATTATAAATAGTTACCCGGCTGGTATCGGGCCCTCCGGTAGCAGCCAGTGCGGCACCAGTGGTGAAAAAGCAGGCTGCGAGCAGCGTGACCAACAGTTTCTTCTGCTTCATTCCAAGCGAGGTTGTCCTGAATTTCATAGCAAACACGTCCTTTCTTATGAACGACAGGGCTTATCCAAATCCTTCTTTACGGCCCATATAGATGTCATAGCTGTCCTGGAGCATCCATTCGACGATTTCCGTACGGCCTACCCAGGGGCCGGCTGCCGTTTCAGGATGCATGGTGAACCAGGCGATGTTATGCTGGAAGATGTGCCGGTAATACCATTGCTTGCTCTTCAAGGTCAGGCCCTGGCGCTGAGGGTTCACTTCATGGACGACGGGAACGGTTTTTCCCTTCTGGTCCTGCGTCAGGATTTCCAGCAGGCCGTCGCCGTCTAGGTCGGTGACAGCAAATTTCTTTAAGGGGTTCCCGTCCCTGGGATAAATGGTATCCCAGTATTGCGTAAAAACGTGAATCTGCTGCGCTTCATCAGAATCCAGGCGCACGGCCCGGCGATACCCTTCTTCACAGGCTAAGGCACTGGTTCCAATCAGGCAGGCCGCCATCAGCATGAGCAGTATTTTTTTCTCATATCTCATAACGAGCTCTCCTTATACACCTGTTTAAAACTTCCCTCCTCCGCCACCGTGACTGCTGTCGGTGCTATCGTGGCGTTCTTCTTTTTTGGCTTTGGCTACGCGGGACACGTTCATGAACAGGAAGGTATCGTCCTTCTCTACGAGGTCGAAACTGTCTTCATCAAGGTAGGCCGAAGCCGCCAGGGCCGGGGCGACATTGCTCATGGTACTAATGAGATAGCGCCGGATGAGGAAGCCACCGCCGATACCGAGGACCAGGGCGATGGCCAGGGCCGTAACACTGAACTGGTCATGAGGATCGTAGGCCTTGCCATTGGCTTCATAATAAGCCAACAGTTCACCAGACTCCGACGCATACGCTTTGAAAGCATCGGCATATTTCTTTTCTTTCAGCAGAGGCAGGAATTGTTCTTCCAGTGCCGGTATGCCGCCTTTATCCGTGATGCGCTGGCGCATGGTCTTATCTGTAGCGATGTAGTAATCGCGTGTATCCATGGCCAGGACCAGGACCATATTGCCATTCTTTCCGTCCTTATAGGTGCTGTCCAGAATCTGATTGGCATAGTCACCGATTTTCACTTGCTTCGTCGAGGCGACCGTGACGACAGCCAGGCGCACGCCATATTTCTTTTCGACATTGCCGATTTCATTTAACACGGCAATGCGTTCACTTCCCTTTAAGAGCTGAGCCCCGTCAGCCAGGCTGGACGGATTGGCAGCCAGGGCGTTCATCGTCAGGAAGAACAGGCAGACAAGGAACAGCATACATTTCGTTACATATCCTTTCATGACTATCCCTCCTTATACGAACAACTTGGCGATGAAGTAAGAAATCACTGTCAGGATCAGAGAGCTGCCGGCCCAGTACAGATTAGCTTTCTGCTTGTCATAGGGCAGGCTGCCGATCATCTTGCCGGTCTGGCCGTTCATCATGAAGGTATACGGCTGGTCCTGGTAACGCGTCGTCAAAATCCACACCGGCGCCATGGCGTAGGACACAGCTCCTTCATCTTTGCTGATGACATCTTCTTTGAGTTCTACCCGGTCATACCCTTCGACGGTATCTTCGAGGACACCGATGGCGCTCTGGCGGACCCGTTCGTCTGCCCGGGGTACGGCTGCTTCAGCATCGACATCGTATTTATCGGCAAGGCATCCCGTCAGGTAGACACTGCTGAAATCTTTCATGCCATCATAATCGTAAGGTTCGATGCTTTCCATGTACGTGTCATCCATCTTCTGGCTGCCATCGACGGGGATACGCTGGAAGCGCATAGTCCCCTTGCGGTCGCAGCGGTAGACGCTGGTCTCAGTGATGCGTTCGTCTTTCGTTTCATAGACCGTATCAGTCTCTGCCTTGAATTCAGCCGACGCCGTCACTTCGGAATCAAAGAGCCAGAAGGGCACGTACATGGGCTGGATGGCTTCTACGCGGTTATGGGCCGTAAAAGCTTTTGGCAGGAGCCGCTTTCCCTTATAAAACGCATTTAATGCTGCTATGGCATCTTCTTTTGTCTTTGTAAAGGGGATGACAAAGTCCGGCTTGAGCATCCCCGAGAAACGACTGGGCAGCATGGTAGGATTGCCACAATAACAGCATTCTGTCGCCATTGTATTGCTATCACTGACGATTTCAGCACCACAAGACGAACAAGTGAAAATCTGCAGTTGGGCTGCTTCGTCTTCACTCCATTCACTGCCGGCATTTGCCGTATCCCATTTAGCTTCCTTTGCAGCCTGGGCTTCTGCCGCCATCTTTTCTTGCTTTGCAAACAATTCTTCGATTTTGGCAACTTCGAATTCCGTATCACAATACGGACAGGTTACCTTGGCGGTACCAGGAGCAAATTCCAGAGGCCCTCCACAATTGGGGCATGTATATCCCACAGAGGTATTAGCCATAATCTCACCTCATTTCATACGTCACTGTTTATCGTTGTCATCAAAAGGATCGCCGCACTGAGGGCAGAATTTTGGCGGATGATGGGGATCCGGCGGCTGCCAGCCACATTTATCGCATTTGAAAAGAGGGGCATCAGCCGGCTTTTTCGTACCGCATTCCATACAGAACTTGCCCTGATTGACAGCGCCGCACTGCGGGCAGGTCCATCCATCGGCATCTTTTTTCTGTTCCGGACGGGGCTTGCCACAATTTTCACAGAATTTTCCCGTATTGCCTTTCTGTCCACAGCCACAGTCCCACATACCTTCAGCCGGTTTAGGTTCCGGTTTCTTCGTTCCGCAGTTGAGGCAGAACTTGCCCTGGTTCGCCGTGCCGCATTGCGGGCAGGTCCAGCTGCCTGCCGTACCGGCCGCCATCGCTCCGCCTGCCTGCGCAGCTACGACCCGTTCCGCTTCGAACTGCTGCGGGTCCATCAGTCGTTGCCGCCGGTTCATCAGCTCCTGCTGCTGAGCCATCTGCTGATACATGCCGGCACCGGCATTGCCGGCCATACTCATGTTCATGAAACCAAAAGCTGCACCGCCGGCACCTTCATTCTGGGCGGCCATACGCATGGAATCGCTGGTGGCATCAGCCATAGCTCCCATGGCCAGGGACGGATCTGACAGCGTCTTACCCATCTGTACTTTCTGGATTTTCGCTTCATCTTCTTCATTAGCTTTGATACTGTTGATGCCAAAGGATACGATTTCCAGACCGCGCAGTTCCCGCCATCGTTTGGACAGGACCTCATTCAGGGCATCGGCGATTTCAAACGTCCGTCCTGGCAGTTCGACGTAGTCAATCCTCTGGGCGCTCAACCTGGCGAAAGCCGGCTGCAGCGCATTGAGCAGTTCCGATTTCAACTGGCTGTCAATCTGGCTGCGTTCATACCTGTCGTCGACATTGCTCGCTATATTCGTATAGAACAGGACGGGATCGACGATATGATAACTATATTCGCCAAAACAACGCAGACGGATCAGAAGAATCTGCCCCGTATCGGGATCTTTCATCTTGAAAGGAACTTCCTGGGGCGTACCGTATTTATTACCGACCAGTTCTTTCATGTTGAAATAGTAGACACGCTGATCTTTCCCCGTATCGCCACCAAAGGTAAATCGTTCCTTCATCTGTCCCCACATGTCTTTGAGTCCCTGCTTGAGATCACCTGTAAAAATAGATGGCTCCGTAGATTTATCATAAATATACTCGCCCGGCTCGTTGCAGAGATCGACGACCTTGCCCGATTCGACAATCATCATACACTGTCCGTTATTGACGGCAATTTTCGAGCCGTTAGAAATGATGTTGTCTTCCCCGCTCGTATTGGAACTGCGGCCACGGGAACTAATCCGCTTCTGCCCTTTCATCATCAGGACGTCTGCAGGCATACTGTCACAATAGAAAAACTCTTTCCACTGGTCGGCCAGGACGCCACCTGCCGCACCCATCGCTGCTTTAATTAAACCCATAATACAACCTCCTTTACAAAATGATTCATCGTGGGCATTCTTTTGTTATTTTTTTAGTTCTATTTATCTACGTATAGGATACTAAATTTCAAAAAAAAATAACCTGTACTTTAATACAGGTTATTGATACATATTGTGAATAGAAATATCTTATTTCTCCAGTCAATATGCATATATTAGATAAATAACTTCCTGTTCTTTTGGCTGAATACCTGTTTCGCTTGAGAGACAATGGCCGTACGACGCAAAAACACCTGCCTTATGAGATAATTCTCCCATAAGACAGGTGTTTACTTTATACAGTATTACTGCATCACAGACTGCAACGTTTATTAGAATGCATTGTGGCTGTATTCATAATACAGATTCAGCAATTCATCCATCTTGTCGTTCATGATGACCATCAGGTCGGAAGCCGTGTCATAATCTTTGACAGCCAGGGCTTTTTTGATTTTGGAGAAGATAGACAGATTCTTTTCCGTATCGCGGCCCAGTTCTGTACGGAGCGTGTTGATGATCTTCCAGCGTTCAACTTCCAGCGGGTTGGAATCGGCTTCTGTATGAAGTTGTTTGCATGCGATGACCTTTTCCAGGTTGTCCGGGATGATGCGGTACTGGAGTTCCAGAGCCCAGCGGGTAAGAGCACCCAGTTTAAACGATTCTACAAAACGTTTTTCAAAGGCACCTTTGGTAATTTCTGCCAGTTTTTCCGGATATTCGTCGAGAGCTTTGAAGTTTTCCCAGACGGTCTTCGGAGCCTTGCCAAACATGTCAGCCCGTTCTTCATCGGTAAAGGCTTCAAATACATCGACTTCGCTGCGGTATGCACGGTCTTTTTCAAGGTAATCGGCGTCATCGCCCGGTTTCTTCGAAAGTTCGGCACATAATTCAGCCGGTGTCTTGCCACTGGACAGGGCATATTTGATACCGTCGAGAGCGGCAATATACAACAGGGAAATGGCAATATAAGTATTAGTGAAAGCGTTAGGAGCACGCAGTTCGAAACGGGTAGCAGCCGGTTTCATCGTATTGCGGATCAGGCCGATGAGGACCGAACGGTTACGGGACTGTACAGCCGGTGTTTCGCCACCGAGGGCTGTTACGATGCAGACCGGAGCTTCAAAGCCCGGTTTGAGACGATTGAGGGCATCGTTTGTCGAAGAAACGAACGGATTGATGACTTCGTAATGTTTCAGGATGCCCATGATAGCACCATAGCCGAGAGCAGACAGGAATTCCTGGGACATGTCATCAGGATTGTAGAGGTTGACGAATTTACCGTTCTTCATGATGGCACCGATGCCGATATGGGTGTGTTCGCCACTGCCGGCAACGCCCTGAATCGGTTTAGCCTGGAACGTAACTTCAAGACCGTTTTCACGGAATACTTCACGGACGATGACACGGGCCTGGATTTCGTTATCAGCCGTCTGTACGGGATCGCCTGTGTATTTCCAGTCGATTTCGAGCTGTTCGAGAACGTAAATCAGATTACCGGAATCATCAATTTGGGCTTTGATACCACCGACTTCTTTATGCCCCATTTCTGGTTCGAGGCCATAGAGACGGAGGCGTTCAACAGCCTGTTCCAAAGCTGTACGGACTACGCCGTGTGTACGCTGCCAATACGATTCCTGCAGTTTCTGTGTAACGGAAAGGCTGCGTGTTGCCACTTCCTGGCTCGGGGTCTTGACCCAGAATTCCAGTTCGGTTGCCGTCGTAAATACGATTTTTTCGATATCGTCAGTATTAATGGTCAGGCCTTTGACGCCGTATTTTTTGATGACTGCCAGAAGTTCATCATTAACATAATTCAATGTGTTGCGGAGAATGGAACGGGAATCGATATAGCCCGTTGCATGACGCAGAAAGCTGGGGATACGGAGAGTACCAACCGGCTTGCCTGTTGCATAATCGATGTTGCCATCGTTATAATCGACGAACCAGTTTACGCCGGGGTCAGCCTTGATATCAACACGGGCATTGGAAAGCGTTGCAATACCCGGCAGGACGACGGAAGAACCATCTGTCTGGAAAGCCGTTGCATTGAAGAAATCATCATAGTCATCAAAGAACGTAGAAATAGGAATCTTTTCATCTGTATCATTGCCGGCGAGATCGACGCCTACGAGAGATACAAATTTGATTTCCGGATGCTGTTCGAGCAGGGCCAATACCCCTTCTTTACCATACTGACCTGCAGGAATGACATAAACTAAATCTTCTTTTACCATACCCAATTCCTCCTTAACAAATAAAAAAGACTTCTCCCCTAAAATTTGGTTTGAAGTCTTCTTTGACTTGATTCATGACTTATTTTGTTGTCTAAATCATGGTTAAATATTACAATCAATCAGCGGATTTGTCAAGCGATTTATGATAAATTCACTACTTGTTTTGTAAGATTTTTTTGACGGTCTGGGAAACGACCTTCCCGTCGGCTTTGCCCTTGACTTTCGGCATGACGAGCTTCATGACATCGCCCATCTTAAGAGACGACGCATCCTGCCCGGCAATGGTGTCACGGACGATTTGCGCAACTTCATCTTCCGTCAGCTGTTTTGGCATATACTTTTCCAGAACGGCCATTTCAGCCTTTGTCTGGTCTGCCAGGTCAGTACGGCCGGCTTTTTCAAATTCAGCCAGCGATTCTTTGCGCTGTTTCATTTCTTTGGCAATGACTGCTGCCACACCGGCATCATCCAGTTCGCATTTACCATTGATTTCCGTATTTCTAATGGAATTACGGACCATGCGTATGACGGAAAGAGCTGTCTTACCAGCTTCTTTCGCTTTCATTGCCGTTTTCATATCTTGAAGCAGTTCTTCTTTCAGAGACATGATATCACCCTTCTACTCTTTGCGATTATGCTCTATACTTCCGTTTCCGTGCTGCTTCAGATTTTTTCTTTCTCCGTACGCTCGGTTTTTCATAGTGTTCGCGTTTCCGGACTTCGGAAAGAACACCTGCTTTTTGGCAAGAACGTTTGAAACGGCGCAGTGCGCTGTCCAAGGATTCATTTTTACCAACTTTGATTTCTGCCATTCTATATCCCTCCCTCCAAATGTATGTTAGGGAGTGCTTTACTGCACACATTGAAATTATACTCAAAAAGAGCATATTTGTCAATCCGTAAAGTACTGTAGAAAGTGAAGTCATACACTTTCGTCAGGCAGACATCAAGGACAATTGCCTATTATAATCCGGCTTCTTTACGGAGAATATCGGCCTTATCGGTCTTTTCCCAGGGAAGATCCAGATCGTTGCGGCCAAAGTGACCATAAGCAGCGGTCTGTTTGTAGATAGGACGCTGCAGGTCGAGCATTTCGATGATGCCGGCCGGGCGGAGATCAAAGTGTTTATTGATCAGGCTGACGATGACATCGTTATCGACCTTGCCTGTACCGAACGTTTCAACGTGGATAGAAACAGGGCGGGCAACGCCTATGGCATAAGCCAGCTGGATTTCGACCTTATCAGCCAGTCCCGCGGCAACAATATTCTTGGCTACATAACGGGCTGCATAAGCGGCCGAACGGTCGACTTTTGTGGGGTCCTTGCCGGAGAAGCATCCGCCGCCATGACGGGCCATGCCGCCGTACGTATCGACGATGATTTTCCGTCCCGTGAGTCCCGAATCACCCTGAGGGCCGCCGATGACGAACCGTCCCGTCGGATTAATATACAGTTTCGTCTTGTCATCGAACAGGCCTTCAGGAAGTTCCGGCTTGATGACGTATTCGAGGAGATCTTTTTCAATCTGGTCACGTGTTACTTCCGGGCTGTGTTGTGCCGAAATGACAATGGTATCGATGCGGACCGGCTTGCCGTCATCGTATTCGACCGTGACCTGTGTCTTTCCATCGGGACGGAGATAAGACAGCGTGCCATCCTTACGGACCTTCGCCAGGCGGCGTGCCAGACGGTGTGCCAGGGAAATCGGCAGTGGCATGTAATCGTCCGTTTCATTAGTAGCGTAGCCGAACATCATACCCTGGTCACCGGCACCAATCATATCAAATTTATCCTTCTGCCCTTCTTTTGCTTCCATAGCTTCATCGACGCCCATAGCAATATCTGAAGACTGTTCGTCAAGGGATACGAGGATGCCGCATGTATCGCAGTCAAAGCCGTATTTAGCCCGCGTGTAACCGATTTCACGGATTGTTTCGCGGACGATATGTGGAATATCGACATAACAGGTAGTGGAAATTTCACCTACGACATGGACCATGCCAGTCGTTACCAGCGTTTCGCAGGCAACGCGGGCATTTTTGTCTTTTGCCAGGATGGCATCAAGGATGCTGTCGGAAATCTGGTCAGCCATCTTATCAGGATGACCTTCAGTAACGGATTCAGAAGTAAAGAATTCGCGGTTTTTAGCCATTTGTATATCCTCCTTAACTTTTTTAGTTCCATTTGATACGTATGTAAAAAAAAGCCCTCTCTGACAAGAGGGGGCTACGTATACCCATCTGCCAGTATATACACTGTTGGATTTAGCACCTTTCAATAGATGAAGGTTGCTGCGGCATCACAGGGCCAGTCCCTCCGCCGTCTCTTGATGGAACTATATTTTATTTGACGTAAGATAGTATACCCGATATAGCAGGATAATGCAAGTCTTTTTCAAAAGAAATTTTCCCTGCCCGGTAACACCTATACCGTATCAGTCTTCGGGCACAGCTGTTGTTTTTTCATCCCGGGCATTGTCCTTTGTAACAGGATTGAGTTCGTCCTTCGAAATGGTAAGACGATGCTGGGCTGCTGCCAGGATGAGGTCTGCTGTCTTTACGACACCGTAATCGCTGGATTTCAGGCTCATATCGTAATTGGCCCCATATCCCCAGTAGGAATCAGTACAATACATGCAGTGGTCGCGCCGTTCCTTGTTGACGCGGTTGCGGATTTTCATGGCCGTATCGGCATCGACGTGTTCGCGCAGCATGATGCGCTGCACAGCCCAGTCCGGATCAGAAGAAATAAATACATTAAATGTATTGGGACGCTTGCGCAGGATATAGTTTGCCAGCCGCCCGACGATAACGCAGGATTTACCGTTGGTTAGTTCCCGGATGACATCGGATTCATCATTAAACATCTCCTGCCGCTTCGATTCATACCCTGTCGAATAATGGACGTAATCATCGTAGACTTTAGCCAGGAGCGGACCGAGATGATTGTCTTTTTCCCTGCGCCAGGCTTCGAATGTCTGGGGATGTTCTTTCCGTGTCATATTGAGAATAGCCGTGTCATAGTAGGGCACGCCCAGCTTGCGGGCTACGAGTTTGCCTATATTGCGGCCGCCACTGCCGAATTCCCGGGAAATAGTGATGACCAGCGGGCATTCTGCATCTTCCCGTATCCACGCCGGATGATTCTTACGCCCTTCGATTTCACCGACCGCATGATGGCGGAACAGGAGATGTTCGATAGGCCCTGCCATGGTACAGCCCAGAAGGATGAGAACCAGACCGATGACAGCGTTCATTGTAATCGGTTCCGACAGAATAATCGCCGACAGGATCAACGCGATGACTGGTTTAATGAAGAAGGCAAAAGATGCATTAGAAGGGCCAGTCAGTTCAATTGCTTTCATGAAGCACAGGTACCCGAAACCGGTAACGACGAGGGAGCAATAAATGAGCGGCCAGATAGTACTGGAATTGATGCCGCCCAGGATAGGATCGCCGTGAAACAGGAGGATAAAGAACAGGAAAAAGCAGCCCAGAAGGAAACTGAAGGCATTTTCTACATTGCCGCCCAATTTGGCAATACGCAGCTTACCAAGTGTCGTATAGAGGGCAAAGGAAACAGCTGCCGCAGCCGAAACGAGCAGCCCAAAATTGCCGCTTTCGATAATGGCTACGGGATTGGCCACGATAATCAGACCGACGATACTCAGGACCAGGGTAATTGCCTTTTTGCGGGTAAATGCTTCATGAATAATAAAATACGAAAAAATCATGACAAAGACAGGATTACTGGAAAAGACGATAGCCGCAAGACCGGCATTGGCCATATTGACCCCAATCTGGAACAAAATCATGCTGAAACAAATATTGACCAGCCCCAGCACAGCCAGATAGGCTATATCAGAACGATTCAGATGGATATGGCGCTTCTTCATATCCCGCAGTGCCAGAGGCATCAACAGCAAACCACCGACGAGAAAACGAAGAAAGGTCAATTGAAAGGGAGTAAAAGCAGTGCCAGCGATTTTCAACGAGATTTCCATGGTCCCGAAGGCAATTGCTGTCAGCACAATACAGATTGTGCCTAATTTAGATGACATAGAAAAGCCTCCTCTTCATACATTACTGCTTTTAAATGAAATGATACATCAAACCATCAAAGCAAATCTCATTATATACCCGCTCGATAAGCGTTGCAATATAAAAAGGTGCTACACTTTTCCATCCCATTCTTTTGTTTTTTTATATTCCCGGTGTTCACTACACCATCTATTCAGACAGGCTGGCAGCAAGCCGCTTCCGTCTCGGCGTATCGTTGAGGACGTATAATAAGCCTTCTTTCGTCGCATTCAGAACGAGAGATTCAGGAAAACAAGCGTCTTGCAAAAAGGCGTCCGACCGCTGCAAATCTCCGACATCGAGCCATATATGCGCGTCACTGCCGGCAATGACAGGAACCTGATACTGCTGACAATATTTCAGCAGCACAGGAATATTTTTTTCTGCACCGGTACGCCCGTTACGTGGCGAAGCAGAACTATTATTGATTTCCATGGCAATATGTTCGTGGGAAGCCGCCTCTACGAGTCTTTCATAATCGACAGGAAAGCGGTCATCGTCAGGATGCCCCAGAATTTTAACATAGGGATTTTTCATAGCCTGTATGAGCGCCGATGTGTTCTCCTCTACCGATCCGGACTGGATGCAGTCTTTATGGAGACTGGCAATGATGTAATCGACTTTCTGCAATATGCGTTCTTCCATATCGACATGTCCATCATAATCAATAATATTTAGTTCCATTCCTGTAAAGACGTGCAGTCCATCGATGATGTCAGGGATTACTTTAAAATTGGTAAAAAAGATAGGCTGCGGCGCACCGGGCATGGAACTGGAATGTTCTGATACCCCCAGACCCCAGAGGCCCCGTTTCCTGGCCGCAGCAATATTATCCGTAAAGGAACCATAGGCGTGGCCACTGGCCAGCGTATGGGTATGCAGATCAAATAAATAATTCATATGCTTTCCTCTTTTCACGCTGTAAATACGAGCCGTACCGATTCGCCGGGGAAAAATACTTCTCCTGACCGGGCAAAAACTTGGAATTCTTCTTTACCACAGGTGACGGCGTAGTGTATTTCCCTGCCGTGAAACTGCCGGTTCGTTATGGTCGCTTCCAGTCCCGGCCCATCATAGGTGATATGGAATTGTTCCGGCCGGACGGGATAGAGGCCTTTTTCTTTTAAAGGACAGGCAATACCCGTATCAGGATATACGAAAGGATGTCCCGCCACATGAAAATCACTCCCCTGCCAGGTGCCATGAAGGAGATTACATTTGCTGACGAAGGTAGCGACGAATTCGCTTTCCGGGTGAGTATAAATTTCTTCCGGTGTTCCCAGTTGTTCGATGACGCCGTAACGCATGACCAGAATGCGGTCTGCCATGGCCAGAGCTTCGCTCTGATCGTGCGTGACGTATATGATAATGGCGCCCGTACGGCGGTGTATGTCCTGGATTTCTTTGCGCATATTGATTTTAAGTTCGGCATCGAGAGCACTCAGAGGTTCATCCATAAGCAGGATGGACGGCTTGCTGACGATAGCCCGGGCCAGGGATACGCGCTGGCGCTGGCCGCCGGACAGTTCCCCGGGATAGCGGTCGGCCAATGCATCGAGTCCCATATCATGGATGGCCTGGGCGGCAGCGGCTTCTTTTTTCTCTGCCGGCCAGCCTGCTTTTTTACGGCTCTTCAGGGGAAATTCCACATGTTCCCGCACAGTCATGTGTGGCCACAGGGCAAAGGACTGGAACACCATGCCAAGGTCTCTGTTTTCAATGGGAACCATGACTGATGAATCAGAATAGACCGTGCCATCGAGGCGTACTGTGCCAGAGGTAGGTTTCAGGAAGCCGCCGATAATCCGCAGCAATGTCGTCTTGCCACAACCGGACGGGCCGAGGATAGCAAGGAATTCTGACGGTCTGATAACCAGATTAATATCATTAAGCACTGGCGTGCTGCCGAATTTCTGTTTTATGTGTTCGAGATGCAAGCTCATACACGTTTTTCTCCTTCTTTTTTAAAGATGTAGCCCAGGCCAGCATATATCCGCCAAGGAGCAGTAATACGACGACGGTGGACATGGCCGCCGACAGGCTGTAATCGCCGGCCTGCTGAAAACTGAAAATCGTAAGGCCGATGGTCTTTGTACCGGCACTGGCCAGAATAGACGATAAGGTTAGTTCGGTCAGGGACAGGCCGAATATGAGAAACGAACCGGAAAGGACAGGCCGCATCAGCAGGGGCACCAGCACATAGCGCCAGACTGACAGCATAGAACCGCCGCTGGCACGGACAGCATCCTCCAGTTCGGGATTAATGGCATTCAGTGCAGTCTTACTGCTCTTTATCTGAAGAATCAGGTAACGCGTGATGTACGCAAACAGCAGGATGTAGATTGTCCCATAGAGCTGGGGCCGGACCCCGGGGAGCGGTTCCGTCCACTGGAAAATCATGGCCAGAGCCAGGACAATGCCCGGCAGTGCATAGGTCAGGGCTGCGCATTTTTCAGCAATTGCAGCGGCCAGACTATGGCAACGCACTTGACGGAATGCCAGGACCGTACCGATCACGATGCATACCAGACAGGTGACCAGTGCCAGAATCAGGCTGTTGCGGACAGCCGTAAGAACGCCCGTATTGGTAAAGACAAAGGAAAAATTACGCAACGATATATTACTATAGGTCACGGCAAGGCCATAATTTTTCAAGAACGCGTTGAGAATCATATCAGCTAATGGAACGAAGTTGAGAAGGCTGAGCAGACCCGTGACACCCCACTCCAAAATCTTTCGTCTGCTGCCGTTCAGGATGATGCGGGGCTGGAAATCTTCTTTGATGGATTCCATGGCGCTGCGGCTATGGACAAAACAGCTTTCCAACAGTGTCCCGCCAATGGCGATGCACGACAACAGGACAGACAATGCGGCTGCCATGGGAAATGCATCGGGTCCGAAACTGATGGCCTTTTCGTAGATGTACGTACTGAGTACGGGAATCCCCGATGAAATGCCCAGAAAGGCCGGCACGGCAAAGTTATCAATAGCAGCCAGGAATGCCAGCAGGCTGCCACTGGCGATAGCCGGCCAGACTTCCCGCAGGTCAATGCGCCATATAGTCTGCCAGATAGTAAAGCCGCAGGCCCGGGAGGCCCATTCCATCTCTGCAGGTATCTTGCGCAGCATGTGGACGACGCTGAGGTAGACAACGGGAATATTGATGAACCCCAGGACAACCCATATGCCGGTCAGACTGTATAAATCGAGCGGGGCAAGCCCCAGTGATGTCACAAACGTATTAATATGGCCTTGCTTCAGCAAAAGGCCTGACCAGGACAGTGTCACAATATAAGACGGGATGATAAACGGCATGAGAACGAGCAGTTCCAGCAGCTTTTTGTGACGAATATTGGTATAGGCTGACACAAAAGCAAGGAAACTGCCCACAAAGGCAGCCATAATCGTCGACGCAATGGAAATGATCAATGTATTTTTTATGGCTTCCCACGTCCGCTGGTCATGGAACAAGGTAATGAAATTGGCCAGACTATAGCCATCTGCGCCATGAAAACTCATGACGCAGAGGCGCAGGACCGGAGCCACAAAGACAAAACACAGAAGGCTGTAGAACACCAGTCGTACTATCGGCCGCTGTATCTTTGAGGATAACAATGGAAGTCCCCCTTTATGAGAAGATGCTGCTGAACTGTTTTTTATCGGCTTCACGGTTGGTAAAGAGTGTCGTCACGTCGCCAGACAGTACATGGATATCCGTAATCGATTTCAAACCTTCCGGAGCAGCGACTCCTTCTTTGATCGGCGTATATCCGATGCTGGCAGCCAGTTCCTGTCCCTTTTTAGACAGTACGAAATCGATAAAAGCCTGGGCTGCTTTTTTATGTTTGGCATTCTTTATCAGGCCGATTGGTTCGGTTACGGCAGGAGATCCTTCCGACGGATAAATGAAGGTGACAGGCGCTCCGTCTTTCCGGGACCGGTTAGCCATGAAATCGGCAACGATACCGTAAGCTTTTTCACCAGAAACGACAGCTTTCTGAACGGAACCATTTCCCTTATCGACTTTAACGCCATTGGCTTTCAGGGCATTATACCAGTCCCAGCCAAGGCCGTTTGTCCGGGTAAGCAGGCTCAGGTTATAGGCAGCCGCGCCGGAATATAGCGGACTCGGCATGGATACTTCGTCTTTCATCGCCGTTTTTGTCAAATCGGCAAAAGCAGCCGGCTGTTCTTTGGCTTTATCCGTATTGACCATAATGCCCGTCGTGATGACTTTCGTTCCCGTATACATGTGGTCCTTATCGATGAACTGACTGGGAATACCGGACAGTTCTGACGATTCATAAGCTTCCAGCATATCTTTATTTTTCAGGGATTCAAAGGTTACATTATCGGCGACCAGCAGCACATCTGCTTTGATATCACCGGCCGATTGTTCTGCCATGACTTTACTGATGACTTCTTCCGTACCGGACCGGAATACACTGACTTTGACATCAGGATGTTCCTTGTTAAACGCTTCTATCAGCTTCTGGGCATCTTTTTCCGGCTGGGACGTATAGAGGACGACTTCCCCTTTAAGGTCGTCTTTGGCAGCCGATGACTGTTCCCCGCTTCCTCCGCAGCCAGCAAGACTAAACAGCGTAACACCGGTCAGTAAGAGACCGCAGGTTTTTTTTATCCATGTATTCATGTTGTTCCTCCTCATGTAAGAAATCAAGATTTTTGTGTAATATCGTGTAGCCGGTACCGGCATCAAACCCTTCTACGACCAATGGCAGCTGCCGGCTGTATAAAACGGGCAGCAGTTTCATGAAGTCATAATCTCCTTCCCTAAGGGGCGTATGATATACGGGACCCTGACGGTTGCTGATATGTATCTTAGACAGCCGTGGCATCTCATTCAATATGCGACGGATTTCCGCTGTACTGTCACAGTGGGCCGTGTCCAATGTATAATAAAATGCATCAAATAAATCTCCTGCTGCGTTCTCCATAGCCTCAACAGATGTGACGAACTCTTTCGGAATCTTCTCCATAATTTCCAGTGATACGGGGATTCCTAAAACATGAGATGCTTCGGCAATCTGTTCCAGCGACTGATGAAACAGGGCCACGCTGGTCCTGGGCCAGAATGGCATAGTCATATGTCCGGGATGAACCGTCACTTCAGAAGCTTCCAGATCTCTGGCCAGATGCAGAGAAGCTATGACTTCCTGAACAGAAGCCTGCCGTATTCCCTCATTGAGTGAAGCCAGGTTCAGATCCCAGCTGCAGCTGTGCACAAAAGTTTTCATCTGGAATTTCCTGGCATATTCTCTATAAACATTCCGGTCGTACTGATGATAGAAAAAATGCTGTGCCCATACTTCTATCCCTGCCAGCTGATGGTCCCGGACGACCTGTGCCATATCCTGCAAAGGTGCACTCCACATCAGCGTGGAAGAGAAAAAAACTTGCTTCATATAACCCCTCCTTCTGCACGAACACATCTATTGTGAATCGCCTTTGTAAAGATTTCCTATATATCCCGTTGCTTCTATGTAAAACTTTCTACTTCTATCGAAAATTATGGTATATCCACACATCGGGGATTCTGGTATACTATGTTCAGTATTACACTTTCTTTTTCGAAAGGAGCCTTTCCATGACCGATATTTCTCAGGAAACGAAATCAGAAATACAGAGCCGCTTCCCTCTGTTTAAAGAAGCCTGCCACGCTTTCTATGCCAAAGAGCTGCCGCCTGCCAAATACAAGGGCACGTCTGGCAAGTTTGGAAGCTATGGTGAACGGGGCGGGCAGAGTTCTATGCTGCGCCTGCGCTTTTCCGGCGGTGCCGTCCGGAAAAAGCATATTCTCTTTTTAAAAGATATACTCGGGCGGTATCCCTTAGACCTGATTCATTTCACGACAGGTGAAGCTCTCCAGATTCACCATTTGTCTGAAGAAAATCTGCTGGCTTTGTACCAGGAATGCTTCGATGCCGGCATATACTGTTATGGCGCTGGAAGCGACAATCCGCGTAATATAACGGCCAGTCCCCTCCACGGCGTCGAACAGGGTGAATACTTTGATATGACCCCTTATATCGAAGCAGCTTCCCACTTCGTCATCAATCTCATGCCCAGGCTGAACCTTCCCCGCAAATTTAAAATCAGCTTTTCAAACGGCCTCGACAATGAAGGTCATGCAACGTTTAAAGATCTGGGATTTGTAGCCCGCCCGGACCATACATTCGATGTCTATGCCGGCGGAGGTTTCGGCGTCAATGGCTCCCGCTTTGGCATTCTCATCGACCACGGTATCGATCCCCTAGATATTTCTTACTACATTTTTGCCTATGCCCGCGATATTTATATGAAATATGGTGATTATGACCACCGCGGCCGCAATCGTTCCCGCTTTATTCTGGAAGCCATGGGAGAAGATGCGTTCCGTAAGGCCGTTCGGGACGCCGTCAGGAAAGTCCGCTCTGAAGGAAATTACAGACTGACGATTGAACCGCAGACACCGTCGACAAAAGGCAGTGATGACGATCGCATATTGTCTGACCCGCGCATAGGAAAGCAAAAACAGCCCGGCCTGTACTATGTAGCCTACAAGCCCCTGGGAGGTACGCCGGATATGACTGTATTCACCCGTCTTCTTACGGCACTTTCAGCTATGGATGATGTCGAAATCCGGCTCAACGCTGATGAAACAGCATATATAATCAATCTGACTGCCCCTGAAGCCCGGGCGATAGCGGATATTACCGTAAGTGATACGGCACGGACACCGTTTGAACAGTCGGTCAGCTGCATCGGCGCAACGGTATGCCAGCAGGGATTGCGCGATTCGCACGGTACATTCGTCCATATTGCCACCGTACTACGGGAAAGTGGCAAAGACACGACGCTTTTGCCAAAATGTCATTTTTCCGGATGTCCGTCTAATTGCACGGTCCAGCAGCTGGCCATACTGGGATTGCGCGGATCCGGCAAAAAAACAGGCACTGCCATGGAAGAAGCGTTCGACATCTACGCTGGCGGCAGTTATGCCATCGGTCAGGGTGTCATGGGCACACAGATTGGCACGATTACAACGAAAAATCTGCCGGCATTCTTTCTGGCGCTGAATGACCGTCTCCTCGCCGATTCCCAGGCCTTTACTGACTGGTATCCGTCTCATAAAGATACCTTCCGGGACCTGGTACAGCAGTTTGAATAATTTTGAATACAAAAGAGGGGCCGCAGCAAAATGAACTATCCTGGTCATTTTGCTGCGGCCCTTTTTTTGTTTTATATCGTAATGCTTCATGCTTCTGGTAATCCGTATGTCCCCAGAAGGATGCATTTAGTTTTTACATGCACTTACGGTTTTTCTGTTTCATATTTTTTCAGCTTCAGCAGATGAGTTCCCTTTAGTTTTTCAGCATAGATATTCAGTTCCACATCATCGCGAAGTTGTGGCAAAAGGCGATAGAGATTCTTGCCCGGGCAGTCCGTACTGTTCACATCGCGGTGACCGACAATCGTTGCCGGGCCGGGATCGATATGATAGATACGGCAAAGCGCCGTCACCAATTCTGTAAGGGATTTCATCTGGGCATCAGTCGGGACTTCTTTGTCAAAATTTCCAGTCACGTTAATGCCGACGGTATGATAATTTTCCCCGTAGGCATGAGCTCCCACAACGGCCAGAGGCCGGCCCCGTTCGATAACGCCATTTTTGCGGATGACATAATGATAGCCGATGCCAGCCCATCCATTGGCCAGATGAGCCCGGTGGATAGCCGCTGCCGGTGTATCACCATCGGGGATTCCTACATGATGGATGACAATCATATCTGTCCTGGGCCGTACAAGGAGTGGTTCAGTAAAATGAAAATTCGTTTCCTCAATGACCAGTCCTTCCGATGGAGCTGCATCCTTTTCAGGATTGTAGACAGAAAGGCCGTCATCGTGTGCTGCCTGTCCTTTCTGATACGTATCGGCTTTTTCCGTACTGGTGGCCGGTCTTACCTGAGCCGCCTTTTTTTTCGACTTCTTTGTCTTTTTCTTTTTTACCTGCTCTTTTGATGACGCATTCTGTACGGCTGCCGTCTGATCTTGAGACTGAACAGCTTCCGCCTGTTCACTGGCACTGACGGACGGCAGGCTGAAGACAGAAACGGCCACTGCGGTCGTCAATACAAATACAAATTTCATAAAGGATTTCATCTTGTTACCTCCTTACGCCAAAAGTGACTGCCCCAGGAAATGTAATACTCCTGGGGCAGCTGTCTTTTCTATTTTCCTTGTTACGGCTGGGGGATATGTTCCGCCAGTGGTTTTGTCATTTCCATATTAGCAAAGTAAGCATGGGTCTTCCACAAAAGGGCACTGAATGCACTAAAGGTCAGACGGAAACGGAAATGTTTGAAACTGACCGGACCTTCAAAGAAGGGGACCCGGTCCAGATCGTAGTGGTCATCCCAGGGGAAATCACGGCCTGTTTCTACAGTAAATCCATAATCATACCCGGCATTTTTCGTTTCTTCCATGACCATAGCATTGAACTTTCCTTCCGGGAAAGCGATGAAATTACAAACCTTGCCCGTCCGGGCTTCAATCATGGCTTTCGATTCCTGCAATTCTTTTCGTACGCCATCGCGGTCAAAACTGGTCAGAGGCTTGTGGCTGATCGTATGGGATCCGAATTCCATCCCGTCGTCGCTCATTTCCTTGACCATATTCCAGGTCAGATATCCTGGCTTTTCCATGAGATTCATGATGAGAAAAATGGTGCCACGGAATCCATATTTTTTCATGATAGGATAGGCGAACTCGTAATTATCGACATATCCATCATCAAAGGTAATCAGAACCGGACGGTCCGGCAATGACCCTTCCCCGCGCATATAGGCATCAAATTGTTCCTGAGTAATGGAATGATAATCGTTGTCGTGCAGATATTTCATCTGTGCTTCAAAGTTTTCAGGCTTCATAGTGAGACATGTCTCATAGCGGTTGTTGACCTGATGATAATTGAGGACGGGAACCCCCGTCAGATGATAATTGGTCGATCCAAAATACCAATACGCAAAGATACCGGCTACAAGAACGATGACTGTAAAAAGAATACCTAAAAACCAGGAAAAAAATTTTTTCACATTAAAACTCCCTTGTCCTGACTCTAAGCAATTCATATCTGTTTAAGGATATCACAACATGTGTGTACTGACAAGGATTTTTTCGCACTAAATATGATTTATTGTTTTGATAAACCCATTTTCCCGGAGCCAGTTCTTGTCTTTTTGTTCTAATGCCTGCTGCAGGTCTTTCAAGCAGACATTTTCCGTTTCCGCTGTTTCCCGCACGTGAACGAGGTACTGTGTATCTTCGAAAATGTATTCTTTTAATTCTTCAGGATCTACGATGCCTCTTATGGCATAACGGATATCTTCCGATTCCTGCACGATATGGAGGATTTCCTTCCAATTGTCGTATTCCTGTTCAGAGAGGATGAATTCCCCCATCACGCCCGTATCGAGCCGCTCCTGGGAACAAATGACACTTTTTGCGTAATCGACGCCGCTGCTGCGGTCGTAAACGTGGAGTTCCCGTTCTTCATTGTTGACGTATACTATCATGATTAGTGTCTCCTTCATTAAAAATATTTTCTATTATATCATATTAATGTTTATTCCATAGCATCTTTTGTCACATAAAATGATGCTGTCCAATGTAAAATTACAGTGAAAACACTTTCTTTCTCCGCAACGATGGTATACTATGGTTGCATACAACATGTATTCTGGTATACAGGAGGCAATACGATGAAATCAACCCCTTCTCTAAAAGAAATGAATGACCTATATCAAACCTTGTTCGAACTTCGCCAGAACGTTTTAGAGCAGGGCATGAAAATGTATCAAGCTGTTTCTCCATCTATCCGGCGCAGCTCCTTCCGCTTCAGTGCCCTGAATCTGGCTTTTTATCTTGCCATACGCTGCCACGACCTGCGGCCCCTGCAGGAAAAGCTGCTGTTATTGGGATTATCTTCACTTGGGCGCAGCGAAGCCCGTACGATGGCGAATCTCGATGCCGTCATCGCTTCATTGGGGCGGATCTGCCACAAGCAGGAACATGAACTCATCGCCTATCCTGCACCAAAATGGTTTTTCCACGGCAACCGCCTGCTAGCTCATAATTCCAATCTGATATTTGGCATTCATCCTGATGCATCCTATACGAATATTATGGTGACTATGCCGCCGGAAGCAGCTACGGACTACAAACTGGTCCGCAATCTTCTCGAAGCAGGCATGGACATGGCCCGCATCAACTGCGCTCATGATACACGGGATATGTGGCAGGCCATGCTGCACCATATCCATAAAGCGGAAAAGGAAACAAAGAAACGCTGTAAAATCTACATGGACCTGGCCGGTCCGAAAGTCCGCATTTCCCAGGTATTAGTCCCCGGTGATGACGACCGTGTCTTTACAGATGATTTCTTTTTCCTCGCCCGTGGAAAAATTTCCGATTACCCTGCCGATTATACAGGAAATGTCATCATTACCTGTAGTATCCCCCAAGTATTCGATCATCTTCAGGAAGGCGATTCCGTCGTCATCGATGATGGCAAACTGAATTGTGTCGTCACCAGGCTTACGCCTCAGGGAGCCTATCTGCGCGTCATTTCGACAAAAGCCAAGGGATTCCGTCTGAAAAATAAAAAAAGCTTGAATTTCCCTAAAACACCACTGGACATTACGCCCCTGACGAAAAAGGATCTGACCGATCTCGATTTCATTATCCATCATGCCGACGCAATCGGCTATTCGTTCGTCCGCAGCCGCGCCGATATTCTCCTGTTGCAGGATGAACTGTACAAACGGATGGGAAATAAAGCACGGAACATGGCTATCATCGCAAAAATAGAGACCAGAGACAGTGTGCATAATCTGCCAGAAATCATCGTCCAGGCCGCTTCCCGGAATCCCTTTGGCGTCATGATTGCCCGGGGCGATCTGGCCGTTGAAGCGGGATATCATCGTCTGGCAGAGCTGCAGGAAGAAATACTCTGGATTTGTGAAGCTGCCCATATTCCCGTCATCTGGGCTACACAGGTTCTGGAAAACCTTGTCAAGACAGGCATTCCGTCCCGGGCTGAAATCACCGATGCCGCCATGAGTGAACGGGCCGAATGCGTCATGCTCAATAAAGGACCGTACATCGTAAAAGCCGTTTCCAGCCTGGCGGATATTGTTAAGCGTATGGAAGGCCATCAGTATAAAAAAGCACCCCAGCTGCGCACGCTCCATATCGCATCAGATGCGCTGAAAGCATTCGATAATTAAATTATTGACTTTTGTTGTTTATATTATTGACATATGTCGTTATATGATGTATACTCTTTAATAGAAGAAAGATTCAGTATAGTCAGGTTATATTAAGGAGGAATTCATATGATGACAAATGGCAAAATTGCCGTAACCTATGACAACGGCAGCGTATTCCAGCATTTTGGACGGACAGAAGCATTCAAGTTTTATACAGTAGAAGACAAAATCGTAACGGGGAGCGAAATCATTTCCACCAACGGTGTCGGCCACGAACCGCTGGCCCAGTGGCTCAAAGATCACGGTGCTGACGTACTCCTCTGTGGCAATATGGGACCGGGAGCGCGTAATGCCCTGCAGCAGGCTGGTATCCCCTTCTACTGTGGCGTTCAGGGATCCTGTGACGAAGCCGTACAGGCATTCCTGGAAGACCGGCTGCAGTATAATCCGGATGCCACCTGCAGCGGCGGTCATCATCAGCACCACGCCGGTCATGGTCATACATGCAATCATCAGTAGTCCTACCGGACAAGAGTACAGCGGAAATCACATCAGCTGTACTCTTTTTACGTTTTCTTACTGCGTTAACAGAATTACTGTTTTCCCCTTTTTCCGGCTCGTGTTTATAATAAAAAGTAACAAAAGAGCACGTGTTCTGCAGCACAGCTTTTGTCTGTTCCTGCGCCGTCTGCAGCTGGATACGAAAATCCTCTTACATGTCCCTTTTAGGATTCTTGTATGCTGATTTTAGCAGGAATATATTTATATCGAGACTCCCTGAAAAAGGGGCTGCAGCAAAGTGAACCAGAAGCATTCACCTTGCTGCAGCCCCTTTTTCCACGCACAGATTTTCTTTAATGGAAATATCCATTCATGTAAGACTATCTTTAATGAACTCTTTCGTACATTCAATGAACGCCCTGGCCGGGACAGAACATTCACTAAAGGAAGCCACTGTCAGGATAATATCACAAGTCAGGGACGGTGAAATCGGCCGTGCTGTGAGTCCCGGATGCATAGGAGCATAAAAATCCCACATATAAACGGGAAGCAGACTGACACAAGGTGTCTGTTCCAGTTTTTTCAACATGACATAATTGCAGTTGGACGTAAACGTCGAAAGAGGCTGCAGATTATACTTTTTCATGTACTCGGCTACATTCGATTCCAGACCATGGCGTGAACGGAACATGAGTACCCGGGACTGCTGCATTTCTTCTGCCGTAATGCATTCGTTCCGGGACAAAGGGTTCTGTTTGGACAGGACAGCCACATAAGGATTGACATTGAGGATAATCCATTCATTTTCATAATCTGGCTGTTTCGTCGTAATCGTAATATCGGCAACGCCGCTGCGCACCCATTCGGCTAGCGTTTTAGGACTGTTCTCTTCCAGAATGTCCACATCAATATTGGGGTATCGTTCCTGAAAGCGCTCGACGACAGGCAGTATGATGGCACAGGCCGTGCTGGTGAATCCGGCAATGCGCAGGCGGCCCAAATGAATGCCCTTGATATTTTCACACTGCTCTTCCAGCCGTTCTTCCACTTCTACGAGCTGCCGGGCATAGGGCAGGATGGCGTGTCCTTCTTTGGTCAGAACAACACCTTTGTTGCTCCGCTGTAGCAGGCTGAAACCACATTCATTTTCCAGGGAATTCATCATCTGGGTCACCGCCGACGGCGTATATCCCAGTTCCCGCGCAGCCTGGATGAAGCTTCCCTTGCGGGCTGCCGTGAGAAAGACTTTGTATTTTTCTATATTCATACAATCACCGCTTTTTCTGTAATTCATATACGGTAACTTCCCGGGAGCACAAGACCCGGAAAGGCAGCCAGTGGCCCGTACCGCGATTGACATACCCATAGCAGCCGTCTTTTTGGAACAGGCCGCGGAGATATTTAAATCCTACGGCCTGGACTAAAGGCCCGATAGGTGCAAACTGGGCACCATGGGTATGACCACACATCGTAAGAGGAATATGATGAGCGAATCCTTCATCGATGAAGGCCGAATTGTGTGCCAGCAGAATCGTAAATGCACCTTCTGGTATTCCCTGCAAGGCTGTCTGCGTATAGTCCCGGCGCTGTTCATCGTGGAGACGGCCGCTGGGGGCAAAACTGAAATCTGTGCCGGCAATATAAAAGGGCCTGTTATCCCTTCCGGAACGGCCGGAAAGATTCCGTCCCCCTCCGGGACTGGCACAGAAATGGCTGTTGCGTACGATACGTATGGGTGTCGATTCCAGCATGTCTGTAATATCCGCCAGTCCCCGGTAATATTCATGGTTGCCGTAGCAGAAATCAATGCCATCGGGAAACAAAGCGGCTCCCTCCATAAGGACCTGCCGGCACTGAGGAAGCCGGCTCAGCTCATCGATGAGATCCCCCGTAATTTCCAAGCGGTTGACTTTTTCCGCTGCCAGGCGCTCCATCGCTGTTTTTAAGTCCTCCGGGCTGAAAAACAGCCCAATATGGCTATCAGAAATCTGTCCGATGCGGTACCCTTCCAGATAATCAGGTAAGTCCGGAAAGGAAAGGGGAAGTTTGGTCACAGCCAGATAACTTTCGCCCACGACATTTCCCAGTCCGCTCGTCGCTGCTGCCGCTACGGGAACGGCAGCGGCCATCCCTTTCAGGAATGTCCGCCGGCTCATGGATGGCCCCTGATGTTCCCTGGCAGTCATATTTTCTGCCGGTGTAACCGGTCGGCCGCGCCGCTTCAGCCGGTAAAAAAAGATGCCAGCCGCCAGCACCACCAGGACAGGAAATGCCAGGAGAAAGGTGAGGAACCAGCTCACTGACGCCAAAGCTCCTATATGGAGCCCCATCAGGCGGATGCCCCCCGTCAGATTGGGGAACCAGTGGCTGTACCAATACAACTCCCCTGCCCCCAGCGCCGAGCAGCATGCCGTGAGCAAAGCAATTTTCTTTCCCTGTCCGCCTTGTACGATGTAGTTATATAGTACGCCTGCTGCTACGGAAAAACAGGACAGGATTACCATAAAATTAATAAAAAAAAGACCTTTCATCTAAACTATGGCAGTGATTTTTCCATGGGGCCCGGCCCAGGGAACCTGCGTGTAGCCAGCCTGTGGCAGCCACTGCCAATCCTCCTTATCCAATAGCGTCCCATTTGCATACGGGGCTGTATATATCGTCATCTGCCAGACTTTGTGGGAAAATACATGGCGCAGTGTACCGACTGGCCCGCTGGCACTACCGGCGCGGATTCCTGCTTTTTTCAGAACTTCTCTGGCTGCATCCAGCCCGGCATTTCCCTTTCCCACGGCATTGGGAAATTCCCACATAGAAGCGAGCAGTCCCTTTGCCGGACGGCGATGGATGAGCCAGGACTGCCGGTCGGAAACGACCAGAACGGTTATATCCACCGCAGGCTTGTCTTTTTTGACAATGCGGACCGGAAGTTCCGTCTCCCGCCCTTTTTCATGGGCAAGGCAGCAGGAAACAAGAGGACATTCCTGACAGCGCGGATGACGGGGAATGCAGATCGAAGCTCCCAGGTCCATGAGCGCTTCATTGAAATCGCCCGGCGCATCGTCGGGGATGACATCCTGTGCCAGGCGGGTAACTTCTTTTTTTACTTTCGCCGATAAAATATTATCCTCTATGAGGTACAGGCGGGAAAAGATGCGGAGCACGTTGCCATCGACAGCCGGGACCGGCCGGCCATAGGCAATACTGAGGACTGCCCCGGCCGTATAGGCACCGACTCCTTTGAGTGACAGCATATCCTTTTCCCTATCCGGTACCTTCCCGCCGTACCGGGCCTGCACTTCACAAACGGCCTGATGGAGATTGCGTGCCCGCGAATAATACCCCAGCCCCTGCCATTGGCGCAGCACTTCTTCCTGGGTGGCACTGGCCAGGGACGCCACCGTAGGAAAATGATCCAGCCAGTTTTCATAGTACGGCCGGACGGCTTCGACTTTCGTCTGCTGCAGCATAATTTCTGAAACCCATACTTTATACGGATCACGCGGCGAAGTGCGCCAGGGCAGGTCACGGCGGTGAGTCCGGAACCAGCCGAGCAGCAGCTGCGGCCAGTCATGGGCTGTTTCGTTGTGTATCGTCATAAACGGTTCATACCTCTGTTTTTTCAATGTAATCACACCGGAATGCCAGTCTGGCTCCGGTGCTTTATATTATACCACATCCCCTGCCATATATCGTATTTGAAAAAGCGTATCTCTATGCTACAATATACGGTAGGTATTAGTAAAGGAGTCCGTCATAATGGAACACAATCCGTCATTACATACATTGATATACAATCTGGACCTGGGCAGGACAAAGCCGGATACGGTGCACCGCGACGCGTCGTACTGCCCGTTCTGCGACGTGGCACATTTAAAAAACATCATGGAAACGCGGGGACACATGATATGGCTGGAAAATGCCTATCCGGTCCTCAAGGATTCCTGGCAGACACTAATCATCGAAAGTGACGACTGCGACGGTGAATTTTGTGAATATACGCCGGATTATGCCACAAAGCTCATCGATTTCGGTCTGGAAAAGTGGCAGCAGGTCAAAGAAATGGGGCGCTTCCGTTCCGTCGTTTTTTACAGGAATCACGGTTACATGTCCGGTGGAACTATTCATCATCCCCATTCCCAGATAGTCGGATTTGAAAACTATGATTATCATGACGACATCAAGCTCTACCATCTCCTGGGGACGCCCATCATCGAAGAAGACGGTCTGGAAATCAATCTTTCAACCCGTCCCATCATCGGCTTTTATGAAGTCAACCTGATTCTTGAAAACAAGGAAAAACTGCCAGAGTTCGTTCGCTATATGCAGCTCGTCGCCCACTACTTCATCCACGATTTCGTGTGGCGCAACGAAAGCTATAACATCTTTTTCTACGATTTTCCCGGTGACAGCCGGCTCTTTGTCAAAATAGTCCCACGTTTTCTTACCAATCCGCTGTACGTAGGATATATGATTGCCCAGGTCGCCAACAAGGGACATCAGCAGCGGGTTATAGAAAAACTGCGTACCATTTTATCGGAAAGGAAATAATATATGCGTTTATTTGCAATCGGTGATTTACATCTGTCCGGTAATCCGCCTAAAAAGCCCATGGAGGTCTTTGGTCCCCGCTGGATCAATCACTGGCAGCGGATCCGGGAAGACTGGCTCAGCCGTGTCCATGAAGACGACGTCGTCCTCATCGCCGGTGATACATCGTGGGCCATGCATCTTAAAGAAGCTCAGGAAGATCTCGACGAAATCCGGGAACTTCCCGGCACGAAATATATCATCCGCGGCAATCACGATTACTGGTGGGAAAGTGCCGGCAAGTTAAACCGCCTCGATGAAGGAAAGGGCATGCACTACTTATACGGCAGCACCGTCACTCTCGACGAAGGCCGCATCGCTGTCTGCGGTACTCATGGCTGGGTCTGCCCCGGCGACATCCACTATCATGAAGAAAAAGACGCCAAACCTTACCGCCGGGAACTGCTCCGCGTCGAACGGTGCCTGCAGGAAGCGGCAGCACTGAATTGTGAGCACACGATTCTGCTTCTCCACTACCCGCCGGTCTGTGATCTGACAAGACCCAGCGGTTTTACAGAACTTCTGGAAAAGTATCACGTTCCTCTGTGCGTGTTCGGCCATCTCCACGGCATGCAGCCCAACACCATGTTCCCCCGCAGATATAACGGGACATTGCTGCAGCTCGTCTCTGCCGATTACCGGGACTGCCAGCTGCTGGAAATTACATTTGATGATAAAGGAGAAGAATCATGAGCCAGATTGCCCAGAAACATCTATTAGCCGGGTTCATCTTCGGCGATAAAGAAAATAACGAATACATCTATCTGCCCGGTGGCGAAGTCGGCACGGAACATCCACTCTGCGTGTATGAACACGATGGTTCCCGGGAAGATATTCCCCTGGAAGAAGCAGGCTATCTCGTCGGCCATCTGACGCTGAAGCCGTGCAGTCATCCCGTGCTGGGAAAAAAGTCGTTTTAATGCAATATGAGGCCGCAGCATAATGACATGAACCATTCATTTTGCTGCGGCCTCCTTTATTTGCCGTTCATAGCAGTTTTGCGACAGTCATCCGAATGAAACGAATCAGCAGGCTTTCAGAGTAAACCAGAATGTTACGCCGTCCGGTTCATTGTACACGCCATACGTTTCATGGTGCAGTTTCAATAAGGCTGCCACGATTCCCAGACCCAGGCCATGACCGCCAAAAATACGCTGGGATTTACGGGTCCTGGCGGCATCTACTTTATAGAACGGTTCCCAGACGCGGCTCAGGTCATGCTCCGGTATCTGGATTCCCTGATTGTAGATACTGATGGTATAACGGTCTCCCGAACGGACGGCAGAAAGAATAATACGTCGTCCTTTTTCCGTATAGTCGATAGCATTGGAAAGGAAATTGCTAAGGACTGTATCAATGCGTTCCGGATCGGCATAGACGACCATTTCTTCAGGCAGGCAGCACGAAAACCGGATTTCTTTTTCCTTCAGGACTCCTTCGAAACGGCAGCGCGCTTCTTCTACGAGAGCCCGGAAATCAAACTCCGTCATATCGATGCGGAACGTCCCCGTTTCCAGCCGTGACAGGTTGAGCAGGTCCTTCACCAGATGATCCATCTTCATCGTCTCACTGTGTATGACCTTGCAGTAATGCTGCCTCGTCGATTCATCCACATCGAGACTGTCCAGCCCTTCGGCATATCCCTGGATAAGGGCCAGTGGCGTCTTCAGCTCATGAGACACAGCAGAAATAAATTCTTTACGCATCTTTTCCACTTCATTGGCTTTTTTTAGCTGTACTTCCAGTTCGCTATTTGCCTGTTTGAGCTCTGTAAGGGCCGTATTCAGCTGATTAGACAAATTATTCAGGCTCTGGCCCAGTTCCCCGATTTCATCATTGCGCGTATTCGTCCATTTATGGGAAAAGTCGAGATGGGCCATAGCAACAGACAGCTTTTTCAGATGAATCAACGGCTTCGTCAGGGCGTTGGTAAACAGGATGGAACCGATGATGGCAACAAACAGCCATATGATACCGCACAATGCAACGAAATTCTGCACGACGACAACGGTCGCTTCCAGTGGTTCCAGCGGTTGGGAAACAATAACGTAACTATTACGGTCTTCGTCTACAGGATAGACATAACTGATGAATCGCATGTGATCGTCCCGGCCGTCAATGTAAATTTCATTAGTTTCATCCTGGCTTAAGGCTTCGCCATTGAACAGTTTGCGCATGATGGTGACATGCCGTGGCTCTTTCATCGGCTGCTCTTCCCCATCGGGATTGAGCCTTTTCAGTCCTGGGGCAGTAAATTCCTGCTGTCCCTTGAATGACGGTCTTCCCAGTACAGCTTTCCGGTTCGGCATGGACGAATACACAAGATGCTGATTGTCCACGATATAAATGACAGAACTGTTCTGCTGGCTAAGGCGGTCGAACTGTTCTGTATTATCGGTCCCGGCTTCGTGGTACATGCGGCCGATATCCTTGGACATAGATATAAGTGTGTCCTTCCTGTATTCCAGATAAAAAGTCTTAAAACCTATCCCAATAGCCAGCATGAGCAGCAGCGCCGACAAAATCGTAAAGGCAGCAAGGAAAAAGCATGTTTTTTTGCGCAGTGATATCTTCATCATTTCGACGCTTCGTAACGGTACCCGTAACCACGTACGGTTTTAATGACATATCCTTTGTCACCGAGTTTAATGCGCAGTCTGTTAATATGCGTATCAACCGTGCGAAGATCGCCGTAATATTCATAATTCCAGACTTTATTGAGAATCTGGCGGCGGCTCAGCGCTTTGCCGGCATTGGTCATGAGATAGTTGAGCAGTTTATATTCTGTCGGACTGAGATCAACGTTTTTGCCATCGATGACGACCTGACGGGCATCTCGGTCAATAGATACACCTTCAGCCGCCTGGGGTTGTTCTTCTTCAGCTTGTACGCGGCGCAGCAGCGCTTTTATTTTGGCTACGAGAATTTTGGGGCTGAAAGGTTTGGTTATATATTCATCGACACCCAGATCGTAGGCAAAGAGCTGGTCTATTTCTTCACCTTTCGCCGTCAGCATCATAATAGGTACAGTCGATTCCCGGCGGATTTCCCGGCAGACCGTCCACCCGTCGTATCCAGGCATCATGACATCGAGAAGAATCAGATCCGGATGTTCTGACCGGTATTTTTCCAATGCTTCTTTTCCATCAGCAGCTTCTACGATTTCATAGCCTTCTGGTTTTAAAAAATCAATGACCAGCTGCCTCATCAATTGTTCATCATCGGCAATCAGTATCTTTTCCATAATCTTCTCCTATTCTATTTTAATAATCTGCCTGCGTTCGGGCAGCTTTATCAGCAGTTGTCCGATATCAGTTCCCCCTATCGTCAGATGAGGGGCAATTTCCTGCAATGGCACGAGGACAAAAGCCCGCTGTGTCAGATATGGATGGGGCAGTGTCAGCTCTGCGGTCCGGCAGGTCACGTCAGGACTGTACACGAGGTCTATATCGATCGTGCGGGCTCCCCATTTTTCGTGCCGTACCCGGCCCAATGCCGTTTCCACAGCCTGACACTTCCGGAGAAATTCCACGACAGGGAGCGATGTCTCTGCCAGTGCTGCCGCATTGATGAACGGCGGCTGATTCTCTTTTCCCCAGGGCGGAGTTTCATAAAAGGATGATACAGCAGCCAGACGCACCCCGTCAAGAGCCGATATGGCACGGACCGCCTGCTGCAGCGTTTCCTTCCGTCTGCCCAGATTAGCCCCCAGGCTCAGATAGACCCTGATCACGACCGGCTCCGCCTGATGACAAAGGTCACATCATCAAAATGACCGTCAATGGGCGCCTGCGGCTTGTGGAGTGTCACTTCCACCGCCTGTATCCTGTGATACGTATCAAGTACCGTATCGGCAATAACGGCAGCTACTTTTTCGATCAGTTTGTATGGCCTGCCTTCGACGATTTCCTGTACTGTCGTATAGACGGCACTATAATCTACTGTATCTTTGATGCTGTCACTTTGCACGGCATCGCTTGTATCCAGTTCCATGATCAGATCGACGGAAAAAGGCTGCCCCTTTCTCGTTTCTTCCGGAAATACGCCGTGATACCCATAAAAATGCAATCCTTTTAATACTATTTTATCCATAGGAATCTCCTTATCCACTTATTCCGGCCGTAATGCATCGGCCATTTTACACATGCGTGCTATAGGTCCGACGTCATGGACGCGGACGATAGCCGCCCCGTCGAGTACACCGGCTACACAGGTTGCACCTGTTCCTTCCATGCGTTCCGTCACAGGAAGATCCAGGATGCGTCCGATGAACCCTTTACGGCTCGTACCGAGAAGCAGCGGATAAGGCAGGTCCGTCAGTTCGCGGAGATGTTTCATGACGTACACATTCTGTTCAAACGTCTTGCCAAACCCGATTCCGATTCCCGGATCAGTAATAATGTTATCGCGGCTGACACCGGCAGCGTCGGCAATAGCTACGGAGCGGGCAAAAAAAGCCTTCATATCGCCTATGATATCGCCGTATTCCGTCCCATCCTGATTGTGCATGACGATGACCGGCACGTCGAATTCAGCGGCGACGGCGGCCATTTCTCCCGGTTCCGGGGCGTATTGCAGTCCCCATATATCATTCATGATGTGGGCACCGCAGGACATGGCATAATGTGCCGTCTTGGCCTTGTAGGTATCGACCGATACGGGAACCGGGCAGTCTGATACGAGGCGGCGCAGGATGGGTTCCAGTCGGCTGATCTCTTCCTCTGCCGAAATAGGGGTAAACCCCGGCCGTGATGATTCGGCGCCAATGTCGATGATATCGGCACCGGCCGCTACCATATCTTCCATATGGTGAAGAGCCTTATCCACGTCATTCCAGCTCCCGCCGTCCGAAAAGGAATCGGGCGTATAATTCAATATGCCCATAATCAATGTCTTATCCCCGACAGTAAGAGTCTTGCCATCTTTCCAGTGATACGTGCGATGTTGTCTTGTCATTCCTGTGCATCCCCTTCCATAAGCAGTTTCCATGCCTGATGCCCTGCATCGGTACCGTCGGCCAGACATCCCAGCCCGGCCTGGGTAATAATATCTGAATCGCCGCCCAGATGATTGCGCATGGAAAGGCACAAATGAGTCCCCCGGACGATGACCAGGGCACCTCTGGCCCCCAGTCCATCCTGAACGGCTTTACATATTTCATAGGTAAATCGTTCCTGAAGCTGCGGTCTGCGGGCCAGTACGTCTACCACTTCGGCAAAGTGGCCAAACCCGGCTATTTTGCCTTCTGCCGGATAATACGCGATGTGAACGATGCCAAAAAAAGGCAGCAGGTGATGTTCACACATGGAATAAAACCGAATGTTGCGTACGGCAACCAGCCCGTCCGACTGGGTAGGGATTAATTCACCCCAGCAGTTTTCCGGATTTTCTTTCAAGCCAGAAAAGAAATGGGAAAAGGCCATAGCTACCCTGTACGGTGTTTTTTCCATGCCGAGTTGTTTGAGGTCCAGTCCCAGAGCCTGCAGAAAATCTCCCGCGGCCTGTACGGCCTTTTCGTTCACTTCAGTCTGCTCCGTCATATGTTTTGAAAAATCAGTCATGACTATACTTCCTTACATTGTAATATAATAAGTTGCAATAAATATCAAGCCGCCGACAATGATCATGAACGGACTGGCATACTGCTGCAGCGTCGTCTGTTCGTGATACAAATAGATTTCTTCCGGTTTTTGCGGATTGTAGCGGATATCGACGGTATCGCCAGCTTCAAAGCTCCACTCACTGTTGCCGAAGGTATAGCGGGCCGTATACTGCTCTGCTCCCGCCTGAAAGCGGATGACGGGGTAATACATATCGCCGCTTTTATTTTTCTGTACGTCAAACTGCACCACCGTGCCCGTTGCCGGAACCGTACAATGCCTCGTCAGGGCACGCAGCCGCCAGCCATGCCAGGTGCCGATACCGATGAACAGCACGCCAAGGACAGCTGGTACATAATAGAAAATGCTCATTGCGCCATGTCTCCTTCTAAGAGGATGGAAACCCTCTCTTAACTATCTCTACATGTGTCTTAAAATATGATACAATAAAAAGCTGAAAGTATCTAGTGCAAACTTATATGAATGAGGTGCGAGATGTCAAAACGTTTTATACAGTCTATTAATTATATGCGTGGCCTTTGTATGCTGGGAGTCATCGGGATCCACGTCGGCTCCGTAGCCCTTCTCAGCCCCTCTCCCAATCTGGGACTGGTCGCCGTGCTGGAAATTCTCTCCCGCTTTTCCGTTCCGGCCTTTTTTTTCCTGTCCGCTTTCGGCATGTTCCTCAGCCAGCCTCTCAATCAGCCTTTTGTATACAAAGAGTACCTGAAGCGCCGCCTGCGCACGGTCCTAATCCCTTACCTCTCCTGGTCCTTATTTTACATGTTGTACGTTTCCGTCATCGGCCATAATTTTACTCTGTTCCATCCCGGACAGTTCATCCGTACACTCTGGTACGGCCTGGCCATGTATCACATCTATTTTCTCGTCATTCTCCTGTGGTTCTATTTTCTCATGCCCCTCTGGCGGCCCCTTTTGCGCTGGATGGATAAGAAACCGGCCCTATCCTTTACCATTCTCTTTTTCGCCAACATGATATTTAACTTCTATTCCAGTTATATCTGGAATTTTCATTTTGCCAGCCCGATTCTGCAGGATGCCTTCAATTACCGCCTCAATTACGTCGTCCTTCATTATCTGTTCATCTTCCTGTTCGGCGCTTTTACGGCAGAACACTTTTCCGCCGTCTGCGACTGGCTTATAAATCACGGACTTCTGGTCAATCTCTTCCAGGGGCTTTCCACAGCAGGCATGCTGGCCGCTTATTACGGCATCATGTACTATAAGGGCTATGATGCCCTGTCTGCCGTGTTTACCATCCACCAGCTCAGTCCGGTAGGAATGGTTTATACTTTGTCTACGATGCTGTTCTGCCTGTACTGGTGGCAATGCCGTCCCGTGCCGCGTGCGGTGGATAAAGTGTTTTCTCTCCTGGGCGATTACTCCTATCCCATCTATCTGGTCCATCCCCTGTTTCTGGCACTGCTCACCCATCTGGCATCTCACTTTCATATTTTTCTGCGCAGTCTGTACATCATGGCCATCTACTGCATCGTAACTCTCCTGGCCATCGCCTTTTCCATCGTCGTCACCAAAGCTACACTGCCGCGGTGGCTGCGCATCTGCATCAAAGGAAAATAACCACATACATATAGACGCAGAAAAGAAGCGGCCGCATTAAGCATAAACACGTAATGCGGCCGCTTCCATTTTGTTATTTATTGAGTTTTTCCAGTACTTTCTGCAGTACTTCATCGGCCATGCGGGCCCGTGCCTTGATGACATTATTGCCGTTCTTGATGGATTCGGGATAAAAACTGCTTTTATACTTGCTCTTTTTCGTCTTTGTTACCATTTCCTTGAGCTGGATGGTCTGTTCATCCACGTTGTAGACATAGGTGCAGTAATCCGTCGAATCACCAGCTTTTTCTACCGTATGGAAGGTAAGAGTCTGCATGCCTGCCGGATAGGAAATCTTCGCTGAGCTCATATCAATAGTCGTAAACTGATTGTACTGCCACACTTCTTCCTTGGCAAAAGCCGTAACGGATACAGCCAGGGACAAAACCAGGGCAGCCAGTATTTTTTTCATTTTCAAGAAGAACACCGCCTTTATGTTTACTATGAACTATCGTTTGTTCTATTATACCATATCTTTTCCAATTTCTGTCAATGGCAGAAAAACTGAGACAAAACCGTAACCTGAAAGTATCTGTCAACGGTTGTCGATGGTTTCCGGATAGAGATCGTGCTGAGACAGGCGCTGCCAGGCTACCTGTTCCCAGGGAGTCCCGGCACGGCCGTAATTGCAGTACGGGTCGATGCTGATACCGCCACGGGGCAGGAATTTCCCCCACACCTCAATGTATTTCGGGTCCATGGCATGGATCAGGTCGTCCATGATGATGTTGACACAGTCTTCGTGGAAGTCCCCGTGATTGCGGAAACTAAACAGATAGAGCTTCAGCGATTTGCTTTCTACCATCCGCTGGTCCGGTACATACGAAATATACAAAGTAGCGTAATCGGGCTGTCCCGTCTTGGGGCAGAGACTGGTAAATTCGGGACAGTTGAACTTGACGAAATAGTCCCGGCCGGGATGTTTATTAATAAACGTTTCCAACAGTGATGGATCATAATCGAACGTATAGGCTGTATGCTGATTTCCCAGAGACGTAACTCCCTGTAATTCTTCCTTTGTGCGGCTCATAAAAAAACTCCTTTCCTACAAAAAAAGTGCAAGAGTACGGCACGTATACAAGCGGTACGCGCACCGGCTCTTACACCCTATTTACCAAATGACTTTCCCCAGGACGTGATCAACCGGGACCGGCCCGATGAAGCGGCTGTCACTGCTGTGGTTACGGTTATCGCCCATGCAGAAGACATATCCTTCCGGCACCTGGACTTCCCCTTTGCGGCTATAAGTCATGGGTTCATTGATATACGGTTCATCCAAAGCCTCACCGTTGCGCCATACTTTGCCGTCATGGAAAGCCAGCGTGTCGCCCGGGCGGCCAATGACCCGTTTTACCCAGACATTCTTCGTCTGGAAGCGGGAGCTGAACAGGGCCAGATAATTGTCCATTGGTTCGGCTACGTCATCTTTCCACGTCCGGGGATAGCCGACGCGGCTGTCGATGATGACGATGTCACCGTAATTGGGTACATCTCCCATAATATGTCCCATTTTTGAAATAATCAGATATTCACCGTTATGCAGGGTCGGCACCATGGATTCACCTGAAACCCGTGTCGGCTGCAAAAAGAATATATGGATAACCATGGCAATGGCCAGCGCAATGACAATGGCATAGAGCCATTCCAATATTTCATGTAATACCGTATTCACTATATGTTCCTCCTCGCGTACTTATATATTGTAGCAAAGAGGCCCCTATAAAGCAAGCAATATTTCCACGGCGGCCGGTAAGAACAGGCGTCTTACAACTGTTCCAGGAGCCAGGGAATACGGCTTTCGCCAACAACGGAAATGCCCTCTTTCCTGAACAGGGCCGCTGTCACGCCATCACCTTCTGTAAGAGTGCGCGTAAACGTGCCGTCGTAAATGCAGAAGCTGCCACAGGACGGGCTTTTCTCCTTGAGGACGGCCCAGCGGCAGCCATATAGCCTGGCCAGGCGCAGTGCCTCACGTGCTCCCCGTTCATACTCAGCGGTCATATCGCGCCCTTCCCGGGTAAAGACGCCGTTTTTGGATCGTTCCGCTGCTGGTCTCGGCGTAGCCAGGCCTCCGGCCTGTTCCGGACAGACGGGAATGAGCACGATGTCTTTCCGGCTGCACAATGGGGTAATCTCCGGATACTCCCGGCATTGCCCGTCATAACGGCAGGATTGCCCTAAGAGACAGGCACTGATGATAATAAACTGCATAAATCGCATCTCCTTTCACATTACGAAAGAAAAATTTGTATGTTAAATTTTAGGATGCAGAATATAATTCTACATCGCGGCATAATATTTGACAGGTAATTTATCATAAACATTGGATAAACCCTTGTATTTACAGTATTTTATTTCTCCATTCATTCATTTTCGCAAAGGAAAGAATTATTAAAACTAGATTAAATTTCATATTGTGAAATTGAAAAAGTCATTTCCAGATACTATAATTGGAGCCGCAACAGAAAAGTATCTGTGTTATTAAGAGAGGGGATCATCCAATGAAAACAAAACAGCGCAATACAGCCGATCTTTTAGTCGAATGTCTGGAAGAAGAAGGCGTTCATTATATTTTTGGCATTCCCGGCGAAGAAAACCTCGCCATCATGGAAGCACTGAAAAGATCTAAAATAGAATTCATCACTGTCCGTCACGAACAGGGCGCCGCCTTTATGGCTGACGTCTATGGCAGACTGACCGGCAAGGCCGGCGTCTGCATGGCAACTCTCGGGCCGGGGGCGACAAACCTCATCACCGGCGTTGCCGATGCCGACTGCGACGGGGCGCCGCTGGTTGCTATTTCCGGTCAGGTAGGCACAGACAAGATGCACATTACGGCCCATCAGTATCTGGACCTGCGCTCTATGTTTGAACCGATCACCCGCCGCGCCTATACGGTCGTCCGGCCTGATACGATGGCAGAAATCACACGGCTCGCCTTTAAATATGCCGAACGGGAAAAACCAGGTGCTACCTTCATCGACCTGCCGGTTAATATCAGTAAAATGCCCGTCGGTGACGACGAAAGGCCACTGCAGCGCAAGACCATCCAGCCGGAAACGGCCCTGGAAGCGCAGATTGAAGCCGCTGCATCCATGATTTCCTATGCCAAGAATCCGGTCATCCTCGCCGGAAGCAGCGTTATCCGCAGCCATGCCACAGAAATGCTCACTAAATTTGCAGAAAAGCTGAAACTGCCGGTTATCAATACGATGATGGCCAAAGGGGCTATTCCCTTTGACAATCCCTATTCGATGTGGACTGTCGGCATCCCCATGGACGATTATCAGACGAAGATGTTGGAAAAAGCCAGCCTGGTCATCGCCATCGGTTACGATATCATCGAATATGCCCCGGCTAAATGGCACATGTCCAACGCCGATATCATCCATATCGATACGATGCCGGCCGACATCAACAAAAATTACCAGCCCGAAGTGGAAGTCGTCGGCAATATTCCCGATGCGCTGGAACGGATCATGAATAAAGCAGCCCGCCTGCAGGAACCGGTCCCCTTCCTCAATCTGCGGAAACAGATGGTCGAAGAACATGAAAGCTATGCCCAGGACCTTTCCTATCCTGTCAAGCCGCAGAAAGCACTCATCGACTGCCGGCGCGTCATGGACAAGGATGATATCGTCATCTCCGACGTAGGGGCCAATAAGGTCTGGGTTGCCCGCCATTATAACTGCTATAAGCCCAATACATGCATCATCTCCAACGGATTCGCCACCATGGGTCTGGCCGTCCCCGGCGCTATTGCCGCAAAACTGGTCCATCCTGACAGAAAAGTGCTGGCCATCACTGGTGATGCCGGCTTCATGATGAACTGCCAGGAATTCGAAACGGCTCACCGGCTGGGAACGAATTTCGTCACCCTCATCTTCAATGACCGCAGCTACGGCCTGATCAAATGGAAGCAGGACATGCAGTACGGCCATCACGAATACGTCGATTTCACCAATCCTGATTTCGTGAAATTTGCCGAAAGCATGGGGGCCATCGGCTACCGCATCGAAAAGGCGGAAGACCTGCTGCCGACGCTCATCAAATCCTTCAAGCAGGATAAACCAGTCATCATCGACTGCCCCATCGATTACAGTGAAAATATGAAACTGACCCATCATCTGGAAGAACTGATGAAGGAACTTTGAGAAAGGTGATCTTACGAAAAAATGCCGCTATGAACGCGGCATTTTTTTTGCATTTTCCAGCGCAGACAGCAGTGTATCGGGAAGATGCTGATCTTCTTCGTTGTGACCGAAGATAACGGCTATTTCAACGAAATCGCCATGCTGCCAGGCCAGAACATAAATGGACTCGGTAAAATAAGACTGGTTGATGAGCAGTACGTGACGCAGCCGGCTTTCATAGAACGTCGTCCCCCGCACTTTCCGTGCCGTGAATGGCTGAACCAGTTCAAATTCTGATGGGAGAGAAATACGGAGCCGGTTATTGGCATGGCTGGCCAGCGTCTGCGCCGACGGGCGGCTGCCAATATCGCGGAGATAGGCATTCTCCTGCTGTTTTCCTTCTACGGCCGCTTCAACCTGCCATATGTCAAGGCTGTAGCGCAACATGTATCCGTATTGAAAACTGGCATCATCCTTTTCTACAATCTGCCAGCATACCGGTTCGGCCGGATATATTTCTTCCAGCATACGTACGACATCATTGCCATAGGACCGGGCTGTCAGAAATGGCTGCGTCCCTTCTTCCATCGTGATATCCGGAGGCACTGTCACGATTCCCCAGTTGTCAAACCGCGTTTCCACGCCTTTATCTTTATCTTTCGCCATTACAGGCAGGCTCAGGCAGATAAGAGCCAGAGCCACAAGACACCATTTACCCTTCACGAGCTACCCTTCCTTCTCCTATTGCTTACAAGTATAATTCATTGTACCGTATTTCTTTTATAAAGTCCACTGGCCGGACCCGTCCTATTCATTCTGCGCACAATATGGTACAATAAAATAAAAAAATGAATAGCGAGGGATGAAATAATGGATTTCACACTTACTCTGCAATCTTCTGCAGAAACAACAGAAAAAGTTACCGAACAGAATACAGCTATCCGCTACGCCAGCGGCACGGCCCCCGTCTACGCCACACCGGCACTGGTAGGCCTCATGGAACACGCCGCCGTTCTGGCCGGTGATTCCCAGCTACCGGAAGGCTATAGCACCGTCGGCATCTCCATGAACGTCAAGCACCTGTCGGCCACTCCTATTGGCCTTACGGTCCGTGCCAAAGCCGTCCTGACAGAACAGGACAGACGAAAACTGACCTTTACCATCCAGGCCTGGGATGATGCCGGACTCGTTGGGGAAGCCGTTCACGAACGGTTCATCATCGAATCGGCACCGTTTGTCGCCAAGGCGGAAAGCAAACTGAAAAAATAACTTCGTAAGCAAAACCCCACAGGAAGGAATCATCCTCCTGCGGGGTTCTTCTATTTCTGCATCTCCTGCTTATCTACCCTTTTTGTCTTTATCCATTTCATGCTGCAGACGCACCAGATCCTGCAGCGTAATGTGATCGACGACATCGTTGATAGCCGTAGCCAGTTTCTTCCACACATACTCTACAGCGCACGGCGGCAGATCAGGGTTGATTTCCGGTACAGGTGACAAATCACCTTCCATCAGACGCAGTATTTCACCTATGGTAAACTCTTCAGGCGGCCGTGCCAACCGGTAGCCGCCAGCCGGACCGCGGGCACTGAATACCATGCCGCCCCGTCCCAAACGTGTGACAATCTGTTCCAGATACTTCTCGGAAAGATGCTGGTGATCCGCTATCCCCTTGATGGAAATATAGCGGGGCTCCTGTTCGTGCATAGCCAGTTCCAGCATCAGACGCAATGCATAACGACCACGGGTAGATATTTTCATGGAGATTACCTCTTCTCACTATTGGGTAATAACGGCTAAGATATCTCCTGTCTTAACGTTATCACCGACCTGGACACGGATTTCATGAAGGGTTCCATCAGCTGTGGCAGTAATATCGTTCTGCATCTTCATCGCTTCCAGTACGACCAGTACATCACCTCTCTTGACTGACGCACCACTTTCTGCCTTGACTGCGGAAATCTTGCCCGGCATAGGAGCTTTTACCGTGATGGCTCCTTCCGGAACCGGGCCTTTGGGAACAACCGGCGCTGCCGGAGCCGGCTGGGCTGCCGGTGCTTTCTGTACAGGCTGCGCGGCTGGAGACGGTGCCGGAGCTGCAGCAGGAGCAGCCGGCGCAGCTGCCTTCTGAGGGGCGCCAACTTCTTCTACTTCTACTTCATAGGTCTTGCCATTGACAGTTACGTTAAATTTTTTCATTATACTAATTCCTCCTGGAGTCCAATTTCTCTTATCTCATACCAGCCAGACGGCCTGCCATGACCCAGCCACGGCTCTGATGCGGCCGGGTTGTATCCCGCCGTATCGACCGGATGGCTGCAGGGCTGTAACCGCAGGCGGCAACGGCAGCCATGATGACGGCTACGACTTCAGGCGGTATTTCACTATCCGATGGGACGTCTTCTATAGCATCTGTTTCCGGCTCTTCCACAGAGGCAGTCTGCACCGGTTCTTCTGCCACAGTTTCCGCCACTTCCTGCACAGCCGTTTCTGCCGGTTCTACAGGAGACGAAGCTGCTGCCAGAGAGGCCGGAGCCGCAGCCAGTTTTTCTTCTGCCGCGTTCAGGCGTGCCTGAAGGCCATCCCGTTCTTTCTGCAGGGCTTTTACATCCGCAGCCAGCGATTGAATCTTGCTGTTTAAAATATACCAGCCGAGCAGGAGCAGCACAGCCAGGGCAATCAGGGCCGCTAATACGAGTTCCATCGAAATGGCTGATGTTTCTTCCATGACCTGATTCCCCCTTATAACGGAATATTACCGTGTTTCTTCTGCGGCCGGTCTTCCCGCTTGCTGTAGAGCATAGCCAGGGCATTGATGATGCGCGGACGCGTTTCTTTCGGATCGATGACGCAATCGACGTAGCCGTGTTCCGCCGCTTTGTACGGTGTCAGGAATTCCTTGATATATTCCTGTTTCTTGGCTTCCTTGTCAGGATCGCGTTTGAAAATGATGTCAGCTGCTCCATCAGGTCCCATGACGGCGATTTCCGCTGTCGGCCAGGCAAATACCATGTCGGCGCCGAGCTGGCGGCAGCACATGCCGATGTAGGCGCCGCCGTAGGCTTTGCGCGTGACGACCGTCACTTTGGGAACCGTCGCTTCGCAGTATGCGTAGAGCAGTTTGGCACCGTGGCGGATGATGCCGCCGTGTTCCTGATTGATGCCCGGCAGGAATCCTGGTACGTCCACGAAGGTGACGACAGGGATATTGAAGGCATCGCAGAAGCGGATGAAGCGGGCAGCTTTGTCGGACGCATTGATGTCGAGGCAGCCGGCTAGGAATTTAGGCTGATTGGCAATGATACCCACGCTCTGGCCGTCGAAACGGGCAAAGCAGGTAATCATGTTCATGGCATAGTTTTCCAGCACCTGATAGATTTCCCCGTTATCGACGCAGGATTTGATGACATCAACCATATCGTAAGCTACGTTGTCGCTGTCGGGAATGATGGAATCGAGGGATTCATCCATCCGTCCGGGATCATCGGACGAATCGTATACGGGAGCTTCTTCCATGTTATTGCTGGGCAGAAAATCGAGCAGGTATTTAATCTGCTCGATGCAGTCCGTTTCGTTTTCACAGGCAAAATGCGCCACGCCGGAAATGGTATTGTGCGCTACGGCACCGCCCAGGTCTTCTGCCGTCACTTCTTCCATAGTGACCGATTTGATGACCTTCGGTCCCGTAATGAACATGTTGCTCGTGTTCTTTACCATGTAGATGAAATCGGTCAGGGCCGGACTGTAGACGGCACCGCCGGCACAGGGTCCCATGATGACAGAAATCTGGGGAATGACTCCGGACGCCTTGGTATTATTCATAAAGATGCGGCCAAATCCGGAAAGGGCATCGACACCTTCCTGGATGCGGGCACCGCCGGAATCATTGATACCGACAATGGGAGCTCCCATTTTGAGTGCCATTTCCTGTACCTGGCAGATCTTGTGGGCATGCATTTCCCCAAGAGAGCCGCCTTCGACGGTAAAATCTTCTGCATAGGCAAAGACGAGGCGGCCATTGACATTGCCGTATCCCGTGACGACGCCGTCGCCGGGGATTTCCTTCTTTTCCATGCCAAAATTGGTGCAGCGGTGATGGATAAACTGGCTGATTTCGGTAAAACTGCCTTCGTCAAAAAGCATATGCAGCCGTTCCCGGGCTGTCATCTTCCCTTTTTCATGCTGTTTATCAATTTTCTGCTGGCCGCCGCCCATTTCTATCGTATCAAGCTTCTGATGCAGGAGCTCAATCTTTTCCTGAACTGTTGCCATAATGCACCTCCAATACACTTTATCGCATAGTTATTATATTTTATCATATTTCCCATGTTTTTACTACAGTTATTCTCTATTTATTATAATACTATTTTACTCATCATTCCACAAAAATTTGTAAATACGTACGCCATATCATCATAAGGATACAAAAATACCGCGGCAACTGGCATACAATACCAACTGCCACGGTAGAAAACGGACTCAACGTATAAAAACTCTGAATATAAGCAAAGCCCCCTCAGTCAGCATAGCTGACAGCTTCCCCTGCAAATAATCTCTTCCTACTGATGGAGGAAGAAGGTTTTTCCTTCTTCTGTTTCACACGTAAGGTCGCAGTCGGGAGACAGGGTATGGCCATCGAGGATGTAGACGACGGCACGGCACCAGTCACGAATCATCGCTTCGGTGAAGTGCAGGAGGTAGGCCACGTCCACAATATAATCCAGCTGATCATTATAAATGCGGTCATCGATGGCGGCAAGCATAAAGAACCAAAAAACTGTATCGTAGGGAGCAGACTCGGGAACACGGATATCATAATAGCTACTGCCAGTAGCATTGGGCTTAGAAATAGAGAAACTATTGTTTTGAACATAACCATATACATTATTTCCCATCTCACACCGGGAAAAAATAGATTCTGCTACTAACATGTTGATATAGGGATTATCGACGTATGAAGAAAGCCATTCAGGACCTACAGGAACACAAGGAATACTTGAAGAAGACCTATAAGGCCATAAATATTTTTGCAGTCGTTCGACGGTTGTTTTAAATTTTACAATCTTCATTTGCGTTACTTCTGCGTTCTGTTCGTTATCTGCCATGGGTATTCTCTCCTTTATTCTGTCTGTACGTATGTCTATTTTGTCTCATAGCCAGGATAGCTGATTTCCTGTATTTTCTGTTATGCACTCCTTATAGCCGGTCGAGGAAACGCTGGAAGGCTCCTTCTTTTCTGCAGGACCGGGCTGCCAATATGAGAGGGCGCGTCGAGACGTCAATATCAAAAGTCGCCCGTCCCAGTTCTGCCTGGGCCGTATCCAGCAGGCAGTGTGTCGAGACGTCGATATCGAAGGTCGCATGTCCCAGTTCTTCCCGGGCTGCATCCAGCAGGCGGTGTGTCGAGACGTCGATATCGAAGGTCGCCCGTCCCAGTTCTTCCCGGGCTGCATCCAGCAGGCGGTGTGTCGAAACGTCAATATCAAAGGTCGCATGTCCCAGTTCTGCCTGGGCTGTGTCCAGCAGCTGCCTCGTCGCTACGTCGATATCGAACACGGCTGCTCCCAGTATATGCTGGGCTTCTTCGTACAGGACCGCTGCTTTTTGCTGCTGTTCGTCATTCAGCTGGCTTTGAAAGGCCTCGGACACGACGTACGGCTTATCCTGTTTATGGTTCTGCCGTACTGGTTCCGGTGGTTCTTCCGGTATTCTCAGCTGTTCCGGCAGATCAGCCTGTTCAAAGACAATTCCCTTTTCTTCCAGTTCGTCGGGCGATGCAGCGTCAATCTGGATGCGGGGCCTGCCGAGAATGCCAATATAGGTCCGCTGCACCACATCAGCCGGCACGGTAAATTCCTCACCGCATAGGTATATGACCGGTACGCCGTCACCGATGAGCTCATCCAGATCTCCCTGGGTGAAAGCTGTCGTTTCCCCGTGCTGCCAGATGGATTCATCGGCTGTCATCTGCCGCAGCAACGCTTCTTTTTCCTGCCGCCGCTGCATCCGTGTCACATCTACAGTCGTTTCCTTCGCTTCCCAGGCGACACCCAGGAGATGGCACAGCTGCTGTTCCAGATCCGGACTTTCCGCCGGCAGAGACTCTACGGACGCGGCCAGTTCATCAAAATACCGGTCCCGCAGCCATTCTGCCAGTTTGCCGTCGAGAAAATATCCCAGTACATGGGGCCAGTCGAAATGGTCCCGCAAATCTTCCAATGTCCGCACTTTGGCCCCGTCGGCCATGGTGAGGGCATATTTTATTTTTTTTACCATAGGTACACTCCTGCATCAGAAAAAACTAAAAATGCTCTTAAGGCCGTTCTTGATTCCTCTGGCAACCGCCTTTGCACCGGAATACAGAGCATGGCCCACGCTTTTGGCGACGCGGACAGCCGTTTTGGCAACGGTTTTGACGCCGCTGTACACGGCTTTTCCCACAGTAGAACCGGCCAGACAGCCGGTCAGGCCGCCTACGATGCCACCTACGATGGCACCGACACCGGTCCCGATGACGGGGATCCACGAAAGCATGGCGGCTCCTGTAATGGCGCCTTCAACCATACCGATACTGCCGGCGATGTATCCGCCAACGGTCGATACGGTGACGCGGCCCATGGCGTCGATAGCCTCCATAGCCGTCAGTTCTCCCTTGGCGGCACGATAGCAGATTTTGACCTGTTCGATACCGGCCCAGGCCAGGGGCGTCAGTACCGCAACCGGCGTCCCTCTGGCCAGTAAGGGAATGAGATTTTTTTCCACACTGACTTTGAGAGCCCCGGCGGCAGCCGCCTTGATTCCCGTATCGGCGCCGGTCGTAATGGCCGTGCGGACCACTTCTTCGCCATCGATTTTTTCTCCCTTCAGAGCTTTTCCCGCCAGATGGAATCCTGTGGCCAGAGCTGCGCCGGAAATACCGGCCAGAGCCGCCTGTTTGCCGATATGCAGGGCCAGGGAACGGGTATTGAAGGAATTCCAGTTGTCCTGAGCCAGCCGGCGTCCACGCTGGACGCGTTCCTGCATGGCCTTGGCCTGTTCTTTGCCCAGTGGCCGGGACTGGACGCCATCGGGGCTTTCTATCGTATCGGACACGTGTTTCCCCGGCGAGACGCGCTGACGGACTTCACTTACCTGCCCTTTCGGCACCAGGGCGCGCTGGCCCCGGTAGTCGCCGTGCTCCAGATAGGAGGCCGTAGCATCGGCATTGCGGCCAAATTTCAGCTGATAGCGCCGTACCGGTGTCTGCACCTTCAGACGGGTATCGCGGATGACGACATCGACGGAATTTTTTCCATAAGTTGTACCGTCAGGCTGGAGTACATCCGCACGGTACGGGGAGTTTTCCAGTGCCGCCGCCCGGTTGAAGGAATTGACCTGTTGCTGTTCGGCAATGAATCCATCGAGATTTGGGTTCATATTGACCGTGCCATTCTGTTTCATGATTACCTTGAGCATGGCCTGATTGTTATCAGCCAGTACGTCGTCTATGTGCTGCAGATACTGGCCCATAGTCGTCACGCCGACGCCGACAGATGCCTGCTGCACTTCATCAGCAAGCCACGATTCCTTTGTCTGCCCCGCCGCACAGGCCTTGTCCAGTGACGTCTTGCGCGCTTCAGCCTGTTCTATTTCGCGCACGATGTCCCGGCTCATAGCGGCTATGTCGTCCTTACTGTACGATGGAAGCTCTTTGCCCAGTGTTTCCGTCAGCCACTCCTCGGTGCTCACGGCCGGGTCCTTTGCCCCGTAAGAACGGAAAAACCGTTCCATGACGGGCCGCATTTGCCGTACCATGTCTTCGCCGCTCGTCTGACGGGGCTGTTCTTTTTCTTCCATGATTTTGCTCCTTTCTATGCCGAAGCATTTTTGAACTTCCGTTGTTTATAGAGAGATTCCATCTTTTGCAGGGAATCTTTCATGATTTCCTTCAGAGAATGCGTCTGGCTGACTGCCTCCAGGATGCCGTCGGTCGTAATCGCATCTTCTCCTTTGGCAAAAGCTGCTTCGATGCTGTCCTTGACGACGCCTTCGATATCGGCGCCGCTGTAGCCGTCCGTACGGGCTGCCAGCCGGTCCAGGTCGATACCTTCCAGATCGTCGGGCCGCCGTTTCCCGATGTGGATGGAAAAGATTTTTTTCCGTTCTTCCTTATTGGGCAATGCCACATAGAAGATTTCATCGAAACGGCCTTTCCGCAGCAGTTCCGGCGGCATATTGGCGATGTTATTGGCCGTGGCCACGACAAAGGCCTGACTGTCTTTTTCCTGCAGCCACGTAAGGAACGTTCCGAACAGACGGGTTGTCACGTCTGCTGCGCCGCCGCTGCCACCGACTCCGGCAAAGGCTTTTTCCAGTTCATCGATCCAGAGCACACATGGCGCAATGGCTTCGGCCAGGCCGATGGCCTTGCGCATATTGGCTTCCGATTCACCGACATATTTGCCCATGAGGCGTCCCATATCGAGGCGCAGCAGGGGAACACCGAAGAGCTTGGCCGCCGCCTTGGCATTTAAGGATTTGCCACAGCCGGGCATGCCGGCAATGAGAACGCCTTTGGGCATATCGACACCAAAGGCCGCCGCGGCCTCCATATTGCGGAAAATCTTTTCCTTTCTCTGGAGCCATTGTTTCAGGCTTTCCAGTCCGCCAATATCGTCCATGCCTTCTTTGAGGGGAATCATTTCCAGTATGCCCGATTTCTGTACGACCTGTTTTTTCTGTTCCAATATGAGCGATAAATCAGACCGGGTGATTTCCCCGTCGTCGGACAGAGCCAGTGCCAGGATGGTATTGATTTCATATTCCGACAGGCCCTTGAACATCTGGGACAGTTCGCGGATGAATTCCGGCAGCATGTCCACTTCCTGATCGTGGCAGAATTGTTCGATGACGCCGCGGATATCCGATACAGTCAGGTAATCGTCGTGGAGAATGGTCAGGAAGGGATCGAGTTCTCCGGGAATGTAGACCTCAGAAGACACAATGACAATATTAAAATCGGGCAGGGAGCCATTGCCAATCCGCCGGGCCAGGTATTTCAGCAGTTCGATGACGGCCATCTGATCTTTGAAAAGGGGTACGTCTTTGAGGACCAGAACGGACCGCTGCAGGGACAGGGGGTCATCGATAAGTGTCCGCAGGATATCTTCCAGCGGCGCTTCGGCCTGCATGAGTACCTGGTTTTCAAAATAGCCGCGCACATTCCATTCCTCTATTTTCCGGCCGCCGGCAACGGACCGGATAAGGTCATCGGCTTTATCTTCTTCATACGTATCGAGGTAAATAATGGGAAATCCTGCATCCATATAGCGGATGAATTGTTCTTTTATATGCTTCATGTCGGGCAATCCTCCTTACTATCAGTATAAGCGTTTTGTATTTTCTGCAGTGTCTGGATAAAGGCCTGCCGGAACGGTTCCGGCCCGATAATGACGATGGCATCGCCCTGCATGAGGAGCCAGCGGAAAAAACCGGGAATGCTTACGGTCACTTCCACCAGTACGGTCTCCTCTTCCCAAGAAAGTACCGTGTGAGCGGGGATTTTATCGAACAGGGCTTCGGCCGCCCGATGCTGACAGCGCAGGGTCAGACGGACTGGATTTCCACCGAACATAAAGGGCGTCGTCGAACGCAGGCGGCGGAGAGAAAAGTCATTGTCTTCCGGGGAGAATCCGTTCCCGGGAAGGACATCGAAGGAACGGATGCGGTCGAGGCGGAAAAATGCCGGTTCCTTGTGAATCGTCCCTTCCACGGTGGCGATGAGATAAAAATATCCATCGGAAACGACGACTGAGAGGGGAAACACGATATGCGCCGTCCGCATGTCATCGCCGCGGCTGTAATGAAGGCAGATTTTTCTGTGGTCCCGTATGCACTGCTGCAGGTCCCATTGGGTCTTGATGATGGCCTGATGATGAGACGGTTCACGATAGCCGTCAAGCTCTTCTTCCAGCAGCCGTGAAAATTCCATTTCATCCCGGGGCGACAATAATCCGCACAGGGCCTGTACCAGCCCTTCCATCTCATCGAGACGCAGTGCCCGGCTGCCCAGCAGGATTTTCAGGATGGTCAGTGCCTCCATGCTCTGCAGCGGCCGGTGCTGATAGTGGTTCAGGATATAGGACCCCTTCTGCCGGTCCCAGAGAAGTACGACCGGGCTGCGGGCTTCGGAAAGGACGGCGCGGATGGACTGCATATCCCGTTCGATGGTTCGTTCTGTCGTATTAAATTCCAGTGCCAGATTCGTCTTATTCAGCCATTCGTGTTTCAATAAACGGCAGAATACGAGAAGTATCCGCTCAGCTTTATCCATACTCTCTCCTTTCATCCCTATAGTATCATAAAATTACGACACATATTGTCGCTGTATTCATAAACAATTTGTAACATATTATAACATAAAATGGGGCTTTACATGCAAAAATCCCTCAGGATATACGGTGCTCCTGAGGGATTTCACTAAGACTGTTATTTTTCGTAATGTTCGTGCCACTGATGGTGAAACGTGCCTTCCCGGTCGGTGCGCTGATAGGTGTGGGCCCCGAAGTAATCCCGCAGAGCCTGTATCAGATTGGCTCCGACGCGGGGACTGCGGTAGGCGTCGAGATATTCCATGGCATTGGCAAAAGCCGGGATGGGAATGCCTTCCTGTACGGCCAGGCAGACAATCTGGCGCAGGCTTTCTTCGTTGGCATTGATTTTATCCAGGAAGAATTGGTCGAATATCAGGTTTTCCAGATCCGGATTCTTTTCATAGGCTTTGGTAATCTTATTGAGGAACTCCGCCTGGATGATGCAACCGGCCCGGAAGATAGAGGCAATACGGCCGTAGTCGAGATCCCAGTGGTACGTTTCCGAGGCACTGCGGTAGAGTGAAAATCCCTGGGCGTAGGCCACGATTTTCCCCGTATACAGACTGCGCCGCACGGCTTCGATGAATTTTTCTCCTTTTACAAGCTTATGTTCCGGCCCGGAAATAACCGTTTCAGCCATGTGCCGCTGAGACAGGTTGGACATGACGCGGGCGTTGCAGGCAGCGGTGATCATAGAAATGTCGACGCCCTGTCTCAATGCTTCGATGCTGGTCCAGCGGCCTGTCCCCTTCTGCCCTGCCGCATCGACGATTTTGTCAATGACCTGTCCGCCTGTTTCGTCATCTTCGGCAAAAATATCGGCGGCGATGCCGATGAGGAAACTGTGCAGTTCGCCCTGATTCCACTGGTGGAAAATATTGGCGATTTCACTATTCGTATAGCCGCCGACGGTTTTCAGCAGCAGATACGATTCGGCAATGAGCTGCATATCCGCATATTCGATGCCGTTATGGACCATCTTGACATAATGGCCGGCGCCATCACTGCCGATATAGGTGCAGCAGGGTTTGCCATCACTGGCTTTGGCTGCAATGGCTTCATAAATGGGCTGGATTTCGGAATACGTGTCTTTATTGCCGCCGGGCATGATGGACGGGCCGCGGCGGGCGCCGGTTTCCCCGCCCGATATACCCATGCCATAAAAATGGATGCCCTGCTTGCGGCAGTATTCATAGCGGCGGCGCGTATCACCGAAATAAGAATTGCCGCCGTCGATGAGGATATCCCCCTGGTCGAGGAGAGGGATGAGCTGGTCAATCATGCTGTCTACGGGCTTTCCCGCCATAATCATGAACATGATTTTCCGTGGCCGTTTGAGAGACGATACGAAATCCTGCAGGCCGTAATAGGCAGTAATATGATCATGGGGCCGTTCTTTGACAAATTTTTCCGTCAGATCCGGTGTGTAGTTATAGACGCTGACCGTAAATCCATGGTCTGCCATATTGAGAGCCAGGTTGCTGCCCATGACGGCCATGCCGACAACGCCGATATCATGTAAATCCATTGTATATTCGCTCCTTTATCACGGACTTCGTCCGGTCAGATTTTTTTCTGGTATTCTGTAATTTCTGCAAATTCGTCCTGCAGTTTCAGATACAGCCGGGCAAAAATACTGTACAGCTCCCGGTATGTCGCCACGTTTTCGGCTATCGGTGTATATACTTTCTTTGCATGGACCAGATGGGCCGTGTCGGCAATGCTCTTTAGTCTGCCGCTGGCAATGAATCCCAGTGTCGCCGCGCCGAAGGCTGCTCCCTCGCTGTTGTCGGGGAGAGTCAGTTTTTCGTTTAGCACGTCCGACAGGATCTGCAGCCAGAGGCGGGATTTGGTAAAGCTGCCACTAACGCGGATATCGCGGATATCACCGAATTCCCGGAGGGCCAGCATGACGCTGTTCAGGCTGTAGCAGATTCCTTCCATGACGGCCCGGATGATGTGGGACCGGCTGTGATTGAGGGAAAACCCGAAGAACATGCCCCGCAATTCCGAATTCCAGTAGGGCGCCCGTTCCCCTGTAAAGCAAGGCAGGCAGATGAGGCCGTCGGCACCGGCATCGACGTGTTCAGCCTTCATGGTCATGAGGTCATAGGGGTCGATGTCCAGGTCTTCCAGCTTGCTGCCGCCGTAATGGCAGATTTTGTCGCGTACCCAGCGCAGGATCATGCCGCCGTTATTGATGGCGCCGCCGGCAACCCACATGTCATCGGTCAGATTATAGCACCAGGTGCGCATCTGCGGATCCGTCTTCGGCTGTCTGGTCAGCATGCGCAGAGCTCCGCTGGTACCGATGGTCGCGCTGAGCTGGCCCGGCTGGACGGCACCGATGCCGACGTTGACCAATACGCCATCAGTAGCGCCGATGACCACGGGAAGTCCTTCCGGCAGATGCATGGTCCCGGCGGCTTTGGGTGCCAGCGTGTGCATGTACGTCGTGGAAACGACAGGCGGCATATACGACTTGTCTATCCCAGCATAGGAAAGGATTTCATCGTCCCACTGGAGTGTCCGTTCATTGTACATGCCGCTGGTACTGGCCGTCGATTTATCGATGACCCACTGACCCGTCAGATGATAAAAAAGATAGTCTTTGATGGATCCGACGTATTTCATCTGGCGGAACAGGTCCGGCTGATGGCGTTTGAGCCAGAGAACCTTGGCCAGGGGATAACAGGCATGGATGGGGCAGCCCGTCCGTTCGTAAAAAGAATGGCACAGGACCGGATCTTTTTTCATATCACGGACTACATCGGCACTGCGGCTGTCGGCCCAGGTCTGCATATCCATGAGAGGTTCCAAGTGTTCGTCAAGACCGGCAAAACTGTGCATGACCGTGCTCAGGGCAATCCCTGCCAGTTCTTTGTTTTTATACCACAGCTGGGCCGCCGTCTTGCTGATGACTTCTTCTACCGATTCGTATATCTGAAGCGGACTTTCTTCGGCCCAGTCCGGGTGGGGCGTCAGGAGCGGGTAAAACGCTTCGGACGAGCACACATTCGTACCGTCTTCCGTATAGGCAATGGCCCGCACGCCTGTCGTTCCTACGTCGACGCCAATCCATACTTCCTGATTGGATGATTCCATACTCATGATTATCTTCTCCCTTTCCGTTTATCACAGATTTTCACTCATGGTTCAGACCACAAGGGCTCCTACGATATCGGTAATATGTGTAATGCCTTCTTCTTCGCAATACTGGGCCATCCCCTCAGCAATTTCCTGTACCGCCCGGGGATTGACAAAGTTATAAGCCCCTACGGCGACGGCACTGGCTCCGGCCAGCATGAATTCAATTGCATCCTGCCAGCAGGCAATGCCACCCAGGCCGAGAATGGGAATCTGCACGGCCTTTGCTGTCTGCCATACCATGCGCAGAGCAATCGGTTTGACGGCAGGACCAGATAGGCCTCCGGTGATATTACCCAAAAGAGGGCGCCGCGACCGGATATCAATGGCCATCCCCGTCAATGTATTGATGAGGGACACGGCATCGGCACCGGCCGCTTCCACGGCTTTCGCCATGACCGTGATATCTGTCACGTTCGGTGATAATTTTACAATGACCGGCTTTTTCGTATGAGATTTGACCTGTCCGGTTACGGCAGCGGCCGCTTTAGGGTCGGTCCCGAATACGATGCCGCCTTCTTTGACATTAGGGCAGGAAATATTGACTTCCAGGCCGGCTACGCCATCGACATCGAGGGCTTCCGCCAGCTGGCCGTATTCTTCAGCCGAACCGGCCGAAATATTGACAATAATGGGAGTTCCCATCTGTTTTGTCCGCGGCAGGATGTCCCGTTTGAACGCATCGAGACCGGGATTTTCCAGACCGATGCAATTGAGCATGCCCGACGGCGTTTCCGCCACCCGTACACCGGGATTACCCGCCCTCGGCAGGGGCGTAATCCCCTTGGAAATGACAGCGCCGATTTCACTGAGGTCGAGGAAATCACTATATTCCACGCCAAATCCGAATGTACCCGAAGCTCCCATGACGGGAGTCTTCATAGGAATACCGGCGAATGTAACGTTTAACCGATCTGTATTCATTAAAATACCTCCTTCGCCGGAAATACCGGTCCATCTGCACATACCTTATGCCGTCTGCCATCGATTTTGCTGGCAAAGGTACAGCCGAGACAGACGCCGATGCCGCAGGCCATGCGTTTTTCCATGGATACTTCACAATATACATCCGCTTCGGCCGCAGCTTCTGCAATGGTCTTCATCATCACCGTCGGGCCGCAGACGGAAATGCGGTCTATGGCATGTTCCTGAAAAATTACAGGCAGTGCCTGTACGGCAAATCCTTTTATTCCCCGGGACCCGTCATCAGTCGTCACGTAGATATATTCCGCATAGGGTTCAAAAAACCGTGTCCAGAACGTTTCTGCCGCCGTCTTGCCAGCCACGAGGACCACCGGATGATCCAGCCTTTTTGCCAGGAAAATGAGCGGTGCCAGCCCGACGCCGCCCCCAGCCAGCAGGACCTTGCCAGGGGAAGTCGTAAAGACGCCATCTCCCAGAGGACCTTCCACATTCAGCACATCACCGGGATGCAGCCGCGATAATTCTTCCGTTCCCGTACCGACGATACGGTAGATAATCGTGACCGTACCCTCTGTTGACGTATCGACGATGCCAAAGGGACGGCGCAAAAAGGTCGTACCGCCATCATAGTGTACGTTGACAAACTGCCCCGGCCGTGCTGTCCGGGCAATCTGCGGCGCATGGAATTTCATCTGCCATACGGCAGGAATAATCGCTTCGTTTTTTAGTATTTCAGCTTGCTCCACATATTTCATAAGCAATGCCTCCTATAAAAAGTTTCCCCGGATTTCTCCTTTTCCTATTCTACCATAGATAGAAAGAAAGTAAAAACGCCCTGCATGAATATTGTGTTCACACAGGGCGTATCCTATACCTGTTATTTATGTTCGACTTCTTTTTCCATATTCAGGGTAACTTCATCACGCCAGATACCGAGTCGGGCCACACAGTCAGCAGCCGATGCGTCCCACTTTCCATCTTGGAGGCGCTGTTTGTAATCGTCTACGAGAATCTTGACTTTGCCGCTCAGAAGGAAAACGACAATGAGGTTGCAGACGACACATGTGCCATAGAAGAAATCGAAGGAAGACCACAGTGTCTTGGCTGCTCCGATAGCACCGACAATAGCCCAGGCACAACCGATGGCATAGTAAATTTTGATCCATGCGCCTTCAAGGCCCAGGGAGTTGAGGCAGATACCGCCATAATATACGTTGACAACACAGGTCGTAAAAGCAAAGAAAGTAATGATGACTGAAATAAATACAGCACCGACAGCCACACTGCCAAAGGCAGAGGAAAAACCAGCTGTCGTAAGAGCAGCACCGGAAATACCCGTATTCCACAGGCCCGAGGTCATAACGACCATAGCCGTCATCGTGCAGACGACGATGGTATCGAAGAAGACTTCAAAAATCCCCCACAGGCCCTGTTTGACCGGATGGTTGACCGATGCCGACGAATGAGCCAGCGGAGCTGTACCCGTACCGGCTTCGTTGGAATAAATACCACGGGCCAGGCCCCAGCGGACGGCCAGCATGACCGTGCTGCCAGCAAAGCCGCCCGTTGCAGCCGTACCGGTGAAAGCATCTTCAAAAATCATAGCAAAGGCCGAAGGAATCATGCTGGCATTGACGATGATAACGAAGATAGCACCGACGATGTAAATGACAGCCATAAACGGAACGACGAGATTAGCGAAATTGGAAATACTCTTGAGACCGCCCAGGAGAACTGCTGCCATTAGGACAGCAACGGTGATGCCGACGATATACGGATTGACAGCAAAGGCTGTATTAATGGCATTGGAGATTTCTGCTGCCTGGATAGACGGGGCAAACATCATGCCCGCTGCCATAACGATAGCCCAGATAGCCGACAGCCAGCGCCAGTTTTTGCCGAGACCGTTCTTGACATACCAGGGGAAACCGCCGTGCCAGACACCGCTTACGGGATCTTTTTCACGATAAGCCAGGCCCAGGGTAACTTCTGAGAACTTGACGATCAGGCCCAGCATGGCGATGAACCACATCCAGAAGACGGCACCGGGACCGCCCGTTGCGATAGCGACGGAAACGCCGGCGATGTTGCCAACACCCAATGTCGAAGCCAGAGCCGTACAGGCCGCCTTAAACGGCTTGATATTGCCGTCACCAGACCCTTTGTCAAAGATTTTGCCAAAGGTATTCTTCATAACATGGCCAAAAAAGGCAAACTGGAAAAAGCCGAGACGGATGGATAAGAAGACGGCTACAAAGGACGTGCCGATGAGCAGCGGCCAGCCCCAGATAAAATCAGCAAAAGCCATCATCCCTTTTGCAATCAAACCAAAAAATTCCATACACATTGCCCCCTCATGCAATTATTGGAATTCTCGAATAAAATAATGATGATATCTGTAAAAGCGGAACGATACCGGCCGAGAACCCCCCAGAGATACGATATGACGTTCCTTTAAGAATGTGAAACAACACACTTACTATAGCACATTATCAAGCTCTTTGTAAATATATTTTTAGCATACTAGGACAATTTAGCTGAATATTTCTATTTTTATCTGGTAAAATACTTCTTTTTGGTATTTTGTATACAATATTCAATCAATTTTTAAGTATATATATCTTTATTTTTGCTTTGAAATACAAAAAAAGCACTCAGATAATCTCTGAATGCTTTAACTTCTTCTTGGTGACCCAGTAGGGATTCGAACCCTAGACCCACAGCTTAGAAGGCTGTTGCTCTATCCAGCTGAGCTACTGAGTCATAAAAAAATGGAGCGGGTGATGGGAATCGAACCCACGTAACCAGCTTGGAAGGCTGACGCTCTACCATTGAGCTACACCCGCGTGCAGATGGTCGGAGCAGCAGGATTCGAACCTGCGACCCCCTGGTCCCAAGCCAGGTGCGCTACCAAACTGCGCTATGCCCCGTCAACGTAAAATATTATACACGTTATCCCATCATTTGTCAAACATGAATATACATTAATTTTGAAGGTGGTAAAATTGGATATCGGCCAGCCGGCCATCTTCTGCCGTAACGATGGCATACGTCCCCTTCCGCCCGTCTCTGGGCCGGCTGATACTGCCGGGATTGACGATGACAAGGTCTTCCTGTTCCAGCAGATACTGGCGGTGTGTATGGCCAAACACAACCAGGTCGGCCCCGGCATGATGACCCCATTCTTCTAATTTCTGGAGTCTCTTTTCTCCATACCACTGGCTGCCATGGATGACCGCAATGGTAAGGCCCGCCACTTTTACAAGGCGTCGTTCCGGCACATTCAGGTCTGTCAGGTAATCATTGTTGCCGAGGACGGCATACACGGGAACGGCAGCATAGGCTCCTAAATCTTCCGCATCTTCACAATAATCTCCTCCATGTATCCAGCAGCAGACGTCAGGAGCCTGATCTACCATCTGTTCCAGGCAGGAAAAGCGGCCATGGCTGTCACTGACTAATCCGATGCGTACCACACTCATGGCAACAGCTCCAACAGTTTTTTCAGAGCCCGGCCACGGTGGCTGATCTTGTTCTTCTCTTCCAGTGATAATTCCGCCATAGTCCTTCCATAGGACGGAACATAGAATAATGGATCGTATCCGAATCCGCCTGTACCAGCATAGAAATCACGGATAAGGCCGGAACAGGTCCCTTCAGCATGGATTTCCCGTCCATCAGGCCAGATGAGGACCAGATCGCATACATAATGGGCCGTCCGCTTTTCCGGCGGGAAAGGCCGTAATTCTTCAATGAGTTTCTGGTTATTCTGTCCGTCGTCACATTCCGGTCCGGCATAGCGTGCCGAATAGACACCAGGACGACCATCAAGTACATCGGCAATGATTCCCGAATCGTCAGCCAGGCAGGGACGGCCTGTAGCCTTCATATAATACCGGGCTTTCAGGCGGGCATTTTCCACAAAGGTCGTACCCGTTTCTTCCGGCTCCTTGATATCAGAAATGACGTCATGCACAGACACGACGTCATATCCCAATGGTTCAAGAGCGCCTTTGAATTCTCTGATTTTTCCAGCATTATGCGTCGCCAGGATAATCGTTTCTTTCATAGCAGGTTCCTTCTCCATCGTTAGTTATTTTCTTTGGCAGCGGTTTCACTTTTTTGTTCCCGCACGGCCTGGGCATAATTCTTGATGACGACAATAGGCGTCTTCTGCGATGCATTGCCAAAGGGGTTATTAATCAGGATACGGGCGATTTCCTTTGGATTCAGGCCGCGGGAATGGCCCAGTACAGCTGAACGCTTAAGGTCATTGACGTCGGCCACGCAGGCGCCATAACAGCCCATGCGTTTTTTGATTGCTTCAGCCACTTCATCAGGCTTATCCGGGCCATAGACGATGCATTTATCAAAAGGCGGCATCGTGCCCGTCACGTCATCAGTCAGCGATGCCTGGCGGCATTTGGCATACCACACGCCATTTTTGCCAACCAGTTTTGCCAAAAAACCGATGATGAACCAGAAGAGCATCTTCCATTCCCCTTCAAGGTTCATCGCCGCCTGCATGCCATAGAGACTGGCCATGCTCCCTTCACCGGGTACGAAGCGGCGCATGAGACGGCACTGCCAGGTTGGTGTCAGTTCTTCCGGGCGGGTATAGCGGTGCTGGGTGATGGCGACAACGCTTTCTGCCGAGCATACAATATCATCAGGTCCGACGATATCTTTTGCATATTCTTCTATGACATCGACGATGTCATCTTTATCAGTAAGAATTCTGGTCTTTACCGGTACTAATTCTAATTCTGCCATGTCTATTTTCCTCCTATGCTTGTTCCATAGCCCGTTTTACTTCTGAAGCTTTGAGTGTAATACGGGCCTTGTGAATATACCATTCACTGCGGGAAACGACCTGATATACCAGGTCAATGGGCATATCGGGGAAGGTCTTTAAATCTTCACGGATGGTTCCTTCCTTGCTCACCAGTTCAATCGTAACGCGGATGCGGCCCGATTCACCGGGATTGATGATGACCGATTCCCAATATCCATCGTTCCGTTCAGCTGCTTTATTTGCCAGCTGGGAGTGGACAATGACCTTGTCATACTGTTCATAAGGCAACAGGGTCCGGGGATAAAAATCCATAATCGTTCCTAGTTGTTTCCCTATATTCTTAAAGGGAACTTCTGTTTCAAATACAGCTGTACCGGCAGTCAGGCTTTTTAAGGCAAAAGGCTGGCGTCTCCGCGCTTCGATGACAAACCGGGCATCCCCCTGGTGCCAGGCAAAGAGGCGGAATAACAGATACAGTACGGCAATGAGGCCGACGATAAAGATAATGATGTTCAGCAACTGATAGACAATCACGACACAAGACTCCTTTAGGTAAAATATGAAGTAGAACTAGAACAACGGCTGCAGAAACAGATCACATTTCCTGCTGATCTGTTTCATACATGGCTTTCAGCCTGAGGTACGGACCATCGCCAATGCGGGCTACCTTTCCCGTATCCTTATGGGTAAAAACATTCTGCGTCGTTCCTTCGGCCATGAGGCGGCCGTCCCGTTTCCGCAGAATACGGTAGGCATATACCATCTGAGCCCGCGATAACTTGACCAGGCGGGCTTCGATGACGATTTCATCATCGTAATAGATATTATCGATGTATTCACAGTTTACGTTTTTAATAGGAAAAAGAATGCCTTCATCCATGAGTTCAAATAAATCGACACCGGCAGCACGCATATACTCGCAGCGCGCACATTCAAACCAGCGGATATGATTGGCATGATGGGCGTTTCCCATCATATCTGTCTCGCTGAAGCGGACCCGTTCTGTTACGCTGACCATTTTCTCCACTCCTGTCTTCACTTAAACATGCCCTATTATTTTACGCTGTATAGGAGCATTTGTCAAAACTTACCAGACAAAACCTGGCGCTTTATACTGTAAAAAAGCTGCCGCAGATGCGGCAGCCTGAAACACTATCCTCGGCGGATCTGCAATTGATGCAGACCTTCCTTCCACAGAGAAAATTACCAGTCGCAGTGAGCAAACGGAAGGATACGCCGTACTTTTTCTTTATGCTCCGGTTTGATGTAAGCCGCTGCAAACTTCAGAGCCGCCGCTACGACAGCAGCGTCATCGACCCAGCCGGCAACAGGCAGAAAATCGGGAACAACATCAATAGGCAGGATGACATATCCGATAGCACCCATAAGTACGAGCCGGACCAGTTTGGGCGTATCCTTATCCTGGATGCAATAGAAGATGGCCAGGAGCTTCGGGAGGAAATGTAGTTTTCCCTTCGTTTTACTCAGAAACCGCAGAAAACGGCCTGGCGAATAGAAACGGGTAAAAAACAACAGCAATTTCCACATAGGCACACCTTCATTTATTTTTCATCAAGAGGAATCTTGGCGTCTTCTACAGCTGCCTGTACTTTTTCATCGACAGACGGTTCCGCCGTATCGGCAGCTGGCTTTTCCCCTGCCGGTGCCGCTTCTTCCTGTGTCGTTTCTTTTACATCAGCACTGTCTTCTCTGGCTTCTTCCACATCATCGAGGACGCTGCGGCGCCGTACAGAATCAATGACTACCTGGCCCTTTTCCTTGACATCGTCAAAAGCATCAATAGCAGCGTCTTTGGCAACACTGCCCCAGCGCTTCATGAAATCTACTGTTTCATCTCCGAGCGGCACATTTTTCAGTGGATTATCACGCAATTTATCTACTTGTTCACGGGCCTTGTCCTTCCACTGGGCCATCATTTCGATGTACGGGCCCATATCGGTAGGCATGCCGTCTTTCATCCAGCGCTGTGTTACCCGGCCCAGGCTGTACGTAATACCGACGGCGACAGGGACCTGCACCGCACTGAACGGAATAAGCGTCGTCAGGAGATTTCCCGCCATACGGCTGCCCATGGCACCGAGGAAGGCAATGACAGCCCGTTCAGACAGCTTGACATTGTAGACTTTGGCAATGCGGCTGACGAGATACACTTCATTTGCCATGAGGGCGATTGTGCCAACGAGGGGAGCAATGACAATGGCTCCAGCACGGGCAGCTGCCCAGCGGCAATAGGTTTCAACCTTGAGATCAGCATCGGCAGCAGAATTTTCGATAGACTGGATTACTTCCAGGGAAGCAGTCGGCGCTACAGGCGCATGGGCTTCTTTTTCAGCTTTCATAGCTGCCAATTCTTTTTTCAGGGCATCGATTTCTTCTTGTAATGCCTGTACTTTATCCATTTCATCTGACATAGGAATCCCCCCATTTTCAAAATACATTTTTCTTTATTTTCCCATGTTTTCACCAGCTTGTCAAACCGCCATCGACAGGAACTGCTGTAGCCGTCATATACGACGCTTCCCGGCTGAGAAGGAATACGATGACCTGCCCTACCTCGGAAGCCTCAGCCAGCCGGTATAGCGGGTACTGCTGGCGCAGAGACTCTTCCGTTTCGTCAGGATTCGCTTCCATCTGGCGGGACAGAAGCGGAGTCTTTACATCGCCGGGGCAGACACAGTTGACCCGTACATCATGAGGGGCCAGTTCCAGGGCAAGTGATTTGCAAAAAGACACAACAGCCCCTTTAGTCGCACTGTAGACTGAACAGCCGATATTCCCCTGCAGGCCGGCATCACTGCTGACCATAACAATGCTTCCCTGATTTTTTTTCAATGGTTCCAGCGCTTCCCGGCAGAGATATATCGTACCGTAGACATTGGTGGCAAACAGGCTCTCTACGTCCCTGGCCGCAACATTTTCCAGCAGCTGTTCTTCATAATACCCGGCCGATGTTACCAGCCCGTCCAGCCTGCCAAAATGATGCAGTGTCTCCTGAACGATACGGCAGCACGCTCTCTCGTCGCTTACATCTCCCGGCACAAACTGGCAGGAACCGGGAAGAGACTGAAGATGTGAAAGAGCTGCCCGGCCCTTTGCGACATCCCGTCCATTGATGACGACACCGGCCCCTTTTCCCAGGAGGATCCGGGCCGTTGCCAGACCAATACCGGACGTACCGCCACTGATGAGAATGACTTTATCTTTCCAGTCCATACGCATACACCTCAGAATAGTCCTAAATACTGCAGAATCAGTTTGCCTATGAGCAGGGTCGTCACAGTCATCATGACGACGCGGACGAAGCCGCTGCCCCTGCGGATAGCCATACGGGATCCAAAAAAGGCGCCGATGAAAATGCCCAGAGCCATAGTCAGTCCATAAGCATACAGGACTTTTCCCGAATAGATGAACAGGCAGAACGCCGTAACATTGCTCACAAAATTCAGCACCTTGGCATTGCCGGCAGCAACGACGAAATCAAATCCGATCATGGCAAAAGCGATGATCAGGAATGTTCCCGTGCCCGGCCCGATAAAACCATCGTAGATACCGATGGCAAAGGCAAAAGCCACAGCCTGGATCAGCTTTTTCTTCGTTTCTCCCGTATAGGTACTGGCCGCCCCAAGGTCCCTGCGGCTAAAGACGAAAATAGCTACGGCTACCAGTGCAGCAATAACCAGGGGCTGAAGCACGGCTGCCGACATATGAAGCATGAGCAGGCATCCAAGGGCAGCCCCGATGAACGTAAATGGCACGAGTTTCTTCATGAGACCCGTATCTACTTTTCCAGCCCTCATGAACTGGACGGTACTGATACCGCTGCCAAAGGTGGCAGCAAATTTATTGGTACCGATGGCATAATGGGGCGGCATCCCCATGGCCAGAAAAACAGGCAGGGAAATGAGTCCCCCTCCGCCGGCAATGGAGTCGATGAATCCCGACAAAAAGCCTCCGCACAATGTAATCAGCAAATACTCCCAGGAAAGGGAAAGAAAATCCATATTCAAACGACTCCTATTCCATCAAATCTGTGGCAAAGACCAGGTCGATGCCTTCATTATGCAATTCGTCTATCATTTCACTGATAGCCTGTGCCGTATTCCAGCGGCAATGACCGATTACGATGGCACTGCCGTTTTCACGGGCAATTTGTCCAGCCTGGCGCAGGCGGCTCTTGACAGCATCGACGCTGGCATCGTTGTCGATAAACAGGTTATTGCGGCTGGTCACGACACCCATGGCCCGGGCCGTCTGTTCCCCAACAGATGTACTATTAGTGCGGCTGTCCAGGTATGCCAGGCCGCGGCTGTTCATGACCTGCATGACATCTTTCATGATCCGGCTGTCTGATGTTGCCAAAGACCCCTGATGATTATTCATGCCGATGGCATGGGGTACCTGATCCAGGATTTCATTGGCCGTAGCTTTTACTTTGCTGTCGCTCATATCCGTTCCGATATAGACCGATTCTGATGACGGAACTCCCTGGGGCTGCATGGGCATATGAACAAAGATCTGCCGTCCTGCCCGGTAGCCGCTGTCGGCACTTTCTGCTGTATGAGATTTATACGGCATGACGGCATAGGTCAGTGGAATGGGCATAGCATTGAACTGGTTCAGGATATCAAGGCTGCTTCCGCAGTCATCAATGACGATGGCCAGCCGTCCCCGTACTTCTGACGGATGCTGTTGGCCGGCCGTGCTCTTCTTTTCTTTCACACTGGCCAGGTCCTTATCTTTTGCGTTCAGCACGGCTTTCTTTACGGCCTCTTCTGTTTCTTTCGCAGCTCCCGGTTCGGTGACATACAATTTTGTCACGACGAGATAGACCTGTTCCTTATCCAGCATGTCGAATAAGGCGATGTCATATTCTGTAATGGTATTGCTGCCAGCTTTTTTCGTATCCACCTGATACAGGACAGCTTTTCCTCCACTCTTGGCAAGTTCCCTTTCCAGACTTGTCCGCGAAAATTCTTTATCCGGTACGACTTCGACCTGTTTCGTCGTCCAGCGGATTTTCCCTCCTGTCGCCCGGCGGTTTTCTTCCCTGTTTTCTGTCTTCAGGACTGTCACTGAAGCATGTTGTGCCTTCAGCCATGTTTCCACGGCATCCTGCAGTTCGCTGGCCGGTCCGGTATAATCAGCATCGACACCATTATCCTGTACGCTGTCTATACGGGTCATTTCTTCATCGGCCTTTTTTTCCGTATTGCCGTTGAGAAACCACCAGGCCCCGGCACAGAGGGCGATGAGCAGCACCAGGACGGCAAGCGGTCTTGCCAGGGACGAACTTCCGGAAGAGCGCCGGCTCCGTTTACGTTTTATCATATGTCTTCCTCCATAGTAAAAAGCGGAGCCGCTTTCATAGCAACTATCTATGAACAGCCACTCCGGTTTCTCTCATTTCTGAATCAAATCAGGCTTTTGAATATTCTTCTGTCGTTATATCCAGTTCCGGCTCAGCACTGCCATGAAGCAGCTCCAGAACGCGCCGCCCTATGATCTGTGCCCCGTTGCGGTGGCAGGCAAGGCTTGATGCGGACATTTGCTGCAGTGTTTCCGGCGATCTGAGCAGCTCGGAAACAACCGCTGCCAGGTCATCTTTCGTTTTGACCCAGCGGGCGCAGCCCTTGCTCTGCATATAGGTGGCATTGGCTTCTTCCTGCCCGGGAATAGGACTGTACAGCACGATGGGCACCTGAACAGTAGCCGCCTCCGTGCAGGTCAGGGCTCCTGGTTTGGTAACCAGAAGGGAGGCCCGTACCATCAATTCCGGGATGTGATTGGTATAACCCAGGATTTCCACATGGTGATGCAGTTCCCGCCGCATCTGGCAGAGTTCATCGTACAAATCAGCATTATATCCTGTTACGACAGTAAAATCACCTACATCAGGAAGCTTATCCAGAACAGATAATGACTGGCGAATCGACCCCATGCCGAGGCCGCCGCCCATGATGAGGACGTTGCGCCGTCTTTCGTGGTCTTCATCCCAATGCCAGCGCTGCTGCTGGAAGGTATTGCGTACAGGAATACCGGAAACGACGATTTTTTCAGCCGCCACATGCTGCTCCATGAGCTGCTGTTTCAACTGGGACGTCGCTACACAGTACAGATCCATTTGCGGATAGACCCAGAGCTGATGGATGGTAAAGTCCGTAATGACGCCAACCAGGGGAATCTGCAGGCGGTGCTGCCGTTTCAATAAGACTGCCGCCCCTGCCGGGAATGGATGAGTAAAAACGATAATGTCGGGATTCTTGTCCGCCAGCACGCGCAACATACGGCGTTTCAATCCCCACGAAAAAAGTGTTTTCACTACCATGCCTTTTTTATAACCCTGGGAGGAATAATACATCAGATCATAAAGCATGGGAAATACATCGAGTATTTTCAAATACGTTTCCTTGACAATGTTGTCGATAGAAAGCACATCATTGGATATGAAATCAAAGTGTTCCACTTCGCATTCTGCCGGCAGGGTTTTCAGATATTCTTCTATAGCATGTGCTGCCTGAGTATGACCGCTCCCAATAGAAGCTGACATAATCAGCACTTTTTTCTTCGTCATCCTGATTCCCTCTTTCAGACGGATAGTCCTACTAAATTATATATCCATGGTACGACAAAATGCAAGAAAAGAAAAGAGCCGTTTCTGACTGCGGCTCTTTTTCTCATTGACTTATTTATTGTTAACCAGATCTTTGAGCTGTTTGCCCGCTTTGAATGCCGGTGTATTGGAAGCGGCAATCTTGATGGTTTCTTTAGTCTGCGGATTGCGGCCTTCCCGTTCTTTGCGGTGACGTACTTCAAAGGTACCAAAGCCGATAATCTGAACTTTGTCATCCTTCTGAAGGCTTTCGCTGATAGCTTCAAATACAGCTTTTACAGCTTTTTCAGCATCTTTTTTCGTGATATCAGCTTTTTCTGCTACACTGTTTACTAATTCGGTTTTATTCATTGTAAATCCTCCTTTGATTTGTTACATCTATCGTTTCCGTCTAACAGGAGTTCCCGCATCTTTTCGTTCTTCCCGCTTCGCCTTTTGCCAGAAGCCATCCAGCTCATCCAGGGAAAATTCAGACCAGTCTCTGCCCGAAGCACGGACACAATCCTCTACATAGGAAAATCTGCTGCGGAACTTGTTGTTAGCCCGATGTAACGCACACTCCGGTTCTATGTCATATCGCCGGCATAAATTGGCCAGAACGAACAGGACATCGCCTGCTTCTTCCTCCATATGATTCCTGTCACCTTCAGCCACGGCATCCAGGAATTCCTGCCATTCTTCGTGGACTTTGGCTACCACTTGTTCAGCCGTATCCCACTCAAATCCTTTTTTTGCAGATTTTTCCTGAAGTTTATAGGCGGCAAGGAGTGAAGGAAGGCCTTTGACGACTCCATCGAGAAGATGGTCGTGCTGCTGGCGTCGTTCGCTCTGTTTCAATCTATCCCAGTTTACCATACTCATATGCCTGTTTTCAAGGGGTTTATCCGTAAAAACATGGGGATGGCGGCGAATCATCTTCTTTGTTACATCGTTTACAATATCCTGTGCTGAAAAAAGGCCTTCTTCTTCAGCTATGCGGGCATGGATGACGACCTGATACAGAATATCGCCCAATTCTTCCCGGATACCTTCTATGTCGTTCTGATCTATGGCATCGAGCATTTCATACACTTCTTCGATGAGGAACCGTCGCAGGGTCTTGTGAGTCTGCCGTTTATCCCAGGGGCACCCTCGTTCGCCGCGCAGGCGTGCCATGACCTGTACCAGGGGATCGAGATCAAAAGGCATCCCCTCTTGCGGCGTTTCTCCATCCTCTGACACCACATCCCCTTCTACCGGCGGCACAGGAAGAAAGAGACTGGTCAGGTGGTCAATCTGGTCACAGCGATCCAGTTCATAAAGCTTTATCGGCCGTATCGATTCGTCAGGAAGACTGACATGATACACCAGCTGTGCTTCATATTCGTCACCGTAAATATCCATCAAAGACAGTTTCAAATCCGATGCGACGTGGCGGTCGTATACCTGGGTCACGATAAAGGGCGTGCGGATATCACGCGGAACCTGTCCGGCATCGGAACTGTCGATAATGGTCACGCCGTTTACCGGGTCAAAACGGAGCCGCGTGTACATGACTTCGAGGAAACTCATCCCCGGATGGACTACGACGGGGATATGACGTCCCGCTCCCTCTTTTTCCAGCATAAGTACCGTCCGTTCCGCTACGACGGGACTACCCGGCACGGCATAGACGACATCTCCTTCCGATGCCCGGTCCAGCACATAATCAGTAATGCCCTGATAGACGCTGTCAAAAGATGTCCCCTGTTCGTAAAAACGGTCCAGTGCCTCGTAGGCAATATGTGCTTCATCGAGCATAGAAACAGACGGATGCACAGCCGTCCGCAGCAGCAGGCAGCGCGCTTCCTGCATAAGCCGGAAAGCCGAAAGTGTAATCAGGCCGGCATCTCCCGGACCCAGCCCGACAATATGTATCGTTCCCATAATCAGCCTCTTTTCCATAACGTCATTATTCCAGTTTTTTTACCCAGCGATATATACGGGGCCCCAATACGGGGATTTTAGCAACATCCTCAGTGGCGATAGCCCGAAAGGCAAACAGACAAATGAGGTAAATCAGTGCTGCCATTCCCATAGCGGCGACCGTGGCCAGCGCGTCAGGAGCTACTGCCGACAAACCTTTGTGGACAAACCAGGCTGTCCCGGCCATGGCCGCTGCCGCCAGAAATAGTTTTCCTATATAAAGCCATTGTACGGCATAGCGGCAGTAGCGCCGGGCAAAATATAAATTGAGTGCGGCAGCAATAGCCAGATCGGCATTGGTCGCCCAGGCGGCCCCTACTTCAGCCAGCCAGGGCAGGGCCGTCAGATACCAGCTCAGGGCAATTTTGGCAATGGCCGCGGCGGCCATATTATACAGAGGAATCGCCGTACGGCCCAATCCCTGCAGGAGACCACCCGTGACCTGCTGCAGGCCGATGAGGAACACTGACAGTCCCAGGACACAGATGGAAGGCCCTGCAGCCGGTGTCGCATAGAGCAGCCGTGAAATAGGCACGGCCAGTACAGCCAGTCCCAGGGAAGCGGGAATAGTAATCAGGCAGGCAATGCGCATGGCCGTATGGGTCCGCGCCAGCACCAGATCTCTTCTGCCACTGGCAAGGGCTGCCGAGACTGCCGGGACGAGACTGGTAGCAAGAGCCATAGTCAGGATAGCCGGCAGCTGCACCAGCCCGTTAGCCATGCCAGAAAGATAGCCGAACAGGGCCGTAGCTTCATGAGCCGTGTATCCGGCAGCAATGAGACGGCGCGGCACGATGAACAAATCAATACTGGCTACGGCTGGCAGCAGCATATTAGCTGCCGCGACCGGAACGGCAAGGACAACCAGGCGTCTGATGACAGTCAGGACGTGTAACGGTGCAAATGTTCCTGTATCGGGTAGCTGCTCTTTTTTTTCATGGCGGATGTACAATGCGGCGATGATACAGAGTCCAGCCGCTGCACCGGGGACAGCGCCAAAAGCAGCTCCGGAGGCAGCCGGTACCAATCCATATGGCAAAAGGGCCCAGGCCAGCGTAAGCATGACACACACCCGGACGAACTGGTCCAGCATCTGGGACAAAGCTGTCGGAGTCATGAGCTGCAGGCCCTGGAAATAGCCGCGAAAGCAGCAGGTCAGGACAGATAAAGACAAAGCCGGAGCCAGTACGACCAGAGGCCAGTAGGCCCGTTCATCACTGACAAGCCCCGTAGCAATGAGTGCGCGGGCTCCCAGCACCATACCCAGACCGCACAAAACGGCAATGACAGCCATGAAAGCCAGAGTAACGTGAAAAATCCTCCGCGTACCGCTGTAATTGCCCCGGGCCGCCTGCTCGGCCACCATGATGGAGACAGCAATAGGAATGCCGGCGCCGACAATACTGAGCAGCAGGATATACATGGGATAGGCCATCTGATAGAGACCGATTCCCTCACCGCCCAGAAGGCGGGACAGGAGAATGCGGTTCACGCCGCCCAGGATTTTTACGACAATCCCGGCAACGGTGAGCACCATAGCTCCCCGCAGGAAAGAAACGTTAGCCAAGGGAATTCCCCTTTCTCACTGTGTTGAAAGACGCAAAAATCTGATCTAAGAAGGTCAGGATATCTTCTACCCCGGCAAGACTGATCCGCAGCATTAGGGGCATACCCGGTACCGTACGGAACCGGCGCCGCAGCGGCCCTGTCAGCTCTGCCAGCGGTGGCATATCCTGCAGGCTGCGCCACTTCAATTCCAGCGTGTCCCGTTTTTGTGCGATGAGTGTAAGGCCCAGGCTGCGTCCCGTAAGACGGATCCGCGTCGCGTGGAGCAGCGTCTCTACGGGACGGGTAGGACGACCGTAGCGGTCCAGTAGTTCTTTTTCCAAATCATTCAATTCTTTTTCGTCGGTAATAGTGGCCAGACGCTGATACATTTCTATCTTCTGTCCACCGTTGCTGATGTAGGCATCATCGATAAAGGCATCAATATGCGTTTCCATGACCGTTTCCGGTGGCGGCAGTTCATCGCTCTGTCCTTTCTGGGCTTTGGCGATGGCTTTTTCCAGCATGCTGCAGTACATGGCAAACCCGACACTGGCAATATTGCCATGCTGTTCCCGTCCCAGGAGATTGCCGGCACCGCGGATTTCCAAATCGCGCATGGCTATTTTAAACCCTGAGCCCAGTTCGGTAAATTCCTTAATTGCCTGAAGACGTTTTTCTGCCACTTCCGACAGGACTTTATCCCGGCGGTACAGGAAATAGGCATAGGCCATGCGATGACTGCGGCCGACACGGCCCCGCATCTGATACAGCTGGGACAGGCCGAAATGGTCCGCATCATAGATGATGATCGTATTGGCATTGGCCACATCCAGACCGTTTTCGACGAGGCTGGAACACAGGAGAATATCATAGCGGCCTTCATAAAAGTCGAACATGACCTGTTCCAACAGTGTCCCGGCCATCTGGCCGTGGGCGATGCCGATAGATAAATCCGGCAGTAATGCCTGAAGCTGGTCTTTCATTTTTTCGATGGAATCTACCATGTTGTAGACAAAAAATACCTGCCCGCCCCGGTGCTTTTCCCGCATGACCGCGTCACGGACAATACGGGCATCGTATTCGGTGACATAGGTCTGGACGGGGAAACGGTCTGTCGGTGGCGTTTCGATGACACACATCTGGCGCAGATTGACCAGGGACATATGAAGCGTACGTGGTATCGGCGTCGCGCTCAGAGTCAGCACATCGATATGGGCTGCCCAGGCTTTCCATTTTTCTTTCTGGGCCACACCAAAACGCTGTTCTTCATCGACGACAAGCAATCCCAGATCTTTAAATTTCACACGTTTATTGAGCAGACTATGAGTCCCGATAAGGACATCGATTTCTCCGGTCAGCGTCCGGCGCAGGATGTCCTTCTTTTCCTTTTGTGACCGGAACCGGTTGAGAACATCACAGTTGACACCAAAATTACGGAACCGTTCCGTAAAAGTCTGGAAATGCTGCTGGGCCAGAACTGTCGTCGGGACGAGGACCGCAACCTGTTTGCCTCCCATGACGGCTTTGAATACGGCCCGCATGGCGACTTCCGTCTTGCCAAAACCAACATCGCCACAGACAAGACAATCCATCGGGAATGGTTTTTCCATGCTCTTTTTGATTTCTGCTACGGCTTTCAGCTGATCTTCCGTTTCTTCATAGGGGAAGGCATCTTCAAATTCTTTCTGGAACGGCGTATCCGGCGGGAAAGCAAATCCTGGGACGATTTCACGCTTGGCATAGACTGCAACCAGTTTTTCCGCCAGGTCCGTAATCGATTTCTGCGCCTTTGCCCGTGTCTTCTGCCAGTCACTGCCACCCATCTTGTGCAGTTTTGGCGTATCACCTTCATTACCGATATAACGCTGCAGCAGATTAAGCTGGTCCGTCGGGACATACAAGATATCTTTTCCGGCATAATGGATTTCCAGATAATCTTTATGGACGCCGTCGATTTCTATGGTCTTGATGCCGGCGTAGCGGCCGATGCCGTGGACTTCATGAACGACATAATCGCCGGCTTTGAGATCGGTAAATACGTTGATTTCCTGCCCTTTCTGCACGTGATGGCGCAGGCGGTGCTTCTGCATGCCGTAAATATCCCGTTCAGATATGACGACTAACTTGGCATAAGGCAGTTCGAACCCATTTCGTATTTCCCCTTCTGCCAGGTAAATCTGGCTGGCCTCAAGGGGTATCGTTTCTTCGTATGCAGAAACGGAAAATCCGTTCTGGGCAAACCAGCTTTTCAGCGTCGCAATCCGCTGGCGGCTGCCGAGTACAAAAAGAATCGCATCGCCGCTTTCCTGCCAATGCGAAAGTTCATCGTGAAGCAGGTCAAACTGTTTCTGGAAACTGGCCATGGCCTTGGCAGAAAAGCTTGCCGACGAATCTATCATCATATCCGGTACGGACTGAGCCATGAGAGACAGGACAATCTGTGTCCCCTTTCGTTCTGCACCGGACAGAGATCGCCATGAACAGAGCCATTCTTTGTAATCGGCGCTTTCTTTCAGGAATTTCTTTAAATTTTCCCGGCAGCGGTTGGGTTCATCCCAGATAATAACGCCTTCGTCAAGATAATCGAGGATCGTATGTTCTTTGTCTTTATCGCCATCTATAGCAAAAGGAAGGATACGGACCGTATCGGTCTTATCGAGGGATTTCTGGCTCGACGCATCAAAAAAGCGCAGGCTTTCCAATGTATCGCCGAAAAATTCCAGACGGAGCGGCTGTTCATAGTTTACGGCAAATACATCGATAATATCACCGCGCACAGAAAAATGGCCCCGCCGTTCGACCATATCGACCCGTTCATATCCGTCATCTGCCAGGCGCCGGAGCAGCGTTTCCCGTTCGTAATCCTGCCCGGCAGATACGTTAAACGCTGCTGCATTGACATGTTCCGGCGCCGCGATGAACTGGGCCGCTTCTTCTATCGTCGCGACGACGGCACAAAAAGCATGACTGCAGAGTGCTGCCAATACTTCCATCTGCCGGGCTGTCCGTTCCATGCTCTTTGCCGTCGTTGAAAATACGGCCCGGTCCCCTAAGGGAAATGTATAGACGGGTAAATCCGCGGCAAAGAACTGCAGATCCGTCTGCCAGGCCGTTTCCTGCTCTTTCGATGGTACAATGATCAGAGCCGGTTTTCCCACAGCCATGACAGCCCGGGCGGCAAACGACGTTTTGACCGATCCTCCGACACCGTATATGCTGTGGCACCCGGGCTGGATAAACAAGTCAGCACAGGAATGTATATTGGCATCCTCGTTCATGCGTTGAAAAAAAGTATTCATATTACACGACCTCATAGAAAACGGGGCCTTAGTAAAAAATCCCTAAAGCCCTTTTAGTAAACAATGTTCAAGTGACGTTTCATTATATCATAGAACGATTTTTTTTTAAAGACACACTTGGCCCATTCAAAAGAAAGAGGCTGCAACAAAATGGGCTTTTACGCCGTACATTTTGCTCAGCCTCTTCCCGTTTACTGCAGATCGTGCTTCCGCTGGCATCAATTACTCAGGTTTTCCAACGAGCGGTGTCAGCAACTGCCTCCTGCGTCAGGAATAGTCATCCTGGTACTACTTATTATCCGACTGTGGCAGATCGCGGTTGGTACAGATGCGGCCCTGCCTTTTACCGATAGCAGCGATAATTTCGTCTACCCTGGCCGGGTCTTTTTCCATACCCGTTGCCGCCCGGACGAGATTCTTCAGATAATCCCAATCCGTAAACGACCGGGCCATGACGGTAGACGCTTCCTGGTTTCCTCCGCCGTGGAGAGCCATGGCCGTCCAGTTGGAACCGCGGGCCATATGTTCAATAAACCGGCCGGCTCGGAGACGATCCATTGCCGTATAGGCCGGATTGCCCGGATTAAACGCTCTCTGACAGAGTTCTCCTACTTCTTTACTGCGCATATCCAGTTCAGATGGCGCCGTTTCTCCAAATCCCGCCAGAATATCCCGGGCCAGCCGCACAGCTTCAAAAGGCATCTGGGTACAGGTATACTTACAGGTATGGGACATAAGCGGATTGGGGATCCAGAATCCGCTGGGGTGCTGGAATCCTTCGACGCCCGATGCCAGGGACAATCCGTACACCGTTTCGGCCGTCATGGCCATCTGGGTCAGCTTTGTGCGGATATGCCCGGCTTTCTGGACACCAATCATATCGGCAATGAGGCTGGCCGCACCACACAGGGCCGAACAGCCGCCTGCCTTGCAGCCACCGGCAGTCAGGCGATGGACAGCGGTGAAATAACTCAACAGGCGGCCGACATATTTTGTCTCGCCGCACATAAAGACCCGGTCATTGGGCACGAATACATGGTCAAAGTATACCAGAGCCTGATGGTCGGCATATTTTTTGCCCAGATCAATTCCTTCGATATCACCGCCGACTTCAAAGAAACGCTTATCCTGGGGCGTGCGGCCCAATACAAAGGTCAGGCCCGGCGTATCGGCCGGAACGGCACAGGCCAGAGCAAAATCTTTATCTTCAGGACGCATATTAGTCGTCGGGACGATGACGATTTCGTGAGCGAACAAGATGCCTGTCTGGTTGCATTTATAGCCGCTGATGACGATACCGTCATCGCGTACTTCATTAATGTGTACGTATGCATCTGGATCAGGCTGTTCGTGAGGGGCCAGCGTGCGCAGGCCTTTGACGTCCGTCACGGTTACCGTACAGGTCAGGTCATTGCGTTGCACATAATCGAGGAATTTCATGAACCGGTCGAAGTAATGAGTTCCCAGATCCTGATCCATATCATAGCAGGCCGGGCCCAGACCGGCAAAGGCTTCTGAACCGGTACAGCGGTGAGTACAACAGCCGACGACTTCCGCAAGAGCACGGGCAGCCCGGGTCTTGCGGTTTGCGTCTTCTGCCGAACGCAGGGGCGCATTGTAAATACTGACCGGCTGTCCGCTGAGATGGGATGGCACCGTAATCAGGTCTTTCCATTCCGGACGGCTCTGCAGGTCATAAATAGTAGAAATGGCATTAAAGCTGGCCGCCAGTGGCGGGAACGTCGTCAAGTCTTCGATTTTTTTGCCCAGAAAATAAACATTCATCGGTTTGCGGGCACGGATACTGGCTTGAAATTGCTCTTTTGTCATCAACATAGTGATTCCTCCTCCCGTACAGTCACAGCATCACACAATAATATGCATCTTTCTGGCTGCCTCCGTTAATTCTTCCCGGAAAGCAGGAGCTGCAATGCGAATCAGCGCTTTGGCACGCTGGGAACAGGTCAGCCCTTTCAGCCGTGCCATTCCAAACTCAGTAACTACATAATCGACATCGTTTCTCGTCGTACTGACACAGGCTCCTTCTGTGAGGACCGGTTTAATCTTGGACACTTTCCCTTTTTTTGCCGTTGCCGTAAAAGCGAGGAACGATTTTCCTCCTTTGGAAGCAGCGGCCCCACGGATGAAATCAATCTGCCCGCCTACACCGCTATAGTTCTTTGTTCCCATCGTTTCCGAGCATACCTGGCCGAACAAGTCGATTTCGATGCACGAATTGATGGAAATGACCTGATCATTCATAGCAATGACGCGGGGATCATTGACATACGATACGGGCAGGAAGGCGACACCGGGATTATTGTCAATAAAATCATAGGTCCTGCGGGAAGCAAAGGTAAAGGTCGCAACAGAGGTTCCGCGATGAATCCGTTTGCAGCCGTTAGTAATGACTCCGGCCAGTGTCAGATCAACCATGCTGTCACAAAACATTTCACTATGTACGCCCAGATTCCGCTTATCGAGCAGGCTCTGTGCCACCGCATTGGGAATGCCGCCAATTCCCAGCTGCAGCGTGGCTCCATTGGGTATCTCGTCAGCAATCATCTGCCCGATGGCAAGGTCCGTATTGGTAACCGGCGGCGGATCGACTACTGTAATGGGAGCATCATTTTCCCATATACCGTCTACTTCTGAAATATGGATAAAGGAACCAAACGACCGGGGCATAGTCGGATTTACTTCTACCAGTATTTTTTCTGCATGATGACGGACTTCACTCAAATCGGCCGCCGTACCGAAACTAAAATACCCGTGCTCATCCATAGGGGATACGGCAGCGTAAAACACATCCGGCTCAGGCAGGACACTGGTCCACACCTGTGGTACCTGACTGTAATGGGCCGGCATATAATCGCCGCGGCCTTCCCATATCATGTTCCTGTCATAAGCACTGACAAAGTGGGAAATGTGATAAATATATTTCTCCATACCGGCTTTCATGTACTCCTGCTGCCGGAGGGGAAGGAGTACACAATGGCGGATATGTTCCAGGTCCAGCTCGGGAGCATACGAGGCCAGTACCTGCAGAATTCCCGTCGGTTCCGCCACCTGCCCTGTGCTGACACAGACATCCCCGTTTTTGAACTGCCTGGCCAAGGATTCAGCCGTCATCTTCTTTTCTTCGTACATGCGCTGCCATTGATTCATCATGTCCGCCTCCTTTTCCCTCCATTCACATGATTTGGGATGGGATATTTTTTCCCTGCCCCTTTTCTCCCGTCTCTACAAGTATATATGAAATAATCGCGCCAATTATTCGTGAGCAAACGGAATGGGGCCGGAGCCCATGATTCAGGCATCGAAAAAAAAGAAGCGTTTCTTTGTGATGTCATTTTGCATCATCAAAAAAACGCTATATCAGAAATGCCGGCTGAACCGTGAGATCATCCCCTATAAAAAGACCGATTTCTGATGCAGGATTACATCAGAAAATATGCAGTCCTGCATCAACAGCCGGATATATTTATTTCTTCTTTCCCAGGGACAGACCGTACTTCTGCATCTTCCGGGATATAGTAGACTGATCAATATGCAGTACATCTGCCATGGCCCGTGTCGAACGGCACTGGGCTGCCGTCATCTGGAGCACTTTCCGCTCCACTTCGGCCATAGTCTGGTTCCATGGGGCCACACGGCGTATAGTGACGATAGCCTCGCTTTCTTCCATCTGGATCTGACTGATAAAATCTTCCGGCCGCAGGTCATCGCCTTCGGTCAGTACAACCAGTGTTTCCATGGCATTTTCCAGTTCCCTAATATTGCCGGGCCAGTCCTGGACCATGAGAAGACGGCAGAGTGCCGGTGTCAGTACTTTATGCTTCTCATATTTTGTATTGAACGTATGGAGAAACTGCGCTGCCAGCGGTATGACGTCCTCCCGCCGTTCCCGCAGCGGCGGAATGTGGATATGGATGACGTGGAGCCGGTAATACAAATCACTCCGGAACCTTCCCTGCTGCACCATGTCCCACAAATTCCGGTTCGTAGCGGCAATAAGACGGACATCAACGTGGATAGACCGGGTAGCGCCAATTCGCTGTACTTCCTGATTCTGTATGACCCGCAACAATTTGGCCTGAGCTGCCAGACTCAGTTCCCCTATTTCATCGAGCAGGAGTACGCCCTGATCGGCCAGTTCAAAAAAGCCGGCCTTACCCTGCCGCCTGGCTCCGGTAAAGGCACCGCTTTCATAACCGAACAATTCCGATTCAAAAAGCTCATCGGGGATGGCACCGCAGTTAATTTTCAGGAACGGTTTATCCCGGCGCCGGCTACGATGATAAATTTCATTGACGACGACTTCTTTACCCGTCCCCGATTCCCCTGTAATCAGCACCGTCGAATCGACATCCGAAACGACCTCGATGAGATGCATGACCTTCTGCATCGCCTGACTGCGGCCGATGACCATATCATGGGAATGACTGCTCAGAACGGCGACTTTGCGTATAAATTCATTCATATGCTGCCGCTGTTCCTTGAATTTTTCCCACAATATCTTCCATGATGACACATCCTGGATATCTACGACGATACAGCGCATCTGATGATTGCGGTCCAGTCCGGGAGTAGCCGTATAGACGAGCTTGCGCCCCTTATATTCGACAAGGGAGACGCCGTGCTGCCGTTTATGCAGCGCTTTATCCAGCAGTTCCCGGGGTATCTGCGTTTCTTCCCTGATTGTTTCGATAGACTTGCCTAATATGGCTTTCCGTTTCAGGCCGTATAATGCTTCAAACCGGCGGTTGACCCGTTTGATCATACCCCTGGAATCGAGCACTAAAAGTCCCGTCGAACCGGCTTCCAGCACGGCATCGATTTCCTCTACGACATCGCGCACGACATTCAGTTCCTGAACGGCACAGGAAGACACGCACGATTCATGGACAATGAAGATACTTCCCCGACGTCGCTTTCCTGTCTGCCATGGACGGATATGACAGATGAAATCACGCGATGCAGCCGTTACCACATAGCGGCCTTCACAGTGGACGGCATCAACCGTTTCTCCCAGTCTTTTGATGATTTCCCGGCACGATCCGGGCAATCTCCGTTCCAGATCACAGGCCGCACTGTTCCAATATACGGGAATCCCCTTTTCATTAACCAGTATGAGAATACAATACACCGCATCGGTAATCGCCATAAAATCTTCACGGGTTAATGCCAACGGTCTCGTATTCATCGCCATACACCTCCGGCAGTGGCAGGAAAACGTGCAGTATCGCAGGGGTAACAAGTCTATATTTTTATTATACCAAAAACAGCCTGCCCCTGTCCTGCACAACGCGAATCACTTTGTGTTACGCAGAAGAAACGAGTTTTTCCCAGCTTTTCTCCTCCTTTCCCTGTTTACGAACATCACTTTTCTTAGTATAATAGTATGTACTGTATTTTTTGATTATTCGAATTCATGAGGTGGAACATGTCATTAGTAGATGAAGTAAATAACCGCCGTACGTTTGCCATCATCTCTCACCCGGATGCTGGCAAGACGACATTGACTGAAAAACTGCTCCTCTACGGAGGTGCCATACATCTGGCTGGCTCTGTCAAAGCGAGAAAGACAGCCAAACATGCCGTATCTGACTGGATGGAAATCGAAAAACAGCGTGGTATTTCTGTCACCAGCTCGGTCCTTCAGTTCGATTATGAAGGCCATCATATCAATATCCTTGATACGCCGGGCCATCAGGATTTCAGTGAAGATACGTACCGTACGCTCATGGCCGCAGACAGTGCCGTCATGCTCATCGACGTCGCAAAAGGCGTCGAAGCCCAGACGAAGAAGCTGTTCCGGGTCTGTAAAGAACGGGGTATCCCCATCTTTACCTTTGTCAATAAAATTGATCATTTCGGCCGTAATCCTTTCGACCTGATGGATGAAATCGAAAATATCCTGGGCATCCACGCGTATCCCATGAACTGGCCCATCGGTCTCAATGGCAATTACCAAGGTATCTATGACCGGACGACAGCATCGATTGAACTGTTTGAAAAAGACACGTCCCACGGCCAGCGCAAGCTGGCATCGACCAAAGGTTCAGCCGACGACCCGGTCTTCAAGGAACTCCTCGATGACGATGTACATCAGGGACTCATCGACGACATCGAGCTCCTCGATATGGCCGGTGACGAATTCGATATGGAGAAAGTAAAAAATGGCCAGCTGACACCGATGTTCTTCGGTTCAGCCATGACCAACTTCGGTGTCAAGCCCTTCCTGGAAGAATTTCTGCGCCTGGCTCCACCGCCCCAGCCCCGTCCCTGTGCCGAAGGCGTAGTCGAACCGACGTCTGATCAGTTCACGTCGTTCGTATTCAAGATTCAGGCCAACATGAATCCCCAGCACCACGACCGCATCGTATTCATGCGCATCTGCTCCGGTCAGTTTGAAAAGGGCATGACCGTTACCCATCGTCAGTCGGGAAAGACCCTGCGTCTCATGCAGCCCCAGCAGTTCCTGGCGACAGAACGGACTATCGTCGAAGAAGCCTATCCTGGTGATATCATCGGTGTATTTGATAATGGCACCATGGGCGTCGGCGATACACTGTACTCAGGCAAAAAGAAAGTCACCTTCAAAGACTTCCCGACTTTCCCGCCGGAATTATTCGCCCGCATCCGTGCCAAAGATTCGATGAAGCGCAAGCAGTTCCTGAAAGGCATGACCCAGCTGGCCCAGGAAGGGGCCGTCCAGATTTACGAAAATCTCGGCTCCATGGAAAGTTATATCGTCGGTGCCGTCGGCCAGCTGCAATTCGAAGTGCTGGAATACCGGCTGAAGCATGAATACGGCGTCGATCTGGAAATGAACACTCTGCCTTACACGGTAGCCCGCTGGATTCAGACCAATGGCCATGACTACAAGGAACTGAAAAATATCGACAGTGCCATGATTGTCAAAGACCACAAGCAGCGTGTCGTACTGCTCATCGCCAACGAATGGCAGACCAACTGGATTGTCGAACGGAATCCGGACTTTACTTTCTGTACGACACCAGATGAACTGGCCATTGACGAACCAGACGAAGAATAACGATTCCGGCACGCATCCCGCGCTTAAGATTCCCTGTCAACTGTCAGATTTTTAATCTCAAACTCAAAAACGAGGCTATCGCATTATGTAATTTTAACCTAATGCGATAGCCTCGTTATTTTTCTTTATCTATGTTTTCCTTATCCAGATCTTCTGAAATCTTGCGCAATACCTTCTTTGCCTGCTGGCGCCGATGCCAGTACCAGAGTCCGCCATAAATCACCGTAATAGCAATAATCAGTATGGTAAGGCGCAGGGTATGATCTTCGAACATGACCACATCATGTCCAACGAACACTTCACAGGCTACCGACGGAAGCTTGCCAATAAAACAGCCCAGAATATAATCGCGGTAACTGATATGGCTCAGAGCGCCCAGGGCCGTCACCAGTCCGTTGGGTGAATACGGTACAGCCCGTGCTACGGTCATAGCCTGCCACGTGCTGTAATGGTCCAGCTTACTGAGCATTTTACTTTTTTCTATGACTTTTTTGGCTTTGCCCCGGAAGAGAGTCCGCATGAAAAAGAAACTGATGATGACACCGATTGTTTCGGCAATCCAGGAAACGATGGTTCCCTGGAATACGCCGAACACGACGCCGTTCGCCGTCGAAATAAAAATTGACGGCAAAAAGCCTACGATGTTGATGACTATATCAATAATCATGCTGACTGCCATAGCCCAGATTCCGAAAGACCGGAGATACGCTATGGTCCCCTGCATATTGCCACTCGTCGAAAGGTCCCAGACGGTGCGGTAAAAATCCGGGATAGCCAGATGAATCCCGGCCAGCATCACGACGAGCATGCCAAAAAATGCGATTTTTATATGCGTTTCGTTTACTTTCATGGTCTTCATACTTCTTCTTTTGCATTCCGTTCCCTAATCTCAGCCATTTCAGCAATACGATCGTGCTTGAGCTTAGTCAGGTACATAGAACCACCGATAATCAAAACGCCGCCTGCTACGGTGAGCAGGGTCAGCATTTCCTGGAATATGACAAAACCCCAAAGGGCATTGAAAAAAACGCCGATATAGGATACAAAACTGACGACGACCGGATTCGCCATGGCGTAGGCATCGGTCATCCAAATCTGGGCAATGACCGTAATCACGCCCAGTGTGATATACCAACCCCATTCCTGCAGATTGGGGACGAGGAAGCTGCCGCCTAATATCATGAGTACAGCTCCTGACAGGGCCGCACAGACGAGGAAATACAAAACGATTTCATAGGGATGGTGCTTTCCCGAATCAGTCAGCTTACTCACTGTCGTATAAGCACCGGCGGCAAACACGGCCTGTGCCAGAGCAAACAGGGAATAGACATTGAATGAATCAAAATTCCATGGCCGGACGACAAGACAACCGCCGGCAAAAATGATAACCAGAGGCAGTTTAGCCCCTTTGGGTAATACCTCTTGGAGAAAGATTGCCGCAAAGAGCATGACAAAAAATGCCGATAGCTGGGAAATGATGGACACGTCTGCCAGGGGCATTCCACGCAGGGCATAGAAAATGCATATCATACCCGTACCACCCAGTATGCCGCGCAGCCATAACGTCGGCCTGTCTTCATGAGACAAATGGACATGATTGGCCCGCATCAGTCCCAGGATAAGAACAGCACTGAGGAAACCGCGGAAAAACGCGATTTCCCCAGTGCTCATGGTATACGATAGCTCTTTGACAATGACGTTTTGAATACTGAACGCCAGAGCAGATAAAATGGCATATACAACGCCTTTGTTCATATAAAACCAGAGCGCCTCTTTTCTATTGCTTCTTGCTGATATCGTCGATAAAGGACAATACAGCCTGCTTCATATCTTCTTTTTCAATACTATCTGCAAAGCGGACCGGCTTCTGCTGCAACGCGGCCAGCGGTTCCGGCAGGGCGATGCCGGTCAGACTGCTGATAGACTGGAGCATGGCAAACGGATCGTCACTGGACGGCAATGCCAGGGCCTTGCAGATAACTGGCGGAAATTTGTATGGATGAGCCGTAGACATGATGACCGTATGACGCCCCTGGTCCATGCCCTGCTTGTGACGGTTCAGGTACACGCCATAGGCGACAGCCGTATGCGGATCCAGGAGATAGCCAAAGTCGTTATAGACGTGATTGATGACAGCTTCTGTTTCATCATCATCAATCCAGCCGCCACAGAAATCCTCCTGCAGCCAGGCCAGTTCGTCTGCGTTGACCGCCATCTTTCCCGTTTCCTGCAGGTCTTTTTCCCACTGGGCCACGCGCTGGCAATCGCCTTTGGCAACATAGAACAGAAATCGTTCAAAATTACTGGACAGAAGGATATCCATGGACGGGCTGTCCGTCGTATAGAAATCGCGGTTCATGTCATAGACACCGGTTTCAAAGAAATCGGCGAGGACCTTATTGCGGTTCGATGCACAGATGAGCCGGCCGATATGAGCCCCCATCTTTTTGGCAAACCATCCTGCCAGGATATTGCCAAAATTCCCTGTCGGCACGACGACATCAAATGATTCATCGGGAGCGATGACACAGTTGTCTACAAGGCGTACCCAGGTCGAAACATAGTAGGCAATCTGTGGAAAGAGCCGGCCGATATTAATGGAATTGGCACTGGAAAAGAGCACGCCATGGTCATGGGCATAGGTATTGACTTCTTCACTCGTAAAGACCCGTTTCAAAAAGCTCTGGGCATCGTCAAAATTTCCGTGTATAGCACTGACGCGGACATTTTTCCCTTCCTGCTTCTGCATCTGCTGCTTCTGCATGGGGCTGACGCCATCGCTGGGATAAAAGACCATGATGTTCGTGCCATTTACGTCTTTAAACCCTTCGAGAGCTGCTTTGCCCGTATCACCGCTGGTTGCCGTGAGGATGAGGATATCGCGCTTTTCTTCTTCCTGTATCTTGGCAGCTGTCAACAGATAGGGAAAGAGGGATAAGGCCAAATCTTTGAAAGCCAGTGTGCGGCCGTGATACAATTCGGCAACAGAAAGATCCGTATCGATTGAATGAAGCGGTACAATGCGGTCATCACGGAACGTCTGATCATTGTAGGCAGCATCAATCATTTTCTGCCGCACTTTAGGCGTAAAATTCGTAAAAAAGTACGCTAAAACAGCATCAGCGATTTCCTGATAGGACTTTTCTTTTAAATCTGTATACGATAATACCTGTTCCGGGAATTCTTCCGGGACATATAGTCCGCCATCGCGGGCCAGGCCATGTAATAATGCATAAGACGGAGTAACGGTTTCTTGCGAACGAGTGCTTCTGAACTTCATGGGACCCTCTCCTTTATTTCATTAAGTAATAGCAGAATCAATCTGCTGCTTTATTATATCATACTTAAACCATGGCGTCAGCCTTGTCTGAAGCCGGTCAGACGACCTGGAACAAGTAGAATTTCAAATAATTTGTTTCCGGCACATTCCAGAGAATAGGATGATCCGGCGACTGCTGGCGCCCTTCAATCTGGCGCAGGTGGACACCGGCATCGGAAGCCGCATCGGCCAGCATGGACCGGAACAAATCATCGCGCATGAAATGGGAACACGAACAGGTAGCCAGGTACCCGCCCCGGGGCAGCAGTTTCATGGCTTTCAGATTGATTTCCTTATAACCACGGATGGCATTGCGCACCGTATGGCCCGATTTGGTGAAGGCTGGCGGATCGAGGATGATGAAATCATAGTCATGGTTTTTATGGTCTGCCAGGTCCGTCAGAAGGTCAAAGACATTGGCCTGCATTGCCGTAACCTTGTCTTCCAGTCCGTTGCGGCGGATATTTTCCCTCGTCATGGAAACGGCTTCGTCCGATATATCGACGGCGGTAACACTGGCCGCTCCTCCTCTGGCTGCATTGAGGGCAAAGGCTCCCGTGTGGGTGAAACAGTCCAGTACATGATGGCCTGCGGCAATTTTGGCTACGGCCAGGCGGTTATATTTCTGATCGAGGAAAAAACCCGTCTTCTGGCCGTTCTCAACATCTACGTCATACAAGATGCCGTTCTCATCAATCGTCGTAAGGGCGCTGCCCGGTTCCGGCAGATAGGGCGTCTCGTACCAGCCCTTGTACTGTTCCATCCCGTCCAGTTCGCGGACGCGGACATCGTTACGTTCGTAAATTCCCCGGATGATGACACCCATATGGCGCAGCTGGTCTGTCAATGCCTTGAAGATGACCGGTTTTACGACATCCATGCCATAGCAAAGTGTTTGGGCTACGAGCAGGTCATTGTACCGGTCAACAGTCAGACCCGGCATTTCATCAGCATCACCAAAAATAAGGCGGCAGCAGGAAAAATCTTTCTCTCCCATGACGGTCCGGCGGTATGCCAACGCATACTGGACACGGCGCTGCCAGAAGGCTTCATCAAAGCGGTCATTGGCATTGCGTGATATGATGCGGACCCGGATTTTAGAAATATCATTGGCAAATCCCGTTCCCAAGTATTTTCCTTTTTCACTGAGGACATCTACCAAGTCTCCTGTCTTGTACTGCCCATCAACATGGGTTACTTCTTCTCCATAGACCCAGGGATGACCGCTGCGGGCAGCCCGTTCTCCTTTGCGGGTCAGGTACAATTTAGCGTAAGGTCTCATATGACTCCTTTATATTATACAAAAATGGTAAACAAAAGATAAATCAAATTTAAGATTATCTTTAATTATGGCAAATATTGTAGAGAAGTGCAATAGCCAGACCAGAAAATAAGGCCAGGACCACTGCAATACAGCGTTTCCCGGCCTTGATATATCCAGTTTCCGTTATTTTGCCTGCAATTTTTTGATTTCCCGCTGAAGGATAGGCATAACTTCAAACAAATCGCCTACAATGCCATAATTGGCAAATTTGAAAATGGGTGCGTCCGGATCCGTATTGACGGCAATGATCAGTTCTGCCTCTTTCAGGCCCAGTTGATGCTGGATGGCACCGGAAATTCCCAGAGCGATGTAAATCTTCGGAGCTATTTTTTTGCCTGTCACGCCAACCTGTGCATCATGGGGCATCCAGCCGTTATCGACCAGCGGTTTGGAAACGCCCAGCGGCGCGCCAATGGACTCGGCAAAGGCAGCTACCTTTTTAAGGCCGTCTTCGTCTCCTACCCCCCGGCCGGCTCCGACAACCAAATCAGCCGTTTCGATAGTCAGCGTTTCATCGAGCGGCGGCAGGCTTTCAAAGCCGGTCACCTTCTGGGATACGGTACGCGTACAGGAAAGACCGTCCTCTTTGATGACTTCTCCACTGCGGCTGCTGTCAAACGTATTGCCCCGGAAAATCCGTTCGCCAATCGTAGCCAGCTGGGGACGCGTCGTCGTCAGAATCTTAACGAACAATTTTCCCGTGTAAGCCGGCCGTATCCAGGTAAGACTGTCATCGTCTCCTTCGTACCGGCAATCGATGCAGTCGGCAACGAGTCCCAGATTCATAGCGGCAGAGAGCCGTCCACCCAGGTCACGGCCGTCAGGAGATGCGCCAATCAGCATAGCACTGGCTTCATATTTTGTCAGGATCTGCTGTACGATTTCCGTGTACTGCGAGGCATCAAACGTATCCAGCCCATCGCGGTTAACGACGACCGCCACATCGGCGCCATAGCCTATAATATCAGAAGCCGCTTCTTCTGCTCCCTTACCCACGAGAAGAGCCATCAGGGCTTTATTTCTACTATCGGCCAGTTCCCGGCCTTTTCCCAGCAGTTCAAGGCTCAGCTGTGACGGTTTCCCATCCACTAATTCTATGTACACCCAGATATTGTGTTTCTTTTCCATAACCATGCGCCTCCTTATATCAGTTTTTTCGCTGCCATATCTGCCATCAGTTTCTGGACAGCTTCTTCTGTCGTATTGCCGTCAATCATGATGCCGACAGCATGTTTTTCCGGCGCAAACACTTCGGTAACATCCGTTGCCGAACCGGCACTGCCCGATTCAGACGGATCGAGTCCGATATCTTCCAGCCGCCAGACATCAAAGACGGCTTTTTTTGCTTTCATCTTGTTACGGATACTGGGTGAACGGGGCACGTTCATCGTTTCCATGACTGAGCAGACTGCCGGAAGCTTCGTTTCTACTGTTTCCATTCCACCGTGATTCTTCCGCGATGCCCGGATCACCCCATCTTCTGCCGTGAGGCTTTCTGCATACGTTATGAGACTGAATCCCAGGTGTTCGGCAATAGCTGGCGGAATCTGTCCCGTATCACCGTCAGCCGATTGTTTTCCTGTAAGGACCAGATCGACAGGCGCCAGTTTTTTAATGGCCAGGGCAAGGATTTTCCCCGTCGCCAGCGTATCGGACCCGGCCATGCGTTCATCGGACAGAAGGACGCCGCCATCGGCCCCCATGGACACGCCTTCCCGCAGAGCTTCACTGGCCATAGCCGTCCCCATGGAAACCAGAGTCACTGTACCTCCCTGTGCTTCTTTAATGGCAATGGCTGCCTCAATGGCATTCTTGTCTACAGGGTTCAGCATCGTCGGCGCCCCGACACGGACCAGATTATGATTCTGACTGTCAATCTGGATATCCGAAACGGCTGGTACTTGTTTAATCAGTACTACGATATTCATACAACACTCCTCCTTTAGTCTAGCCGAATTATTTATGTATTAATATTATATATATTATCTCACGGTCACATAAATTTATCAAGAAATAATGTTTATTATTTTATAAAAAAGTTTGTAAAAAGAAAAGCATCCGGAAACGGATGCTGGTTCATATTATATATGCACACATTGTCTGGTCATCTTACAGGTAGCCCCGCTCACACAGGCTGACAAACACACCGTCACCGATGATGATGTGGTCCAGGATTGGGATCTCCATGACATCACCGGCTTGTACGAGGCGGCGCGTGACATCGATATCTTCCTGACTCGGCTCAGGATTGCCACTGGGATGGTTATGCAGCAGGACGACAGCGGCCGCATTACACTGCAGCGCGTAGCGGAACACGTCTCTGGCCTTGGCCAGGCTGGCATTAATAGTCCCTACGGTCAGAGTCTGGACGCGCAGGAGCTGATTCTTCGTCGAAAGGTACACGGCGGCAAACCGTTCCTGCGGTAGGAAGCGCATGTCTTCCATGACGTATTCGGCAATGACCTGAGGTGAACTGAAATCGGGATTATCCCGGCGTACCCGGCAGCGGACGATGCGCCGGCCGAGTTCCACGGCTGCACAAAGAGTGACAGCCTTGTCCGGGCCGATGCCGCGGATCCGGCATAATTCACTAAGCGTGATTTCGCCAAGACAGCCCAGATTACCTCCCGGCAGGGACGCCAGCAAATTCCGGGCCATATCCAGTACTGAACAGCCCCGGGTACCGGTCCGCAGGAGAATGGCCAGAAGCTCTGGATCCGTCAGCAGGCGGGCGCCATGCTGGATCAGTTTTTCCCGTGGTTTTTCCCGCGATGACAATTCTTTCAGACAAGTCATCCGATAATTTTTGCCTTCTGGAGCAGCGTATAGACCTGGGATAACGGCAGGCCGACTACGTTCGTATAGGAACCGTTGACTTTTTCAACGAAGACAGCGGCCTTTCCCTGGATACCATAAGCCCCGGCTTTATCCATGGGTTCACCAGAATGGACATAGTCCTTGATTTCACTGTCTTTCAACTTCCGGAACCAGACTTTGGTTTCCACGACTTTGGTATAAGTCTTTTTACCGCGCACCAGTGCTACGCCCGTGAACACGGAATGTTTACGGCCCGATAATTCCTGAAGCATGCGCATGGCATCTTTTTCATGCTTCGGCTTACCCAGGATTTCCCCGTCGAGTGCCACGACCGTATCGGCACCCAGTACCCACTGACCCGGATATTTGGCCGCTACATCATTGGCTTTACCCAGTGCCTGGGCCAGGACAAATTTAGCAGGATCTTTCTTTTTAGGTGCACCTTCTTCATAGGTGCTGGGATTGACCATATAGGCTACCCCAATCTGAGACAGCAATTCCCGGCGCCTCGGTGAAGCGGAAGCCAGAATAAGCATAATAAAAAAACCTCCTTATCCTTATATACTATTATAACCGGCGGAAAATAAGAAATGCCAGTATAATGCCAAGAATACTCAGCAGATTAGGGGCAAAATGAATGCCGAACTGGATCTGCATGACATACAGATTCAGATGGACGTTCTGAATATCAAATATTTCATAATGCTGGGACAAGAGCGGCATGAGACTGCCAAAGCTGACATGAGACAGCAGTTCTCCCAGGATTCCTCCCAGAATACCGCCTACGACAATAAATAAAATAAAAAGCAGGACACTATGTGTACCTAATACTTTCATACGCACATCTCCTCTGCAATAACTACGAACTTCATTATACCGTTATTACCGGTACAGCGCAACGATAAGACAGAAAAAGGCCGCTTTTCTCAGTTAATTTTAATATACTGAAAAAAAGCGGCTTATTTTCTCATTTCATTTTAATCTTATTGTTTCTTATTTATTTTTCTTCTGCATCTTAGCCCAGGTATCGCGCAAGCCGACGATACGGTTCACGACGATATGATCTTCTGTCGTATCGGGATCAATAACAAAGTACCCTTCCCGCAGGAACTGGAAGTGGTCGCCTGCTTTATACTGTTTGATGCAGGCTTCAGCCTTGCTGTGATACACATCTAGGCTGTGCGGATTGATCTGGGAAAGGAAATCCTTGCTGTCCGTTTCTTCTTCATCGTCGGTATCGGCATCTTTGAGCAGATAGTCATAGACCCTCGTTTCGATATCGACAGCATCATCAGCATTGACCCAGTGAAGTGTCCCTTTAACCTTGCGATTGGCATTTTTGCCGGTACCGCTCATGCTTTCCGGATCATGACTACAATGGATTTCTACGATATTGCCATCAGCATCTTTGATGACTTCTTCGCATTTGATGATATACGCATATTTAAGGCGCACTTCCCTGCCCGGAGCCAGGCGGAAGAATTTCTTTACCGGTTCTTCCATGAAGTCTTTGCGGTCAATATAGATGTTTTTGCTGAACGTCATCTGACGCGTACCCATGGCTTCATTTTCCTGGTTATTTTCTGCCGTAATGGTTTCGGTCTTGCCATCAGGATAATCCGTAATAACGACTTTGATGGGGTCGATGACGGTCATGATGCGCGGAGCCTTGAGCTTCAAATCTTCACGGATGCAGTATTCGAGGAGGGAAATATCGACGACGCTGTCGGCTTTTGCCACGCCGATGCGGTCGCAGAAATCACGGATGGATTCCGGTGTATAGCCACGGCGGCGGATACCGGCAATGGTCGGCATACGGGGATCATCCCAGCCGCTGACAATACCCTTTTCGACGAGGACACGGAGCTTGCGTTTGCTCATGACCATCTTGGTCACATTAAGGCGGGCAAATTCAATCTGACGGGGCAGCTGGCCTTCCGGGTCTTCCCAGTCCTGGATACACCATTCATAGAGAGGACGATGGTCTTCAAATTCGAGAGTGCAGATAGAATGGGTGATCCGTTCAATAGCGTCAGAAACAGGATGAGCAAAATCATACATAGGATAAATGCACCATTTGTCACCCGTACGGTGATGAGTAGCATGAAGAATACGGTAGATGACAGGGTCACGCATGTTGATATTAGGGCTTGCCATATCAATTTTGGCACGCAGGACCTTTTCGCCGTCGGCATATTTCCCGGCCTTCATTTCTTCAAACAGGCGCAGGTTTTCTTCGACACTGCGGTTGCGGTACGGACTTTCTTTTCCCGGCGTATTGAAGGTACCACGGTATGCTTTAATCTGTTCGCTTGTCAGATCATCGACATAGGCCTTACCCAGTTTGATCAGTTTGACCGCATATTCATAAATTTGATCAAAATAATCTGAGGTATAATACAAGCGGTCTCCCCAGTCAAATCCCAGCCATTTGACATCCTTTTTGATGGATTCAACAAATTCTGTATTTTCTTTGGACGGATTCGTATCATCAAAGCGCAGATTCGTCAGGCCGCCGTATTTTTTGGCAATGCCAAAATTCAGGCAGATAGACTTGGCATGACCGATATGCAGATACCCATTCGGTTCAGGCGGGAAACGGGTGTGTACGCGCTTCCCATATTTATTCGACGCATTATCTTCATCGATGAAATTTTCAATAAAGTTCTTAGTGATTTCAGTACCCATATAGTGTCGCTCCTCGCTATTACAATATAATACTCTCACATTGTATCATAAATATCGCTTCAACACTAGCATATATCAACATCTGACAGTGTCAAGATGTTGCGGGAATTTTGTGAGATGAGAGGAGCGTTTTTGCATCGCTACATAATCCTCATCCGCCAAGAGTCCCCCTGTTCAGTCGCGGCGGATGAGGAGATGGATGCCTTCTTTTTTGTAGGTCTTGTAGATGCTTTTGATGAACTGGTGCTTGAGAACGGCTTCGTCGACGATGTTGCGGATACGCAGAACGACTTTGAAAGAAATGCCGTATTCCCCCATCTGGTCATAGCGTACGAGGGGCTCGAAACCGGTGACGCCGTACTCGCTGTGGTCGAGGATATGGCGGGCTACGCCGAGGGTGACGTCTTCGACGTGCTGCAGGTCGTTATCATAAGTAATAGTCAAGGGAATGGAAATGGTACATTCGGCCAAGGGCTGTTCATAGTTAGTCAGTGTCGCAGTGGCAATGCTCTTGTTGGGGACGATGACCATATTCCCCGTCGCCGTGCGGATGGTCGTATTACGCCAGTTCATGTCGACGACGCGCCCCGCTTCGCCGCTGGCCAGGCGGATATAATCGCCCATGTGGACCTGTTTGGACACGAGCGTCGTAATGCCGGAAAAGAGGTTGGACAAGGTATCCTGCAAGGCCAAGGCCGATGCCAGGCCGCCGGCGCCGAGGGCTGTCAGGAGCGGTGAAATGGAAATGCCGTAGGAACTGAGGATGAAGAGGATGCCCATAATGTAGACGCCGAGGTCGACGACGGTCGTCAGGATGGACGTCGTCGCCTGCTTGTCGCCGCTCTTGGAGAGCTTATCCTTGAGGAAAGACGAAATCGTATGGGCACAGAAGAAGGTCACCGTAATGATGACGACACTGTGATAGTGATAGGACAAGATATTTTGGACGAAGTTAGGCAGATTCAGGATATCCTTGGTCAGGCGGATGCCCAGGAGAATACCGAGGAGGGTCGGCATGAATCGGAAGACATTGCGCCAACTGTCCCGCGGGACTTTCGTCACGCGGCTCAATACCTCGATGACGCCCCGGAAGACGCCGTGCAGGATGGCGATGCCGATGATGATAAATAAAATAAAGGCCAGGAAATGCACGTGCGGCCCGCCGTGTTCCAGCTCAAATGTAAACGTATTGACAATGTAATCCATAAAAAAATCCTCCCCCGAAGAAACAAATCAGAAAGTACGATTTATTATACTCCGGAGAAGGACAAACAACAACTCAAGAACGGTTACAGTTCCATGTCATTTATGATATGACACCTTTATTGTAAGGCCCTTTCAAAAGGCGTATACTAAAGAAAAATCAGCCCATAGGAGTGACATCATGGAAATACGGACCCTGCAATACTTCCCTGGCCGTCGCCAGGGAACAGAATATGACCGGAGCAGCCAATGCAGCCCAGCTCATCCGGACAGGCATTACCAGTGCCCTCGGCATCGACGAGTTCTTCCAACTCCAGACACCGGATTTAGTCTTTATCCCCTTGGAGCCAGCCGTCACCGTCTCATGTCTCGAAGCCTGGAAAAAATACCAGCTCCTGTCGCCGACGTGCGAAGCCTTTTTGAAAGGCCTGAAAGAAGAGATTCATCTACCAGGAAAGGATTGATAATGATGTTAGATTTACGGGTACTCAATTATTTCCTCACCGTCGCCCGAGAAGAAAGCATTACCCACGCAGCCGAAGCCCTGCACTTGTCCCAGCCGACACTGTCGCGGCAGTTGCGTGACATGGAAGAGATGCTAGGAAAAGAACTGATGATCCGCGGCCCCCGTCGCATTACGCTCACCGAGGAAGGCCTATTCCTGAAAAAGCGGGCTGAAGAAATCCTGTCTTTAGCCAGCCATACGGAACAGGAACTACGCAGTGACGATACGGAACTAAACGGAAACATCCGCATCGGTTCGGCTGAATCCGACAGTGTCCGCTTCATCATGCAGACTGCCCATAAACTGCAAAGCCACTACAAGAACCTCCATTTCCACGTTACCAGTGGCGATGGACAGGCCATCATGGAAGCCCTCGACAAAGGACTCATCGACGTCGCCGTCGTCTACGGTCATGTCGATACGGAAAAATATGAGGTCCTGCCCTGCCCATACACTGATCACTGGGGCCTTCTTTTGCAGCGCAGCCACCCGCTGGCAGCCAGGGAGGCAATCCGGCCACAAGATTTATGGTCGGAAAATCTCATCCTGTCCCAGCAGGTATTGCAAGCCAACAGCCATGGCAATAAATTGCAGACATGGATAAAAAAGCCCTTTGCCGAATTGAACATCCAGGCAACCTACAATCTGGCCTATAATGCATCCCTCATGGTCCGCGAAGGGCTGGGGTCCTGCATCATGTTGGAAAAAATCATCAACGTGCCACCCTATGACCCGGAGCTCTGCTTCCGACTCTTGGACCCGTTGTTGGAGGATACCCTGTTCATCGTATGGAAACGATTCCAAATATTCTCCAAAGGGACCCAGCAATTCATCCATCTCTTGAAGGAAGAGGCAGAAAAAATAAGCCAGCTATAAAACCTCACTGTTCAATGTTTTTGATAAAGTGAGCCGGTACGCCGCCGACGACAGTATACGGTGGGACGTCCCGGTTCACGACGGCACCGGCTGCGACGATGGCATAACGGCCGACAGTGACCCCAGCTGTTATGGTCGCATTAGCCCCAATCCAGACGCCTTCATGCAGGACGATCCGGCCCGGCATGAGCTCACTCCGTTTATCCGGGGCTGGATGATGATTGAGCGTAGCTAGGACAACATTATGTCCAATGAGGACATTATCGCCGATGAAAATACCTCCCTGGTCCTGGAACTTGCAGCCGCTATTGAAGAAGACATTCTTGCCAAGATGGATATTCTTGCCAAAATCCGTATAAAACGGTGGAAAGAAGGCAAATGTATCATCGACAGGACTGCCGATGAGCCGTGAAAAAAGTTGGCGCAGTACTTCCGGTTCATGGTACTGTGTATTGATTTCCATGAGAATCTTCTGCGCCTGTCGGCTGTAAAAGCGCATGGTTTCAATTTCGTCTGCTGTCGTACCGATGACCGGCTCCCGGCTCCATCGTTTCAAGGCTTGCGATAAAGATAACATATGAAGGATCCTTTCTAAGGTGCTTACTTTTATTTCAATGCATCGTCAAAAAATTGGACCAAATCGTCAAAAGGAATCTTATCCATCTGATCATATAAATCGGTATGCGTAGCCCCGGGAACAACGATTTCCCGTTTCGGAGCCTTCAATTTAGCATACGCCGCATCGGCAAAGTATTTCGAGTGAGCTTTCTCACCGGTAATGAGCAGGACCGGACGCGGGCTGATTTCATCAATGTGTTCCATGAGAGAGAAGTTGAAGAATCCATACGGCGTCGTCGAATCCCAGGCCAGTGTATTGGAGTTGATGGACCGCGGATGATATGCCCGCCCTACGTAATAATCATAAAATCCTTTCACTACACTATTTGCATCGGCTGGCAGTTTGTCTGGAAACATCGTATCATGAGAAATGACATGTCCCTGCGCATCGACGGCCAGTTCATGCGAGCCCGGGATAGCTTGCCCTTCTTTGGCTTCTTTGTCCCGCATAACAGCCAAATGTTCCTTCACTTTTTCCCGCTGTTCCGGCGTATAGTAATCTCCTTGATAGTGATTGCGGATACTGTCGGACATATCATACATCGCTGAAGTTGCGACGGCTTTGATGCGCGTGTCATTGGCAGCAGCCGTCAGAGCCATACCGGACAGACCACAGATGCCAATAGCCCCTACTTTATCGGGATTGACGAATTTCAAATTACTGATGAAATCGACAGCAGCACTATAATCTTCTACAAAGATATCAGGCGAAGCCATATTACGGCGCGTGCCCCCGCTTTCTCCAGTCATGGACGGATCAAAGGCGACAGCAACATATCCGTGTTTTGCCATTTCCTGAGCATATAAGCCGGAAGATTGTTCTTTGACAGCGCCGAAAGGCCCCGAAACGACGACGGCCTTATATTGCTTCTGGGCATCGAAATTTTTCGGCAAATAAAGGTGGCCAGCGATGTCGAAACCATAACGGTTCTGAAAGCGGACATTCTTCGCTTCAATCTTGGGGTCAACCTTGAATACCCGTGTATCATTCGTTAATTCGCTGATGGAAGACTGTTTCATCTGCGATCTCGCCTGCAAAACCGCTGCCGGTGTCGCCGCATATGCGGCACCCGTGCCGAATCCAGAAAAGGGAAAGGTACTCACACATAAAGCAGCCGCTATTAATAAGACTTTCTGATGTTTTTTCATCTTCATGGTGCGGCGGAGACTCGTGACTTTAGTCATGAGAGGAGCCGCACCTCCCCTCCTTTCAATAATAAATAATAGACTTTTAGCAAAAAAATTATGATATAATAATTTTGATGAAGTAGTATAGATTTTAGAAAGGTAGGTGAAAAAATGTCTAACCTAACTAAAACAATAAAACTTCGTATACATGCTACTCCCGAACAAGAGACGCTGTTCCGTCAGATGACGGAACAATACCGTCAGGCTTGTAACTTCGTGTCGCAGTACATCTTCAACAACCGATTTAACATGACCTACCAAAGTCTCAACAGAGAGCTGTACAGTGACCTGCGCAGCCAGTTCGGTCTGAAATCGCAGCTGGCCCAGTCTTCTATCAAGACGACGATTGCCAGATATAAGACGGTAAAACAACAGCTCTTCCAAAATCCCTACAGATATAAGGATAAGAATGACAACTGGCAACGCATCGCCAAGACATGGGAATGGCTTTGGAAGCCGATATTCTTTACTCGTCCGCAAGCTGATTTGGTCCGTAACCGAGATTACAGTTTCGTTGATGATGGTCAAATCCTATCTATCAATACACTCGGAAAAAGAACCAAATGCACTTTTGAGGGCGAACATTTCGCTGAATACCTTGATGGCGCTTATGACCTTGGAACAGCAAAACTGGTCGAACTCAAAGGTTTATGGTATCTCCATATTCCCGTAACCCAAGCTGTCGAAGATTTTCAGAAAGAAAACGTCCGTCACGTTGTCGGTATTGACCGTGGATTACGTTTTTTGACCGTTAGCTATGACGAGCAGGGCAAAACTGAATTCGTCTCTGGTAAGAAGATGGCTACTAAACGCCATAAATTTCAGGAAGTCCGCCGCCAGCTCCAGTCTAAAGGTACAAAATCAGCAAAGCGTAGACTCAAAGCCATTTCAGGACGAGAGAACCGTTGGATGTCTGATGTAAACCATCGGATTTCTAAGACACTCGTTGAAAAATACGGCAAAGATACGCTGTTTGTGCTTGAAGATTTGACCGGTGTTAGCTTCGAAGCGTCCCATCTTTCAAGAACTGCTAAACAAAATTACGACCTGCGCAGCTGGGCGTTCTATCAGTTGGAACAATTCTTGACTTATAAAGCTCATGAAAATCGTTCCGAAGTTCTGAAGGTATCTGCTAAATATACCTCTCAACGTTGTCCCAAATGCGGTACTATCCACAAGGAAAATCGTGACCATCACAAACACTTATATCGTTGCCAGTGTGGTTACAGATCTAACGATGACCGTATCGGAGCTATGAATATCCAGCTCCTCGGAACTATGTGGATTTCCGGAGATAACAATCCTCATTACGAAAGAATAACAACTGCTTCGGAGTAAACTCCTTAGCAAAGCGGGTGTTGTCAGCCACCCGATGATGTAGGCGGATTTGGGAAGACATCTTTTAGATGTCGTTAGTACCTATGCAGTTCCGACTTACAAGCTCCCGACTTTAGTCGGGAGTAGTTGACGTTACATACTCCTTTTTCAACACTTTTGAAACTCTCTATTGCTTGATTACAGTATACATTGCTATCTATTGAATAACAAATGCCTATGAACTTTGTTAATCAATGCTTTTTTGCTATGATTGTTTAAATAAAAAGAAGGCTGCCGTATTCAGACAACCTTCTTCTTTTTCTATCAGCGATTCAGGCTCTGAACCCACTGCTGAACCGTACTTTCCGACACATTGGACGGGAAACGCTTGCCTTCCAGCCAGCTGCCCGTGCCAGCCATCTGTTGCAGCTGTCTGCCGCTGTCGCCGAGGCCCGAACTGGCCGACGTGGCAAAGGGGATGACCGTCTTGCCACTGAAGTCATTGTGCTTGACAAAAGTATCTACCGGCCAGGCAGCGATGCCCCACCAAATAGGATACCCGATAAAGACCGTATCATAGCCTTCCCAGTTGTCGGCCTTATCCTTGACCAAGGGAATGTCGCGCAGGCTGGCATCATCGTGTTCGCGATAGACGCGGCTGTCCCGATTATTATAGTCCAGGTCCGCTTCCGTATAGTCCTGGACCGGTTTCAGTTCCATGACGTCGCCGTTGGTCGCTTTAGCGATATAATTGGCGACGTTCTTCGTATGGCCGCCAGCCGAATAATAGACGACCAACGTCTTGCCATTGCCCTTGGCCGGAGCCTGGGCCGCCGTATCGGTCTTTTTCGACGTGCTGGAAGACGCGTCTGCACTGTTTGTATTGCCACAGGCAGCCAGTCCCAGGACCATGAGGCTGCTCAAGGCGAGCGTTAAAATTTTCTTCATCATTTAACTCAGATCCTTTCTCAAAAATTACACTTTATTTAACATTTTCACTATATACTTCTTTGGCATAGCCAAAGGCCGCCCAAGCTTTGGGCCAGCCGCTGTAGAAACCGAGCTGTGTGATGATTTCTGCCATTTCTTCTTTCGTGACGCCGTTCTTCTTGGCCGTCTGGATATGATACTTCAAAGAACTGTCCGTAATCCCCTGAGCGATCAGGGCCGAAACGGTGACGATGCTGCGGTCGTGCAGGGAAAGGACATCGTTCTTGCTCCACACTTCACCAAAGAGGATGTCGTCATTATAACGGGCAAAATCGGGGGCAAAGTTTCCCAGCTGCTGCCGCCCTGCGGTCTGGACAATTTTAACGGCTTTTTTCGGCTGATTATCAGTTGTATTCATGGCAAATGCATCTCCTGTTCCCAAAAATCCTATCCCGGCCAGGGCGATGAGCCCGGCTGCTAACAACGGCTTACGGAAGAGCTTCATAATCAGCCTCCTTGACGGCTTCACACCATTCCGTACTCGTATCGGTCCCGTCGACTTCGATGGCCAGATGCTGGAAGGCACTGTCCTTGGCAGCACCGTGCCAATGCTTGACATTGGCCGGGATGTGGACGACGTCGCCAGCATGGAGCGCCTGGGCCGGTTTCCCCCATTCCTGATACCAGCCGCGGCCGGCCGTGACCAGGAGCATCTGGCCGCCGCCTTTTGTAGCATGATGGATGTGCCAGTGATTGCGGCAGCCCGCTTCAAAAGTCACATTGCCGACGACGACCTGCTTCAGTGAGATCATATTGAGATAGCTCGTACCGTCGAAATACTGGGCGTAATCGACATTTTCCCCGCCGATGGCAAAGGGACCGTTCTTTTTGATTTCTTCTAAATTCATGATTTTCCTCTTTTCACCTGATAAATCAAATAATCAAGACAATCGAGCTGGCGCTGGCCGTCATGTATGCGGCAGAGCAGTTCTTTCCGATGCTGCCGCAGGCGGCAAAGCTGTTCACTGCCGCTGCCCGCTGCTGCATAGTCGTCAATGAAGCCTTCCGAGCAGCCCGCATCGACCAGGTTCTGCCGTACTTTTTCATCCATGGCATCCACCTCCTGAGACCTTGTTTTCTTTACACTCTTATCTTACCAAGGTTCCTGTGAAATGTGAAATGCCTATAATTTAGTTTTAGGAATACGTACGGCAAATAGTGAATGTACCCCCGCCTACAGAGGCGGGAGCTTCCTGCTTCAACGAGAACAGCACTACAGCTCCGAGGAACTGCTGAGGCTTACACTCTCTCCACAGGCGTAGATTCCCGTGCGACCCACGGTACTTTATGCGTTATGTCAGGCAGATATTCGCCTGGCTTCTTCTCGTATATTTATGGCAGCGTTCTTATCTCTGTCATGATGACTGCCACATTTCGGGCAATCCCATTCTCGTATAGACAAATCTTTCGTTTCATTGTTCTGGTAACCGCAAACATGGCATAGCTGACTGCTTGGATACCATTTGTCTATCTTGATAAGCTGTTTGCCTTGCCAAGCCAGCTTATATTCCAACATGTTTGTGAACATATTCCAGCCATTGTCGGCTACGGACTTACCAAAACTGAATTTACCGCCTTTCTTGCGTTTAGCCATCGCCTTGACGCTGATATCCTCGATACCAATAGCATCATAGTGGTCTACCAAGTAGCGGGCTTTTTTGTGCAGGAAGTCGCGGCGTTGATTGGCAATTTTCTCATGAAGCACAGCTACGCGAAGCCTTTGCTTCTTACGATTGTGGCTTCCTTTTTGCCTTTTGGATAGTTTTCTTTGTGCTTGAGCCAATCTCTTCTCGGTTTTACGCAAAAAGTTTGGATAATTCGCATCATCTTCGTCAGAAGCAACATATAGACCGTGCATGGCAAAATCAAGCCCAAGAAATTTCTTCGGCATTATGGGAAGTATTTGGTTTTCGTACTCCACCAAAATACTGATATAGAATTTTCCTGAAGGTGTTCTGCTTATGGTAACGGTCTTTATCGTGCTGTTTTCCATCAGGGGACGATGCAGACATAATTTTACCCAACCAACTTTAGGCAATTTAACCTTATTTCCTTCTAACCGGACAGAGCCTTTCTGATTGTTCGTAGAATATGAGCCGTGTCCTGTCTTCTTAGACTTGAAGCAAGACTGTCCACTTCTTTCAGCCAAGGAAATTCTTCCTTATACTGTGCGGGAGTATTGTTCAGTTTCTTGCCTGTTTCTTTGTAGTAGTCAAGGCGGTCGCCAAGCATCTTGTTATAGATGAATCGGACACAGCCGAAAGTCTTGGCAAACATAATTTTTTGTGCAGCCGTTGGATAGAGCCTGTATCGGTATGCCTTATTCACTATAATCTCACCTGCCTTGAACAAGTAAATCTATAGAATACCTTATCACTTACACTTCCATGTTAATTCGTATTTCTCTTGGTATTATATCATATGTATCAAATATTAGAATCAGGCAACAAGCAACCAACAAAAAAAGAACGATGCATCGAGAAAATTTTTCTCTTTGCATCGTTCTTTTTCCTATCCGTTATTCAATGGTTCGTTGAGCTTATTTATTTTTGTTTTCTTTGACTGTGCGAACACGCTGAATCGTCGGATTGCCTGCTTTGTCTTTTGCTATCGTATCGACAGTGAAGTATTCTAATTCATGCGAGAATTCGCTGAGAATCTTGTCGGACAAGACAGCGCCTTTTGTCATGGCACGATACAAGATAGCTGCAAATTCATACCGCGTCATCGGGCGGTCTCCGGCAAAGTTGCCATCCGGATAGCCTTCGATCATGCCGTTGCCGGCCAGCTGTGCTACGTATTCGTAAGCCCAGTGATTCTGCGGTACATCCGGGAAGAGCTGCAGTTTGGATGTATCTATCTTCTTACCTGCATTGGCATCGAGCATGGCTGACTTCATAGCTTCCAATTCACCGCGCAGTTCTTTAATTTCCTTCGCCATCGCTACACGAGAAGTCGATACATGACTGCTTCCGGAACCTAGTTTGAAGCTTACGCCGGCATTAACCATGTTTTCGCCATTACCAAAGGTTCCGCCTACAGAGAACATCGTGTCTTCATTCGGACGATAGTATGCCCCAACAGCAGCTGCATTGGCGCCGCGGTAGTTGCCATAGCCTGCCGCAAAGTCCCACTTCGCATCCGGATCAAAATCCAATGGATGTAATGCTGCCAAAGCCGCAGCACCGGCACCGACTTTGTTGACACGGTTGTCGAGGTTGCTGATAGAATGGCTCAGTGACGAAATGTTGGTTGCGTTGTTGGCAATCGCCTGGTTCGTTTCATAGAGCTGGCTACCATTTACAGCGTCCTTGGAGGTTGCGCTGAGTTCACCTGCAGCAACATTGGTAACCTTTTGGTCATTAGCATTCAGGCCTTTATCGCTGATATAGGTCTTGCCGCCAACTTTTACGCCTTCATCGCTGATGGAGGTCTTGCCTGCGGTTACAGCAGTTGCAGATACGCTAACCTTATTGCCAACCTTCAGGCCGTCTTTGTTCATTACAGTTTGGTCAGCTTTAAAGGTATTGGCGGTTACGCTTTCAACAGTGATATCCTTTTTCAAAGCCACATTGTAGTTTTTGCTACCGTCAGTATTAGTTCCCGGAGTTACAGTAATGTTATCACCCTGGGTTACAGTAGTGTGCTTAGCTGCAGTTGCTGCTACGTCCTTCAACGCCTGGTCAAGCTTGCCGATAGAAGTAGTTGTGTTTTCGCCATTAGTAACATAATTACCCTTGCCGCCTTCTACATAGTTCAGGTCACCAACCTTGTTGTTCAACTTCTGGTTCAGGTTGTTTACAGCGTCAACAACGGTAGTATGGCTGCCGTTTTGGTTCTTAATATCGCTGTCAATATTATTAACCTCGCCTACGTCACTTGCTTTGGCTACGTCGGTAATGGTTACAGTACCGGTTACCTTACCTTCTTTATTAACAATATCCATAGATACGCCCTGAGATTTATTGCCAGTGCTGTCAGTTACTTCGCCAACTGCATAGTTGCCACTCTTAATATGCGTATCGTTAGCTGCAACATAATCCGTCAGCTGGCCTACGTTTACAGCGTCAGTATCGTCTTTACCTGCTACTACGCCTTGGATTCTGCCGTCACTGTTAAAAGTATTTTGGTTAACCTTAACATTGCTGCCTTCAAAGCTGATGCTTCCTGCGCCAGTGCCTGCACCAGTGATGGATTGAATACCCTTCAGGGTAGTATTCATAGACAGGCCGTCTTCGTTAACTACCAGGTTTTGCTCGCCGTCTTTCAGCTTAACGTTAATCTTCTTATCGGTGATGGAAATACCCTTACCTTCAGTCAAAGTTACGCCTGCAATCTGGTTATTCACATACCCTACGTTGGTTACAGATTCATTCTTGCTTGCATCAACGTTGGTTACATATGCATTTTGGGTAGTTACGCTGGTCAGACCTGTCAATTCTTTGTTCAGCTCTACCTTTACATCTTTGCCAGTATTGCTTACTTTGATGTTCTTGTCGCCGCTGAAGTCAACAGATTCGCCGGGTTTTACGTTGGTTGCTTCGGTTGCAACACCGTTGGTGGACAGGTTCCAGCCTGCATTTTCAGTTGCAGCCCTCAATTGTGCTACGTTTACAGCATCGGTAGCTTCGCTGCCAGCTGCTACATTGGTAATTTGACGAGTAATGGTATTGCTGCCTACAGATACAGCACCAGCATTGGCTTTCCAAGTAAGGCCGTCTGCACCTTCAGGAGCAAAAGCACCAACAACACCGGCTTCTGCTGCTCTATTAGCAACTGATGACGTACCCAAAGCGACACCACCATATACATTAGCTGTGGCAGCACCTCCCAAAGCAACAGCATTTTCTGCAGTTGCTTGTGATGAAGTTCCTATTGCCGTGGCAAATCGGCCTTCAGCTGTGGCAGCACCTCCCAAAGCAACAGTATTTTCTGCAGTTGCTTGTGATGCACTTCCTATTGCCGTGGCAAATTGGCCTTCAGCTTTGGCATACCCACCACCAATAGCAGTAGAATAATCTCCCCATGAACCACTTCCATACCCAATAGCAGTTGACATTTCACCAGACTTTCTCCATTCACCCGGATGCTGTTTATTCCAATCTGCATCTACGTTCGTCATCGCACCAAGTGCGGTAGAATAGTTACCAGTTGCATGTGCTTGTTGACCTACAGCTGTCGCTGAGACTCCAGTGGAATGGATATCATCACCAATTGCCACACTATACTGGCTATTAGCTGTTGTATCATTACCAATTGCGATGCTGTCACCGCCAGTAGCTTTTGTTTCACCGCCAATGGCAATGCTATCTAACGCTGTAGCTTCTGCCTTAACTCCAATCGCCGTGGAAGATTCTCCTGTAGCTTTCGTTTGATCACCAAGCGCAACAGACTTCATTCCTGTAGTTGCCTCTTTGCCAAGAGCAATTGACGATGAGCCTACGGTACCAGCGTTGGTGCTATGAAGTGACTTATTCTTATCATTATCTTGGTAGACTACTGCGACATCGTCAGACTTCGCATACTCGGACAAATCCACAGAAATCTTATTCTTATCATCAATCTTTACATTCTTTCCGGCACTGTATGTAGTATCTGTTGCATCAGCAGCATATATAACGCCTGTCCCGATAGTTAGCATAGTTGCTGCCATAACAGCCGCTACAGATGCAGCTTTTATACGGCTTGAACCCGTTTGATGATTTTTAGCAAATTCCGAAGCTACAACATAGCAATTTTTTGCTTTATTCCACACGACTTTATATATTTTATTCATATAGATATCCTCCTTCTTTTATACGTACTTTTTCAGGTATTATTTCTGTTCATACGAAACTTTCCGCCGTTTATTAAACCAGCGTTTTTGGCAGTCATCACAGCAAAAAGCCCGATGCCGGTCTTTGGGGGTCGTAACGATGACGATTTTCCCACATTCCCGGCAAGTAAATTCTCGATGCATTACTACCGAAGATACTTTTTTGGAATGTTTCCAATATAATTTTTCACAATGCTGTGAACAGAATTTAGTACGGCAGTCTCTGCCATCTGTTACCCGCACGTGTTTACCACACCGCAGACACGTAAATTCCCGTATAACGGGAGCATAAAGAGGCCCTTCGACACGGTTGTCATTGATTCCATGGTGATTGGCATACCTCCTGCAGGTATATCCGCAGTATCGCTGGGTAATACGGGTCGGGGGTAAATTCTTTGCCGCAAACAGCACATTTCATACGAACATGGCCATGCTCCTGTCATTCCATACTGAATGGCAGACAGGTGGTAACCAATAATTGGAAATAACAAACGAATGCAAACATGCCAAAAAGGAGAGTATATGCCTACACTGTCCTTCTTTATATCTATATGAAACAAGACGCACCCATTCCTGGGCCTGTTTTTTTATATATGTGCCTTTACTATCTTGTAAATCCCCCCCCTGTATATTGTTTAGCCGTCACCTCTCTGCCGATATGCATGATGGCCGTAAAACTAGTTGTAAAGTAAGAAATCATCAGTTGGACAGGATACATGATTTTCACCCCCCCTCTTACATTTTATGATAATTTTATTATAATATAACTATAGCATAATATGGAAGGAACGGCAAGATATCCGGAATCATAACCACCAGTAAAACTGGTGGTTTGCTCAGGCCCTATAAGGGCCTAACTCCTGTGGTAGCACTCTAAAGAGTGCACCGAATAAAAGTCTGGCAATCACACTTTTATTACAGGCTGCCCCCTACTCGGGGGCTTTTTTTGGCCTACTTTTTCCTGCTACCCGTAAACGGGTCTACGTATTCCTTGAAATCTAATGTATCCATTTCAATATCTTCTTGTAATTGATTGCGAATATACTCCTTAATAGCTCCTTCATATTTTCCCACTGTATCCACATAATAACCTCGGCGCCAAAAATGTCGATTCCCATATTTATATTTCAGGTTTGCATGGCGGTCAAAAATCATCAGGCTACTTTTACTCTTTAAATATCCCATGAATTGAGATACGCTAAGATGCGGTGGAATAGCCACTAAAATATGAATATGATCCGGGCAGCATTCTCCTTCAATTAACTCAACCTGCTTTCGATTACAAAGTGACCTTAATATCTTTCCTATATCTTCTTTTATTTGTCCATAAATAATTTGTCTACGGTACTTAGGCGCAAATACAATATGATACTTGCATCGCCATTTGCTATGTGATAAACTTTTTACGTCATTCATTGACATGAACCTCTCTTCTGAATAATGTAGTGGTTGCCAGACCATCTACATTGTATCATGAGAGGTTCTTTTTTTACTTTAAGAAATTTTACTTACCCCCAGTTGAACTGGGGGTTTAATCATGCCTATTCGGCGCCAATAAAGCAAACTATATACATACTTTAGTATATATATAGTTTTCAGTGTGAACGTACCCCCGCCTACAGAGGCGGGAGCTTCCTGCTTCAACGAGAACAGCACTACAGCTCCGAGGAACTGCTGCGGCTTACACTCTCTCCACAGGCGTAGATTCCCGTGCGACCCACGGTATTTTATGGATTACGTCAGGCTGATATTCGCCTGGCTTCTTCTCGGATATTTATGGCTGCGTTTTTATCCCTGTCATGATGACTGCCACATTTGGGACAATTCCATTCCCGTACAGACAAATCTTTAGTTTCACTAGTTCGGTAGCCACATACGTGACACAGCTGGCTGCTCGGATACCACTTGTCTATCTTGATAAGCTGTTTGCCTTGCCAAGCCAACTTATATTCCAGCATGTTCGTGAACAGATTCCAGCCATTGTCCGCTACGGATTTGCCAAAACTGAACTTACCACCCTTTTTCCGCTTTGCCATCGCTTTGACGCTGATATCCTCAATGCCAATGGCATCATAGCGGTCTGCAAGGTAGCGGGACTTTTTGTGCAGGAAATCCCGGCGTTGATTGGCCACTTTCTCATGGAGAATAGCTACGCGCAGTCTTTGTTTCTCTCTGTTGTGACTTCCTTTTTGTTTCTTGGATAGCTTCTGTTGCGCCTTAGCCAGTCTTTTCTCTGCCTTTCGCAGGAAATCGGGATATTTAGCATCCTCCTCATCGGAAGCCACATACAAGCCGTGCATCGCAAAATCCAAGCCAAGGAAGGTCTTCGGTATGACAGGGAGTACTTGGTTTTCATACTCCACCAGCATACTGATATAGTACTTTCCTGATGGCGTCTTGCTGATGGTTACGGTCTTTATGATACTGTTCTCTGGCAAGGGGCGATGCTGGCATAATTTCACCCAGCCGACTTTTGGCAGTTTCACCTTATGGCCCTCGATTCGGACAGAACCCTTCTGGTTGTTCGTGGAATACGAAGCGCGACTATTTTTCTTTGACTTGAAGCGCGGCTTGCCGAAATGCTGGCTGTCATTCCAAAAGTGGCTGTATGCCTTGTTCAGATTCAGTTGGGCATTGGCAAGGGCCAAACTATCGACTTCCTTTAGCCAAGGGAAGTCTTCCTTGTACTGCGCAGGCGTGTTATTCAGCTTTTGGCCGGTTTCCTTATAATAGTCAATGCGGTCACTCAGCATCTTGTTGTAGATGAATCGGACACACCCAAAGGTCTTGGCAAACATCATTTTCTGTGCCGTTGTCGGATAGATTCTGTATCGGTATGCCTTATTCACTATCATCACCTGCCTTGACTTTCTATATACTTTCACTCTTACTACTGATTATACTGCAAATCAACTTGTGAAGCTATTGTTTTTCTGATGGCATCGAGCCCTCAGAAAAACCTGCAATTCATCTCACCGCCTAAAGAGGCGGGAGACTTCTTGCAGAATCAGGATAAATAGGAGCCACGACATGATGTGACCCCCAATCGTTAGATGTTAGGTCTAACAATTGGGGGTCAGCTCAAAAAGTTTAATCTGTTTTTAATGACATTTCTCGGACTCAGATGGATGCTGCGTATCCTGAAATTCCGGATTGCATTACGACCGTGTGCCACATGTCATAAATTCCGGCTATGCCCAGGATTCACGCGGGCGCCCGGTTATGGGCGCCCCTACGGCCGTATAATTATTTAATATCGCCTGTATGCGATTTCGTAGGGGATTGCGCTTGGCAATCCCGCCCAGAATAATGGCATCGTCACGGAATTTATGACGGACTGCGCATGGTCGTAATATAATCCTGAGTCTAAAGGCACGCAGCGCCATCTGAGTCCGAGGCGATGCGTCAGCGAACCCGTTTCGCCAACGATGAACGATGAACGATTCCGCAATTTCCGGACTACGGACGGCCACAGGCACGTCTTGGATATTTACTTTTTTTCACTATGATGCAGCAGTTAGACGTAAAACACGTTCCCTTCCCTTACATGGCCTGCCGGAAGATATCCCTGATTTCGTCTTTGGTCAGGACTCGATAGCCGCCGTCGAGGATCAGCGTGCCGTTTACGAGGTCGTCGAGCATGTCTTCTGTCGCACCGAGTTCTTTGATGTGGAGCACGAGGCCGAGTTCCTGCATCCAGGTCTTCATGCGTTCCAGGCCGGCTGCGGCGATTTCTTCATCGCTCCTGCCGTCGGCATCGACATTCCATACGGCTTTGGCGAAGCGGACGAATTTCGGCAGACCGTCTTTCATGATGAAGCGGTAATACGGCAGGGACACGGCAGAGAGCGTCATGCCGTGCGTGGCATTCGTGCAGGCGCCGACGGCCTGGCCCAGCATGTGGACCATCCAGTCCATCGATTTCCCCTTGGCGATGAGCGTGTTCAGAGCCCAGGTGGCGTCCCACATCAGATTGGAGCGTGCTTCGTAATCCGTCGGATCGACGACGGCTTTGCGGCTGGCTTCGATGACATTGCGCATGAGGCCTTCGGCCAGATAGTCGCTGGTATTGTCGTCTTCACCGGAAAAATACTGTTCGCAGATGTGATTGAAGATGTCATAGATGCCAGCAATCATCTGATATTTCGGCAGGGTCATGGTGTAGACCGGATTCATGATGGAAAAACGGGGCATGACGCTTTCGTCAGCAAAGACATGGTCAATCTTCAGTTTCTTTTCCGGATAGGTAATGACGGAACCGGCGTTCATTTCAGAGCCCGTGCCAACCATGGTCAGGACATCGCCGACAGGGACGATGTCACAGCTCGGTTCTTCGAAGCGGATGAAATATTTATCCCACGGATCTTCGTCGCAGTGTACGGAGACGGCCAGGGCCTTGGCATAGTCGATGACGGAACCGCCGCCGACGGCGAGGATGAGGTCCACGCCGTGCTTTCTTGCGATGTCGATGCCTTCGCGCAGCTTATGGATTGTCGGATTGGGCATGACGCCGGCGATTTCCGCTACGTCCTTGCCTTCGTCCTGCAGGATTTTGACGACGTCGTCATAAATCCCGTTCTTCTTGATCGAGCCGCCGCCGTAGACCAGGACGATTTTCTTACCGTATTTCTGCAGTTCGCCGTGGAGGTTTTCCAGTGCATCTTTGCCAAAATAGAGTTTCGTCGGATTGCAGTATGTGAAATTCCCTAACATGAGTCTTCTTCATCCTTTCTGTAAATACCAGAATCAATTCATTTCATGCTCTTATCTTACCAAAAAAAGTATGAAATGTAAAAAACTTATATTTTATATCCGGAAATACGTAAAAAGCATTGCCAAATGGACAGACCTGCCGTATACTAAACGAAAAAGAAAGGAGTGTGTTGCCATGGAATTGCGGACATTACACTATTTTCTGGCCGTCGCCAGAGAAGGAAACATGACCGGAGCCGCCAATATGCTGCACATCACCCAGCCGACACTATCACGACAGATGGCCGACCTGGAAAAGGAGCTAGGTAAACAGCTCTTCATCCGGACCAACCGCAATACCCACCTGACAGAGGAAGGAATCCATCTCCGGCAGCGGGCCGAAGAAATCCTGTCCCTCGTTCGCCAGACTGAAGCCGAAATCAACAATGATCAGCTGGAACTGACTGGCTGTATCCGCATCGGTGCCGGGGAGACTCCGGTCATTCATTTCCTGACTGATGCCTTTGCCAGGCTGCATAGTCAGCATCCCGGTGTCACGTGCGAACTCTTTACGGGAAATGCCGATACGGTGGAAGAACGACTGGTCCATGGTCTCATCGACTTTGCCCTGTTCATCGAGCCGTTTAATCCGGAAAAATACGAATACCTCCGTTTGCCTGAAACCAATACGGTCGGAATCATTACCCGCAGCGACAACCCCTGGGCGAAACTCCCGGCCATTACACCGGACATCCTGAAGGATATCCCCTTGCTCACGTCTTCACGGACAGCAACGGCTGCCTTTGATGTCCGTACCTGGTCCGGAGGACAGGTGACAACGGAGGACCTGCAGATTGTCGGACGCTTCGATCTCATCGCCAATGCAGCCCAGCTTATCCGGACAGGTATTACCAGCGCATTTGGCATCAATGAACTCTTCCAGCTCCAGACGCCGGACCTGGCTTTTGTCCCCCTGAAGCCGGCCGTCTCCTGTTCCTGTCTCGTAGTCTGGAAAAAATACCAGCTTCTCACCAAACCATGCGAAGTCTTTTTACGACTGCTAAAGGAAAGCTGTCCACATACGGATACAGAGAATACATGACGCAATGAATTATGATATAATAAAACAAATATGACAAGGAGAAGATAGCTATGATGATAAAAAAACTGATTACCTTTGAAGACCTGGGATTCGTTCAGTGGGGCGTGCTGGATACCGAAGAAACAGGAGTATACAGCGCTATTGCCTTAGAAGAGGCGTTCTTTACCCCTCTTCCGGAAACATTGGCAGAATTTATCCAGCAGGGAAATGAAGGCCTGCTGGCCCTGGCCGATGCCCTCGAACAGAACGAAAAGACCCAGGCCGTGAAAGCCAAACCGCTGGCCACGGTACACATTCTGGCCCCGTTGCCGCAGCTTACGAAAAATATCTTCTGCGTCGGTGAAAACTATGCCGAACACATCGAAGAATTTCATAAGAAAAAACTCGATTCCCTGCCAAAATATCCCCAGTTTTTCACCAAAGCCCCGACCTGCGTCATCGGGCCGGAAGATACCATCGATTCTCATCCGCAGGTAACGAAAGAATTGGACTATGAAGGAGAACTGGCCGTCATCATCGGCACCAGCGGCAAGGATATCCCCGTCAGCGAAGCCATGAATCACGTCTATGGATTTACCATCATGAATGATGTAACCGCCCGTGACCTGCAGCGCAATCACGGCCAGTGGTTCCACGGTAAAAGCCTCGATACCTTTGCCCCCATGGGCCCCTGCATCCTGCTGCGCGATGCCGCTCCTGATACGTTTACTATCGTGACCAAAGTCAATGACGAAGTCCGCCAGGATGCCTCGACAGAAGAATTCATCTTCCCCATTCCGTCGCTCATATCCACCCTATCCCAGGGCACGACACTCCAGCCCGGTGATATCATTTCGACGGGTACACCATCAGGTGTCGGCGCCGGCTTCAAACCGCCCCGCTACATTCATTCGGGAGACACTGTAGAAATTTCCATCTCTTCCATCGGTACATTGAAAAACACGGTAAAATAAAGGATTGTTTCCAGTATAGAAAAAACAGTTTGCCATGCTATACTCTTCTGAATTACATATGAGAACTCAGATTATAAAGGCCACCACTAAAAAAGCCAGCCATAACGCAATTATGTTGCGTTATGGCTGGTTTCTTTTTGTCTGTTCTATTTTCGTTATGCAGACACGTACTACTTATCCATTCAGACGGGACAGGATTTCCTGAATCTGTTTCTTCATTTCCTGGTTTTCTTTTTCCAGGGCATCGATTCGTTTATCCTTGGCTGCATCGTTCGCTTTAATAGCCGAGATTTCTTCAGCCTGATCATGGATTGTCTGTGCCATTTCAGCCTTGCTGACGCCGTTGTATGCGGAGCCTTTGCCAATCTTGAAGGAGACACCGGCATTGAAGCCCGGGTCGCCATTGCCAATAGAAATGCCCATGTTGACCATGGTATTGGCATTCGGCTGATAGAAGGCACCGACAGCGGCTGCATTGGCGTTACGGTAATGGCCGTAACCGACGGCGAAGCTGGCTTTATCAGCCGGGTCGAAATCGAGCGGATGGAGAGCCGCCAAAGCATTGCTGCCGGCTGCCGCTCTGTTGATGTTCGTATCCAGACGGCTATAGGCATTGTTCATATCGCGGTAAATCTGCTGTGTATTGGCACTGGTAATACCGTTGACATAGCCGACATTTGCCGCACTGGTCAGATCTTTGCCATCTGTCATGACTCCTGTGATGACGCGGCCTGTAGTATTGCCATCCTTATCCTTTCCGCTGACATCAATCTTCGTAGCCGTGCTGTTGCCACCAATCTGGATGGTGTCACCCTTGGCGTTCGTGTGTATGAGGTCACTCGTCGTCTTGAGGCCCGAATCCAGAGCAGACAGGTTCTGACCGACCGTATTGTTACTCTTGATATAGGAACCATCGCTATCGACATGGACTTCCTTATAGAGCGTGTCGCCGGAAATCAGACCGGTATCGCCAGAAGCGACCTTGCCCGTGCCTTCGACATTGACGGCATACGTCGTCGGAGTCGTATCCGTGCCATCGACCTTAGTGACCGTCGTATTCTTGCCATCGACAACTTTGACAGCATCCTTGGCAATATTATGGATAGCTGTCTTGCTAGCATCCGTGAAGTCACCATTCTTAATCTTGGTAATTTCATTGGTGTTGTTCGTCACCTTTTCAGTAATGTCCTTGTCAGCCGCTTCACGAGCTTTCTGTTCGTTGTAGAGCTGCTTGCCATTGACGGCATCCGAGCTTTTTTCACTCAGAGCACCATCCTTGACGTTGGTGATTGTCGTGCCGCCTTCACCGCCCAGCGTGACTTTTGTCTTATTGGAATCTTTGTCATACTGGACAGCATTATCGCTGAGGTTTTTCACGCTGTTCGTGATATTCTGGATGGACTTAGTGTTATTCGCGATATTATCGGCATTGGTCTTGACCTGTGCATCGAGCGTGCTCAGGTTCTTAGAAATACTGTCATCCTTCTTGATGTAGTTTGCATCGTCATCCAATTTGCCAATCTTACTATCCAGAGCCGACAGATTTGCACCCGTAGTCTGATTTGTCTTCACATAGTTGCCATCTTCCTTAGGACGGACTTCATTATAGACGGTATTACCCGTTACCAGCTGGCCATTATTGGCTTCGATTTCACCAGTACCGATAGCCTTGCCCCAGGCATTTTCATTTGCAGTCTTTTTAGCATCAGATGCCGGAGTCTTGCCATCTTCATCTTTCAGATTAGCCCCGATGTTGGATGCATCGATATTGGCTTTGTTATTCAGACCATTATCACCACTGATCAATTCTGTCTTGGCATCATTGACCATGTTTTGAACATCGCCGATATTAGCGGCATTGCCTTTGTTCTGGTCTGTAACGGTATATTTGCCATTTGCATCTGTTTCAATGCCACTGCCTACATGGGTAATCTTATTGCCGCTGACATTAACATCGCCGCCGGAAATGGTAGTCGTGCCATCAGCACCAAGAGTAATCTTAGCACCGGTGGTTACATCCTTGCCGTCAACCTTAGTCGTCTTCTGATTGCTGATGGACGTGATGCCCGTCAGATCTTTTGCCAGCTGGACCTTCAGCTTGCCGCTGTCGTTGTTGACGCCGATGTTGCCTTCTGTCAGGTCGCCCTTCGCACCGCCGATGATATCGAGAGTGCTGTTGAGCTTCTTGTTAATGACAGTCGTATCATCACCCTTGAATTTCAAGCCGTCTTCCATGGTAGCTACCTGATGTTCACCGGCACCATCTGTGTAAACGATACGTGTCAGGCTTGTACCATCGACACCTTTTTCACCTTTGACACCATCCTTGCCATCTGTTCCAGCTTTTCCATCATAACCATTCTTGACGGTGATATCGATCGACGTTCCTGGCTGTCCATCTGCACCTTTTATGCCATTAGTGCCGGCGGGTCCCGTGAGACTGATATGGCCTTCTGTACCATTTTCACCATCGACAGCTTTCATGGTCACACCATCTTTGCCATCTCTGCCTTTGATGGAGATGCCGTCTTTGCCATCAATACCGATACCGGATTTGCCGTCCCGGCCGTTGATGCCGATGCTGCCGGGAGCACCATCTTTGCCATCCTTGCCATTTACAGCCAGCTTTTCCACAGACATATCCTTATCCATGAGGATGGTGATGTTGCCATTTCCATCGATCTCCGTAGTCAGATTATCAGCTGTGTATTCATGGCCCTCTTTCTTGGCAGTGCCCTGAATCGTCACCTTGCTGCCCAGCTTAGCCGTGTATTCGGCCCCAGAGTTAGCCGCGAATTTCAGTCCCTTGCCTGTCAAACTTGTAGCGGTACTTTCTGCAATGGTCTGGACATCGCCGATGTTGGCAGCATTCGTCTTGCTTGCTTCTGTGATGTTACCAGTAGCATCTTCTTCAATGCCACTGCCTACCTTGGTGATCTTGCCACCGTTGACATCAACATTGCCATCGGTGCCAAGGGTAATCTTAGCGCCGGTGGTCTTGCCGCCTTCGGTCTTCTGGTTGCTGATGGATGTGATATCTGTCAGATCTTTTGCCAGTTGGACTTTCAGCTTGCCATCCGTCGTGCTGTTGACGCCGATGTTGCCTTCTGTCAGGTCGCCCTTCGCACCGCCGATGATATCGAGAGTGCTGTTGAGCTTCTTGTTAATGACAGTCGTATCATCACCCTTGAATTTCAGGCCGTCTTCCATGGTAGCTACCTGATGTTCACCAGCACCATCTTTGTAGACGATACGGGTCAGGCTCGTTCCATCCACACCATTTTTACCGTTGACACCATTTGCTCCATCATAGCCGTTCTTGACGGTGATATCGATGGAAGTTCCCGTCTGTCCATCTGCACCTTTTATGCCATTGGTGCCAGCAGGGCCTGTCAGGCCGATATGGCCTTCCGTGCCATCCTTGCCATCGACAGCTTTCATGGTCACACCATCTTTGCCATCTCTGCCTTTGATGGAGATGCCGTCTTTGCCGTCAATACCAACACCGGACTGGCCGTCCTGGCCACTGATGCCGATGCTGCCGGGAGTACCGGGAGCACTATCTTTGCCATTCTTGCCGTTTACAGCCAGCTTTTCCACGGACATATCCTTATCCATGAGGATGGTGATGTTGCCATCTTTATCGATCTCCGTAGTCAGATTATCAGCCGTGTATTCATGGCCCTCTTTCTTGGCAGTGCCCTGAATCTTCACCGTGCTGCCCAGCGTAGCCGTGTATTCATCCCCAGAGTTAGCCGCGAATTTCAGTCCCTTGCCTGTCAAACTTGTAGCGGTACTTTCTGCAATGGTCTGGACATCGCCGATGTTGGCAGCATTCGTCTTGCTTGCTTCTGTGATGTTACCAGTAGCATCTTTTTCAATGCCACTGCCTACATGGGTAATCTTGCCACCGTTGACATCAACATTGCCATCGGTGCCAAGGGTAATCTTAGCGCCGGTGGTCTTGCCGCCTTCGGTCTTCTGGTTGCTGATGGATGTGATATCTGTCAGATCTTTTGCCAGCTGGACTTTCAGCTTGCCATCCGTCGTGCTGTTGACGCCGATGTTGCCTTCTGTCAGGTCGCCCTTCGCACCGCCGATGATATCGAGAGTGTTGTTGAGCTTCTTGTTAATGACAGTCGTATCATCACCCTTGAATTTCAAGCCGTCTTCCATGGTAGCTACCTGATGTTCACCAGCACCATCTTTGTAGACGATACGGGTCAGGCTCGTTCCATCCACACCATTTTTACCGTTGACACCATTTGCTCCATCATAGCCGTTCTTGACGGTGATATCAATGGAAGTTCCCGGCTTTCCATCTGCACCATTTATGCCATTGGTGCCAGCAGGGCCTGTCAGGCCGATATGGCCTTCCGTGCCATCCTTGCCATCGACAGCTTTCATGGTTACACCATCTTTGCCATCTCTGCCTTTGATGGAGATACCGTCTTTGCCGTCAATACCAACACCGGACTGGCCGTCCCGGCCGTTGATGCCGATGCTGCCGGGAGTGCCGGGAGCACCATCTTTGCCATCCTTGCCGTTTACAGCAAGTTTTTCCACGGACATATCCTTATCCATGAGGATGGTGATGTTGCCATTTTCATCAATTTCCGTGGTCAGATTATCAGCCGTGTATTCATGGCCCTCTTTCTTGGCAGTGCCCTGAATCTTCACCGTACTACCCAGCTTAGCCGTATATTCGGCCCCAGAATTAGCCGCGAATTTCAGGCCCTTATCTGCATTGGCTTTGACCTGTGCATCGAGAGCACTCAGGTTCTGGCCAGTCGTATTGTTTGCCGACACATAATTCAATTTCTTGTCAGCAGCTGCAGTCGGTGCGTCGTAGTTGTACAGCGTCTTGCCCGTTACCAGCTGGTCCGAAGTAGAAGCATTCGTAGCAGCATCGGATGTGCCTGTAGTAAACGGTTCTGCACCAAGAGCCTTGCCCCAGGCGTCTTTATTGGCGTTCTTCTGGTCTGCTGTCGCATCGGTTTCTGTAATGGTTTCTCCATCATTGCCGACGGTGTAGGTCTTCAGATTAGCGCCAACGTTAGATGCGTCCGATTTGGTATACGGTTTCAGCTGTTCCATGACCACGGCATCATGGGCATCAATGCCGTCAGCGGCTTTGACGAGACGGTTATAGTAGGCAGACTGATATGTTGTTTCTGTTTCAATAGGATCCTGAGTGTAATCGTTTAACGTCCCATCTGAATTGACTAGCTTATTATAATCATCAGCTGAAATTTCCTTATGGTTTGCATCGTAATATTTTACTGAATAATTATCGTCAACTTCCATAGTGGCTTTCTGTTTCCATTTTTTTGCTACGGAAGCTACATCTCCCTTATCATGGCCAAAGGCGATGACTCCCGGCGCATCGGCAGTGGACTGATAACCGACAGCTGTTGAAATCCGGTCCAAAACCTTTGGAGAAGAAGAACCATCACCAGTATCCACCTCTCCACTGAATCCAGGCCAGGATTTTATTCCTTGATTGATTTTATCTGCTTCATCCTGTGTGATAGGACGCCATTCTACACCACTATCAGTAACTACAGATTGATAACCGGCAGCCAGGGTGAATATCGCATTCTCACCAGTAGAACCTCCAGCGATTCCAGTCGAAGCGTTGCCATTTACACTAGAATCCTGACCACCTAAGGCAACTGAAGCATTGCCAAAGGCCATATTTTTCATACCGCCAGCAGCATAAGAGGAACTTCCATAACTGGTATTTTTAGCCCCGCCATTGACTGTACTATCCTCTCCTATGGCAACATTCTGAACGCCGCCAACGACAACAGATTCATTTCCTTTCGCATCATTATTTATTCCGCCTAAAGTAGTGGCATATCTTCCCGATGCTGTATTTATTGTACCACCTATTGCACTGGACCAGTCTCCATCGGCTTCATTATGGTCGCCGCCTAAGACAGAACTGTGCCCACCAGCGGCTTTATTCGACTGTCCACCAAATACTCCGGCTCCTCCACCGTCTGTTTCGTTCAATTCACCACCGACTACAATAGAATGGCCGCCAGATACCTTATTTTGATAACCTCCGACAATAACAGATCTTCGGCCTGTAACTGTGTTGGTATCACCGCCAACGATGACAGCATTTTCTCCTGTCTGAGTCACATCATTTGCAACGGTATCGATAAGATTATTGAAGCCGCCCACAAGGACCGAATCTTTGCCATATGCCCCGGCCTTGACATTATCCCCTTCGTTGTTGAACAGTATAGATGCGGCGCCGCCAAGAATCATGGAATTTTCGCCACCTGCTTCAAAAGTGACTTTCCCTTCACCTTTCCACGGATTCCCATAGTTCGTCCCCAGGTTGCGGTTCAGACTGATGACATTTTTAGTTACCTTTCCGGTCGTGTCTTTTTCATCAGCAACGTTGATGCCCCAGCCAGCATTGACAGAGAGGTCTTTCGTCAAATCGTTTGTAGCTTTGGTCAGCTGTTCCATGACGACGACATCATGGGCATCCTGACCGTCGGCAACTTTGACAAGGCGGTTGTAGTAAGCATCTTTATATGTCGTAGGAGTTACAGAATCGGGAACCTGCGTATAATCGTTGGTTGTATGATCTGCATTTGTCTTGCCATCGGTCCGCTTTTTCCATGTGACAGCATAACCAGATACATCTCCAGCATCATGGCCAAACGCAATCGTGCCTTCTTTATCAGTTGTGGCCTGATAGCCAACGGCTGTACCATTAGCTGTTGTGACAACGGACTGATTACCTGCCGCTAAGCCATTTAACGCATCAGTACCGGTAGAACCACCAGCCAGACTAACTGAGTAGTTACCATTTACACTAGTGCTGTAACCATACATACCATTGCCGCCCGTTCCGCCGATGGCGGTTGAAGAAGTCCCCAATGCATAGTTGTATGCACCACCAAGAGCAACAGCCTGCTGACCATTGGCAACATTCATGATACCGCCTCCGGCTGTAGAAGCAATACCAGCAGCCGTGTTATCACGTCCACCGAATACAGCAGACTGATTTCCTGCTGCATTATTGTTATCACCGCCGACGACTACAGACGTAGCGCCAGAAGCAACATTGTCCAATCCACCGACAACGACACTGCTCTTGCCGGATGCCAAGGCCTTACCAGCACCGACGATAACGGAATTTGCATCAGCAGCACCGTACTGTTTTGCAGGATCTCTGTCTTCAACCAGACCGCCGATGATCATGCCGTTAGCCTCGTCATCGTTGTACCCCGTGCCAAGATTGTGTTTCAGGCTGATGACATTTTTAGTTCCCTTTCCGGTGTTCGTCGGGTCGTTTTCATCAGCAACGTTGATGCCCCAACCGGCATTGACGTTCAAATTATCAGCTTGTTTAATAGCGTCATTCATCTGACCAACGGTAACAACATCGGAGTTATCGGTACCTTTAGCGACATTGGTAATGCGACGCTTAAGGTTTGCATTACCTACGGAGACGTAGGAATCATTTTTATCTGTAGATGTAGCATCTGAATAGGAACCAATGGCGATATTACCGTCTTTTGAATGAGCGTTATAGCCTAAAGCTACAGAAGCTCCCTGGATTGTCGGGTTTTCTTCTATTCCATAAGTATCATCACTTACTGTACCAGAAGTATTAGCATTCCCTACTTCTTTTACAACTTGGCTCTCCATCTTTGAATTTTCAGCGGTTGCATTAGAGCCGATGGCAATAGAACCCCAACCGGTAGCATCAGATTGGAACCCAACAGATGTCACATAGTTGTTTTTCATCCCAGCAGGATCATTATTCCCATTATTATATCCGCTATGTTCGCCTATGAATACACTGCCTTTTGACTGGCCAGCATTACGATCACCAATGGTAACCGTCTGCTGTCCTGCTTGTGCGTATAAACCTGCGGTGACGGCACCAGGGAACTTTGCACCACCGCCCTGATAGTTAGGTAATTTGCCTCGTGCACGGTTATTAAAGGCACTAGTCAATTTATATTGATATGTTGTCCATTCACCCTTATCTTCATCATAATACCAATATTGATCATTAGCTCCTACAAAATCGTTATTTCGTAAGCTTTCAGTGCCGTCGGCCGCCTGCACCACTGGCATCCCTACAAACGAGAAAGCTCCCAAGGCCAGCAACACAGCTGCCGTCAGGGCTGTTTTGCTTCTGGCGGTATGACTTTGTGTGGTTTTGCAATGACTTTTTGCTAGTTCTGAGACGACAACGTAGCAATGCCTGGTTTTGCTGTAAATAACTTTAAATATTTTGTTCATAAAATTACGCATCCTTTGTTTTTAACGATTTGATAATACGCGCAGACATTCTATAGTTTTTTATTACACCGCCTTTCATTTTATTACAATTTTATACGTATTATACAATCTTAAAGCTAAGGAATTATAGCATGTATTTTATGTGATTAAAAGGCTTTATATAGCCATAAAAATATTATTTACAGCTGTCTTTACATCATTTTGTTTCGATATATTTATTCATTTTATAATAAATAATTCATATATCATATATACAATATATTAATAAAATATTACATAAAAAATTTTATAAGAAAAGAGCATTTTATGTGGTATTACAGAGATATCTTAGTTTGATATTCAACAATAATATGGTATTACTGTGGTATTATTCATACATCACGCCAACCGCTTACATTACTTATGATTTCTTCGTCTCATCTTTAGCAGTAATATCGAAGGGAATCCGTTGTTCCCGTACAGATTTCATGATGAAAATGTTAATCGCCGTTGACATACTCATGCCCGTAGAACTGCAAAACTGCTCAAATTCTTTTTTCAAATTCTCATCTAAACGGATGCAAATCGTCGTTTGTGCCATTGTATACACTCCTATTTCTTACTAACGAGCCGTTTAATCATTGCATTTTGTTTCTTTATTGGGCCATTTATGGTGCGCTATATCACTTTCTGGTCCTAGTCTAACATTCAACCCCGTTCGTTACTTTCCGATATCATCACCAAAACGCAAAGTCCCCCCCCAGTAGACGGTAGGAATGACAAACTATTCTATTTATCTATTATTACGCCACTATTATACCACAAAGTATTATTTTGTTACAGTTTTATCGATTATTTTTTATTTAATATTATTTTTTTATTTATATTATTTATATTTATTATTCATGATTCTTCCAGATAGACATCATGGTATTATAAGAAACGTACAAAAAACGCATAGAATATAAAAACGCCTCAGAAAGCCATGTCACTTTCTGAGGCGTTTTCTTTACCTTACATATATCAGATTTTACTGAGTGCCTGATCCATATCGGCAATAATATCATCAGCGTGTTCTATGCCAATGGAGAACCGGATCATGCTAGCAGAGATACCACATTTCTTCAGTTCTTCCGGCGGATAGGCCCTGTGGCTTGTCTTGACAGGATAGGACAGGGTCGTCGAGAAGCTGGCCAGGCTCGGTACAAATTTGATGTACTGGCAGGCAGCAATAAAATCTTCTGCTCCTTTAGCACCGCCGGCAATGTCGGCACTGACCATACCGCCGCACATGCCATCGGTAAACTGGGAGACAGCCCGATCATGATAGGGAGAACTTTCAAGACCTGCATAATATACTTTTTCCACCTTGGGATGCTGTTCCAAGAATTGCGCCACTTTCAGTGCATTTTCACTATGCTGGCGGACACGCAGCTCCAGAGTGCGCATACTGCGCGTCAGGAGGAACGAGTCAAATGGGCTCAGGAGGTCACCGTACAACGTAGCATATTTCTGGATATTGGCAATATCCGCCGCACCGGCACAGACGGCACCGCCTGTGAAATCACTATGACCGCCCAGGTACTTGGTGGCACTGTAGACGACGATATCGGCACCCAGTTCCAGCGGCCGGCAGACGACCGGTGTAGCAAAGGTATTATCTACGACGAGTTTGCATCCGTGCGCATGAGCAGCAGCTGCCGCTTTGCGGATATCCGTAACTTCCATGAGCGGGTTGGCTATCGTTTCCGTATAGACGAGCTTCGTATTCGGTTTGATATGAGCTTCAATATCTTCCGTATCAAAATCGACAAAATCAACGGTTACACCCCACCGTGGCAGTTCATTGGCAAAATAATCGTAGACACCGCCATACAGAACCGGCGACGATACGATATGATCGCCGCTTTTTACATTGCTCATGATAGTCGTAATGATGGCAGCCATACCGGCACTGAAAACGATAGCCCCATCGGATCCTTCGGCAGCCCGCAGCACATCCTGAGCCGCATCAAGGCCCGGATTTGCCATGCGGCTGTACACATAACCGGATTTTTTACCTTCATAGACACTGTCCAGCGTAGGCACATCGTCAAAACTAAAGACACTGCTCATGTAAATAGGAATGACTTTGGGAACCGATACCGATTCCGCTATTTCCTTGGCCAGTTCATGTTCCCCCGCCCGGCACAACTTGGTTGTAAGATGACTTGTACTCATGACCATTCCCCCTCATCAGGCACTATATAGATAAAACCGATGTGACAGTACCACATATTTTTAAGTATCTATTCAGTCTGTCCATCATACATTCATTGACCTGCCTATGCGGTTATAGTATCATAAAACGAGTTACTTTACTAATAAAAATTATTTCATCAGTAATAGGTATTATCTATTATGTAATGAGGTGCACTATGCGTCTACAACAGTTATTATACGTAAAAGAAATCGCCCGCTGCCGTTCTATGAATCAGGCAGCCGTCCGTCTGTACATATCCCAGCCCAGTCTGTCCGAAGCCATACGGGACCTGGAAAAGGAATTTGGCATTACGCTCTTTGACCGATCCCGCCGTGGGGTGAGCCTGACGGCAGAAGGCATCGAATTTTTACAGCTGGCCGATAAAGTCCTTGCCGATGCCGACGAACTACGCAACCATTATCTCATAAAAAACGATGTGACACGGCTCCACCTGCAGATATCCTGCCAACATTATGCTTTTGTCATCGATGCCTTCATCCATTTTCTCCATACTTTTCAACAGGAACGCTACACCATTTCCCTGAAAGAAACGGAAACCATTACGGCACTGGAAGACGTATACTTAAAAAAAAGTGCCTTCAGTATCGTTGCTATCACTGAAGAAAATAGTCACTACATCCATCAGGTACTGGACAAATGGGGCCTGTCGTTCCACGTATTATGCCCTGTCATCCCTCACGTATTCATGAATATCCATCATCCCCTGGCCCAGCACCAGACGGTGACACTGGGCGATATACGGCCTTATCCACTGATTCAGTATGCCCAATCCGCAGCCACGAGATACGCCGACGAAGAACTGGTCACATTGAAAGATCATGACAAAATCATCTATTCATACGACCGGGGGACGACCAACAACCTTCTGGCCAGTACGGACTGCCTGAACATCGGCACGGGCTGCCTCATCCCGGCAGTCATGCCATCGGCCATCACCGCCATTCCCTTGTCAGGTCTCACCGTACAGGCTCAGATTGGTTATGTACAGCTCCATGCACAGCCATCCAACGAAATCATCAATGCTCTCATACAGGGCATCCAGCAATCACTAAAGACTTACAATCCGGGCAGATAATGCTGATATCATTCCTCCAGCAACTTTTCTAATTTCATCTGACAGGCCTTCAGGTCTTCCCTTTGCCGTTTCACGATTTCCGTATGCGTCGTTTCATTTTGTTTCATACGATGAAGCAGCATTTCCGACTGGGAAGTGAAAGCCAGCATCTGTTCCTGAATTTGCCGCCGTTTTTCCTTTAGCTTAGCTATCCCTTTTTCCACTCGCTTGTGCCAGACAAACGTATAGCGGTTCGCATTCGCTTCCATCTTGGTTTCATCCATATACCATTCTGTAAAATCTACGGAATCCAGTAAAGACAACTGATGCACAAACTGGACAAGCAAATGGCGAAGTACGGCTATGAGAATCCGGTGAAAGAAACGGCCAATGCCATAATCCAATGGCAAAACGAGTTGCCTCGGAGTGTAAGTAAGTTTTGGTATACTTTACGTGGTTGATTTTGTTTAGCATACAATAATTATACCAGCAAAGAGGCCCTTTGGGGCCTCTTTTGCTTAAAAAAATGGGCTCAGATAACTGAGTCCATTTTTTTAGATGAGGCTATTATGTTACAGCCCCCTTTTTGATGTTGTCTGAAGGCCTTATCTTTTTATTTTCAATCCATCATGAAAGGCCTGGCCTACGACGGGGCCGATCAGGCGATAGGTCATGGTGGAAATGTCAAAGATGATGGGCTGCAGTTTGTCGTAATCGATTTTGCCGTCAGTCAGAACCGATTCATCAGCCTGCTGGGCTACGATTCTGCCTACGAGAATGCCTGTGTTGTCATCATAGCTGGTGCATTCACATTCAAGTGTGACCGGAAATTCTTCGATAATCGGGGCATTGACATGAAGGCTCTTGTGGACGTGGCAGCCTGCTTTTTCTATCTTATTCACCTTGTTGCCCGTTTCTACGCCAAAGTAATCGGCAATGTCCACCGTATCTTTCGTTGCGAAGGCTACCGTAAAGGCCTTGGTGTGCTTGATGTTGTCCGTCGTCTTGTGCTTTGCCAGAAAGAGCGTGATTTCACCGTAATCCGACTGGGAACCCCAGGCCGCATTCATGGCATTGGGCACACCCTTTTCATCATATGTCCCGATGATGAATACCCCTTCCGGCGCGATGCACGCCTTCTTCCCTTCAAATTCTACACTCATCAGATATACCTCCTTATCAGTTATTCTTTACTTAGTATACACTATCTGACCACCTGACGGGAAGACAGGCCTCTGCCCGTACAAAATCTGCTCGATTGACAAACCACATTTTTGTTCTATACTAATAAACAGAATGTCATCGTCAAACGACCACATGAAGGGGTACACCACCTTGGGTGTAATCTTTCGTGCGGTCGTTTTTTTTAGTCAGGAGGTCATATATATGAAAAAAGAATCTCAAATGCAGCGCGGCCTGAAGAATCGTCATCTTCAGATGATTGCTCTTGGCGGCGCTATTGGCACCGGTTTATTTTATGGGTCGGCATCGACGATTTCCCTGGGCGGCCCATCCATCATCGCAGCCTATCTCATCTGTGGCATCGTCATTTTCCTCATCATGCGCATGTTAGGCGAAATGGCTGTGGAAGAGCCCGTATCCGGTTCCTTCAGTTACTATGCCAACAAGTATTGGGGCTCTTTTCCGGGTTTTATGCTGGGCTGGAACTATTGGTTTTCTTACGTCATCATCAGCATGGCTGAATTGACAGCTGTCGGCATTTATGTCCATTACTGGCTCCCGGACCTGCCCCAGTGGATCACAGCTCTTGTCTGCCTCATCGCCATTACCTGCCTCAACCTGGTCAATGTCCGCGCTTACGGCGAAACGGAGTTCTGGATGTCCTTCATCAAGGTAGCCGCTATCATAGGCATGATTTTTCTCGGGGCCTGGCTTATTGCTCAGGACAGCCGGCCATTTCCGCAGGATTTCAGTAATCTTTGGGCCTATGGAGGCATTTTGCCAAACGGAATCTGGGGGTTCTGTCTGGCTATGGTAACGGTCATCTTTTCTTTTGGAGGCGTCGAATTAATCGGTATCACCGCAGGAGAAGCAGAAAATCCCGAACGCTCCCTGCCCAAGGCAATCAATCAGATTATCTGGCGCATTCTCGTCTTCTACATCGGTACGATGGTCGTCATCATGAGCCTTTGGCCGTGGAATCAGATTGGCACGCAGAACAGCCCTTTCGTCCAGATTTTCACCAATGTGGGCTTTCCGTCTGCGGCAAATCTCCTCAATTTCGTTGTCCTGGCGGCGGCCATTTCCGTCTATAACTCGGCAATTTACGGCAATTCCCGCATCGCCTATGGACTGGCAGAAGAAGGTCATGCCCCACAATGGTTCAGGGAGCTGTCGGCCCGGGGCGTACCAGTCCACACGCTCTGCCTTTGCTCGGGCCTTACCTTGTTCGTCGTCGCCGTAACCTATTTCTTCCCAGGAAAAATTTTCATGTACTTCCTGTCCCTTACAGTCGGCGCTACCATCATCAACTGGGTCACCATCATCGTGACGCACTTGAAATTCAAGGCCTACCGCCAGAAAATGGGCAGGACGACGAAATTTCCGTCTCTCTGGTACCCGGCAGCAGACTATTTCTGCCTTGCCTTCCTCTGCTTCATCGTACTCATGATGACCCAGATGCCGGACATGCTCACAGCCGTCCTCATCATGCCTGTCTGGCTGGCTATCCTCTGGTGCTGCTGGCGCCGTCTGTCTCCTTCGCCAATGCCGACATACACCAGGCAAAAGCCTTAGCACAACGCTGACCCGTATGCTGGAAATGATTTCCTTTGTTCCATTCTAACGTGGTCTGGATATGGGGCAGTATTTCCAGATGCGCATACTGCTGACGGATACAGCCTCCTACCGTCGCCATGATGGGATTTCGCGTCCGTTCTTCTCTATCACCCAGACTCAGATATACGGCTTTCGTCATTGGCTGCTGCTGCCTGGCATAGTCCAACCAGCCAGGGAACCAGACAGAGGGGGAAGCGGCAGCAACAGCTGAAAAGATATCGGTCTGCCAGCCACTCCACAAAGAAAAGAGAGCTGCCAGAGAATAGCCGCCTAATATGACAGGCACTTCGTCAGACAAGTGAAATTGTGTTCGGACAGCTGGCAGAAGTTCATTTTCTACAAAATACAGAGTTCCCGCCGCGCCGTGCCCGAAGTCATCCGGTCCAAAAACAGCCGGACTATCCCAGGGAGATAATTCCCCGTTCCAGTCCACCACAGGAAATGCCACAAATACGAAGGGCAATTGAGAGGCTTCGGCAATAGCTGTAACCTGCTCATCCAGCACTTCCCGGTCGTGGTCATCGACAGGCTGGACCAGCATATATGCCGGCTTGCCTGTCGAATACAAGAGACAGTCTCTACCGTCAATAGAATATATCGTCTTGTCCAAGAAATTCACCTTCCTTATCGTGTTCATGCTATTTCAAGTCATGGTATGAAAACGTAAACAAAATGGGACAGTACTTATTTTATCTGTCCTGGTTGTTTGTCATGATTTCTCGTGTTATAATAAGCACAAATCCTATAATCATGAGGTGATCATTGTGAAGAGGAAACACTTTGCATCCATTTTAGCCATCACAGCTATGCTGACCAGTTTCACCATGACGGGAACGATTGAAGGGGCCAGCCGGGCTGAGCTGGCAGCCATCCACGTCAATAAAGCAGGAAACTTCCAGTACTGGAACCGCGATTCCGCCGCTAAGGAAAAATTGGTATCGTATGTAAAGGATGTAACCAATCCGAAGAGTCCCCATTTCATCCCCGTAGAACATCGCCTGGCCGTCTTTGACATGGACGGGACCCTGTTAGGTGAACGGACGCCGTCCTACACAGATGGTGTATTTTATGCTGACCGGGTCCTTCACGATCCGAACTGTCAGGTATCGGCAGAAGATAAAAAATTTGCCCAGGACTATTGGGATGCCATTTCCCAGCGCAAGCCCGTTCCACCGGAAATCGACAATAATTTGTACAATAAACTATATGCCGGACTAGCCGGAATGACGCCGCAGTCCCTGGACACCTATGCGCAGGGATTCATGAAAAAGCCGGTCATCGGCCTGACCAACCTGACCTATGGCGAAGCATTTTATATGCCTATGGTAGAAGTCATCTCCTATTTGCAGTCCAATGACTTTACGTGTTACATCGTCTCTGCTTCGGACCGTCCCCTCGTCCGCGCACTGACCCGCGATGTCATCCATATCCGTCCTAATCAGATCATCGGTTCGGATCCACAGATTGTCGCCAGTCATCAGGGAAATACAGACGGCGGTTCCTACCAGATGACATACGAAGATACCATTCAGTACGGTACGCTGGACCGGGTAAATGAAAAGATGAATAAAGTATCCTCCATCGTCCGGGAAATCGGGATCCAGCCGGTTCTGGCCTTTGGCAACAGCAGCGGTGATTATTCTATGTTCCGCTATACCTTAAAGGATAATCCCTATAAAGCAGAAGTCTTCAATGTTCTCTGCGACGATACGCAACGTGAATACGGTCGTCCTGAACGGGCAGAACGGGATAAGAAGACATCCGACGAAAATGGCTGGAATACCATTTCCATGAAAAATGACTGGAAAACTATCTACGGGGATAATGTAAAGAAAACAAATTAAAAAACTTCAAAATAAGGAAAACTGGCATAGAACATGCTCTACATGCTCCATGCCAGTTTTTTTCATACTCCCGGCAGATTCAATCAGAACATAGTATTGCTATTTTCTGCTTTTTCCGGAATATCCTGGATAACGTCCCAGTGCTCTACGATTTTTCCATCTTTGACACGGAAAATATCGACTGCCGCCTGCCCCCGGTCCGAAGCATTCAGCGTAATATGGTTATGGATGAACACGAGGTCTCCATCAGCACCAATATGTTTGATGACTGCTTTGCTTTCGGGAAATTCCTTGAGGAATCCCTGAATACCATCTTCGAAAGCCTGGCGTCCATCAGCAAAACCCGGGCTATGCTGGATATAGTTTGGAGCTGTCATGCTGTCGATGACAGAGGTATTGTGCTTATTGAATACTTGATTCCAGAAATATTCGACCATCTGCTTGTTGTTTTTGAACGCCGGCATCTTATCCGCAGCAAAGGCAGGACCGGCAGACATGGCCGTAACCAGGCTCAATCCCAACAGTACCGCCATCATTTTCTTCATCTTTTTCATCTTCATAAAAGTTCCTCCTCATTCATGTTTCTTCATTTCATCCTGCATCTCTAAAAACAACTCTTTTAAAGTGACGCCCTGCATCTGTTGCAACAACAGCTGTTTCCATGCATCAAGATGCCTGTCCAGTACTCCTTTGATTGACTTTCCGACAGGACAGTTCGTATTCGGGTGCTCATGCATATGGAACAGTTCTTCCGTGGAATCCTCTACGGCTCCAAAAATATCCCTCACCGTGATATCTCCAGGCGCTTTTTTTAGGCAGGCACCACCAGTCCCTCTGCGGATTTCAATGAATCCGGCTTTCTTCAGGAGCTGTAGCGTCTTGCGTATATTGACTGCATTCACACCGGTCGTATCGGCAAGGACTTCAGATGTTACTTTCTCTTCTTTTTCATATTCTTCCAGATACAGCAGGATATGGATGGCCACGGTCATACGGCTGGAAAATTTCAACGGAATCACCTTTTTTCATTCGTTGTTGTCCGAACGGCTACATCTTATCATACTTTCGTTGTATTGTAAAGAGCAACAACAAAAATATATGATACGTAATCCGCCTGCTCCCTGCTCCAATACCAAAAGACGTCAGGATGACGAAATCGTTGGACGATAAAAAGGCCCATCGGCATGCGATGAGCCCGTTTCTATTTCTATTTATCAATATTTCAATGCATAGTCCAGAACGCGCCGGACGTTGGCTTTTGTTTCTTCAAAGCTTTCTCCCGGCTGAGCTTCATATAATTTATGGAAGCCGTCGAACATGCTGGGATCGTAATAATACTGATGACCAGCCACCAGGTCCGGATGCTGGGTTTCTTCAATCCAATCTATTTCTACTTTCCCATATTCCGGGTTTTCTGCAATCAGATCTTTCAGTGCCTTTTTGGCATTAGCACAATACGGGCAGCCTGTCAGATAAAAAGCGGTAATTTTTTTCATATCGTACACACTCCTCCAATGATATATTTGTAAGCAGGATTTCCGCCCTGCCTGCAGGGTAAACAAACGTTTTTCGTTGTGTTTTATAATACTACTATAGCATAGTTGATATGAATTTTCCACAAAAAAATAATTAGAAAAACCGGAGCCGTCTCACCATGACAGCTCCGGTTTTCTTACATTACATCCTATATGCGTTTTTACGCTTCTTCTGTTTCAGCTTTTTTGTCGGGAACGACTGCCTTGTAAATCAGACCGACGATGAATCCGGCTACGAGGAACGGAATCCAGTCCATACCGAGGGAATGGAGAGGCAATCCCTTGAAGATGGCATCAATCGGTCCCAGCGGAATCTTAGCTGTCTGCAGGCCCGTTACGAGAGCCGGTATAAAAGTGAAGATTGTCGAGCAGACCCATACACAGCGGCGACCGCCAAACAGATTGTGGGTAAAGGTAAGAATAATGTTGGCAACGACCAGAGGATATACGAACATCAGGACCGGGATAGCGGCGACGATGATGGTCTTCAGGCCGGCAGTTGCAACTGCAAAGGATGCAATGGTAAAAATGGTAACGTAATTCTTATAGCTCGTCTTGCCGATGAGCTGATGGAAGTACGCTGCACAAGACGTAATCAGACCGATTGAAGTGGAAAGACATGCCAGGAGTACGATGACTGCCAGCAGCAGAGCGCCGCCATAGCCGAAGAGAATCTGAGCACTCATAGAAAGAACAGGAGCGCCCGTTTCCTGCATGGAAATGGCCTGTACGGACTGGGCACCGAGATAGGCGACGAAGACGTAGACGAAAGCGAGCAGCGATACGGCCAGGCCGCCGGCTTTGAATACTTCATGGGTAATTTCTTCTTTCGTCGTAGCACCGTCTTCTTTGACGAATTCGATGACCAGGATGGCAAATACGAAGGCTGCGATGGCATCCAGCGTATTGTAACCATCGATAGCACCCTGTGCCAGTGCAGTAGTTGCCGTAGCATAAGCCGGCAGTGGCGGCTGGGGAACGCCCATAGGCGTAATCAGGGATTTTACAATCAGAGCCAGAATGGTGAGCAGCAGAGCCGGTGTCAGGACCTTGCCGATGCGGTCAACCAGTTTAGCTGGGTTGATGGAAAGCCACCAGGAAAATACAAAGAATAACACCAGGAATGCCCACATGATTGGCTGGGAACCGCCGCCATCGAGAAGCGGGCGGACGGCAATTTCATAGGAAACCGTCCCCGTTCTGGGGATAGCAAAGGCAGGACCAATAGCCAGATAGGAAATGACCGTGAAGAAAATAGCATATCTTTTATCTACACGATTCATCAATTCCTGCAGGTTGCTGCAGCCCGAATAACCCATAGCCAGTACACCCAAAAGCGGCAAGCCTACACCGGTAATAACAAAACCAGCAACAGCGTACCAGACGTTCGTACCTGCTGCCTGACCCATGGATGCAGGGAAAATAAGGTTACCGGCACCAAACCATAAGGCGAATAACATTAAGCCAATTGCAATCGTTCTATTGCCCTTTTTTCCTCCCATACGTCAAACCTCCTTACTTATAAGAACAGATAATATAGAATAATAACAACATACCAGAAGCTCTGCTTCATTTATTGTTTGTCTCATTCTACCATAAATTTTTAAAGTTATCTACCCTTATAAGTAGCAAATTTGCATATTTAACCTTATTTTAACTTTGCTTTAATCTTCATTTAATTTAAATGTGAATTTTTTCCTTTATAATGTCTGAAACGATATGTTAATGTGATAATATTGCCAGATTTCTTATTGTTATTCTTAAAATAATTAACTTTTATTTTTTAAGCATGCTTTTATTGTCTCTACGACATACTCATTCTCTTCCCTGCTGCGGACAGCCAGGCGGATGTAGTAGGAATCCAGCCCCGGATAGTTGCTGCAGTCACGGATGAGGATGCCCTGCTCCTGCATGTGTCCGGCCAGTACCGTCGCTGTCAGGCCCGTCTGTCTGATATGGCATAAAATGAAATTGACCGACGGCTGACATATTGTCACTCCGGGAATGCAGGACAACATCCGGCTCATCCAGTCTCTTTCTTCTCTTACCAGTGCCCGTGATGCTTTTTGATATGCCGTTTCTGCAAGGGCTTCTATACCGGCAGTCTGAGCCAACGTATTGACGTGCCACACATCCGTCTGCTCCATTAATCCCTGTATAACTGCTTCGGGTGCGATGCCGAACCCCAGCCGCAGACCGGGCAGAGCATAAAATTTCGTCAGTGAATGGATGACAAAAACCTGACCGGACTGGCTGGCAAAGTCTGCCACAGTGAAATCCGGACCATCGTCGAGGAAATCAAGAAAAGATTCATCGACAATGACAAACTGCCCTCGTTGTACCGCCCGTTCGAGAAAGGAAATCAATTTCTGCCGTCTGATGAGATTTCCCGTAGGGTTATTGGGATTGCCGAGGACAATGCAATCAGCATCTTTGACCTGACTTGCTATAGCAGTCAGATCAGGCTGAAACGCTTTATCTGCTTCCAGATAAGCATATACAATCTCTGCCCCGGCAGACCGGGCAGCCCGTTCGTATTCACTGAAAGCCGGAACGGGAATACAGACGCGCCGGAAGTGGAAATGATGAAAATACAAGTATAGCAGTTCCGCTGCCCCATTTCCAGGAACGATAGTTTCCACAGGGAGATGATAAAACCGGGACAGAGCTTCCCGCAGGGCCGTGCAATCAGGATCCGGATAGTGAATGACATCGTCCAGATGGGACGATATGGCATTGCGGACGCCTTCAGCCAGACCCAAAGGGTTGATATTGGCACTGAAATCCAGTACAGGCCTGCCGCCTGCATGGCGGTATATATTTCCTCCGTGTTCAAAGGGACGGATCATACAGTCACTCTTCTTTCTCTATGTCCATAGTACCACTGATAAGGGGCACCACATCTAGTAAGGTATAATCAGGGAAGCGGGCTGTCAATTCGGTCATGCACTGCTTCACTTCAGAAACAGGCATGAAGGAAGGAAATAATACGCCACACACTGTACCGCTGTGAGCCGCGTTAACGCCTAAAGCACCCATTTCCCGGCAAGCCTGTATCAGCTGGGGCAGGGCTGGTTTTGGCAATATATTCTGATGAGCCAGGGCACTCATCGTTGCCGCCTCTCCAATCTGCTCTTCCGTCGGCTCCTTGTCAAGAAGGGAGAGCGCAGCCACAGCCGGAGCTGTATGGTACGGCATGGTTTTATCCCACTGGTGGTGAAAGGTCTGCGTATCTACCGTGCCACCCGTATCCAGTATGGCAACGTTCATGGGCGGGACCGGTTCATACGACCGGATGATATTGCCACGACGGTATTGAATCAGCGAAAGTCCCCGGGCAAAAACGCCGTCTGTCGGATCTACACGAGCCGCCAGATGGCCTACGTCCTGCTCACTCAGTGTCCTGCCACAGGCACAGGCCACGGCCTGTATCACTGCTGCTACATCGGCACTGCTCGAGGCCATACCTTTTCCCCGAGGAATGGACGAAACAAGTTGCAGATGATAGGGAAAGGACGAACAGTGCAAATATGATAACGTAAAATTCACGGCTTGTGCTGCCTTTGGCGGGAGCCGTGAAAAGCCCGGTTCGTCAGATACAACAGCAGTGCTGAAAATCGGAACCGGACAGGTCAGAAGGAAGGGCGTCCCATGACAGACGCCCTGTACCAGTTCCCCACAGGATCCGGGAACACGGACGCGTATCACCATAGCCCCCTCCCTGCCCAGCACAAAATGGCAAGGGCTGCTCCCATCACTGTTACGGTATACATGAGTTGCACTGCCCCGCGGATATGACGGGCTTTGAGCGGCTGTCGCGCATCTCCCATGTAGGCCCGGAAGGTCATCTTGCCGAAATAGGAATTATACCCGCCAAGACGGATGTCCAGCGCCCCTGCAACAGAAGCTTCGGCATAGCCGCCATTGGGACTGGGATGCTTTGCGGCATCGCGGCGCATCATGCGCCAGGCATTTCTATAATCCAGTCGCAGGAGGAAGGCTGCCATGACAAATAACAGGCCCGTAATCCGCGCCGGAATAAAATTGCATACATCATCCAACCGAGCTGCCACCCGGCCAAAATAGAGATATTTTTCATTCTTATACCCCAGCATGGAATCCATGGTATTGACGGTCCGGTAAAGCAGCGCCAGGGGCAGACCGCCAAGGGCATAGAAAAATAGCGGGGAAATAATTCCGTCCGTCGTATTTTCTGCCACCGTTTCTACCGTCGCCCGCACAATTTCTCCTTCATCGAGCTGGTCTGTATCGCGTCCTACGATCCAACCAACCTTTTCCCGGGCAGCACCGAGATGATGATGAACGAGGAAGGTATAAATTTCCCCTGCCGCACTGGCCAGACTGCGTGGACAGATAGTAAAGCTCAGGAGCAGTGCTTCTACGCCTGTCGTGACATAGACGTTTCCCAAAATATCGAGTCCCCAGTACAGGATGTACAACACATTAAACACCACGAGGAGAACCAGAAGGACAACAACCATGCCGGCCGTCATCTGCATAAGCGGTCTGGCCTGTCTGGAATAAAAGAGATGGTCCAGCCAGCCGATGAGTTTTCCTATGAGGGCCACCGGGTGGAGACGCGTACGGGGATCACCAATCAGTGTATCGATTATAAATGCTGCCAAACATGTTATCATAAGCCACTATCTCTCATTATCCGTAATATTGTATCCATATCGAGATGCTGTGCCGTCACCGCCGCCAGACGGTCATAACTGCGTTCTTTTTCCGCCCGGTAATTGCGCTGTACCGGAAGAGGCGCAAGCCCTTTGTGACGGCGCAGGATATTAATCATATCCCGGCGGAACGGGTCATTGTCAAAGAGACCGTGAATATACGTACCAAAGACAAGACCATCTTCCCGGGCCGTCCCCACCGTAAGTGAGCAATCCCTGCCCGAACGCTGGCAGACGACAAACGGTTCGACAGCACCGGGCGCCACGTCAGTCTGACCCATGTGAATTTCGTATCCCCCAAGTCTTCCGGCCTGCAGTGTTTCTCCCATGAAAGAAAAGGGACGGCACAGGGCCTGTACCTGATAGGTCTGTTTCCAGTCGGCAAAAGTCGTCGTAACCGGCAGCAATCCCAGGCCGGCTACTTCCGAAAAATCTGATTCTGTATGATGCGGGTCATAAATAGACTGTCCCAACATCTGATATCCTCCGCAAATGCCAATGACGGGCGTCCCCCTTTTCACCTGCAAGGACAAACAATCGGCCAGTCCCGATGCCCGGAGCCAGCGCAAATCTTCGGTCGTATTCTTACTACCCGGCAGGATGATGACATCGGGATGTCCCAGCTCCTCTACTGTACGGACGTAGTACAGCGATGCATCTGGTTCTTCCGCCAGGCTGTCAAAATCAGTGAAATTAGAAATTTTCGGCGTCTGGATGACAGCTATCTGTACATCTCCTGTCTGAGGAACGCGCGGTTTGTCATCGAGAGAAACCGAGTCTTCTTCATCGATTCCCAATTTCTCTATATAGGGAATGACGCCTAGGACCGGTTTTCCCGTCTTTTGTTCCAGAAAATCCACGGCCGGCGTAAACAGGGATATATCTCCCCGGAATTTATTAATAATCAGCCCCTTGACCAAGTCCCGTTCCTCCGGTTCAAGCAGTTCCAGCGTACCAACCAGTGCTGCCAGAGATCCGCCACGGTCGATATCGGCTACGAGCAGGACCGGTGCCCGGAGATACTTTGCAACGCGCATATTGACGATATCATGGTCCCGGAGATTGACTTCGGCCGGGCTGCCCGCTCCTTCAATGACAATCGTGTCATACCGTTGTTTCAGCCGCTCCAGAGCCTCCGTAACAGCAGAAAAGGCACGGAGAGAATACCCTTTATGATAGTCCCGGGCAGACATATTCCCAATTGGCAGACCATCGATGATGACCTGGGAACAGCTGTTTCCCGTCGGTTTCAGCAGGACCGGATTCATATCGACCGCGGGTTCCAGTCCGGCAGCTTCAGCCTGGGCTACCTGGGCCCGCCCCATTTCCAGTCCCTGACGGGTCACGTATGAATTGAGTGCCATATTCTGTGCCTTAAAGGGGACGACCTGCCGTCCCATGCGGTAAAAAATACGGCATAACGCCGTCGTCAGGATACTTTTGCCTACGTGGGAACTCGTCCCCTGGAGCATAATATATTGTGTCAAATCGATTCACCACCTCTAAAGTGTAAAACATACATCATTATTATAAAGAAAACCTGCCGGAGATACAACCTCAGGCAGGTTTTGATTTGTTTATACTATGTGTGGTCTCAACCGGGCTTTATCCTGTTATTAGAGGATGTAATGGCTCAGATCAACATTTTGTACGACATCGTTCAGTTTATCCGCTACGAAGTCTTTATTGACGATGATATGCTTCGTTTCGATATCCGGCGCTTCGTATGCAACGTTTTCCAGAATTTTTTCCAGAATCGTATGGAGGCGGCGGGCGCCGATATTTTCCGTTTCCTGATTGACACGATGGGCATATTCGGCAATGGCATTGATACCGTCATCTGTAAATTCGAGAGTCACGCCATCAGTTGCCAAAAGTGCCGTATACTGTTTGACCAGAGATTGATTCGGTTCCGTCAAAATGCGGCGGAAATCATCGACTGTAAGCGACTGCAGTTCGACGCGGATAGGGAACCGGCCCTGCAATTCAGGGATAAGGTCGCTCGGCTTGGATACGTGAAAGGCCCCGGCGGCAATAAACAGGATATGATCCGTCTTGACCGGACCGTATTTCGTGTTGACCGTAGCCCCTTCGACAATAGGCAGAATATCCCGCTGTACGCCTTCGCGCGATACGTCCGGACCGTTGGAACGGCCTTTTTCTGCAATCTTATCGAATTCATCGATGAATACGATACCAGCTTCTTCTGTCGCTTCGATAGCTTTATCGACGATGACATCCATATCAAGACATTTTTCCAGTTCTTCTTCCTTGAAAACTTCCCGTGCCTTGGCAATGGTCATTTTTTTCTTCTTTTTCTTCTTCGGCAGGATACTGCCCAGCATTTCCTGGAAATTATTCGTTAGTTCTTCCGTCGAATTGCCTGTCAGGATGCCCTGGATGGTCCGTTCCTGTTCGGCTACTTCCACTTCGATTTCCCGGTCATCCATCTTGTGCTGGCAGATATCATCGAACATCTGCTGACGGCGGCCAGACATAGGTTCTTCCAGCTGTTTGGGCACATCTTTTTCTTCCCCTTCATCGTCGGAGGAAAAGAAGACATCCATCGGGTTGGGGACCTTTTCGGTCACACTTTTCTTCTTCGGCCACAGGACCTGTAAAATGCGCTTATTGGCTTCTTCTTCGGCTTTCTGTTCATAACGCTGGCTTTCCTGTTCCTGTACCATACGGATAGCATTGGTAACGAGGTCGCGGATAATCTGTTCCACGTCCCGGCCTACATAGCCTACTTCCGTATACTTCGTCGCTTCGACTTTAATAAACGGAGCCCCTACCAGGCGGGCCAGGCGGCGGGCGATTTCCGTTTTGCCTACGCCGGTCGGCCCGATGAGCAGGATATTCTTGGGAATGATTTCATTCTGCATATCCTCGCTCAGCCTTTTGCGGCGCCAACGGTTGCGCAGGGCAATGGCGACGGATTTCTTGGCTTCACCCTGGCCAACGATGTATTTATTCAGTTCAGCGACAATCTGCTTTGGCGTCAATTCGATTTCGTTCATGCTATACCTCTTTCCTACGTTTATATTTCTTCTACGATTACATTATGATTGGTGTAAACGCAGATATCTGCTGCTATATGAAGAGATTTCTCTGCAATATCCCGGGCAGACAGGTCCGTATTCTGCAGCAGGGCGCGGGCCGATGCCAGGGCATAGTTACCGCCCGAGCCGATTGCCAGTACGCCATCATCGGGTTCGATAACTTCGCCGTTGCCGGAAATGAGCAGGATGCGCTGGCTGTCTGCCACGAGGAGCAGGGCTTCCAGCTTGTGCAGTATCTTGTCAGACCGCCAGTCCTTGGCCAGTTCGACGGCACTACGCACCAGGTTGCCGTTATGTTCATTTAGTTTATCTTCAAAGCGGTCAAACAGGGTAAAGGCATCGGCTACGGATCCGGCAAACCCACTGACGATTTTACCATGATACAGGCGGCGGACCTTCTGGGCCGTCCCCTTCATGATGACCGAATTGCCCATAGTGACCTGTCCGTCACCGGCAATGGCCGTTTTGCCGTCCCGCTGGACGGCGCATATAGTCGTAGCATGAAATTCTGTTGTCATGTCAAATACTCTCCTTCATTGCATCAATTTCTTCCAGTGCCCGTTTAGCCAGAAGGCCATTCTTTTCCTTCTTTTTCATCCGTTTTTTAATTCCCAGCGGTTCCATGATACCAAAATTAATATTCATGGGCTGGAAATTGTCATGAGGCGATGAAATATACTGGCTCAGGCCGCCTATAGCCGTACGCTTGGAAAAGGTCAGGCAGGATTTTCCCTGCAGCAGCCGGGCGGCGTTGATTCCTGCCAGGAGCCCCATCGATGCCGATTCCAGATACCCTTCGACACCAGTCAGCTGGCCGGCGAAAAACACGTGTTTGTTTTTCCGGTACTGGAGGGTCGCGTCGAGGAGTTCCGGAGAATTGATATAGGAATTGCGGTGCATGACACCATAGCGGACAAATTCTGCCGATTCCAGGCCGGGAATCATGGAAAATACCCTCTTTTGTTCCGGGAATTTGAGATGTGTCTGGAAGCCGACAATATTATACAAAGTTGCACTGCCATTATCCTGACGAAGCTGTACGACCGCATAGGGAAGTTCCCCTGTGCCGGGAATTTCAAGGCCAACGGGCTTCATAGGACCGAACCGCAGGGTATCAATGCCACGAGCAGCCATGACTTCTACAGGCATGCATCCTTCAAACACGGCATCATTTTTTTCAAAATCGTGAAGTTCGGCACATTCTGCCGTCGTCAGGGCCTGCCAGAACGCTTCGTATTCTTCTTTCGTAAACGGACAGTTCAGATAATCGGCACCGCCCTTGCCATAACGGGCAGCCCGGTATACTTTAGTCATGTCCAGCGACTCTACTGTCACGATAGGCGCTGCAGCATCGTGAAAATGAAAATATTCTTCTCCCGTCATCTGGCGGATGGTCTCGGTCATAGCCGGGCTGGTCAGCGGCCCCGTGGCGATGATGCATATCTGATCATCGGGAAGGTGGGAAACTTCTTCATGACGGACCGTAACCAGGGGATGATTCTGGAGATGATCGGTAATATACTGACTGAAAGGGACCCGGTCTACTGCCAGTGCTCCCCCGGCCGGTACGCGGTGTGTATCAGCCGCTTCCATGATGAGCGACCCAAGACAGCGCATTTCTTCTTTCAGGAGACCGACGGCATTTTCAATATTGGCAGCCCGCAGAGAGTTACTGCAGACCAGCTCAGCAAAGAGGGCCGTATGATGGGCCGGAGACGGTTTGACCGGACGCATTTCCACCAGTTCGACGGGGATGCCCCGCTGTACCAACTGCCAAGCCGCTTCCGAACCGGCCAGGCCGGCGCCGATGACGAGTACACTATTCTTCATTCACTTCTTCACCCTTTTTATGATTTTCACATTCCGGATTACTGCAAAAGAGCTTGTCCGGACCTTTTTTATAATGTTTGATAGTCATGATGCTGCCACAAAGCTTGCAGCGTTTGTCTACCGGCTGGTTCCATAAGACAAAATCACATTCCGGATACTGGCTGCATCCATAAAAGACGCGGCCCCTCTTGGACTTGCGCCGGATGAGCGTCCCCTTGCCGCACTTGGGGCAGGTAATGCCCAGATCATCGACGATAGCCTTTGTATTGTGGCATTCAGGGAAATTAGAACAGGCCAGGAATTTGCCAAATCTGCCGAATTTATACACCATAGGAGCTCCGCAAAGTTCACATACTTCACCTGAATCCTGTCCGGCAATGGTGACTTTTTCCATTCCTTCTTCGGCCGCTTCCATTTCCGGTTCAAAGACATCATAAAATTCTTTCAAAACGTGGACATAGGTGTCCTTTCCCTGTTCGATGGCATCCAGTTCTTCTTCCATGTGAGCCGTGAAGCTGACGTTAATAATCCGTTCAAAGAATTTTTTCAACAGATCGACGATAATGACGCCCAACTCAGTCGGAACGAACTGTTTATCCTTCTTTTCGACATAATTGCGGTTCTGGATGGTATCCATAATCGGCGCATACGTACTCGGACGGCCGATACCTTTTTCTTCCAGCGTTTTAATCAGGCTGGCTTCGGTATAGCGGGCAGGCGGCTGAGTAAAATGCTGAATCGTATCAATGGTCTGATTATGTACTATCGTACCCGCCTCAATAGCCGGCAGCACCGATAGAGTCTTATCTTTCTTTGCATCTTCATACAGTTCCGTAAATCCTTTGAACAGGACGGTATACCCAGCAGCCCGCAGTTCATAAGATCCGCTCATGATGACGATAGTCATATGTTCCGTTTCTACAGGAGCCATCTGACTGGCCAGGAAACGGTTCCAGACAAGAGTATACAGGCGCAGCTGGTCCCGCGACAGATACGGCGCTACTTTGTCCGGCGTCAGTTCCAGCGACGTCGGCCGGATAGCTTCGTGAGCATCCTGGCTGGACTGTTTGGCTTTGTAAACATGTGGTTTAGCCGGAATATACTCTTTCCCATAGGTTGCCGTAATAAAATCACGGGCATTCTGCACCATATCATCATTAATACGGACAGAATCGGTACGCATGTAGGTAATGAGCCCCACATGACCGTGTTCGCCGATATCGAGGCCTTCATAAAGCTGCTGGGCCAGCATCATCGTCTTCTTGGCACCGAAATTGAGCTTGCTGACACATTCCTGCTGCATCGTAGACGTCGTAAACGGCGGCTGAGGCTGACGTTTGCGTTTCCGTTTCTCTACCTTTTCAATACGGTCCGGTTCATGACCGTCAGCTTTCCCTTTTTCCCATTGCAGGGCAGAAGCGATGGCAGCTGCCTGGTCCCCCGTTTCTATGGCCGCCTTTTTCCCGTCAATTTTTGCCAGTTCTGTATGGAGTTCCAGCCCGTCTTCCGTTTTGTATGTGCCTTCTACAGTCCAGTATTCTTCTGGTACGAAGGCCTTGATTTCTTCTTCCCGTTCGCAGATAAGCCGTACGGCTACAGACTGGACACGGCCGGCACTGAGTCCCTTACAGACCTTTTTCCAGAGGAGCGGGCTCAGCTTATACCCTACGATGCGGTCGAGGACGCGCCGTGCCTGCTGGGCATCCACTTTTTTCAGGTCGATGGGCTGAGGATGTTCCATTCCTGCCAGAACAGCTTTCTTGGTGATTTCATGGAACATGACACGACACGAAGTCTGGGGGTCCATATCGAGCAAGTGAGCCAGATGCCAGGAAATAGCCTCCCCTTCTCGGTCCGGGTCAGTTGCCAGATAAACGGTTTTGGAGCGGACGTATTCATTCTGCAGGTCTTCGATGAGTTTGCGCTTATCGAACATATTGGTATAGGTCGGCGTAAAATTATCTTCAATATTAACACCGAACTGATTGCGTGGCAGGTCGCGAAGATGGCCCCGGCTGGCCATGACTTTGTAGTCACTTCCCAGGAAGCGTTCAATTGTCTTCGCCTTGGCCGGTGATTCCACGATAACCAGGTTTTTGGCATTTTTAGGCAGGGGATCCATTTTCTTCAAAGGCTGCTTTTCCGGCAGATGGACCGTACCCTTTATGACCATTTTTTCATCGCTGCCCTTTTTTTTACGGCCCCGGCCTTTCTTTTTCTTATCGTCAATGACAATCGTTCGTTTAATTGGAAATTCTAACATCCCTATATCCCAACTCTCTGTGTATCATAGTATCGTATAGATTCTGCATGATTATAAACCTATGTATATTCAGTTATCCATGATACACTATAATCTCTGCAGGTTCAACCTCTATTGTAAGAAAACTGTCTGTCCGCTATGGCAGATGATCAAAAATACCGTGCATGGCACAACAGGAATCATCCTCAAAAGGTCAGACGCATCTGATGCCAAATGGCCCCGCCATGGACCGATTTGCTGGTCACCCCTTCATCGAGAAATCCAAATTCTCCATAATAGGAGATGAGCCGGTCTTTGCAGGTCAGAACTAAGCCGCGTCTTTTCTGACGGCGGGCATCGGCAATTGCAGCCTGGAGAAGCCGTCCGGCATAGCCCTTTTTACGATACGAAGGCATAGTATTGACACCAAAGATCATCTGCCATGCCCCCTGTTCATTGTGCAGTGCGGCCCGGGCGTACATGTCGTCGGTCAGGTCTTTGTCATCGGTGACCATGCCATCGACAAAAGATATGAGCGTATCTCCTTCAAAGAGGAGCCAGAAATGATTGGCATAATAGGTCAGGCGGTCGTAAAATTCATCTTTCGATGCCGCTTCAGCCGGAGGAAAACATGCTGCTTCTACAGCAGTTACGGCGTCCAGGTCCTGAAGCGTGGCAGTACGGATCGTAATCATGAGATTCAAGCCATCCCTTTCTTTTTTATCATGAAAATTTGAAAAGGGGCTGTCGCACCTGCGGCAGTCCCCTTTGTCTTATTTTCCACCATATTTATGAGCCACGTCGATGCGCAGCAGCGCTCGTTTCAAAGAAGCTTGCGCTCTGGCTTCATCGAGGTTTTCTTTCTTTTCCTGCAGGCGTTTTTCCGCTCTGGCCCGGGATTGTTCTGCCCGGTCCAGATCAATATCTGCCGGCAGTTCTGCCGCCGGTGTAATGACCGTTATGGTATTGCCATTGACTTCCAGGAAACCGGAAGCAACGCAGACACAATTACGCTTGCCATCTTTTTCGTAAACCAGCGGCCAGATACGCAAAGAAGCAATGAGCGGAGCATGACCGGGCATGATACCCAGGTCGCCATCGAGGGCACGGACGAGAACAAAACTGACATCCGTGTTCAGGACAGCAGCATCAGGCGTGATAATTTCCAGGTGGATTGTTTTGCCTGTTTCTGCCATGCCTTATTCTCCTTTCAGAGTTTTGGCTTTTTCATATGCTTCTTCGATGTTACCGACCATATAGAAGGCCTGTTCCGGCATATCATCGCATTTGCCCGACAGGATTTCCTTGAACCCTTCAATTGTTTCCTTCAGCGGAACATACCGGCCCGGCTGTCCTGTAAACTGTTCGGCAACGGCAAAAGGCTGGCTCAGGAAACGCTGGATCTTACGGGCACGGGCTACGGTCAGCTTATCTTCTTCTGACAGTTCGTCGATACCCAGGATAGCGATGATGTCCTGCAGATCGTTGTATTTCTGCAGGATAGCCTGTACGGCACGGGCCGTATTGTAATGGTCTTCCCCTAATACGTGGGGGTCGAGGATACGGGATGTCGAATCCAGGGGATCCACGGCAGGATAAATACCGAGTTCGGCAATCTGGCGGGACAGGACGGTCGTCGCATCCAGATGGGCAAAGGTAGCTGCCGGAGCCGGGTCTGTCAAATCATCGGCAGGAACGTATACGGCCTGTACAGACGTAATAGATCCGTTCTTAGTCGATGTAATCCGTTCCTGCAGGGCACCGACATCGGTTGCCAGTGTCGGCTGATAGCCAACAGCCGAAGGAATCCGGCCTAACAGAGCCGATACTTCCGAACCGGCCTGGATGAAACGGAAAATGTTATCAATAAAGAGCAGTACATCTTTGTGTTCCTTATCGCGGAAATATTCCGCCATCGTAAGTCCCGTCAGGCCAACACGCATACGGGCTCCTGGCGGTTCATTCATCTGGCCGTATACCAGCGCCGTCTTATCGATGACGCCCGATTCCTTCATTTCATTCCACAAGTCGTTGCCTTCACGAGTCCGTTCACCAACGCCGGTGAATACGGAATAGCCGCCGTGGCCGGTAGCTACATTGTGGATCAGTTCCATGATGAGGACGGTCTTGCCGACGCCGGCACCGCCGAAGAGGCCAATTTTGCCGCCTTTGGCATAGGGGCAGATGAGGTCAACGACTTTGATCCCTGTTTCAAAAATTTCCGTACCCGTAGCCTGGTCTTCAAATTTTGGTACCGGACGGTGGATAGGCCAGTGATCGTCAGCTTCAACCTTCTTATCTACTTTATCGACTGTCTGGCCCAGGACATTGAAAATCCGGCCCAGCACGCCTTCTCCGACAGGTACCTTGATCGGGCCGCCTGTATTTTCTGCTTTCATGCCACGCACCAGACCATCTGTGGAGCTCATGGCTACACAGCGGACAACATCGTCGCCCAGATGCTGCATGACTTCTGCTACCAGGTCAATCGCCTGATCGCCCGTACCACCGGTAATATGGATGGCGTTATATATAGCCGGCAGGTCTTCTTCGCTCGCAAAGCGGACGTCAACGACAGGGCCGATGACCTGAATTACTTTCCCAATTGTATTGCTCATGAAGAGGCTCTCCTCCTTATTTAGATTTTCCTTCGTCCTTACTGCAGTGCATTGGCACCGCTGACGATTTCCGTCAGTTCGTTGGTAATACCGGCCTGACGGACTTTATTATAATGAACGGTCAGTTTTTCAATCAATTCACCGGCATTATCGGTCGCACCGGTCATGGCCGTCATACGTGCTCCCAGTTCGCTGGCTGCAGACTGCAGGAGGCCATTATAAATGACCATATCGATATACTGCGGCAGCAGAGTCGATAAAACCTGACCAGCATCGGGGGCAAAGAGGTATTCTTCCGAAGGACCGCTTTTTTCCGATACGGAAGGTTCGATGGGCAGCAGCTTCGTCTGTGTCACGACCTGTGACAGGGCAGACTTGAACTTCGTATACACCAGGTACACTTCATCAACGTTACCGGCGAGGAACTCTTCCGTCGCTTTCCGTGCCAGATTCTGGGCATGGCCGAAATTCGGCTTGTCAGAAAAGCCCGTCCGTTTATAATCGGGCGTGATGCGAAGATGCTTCAGATAATCCACCGGCTTGCGTCCCGTCACGATGAGATATGACGCAGAGCGGGGCTTGTCTTTCAGTAGGCTTACCATTTCCTTATTGATGTTGGAATTGAAAGCTCCTGCCAGGCCCTTATCGGAGCCGATGATGATGTAGCACGTACGCTTTACATCACGCTGGATGAATAACGGATTATTTTCTCCCGGTATAGCTGCCGACAGACGCTGCAGCATCCCTTCCATTTTTTCAGTAAAAGGAGCAGTTGCCAGAGCGCGTTCCTGTGCACGGCGCAGACGAACGGAGGATACCATCTTCATAGCCTTTGTAATCTGCTGCGTATTCGTTACGGATTTAATCCGACGGTTTATTTCGCGTGCACTCGGCATAGACTATTCCTCCTCTTTAATCAGCTTATGGCTCGTACCGAACTGCTTGGTAAATTCCACAATTGCCTTTTTGAGAACTTCTTCATTATCTGCACCGAGTTCTTTTGTCTTTTTGATATCTGCACCGACTTCGGGATAGTTGGCATGCATGAATTTGATGAGCTGGTCTTCAAATGCCTGCACATCTTCTACTTCTACAGGCATGAGATATCCTTTGACGGCTGCATAAATCTGGATGACCTGGTCTTCGACGGGCATCGGCTGGTACTGTGGCTGGATCAGCATCTGCATCGTCCGTTCACCGGCGTCAATCTGGGCTTTGGTGCTCTTATCGAGGTCCGATCCAAACTGGGCAAAAGCTGCCAGTTCGCGGTACTGTGCCAGGCTCAGACGGAGTGTGCCGGCAATTTTCTTCATGGCCTTGATCTGAGCAGACCCGCCGACACGGGATACGGAGAGGCCGACGTTGATAGCAGGCCGTACACCGGAGTTGAATAATTCCGTTTCCAGGAAAATCTGGCCGTCGGTGATCGAAATGACGTTGGTCGGGATATAAGCGGATAAGTCGCCTGCCAGTGTTTCAATGATTGGCAGGGCTGTAATGGAACCGCCACCCAGTTCATCAGACAATTTGGCAGCTCGTTCGAGTAGACGGGAATGTAAGTAAAATACATCGCCCGGATAAGCTTCACGTCCTGGCGGACGACGGAGCAGCAGACTCATGGCTCGATACGCCTGGGCATGCTTGGACAAATCATCATATACACAGAGGCAGTCCTTGCCCTGATGCATGAAGTATTCAGCCATGGATACGCCGGAATACGGTGCCAGGTACTGAAGCGGCGAGCCGTCAGAAGCCGTAGCGGCAACGACGATAGTATATGCCATGGCTCCGTGTTCTTCCAATGTCCGTACAACGCGGGCAACAGTAGAAGCTTTCTGTCCGATGGCGACATAGACACAGATGACGCCTGTATCTTTCTGATTGATGATCGTATCGATGGCAATGGCCGTCTTACCGGTACCGCGGTCACCGATGATCAATTCACGCTGGCCCCGTCCGATAGGAACCATAGAGTCGATTGCTTTCAACCCTGTCTGGAGCGGCTGCTTGACCGGCTGACGTTCAGCAATACCATGAGCAACGACTTCGACGCGGCGGTATTCCGTCGCCTTGATGGCGCCCTTGCCATCAATAGGAGCTCCCAGGGGATTGACGACGCGGCCTATCATGGCATCACCGACAGGAACACTCATAACCTTGCCCGTCCGGCGTACCGTATCGCCTTCTTTAATGAGTTCGTCATCCCCGAGAAGGACGGCACCTACGTTGTCTTCTTCCAGGTTCATGGCCAGGCCATACACATTATGAGGCAATTCCAGGAGTTCCCCGGACATGCACTTATCCAAACCGTATATATGCGCTATGCCGTCCCCGACTTCCAGGACGGTGCCTACGTCATCGACGTTCATTTCGACGTTGTAGTCTTCGATTTGTTTTTTGATTATAGCCGTTATTTCTTCTGGCTTCATTTTCATTTTTCGTCCGTCACCTCATTCATTACGTCAGACTGAAGCAGGGAATGCTGCATATCTGTAAGCTGCCGCTTCAGGCTGCCGTCTATTAGCCGGTCGCCTATCTGGACAATCATACCGCCGATAATGGAAGGATCCATATAATACAGCGGTTCGATATGTTTGCCAGTCATCTTTTCCAGAGATGCGACCAATTGTTTTTCCTCTTCTGCTGACAGCGGTTTTACGAGGCGGATCTTCGCAACTTCGATATTCTGAGCCGCACGGGCCAAATCGATAAACCCGTCGATAGCTGCGATGATGGCCGCTTCCCTGCGCCGGTCTATCATGACGTAGAGAAACTGCAGGACAACAGGGGACACGTCATCAGCAAAAATAGCGTGGAGTGTTTCTTTCTTCGACTGGGGCGGAACCAGCGGATGATGGATGAACTTTTTCAGCTCCGGATTTAGCTGCATCGTATCGCGGACGGCTTTCAGTTCATCACCGTACACGTCCATCTTGTGCTGTTCCTTTGCTATGTCAAACATAGCCTGGCTGTATTTGCTGTACACGGCTTCAGGAATCATGATTTCTTACCTGCCGGATGCTGCCCGTCAAACTGCTTCAGGCATTCTGCTACCAGTTTTTGATTCATATCCGTATCCATGTTCTTTTTCAGCAGTTTTTCTGCCACAGCCATAGACAGCGTCACTACTTCATTTCTCATTTCGCGAATAGCTGCTTCCCGTTCATTGGCAATTTCAGCCTGAGCGATTTCCTTTTCCCGTGCAATCTGGGAACGGATAGCATCGAGCTGAGCCTGCGCTTCCTTGTCGGCTTGTTTTACAGCCTTGTCCACAATGGCCTGGGCTTCCGCATGGGCTTTCTGCAGCTGTGCTTCATAATCGGCTTTCAGTTTTTCCGCTGAAAGCCGGGCTTCTTCGGCACTGCTAAGGTCAGAAGCAATCTTGTTCTTGCGGTCTTCAAGCACTTTTAAAATGGGCTTGTATGCAAACTTGGCTAAAATAGCGACGAGGACAAAGAAGTTGATGAACTGGATTACCAGTGTAAAATTAATATCTACCAAAACTTTCTCCTCCTTTTACCGAACTGTGCCGGTACAGTTTAGCCTGCCAGAGGGTTGGCAAATACGAGCACGATAGCGATAACAGCTGCAATGATAGGCATAGATTCGATCAGACCTACAGAAATCAGGAAGTTGACCAGAAGCTTGCCACCCATTTCCGGCTGACGTGCCAGACCTTCGAGCATCTTCGATGCAGCATGACCATCACCGATAGCAGCACCCATTGCTGCCAGACCAATACCAATAGCTGCGCCCATTGCGGATAATGCTAATACTAATTCCATAATTATAATCCTCCTTGATGTATGAGTTACTTGTCTTCACTTACTCTTCTCTAAGGGAATCTGCCAGATACGATGTGGTCAGTATAGTGAAGATAAAGGCCTGAATCAGGCCGATGACCAGACTGAATATCAACCAGATGATAGGTACCCCGACGGGGACCAGTTTGTACAGCACTTCCATCAGGATTTCCCCGGCAAGGATATTGCCGAATAGACGGAAGGCCAGCGTAATAGGCTTTGTAAATTCTTCCAGCAGGTTGATGACAAAAAATACAGCGAACGGTTGAAAATAATGTTTGACGTGTTTTTTCAGACCTTGGTTGCGCAGAGCAACAAAATGTACCATAAAAGATGATACCAGGGCCAGGCCCAGCGTCGTATTGAGATCATTCGTCGGCGACGTCAGGATGTGCGGACTGGGCAGCAGCCCTAATTCATTGCCGACGAGGATAAACAGGAACATAGTCAGAAGGACTGATACGACCTGTCCCCACTTTGGGCCCAGTGTTTCCTTAAACTGTGCCAGGAGTGCCTCAACGACAATTTCAACTGCATTCTGGATACCGGAAGGAACCAGTGACCGGCCCCGCGTCGCAGCCAGCGTAATAATGATGACGATAGCCGCCGTGAGCCAGGTCATGTACAGCGTATCCATATTGACATTCATGCCAAACAGTTGATAAATCAAATGATGACCCGTATGCAGCTCCATGATAAGCGCCTCCTTTCCTTAAAGATGTCTTCGGATACAGGCGTGATACGCCGCTTCGAAGTATATGAGAACCCGATACGTCAGGATGCCCGCAACGACTGCCCATATGCGGACAGAGGGAAACTGCAGCACCACAATAAGTATCAGAACGATGGTAAGTATGCGCATCAGCGCGCCACCGCGGAGAACGGTGAATGCCTTAGCAGGGTCCATCTTCATGGCCCGAAAAGAGCGGCTGCACAACATGAGAAAGTACACGCCATTGATGGCACAGCCGATCAGCCAGCCACTGAGGTATTCTGCTTTTCCCAAAAGAAGGAGCAGTCCTGTAACCATTAGAGCCAGGCTCAGCAGTCTGAGCAGTGTCACTTTTACATATCGCGTAAATTCTTCCATAAGAGTCCTCTGCCCTATTCTCTTTCTAACGGGACGGATGATCATTCATAAAGCGCACGGCTTTTTTTAAAATAGACCAGAAGCCACTGACTGCGCCGAGAATACCTCCCAGGAGCAGCCCCCAGGGAATCGTTCCCAGCTGTGTATCCACCCAGTACCCGCAGGCAATGCCGATGCACAGGCTGACGCAGAGTGTCAGCCCCATAGACGCGGCACTGACCAGGATATCCCGGAGTCGCACCGGTTCCTTTTCGCCTTTTTTCTGCATAGTCTTTACCCCGGCATACATTGCATTACAATATTTCATGCATAGGATTCGTGTCCCGCAATACAGTTATTGTATCACGGGGCTTACATAAAATCAATAAATTTTTAGATATTAGTCATAAAACTAAAAAAAAATCTGTTTTATAAAAATTACTGCAAAAGTATGTAAAGTTACAATGTAAATTCATTTGGTTTTTCAGTGCTATTTCCAAAGGTATACAGGATAGCCTGTACAATGCGGCGCGACGCTTGTCCGTCCCCATAGGGATTAACAGCATTACTCATGGCATCATAGGCCGATTTATCCGTAAGGAGCCGTTTCGTTTCTTCATAGACGCGGTCCCTGTCAGTTCCAATGAGGCGGACCGTACCGGCTTCCACTGCTTCCGGCCGTTCTGTCGTATTGCGCAGGACCAGGACAGGCTTGCCCAAAGACGGCGCTTCTTCCTGGATACCGCCGGAATCGGTCAGTACGAGACAGCTGTGATGCATCAGATTGGCAAAGGGTTCGTATTCCATCGGCTCGATGAGATGGATACGATCTACGCCGGACAGTTCTTCTTCTACGACCTTGCGCACCAGCGGATTGCGGTGAACGGGGAAGACGATTTCCGTATCAGGGATTTCTTCAATGATCTGGCGTAGTGCTTTATAAATATGCCGCATGGGTTCGCCAAGATTTTCACGGCGATGCGTTGTAAGAAGAATAATGCGGTGATTCTGGAAATCAACCGACTGTAACTCTTCGTCTTCAAAATCATATCCTTCATCGACGGTTGTCATGAGGGCGTCAATGACTGTATTGCCGGTAACAAAAATGGCATCTTTGTCGATTCCTTCCCGCAGCAGATTACCCCGGGCGGTCATGGTCGGTGAAAAATGAATGGCCGCAATGGCTCCGGTGAGCTTACGGTTCATTTCTTCCGGAAATGGTGAATAAATATTTCCTGTACGCAGACCGGCTTCGACATGACCTACGGGAATCTGCTGATAATACGCAGCCAGTGCTCCGGCAAAAGTCGTCGTCGTGTCACCATGTACCAAAACCAGATCCGGTTTTTCCACTTCCATAACGGACTTCAGCCCTTGCAGGGAACGAGTCGTTATGTCATACAGTGTCTGTCCCTGACTCATAATATCCAGATCGTAATCCGGACGGATCTGGAACAAATCCAGTACCTGATCCAGCATCTGCCGGTGCTGGGCCGTAACGGCCACGACCGTCTGAATCTGATCCGGATGTTTTTTGAGTTCCAGGACGACCGGCGCCATTTTGATGGCCTCCGGACGCGTTCCGAATACAGTCATTACCTTAAGCATATAAAAACCTCCTTGAACTAAACAAATTCTACTCATAAATCAATCTTTATGAGTAGAATTTGTCGTTTTATGCAGTATTCCTATTCGCTTTGCTGAATATATAATCACCGCCAGAACCACTGCCACGGTCAAGATACCGGTTTTGTAATTGACATTAGCTACAAAAATAGCCACAATTCCCAATACGATACTGACACAATACATGATGAGCACGGCCTGCTTCTGGGACATCCCCAGTGCCAGCAGACGGTGATGGAGATGTCCCTTGTCCGGTGTGAAAATAGGCACACCGCTCATCTTGCGGCGGATGATGGCAAACAGTGTATCCAGGATAGGCAGGCCCAGGGCGATAACCGGTACGACCAGGGCAATCGTCGCAGCCGTCTTCACCAGTCCCAGCACGGCCGTTACAGCCATGGTATACCCCAGGAGCATACTACCCGTATCTCCCATAAAAATCTTGGCAGGATTGAAATTATACTGCAAAAACCCCAGAGCTGCCCCGGCCATAGAAATAATAATCATAGCCGGCAGGTACTGGTTCATACTGACAGCCATGAGAAACATCGAAATGGACGCAATAAAGGACACGCCGGCAGCCAGGCCGTCAAGGCCGTCGATGAGGTTGACTGTATTAGTAAAACCAATGATCCAGAATATGGTCAGGGGAATGGCAACGACTTCCGGCAGGATGATTAAATCGCCAAACGGATTGGTCAGCCATTCAATCTGGATGCCAAAGACGACGGGAATCGCCGCCGACAAGATCTGTCCGACCAGTTTGACTTTTGCCGGAATGTTGCAGATATCATCCCAGATACCGACACAGACGATGGCCGTACATCCCAGCAATAATCCCAGCATTTCATGATTCATGGGCATGGAATACAGGACGCCGGCCAGAAAACCGATATAAATAGCCAGACCGCCTAGACGGGGAATGACATGAGTATGAACTTTCCTCGCATTGGGTCTGTCAACAGCACCCACTTTGATAGCCAGTTTCTTGACGCTTGGCGTCAGGGCATACGCTACAATCAATGCTATAAAAAAGGGTACAAAATATACAAGCACAACACACGCCTACTTTCAAAGGGATTCTCGATGCCGCCCGTCAGTTCGTCAGGCTGCGCATCGGGGCCGGAATGCGGCCGCCACGGGCAATAAACGCATCAGACTTATATTTATTAATATCAATAATAGGACAATGACCTAAAAGGCCGCCGAATTCGACCGTATCGCCCACATCTTTGCCCGGTACAGGGATGACACGAACGGCCGTCGTCTTGTTGTTAATCATACCGATGGCAGCTTCATCGGCAATGAGTGCCGAAATAGTAGAAGCCGTCGTGCTGCCGGGAATGGCAATCATATCCAGACCGACGGAGCATACACAGGTCATGGCTTCCAGTTTTTCCAAACTCAGGCTGCCCCGGCCTACGGCTTCCAGCATGCCTTTATCTTCACTGACAGGAATGAATGCACCCGACAGGCCACCGACACGGCTTGATGCCATAAGACCGCCTTTCTTGACGGCGTCGTTGAGGAGAGCCAGAGCTGCCGTCGTACCACAGGCACCACAGCTTTCCAGTCCCATTTCTTCCAGGATTGCCGCCACACTATCACCAACGGCCGGCGTCGGTGCCAGTGACAGGTCGATGATACCAAAAGGAACGTGGAGCCGGCGCGATGCTTCCTGAGCTACGAGTTGACCGACACGGGTAATCTTGAATGCCGTCTTCTTGATGGTTTCCGCTACGACATCGAAAGGCTCGCCCTTGACGTTTTCCAAAGCCCGTTTGACGACGCCAGGGCCGCTGACGCCGACGCTGACACAGCTGTCACCCTGGGTAACACCATGAAAGGCGCCAGCCATGAACGGATTATCTTCTACGGCATTGGAAAAGACGACTAATTTGGCACAGCCCAGAGCATCCTGATCTTTGGTCAGTTCCCCCAGTTCCTTGAATACCCGGCCCATTTCAGCGACGGCATCCATATTAATGCCAGCCTTAGTCGAGCCAACGGCAACAGAACTGCAGACAAGATCGGTGCAGGCCAGTGCTTCCGGGATAGAAGCGATGAGCTTCTTATCTCCTTCAGCATAGCCACGTTCTACCAGAGCGGAGAATCCGCCGATAAAATCGATGCCGATCGTCTTGGCCGCTTTATCCAGGGTACGGGCGATTTCGACGTAATTATCGAGATCACTGCATCCGGCTACCAGAGCGATGGGAGTAACGGAAACACGCTTGTTGATGATGGGCACGCCAAATTCTCTGGCAATATCTTCCCCGGTCTGTACCAGATGTTCCCCATAGCGGGTCACTTTATCATAAATATTTTTGCAGAGCGTCCTGCCGTCACTGCTGCAGCAGTCGAGGAGACTAATGCCCATCGTAATGGTGCGGACGTCCAGGTTATGCTTCTGAATCATCTGATTTGTTTCTAACACGTCATGGATAGTCAGCATTCTCTCTTCCTCCTATCCTACACGGTGCATCGCGTTAAAGATTTCCATATTCTGCGCCCGGATTTCTACCCCCAGGGTATCGCCTTTTTCCTTCAGCAGCTGCTGCAGCGTACCCAGATTCACCGACGCCTGATCCATATCTACAATCATGGCCATATTGAAAATACCGTCAAGGATTACCTGATTGATAGTGAGAATATTTACCTGATGTTCTGCCATAATCTGGCTGACAGCGGCAATGATGCCGGTGCGGTCTACACCGACTACTGTAATGACAACTTTCATTCTGATGCCCACTCCTTTTCTATATGCGGAGACAAGATAGAATGCCCCTCTTGATCATTCTTCCCTATTATAGCATAAATCTGCGATAAATTACTATTGATTATTTTTTTAATGCCCGGCTGATAAGCGCCCGTCCTTCGTCCAACAGGTTCCGCGCATGGTCTTCAGATACGAAACTTTCGGCGTACAGTTTGTACATGTCTTCCGTACCGGATGGCCGTGCCGCAATCCAGCCATCGGGACTGCAGATTTTGACGCCGCCTATGGCATAATTTCCATAGGGGGAATGTGATAATACGGCTGTAATCGGACTGCCGCAGAGCGTCTTTTCGGCTACATCGGCTTCGGTGAGACTGCTGATCTTGGCCTTTTCGGCAAGCGTTGCCGGCGCATCACTGCGCATGGCATACGGCCGGCCCAGCTTCTGGCATAACTCATCATAATAGGCAAGGGGCAGCTTACCCGTCACGGCCCTGATTTCTGCTGCCAGGAGGCACATGATCATGCCGTCCTTGTCGGTCGTCCACAGGCTGCGGTCTTTGGCAATAAAGGAACCACCGGCACTTTCTTCACCGGAAAAGGCAATCTTCCCATCACTGTAGAGGGAACCAAAATACTTAAATCCTACGGGGACTTCATAGAGCGGCACGCCCAGGGAGGCAGCCGAACGGGCCAGAAGGTCTGTCGTCACTACAGTCTTGGCAATCCCCAGTCCGTCAAACTGACGGTGAGTCATGAGGTAATGGGACGCTACGGTCAGATAGGCATTGGCCGTAATCATCCCCTGACTGCCGGAAACAATGCCAAAACGGTCGTAATCGGGATCGTTGGCCAAGATGAGATCATAGTCCCCGCTCTGCTTTGTCACGGATGACATGACATAGGCTGAAGAGCAGTCCATGCGGACCTTGCCGTCATGGTCGTAATTCATGAAGGTAAACTGGGGATCATACGTATCGTTGACGAAATCCATATCAAGGCTATACTGTTCAGCAATAGCATGCCAGTAATTCATCCCGGACCCGCCCAGTGCGTTGACAAGAATATGAAGATGGGCACCTTTGATTGCTTCAGAATCAATGATAGATGATAATTCCGATACGTACAGGCCTTTGTAATCATAGCCCGTCACCAGGGAACTTTCCCGTGCCTGTTCATAGGGAATCTGCCGTACTTCGCAGTTCTTCCCTGCCAGCAGGCGGTTGGCTTCCGTTTCGATGGCTTTCGTAATATCCGAAGGCGCCGGTCCGCCGCTCGTGGGATTGTATTTGATGCCGCCATGTTCCGGAGGATTGTGGGATGGCGTAATAATGATGCCGTCTGCCAGATGGTCCCGGCGCCCTTTGTTATACCGTAAAATAGCACGGGAAACAGACGGCGTCGGCACAAAATCGTCTTCACTGTCGATATAAGCAGCTACGTCATTAGCTGCCAGTACACCCAGTACCGTTTCAAAGGCAAGCTTAGAAAGATAATGCGTATCTTCCCCGACAAACAGCGGTCCATCGGCACCAAAGGTCTTCCGCAGATTGCATACCGCCTGGGTAATAGCGGCAACATGAGCAGCCGTGAAGCTGCCGTTTCCGGCCTGCCCCCGGTGACCGGATGTCCCAAACCGCACCTGGCATTCCGGATTCGCTACATCCGGAATAATGTGGGCGTAGGCATCAGCAATTGCCTTCAAATCGATGTAATCTTCTTTTCTGACTTTCGTACCTGCTAATTCATGTACTGCCATACCAATCACCTGATTCCTTAATTTTGACAATCCCTATAAATTTCTATACAATAACGTCATATAATAGATAATACCCTATTGTTTACTGTATGAATTTATTATAACAAAGAATGAACAAATATTATAGCTTCATTGCAAAGAAAGGACAAAATCTCATGAAATGTATTTCCTGGAATGTAAACGGTCTGCGCGCTGTCATGAAAAAAGGATTCATGGATGTATTCCACCAGTTCGACTCCGATATCTTCGCCCTGCAGGAAACGAAGCTGCAGGCCGGCCAGATAGACATGGACCTGCCCGGGTATGAACAGTACTGGAATTACGCCGACCGCAAGGGCTACAGCGGTACGGCCGTCTTCAGCCGCCTCCATCCCCTGTCGGTCCACTACGGCATGGGCATGGACGAACACGACCATGAAGGGCGGCTCATCACCCTCGAATTCGACACGTTCTACTTCGTCACCTGCTATACCCCCAACAGTCAGAGCGAACTGGCCCGCCTCAATTACCGCATGAAGTGGGAAGACGATTTTCGGGCCTACCTGGCCGGACTCAATGAGAAAAAGCCAGTCATCCTCTGCGGTGACCTGAACGTTGCCCACGAAGAAATCGACCTGAAAAATCCCAAGACCAACCGCAACAACGCCGGCTTCACCGACCAGGAACGGCAGAAGATGACCGATCTGCTGGCTGCCGGCTTTACTGACACGTGGCGCTACTTTTATCCCGATGTAACGGGTATCTATTCGTGGTGGAGCTACCGCTTCAAAGCCCGCCAGAACAACGCCGGATGGCGCATCGACTACTTCATCACCTCGAAAAGTCTCGACAACAAGTTGAAAAAAGCCTCGATTTATACAGATATCACCGGCAGCGACCACTGCCCTGTCGGTCTGGAATTACTATGAAATCACGTAAAGGAGAAATATATATGTTAAAAAAACTGACGATAACCGCGATAGCCTTCACGGCTCTTGCCCTGCCCCAGGCTTTTGCCCTGCCGGTCGTACCGGAAGCGGGCATCAGCATCGGCGCCGGCACAAAAGAACAATATGCCGAAGCCAAAGTCCTGCCGCGGACGACCATCGGTTACAAACGGGCCGACCGCGACCAGTACGGCAATCAGAACGACATTTACGCCAAATATAATGTTATCGGCTCGAATGTCCAGCTTCTCGGCGGCTGGCGCAACAACATCGACCACCAGTCCGATTCGGCCTCCTTTTACGGTGGCATCGGCGTCGCTGCACCCCATATTCTGGGAATCCAGCCCTATGCCACATATGTCAAAGGCTCCCATTTCTCTGAAGCCCAGGCCGGCATCAATTATAACATCGCCCTGGGATGGGGACTGAACGTCAATTACCATAATTATATGCCTGAAGACGGCGATAACGAACACGGTGTTGGCGCCGGCATCACTTTCCATTTCTAAGAAATAAAGACTGCTCCAAACCAGACCCTCTTTTTTCTTTCCTGCAGTCGTAGTAAAATAAAACAAAAGAGCATTTGCATGGTAAAGGAGAATGATAACTATGTTTTGTACGAATTGCGGAAAACCGGTCCCTGACGGATCCAGATTCTGCCCGTACTGCGGAACACCAGTAGCCGGTTCAGCAGATGGACTTTCCTATGAAGATGTCCTAAAAAAGGTAAATAAGCAGAAAGAAGAAAAAATATATCCTATTTTCTGCTCTCCTGAAGACGATAGTCTGGAACTGAGGCCCTTCCATGACGGAGAAAGAGGCAAGTATGTCTTTGATGTAGACGGGTGCCATTTCGAATATGATGAACGACAGGTCGGTTTTATCCGTCTGGCAAAAGCCATGACCAAAGAAGCGCTGTCAGATAAAGAACTAAAACGCATATACTGGAAAAATGACAGCGTAGAAGAGCTTCTGCAATTCTTTACGAGCGAAGAAGCAGCCGAACAGATTATGGGCAGCGTGCTGAAGAAGGAATCTTCCCTCCTTTTATCCCGTGGTATTTACGGTCTTACGAAAGATAATCTCATGGCCCGTGACATGGCAGACGGCGCCCCTTCTGCTCTCGATGCATGGCAGGATTTTGTCCAGTCTCTGCTGGGCCAGGTTGGTAAAATCACAGGAAATGCCGAAGCAGAAAGAACCTACCGGGAACTGCGGAAAGAATACCGCGGCCGGATCATAGGCGGCGGCTTCGGCCTGGGCGGCGCTTTGCAGGGTATGATTACTGCCGGTGTTCTCAATCTGGCAAGCGGTGCGGCGCACAGCATATTTAATGCCATCGGCAATGCATTCACCAACAGCCGGGAAAAAAGACAGCTCGATGATTTGTTCCGTTCCGACGATCTGGTACAATCGTTTATTGATACGTACAGACGTTCTGTTTTCTATCTCACCATGGACGCCGCCGACCGCCTGAACCTTATTCCACCAGATCCAGAAAAGGATGAACTGCCTGAGGTCATGGAAGGTGCCATCAAGGATGGAACCGTAGGAAAAGAGGAGCGGAAAAAAGCAGCATTCTATGTGCTGGACCGCAATCCCTACAAGCCCCTTTCCTACAAGTTATTTTATCTCCATTTCAACGATAGAGACGGTATCGTAGACCGCATAGCCGAGGCGTTCGGACTTTCTGAAAAGCTGGAAAATGTCAAGTTCCGGATGACCAAAGGCGTACTTGGCTATTGGGGAAAGAAGAGAGATCTTCCCCTGGCCGATTTATTGGACTACATACAGGATGGGTGTCCTCTGATAGACGCGTTCATGTCCCTGGGTCTGCTTCCTCAGGCAGGTGACATAGCCGGGGCCCTGCATGATGTGCAGATGACCTTCCCCTATCCCCTTTTGGACAAGCTGAAGCAGGAAGCGGAAGAAATTGTCATCCTGAAAGGATCCTCCCAGGAAACAGGCGATGGAACGACTATTCCTTCCTTTCATTTTTACGGAGTCTCCGATGAATCCATTACCATACCCGAAGGGGTAACCACTATTTCAGACTATGCATTCTTCTGTTGCGAGCAACTGAAGGAACTCATCCTGCCACAAAGCCTGAAAACCATCGGCCACCGCGCCTTTTTCGATGTGCCATGTTTGAAGAAACTGGTCATCCCCCCTTCCGTTGCGGCCTATCCGTTATCTGCCGTCGGGGAAAAAACGGTAGTGTTCCTTTCTGAACACACTACTGTTGTCAATGATGAATTCTACAATATAGACGTACGCCTCGATATTCCCCTTGGCGGGAACGTCTATGAAGACATGAAATCATGGGGACTACTGGAACGCAATACATCCATTTTTACACACAAAAATGCCATAGACCGAATCAAAGGCAGCGAACACTGTGAGCTTCCCATAGAATCACGCAAGCTACTTCCGCCTATTTCCGATGTCTGCTATAAAGAAAGCAAACAGTATCCGGAAGTCATTCATATTCCCGAAGATACGGAAGATGAGGAAGATGCGCTGCCCTATACGAAGCTGGATACAAAAGCACTGGTATATGCCCCCATATGTTATCTCCATCTCACTGGTGATATACGGGAAATCGGAGAATGGTGTTTTATGAAATCCACCCTTCTTCAGTTCAAAGCGGAAGAAGGTCTGGAAACGATAGGGGCCCATGCTTTTGAAGGACTGCATTTTCTGGACCGGGTGGAACTTCCTGCCTCCCTTTCCCATGTGGGCGACGGTGCCTTTGCCCATTGCCGCGACCTTCATTTCATCGAACTGTTACAGATGGACTGCCATATAGGAGAAGACGTATTTGCCGGAACGGACATCACGGTCTGCTGCCTGCCAGGGAGTATCTGGGAAGCGTACTGCCAGAAACATGCCATCCCCTATTTCCTGAAAGGGGAAGATTCCCCCGTACGCCAGGAACTGAAAGAACGGCAAAACCTAGACGACAAACGCGCCTGGAAACACTATGATATTTATAAAGAATCAAAAACCTACACGTTATATAGCTATCGGTCGGATTTCCGGGACACAGTACATACTATCAGTAATGACATGGGCATCCCGATTCTTCCGGGAGGAGGAATCAATCCGAAAGACAATAAACGGATTTACGTCGTGAAAAGCCAGGCAGAGAAAAACGGCGACTATGACAGGGAAGCCATCGTCGCCGCCATCAGACGCCGTCCGGAAAAGCCTGCCTACCAATCGGAAGACGGCATGAGGGATATCATCATCCACCCATGGACTATGTCTTTCCAAAAATGTATCGGCGAAGACGCATATATGAATTCCTCCCTGATCTACGTCTACGGCGGAACGAACATTTCCTATATCGGAGAAAATGCTTTTGCCGGTTCCAAAATCGTTGCATTTTATGCAACTAAGGTGAAAGGCATCTGGGCCCGCGCATTCAAAGGATGCAGTGAACTTTCCTACGTAGAAGTAGGCGACTTCCTGGACTCGCTGGAAGACGAATCCTTCGCTGACTGCCCGAACCTCAAAACGATTAAATTCACGGATATCAATCATATAGGAAAAGACGTATTCAAAAACACCCCCGTCACCGTAATCTGCAGAAGAGACTCTCACGTCTATGAATACTGCATGGAAAACGGAATTGATGTGGATACATACAGTTTTGATTCAGACTGGTAACGTACAGCTAATACACACTCACCCCTAAGAGCACATCTGTTCCGGATTAAAAAAAAGGGGCTGTAACAAAATGAGCTTTTTAGCTCATTTTGTTACAGCCCCTTCATATTAATTAATTTTAATTTTCTTTGTCCCTATCAATGCCAGGGTAATAATTGTTCCTAAAATCCATCTAACGACTTTCATCAATGGTTCACTTTCTATAGGGAATATCCACCAAACAATCGTTATGACGCAAACAATCACCGCGCATATTGCCATGAAAATAGCAATACTTGATACTGTTTTGCGGAACAATGTAATAATATTGCTTACCATGACAATACACCTTCTTTGTTTCTATTATATCAGAGGCCGGAATGCTTTTCCACTAAAATCAATGTTGTCCTTGACAATTTAATTAAAATATAGTATATAAATCACCCGCTGTCTATATTGCTCAACAGCGGGTGATTACTACATATTTGCTTCGATTTTTTCAATAATCAAACGCTGTACCCATTTGGGTGGCATCCGATTTCCGGCATTCCATTCCTGGACCGTACGATAAGGCGCCCCTAAGAGTTCAGCCAATCCTTTTACATTTAATCCGGCTTTCTTGCGCGCGTACTTGATAGGATTATTTTCCCGGTCAATGACATCTTGATATGCGTCGGTATCAGCAACCACTAAATTAACGAATCCATTTTCCGGTACTTTTACTTTATCCCGCGGTGTCGGTCTGGGTATAGCCTGCTTTTGCTGTTCCATACTCCAAACCATTAAATTCAACACATCGTCTGCGTTTTCCATTGCTTCGGTCAAGGTTGCGCCATCGGTAAAGCAGCCGTCTACATCCGGAAAATTTACGTAATATACTTTGTCTTTTTCATCCCATTGGAATATAGCTGGGAAAATATATTTGCTCATGACGTCCTCCTTTTTATATGAATCAGGCCAAGGGGATTTCTCCCTTTGCCTTACTGAATACCAGCCTGTTTAAAAATAGCTTTAATAGTTCCTGACGGTATATCCTTATTGTGCCGCCAGACGGGGAATTGCTTTCCCGTTATCGGGCTGCAATACAGATCATGATTTCCACCATGCCCAATCAACTTGCACCCATTCTTTTTAAGGATCTTTAACAGCTCCGACCTCTTCATTCTGTAACCTCCTTCCTTTAATTATATTATACACCTTATGAGTATATTTGTAAATATAAAAGTACCTTCTGAGTATATTTTCATTTTTAAAAGGGCGATTTTTATGAAAAAAAGACCTGATGGCCGCTACAAAGTCTCTCTGACCATCGACGGCAAACGTCATTATTTTTACGGCCGAACCATTAAAGAAGCGGAACAGCGGCGCAATAACTACAAAAATACGCTCCATTCCGCACCTAACATCGATTATAACATCACCTTAGGTCAATGGCTGTCGATATGGCTACGAGGCGCCAAACCGACGTTGGCGACGGATACATACGAATCATACGTATATCAACTACGTCAATATGTGCTACCGACTATGGCTAAAATTAAGCTAATCGATTTACAGCCTCATATGTTCCGTAAATTGATTGCTGATTTACTGGCTCTCGGCTATAGCAACCGATCCGTGCAATACGCATTGGCTGTTGTCCGAATCGGACTCAACCAAGCTGTCAATGATGGAGTACTGCCAATCTCCCCTATGCGCGGTGTCAAATTACCGCAAAAGCAGAAGACGCAAGTATCCGCACTATCAAAAAATGAAGCTCAGCGCCTGCTAGGCGTCATTTCCAACCCCTGTCACTATAATCTATACTATGTGGCTTTGCATACGGGTCTGAGACGTTCTGAGATACTTGGTTTGCGTATTCGTGATGTCAATACGAAAGCATCAACCATTTCTGTCAATCAAACTGTTCTTATTGTCGGTGGAAAACCAATTATATCAGCTACAACCAAAAATGCCGCTTCCCGGCGTACGATTTCCGTTGATGCCAAGACGCTGTCTATTTTGCGGCGACAAATCATGTGGACGCTCAAAAACAGAATGGCCGCATCAGACTATGAAGATAACGGGTTATTGTTCTGCCGACGCGATGGACGTCCGTATGATCCGAAATATATCAGTCATACGGCCAATAAATATGGAAAGTCGGCAGGCTTCCACCTGACCTTTCATATGTTGCGACACACTCATGCCACACTACTTCTCAAAGCTGGCGTTCATTTCAAAGTCGTCCAGGTCCGCCTGGGCCACTCTTCCTTTCAGCAGACTATGGACACATACAGTCACGTTTTACCAGATATTGAAGAGAACGTTGTTGATAAATTAATTGACCTCGTTTAACTTTGCCCCGTCGCGGGGTCAAAAAGTTGTCAAACGCACCAGATATTATGAGGTCAATAAAAAAGGACAACCATCATTCAATGTGATGGTTGTCCCATTGGTGCGAGTGAAGGGACTTGAACCCTTACGCCGTGAGGCACCAGATCCTAAGTCTGGCGCGTCTGCCATTCCGCCACACTCGCATATGCAGATTGTCAGGTACGGCCTGACACGATATTTATTGTATCATGAATACGGGGACTATGCAAGGATTCTGCAGTCCCCGCTTCATGCTTCTGTTTTGATTCTGTATACCCTACCTGTTCTGTGGCGGTTACAAGGTCTGCACTACTTCCAGTGCTTTTTCGTACTGATAGTCTTCCGGGTCGTTGGGTTGCAACTGGACTTCTATATCAGGTTGTATTCCTACGCCATCAATTTCCCGGCCACTGGCCGTGCGGTATTTGGCAACAGTCAGCTTGATAGCGTCATCGGAATCAATGGGATAGACGCCCTGTACCGTTCCTTTTCCATAACTCTTCGTCCCGATAACTGGCCCCAATTTCAAGTCCTGGATGGCACCGGATACGATTTCAGAAGCGCTTGCTGAATTTTCATTGATGAGCACTACCAAAGGGATAGTATCACCACTTCCACTAGCCTTATATTCCGATTCGTCACCGGATCGGCTCGTAAAGGATACGATGACACTGTCCTTGGGAACGAAATTCGATGCTACGGCAACAGCTTGATCGACGATGCCACCGGGATTATTCCTGAGGTCGAGAATCATGCGCTTCATGCCCTGCTTACGCAGTTCCTGATACTGATGGGTAAACTCCTCGCCCGTATTTTCACTGAAAATTGCCACCCGGATATATCCCACATCAGTTCCTTCAATCATCTGGCCACCGACGGTTTTCATATGGATCTGACGGCGCGTTATGGCCATCTCCTGAGATTCACCATTTCTTCCCAGGGTCAGAGTAACTGTCGTATCCACGGGTCCCCGAATAGTCTTGGAAATGTCTTCCAGACTCATCCCCTTCGTAGATGTGCCGTTAATAGCCTGGATCAGGTCACCGCGCTGGACGCCGGCTTCAGCAGCCGGGCTGTCATCCATGACTCCGGCTACAATCGTACCTTCCTCACTGGAACCGATATACACACCAATACCGGCATAGGACCCGGACGTCTGGTCGGAAAATGCCTGGAAATCATCGCCGTCGAGATAGATGCTGTGTTTATCCCCCAGCTTTTTGACAATTCCTTCCAGTGCCCCATTAAGGAGATCCTGCTTATCGACAGCACCGGGAAAATTCTGTTCCACCACATGAAGAGTGCGGAAGAATTTAATGAATCCTACGGGCGTCCCCGTGTAGTAGTAAAAGAGGCCCACTAGCAGCAACACACTGCAGGCTGCCGTAAACAAACCCCAGGCAACGGCCCGGAACAACATCTGAAACATGTGTTTTTTCTGATTCATAGTCTGCCTCGTTTATAGATACGAATTCGGATCGACTGGTTCACCGCCGACACGGACTTCAAAGTGAACGTGTGGCCCCGTCGAATTCCCTGTAGAACCGGCATAGGCGATGACCTGGCCCTGAGAAACAGACTGTCCCGACGATACAGCCAGAGATTCGTTATGTCCATACAGAGTCGATGTCCCATTGCCGTGGTCAATGACGACGGCATAACCATAACCGCTGATCCATCCCGCTTCTACAACGACACCGCCGTCAGCAGCGTGGACCGGCGTCCCGTAATCGACGCCGATGTCAATGCCGGAATGAAGAATCTGGCGGCCGAAAATCGGGTGTTCCCGGTAACCAAAGGGCGATGTGATGACGCCATTTACCGGCCAGATCATCTGACCGGAACCACTGACTGGCTGGTAATAACCGCTGTCATCTCCGCCGGACGAACTGCCACTATCCCCGCTGCTGTCGCTGCCACTTTCCCCAGACGACGCTGCCGCCGCTGCCGCAGCCGCTGCTGCCTGCCGGGCTGCTTCACGGTCGCGGAGCATCTGGGCAATCTGATTGGACGACGCTTCCAGTTCGGCATAGGCTTCTTCTGCCGTCGCCTTATCAGTCTGGGCTTTTTCCAGGATAGCCTGCTGTTCAGCCTTATGCTTGGCGATTTCTTCCTTCTTGGCTGCTGCTTCTTCTTTTAGCTTTGCCTGCGTTTCCCGCTGCTCTTCCAGAGCCTGTTTCGTCTGGTTGATCTGGTCCCGTTCATCCTTTATGGACGAAATCAGTTCCAGATCCGAACTGACGATACGCCGCAGGAGTTCGACGCGGTTAGCAAAATCATTAAAATCCTTAGCCCCGACGACGACATCGAGGTAATTGAGCTGGCCGTGCATATAAATATCACGGATGCGGCGGCTTAGCACCTTTTCCCGGCTTCTCAGATGGGTTTCTGCCCTTTCCAGTTCGGCCTGGGTCCGGGTAATCTGCCGTTCTGTTTCAGTTAATTCTTGGGAAATAGACTTATATTGTGCATTGGCGGCATCGAGATTTTCCTGGATGACCCGCAATTTTTCAAAGACATTGCCGATAACTGCTTCGGCTTCACTCTTCTTCTGAGCCTGTTCTGCCATCTGCCCCTGAACTGTCGATAACTGATCCTGCAAATCTTCGTCTTCCGCAAAGATGAGACCACAGGGGTTCAGGAGATACAGGACCGTCAAAGCCGCTGCCAACGGCTTTTTATATTGTATACTCATCATACGTTACACCTTCATATAGCGTTTCAGAGAAATCGTACTGCCAATGGCCCCGATGACCATGCTCAGTACGAGTATCAGACCACTTGCCTGATACATGAATGGATACGGACTGACCATAGGCAGAAATGCCAGAGTCCGGTGAATCGTTATCGTGACAAATTCATAGAACTGCAATAAGGCCACATCGGCAATGAGACCGCCGATGAATCCCAGGAACAATCCTTCCAAGAGAAATGGCCAGCGGATGAACCAGTTGGTAGCGCCAACGTATTTCATGATGCCGATTTCCCGGCGCCGGGCAAAGACGGTCAGGCGGATCGTATTGGAAATGATGAACAGCGTCGCAAAAGTCAGGAAAATAATGAGGGCAATGCCTCCCCAGCGGATAATCGTCGCCACGCGGAACAACTGTTCCACGATTTCCTGTCCATAATGGGTGCTTTCCACTTCGTCATACTGTCCGACGACAGTTGCCGTCTTTTTAACCTGTTCCGGATTACTCAACGTCAGCGTATATGATGTCGGCAGCGGATTCTTCCCGTCGAGGGCATCGAGAATGCCCGGCTGGTCTTTCATACGTTCCTTTAGTTTATCCATGGCCTGGTCTTTGTTGGTAAATTCCAGTTCTTTTACATCGGGCAGGGCCTTCAGCCGGCTGCCTACACTCATGACCTGATCCGTTGTCAGATCATCTTTCAGATACACGCTGATCTGCACCTGGTTTTCCAGATTATCGGCAAAATAGTCCAGATTGGCTACCATGATCAGGAACAACCCTAAAATAAAAAATGAGACGGCTACGGTCGCAATGGACGCAATAGACATGAAGCTATTGCGCCAAAAAGACGTAAAGGCTTCCGAGAGGTAATACCTCATGGTTCTAATTTTCATCGTCGTATCCTCCCTGCTGTTCATCACGGACAATCTTGCCATCGACGATTTCAATGACCCGCTTGTTCATCATATCGACAAGCTGCTGGTCATGGGTCACCATGACGACAGTTGTCCCCATATGATTGACTTTGGTAAAAATATCCATGATTCCCTTTGACGTTTCTGGATCCAAATTACCCGTCGGTTCATCGGCAATGAGCAGGAGCGGCCGGTTGACGATGGCTCTGGCAATAGCCACACGCTGCTGTTCGCCGCCGCTGAGATTCGACGGCAGGGCATCGGCTTTACCGACCAGCCCTACCAAGTCGAGGACGTTGCGGACCCGTTCTTTGATCAGACGCCGCGGTGCTTCAATAACTTCCATGGCAAAGGCGACATTTTCCTCTGCCGTCTTATTGGGCAGCAGACGGAAATCCTGAAACACGATTCCCATGCGGCGGCGCAAGTACGGGACCCGGCTTTTTTTCAGCTTATTCACTTCAATGCCGTTGACGATGACTGAACCTTCCGTTGGCAGCTCTTCATGGTCGAGAAGCTTGATGAACGTAGACTTGCCGGCTCCGCTGGCACCTACGACAAATACGAACTCCCCTTTTTTGATATGCACATTGGCATGGTCCAGAGCAACAGACCCATTGTCGTACACTTTGGATACATTCTTAAAATATATCATAGATTTCCTCTTTTCTGGCAAACCATACTTTTATCAGACATACTCTATTATATATAAGGAAAAGCGGCCGTCAAGTCACTGCTCCTGCGAGCGTCAACCTTTCCGGGCCGCCGTATGTTCTTCTATAACGCGTAACGCCAGATAGGCATTACGCATAGACTGGCGTCGTAAGTGATTCATTCGCGCTCTGACTTCCGGCATAATACCGCCGGCCTTCAGTCTGGCCGTTACATCTGTCACCAGTGTCCTGGCAGTGACAGTCTCCATGGTCCCGCAAAGCGTATCACCAATGAGGCTGATGAACCCATCAATTTTGGGATCGTAGGAAATGGCCGTTACCGGCACCTGCATGATAGATGCAAAAATGAGTGCATGGAGCCGGTTTGCAATGACCACATCCATGCAGCCCATAAGGGCCATGAATTCCACCGTATTGTATGCTTCTTTCAGAACCGTCGCCGGTTCCTTCATACGCGCCGCCACATCAGACGCCGCTTCAGCATCGGCAGGATACTGCATGGGAATAAAAATAATGCGGGCTCCCATCGTACGTACCAGTTCATCTGCCGCCTTGGCAATCTCGTCTTTATACCGGGTCATATGCTGCCAGTTGCGGATGGCAATGCCGATACGGGTACCAACACCGTTAATACCGTGCTTTTTCAACAGATAAAAGCCAATCTTTTTATCCACAGGGGGCATAGATAGTACGGCATCGGCCGTCACGTGGATGGGTGGATCCGTAACGCCGAGCCGCTGCAATTCCTGTCGCGATTCACTGTCACGGACACCAATCATAGTCACTTTCTGCAGCACATTGCGAACCGCCTTCCGCGCCTTGGGACGGCGTATGGGACCGATGCCCTGGGCATAGAGCATGACCGGCTTGTGGAAAAAGAGAGCCATGCGCATGATGAGCAGATAATAATAGAGACTGCGGGCGCTGGTCACATCCTGCAGCAGACTTCCACCACCGCTGATGAGAAGATCAGCCCGGCAGATAGCCCTGGCAATGCCCGGAAAATTCAGCCTGTGTACTGCCTCTACATGATGATTTTCCCGTGTCATATCCGGGTGTCCCGAAATGACCGTGATGGAAGCACCGGGAATCAGGTCCTCCAGTGATCCGAGGAGTGCCGCCAGCATGGCTTCATCACCGGCATTGGCAAATCCGTAATAACCGGAAATGACAATGTTAGTCACGGGACTTCACCCGCTTTCCCATCCAGGCCGTCACATACTGAACAATGGCAATGGCACAAATGAGCAGGATACCCAGTACAAGCCCTGTAAGCCAGCCATTAAGGCCACGGATAAAGGACATGATAAACGGCGTCCGGATATGGGCAAAGGTTTCTACCATGGACCCTACGCCGATGACCGCTGCCAGTACCGTAAAGAAATGGACCAGTTCCGGCCATTTGCGATACATAGCCGCTACCATGAGGAAAAAGGCTGGATGGCCGATGAGAAATTCTTTTTCCCGCGGCCGGGCATACATGACCGTTTCCAGGAAACGGCGCATAGCCACTTCGATTCCCGGTACAGGTACACCGGCCGTATGACCGCTGCGGCCGACGAAGATAAAGGCCACCAGCCCCAGGAATCCGACGAGGATGAGCGTTCCCATGCGGATGGGGATGCGGAGAAAATCTTTGGCAAACGCTATGAAATCAGATGATGTGGCAAAATCGTGACCCATAAGGGGAAAGCGCCGCAGATAGCCAATCGCTACGATAATGATTGGCAGGATAAAGGTGAGTTTGACACCTCGGTAATAATCAAATTCCATAAAGAAGCGTATGTTCCCCAACATGGCCGCAATGAAAATACCTCCGACCATGGACATGAGGACAGCCGCCGTGAGTCCCAGCGCACCATCGCGGATGACCCGGCCATAGCCGAGTTTCTTTGTCAGATTCTGATGACGCCAGAAATCGAGCAGTACCAGTATTGCCGCCGATGGCGCCGTTACGGCACAACCGACAGCCATCATCTGTAAAAACAGGGCGCCTTTGGCAATCCAGGCTCCGCCGGCTCCAAAGAGTATGGCCAGTACGATAAGCCCGTAATTAACCCGGTCCGAAAGAGGAACGAGCAGATTCAGGAGGAACAAGAATCCACAGGCCGCTGCTGCCGCCGCAATCGCCAGGAGTACCTTATTGGGATAGTAGACAGGCAGTACAGACGCCCGGTCCAGCTGATAGCCCCGGCCTTCCAATTTCTGCGTAACCTTGCTGATATAGTTCAGATTCGTATCCAGCAAAGACTGGCCATACCGGGGTTTCTTATACAGTGGGAACAGGTTGACCCGGACATTACGTTCCAGGTCACTGATATAAAAGCGCATGGCCGCTTCTTCCGGTGTAATCTTTTCCAATTCCTCTTTGGCCATGGCATAGACACGGCCTGTATCATAATGCATAAGACCTGCCAGGTCGTACATGCCATCCTGGTTATCATACTGGAGCTGATTAACCGATTCAATCATATAAAACGGCATCTGCCGGGCCAGCATACGGTCTGCTGTCAGCTGCAGCATGTCTTTGCGCTGCGCCGGGTCCGGACTATAGCCCAGTACCTCCTTACCGACAAACATGATGCCCGTCACATTGCGGATTTTATCGGCGCGCTGGAAAAAGTGTTCCAGATCAGCCGCCGTGACATCATGATAATTAGTCGGCCGCAGGATGACGTTAAAGCCATAGCTGGCAATGCGGTTGGCATCGGCTGACATAATGCCCAGATTGACTTCGCCGAGGGCCGGCATGATGCCATGCAGTCCAAGAATACGGTACTGGGGATTGTCGATGACGACAGCATTTTCCTTGCCCAGCCGCAACTGCAGATCTTCTGTCAGTTCGTCAAAATACAGGTCCTTCTGGTCTTTTGGCTTGCCGACAAGATAATATTCGTACTGATACGAACCAAGATGGAACTGTGGATAATAGAGTTCAGCTCCCAAACGGGTAATGACAGAGCATTCTCCGCGCTGGGTCATTTTATTCAGCGTCGTATCGTATATGGTAAAACTGGTGATGCCGGCCTGACGGCACTTTTCCAGTGTCGTTTCCAGATCATATCCTTCGTTGCGTCCCAAAACGACAACAGCATCATAATCCATCGCCTGTTCGATCGACATATTGTCATGTTCCACATAGTACCGCTGCACACATAGATATATACATGAAATCAGGCCGACCAATACGACCAGGATCATGAGCAGGATACTGCGCTTATTCTTTTTTTCCATTCTATCCACCTTATTCAGTGATTGCTGACCCTGCCATGCAGTGTAAGCAATCCGTTATCCAGAGTGACCTGGTCCGGAACCATATGAAGGGGAAAATCTGTAAAATCATAGACTTCCAGCCGGGCCAGATTCGAAGCATTGACCCGGACCCCCTTCGCCGATATGGCGGCATCCTCCGGCAGGAACATCAGCTTATTCCCTTCCATAGCAAACCGGCCGGCTATATCAGCATCGGCACGCAAAAAACCGCCGACCCGTACTTTGCCTCTGACATGGATAGTATCACCATCAAAGGATACATCCATCTGTTCTGTGCCTTTTACCTGTTTTTTGATAAAGTCACTCAGGTCATCCTGGGAAACTGTAGCTACCAGTTCTCCCTGTTCAGCCGATTCAGCCTGCAAACGGCCATCCATCAGGCTGGCCAGAGGATCGAACCGGACTCCTTCCAGCGTGCAGTCAAAGGACTGAAAACGCAGCTTGCCGACGCGGAAATTGTCACCACCTGCATGAACCCGGTCCAGACGGCCCGTCAGTACAGACAGGCCGGGATGGGCTTCGACGAGGACATTATCCGGTGAAATTTCCATATGCCGGGAAAGGCCACGGTACAATCCATAAGCTGCCAGACGCGGAGCCGCTATATTCAGCCCCAGCAGAATGACTGCGACTGCCATGGCGGCATACATCCATTTTTTCATCATATAGTCTGCTTAGCCAGGCGCTTTTCTTTCTGCTGCTGCAAATATCCTTCGATGAACATATCGATATCGCCGTCCATGACAGCCTGGATATTTCCCGTTTCCACATTCGTCCGGTGATCTTTGACCATCGTGTATGGATGGAATACATAGGAACGGATCTGACTGCCCCATTCGATGGCCTGATGTTCACCGCCGATTTCTGCTTTGAGCTGCGCCTGCTTTTCCTGTTCTAATTCAAATAATTTGGCACGCAGGTACTTCATACACATTTCCCGGTTCTGTACCTGTGACCGTTCATTTTGGCACTGCACGACAATGCCTGTCGGGATATGGGTCATACGGACGGCAGAACTCGTCTTATTGACGTGCTGGCCACCGGCACCGGATGCGCGGAAATAATCGACGCGGACATCGTCCATGTTGATTTCTACATCTACATCATCGGGCAGTTCAGGCATGACATCGACGGCCGTAAAAGACGTATGACGCCGCGCAGCCGCATCAAAGGGCGAAATACGGACCAGGCGGTGTACGCCTTTTTCCGACTTGAGATAGCCGTAAGCGTATTCTCCTTCAATGGTAAAAGCCGCACTTTTGATGCCGGCTTCATCACCGGGCTGCATATCCATGACGGTTATGTGGAACCCGTGCTGTTCTGCCCAGCGCGTATACATGCGGACCAGCATCTGTGTCCAGTCCTGGGCTTCCGTTCCGCCGGCACCGGCATGGAAAGTCAGGATAGCATTGCACGTATCGTATTCGCCGGAAAGGAGCAGCAGTACTTCCCGCTTTTCAATGTCTTTCAGCAGGGCATGGTACTGCTTTTCGATTTCCTCGGCCATACCTGTTTCTTTTTCTTCAATGGCCATATCTAGGAAATCAAGCAGGTCCGCACACTGGGTTTCCAGTTTTTCATGCCCTTCTACTTCCGTCTTCAGGAGCGTTGCTTCCTGGGAAATTTTCTTTGCTTTATCCGGATCACTCCAAAAATCAGGGTCACTCATCTGCATATCGAGATCCATGATTTTTTCTTTTTTCCTGGGGAGGTTAAAGTGAATCCCCGATTTCCTGTATTCTCTTCTTCAAATCTTCCAGCGGTTTACGCATTTCATCTAATAACACAAGAATCACCATCTTTCAAAAACATAATCATAAACAAAACGCCACCACTTTGTGGTCCCATCTCTACTGTCCGTTTCGGCAACCGCCTTGCGCTTCCTTGCACTCAGCACCTTGTAGGCCGAAAAGGCCCTCCCCTTCACAGGGGAGGCTTTCTTGGGATATCTAAAACTGCGAACTGCGGGCTTTCCTACCTGTTAGCCGCTGACTGCGGTCTGCGGCCTACGAACTGCGGCTCTTTTACTGCCGTTCTTCGTCCCGCTTGATATCTTCTGCCGTGACCGGGGCACTTTCATCATGGACTTCCCGGGCGCCCTGCAGATGATCTTCTGCCTTTGGAACAGGCTTACTGTATGTAATCTGGATATGATAGAGGAATGTGACCGTCGTCCGTTTGATGGAATCGACCATTTCTTCAAACATATCATAAGCTTCAAACTTATATTCAACGAGAGGATTCTTCTGCCCGTATGCCCGGAGATTGATGCCTTCTTTCAGGGCATCCATAGCGTCAAGGTGATCCATCCACTTGCTGTCTACGACACGGAGCATGATGGCCCGTTCCAGTTCGCGCATCGTTTCTGTTCCGATTTCCTTTTCCCGGGCTTCATAGAGATCGACAGCAATCTGGTACAGCTTTTCTTTGACTTCGACACGGCTGAGATTTTCCAGTTCTTCGCTGGTTGTCGCGTCTTTCGGCACGAAATACTGCTGCATCTGTGTCAGAAGGCCGGCAAAATCCCATTCTTCCGGATAGAGTTTTTCATCGGCATATTTATTGAGGCCATCATCGATGATATCGCTGACCATGCCGAGAATCGTATCCTTGAGGGAATCCGCCGTCAGTACCTGACGGCGCTGTGCATAGAGCACTTCACGCTGCTGATTCATGACATCATCGTATTCCAGGACGTATTTACGGATTTCAAAGTTGTGGCTTTCGACTTTCTTCTGTGCCTTTTCAATCGATTTGGTGATCATCTTGGCCGTAATCGGTTCGTCTTCATCCAGGCCCAGTTTGTCCATGAACTTGGAAATATTGTCGGACCCGAAAATGCGCATGAGGTCGTCTTCCAGAGACAAATAGAACTGAGTCGTACCGGGATCCCCCTGACGGCCTGCACGGCCACGGAGCTGGTTGTCGATACGGCGGCTTTCATGGCGTTCCGTACCGATGATCATGAGCCCGCCCAGTTCGGCAACGCCCTTGCCCAGCTTGATATCGGTCCCACGGCCGGCCATGTTGGTTGCAATCGTGACCATATCGCGCTGCCCGGCATCTTTGATGATTTCCGCTTCTTTTTCATGATACTTGGCGTTCAGGACGTTATGTACGATATGTTCCTTGTTGAGCATCTGGCTCAGGATTTCCGACTGGCTGATGCTGGTCGTCCCTACCAGGATAGGCTGCCCCGTTGCATGGCGTTTGACGACTTCCCGCACGACCGCGCGGTACTTGGCATTCTTCGTCTTGTAAATGACATCGGGCAGGTCCTTACGGATCATCGGTTTATTGGTAGGAATGACATAGACATCGAGTTTATAAATCTTATTGAATTCGTCTTCTTCCGTCTTGGCCGTACCGGTCATACCGGCCAGTTTCTTGTACATACGGAAATAGTTCTGGAAGGTAATCGTGGCCAGAGTCTTGCTTTCACCCTGTACCTTGACATTTTCCTTGGCTTCAATGGACTGGTGCAGGCCATCGCTGTAGCGGCGGCCAAACATGAGACGGCCCGTAAATTCATCGACGATGACGATTTCGCCATTCTTCACGACATAATCCTTGTCACGGTGCATCATGAACCGGGCACGCAGGGCCTGAATGACCAGATGGTTCAAGTCAAGGTGTTCGTTATCGAACATGTTGCTGATGCCCAGCATCTTTTCGACCTTGGCAACGCCCGAATCAGTCGGGGCAATGGTCTTCTGTTTTTCATCCATGATGTAGTCATCTTTGGTGAAGGTCTTGACGATACCGGCCAGCGTATAGTAGAGGTCCGTCGATTTTTCACCAGGGCCGGAAATGATCAGCGGCGTACGGGCTTCATCGATGAGGATGGAGTCCACTTCATCGACGATACAGTAATTCAGCGGGCGCTGTACCATCTGTTCTTTACTGATGACCATGTTATCACGGAGATAATCAAAGCCAAATTCATTATTGGTACCATAGGTAATATCTGAATTATAAGCACGGCGGCGCTGTTCATAATTCAGGTCATGGACGATAAGTCCGACAGACAAGCCCAGGAACTTGTAAATCTGTCCCATTTCTTCACTATCACGGGTTGCCAGATAGTCGTTGACCGTGACGACGTGGGCGCCTTCTCCGGTGAGGGCATTCAAATATACCGGCAATGTCGCAACGAGCGTTTTCCCTTCGCCGGTCCTCATTTCTGCAATATCCCCGCGGTGCAGCACAATGCCGCCCAGAAGCTGTACATCAAAATGGCGCATGCCAAGAACACGCCGCGATGCTTCACGCACGACAGCAAAGGCTTCCGGCAGAATATCATCCAGCGTTTCTCCTTTTTGCAGGCGTTCTTTAAATTCAAAAGTCTTAGCCTGGAGGGACGAATCGCTGAGCGCCGTCATCTGTGGTTCTAAATCATTGATATGGCGCACGATAGGCCACATTTTTTTGAGTTCCCGGTCGGTATTATTGCCGAGAAGGTGTTGTATAAACGAATCAAACACGAAATAACCTCCATTGCAACTTATTCATCACATAGTAACATTCATATCAATTTTACATTTTACATCATTTACCCCACTTTATGCAATAGCTGGCACCGTATCCGTCCCATTCCTTTACACGTTTCTTACGTAAAACGGCTTCTGTATTCCATCCATATCGCCCCATCCAAAACATGTCGCGCTTCCATCAAATATCCTATGACCACATCATGATGGATATTCTAAAAAAGAGGGATAGCACAGCGGCAATCCCTCTTGGTCTGTTATCAATATTTTATTTATTGCGTTTGTCCAGGATGTCTTCGATGAGCTGGACGGCTTCGAATACCATGCCGTCACAGTGGGGCTTCTTTTCCCCGCCATTGGCCTGGTTCATGCGCAGCAAGTCCGCACAGTCAAGACAGTTCTGATGATGATCCAGGAATGCTTTGTGGAAAGCGGCAATGGTCGGTCCGTCTTCGATACCCAGAAGGCCCAATGTCATGAGACCGCCGGTGATAGCGCCGCAGGTACCGCCCCGTTTCATGCCGCTGCCGAAGTTTGCCCCAATTTTGCGCGATGTGGCATCATCGAGCCCGGTCAATTCTTCAAAGGCACAGATGACAGACTGTGCACAGTTATAATGCACGTCCGTAATGGCGCGCAGTTCTTTGGCTTTTTCCAGATATTTTCCCATGGGAATCACTCCAGTCTTTGTAGTACATGTTTCAATGATGCTGTGAGAATTTCGCATACACCATAAACAACGAAAATGCAACGAGTGCCGAAACAATAATGCCTATGAGTTGTGACATAGGATCACGTCCTTTTATGAAAAACGGTATCGGCAATATACCATTGCTGTCTTAGTCGTTATAAATGAGTGCCATGAATACCAGATCTTCCGTTCCATTATTAGCAATGCAATGGGACTGTCCCGGTTCGATGAGACAGCAGTCACCGGCCGTTACTTTGGTAACAGAACCGTCGTTATCGGTGAAATCACCTACACCGGACAAAATGTAGTACGGTTCAGTTTCATGGACATGCTGATGAAATCCCAGGCTGGAACCCGGCGGCAGGATGACTTTAGCATACATGCGGCCATGGCCCATCAGTTCGTCTTTCGTCAGGATATGACAGACTGTTGCCGGCCCTTTGCCACCAGCCAGTCCTTCTACTTGTACTCGGTTTTCTTTACGGATCATTGCAACCCCCTCCTTATACATTCTACTTCTGGTTATATTCTAGCATAGAAAGCAAAGGCTTTCTACTGTTTCTCTTTCAAAAGAAAAAAGTCCTTTCGTTCTTCTATGCAGCCTGTTACAATAGAATCGATAAAACTATGAACGGAACAGGAGAAATCAATGAAACAAAAACAGCTATGTATATTAGGCAGTACCGGTTCGATCGGCACCCAGGCGCTGGATGTCATCGCCGCCAATCCGGAAGAACTTCGTGTCCGCGTGCTGGCTGCCCATGGCAGCGTCTCTCTCATGGCAGACCAGATTCGCCGCTTTCACCCCGATTTCGCCGTCCTCACTGATGCAACGGCTGCCCGTACGTTGCAGCATCTGGTAGGAAAAGAATGTGATATCCTGAGCGGCATTGACGGCCTCAGGGCCGCCGCTTCCTATGGCCCTGTCGATACAGTGCTGGCCGCCATGGTAGGCTATGCCGGTCTTGAACCGACGCTCGGTGCCATTGCCGCCGGAAAAACCATCGCCCTGGCCAATAAGGAGACTCTCGTTGCTGCCGGCCATCTGGTCATGGAGTCAGCCCGGCAGCATGGCGTTCAGATTTTACCTGTAGACAGCGAGCACAGCGCCATTTTCCAATCTCTCCGCGGCGGCAGGAAAGAAGAAGTGCGCCGTCTCATTCTTACAGCATCAGGCGGCCCGTTCCGGGGCTATACGAGGGAACAGCTGCATCATGTAACGCGGGAGCAGTGTCTCCATCATCCCAACTGGAATATGGGACCCAAAGTAACCGTAGACAGCGCTACCCTGGCCAACAAAGGGCTGGAAGTCATGGAAGCACACTGGCTGTTTGACATGCCCTATGAGGCCATCGATATCATCATCCATCCCCAGAGCCTGGTCCACTCCCTCGTAGAATTCTGCGACGGATCGGTCATGGCCCAGATGGGACTGACCGATATGCGCCTTCCTATCCAGTACGCCTTTTCCTGGCCGGCCCGCTACGACTGCGCCTTTGGACATCTCGATCTGGTCCGTGCCGGTACGCTGACCTTTGAAGCGCCGGATCTGGATGCCTTCCCCGCCCTGCGCCTTGCCATCGAAGCCGGAAAGGCTGGCGGTACAGCCCCCTGCGTCTTCAATGCCTGTAATGAAGTCTGCGTACAGGCTTTCCTTGCAGGACGCATCGCCTATACGGACATTGCCCCGACGATTGCCACGATTCTCGACGCTCATAAGCCGATCAGCCATCCCTCACTGGAAGAAATCGCTGCAGCAGATCAAAGCACGCGTATAGATACAGAACAAGTCTTACAAAAAATTTAGTTTACTGGAAGCCTTACATCAGTCCAAACGATTGACCATTGTGGAACATACTATTGCACACCAAAAGAAGCTGTTGCATTAAGCAAAGATAATGCTAATGCAACAGCTTCTTTATCATAAATGGAAACTCACGGGACAAAAGATTTTCCCTTAAATCACTTCTAATCAGATGTCTTTATCAGCAGGAGCCTGGGGTGCTTCGTCTCGTGGGCCCTGCTGGTGCATGAGCTGCATGATTTCTTGCAGACGCGTTGTAGAGATTCCCGTTTCCTGGGATAGTTCCTGTTCTAATTTCTGACGGTCCGGTTTTTGTCCGTCAGCAGGCGCCTTAGGAGGCTGTCCCTGCCGGGAATGATGCTTCTGGAAACTCTGTTCCAATGCCGTCGCTTCACTTTGTGTGATGGATCCGTCTTTTACCAGCTGCTGGAGACGTGCCTGAGGCCCGAATCCGCGGCGCAAACGGGGCGGTGCCATGATTTCACGGAGCGTTTCTTCTGATATACCCGTCTTATTGGGCAGACTCTTCATAAATTTCTGATGATCTTTCGCTTCTTTTTTCCGGAAATCAGCTATCGCTTTTTTCAGTTTATTTGCTTGTTCCGATGTGATTTTTCCCTGCTGGACCATGCGGTCAATACGGGCATTCTGTCCTATACCGGGATGTATCGGCAGCATCTGCCGTGTCATTTTAGGACGGGTGCTGGCGCCCGCTGCCGCATCGGTCGTATCAGCAGCCTGTGCTATCGTAAAGGGAGCCACACCTATCATTACGGCCGCCGTTCCGGCCAGTACAGCAGCCAGCGTACGCCGCTGCCATGTATGTAACATCTTCATCGCCATCACTCCTTTTTTAGATGATGGACACAGTATAACAGACAAATGTTACATTTCTATGGCACAGGAGTCACAAATTGAAATAAACTGTTATAATTTAATTGGCTTCATAGGCCCGTACGCGCAGCGTCAGCCCCCGGTCTTCACAGATTTTACGGCACTTAGCGATTTCTTCTTCGCTTTCGACATGATCGACAACGGTCAGAACGACGTTGGGCACATACTTCTGACAGTGCTGGGCAAAGGTCAGCAGGGCTTCGTACGAACAGATGCCAAATTTGCTGCGCGTCAGGTCGAGATAACGCTGGGCGTTAGATGCATTGAGGCTGATGGAAACCGTATCAAGGATGCCGCCTTTGAAATCGACAGACGTATCACGGCCATATTCCAAATCCGACAGGCCATTGGTATTAATCCGCGTCTTGACATCACGATGATGTTTTTTGATATAGGTCAACAGAGTCACTACATCATCAAGGCGCATGGTCGGTTCCCCAAAGCCACAGAACACGACTTCACTGATGTAGTCCCAGGGCTGGCTGTCCAGTTCTTTTTCTACCTCGGCAACAGATGGTTCTTCTTTAAGCCACAGTTCCATATCTTCGGCTTCTTTTTTCAGACTGCGCAGACAGAACGTACAGGAACAGGTGCAACGGTTCGTCAGATTGACATAGAGGTTGCGTTTTCCCTCTGGCTGTTTGGCCAGACTTTCGGCCATGGTAATATAGTGTCCCTTGTCGTATACATAAGTAATCATCAGTGCCACATCCCTTTTCTATATAAAATTAATGTAATTCTGTCAAAAATTGTTCAAAGGCCAGCCCCCGGTTGGTCGGTAGTCCCAACTGTTCCGTATAGACCAGCGTCCTGCTGATAAAATCTGTCGCCCGTACGACGGCGTCTTTCAGACTGTCGCCGCGTACGACCGAAGCTGAAACGATGGCGGCAAAGGCATCGCCTGTACCGGAGCGGTCATGACCGATTTTCTTCACCGACACGATGTCCGGTTCTTTTCCCGTTTCATAGATGTAGTTGTCAATATGATCCCCGTCGGCCAGTCCCGTAATGACGATCTGTCCCGGTCCCATAGCAGCCAGCCGCCCGGCAATATCTTCGAGGTACGCCCGGTCCGTATGACCTTTTTCCGGATAGGGAATGCCCAGGAGCTGGCATGCTTCCGTAAGATTCGGCGTAATAACATCGGCATACTGCATGAGACGGCGCATTTCAGCGCATAGCTTTTCCGTATATGACGCATACAACTTGCCATAGTCCCCCATGACCGGATCGACGATGACGATGGTATCAGGCTGCTTGAACTGGTGGATAAAGTCGATGACAATATCGATCTGCTCGAGGGAATTCATGAATCCCGTAGAAATACCGTCAAAGGTCAGGCCATTTTTCTTCCAGCTGGCAATGTAATCTTTCATACGGTCCGTATAATCGTCGATGAAATACGTAGGAAATCCCGTATGGACCGACAGGATTGCCGTCGGCAGCGGACAGGCCTGTACTTTCAGGGCCGATATGAGCGGCAGTTCGACAGCAATAGAACAGCGCCCAAATCCTGTAATATCATTGATGAGTGCAATCTTCTTCTGTTGTTCCATCGCCGCGCCTCACCGTATACTGCCCTGACGGGTCGTGGGCAGCTGCTTGAGAAAAATCCCGGCACCCATGGCAGCAATCGTATTGAGAAGACCTTCCATGAGAAGTCCCGGTAGAGAAGCCAGACCGGCCTGGATACTACCGAAAAGGACGGCACCGGCCAGGGTATAGGCGATGGCCATCCACAGAGAAGAAAGGAGGAAGGCAATGAGCGTGCGGACAGAATAGAGGGCACTCTTCCGTGTTCCCCGGCAGCAGATGGCAAATACGATGAATACCATGACGTATTTAATGACAAAGGTCGGTGCAATCCACAATGGGAAACCGCCAAGGAAATCGGACAGACAAGAGCCGATAGCGGCAGCCAGGGCGGCTTCGCGGCGGTTAAAATACAGGAAGCTCAGGAAAATCACGGCGTCGCCGAGGTGGGCATATCCCAGTGGAATGGGAATGCGCGGTACAAAAGTCATAATAAAGACCACAGCAGCGAGGACCGCCGATAAACAAATGGACTTTGTCGTATACGGCGCCTGCGGCGCTGCATCAGCAGGACGAGACATACATACCCCTTCTTTCACGATACTGCATAAATACAATATCTTCTATTTGTCCTCTATTTTATTATAAAAACCGCATAAAGTAAATAGGACAGATTGGCAGATTTCTGTCATCGTCAAGCAAATCTAATGCCACTGTTCTGTATAGCGGTTAATTTCTCAACATAATGATATTTCTATCCAAGATAGTGTAAAGAGGTTGTGGGAATTTGTTAGTGTCAAGAAGTTCCCAGTCATTCCCCATCACCCCATAGGAGCTATCCGCCTGCTACTGAAAGATATATCATAGTTGAACGTTCAACCATATTACTTGAAGTATGATGCAGAAGCTGTAGGGGCTTCTACATCGGATGCTTGTACCAGGTGTAGGTTCGGGCTATGCCTTGTTCCAGAGTCATTTCTGGTTTTATGTGCAGGGTTTGTATCAGTTCTTTGTTGCTCAGGACGGAGCGCTGGATGTCTCCGGGGCGGGGTGATGCGTATTGCACTTCGGCCTTGTGTCCTATGGCCCGTTCGAAGGATCGGATCAGGTCGTTGATGCTCGTTTCAGTTCCTGTCGATACGTTGATCGTGTGATAGCCCGTGAGGGGCAATGCCTGTACGATAGCCGATGCGATGTCTCCGGCATAGACGAAGTCCCTCGTCTGATTGCCATCGCCATAGACAGTGATAGGGTTTCCCTGGGACAGGAGTTTGCAGAATATACTGACCACGCCGCCTTCTCCTTTTTCTCCCTGCCGTTCGCCGTAGACGTTGGCAAAGCGGAACACCGTCGCATCGAGGCCGTACAGTTCATGGTAGACCCGCATATACTGTTCCGTCGTCATCTTCGTAATACCATAGGGGGACATCGGGCAAAGGGGTTCCGATTCTTTCAGCGGGATATGCAAATTATCGCCATAAACAGCGGCACTAGATGAAAACAGCACATGGGGCACCTGCCATTTGCGGCAGGCTTCCAAAATACGCAGAATACCGCCCAGATTGACCTGGCAATCCAGAAGCGGATTCTCTACAGAAACCGGCACCATCGTCTGCGCTGCCAGATGGATGACTGCAGAAAAATGATGCCGGGAAAAGACATCTTCCACCACATTCCGATTCCGCACATCACCGACAACCAGTTCCATCCCGGATGGAACATGTTCCCTGCTCCCATTGGACAAATCATCCAGGACAACGACTTTGATGTCCTCAGCAGACTGTTCACTTACTTTTTGCAATTTTTCCAATACATGGGAACCGATAAACCCGGCCCCGCCCGTCACAAGTATGTCCATGGTTATACTCCTCTAAAATTCAATGGATGCTTCGTACTGATATATCAGAATTTAAATGTATCTTTCAGGCCCAGACATGTTTGATCTTTATCACTAAGATTCAGTGGTGTGCCATCGTCCAGTTGATATCCTTCTGCGCTGGGAGTGCCTTGATATTTGCCGACGAGATGGGGCCATTGGATGCCGATTTCCGGGTCTTCCAGGCCATTCCGCCTTCATCATTAGGATGCCAGAAATCGTTGACTTTTTTCCATGTACGATTGGTATCAATTGACCTAAATCAATTTATTTTTTTTAGCAAGCTCCTCAATTATAGATAGCGATAATTTGCTATACTTTGCTACTTTGTCCAAGGCCATCCCATCCTTCAACAACTCTAGAGCTAATTCTAATTTTCCTTCTGTTCTGCCTTCCTTTCTCCCCTCTGCTCTGCCTTCTTTTCTGCCTTCTTCCCAGCCCACTTGCTTGCCTTTCATCAGTCCATCTTCGTATATTCCTTCTCCTAAGTTGCACATGGTTTCCAAATCCCCCTCTCTTTCACGTGTTAAATCAATCCCAAAATCAGTATGCAAGACTGTAATTTTTTCACTGGCTTTCTTTCTCGATTTGAACATCAAATCCAGCAGGTTCATCATCTGGTCTTTGACTTTGCTGTTCCCTAAGTAGACGAATACGATGCCCATGAGGTCATAGTTCTGACAAGGTTCTTTATAACGGTGCAACAAATGCTGTTCTTTCAGTTGATACCGGTTGATAGCGCTTTTTCCATGTGGGGCTTCCATGCAGATCCAAATAGTATAGATCTTCTTTATTTTGTCGTAATCGCTATTAGTGAATTCGCTTCCTTTTTGCGAAGAAATCAACCGGCTCACATAATAGACCGCCCTTTTTAATAAAGGATAGGTCCCGCTGGGCTTCTTTTTCGGCTTCAACCGTTTCTGTGCTTCTACATTGATAATCAGTGTTATGACTTCATTAGTTGCCGGCGCCTTCGCCCGAAATAAGATATCAAAGACGATGCTTCCTTCCGTTATGCTGTTATCTTCATTTTGCGTTCCTTTGATTTCCAGGGTATCCTGACGCTCTAAGGCGTGGCGGACTGCATTCGTTTTGTCCTTAGAAACAGGAATAGTACTGACTTCTGGCGTCCCTTCGATGTAAATATTGGCAATATCATCAAGGCTGACCGATTCAAATTCGGGTACGGTCCGTTTCAAAATGTACGCCAGCACCTTTTTCTGCGACAAAACATTTTTTGCTGCTTTATCGTAGGCCAGAGCACCTGCCAGCTGTTCTTCTACGTCCTGCATTATCTCTTCATTCATTGGCCACACCTCCTTTGCCATCATTGTATCAGATTTTAAATTCGTTGTACAACTGGAATACCCAGGAGGTTAGTGTCAAGAAGTTCCCAGTCATTCCCCATCACCCCATAGGAGCTATCCGCCTGCTACTGAAAGATACAGCATAGTTGAACGTTCAACTATGCTGCTGAAGGTGTAATGTAGAAGCGGTAGGGCTTCTACATCGGATGCTTGTACCAGGTGTAGGTACGGGCTATGCCTTGTTCCAGAGTCATTTCTGGTTTCATGTGCAGGGTTTGTACCAGTTCTTTGTTGCTCAGGACGGAGCGCTGGATGTCTCCGGGGCGGGGTGGTGCGTATTGCACTTCGGCCTTGTGTCCTATGGCCCGTTCGAAGGATCGGATCAGGTCGTTGATGCTCGTTTCAGTTCCTGTTGATACGTTGATTGTGTGGTATCCAGTGAGAGGCAATGCCTGTACGATAGCCGATGCGATGTCTCCGGCATAGACGAAGTCTCGTGTCTGATTGCCATCGCCATAGACAGTGATAGGGTTTCCCTGGGACAGGAGTTTGCAGAATATACTGACCACGCCGCCTTCTCCTTTTTCTCCCTGCCGTTCGCCGTAGACGTTGGCAAAGCGGAACACCGTCGCATCGAGGCCGTACAGTTCATGGTAGACCCGCATATACTGTTCCGTCGTCATCTTCGTAATACCATAGGGTGACATCGGGCAAAGGGGTTCCGATTCTTTCAGCGGGATATTTTTTATATAAAAAAAGGCCCCGCATGATTATGAGGCCCTTACAAACCTTACTTACAGTTATGCTATTTGTACATTCTCCAATGGGTCTTTTACGACTGGTGACTCATATACGGTAAAGGAATCGATATCTATGCATCGTGTTTCATCGCGATTGCCTTACAAGTCCCAGGCTACTGTACCATTCAATACAGTCAGACACGAACGGAACGTTTCTAAATTCTGTAATTCCTGAAAAACACCTTGTCTGGTAATTAATTTAGAAGCATCACATTGTCGTACTGTTCCATCATTAAAATATACGAAAATAGAAGATAGTGTCAAGATGTTGTGGGAATTTTTTGGCATGAGAAAGGAGACCTTGGTATAAAAGCTACATAATATGCTGATAGCCGCCGTTTTCTATTAATCGCATCCATCCGCCCGTCAAGGTAGATTCACGGCCTGGCATATCATCCGCTTTTTCAGGAATGTAAGTGCAGTACTTTAATTTCCGAAAATTCCATTCTTTTTTCAAGACTTCCCGATTGATGTTCAGTTCCGTCATCTGCCCACCGGACGCAAACCGTTTCTGTGCATAGGCTTCCAGATTACCTCCATTGGCTATATACGTACGCATCCTGGCGACTTGTTCGGCCCCAACCGGACTCCATCCCATGCACCGGGAGCACATCCGATCAGACAGCATATGGCTTACGTGTCCTTCCATACTGCTGGTAGCATCTGGTTGCGTCAAAGCTTTATGGACGCCATCCCAGTTGGACAGGATGTATTGATACCCATCCATGATGGGCTTTTTCCGTTCCGGACCTGTCCGCAACTTTCGCTGTACTTCTTATACAAAAGCCGCCTGGTCGTTGGCTCTCAGTGCGTCATAGAGTACGCGGATCGTACCTTTCCCTGCGATTTTGCGAAGGTATTGGCTGGCATGATATCCATCCACAACATGGGTACTTTGGGCTAAATAGTTGGTCCCTGCTTTAATCCATGGAGCAGCATCTCCTTTGATTACCACTTCCGGCGTCTGCTCCGCTCCATAGGCTTGTTGGATATACTGATTCACTTCTGGCCATAACTGAGACGGAGCTTCCCATCCGGAAAATGTGCGCCGCCCACATAGCTTCCTGCGTCCCCGACAGACAAATACCTTCGAGTCATAGACATTGATCAGTTTCATCTCTTTGGCAGGGCATTTTTGCATCGCTGCATGGTCCTCATCCGCTTCTACATATACTTTGTGAATCTCTGGTTTGGCTTCTGGCATAGCGGCTGCCTGATTGGGGAGAGTCCTTAATTTACGGATAGACAATAAGACACTTTGGCCACTCAGGCTGGTGGGCGTTGTAAGAGCAGCTGCCTTACGATAACTTACGTCAGCGGAACGAGTGACTAAACGAGCCTGGCACAGCGGCTCAAAATGAGTCGATTTATCCAATCCCAGCCACTCATCTAACAAATAATGATATGATGAATCTGCCTTACATTGATAATACGTCCGGGCAAAGGTGACATCGCCCCACAGTGTGGTCAGCGTCTGTACGCGATGGTCTTTAACCTGATACTAATGGTTTGGTCTAATCGCTGCATAGATAGCCGCATCGGCTTGATCCAGGAGTGTTGTCATGATGGCTACTCCGATTTGATTGACCAATTGATCCAGATTTTGGCTTAACTGAGCTAATGATAGTTCCTGGGCCAAGATTTTCCGAAGAGATGCATTAAAAAAATCTACACAAACATTGGAAATTTGTTGTATACTAAACATGAGAAGGACTCCTTTCGTATGTGTTGGATCTACACTTTATTATACAATAAGGAGTTCCTTCTCTTTTTGTATTTTCTTTAATGTATTAAAGTTTTCCCACAATTATTTTACACTATCTGACATGAAAAAATCTTATGCAAAGATAAGGTAACATCCTGATATTAGGACACATTGCGATATCTCTGTAAATACGGGATTGAAAGGCAAAAAAAAACAAGGGCTGTGGTACCCTTTTTCTGCGATACCACAACCCCTGTATGATTCAGCTTAGTATTCCGGTTCAATCAGGCCATATTTACCATGTTTCCGTTTGTATACGACGTTGATGGCTTCCGTTTCCGAATTGAGGAAAACGAAGAAATCGTGGCCAACGAGATTCATCTGCAGGATAGCTTCTTCTACGTCCATAGGACGGGCTGCAAATTTCTTGACCCGGGCAATTTCAAAGTTTTCTTCCGGTGCAGCCGGTCCTTCGACGAGTCCTTCATGGAAGGAGCCGCCTTTCATACGGCGTGCCAGCTTCGTTTTATATTTGTGGATCTGGCGTACCATTTTGTCGTAAACCAGATCGATGGCGGCGTACATATCGTCATTGGCTTCGACGCCACGAAGAACGACACCATCTACTTTCAAGGTGATTTCAGCAATTTTACGATCTTTTTCGACGGAAAGAAGAGCCTGGACATTGACTTCATTTTCAAAGTACTTCGTTACTTTCTTTTCATGTTTCAGTACATAGTCCTTTAATGCCGGTGTAATTTCTAAATTCTTGCCTCTTACGATTGTTGCCATACAAATCCCTTCCTTTCGTGAGAAACTTCGTTCCGGACCATCCATGCTTAAAATCCGGATATCCTGCTCCTCATATATTAAGTATTCGATATAAAAAGGTAAATTCCTGCTTGACGATGAAATATTTTTTTCGAACGGCATTCAATTTTTTACACAAATAACATTGACAAGGATTCCTATTAGTGTTAGTATACAACTCAGCAATTACATAACCTATTCATCCAGAGCAGCCGAGGGAATGGCCCTATGACGCTGCGGCAACCCCCCATAGCGGGAAGGTGCCAAGTCCAACGGATTTCCATCCGGCAGATGAAATGATTGTATACGTACCGTCAGCATCTGTTGACGGCTTTTTTTATGCTATCAGCACCTCCAGGTGTATCCATTAAGGAGTTGATCTTGTGATTACCTTTGAAAACATTACCAAGACCTACGGCGGCAAAACGCACGTCCAGGCCCTGAAAGGCATCTCACTGACTATCCATGACGGCGAAATTTTCGGCATCATCGGGAAAAGTGGTGCCGGCAAATCGACGCTCGTCCGCTGCATCAATATGTTGGAAAAACCGACGACGGGCAAAGTCATCATCGACGATAAGGAACTGACGGCCATGTCCGACAGCCAGCTGCGGGCCGAACGCAAAAACATCGGCATGATTTTCCAGCATTTCAATCTGCTGTCGTCCCGTACCGTTTTTGACAATATCGCTTTTCCGCTGGAACTGGCTGGCGCTTCCAAAGAAGTCATCCGCAGCAAGGTCGATTCCCTGCTCGAACTGGTCGGCCTGACGGACCGGCAGTTCAATTATCCGTCCCAGCTTTCGGGTGGCCAGAAACAGCGTGTCGGCATCGCCCGCGCCCTGGCCAGCGATCCGAAAATCCTGTTGTGCGATGAAGCGACATCGGCACTGGATCCACAGACGACCAAATCCATCCTGGAACTGTTGAAAGACATCAACAAACGCCTGGGCATCACCATCGTCATCATTACCCACGAAATGGCCGTCATCAAGGAAATCTGCGACCGCGTGGCTGTCATCGAAGGCGGGGTCATCAAAGAACAGGGCCGGGTCATCGACGTCTTTACCAATCCCCAGTCGGAAACGATGAAGGAATTTGTCAAATCGGTCATCAATATGGAACTGCCCGAAGGCATCAAAAAACTGGGCGTCACCAATCAGCCATCGCCGGACCGGGATATGCTCGTCCGCTTCCGTTTCAAGGGAGCCGCTACCAACGAACCGCTGGTAGTCAATGTCGCCCGCAAGTTCAATCTCGATGTCAGTGTCCTTTACGGCAACATCGATTATATTCAGGATGTGCCGTTCGGCTATCTGATTGTCGTCATCATGGGCGATATGAAAGCCCAGACCGAAGCGTATTCGTATATTAAGACGCAACCTATTGAAAGCGAGGTTTTAGGATATGTCCCCAGAACTCATTAAATTAATGATACAGGGTATTGAAGAAACACTGTTCATGGTGTCCATCTCTACTCTCATTGCTGCTATCATCGGTATTCCTCTCGGCATTACCCTGGTTACGACCAGCAAAGGCCACATTCTGGAAAACAGGGTAATCAATCAGATTCTCGGAACTATCGTCAATATCATCCGTTCCATCCCGTTCATCATCCTCATGGTCGCCATCATCCCGCTGACCCGCCTCATTGCCGGTACGTCTATCGGCACGACGGCAGCCTGTGTACCACTGACTATCGTCGCTATTCCCTTCCTCAGCCGGCTCGTAGAAACGAGCATCCGCGATGTCGACTTCGGTCTCGTCGAAGCGGCAGAATCCATGGGTGCTTCTCCGCTGCAGATTATCCGCAAAGTCCTGCTTCCGGAAGCACTGCCTACAATCATCAATAACATTACCGTCCTCATCGTCAACCTCATCGGGGCTTCGGCCATGGCCGGTGCCATCGGTGGCGGCGGTCTTGGGGATATCGCCATCCGCTACGGCTACCAGCGTTTCCAGGCCGATGTTATGCTGGCTACGATCATCATCCTCGTCATCGGCGTCAATCTGATTCAGGCTTGCGGCGACTTTGCTTCCCGCAAGAAGAATAAAAAATAAAAGGAGTGTCTGTATCATGAAATCATTCATCAAAAAGGCCGTAACACTGGCGGCCCTCGCTACACTGTGCGTTTTTGCCGCCGGCTGTGGCAGCAGTGACAACAATTCCAAATCGGCTTCTTCCGACAAAAAAGAAATCACCGTCGGGGTCACACCGGGCATCCATGCGGAAATCATGGAACAGGTCAAAAAAGAAGCTGCCAAACAGGGCATTACCATTAAAATCATGGAATTCTCTGATTATGTAACTCCCGATGTCGCCCTCTCCAATAAGGAAATCGACATGAACTCGTACCAGCATAAACCGTATATGGACAACCTGGTCAAAGACAAGGGATTGAAAATCGTTTCTATCGGCCAGACCGTCGTAGCACCTATCGGCCTCTACTCTCACAAAATCAAGAGCCTCGATGACGTAAAAGACGGCATGACCGTAGCCGTTCCGAATGACCCGACCAACGGTGCCCGCGGCCTGCTGCTGCTCCAGAAAGCCGGTTTCATCAAGATTAAAGATGGCGTAAAATATCCGACACCGCAGGATATTACGGAAAATGCAAAACATCTCCAGATCAAAGAACTAGAAGCCGCTCAGATTCCCCGTTCTCTCGACGATGTTGACTTCGCCGCTATCAATACTAACTATGCAATGGATGCCGGCCTGAACCCTGTAACGGATGCCCTCCTGCGGGAAGACAAAGATTCGCCGTATGCTAATATCCTCGCCGTCCATGAAGATGACAAAGATAATCCGACGCTGAAGAAAATCGTCGAAATCTATAATTCTGATGTCATCAAGAAATATATCGAAGAACATTACAAAGGTGCCCTTATTCCGGCATTTTAATGTGTGAAAGAAAAGACGAGCCCCACGAAACATGCATGTTTCGTGGGGCTCGTCTTTTCTTTCATCAAACTTCAAACTCTCTCTCCCTTACACTTTCTTTCCCTCTTCTATCAGTTTACGGCATTTGAGTTGTCGGCCGCTGAGTTCTTCTACGTAGCTGTACAGCAGGTGTTCCAGGAATGCCAGTTGATTCCGGGGGAGCTGTATGGTATCTGTCTTTTGCCAGGAATAGGTTAAAAGAGTCTGCCAGAGCTGACGGACGGCTGACGGCAAAGGGACGGGCTGCATGTCTTCTCTTTCATCGGACAGGTAATAGGTCTTTCTGCCATCAGTCCCTGGTCCCATATACACCTGAGCGGCCGCTGTATCGGGCATATAGCCGGCACAGGCCGTCAGCTGCCATCCGGCGATGATGGTCGCTACGCGGACGTTGCGGCTGGCAATGGCCCGGCTGTAACAGCCGATGAGCTCATATATCCGTTCATCCGGTTCGCCAGCCGGTATAATGGCCAGCACCATTTCCACAAACATCTGGGTATAGACGTAATAGTTCCAAGTCAGGGCATCGAGAATCGTACTGCGATGGCTCTCGTATTCTCCCATAAACAGGACGTGATCCCGTTCCCAGGCATCAAAGGTAATGGGAGAAAAGACCATAAAACTGCCAAATCCCTGATTATATCCCTTTTTCCCTTTAGGCGCATAGACGTAGAGGATGCCCGATTCTTTTGTGAATATGGTCAGCTGCAGCTGCCGGGACCGGCCTTTCTGCAGGCGAAGGATGATGCCTGTATAGGCCCGGGTCTTCTGCATGGGACCGTAGGAATTAGTCCTTCTGTTCATCCGTTCCTTCCCCTTCTGTATCATCTGCCGGCGGCATAGGCACAGCCTTTATCCGGGCAATGCGGAACCCTTGTACTTCCAGCACACTGAATTTGTATGATCCGATGACGACTTCTTCACCTACGTTCGGCGTATGGCCCAGGAGATAAAAGACGTAGCCGCCGATTGTATCGGTATCGACATCTTCTTCCACCGGGATATGGAGCATTTCTTCTACATCTTCCAGGAGCACCGTGCCGTCAAATTCGTAGGCACCATTGGGAAGAGGCTGGATTTCTTCCTGTTCCGACGAATGTTCGTTCCGGATATTGCCTACCAGTTCTTCCAGAATATCTTCCAGCCCGATGAGGCCGACAGTGCTGCCGTATTCATCGACAACCGTCGCCAGATAGGTACGGCGGGCCCGCATGAGCTGCAGGAGCTGTGATGCCGGCATGATTTCCGGTACCATGAGGATAGGCCGCTTGATGAGGCGGAGATTGCTCCGTTTGTGAATATACAAATCCATGAAATCCTTAATGTGGATCAGTCCCAGGATATGGTCCTTATCTTCTGTACAGAGGGGATAGCGCGTATGGCGGGACTGACGGATGGTTTTCAGGTGCTGGTTCATCGTTTCTTCTACATAGAGGCAGACGATTTCCTGACGGGGCACCATGATTTCCTTGGCCAGACGGTCGGCAAAATCAAAGACGTTGCCAATGAGTTCGCTTTCCACCGGGTCTATTTTGCCTTCTTTGTGGCTGGCCGTGATGAGCATGCGGATTTCATCTTCCGAATGAGCCATATCGATTTCATTGGTCACGTCGAGATTGCGGTTTTTGAGGAGGCGCTGCCCCAGCCAGTTGCCAAAGATGATGAAGGGGTAAAACAGGCGGCTGGCAGAGTAAAGGAAATGGCTGACCCGTTTCAGTCCTCCTTCGGCCCGCTGCAGGCCAATCGATTTGGGAATCAGTTCGCCAAAAACCCACAGGCAGATGCAGACCAGGAGAATGACACAGATATACAGGATACCGACGGCCCAGAGCGGTATCCATCCGTGCAGCAGGGGAAATGCCTCATACAGTACATAAAATACGACAGCTCCCGCGGCCATACCAGAAATCACCATGCCCAGCTGAGCCATGCCGAGGAAAATAGCCGGTTTTTCATACAATTTTAATAAAAACCGGGCCTTTGTATCGCCGTCTCTCACCATTTCTTCAATGGATTCGCGGCGCAGCTGTACGAAGGCAAATTTACCAATAACACAAAAAACGCTCAGCAGAATGGAAGGCACAAGAAGCAGCAAATACTGTGCTATGTGTCCCAGCTCTGGTTCCATCATATATCGCTCCTCTGCTTACTCATTTTTATACCCGAATTCACTCAGCGCGGACGGCTTGTTGCGCCAGTCTTTTTTGACTTTGACCCAGATATCGAGGAATACGGACGATCCCAGGACGTGTTCGATTTCCTGACGGGCCAGACGACCTACTTCCTTCAGGATAGTGCCGTTCTTTCCGATGACGATGCGCTTCTGCGAGTCCCGTTCGACGTAGACCGTGACCCGGATATAGACTTTATTATGGCCACGATTCTTCATTTCTTCTACGTACACAGCGATGGAATGCGGTACTTCGTCGCGCAGGCACTGGAATAATTTTTCCCGTACAATTTCTGCGGCCAGCAGTCGTTCCGGCTGGTCGGTAATCATGTCATCGGGGAAATATTTCGGACCTTCTGGCAGGATTTTTTTGAGTTCATCCACGACGGCATCGACATTATCCCCTGTAAGAGCGGAAATAGGGATAATCTGGGCAAAATCAAAGAGGGCATTGTATTCGGTAATTTTGTGCAGAATTTCTTCCCGGCTCATGAGGTCCGTCTTATTGATGACCAGGAAAACAGGTACTTTCGTGCCTTTGAGCTTATCCAGGACGAACAGGTCGCCGGGGCCCTTTTTTTCATTTCCCGATATGAGGAACAACACGGCATCAATATCCTGCAGGGATTGATAGGCCGCTTCATCCATGAACTCGCCCAGTTTATGATGCGGTTTGTGGATTCCCGGCGTATCGAGGAATACAATCTGGCATTCTTCGTCTGTATGGATGCAGAGAATCCGGTTCCGCGTCGTCTGCGCTTTATCCGATACGATAGAGACTTTCTGTTTAATGATGTGATTGATCAGGGTCGATTTACCGACGTTCGGTCTGCCGACGACGGCAACAAATCCCGATTTAAATGTATCTTCCATAATTATGTTATTACCTTTCTTATATATGTATATAGAGTTAGCGGATGCCAGGCTGTGATCAGGCCATGGACGATTCATCAAAGGTCAGCGGCAGGAGCTGCTGCAGCGTGAACGTTTCATACGAATCGTCAGGTCGGGCCAGGATGATTTCAGGAATGGCAAATTCTGCCATGACCTGACGGCAGGCACCACAGGGTGCTGTGAGGTCCTTGCTGTCACCGGTGATGACCAGCGCCGCAAAACGCCGACAGCCACAGGCCACGGCGTGAAAGATGGCATTCCGTTCGGCACAGATAGTGAGCCCGTACGAAGCATTTTCCACATTGCAGCCCGTATATACCGTGCCATCTTCTCCCAGCAGGGCTGCCCCTACGCGGAAATGGGAATAGGGGGCATAGGCCCGTCCCTGTACGTCCCGCGCTGCCCGGATGAGGCGGGCAATCGTCGTTTCATCGGTCATCAGAGTTCTTCTCCTTCGCGGACGTAGCCAAGGCGCTGGAGGATAAATTCTTCTTCTTTGCGCATTTCCGCCTTGTCATCCGGTTCCATATGGTCGTATCCCAAAATGTGGAGCATGCCATGGATTGTGAGGTATGCCAGTTCCCGTTCAAAGGAATGACCGTATTCTTCGGCCTGTTCCTGAACCTTTTCCAGTGAAATGACAATATCTCCGAGAAGTGCTGTATCGGGTCCATCATAGCCATCGGCTTCACCTTCATTAAGGGCAAAGGACAGGACATCCGTCGGACGATCGATATTGCGGTACTGTTTATTCAGTTGATGGATGTACTCATTGTGGCAGAGCAATATGCTGATTTCCGCATTGGGGCCCAGTCCGTAGACCAGGGCGGCTTCATCACAGACCCGTTCGATCACCTGTTCATATCCATCTTTGCGAAAAGCTTCATCTTCATAATTAATGTTGATTTTCATAATACAGAACTCCTCTCGTCATTCCTTTTTATAAAAAGACTCATAGGCGCGTATGATCCGTCCGACCATATCATGACGGACGACATCGGCATCGGTGAAATGAACCATGCCGATACCCGGTACATGAGCCAGTACCTTTTCTGCTTCGGTCAGGCCGGAAAACTTACGGTCTGCCAGATCGATCTGCGTATTGTCCCCGTTGACGACGACCCGGGAATGATTTCCCATACGGGTGAGGAACATCTTCATCTGTTCCCGCGTCGTGTTCTGGGCTTCATCGAGTATGATAAACGATTCTTCCAGCGTACGGCCGCGCATGTATGCCAGAGGGGCCACTTCAATGATATTACGGGCAATGAGCTTCTGAAACTGGTCAAAGCCGAACATATCGGCCAGGGCATCGTACAGGGGCCGCAGATAGGGATCGATTTTTTCCTGCAGATCGCCCGGCAGAAATCCCAGTTTTTCCCCGGCTTCGACAGCCGGACGAGTGAGAATGATCCGTTCGACTTCCCGGTTTTTCAGATAAAAGGCAGCCAGGGCTACAGCCAGATAGGTCTTGCCTGTGCCGGCCGGGCCGATTCCGAATGTCACCAGATTCTTACGGATCGAATCGACGTAGCGTTTCTGTCCGGCCGTCTTCGGTTTGATCAGCCGGCCTCTGGCAGAAATGCTCACAGTGTCGCTGTAAATGTCGTGAAGCAGCTCTTCCTGTCCCTGGCGGATCAGGTCGGCCGAATAGCGCACGTGCTGGGTCGTAATATATGTATTTTCCCGGTTGAGGTAACGAAGTTCAGAAAATACCCGGGCTGCCTGCCTGACATCCGGTTCCGGACCGGTCAGGATGACTTCATTTCCCCTGGCAGCAATACGACAGCCGGGAAATTCCTTCTGCAGTGTTCTGAGAAATTCGTCTTTCATCCCCAATACGGCTTTGGCTTCTGTCATATCGATAAAGGTCAGTCTTTTTTCTATAGACACGCTATAAGTCTCCTTTTAGTCTTTTGTCATGAATTTACGTACGGCTTTGCCGCCGAGATAGTCACACTTTTTACCCTGCCATGTATCCTTCTGCAGGAGAGCCGCATCGATCATATCGCGGATTTTCCACCAGCCCATACCCCAGTTGGCAAATTCTGTCGCTTCTTTGGGGGCTCTGCCGATGAGACGCTGGAATACGATATCGGGACGGCTGTATTCGAGGAAGGTGACGACCCGGTCTACGTACTCTTCGACGGAGACCAGTGCGATATTTCCCTGATGATACCAGTCGGCCAATACGGTATTTTTGATGACGTACAGGGCATGCAATTTAACTTCGTCGCTGCCGAGGGCCGAAATGATTTTTGCCGTTTCCACGACATCGCCCATCGTATCCCAGGGAAGGTCCAGGATGACGTGGGTACAGGTACGGAACGGATACTCCCGCATCATCATCATGGCATCAATGTATTCTGCCAGCGTATGGCCGCGGTTGATTTTCTGCAGCGTCTTGTAGTTTGCCGTCTGCAGGCCGAATTCGACGAGGATATCGACACCGTATCTTTCCTTGATTTCCGCCATATAATCGAGATACACCTTGTTGATGCAGTCCGGCCGCGTAGCTACGGCGATACCGACGATATCGGGCTGACAGGCCTGGATCAGGTAATCCCGGAATGTCTCCGGTGGCAGGTAGGTATTGGTAAAATTCTGAAAATAGGCTATGAATTTCTTTGCTTTATATTTCGGCTGGATGTGGGCAATATTCTGCTCTATCTGTTCCTGAATCGTCACCGAAGCCGGCAGATTTTCATAACCGGCGCCGATGGATCCACAGTAAACGCAGCCCCTCACTCCCAGTGTACCATCCCGGTTCGGACAGGTATCGGGAATGCTGATCGGCAGTTTATATACCTTTTCTCCATATGTTGCTTTTAAATAAGAAGAGTATACGTTATATCGTTCCATGACAATCCTTTCCTGTATCTTCTGTCTCCTGCCGTCCATCCGCTGCTGCCGCCATCATCTGCCAGGATATGCCTTCATCGTCTTTGAAGGAGATGATCCAGGCGTGACCGGCTGGTGCATGGCGATAGCAGGACAGGGCTTCTTTCGTCCTGTCACACACTGGCCAGATGCGATAACGCATTTTAATATCCCGCCAGTTGGTAAACCGGTAGTTTCCTATATACGGGCGAAGCCGTTCTTCTTCGCGGAACAGCCGGTCCGTATCCTTCCGCGGCGCTTCCTGCCAGCCGAGAAAGTCTGGCAGCAGGCGGAACCGGAAGGTAATCAGCATGTCGAGGGACAACAATTCCTTTAGTACCCTATGAGCCGGTGCGGGAACACGGGCATCGTGACAGATGAAATCCCAGAGGAAGTGGCAGAGGGCTTTATCGGCCACGGCGATACGGTCATTGCCGGCTTTCAGCCAGGACCGGGTCATGGCTTCATAGAGCCGGAATATATTGTCTGCATAAAACCGCTCCAGATAACGCAGGGTATAGAAAAATTTTCCTGAATTATAGGTCCGTTCGAATACATCTTCCAGCACTTTCAGGAACTGCACCTTTTCATAAGGGAGCCAGGTCGTGGCCAGTACTTCATAAGGGCCGCACGGATCATAGCGGTAATCATCGGGATAGTCGCGGCGGATGCCCGATCCTTTGAGCAGCTTGAGGAAGCCAATCTGGAGTTTGTCCGGCCGCAACGCATAAATATCGTTGAACGACTGCTGCAGATGGTCATAATCTTCATAAGGCAGCCCGACGATCAGATCGAGATGGAGGTGCATCGTATGGAGGGCCGTCAGCTTCTTCATGATGGCCGTAATGCGGGGCCAGTCATTGTGGCGGTGAATCGCCTTCAGCGTCGGTTCATATGTAGACTGGATGCCCATTTCCAGCTGGATCCGTCCTTTCGGGGCCCGGGCCAGCAGATCCAGATCGTCATCGGTGAGGACGCCCGGTTCAATCTCGAGATGGAAATTGACCGGCTTCTGCACGTGAATCATGTATTCGATGAGGGGCCGGTGATGACGGGGATTGCAGTTGAATGTCCGGTCCACGAATTTTACCTGGTGGACCCCGGCGGCGACGAACTGCTCCAGTTCAGACAGGACCAGCGGCACGGAGCGGAACCGGACCGTATCACTCATGCCGGACAGGCAGTATTGGCAGTGGAACGGACATCCCCGTGAGCTTTCATAATAGATGATTTTATGGGCCAGCTGGCTGAAATCTTCACCTTCGTAGGGAAAAGGCAGGGTATCCAGGTCCGCTACTTCGGCAAACACTTCATTTCCCCGTATCTCCCCTGCCACACGGCCCAGGACGCCGGGAATATCCGTACCGTCGCGGCCTTCTTCCAATGCGCGCAGGAAAGCCGGTACGATGCGTTCCCCTTCTCCCTGAAGGACGTAGTCGATATCGGGATGGTCGTCGAGGACTTCCCGGGCAGTATACGATACTTCCGGTCCTCCTACGAAGATACAGACATGGGGCATGACCTGGCGGATCAGCGTGATGATGCGGCAGGTCATTTCTATATTCCAGATATAACACGAAAAGCCGATGACTTCTGCATGGAACTGGTAAATATGGCGCAAAATGTCATAGGCATTGTGATTGATCGTATATTCTGCCGTTACTACATCCGTGCGTCCGGCATGGAGGCAGGCCGTGCGCAGGCAGCGCAGGGCCAGGGATGATTGAACGTATTTAGCATTTAATGTCGTAAGAAGCGTCTTCATGAAATAGTCCTTTATCAATAGTGTATATATAAATTATACTACAAAGGCCGTCGGACGTGAAGAAAAAGCCATATAAAACAAACCAGCCCGGTAACTGGCCGGGCTGGCAGAAATGTGTCTGTACTTATTGTACTTTCAGGCCGGAGCGATGGAGCGCCATGACAATCGGCGTAACGATGAGGCCCGAAACGATGGCTTCAGGAATGCCGTTGACGACAGTGATCCCGGCCATGATATTGAAAACGTTAGCCAGGGTAATGCCGTGTGCTTCGGCATAGGGCATGCCGACGATAGCCGTAAAGGATCCGAGGAACATGACCGTATGGCAGACCGTCGTGACAACAGCCGTTACGGCAACACGGGCAACTTCACGGATTTTCAGGTGCTTGTACAATTCATAGGCTACGACACCGATCATAATACGCGGTACGATGCAGATGAAGGCGTCTGCCACGATGCTGTACTGTACGGCAAACATCAACAGGGCACTCGGTGCCTGCAGCGTACGGATGAATGAAAACAAACCGAACATGAAACCGACAATCATACCGACGCGGCGTCCTGCGGAGATGCTGCCGATGATCGTCGGAATGTGAAGAATGGTCGCATTCATGATGATCAGGGGAATGAAGCCATATCCGGTAAGTCCCAGAAAAATGGTAATAGCCGACAGAAAACCGGCAACCGTAAGCTGCCGTACACTCATGAACTGATGCTGCCCAGGTAACGTTTTTACTTTTTCCATATGAAATTCTCCTCCGTTCTTACTCCCGCTTTCTCATGGGATATAAGTCGTAACAAAAATTTGTGTCCTCATGTCGTGGAAGCCACGGTTCAGCTCGTCGTGGATACTGACCAGCCCTTTGTTTCACGACCCTCTGGCACTTTGCATAGTTTAGCATAGAACGGACCATTTGACAATAGATTTTTTCTAAAATTAGTGAAAAAAATAACGTATAACGACAACAAAAAAGAGAGTTCTCCTCATAGATGACCTATAAGGAAAAACTCTCTTTTATACGAGCCTGTATGATTATGCTTCGGCTTCAACCGGGTAAACGCTGACTTTCCGGTTGTATTTGCCAGCACGTTCAAAAGCAACTTTACCAGCAGCCGTAGCAAATAACGTATCATCTTTGCCGATGCCTACGTTCGTGCCCGGATGGAAGTGAGTGCCGCGCTGGCGAACGATGATGTTGCCGGCTTTAACGATAACGCCGTCGTGGCATTTGACACCAAGGCGTTTGGATTCGCTGTCACGGCCGTTACGTGTACTACCTACCCCTTTTTTATGGGCAAACAGCTGTAAATCAAATTTGAACATTACGTTCACCTCCTGACTTCTATGAGTCGAATACGACGTATTGTCCATACTGTCGTACAATTTCCTCTAAACCAAGAACCATCGTTTCCAGGATGACCTGCGTCGTTTCGTTCCGTTCAGCAAGACGTATGGAAAAATACCCTTCTCGCTGTTCGTACGCCGGTTTCTTCCCGTAATGACACAGCCCCAGAAAGGCTGTCTGGGCCAGTACGGACACGGCCGCACAGACGAGATCGTATCCCGCATCTACCGATCCGGCATGACCGGAAATACGGAAACCACTGTAACGCTGTTGTTCATCCCGTTGTAATGCAATGGTAATCATTAGCCTTCAATCTTTTCAATGACGACTTTCGTGTAAGGCTGACGATGGCCCTGACGACGACGATAGTCGGATTTAGCTTTGTATTTGAAAACGAGGACTTTCTTTTCTTTGCCCTGTTCCAATACTTTAGCTGTAACTTTAGCACCTTCGACAACAGGAGAACCTACTTTGACATCTCCGTCGTTGACGACAGCCAGTACCTGGTCGAATACGACTTCGGAATCCACATCGCTGGCGAGTTTTTCAACAAAAATGTTGTCCCCTTCCTGAACGCGATACTGTTTTCCACCGGTTTTGATAATAGCGTACATAGTGACACCTCCTCATCAATATACTCGCTGAATACGGCGCCTTGCGGACTTGTATGCCTCTTCATGCGGCTTATCTGTCTAGCCACTTGTGCATGCTACGACTTTTATATTGTAAGCGATTCTCCGGCCCTTGTCAAGGAAATTTCAGGAATAATCAAACAGTATGGACAGCACAAATCAGGACCGCATGGGGCTGACCGATATGGCAGCTGGATGGGCAGGACAGTGGTATTCACAGGCGCCGCAGCCGATGCAGCGTGCCCCATCGACCTTGGGATAACTGCGGCCGTCGCGGTTTTCTACCATAGTGATGGCCTGTACCGGACAATGGCGGGCACAATTTCCACAGATGATGCCCTCACGGGCAATGAGGCAGTGAAACTGGGCATAGCGGGCAATGCCTATTTTCGTCTGCTGTTTCACATCCAACTGTAAAGGACGGATGGCCCCGGCCGGACAGACCTGGGAACAGAAATTGCAGTTATACACGCAGTAGCCGCGGGTAAAGTCCATATAAGGCTGACCCATCTGCATGATTCCGTTTTCGAGGACAGCCGGCGTCAGCACCTTGCTGGGACAGCGGCTGACACAGAGATGACAGGCCGTACAGTGCTGGGAAAAATCAGTCAGTGACAAGGCTCCCGGCGGCAAAACCGCTTTCTTCCCCTTTCCCGTTCCCAGCAGACCCGGAATCAGCGGCTGGCTGCGTGCAAGGCCCGCGGCCAGCGTTCCGGCAGCGACAGCTGTCATAATCAGCATATCCCGGCGGCTGATGCCTTCTGTCTCCGGCATTTCCGGCGCTTCTTTCTCCTCAGTCCGCTCTACAGCACTTTGTTTCCTGCCACGGTGGGACATGGACAGTGCTCCTTTGGGACAAATGGAGATGCAGTCAAAGCAATCGACACAGCGGCTGGAATCTATGGTTCCATGAGTCACGTCAATACAGGACGAACGGCAAATCTTCTCGCATTGCCCGCACCGGACACAGCGGCTGCTGTCTATGACGGGACGAAACAGGCTGAAACGGCTGACCGTTCCCAGCAAGGTGCCTACAGGACACAAGGTGTTGCAATACCAGCGGCCATACCGCCAGGAAAGGATGGCTAGGATGAGGAAATACACCCCGGCCATTACGGCAGCCGGGACTACCAGAGGCAGGATATCCACTTTCGATATAGTCGGAAGCCAGCCAGATGAAAGACCTGCCAGGCCATTCCACACATAGGATGCCGGGATGGCCAGTATATCTGTGACGATACGGCCAAAGATACTGTATGGATCTACAAGAGCTGGAACCAGGGATATGCCCAGCATCAGGGATATGGCCACTGCAGTCAGGATACCATACCGGATCCACCGCTGCTCTCTATGATAAGCAAATTTCCGGCGATTTTTTTTGCGCCTTTTTGCCAGCCAGTATACGGCATCCTGCCCGATTCCCAGAGGACAGATCACACTGCAGTACAGCCGGCCACAGAAAAATGTGACGAGAAGAATGACAGCAATGGCAAGGACATTAGAAGCCAGCAGGGCCGGCAGGAACTGCCACCGGGTAAGGAACGGCGTCACTACTCCACCAAAAGACAGCAAGACGGCCGCCATCGTAAGCCACGACAGGAATATGCGTCCTTTCTGTATCATCTATATCACGACCTTTCCCGTGTCCCGGCTGAACTGCTGCACCATATCATCAATAGCGCGAATATTTTTGGAAATGGGAATATGCTGGGGGCACCGTGGCAGGCAGGTGTTGCAGGCCGTACACTGGGATGCCCGCTGATTCCGTTCCAGATTATTTTGATACCGCGTCAGGAACTGCCGTTTTTTCGCATCATCCGCTCTGTCCGGATGGGCCATATCGATACCGGCCGGTTCACCAAAGCGGTTATACAGTTGAAACACCGTAGCTATATCGACGCCGTAAGGACAGGGATCACAATACCGGCAGTACGTACAGGGAATGGCCATACTGTCCGCGTTCTTTCCCATAGACCTCTGAATGGCCCGTTCTTCTGCTGGCGATAAGGGGCTAAAATCGCTCATGGTCCGGACATTATCCAGGACCTGTTCCAGATTACTCATCCCCGAATTCATCGTAATGACCCCGTCTTTCGATCCTACCCAGCGCAGTGCCCACGACGCCAGGCTGGCGTCAGGATGCAATTCTTTCAAAATTGCCGCTGAAGAAGCTGGCAGATCAGCCAGATTACCTCCTTTGACCGGTTCCATGACGAAAATGGGGACGTTCTTTTCCCGGCACTTACGGTATAAATCGCCGGCCTGACGACTGCCCGACGGCGCTTCTCCCATACCATTCCAGTCGGCATAGTTGAGCTGGATCATACAGAAATCCCACGGATACTGGTCCATGAGATACTGGAAGAAAGGCACGTCGCCATGAAAGGAAAATCCCAGACAGCGGATGCGGCCCCGGGATTTCTCCTGACGAAGATACTCGAGGATTCCGTTCTGGATATACAGCCGCTCAAATTCGTCCCGGCTGGTGAGAGAATGGAGCATGTAATTGTCAAAATACGTGACCTGGCAACGGTCGAGCTGCGTTTGGAAAATCTCCTTTGCCTGATTGAGGCTCTCCAGAATCGGCGTCGGCATTTTATCGGCAAGGAACACACTGTCACGGGGGTATTTTTTTAGGGCCTGGCCGATAAAGCCTTCCGATTGCCCGTCATGATAAAACCAGGCCGTATCGAAATAATTGATGCCGTGGCGGTAGGCGAAATCAATCATCTTTTCGCCCAATTCCGTATCAATGACCCGGCCCTGGGCAGAGAATTTCGTCGGCAGGCGCATGCACCCAAATCCCAACAGAGACAGGTCTTTCCCCAGTGGGGCATAATACCTGGTCGCAACCCTGCCCATATCCTGCCCTGCATCAGCTGCAGCTTTATCGGCATCGAGAAAGGCCATGATTTCATGACGTTTCCACACGGCCCCGCCAGCAGCCATACCGGCCAATCCCCCACCAAGAATTTTCAAAAACGTGCGCCGGCTCACTTCCTTACTCACGATACCACCTTCTTCTTCTTTCTTTGTACGTCCGCCTGACTTATTCTGTATGATGTCTTACTGATTTCATGAACAGATTAAATAATATCGCTTTTTACACTGTGGTTCAATAATTTTCCTGCTTTAATATCCAGCGCAGGATATTGTTTTTGCAACGTCTTAACGGCTGTCTGCAAGCCACTGCCACCTGATGTAGCAAAGACTACAATTTCTTTATTGCTCAGATCATTGCTTTCTACAAATGTGTTGATGATTTTAGGTGCGATACCCCACCAAATGGGGAAGCCCAGATAAATCCGGTCGTATCCTGCCAAATTCATGTTCCCATGTTCCAATGCCGGCCGGACTGCATCATCGAGATTTTCCTGATAACTGCGGCTCTTCTGATTAGTCCAATCCAAGTCAGCCAACGAGTACCGTTGTGCCGGTACGATAGCCTGTATATCCGATCCAGTCACAGCAGCCAGTTCCCTGGCCCGTTTTTCCGTAATGCCACTGGCTGAAAAATAAATGACTATTTTTTTCATGTTATTACCTCCATCATTTAAATGCCTTATATTCTTTAATCATGAAATCTCAGGAAACTGCCCGTATTCCAAATCCCGGTGAACCATCACAGTAGGCCTGCCTGCACCAGCCAGGAATCGATGACGCCGTAATCCGTATCTTTATCCAGGGTCAGTCCTTTGAAAATCCGCGCGCCCGGTGCTGCCGCTGCCAATGCAGGCAGTGTCACTTCAAAGGGGCTGCTGTAAGAGCACATATAGGGAACGATGAGCTTTCCTTCCAGATTCTGTCCTTCCAGGAATGACGGGATAATCATAGGAGCCGTGAACCACCAGCAGGGATAGCCCAGGACAATGACGTCATACTGGGAAAAACCCGGCCGTTCCCCTGCCAGCTGGGGCCGGGCGTTGTCATCGACTTCTTTTACCGATTCCTTTAGGACTGTCGAGTAATCACGGGAATAATCGGGATCCCGCTTGATTTCATATATGTCGCCGCCGATTTTATCATGAATCATATGGGCCACTTCCCCGGACCGGCCGCCCCAGGTAAAATAAGCGATGAGGATGCGCTGACCTTTGTGACTTCCCTTTGGTTCTTCCTGGATGGTCTTGATAGATGCCGCTTCCTGCTTATGCTTTGTTTCCAGCTCATCCTTGATGTCTTCCGACATAGGTTTGCCCGTCTGATTCGGTACGTAGACCCCTGTCGATGCCGATGGGGTATCCTGCACTGCCTGGGTATTTTCTGTATTTCCGCAGGCCGTAAGAGTACAAAGAGCCATTCCCATGCATATTATCTTTAAGATAGATGTAAGTTTCATACGGTATTCCCTCTCTTTAAAATATCATATTCACGCGTACGGTGACACGCCCCGGGCCTATTCCGGCACTGTCTGGGAACCGGCCGTCATGCAGGTCTGATGCCGGGTATACAACAATTGGTTGATTTTCTTCAGAGACTGCTGCAGCTCAACCATCTTCCGAAGCAATGTTTTCTGCGTCGCCAGTAATAATATATGCTGCTGTTCTTTTCCTTCTTTTCCCCTCTGCATCAACTCCAGATAGTTCCGGATATCGTTCAGAGAAAGTCCGCTGGCTTTTAAATACACAATCTTCTGAACTTCTTCAATTTCCACCTCGCCATATACCCGGTGTCCGCCGGCATCACGGGGAACGTGAGCCAGCAGCCCGATTTTTTCATAATACCTCAGGGTATCTTCTGAAAGATGTACCCGTTTAGCCATTTCCCGTATAAACATATTCTCCCCTCATTTCTACACTAATACACCGTATCATAGAGTCAATACAGCCATCACAGTAAGATTGCACACAGCGATAATAGTTCTTTTTCATAAGGCAATACTTCTTTTCTGGCTGACTCCTGATTAGTTTCATTTCCTGCTTGTATTATATGGTCCCGGTTGTGACATGTAAAATGCTTATTATCACAAGTTAAGGAATGCTCAAAAAGCATAGCAAAAGCAATAAGGTAACAAAAAACAGAGACCGTAGCAAAATAGCTCTAAAAGCTCGTTTTGTCACAGTCTCTGTTTTAACTTAGATTAACTAACCATATTGAAGTGATTACGACGTACGTTTCACCTTAAACCAAGCAGCGTACATAGTCGGAAGGACCAGGAGTGTCAGGACTGTCGCTACGAACAATCCACTGGCGATGGCGACAGCCAGCGGCCCCCAGAAGACGCTGCGCATGAGAGGAATCATCCCCAGAATGGCCGCTGCCGCTGTCAACATGATAGGACGGAAACGCATGACTGCCGAGTCGATGACGGCATGCCACGGGTCTTCTCCGGCTGCCATGTGCTTCTGGATCTGATCAAGGAGGATGATGGAGTTACGGATGATCATCCCGCCCAGCGCCAGGATTCCCAGATAGGCCACGAATCCCAGAGACTTGCCAAAGAGAAGCATCCCCAGGGATACGCCAATGAGTCCCATAGGCGCCGTGACCAGTGCCAGTACCATCAGCGACGGGCTGCGGAGCTGGAACATGAGCAGGGTCATGATGATGATAATCATGACCGGCACGGGAACGAGCAGATAATTCAGTGATTTCTTGCTGTTTTCCAGCGCCCCGTCTACTTCAACGGTATATCCAAAAGGCATGCTTTCCCGGATATCGGCAATGGAATCATAGGCCTTCTGCGTTGCGTCGTTGGCCGTTCCCGACTTGATACCGCCATTGATGGTAATGGTCGGCTTTAGATCCCGGCGCCAGATGAGTCCGTCTTCCCCTTCATAGGAAATCCGGGCAATCTGTTCCAGTGGCACGTAACCAGCCTGGCCAACGTAGACAGGCAGGCTCTTGATCTTGGAAAGGTCATTGCGGTCGCTGTCCTGAAGGCGGAGCTGGATGCCGATGGTCTTATCGCCGGCATAATACTGCGCCACTGTAGCGCCGGACAATTCGGTGTACAGGGTCTGGGCAATATTCTGACCGGAAATTCCCATGGCCCGCAGTTTATTCTGGTCCAGTTCGACGTGCATGACCTTGTTTTTCTGATTCCAGTTGAGGAATACGTTTTCCGTATTGGGATCTTTGGCTATGCGGTCGGCAATCTGCTGGGCATAAGCTTTGACCTTATCCGTATCATAACCGGATACACGCAGCATGATGGGATAATCCGACGGCGGACCGAGAGGCACGTTCTTGACATTGCAGCGGACATTGGGGAACTGGTCCGCCATTTCCTGTTTGATTTCCTTCGTCAGTTTTTCCCTCGTGTCCGTGTCTTTGGCGACGACGACAAACTGGGCGTAGTTATTAGCCGGCAGGACCGGTTCAATGGTCAGGACAAACCGCGGTGCCCCTTCGCCGACATAGTAGGAATAATCCTTCAGCTGGGACTGCTGCGTGTCGAGATACTGGGCAAAACGGGCTGCCTCATTCTGGGTAGCCTGCATGGAAGACCCTTCAGGGAGGGTCATTTCCACAATCAGTTCGGGACGCAGGGACGGCGGGAAGAATTCCTGGGGAATGAGTTTCATGAGTCCCAGTGACAGGACAAACATAGCCGCCGTACCGCCGATAACTACCGCACGGTGTGTCAGGCACCAGGTCAGGACCTTGCGGAAGAACACGTAGAAGCGGCTCTGATACAATGGCTCCGGTTTTTCGTCTTTGCTGACTTTCGGCTTAATCAGATAATAGCCAAAGAGAGGTGCCACCATGACCGATACAATCCACGACAGGACCAGCGATGCCGTGATGACGGGGAACAGGTCTTTACAGAATTCCGAGGCGGCCCCGTCGGCAAAGGCGACGGGAATAAACCCGGCGCAAGTAATGAGCGTGCCCGTCAGCATGGGCTTGGCCGTCGCTTTGAAAGCATAGCAGGCCGCATCGACGCGGTTCATTCCCTTTTCCAACTGGACGGTCATCATTTCAACAGCAATGATGGCATCATCGACGAGAAGGCCCAGGGCGATGATGAGCGATCCCAGGGACACTTTATGCAGGTCAATGCCAAAGATTTCCATCACACAGAACACACCTGTAAGGACCAGAGGAATGCAGAATGCGACGACCAGTCCCGTACGAAGGCCCAAGCTCAGGAAGCTGACGATGAGGACGATGATAATGGCTTCCCGCAGGGTATTGATAAAGTCACTGATTGATTCCTTGACTACCTGCGGCTGATCCGACACCTGATGGATTTCCATGCCTGCCGGCAGGTCCGGCTTGACGCTCTGCTGCAATTTTTTCAGATTTTCACCGAGCTTCAGATTGTTGCCGCCGCTCTTCATGGACAGGGCAATGCCGACGGCCGGTTTGCCATTGTAAAACATCTTGGGATCCGACGGCTGGGTATATCTCCGTTCTACCGTCGCAATGTCGCCGAGGCGGAATACACGGCCATTGGCATTGATAGGCAGATTGCGGATGGCTTCCACATCTTCAAAGACGCCGGACAGGCGGAGGTACACATTGTCCGATTTCGTATCCACCATGCCGGCGGGCGTCATGGCGTTCTGTCCCTTGACGGCATCAGCAATAGCCGTCGGCGCAATGCCCAGTTCAGCCAGCTTGGAATTGGCCACTTCGATGTAAACCTTTTCCGATTGTTCTCCTACGAGTTCCACCTTGCTGACATCATCGACAGACATCATCATGCGGCGGATCTTTTCAGCCTTCTGGCGCAATTCCTCATAGGAATAGCCGTCGCCAGTGATGGCATAGATAGACCCGTAGACATCGTCGAAGCGGTCATTGTAATAGGGACCATACACACCATCGGGCAGGTCTTTTTTCATATCTTCCGTCAGGTTACGCACTTCATGCCAGGTACTGCGGATACTGTCCCGTGGCGCCTTATCATCGAGGTACACGTAAATAACCGACTGACCGGGACGGGAATAGCTTTTGATATAATCAAGGTTTGGCGTATCCTGCAGTTTCTTTTCGATTTTATCGGTTACCTGTTCCTGCATCTGCTCTGCCGTCGCGCCGGGCCAGGCTACGGAAACGACCATGGTCCGTACCGTATAAGTCGGATCTTCCATGCGGCCCAGTTTCATGTAGGAGAAAATGCCGGCAATAGCGATGAGGATGATAAAGTACCAGACGAGGACCCGGTTGTGGATAGAGACTTCCGATAAATTTCTCATTCATCTTCCCCCTCTACCCGTACGGTTTCACCGGCACTGAGCATGTGGACGCCGGCTGTCACGACTTTATCGCCACGGGTAAGGCCGGTAACCTGTACCGTATTGTCGCCAAAGTCCGTGACCGTTACATCTTTAAGGGACAGCGTATGATCACTTCCGACAACCCATACCTTTGGTGTATCCCCGGTCTGATAAATAGCCGAAATCGGCAGAGTAAAAGCGTCACCGGCAGATGCTTCTTCACTGCCGTTGGCCACCGTCGCCGTCATGCCGAGCTGCATTCCTTCCGGCGGATCGGGCAGGGAAATATCGACTTCATAGGTCCGCGATGCCGCATCTGCCATAGGCGATACTTCCCGTACGACGCCTTGTACATGCTGGCCCTGCAAGGCCCAGAAGGACACGGATACGGTCCGGCCAATGGGAAAATCGGCCAGCTTGTTTTCCGGCACGTTAACTTTGACTTCCAAATCCCCAGAGTGGACCAGGGTGACGACGGTCTGACCGGCTGCTACGACCTGTCCGACTTCTGCAGAGACAGATGAAATAACGCCGTCGGCATCGGCGGTGAGCTGCGTGTAGGACAACTGGTTTTCCTGGGCCTGCCGGGCTGCCAGGGCCTGATTATACTGGGCGGCAGCCTGGTCATACGCCGTCTGGTACTGATCGAGTACGGAGGCACTGATGGCATCGACCTGGTACAGCTGCTGATAACGGGCCAGATTCGACTGGGCCAGCTGCAGCTGGGCGGCCGCGGCGTCTACCTGGGCCTGTGTCTGATTGACGGCCTGGGCAATATCCCTGGGATTGACCGTCATGAGGACATCGCCGGCATGAACCTGGGAACCGAGCTGCACGTTCCGCGCCGTAATCCTGCCGCCTGCCTGGAAAGACAGGTTGCTCTGATACCGGCCTTTGACCGTACCGGAATAAGTTCCGGCCGTACTGCCAGCCGTATCACTGCCGGCGCGGATGACCTTGACCAGCTGGGCCTGTTCTGGTTGTTCCGTCTTCTGGCCGCATCCCGACAGGGCCAGTGCCAGCACGACCAGCAGGGCCAGTGCCGTATACGTTCCATTTTTCTTCATAATTTTATCTCCTTTACCGGGCCAAGTGCCGGGATATCGGCATGTGCCGCGTTTTCCGCAACGGCATGCATAATGTCCAGGGCCTTGTCCAACGCATGTTCATCAATACCCTGCACCAGCGCTTCTACCCATTTTTTCAAGATATTTTCCATCGTTCCCTGTAAGGACCAGGCTTTTTCTGTGAGATAAATATATTTAACCCGCCGGTCCTGCTCACTCTGATTACGGAAGAGGAACCCCTTCTCTTCCAAAGTCTTGACGCAGCGGGCGACCAGTGCCTTATCCGCTTTGATGGCTTTGCCTAATTCATTCTGCTGACATCCACTGCGTGTATACAGACTCATGAGGATGATGTACTCGGAATAGGACAGATTCCAGGGTTTGCAGATTTCCGTCACATAGGCCTGGGAACGCCGGTTTATGATGCCAAAATCATGACTGGCTTTAAGATAATCCATACAGCACGACTTCCTTTCTTTTAGTTGATTTAATCAACTAATTGCCTATAGTATAGCAAATTAAAGGTACAAGTGCAATATACATCGTCTGTTCCTCACAAAAAAACTGCCAGCCAGATTCTTATCCTCTGACTGACAGTAAGGGAATTTCCCTTTTCCGGCAGACCCTGATCTCATACACTGCCTATGAGATGATTCATCAGACCTTCCGTTCCTGATGCGGCCTCGGGAAAGCGGCGCAGATCCGTCTGTCCCTCCATAAAATCGAGGAAGGCACACATACTCTTTTCTATATCACAGCGGCTTTCCTCTGAGACAGTTTCCAGCAAAGCCTGCCGGTTCTGGTCGTACCGCCCAAGAATGGCCAATAAATGGCTGAAATCAGCCTGCTTCCCACTCCACTTCCGGCAGTCTTCCAAAAAAGCCTGACAGGCTGCTGTCAGAGATACGACCGATCCGGCCGTGCCCTGCCGGATACGCCAACTGTCCAGGACAGCCGAAAAAAAGGTGAACAACGTGATGACGGCCGTCCGTTCATACCGACACACCAGCAGATTGGCCTTCGGGCCCTGCTTATGACGGTGGCTGTCTGCTTTTTTGCAAAAGAACTGATAATCTCTCCACAGATCTTCCTGCAGCGATTCTTTCACTATATTCATATCACCATTCGAAAAAATAGTGACGCCAAACTTGGTTTTCAAGTCCATCACACTCCGGAAAACAAACTAAACGGACCTGCCACACATAAGGCAGGCCCGCTTCATCATACCGTTACATTCCGGCATCGCCCTATTTTTCAGGCAATTCACTCGTACAATGGGGACACCGTGTCGCATCGTCCGCAATGGGCTGACGGCAATACGGGCACAGGCGGGGTTCCGCTACCGGTTCCGGTTTGGGCAGCAGACGGTTCAGCTGACGGATGACGATAAAAATAGAAAAAGCAATGATGAGAAATTCCAGTACCGTATTCAGGAAAGCACCATAGGCAATGACGGGAATACCAGCCGCCTTTGCTTCTGCCAGACTTCCAACGTGCTGTGTACTGAGGGGAATAAAGAAATCGGAAAAATCAATACCTCCCAGGAGAACGCCGATAGGTGGCATGATGATATTATTAACTAATGACGTGACAATCTTGCCAAAGGCACCGCCGACTACGACGCCGACAGCCATATCCATGACATTGCCGCGCATAGCAAATTCTTTGAATTCCTTGATGAAACTCATTCCATCCACTCCAATCCGTTTTACATAGGAAACATTACATAGAACCTGTCTCATCATATACTAATCAGCGGATTTTTGCAATATGTTAAAACGAAAGGTTGTTCTTATTTTTTCCCACTGCTCAATTTCAGTAAATCGGGATTCTTTTTTGCCATTCGTTCGAGAATCTTGCTGTATCCGCCACTGCCATAATTCAGGCACCGCTTGATACGGCTGATCGTTGCCGTACTGGCCCCGGTCTTTTTGACGATATCTTCATAAATATCACCGGCCTTCAGCATCCGGGCTACTTCCAGACGGGATGAAATGGCTTTCATCTCCTGGATGGTACACAAATCTTCAAAAAACTCATAACATTCATCGATTGACTGGAGTTCCAGGATTGCCTGGAAAAGCTGGTCATGAAGATGATCCCTTAATTTTTCATTGACAGCCATGATGACACCTCACTTGCCGCTTTCATACTTTAGCATAGTAAATACTCTACCTTATTATAAAGCAGAACGGCCGCTCTGTCGATACCTCTTACATGGCAAATAAATCGAGTTGTTCATCTTCGGGCAAATCGTCCAAGCATCCTTCGGCCGTCATAGCATCAACAAGGGACTTGGACACTTTCCCGCGGATCTTCAAATCCGCTTTGGATGTAAAAGGCCGTTCCTCGCGGGCCGCTACAATCTGTTCGGCAACGTTGGCACCCAGTCCGTCAATAGCCGTGAATGGCGGCAGGATTTTCCCATCGCAGACGGTAAATTTCGTCGCTGCTGACCGTTTGATATCGACGTTCATGAAGGAATAGCCGCGAAGGCTCATTTCTTTCGCCAGTTCCAGAGCCGAATACAGATCCTGGTCTATTTTGGACGCGCTCTTACCCTGAGCCTTGATTTCCTTCATGACCTTCACCTGCGTATCCAGCCCATGGATCATGGCCGATAATTTGAAGGCCTTGGCGCGGATCGTAAAGAATGCCGCATAATACGCCAGGGGATAGTTGATCTTATACCAGGCAATGCGGAAGGCCATCATGACATAGGCAACGGCGTGGGCCCGGGGGAACAGGTAGCCGATCTTATGGCACGAGTCGATGAACCACTGTGGAATGTTCCCCGCTTTCAGTTCCCCTTCATAATCAGTCGTCTTCTGCCCGGCCTTGTTCAGTTTGTCAATACCCTTGCCTTTACGGACGTTTTCCATGACCTTGAAGCTCGTCTTGGGCTTGATGCCATGCTGGATGAGATAGTTCATGATGTCGTCACGGGTAGAGACGGCTTCTTTCAGCGGTACGACTTTATCACGGATCAGGTCCTGGGCATTGTTCAGCCAGACGTCTGTCCCATGGGAAAATCCGGAAATACGGACCAGTTCGGAAAAGGTTTTCGGTTTCGTATCGACCAGCATCTGGCGGACGAAAGGCGTACCGAATTCGGGGATTCCCAGACTTCCGACCTGGGAGCCCAGTTCTTCCGGCGTCAGTCCCAGGGCCTTCGTCGAACTAAACAGGCTCATCGTCGCCGGATCATCGAAGGGGATGGTCGTCGCCTTGATGCCAGTCAGATCTTCCAGCATGCGGATGACCGTCGGATCATCGTGGCCGAGAATATCCAGCTTGACCAGACGGCCTTCGATAGAATGATAATCGAAGTGGGTCGTAATGATGCCCGAATCCTTTTTGTTGGCCGGATACTGTACAGGCGTAAAATGATGGACATCCATGTCGCGGGGAATGACCATGACGCCGCCGGGGTGCTGTCCCGTCGTATTCTTTACGCCCGTACAGCCGGCGACGAGGCTGTTGACATAAGCGTCGTTGACTTTAATACCGCGGGCATCGGCCCATTTCATGACATATCCATAAGCCGTCTTGTCCTGGACGACGCCGGTCGTACCAGCCCGGAATACGTTATCTTTACCAAAAAGTTCTTCCGTGTATTTATGGGCTTTGGGATGGTATTCACCGGAGAAGTTCAAGTCGATATCCGGTACTTTGTCTCCGTCAAAACCAAGGAATATGGCAAAGGGGATATTATGGCCGTTCTTTTTCAGATCCGCCCCGCACTTCGGGCATTTCTTGTCGGGCAGATCGAAGCCGCCGCCATATTCGCCGTGGGTAAAAAACTCACTGTACTGACATTCAGGGCACACATAATGAGGTGGCAGCGGATTGACTTCCGTAATATCCGACATAGTCGCGACAAAGGACGAGCCGACGGATCCACGGGAGCCGACCAGGTAGCCATCATCATTGGAATGCTTGACCAGCTTGTGGGCAATGTAATACAAGACGCCGAACCCATGGCCCAGGATGGATGTGAATTCCTCAGTCAAACGGTCTTCTACGATCTGGGGAAGAGGATCGCCATAGATTTCATGAGCCTTGTCATAGCACATCTTTTTCAGTGCTTCCGAAGAGCCGGCAATCTGCGGGAAATATAGTGTTTCTTTGGGCACAGGCCGGACATGGTCGATCATGTCGTTAATCTTGTTGGGATTAGTGATGACTACTTCCCGGGCCCGGTCTTCACCCAGGTAGGAGAATTCCTGCAGCATTTCATCGGTCGTCCGGAAATACAGGTCCGGCTGATACTGGGCATCTTTAAAGCCCTTGCCGGTCATGAGGATTTCCCGGTATATCTTGTCTTCAGGATTGAGGAAATGAGCGTCGCAGGTCGCTACGGTCATTTTGCCCAGCTCATCGGCCAGACGGATGATAGTGCGGTTGATATTGCGCAGCCCTTCTTCATCTTGTACCAGCCCTTCCCGGACGAGGAACTGGTTATTGGTCAGGGGCTGGATTTCCAGATAATCATAATACGAGGCTATCTTCAGCAGTTCTTCATAGGGCAGGTTTTTCTGCACCATCGAGCGGACCAGCTCCCCTGCTTCACAGGCCGACCCCAGAATCAGGCCTTCGCGGTATTCATTGAGCACCGCCCGGGGGATACGTGGCCGCCCGCGGTAGATATATTTCAGGTGGGAAATGCTGACAAGTTTGTATAAATTGCGGATGCCTATCTGGTTTTTGGCCAGGATGACGATGTGATACGATTCATCTACTTTCGTATCGAACAGGTAGCCTTCCATTCCATAGATGACTTTGACGTTATTCGTCTTATCCGTTGAAATTTCCTGCAGCAGGGGAAAGGACTGGACGACGCCGTGGTCGGTGACGGCAATGGCCGGATGATGCCATTTTTTGACGGTCCTGATGAGCTGCTTGACCGTAATCAGGGCATCCATATCGCTCATGACCGTATGCAGGTGCAGTTCCACCCGCGGCGTCGGATTGGTATCTTCCCGTTCGACCGCACCGCCTTTGGAAGGCATGATGCTGTCCACGTTGAGGACATAGTCGTTGAGATAATCGCTGTATTTGACATCGCCATGGACGCGGACCCAGGCGCCTTCTTTCATGTTGCCCTTCAGGGCCTCCAGTTCTTCTGCGGTAATCGTATTGCGCCGGCGGTACTTGCTGTTGCTGCTGCCGCCGATGTCGAGGAATTTCTGGGCGGAAATACCATTGGTCTTATCGGCCATCTGGAAGTTCAGGATAATGCGTTTCGTCTTCGTTTCCCGGAACTCTACCCGCACCAGTTTGCCCCGGAAAATGACATCGGGCCGTTCTTCTCCCAGGACATCATTGATGGGCGTAACCTCGCCATCGACATATTTTCCCAGCCAGACGCGGCTGTCGCTTTGGGCCGGACTGGTGCTTCCCTTTTTACTGCTGTGCTTCGTACTGCTGTTTTCTTTGCCATTTCCTGCAGCAGCCGCACAGGCTTTCTGGTATTCCGGATCATCTTTGAGCCAGTCTTCTTCGTCGTTGACATCATATATATCTTCGTGAGGAATACCGTACCCATCCATATCATCACAACTGACCTGGACTGCACTATTCCACTCCGCTTCCGTCTGGCTGAGAGGGATATCGCCGCCGTGGCGTATAAATTCCACCTCATTTTCCAGCGTCACTTCTCCCGGCAGCTGCAACGCCTGGCAGACAGCCTGTTTCAACACGTCTGCATCAGTTACCTTCCAGTCCGATTTCGTGCGGACATGCCAGCGTGGGCCCGGGTCTTCTGCACAAATCTCATGGACCAGGACATAGTGGTCCTTATCGACAGGGATAGAAAATTCTTTTTTCGGGAGAATGTGCCAAATTTTCATAAGGTTTCCTTTCTATGTGATGTATCTCTACCGGGCTTACTCGTCGTCAGCCGCTTCACTGTCACTGCCATCGGCCCCGTCACCGCTATCCGTTTCAGAAACGGCCGGTTCAGGGATCTTCGTCGGGTCATGGGGAGCGTTGATCATGGCGTCCTGAGGCTGTTCTCCATCGAGATTCGTCGTCTGCACGACTTCTTCTGAAGAATCGCCCGGCGTGAGGATGATTTCCGTATTAGGGTCATAGTGGGATACAATCGTATCGGTATAATGATCCCCGTCCGTATAGTTGATGGTACGGCGGATGGTAATATCATGTCCGTCGTAGCCTTCCTGGTCCCGTTTATCTTCCGTCACTTTGTCATCATGACGACGTACGACGCGATGAGGCAGGGTTTTCTGGGATACGGTGTTAAAGGTCACGTTGCACGTGTCAGCGTGATTGCCAAGGATATAGACGGTTACGGATGCGTCGCCCATTTCCGTGTAAATATACACAGGGCGGGTAAAGGGATTGGTAAAAGCAAAATCCAGTGAATCGTCGGCTACGGTAGCGTCCATGCCGACGGGCACATACCCTGCCGGGGCGTAGTGGGGCGAACGGCTGGCGATGATCATGCCGGCCCTAAGAGCTGCATTGAATAAGGTCGTGCTGACCTGACAGACACCGCCGCCGGCATCGAGGACGACTTTATTGTCGAAATAGACAGGGGCATCTTTATATCCTTTTTCTCTCGTCCGTTTGCCAACAGTCTTATTGAAGGAACAATCTTTCCCGGCCGGGACGAGCGTATCGTTCAGCGCTTTCTGGGCGATGCGGATGTTATCATCGCGGTTATCATTTTTCCCATCGAAGTGGGTCGTATAATAGGAAAGGACAGTGTCGATACTCTTGAGGTCCTTTTCTTTAATCTGCGCTTCTTTACGGGCCGTGACCGGTACTTCTACCGTATCAGTCCTGCCGTCGCCCAATTCGTCGAGGACAGCCGACTGCAGGGCTTCCGAATCGATGGTAATCTGGTCCCGTTCTTTCTGGATGGTAACACCGCTTCCATCAGGCCGGGCATGGGCGTTGCGCGGTTCCTGATCGTACCGGTCGTGCATGTCGCCGATGTACGATGCGAGTTTCTCTTCATCGACGGCTATGGACAGAGGAACATCCCGGCCAAAGCGCAGAATAGAAATGACATCAGCAACCCGTCTGACTGGCGAACCGGTGCGGCCGACGAGGAACAGCGCATCGTTGATACGCTGCCGGTCAAAATGGGCATCGACTTTTCCAAGGGGCAGCGTTTCATCGACATCATCGGCGGTAAAATGCACCGATTGTTTCTGCAGGTCACCTTCGCGTTTATCGAGAAATTCCCGCACATCTTCTTCGGTCATTTCCGTAACCGGCTTTCCTTCGAGTGTCACCATCGACGCGGCTTTGCTCTGGGCTGCAAAAAAACTGCCCGATGCGGCAATGCAGATGCCAATGATTACAGCGGCTATTTTTTTCAGCCGGTTGGGGTGTTCTTTGATGCCGTGTTTTTCCCGATAGCGGCGGCGGTATTCTTTCATTCGTTCTTTACGTGCTTTTTCTTCGTCCTGCAATTTAAACCCTGCCTTTATTGCTGCAATACAAACAGATGAGCTGCTCCATATCCATGGACTGGGCCGTCCCTCTGCGTATATTGAGTTGTAATGTAAAAATCTGGAGGAGTAATTCGTCCAGCTCCTCTATTTTCCAATAAGATGCTATTTTTTTCAAGTGGTATAACGCATATTTTACCGGTTTCCCTTTATTGACCCTGGTCAGGACCTGTTCAGACTGCTTTTCTTTCATCCCTGCCGCCTGTAGTTCTTTATATGCCCGCAGGAGGCGCAGCCGGGACAACATATACCCCGTATTTTTCAAGAAAGCATCCTGGCGGCTGAACAGACTGGAAATAAAAGGAATCGTGTGACGGCCGTCCCGGCGCAGGAAGTAATCCATAAAGGTAAAGAGATTTTTTTCCATAGTGCCGGAAAAGAGGGACGTCAGATGGGTTGTTTCTATTTCCCTTGTCCCGTCGGGGAGCATGATGCACAACTTGTCCAGTTCAGAAAACACGTACTGCAGCGGGATAGCATCCCAGGTCTGGAACAGTCCCCGCAGATAACGGTCGGCGGAAGGAGACAGATGCAGTCCCCGTCCGTTCATATATGAACTGACATAGGTCATGACCGTCTTGTCCGTAACCGGCTGGCATTCTGCCACTTCAGCCAGCTTTTTAACTTCCTTGAAGAACACACAGCCCGTATCGAGTCTGCTTGTTTCCTTCGGAAATTTAATGACAAATAAAAGCCCGTTCCCTTCAGGGATTGCCGCCAGCTGTTCCAGGAACCACGTTTCTTCTTTAGTGAGCTTGCTGCGGGACCTCCCGCCCCGTTTGATGGGAAGGTACGGACAGTCATGCCAGATGCAGACATTTGTACCGCCAAAGAGAGACGACGACTGGAACGCCTCTACGACCTGGGCAGGCGCGGCATCTTTGCCAAAGACAGAAAGTTCCGGTTCTTCTCCTGCCCGTTTCCGGAATGCCTCCAGGAACGATTGCTCTTCCCGATGCATTAGATACGTTTCACTGCCATATATGATTTTTACCTGTTTCAAACCATTCACCACCTGACCGTACGGTCCAGCATCCCCTGCGCCAGGAAAGAATGACAGCTCCGTCTTCTTCCGGCGTCACACAGGGTATATCGTAAAGAGCTGCCGTCTCGCACCATCGCTTCCACTGGACATCCCGGGGGCCGCTGCGGTGCAGGATCAAAAAGTCAGCATCCCGGGGAAACGCCGTCCGGCCCGCCTGGCGCAGCGACTGGACTTCCAGCACGGAGCCCGATGGAAACTGTCTGGGTAGAGACGTTTCATATAAGTAGTACGGGACCCCTGTCTGAATTAGTCCGGCAGCATCACCATCGACCGGCTCAGTCACAACCTGGAGGTCGCCGATCGTAAAATCCTGCCGCAGCTGCGCTTCTGCCGGTCCGGCATCGCCACTGACCCATACCCGGTCCAGATGAAATATACCACAATGCCGCAGGGCCGGCGTGAGGGCGCAGGCTATTTGTCCTTCATGGGACCACTGGCTCTTATTATACCACAGGCAGGCCGAAGTATCATCATAGACGATGCAGGTTGCCCGGTCATTTCCCATATCATAACTGTAAATCATGATTTCCGGCCGGGTATAGACGGCATACAGAGTAGAAACGAGGAACAGAATACCTGCCATACGCAGCAGCACCTTACGGTATGGCGGCAAAAAGAACAGACCGGTCAGTACGAGATAATAGGCAGCCGAGGTGTACACCGGCCAGGCCCCCTGCCAGAAACGGCTATATGGCAGGGAGGAAATGAAATAATTGCCCTTGACGGCAAGACTCAGCAGAGGCTGCAAGACGTAAAGCAGTACCTGGCCCAGAGGCAGTACGGCCATTCCCAGTACAGAAGCGGCGAGTCCCAGCAGGATGACGAAGTCCAGGACGGGCGCAACCAGCAGATTGGCCAGCAGGGAGTATACGGGCAGTGCTGAAAAATAGTGCAGCAAAAAGGGAATGAGCAGCAGCTGGGCACAGATGCAGACGCTGATACCAGAACGCAAGAACGACGGCAGGAAGGAAAACCATCGTTCTACCGGGCGCTGGAGCAGCACGATGCCTGCCGATGCCCCGCAGGACAACTGAAAAGACAGGTCAAAGAGCAGGTAGGGACTATATAGCAGCATAGCTATAATTGCCAGAGCCAAGGCGTGACAGGCCGTGTACTGCCGGCGGACTGTCAGGCTGTAGGCAGATATAAGACCCATGAGAGACGAGCGGATGACCGGCGCCGTCCCTTCGGCCAGCGCACCGTATACAATGACGACGACGGCAGAAAGGATGAACAGGGGCTTTTCCCGCAAAGAAGCCAGTCTCCCCAGTATCTGTACGGCTGCCAGCAACAAAGAAATGTGAGACCCCGATACGGACAGGATATGGATCAGTCCGGTAACACTGAAACTCTCCAGCAGGGACGGAGGCAGGTCATCATAGTGACCGCCAAAAAGGAGACTGCTCAGGATATAGGCATTGTCCCTGTCCAGGACGGTCTGGTACATATGGGTCAGATACTGCCTCAGACGCCATAGCTGACAGAGTATCCCCCGGCCTGGCTCCAGTGTTTCTATTTTCGTATCGGGTACCGTGTATCCTTTCAGAAAAATCGATTGTTCCCGGTCCCGGTGCCTGGCATCGTACAGGCCGGGATTCCCGTAATAGGTGAGCTCTTTCAGGTTCAGTCTCAGCCCGAGGCGCTCCGATGGAGGGTGGACGGGACTGGCCGGAAGGGTGACATATATACTCCCCTTTCCCCTGTGCCATGCCGGATCGTCCGGGAATGCAAAATAGTCCATGTCGATGACATAGCGGCTCATCGTTCCCTGCTCCGTTTCATAAGAATGTTTCTTTTCCTTCACCGTCCCTTCTACATATACTTCCATTCCTGCCAGATACGCAGGCAGCGCTTCATACTGTCTGCTTTCCCAGGCCAGTCGGAAGAGGCCCAGCGAAAACATCAGGCATAATAACAAAATCAGGGCCCAGCGCATGCGATGCCTCAAGGCCCACATAGCGGGCAGGCAGAACCCTGCTCCGGCCAGTCCGGCGGCCGCCGGGACCGGCACGATATCCGCTGCGATGATGCCACAGGCAAAAGCCAGGGCGGCGAAAATACTGATATAGGTCATACGGTCACCTTATCCTTTAACTTTTCATACTTGGCAGCACCAATGCCTTTGACCTGCTGCAGCTGCTCACACTCGGTAAATCCTCCGTGTTCATCCCGGTACTCGATGATGTGTTTTGCCATGGCGGGGCCGATGCCGGGAAGACCGGTCAGTTTCTTTTCATCAGCCTCATTGATATTGATCTTACCATCACTATCTGCTGCAGGAGGTACGCCATCGAGATTGTATGGCAGGTGGATCTGCATGCCATCTTCGATGCGGGAAGCATAGTTTACGGCCGACGCCTCAGCGTACGGGAGTGCATCGCCTGCCGCGTGGACGGCATCGCCGACGGTGACGGCATGAGTAAAGGAATACAGGCCGGGCTTTCTGACGGCACCGGTAATATACACGATATAGTCCGGTTTTTCCACCTCTTCTACGACAGGGGCCTGCGGTACGGGCGACACATGGGGCAGACCTTCGTTCCAGACAAATCCGATGATTAACAGGACACAACCGATTATTATAAAAAATTTTTTCATCATTCTTCCTCCCATTATCTGCTGATATATTTTCCGTTTATAAACAAAAAAACAGCCTCTGATACACATAGGTATCAAAAAGCTGTTTCCTTAAAGGACTAAACATTCACTTACCAATTTCCCCGTTTTTTCCAGAAGCTGACGTGCAGCATAGCCAGGACGGTGAATAATTCCAGCCGCCCGAGGAGCATGGAAATACACAATATGGCCTTGGAAAAATTGGACAGGCCGGCATAGGTGCAGGTAGCGCCGGTAATGCCGAACGACGGGCCGATACAGCCCATGGTCGTGACGCTGATGCCGATGGCGTCAAAAATGCCGATGCCGTCGAAGGTCAAAAGCAGTGCCCAGAAAGCGATGAACGCCAGGTACAGGAAAAAAAACTGGTTGACCCGGATAATCGTGTCCTGGCTGATGAGCTGGCCATTCATCCTGACATCCATGACCATCCGGGGGTGAAGTTTTTCCCGGACAGCCGCCACGAGAGAGCGGCACAGGATGACGACACGGGAAATCTTGATTCCCGCCGCCGTAGAACCGCTGCAGCCGCCGCTGATCATCAAAAGCAGGAGGATTCCCTTGGAAAAGGAAGGCCACTGATCGTAATCGGCCGAGACAAACCCCGTCGTGGCAATGGACGCAGCCTGAAATGAAGAAAAGCGCAGGGCCGTAACGATGTCGGCACCGAAGGCATGTATCAAATCGGCGGCGATGCATACGGTCGCCAGGAACAGGATGAGCAGGTAGGCTTTAAATTCCGTATTTTTCTTCAGGACATGGAACCCTTTGCGGTATAACTGATAATATAAGCCAAAATTACCACCAGCCAGAATCATAAAAAAAGTCATCCAGCCTTCCACAGCCGCGCTTTCAAAATGAGCAGCACTGTCATTAAACGTAGAGAATCCGCCGGCTGAAATGGTAGACATGGCGTGGTTGAGGGCACTGAAGAAATCCATGCCGCAGAGCATGAAAATGACGAAGGCAATGGCCGTAAAAGTCATATAAATGCGGAACAGGACGCCGGTCATATCCCTGAGGCGCGGCAGCAGGCGGTCCGTCGCCGGCCCGGCTGATTCGGCATTATGAAGATAGAGCGTATTCTGCCCTGCTGCCGGCAGAAGGGCAATGAAAATGACGACGATGCCCAATCCTCCCAACCAGTGGGTCATGCTGCGCCAGAATAAGATACTGAAGGGCAGACTCTCTATATCTTCAATGACCGTCGCTCCCGTACCGGTAAAACCGGAAATGCTCTCAAACACGCCGTCGATGAGATTCAGATATCCGCCTGTCACGTACGGAATCATTCCCAGGAAGGTGGCCAAAAGCCAGCCCAGGCCGGTAATGGCTATACCTTCGCGGATGGTCAGATGCTTGGTTCTCACCCTGCCGTACCGGAGAAGAAGAATCCCGCAGGCAATCATGCTGCCAATGGCCATGATAAAAGCTCCGGTACACTCATCACCAAAGCCCAGTGCCAGAAGCAGCGGAACGCAGGTTACACCCGATTCGGCTATCGATATTCTCCCTAAAAACCGGCAGACTACACGTAAATCCATAACAACACCTTTTTCATTTCTATTCTGCCCTACCAGTTACTATGCCGCCAGAAAGACGGCATGAGCAATGCCAGAACGGGGAACATTTCCAGCCTTCCCAAGAGCATGGAAATGCACACGATGATTTTACTGAAAACGGGGAGCTCCGCATAGGTACAAGTCGGGCCGACCGACCCGAAAGCCGGGCCGCAGCTTCCCATCGTCGAAACACTGAGACCGATGGCATCCAGTGTCGGCACGCCATCCCCGATGAACAAGACGGTCCACAAGACATCCAGTATGGCATAGGCCACAAAAAACCGGGCTACACCGTACAATATTTCTTCATTATACTCTTCTCCGTTGGCATGGACCTGCACGACGCTCCGGGGAGACAGTTTCTGCCAGACGACGGAGTGCATAGTCTTGATGAGCAGCATGAGCCGCGTTATTTTCAGACCGCCGGCCGTCGACCCGGCACAGCCGCCACAGAACATGAGGAGCAGCAGGATTCCTTTGGAAAAGGAAGGCCATTGATCAAAATCAGCCGAAACAAAGCCCGTCGATGACGAAATGGACGCAGCCTGGAAGAAGGATTCACGCACGGCTTCCAGGGAATCATATGATGCCCCATAGATCAGATTGAGACTCATGAGGGCCGTGGCCCCCAGGACCATTGCCACGTACAGGCGGAATTCCGTATCCCTGAAAATGACCCGGGCTCCCTTTCGCCAGGCCGCCACGTAAATAGAAAAGTTGGCACTGGAAAGAATCATGAATACAATCAGGACTCCTTCGATGAGGGGGCTGTTAAAGTGGGCCACACTATCATTAAAAGGAGAAAATCCTCCTGTCGCAATGGTCGAAAACGCATGTTCCAGAGCCGTCAGGAAATCGAGGCCGCAAATCATAAGCGCCGCTGTCGCCGCCGTAGTCAGGATGACGTACACCGTAAATAGGGCCTTTGCCATCTGGCCTATCCGGGGCAGCATGCGATCTGATGTCGGCCCCGTACTTTCGGCGTCCATCATGTGCACGACGCCGTGGCCGAATTGAGGAAACAAGGCGATGAAAATGACGATGATGCCCAGTCCTCCCAGCCAGTGGGTCAGACTGCGCCAGACGAGTATACTCTGAGGCAGTATTTCTATATCCGTAAGGACCGTCGCCCCTGTGCCGGACAGGCCGGAAATACATTCCAGTATGCCATCCAGGATATCCAGATAGCCTCCGAACACATAGGGCAGCATTCCCAGAAAGGTGACGAGGATCCAGCTGAGACTGGTAATGGCAATCCCTTCCCGGACGCTCAGGTTATCAACCGCCGACGGCTTTTCATGCTGCAGTATCATACCGGCAGTCAAACTGACCAGAGCGGCTCCAGCCAGCGCCGCAAAACCGGCGTCGCCACAGACGACGGACAGAGCGGCCGTCAGTCCCAGTGCCAGGCCCAGCGCCATGGAAATACGTCCTAAGAAATACAGGACAACGCGCATATTCATAATTCGCACACTTCTCTCTCAAGATGGAAAATTACCATTTGCTGTGAAACCGGGCTGCTATGGTCTGCAATACGATGAGGAAAGAAAAGATTTCTATGCGTCCCAGAATCATGACAAAGGTACAATATAACTTCGTCCACACCGGGAGCGATGCATACGAAGCCAGTCCGTAGAGCTCGGCTGTCGATCCGACACTGGACAGGCATCCGGCCGCTACTCCCATGGACTGTAACAGAGGGATGCCCGACAGGGAAATGACCAGCATGGAAAAAAAGAACACTCCCATATACAGGAAGAAAAAGCTCAGGACCCGGCTGATGATTTTCATGGAAACAGAAACGCCGTCTATCTTCAGGCTGACGACCATCTGAGGATGAAGAGTGCGGCGCATTTCCCGGGCTGCCATGCGGAACAGGACGATGATACGCATGATGCGCAATCCCCCCGTAGCCGAACCGATACAGCCGCCGGCAAAGACGAGGAGGAATAAGACATAGCGGTCAAATCCGGGCCAGAGGGAAAACTGGGCCGACGCATAGCCGGTCGTGCTCAGAAAGGAAACGACGGCAAAAGTTCCGTAGCGAAGACTTTGCCAGAAATCGTAAACACCGCTGCGCCAGAGATGAAAGACGATGAGCGCACTGACGGCGCCCACGATGGCCAGGAACGTCCGCAATTCCGTATCCGAAAAGATAAACCGCAACTCCCGCCGGGACAGAGCCCTCCAGATGAGGAGAAAGTTGCAGCTGGCCAGGATCATCGATATCATAGCCGCTATTTCCAGGAACGAATTGTCATAGCCGGCGAAATCAAGCGATGTCGTACCGCCGCTTGTCGAAGCCGTGGTCATAGCCTGGTTGATGGCTTCGAACACATTCATCCCAGCCGCCAGATACAGCAGCGCAGAAATGATGGTGATCCCGGCATATATTTTACCGGTCTGCAGCGCCGCATTTCGCATACGGCTGATCATCGGGCTGAAGGCGATGCTCTGATGAGCCGACAAGGTCACGCCGAAACAGCCGCTGACCTGGGGTACTACCGTGACCAGCATGATGATGAAATTCAGGCCGCCCATCCATTCCATGAGACTGTGCCAGAACAGGAGGGAATGGGCTTCTGCCTGTCCAGCCGCCAGAAGGGAAATACCTGTCGTCGTATAGGCGGAAACGCTTTCAAAAAACGCATCGGCCGGCGTGAGCATTCCTGTCCATACGTACGGCATCATGCCGATCAGCCCCAGCAGGAACCAGATGGACAGCAGATACCATGCGCCTTCAGCCACACCGAGCTGTTTTTTATGCTGCTTCCCTGCTGTTTTTAGCAGCAGTCCCAGCACGAGCGTCACCGCCAGGGGTCCGGCAAAAGCCAGCACCGTATCTTCTCCCCAATACAGGGCACAGCCGAGCGGCAGTCCCAGGACGGCAGCATTCAATAAGGCTATCCGTCCCAGAAGAAACAGATAGAGCCGCATATTCATACTCAGTCCCTGCCTTTAAAATATTTCATGACTTTTTTAGAATGTTCTGTCTGGATGAACAAAATCGTCCGGTCTCCCGCCTGCAGTATAGAACTGCCATTCGGTATATGGGCCTGTCCGTCGCGGACGTAGGCACAGACCAGGCATTCCCGGGGCAGCTGTACATCCATCAGGCGCTTACCGGCGACAGGAGCCCCTTCCTGGACGATGACTTCTACAGCTTCCGCCTTGGCACCTTCCAGAAGAGAAACGGAAACGACGCCGCCGCGGCGGGCAAAGGCCAGCACTTCGCTGGCGGACAGGAGCCGCGCCGAAAGGACGATATCGACGCCGACTTTCTGCATGAGATCGACATATTCGATGCGGGCCACACGGACGATGGTCTTTTTGGCGCCAAAATGCTTGGCAATGAGGGCCAGCATGAGATTCAGCTTGTCGTCGTCAGTCACACAGATGACCACATCGGCATCGGCAACGCCCTCCTGGACGAGCAGGTCGATATCCGTGCCATCCCCGCAGATGGCAATTCCTTCGTCCAGCTTATCTGCCACCATGCGGCACCGTTCCCGGTCCTGTTCGATGACCTTGACCCGGACACCCTGTTTATCCATCATGGGAGCCAGGAAACGGCCCGTCCGTCCGGCACCGATGATCATAGCCCGTTCGACTTTCTTCGTGCCGCTGGGAATGAAATTTTCACTGAATTTTTCAATGGCCTTGGGGTCCCCGATAAAATAGGCATTGTCGTGAGGCAGGAGGCAGTCATCGCCATGAGGGATAATCATGCGGTGATCGCGGAATATCATCCCCGCCAGGATGGACTTGGGCATCTGCAGATCTTTCAAGGGCACATTGGCCAGGTGGGAATGACGGCGCACCTTCGTTTCAAAGAGCCGGACCTTGCCATTGGCAAAGTCTTCGACATCGAGAGCGGCCGGCATCATGAGGATGCGGTCGATTTCACGGGCCGTAATCAATTCCGGGTTCAGCATGAGATCGATATCAAAATTTTCTTTCAGATAATCCTGGGCTTCCGACATGAACTGCATATCACGGATGCGGGCGGCCGTATAGCGTATGCCGTGTTTTTTTGCAAGAATACAGGAAACCATGTTGACTTCATCGATGGCCGTTACGGCGACGAGAATGTCCGAATTGCGGATATCCGGATCGTTCATGGTAATAGGGCTGGCGCCATTGGCCAGGATCGTCAGCACGTCGAGATTGTTTTTGACGGCTTCCAGCCGTTCTTCATTCTGATCGACGACGACGACGTCATATTGTTCATTAGATAACAGCTCGGCAATACTGTACCCCAGCTTACCGGCTCCGATTATTACAATACGCAAGATATGTCCCTCCCTTGATATCTGTATAGTATAGCATACCTCGCTGAATAAAGACAGCTTTCCCCCTTTCTCTATCTTTTTCTCTGACAATATGATAAAATGAGTTGTTTGTTATAGATTTTTTCCATCATTTCCTGCAAAAAGAGGTTTCATAATGGCCAATAAATTCGTATCAGGTACGCTGATCCTGACCCTTTCCGGTTTTGTCGTCAAGGCGATCGGCAGTATCAACTGGATCATCCTTTCCCGTATCCTTGGGGGCGAAGGTATCGGTATTTACCAGATGGCATTCCCTATTTATCTGCTCGCACTGGAAATATCCAGTGCCGGCATCCCCATCGCCATTTCCATCATCACCGCCGAAAAAGCGGCCCGTGAGGACTATAACGGCGCCCAGCGCATCTTTCGCGTTTCCCTGACTATGCTCTGTTCGACGGCTCTGTTTCTCAGCGTCCTCGTCTTCTTCGGCTCGCGGTTCCTCATCGATTATCACATCATCCGTGAAAGCCGTGCCTATTATTCACTCATCGCCCTGGCTCCGGCCATCTTCTTTACGACCATCATTGCCGGCTACCGCGGATATCTCCAGGGCTGGCAGCAGATGACACCGACGGCATTATCGCAGATTGTCGAACAGCTCGTCCGCGTCGTAGTCATGCTCGGTTTTGCCGCACTGCTGCTTCCCTACGGGCTCGATTATGCCGCCGGCGGTGCCAGTCTCGGTGCCGGTGCCGGCGGGGTAGCTGCCTGGCTGGTGCTTATCTACTACTATCATAAACTGAAGCGCCATCTGCCAACAGACGGCCCCGTCTTTCCCAAAGAAAGCATCCGCCACATCCTGAAGCGGCTCATCGTCCTGGCTGTTCCCATTTCCCTGGCCAGCATCATGCTCCCGGTCGTCTCCAACCTGGACCTTTTAATCGTACCGCGCCGTCTGGAAGTAGCCGGATACCCGACCCATCAGGCAACGGAATTATTCGGGTACCTCACGGGCATGTCCGTACCGCTCATCAATCTGGCTACGATTCTCACGGCGGCCATGGCCATGAGTCTCGTACCGGCTATCAGCCACAGCTTCACTCTCGGCGATACGAAGGAAATTTACAATAAAACGTCTGGCGCCATGCGCATCGCCCTCCTGGTCACCATCCCCTTTTCGGTCATGCTCTACGTGCTGGCCGAACCGGTCGTTACCTTTATCTACAATGCTCCGGCCGCGACCGACGCTACCCGGGCCGTTGCCATCGCCATTTGTTTTCTGGGGCTTCATCAGATTACGACGGCCATCCTGCAGGGCCTCAAAAAGCCAAAAATCCCGGTTATCAATATGGGAGTCGCCTGCCTGGTCAAAGTGGCCTGCAACTGGTTCCTGGTTGCCATTCCGGCTCTGGGCATCACCGGTGCTTCTTACGCTACCGTCGCCGATATCGGCGTAGCCGCTGCCCTGAATCTGGTCTTCATCTATCGCAAGACCGGTTATATCATCGATGTGAAAACAGTCGTGCGCAACGTCGTCTGCGCCGCTATCATGGGCGTTGCCATGTATTTTCTCTACGGTGCCATCGGGCATATCGGTCTGTTCCTCAGCCTTGCGGCCACGACCGTCGTCGGATCTGCCATCTACATCGGCCTCATGGCCGTATCGGGCGGCGTCACCCGTGCCGACGCCCAGCGGCTGCCGTTTTTTGGCCGTTTCTTCTGATTTCTCATGACCTGTACCATCCAAGAGCCCTCATAGAGCGGCTCTTTTTTTGTATATGCATGAGATGCATTTACCGGTAAAATATGGTACTATAATAGGTAATTGAAATCTAACCCATGTACCAGGGAGGTTTATCTCATGCTGAAAATAGCACTCGCCCAGCTGAACGTCCATCCCGGTGACCCGCGACGGAACGTACAGTCTATGGAACGCTGCATATCCCAGGCAAAAGAGCAGCACTGCCACATCATCGTATTTCCGGAATTGTCGATTCCGGGATATCTCATCGGAGATATTTGGGACCAGCCGGATTATATCCGGGAATGTGTCCACTTCGGGGAACGGATCCGTGCCCTGTCCGATAGGATCACCATTTTCTTCGGCAATGTCGCCTGCGATGAAACCCGTCTCAATCCCGATGGACGGCAGCGTAAATATAACGCATTGTTTGTAGCGCAGAATGGCCAATTCATCGGTCCGGAACGGTCCCCCTATCCTTACTACATCAAGACACTGATGCCTAATTACCGCGAGTTCAGCGACACCCGGTATTTTACCTCACTACTGCAGGTGTCCCAGGAACGGCACCTCTTCCCGGAAGATTTGATTTCACCGATTACCCTGACCTTCTCCGGCGGTCAGACGCTCCGGGTCGGTCCGCTCATCTGTGAAGACAGCTGGGATGATAACTACCCCTTCAAACCCATGCAGTATCTCCACGACAACTATCCTCTGGATGTATTCATCAATATTTCTAATTCTCCTTTTACCCTCGGCAAGACCCAGCGCCGTCACCGTCTGTTCGGCAAATCCATCGGCCAGTTCAACGTACCGGCCCTGTATGTCAATTGCACGGGCATCCAGAATAACGGCAAAAATATCTATACCTTCGACGGGGCCAGCGGGGCCTATGGCAAAGACGGATCCCTCCATTATGAATGCCCCCTCTTTCATGAAGAACTGGCAATTCTCGATTTCGACGAAACGTCTCATACGTTCGTCAGCCCGCAGAAGCAGAACCCTCAGGAAGAAGAAGTGGCCGACATCTGTCACAGCCTTCAGTACGGCATCCGGTCTTTCATGGAAAATGCCGGCCTCAGCAAGGTCGTACTCGGCGTCTCCGGTGGCATCGATTCGGCAGTCAATGCCGCCTTATACGCTTCCATTCTCCCCAAAGAAAATATTCTCCTCGTCAACATGCCCAGTGTCTACAACTCGTCTATGACCAAAGACCTGGCACAGCAGCTGGCAGATCATATCGGCTGCTACTACACAGTCATACCCGTCCAGGACAGTCTGGAACTGACGCGGAAACAATTCCGGGAAGCACCACTCCTGCAGAATGGCGAAGAAAAAGGCCATCTGGCACTCACCAGTTTCATCGAAGAAAATATCCAGGCCCGGGACCGTTCCAGCCGTATCCTGGCGGCGGCAGCGGCGGCTTTCGGCGGTGTCTTTACGTGCAACGCCAATAAAGCCGAATCATCTGTCGGCTATGCGACACTCTATGGCGACCATGCCGGTTTCCTGGCCGCAACAGCCGATTTATGGAAACATCAGGTTTATGCACTCGCCCGGTATCTGAACGATGTCGTATTCCAGCGGGAAGTCGTTCCCCAGGGCAGCATCGATATCGTTCCCAGTGCGGAATTATCGGCCAGCCAGGACATCACCAAAGGCCAAGGGGACCCCATCGTCTATCCCTATCACGATTACCTGTTCCGCGCCATGGTCGAACGGTGGCAGCGGGTCACACCGGAAACCATCCTCACCTGGTATGCCGAAGGAACACTGGAAAAGCAGATTGGCTGCTCCGTCAACGTCCGGGATGTCTTCCCCACGGCCAAAGCCTTTATCGACGACCTGGAACGGTGGTGGCGCCTCCTGTCGGGCTTTGCCGTGGCAAAACGGATCCAGAGCCCGCCCGTCCTTTCCATCAGCCGACGCTCCTTTGGCTACGACCTGCGGGAAGCCCAGCTGAAACCGTATTACACGACACGATATGAAGAACTAAAACAAACGTTGCTGAACCAGTAACTAAACCGGTACAAAACAAGGGACTGTCTCATGATGACATAAGCCTTCATGAGACAGTCCCTTGCTCTTTATATTTTATAGCAGTCTGTAGTTTTTAGAATTTTTAAATGTTCAGGCAACATCTGCAAACAATAAACTTAAAACTTAAAAAGGAGCTGTCTTCATGGGACAGCTCCTTTTTTACATGGTGTCAGTGAACCTTCACGGAATCATACATCCTGTATCCGCTGTACACCCTGATTCTTCTTTTTCGAACGATGTCCGATGTTTTCTACGATGATGAACAGCATAGGAATGAGGAATACGCCGAATATGGTCGCAACGGACGTACCGAAGACGACAGTCACGCCCATGTTTACTCGCGACGCGGCGCCCGCCCCAGTGGCGATGGCCAGGGGGATAGAACCTACGACGAAGGCCAGGGATGTCATGATGATCGGGCGGAGACGGATCTTGGCCGCTTCGATTGCTGCCGATACGGGATCCATGCCCCGTTCATCGACACGGACTTTCGCGTATTCGATGATCAGGATAGCGTTCTTGGCAGCCAGGCCGATAACGGCGAGGATACCAATCTGGAAGTAAATATTATTCTGCTGATTGAGCAGATAGGCAAATGCAGAAGCCCCGAACAGGCCGGCCGGCACACTGAACAATACAGCAAAAGGTACCTTCCAGCTTTCGTACAAGGCAGCCAGTACCAGGAATACGAAGAGGATAGCCAGACTGAATACATAAACGGTCTTATTTCCTGCTTCGATTTCTTCACGGCTCATGCCGCTCCATTCGTAGGCATAACCTTCACCGAGCGTATCCTGGGCAATTTCTTTCAATGCATTCAGGGCATCACCAGAACTGTAGCCATTGGCCGGTGCCCCCTGAACAGTAATGGAAGGATAATCATTGAAGCGGTTGATAATAGAAGCAGAACCGATAGGCTTGGGCCGGACAAAATTAGATACCGGTATGAGCTCTCCACTGCTGTTCTTGACATAGAGATGTTTATTGGCATCAATAGACTGGCGGAACTCCGGCGCCGCCTGAATGACGACTTTAAAGTTACGGCCAAAAATGGTGAAATCATTGACCTGATAGGAACCATAGAAGGATTGCAGCGTCGTATACAAATCACTCAGCGATACTCCTTCCCGTGCTACCTTGTCGCGGTCAATATCCAACTGATAGCCCGGAGTATCGGCAGCAAAGGCCGTATAGACAGAACCGATTTCCGGACGCTGACGGGCAGCGGCGATAAATTTCTGCGTCGTCGCATTCAAATCCGATGTGCCATGACCACCACGGTCTTCAATGACAATGCTGAAGCCGGACGATGTACCCATGCCATCAATAGGAGGCGGATTCAAGGCCATGACCTGTGCCTGAGGAATCTGGTTGCCAAACATCATCGTTTTACCTACCAGCGCATCGACAGACAAATCTTTCGTCTTACGCTGCGACCAGTCATCCATACCCAAGAAAATAGTCATACCATTCGGTTTGGCACCACCAGCCAGGATACTGAAACCGGTAACGTTCATGACGCCCTTGACAGCCGGCTGACTTTGAAGCCATTGTGTCATCTTTGTCGTCAATTTCTTGGTTTCTACCTGCGATGTCCCTTCCGGGAGTGTGGCGTTGACCATGATGAACCCATTATCTTCAGAAGGAACAAATCCCGTAGGCATAACCCTGAAAACAACCCCGGTCAGGCAGCAAAGGAGAAGAAGGAACGCCACGACCCATTTCAGATGGAGCTGGAGATGAGCCAGGCGGATGCCATACCAGTCGATGAGGCGGTCAAAGGCCAGGTTGAATTTCTGGAAGAACTTATAAATGCCCTTCGGGTTGTCATTGGGCTTGTGTATATTCAGGATAGAAGCGCACATGGCCGGCGTCAGCGTCAGGGCGACGAAGGCCGAAATGGCGACGGAAATGGCGATGGTAAAGGCGAACTGCCGGTACAAAATACCACTCATGCCGCTCAGGAAACCGACCGGTATGAATACCGATGCCAGTACACAGGCAACGCCGATAACCGGGTTCTGTACATTGCGCATGGCGATGATCGTCGCCTCCCGCGGCCCCTTGGCATTATACTTGATTTCGTATTCGACGGCTTCGATGACGACGATGGCATCATCGACGAGCAGGCCGATAGCCAGGACCATGGCAAACAGGGTCAGTGTGTTGATGGAGAAATCGAGCACTTTGAAGCTGGCGAAGGTCCCCAGCAGCGATACCGGTACGGCGATGAGCGGAATCAGTGTCGAGCGGCCGCTCTGAAGGAACAGATATACGATGAACGCAACGAGAAGCAGCGCTTCCACGAACGTTTCAATAACTTCTTTAATAGAGGCCCGTACAAACTGTGTACTATCATAGACTACACTGTAATCCATGTCATTCGGGAAAGACTGCTTTGCCTTTTCCAATACTTTTCGTACACCATCGACAGTCTGCATGGCGTTGGCATCGGATGTCAGGCTGACCATGAACCCTGCCGAATTCTGGCCATTATAAGAGCTGGTGACATTATAATCTTTATTGCCAAGATTGACACTGGCAATGTCGCCTATGCGGATCATAGATCCGTCACTGTTAGTGCGGACAATAATATTCTTAAACTGTTCCGCTGTCTGAAGGCGGCCGTCTGTACGCATACTGTACTGATACGTCTGGCTATCTGGCGTAGGCTGTGACCCTACTGTACCGACAGCAGCCTGCGTATTCTGCGATTTAATCGCCGCCATGACTTCGGTCGGCGTTACTTTTAAAATGCTCATTTTCATCGGATTGAGCCAGATACGCATGGCATAGTCCGATCCGAATTCCTGTACGTTACCGACACCAGACACGGATTTTAATTCATCCATGAAGTACTGGGTCGCATAGTTTTTCAAAAACGTTGCATCATACGTGCCACTAGGAGATACGAGCGCAAAAACCATAGCGGTCGAACTCGTTGACTTCTGTACAGTTACCCCCGTCTGCGTTACTTCCGACGGCAGGGTGGACTGAATCTGACTGATACGGTTCTGGGTATTGACCATGTCCATATCATCATTCGTGCCCGTTTTAAACTGGGCCGTCATGGAATACCGGCCATCATCGTTACTGGAGCTGGAAATATAATCGAGCCCGTCAACACCGGTCATCTGACGTTCGATGACGCTGGCTACGGTCGTCCCGATGACTTCCGAGTTGGCCCCGACATATGTCGCCGATACACTAATCTGCGGCGGCGTTACTTTTGGATATTTTGCTATCGGCAATGTCAGCAGAGACAACAGCCCCAGAATGGAGATGACCAGCGAAATGACGATGGCAAAAATAGGCCTGTCTATAAAAAACTTAGATATCACTGTGCTGCCTCCTATTTGGATGTACTATCTGTCGTCGTATCAGAACTGCTTTCAATATCCGTCTTTGTCAGCAGATGCTGATCCAGCGTTGCTCCTTTGGCTTTCTGATACCCGTCGACGATGACTGTATCCCCGTCGGACAGACCGTCGGTGATAATCCAGAATTTTCCGACTTTCTGCCCCGGCGTAACTTCTTTCGTCTGAGCCTTTCCGTCGCTGTCGATGATGGAAATGTAATATTTACCCAATGTCTGCTGTACGGCACGCTGCGGTACAGCCAAAGCATTCCGCTGTACCTGGGTATCGGAAACTACCGTCGCATACAATCCGGGAATGAGCAAATTATCTGGATTGTCGAATACTGCCTTTACGATAATCGAGCCGGAATTGCCATCCATGCCATGGTTGACCTGGACGACGCGGCCTTCATAGGGATAGGTAGATCCGTCGCTGAGGCGCAGGAGCAGGTGATCGCCCCAGCTGCCGGCTCCGGTCTGTTTCGTCATCTGCAGGTATTCCGATTCGCTGATGGAAAATTCGACAAACACGGGATTAGTGGAGGAAATCGTAACCAGTGCGGTAGAACCGGCCGTCGCAAAGGTACCGATAGGTACATCATCGACATTCAGCTTGCCCGAGAACGGCGCATACACAATGGTATCATCGACGTTGTCCTGGGCGGCATCGACCTGGGCGGCATTGGCTTCTACGACAGCCTGCTGCTGGGCCGTAGCCGCTTCCTGATCGGTGACGATCTGCTGGGCCACGGCATCCTGGCTGGCCAGTGTCTGATAACGGCGCAGGTTCAGTTCCTGATTGGCCAGATTGGCCGCGGCCTGGGCCTGATTGGCCTTGGCCTGAGCCAGAGCCGCATCATAGGTACGGCTGTCCAGACGGAACAAAGCCTGGCCGGCCGTTACTTCCTGACCGCCCTGGACATATTTTTCCACTACCCGGCCGGAAATCTTCGGCCGTACGGGAACTTTATCCGTTGCCGTCACGGTGCCGCTGTATTCTGCTTTGACAGGCGTATCTTCCGCCTGCACCTTGTACGTATTGACGGCGACAGCACCTTTCTGCGCCCCCTGCTGGGCTCCGCAACCCGTCAATAAGGCCGCAACAGTCAGAGCCGTTACGCCCAGTTTAAATAAATCACCCTTCTTTATCATGCAATGTAAGCCCCCTGTCTTTTTTTATTCCATATAAAATGATACGGATACATTTTTCCATATATTCAGGAAAGGAATAGTCCTGATTAGTCTGCTCGAGAAAATCCAGTACATCATCAGCCGCACTGTGAAGCATGTGAATGAGGAGTTTTTTATCAAAATGATTAAACTCATCGTTTTCCTGGGCCTGTTCAAAAATCTGTTCCAGTACTTTCCAGTCCCGTTCGGAATAGGTCTGCATGGTGGCGCAGATTTCCGGCATTTTCGTAAAAATCTCCTTGGCTTTACGCATAGAAAATACCTTGCCGCTGGCATTGACATTAAAATACTCCACCAGTTTCTCTTCTGCCGTAAGATCCGGATCCTGCAGCAATTTCACATGGCGGGTATATACCTCATCCATCAGTGAATATAACGCTTCTATAATCATTTCCTGCTTGGACGAGAAATGTTCATATAAGGTTCTCTTGCTGATGCGGAGACGGCGGGCCAGATCATCCATGTGGAAATTCGGACCATGCATGCGCAACTCATCTAATGATGCCTGTAAAATTTGTTCACGCATATCTATATTCATGCACTCACCCTATCCATCCTCCACTTCAAACCAACACAAGTCTCAAAAATCATTAAAAAACTCAAATAGAAAACTCAGTACCAATTTATAGTTTAATATACGGGACTGCATTAGTCAATGAAAATCTACAGTCCCGCAGGAATTTGTTTCGTTTTAGAACTATCTATTCTGTTATCGTTTCAGCATGTCTTCGACCATCCGTTTCAGCGGAATGATTTTGAGGAAGACAGCCCCGCAGATGGCACCGATGAATGTGTTAGGCAGGAAGGCGACGACAAAAAACCAGAGGGCAACGGCTTTGGAATCGAGGATGAAGGCGGCCAGAGGGTAGGCAACCAGTCCGCCCAGTATGCCCGTACCAAAAATTTCCCCGACGACGGCGCCCCAGATGGACCCGGTCTTCTTATACAGAATCCCCGAAAGGCAGGCGCCGATCATGCTGCCCGGATAAGCCAGAATGGTGCCGACTCCCAGGGCGATGCGGATAGAAGAAATACAGAAAGCACCGGCAACCGAATAGCGCCATCCCAGCAGGACGGCCAGGAGGACATTAATCAAATGCTGCAGGGGAAATACACGGGCGCCCCCAAACGGGAACGATACAAGAGGGGCCAGGAGAACGCCGAGAGCAATAAAAATAGCTGTAAAGGTGAGTTTCTTCAAGTATACATTTTGATTATTCATCGTAATTCAGGACCTTTCCACAGGTAAGATATGTTTCTGTTTGCAACTGGTATAACGCATCGATAAGATGCAGGTGAAACGTACCCGGCCCCTGGGACAGGCGGGCTGCTGTTTCCCCGGCAATTCCCATGGAGAGGATACCGCTTACAGCCGCCGTAAACGGGCCGGACACGGCTGCAAAGGACGCGATGAGCGATGTCGTCATACAGCCCGTTCCTGTCACATAGGTCAGGAGAGGCGTCCCATTTCCCAGGAGGACGCTGCGCCGGCCATCGGATACGGCATCAACCGGGCCAGTAATGGCCACTGTCGTTTTCAGCAGCCGCGCCAGATGGCGGACTTTTTCTATGGTCATGACTTCCCTGTCATGGCTGTCCACGCCGGGATTGATTCCGCTTCTTCCTGCAGCGAGACACATCATTTCGCTCATATTGCCCCGGATAACGGTAAGGGGCAGCCGTGCTGCCAGCTGCAGTGCGCCCTGCGTCCGGTACGTCGTACCACCGGCACCTACGGGATCCAGCACGATGGGGACATCCTTCTCTGCTGCCGCTTTGCCGGCCCGTTCCATCGCATCTATCGTCCAGGGCTGAAGCGTTCCCATATTGAGGACCAGCGACGAAGCAGCTCCGGCCAATTCTCCTACTTCAGCGGGAGCCCAGGTCATGGTCGGCGATGCACCTATGGCAAGAGTCGCATTGGCACAATCATTGATGGTGACGACATTAGTTATATGATGGACGAGAGGGCGTTTCTGCCGCAACCGCTGCAGCGCCTCTCCCGCTTCCTGTAATACATTCATGATATGTCCTCTCAGATATGGATTTTCATAATGATTTTACGGACGGGACCGCACAGCCCGTGAGGAGCACACAACGGGCGGTGGCCGTCGCCGGGAAGAAAGATAGCAAAGGTACCCGGTGTCATGAGGACCTGCGTATCATCTTCATAAGAACCGTCGTAGAACCAGATGTCATCATCGGGCCGTGCTTCTACGACCTTGCCCGAGCGGCACAGAGGCTGCCAGCCGATGTATTCTCTCCCGGCCAGTACCATCTGGATATCGATGTAAGACCGGTGCGCTTCTATCTTACGTGCCGGCGCGTTTTCCGTCATGACTTCATCGATATTGAAGAAATTCGCTCCCGGAAGTTCATGCCGTCCCGGTTTGAGCAATGACGTATGAAGGGAGGCCAGTTCTTTGATCCAGGGCCGCAGCCATTCCGGCAGTGCCTGTACTTCCGTCTCCCATTGCCTGATATTTCCTGCATACATGAAAATCCCACCCTTCCAGAATTAATCCTCTTCTTGTTCTCTCTTTTCTACATTGCGGTCAAAGAGGGCATCGGCAAACTGGGCCGCATCAAAGGGGCGCAGGTCATCGACGCCTTCACCGACGCCGACCCAGCGCACAGGTACGCCCAGTTCCCGTTTGACCGATAAAATGACACCGCCCTTGGCCGTGCCATCCAACTTGGTGAGAACGACGCCCGTAAGCGGTACGACATCGCCGAACAACTTGGCCTGGCTGACCGCATTCTGCCCGGTCGTCGCATCGAGGACCAGCAGCGTTTCCTGCGGTGCCCCTTCGATATTGCGGGAGGCCACGCGGGCCATTTTCCGCAATTCTTCCATGAGGTTGGATTTCGTCTGCAGACGGCCGGCCGTATCGACGAGGAGGATATCCGTATGATGAGCCTTGGCCGACGCCGTCGCATCGAAGACGACTGCCGCCGCATCGGCTCCTTCCTGATGCTTCACGATAGGGACGCCCGTACGGTCCGCCCAGATAGTGAGCTGTTCTGCCGCCGCTGCCCGGAAGGTGTCGCCTGCGGCCAGCATGACCGATTTGCCCTGCTGGGTATAGTATTTGGCCAGCTTGCCGATCGTCGTTGTCTTGCCGACGCCATTGACGCCGACGATAAAGATGACATCGGTCGTACCGGTGCAATCCGGTACGGGGTCGTTATTTTCTTCCAGAAGGGCTACGATGCACTTTTCCAGGTAAGGAATGACATCATCGCCATTCTGGATTTCCCGGCTCTTTACGCCGCTGCGGATCTGGTCGAGAAGATATTCCGTCGTTTCCACTCCTATATCGCCGGTGAGCATGACCGCTTCCAGATCATCGTACATCTCGTCATCAATTTTGGCATACCCGCGTACGACGGTCTCGATGTTCTTAATGAGCGAGCCTTTCGTTTTTTCCAATCCCTTGCGTAATCTTGAAAAAAATCCCATAATTAACTTCCTTTCTCTATCATATCGTCTACTTTAACGGTAAGCAGGCGGGATACGCCTTTTTCTTCCATGGTCACGCCCTGGAGCGTATTGGCTGCCTCCATCGTCTTGCGCCGGTGGGTGATGACGATGAACTGGGTCGTGCCACTATAATTTTTCATATACCTGGCCATGCGGATGACATTGGCTTCATCGAGGGCTGCATCAACTTCGTCAAACAGCACGAATGGTGCCGGATGGTAGGCCAGGAATGCCAGCAGCAGGGCAATGACGGTCAGCGCCCGTTCACCGCCGGAAAGGAGCGTCAGTGGCTGCTGCTTCTTTCCCGGCGGCTGAATGAGAATGGACACGCCGGACTGCAGGACATCCTGGCTGCCGGTCAGGGAAATATGGGCCGTGCCCCCGCCGAAAAGCTGGCTGAATATGCGCTGGAAATGACGGGCAATCTCAGCAAAAGCCTGGCTGAACTGACTGGACATGGCCTGGTCGATTTCTGCCACGACGATCTGCAACCGTTTCCGCGATTCCAGCAGGTCATCGCACTGGCGATGGTAAAAGTCCCGTTTATCTACGGCGTTCTGATATTCCGTATCGGCATTGGGATTGATTTGTCCCAAGCCGGCAATCTGCTGACGCAAACGCGATACGCGTTCATTCAATTCGCGGAGAGAGCCTTCGCGGCGCCGTTTCATCGCCTCTTCCCGGCTCAGTCCCTGCCGGGCCAGGTGTTCTTCTCCCCGTTCAATCTCGCCACGGTACTTTTCCTGTTGCACTTCTGCCGCATGGACGCGCTGATTCCACTGTTCCTGTTCGTCCCTAAAGTCGTTTATCTGCTGTTCCAGCTCCCGGCTCTTCTCAAAATCGGCTTCCCGTGAAGCATAAAAGGCCTTTTTTTTCTCATCCTTGGCCTTCGTTTCTTTTTCTTTTTCCCGGATATGCGTTGTCAGGTTTTGCAGCAGCTGCCGCGTTTCGTCCTGACGCCGCCCGATGGATGCCAGCCGGTCTGCCGCTTCTTTCGAGGCATCGGCGGCCTGCCGGGACAATTCTTCGTGCTGGCGGATCTGCTCTTCCAGATGACGGATCTGTTCTTCCAGGGTAGCCAGCGCTACCTGCCGGTCGGTCAGGGCATGACGGCACTGTTCCAGTTCGTCCTGTGCCCGCTGCTGTTCTTCTTCCAGTACTTTCGTATCGGCCGGCTTTTCGTCCATCCAGGCTGCGTACGTTTCCTCTTTCTGTACCAGCTCTGCCTGGATGTCCGACCGGGCCGCATACAGCTTCTGCAAGGTCTGTCCGGCCTCACGGGCCCGTTCCCGGGCCTGTTGTTCTTCCCGTTCCATGCTCTGCAGGCTAAGCTGCAGTTTCTGCTGCTCCATATCGGCCTGCCGGCAGGTCTGCTGCTGCCGGGATGCGGCCTTGTCTGCTTCGCCGGCCGCGCGGCGCAGGTCATTTCCCCTTTGGACCAGTTCCTGCAGCTTTTTCTCCGCTGCCGCCGCTTCCTGCTTCAAATCCTGCAGGGCCGCCCGCCGGCTGATGAGGGATCCTTCCCGGTTTTTTACGCTGCCGCCAGTCAGTGAGCCCCCGGCATTGAACAATGTCCCATCAAGGCAGACGATACGCAGCCGGTGCTGGTATGCCCGGGCTGCGGCAGAGGCGGCATCGGCCGTTTCTGCTACGAGCGTCTTATGGAGGAGAGACGAAAAAACAGGCTTGTACTTGTCGTCATACTGTATCAGATCGTCGGCAAAGCCGATGATGCCTGCCATGGCAGAAGCCGCTTCTTCGTCACGGGTCCGGCTGCGGGGCCGCACCGTATCCAGCGGCAGGAAGGTCGTCCGGCCGGCATGGCGTTCTTTCAAATAGGAAATAGCCTGCCGGGCCGTCCGTTCATCGTCGGTCACCACGTGTTGGGATGCTCCGCCCAGGGCGATGTCCAAGGCCGTCGCGTAAGCTGCCGGTATGGTACACAATTCGCCGACGACGCCACAGATACGCGGCCGCCACGGAAGCTGTGCCAGTAATACGGCTTTTACGGCACGGCCCAGTCCTTCATGTTCCTGTTCCATGCTTTCCAGCACGCGGATGCGCTGGGAAAGGGCCGCCGTCTTTCCCTGCAGGCTGCGGTACACCTGTTCTGCCTTCCGGAGCTGCTCATTGGCCTCCTGCTGCTTTGCTTCCCACGTCTTACAAAGAGCCGACGAAGACTGGAACTGCTGTCTGGCCTGTTCCAGATCATCCCTGACCTGTTGCACGGCACCGGCCATGCGGGATGCAGCCTGTTCCTGATCCGTCTTCGCCTGTTCCAGTCCGCCGGCCTGACTGCGGTTCTCTTCCAGGCGGCGGCGCAAATCTTCCATATCCCGTGTCAGGACGAATACATCCTGCTGCCTCCGGGCACTCTCTGTCTGCACCTGTGCCAGGGCATCGGCAGTTTTGCAGGCTTTTTCCCCGGCCTGGCGGAACAGTTCCTCTGTCAGGGAAAGGCCCTGACGGGCTGCATCCCGTTCCTGTTTTTTCCCTTCCAGCTGACTTGTATAGGCGGCCTTTTGTTCCTTGATCTGCCCTTCCTTTTTTTCCGCTGCCTGGACATCCTGCCCGGCCTGGCGGAACGATTCGGCCAGTTCCTGCTGGCGGCTGGAAAAGGCTTCGTGCCGGCTCTTCATGCTGTCCAGTTCATTGTGGACGGCCAGGGTCTCTTCATCGAGGCGCTGCAGGGCCGAATTTTCTTTTTCCATGCGCGTCACCAGCTGCTTCCGCAGGGCTGCCGCCTGTTCCAGTTTTGCCGTGGCTGTATCCCGTTCCTGCTGAGCCGTAATACGGTTATTTTCCGCTTTGGAAAGAAGTCGTTCGGCGTTGCGCAATTCCTGCAGGGCCAGCGTACCTTCATAGGCCAGCCGTTCGCCGTCCAGTTCCCGGAACGTCTGCAGCCGCTGTGCCTGTTCTTTCATCGGTTCCAGCTGGTCTTCCAATACACTCATCATATCGTGGATGCGTTCGAGGTTATGTTCCGTTTCTTCTATCTTGCGCAACCCGTCCTGTTTGCGGCTTTTATAGCGGCTGATACCAGCCACTTCTTCGAAGATGATCCGCCGTTCTTCCGGCTTGCTGTTCAGGATGCGGTCTACCCGGTTCTGGCCGATGACGGCCATCGAATCCTGGCCGATGCCCGTATCGGCAAAGAGGAGATGAATATCCTTGAGACGGCACGGCCGCTTATTAATGAAAAATTCACTTTCACCGGAACGAAATATGCGTCGTGTCACGACGACTTCCGTAAATTCGACGTCGAGCTGATGGTCGCTGTTGTCGAAATACAAAGATACTTCGGCCGCACCCTGGGGACGCCGCTTTTCCGTACCGGAAAAGATAATATCTTCCGACTTCTGGCCGCGCAGCTGGCGGACGTTCTGTTCGCCCATGACCCAGCGGATGGCATCAGAAATATTGCTCTTGCCGCTGCCGTTCGGCCCGACAATAGCCGTGATGCCTTTATCAAATGTCAGTGTTGTCTTATCTGCGAACGATTTAAATCCCCGCAGCTCCATCTTTAGTAATTGCATAGGCTGCCAACTTTCCCATCCAGATATCCCTATGGATAGGAGTCTGTCGTCATACCCATAGTCTTTCTGCTGTAATAAACATATTCTATCATACCATAGATATGTGAAAACACCAATATAGGAGTGGAAAAGAATGAGTAATAAAAAAACCGCAACAAATGACTCTATCATGCCATTTGTTACAGTTTTTTCTCAGCCGATGAAATGATAATAAATCATCGGTATGAACAAGGCCGGGAGGAAATCAGCAATTTTCAACTTTGTCGTGCCGAACATGTTGAGGGCTATCCCGAGGATCATGATGCCGCCTACGGCATTGAGCTCCCGGATGACATCGGCCGTCATGAGCGGCAGAAAGAGTGTTGCCAGCACGTAGAACAATCCCTGGTACACCAGGACGACGAGTCCCACCGGCACGATTCCCAGGCCGTATATGGTCGCAAAGATAAAAGCCGACGTAAAATCGAGGACGCTCTTAAAATACAACAGTTCATTATTACCGAGAGCTGCCTGGACCGGACCCAGGATTGCCATGGCACCGATGACCTGCATGGAAGACAAGGTGACAAATCCCTTGACGAAATTCGATTCATTGCCTGCACGGAGCCGTTTTCTCAGAAATTCCCCGAACTGCTGCATATGGTCCTCTATATGCAGCGCCGTCCCAACCAGCGTACCTACGATCATACTGGCCAGTACGAGGATGAGATTCTGCGTCGCTACGGCAGCCTGTATCCCCATGATGGCGACACACAGAGAAATGACGCCGAAAATGGCCTGTGTATAATGCTGGGGAATCCCCCGTTTCAGAAAAAATCCAATAAGAGCTCCCAAAGAAGTCATACAACCATTGAGTATGACAGCCAACATAATCCATTCCCCCATATCATAGAAAATAAAACCATTTTATTATAGCAAATTCCCCTATTCCCCGCCACCATTACCTTGCCAGAGGCAGGCAGCTGCGATTTTACCGGATCCTTACATTTAATATGGCCTTTTCTCTTGACGAATGAGTAAATTATGATTATATTGTAATTTGGACTTACAACACATACAAAGGGAAAGGGGCTGCCATCATGATTCAAGTCTATAAACACAATAATGGCCATCTGGAAGACAATATTTCTCTCGCCTCTGCTGAGAAAGGCTCCTGGATACATGTAGTCAACCCCGATTCAGAAGATCTCCAGCTCGTTTCCATGGTAACGGAAATTCCGACGGACGTCCTCAAGACTTCCCTGGATACGGAAGAACGGTCTCACGTGGAACTGGAAGACAATTATATCTTCATCGTCATCAACATTCCTATCATCCTGGAAACAGACAGCTATGATACACTGCCGCTGGGCATCTTCATCACGCCGGACTTCATCATTACCCTGTGCATTCAGGAAACGGAAGTCATGCGCACCTTCACGGAAAACAAATATCCCCTGTTTTATACATTCAAAAAAACGCGCTTTCTCTTCCAGATTCTGTACCGCACGGCGACGCTCTTCCTGCGGTATTTGCAGCAGATCAACCACCGGACCGATGACATCGAAAAAGACCTGCGCCATTCCATGCAGAATAAAGAATTCTTCCTGCTGCTGGAATTACAGAAATCACTGACTTACTTCACATCGGCCCTGCGAGGCAACGGCATCGTCATGGAAAAACTCATGCGCCTGCGCCGTAACACGGCCCTGCATCATCTGCTCAAGATGTACGAAGAAGACGAAGACCTCCTGGAAGACGTCATCATCGAAAACAAACAGGCTATCGAAATGGTCGAAATGTACTCCAACATCCTCATGAACATGTCCGATACTTTCGCATCGATCATATCCAACAATCTCAACATTGTCATGAAATTTCTCGCCTCGATTACGATCATCCTGGCCGTGCCGACGATCATCTTCAGCCTCTGGGGTATAAACGTTCCCGTTCCCTGGGCCGAAGACCCCTTTGGCTTCCCTATCATCATCGCCATTGCCGTCCTCTGCTCCGGTGCTGCCGTCGCCCTGCTCTGGCTCAAGCATTTATTTTAAGAAATACAATTTCGCAAAAAGCTGCCCCATCAGGCGGTCAATCTGCTCATGATATGCTCTCTTCCCGGTAGACAAGTGACACAATACAAGCTTGTTTACCGGGAAGGGAGCATTTTTATGAAAAGGCACAAGTTCAAAGCAAGCGTAAGATAGCGTAAGATAGCGTAAGATACCGTCAAAAGACCTGTTGACTTAGACTGTACTCCATCATTTATAATACGGACTAAGAGGTGATACCATTGAAGATCAAAGAAGTCAGTGAAAAGTATAATCTGACCCCTGATACATTGCGATATTATGAACGAATCGGCCTTATCAGCCAGGTGCCGCGCAATAAAAACGGCATCCGTGAATATACCGATGAAAATTGTGCCAGTATTGCGTTCATCAAATGCATGCGTGCCGCCGATGTCTCAATTGAAGGTCTGGCTGCCTATCTGAAATTATACCGCCAGGATGGTGATACCCGGTCTGCCCGCCGGAAAATCCTCCTGCAGGAAAAGCAGCGTCTGAGCGAACGGATGCGCCATATGCAGGAGGCACTGGACCGCCTCGACACCAAACTTCGTCTTCTCGATGAATCATAATATATTAATGGAAATATAGGAAATCTGTTACAGGCTGCCCTGCGGATCATTGCCCAAACCTGCAGGACAGCCTTTTCGCGTACCTTCTGCTACACATTTCTGTCAAGCCATGTGTCTATCCTATACCTTTTAATCATAATTTTATGAACTAGTGGTATACTATAGGTAAAGAATTCATCGTCCGGTTTCATCTTTGTTCCCACTTACTGAGAATACCGGCAAAGGAGGTACTATATATGAAATTCCCAAAACTCGACAAAAAATCGCTCACTGATGGCATCACGATTCCTCATATGGTCCGCGTCCGCCAGACCTTTCCCGATGAATACCTGACCGATCCCGTAGGCGAACTACAGAAGCAGCTCTCCGCCCATGAAGGCGAACTGGCTCCGGCTGTAAAAGGCCAGCGTATCGGCATTACGGCCGGCAGCCGTGGCGTACCGTATTACAAAGAACTGCTCCGCCTTTTGTGCCGCCAGCTGCAGGAATGGGGAGCCAGCCCCTTTATTTTCCCGGCCATGGGCAGTCATGCCGGTGCGACAGCAGAAGGACAGAAACAGCATCTGGCCCAGTTCGGCATCTGCGAAGAGTACCTGGGCGTACCGGTCATCTCCACCATGGAAACAGTACAGGTAGATCAGCTTCCCGATGGCATGCCGGTCTATTGCGACAAATCCGCCTACGAAGCCGACGGGATCATTCTGTTCAACAAAATCAAACCGCACACCCATTTCAAAGCGCCCCATGAATCGGGTCTCTTGAAAATGATCTGCATCGGCGTGGGAAAACACCGCGGCGCCAGCGCATTTCATTCCCTGGGCTACGATCACTTCGGCGAAAACCTGGAACGCGTATCGGAAGCCTTCCTGAAGAAAGTACGGGTATTCTTCTCGGTCGGGCTGACCCAGAGTCCCTCCGACCATATCGGCCACCTGGAAGTCATCCCGACTCCCCGTTTATTTGAAGAAGATGCCCGCCTGCAGCAGCTGGCACGGGCAGAAATGCCCCACCTTTTGCTGCCCCGTATCGACGTGCTGGTCATCGATGAAGTCGGCAAGGAAATCAGCGGCGCCGGCATGGACCCCAACGTAACGGGCCGTACGGAACGGGAAAGCCAGTTTGCAGGTTTCCACAAACTGGCACCGGATATCGAAAAAATCGTCCTGCTCGATATTACGGAAAAGGCCCACGGCAATGCAACCGGAGCCGGCGTAGCCGATATCATCAGCTATCGCTTCGTCAATAAAATCGATTTTGCCATGACCTATACAAATATCATCACAGCGAAGTCATTCCACATGGGCGCTATGCCGCTATATGCCAACAGCGATAAAGATGCCATCGAAATGGCTATTGCCCATTCCTTCCTGCCCGACCCGTCACAGGCAAAAGTGGTCCGCATCAAAAATACGATTTCCCTGAATGAACTGGAATGCTCCGTTGCCTGCATCCCTGATATCCAGAAAATTCCCGCCATGGAAGTCATATCGGATCCCTATGACTGGAAATTCAATGAAGAAGATAATCTCTGGTAAGTATATTTACGATACCTGCCAGTGTTATCAAAAGTTTTACCTCATTCTAATGAAGGGGCTGCCTCACTATCAGGCAGCCCCTTTGCTATAACCGTTCTATATCTTTATTTCTCTTTACCAGCATCTTTATTTCTCTTTACCAGCATCTTTATTTCTCTTTACCAGCCGCTAATTTGATGATTTCTATAACCGTTTCACAGGACTTTTTCAATGAATCCAGTGGCAGGTATTCAAACCGCCCGTGGAAATTGGCTCCGCCCGTGAAGAGGTTGGGACAGGGCAGTCCCCGGAAGGAAAGCTGGGCCCCGTCCGTACCGCCCCGGATAGGCGCTACGACCGGTGTTATGCCGACGGCCTTCATGGCGTCCTTTGCCAGATCCACTACATCCATATGACCGTCGCGGATGACATCGAGCATGTTGTAATACACGTCGTGTTCCTTGATGACGACCGTATGATCGCCGTATGTTTCGTTGAAAAAACGGGCCATGTTGCGGAGATACTGTTTCCGCGCTTCAAAGCGATCCCGGTCATGGTCGCGGACGAGCATGTGGAGGGTGCATTGTTCGACTCCGCCGCTTATTTTATAGACATGGAAAAAGCCGTCCCGGCCTTCCGTATATTCCGGTTTTTCTCCTGCCGGGAGCATCTGCTGCCATTTTGAGGCAAGAGAAATGGCATTGATCATCTTTCCTTTGGCATCTCCCGTATGAACGCTGCGGCCATACAGGGTAATGACTGGATTGGCAGCATTGAAATTTTCATATTCCAGCCCGCCGAGTTCACCGCCATCTACGGTATAGGCGAAATCAGCGGCGAATTTTGCCACATCAAAGAGAAGGGCACTGCGCCCCGTTTCTTCATCCGGTGTAAACCCGATGCGGACGGTTCCGTGCGGAATTTCCCGATGATGGAGCAGGTATTCTGCCGCAGTGACAATCGCCGTCATCCCGGCCTTGTCATCAGCTCCGAGCAGAGTCTTTCCGTCGGTCACCATGATATCCTGTCCCTTATACGCCAGAAGCCGAGGGAAATCCTTCGGGGACAGGATGATGTGTTCTTCCTGATTGAGGACGATATCCCCGCCATCATAGGCAGTGACAATGTGAGGCTGGACGGGGCCTCCCGGGGCATCAGGACTCGTATCGAGATGGGAAATAAAGCCTACTACAGGCGCCTTCTCTGCCCCATTGGCCGGCAGCGTCGCCATGACATAGCCGTTTTCATCGAGAGACACATCACGAAGTCCCAGCCGTTTCAATTCATCAGCCAGATACTGCGCCAGTACGGTCTGTCCCTTCGTACTCGGGCAGACCGTGTCGTTATCTTCATCGGACTGGGTATCAAAGGATACGTATTTCATGAAACGGTTTAACAGAATATCTCTGTCTATCATGTCAGATTCCCCCTTACACATCTTCATCCCAGGCATTGATGACAACGGCTTCTTTCTTCAGCATATCCAGCTGGGCCGGGCTGAAGTGTTCCCGGCGGATGACGGCTTCGTAGACGAATTCATTGAAATACGCTTCGGAGCAGACGAAATAGCCTTTGTCTCCCACGTCCTTGCCCCAGGAATTTTCTATCTTCCAGCGGTCCGGACGGCCCGATTCATCGAAATGGACTCCCGTCAGAATCATAGCGTGGGTAGCGGAACTGCTTTTATATTCCAGTCTCTTTCCTTTCGGCATATCCGTAGAAAAACCGCCAAGGAGCACTTCATAACGCACGCTGTCCGGGTCCCAGACGCCTTCTTTGCGCGCACCGGCCGCGCCGGCATCACAGGCAAACCATACGGCCTGTCCGGCCTTTAACTGCCTGATGCACAACTCTTCCAGTTCTTTCCCGGAAATATTGAGAGCCGTCATGTCGCGGTCTGCCATATTTTCCGTCCCATGGAACCGGACAAGCCCATTCATCGGCTTGTCCGTCGTCGGTTCATTAATGACCGGTACATACTGGTCCAGGTCCAGTCCGACATATTTTTCATAGAAGGACTGTGGTGTCAGATTGCGGTCTTCATGATAGGCGCCGTCAGCATCGCGATAAGCGAAATCAAAGGTTTCAACGGGCTGCCCGAAGGCAATGCATTCTGCCTTGTAGACTTCCCGCATCATTTCCTGTTTCCGTGCATACGGGTCCCTGCCAGCAAGCACCAGTTCCCGCAATTCCATGGCATCCTTGCGCAGAAGCTTATTGATTGTAGCTACAAAATGATCCGTGTGTTCTGACTGATACGTTTCTGGCTGCACCTGTTTGGGCACAACACCGTATTTTTTTATCAGGTCTGCTGCTTCACACCAGTATCCGCCATCGCTCATACCGCGCAGAATATACTGCATGCACTGTCCCTTGAGCGGTTCATCGGCATGGTCGATGACCATCTGGAGGAAATTATTGGCCTTTTCCAGTTTGTCATAAAAGGACAGGTAATTCTGGGACAATTCAAATTCATTCAGGTGGCACGAATCTGCCACGATTTCTCTGAGTATATTAAGGGCGGCAAAGAGCCAGCAGCGGCCTGATTTCTGCTGGGCCGTGATTCCTCTCGTCTTTACTTCTACAGAAAAAGCACCTTTGAGCTGCGCCGCTGCACCGGGTACATAAGACAGGCCTGCCATATCGGTTTTGGCAAGGGCCGCATGAAGGATAGGAGCTGTCGTATCCGCTTCATAGGCCGAGCGGAACTGCTGCAATACATCTGTCGTAATCGTTTTCATACCATAGCGCCTCACTTATCTGTCAACTGTATCAGAAAGCATAGCTTTCCTATAGGTTATTGTACCACACCCGGGGCACTGTGGCGATACAGGTGCAGCAGTCTGTCCATAGCATTTAATTATAAACCATGCATATTTTCTAAACAGGTGATTTCTGCTATACTTATTTCGTAACAAATACAAATTTTAACACTTAAAAGAGGCATTACGTCATGGAAAAACGATTTGACATTAATAAAGACGGCTATAGTATCCGCTGCCGGCTGATTTTCAGTGACCATGAGAAAACGACCCGCACCTTTTCTCATATCGTCCTGGTCACCCATGGATTCGGAAGCAGTAAAGACACGGCCGGTACACAGCATTTTGGCGAACATCTGGCATCGAAATACAGTGACTATGCGGCCCTCGCCTTTGACTGGCCCTGCCATGGAGAGGACGCCCGGAAAAAACTGACCATCGAAGAATGCATGACCTATCTCGATCTGGTCATACAGTACGCCCGTGAAGAACTTCAGGCGGAAACGCTTTACATCTACTCCACCAGTTTCGGTGGCTACGTCACGCTCCGCTACCTGATTGAACGGGGAAATCCTTTTAAAAAAATAGCCCTGCGCTGCCCGGCCGTCAATATGTATCAGACTATGTGCGATTTTATTCCCGAAGCAGATAAGACTAAACTCCACAGAGGAAAGGAAATCCAGATCGGGTTTGAGCGGAAGATGAAAATCGACCAGCACTTCCTCGATTCGCTCCGGGATTTCGATATTATGAAGCAGGAGTATTTCGACTATGCCGACGACATGATCGTCATCCACGGGACAAAGGACGAAATGGTCCCTATAGAAGCATCCCAGCGATTCGCCGAAAACAACGTAATCGAATTCATCCCCGTGGAAGGCGCCAACCACCCCTTCCAGAACCCGAATCACATGTCCCTGGCTATTCACAAGATCATCGAATTTTTCAGCTGATACAGACGGATATACAAAAAAGACTGCCCCTGTATGATTCTGCGCCAGATTCAGTAATCTGACGCAACGGATCATCACAATAGGCAGTCTCTATTTATGAAGCATATATTTAGATAAAATAATGGGAGGCAATGAACCAGCCCAGCCCCAGTATGATAAAGGAGCACAAAAAGGCTCCCGCCATGGGACGGACCCCTTCTTTGGCAATGACGCTGAAATTGACATTCAGGCCTAATGCCGCCATAGCCATTCCCAGAATGACATAGGCCGCCTGTACAAAATACGGGACCAGTATTTCAACAGCCGGCACATACGAACCGATGGCACTGGCCAATATGAACCCTCCCATGAACCAGGGAATGGGGATTTTCATGTCCTGCTTGCTATCGTCGTTCCGCCGGTTGCGCCAGGCTTCGAGAATCCCCACGATAATGGCGACCGGGGCCAGCAACAGGACACGGGAAAGCTTGGCGATGATGGCACTATCCGTTCCTACCGGCCCTGCACTGCCGCCGGCAGCCACGGCATGGGCGATTTCATGAAGGCTGAGGCCGGCCATGACACCGAACTGGCTGTCCGTAAATCCCAGCAGCGGCTGCAGTCCGACTTCGATCAGGGTAAATACCGTTCCCAGTACGGCCACGACAGCTACGGCCAGGACAGACTGGCTGGCTTTGGCTTTTACCGTCCCCGATATACCCATGACGGCAGCAGCCCCGCAGATGCTGCATCCACAGGCCGTAAGAAGTGCCAGCGTATGATCGACCCGGAATAACCGTGCCATGCCATAATTGATGAGGATCATCACCGCAACGACGACGACAGCCGCTTCCAGACTGTGCAGCCCCGACGTCATCAGGATGACCAGATTCAGTTTGAATCCCAGCAGGATAATACCGGCCCGTAAAAATTTATTGGCAATGAATCCCGTGCTTTCCCGGGCCGTCAGGGTCAGCGTACGGAAGAGCTGAAACGCCATACCCAGAAGCAGAGCCAGCACAAGATGGCCAATCAGGGAAAACCCCGGCAGCTTTGCCAGCTGCCAGCCTGCCAGGGAACAAGCCAGTGTCAGGATGACCCCGACAGAGGCGCGATGCCATTCCACAAATTTCATGTTACTCATTTTTGTCCACTCCTCTATTTCTCGTTGCGATGGAATAAGTATACCGCGCCTCTTTTCATATGGAAAATACCGATATATAATATATACCATAAGTAAATACTTATACTAACAGAGGTAATCTCATGACTATCCGCCATTTACAAATATTTATCGCCGTCTGCGAAACCATGAATATGACCCACGCTGCCCGGCAGCTGCACATCAGCCAGCCATCCATTACCCAGGCCATCCATGAACTGGAAGATCACTATGGGCTGTTGCTGTTCCATCGTCTGGGCCGGCGTATCTTCGTGACTGCTGCCGGCCAGCACCTCTTGCAATATGCCTACCAGATTACATCCCTCATCGAAAAAGCAGAAACGGGGATGAAATCCCTGCAAAATCAGATTCCCATACGTCTGGGTGCCAGCATTACCATAGGGGAAGTCCTATTGGTCGAATTACTGCAGCACGAACACGTACGGCTACCCGGGCAGGAAATCCTCTCAGAAATCCACAACACCAAAGAACTGGAACAACGGCTTATGGAAGATAAACTGGACCTGGCTCTCATCGAAGGCCGCCTGACATCTCCTTACCTCACGGCCCTTCCATTCCTGACAGACGAACTGACGGCCATTGCCGCTCCTCAAAATCCCTGGAGCCGAAAGGAAATCCTCCAGTGCCACGATCTGGACCATATCCCTGTATTTCTGAGAGAGTCTGGCAGCGGCACGCGGGAATTGTTTGCCCGCATCATGGACGATCACGCCATTCCCTATCATGTCTGCGGCGTCTACAATAATTCCGAAGCCATCAAAAAAGCCGTCATAGCCAATCTGGGGACAGCCTTTCTCTCGCGCCGCCTGGTACAACGGGAAATCGAAGAGGGACTTCTATGTGAACTTCCCCTGCCGGGCCTTTCATTTCAGCGTATCTTCCAAATTGTCTACCATAAAGATAAATTTCTCACGCCATCCATGACCCACATCATCCGGGAATGCCTCACCATCCAAAACTGGCTGCCGGGGACCCACCCCGGCGAGGGTATCTGAGATAGTTAAGAAACGGAGGTTTGTTCTATGAATCGTGTACAAGCAGGATTATTTGATTTTCTGGAAAAGGCCGTATCCCCCTTCCACTCGGTTAAAGCAGGTATTTCCCTGCTGGAAGAAAAAGGATTTACGCCTCTTTCCTTATCTCATACGTGGTCACTGACGCCGGGAAAGTCATACTATACCCGCGTATTCGGTTCGATGCTCCTGGCATTCCGCATCGGCAGGAAGCCGCGTAGTCACCTGCACATCGCCACGGCCCATACGGATTTCCCCTGTCTGCGCATCAAGCCCCATGCGGCGATTCAGACACAGCAGTACGGGAAACTCAATGTCGAAGTATATGGCGGCATGATCCGAAACACCTGGCTGGACCGCCCGCTGTCTCTGGCCGGTAAAATCGTGCTCCGCAGTGACGACGCCTATCATCCGGATGTGCGCTATGTCGATGCCCGCCGCCCTCTCCTTACGATTCCTCACCTGGCAATCCATATGAATCCCACGGTAAATGAAGGGGAAAAACTGAATCCCCAGAAAGACATGCTCCCCTTGTTCACCCTGACTGACCGGGATTCTTCCGGCGATGACCGGTCCGTTTTCCTGCAATTTCTGGCAGACGAATTTTCCCTGCAGGCAGCCGATATCCTGTCGTACGAATTGACGGTGTATCCGACAGAACCGCCTTGTCTCTTGGGGCGGAATAATGAATTCATTTCCGCCTCCCGCCTGGATAACCAGACATCGGTATATGCCTGCCTCATGGGCCTGATCCATGGCACCAGTACGGATGGAATCAATCTCATCGCCCTCTTTGACAATGAGGAAGTCGGCAGCCGCAGCAAGCAGGGGGCCGCATCACTCGTCTGCCCTCAGATCCTGCAGCGGATATACACCGGACTCGGATATACGGAATCGGAATTATGGGCCGATATGAGCGGCGGATACGTCTTCTCCCTCGATGCCGCCCACGCGTACCACCCCAACTATCCCGATAAAATCGATCCCACCAACCTCCCCGTCCTCAACGGCGGTCCGGTCCTGAAAATAGCCTGCAGCCAGACCTATGCGGGCGATGCCGAGGCGATTGCCATCGCCCGCAGCCTCTGCGAAAGCCAAGATATCCCCTGTCAATTTTTCCTGAACCGCTCGGACATGCGCGGCGGCTCTACCCTGGGATCTCTCCTGTCGGCCAACATGCCCATGCGCACCATGGACATCGGACTGCCACTTTTGGCCATGCACTCTGCCCGGGAAACCATGGGAGCAGCAGACCAGGAAGCCCTGCAAAAACTGATGACCCTGTTCTTCAGCCGGTAACCGGGAAAAGCAAACGAGGCTTACCACATGATAGCAACTGTTTCATGCGATAAGCCTTGTCTGTTTAGTATGGGGACGGTATATTTCGATGAAACCTTATTTTGTCTAGTGAACGTACCCCCGTCTATAGAGGCGGGGGCTTCCTGCTTCAACGAGAACAGCACCACTGACTCTGAAGAGTTGTGGCGACTTACACTCTCTCCACAGGCGTAAGTTTCCGTGCGACCCACGGTACTTTATGCGTTATGTCAGGCAGATATTCGCCTAGCTTCTTCTCGTATATTTATCGCAGCGTTCTTATCTCGGTTATGGTGACTGCCACATTTAGGACAATCCCATTCCCTTACAGATAAGTCCTTAGTTGCATCGTTTTGGAAGCCACAAACATGACATAGCTGACTGCTTGGATACCACTTGTCTACCTTTACAAGCTGTTTTCCTTGCCATGCTAATTTGTATTCCAATATATTTGTGAACATATTCCAGCCATTATCTGCTACGGACTTACCAAAACTGAATTTACCGCCTTTCTTGCGTTTAGCCATCGCCTTGACGCTGATATCCTCAATACCTATGGCATCATAGTGGTCTACCAAGTAGCGGGCTTTTTTGTGCAGGAAGTCGCGGCGTTGATTGGCAATTTTCTCATGAAGCACAGCTACGCGAAGCCTTTGCTTTTCACGATTGTGGCTTCCTTTTTGCCTTTTGGATAGTTTTCTTTGTGCTTGAGCCAATCTCTTCTCGGTTTTACGCAAAAAGTTTGGATAATTCGCATCATCTTCGTCAGAAGCAACATATAGACCGTGCATGGCAAAATCAAGCCCAAGAAATTTCTTCGGCATTATAGGGAGTATTTGGTTTTCGTACTCCACCAAAATACTGATATAGAATTTTCCTGAAGGTGTTCTGCTTATGGTAACGGTCTTTATCGTGCTGTTTTCCATCAGGGGACGATGCAGACATAATTTTACCCAACCAACTTTAGGCAATTTAACCTTATTTCCTTCTAATCGGACAGAGCCTTTCTGATTGTTCGTAGAATATGAGCAGTGGCCTGTCTTCTTAGACTTGAAGTGCGGTTTGCCAAAATGTTTTCGGTTGCGAAAAAAATTGTTATATGCCTTGTTCAGGTTCATCTGTGCATTGGCAAGAGCAAGACTGTCCACTTCTTTCAGCCAAGGGAATTCTTCCTTGTACTGTGCAGGAGTATTATTCAGTTTCTTACCGGTTTCCTTATAGTAATCAAGGCGGTCTCCAAGCATCTTGTTATAGATGAATCGGACACAGCCGAAAGTCTTGGCAAACATAATTTTTTGTTCAGCCGTTGGATAGAGCCTGTATCGGTATGCCTTATTCACTATAATCTCACCAGCCTTGATGTTCTATGTATTCACAATTTACGCCTAACCTCTGGAAAATCTTTTTTGATCAGCCTAGAGCTGGCACTTTTATAAGCATTGATGAATTTTGATAGTTCTGTATAGAGAATACTTTGCGGCGATACTTTACCACCAAAACAAGATGGTAATAGAGTAAGAATACTGAATGGTTATTGCTATCCAATTTCATAGTATAATCAATTCTTTCTCATATACGACTAATTATACTACAGAACTATCTACAGAACTATCTACAGAGCAATGGTATGGCTCAATTACTTACGTAAATTCGCCATACCCGCCTTCATCCCCCACCTAAGAGGTGGAGGACTTCTGGCGGATTAGGTTAAAAGAAGATATACGAATATATGACGGGACAGAAAGACAAAGCCGTTCATCATATGCAGATACTGGTTGAGGCACATCCGGAATGGAAAAAGGACAGGATGCTCAGTTACATCATCAGCCGGAACTATATTGCGCTGAATCAGAAAGACCGGGGTCTTGCTTATTATCAGGACTACCTGTCCCACGATGCCAATCCCGCCCGGGGCCATCTGGACTATGCCCGATTTCTGACCCAATCCGGAAAACTCTCTTACAACCAAAAAAGGAGCTGTACCTGCCGATATGTATACCGCCGTACTGACGGAAAGCATATCACAGGCCAGCTCCTTTTTCTTTATGAACGGATCTGTATGAGCAAATGATTCTGTTATAAGAAGGAAGCAAACGTTCCGGCCAGTACGACCGAGGTAATGGTAACCGTTACGAAACCACCTACCAGCATGGACGGGAACATACGACTCATAAGGAATTCCTTTTCTTCAGGAGACGTTGCCAGAGAATCACAGGTCGATTCCGTAATGATGATATTGGGCGGGAAACCATACAGGGCAGTAAGTCCATTGGCAAATGCCAGGTAAAACGAAATATGAAGAACACGAGCGGCAATAAAGGCAATGATAGCCATGCCGATAACGCCGATGATAATCAGGACGAACATGGGCCCGATAATGGATAACAACATTTCCTGTGTGCAGTCTTTCAGGCCATCAAATATGAACATCATCAGTGCAAACATGCAAATGCCGTACGAATTCGCTTTGTTCAGGGCATCGCGGTCGAGGAAACCAATGGTACAGAAGACGACACCAAACACAAGAGCCCAGATAGCACCGGAAATTCCCGTCGCCGAACCAGCCAGGGTCGCCAGCCATGCGACAAATCCCAGCTTTCCTAATTTTACAACAGTCGTATCGAACTGAGCCGGCAGCTGTGGCAGAATCGTTTTGGCATGACTGACACCTACGGCGGCGTTGGCATTTTCTACGGCATGTTTATCGGCTTCACTCATGGTGATTTTTCCGGCCCGGAATAATTTCAATTGTTGTTTTCCGTACGTTTTAAGGCAAACCGCCGTCAGAGGATAGCCGGCAAAACCTTGTACACAATATATCGTAATGGCAAAGACAGCCGCCGTCACGAGTCCTGCCTTGGCAGCAGCCTGCTGCATGATCGTAGCCGCGACAATCCCGCCGGTCAGAGCCGGAAGTCCCGTAATCATGAGGGTCCGGTCCATAAACAGGGGGCACAGGAACCAGCAGGCCGTACACATCCCGATCAGACCGGCAAGACAGATGACAATGGTCCGCCATTGCATCATAAGCTGTTTCAGGCTGAGTACCGTTCCCATATGGACCAGTAACAGGAACAGGCCCAGTGTAGCACCAAACGGCAGCAGTACACTATCTGTAATCAGATTATACGGCAGGATAAACCAGTAACCCAGCAGCATCAGAATAGCCGTAACAAAGACAGATGGCACCCAGGCATGAGTAAGTTTGTCTACCCATTCCCCGGCAATATAAAATATAGCACAGATGGTAAAAGCTAAAGCAAAGTTATACATACAATCACCCTTTCTTGTATGTTCCGGCTGCCAGACGATCCCCACCGCAGCAGCCTTGTATCTCCATGATTCTGTATCAGCTATTTTGTTTCAGCCAGTCAATGGCCATCTGGGCATATACCCGTGCACCGCCGGCAAGAACTGATTCATCAGAGGTAAAATAATTGCTGTGATTCGGATAGGTTGCGTTACAATCGGGATTATGGGTACCTACAAATATGAAACATCCCGGTTTGTCTTCCTGATAAAATGCAAAGTCTTCTCCGCCCATGACCAGATCACTTTCCTGAATGGCATCGGGTCCCAGCACTTCCGTCACAGCCTGGCGGGCGATGGCCGTACAGGCATCGTCATTAATGGTGGGCAGAATGAGGAACTGATAGTCTAATTCTGCCGTGGCGCCATAGGCTTTGGCCGTTTCTTCTACAATGCGTTCCATCCGTTCCTTCAGTTCCGGGCCGATTTCGCGGCGGAAATACCGCGTTGTCCCTTCCAGTACGGCTTCGCCGCTCACAATATTCCAGCGATCGCCACCCTGGAATTTACCGACCGTCACGACGACCGGATCAATGGCATAGAGCTGACGGGATACAATGGACTGGAGATTCGTAACAATAGCCGAACCGACCACGATGGCATCGACGCCGGACCAAGGCTGGGAACCGTGAGACTGGACTCCGTGAATGCGGATAGTAAATTTATCTGCCGCCGCCATGAATGGGCCAGTGCGGATGGCAACGGTACCAGCCGGTACGCTGCTCCAGATATGGGCACCGAAAATGGCCCCTATTTTCGCAAACCAGTCACCAAATTTCTTCATATAGACCGCGCCTTTGCCAGCTTCCTCTGCCGGCTGAAACACCAGATAGACATCGCCATATATTTGATCTCTTATATCAAGCAGCATCCGTGCCGCTCCCAGGAGCATGGCAATATGATTATCATGACCGCAGGCATGCATCCGTCCGGGAACTTCCGAAGCAAAAGGAAGTCCTGTTTTTTCCGTTACAGGAAGAGCATCTATATCGGCCCGGAGAGCCACCGCTTTTCCAGGATGGGCACCGGAAATCCTGGCAACCAGTCCTGTATGTTTTTCCTCATTAATCTGATACGGAATCCCCCATTCATCCAGAACAGATGCTATCCTCCGCGTAGTTTCTGTCTCCTCGAAACTGAGTTCCGGATGCCGGTGAAACTCCCTGCGCAGGCGGATGATGTCATCATTATATCGTTCCATCAGCTTATCATGTTCCATATGTTTTCACTCCAATCACATAAATATTCATTAAATAATACGAATACGACATAGTAAAGAAAATAAGATTTGATAATTGAAAGATAATTCTTTTTCAATATATCATCTTAGCGCTTTTTTATTCTTTGTACGCGTACATGAAAATCATACAGTTTTTATTTTTTGTCCGGCCAGCTAGAATATAAACGCATTAATTAAATGCGTTTATATTCTTTATAGCTTGATTTTACGTCATTTTCATTATTTTGTAAAGCATTTATTTTAAATTATAAATGCTAATACTAATATTATTCCAATTATTTTTAAATTTTATAGAATATGCATAAAACAATGCCTTATTTGATATGTCTATTGCGAAATTACAAATATCAATTAATTATTGTGAAAAATGTTTTGTTTTATCTCAATCAATTACCAAAACGCATATTCAGAACTTCTATTTTTATGCATTTAGAAAAATTTGGCTTATTATGAAATATTTTAAGAAAACAAGGGTATTAATTTACTATATTTAATACTTTCACACTGCTATATTGTCCATTTCACAAAGACAGAAGAACATTTCGTATATGGCGTTCCCCGTTTTCTGAATACCGATTGTATAAGCTTGTCATATATATTTAGTCAGGTCCATGGCAATTCCTATCCTGGCAGCTAAAAATCCATATAGGCACAGGCATTTTTTCTGCCCTGGTATCGATAAACAAGAAATAGTATAATAGATCCAGAATAATTGACAGGAAAGGTGACGAACTGATGAAACAATTGGAAGTCGTAGCGGCTATTCTGACGTATAATGGAAACATTCTCTGCATGCAGCGGGGAAAGGGGAAATATCCTTATGTATCGTTCAAATATGAATTTCCTGGCGGAAAAATAGAACCGGGAGAATCACGGCACGCCGCACTGGAACGGGAATTACGGGAAGAAATGAACATTCATACGACCATCAAGGAAAGTGACTTATATATGACGGTCCATCATCAGTACCCCGATTTTGCCATTACCATGCATGCCTTCTATTGTCCCCTCTCTTCACCGGAATTTATCCGCAAAGAGCATATTGCGTCATGCTGGCTTCCGCCGCAGGAACTGCCATCCCTGGACTGGGCGGCAGCCGATCAGCCTATCATGGAAAAATTAGTTTTTGAATCGAAACCGGATTAAATAGTAAAGGGTGCTCCACGATGACGACAGGCAATGTACTGGAAAATTGTTTACGCGAAGGTTTTATCGATTATAATACGAAAGCGGATTCACGGTATGTTCCCCGTATTGTGACCAATAACCGCGCACAAAAGACGAAAGTGCTGGATACACTGGTTACGCAGCTTTCTTATTGCGATGAGTTTTATTTTTCCGTAGCCTTTATCACCAAATCAGGCATTGCCTGCCTGAAAGATGTGCTGCTGGAATATAAAGACCGTCCGGTCAAAGGCTATATCCTGGCTTCCCAGTATCTGAACTTCACTGAACCCGACGCCCTTCGCGACCTGCTCACCCTGCAGACCTATCTCTGTCCGCCATCATCCATCGAGCTCCGCATGGTCACGGAAGACCACGGCTTCCACGCCAAAGGCTATCTGTTCCATCTGCCCAACCGGACTCAGGAAAACTACACGATGATTCTGGGCAGCAGCAACCTCACGGCCTCCGCCCTGACGACAAACCAGGAATGGAATGTCTTTTTCACCTCATCCAAAGATGGCGGCCTCATCCGGCAGATGCGTTCAGAATTCGATATGCTTTGGAGGGAAGCCGTCCCCGTCGATGAAAACTGGATCAACGCGTACGAACGTGTATACACCTGTAACAGGCCCCGGCATACCCATCTGGCACGCATGCAGACCATCAATCCCAATGCCATGCAGAAGGAAGCCCTGCAGGGACTCCGGCAGCTGCGCGACCAGGGCGCTGACAGGGGGCTCCTCATTTCGGCAACGGGCACAGGCAAAACCTATCTGTCTGCTTTTGACGTGCGCATCTTCCAGCCAAAGCGTTTCTTATTCGTCGTCCACCGGGAACTCATCGCCAAAGCGGCCCGCCGGAGTTATGAAACCGTCTGGTGCAACCGGGAAGATACGGGCCTGTTATCCGGCAATCAGAAAGACTGGAATGCACCTTACCTCTTCTGTACGATCCAGACCCTTTCCCAGCCTGACGTATATACAAAATTCTCTCCGGACTCGTTTGATTATATTGTCGTCGATGAAGTACACCGTGCCGGAGCGGCTTCCTACCAACGGATATTCCACTATTTCAAACCCCGGTTCTGGCTGGGCATGACGGCCACGCCGGAACGGTCCGACGATTTCGATATCTACGAACTGTTTCATCACCACATCGCCTATGAAATCCGTCTCCATCAGGCATTGGCGGAAAATATGCTGGTACCGTTCCACTATCACGGCATTGCCGATATTTCCGTAAATGGGGAACTACTGGATGAATCCGCCACCATACAGGATCTGACCTGCGAAGAACGGGTCCGCCATATCCTGTACTACTCTTCTTATTACGGGTGTGATGGAAACCGCCTGCGCTGTCTTATATTCTGCAGCCGCGTCGAAGAAGCCCGCATACTGGCCGGCTTATTGCAAAAGCATGGCCGCCGGGCCATAGCACTCAGCGGTGATTCTACCCCGGAAATGAGGGATGATGCCATCCGCCGCCTCGAAGGCAGTCCGGATACGACGCCTGATTATATCGAGTACATCCTGACCCGCGATATATTCAACGAAGGGGTCGATATTCCCTCAATCGACCAGATCATCATGCTGCGCCCTACCCAGTCGGCCATCATCTTCGTCCAGCAATTGGGCCGCGGCCTGCGCAAATTCCCCCATAAACGCTATCTGGAAGTCCTCGATTTCATCGGCAATTACAAAAACAATTTTCTTCTGCCTATCGCCCTCTACGGAGACCGCACCTACAACAAGGACGATGTGCGGCGTACGATGTCACAGAATTTCCTGCCCGGTTCCACCTCTGTCCATTTCCAGGATGTCGTCAAAGAAAAAATATACGAAGCCATCAACAACCGGAAATGGCTGGCCGATGCGCAGGAACTAAAGCAGTCTTATAAAGATTTGAAATACCGTCTGGGACGGCGGCCGCTCATGATGGATTTCGTAAGGCTTGGGGATAAAGATCCGTACTTATATGTCAAAAAAAGTCAGTCCTATTTCGCCTACGCTCAAAGCATCGATAAGACACCGGCAACGCTCACGGAAGACCATGAAGCCGTGCTGAAACTGGTCAGTCTGGAACTGGCCAATGGCAAACGGCTGGAGGAATTGTGGATCCTGCAGTATCTCTTATCCCATCCTTCCCTTTCTATAAGCGATTTCCGGGCGTATATACGTCATACCTGTGGCTATGAAACATCGGAAAAAACGATTGCCGGCATCGAAAATGTCCTGTCCCTGCACTTTTTTACACAGACGGCCCAGAAAAAATACCGGCACATTGCCCTCGTATCGCTCAAGGAAGATCAGTTCGTCCTGACGCCCCAGATGAAGTTCCTCATAAAAAACAGCGAATTTCTGACCTATTTGAACGATTGTCTGGCCTATGGCATATACCAGTTCCACAAGCAGACCGACGGCCAGGCCTATGCCGGCGGATTCGTCCGCTATGGAAAATACTCCCGTAAAGACGTATCGCGCCTGCTCAATTATAAGACGAACCGCGAAGGGACGCTCAATGGCTATGCCATCGTCGATGACAGCGATTTTGAAACGACGGGACGGCGCACCTGCCCGATTTTTGTCACCTATAAAAAGAGCGACGATATTTCCGAAAGCACCAAATACGAAGACCAGTTCATCGCGCCCGGCCGCTTCAGCTGGATGACCCGGTCCCGTGTCCGGCTGGATTCCAGAGAAGTTCCCAAAATCCAGTCGCCACTGACGCGGAAACTGCTCTTTGTCAAAAAAAGTGACAGCGAAGGCACCGATTTCTACTATCTGGGAGACCTCGCGGTAGTCGCCGGACCACTACAAAAAGAAATGACTGGCAATGATGGGAAAACACTGCCAGTCGTCAATTTCCAGTTCAAGCTGGATGTCCCGGTCGAAACCAGGCTGTATGAATATCTTACCCACTGACCGGCCGATAGGGGATTCCGTTACCGTTTCATCAGCCGGTGCACCATACGGATGCAGAAAACAAACAGGATTCCTGCCATGCATCCGCCACTATCCAGCAGGACATCATGCCCGGGAAAATGCACGGAAAATGGCACGGCAGTCCTCATGAGAGGGGAACCCATATTCCGGATGCCACTGGACGGCCCATACAAAGCGTTTCCCCGGCATATAGACGGCTTCTACAAGGCCATCCTCCGATAGGGCCATTTCCCGCAAATCCGGTGCCAGTTTCCGTATAGCCTGGTGATGAATGCTGTTGACGCCCATATGCTCCGTCTGCAACAGATCATAAAGCGGCGTGTCCCGCAGGACCCGGACCGTATGAACAGGCCGGTCATAGGGAGGCGTCATATGATGATCCGTGTCTGACGGATGCTGCAGCGGCAGGTCCTGGTATAACGTACCTCCCAGTGCCACATTCAGGATCTGCAGTCCCCGGCAGATTCCCAGGACAGGCATATCCTGAGCCAGTGCATGGGATATGACCCTCTCTTCCATCACATCTCTCGTCTCATTCCATTCAACCGATGCATTCACCGGTTCCTCCTGATACAGCGAAGGATTGACATCGTGTCCCCCGGTCAGCAGGATCTGGTCACAAAGCCCGACAAGCCGTTTCACTTCATCCTCATCCTGCGTCATAGGGAAAATAAAAGAATCCATCCCTGCCGCTTTCAAGCCTTCCATATATGCCGGCAACATCCAGATACTTTCCTTTTCATCATCCCAGAGCGGCATCACGCCGACCATTTTTTTCATAATCAACCCCTCCTCATCATAAATCCAGTCCGACATAAAACAACATTCCTCAATCCCTCATAGCGTGAAGACTCCGTTATCCACGCCAGTCTGTACATTCTAAAATGGATTTCCTGGTGACCGTATAATGCCACGGCTTCTTTTTCTTCCTTTTTCCTCCGATAAATCCCGGACGGCCATGCCTCATTAATTTCCAGACCCTATCTTTGATAAAACCGGGGACATCTGAACGCACGGCATAGGATGCCAAATGGTCATAGATTGCCAGAATCGTATCTTCCAATGAGCGGAAATATAAGGGTTGTACATGAAATTTTTTCATCGTACCGGCTTCACCGCGTATTAAGTTCTTGTGGACAAAAGGACCATGATAAATCAGGATTCTCTTTTTAGTCTGCGAATATTTAATCAGCCATGTGCAGTTTTTTCATCTGCTGACGCTGACACACTTTACACAAGCGGTATCCCTTATCTTCCGCTTCCTGGGCGGTATAAAAATAGCCAAGGTGGGATTCACCGATCCGACGGACCACAGGGCATTGTTCCATATGATAAATTTTATGCGTTCCAGAAGAATGCTTACTGTAAACAAACACCTGATCACCTTGCTATCTCTTTGTCTATAATCAAGTCTATTATATCATATCTGCACGTTATCATATACAATGATGTAAACCGATAGTATTTACGGGGCAAGTGTCCATGGCTTCCGCCTCTTCATGACTTTAGCTCCGTCTCTGATGTTTCATGCGATAGCTGTATATACGATGTCCTGCCTCACACGCTCCGGGCTTTATCAGTTTGACTTCACCCGGTATCTGTCATTGGTTGGATGGTTCTACAACAGTGTACATAATATACATCCCGTTAGTATTCATGCCACTTGCCCCTGCTACCAGTTCCTAGAAAGCCTCATAGCCATATTTTCTACTATCATCGTTGCTGATCACCATCGTCTTGTTTAATCCGTAATGACCGTTCATTTACCCATCCGGCTAGTTCCCATGACTGTTCATCTTCCGTGGAAGCAAAGTGAAAAACCGTGATAGGATTTCAGTCGTAGTTGCTTATCAAGTAGATAGATGCCTTTTTCCCTGACTTTTTTCATCCGCCAGCGAACAAACGACACCGTACAGGCATTGCACCATCCGCCCATTCCAGTACTCTACGACATATCCTTACTTTTTGTATTCCTTTGCTAATTCCAAGTCGAGCCGCTCTGGTCCTTGGGTGTACACGCAGGACGATTAACCGGCTGATCATCCGTTATCACCAAGAAGGAAAAGCGGCCTTCCGTCATGGCAATAAGGGCCGTAAACCAGCCCATACCATCCCGGACTCCGTCAAAGAATCTATCCGTTCAACTGTACGAAAACGACTATTCTGATGCCAATTTTACCCATTTTCAGGAGATTCTGGAACAGCAGGAATATATCTGTATTTCTGTTTCAGCCCTGACCTCTATCTTGGAGAACCGGTATATCCTGTCTCACAAAGCAACCAAAGCAAAAAAGAAACGAATACAACATGAAATCTTTACCGATAGGCGTACTGTGTTCACCTATCAATGCAAAAAATCCCCATCGATTGATGAGGATTCCTAAGGAGAATCCATCTTTGCCTTAGACCATGAGCCATCCGTGGAAACGAGCCTCCTTTGAACGGTATATTGCCGCTCAAAAACATCATACATCAACGGAAATATCACGACTCATGTTGTAATATTAATACTATAAAATTATAAAACTCTCTCTTCTAAGCCCTATAATTTTGGGCTAATAAATAGCTTTTTTCGAAACATTTTCAAAAATGCTTGACATCACTTTTACTTGGCAGTTAGCATAAAGAAATTTCCAGCCATTCCAAAAAAATCATAAAAGCACTCGCCCCACTGTGCCAGGGCTATCATAGTTGAGCTTTCAACTATGATAGCTGAAGAAAGATGTAGAAGCACGGGAGCTTCTGCATCGGATGCCTGTACCAGGCTAAGGTACAGGCTACGCCTCGTTCCGGGTCCGCGGCTTTCCCTGTACAGTGGATACTGCCGTCCAGTAATTGCCCGGGATAAAATGTGGGATGTCTCCGGGACGCGGCGCTGCCTGCCGGCCTGTTACATCCGTCTGCCTTATCTTCCCAGTGCCAGGACCAGGCGGTACATATTTTCATCCAGCGGGAAATGAAGCCGTTCTGCTTCTGTATACGGTGTCGCGACGATGCGTTCGCCTATCTGCCCGATGACGCAGTTATACGTGCCGGCCAGCAGACTGTCTATGGCCTTTTCGGCAAACAAACTGGCCATGATGGCATCCTTTGCCGACGGAGAACCGCCGCGCTGTACATATCCCAGCACTGTCAGCGTCGGTTCCAGATAGGTGTGACCTTTAATATAATCGACCACATCGGCTCCCTTGGCTGCCCCTTCGGCCACGATGACAATACTGCTCATCTTCTTCATGCGGTGAGATTCGTTGAGGTGCGTGCACAAGTCTTCCAGTGATACTTCATGTTCCGGTACCAGCACCGCTTCCGCACCGGCAGCCATCCCGGCATACAGGGCGATAAATCCGGCATGCCGGCCCATGACTTCAATGACGGCGACGCGGTCATGGGAAAAGGCCGTATCGCGGATCTTATTGACCGACTCCAGGACCGTATTGACCGCCGTGTCGAAACCGACCGTATACTCCGTCCCCCCCATATCGTTATCAATCGTACCGGGGATGACGATCGTAGGGATTCCCAGACGGCTCAGGGCCTGGGCACCGCGCATCGATCCATCGCCACCGATGACGACCAGCGCATCCATTTCCTGTTCGCGGATATAGTCTGCCGCTTTTTTCTGCGTTTCTTCTTCCAAAAATTCCAGGCAGCGGGCCGTGCGCAGCATCGTACCGCCGCGATGAATGATAGCACCGACACTGCGGCGGTTAAGTGGCATGATTTCATGACTTAAAAGTCCTTCATACCCCCGGATGATACCCGTGACTTCCAGTCCCTTTTCAATCGCATACCGGGTAACGCCACGGATAGCCGCATTCATGCCCGGTGCATCACCACCACTTGTGAGTACACCAATTTTATTTATCATGATGACCATCTGCCTCCTTTGGCTCACGGGAAACGAAGACTATATCGTCTCCTTTAATTCGTTTTACAATAATATCTACAATTTCTTCAGCACTGTAATCCGTCGTATCGACGACATAATCACAGTACGGATATACATGCTTCCACTGGGCATCCATGCGCGTTACAAAAGCATGGAGATTGTCATAGTCTACCGTCGGCCTCTTGCCAATATGGCGTCCCACCCGCTCTTCCACGCGGTACGGCTGGGAACGGAGGGCCACGATATACCCATGACGATGGAGGATACGGTATGTTTCGATATTCATGGGGAAATTCCCGCCAAAAGAAATAACCGCTTCATGGTAGCGGCTGACCTGTTGCAGCACATTGATTTCCCGTTCACGGAACACCTTTTCTCCTGCCCGTTCAAAAAAGTCAGCAATAGACTGTCCCATCTGGCGTTCAATGCGGCGGTCCGTATCGACAAACTGCCATCCCAGACGAACGGCTAGTTTGCGTCCTATATGGCTTTTGCCACTGCCCATCATGCCTACGAGAACTATATTGCGCTTGATCATACCCTTCCCCTCCTTGCAGTATATTGCACCTGCAACGTATTTCATTTATTTAGTATAACAGGAAATTACATAAATGTCTCTTTTTTTGCCAAATATGATTAAATAAGCGGTGGTGATTCCCTTTATAAATCATTTAATAATCACATTTTACTCTGTTTACTCATATTTCACCAGTTATTTTTGACGATTTTTTGACGGCAGGAACGACAAAAGGCACACCATCCATTACGGACAGTGTGCCTTCTTTTAGTCTCCCAGTTTGAGTACAGCTTTCTTTGCAATCCCACGCATCTTGACTTTCCTGGTATCAATCTGCGTCCGCTTTTCTTCTGCACTCATCTTTGGATTATCCTGTATGTCACGTATTTCCTTATTAAGCTTTGATACGGTTTTCATTGCCGTGCGTACCTGCGCTAATTCCGTTGGTACTTTTGCGCCTTTCTTGCCTTTCTGTACTGCATAGCTGTCACTCCGTTTGTAATCGGTTTCCATCTGGTCCGATAAATCATACAGCCGGTCTACATATGCCGACCGCTGACTATCGTCGTTTCTGACAAAACTGCCAATGACGGGTGATTCATACCAATATTTAGCTGGTTCAGTCGGGCGGTCCTTGCCGCGCAATGATTCAATTGGCTTATCCAATGTTTTGGCCAACGTGCGTCCCATACTTCCAAACCATGCAGAGAAGAAGTTATCGATTGCAATAGGCGATATGCCGTGCCGGTCACCAACGCTGATGTTCTTAGCAATCCATGTGTCTCCCAACAGTTTAGCAAGTTCGCTTGTAGAGTTTGTGTACTGTTGTTCGCTTGGCAGCTTTTCCAATCGTTTCGGAACCAAATTGTGATTAGTCCATAAGCTGTAATTCCGTTGCCATTCAAAGAACGGTCTAATCATAGTGACAGCCAACCCCGGTGTCATAACTCCGGCCAGTTCCCACGCCCATTGTTTCATGGCTTTCGGATCATCGGCTAAGAACTGGTTCAAAACCGCTTCAATACCAGAGCCAAACATGACGCCAACTTCCTGCGGTTTGGGGATAAGGAAATGGGTGTCCGTGCCGGGGATGTGAATACACCAGTTCAGGTATTTTGTTGTCGGGTCTAAATCTTTATACCAATCGTCATCATGGTTGAACGCCCAGCAGGCCAGAGACGGAAGAATGATGTACTTAATAGTTGCCCATATAGCCCGTTTCGGATTTTCCTTGAACGTACGGATGAATTTATCAATGCCCTGAATAGAAGCGTTGAAGAATGGGATGTAGCGGTTAATTTTTTTCCCTACACTGCCATGGCGTGAGAAGTTGATAGATACTTCCCTTGCGGCATATCCCGCTTCTTCTTCCGTTGCGCCTTTCTTTCTGGCTTTAAGGAACTCTCCCGCACGGGTACCCTGTTCAATCAGTTCCCCGACGTTGTTGTATTTATGTGCCGTAGCACTCATAAACCACATAGCCTGTCTAATACCGAACGGATATTTCTTGAGGTCCTTCCGTAACTTCTTCTTGAAGTCCTGTGCACCCCGGATATCATTGCGGATATATGTATCCATCGGCACGCCCTGTGCATAGAAGTCTGCTTTGAACTGCTTATCATGGGTCAGTTTCCACATACCCCGGAAGCTGTCAACCAATGGAGTAAATCCATATTTACTATTTATGCCAGCCGTTACGGTATCACGAATGAAGTTTCTCATCATGAAGCTTGGCGTATTTGTTGCGCCAAAACGAAGTGCATCCGTAAATTTGCCAAATAGGTTTGACATAAATGCCGCGCTATTGGTATCCATCTGCGTAATGGATTCATACAGTTCCGGCGTTGTCCGGTACACTACTTTTTTGCCGGCCTTAATTACCGTAAATGCACATCTCTGTCTATCGGCCCCGGTAAGAGTTGGGTCGCGAACAATAACATTGCCCAGCCCGCCATGGTCTTCCGCACATTGAACCATGATTTTAGCCACATTGTTCCGTTCACATTTGCCAATCAGGACTGTTGTCATGTTAATCATGGAGTCAACCGGATTGATGACAGGTCGGCTACTACCGCCAGACAGCGATTTGATACCAGATGTCTGATTGATGAATCCCCTGCCCGTATTGATAGTTGCAATATGTGTGTCTACGCTATCACCTTCATTAAAATCTCGATACATGGGGCAGTATTTCTTGTATTTGCGCATACCTTCAGCGGCCGCATGTGTAATCAATCCCTGCTGTTCAATGATATTAACCAGATTTTCATTGTATTTCCAGAACATGGTAGCCGCATCTTTGATTGCCTGCGGTGCATTTACAAGGATACGCATACAGGTTTCATGCTCATATCCATCTGGCCGGATATAATCTTTATTGTTTTCAATGATTTCTTCCGTTCTAGCGGCGATAAGGTACATACTTAGTAGTGTTTCCGCATCCTTTACTTCTGCCTTTTTCAGTTCGGCTTTTGTTACCTTGCCCAGCTTGTCAATAACATCAGCAAATACGACTTTATTCTTGATTGCCCCTTTATATACCTTATTAAGCGCCTTGAGGTTTGCAACGCGGTTATCTCCATCAAGCAACATGAATGCTCTGGCAGATGCCACGCTATTGCACATAAGGGCACGTTTATGCGGGTCTTTTTCGTCCGCAATCTTTGCTCCTGTTTCCAGTTCCAGGGCTTTAGTCAACTGCCCGATTGGGTCAGTTTCATCAACCATCTGCGCATACAGGTGAAGCAGTCTCTTTTTCATCCGCTCTTTCCATGTAAGTTGAGAATCTGGCTTCCCGTTGCTGATACCAGCGGCGGCAGACAATAACGGATTCTGCCGTACTCTCTGGTCCTGCAACGCAAGGACTTTTTCGACACCAGCTTTTTCTTTAGGCATACCGTCAAGAGCTTTCTCGAATAAGTCGTAATACTGGGGATACGTTTCTTTGGCACGTTCGTTATCAAGGAAATAGAGCCTGCCAAAATTCCGTACGCCTTCTTGTCTTGCCTGGGAAGGGCTGATATCAGGGGGAACTTTGCTCTTGTACTTCTTGGCGTTCCGTTGTTCCATTTGACGGTCTTCAATGATATCTTTGGTCAGTTCTATATTGGCCCCCTTGATTTCTCCAATGCTGTCAATGTGAAGCGCAATGGCAGAACCGATATCACCAACGTCAAAACTACCGGGAACAAATCCGGCCCGTTGGCGTGCGTCATAGTGGTATTTGGCCGGCGATTTTTCTCCTACCTTCGACTTGGTATAGATAGGCATAATTTTACGGGCTTCCATAAGAATATCATTCAAGGTAACCGCGGTATTTTCTGCATCCTGTTCCGCCTTTTCCCTGGCTTCCTCTGCGGCATCTTTGGGCTTTCTAATAGAGTAATGGGTGGGATTAGCTTCTTTTAACTTGCCTAAATCGGTTTCGTCTGCTATAATATTAGACAAATTAAAGGAATCGACCACCAGTGGACCATTAGGCGTCCGGGCTGAGGTATTTATACCAGTAAGCCAGTGGTCGGTTCTTTTTTTGTTTATATAAATACAATCGCCACGCATTAACCTGTTGATATACCATGTATTGTTTGGATGATTGTTGTCGTTCCCGATTGTTTTTCCATAAACACTTTTTATAATATTTCCCGTAATTTTATTTCCGTCTCTCGTTTTTTGTTCCATAACAAATGGAACCATGATGGTTGCCCCATTATTATCCTTTAAATCAATGACTACAATTTTTGAAGATATATCTTCAACGCCTTTATTATCAATAGCTTTTAAGATAAACATTGGGTCTGCAATCCTACGAGGTATTTCTTTTAGCACTTCCGGAGAAATTTCTAGTCCGTGTTTCCAATGCAACACCTTATCTAATACATGGGGTGAAATATACACTGGTAACATTTTCTCACCAATCAAATTTAATACTAAGGGTGTATCCATCACTTTTACATAATCATTAGACGACAACTTCCCACTCATGAAGTCGTCTATTTTTTTTGCAAAGGCCTGCATGTCTTCTTTCAATTTTCTTTTAGCATACATGGAGTAGCTCGCGCGCTGATCGCTATTATTCGCATTCCGTTCCCAGACTTCCCCGGATTCAATCTTGCGGAATACGTTATGTACGTTCTCTTCTCCGGTGAGGATTGTTTTCATCTTCATGGCAAAATCTTTGATTTTTTGGAACAATTTGCCCCATGCAGTACCGCGTCCGTGCTTGCGTGCTTCTACCCATTCAGCGTACTTGTCGGCGCGTTCTTCGGCGTCCGGGATAGCCTTCTTGATAGCAGCTTTTTCGCGGTCGGTCAGAACGGCATCTTCTGCGATATGATAGGCTTCATGGAATCCAGTACCTTCGCGGCTCCCCTGTGCCAGTGCGATATAGGCGCCCTTTCCGTGTGCTTCGGCGTACCCTTCGACAACGACGTTGCCGTTATCGTCGATATGGTGGTCTTTCTTCGCCTGTTCCAGTTCCTTGTCCGTCAAGATAATTTTGTTCTTCAAGTCAACGACGATATGGGACCCGTTCGGCATGGTGAAGGTCATGCGTTCGCCTTCATCCTTGATTTCTTTGGCGTTCGGGAACGCTTCTTTGATTTCTGCCTTCAAATCTTCCTTGGAGCGGGTCAACTGGCCATTTGCTTCTCGTACTGAATATTTCTTTCCTTTTTCCGCTTTATCTGCCTCTTTAAGGGGACTACCAGATTCTGTACGATAGCCGTTAGCTAATTTAAAGTCGTCCTTTGGGGCGGCTTTTTTTGTTTTTGCTTGTGCAAGGACTTGGGATTTTTCTTTTGACAACGCATCGTCAATGACTTCTTGTGCCGCCTGTTTCAGGTCTTCTCTGTCACATACGACTTCTTTTGTCGCAACGTCTACATAGCATTTAGTACCTTCTATGCGTCTGGCTTCTGAGTTGCTGATTGTTTCCCCGTTGAATTTTGCAGATGAAATGTTGCCGGATTTGTACCGGGTAAGTTCAAGCCCTAAATATTCCGGTTTAATATAGAGCCGATCCATCACCTTGCCATTAGACAGTTTCTTCGTCCAGCGGTTGAAGCCTCTGTCTGTGAGCGTCTTGATTTCATCGTCAGTGAATCCGCCGGCTGCTTTTTCTTTGGGCTGTTCCGTCGGCTTCGTTTCTTTCGGTTGTTCCGCTTTAGGCGCCGTCTCTTTTCCGGCAGTCTTGATGATGGTACGCAATGTCTTGTGAGCGTCTGCATTGATGGTGGCGACTTCATGCCAGTTCCGGCCGCCGTCTTTGTTCATGAATGCATCCCAATGCTTTGAATTAGTCAAATACTGGTATTCATCCGTTACGATTTTATCGCCTATTTTGGCATTTTTACGGCTTCCGTTGGCATTTGCGATGGCTTTATCAACGACGATTTTATAAGCGTCTATAACCTGTTTAGGCGTTGATTTTTCATCATCCAGTACATTATGGAATTTACTTATTTCTTCTTGTACGTCACCTTGGGAACCTTCTTCGGCATGGGTACTTTCCTTGTCTTTACTTTCAGTTTGCTGAGGTTCGGTGTTGACATGGTTACTTTCGGTGTTTTCTTCATTGGCTTCTCCTTTCGCTACTTCTGGTCTGCTTTCTGTTTTTCCTGTGCTTTCTTCTTTTCGTTCGCTTCCATTAGCGCCAGCATTCGTTTCAGTACCTGCGGACGTACCCGGCAGTACCCCGTCGGCCATTCTTCCACTGGCCGTGTCCGTCTGATTTCCTTCACTTCTTCCGGTGTCAAATAACGATTGTACTCCATTGTTTTCAACCTTCCTTTCGGCAATGTTGATGACTTCTTCCATGGTCGGGTTCTCCGATGCGATCAATGCGCCCTGGTCCGGATGCCCCTGCAATTCGATTTCATTGCATATTTCATTGAAGAACGCTGTAATCGTTTTTCCACTGCGTTTGTTCCTGTCAATGAACCGCAATACGTCATTGATACTGTCCTGGTTTTCGCTTTCCGATATCAGTGACGTTTCTTCTAAATAGAATTTTACAGGTTTATTCTGCTCCCGTAAACCGATAAGCGTCTTGGCTGAGCCGGAAATTACGTCAGATAACGGATAAGAATAGAACAGTCCTTTTCCCATTCCGTCGTTCAGCATAGCGACCTTCGGGGCAACGGTCAGCATAGCGTTCATGACGTTACGGATATTATTGTCCGTCGATTCACTCATCTTGGTAAGCAGATAGTCGTCACCATATGCCTTGGCGAATAATGCGTTCTTGGCACGGGTAATACCTGCCTGACTGATTTTGCCGGTCTTAGTATACAGTGTATTCAGTTCTTCCGGGCTGGCAACGTCTTTCAATACAGAGTTTACGAACTTCCGGTTGCTTTCCTGCGTGAGGTCACCGCTGTCAGATGCCAGTTGCAGTGTTGACTGCTTGATTCTGTCGGCGTCTTTCTTTGCAGTTTCTCCTGCGCTCATCTGCGAACCGCCGGCCTTGCTGTTGATGATATCCTGCACTGGTGCATCATCTGCTACCTGACGGACGAGTACCGGATTCTTAACACCGTCAATCGTTGCCGGGTCGATTCCCAGAGACTTGGCATTCTGTTTAAGGAAGTCTTTATATGCTTTAATCTGTTTCGGCTTCCCTTTGTATACGGATTTAAGCGCCATGGTACGGCCATTGCCATTCAGTACAACGCCTTGGCTGTTGATAACAGGTGCGCCCATATTGGCGTTGTTAGACGCTCCCAGGGCAGACGGATTCAGGTTGTTGGCCATGTCTTCCACCTGTTTACGCATCCCTGCACGGGTACGGTCACGGGGCTGATACTGCTGAGGATAGAAGGCGTTGACAGAGCCGTCTGTATTATTGGATGGCGTGATATCGTCCGCCGATACAATCTTGTATTGTGCCGGGTATTCGGTCTTTACATCGTCTGACAGGATAGTTTCCGTCTTTCCCGCTGGTGCTTTAGCTATCCGCTGTTGGTGCGCATTCAGTGCCGTTGCAATAATGTGCTGTTGCACTGCATCCACGATGTTCTGATTGAGATTTCCAACAGACTCTTTGGCCACTGAATCGCCATTCATTGCCCGGGTAACAAGGTTAAGCATGGCCGGGTCATGGATGGCTTTATTGATACGCGGGTCCTGTGTGCCTGCAGGGGTCTGGATAGGCTGCGCCTGTGCAGTCTGTACAGGCTGATTCTGCTGTACAGTCTTTGTTGCGGTCTTTGTTGCTGTATTTGCCCCCGTAATGGCCGTTTGCTGTCCAATGGGTGCCGTTGCATCAACAGTTGTATCTGTCCCGTTCTGCGGCTGATTCTGAGCTATTTCCGGCGTCTGTGCAGGCTGTTCTTCCTGTGTGCCGCTGGTCAGTGTCTTCAGCGTTTCTTCCTGCTGTTTCTTCGCCGCTTCCGTGTCACGTTGTGTTTCGTCAAAGGCGTTCTCTACGGAATTATCGTTCATGATACGATTCATAGCGGCCCGGGAGTCATCGTTGATTTCCCGTTCCTGTTCGTCAAAGGCCCGGTCCTCTGCATCCTGCTGTCTGCGGATATCTGCCATGTCGCTGTCAGCCCTTCCGGTCCCGCCATTCAAGCCGCCGGTATAGCCGCCCAGATGGAGATGGTAGCCGCTTCCTACGTCATGGAACAATACTTCTTTGAACGCTCCTGTCGATTTGAACCGGTCCAGTACTGCCTGAGCCTGTTCTTCTGTCGTACCTTCAGGAAGGACGATATCAACCGCATCACCGCCGCCCCGTTCGTCATCGTTGATATGGTACGAGTGTTCAGCTCCACCGACTTCTGCGTTATGTGCGCTTGTCCGGCCTGCGGATGAAATAGCAGAGCCGTCGGCCAGCCCCATATCATTCAGGATACCGCCGATTGCAGGGAGCGCCTGTTTCCATCCCGGCTTGAGCGTTTCCACCTGTGCCGTGATTTCATCACTCTGTGTTGGCAGGTCATATCCGGATACGCCACCAGACCACGACGAGCCGCCGATATCGCCCAAATTATCGTAGTTTTGCTGTATCTGGGTCAGGTACTGGTCTGCCGCTTCTCCTGCGCCGTTATAGCCACGCACCCCGGCCCATGTGTCGCCGCCAGCTTCCTCTATCTTTTTCTTGAGGATGTACATGCCGGCTTCTGCATTCTGTTCCGGATCGCTACGCCAGTCTGGGTACAGGTCGTTCACGCCATACCATCCGGCGCTATCTTCCGTTATCTGCATCAATCCGCCACCTTTAGCCATGTGTATAGCGTTCACATCATCACCGCCGCTTTCACGGGCGGCAATGGCCAATGCTATCTTCGGGTCGATGCCTTGGTCGTTGGCGGCCTTGACTACATACCCGATAAACGGATTATCGCTGTTAATGGATACGTTCCCGGTCGGTTGTTCTTCGTCCTGCTGTTCGGCCTGGGCGGCTTCCTGTTCCTGTGTTTCCGCTGTCGATTCTACGGCTGTCTGATAGGCTTTGTGTACTTCGTCCGGGTCCGTGCTGTTGAGCGTATTGTACAGCCAGTCATAGTTTTTCTGTCCGCCCATCTGTTCAATGGTATTGTCGTTGAGGTACTGTCTGATACGGTCCTTTTCGGCTTCCATCTCTGCGTTGACTGGCCCTGTCTGGTCTTCCCCGGCGGTCATATCCGTTGATACCGTCGAGTCGGTCGATATACCCTGTTTTTCTTTCCAGCTTGCAAGAGAGTCATTAGCTAGTTTGATGAGCGCCGGATTGCCACTGTTAGCCAGTTCGAGATACGAGTTATACGTATCGCTGTCCATATTGCCATAGGAAGCGTCATTCATCAGCGTATTCTTGATATCCTGTACTTGTGTCTGTGCTTCCGGGCTGAGGTCAGCTTGTTTCGTGTCTGGGCGGTATGCCGTTGCTACGTTGCCGGGTATACCCATCAGTGCGCCGCCGACAAAGCCGGCCCGGGCAGACCGCCAGTCTTCGGGCGTCCACGTAACAGGGTTATACCATCCTCCGTCACGTTCCCCTTTTGTCTGGTCCTCCAGCGCGTTCTGTGCGCCTTCCTGATACCCTTCTGTGATACCGCTCAGTCCGGAAAGGATACCCGTACGGGCTGTCCCTTTGGCAAGGCCCTTGCCTATGTTTTCCCCGGCGTTCCGTTTGAGCAGTCCTGTAATAAGGCCTTTGCCGCCTTTGGCAATGCCCAGTTCAAGCGGCAGTACAGCCGTATCCAGTGCCATGTTCTTGTAGAAGATAGGTACGGCCTGCGCCCGTGCTTCGTCTTCACTCATTCCGTTCTGCATCAAATCGTGAACGACTCCGCCATATTCAGACAGAGAATCCGCCAGCGATGACGACGGCAGTGTGCGGACGGTATCAGCTATGAGTGCCTGCCCGGCTTTAGACATGGCAAGACGTCCCAGACCCGCACGGCTTAATGCCCCCGTAAGGGCGCGGGAGCCGCCTGCTACTAAGGCCCCCGGCGTCATTGCGGACAATGCAAGGATAGGGGCAGTCGAACCTATCACTGCCCCTGCATCGTTTGCAAAGTTATTAGGATTGAGGAAATAATTGTCACCATAGGTTGCGTCCCACTGTTTTCGGTAGTCCTGCATCCCCTTCTCGAACTGTTCGGCATTTTGCAGAGTGCTATCGCCCAAACCTAGTGCATTCTGGATACCCCCGACGACATTGGCGCCATTTTCTACAGCACCGGCACCGGCTCCGTACAGTCTGGGCCAGTTAGCCGCCATGTAATCGGCGGAATCCTGCATTCTGGCGTTACGGACGCTTTCATCTTCCAGTGTGCCTAAATCAACAGGCGTGCCAGGGATGTCGGTATATACGCTGTCATCGAGCGGACGAGGTGTGTAATTGGGTGCCAATACGGTATAGATGTTCTGCCCGTCTGCCATGTTCTGGTCATGCACTTCATTCGTCAGATTATCGGCATAGGGAGTCTGGGAGTAAATCTCAGCTCCCGGATTGTCAGCGTTACCATATGCCTGCCCCGCATCAGACAGAAAAGTGGATATCTTATCAAACAGGCCGGGATTTGATTGCTCCTGAGGTTGTGTGTCATTGCTGTTGTCTGTATCAGATGCCAGCTTCCCGCCGTTGGCGTTTCTAATAATATCGTCTAAGGTCATAGAATCCTCCTATTTCAAATATCCTTCGCTCTGCAAATTTCCAATAATAGAAGGTGCCATATCATCATTCATACTGTTCAAAGCATTAATAATTTCCTGATTGGTATATTTGCCGCTCATGATTGCCCGTGAAGCGAACCGGTACAAATCAGAAGCATTATTGGGGTCATATTGAGGTTCGGTGAATTTATCTAGTTCTACTTTTCGTGCTACATAATCGGGGTCAGACTTCCACGTGTCATCAGACTCACCTTTATGCGCATCTTCAAAGTTATTAACCCAATCCTTCAGCTCCTGGTACCGTTGTTTGTCGCCGCTAGATCCACGGCCAGAACCGCCAGTTGAACCTTTTCTGTCGGCACCATATGCGGCTTTTACTGCATCGTTATAGCTCATACCCGCACTTTGTAACATGGATACCTTTTCACTCAACGTCGCCTTGTCGTATTTGTGCTTTTCCGCCATTTCCCAGTTCTTATAAATCTGTCTTTGTCTCCACTCTATCAGGCTCTGATTTATGCGGTTCCTGCTATTATTGTTATCCCGTTCAATGTCGTATCCATGCTGTACCTGCATATTTTCCCGCTTGTACTTCTGGCCCTGCGCCGCCTTTTCTTTAGCTACCTGCGTCGAGTAGAAGTTAAGCCCGGTCGGCAGTCCTGCTATCATGGTAGCCGCCAACTGTGGATTGTACTGCTCCATTCCCTGCGCTATCTGTGCGGCGGCCGGATAATTACCGAGTGCGGCGGCTGTGTAATAGGCTGGATATAACTGGCTTTCCTGATACCGGTTATACGCCTGTTCTTTAGCCTGCCACTGTGGTCTGGCAAGGTTTACTACGGCATTGATGACACTGGCGGGAGTACCCCGCATCAGTTCACTGCGTACGAATTCATTTTCCCTATCGGAGGCACTGAACTTTTCTGGTACGCCGCCTGTCATGTCGATACGGGTATTTTCATTGGACGGCCCCCACGACCAGTTTTCTACTTTGGCCGGGATGTTATTCAGTTCAGCCGCCATTGCCGCTTTTTTCTTCGGGTCTTTTTCTTTATTCATCAGTGTACGCAATGCCACATATTGCGGATTATCGACCATTTCCGGCTGTTTCTGCTCCGCCTGGTCAGATTGTTCCTTGATGGGCTGTTCGTTCGTTATAGGCCCTTCTACAGCCTTTATCGGCTGTTCGTTCTTAATGGGCTGTTCGTCCTTGATTGGCTGGGGTGCAGCTGTTCCGTCTGCTGGCGATGAAGCTGCTACATCGTCACCGGCTTTTTTTAAGTAGTCAAATTTTCCCTGCCACGGAAGGCTGAGTGCGCTTGTGTTCATATTGAGGCTCCCGTTGATAGGATTGCCCAGCCGTCCCGTAATGGCCGGGATACTGGCGTTAGACTGGTTAGGGGCCTGCACATTAGCTGTCGGCAGAACGCCCATAGACTGCGATACCGGATTATCAGCCGCGTTGTTGCCGCCTGCCATGGCCTGTAACTGGCTGAAATTCAGTAATCCCTGTCCGCCGTTCGGAGCCGTCTGCCCGTTAAGGTAATCGGAAAAACTGAAATTCGTGTCTTTGATATTCCCGTTACCGTCTACGGCTGTCGGGTAATAGCCATACAAGTTATTCTGGGCCTGCATGGACGGCAGGAATGCCGGCGTCTGATATCCGGTTGCCGCCCCGGTAGTTGGGTCGTACTGCAGTTTCCCCTGCACATTCTGCAGGTTCGTCAGAAAATCATTGGATACTCCGTTGTCCCCGTTGAATTTGTTGTATGCTGTACCGACTGCATAATTCCCGTTCGCATTCGTCGGGATGCTGTTTGTATCGAACAGTTTCGCATTATCCGGGATAGCGGTCGGATTATCCCGCCGGAACTGGCGTTGTGCCGCGTCCTTTTCCAGTTTTGAGCCTAAATACTGCCCGCCCAGATTGCCGAGAAGCATGCCGAGTGCAAACTTCGGGTCGTTCCAGGCATATTGTGCAAATTGCAACTGCGGTACCGCCTGTGTGCTGTATGAAGGGGTATAGTTCTGCATTGCACTTGCCGTTAAATAGTCAGGCTGTTTTTTTACCATTTATGCTTCCTCCTTTACCCAGTTGTCCGTGCTTCCGCCTTTGGCTATGAAGCCATCTGCGTAATAGTTGTTGTCGCCGGATACCTGCAGATCGTATACTTTCCGTTCGCCGGAGTAAACCATATTGATGATTTTCCCGCGTCCTTTGATATCCGTACCCAGAGTTAGTTTCCCTAGTTCAACGAATCCGTCGGTTTCCGTCAGTACCGGTTGTGTAAGCGTTGCGCTTACATAGTAGGTGTTCAGTCCGTCCTTGCACACGAGGTTCCATACATCGTTGTAGTGTGGCTTCATCGTCTGTAGGACGGTTTCTTCTGTTTCTGTCCCGTCTTCGTGCGGACAAATGACTTTATCGCCAGCCTTTACATCTGTAATCGGGATTTCCCGGCCATCAGCCATGCGTACTTTTGTTTCCGGCGCAAAACAGAACAGAGCCGAATTGCCGGCAAGACCAGTGAGAATCCCGCCGAACAATCCGCCGCCGCTTGAACTTTGTTTCTGCGTTGTCGTGCCTTTACCACCAATAGCCGACAATGCCCCGGTCGTTGCCCCGTTAAGTCCCAGTGATGCATTCCAGAGATTAAGGGCTGGTTGCTGTGCGCCTTCCTGTGCGGCCGCCGCTGTCGCAATCGGCTGTCCTGCGGCGTCGATGTTCTGGCCGTAGATATTGGCCAACTGCGATACCGTATTCTGCCAGTTCTGCGCCATAGCGTCACTGGCACTGTCACTGATGCCTTTAAGGCCCGTATCCATGACGGAGCTGTTCACTACACCACGGGCGCCCATATCCTGTAAAAGGTTACCCATGGAGCCTTGCACCCCTTTCTTGATACTGGCTTCCATCGCATCTTGATAGGCCGCCGGTATTTGACCTTGTGCCAACCCTCTAAGGCCCTGCTGGCCCCACTGGATTTGAGACAGTGCGTCATTCATGAGCGTGTTGTAGTCTACCTTCGTATCACCCAGAGAGTCATACAGAAGGTTGCCGGCTACGTCATTCAGCTTTAAGGCGTTCGGCTTTATCGCCTTAATGTAATCCAGTTGTTCATTCATCAAGGCTTTTTCTTCCGCCGACGGTTTGTACGTCGTTGAGCTGGAACTTCCTCCTGATTTTTTACCCATCTAATCACTCCCTTTCATCTGCGTTCTTCCACGGCTTATATTTTCGCCTGAGTTCATTTGTTACAAAATAATTCACTGAACCGTCTTTAAATACGCATTTTGGCGTAATGACGACTTCCCGGCCCTGTTTGTCTGAGCAAATATACCGGTGCAGTCCGTCATCCTTTACAAAGTCCTGTTCTATCTTCCATCCCCAGTACCGGATATATGCCTTTATCGGCAGGATGCATACGGTCATTATCCGGTCGTAGCCGAACTGAAGGGCAACGCATTCCAGTGCGTCACGCCAGAATTTTGCATCATGGCATAAGCTCCAGCACAAAATGGTTTTGTTTTTGTCCATGGGTTTCCACTGGCAGAATCCCCGGTCCGGCAGATACCATAATGTGAATCCCGGCAGTGCCTGGAATTTGTCCCCTGTCCGTTTTTCGTATTCCTGTATCCATCCCAGCAGTTCCCTTCGGTCCGTCATAATTCAGCCACCTCCAGATTAATATGGTCAACGGTGAAGCGATCGTTTGATTTTACGGTGATGTCGAGACAGTCCGTAGAATGATTGCACCGGAACTTATTCCGTGACGCCGTGGGTATCTCTACATCCAGACTGCCATCTATGATTTCCGCTTTCCCGGCGTAATCGGCGGTGAACTTCGTATCGACGCTTTTCAGCAATATTTGTTCTGCCCCTATGACGGCCTTCGGCTTCAGGATGTAGTCTATCTTCAGCCCGTCGTCATCAAGATACTGGCTGTCCCATGCGTATATCTTTCCGTTCCCGGCCGCCAGAATCATCGACGCCGTTTCGCATATCGCATCGACCGGAACAGCGAACCGTATCGTCGTAGCACTGCCCAGAAGGTAGTTATAGGCTACATAATACCGGTAGTCACTGGTTGGCCGTATGAGTATCATGTTATGCCGTTGCAGGTGGTAGAACTGCGGTTCATACATGCCGTCCGTCAGTAATCCGTTGAATTTATCGCCGATATCAGCCGACTGGATGTTCCCATATTCCATGACTGCTGATAACGTCTTCAGGCCCCGGATAGACAGGAAAATAACCGAACTGCCGATATTGACTGCGCATCTCGTCCCTGCGATATCGGTATTGTTTGCTATTTCCGTTACCTGCCAGTCGGTCGGTTCTGCGTCCCCGGTGAGCTGATATATCTTTCCGTTAGACTTAATGAATACGATATCCGTTGCCAGTGGTACGATAGCAGCTATATCCCCGCTGTCACCATATCCAACATCCAACCACTGTTCCTTATCGGCCCGGTTCGTGTCTTCTGACCAGTCGGTACCATCGCCGACGCCGGACAGGTAAAAGCCGTCTGTCCCGTTCATGGATACCGCTATCCGTGAGAACCGCTGAAATACGATGTTGCATGTCGGGCTGTCTGGGACAACTGTCAGCTGTCCGTTTTGCGTGTAATCGTAGTATTGCAGTTTTCCACCGCTCGCGATCCATATCTTATCCATGAATTTTGCACACATGGGAATGTCTGAGCCTTCCAGGTCACCGATATATACAGGTGCCTGCCCCACGACGTACCGATAGGCCTTGTACTGGTTCGTGAAGTACATCAATACGTTGGTGTCTACGTCGTACCACATATCCCGGATGTTTTCATTTCCCGGCAGTGTATAGAGCGTCCCCAGACCGTTACGGCCTGTGAGACGCTTGCTATCACGCGCATAAATGAAATTCTGTGCTTCCTGCAGTTCCGTTGCATCTATCTGCTCCGGTGCCATGGATATGTTGACGCCGCCCACAAGACCCGTAAATGATATCGTTTGTGATTGATGCTTGTTTGCTCGTCTCATTTCAACGCTCCTATTTCACGATGCAGCCAATCAGCAGAATTCCAGCCGCCCCGGCCCACATATCACGCTGTCGTTTAGTCACGGCTTGTTTGTGTTCCGCGGATTTGATTTGCTCTGTCAATGTCTCTAAGGATTGACTCTGCTGTTTTAAGACTTCGTTTGCTTGACTCAATGAGCTGTCGGCTGTCGTCAATGATTGCTTTGTTTTCATCAACTGTTCTTTGGCCTGCGTCAATTGAGTCTGTAACATTGTCGAGTTGCTGTCCAGCCTGTCTAATTTGCTCTGAAGCTGTCCCAATGCTATCTCTTGCCCGTTGATTATCATCTTTAACTGATTGTACTGTTCGAGTGACATCTGCACCGTCTGCGGCGGCTGTGTGGTCGTAGTATCGGCACAATAACCAGCCGCTGGCAAACACAAGGCAAACAAGGATAACAGCAATAGCAATACGTACTTTCGGATTTTTAGCAAGTGTACCGACCTCCTCTTTTAATTGCGGCAGATAAGACAAAGAGATCACCTCCTGTTAGAATCCATACCACTCGTTTTCGTCCTGCGTTTCGTCGTGAGTCGTGAACTGCCATGCGACGTGATGAAGTTCCGGATGTTCCGCTTTCAGGCTGTTTTCAAAATAGCCGTACTGGGCCACCCAGACAGGGATTTGATACTGAGCCAGTTCGGCCAAATCAATGAACTGATTGAAATAGCTGTACTGTGCATAGATGCCAATCTTCTGGCTGTTGTTCCACCATGATTGCATAGTCCCGATTGCATCCCGTAGCTGTGGCCATACGTCATCCCGGCATACAGGCCCTATTTCCATATCCCACCATGTGCCGAGTTCCGGCTCCTGTCCGCCGAGCAGGTTATACACCTGGTCATTGATGAACTTCGCTTCTTCCATGAATTCCGCCATATCCCGTGCATGGCTGACATAATAGATACCATAGGGAAGCCCGGCGGCAACGACATCATTCACGAACTGGATGAATTTGCTATCAAGAGTCGGTGTCCCGTGCAGTGTTTCCCCGAGTTTAAGGATGATACCTTCTGCCCCCTGTGCTACCAGTTGGCCAACTCTGTCATCAGGCTGGAAATCGGAGATATCGAATACTTTCATTTCAAATCACCCTTTCAGTTTACTTACTACTTTTTCTACCGTATTTGCCGTTTTAACGGCTGTTTCCGGTACTTTAGGCATTGTCCCTGCCGGCGTATTGTAACGGCTGTCATATCCGTATTTTGTCCAACATGCTTTACCCAGACCGATAACACCGCCAAGGCCTGTGATACTGGCCCCGATACCTGCCAGACAGGACGACAATTCAAAGTGCATCCCGTACAGGGCGTTTGCCCAGTAGCCGATGAGCCAGCTTATCATGACGAAATATAAAAATATCATCATCGTCACACCTAGTACAATTACCAGTGACAGCCAGTTCTTTTCGGCCCATTTGCCGAACTTGATGATTCTATTCTTCATCAGTCATCACCTTTCAGTTCCGGCATATCTATGACCTTTTTGTAGATGGCGTCCATTACGCCGTTCTTCCCGAGTTTGTGATAGCACTCGTACATATTACAGAAATTCTGCTTCTCTGATACCGTGCATCCCTTCTCCTTAAATTCACTGTACGCCATCAGCATGTCATATCGTAGAACGGCCTGCACCCCTCGTTGAACAGTCGCCGAGGCCCTGTATAATCCAAAAAAATACGCCCCTGCCGATGACAGAAGCGTGATGATAAGTGTTGTAGCAATTTGCTCAATCATAAATTACCTCCCTTACAGAAAGGACTTGATACGATGAAATTACCAAATGGCTATGGTAGTATTACTAAACTGCCCGGCAACAGGCGGAAACCGTATGCCGTGCGTAAAACAGTGAACGGCAGACAGAAATATCTGAAATTCGAGTCTACCTTTGAAAAGGCTCTTGCATGGCTTGTCGATTAGAATAAATCACCATCCGTCCTTGATTCTGCTGATTTAACGTTCTCCCGTCTATACCACCTAGAGATGCGAGAACGCTGTACCCGTATAGCCGATACGACGCGGAAAAATAACGTATTGTGCGTGTGTATGTTGTGCTAACTCCCCGACAGCTAGGCGGTACGTTGCCAAACATAAGCTGCTATACATGGGGCGACGTTATTGTGATACTGATTACCACCTGCGTACGCCGTTCGGTATGTCCCACCATTATTGTTTTGCCTTGCCGCTGTAACCCAGCCGTCTTGTGATTTGGACCCCCAGCCTTCAAAAAGCCCTGGGGCGTCTTCATTGGTCTCGTGATTATGGCTAGGCATTTCTCCGACAGCTACGCAGTGCGCTTCCATAGATAGGCTGCCATGACGGGAGATACGTTGTTGTGATACTCACTGTTACCAGATATAGATGTTCCGGCGGTTACCAAGCCACTAGATATGTCTACAACAGTATTATCTGCCACGTTAGCAATCGAAGCAGTCCACTTATGGTCGGTAGTAGATTGGCCGCCAGAAGTATGTGTAATTATCTCATGCTGGTGACTAGCCAGTTCCCAGACAGAGAGTTGGTGCTTGAATTCGCCAGACTTCTGTCCAGCTGTAAATGTGAGCGTACTGCCATCTTCCGCCGTGGCCGTGCCTTGTGCTACCAGCCCGTAGCCCGCTGGGAGGGCTTCCCAGGTGCCCCCGAACAGTGTGCCGGGGTTAGTAGGCTTATCGCTGAAATAATAGCTTCCTACTGGATGTGCTTCTGATAGCGCTTCTTTCTTTGCGGCGGCAATCATATCGCTGAATATATCCGTCCATGTACCTGTGCCGTCATCAGCAATGGCAGTGCAGATATACAGCTTTTTATTAGCGGTATCATAGTACTGCTGGCCGACGAATTTAGGCGTTGGAGCGGTCGTACCACTGAAATTACTGGCGGTGGAATCCATAGCGGACTGCATCGCCGGGATAATGTCTTTCACTGTTTTGGTAAGGTCAACAGAATAAGTCTGCAATATATCAACTCCTTTCTATCCACCGGGGAACTTGCTAACCACAACCACAACATTTCAATCTCTACGGCTAATTTAGACGGGTATTTATCTACGGAAAACACATATATGAATGGTGGTCCAGGTCATCGTGATGGCGGAGGTATTGTGCAATTAGAAAATACATATAATGCTTATAGAGCGGATGGTGGTAGCGATAAAAGTAACTATATGGGGCGTAATCTGCACATTGCGGCATCTCATGGTCATAGTGCTACGATATCAACCGCCGGCAATAATCAGGCCCATGAAAACAGGATGCCTTATACAGTCATTAACCGTTGGAAGAGAACGGCTTAAGCAGTTCTGTACCACCTGGCAACCACTTGATAGGGCTGGCGGTTTTCGTGTGATTCATTGCCGCCTACTGACGATATATTGTGTGTGTGATTGCCACTCGTTGATGTTTTTAATATGTTTTGGTTATCAAAATCGCCCACTGTATCAGGACCAGGGCCAGTAACATGTTCACTACTAATATCTTGATTCCTCGAAATTAAGTGATAGTGGTCCCCGTTGGATGTCATTGAATGGCTATGCTTAGCAAGCTCCCCGGTGGTGAGTTGATGCTTTGCTTCCCCGCCCTTATCACCAAGGTTATAGGTATACTTCGTGCCATTTTCCGTATACGTGCCAGCCGATACTAATACACGGCCTGCGTCCATCTGAACCCATGTCGTACCGGACCATAAGACATTGGGGTCGTCGGTTGTTGTGGTTTCCCAGATACTGCCAACAGGATGCACGATATCAATGACCTGCTTTATCGTCCGCTGTTGTACCTGTTTCCAGGTGCCGTCTGCTGACAGGTAGTAGGTATCCTGCTGGCCCTTTGTCGGTTCCGGGACGAGTCCGCCTGTACCGTTTGACGTTGACGTTGCGCCTGTATACGTAGTGATTTTACCTACCGCATCGCTTACTGCACCATCTACATAGGATTTAGACGGCAGGAGCTGCCACGTAACCGGGTTGTCGCTGATGAGCTGATAGCGGTTGTTATTGTCATCTGTCCGGGTACATACCATCCCCACCAGCAGATTGCTTGTCGGGAATGACGTTCCGCTGAAGTTACTGGCAACGGACTGTACGTTATTATCCAATTTCGGCAGGTACACATTAACAGCTTCCGTTGTCGCTAGTTTGTTAAATTCCTGCATATTACCATCCTTTCGCAACCCACGAGACGATACCCGTTGTGCGGTTGCCGGAACTATTCAGTAATTCGATTTCAAAATACCGTCCCTTGTCGTCGTTGCCGTCGGTCGCTAGGATGTTCGGAACCGGCGTCGTCGTGCCCGTACTGCCTTTTACCATGGCGTTGACTTCTGGGGCGTTATAATAATGCTTGTTGTAATAAACTTTCGTCGCCGCTGTCGTATCGGTAATCTCTACCTGCCCTTTATCGTCGGTATCGTCGATATCGACATGCGGTGATACGTCGTACAGTAACGGCTGTGAATGTGTTGCGTTACTGATAACGCAGAGTCTCATAAGTGCCTTTTCGTACTCATAATCGCCGACGTTGAAGTCAGTGAACGCTTCGTACATCGGCGGCGTATCGGCCATAGCTGAAAACCCTGCCGCGTCTTTCACGTCGCTGTATACCTGTATCGACTCGATATATGCATTGCTGGCCCGGACGAATGCGTCATAGATGGCGATATCTTCCGCCGAGCTTTTCCCCATATCCCGGATAAGCCCGTCTCCTACGGATACCAAATCACGGAACCCACGCTTGAATGCCGCTGTCCGGTTGAATGACTCTTCCGTTTCCATGGCTTCTTTCAGGCTCTTTTCCGTTGCAATCAGGATTTTATCGGCAACCGCAATCCGTTCATCCTGCGTATGGTAGATATCCCGGTGCATTGCGTCGATGGCCTGCAATTCTTCTCTGAACTCTTTGATAGCACGCCACATCCTTTTGAAGCCGTCATCGATGTAGATATGCTCATTTTGTACGCTGATGGCCTTTTTAACGGCTGTATCCAGTGCCGATATATATTCACTCTGCAAACTGGTTACGGACCGTCTGGAGCCGTCTATGATGCTTATCTCATCGCGTAACGGTCTTTTCACGTATTTACCTATACCATCAGAAACGGCCAGGCCTTCCTGCATGGGCCGCATCAGATACCGGGACAGCGCATCCATGCCTTTGAGCTTTTCACTGACGATATGGCGCATATCCCGGCGCAGTCCGTCCAACAGGGTCAGGCTGTCATAGAGTACGTGCTCTATCTTCCGCCGCTCTCCTTCGGCGATATCCACGCTGTCCCGTTTATTCAGCCCCGGGCATTTACTGAGCCAGTCGAGGAACCGGAACGAATCGCGCATCTGTGCCGACATGGCCTTTTGCAGTGCGTCCGTTGTGCGTATGTTCTCCGTGATATGAATGAGGAACAACACGTTATCCCAGTATATTTCCGTGATATGCATCATTTCCTTACGGACGATGGCCAGCATGTTCTTTTCCCCGTCCGTCAGCTTCACACGGTCGCTATAGAGCGGTTTCGCATGGCTGGCATATCCATCTATGGCTTTAATCGCCGCCCGGAATGAACGACGCAGGGCCTTTGCAAGCACCGGCTTTACATGGATTGCATCCTTGCGTACTGCCGTCAGTTTCTTCGTCTGCCGGTCTGAAAGCCTCAGCCGTTCAGCCGCTACCTTCCCAGGATTGCCACCATACCGGCCGGCAATAGCAAACGTTTCACTCTTTTTTGCCTTGACGGATTTATACGGCCTGTCCTTCACTGCCAGCGTTTCCTTACGCCGTGCGCCGATGGCCTTTATCTGTCTGTCGGCAATGGACAGGGTTTCCTGTACTGTCCGGAACCAGTTGAAGGACGCCGTAATAGAATCGACGAGAATCACGACTTCACACGGATTGATGAATACCGCCTTTATGGGCCGCTCCTTCATTGCCATTTCTTCCGCCGTGACTTTCTTCGTCCGGGCCGTTTCCTTATCACTGATACGGGCCTGTTCTGCCGGATTTCGCTTCCATTGCGTTTTAAGCCCCGTTTTGGAGACAGCGTGTATACTTTCCCGTTTCGGTACAGAAAGTTCCTTATACGTCATTTCAGACGCCTTTAACGCCTGCTTATATACGCTGTGTACCGATGTTTTGCGGTCATCGGTTATCCGTAGTCGTTCGTTACGGCTTCCCTGCTGTAGTCCGGCCTTCTTCAGGTCCCGGACCTTCACACTTTCAAGTACCCGCATAACGAACAATACGTTGTCCCAGTAGGTTTCCCGGAATGCGACTGTATCTTTCAGCGGTATCGTGAGCTTTCGCAGCTGTTTCTCTGCCGTATGTACGGTTTCAAGTGGCGTCGCTCCGTATACATAGTGATACAGTTCGTTTACCGGGGTTGTGATATCTGCTACCGGCTCCGTCAGGTTGTTAACGCGGTAATAGCGCAGGAAGATATCAAGGATGAACGTCGGCGTTGCATGGCGTCTGCCGTATTCCTCTGTCAGGTATATCGTTGCTGTTTCGTTCACGCCGAATGCCGTCTTGCCAAAAACATCCAACGTCCTGTCTGCCCGTGAGTCAGACAGGGTAAATGTTGTGTCTGCAAGCTTGTACAGCGTGAATGTTTTGGCAATATCAACCATAGGCCGTTACGACAAGGTGAACTGGAAGGTCGTTGTCATGGTATCGTCGGCGGCCTTGTTGATAACGTCGAATACGACGCGATCGAGGAACGTGCCACCGGAAGCGGCATTGCAGATACCGGCTTCTGTAATGGCTCCTGTAGCTTCACCGGCGGCGAATGTCGTTGTCAGTGTAAATACCTTCGTGCCGGATGTGTGTGCGTAGCTTGCTGATTTGCGCTTAATTTCCGTGGTAAGGCCTGTCTGTGTAGCAGCTACGGCTGTTGTCCCTGTGCCGACGGCTGTAAAGCCCATCAGGTCGGGACGGGTCGGATTGGCAATCGCGGCACATATGAAGTCAAAGCCAGCATTCAGGATGAGATTATCTTTGCGCCGCGTTTCCACGTCGCCGTTTGCATGGTGGATGACGACATTCAGCGCGCCTTTGATTTTCATTTCGTCTTTATTCATATGCTCTACTCCTTCGGATTCAAATACATACGGTCGAATGAACTGCACGGGTTCATGAATACCTGCAGACGTTTTTCCGTATTTAGATTAAATTCGTGTATAAAAAATAGCCGTTTATCAGAACTCTGGGAGAGTCCGAAAAACAGCCAGTCACGTTCAGTTGTCTGTAACTGTAGATACAATATCCTATTGTGTACGCTGTCCCGTACGTAGAACGAGTCCAGACGCTTGTCATACCCGATTACCAGTATGATATTGAAGAATATCCCGTCAGCACTTAAATGCTGTGCATCGTAGGAATTGACGGCAAATGTCATGTCCTTCACGGCCATATAATCACGGCCGTTCGGCTTCGTGCCCCATAGTTCCATGATGATACAGTCGTTCAGTACATCGTTCTTCTTGAACCAGAAGCCGATGGAGAATGTATCCGGGATATTTACGTTATATTCCAGCTGTGTCGTATCGGTGATGAGTACGCCTTTGTTCCAACGTACCTGGGAAAACGATGTGTTCCGTTCCTCCCGGATACTGCCACTTGATATAGCACTGGTACCGTCTGTCACGGCATGGATGATATCCGTTGTTTTGCCAGTGTACCGGGCAATCTGTTTCTGCAGCTCTACGCCGTCGAGGTCGCCGAGGATGCCGCATACCAGTACACGCTGTGCTTCGTATGACTCTACGGCAAAATCCATGTCTTTTACGGCTATACTGCTGGATGTAACGGCATTTATCTTGCAGTCTATCCAGTTCCGCGCCCGTATCGTCTGGGGCAGTGTAATGCCCATCAGGTACTCGCCGTTAAAGGATGTCTTTTCCAGTCTCAGCCCGCCCATGGCCGAATCATAGTACATATTCGTCTTGATTCCACTGTAGCCAACGTCCTTCTGGTTATAGTCAAGGATGACGTTTTTATTGATTTCCGGGTCGGCTGACAGGAGATACCACGTAGCATTGACGGAATAATTGTCGTGATCGTCCACGGCTTTAATCATGAAATAACAGTCGCCTTCATTTGGCCGGATATAGCGGTATTTGTTGACCTTTGACCGGAATATCTCTATTCCCTGTTCCCAGTCCCGCGTCTGTCCGACTTTTACGACGTACTTGATATTGTAGATATTCAGTGCATCCCAATAGAAATACAGGTTGGCCCCGTTCTTTTCTACCCAGAAGCCGGTTACATCCGGCACATAGCAGGAAAGGTATGCCCGTTCCCCTTCGCCGAACTGGTCGTAATAGGCAATGTATATTTCCTTGATATTCGACTTGGGATATAAATAGACGTTATCGACGGTCTGGTACTTGATACCGTCTATGTACAGGTTAGCCCCGATGCAGTTAGACGGTATTTCAAGGAAAGTAATCAGTGTGCCTTCATTGTTCTTCGTGAGGGAAATGTCAGACGGTGCCGCCGGCCGGCGTTTGTTGTAGGAAATGGTCCTTCCGTTCGATACTTTCCCGTCCTTGCTGACGGCGAACAGATATATCTTGCCACTGGCAGTCTGTGGCAGTATCGTGCTTGACGTAGCCGTCGTCTTTTCCAGCAGTCCATACCCGGCCCCAATATTAGCGTCTGTCCGCAGTTCGTAGTAGGCAAGGCTGTCGTCATCTACCGCATCCCAGTTCAGTACCCCGCCCAGCCGGTCGAACGTCAACGTGAAGTTCTTCGGCATGGGGAAGTCTCCTTTGGTGCTGGCGTCTACATCGTCCGCCGTGAAGCCATTCGCTACATTGACCTGTTCATTAACGGACTTCAGGTATTTCCGCATCAGCGACAGGAAGTATCTGCCGTCGCCCTGTATGGTGTTCGGCAGGTCCGGCATTGTCAGTATTTTTTTGTTCAGGTCTGCCATAGCATCAACTCATTCCTGCACTGATAGCCTGCTGTAAGGCGTTCACGATATTCGTATCGGCTGAAATATCGTATTCGTTCTCGTTGAGCGCAAGCAATACCGCCGATTTGACGATGACATCATTGATTGCATCGTGTTCAAACGGCATGTCGGTCGAGGCGTTGTCCAGTAAATCGGGAGTGGCAAAATACCGGAATTTAACCGATGTATACGCCGAGTCCGTGATATGTGCTTTCCCTGCCGTCATAGACAGCGGATAGGTGCCGCATGCGTTCAGGTAGTTGTGCGGAATGGAATCACCGTCCTGGATGGTCGTTTCCTGCACCAGTACCGGCCATTTGGCCCCAATAAGAAGCCCCGCTACCTGTTGTGTTGCCGTATTGAGGAACTGGATGCACCGTTCACGGCTGTATTCACTGCTGATATCATGCGTTTCCTGCTGTATCCGTGTAATGGCTGTGTCTACTTTCATTCCGTCACCCCCTAACAGTAAAACGGCATCCGTTTTTCCATGTTGGTGTATTTCCGTAGAGGCACGACGTTGGCCAGCGCATCATCAACGGCACTGCTCATAACATCCGTATCCGGATTGTTCTGCAATACCGTGCAGGTCAGCTTTGCCAGTGCGTCCTTGAATACGAACGGCAGTTCGATACTGTCCGTAAGTGCTGATACGCTCATAAATCCGGCATTATACAGCATGTCAACGTCTTTCACGCCGGCATACAAACGATTCTGGAGTATCTTGTACTCGTCCCATCGTGGCGGACGAATGGCGTCACATGGATGCAGGTCCCGGCCATGGCCGTCTACGATACGTACGATCGTGAGGAAATCTTCCGGGAGTTCTACGCCTGTCATCATCATGTCGATATGCTCTTTAGGTGTCGGCGTCGTCGTTTCGTCCCCTGGGTCCGGTGTAAGGCTTGCGTTGTATTCGTCTATTTCCCGGTTCATGTCGTCCTGCCGGTAGTGCTGAACTTTTTCAAGGAAATCGCTATTGATGTAATACTGATTGACGTAGCGTAACACCTCATTGATAGCTTGTATAATGTCATAGTCGCTGTACTGGACTTCGTTGTTGTCTTTGAGCTTATAGCGGATGAGATTCTTTAATTCCTGTACGGTAATCATCCCAGCAACACCGCCCCGGTACCGCGCCACATCGTGCGCTTATGATTGACTTTAAAGGCCGTATGCGTACGAAAAAAGGCTTTCATGTCTTTCATGTAGGTACGCATATCGCCTTCCTGCTGTGCCCGTCGTGCGGCAATCAGCCATGGGTCAAACGTCCAGAATTCAGGTGGGATGTATCCCATCAGTTGCATCCGTTCGTTCTTGTCACCGAACCAACCGCCGTTATCTGCTTCGTTCGCCATCCGTGCCGCATCAATCGCTTCCGAACAATCTACGGTGTTACGCAATACGATATTGTCGCCGTCTTTAAACAATCTCTGCTTCGTGATCATATTGTCACCACCTTACTAAATAAGGGATACGAGCATCCCCGTATCCCTTTATGAAATTCAGCGTTGGATATCGACGATAGAGCAGGACGCTTTCGGCTGTGTGCCCTGCAGGCCGACGCGGGTTTCGATAACAAACTTTTCATATGTTCCGTCTTTGCCGAGGTTCGTGACTTCGTGCGGGCGGGACAGATACCGCATATCCCAGTACTGCATGTCGAGGATATCGACACGTTCGTCCGGGTAGAGGCGGTGAATATTAGCATTGACTACGCCAAATGCTCCCTGATAGATCGTTGCCACCATTGCGGCTTTCTTTTCACCAGATTTACGGTAGGTGGTTGTCTGGGCCAGTACGAGGTCCGAGAATTTACGGAATTTGCTTGAAGACATGAATGCTTCCGTCGGATTGCCGCCACGTTTGAATGCCATTTCCATCGCGTTGTTGATATCATCCAGCGTGAAATCAGCAGAGCCGCCGAGGGAAATGATGTTGTTCGCAACGAGCTGTACAGACGTGCCTGCGGCTGTCGGTTTTACCTGCTTGTCAGCAATATTTTCGACTGCGCCTTTCTGTGTATCGAACAGCGTCAGTTTCTTCGGGTCCGATGCATCGACACGTACATAGTAGTACAGGCCTTTTTTGAGGCCGGTCGGCATCGTTTTAGCGACAAAGTACACGATATCGCCGGTATCCAATTTCGGGTCTGTAGAGGCGGTAACGGTGCCATCTGTAGACGATACGGTTACGTCAATCGTATTCATAGACATGAAATACGGAATGCCGCCGGACAGCGGTGCCACTGTCTTTGTTCCATCTACTTTCTTTTCGCCGTTGACGAGCATGTATTCAATGTCCTGCGCCTGGTATTTATAAGCGTCGAATTTGGCGTCATCAAGGTCGGTGCCGTGTTCGTTGTTGTAGGCCTTTACGACTTCATTCTGTACGTCCGATACGAGTCCGGAGTTCTGGAAGAACTGTACGTTATTGGACAGCCCTTCGATAGAGCCGACCGGTTCGAATTCGTACTTTTCGTATTCGAGATGAGCGTTTGTCTGAGGCGGTCTGAGGCCTTTCGTCATCCACGAGAAGGTTGTTTCCGTTGCCGGTTTCGTGTTGCCGAATTTAGAGTAAAACAGCGTTACTTCCGGGGTAATATTAGTCAGAATCGGGCTGAGGTCTTCTGCATGCCCGATGGCGTCGTACGTAAACGACTGGTTAGCGGATTTGTTTAAATTTCTGGTTACATCTGCCATCTATTCATCTCTCCTTTATCTGCCGTGCCAGTATCTAGACAGTGCGGCACGGCGTTCGCGTTCTGTCATGTCTCTTAATTTGCTGAAATCAAACGGTTTTGGCGGTTCTGTTGCCCCCGTTCCCGGCCCTTCGACCTTCGGTACCGGTACTTTCTTCGGCTGTTTCGTCAGATCGTTGGCTTTTGCGTAGTATGCGGCCCGGGTGACGTTGTAATAGCTTTCCAGCACCTTGCACTGCTGTTCGTTGATTTTTCCCGCATTGAGCGCCTGTATAGCATCTGATACCGCGGCGGCGTCTTTGAACGGCATGTTCTGGTAATGAGTGGTCATCATTTGATTGATTTCTTGAAAATGCTTTTCCGTCTGCGACTTATCCGCAACGAACTCGGCAATGCTCTGGTAAATAGCGTTCTGCTGGGTCTTGGCCTGCTGGGCCTGCTGTTGCTGGCTCTGGATGGCTCCAATGAGTTGTTGCTGATAGTATTGTTTCGCCGTGTTGTACATCTCTACACGCTGTTTCAGCTGTGCGTCATCGGAGTAATCCGCTGTTTCAAGGTCCTGTTGACTGACCCCAGTTACCTGCCGGGCCTGATTTTCGGCCGCTGTTTCGATGTCTGTAAACATCTTTTTCATCTGTTCCTGCTGGGCCTGTTGGGCCTGCTGTTGTAACTGTGCCTGTTGAGCCTGTAACTGCTGTGCCCGCTGGGCCTGTTGCTGTCTGAACTGCTGATACTGTAACTGGTACTGTACCGGTATCCGCGATTCATCAACGGTATTGCTGTTGATCGCCGCGTTCAGCTCATCCAGCGTATAAGGCCCGGTCTGTATCAGCGGTTTTTCTTCCGGCTTTTCTTCCGTCGTTGGTTCCGCTGGTTCCGTAGTGTTGGTTTCCGGTTTGTCTTCCTGCGGTTCCGCCGGGGTTGGCTCCTGTACCGGTTCTTGTGCCGGTGTCGGCTCCTGCGGTGCCTGTGCTTCCGGCTTCTGTGGTTCTGCCGGGGCTTCGCTTACAATCCGTTTCCGGCCCGTCTGGGGGTCTGTAACGAGGTATCGGGCTGTTGTATCCTGTGCCGGTTCTGTGGCCGGCTCTGTTGCCGTCGTGGTTTCCTGGGAGGTGCCCGCGACGTTTTCGTTGGTCGTTGCTGTGGTTGCATCATTTGCTCCCTCTCCAAACAACTGCATATCAAATGTAAACACGTCTTATTCTCCTTCCTGTAACTTGTGCCGGCGGCTCTTAGCCGTAGCTATGATTTGATTGATGTAGGCATATACACGTAGGGCGGCTTGATAGTCCCGCTGGATATCGTCGCTATCTTCCCGGGTATTAAGCCGCTCTAATGCTGTGCGTTCTTCATCTTTTAAAAATTCGTCTATGAACTCTTTTAGATCGTCCGCCCTCTGCCCTCTTTCGAGTGTTTTAGCCAGCCGTATCTCCCTGTCTTTGTCGTTGAGTGTCCTATAATCCATTCGGTGTCACTCCCTGCTGTGGCGGCTGTACAGGCGGCTGACTCTGTTGGTTCTGGTTCATATAGTGCTGTACGACGTCTTGTATCGTCGTTGTGCCGGCTGTAGCATTGTTGATAATCTGCATCTGCGTAGCAAGTGGGAGATTGTCAAAGTTAAGCCGCAAACTCGGTATCTTCGCTACCTGCGTCTTCCCTGCGTAGTCGGCTTGTTTCAACGTCAATTGCTTCTGCAGGTCCGCCTGGTCTTTCATAGCAGCTATCTGCAGTTCCTGCTGTGCCGTTTGTTGCTGTTGCTGTTGCGCTTCCGGCGAATCCGGGTCCAGCAGTATTCCCTGCGTATTCTTGAGTCCCATTTCTTCCAGCAGTGCCGTACCGGCGGCGTAATAGCTCTTGGGAGTAGCGACTCCCGCTTGTGATAGTACCGGATATACCTGACTGAGCAGTAACATGTAGCTCTGTATCCGGGCTTCTTTTGTCCCGGCGCCGTTGCCAACGTTGATAACTAGGTCGTAGTCTATATCGAGGTCGTCGCTTGATATGCTTACTTCCTTGTCTTTAAATCGGAACGTCTGGACCTGTTCACCGTACTTCTTGTTTAGCAGGATGATGAACCGTATCATTGGTACTATCCAGTTTTCAGCGAAAAGGCGGGCGATCAGACGGATTCTTTTATCTGCCTGCCCCAGAATTGCCGTTATCCCTGTAGCCGTACTATTAAGGCTGTTAGCATCAAGGCCTTGATTATACTTTGTACTGCCGGTACGGTTTTCCAGTTCGCTTTCAGCGTAGTTGACTACGTCCATCGTAAGTGGCGAAAGGTTAGCTTGCGGCGCATTTGCAATGGCCTGGTTCGGGTCCCCTTTAATCGGGACATATTCGTCGCCGTTCAGCAGTGCGTCTATATCCCCAATCGCTGTGACATCTACAAACTTCTGTTGGTCGTTGTTCTTCGCAACGTTGATGACGATTTGACGGATTAGTGCGGTCTTCAGGTCCTGCAGGCCCTCTACCTGTTCTGCAAGAGCGCTATCGGCAAAAATACGCCGTTTTTCCCGAACTCCACCTATTGCAAAAAAAGGAGCTATGTCAAATTCGTTCGTCTGTACAGAGAGTAGTACATCGCCGACACAATGTACTATCAAATGCTCGTATATGCCGTCATTGTTATAGTCAACGTCTATATAGCATTCATACAGTTCGACGTCTTTAGACGCCGCGTCATTGTCTGTCGGCCGCATCCCGCCTTCATCAAGCTGTGGATTGATGTACTTATCCGCATCCGTGAAGTGTGTGTCCCCGGCGGCTTTCAGTGCTTCGTCTACGTTCTGATACGTCCCGTCCTGCTCTTTGCGCTTTAAGTAGTCGCCTTTTACAATCTTGCGGTGTGCGACAAACTTGCATTGCTGTAGTGAGCCAGCTTCCGGCGTAAAGCGTAGTTCCGTGGGCGGTACATACTGCACTACCGGGTAGTTTGCTGTGACTTTTACCCGGTCGAATTGGATTTCATACAAATCTGGTGCATCTTTCAGTGGCTTTACGCTCTGTACCTCGATTTCGCCGGTCATCGTTGCCTGCGTGAGCATCTCTGCGCTCTGCAGATCGTTGATGTCAAGCATCATCTTGTACCGTGTCCGGTCTTCTTCACGCTTCCACCATACCTTTGCAACGCCTAAATTCGTTCCCAGGGCTTCATCCACTACATCCGTAACCATGCTCGTGTAGTTGTTCTTCCGCATCAGCTGGTACTCAATGAGTTGCTGTATCTTCGTCGCTGTGTCGTCGTTCTGGATAGTACTGCCAGCGATCGTTACCGGCGATTCATTGCCCGTGAAGACTTCTACTAAGCTCGGTTTCATCCACTCAATGATGTTATTGAAGTCCATGCTGACGAACTTACTCTTTTTCGATAAGTTCTCAAACTTATGCTTGTAAAGCTTCTGGTCACCTTTTCGGAGCTGTTCGCGGTGTATAAGCCGTGGTTCGACTTCGCCCTCGTAGTATTTCTTAGCAATTTCCCGGCCTTCTCTTACACTCTCTGTAATCTTTTCGGTTTCTTCCGGCTTGAGTGTATCGAGTGATACCGTCTTTTCCTGCGGCTCTGCCTGCTGTGTGAGCCAGTCTGTCAGGCTCATCTGTGGCGGTGCGTCCCGGCCGAAAAGCCCGCCTACATCCTGTGCTGACGACAGGCTGTTATTAATATCGTCCATCACATCAACTCCTTATTTTAGGGCAATAAAAAAGCGCCCATGGCGCCGAATGGTGGCAGTGTGCGGAGCGGTCCCCGGTTACTGCCATGATTGGGGACAGCCTGCCAGCTATCCCGGTTACATGTATCCTGCCCGATGCATTTTCCCTCTTGTGAGTGCCTTCCACTTATCTGCCATGGACGTATTGTCCCGGTATAGCTTTGCGCATAAGTACGCTAAACAGTCCATCAGATGGCTGTATTCGTTCTTTTCCGGCTCGTCCAGTGTGCGCCCGGCTACGACTTTACGATGATAACCGCCTGTAAACGCCTCGATGAGCATCTGACAGCGTGGGTCCAGCTGTAAGAGCGGCTTGCCGTCCGGTGTGAGTGTCGTCAAGTAGTATCTGACTGCTTCACTGCGCCCGGTTTGTGTGAGTTCGCCTGGCTCGACGGTAATACCGTACCGGTCACGCAATATTTCGTTCGCGGTCTTTTCATCGCTCTGTGCTCGCTGATTCCCTGCCGGGTCCCCGACTGCGCTATAGCTGTATCCGCTGTAAAACGTCTGTAGTTCAGCTTGTACCGCCCGGCCATGGGCCAGCATCCCACAATCCCAGGACTGCAATTCGGATAAGATGAGCAACTGCCCTTTCGCCGTTGTCTGTGCAATGATCGTTGCAGGGGTAAGCCCGTAGTCAAACGACAAAATGAGCGGTCTGCCTTCTATCGGGTGCAGCTCTTCCAGAGCTACATGGCGTTGATAGTCGAATTCCGGGTAGTACTTCGGTTCAGCGCTGACAGTCCAGTTGATTTCGTACTCACGTTCCCAACCTTCCGTAGTCGTGCCCTTCTTTTCATGCTCTTTCCATTCTTCACTGCGTTTGTTGGGGTCTGCAGTGTAGTGTATCCGTGCAATGTACACACCGTTTCTCCGGTATTCGTGTACGCCTTCCAGTACGTCGTGCGGTTCCTGCTCTTCGTCCGGTTCGCCCTCGTTTAGCTGGCCGGTCACTAGCTGACAGAAAAAGCCAGGATTCGCTGATGAGTCAATGAAGATACGTCCGCCACCTTCAATGGTTGGCCGGAGGGAGTTCCATGTCGCTTGTGCAAAGTCCCAGAACGCCATTTCTGTGCAGTATACGACAGAGGCAGTGTACTGGCGGAGCTGGTCGGCCCCTTCTGCAACGGCTCTCAGTTCGACGCCATTGCTGAATTTGATGTAGTCGTAGCCCATCTTTGAGCGTGTCTTTCTCTCTACTACCGGCCATTCGTGTGTTTTTGGAAGATGCTCATACAGAAACATAAGCCGGCTGTCTCCCAGCAAATACGCGCTATCGTCGTACTTCTTAGACTGCACGAATATCGACAAGTTTTTCCCGAACATGGCGTAATGCAGGAGATTAGCCAGGCACCGCCATGTCATCATCATGCGTCGGCTCTTCGGGAATGCCGCTACCTGCTCGTGATGTATGATTTCATCGACTCGTGCAAGATAATCAAGTTTCGGAAAATGCTCTACTGCCCCGCTCTTCGCTTCATTGACTGTATAACAGCAATCGTTTATAAATGCTGTCGGGTCTTTCTTCCAGAGTTTCCATTCCATCAACTGCATTAGCTCGATTTTCTCTTTTAGACTCGTTTTGATAGGTTTATTCACTCTTTTTGTTGCTTTCATACTATCAACCCCGACTCAAGCCAGCTGACTTTGCATAAATATTACTTACCAATCACTTACCATTAACTTACCAATGGCCTATTTCGTATCTTTCAACTTGCTTTCAAGCTCTTTGATGCGCTTATCTACGTCAGATTCTGTCAGCGTTTCGACTTTGACTGCCCCGCCGTCTGCCCCTGTTATTGCGTTTTCCACGCGATCACGCCATTCAGCCCGTTTGCGGTTTTTCAGCCAGAATATTTGAGCCGTCGTGTTGGGCTGTACTTCTTTGTGTACGACTTTCGTTACGACCAGTTCGTCGTCCCGGCGTTCTTCTGTGACTTCATCGTACATATACCCCAGGGCGGATTTGAGAAGCGCGTTCTCTACCTGCCTGTCTACGACCTCTTTACCGTCCTTTAAGGCATTGCGAATGTCGCAAAACTCATTTTCCCAGCGATACAGTGTAGCAACGTTAATACCCATATTAGTCGCTATCTGCTCATCGGTCAGTCCGTCCCTGGCCCATCCCTGCAGTCGTAGCAGCCCTTCTTTTGTCAACCACTCATGATATTTACCTTTTGCCACTGTATCACCGCCATTTCATCAAATACTTAAAAAAATAAGGCCCTGTATGGCGATTTAAGCGCCGATAACAAGGCCTTGCATATATTTATACCTGCTGTTTGCTAACTTTGTAATTCGTTACTTGCTCAATTAACCGGGGATTGTCTATCAATACATTGAGTATCCCTTTTGCAATCAGGTCGATTGCTTTCTCGTCTCCCGCTGGTACGTCTTCAATCCGATACTCGTTTACAATGCCGTGCATAATCTCATGCATCAGCGTTGCCGGTTTGTGTGCCCCACAATTCGCGTTTATCTGTATGAGTGGCTTTACATAGTCTATTGCCCCGTAGCATACAGCATTATCTACTATGATAGGCTCTGCCGTCTCACTGACAGGATATGTAATACTACCAATGCGTACACTGTCAATCATCGTTATCAAGTGCCTCCCTTACTGCTCTTCCCAGTTCCCAGGATACTTCCAGTTCATCAGTACCGTGCCAGTGCCGAACGTAATAGCCCCGATACCGGAGGAAAGATATGAGTCCTTTTACTTCCATTGCCCCGTAGCCGGCAGGAAGGTGATACTTTACAGTGCTTGCACCGGTTTTAGCGGCGGTATACATCGCATGATGCACATGATCATATAAACTTAACGCTGTCAGTTGTCGCTGGTCCTGTGCTGTCGGTATCCTGTCTTCCATCGCAATCTCCCGTATACGACAAATACCCCGGACACGCGGCTATGCATGAAGGTATCCCCGGGGCACTGTCTATGTAGTTTTTGGAGGCTGGGCGCTGTAACGCCCTACATTTCACACTATTATTCTATCATATGCAGAGATGAGTTATTTTTAAAATAAGCAAAATAGTAAAAAAATAAGGCCGATACGTTATGTACCGACCTTTTCACTTATGCTTCCTTCCAGAAGCGTACCGCCCGGGAAGTTTCTTCCCCGAAGGGCTTCGCCGTATACACGGTACGGCTTCCGTCGAACGGGTCATACAAGACTATCGTCTCGGCCCGTTCTGTACCCCAGATGAATGAGCAGTTCCATCCATCTGGGTAAATGTCTTCTTCTGTTTCCGACCAGAAGAAGATGTCTCCGGAATTATACAATTTTTCTGCTTCCTGCCTTGTGCAGGAGGCAAGTTCGTATTCCGGACCGAAGAATCTAGTACTTTCCGCCCGATTGCCTATTTTTCTAAATTCCTTTGTCCCCGATATTTTTTCTACTGCCGTCGTCTTCATATCAACCTCTCCTTTCGGCTTTCCCCGGGACTTCCTCGTCCCTCTTTCTGATTATATTGTACTGCAAGTAGTACAACTTGTCAAGGCTTTTTTAAGATTTTTCTGCCTTTTCTTTGCATGCCTCCTGAATATATGCGGCCATACTTAGACCAGCCATTTCAGCCCAGGTCTTAATCTGCTCTTTGGTCCCCTTGGGGACTCTGATAGTGATTGACTCGTAGTTTTTTGCGAGCCATTTTTTATTGGCTTTTTTTCTACTGTCCAGCATTTTCATTCTCCTTTTTAAATTGTTCGAGACGTATCAAGTAATCGCCATCGGGCTTATCGTCTGCTACTCCTATCACTGGCAAAGCCTGGCACCCGGCACGATACCAGTACAGCAAGAGGTCGCGTACTACAGCCGTAGGATGTTGCCAGCCATTTTCCCACTGCTGAAGTGAGACGATGGATACCCCCGTCCGATCATGCACGGTTTGGCGCGTTACACACGCTTTTTCCCTGGCATCTCTCAGCTCTTTGTCGGGAATACACGACCGTTTCTTCTGGGGCGGGGCTTTTTCGACGAGTGGCTCGATATACAGTTCTTCCAGCATCTTCCGATACTCTATCGCTTCTTCGAGCGTATCGAAGCGTTTTTTCTTTTCGACGCCTTTGACTTTGATGCCGCCCACCCACTTTGAGCGGGTTTTATCCCAGTGCACGCCGCGAACGCCAGAAGTGTTGCTACTTCGTATATTCTTGCTAGTAAGTATGCTCAGATTCGTCCCGTCTTTTGACAGTGATTTAATATCTCCGTGGCCTGGCACTGTCTCCCTGCGCAGACATCCGCAGGAATGGATACCTCCTTGCATGAGTAACCATTTTCTAACTCTCTTGTCGTTGCCACAATCGCAGTGACAGACGACGTACCCGTTGCCAAGCTCTTTCGTCACTACAAGTCTTCCGTAGCGCTTTCCAACGATATTTTTTCTTACTTTACTCATGATTATTCTTCTTTCATTATAGCGCCAGGGCAGACGATATAAGACGTTCCGTGTTCGTCATGTAGGGATACTGCTTTATATCCCATTTTTTCAGCCAGCAGGCTTGCCTGTCGCTGGAGTTCATACGACATTTCCCACTCTTCTAATCCCGGAAACAGGCGATTTATAACTTCTCTCTGTTCTTCGTCTGCTTCCCACGGAACGATCTCGTCGCAAACGATGTCAAGCATGACGTCGGCATCGTCGCCCCACAGTTCACGAGCTGCTCCCACGGAAGAATCTTCATATGCAAGTTCGTTAACGTCTGCAATTTTATCGTCGCTAATGTCTACGCTGTAATAATAGCGCGGTTCAGCTCCGGGACCAAACGCGCTTTCTTTTTCATCTGAAAAGAACATGCCGTTGAACATGTTACCGGCCCGGACTGTCATAGATAATTTATCATAGCTCCCGTGATACAGCTTCATGTTTTTTGTCTCCTTTCTATTTGGGCTTCCCGCCCTCTTTCTGATTATATTGTACTGCATGTAGTGTAATATGTCAATACTATTTTTGATTATTTTTTACGGATTTCTATAGTATATCCACACTTCTCTACAATCTCGCTAAGCTCTACATATTTCATAGATCCGTTTTTGATTTTTGCATTAAGATTCTGCTGAAACATACCGTTTTCGCGGGCGATTTCTGCTTCTGACTTGTCTACATCGATAAGCCATTTTTTCCACATCTTCTGAAATTGTTCTCTTGTCATTTTTACATCACTCCCATCTATTGATTATATACTATTACACATTTTATAAAATGTCAATGACATTATTTATTTTTAAAAAAATAATTAATTTTAGTGTTGACAACACCTAGTAACATGTGATATAGTTTAGACAACAAGAAAAACAGTGTTACACAAAGGAGGAAAACATTATGACAATGTTAAAGAGCGCATACATCATCGACGCGGAAGAATTGCAGAAAAAAATCTTGAGTGAAATTGATTCTGTGAAGCACTGCTATTGTAAATGGAAAGAACCTGGTTCAGAAGATGCAGATTTCTATTACATGCTGTTCAAAGAACATTACGGTGTTTTAAGGATGTTGCTTGCCATTCAGGGCAATAGCGATTCAGAAGTAGCAACGATTCTGAATTACATGAAAGATTTGGCATATCGTGAATCCATTCGCGACCAAATCAACTACCTTGATGACGAAATCGAAGACCTGGGCACAAAGATGTATGAAATCATCAGGAATTTCAAAGTTGAAGACGACGGCGAAAGCGAAAAGCCGCGGTATTATGCGGTCAAAGCTCAGCGAGATGAATTAATCAATCGCCGCAACGTCTTAATCCATAAAATTGCTAAATAGCGGTTGTACGGGGGGCGCAAGGCCCCTGGGTGGAAAAATACAAAGATGAAATCCGTGAATGGTAATAGATGGGCGGTCAGAAATGGCCGCCATTTTTATAAGGAGGCTATAGAATGAAAAGAACAATTTACATGAGCGAACCGCTCGAACGACTTGCAGAAGAAACAAAAGGTGATAGCCGCCGCACAAGCGGTTTTTCCCGGCGTTTAGGAGAAATTGTAGAACGGTACAAGATTATGCTTGAACTTGATACCCCGCCGGAATTGACGGAGACTGAATTGGCAATCGTAGGTGAAGTTCTGGCCGGTGCTGTTATTGATCGCCGAAAAATCCGCGGTCTGCATCTCGACGTGCTGGATGCAGCTACGGGGACTCCCGACGACCGGAAGCAACTGTCTAAGAAAATAGAGGGACTGACAGCCGGCCAAAGGCTGGCACTTGTAGAAAGCCTGGGATTATGAGAAAATTTGAATAAAAAAGGACGGCTCGTAATGAGTCGCCTTTTTTTTACTCTATCACTTTTATTAATCCTAGCTGACACGCCGCCATCTTTGATAGTATCCGTGCCCGGTTGACTATGTGATAGTACGTGTTTGTATCAATGTTTAACTCTGTCATCGTTGTCTTGTAGTCTTCGTTGCTGTACTTCCGGCGTATGACGCGCTTTTCTAAGTCATCTAGTTTGTCATACACGCCCCGTACTACTCTCATCCACCGCTCAGGATTCCGGACAACTACCCCGTCGTACAGTGTGACTTGCTTTAGTTCCGTGGCAAGTCGAATGCCTTCAATGGCTGTCGGGTCAGATACAAATGCATGTCCGCAACTGCCTCCGCTGTGTCCGGATCGCGTGCTTTCTCTTGCCTGTCTGATTGCGCGCTCTATTTCCTTCTGCCGGTAAAACATAAATTCCACAAGCCGCGTCGTTAAATCTGGTGGAGTTCGTTGATTCATAGCATCACTTCCGTTTCTTTCCGGTGGCGTTCCGAAATTTCTGCTCTGATAAGTAAGATTTATAGTCCGAAATGGGTGTATTCCCTTTATATCGCCATGGGTGCTTTTGCCGTTCTTCTTCCCTGCGCTTCCGGTCCGCTTCCAGCTCTTCCGGGGTCATATAGTGTACTTTGCACTCCCCTGGTTTGTAGTAATTCATGCGTTACCACTCCTTACTCTGGCCATGTATATACCGTATGAGAGGCCCATTTCCCGGGCTTTTAAAGCGTTTTCGTCAAGCCGTGATTTCCTCTTTACTGTCCTCTTTTTTGGCGTCTGTCGGGGCACAATGTCTTGTGGCAGGTGCTTCCGGTGCTCTATGTGCCATATTTTTTGATTGACTTTTATGCTGATGTTGTAGCAATCCGGGGAGCAGTATTTACTGTTGTTCTTCTTCCCATTGTGTACCACTTTTTTACCACATATCGGGCATATACCCGGCTCGGGATGGTGTATTTTCTCGTTTAACCGGTCTATACAGTCATCGCATATCTTCCACTTTGCTCCCGTATCTTTGCCGCATATGATACAGATTTCTCCCATTCTATCGCCCCCTGTCTGCTTCTTTCACTCTTATAGCTGCATCCGTTATTTTGTCAACCAGCTTACCTATCTGGTCTTGCGTAAAATCCGTACCGTTCTTGATGTTTTCTGTTGTCAGTACATTAGCAATCATCATTTTATTCATCGTTGCGTCCGTCGGGACTATAATAATCAATGTTACACACACAAAAAATACGATGCATAGCTTCTTCACTGTATTTATCACTTTGTTGGTGTACCAATTATCAGGACCGTAGTCGCGTACATGGTCACAATGAAAAGCATATGCCACTACGCACGCGATTATAGACAACCCAGCACCGATAACAGCCATAAAATGTAGCGTATTTAACACACTTACTAGATAGAACCACCACGGGTTTATGATGTAATCCATTATTTATCACGTCCTATTTAACAAAACCATTCTTTTATGCGTTGCCACGGGCTTTTATGTTCTTTCCAGCTGATTCTGTAATACACATCTTCACAACAAATATCATCGTATACGTCTGTATGCTTAGTTACTGTAAAGCCTTTTTCTTTTAGGGACTCTATCGCCTCTTCTTCTTGGCAGGTAAAAGGCCCATGGACTTCCAAAACATATTTACCTTTATTGGCCGCCTGTTGTATGCTTCCTATGTACTGCGGGTACAGCCTTTTTACCTCCCTGTAACCATTCATTTTCGCCAACAATCTTGCTTCTTTTGCTGTCTTTATCATGTATACCCCATCCCTTATGATGGGCCCCGGGCCAGCCATGTTCCGGGGCCTCTTGTCATCAATACACTATATACCAATCGTTAGCCAGCATGTCCGTTTGAGTCGGTGCCCAGCCAATGATGAGCTGATTTTGAGCGTTCTTCATGTCAATATGCGGCATGATTTCCACGGAATCGTCTTTATCAAAAGAGTTTATAATCATTTTGCGCGTATTTTCTTTTAAGTGGCGGCATGTCACATTGCTTCCGTTTGTCATATAGATGTACTGCCCCTTACCATTCCATCCACGCCGAGAGCATCTCAGGCCTTGTCGTAAGTATACCAGTGCATCACCAAAATCTAAATCAGTTTCACTCGGCCATACAGGTTTATACGTTTTCTTGAAAATATCCGGTTTACATGGATATTGCTCTCCGTTTACGCCCGTGATGATGAAATCGCCGACACTGGCTTTCATATCGCCTTCTAATGTATGGATAATCATTTCTTTGTCTGTCTGATAGGCTTCGATCACAACAGGTTTTTTTACGTATTTAGCCATGTTCTATCTCTCCTTTTTCGTTCATACTCTTGCTTATCTCTGATTTAACGGTTTCTATCATGCAATAATTGATCGTGCGGATTTCGTTGCCTTCTACTGTAAACTGGGCCGGGTAGGCCATAGGGCATTGGCCATCTCTGACGCAATGCTCCATGGCGCGGTCCTTAGTACACATATGTATACGGAAGGCTTCTAGCAGGTTTAACAGCCTGATTTTATCGTCTTTACTCATTTGTCGTTTTCTTTAACCGTGTCGATTTCGTCACCTTTGGAGAAAAATAGATCGCGGTTTTTCTTTGCTCTGGTAGTCCATTCGTCAGGCCGAAAATAATCGCTATCTGTTAAGACATACCGTGCTTGCTTCGGTTCTCCCATCCAATTGAATTTGACATAAACGACATTTGGAATATCCCATTTCGTTAATCTTGTTGTAACGCCGTTTCCGTACCCACCTGGAGGGACTTCAACGCCTGTCACTTTGGTGTGTGATTTCTCACATAGCACGGCTTCTTCTTTCGAGTGCCAATGTTTCCCGCACTTGTCGCAGACATACTCTGTCGTCATCATGCACACCTCTCAGTCTTTTACACAAATGTTTTCCCACTTTTTGTAGACGTCAACGTAGGTTTCGCCCTTGTCGCCGTTATGTGTGACTTCATAGTACATGCCGTCTGATACACTTGTGCTGACTAAGCACTTCCAGTTTTGCAGTGTTTTGCAGAACCAGACGACAAATACGTCATCCATCGTGATTTGCTTCTTATCGGTTTTGTCAGCATGAGCGTTGAAATAATCCATTACAATCTTTCTTGCTTTTTCCTGCATCTGTATTCATCCTCCTGTGAATTTTATTAAGTGGTCTAAGATACAATGACTAATTTCCTGTCATCTCTATTTGTTTCTCCCTTTATCTGCTCGTAGCAAATTCCATGCCATATTGACAATATTGCAGTGTCCGGCCCCGTCTTTCTTTGCGTCCAAAAGGGCCAAAAGCTGTTCTTCTTTATATGCTTCCATGCTACTCCCTCCAGCTGATGATGTAGTATGGACTTCTTTTGACTGCCAGTTGGCCAATGCGGTCTAAAACAAAGTCGTTTGGATTTATTTCGACAACTTTATATCCCAATTCGTCTAGCTTTTTCATTTTTTCGCTAGTCATGTCTTCAGCTTCTATCTTCAGCATGTAACCGCCTTCTCTCGCGGCGTCTCTTATCTTTTTCATGAGACACCTTATTTCAGATGCTTTTGTGTATTCTCTCATTTCTTCCGCTGTGTAATTTATTTCTGGAATGCACTCCGTACAGATTTTTCCCATGTCTTTTTCTCCTTATATTGTACTAAATTCGGCATTTTTCCCCTTTTAATCCATGCTTTATGCAAGGTCATCTAACCACTTCATGCTCTCGTTTCGTCACCTCAAAATCCACATCTTCGTAGCAAATAAACTGGTATTGCGCGGCTTCCTCTTCGCCAAATTTATTGCGGAATTTTGCATAAACCACATTCGGTCGTAATTTGTCACGTGTATACGCTTTTCCTGGCATGACGTGGAATTCAATTAGTTTTCCATGTTTATTTTCGCACGCTACGGCTTCTGCTTTTGTATCATACATAGTGCCGCATTGCTCACAAATGTATTTAGTCTTCATCTTCTACCTGCCTCCTTGCTTCTTCATATATCTTGTCTAAAAACTTTCTCGTCTCTTGCTGGCCGTAAATGTGCTCCAATACTGTAACGGCCATTCTTTCCGCGCCGAAATATATCCCGTAATCAAGTGCTGTACCAAAATCATCTTTATGACCGGCCTGTACCTCTTTTAAGGTCCTCAATGTTGTAATGCCGTAGCCCAACAGCACGTCATGCATGGCGTTGATGAGATTAGTTTTGTCCATACGTATCACCTCGCCTTTTAGCCGATTCCTGGAAACTGCCCAGATTTTCAAGCCAGTTGAATAAGCACGTACGCGTTCTATTGTCCCATGCCGGGCATACGTGTATATGCTGTATTTCCCCCCGGTTGATGTAACAACATCCGTGTTCAATGACGCTTTCGCAATACAAATCACAAAATTCTGCTTTTTTCAGTCCGGCCAGCCACATAAACATGTGTTCTTCTGTTATCGTCATTACGCTTAATCCTCCATTTAATCAATGATGTCGTCGATGTCGTACGCCGCGTTAAATTCATTCGGTCCGGCTATTGTAAATTCGCCTTTTGGACGGGCAAGTAAATACTCATCGCTATGTAACGTCAGAAGTTGAGCAACATCAATACCATACCACCCCTTACCAGCGATTCTAATTGTGAGGCTACCTTCTTTCTGCTCGCATTCAGCGCGACTTTTCTTGCCACCAACGGTTACAGATATTCCATACCCGCATTTAGCGGATACTATATAAATAATTATTGCAATACTGCTCGTGCTTCCGTCATATTGCGTAGCAAACGTCACGTCTTCCGGTTTATGCACTTCGTATATCATGCTTATACCTCCTTCAGTCTTTCATCAATCTTTTCTTTCAGTTGTATCCAGCGCTTGTCCATGTCTTTACTCATCCAGCGCTTGTCTATGTCTTTGCTCAGCCTATCGGACAGCTTCATTTCTTCGTCTATGTCCCGGCTCATAATAGCCAGATACTTCTTGTCCATGAGTGGTATTTTCCACTCTATGTATTCGATTGTCAGCCCTACAATATAGCTATTACGTGTTAACGCATACCGTAAGGCCGATACCATCATTTGCTGGAAATCATCGTCAATTGGTACTTGATACATTCGTTGTCACCTCCATGGTATTTTATAGCAATGCATTAAATATACTTTCGAAAATTGGTACAGGTATTGAGTTACCGGCCTGCTTATACAGTGCTCGTCGAGAATTAACACCGGCGGCCGCTTCGAAATCTCCGTCGTTGTATCCTTGTAGCCTCCAACATTCTCTTTCCGTCAAGTATCTGTATTTGCCATTACCTATGGGAAGACAGCCACTACCCGGCGTTCTGTCTGGTCGCTCCGTGATTGTGTAGCAGTAATCTTTGATAATCGGCAAGCGGCGCACAGTCCCCGTTTTCCCGATTGCCCGTAACATACTGGGCGCCTTGACGGTATAAAAGTCGTCTATCGGGCCGTTTTCTAAATAGTTGGAAATGGGTTGCATAGGCTTTCGTTCAAGTGTATCAAAGTCAAAATCTTGACCGCCCAACACCGATATAGTAAATATTCGCTGTCTAGCCTGCGGCAGGCTAAAGTCTCTAGCATCCAACATGCTAAAGTTGCTTGTGTAGCCCAGATTTTTCAGCTCATCCATGTACCGCTCATGGTTATGCACCATGTAGCGACTTCTTACATTCTTTACATTTTCCCAGATTATAATTCTCGGCCGCCACAATCCCATGTTTTTAACGATATTTAGTGTTTCCCACATGAGTGACGATCGAGTACCACTCCCTGGGTCTGCCCCTTTTTGACGCCCTGCAATAGAGAAGTCCTGACAGGGGCTACCGTGAATAAGGATATCAGGCTTTAAGTTCCATCCGCGGACGTCCTGCGTTTTATATGGAAGTTCGCTATTGAATATGGCATTGTAGCTGCGCACTGCTTTTTCGTCGATTTCTACGTAATCTATCGCTTTTACGGGAATACCTAAATTCCGCAATGCAACTCTAGGGCTGCCGATTCCGCCGAACAATTCTAATATTTTCAGCAATCAAATCACCTGTTATTCCTCTCTATGTTTTGCAGATTTTATTTCCAGCTCTGAGTATTCCATGACGGTCTTTATCGCGTCGGCAACGAGTGCGCATACCATTTCATCAACGTGCTTATCCCCGCTCCAACGGTTCCAATCTTTTTTATACCTGGATAATCCCTCGTCAATCATTTCTTCAATTGAGTTGGTATCTGATATATCTTCTAGATACACCTCGTTTTTATCGTCGAACTCTTCCCGTATGTGTTCGTTTACAATTTGTTTACCCGATACGTTGAAATTCAGTTCCCGGATTAAATTAATAAACGAAAGTTTGTCTTCCACGATGTATTCTGGATTAGTTTCCTTTGTGTAATCACTGAACGACTTCTTAATCTGCGCCCTGAAGTCGTCCCAGAACTTATACTGATGGAATTCACTCATATCATGCGGGAAAATCGTAATCACAATCCCTCGCGGAAATTGCAAAATGTATCTTTCTGTCATGCTATTCACCTCCGCCTAGACTAACCACTCCCGCTGAAGTATCATGGCTTTACCCTCTCTTTCCACCTTTTGAGCGTGGCACGGTCGCCGCCATATACGCCCAGCAAAAAGCACAGATGATTCGATGACGTTCCACCGTCGTATCCTGTGCCACGCAGAATCAGAAAGGAAACGACCTCTGCAAATGTCGTATGCATGTTACGGTGATACGTCATGAAGTTATCCATGATACGTTCCGCCTTTTTAAAGTCAAAGCCTTTCGGGAAAAGCGGATGCCCTGAGGCGTCGAAATATATGTCGCGTTCATTCACTGTCTTCACCTCCTGGATACCCTCGGTTTAATCGAGGGTATTTCCGTCGTAAAAATCTAAATCAACAAAATAATCTCCGTCTCCAAGGTCACGACGGTCCGCCGAAAACGGTCGGCCGTGGCGTTCCCACAATTCGCGCTGCGCTTCCAGGGCCTGCTTGGTAATCCGGCCATTCTTAAAGCGTTTGCTTGCCAGCGTCCGCAGTTCATCATCGCTCATTCCTGATACTTTCACGCTACTCATCTCCTAGACCAACCACCCGGCCGGGCACCGTTCTTCTGACGGTTCACCGGCCATTAATGCGCATTTATGCGGCGTGTTAAAAATGCAGTTTTGACATCCGCCGTCGGTATCATTTAGCATGTCATTACAATATATTTTGATGCTTTTGGCACAAGACATTAATTTTTCTTTGCTTTCTTCGGTGTAATTCACGCTCATCCGCCTCCTCAATCCACAAACACGACATTTCCGTCATGGTCTACATACGACGCATGTAACCTCGGGTCTACGTCTGATTCAACACAATTTGTTACCGATTCTAATTTCGGTTGCAAATCATTTATTGACATTTCATCCGGCGGCATTTCTTCGCCTCTCAGCTTGTAGCACGCATGGCTGAGAGCGCATGTATCACATGTGTTTTCGACGCAATACCTAATGATCGTCATTGCCGCCTGCCTGGCTTCTATGTCAGTTATCACTATCTGTCACTCCTTCCAGATAATCATCTTCTTCTGGCTCCTCTATGTCTTCATAGGCCGGGTTTCTCCATGGCCCCATCTTCATGCACCAGTCATCAATGGCACACCCTTCGCATGTCGGCTGATTCCTCTGGCAGTAAATGTGCAGATAGTTTACTGCATCTATTGCCTTAAAGTCATCCATGCCTACATGGTGCCAATTTCCAGTATCGCCTATAAGGGCGCTGTTCATCAGTATTCTCGTTCGGGACTCACTGTATTCCATTCTGAGTTCATCGTGTACGGTATCCCGGATTGCACGGTAGCGATGCAGGTATTCCTTTTCCCCTGTATCCGTCCACGCTCTATATGCTTCCGCATACTGTTTCAACAGCTTTATATATATTTCATGGCTTTTCATCGTCATCCTCTGCCTTCTTCCTGATTTCCGTCACAATTATTTTCGTTGCGTGTACCATCTGCTCGATGGCTTCTTCGAATTGCTCGTACTTCCTTGTTATCCAGCGGATTATCATGCCGATTATGCCCATCGTGATCACGATCATGTAGTGTGTCAGGCATGTCGCTGTTACTAGTAGTGAAACACCTAGCAGCCCTAACCAACCAGCACATAAATATAGTACCGTGCTGGCTTTCATCTCAATCGGTTGGATTTTCACTGTTTGTTTCCTCCCTGATGTCCTTAAATCGTTCAAAATCGCCGTTTAACAGCTTTTTATTTAACTTCGGGTGCAACTTGTACAGCGGGTAATTAACGTTCGTTATTTCGCTTATTTTGACGATTGTGCAGGGGTCTTCTTTGTCAATCCCCGCTATCATCGAGTCATCGATTCCTGCGATGTAACCGTCGTCTTCGATGATGCCCGCGCTTTCGAGGATATCCGCCGTCGCCTGGACCAGCCCGAAAAGGTCGGGCCAGCCCTTGCGGTTCGGCATGTAATACGTTGCGGCCATCGTGACGGCGCAATCAATTGGCTTTTTGGGCCTTATTTGCTCTTTTAACTGCCATATAGCGTCTTTGGCATATTCTCTATATGCTTTACCCTGTATAAGCCCGTAGCGTGTCTTCTGGAGCGAATTTTTCTTAGTCATTGGCCGTCCGTGTATCACAAAACGGTACTTCACGTGTGTAATCATCTCCCTTGTCATCAATTTTTAAAGTAAAATTGTTCCAACTCCTAAAACGTAGCCAATCAGTACGGCCAGCAGTGTGAACTGTAGTCCTCTCTGCAACTCTGTTTGCCGCTTCACTGTCTGCCGTTTGAATGTTTCAAAATTGGACTGCAGTTCAGCTAATTTATCTTCCAATTTATACCCGTGTTCTTCATTTACGCCCAACCTCATCCGGATTGCTTCGTTTGCCTCTTTAAGCTGTTTGACTCCCGCTTTTAAGTCCTCTATGTCCTGCTGTTTCCTCATCTGGACGTGATACATAAGGTCATTTTTCATATCGGCATTCCGTCCTCTCCGTAGATTTTTCCGTAACGCTTCATCCAGCCATCCAGCGCGCCGAACTCTAGCCGGCATTCCGTATGTAGCATCCAGAAGAATTCTGTCAGCTTGCAGTTTCCCTCTATCAGTGCCCACATGTCGTTTTTGACATACGCCTGTAACAAATTCAGTTTCCGTTTGCCGAATTTGTATTTCGTGCAGAGAATGAACGACGTGAGTTTGTACGTCACTTCTGCCGCTTCTAGATATCTTTTCTTGTCTTCACTCTTACGTACTGGCGGCCGTCCCAGGATGCGTTTATAGGTATCGTCTCTCTCGACGATTTTAACAACCCTATGCATGTAATCATGGTACATGTTGGGGTCCATGCCGTTGGCGTCATTGGTTTTGTCAATTATTTGTTCCGTAAGGCCCGTCCATTTGCCATTTTGGATTTTGCCGAACCAGTTCATGATGCCGTCCATTTTTGGCTTGCCATACAGAAAATGATCGTGCAGGTTTTTATAGAAAATCAGCAGTGTCACAACGGCCCCGATATTGTCCGGCCGGTGCATCGTCCGTGCCGCCTGTGCCGCCCGTATTGCACCCCAGTTCAGTTGATACATCTATGATTTCCCTCCTCTTGATTTCTCCTGTAGCTGCATCGCATGTGTACCTCGTGACAATTAGTCCATAGTCGAACTGGCATGACGTGATGTATGCCAACGCCCGGCGTAATTTGTTCGTAAGTACCCTTTTACGACCGTACTCGTCGCTTACTTCGTAATAGGTCTTTTTACTTTTCATCGTCGCCCTCCGGTATCTGCATCGAATGATATTCCATGGTGCAGTCTTTACATAGCCGGTTCAGGTACCATAATGCCTTTTCGTAGTCCTGGGTTTCTGCCCCTTTCAGTCCTGCCCGGCTGAGATACTTGATTACGTTCCCTTTCAGGAAGCCCCTGTATTCCGCCTGTGTGAGTTTTGCTTTCAGGAAGTCTATGACTTCGATTCCCCCGGCTGTGTAATGTCTGGGATGGTTCACATTATCCATGTTTCTTCTTTTTCCTCCTTTTGTACTTAGACATGTACGAGTTTGAATTTTTTATAAAAAGTGCTTCATCTATTTCCTTCCATGTAAGGCCAGCTTCATGCATGGCCCGGCACTCTGCGCCACGATTGAAGGGAAGCCCGTCTAAATCTTTCCCGTGTTGCCGTTGTCCCGTCTCGTATAGTGCAAAACTGTCTTCTATCGTTACCGGCGTCGGGTGCCATATCGCAATGGCCACGGCACACCAGTTGGCACCATTCAGAACGTTGAACGCTGACGGGCTTCTCATTCCTTTCCTCCCGGCAATGCCTTTATCTTGTCCAGAAGCTCCTCTACCTCGTCCGGGTCCAGCCAGCCAATCACGTCGTTTGTTATCGGCGTCTTATAATTAATTTTCCCGTCCTTCAGGACTGCCAGTTCATAGAATCCTTCCGGCCCTCCGTATGAAAGGTGGTTCCTGATGACGCTTGCCCCGTAGCCGTTCTCAAATTGGAAAATGTATCGTTCGTTCCCCCAGTCTGAACGGCTTTCTTCCGGCTGATACTTTCCGAATTTCATGCGATCATCTCCCTGTACTGCCAAAACCTCCGCTTCCACGCTGTGTTTCTGTCAGCGTATCCACTTCCTTGAATTCGATTTCAACGTTCTTTTCTATGAGTCCCTGCATAAACCGTTCGCCTTTCTCGATGATTTCCGGCAAATCGCCGACATTATCGAACAGCCCTTTGACTTCGCCACGGTATGAGCTGTCGATGATACCTACACAATTGGATTGTCTCAATTTCCGATGCGCTCCGTAGCTCGACCGCATGAACAGTTTCATGTGATACCCTTTTGGGATTTCAAACGCTACCCCCGTACCGACTAACACTCCCGTTTCTCCCGGATAGATGACTACTTTTTCCGGTGCGTAAAAATCGAAACATGCGTTTCCCTCTGTGATGAGTGGTAACTTCACGTCTTCCGTTCCGTAATTGTCTAACCATTTCTTAATCCGTACCTGCATACTTATCTCTGTTCCTTTCTAATGCGCGAATTTTGCCGTTTTTAGACGTTTTAGGTTTGTGCCCATACGTTTTCATGCCGTGCGGTTTGCAAGCCCTGTCATCGGCACACACGGGTACTTCTTTTCCATCTGCCAGTACAACGTAGTGGCAGAACCCTGTAAGTGGCTTTCCGCAATAATAACAGTGCTTCATGGCGTCACCGCCTTAGAATGGGATTTCTTCCTGTACCGGCTGGCCCATCCGGTTGAATCCGTTGTCCGTTCCTCCGCTCATTTTCGCGATCGGGTAGACCATATCAACAGCCATGTATGTTTTGTACTGCTTTTTTCCGTCCTGACCATCCCAGGAACGTGTCTTGATTTTTCCCATTACAAGGACATATGCCCCTTTTCCCATTTCTCCCATGCGTTCGGCTGTCTTTTCCCATGCTTCACACGGTACATAATCCGGTGCGTATTCCTCGCCTGTCTGCCGGTTCCGGCCATTGTTGCAGGCCACTGTAAACGACGCCACTGCCTTCCCCGACTTCGTGGAACGTACATCCGGTTCCTTTGTGAGATTTCCGATTAATTCTACTTTGTTCATGACAACATCTCCTTTTCTACATTCCCATTTTGTCTGTAAGCATTTGAATATTACTTTCGATTTGTTTATGATTTGATGTTTTCAACACCCCGATAAAGACGTTCACTTCTTCGTCCTTATGGCTTTCAACCAGTTCTTCATACACCCGGCGGAATTGTGCCCGTAAAATTCCGGTATCTTCGACCGGGGTACAGCATATATCTTTCCATCCCATGCGTTCGACTGCTTCAGCAATCAGCGGTGAAGTGAATTTCGGCTTCCCACAATACCCGGTTGCCCGTATCTGCCGTTGTACCTCTCCCCATGCCGCTCCTGAGTCCGGTTCCTGGGTACCGGCTTCCGCCTTCCTGATATCCAGTGCCGTATCCCTGATTTCTGCAATGCTCGGCAGGTACTTGCTTGTGTATATTAATTTCTTGACAGCCTTGTCGATGTATTCCGGGTCGATATCAACTAGCATTTGTACGTAAAAATCGAATTGATCTTCTGCTAAATCCTTCCTGAAAGCCAACTGCAGTGGTGCCAGTGCTTTCAGCGTGTTCACTTTTGATTTCTCCATATGCCATCTCCTACTTTCCGTTACATTCAGCGGATTCATATTTCTCCTGCAATCGTCTAACAACGTCTATGGCTTCTTTCTTGTCATCTGTACTGCGTTTGGAGCTTTTCAATGCAAAGAAGCCTTGCCACGAGTTCATGATTGACTGATTCACAATATCCAACATGTCCGGCTGGAAACCATCCGATAATTTGAACAGCTTGTCAAGGTTTAGTCTCAACGCTCTTTCTGTCGAGACTGGCTTTTTTAGTGAAGCCCTCATATCAATCCAGTCCGTGATAGCCTGTTCTAGTGGTTCATTCCCTGCTGAAAACTCTTTTATTATTTTCTGAAAGATATCTTTATTCTTATCCTTCTTATCATTCTTACTATTCTTATCTTTCTTATCTTTCTTACTTTCTTCTTTTATTGTTGGGTTATGGTTGGGTTTGCCTTGGGTTAGGGTTGGGTTATGGTTGGGTTGGCCTTGGGTTAGGGTTGGGTTAATTACTGGGTTAGTATCATCAATCAAACCCTGATATTTACGCCAATTCACTATGGTTATTAGCGTTCCCTTTTGGGTTGGTTCTTGGGTTAAAAATCCCAAATTTTCAAAACGTTTGAACGCCGTGCGTACTTTTTGGCGTGAAACTCCATGTCCACAAATTTTTGAAAAATCACGGATTGAAACGAATCCTTGGCCTGGGTTCAATGTGAACTGACGCCCGAAAACATCCCATTTCTTTGGCTTCCATGTCACAAAAAACAACAACTGTATCAATATTACACATTGTTCAGCGGTACTATTTGTCCATATCGGGTCTTCCAGCAGTGACCTGTATAGTTTGATGTAACCGCTATCCATCATCACACCTCCTCTCTGCCAACAATTTCTCTCGTACCGTTCTGGCTTCTGTGCTATGTGCCCGTCTATGACAGTCCGGGCAGAGCAGAGCCAAATTATTCAAGTTGCTAGTCCCGCAATGGGAACGAAAAATTATGTGGTGGACGTCAGTCCCTCTTGCGCACTTACATAATTCGCATATCCCGTTTGCCCGTTCATAAGCTGGCAGACGGTTCTTTTTTAGTAGTGCGTCATCCCTTCTTTTCCGCTTGTTCGTTATTCTCATCCTCCCAGTCATTCAGCAATTTTTCTATGTATTCGCTATCCTCGACACTGGCACCGACGTTGTGAGCTTCGTCCACCAGACAATCAATGAGTCGGCTCATTTCCTCGACGGTGTAGGAGCTGGACCCGGCATACAGATGCAGGACGGTACAGCCTTTTATCTTGCTGTCCCTGGCGTTGATTGCCGTCCAGCCTATCCCGTTGTGGTGCCATTTACGGATAACGCTGTCTGCTATTTTGGTTTGTACACATACCGGCATGAAGCTTTGCGAATCCTGAATGGCTTCACGGTATATCTCCTCTTTGCTGACGTACTGCCCGTCACGGCTGAGTTTCTCCGCGATCCGCTGGCATAGCAGCCAACAGTAGGAATTAGCGTTTAGGCTTCTCTTTCTTCCCGGACGTTTCAGCTCTATGCTGTACTCTACATCCGGCCTGATTAAATTCAGTTCTTCGTCTTTTGGTGCCGGTATCAGGAGCATCATGCCCCCGATACCTTTCAGCACCTGGATGCTTTTAGATTTCCACTTCATGCCATACTCTTTTCAAGAATTTCGTCATCTTTGGCCTGTGCTTCTTTTACAAGGCTTTCTATGTTGTCGTAAAAAGCCTTTGCTTCCGGGAGCGTCAATGTTTCAAATTTATGCTTGTTGAACTTTTCTGTAATCAGCGGACCGATAAAGGCGACTGCCTTATGTTCCCTTGCCCAGTCAATCGTCAGTTCGTAGTAGTCATGAACCGTAGTAGGCGTTTTTTTCGGCTGGGCCTGCTGTGGCGGCGTTTTTTCGGACTTTGCGTCGTTTTGAATGTGATTACCCTTAGAAGCCGTTTCCCGTGCGTTAGAACGGCCCCGAGGGCCTTTTGTGGCTATATTAGCGTCATCGTCATCGTCCCATGCCACGCCCAGCACAGCGGACAGGGAATAACGCCTTGCATAGGTGATTGCGGACCCACCAGCTTGTGGGTCGTTTTTTACGGCATGTAGCACGAATGGATCACTTTCAATCCATTCCCCGCTGTCGTGCATCAGGAGTGTTGTTACTCCCATATCCTGCCCGTTTGATACTGGGCTTTGTATGAAAGAAAGTCCATTTGTCGCTAGCACCGGACGTACCGCATCAAGAAGTCCGTCCAGCGCTACATACTTGCTTTTAAAATATGGATTGTCTTTATCTCTTGCCGGGTCTTTGATATCTGCCTGGAATTTTGCCAGTGCCTTTGCAATGTTTTTTAATTCGTCACTGTGTTTCATGCTTTTTCCCTCCTACCATCACTTAATCTGAATATTCATGTTTTCAATTAGTTCAGCCCCCGGAACGTCTTCGCCGTCTTTCAATGCCTTCCCGATTGCGGTCTTGTCAACCTTAGGTGGCTGTGCAATCAGAAAGATTTCCGGCAGTTTCTTTTCGTCTGTAATCGTGACGGCTTTGCTCTTGCGCCAGCCAATGGCAAATTCCGTTTCCTTGACTTTTTCACCGTCGAGAACGTTGGCAAGGTAGCTTTCCAGCTGTGCGGCCTTGTTTTCTGCGGCCTTCTGTCGCTTGTAGAATCCTTCCTTTTCTTCCTTGAGAGCCTTTGCATCGGCCTTCAAGTTTTTAATCCACAAGGCAATGTTGCGGATTTTTTCGCTTCGCTCCATTTTCAGCAGGGAAAGTTTTTCAAGGTCGATGACTTCCCCGGTTTCCATATTGACCGTCGTTCCCGGTTCAACTTCTACGCAATTCAAAATGGATTGATTGATTTCATATAAGCTCGCCATCTTCGTCTTCCTCCTGATCTTCGTCTTCGTCGTCATAGTCGGGATATTCTGCCCCCAGATTGTAGTAGTCAATTCCGCATGTATAAGCTCCGCTTACCATGCCGTTTTCTAATTCACGCATTTTCGGCCTCCCATTTACCGTAATCGTCTTTTATAAGATTGACGGCCTTTTCCTGTAGCCGTTCAAAGTCTTCTAATGCTTCTTTGTAATCATCTATTCTATGCGGTGTTTCGTCGCTCACTTCCGCCATCCAGTGAAGGCGCTGGACCATCAGGTCAGCCGCATGTACGGCGTCTTGAATAACGAACTCTCTATATGTTGTTTGCATAATTCGTTCCTTTCTGCTAAAATAGACATGTAAGACGCCGAACGTCTTACCCATGCCGCCCTCCTTGAGCGGCTTTTCCCTTATATAAGGCCAATGATGATGGCCCCGAGTATCAGGAACGCCGCCAGCCAGACAGCTTCTGACAACTCGTTTTCTTCAGCCGCTTCCACTTCCGGGAGCGGCTTTTTTGCGTTTACCCAACTAGGAATAACTATTTCATTCTTGCGGTTCACCCAGTCGGGAATAACTATTTCCTGACGCTTCATTTGCTCTCACCTCCGCATGCGGCTATTTGTACGTTTTCCAGTCGCCGCCGTAACTCTGAAACTTCATCCTTTAGCCGCAACAATTCGTCCGTTACGGCTTCCCATTCCTCATCACTGTGAGCCGGCTCTTCAAACTCGCAAAGCTCTCGTACATCACTTGCCCGGTACCATACGCCGGGAAGGCCGTACAGGCGGTGAAGCCTGCCGTCTTTCTCCATCCGGGTGATTGTCTGCCGGGAGTAGTGGAAGAGCTTCTGTAGCTCTTCCGTGTTATAGGCCATTTTCATGGATCATGCCTCCCCAGCCAGGAATTTATTAATGAAATACTGCTGACCTTTTCCAGTAACCTTTGTCGTTTTTGTAATGATGTTGTTCCCTTTACCATCAACATAAGAGCCTTCCTTGACCCGGAACAATCCTAATTCCATTGCTCTCTGTGTCGGCATGTTGTAACTCGTGCCTTTCTGCTTAATGAGGAATCCGTGTTCACGCATCCATGCGAATAAGCGTCCGCGGCCAATCTTGATACCGTTACCGTGCAGAATTTTCGCTAAGTCACCAATCAAAATAGAAGAGTTGGAAGCACTGACCGCATCGGCAAATATTTCTTTCGGCTTCATGCGTTCCGTTTCCGCTTCTAATGAATGGATACGTTGTTCTCGATTTTCTATTGTCTTCTTAGCTATCAGTAATGCCTTGGACATGATTTCCGCATCCGTCATTGTTTCGGCGTTAGCGATGTATCCGCCTGTTCTTCTGATTGCCGGTAGGACTTCACTCGTAATCCAGTGCTTGAACTTTTTGGCGGTTGGAAGTTTACTGGAAAGCACCAGGCTATAAAGGCCGGATTCATTGATGATTGTCATTTCTTGTGCTCCACCAAGGGTGTCACATTTCGTTACCCCCTTGTCTTCGTCGTCAACATGGTCGTTAAGAGCCTTGCGCGTGTTGGTATATCCAAGTGCTGTTGCTATATCCTTGCCAACCAACCACGGCTCACCGTCTATCGTTACTGTTCTTACCTGCCCAAATTCTTGGCTTTTAAAAATCTGTAATTCGTTCATGCTTCTGCTCCTTTCAAATCAAATCTGTAACCTTGCATTGGAGTGCTTCTGCAATCCGGTACAAGGTGGAAAGTTTTACGTCTGCGCCGTGCTCTACATCCCACAAGTTGCGGTATGCCAGCCCAGTACTATTTGCCAGCCAGTACAGCGACTTTCCTTTCTGCTGTCTGACTTTTTTTACGTTGTTCTTCATTGGTAACTCGCCTCTCGTTTGATATAATGTTGTATAGGGAATATATCGATGAGGTGATATTTTTGGATAACAAGACATTAAAATTGCTAGAGTTCTTTTATAATCACGACGGAATAAGGATTTTCGACGCCCCAGTCATTTGCCAACTTAAAAATAACGATCGAGACGCATTGGACTTTCTTCGCGAAAACCATTATGTTAACCAATCAAGCAAGGACGGGGTTATTACCGTCACGCGTTATGGCCGTGAAATTGTTGAATTGTCGCTCCGTGAACAACGGTTGATTGAAATTCAAGAATCAAACAACTCAATCCAAAAACGACTTAAGTTTGTCCAATATGTTCTTACGGTTATTGCCCTGGTTAATGTTGTTATCGCCGTTTTCAAATTCTTTGGATTCTTCCTTTAGTTTTCTGAGATGAGAGTCGATAATGTCGTGCATATCAATCATTTTTTGCAGGTGAATTTCATACGACCATTTTTCTTTGTCATAGTCACAAACACGTTCTTTCATGCGTTCGTGGTTGAACCTTTTCAATGCATCGGCAAAGTCATCAATTTCCATGTACCTATGGCCGCTAAAGTGTTTGTATACAATAGCGGCTATTTCTCTATAGTCATTACCGCCTACATTTTTAAAAAAGGCCTCAAAGTCAAGGGCGTTAAAAAAGCCTTTTGATAGTTCTGTCAGATTTTCAGCCGCATCATGAACTTCTTTTCGGTACTCGTCTGCCACGTTGTCACCGCCTTTACGTCTACTCGTCAGCGTTAATTGTCGTTTTTAAATTAAGAGTGCAGCATAGTCTGTACTCTTTTTTTAATTCATCCGCCAGTTTAGCCATTTCTTGTATTTCCCGTTTTACGTTTTCTGGTTTGCCGTTAATGGCAACGTCGATGTTGACGTTGTGTACTGTGTAATCCATATCAGCTGTCCTTTCTGGTATAATCTCCTTATAAGGAGGCGTGTGTTATGACCCAAAACGATGTAAAAAAATTAATCTTGCTATTCGATGGAAACAAACTGCCTTATTCAAAGCTTCATCAAACTATGCCTTGTATTTCCGATGACGATGTTCTTTCGCTGATGGGGCGTTTGAGTTCAAATACCAGGCTGTTCACGGTATCCAGCAACGCCGCTACGGACGATATAAGGCGGCACGGTTTTAAACCGGGCGATGTATTTACGCTTACAGAAGAAGGTGAAGAACTTCTTCATATTGTTCAGAAGGACAAACACCTAACTGATTTAGCCGAACAATCACTTAGTGAAGCCAAGAAAGCGACTTTGTACGCCCAGCTAGCTGTATTACTTTCCGTTGTTTCTATCGCAATATCAGTTTTAATGGGATAGAAAGTATATTGATAACCGTCAGTGGGATGAGTACCCACAACCATTTCTGAATCTGTCTGCCGTTCTCTGTATCCGAAAACTTGTACGGATTAGAGAACAACCACTTCACCATATTCACATTCGTTGAGCCTTTGCTTTCGCAAGGGCTTTTTTCTTGTCTTACTCCAAACACGTTGTCACCGCCTTTCAATTATCTTTGCGTTTTGCAAAGTTTAGGGATAAAAAAATAGTATTGGGACTTACTCGCAGTTTTTTTGCTATTTTTACGCCGATTTCTAGGCTCATTCTTCTCTTACCTGCAACTAATAAGCTTACTTGAGATTCCGAAAGGTTTAAAAGGGAACATAAGTCCCTCTGTTTTACCCCTCTTTCTTCTAGTAAATCTTGCAAAGTTTGTTCTTTTTCCATTTGCGTCACCTCCTAACTTTGCATTTCGCAAGATTTGTCTATAGCATATCACCAACATTGCGTATTGTCAAGTATTTTTGTAAATATTTTTGACATTTCGCAAAGTTTTATTGTTTTACTTGAACTTTACGGAGAGCAAAGTTATACTCAAACTATAATTTACTTGTTGCAAAGGAGGCTAAGGCTATGAGTTTTGGTGAAAAATTAAAATCATGCAGAAAAAATATGCGGTTAAATCAAAAAGAATTTGGTCAAAAAATAGGAGTAGCCGAATCTACAGTCTCCCTATATGAATCAAATAAACGGTTCCCAGACGCAGATACATTGAAGAAAATAGCAAACCTCTTTGATGTTTCTCTAGATTATTTGCTGGGAAACGTTAAAGACAATCACGCCGCAGAAGGCAAAATGCCGAAAGACCTTAACAAATTCTTACAGCAGTCAGAAATCATATTTGACGGCGATACCTATAACCTTACAGAAGATGAACGGGACATGGTTATGAAGTCTCTTGAGGTTGCCTTTTACGCGGCTAAACAGGCAAATAAACGCAAAAAAGGCGACTCTCCTACTAAATAGAAGGTGTCGCCTATGGCTCGGAAAAATATCAAACTACGTGTTAAAAATCTTGTCGGAAGGACCGGAACTGCCAGCCCTTTACAAATCGCCTCTATGCTACGGATACCCGTTGTATATGCTCCATTGCCCGATAAGATACGGGGATACCTTACAAGGCCGGTACGGAGAAAAACGATCGTAATTAACGATAATCTGGATGAACGGGAAATCCCGATTGTCGTTGCCCATGAGCTAGGTCACGCTCTCCTGCATGGCGTTACAGGGACATTTCATGCCGATACCGTGAATTACTGCAATGCCCGGAGTGAGTATGAAGCGAACATTTTCGCACTGTATCTGCTCTCCTATAGCTACGATATAGACGAACGGCTGTTACAAGCTGCCCCCAGGAATCGGGACGTAATGACATATAAAGAAGCTCATTTATTACTATGTAGGTGTATTGAAAGGTGGTAATGCTATGAACATCATTCGTTGGATACTTGTCATCCCTGCCTTTGTGATAAGCTATGTTGTCATGCGATGGATATGCTTGTTTCTGTTATTGTCGTTTGCAGGTGCGTCCGGAATAATTTACGCGATCAGCAGTTGTATTGTCGAAGGCGGACTGGCTGTTGGTATGGGGTTATTCGCTTCTATAAAAGTAGCTCCATCACATAAAACCGCCGTTATTTATATGTTATCTGTCCTTGTTTCACTAATGGCCATTTTTAACATGTCATTGTCATTACTTAGTGGTTACGGTTTTGGTGACGTACCAAAGTTGCAAGGATATGCCACCATTGTCCTTACAATCATAACGTGCATTTACACATCATACAAAGTGAAAAAAGATGGTATAAAATCCGTATTCCCAGACGCTGGTAACTAAGGAAATTAAAGAACTGCCTGTCCAAATACTGGGAAAGGTGGTTGAACTCAGGGGAAAATTATAAATCAGCGATTCTTTTCCATTCATCAACAAATAGGAAGTGATCGTCATGAAGCCAATAAAAATAATCCAATTAGGAATATTAGCAACTGCCATTGCTCTTATATTCCCACCAATTCACTATAAAAAAATAGTTAACGGGAAATTTGTAGATTATATATCCGCTGGACATAGCATGATTTTTAGTATTCCGGCCAAACATTATATTGATTGGACTACCTTAGTTTTGGAATTGGGCATTATATTATGCGTTACTTTCTTTTTTTATTACCAGTGTAAGGGGAAAGGATTAAAAAAAGATACCAAATCCAATGCAAGCATATCAAATACAAATCAATTCATGATTCCGGCGACGCCAACTGTAAGCAACGACTGGGTTATTGGAGATGTTCATGTAAACGACGCTTTTTATAAGCCTGCCATAGAAAAGTGCATCGGCAAAATAATCTCCTCAATAGAATTACCAGAAATCAAGTATGTGAAGGAAACTAAAAAGCCACAAAGATACAACGGGAAATTAGGACATGTAGTATTGATTAATAACAAAGTAGTAGTTATTAATTCTTGGAATCCGGGGGTGACAACTCCTAGAGGGATTATAATTGGCGTTTCAACGATACACGATGTAATTAATAAGTACGGAATGAATATAATACGTGTTCGACGCAAGGAACAAAAACATCTTTTTGTATATTCCCAGGATAGTGCCGATTTAGGATTTTTTGTTAATGATAGCGGTACGGTAGTAGGTATTGAAGCCAACATTCCATTAGATTAAGAACGTAAAAAAAAATAAGCCCGTATCGAACCATACAGGCTTAGGATGGAGGGATTTTATCATGGATTCGAAAACGTTGAAGGCTTTGCAGTTCTTTTATGATAGAGGACCCACGCCTTTTATCAAATTAAGCAACTATCTGCATGAGTTCTCCGCTGAATATCGTTATCTCCTCGCTACAGGTATGATTGAACGTACTCACTGCGGGCAAATGGTTGAAGTCACGATTGCTGGAAGGGATGCTTATGAGCGGAACAAACCTGCCAGTAAAGTAAACATTGCCACATGGATAGCTGTGATTCTGCAAGCTTTAACTATGATATTGTCTCCTCATGATTATAGTGTACCACAAATAATAAAGGATTGTATAGGACATATTTTTAATCAAATATGTCAATGGCTATAAGAAATAAGCCTACACGGCACATACCATGCAGGCTTATCCTGTGGACAACATAAGTCATCTGGCCGGCCCCAGGAGCATGGGGATTCTAACCCGCACCGCGCCCCGTAGAGCTGACAGCACTCGCAAAAGGCTACTCCCATTCCGGGAACCCAGCTTTATTCCTTCACAAGCCGGTCATACTTATAGTATATCATTCATCAATACTATTGTCATTAACTAGCCGGTCAATCAGCTTGCAGTTGTTTCCAATATCATCCAGAAGCATTTCAATAGCTTCATTTTCCCCATACATATCGGCGGCTACACGATATGCTGTTTCGTAATAAGTGGTAGACGCATTAAGTGCAGATGCAGCCCGTTGCAAATAGCGGTCGAACTGTGGCGAATGGATATCACTCATTTCTGCCTTGTTAATGTACATAGCACCTTTGTCTCTGAAAAGCCGTGCATTGTCTAACAATCCTTGTACCATTTTGTTCATAATATCATCCTCCTACTTACTAGCCTTGGCCGGCTGTATAATCTGACGGTTTAAAAAAAATATTTTCCGTCTCTATTAGTAGCAGGACAAAACGGATGACTTTAAGTACCTTTTTTATAAAAAAGTCAACGATTTATCAAAAGGTTTGCAAAATTATCAAGGAACTTTAAGTTACCTTTTGAGTATATTCAAAAAAGAGAAACACACTCAATTTATAGAACATATATTCTTTTCGGTCGTTCCGCCGGGAAAGGAGTTTCCATGTACGATATCACACACAACTTCACATACCGGCAAAAAGATAAAGGATGGCAGGTAATACTTTCCTATAAGGACGGTGATAAATGGCGTCAGAAGTCAAAACAGGGCCTAAAAACGAAGCAATTAGCTAAAGCCGCCGGACTACGGCTGTATGAGGATTTAAAGAAAAGTTTCGTCCCATCATCTAATGATTTGGCGCACATAACACTCAAAGAGTTTATACCTATCTTCACAAAAGATAAGCCGCTATTAAGTGATTCTTCTAAATATTCATTTAATCGTATCCCGATATTTTTTGATGATCTCGGTAATAAGATGCTGGCTAAAATAACAACAGCTGATATCAGCCGTGCTGTAACCAAAAACAATCACTATGCCGACCATACCATTTCCCAACAACTGGCTTTGCTTCATGCAGTGTTTTCTCATGCAATAAACGTCTATGGATTTACGATGAATAATCCAGTATCAAATGTCCCCAGGAGAAAGCGCATCAAGTCTTCCCGTATCAAGTCCGTTTCACAAGCAGATTTTGAGCGACTGTTGGCAAGTGATGTTTCCCCAAAACATGAGAATTATAAGATATGCGTTCAACTGGCATATTATACTGGAATGCGGTTCGGTGAAATGGCAGGGTTGTCATGGGATGATGTATCCTTTTCAACTGGCATTATATCCGTGAAAAGGCAATTAAAAGTGTGTCGTATTGACGGTAAAGTACAACACCGCATAGGCGCACTTAAAACAAACAATTCGTACCGTGATATCCCGATGCCTGGAATATTGATACGTGTATTGAGTGACTGGAAGCCTAACACGGTTCCGACATCCGTTCTTGGATTTAGGACAGCAGAATCATATCCATTAAATTACTGGATAAAGAAAACACTCCCGAACACAAGCATACACGACTTCCGGCATACCTATGCAACAAACCTTTTAGCGAATGGTGTGGACGTGAAAACGGTGGCAGCTCTTTGTGGCGATACAGTTACTACCATTATCAACACGTACATTGATTTCACGGAAGAAATGAGAAAAAAAGCGTCCCGTGATGTGGACGCAATTTTCTCTAAATGATTTTTGACGAATTTTTGACGAACAGGAAAACGGCACTATAAATACCGCATTAACAGGCTATTTCAGATATATTTTCTATAATTATTTATTATAGCAAAAATTGAAAGGTATGAGTATATATAAATTAAAAAAACAAGCATAAACAAATGCCCCTGTCAGTCCGGCTTTCCGCACGGGCTGACAGGGGCATCTGCCATCGTTCAGTTGCGCTATACGTCTGTTATATGCCGTTGTTATCGAAATAATCGGCCAGACCTTTTACGATGCTTTCGGCAAAGTTCTGCTGCTGTGCTTCCGAGTTCAGGGCTTTTTCTTCACCCGGATTGGAAATGAAGCCCAGTTCCAGCAGGGTTGCCGGCATGTTCGTGTGGAGCAGGACGTAGAAATTAGCCGTCCGTACGCCCCGGTCCTGGAAATTCGTCGCCTTCATATTCTGATTATGAATATACTTGGCAAGGCCGGCATCATGGGATGTCTTGCTGTTGTAATAAGCCGTTACGCCGCCGGCATCAGCCGAGGAGTAAGAATCGATGTGGATGCAGACAAAGGCATCGGCCTTGGCCGCATTGGCGATATTGCAGCGGGCCTGCAGTTCTTCTACGGCCCCGTCATTCGGTGCATACACATCGACATCGGTCGTGCGGGTCATGATGACGTTGGCCCCGGCCTGCTGCAGGAGAGTCTGTACTTTTTTGGAAATGGCCAGGGTAATATTCTTTTCCTGGCTGAACGCGCCGAGGGCTCCCGTATCACTGCCACCGTGGCCGGGATCTATGCAGATGGTCTTGCCTTTCAGCCCCTTGGTCAGGCTGTAGCTGGCACTGCCGCCGTAGGATGGCACCGTAACGGATGAACCGCCCGTTTTAGTTCCCTTCGTATTTTGCGAGGAATGAATGCCGATAGATTCATTGCCCCAGTGTTTCCACTGTTTTACTTTACCGGATTTGTCATTGACATCGACGACTACCCGGTCTGAGCGGTTGGCTTTCTTATCTCCCGGCAGGGTAAATACCTTCACATCCTGAGCCGTGACCTGGCGTGGAACCTTGATATTCAGGTCCGTACCGGACGAACGCTGGGTCAGCCAGATACGGGATACGACATTGGAATTGGCATCGTACTGCTTCTGCACATTTTTATCGATTTTCGTATTTGGCAGCGTAACCGTCACGTATCGGCCGCTCTTGTCGATATACAGACGGGGCGTGACCTTTCTGGACACATCGAGGACGGTCCGGACAAAGGGTGTATTGGCATCATTGCGTGTCGCTACGCGGACACTGGTAATTTCCGTATTGGCGGCAGCCTGGACGGAAACGAGCGGCAGCAGGCAGGCAATCGCCAATAGCGGTATCATACATAATTTTTTCAGCAATTGTATCTTCTCCTTTACAAATGAACGTTACTATTATACCATACCTCCTGCTCTATTTTAAGTTCTGAATTATCACAAATCCGTCACAAAGTTCTATCTCCGTGTGCCGTTTTTATCGTATAGGATGTACCGTCGCTATCAATCGAAATGGTCCCGTCCCGGTCGGTACGATAGATGGGTATACGATATGCCGCAAGGAGAGAGACGACTTCCCTGTGAGGAAATCCGAAGGAATTGCCAGCTCCGCAGGAAATGACCGCTGCCGACGGGGCCGCTTCTTTTACCAGTTCTTCTGTCGTGGCCGTACGGCTGCCGTGGTGGCCGTTTTTCAGGATCGTCGTCCTCAGCGCCCCGGATGTCATGTACTGCAGCAGGACCCGTTCACTTTCCTTTTCCGCATCGCCCATGAACAGCATAGAGAAAGTCCCGTATTCCAGGCGGCAGACGAGAGAAAAATTATTCTCCCTGCCCTGGGAAGACTGGAGCGCCCCGTATCCCCGTTCTCCCCGTGCGGGTGGCGATACAATTTCCAGAGTCAGCCCGTCCGTCCAGGACAGTACCTGTCCGCGCTGCAGTGTTTTACAGTCAATCCCCTTTTGGACAGCTATCTTACGGTAGTGGGCATATATGGGAGAATCCGATTTCTGCCCGTTGTCATAAATGCAGGCGACCGGCAGTGTTTCTAATAACACCGGCGCACCGCCAATATGGTCTTCGTGAGGGTGGGTCAGGATCAGCGCTTCCAGTTGGCGCACGTGGAACTGCTGCAGCTGGGACAAAAGCCGGTCCGTGCCGTCGCTGTCCCCGCAGTCGATGAGGAAATCACCTGTCTTATGCCGTATGAGTACAGCATCTGCCTGTCCGGCCGACAGGACGTGAATGTGCAGATTGCTGTCATCGCGCGTATGTGATGCACAGCCTGCCAGACAAAAAACAAGGACTGTCGCCAGTATCAGTGCGATACGGAACAGTCCTTTTCCCTTACAGGGATACACGAATTATGCCTCCGTCACCAGGGGCCGCTGCAATACGGGCAGCGGACGGCTGTCTTCCAGGCGGGTAATGACCCGGGGAACGGCGTCGGCCACTTCCATAGGCAAGAATCCATAGGAGCCATACGTATCATGGCAGATATCACCGGCGGCACTATGGAGCCACACCGCCGCGCAGGCTGCCGTAGTCAGGCTGGTCATGCCGTCGTGTACGGCCAGGGCCGCTACCATGCCCGTCAGGATATCTCCCATGCCGCCACAGGCCATGCCGGCATTGCCGCCGGGATTGACGTAGGCGTGGAGTGTCCTGGGCGAGACGATGACGGTCGGCGCCCCTTTCAGGACCAGCGTTACCTGCCATTCCCGGACAAACTGTTTGGCTGCAGCGATACAGTCTTTTTTGATATCCGCCAGGGGCAGTCCGCTGAGACGGCTGAACTCTGCCAGATGAGGCGTCATGATGATGCGTCCGCCGTAAGGTGCAATGAAATCCCGTTCTCCTGCCAGAAGGTTCAGGGCATCGGCATCAAGTACCAGCGGGCACGACGTGTGGGCAATGACTTCTTTCAGGAACATCCTGGTATCTTCCTGTTTTCCCATGCCCGGTCCCATGGCCAGTACCGACCAGTTCCGGCTTTCTTCGATGATTTCTGCCGCATCGGCTGCCGTAAAATGATCGCCCGTTCCGACGCCGCGCACCATAGCTTCAGCCTGCCGGCCAATGCAGTAAGGCGCCGTACGCGCCGGCACCCGCAAAAAGAGCTTGCCTGCTCCGCTGCGAAGAGCGCCGCGGGCAGCCATCAGGGCCGCTCCGGCCATATCACTGCTGCCGGTCACGATAGCGACCGTGCCATGCGTTCCCTTATGGGAATCGGGACTGCGCGGCGCCAGGACTTCCGATATGTCGCTTTCTTCCAGCATATACGCCCCATCGTCTTCCCGTCCGGTCAAAAGCGGCCGGGGCATGCCGATATCGTCGCAGACGACAACACCGGAACAAGTGCGTCCCGGATACAGGAGCAGTCCCCGTTTCCAGACACCGAAGGTGACGGTCATATCGGCAAAGACCGGCCCGGCCGCCTCTTCATCGCCACTGCCGCTGACATCGCCCGTATCGGCATTGACGCCCGTCGGGATATCGACGGCAATGACCCGGAGCGTACCCGACGCGGCCACTTCGTTGACCATATTGACTATCCGGCTCACGGGCATGCGCAGCGTGCCGTGGAATCCCGTTCCCAGAATGGCGTCGATGACAACCTGGCTGGAAGACAGGCGCCGGTACAGCCTGTCCCATGCCTTGTCCGATGGCGCAAAGTAATCGATGAGGCACGTTTCTTCATCGGCCAGTTCCTGCAGCGTATGGAGATGAGCCCGGGCTTCCGGGCTGTACGATTCCACCGTTCCCAGTACATAGACGTATACCCGGGCGCCACGGTTCAGCAGATGACGGGCGATGACAAAGCCGTCTCCGCCGTTATTTCCCTTGCCGCACAAGATGACAACGTCCTTACCCTGCCAGCCATGAACGGCTGTTTCTGCATGGGTAACGACGGCATGGCCGGCATTTTCCATGAGGACCGCCGGCGCGATGGCATACTGGCCGTGCATGGCCGTCTGGTCCATGAGCCGCATCTGGGCCGCCGTATTGAGTTTTTGCATGAGAACCTCCTTAAGGTGTATTACAAGTATAACGCCGGGTCAACGGCTTCCCCATTGACGCGGATTTCAAAATGGACGTGGGGCCCTGTCGAATTTCCCGTAGAACCGGCATAAGCAATGATGTCTCCCTGCTTTACGGTCTGCCCGGTTACGACATTGAGGCGTTCATTATGGCCGTACAAGGTCGTCATGCCATTGCCGTGATCAATGACGACGGCATTGCCATAGCCGCTGATCCAGTCGGCTTCGACGACGACGCCACCCATGGCCGCCTTGACTGGCGTACCGTAATCCACGCCGATATCCATACCGGAATGAAGGATCTGCCGGCCATAAATGGGATGGATGCGGTATCCGAAGGGAGATGTAATGACGCCCTTCACAGGCCAGATCATATCACCCTTGCCAGGGCCTGCAAAGGGTCTGCGCCCTTTAAAATCTTTTTTGATGGATTCACTGAAGGGCTTGGAAATGCTGTCTTTGGAATCGTGCCAGTGGCTCCATTGCTGTACCTTGCCCGACTTGTCGTTCACATCGATGACGACGCGGTTGCTGATTTTCTGTCTGGCATTGCCATCCAGCGTAAAGACTTTCAGGTCTTTCGTATTCACCGCTTTGGGCACGCGGATGCGGACCTCCGCATGAGGGCCCTTATTTCCCAGTTCCATCCGTGAAATGACGTTTCGATTTACCTGAGGGCGGGGATTGATACTCCGGCTCAGGTTGGTATTGGGAATCGTGACGACGATATTGTAGCCGCTTTTATCAATGGCAAACCGCGGCTGGACCGGCCCGGTGACATCCAGGACGGTGCGGACAAAGGGTGTATCGGCATCGTTGCGGGTCACGACGCGGACATTGGTAATATTCGTTTTAGATGCCCCTTGGGAAATTCCCACGGGCAGCAGGCTGGCCACGACAATGAGAGGCCAGATCAGAAATTTCTTGTACACACTATCTTCTCCTTTATGTGCTATGAATTCAACGCCTCTATTATAGCACATCGGGAATAGAAACTTAATCTCCACTCTAAGGAATTATCGTCACAGCCAGACGACCTGGGCGATGGCATACTGGCCGTCATGTGCCAGGGACAAGGACAACTCCCCCCGTTCCTCCAGCAGTACCGCACAGGCTCCGTGCAGGACAAAGGAGGGTGCGCCCAGCTCATCGTGCCGCACTTCCACATCGGTCCAGGCCCCTTTGCGGAAGCCCGTGCGGCAGGCTTTCCAGAATGCCTCTTTGGCAGCAAACATGGCGGCAAAGGAAGCATACTGTCCCTTTCCCCGGCTGCGGCAGTAGGCAATTTCCTGTTCCGTAAATAAGCGCTGCAGGGACTGGCCGCGGGTACAGACCAGTTTTTCCATGCGCCCGATTTCTACAATATCTACTCCACAAGTCATACAGAGTCCTCCCAGACGGGCATGTTCCCGTTTTAAATCTTGTTTGATGTTTGATGTTTGAGGTTTGATGTTTGAGGTTTGAGGTTTGATGCTTAAATCGACAAGAGGCTGCCGCATTAAGTATTTCCTTAATGCGGCAGCCTCTCTTCTGACCCATGCTCTTTACCATTTCTGCATGCGGATACAGACGGCAATGCCTTCCAGCAGCACCTTGAACGTGGCAAAGGCGACGGTCACATCATCATATACGTTAGGTGCCACTTTATACGAAATAGTGACTTCCTTTTTCTGATAATCATACCGCAGGCCATGCAGATTGGATTCAAACGTATACTGCGGCGCCGGTATCTTGAACTGTGGCGGCTTTTCGACCTGAAGGCCATGCAGCATGCGTTCCAGAAGAACGCGTTTAGGGACTTCTACCTGAAGCATTTCTTCCACAAAATTATCCAGCACAGACATGGATGCCTCAGTTTTCGTCAAAGAAATAGGCGTGGATGGCACGGACAGCTGTATCTACCTGGTCTTCAGAAATGAGGCAGGTGATGCTGATTTCCGAAGTGGAAATGATTTCAATGTTGATATTGTTTTTGCCCAGGACGCCGAACATGCCGGAAGCAATGCCCGGATGGCCGGCCATGCCGGCACCGACGACGGAGACTTTCGCCATCTTGTCATCGATGAGGATATCTTCGACAGGCATCATCCCTTTGATCTGTTCCAGTACGTCTTTAGCAGACGCCAGTTCATCCCGGGAAATCGTAAAGGTAATATCCGTTACGCCTTCGTTGGCAACGCGGACACTCTGGACGATCATATCGACGACTACGTTGGCATTGGCCAGTGTTTCAAACAATTTATACGCGTAGCCCGGTTTGTTGGGGATTCCCAGAACGGTGATTTTAGCAACATTTTTATCTTCTGCGACGCCGCGGATCAGATACTGTTTGATTTCCATGGAATAAGCCTCCTGTATGATAGTACCTTCGTTTTCGGAAAATGTGGAACGGACATGGATGGGAATATTGAAACGGCTGCCCATTTCAACGGCCCGGGGCTGCATGACGCCAGCGCCGAGTTTGGCCATTTCCAGCATTTCTCCGTAGGTAATTTCTTTCATTTTCTGCGCATTGGGCACGACGCGGGGATCCGATGTATAGATGCCTTCTACGTCCGTGTAGATTTCGCACACATCGGCATGGATGGCACCGGCGATAGCGACAGCCGTCGTATCCGAGCCGCCCCGGCCCAGTGTGGTGATATCGCCCGAATCCGTAATGCCCTGGAACCCGGCGACGATGACGATATTTCCTTCATCCAGCGCTTTTAAGATGCGGTCCGGCTGGATATCCAGGATACGGCCCTTGTTAAAGGCGTCACTGGTAGTGATGCCCGCCTGGGCACCCGTAAAGGAAATCGACTTGTGGCCGGCTTCCTGGAAAGCCATGGCCATCAGCGCAATGGAGACTTGTTCCCCCGTAGAAAGAAGCATATCCATTTCACGGCCATATGTTTTCGATGTGATCTGGCTGGCCAGTTCAATCAGTTTATCCGTTGACTTACCCATAGCTGATACGACGATGACGATTTTGTCATCGGGCTGGGATCCTTTGAGCACGCGCTGTACGATAGCGCGCATCTTATCCGGCGTGGCTACTGAGCTGCCGCCAAATTTCTTCACAATTAATGCCAACTTATATCCCTCGCTTTTATTGAATTAAAGCCTGTAGTATACGTCGCTAAACGACTACCTCCTGCCATGATATCATGCACTACGCCTATTGTAAAGTATCAAAAAAATGTATACAAAAATTTTGTCATGTCTGACGAAATTTATACTGGTAATACGCTGCCTCCTGTCATCCAGACCAGCAGAATGTACCAAAAAAGACTGCCACACCGCAGATGGTGCAACAGCCTTTCCCTGTCGTGATATGATGAGTAATCAGTAAGCCGAGTTTTGTTCTGCCCTGCGGCAGCGACAATCATCTATCTAGACATACTGTTGCCAGCATGTTCAAGCGACACAACCCGGAAGATCAGCGGGCCGCTTCATCCCTTCCCTATTCGGTCTTGCTCCAGATGGGGTTTACCTAGCCAGTACATTACTGCACTGCTGGTGCGCTCTTACCGCACCGTTCCACCCTTACCGCTTGCGCGGCGGTACACATTTCTGTGGCACTATCCCTAAAGTCACCTTCGCCGGACGTTATCCGGCATCCTGCCCTGCGGAGCTCGGACTTTCCTCTGACCCGGAGGCCAGCGATTGTCATTCATACTCATCTGCGTAATCGTATCATAAATCGCCCGTGCCGTCAAGGGATGGTCGTTCATCGTTCGTCGTTCATCGTTCGTCGTTTGTCCTATCGCGGCCAGTCGTAAAGGGCCGGAATGCCGTATGCCGACCGGGCCTGGCTGACAGCCCGGCGTACGGCCTGTTCCACCGCATAGGCAGCAAGGGTGCCGACGGTGTTGAGCTCTGCCGGCACATTCCCTACGCTGAGTGCGTACAGGGCATCGCCGTCGGCCGTCGTATTGACCGGCCGGATGGTCCGCACCAGACCGTTGCTGGCAAGTGCTGCGATTTTTCCCATATGGGCCTTGTCAAAGGCCCCGTTGGTCACGACGGCCCCGATAGTCGTGTTGGTCGTCCCGCCGGCGGCCTGGCGCTGGGAGAACAGCGTGTCCGTCGTGCCGTATTCTTCCAGGAGCACCCGGCGCGTATCGGCAAATCCCCTGCCTTCACGGCTGCGCATGCCTGCCAGGATCCGGCCGTCTTCCCCGAGCACGTCGCCCAGGGCGTTGACGGCCACGACGGCGCCGACCTGCAGGTCCCCGGTCTGTACGGCATAAACTCCCAGGCCGGATTTCATCATATAGGAAGGACCGCAGCATTTCCCGACCGTCGCTCCCGTACCGGCGCCGTGATTGCCCATGAGGGTATGATTCTGTTCGGCCTGTACACAGGCTTCATATCCCATGGCCGCATCAGGCCGCACATTGCTGCCACAGCCCAGATCGTAAATACACGATGCCAGTACGAGAGGGACCTTGCAGATCCGCGTGTCGAAGCCGATATCGTGTTCTTCCAGATACTGCATGACGCCGGCTGCCGCGTTGAGGCCAAAGGCACTGCCGCCGCTTAAGAGTACAGCATGGATGCGTTCCGCTGCCGCCCGGGGATTGAGCAGTTCCGTCTCCCGGCTGGCCGGGCCGCCACCGCGCACATCCAGTCCGCACGGCGCCCCATCGGGACAAATGAGGACGGTGCATCCCGTTCCTCCGGCCGCATCTTCACTGCTGCCGATACAAAAGCCCTGTATATCCTGTAAGGAAATTTCACGCAACATGTTCTCACCTGCTATTTCTTTTCAAAGTCTTTCCAGAGCATGCTGGGCTGGATGCCCGTATTGTTCTGATATTTGCCGCCGTGATAGGTATCGTATTCCCCATCGATATCGTGATAGTAAATCTGGCAGATTTCCACATCAGGATAAATGCGGATCGGCTGGACGCAGAAGATTTCCAGTGTCCAGTAGCCGGCAAATCCCACATCGCCGAATCCCGCCGTGACGTGGATGAACACGCCCAGACGTCCTACGGAAGAACGGCCTTCCAGCATGGGGATGTAGCCATCGGTCTTCGTGTATTCGTTGGTCCGGCCCAGATAGAGCTTATTGGGCTGGAGGACATATCCCGATTTGGGGATGTAAATAGTGGAAGCCGGATTGGGTTTTGCCATATCCAGTTCGTGATGATCGTACACCATCAGTTCGTGGTATAAGGACAGATTGTAGCTATTGGGGTTGACCCGTTCCGGATGAAAGGGCGTGATGATGATCTCCCTGCCCAGATGTTTGACGATTTCCTTGCCCGATAATATCATAATTTCACCTTTCTTCAGGAAATGTAGTAGTTCCGTTTTGTCTATTATAGCCCAGCACAAAGAGCCTGTGCAAGCTATTTGTTATGATAGAGACTGGGCACGCCGTCTACATCGGCACACCGCGTATGGCACGATGGCGTACTGCAAGTCCAGTAGACACCATACGGCCCTTCCCGCTTCTGGAAATAGCCATCCCGGCAGCGCGGGCACTTGTAGGTCTTATCGATGTCCGCCGGGGATGCCGCCTCCACCGGCTCCGTGGCCCGGCAGGACGGATACTGGCTGCATCCGTAAAAATCGCCGTACTTGCCATGGCGCAGGATCATCATGCTGCCGCACTTCGGACAGCGCCTGCCTTCGCCTTTCTGCCGGCCCATATCGGCTTTTCCTGCGGCGGCGATGAGGGTTTTCAGGAAGGCAATCTGATCGGCCAGGAAAGCATCGAGGCTGTCTTTTCCCTCACTCATCTTGTACAGCCGGTCTTCCCAGATGGCCGTTTCGTCGGGATAGACCATGGCATCGGGCAGGGCATCGACGAGGAGATAGGCCATATCCGTCGGTTTCAGATATTTCTTCTTTCCCTCTTCGACGAGGAATTTACGCTGGATGAGCTCACTGATGATGGTGGCCCGCGTCGCTTCTGTGCCGATGCCCTGCACTTCCTTCAGTTTCTTCTTCAGAGAATCGTCTTTAACATACTTATATATTTCCTTCATGGCAGCCAAAAGCGTAGACGCCGTGAACCGCGGCGGCGGCTTCGTCTGCTTCTGATCGACGTTCCCCTTTTCATAGCGGACCTTGTCCCCCTTGCGGACGGCCGGCAGGTCTCCTTTGGCTTCGTCGTCTTCCTGATTCTTATCGTTGCGGTACAGCTCTTTCCATCCCCACTGGGTTACGATTTTGCCATGGGCGGCGAACTGTTCTCCTGCCGCTTCGATGGTAATCTTCGTCTGATCGTATTCGTACAGGGGATAGAACTGGGCGATATAAGCCTGGGCAATGAGATAATACACATGCTGCTGCATTGCGTTCAGATGGGCAAAATCGCAGCGCACCGTCGTCGGAATGATGGCGTGGTGGGCTGTAATCCTGCTGTCGTTCCAGGCCCGGCTCTTGATGGACGGGTCGGCGCCGGAAACCCAGCCCGGCAGCTGTCCTGCCTGTATCTGCCGCAGGTTGTCCAGTATGCGCGGCACGTCCTTGCGCTGGTTGAGCGGCAGGTATTCGCAATCAGACCGGGGATAGGTCGTCAGTTTCCGTTCGTACAACTGCTGGGCCGTATCCAGGACCTGCTGCGGGCTGTACCCGTAGCGCCTGCCTGCCAGTACCTGAAGAGCCGAGAGGGATAAGGGCAGTCGCTGTGCTTCTTTTTTCTTCGTCTTCTTCCGTTCGGCAATCGTCCCGCCGGGATCAGCCTCCAGCCTGGAGAGCAGTTCCTCTGCCTGAGCCTTGTCGATGACCCGCCCTTCCGGGTCGAGGCCGGCCTGTGTATCCTTAGGCTGCCACTGCGCCGTGATCAGGCCGTTTGGATGACGGAAATCAGCCTTGACGACGTAATAGGTGACGGACTTGAAATCATCCAGTTCCCGCTGGCGGCGCACGACCAGGGCCAGGGTCGGCGTCTTTACCCGGCCAATGGGCAGGACCACCTTATGCCCCTGCCGGCGGGCCGCCAGGGTGTACGCCCGGGACAGGTTCATACCGATGAGCCAGTCGGCCCGGCTGCGGGCCAGGGCCGATTCTTTCAGGTGGCGGAAATCGCCGTTATCCCGCAAATCCGCCAGGGACTCATGAATGCTTTTTTCATCGAGGGCATTGAGGAGGATGCGCCGGACGGGTTTCGTATTGCCGATATAGTCCAGTATTTCATCGATGAGCAGCTGCCCTTCCCGGTCCGGGTCGCCGGCGTTGACCAGCGTATCCGCCTGTTCGATGAGCTGGCAGATGATCCGGAACTGGTCCTTGCTCGCCGGGCTGACCAGAAGTTTCCACGTCTGCGGTATGATGGGCAGGTCCTCTGCGCGCCACGTCTTATAACGGCCATCGTAGTCCTGCGGTTCCGCCTGCTGGAGGACGTGGCCGTATGCCCAGGTCACGATGCCCCCGCCCGTGCGGATGAAGCCATTGCCCCGCTGCTGCGGTGGAGGCAGGCAGCGGGCCAGTTCCCGGGCCATACTCGGTTTTTCAGCGATAAACAGTGTCGTCATTACCTAACATCCTCGTTCAACTATATATTACCGTTCTTCTTTTTCCTCTTCATAGCGGCGGCCCTCTTCTTCCCGCCGGAGGGTGACCCGTGCCAGGTCGCCGGCCGCCCGGATGGTACGGACAAAAGCCGGGGGAATGAGTCCGGCTTTCAGGGACTGGCCGATGAGCCGTCCCAGGATGACCCCCTTATTGCTGTACAGCCAGGAAAAATAGTAGACGCAGAGCGCATCCTGGTTGCGGGGATTCACATGCCAGAGCATGCGGGGCGGGTAGTCGTGATAATTGAGGTCGAGCTTGCGGCAGGCCTTCTTGAGCATGTCCGTCGTCGCCCGGGCATGTTCGCCATTGGCCGTATCGATGATGCGGTCCAGCTCGCGCCGTTTCCCGTGGGAAATCATCGTCTTCACCAGATCCATTTCGAAGCAGATGCCGTCGGTGAAAAACGTATTCTTCTCATGCCCCTTGCTGCCTTTCACATCGGCGTCGTACAACACTACCGTGGGAATATGGAAGAATTGCAGCAATTTCCGGATCTTGGCAATGGAACTTTCCCCGCGGGCATTGATCAGGCAGATGCCGTAGTAATCAAAGGGAAGTCCCAGGGTCGTGCCGAAGAGGGAAAAACAGCCATACTCCGTTTCCCCTTCCACGATGATGACACTCCGCGAATAAAGTGCTTCCTTCACTTCGGGGAAGTGCATGATCAGGTGCTTTTCGATTTCTTCACTGAAATGAATCGTCGCCCCGCAGGCCGCCCGGACCTGACCGCCGTCATGGCGGTAAAAGCGGACGATGTTGCGGTAGTCATCGACCAGGGCATCCGTAGAATGGGTGACGACGAACAACTGGCCCCGAAGGCCGTCTATGTGGAACAACCCCTTCAGCAGTTCGGCAAAGCGGGGATCCTCGTTGCTGAGGAGCTGCTTGTAATAATGGAGGATAGACCGCTGCATATACGGATGAAGATGGATTTCCGGTTCGTCGATGGACGTGATGAGCGGCAGCCAGCGCCGTCCTTTTTCATCGACGATCAGATTGTGCTCGATGGGAACGGCCTTGCTCTGGCACATGATATAAATCTGGGTAATCAGTTCCAGGGCGACGAGGGAAATGAATTTCATGTTATCTGCCAGGGACCGGTCCTGCCGGCGCAGCAGACAGGACAAGAGGAAAATATCGACATAATAAGACGAATCGAAATGACCGTACCGGGCTTCATGGCGGATGAAATTCTGCAGTTCCGGCGTAAACTCCGCAATCTGCGTCTGTCCCCACGAGGTAAGCATGTCTTCAATGGCCCGGTATACCCGTGCCGGGGCCGCGTATTCCTGGGGAAGGGACGAAGAATAGGACACGTAGCGGATGCGCCGGATGACATCCAGCGGCAGTTGTTCCCCCGTCTGTTCATCATAGAGCCGGGGATAGATTTCCTCTACGTTTTTTTCCATACGCACCCGGATAGAGGTCATATGCTCTTCCGGAAGGTCGGCAAAGGCCTCTTTATCGCTGTCGAGGAGCTGCAGTTCCAGGGTGATGACGATAGGCTGCAGTACTGAATCATAGTCATCTTCTGTAATGCCGCAGCCTTCGCTCATGAGCTTCAGCAGCCTCAGGAAACTGCTCTTGCCGATGGCATTTTCCCCGACGAGATAGTTCGCCTTTTCGTGAAACGTCATTTCTACATCCCGGAAATTCCGGTAATTTTCAATGCGTATATATCGTATGTACACATGCGTCACCTGCCCGTACTTCAGATTATCCTGTGTATGCCAACACAGAACCGCTATGTATAGTATTCGACACAAAAACACAAACCCCTGCCGTCACCGGGCCGGTTCTTTCCCCGGGGCAGTAAAATACGGCCGCAGCCGTACTGCAGCCGTATAGATCATCTCATATGGAATATAAGGAAAGCCATGATAACCGCCAGTAACAGCAGGGAAACGATGCGTATCATCCTGCCTCCGCCAGCGGCCTGTCTGCGGCGGGCGGAACTCTTCCGGTGCCTCCGCCGGACCGGCCCGGGATTTTCCCCGGCAGGTCTTATACTCCCGGCCATGCCATTTCCTTGCCGCCGAGAATGTGGGCGTGCATGTGATGGACCGTCTGGCCTGCTTTTTCACCCGTGTTGTAGACGACGCGGTAGCCTTCCTTGTCGAGGCCCAGTACCTGGGCTACTTTCTGGATGGCATAGAGCATCTTGCCGGCTACGTCGGCGTCGTCCGGCGTCAGGGCGGCGATACTGGCAATGTGTTTCTTGGGGATGACCAGGACGTGTACCGGTGCTACGGGAGCAATATCTTTGAAGGCATAGAAATCGTCGTCTTCATACACTTTCGTGCTGGGGATTTCACCAGCAGCAATCTTGCAAAATAAGCAGTCTTCCATTTAAATCTCCTCCTTAATGATGCCTGTTAATCTATGGTCGCAGGCTCCCGTCAGCACGACGGGAACGATGGAACCTTCCTGATGGGGTGCAAGGCCGCTGACGCAGACCCGTTCATAGTTTTCCGAAAAGCCTTCTCCTTCCGGGCCTTCCTGTTTTTCAATCAGCACCCGGACGGTCTGGCCAATCATCTCCTGCAGCCACTGGTCTTTCTGCCGGGCTGACAGATCCTGTACGATTTCTACCCGCCGTTTCTTGACGGCCGGATCTACCTGGTCTTCCATAGCCGCGGCGGGCGTTCCCGGCCGGGGCGAATAGGGAAAGGCGTGGATGTGGGAAAAGCGGAGCTTCTGTAGCGTTTCCAGTGTTTCCTCAAACAACTCATCCGTTTCACCGGGAAATCCCAGGATGAGGTCCGTCGAGACCGTCAGGTGGTGGATACGGCTGCGCAGTGTCTCTATAAGATGGATAAATTCCTCTTTTGTATATTTGCGGTTCATGGCTTTCAATATGGCGTCAGAACCCGATTGCAGGGGCAGGTGCAGATGGGGGCAGATGCGGTCCGACTGATTCATGACATGGATGAGCTCATCGTCTACTTCCAGAGATTCCAATGACCCGAGGCGGATGCGCTGTACGTCCGTTTCTGCCAGGAGACGCCGCAGTACCAGGGCCAGGCCCGGATGGTCTGGCAGCTCCCTGCCGTAGGCGCCGAGGTGGATACCGGTCAGGACCAGTTCTTTGAACCCCGCTTGTGTCAGCCGCCGGGCTTCTTCGATGATGGCATCGGGCTGGCGTGACTTCAGGGCGCCGCGGGTGTAGGGAATGATGCAGTACGAACAGAAATTATTGCACCCTTCCTGGATTTTGAGATCCGCCCGCGTATGTTCGACTGCCGAGGGATACAGAGGGATTTCCTCGAAGGCATCGGCGCTGCGGGCATCGTGGACGGCCGTCACAGCCGCCCCGCCGCCCCGTTCCAGGAGCATCTGCACCATGGGAACGATGCGGTGCCGTTCGTTGGTGCCTATGACGGCATCGACGTCGGGCATGGATGACAACAGCTCCGGCTTGAGCTGGGCATAACATCCCGTCACAACGACGACGGCTGACGGATTGACTTTCTTAGCACGGCGGATGAGCTGCCGCGATTTTTTTTCACCTACCTGGGTGACCGAACAGGTATTGATGACGTAGACATCGGCAGCATCGCGGAAATCCCGTTCCTCATAGCCTTCCTTTAAAAACAGGCCGCGCATACTGTCTGTATCGTACTGGTTGACCCGGCATCCCAGGGTCACAAAGGCAATAGTTGGCATTATCTGAATCCTCTTTCATACATAATGATGGCAAGGGCCGCTACGGCCGCCGTCTCCGCCCGCAGTATGCGGGGACCGAGGGAAACGGTCTGGCAGCTGGCAAGTTCCGTAACGGCCCTTTCTATTTCTTCCCTGGCAAATCCGCCTTCCGGTCCGATGCAGATGACCACGTCCCCGGTCTGCACGGCGGCACAACAATCGCGCAGTGGCCGCGTTTCTTTCTCAAAGGGAATGATAAAGGGCATCGTTCCGTACGCTTTCAGTAATTCTGGAAAAGACAGGACATCTGCTACTTCCGGTATATCATCGCGGCCGCACTGTTTGGCCGCTTCCTGGGCAATGCGCTGCCAGCGGAGGCGCCGGTCCCTGCGGCGCGTGTCGTTTAATTTTACTACACAATGCTCCATTTGTACAGGAACGATCATGCTGGCCCCCAGCTCGGCGGCCTTCTGGACGACCCATTCGAACTTGTCATTTTTGAGTAGTCCCGCCGCCAGGATCACCCGGCCGGAAGACCCGTCTTTCTGCCCGGTCTTCTCCAGGGGCTCGAGGAGCGCCCGCTGACTGTCGGCCTCACGGATGCGGCAGTCATAAGTCACGCCGGCTGCGTCCGTCACAGCGATAGAGTCCCCCTGGCGTTTGCGCAGCACCGTAATGATGTGGCGGGAATCGTCCGCCGACAAGTAAAAAGCGGATGTAATGGGAAAATTGACGAATACCTTGCGCATTAGTTCCTCCTGAGCAAAACGGCATACCAGCCATCCTGCAGCGTATCTGACACCCATTCATATCCCGTCTGTCCTGCCATGTCCCGTATTTCCCCTATGCGGTCATCAATGATGCCGCTGACGATGACATAGGAACCGGCATGGGTATAGCTGCCCAGGTCGGGCAGCAGGGATAGGACGGCGTTGGTGACCAGATTGGCCGTGACGACATCGGCTTTCTCCCCCTTGTCCGATATGGCGCCGAGGAGGTCGCTGTGCATGACTTCCACGCAGTCGCTCAGTTCATTGAGTTCCACGTTGACTACAGCCTGATCCACGGCCTTCTGGTCGAGATCGACGGCCGTCACATGACCGGCACCCAGCCGGGCCGCCGCAATCGCCAGGATTCCCGTGCCGGTCCCGATATCATAGACGAGCTGTCCCGGCTGTATGACCTGTTCCAGATAAGACACGCACATGGCCGTCGTCGCATGAAGGCCGCTGCCAAAGGCGACACCCGGGTCGATGCGGATGACCGCTTCGACCGGCCCCGGTTCAGCCGTTTCCCACGATGGCGATACCCAGAGACGGGGGGAAATCTTCGTGGCGTGAAAGTAATCCTGCCAGCGGTACAGCCAGTCGGAATCGCTCGTCTTACGGGTCATGATATGCCAGCGTCCCATGCGGGGATTCCGTTCCTGCAGCGCCTTCATGCCCTGCCGGACGGCCGGTTCGGCCTTGTCGTCGTCTGCCGGAAAATAGGCCGTGATGCGGATCAGATCATCGTACGTTTCCTCATCGTGGATAACCGATCCCTGGCTGCCACAGTCGCACAAAATAAGAGAGACTACATCGGTAAATTCCGGAGATACAAACACATCTATTTCTTTATATTCCATATCTTTCTCCTGTCTGCTTCGGCAATTCATCCAGCAGGCGGCCCGGATGCATCGCCTGCCGTCCGCTGATTTATTTACTATTATACCATATTTTCCCCGCCTTCTGGCGACGAAAAAAGAGCCGTCCTGAGACAGCTCTTCCGGTCCTCCCCCGTTTCTGTACCGCTAAAGGAACACCGCTTATATAATATAAAACCACGTTTCGTCGTTTTCATCGACGTTCTTGACGGCCTGTTTATCTTCATCGAAGCGCAGTTCCTGATTCTTGACACTGACCTTGGTCCCCGGCGCTACCGATTTGGTGATAAATACGTTGCCGCCGATGACCGAATCGTGGCCGATGACCGTATCGCCGCCCATGATGGAAGCACCAGAATAAATGGTCACATGGTCTTCAATGGTCGGGTGACGCTTCTTGTGGACCAGCTTGCGGCCATCTTTCAGGGAAAGCGCCCCCAGGGTAACGCCCTGATAGAGTTTGACGTGTTCGCCGATTACCGTCGTTTCCCCGATGACGATGCCCGTGCCGTGGTCGATCATGAAATACTTCCCTATTTCTGCACCGGGATTGATTTCAATGCCCGTCACGCCATGAGCGTATTCCGACATGACCCGGGGGATGATGGGAATCTGCATTTTATACAGGATATGGGCCACGCGGTGGACGGAAATGGCAAACAGGCCGGGATAAGAAAAGATGACTTCCGCCTTGCTTTCCGCTGCCGGATCGCCTTCGTAAATCGCCTCGATATCCGTTTCGATATATTCCCGGATTTTGGGAATTGTCTTGAGCAGGGTCAGTGTCGCCTGTTCGGCCCGCTGTTCCACGTTATCAATCTTGACGTTCTGGGTCATCCCCTTATATTTCAGGGCGATGGTAATCTGCTTGCAGAGATTATAGGCCACATCTTCGATGACGACGGTCAGATTGTTGCCGATGTCATAGAAGCGGTAGGTCTTGTCTTTGATATATCCCGGATAAATGATCCGCAGTAGTTTGGTAATGATATCGACAATGACCTTTTTATTCGGTTTATTGAAAATATCCAATTTATCGATTTCCCGCTGCCCGTCGTGATTGTAGTCCGCCAGGATGCTGTCGACAACGCCTTGTATGTTTTTTGAAATCAGTTCGCCCATGTTCAACCCTTCTTATCGCATAAATATAAATATAACTATTATAGTACACTTTATAAGTATACTTGTCAAGTGCATATTTCACATGGAAATAGAAAGATAACGTAGAAGGCTGCTGCATGGAGCAAAACCTGTCATGCAACAGCCTTCCGGTGAGTTTGATATTTGAAGTTTGATGTTTGAAGTTTAGTGTTTGACGTTTAGTGTTTTTGTTATCCGATATACGTGACCAGTATGTGCAGGATTTCTTTCATGTCGATGGTGTCTTCCAGTACGCGGAAGGTGCAGCAGTCAATGGACGGAGCCCAGATTTTGAATTCCGTATCCATTTCCGAATTATCGCTCACTTCTGCCGAATAAGCCGTAATCTTGCTGTACGGGATGACCAGGGCCGCTTTGTGCCGTGCCGTATAGGCTTCGACGCGGACGCCGATGATTTTCCGGTCCGTCAGCACGACTACATTGCGCTGGGCGTTGAATTCGAGCAGTACCTGTTCGCCTTCGGCCAGAAGGTTCTGATACAATTCTTTCCTGAATCCGATTTCGTTCTTTTCTGCCAGGGTAAACTTCTTATCGTCTTTATCTGCAAACATGGTATGATCCTCCTAACGTGTAATGGAAATAAGGCTCTCTGTGAGAGACAGACTATCCTTATTATAATATTCTCCGTCATGGGAAAAAATCCTGCCGGACCGGAAAAAAATTTTCCGGACAAAACAAAAACACTGCCCGTACAGATGATACCTGCACCGGCAGTGTCCTGTGGCAAATTATGCATTTCCGGCAATCGTACCGGAGTTATTCATGGAGCGGATGAAGTCGGTCACTTTCTTTTTTACTTTTTCAAAGAAACCTTCTTCTTTAGACTCCCCCACCCAGGTTTCTCCACCAGCCCGGGCAAATTCTTTCAGGAGTTCTTTTTGTTTGGCGTTCATGCGCTTCGGCGTCATAATGTTGACCTGCACATGATGGTCACCGCGGCGGCCATTGGAGCCCAGATAAGGTACGCCGTGCCCTTTGATCCGGAAAATAGTGCCGCTCTGGGTACCGGCCGGCACCTTCAGATCGACCTGCCCGTCGATGGTTTCCACGCGGATGGTGCAGCCCAGCGCCGCCTGTGCAAAGGTAATGGTCTGTTGGGACACGACATCGTTGCCCTGACGGGTAAACTGCGGATCGCGGCGCACGAATATGTACACATACAGATCGCCATGGCCACCACCGCGTACGCCCGGTTCGCCTTCGCCGGCTACGCGCAGGCGTGCGCCATCATCGACACCAGCAGGAATCTTGATTTTCAGTTTCTTGCGTACCTTCACTGTGCCTTCGCCGTGACATTTCTTGCATTTTTCATGGATAATCTTGCCAGTCCCGCCACAATGGGAACAGGTCCTGACGTTGACCATCTGGCCAAAAGGCGTATTCTGTACGACCCGCTGCTGGCCTGTGCCGTGGCAGACCGGACAGGTATCTACCTTGCTGCCCGGTTCGGCACCGTTGCCGTGGCAATGTTCACACGTTTCATTCTTCGGCACCTGGATTTCCATTTCCGTCCCGAAGGCAGCCTGTTTGAATGTAATGTCCACATCGAAGCGGAGATCAGCTCCCCGTTCCGGACCATTAGACTGTCGGCTGCCCTGGCCGCCAAAGAAGGAATCAAAGATATCACCAAATCCACCGAAACCGCCAGAGCTGAATCCGCCCTGACCGAATCCGCCGAATCCGCCAAAGCCTCCCTGGCCGAAGCCGCCGGCTCCGCCTGCGCCATTCTGGAACGCATCGGGGCCGAACTGGTCGTACTGGGCACGCTTGTTCTTATCGGACAAGACGCTGTAGGCTTCGTTGACTTCCTTGAACTTTTCTTCTGCAGCCTTAGGGTTGTCCCGGTTTTTATCTGGATGATATTTTATTGCCAGTTTGCGAAACGCTTTTTTGATGTCCGCTTCGCTGGCGTCCCTGGGAACGCCAAGTACTTCATAATAATCTTTTTTGCTCATATGGGCAGCCCCTCTTTACTTACAACTTACTTCTGGTCGTCATCGACAACTTTGTAGTCGGCATCGACGACTTTTTCACCGTTCTGGCTTTCCTGCTGCTGTGCGCCGGCACCCTGTTGTGCCCCGGCCTGCTGCTGGGCAGCCTGCTGCTGTGCATCGGCCTGTTTGTACATATCGCTGGTCAGGTCGTAGAGCGGTTTGGTCAGAGCTTCCGAAGCAGCTTTAATCTTATCGACATCATCCGTCTTGATGGCTTCTTTGAGGTCGGCAATCTTCGATTTGATTTCCGAAACTTTGGAAGCATCGGCTTTGTCGCCCAGATCCTTGATGGTCTTTTCAGCCTGATAAATCAGGGAATCGGCATTGTTCTTGGCTTCAATAGCTTCCTTGCGTTTCTTATCTTCCGCTTCGTGGGCAGCTGCTTCCTTGACCATGCGGTCGATTTCACTCTTGTCGAGGCCGGAAGACGATTTGATGGTAATCTTCTGTTCCTTGCCCGTGCCCAAATCCTTAGCTGCTACGTTTACGATACCGTTGGCATCGATATTGAATGTAACTTCGATACGGGGTACTCCACGGGGAGCAGCGGGGATACCGGTCAGTTCGAAACGGCCCAGCGTCTTGTTATCGGCAGCCATTTCCCGTTCGCCCTGCAGGACGTGGACATCGACAGACGGCTGGTTATCGACGGCTGTCGAGAAAATCTGGCTTCCCGAAGTCGGGATGGTCGTGTTGCGGTCGATGATCTTGGTGAAGACGCCGCCCAGCGTTTCAATCCCTAAGGACAGCGGCGTTACATCGAGGAGCAGTACGTCTTTGACATCGCCTACGAGGACACCGGCCTGGATAGCAGCGCCGACGGCAACGCATTCATCGGGGTTGACGCCTTTGCTCGGTTCTTTGCCCAGTACCTGTTTGATGGCTTCCTGAACAGCCGGGATACGGCTGGAACCACCGACGAGGATGATCTTGTCGATTTCATTGATGGAGAAACCCGAATCGGCGATGGCTTTACGGGTCGGTTCCATCGTAGCCTGTACGAGGTCTTCCGTCAGTTCGTTGAATTTAGCACGGGTCAGTGTCAGATCGAGGTGTTTCGGGCCCGTGGCATCGGCCGTGATGAACGGCAGATTGATATTGGTCGAAAGGACCGTAGACAATTCAATCTTGGCTTTTTCAGCGGCTTCTTTCAGACGCTGTTCAGCCATCTTATCCTGCGACAGGTCAATGCCGGTCTGGCTCTTGAATTCACTGATCATCCAGTTCATGACTTTATTATCGAAATCGTCGCCGCCGAGGTGGGTATTACCGTTGGTAGCCTTTACTTCGAATACGCCGTCGCCCAGTTCGAGGATGGAAACATCGAAAGTACCACCGCCGAGGTCGAATACGAGGATCTTGCCGTCGCCGCCTTTATCCAGGCCATAAGCGAGGGCTGCAGCCGTCGGTTCGTTGACGATACGGAGTACATCGAGGCCGGCGATCTTACCGGCGTCTTTCGTAGCCTGACGCTGGGCGTCGTTGAAGTACGCCGGAACGGTGATGACAGCCTGGGTAACTTTTTCACCGAGATAACTTTCGGCGTCTTCCTTCAGTTTCTGCAGGATCATGGCCGAGATTTCCTGAGGCGTATATTTCTTGCCCTGGATATCGACGGTGTAATTTTCACCCATATGACGTTTAATAGAAGAAATCGTGTTTTCCGGGTTGGAAACAGCCTGACGTTTTGCCAGCTGGCCGACCAGGCGTTCGCCCGTCTTGGAAAAACCAACGACAGACGGCGTCAGTCTGGAACCTTCTGTATTCGTGATAACCGTCGGTTCGCCGCCTTCCATAACAGCTACAACCGAGTTTGTCGTACCTAAATCAATACCAATTACTTTAGACATAAGTAATTCCTCCAATCTTATACTTTCTACGATACTTAACCGTTAAATGCAACTTTAACCATAGCCGGGCGCAATGTCTTGTCACCCAGCAGATATCCTTCCTGCAGGACTTCCACAACGACGTCATTATCGTATTCATCGCTGGGGACCCGCATGACTGCCTGATGATAATTCGGATCAAACGGTTTGCCTACGGCATCAATTTTCGTAACACCTTCTTTTTCGAGAACCGTCATGAGCTGTTTGTAAATCATGGTATAGCCATCTACAAACGATTTGAGCTCATCGGAAAGGGAATCCTGCGGCACTTGCAGGGCCCGTTCGAAATTATCGATGACCGGCAGGATGTTCTGGAGGACATCCATTTTGACGACTTCAGAAATCTGCTGCTTTTCTGTTGCAGTCCGCTTCTTGAAATTGGCAAAATCGGCCTGGAGGCGCAAGTAGCGCGATTTCATTTCCGCTGCTGCCGCCTCTGCCTGTGCGCTGGCATCCGGCTGCTGTGCCTTCTGGCTGTCCGCCTGTCCGGCACCGGCACCATCATCTGCCGCTGTTTCTTCTGCTATTTCATCAGCCGGCTGTTTCGTTTCTTCCACAGCCTCTGTCGTCGTCTGTTTTTCTTTTTCTTCTTTTTTCTTGTCTTTACTCATGACCTGCATCCCTCCTATTTATCGTCCTGGTAATGTTCCAGAATATGGGTCACATGCTGTTTCATAAAATCGAGTAAGCCAATGATCCGGGCATATTCCATGCGGGCCGGTCCCAAAACAGCAATCTTACCGAGGACTACGTCATTGGCCGTAAAGGTCGCTTCAATAATGCTGCAGTCATTAATCGGAGATAATTTAGTTTCTTCACCGATACGCACCGTTACCGGTTTGTCCGTTTGTTCTCCCTCATCATGCAGGATATTGGCTACAATATCCTGTTCCTCCAGCATGGTAAACAGGCTTTTCGCCTTATCGACATCCTTGAACTCCGGCTTATTCAGGAGTTCCATCGTCCCGCCTTTATACAACTGCTGCTGACGGCGGAACGCCCTGTGAAGTGAGCGGAAAGCAGTCCGGTACAAATCAAGGTCATCTACCACATCGTCGTGGAACTGCTGCAGCATGTCCATGTTGATTTTGGCCATGGGCACGCCGGACAGGAAATTCGTCAATTTCTCAGCGACGATGTTGAGTTCGTCCACATCGACGCCATCCGGTTTGGAATAAATACAGTTTTCAATCTGCCCGGAATCGGTAACGACAATCATGATAGCGCGCCGGTGATCCAGCGGCAGGAACCGTATGTATTTCAGCCGGGAACCGGGCTGCTGCGATGTCATGACGAGGGTCACATTGTGCGTAATCCTGGCCAGTCCCTTCGCCGTATTCTGAAATATCTGATCGACATCGCTTACCTTGTCCTGAAACCATGTTTCGACAAATTTCTTTTCATCATTTGTCACCTTTTCCGGTTTCACCAGGCAATCGACGTAGAACCGATACCCTTTAATGGATGGAATCCGGCCAGCCGACGTATGGGGCTGTTCCAGATAGCCCATCATTTCCAGGTCAAACATTTCGTTACGGATCGTTGCGGCACTGACGCCCAGATTATACTTCCGGGCAATGGTCCGGGACCCGACAGGTTCGGCAGACGTGATGTAATCCTGAATGATAGCTTGCAATATTTTTTGTTTTCTTTCATCCAAATTCATTTCCTGTCACCTCGATGCCGCGTTGTTTTAGCACTCTTTTTATTGGTGTGCTAACAACTATATAAAAGATAGCATGATTGAGCCGATTTGTCAATGATTTTAGGTCAAAAAAGTCAAAAAGTCAAAAATATTTTTCTCTCATACTATTCTTTTGACTTTTATGGTCAAAAAAAATACAGTGCCATCACTGACACTGTATTTTTATTACCTTGTAGAAAAACCGGTTATTCGCCTTTGAAATCGGCTTTACGTTTTTCCATGAACGCTTTCATGCCTTCCTTCTGATCTTTTGTAGCAAAGCAGAGGCCGAAGACATTGCTTTCGAACTGGATACCTGTAATGATGTCGCACTGTAAGCCGTTGTTGATAGCTTTCTTAGCGATCTGTACTGCTACAGGACCCTGTTTCATGATTTTCTTAGCGGTCTTGATGGCAGCCGGCATTAATTCAGCCTGAGGAACGACTTTGTTGACCAGGCCGATGCGGAGAGCTTCAGCCGAATCAATATTCTGGTTGCTCAGGATGATTTCTTTTGCCATGCCAGGACCTACGAGGCGTGCAAGACGCTGTGTGCCACCGAAGCCGGGGATGATGCCCAAGCCGACTTCCGGCTGGCCGAATACGGCGTTATCCGAAGCATAACGGAAATCGCAGGCCATGGAGATTTCGCAGCCGCCACCCAGAGCATAGCCGTTTACAGCGCAGATAACCGGCTGTGGCAGTCTTTCAATCTTGGTGATGACGCCAGCACCATATGTGCCCCAGTCACCAGCCTGTTTCGGGTTGTAATCAGCCATTTCTTTGATATCTGCACCAGCAACGAAGAATTTGTCGCCAGCACCGGTAATGATGACTACCTGTACGTCTTTCGAGCCGGCAATGTAGTCAACGGCTTTTTCAATATCACGGACCGTAGCGGCGTTCAGGGCGTTAGCCTGTTTCGGACGGTTGATCGTAATTGTAGCAATACCTTCTTCTACGGTGAAGAGAATGTTTTCAAATTCCATAGGTAGAATCCTCCTTAAGGTCAGTATCAAGCTATCCAGCGGGCATTATTTGCTGTAATCGTAGAAGCCTTTGCCCGTCTTGCGGCCGAGCCAGCCGGCAGCAACGTATTTACGGAGGAGCGGGCACGGACGATATTTCGGATCGCCAAAGCCTTCATAGAGAACTTCCATAACGTGGAGAACGACATCGTTACCAATCAGGTCGCACAGTTCGAGCGGTCCCATCGGATGGTTGTAGCCGAGTTTGCAGACAGCGTCGATACCTTCTTTGGAAGCAACGCCTTCCATGAGGGCATAGCATGCTTCATTCAGCATCGGAACGACGACACGGTTAGCAGCGAAGCCCGGGAAGTCTTCAACTTCAACAGGGGATTTGCCAAGGCCTTCAGCGCATTCTACAACGGCTTTCGTCGTAGCATCGTCAGTTGCGATACCTTTGATGATTTCGACCAGTTTCATGACCGGAGCCGGATTGAAGAAGTGCATGCCGATAACTTTTTCCGGACGTTTCGTAGCCGTAGCAATCTTGGTGATAGGCAGGGAAGACGTATTGGAAGCGAGGATTGTATTAGCCGGGCATTTTTCATCGAGGTTCTTGAAGATGCCGCATTTGATCTTTTCGTCTTCGATAGCAGCTTCGACAACGAGTTCAACATCTTTCATGTTGTCTTCCGTGATTTCTACGATACCGGTCAGACGGCCCATGATTTCAGCTTTCTGGTCTTCCGTCATTTTACCTTTCGTAACTTTTCTGGTCAGCTGTTTGTCGATTTTTTTCATGCCGCCATCGATGAATTCCTGTTTGATATCGTTCAGGATAACATCTACACCGTGTTCAGCAAATACCTGAGCAATACCGGAACCCATCGTACCTGCACCAATAACCATGACTTTTTTGAACATTTGAAACTCCTCCTTTATTAGCGTGATTTTTTTCACTTTTTGTCTCAAAAAAAAATCACTTTTTGGTAAATATAAGATGCACTGCTTACATTCATAGTATAACACGTTTGGAAAAAAAGTCCACTAAAAAAACAGACATTTTCATAACTTTACAGAATCATTGCCTATTTTACCTTTTATATACGGCATTAAAACGGCCTTTTTCCATGCATTTATGTTGTTTAATCATCGATTTCCATAAATCAATGAACTTTAGGCATGGCCAGATAACTTTGTACCAGTAATGTACAACATACATAACAATAAAATAAGAACCGGAAAAATATCCGGTTCTTATTTGTGAATTTGTACACATTCACGAACTATTTTATAAATTTTTGATATTGTTTAAGGCTTCCAACAGTCCCTTGCGGCGTTCATACTGGTTCCGGTACAGGGCCGTATGATCACGGCAGGGCACAAACTCTTCCCTGACGGCCAGCTGCTGCTGCAACGCTGTTTTCAGGTCGGTCACATCCCCGGCGGCAAAGGCTGCCACCAGGCAGTTGGTCGGCACGGCCCCGCCGGCGACCTTCAAGGTCACGACACGGGTATCGAGCATATCGGCCTTGATCTGATTCCACAGCCGGTCGCGGCTGCCGCCTTCGGTGATGGTCAGCTGCGTAAGATCAATACCGGCGCTGCGATAGCGGTCGGTGACTTCCATATAGTCGTAGCCGATGCCCTCCAGCACACAGCGCCACAACGCCCCCTGGTCGTCGTCCAGGGTCAGGCCCGTAAAGGTACCGCGTACATTAGGATAATCGCCATTGCCACCGGTCAGGTACGGGATGAACATGGCGCCGCCGCAGCCTGCGGGATGACGCCGGGCCAGGTCGTCCATTTCTCCGTAATAGGCATCATCATCGGCCTTGCGGGCAATGTTATCCTTGAACCAGCGCAGGGCCAGCCCTCCCGTACGCACCATGCCCCAGTAAAAATACGTGCCGGGAAGGGTCCCCGAATTAAAGACCGGTCCCGTACCCGGCGCCGACAGTTCAGGAATAATGCCATCCGTAGCCGCGCAAAACATGGCACAGGTCCCGGCCACATCGACGGCCCGGCCGGCTTCCAGGATGCCGCTGCCCATCATCGATTCCATGGTGTCGCCAGCACCGGCGCAGATGGGGATGCCAGCGGGAAATCCCGTTTCCGCCGCATCGGCTTCACACAGATGGCCGATGATATCCCAGGGCTTTACGATACGCGGCATATACGACCGGGGAATGCCCAGGATACGGAGCTGCTCCTCCGACCAGCACTTGTTCACCACATCGTAGCCGAGCCCCCAGCCGGACATGGTCCCCCAGTCGATGAAGGCATCGCTCCCGGAAAGGCCGGCCAGGTGCAGGAGGATATACGGGCAGTTGTGGACGAACTTGACGCCTTTTTCCCGTACGTCCGGCACGTTCTGCAAAAACCAGCGGGCAAACATGGCCGGGAACATGACGTTCGGTTCGGCATTGCCCGTTTCCCTGGCCCAGATATCCAGATGCTGCTCTTTCAGCTGCGATACATCTTCCGCTGTCCGGCTGTCGAGGTAATTGATGTACGGCGTCAGGGCATGGCCATCTTCGTCTATGCAGGCAATGCCGCAGATGATGCCATCGCCCATGATGGCCCGCACGCCCGAAGGAGAAATCCCCTTTTCCTTCATGCCGTCGCTGCAGACGCGCATGCACTGCTTGATCAGGCGGTAATATTCATCGATATCCATCTGTACCCAGCCGGGCTGTGGATAGGACAAGGTCGTCTTGGCCGTTGCCATGACAATTTCCTCCATGTTTTCATCATATACCGCTACCTTTACGCTCTGCGTCCCCGCATCAAATCCGAGATAATACTTCGTTCCCATATACTCCGTCCTCCCCTGTTCCAATTCTTCCACAGACCTGATGGCCCGTGTCGGTCTCTAACTCGTTATATATATTGTATCATATTCCTGCATGGCCAAAAAGAGGCCGCCCCGTTACACAACCCGGGGCAGCCTCTGATCATCCCATATTATTTTCTGTACTTTTCAACAAACCGTGCCATCCGCTTCAATGCTTCCTTGATGGTTTCCATGGAAGCAGCGTAGGAAATGCGGACATGATTTTCTCCGCAGGCACCAAATGCCGTGCCGGGAACGACGGCTACTTTTTCTTCCTTGACCAGTTTTTCACAGAATTCTTCACTGTTCATACCCGTGCAGCTGATATCGGGGAAGATGTAAAAAGCGCCTTTCGGTTCAAAAACGGGAAGACCCATATCGACCAGGCCTTTATAAATGACTTTACGCCGTGCATCGTATTCCTGACGCATCGATTCCACGTCAGCGGCGCAGTCCCGGAGAGCGGTGATGCCGCCGTACTGGGCCTGCGTATTGGCACACATGATCATGTACTGGTGCAGCTTCAGGATATTGGCCAGGCCGTCCCGCGGGGCACAGACATAGCCCAGGCGCATGCCCGTCATGGCGTAGGCCTTGGAGAAGCCGTTGAGTACAATCGTCCGTTCGCGCATATCCGGCAGGTTGGCAAAGGACGTGAATTTCGTATCGCCGTACACCAGTTCGCAATAGATTTCATCACTCATGACGACCAGGTCATGCTTCTTGACAAATTCCGCAATGGGCAGCAGTTCTTCCCGGGTCATGACCGTCCCCGTCGGGTTATTGGGGTAACCCATGACGATAGCTTTCGTTTTAGGCGTCACGACCTGTTCCAGCGCGTCTGCCGTCACTTTGAAGTCATCTTTGGCATAAGTCGGCACGAAAACGGGAATGCCGCCGGCAGCTTCTACGGCCGCCGGATAGGCTACATACGCCGGGTCGGGAATGATGACTTCATCCCCCGGTTCGGTCAGTGCCAAAAGAGCCATGGTCAGCCCTTCCGAAGCCCCGACAGTCACCATGATTTCATCGACCGGATCGTAATCAACGCCATAGCGGTCATGGAATAATTTTGCAATTTCCTGCCGCAGTTCGATGAGGCCCGAATTAGCCGTATAGCTGGTCTGCCGGGCATCGATACTGGCTTTCATCGCTTCGCATACCTTGTCCGGTGCCGCAAAGTCCGGTTCGCCGATACTCAGGGACAGCACGCCTGGTATCTGATTGGCAATATCGAAGAACTTACGGATCCCCGACGGTTTGATAGCCTGCACGTTTTTCGAAATCTTGTCATCCCAATTCATAACACGCACCACCTTATTCAGATTATTTCTCTCTGCGCATACTGGATATGCACGTATCTTATATCTTTATAGTATACCTTATACTTGCCGATTGCAAGGTTTATATTTTAGGTTTATCGTTTATCCTGCGAAACTTTTAAGGTTTGTCAAAGAGATATTCTTCCCGTTCCACCACCCTGCCGTTGCGGATATAGACCCGTGGCACCCGGCGGTTGATGTTGCACATGATTTCGTAATTGATGGTCCCAGCCTTGTCGGCCAGTTCTTCAATGGGGATGAACTGATCGCCCTGGCGGCCAAATAACACGACTTCATCGCCGGCCCGGCAGTTCGCTTCGCCCGTGATGTCGATCATGCACTGGTCCATGCAGATCGTGCCGACCTGAGGGACGCGGTGACCGTGGAACAGGACGTCGGTCTTCCCCGACAAGGCCCGCATGTAGCCATCGGCATACCCGGCAGGAAGCGTCGCGATCTTGCGCCGCCGGTCGCAGGTAAAATGACGGCCATAGCTGACCGTCGCCCCGGCATCGATGAGCTTGACGTGGGCCACGCAGCAGCGCAGGGACATGACCGGCCGGAAATCAAACCCGGCAAGAGATACGTCATGGCTCGGCTGGCAGCCGTACTGGATGATGCCGGGACGGACCATGTCGAGATGATACTGGGGCAGTTCCAGCGTCGCCGCACTGTTGCAGCAGTGGCGTATGGGGATATGGACTCCTTCATCTTCCAGGCGGCTGCAGACCCACATAAACCGCTTGAACTGTTCATGCGTAAAGGTCTTGTCCTTCTCATCGGCCACAGCAAAATGAGTGAATATCCCCCGGATTTCGATGCGCGGCAGGGCGGCAATTTCCTTGATGACGGAAATGCTTTCCTCATCGGGCAGGAATCCGATACGGCTCATACCGGAATCAATGGCAATATGAACCTGCAGGGTCTGGCCCAGGCGGGACGCTTCCGACGAAAAGTATTCGGCATTCTTCAGATTGAACACGGCCGGCTCAATATGATAGGCCAGGAGTTCCTCTGTCCTCCGTCCGTCCGTATGGCCGAGGATGAATATATTTTTGGTAATCCCCGCATAACGGCGCAGTTCCACCGCTTCATCCAGACTGGAAACGGCAAAGCAGTCGGCCCCGTTTTCCGCAAAGGTACGGGCCAGTTCGACGGCACCGTGGCCATAGGCATTGGCCTTGACAACGGCCGCAATCCGTACATCCGGCCCGACATGACGGCGGATGACCTGCATATTATGAGCGGCCGCGTCGAGGTCGATCTGGGCCCAGAGGGCGCGGCGCGTAAAATTTTCAGTCGTGCTGTAGACATCCATCATATACTCAGCTTCTTTCCTCTCGTAGTATGGGATTTTTGTACATCTATGGTCTATTTTATCACACTTACGATATAACTGAAACGTAAAACCACTATTTCTTTTTCCTTTTACTTATGTATACAATTTACAGAATACAAAAAAAAATGTATGAACCCTTTTCCCCTGTTTTTTGCTACAATACAGTATATACAATACAACACGGGTATAATAGGAGGATACAATGAAAGACTCATATATCAAATTCATTCTGGCAACGGTCATCTTCGGCACCAACGGCATCATTGCCAGTCATATTCCCTTATCAAGTTATGAAATCGTACTGTGCCGTACGGTCCTGGGCGGGACCTTCCTGCTCATCCTGGCCCTCTGCCGCCGGCAGTGGCACGTACTCTTTACGGCGCCGCGCCGTTCCCTCGTCTGGCTGGTACTGTCGGGCATATTCCTGGCCGGGAACTGGCTTTTCCTGTACGAAGCCTACCAGCAGATCGGCGTCAGCCTGGCCACACTCATCTGCTATTTCGGCCCCGTCCTCATCATGATTCTGTCACGGTTCGTCTTTCACGAACCGTTCACCCTGCCCAAAGTGGCCGGCATGATCATCGTCACCGGCGGCATGATCTGCATCAATGGCGCCGATTTTCAGGCCAACGGCCTCTCATGGGGACTCGTGTGTGGCCTGCTGTGCGCCCTGTGCTTTGCCCTGCTCATCGTCGCCATGAAAAAAACAGCCGGCATAAGCGGGATCATATCTCCTGCCTGCCAGCTGCTCGTCGCCTCCCTTGTCGTAGGCCTCGTGACCTGTACCATGTCCTCCGGCCCGGCCGCACTGGACGGCACGGCCATCGCCTGCATTCTCTGCCTGGGCATCGTCAATACGGGTATCGGCTACTCTCTCTATTTCTCCGGTATTCAAAACCTGTCTGCCCAGACCGTCTCCATCTGCGGCTACATCGAACCCCTGACGGCCCTGGCCCTGTCGGGACTGCTCCTCGGCGAAGTCCTGACAGCCGTGCAGTGGCTGGGGGCCGTCCTCGTCCTGGGCGGCGTAGCCCTGTCCGAGTTATGGCACCGGAGAGCCTGATGGCGGCGTGCGCCGGTCCGTCATTTGGCCGCTTTTCCATGCCCAGAGCGTAAAGGCAATGTACAGCCCCATGACGGCCAGGACGCCATAGAAGATAGCCACGTATCCCACATGGCCGGCCAGGGTCCCCAGGAGGACAATGCCCAGGCATGTTCCCAGGTCCATGGTGTTGTAATAGGTCGCACTGGCATTGCTGCGCCGCGCCGGAGCCACCACATTAAACAGCCAGGTCATGATGGCCGGCATGAGAAGTCCGGCACCCAGGCCATAGAAAACCGAACCACACAGCAGATAGATTGGTGAATGAGCCGTACAGATCATGAAAATGGCCACACTGTACAGGAGTACGCCGGGAAACATGACGGAAAACGGGCCGTGACGGTCATAGACTTTGCCGCCAACTATCCGGGAGAGAAACACGAATAACGTGCCAGACACAAAGAACAGGCCGGCATAGGCGATGTGCGCTTCTTCCGCCATGAGCGGCAGATACGTATTGACCGACGCATTGACGAAGCCAAAGAGGAAGGAAATAACGCCCGGCACGGCCGTCCCTTCTTCAAAGAAATGATGCAGAAGGGAAATCCGTTCCTTCTTCACCTGCCCTGCCGGCCGTTCCGGAACCCGTGCCAGCAGGAACAGGGTCATGGACACGATACAGGCCGCCGAAGCCAGGGCAAACAATATCTGCGGCGGAAATGCCGAGAAGACCGCCACCCCGACAGCCGGTGCCGAGCCCATGGAAATCGTGTTGCCCAGACCGAAATACCCGACGCCTTCCCCGCGGTGCTCCGGCGGTATGACCTCGACGGCCAGGGCCGCCGCGAACGTCGTAGACAGCCCAAAGCCAAATCCATGGAGGATACGGGCCGTCAGGAGTCCGCCGAATGTCGGGAACAGCCCGTATCCCGCCGTGGCGACGAGGGACGTCAAAAGTCCCAGGAAGAGACAGCGTTTCTTCCCCAGTCTGCCTACGAGGGCGTCCGTAAACAGCCGCACAACGATGGCCGACAGGGCGAAGATACCGGCAATGATGCCGATTTCACCGCCGCTGGACCCGATGGAAGCGGCGTACATGGCAATGGTCGGGACGAGCATATGAAAATTGACAAACAACAAGCCGTTCCCTACTGTAATAAGAATAAAATTCCCGTTCCAAATGCGATTCTGCTGATTCACTATATTCACCTGATAGCATAAAATATTTCACTACGTTTTAAATAATCTATAAAGGGAAAGGAGCTGCCGCAGTGAGGACAGCTCCTTTTTAGGCCCTATTATTGCGAAATGCCTTTTTGTTTGCGCACATAGGCAGCTGCGCTGATACCGGCCTGGGCTCCTTCGTACACGGCCTTGGCAATCTGCAGCAGACCACCTGTGGCATCGCCGGCGGCGAACAGGCCTGGAACGGCCGTCGCCATGTGTTCATCGACGAGGATATGCGAGCCCGAAAGGGGCGCCCCGATTTTACGGGCCAGGTCCGCACTTCCTGCCACACCACTGGCGACAAATACACCGGCCGCTTCAATCTGGCTGCCATCCGCCAGACGGACTGCCGATACGCGGTCCGTACCTTCTACGGCCTCTACGGGCTGGGTGCATACAGCCAGCCCTTCCGGTACACCGGCAGGCGCATCGCTGCCATTAGTGCAAAGTGTGACCGAAGAGGCAACAGGCAGCAGCACCTGCGCTTCGTGCAGGGCGTATTCTCCGCCGCCGAGGACGACGACGGGCTTTTTCCGGTAGAAAAAGGCATCGCAGATAGCACAGTAGCTGACACCCTTTCCTTCCAGCTCACGGAGCCCCGGGATGGGAAGACTCTGACGGGCCGCACCAGTCGCCAGGATAATGCTGCGCGTTTCGATTTTCTCCGTCGTCGTTTCCACGACAAAATGAGTCAGCGTATCATCCATGCCAATCCAGACGACTTCCGCTTCCTTGAAAAGGACGCCGAGGCGCCGTGCCCCGGCTATCCCCCGGCTGGCCAGCTCAGCTCCGCTGACCGGTTCGGGAAATCCGTAATAATTTTCAATGAGCTCCGCCTTTTCCAGGGCACCCGTGCCTTTGGACAGCACCTCTACGGACAGCCCTGCCCGCCGGGCATAGAGCGAAGCCGAAACGCCGGCCGGGCCGGAGCCAATAATGATGACATCAGTCATAATTACCTCCTATTTGTACAATGCCAGCAACTTTTTGAATGCCGGCAGGCTACGGCGGATCATATCGGCATCGACGCAGTAGGAAATGCGGGCATATCCCGGGCAGGCAAACTCATCAGCTGCCACCAGGAGGATATTAAATTTCTTGGCATTTTCCATGAACTGCAGCGAATTTCCATCAGGCGCTTTTACGAACAAATAAAACGCTCCCGACGGATAAACACAGTCGTAGCCCATCTTCGTCAGATTATCATAGATAAGATGACGGTTCTTGTCGTACTCACTGATGTCCGCCGTCGCCCCGCGTACGGCCGCAATGACCCGCTGGTACGTACTGGGCGCGCAGACATAGCCATACATGCGGGCCGTCCCCAGGATGGCCGTCATGAGATATGCATGATCGTCCACCGTCGGCGGCACGAGGATATAGCCGATCCGTTCACCGGGCAGGCTCAGGGACTTGCTGTACGAATAGGTCACGATCGTATTGTCATAATAATGCGGCAGATAGAGAATGGGGAGATTGTCGTAGACGATTTCCCGGTACGGTTCATCGGAAATAAGGAAAATAGGATGACCGATTTCTGCCGACTTCTCCTTCAAAAGGGCCGCCAGCCTGCGGATCGTATCTTCCGAATAGACTGTCCCCGACGGATTATTAGGCGAATTGACGATAATCGCCCGCGTATGCGGCGTAATAGCCTTTGCCACCCCTTCGATGGACAACTGGAAATGCTCCGTATCGGGCGGAACGACGACGCATTTGGATCCGATAGGTTCGATGAAGATGCGGTATTCCGGATAGAACGGCGCAATGACGATGAACTCATCGCTCGTATCTTCCTGCAGGGCCCGGATGATGACCGCCAGGGAAGCCGAAGACCCGACGGTGAGATGGAAATTGTCCGGTCCGACGCCGGCATCATAAGTTTCATTCATATAATCGGCCAGATACTGGCGTACTTCCAGCAGGCCCCGGGCATTGGTATAACTGTGGATTTCCCGGCTCGTCTTATGATCGAGCATGTCGATGATGGCTTCCTTGACGCAATCCGGTGCGGGAATCGACGGATTTCCCAGACTGAAATCATAAATATGTTCCCAGCCGATTTTCGCCGCCTGGGCCTGTCCATATTCGAATAATTCACTAAACTTGGAGCGCACGGCCCCCAATTCATACATTTTTTTATCTGCCATCGTATATCCCCCTCCGGTTCTGCCATGGCGGCAGCCCCTCTCACTGAATATCGCAAATCATGTAATCAGACAAATTACAAAGCACAAATGATATTGTACCATGTTTTACACCGCATTTCTATCCTTTACGGCAGAGCAATGTGCCAATTTTCCCCGCTTTCACAACGTCAGCCGGTGGAACACCGTACCATCCATCTCTTTCCAGATCACGTCCCGGCCGGAAAGGACCAGGTACGAATGAGGGCTGTCTTCCTTGGGAAGAGCGGCCGAACCGGGATTCAGGTACAATACGCCTCCGTCCAGCTCCTCCCAGGCCGGCACGTGCGTGTGGCCATGAAGGAGGACATCGCCCGGGGAAAGGGACGGCAGGTGGTCCTTGTGGAACACATGGCCATGAGTGGCAAAAATCATCCGATCCTCTATCAGGAGCAGGCACGAATCAGACAGGATGGGAAAGGGCAGTACCATCTGATCGACATCGGCATCACAATTTCCCCGTACAGAAGAAACGGGGACCGTAAGACCGGACAACATGGCTATGACCGCCCTGGGATCGTACTCCCGGGGAAGGTCGTTGCGCGGCCCATGATACAAAATATCACCCAGGAGCAGCAGCCGTCCGGCCCGTTCCCGTTCCACCGCTTCCATCAGCAGCCGGCAATAGTAAGCCGAACCATGAATATCTGAAGCTATCACTATATTCGTCACAGTACATCCTCCTCATTTCAGGCTCCGGGCCAGCGAATACGCCAGCTGCTTCCGGTCCAGACTGCCCGCATGCTTGTCTAAGATCGTCCCGCCGCGGCCAATCATGAACCACTGGGGCACTTCATATACATTATATATACCGGCCGTTTCCATACTGGCAAAATACAAGGGCATATCGTACGGCCAGGCAGACTCAATCTGCTGCCGCGCCGCCTCTCCCCGGTCCAGGCAGACGACGACAAAATACACCTCCCGGCCCTGCTCCCGGTACATCTCATCCAGGACAGGCAGCTCTTTTGCAGCCATATCGCTCCAGCTCATCCAGAAATACAGGAATACGGGCTTCTTATTATATAGCGACTGGATCGACACGGAATGACCGGCCTGGTCGGTCAGGGACACATTGTGGGCCAGCACCTCCGTCTGCGAGCGGGATACCGCTTCGGCCTCCTTGATTTCCTCCTTCGTCAGGACATGGGGATACGGCTCCGGCAGATACCCGATGGTCAGGCCAATGCAAAGCAACGTCAGCAGCACAACAACTTTCTTCCTGAGTGGCAGTTTCCTCCACATGTCTTTCATATCATTTCCTCCATGCCCATAACATAACATATTATGTAAATAATTGTACCATAGTAAGGCCAGAGAAAGAAGTGGAATTGGCAAGCGGAAAGGGCCGTAGGTCGGGAAGGACCGTTTGTCGTAGTTCGTGGGTCGTTCGTCGTAGGGGGAAGAGCCTCAGATAGCGGCTGGTAGCTGGCGTTCAGTGGTACGGACGCAAACAAGCACCTGCAATTTCTCACAGATGCTTGTTTTAGTAAAACTTTACTACGTAAAACTTTACTACATTTAACTTTACTACATTTATTAATATTCTTTAGGCTGTTTATTTTCTGATCGGTAGAATCTCTGAACCGTTAACCGGTATACCTCTACTTATCGATCAGGTACTCGTCCATATCATTAAAAAAGCCTTCCCTGATCATCTTCTGAACCCTGGGAGTTTTAAATACTTCTTCAATAGGGGTATCCCATTCACCCGAATTACGTACCCTGTAATCACATATTCTAGCTAGTAATTCTCTTTGAGCATCTTCAGGAAAACGTTTCCAGGTATCGTCTTCATACCACGTTTCCAATGACTCTATATCAGCGTTTTTTATATCTTCTACATTCATCATCAGACCGCATCCCCTGTCAGAATTGCATAGGCTTTCTTATATTTTTCTACCCGTTTCAAATCCTTGTCTGTCACTTTCGGCAGACGCGATAAATCCATATTATTTCTTAAATCTGCTTTTTTTACAGCAATGGCCAGTGCGTTCCCGGATTTTTTTACTCCCCGCACATAGTCCAGATACGGGACCGCATCATCATGGGTCAAAAGAGAAACGGCATCAGCTATCTCTTTTCCGAATAAGGAAAAAAGAGTTTCCTTCGTCATCTCCGTATCCTCTAACGTGTCATGTAACATGCCGACTACAGCATAGTCTTCTCCCAGAGGCAATACCGCGTTAGAAACAGACGTTAAATGGCACATATAAGTTTTCCCCGCCTTATCAGTCATATCAGCATGATATTTTTCAGCTACTTCAACGGCTAAAGAAAGTTTCTTTCCCACTTCTACCAATCCTCTTTTCCTAATTCACATACCGTAGGGAAATCTTCAAATTCCCCTGTTTCCCAGTTATAGTATCTGTCAATAAAGTAATCCGAAGCTCTGACAATCGCTATGATACCAGATGGACCCCGTTTCTATTCATTATAACATATTCGTCCCCTTACGGGGATGAAGGTAATGTACAGCACCCCTTACGAAGCCTGTATTTATGCAGGTCTACGAGGCGGTTTGCGGGGCGGATTCTGATTTTCTTGATTTTATAGCATTTTCAGTGATACTCATCTTCACAATCGCAGCTATCCCGCATGGTTGTCACAGCGGGGCGGATTTTCCATTTTTCCTGAAAATTCGTTTTTATTATACCACATCCAGCTTCAAAAGGGTACGCCGCTTTTCCTTCATACAGTATCCCCGCAAGCACCACTCCCTCTGCTGCATGCAACTTAGTTGATAGTTCAACTAAGTTGCATGCAAACTCTTGTGCAAGGCTGATTTTTCCAGCTTCATAAAAAATACCCACAAAGCTCGCCATAATGAGCTTCGTGGGCATGTCAGCAGTACCAGAGTTCTGATATTAAAGGCCTGGAAGTATGTCTCCGTATTGTTCATCAATGTGTTTTTTTAGATTCTGGAAAGCAGGAATATATACTTGGATAATCTTCGTTACCAGGCGCTTAGCCGCTTTACCATCATAAAGATGTGTCATGTCATTTCGATCTCTGAGCATCACCAGGAAAATGTCCGGATCGACAAAATCATAGACGGCGTACGCTTCCTTAATGATTTCCCGCGGTGAACCACTATGAGCTGCGTTACGGCCTTCGTATTTCAATAATTCCTTTAATAATTTCCACGTCAATTCAAATTGCAGGGAGAATTTGTTGATAATGCCGCTGAGTATAAATTCGTTATCTAAATCTTCCTTTCCGGCACTGGCCAGTACGGCCAGATTGGAACAAAAATTTTCATATTTTTTCATAAAGCGTGACACCTTCTTTCTGAATCATAGTCCGAAATTCTGGTTCCAATGGATTATCCAGATTAATGATATCAAATTTCAATAATGTCCATGTGTTTTCCTCCACATCCAGGCAGAATTGTGTGAAATCCCCCCCAGAGACAGCAAGGTCTATGTCACTGGCACGTCCATAATCTCCCCGTGACCGGGACCCAAAAAGAATAACTTTTTGCACTTCCCATTTGCTGGCAATGGTACCTATTTCTTTTATTAATTCTTCACTGAGTCCTGTTTTCTGTATATCCATTGTATCTATCATATACATCACCTGAAATATGTTTGTATAAAACGGTATATATCCGTATCTCATTGCCTCATAAATGCGATATAGTCATTTCTGTATAATAGATATATTTATTATATCATTACGGATTTCTCTACTCAACACTAAGAAACACTGCGTTAGTGTCAGCTTTTTATCAGTGAAATGCTCCATTTTTTACTACCCATCCCGGCCCTGCAGCTTTTTCTTTAAACTTGAAACTATCCCTTTCCCGCATGCAAAAAAACTCACGGCTGGAAGCGTTTCCAGTCGTGAGTTCTGTGTCGATGTTACATAGATGATATATATTAGTGATGGAACAGGCGCAGGTGGGTCATGTCCATGGCTATGCCGTATTTGTCGCAGGTTTCGATGACGTTGTCGTCACGGATGGAGCCGCCGGCCTGGGCGATGTAGTCTACACCGCTACGATGGGCCCGTTCGATGTTGTCGCCAAAGGGGAAGAAGGCGTCGCTGCCCAGGGCTACACCGTGGAGCTGGGCAATCCAGGCTTTCTTTTCTTCCCGTGTGAGCGGTTCCGGTTTTTCCGTAAACAGATCCTGCCAGATGCCGTCGGCCAGGACGTCTTCGTAGTCATCGGAAATGTAGACGTCGATGGCATTGTCCCGGTTCGGACGGCGCACGTCGTCGCGGAAGGGCAGGGCCAGGACTTTCGGGTTCTGGCGGAGCCACCAGATGTCCGCTTTGTTGCCGGCCAGGCGGGTGCAGTGTACACGGGACTGCTGTCCGGCACCGACGCCGATGGTCATGCCGTCTTTGACGTAGCAGACGGAGTTAGACTGGGTGTATTTCAACGTGATGAGGGCAATCATGAGGTCGCGGATTGCCGAAGCGGGGAGATTCTTGTTTTTCGTCGGGATTTCCTTGAAGAGATCTGCCGTAATTTTGGCGTTGTTCCGTTCCTGTTCGAAGGTGACGCCGTATACTTCTTTCGATTCGATAGGAGCCGGCGTATAATCGCTATGCATCTGGAGGACGCAGTATTTCCCTTTTTTCTTTGTCTTGAGCAGTTCCAGTGCTTCGTCGGTGTATCCCGGGGCAATGACGCCGTCCGATACTTCCCGTTTGAGGAGGGTTGCCGTTTCGACGTCACAGACGTCGGACAGGGCGACGAAATCGCCGTAGGAGCTCATGCGGTCGGCACCACGGGCACAGGCATAGGCCGAGGCCAGCGGGGACAGGGCCAAGTCATCGACCCAGTAGATTTTCTTCAGGGTATCGCTCATGTCCGTCGCTACGGCTGCACCGGCGGGGCTGACGTGTTTGAAAGAAGCTGCTGCCGCAAGGCCCGTCGCTTCCTTCAGTTCTTTGACCAGCTGGTAGCTGTTGAACGCATCGAGCAGGTTGATATAGCCGGGGCGGCCATTTAAGACATCAAAAGGAAGGTCGCTGCCGTCTTTCATATACACTCTGGCCGAAGCCTGATTGGGATTGCAGCCGTATTTTAATTGCAGTTCTTTCATCGTTATTACCTCCGTACGCAGATAAAAAAAATACCGACACTTCCGGGAACCTTCGCCCAGACGGTCGGCTATATCGAATCATGCTCCCCGTGGTATGCTCCACTTTCCGTCAGTCACATGTTTCACGTCTATTATACAAGGGGAATCGCGGCACTGTCAATCATCTTGCCGGGAATCGATAGAAAAATCTGACCGGTTCCTTGCTTCTTTATAAAAATCATGTAAAATTCCCTCTTTGGCACTTTTAAAATAAAAAATGCTTATAAAGCCTGTTGTAGTAGACTTCGTGTCACTTTTTCCCGGTTGCATGTGTCGAACTCGCGTGAACATCAATCAGGACATCTTAAAAAAAGAATGGAATTTTCGGAAATTAAAGTACTGCACCTACATTCCTGAAAAAGCGGATCATATGCCAGGCCGTGAATCCACCTTGACAGGCGGATGGATGCGACTAGTAGAAAACGGCGGCTATCAGCATATTATGCAGCTTTATACCAAAGTCTTTTTCTCATCCCTAAAAATGCCTACACCCTCCTGACACTATCACTATACCTGAATTTTTTATTGTTCTGGTGATTTCTGCTACAATAGTTTTCATAGAAGACCCTGATAATAATGAAATCGGTGCAATGACCTATCATTATTATCAGGGCCTTCTTTCTGGCAAGTCTCACTTAGAACTATGTTACACTATCCCGGGAATCGATAGAAAAATCTGGCCAGTTCTTTGCTTCTTTGTAAAAATCATGTAAAATAGATACAGTTCTTTTTTTGGGATGGGGGTACCACTATGTATGACAGGGAAATGGAAAAAGCTGCCCGTATGGCCATGGATAAACAGCCGAAGAAGCGGGTTCTGTCTTTTACCTATCAGGATGCATCGTATTTTATCAAGCGCAGCCTGTCCAACGGGCGCAACCGCTTTGCCAAGCAGAACGCGCACACGGCCTATCTGACGGAGGTCTATAAAATCGGACTGGTGAACAGCCGGATTCCTCTGGCGCCGGCCATCGTCCTCCTGGGTCCCGATTATTTCGTCATGAAAGCCAGCGGCCGGCCGCTGCAGCGCATCGTAAAGGAATATCCGCAGGACGCGGCCGAAGCCTATCACAAGGCAGGAGTGGCCCTGGCCCAGCTCCATTCATACGGACTGCATCATGGCCGGCCCGCCCTGCGCGATATTGCATGGAATCCCGCTACCCGTTCGATTACCTTTCTCGACTGGGAAAATGAAATGAAATTCTTCCATATCGATGGCCGCGTCCTCGATCTGTTTTTATTCATCCACAGCTATTTCCGCGAAGAGTGGCCCGAAAACAATCTGCTGGATCAGGCTATAGAGGGGTATCGCTCTGTTCCGGGCTGGGAAGCGCGGCTGAGTGAACTCCAGCACTTCATCACAGGCCACGGCATCGTCTTTGGCATCTGCCGGCACCTGATAAAGACCGGCTGGATCGACGTCGTGTCGGTCAGCAAGGCTGAAGCGTATATACGGGGGCTTTCCTGAGTGTTACGGAAAAGGGACTGGATAAGAACGCATATTTCACAGAAGTATGCTGTCATGCCCAGTCCCTTTTTCTTATTCTTTTGTCTGTACGGTTATACCGGCCAGTTTTTCATAGAAGGTCACCATGCAGCTGTTGTCTTCCCGGCCGCGGCCTTCCTGCATGAGGCTCTGGGTAATCTGCTGTACGATTGGTGCCAGCAGCAGGGGGACGTCCAGTTCCTGTGCCGTTTCCATGACGTGATTGATATCTTTCATCTGACTTTCCAGGAATCCGCCGGGAGCAAAATCGCGGCCATAGATACGGGCTGCTTTTTGTTCCAGTATGGCACTGCCAGCCAGACCACCCCGCACAGCTTCATACACTTTCTTAGGATCCGCACCGGCTTTCTGGGCCAGCACCAGGGCTTCGGAGACGGCAGCGATATTGATGAAACACATGATCTGATTGCACAGTTTCGTCACCGATCCGGCCCCGTTAGGTCCTGTTACGACGGCCGATGAGCCCATGGCCAGAAAGACGTCCCGGACCCCTTCTGCCACCGTTTCGTCGCCGCCGATCATGAAAGCCAGCGTGCCGGCTATGGCACCGGGTTCGCCACCACTTACGGGTGCATCGAGGAAGGGACAGCCGGCTTTTTGTGCCAGGGCGGCAAATTCCTGCGATTCGACTGGAGCCACCGAGCTGGAGTCGATGAGGACCGTACCGGGGCGGATGCCGGCCAGTACGCCGTCTGGACCGGTGAGGACATCTTTTACAATGCGCCCGCTGGGGAGCATGGTGATGACCACATCCTGATTCCGGGCCGTTTCCCTGCCCGTCAGTGCCGTGTGGACCCCTTGCTGTTTTAGTTCCGCTATGGCTTTCTGGTTGCCGTGTCCATTGTCTATGATTGTGACATCCATTCCTGCCTTGCACAGGTTGCAGACCATGGGGACACCCATGATGCCCAGTCCGATAAATCCGATTCGTTTCATATCATTCATCTCCTCTGTGAAAGTGAGTCATCGTCCGTATGGGTTCAAAACTACGCCGGTGAATCGGGCAGGGCCCGTAGGTTTCGATGGCCTCTTTGTGTAGTCTGGTCAGATAGCCTTTGTGCACGGCAAAACCGTATTCCGGGTAAGTCTTATCGTACTGTTCCATGAGCCGGTCCCGGGTCACTTTGGCAATGATCGATGCCGCCGCAATAGACGCGCTGAGGGCATCGCCGTGGACCAGGGACTGATGGGTCACCGTAAGGGCCGGCAGAGGCATGGCATCGACCAGGACGGCTTCTGCCGGGACGGACAGGGTCCGGACGGCATCGTACATGCCCTGTTGGGTCGCGTGATAGATATCGAGGTCATCAATTTCCTTTTCCGATTTGGCAATACACGAGACGGCGACGGCTTCGGCCATGATTTTGTCGTAGAGCCGTTCCCGCTTTGCCGGCGGTACTTTTTTGCTGTCGTTCAGGCCGGGACATTCCCAGAAGGGAGGCAGGATGACGGCGGCGATCATGACGGGCCCTGCGACGGGGCCCCGCCCGGCTTCGTCGATACCTGCCACGTGATAAATATTTTCATTATAAAATCTGGTTTCGTACGTATACAGGGAAAGGAGCCGTTCCCGTTCCTTTTCTTCCCGCACCATGCGGCGCATGAAGGCGGCGGCTTCTTTTTGTACGGACACGCGGGCGTCTTCCTTCATGGCCTGCAGGAGAGCCGGGATGTCGGTCTGCCCGTCTTCCAGCATGGCTTTCAGCTGTGCCAGTTTATATGCAGCCGTATCCATTACGCATCCTCCCCGCTGAGTTCTTCTACCCTGTCGAGAGAAATGGCGCCGATGCGTCCTTCACGGAACTCTTTCAATATGAGTTTGTACGTTTTTTCCATATCGACGGTGCCCCCCGATACGATACAGCCCCGTTTGCGCCCGATGGTTTCGACCGTAGCAAGCGGAGCCTCGTCCAGTGCATCGAGCTTGAACCGGCTCTTCAGTTCTTCCGGATACCACTGGCCCAGTTCCCGGATCAGTTCGGAAATGACCGTTTCCATGTCAAAGACCGTGTCGGAAATGGCCCCCGTCGCGGCCAGCCGGCAGGCATAAGTCTGATTTTCCAATTTCGGCCAGAGGACGCCCGGCGTATCGAGCAGTTCCAGCTTGTCTCCCAGATGGACCCATTGCTTGCCCTTGGTTTCGCCGGGTTTATCGGCCGCCTTGGCCACGTTCCGGTGTGCCAGGGTATTGATCAGCGTCGATTTGCCTACGTTGGGAATACCCAGAATCATGGTACGGACGGACCGGGTCTTGAGTCCTCTCATCTTCCACCGTTCCAGCTTGGGAGCTGCCAGCTGGCGCACTTTGCTGAGGAGCTGCTTGACGCTGCGGCTGTCTTTGCTGTTGAGAGCCAGGACGAGGCGGCCCTGCTGTTTATAATAAGCCAGCCATTCTGCCACGCAGTCCGGGTCGGCCAGATCGGCTTTATTCAGGACGACCAGGGACGGCTTCTGCCCGATGAGCTTTGCAATCATGGGATTGGTACTGCTCATGGGAATCCGGGCATCGACCAGTTCGATGACGACATCGATGACCTTCAGATTGTCTTCGATGAGCCGGCGGGCCTTGGCCATATGGCCGGGAAACCAGTTGATAATCATATATACTACCACCTTTCTATCTTCTATTCTACTGGATTCGGCAAAAACCGTCAAACACCTATCCAAAGATGGTCCGTGCTCTGCCTGATAATCGAAAAAACAGGACCCGCGTGGAGCGGATCCTGTTTTTGTCTATTCTATGCCGTTGTATCGATCAGCCTTTACGGGTTGCCGTTAATTCCTGTACATGGGCAATGAAGTCGTCTACCGGCTGTGCACCGATATCACCTTTGGCGCGGTCGCGGATGGAGAGGGTATTGTTTTCCATTTCCTTATCGCCGATGACAGCCATGTAGGGAACTTTTTCCATCTGGGCCTTGCGGATCTTGTAGCCAATTTTTTCATTGCTTTCGTCTACTTCTACGCGGATACCCATCTTCTTGAATTTCTTGCGCAGTTCTTTGGCATAGGCCAGATGTTTGTCCGAAATGGGCAGGAATTTGACCTGTACCGGAGCCAGCCATACGGGGAAGGCACCGTTGTAGTTTTCAATGAGGATGCCCAGGAAACGTTCGACTGAACCGAAGACGGTACGGTGAACCATGACCGGACGATGTTTCTGGCCATCTTCGCCGATGTAAGTCATGTCGAATCGTTCCGGCATGAGCATATCCAGCTGGATAGTACCGCACTGCCAGGTACGGCCGATGGAGTCTTTGACATGGAAGTCCAGTTTCGGGCCGTAGAATGCGCCGTCACCTTCGTTAATCTGGAAGGGAACGCCTTTTTCTTCGATGACTTCACGCAGCGTCTTCGTAGCCAGATCCCAGATTTCATCAGAGCCCATGGAATCTTCCGGACGGGTGGACAGTTCTACGTGATAATCGAGGCCAAAAATCTTGTAAGCTTTATCAATGAGATCCATGACGCCGGAAATTTCCTGTTTCATCTGGCTCGGCAGCATGAAGATGTGGGCATCATCCTGCGTGAAGCAGCGGACGCGGAACAGGCCGTGGAGGGCACCGTGGAGTTCGTGACGATGGACGAGGCCCAGTTCAGCCATCCGCATGGGGAAATCACGGTAGCTGTGGACGTTGCTCTTGTAGACGAGGATGCCACCCGGGCAGTTCATCGGTTTGATGGCGTACGGTTCATCATCAATAGTGGTGAAATACATGTTTTCCCGGTAATGATCCCAGTGACCAGACTGTTCCCAGAGATGACGGCTCAGGATGGTCGGCGTACTGATTTCGTCGTATTCGGCTTCATCATGGAGTTCGTACCAGAGTTTGAGCAGTGTCTTGCGAAGGACCATGCCTTTGGCGTGGAAGAACGGGAAGCCCGGGCCTTCTTCGTGGAAACTGAACAAGTCGAGCTGTTTGCCCAGTTTACGATGATCACGCTTTTCGGCTTCTTCCAGCATGTGGAGGTAATCATCGAGGTCAGATTTCTTTTCAAAAGCCGTACCGTAAATACGCTGGAGCATCTTGTTGTGTTCGTCACCGCGCCAGTAGGCACCGGCAACGGTCTGCAGCTTGAAGGCCTTAACAGCGCCCGTAGAAGCTGTATGGGGGCCGGCACAGAGATCGACGAAATCGCCCTGGCGGTAGAGGGAAATTTCAGCGTCTTCCGGCAGGTCCTGGATCAGTTCTACTTTATAATCCTGACCGGCTTCTTTAAAGAGTTTCAGCGCATCTTCACGGGATACGACTTCTTTCGTAAGAGGCAAGTTTTCTTTGACGATCTTGGCCATTTCGGCTTCGATTGCCGGGAAATCTTCCTGTGTGAAGCGGTGTTCTGTATCGAGGTCATAGTAAAAGCCGTTTTCAATGGACGGGCCAATAGCGAATTTTACGCCCGGGAAGAGATGCTGGATAGCCTGGGCCATGACATGGGATGCTGTATGGCGAAGGGTATCTTTGCCAGCCTGATCGTCAAAGGTGAGGAATTCAACAGTCGAACCGTCGGTAATCGGTTCACGCAGGTCTGTTACTTCTCCATTTACCTTTGCGACTAATACTTTTTTTGCCAGGCTGTTGCTAAGCTGTTTGACGGCTTCGGCAAGAGAAATGCCATCGGCAAATACTTTCTTGCTACCATCTTTCAAAATTAATTCTGCCATAAAAAACATCCTCCTTTGTAATACAAAAGCTCCCGTCCTCAAGGGACGAGAGCTTGCTCACGTGGTTCCACCCTAGTTCAGCAGACAATACCTGCTGTACTCGAACGCGGTAACGGTGCGACCGGACATCCATACTCTATTCCGGATGCCAGTTCCAAGGCGGTAACGAAGTCGTGTCTTATGGGGTACTCTCACCACCGTACCCTTCTCTGGTATAAAACGAACAACCAGTCATGTCCTTGTCAAAACTGTTTTCTTATCACTAGGTATGCGTAAATTATACGACCGCCTTTGCAGCTTGTCAAGGGGGAATAGGGTTTGAAGTTTGATGTTTTGGGTTTGATGTTTGGGGTTTGATGTTATTGCCTCAGACAGAAAAAAGGACTGTGCATGACAGCCTTTGCTTTCATGCTACAGTCCTTTACCTATCTCAGCTATTAGCCTTTGATTTTTTTGATAGCAGCAGTCAGGAGCGGAACGATCTTGAATGCGTCGCCTACGATACCATAATCGCAAACTTTGAAGATAGGAGCATCTTCATCTTTGTTGATGGCGATAACGCAGTCAGAACCACTCATGCCAGCGAGATGCTGGATAGCGCCGGAAATACCGCAGGCAATGTAGATTTTCGGACCTACCGTCTTACCTGTCTGGCCTACCTGATGGAGAGCATCGATCCAGCCAGCGTCAACAGCAGCACGGGAAGCGCCTACAGCACCGCCGAGAACGTCAGCGAGGTCTTTCAGCATGCCAGTGAACGGTTCAGGACCATTCATGCCACGGCCGCCGGATACGATAACGTCAGCTTCTTCGATTTTGATGCCTTCGCCGCCCATTTTGATGAGTTCAACGAATTTGGTCATGAAATCAGCGTCGCTGAGGTTAGCAGTCTTTTCGATAACTTCACCTTTGGCATTAGGATCAGCTTCCGGTTTTTTGAATACGTTCGGGCGAACGGTACCCATCTGCGGGCGGTTGTCCGGGCAAATAATTTCAGCCATGATGTTGCCGCCGAGAGCCGGACGAGTCCAAACGATGGTCTTGCCGTCGTCGTCAACAGCCAGGCCCGTGCAGTCAGCCGTAAGGCCGGTCTGGAGGGAGTTGGCAATACGGGGGCCGAGGTCACGGCCGATGTTCGTAGCGCCTACGAGGAATACATTCGGTTTTTCTTCATGGAAGAAATCGCAAATGACTTTTGCATATGCCGTCGTGTTGTAGTTTTCCAGTTTCGGATCGTCATATACATATACTTTATGTGCACCGTGGGCAATCAGTTCCTGTGCCAGCGGTTTTACATCTTTACCAATCAAGATAGCGCCAACTTCGTCACCGATGGTGTCAGCCAAAACGCGGGCCTGACCCAACAGTTCGAAAGATACGTTGCGCAATTTGCCTTCGAATTGTTCAGCAATGACATAAATGCCTTTGTATTCTGCTAAATCCATTTTCACTTTTCCTCCTTAGAATTAAATGATTTTCTGAGCAGTCAGTTTTTCCATCAAGGTATCAACAGCTGCCTGGTCGTTGTCATCTTCAACAGGAATGATGAGGCCCTGTGTTCTCTGAGGCGGTGTGAAAATCTTACGAACTTTCGTCGGGGAGCCGCTCAGGCCGATTTTGGTTTCGTCAGCTTTAACGTCATCAGCGGAGAGTTCAGGAATTTCGCGACGTTTTGCTTTCATCGTGCCACGGATGGTCGGGAAGCGCGGTTCGTTCAATTCTTTAACAGCCGTAATCAGGACAGGGAAGTTAGCTTCCGTAATGATGTAGCCTTCTTCGTTCTGCTGTTTTACTTTTACGCATTTAGCTTCTTCGTTTACTTCGATAGCTGCTGCATAGGTAATCTGCGGGATGCCGAGTTCGCAGGCGATCTGCGGGCCGACCTGTGCCGTATCACCATCAATAGCCTGTTTGCCGCAAAGGATGATATCGAACTGTTCGATGCCTTTGAGTTCAGCTACTTTTTTAACAGCCTGAGCCAGGCAATAGCCTGTAGCCAGCGTATCGGAACCGCCGACTTTGCGGTCTGTGAGGAGGTATGCTTCATCAGCGCCCATAGCCAGACCTTCACGGAGAACGTCTTTAGCCTGCGGGGGCCCCATGGAGAGCAAAGTTACCTTTGCGCCCTGGTTATCTTTTAACTGAAGAGCAGCTTCCAAAGCGTTCTGGTCGAACGGATTGAAGATGTTCGGTACACCGGCACGAATGACGGTATGTTTTACGGGATCAATTTTTACTTCTGCTGTGTCCGGAACCTGTTTGACACATACCAATATTTCCATATTTCTGTTGCCTCCTAAAAATAATTTTTATGTCAACAGCGCTAATGGCTGCCTCATAAACAAGGATAGGTTATTTGAGCAGGAAGCCCGATGTAACCATGAGCTGTACTTCGTTGGTGCCTTCATAGATCTGCGTAATCTTGGCGTCGCGCATATGACGGGCAACGGGGTAATCTTCGGTGTAGCCATAGCCGCCAAAGATCTGGACAGCTTCTGTCGTAACTTCCATAGCGATATCGGAAGCCATTCTCTTGGCAATGGCAGCTTCCAGAGAGAAACGGCCGCCGGCCTGTTTGGCTTCGGCTGCTTTGTAAACCAGGAGACGGGCTGCTTCGATCTTCATCTTCATATCAGCCAGTTTGAAGGAAACGTTCTGGAATTTGCAGAGCGGACGACCGAACTGTACACGTTCTTTCGAATAGGCGACAGCGTCGTCAAGGGCAGATTCAGCGATGCCGAGAGCCTGGGCAGCGATGCCGATACGGCCGCCGTCGAGGGTCTGCATAGCGATGATGAAGCCTTTTCCTTCTTCACCGAGCAGGTTTTCTGCCGGAACTTTGACATCCTGGAAGATGAGTTCCATAGTCTGGGACGTATGGATGCCCAGTTTGTCTTCTTTCTTGCCAAAGGTGAAGCCTTCCCAGCCTTTTTCAACGATAAAGGCGGAAATGCCTTTCGTGCCTTTGGATTTATCCGTCATGGCAAATACGATGTACGTATCGGCCTTACCGCCGTTGGTGATGAAAATCTTGTTGCCGTTGAGGATGTAATGATCGCCATCCTTGACAGCCGTCGTCTGCTGCATAGCAGCGTCGGTGCCGGCACCCGGTTCGGTCAGGCAGAACGCACCGAGTTTTTCACCCGTTACGAGCGGTTCGAGATATTTTTTCTTCTGTTCTTCCGTACCATACTGCCAGATGGGGTTGGTACCGAGGGAAATGGAAGCGGAAACGGTTGCTGCCATACCGGCATCATATTTGGCAATTTCTTCCACGCAGAGGATATACGTCAGTACATCGCCGCCGTCATTGCCCATTCCACCGTATTCTTCAGGATAGTAAATACCGGCAATACCCATGTCCTGCATCAGAGCTTTTACATGTTCTTCGCCAAAATCACCTGCGTGATCGCGTTCGCCGATATCCGGTTTTATTTTCTTTTCACAATAATCATGGACGGTTTTAACGATGTCTTTCTGCAGATCATTCAATTTAAAATCCATACTGTTCCCACTCTCCTTAAACATCTATTACGTAAAAACTAAAAGGTCTTCTTTCCTGCCATTGATACTGCATAAATACAAAAATTTTACACTATCTATACGGAACGTCGCTTGCAACAAGGCAAACGTATCCGACCTGCAAGCTCTTACACTTGCATTGTACAACTTTTCACGTATTTAATCAATAGAAAAAGACGCTATTTATACAATGCATTTATTCCTTTTTTTCATGATTGAATAGTTATCATTGCAAACGATAGTTTACAAAATATTTATAAATGATTTATGAATACACGTTTGAATTATAAAGTAACATTTTTAAAGGCCATATATAGCTATATTGTATATCCGTACAAAAACGTATAGCCGTACCAGACTAGTGGTCCTGCCGATACAAATACATGTGGCATCATCTTCCTTTATTCTCTTTCCTCTCATGCCTCGTACAGGGACAGGAAATGTCGCAGGATATGAGCTGTAATGCCCCATATGGGCCACTTCTGATACCGATAAATATAAACGGAATATGTTTTGCGCCGCTTCCAGCTGCGGTCACCGCGAAAGCTGTTGTACAAGACGTCTTCCGGGAAATCAGCTCCGGGACGGGTGGCGATTTCCATATGCTTTTCCTCTGGCCGGACCGAGCGAAGGTAGGAAATGGGGGCCGTAAATATTTCCGCTATTTCTCCGCGGCTCAAAGTGAAATCCTGCGTATGAATCCGGGCCGCAAAAGGCCAGACAGTGACGCCCGCCATGGATTCAATATAATCTAAGGGTCCCAATATGTCTATATCGCCGCGGCATACCCCCAGTTCCTCCATCGTTTCCCGTATGGCCGCATCGAGGGCGCTGGCATCGCTTTTTTCTATACGGCCGCCGGGAAAACAGATATCCCGCGGCTGCCAGGCCAGTTTGCTGCTCCGGACTTCAAAGAGGATGTGTTCTTCCCCGCCAATGGTGAGAATTGGCAGGATGACAGCACAGGGCGTATTATTCAGGGACGTAAGGTGATGCACCGTCCGGTTGGGAGTGAGTTTATCTTTCATGACACGGCTCCTTCTGCAAAAAAAGGGATGCCCGGCGGCACCCCTTTTCCTATATTATTTTACGACGATATTGATGATTTTCTTCGGTACGACAATGAATTTGACAACCTGCTTGCCATCGGTAAAGGTCTTGACGTGAGGACGGGCGAGAGCCAGTTCCTTCAGTTCGTCTTTCCCCATTTCGACAGGAACGGTGATGCGGTCACGTACTTTGCCGTTGACCTGGATTGGCAGTTCGATTTCATCGACCTGAAGGGCGCTTTCATCGACTTTCGGCCAATCCTGTTTGTGGACATCGCCTTCAAAGCCGACTTTCTGCCACAATTCCGCTGTGATATGAGGTGTAAACGGTGCCAGAATCTTGAGCAGATTTTCTACGACTTCTACGGCCACATCCTTGCGGATGGACGTATTCTTGTCCACGTAGTTGTACATGGCGTTGACGTATTCCATGATGGAGCTGACCGCCGTATTCAGTGCATAGTGGTCATCGGCCCCTTTGACATCGACCGTTACTTTGCGGATGGACGTGTATTCGACGAGACGCAGTGCTTTTTCTGCTTCCGTGTACGGACGGCTGCTGTCGTCGCCGGCTTTCGCCAGATCCATGTACTGGAAGACGATGCGCCATACACGGTTCAGGAAGCGGTACGAGCCTTCTACGCCCGTATCCGACCAGGGCAGATCCCGTTCGGGCGGAGCGGCGAAGAGGATGAACAGGCGGGCCGTATCGGCACCGTATTTCGATACAATTTCTTCCGGCGATACGACGTTACCTTTGGATTTACTCATCTTGCTGCCATCGAGGAGTACCATCCCCTGGGTGAGCAGGCGTTCGTACGGTTCGACTTTATCAACATAGCCGGCATCGTACAGGACTTTCATGAAGAAGCGGGCGTAGATCAGATGGAGAATGGCGTGTTCAATGCCACCGATGTACTGATCGACATTCATCCAGTAATTGGCTTTCTTCGGATCGAAAGGCATTTCCGTGTTGCGCGGATCGGTATAGCGCAAATGATACCACGACGAGCACAGGAAGGTATCCATCGTGTCCGTTTCACGGATAGCCGGGCCACCGCATTTCGGGCAGGTCGTGTGGAGGAATTTTTCGCTCGTTTCCAGAGGAGACGTAGCGCCCGCCGTAAATTTGACGTCTTCCGGCAGTTCGACCGGGAGCTGGTCTTCCGGTACGAGCTGTTCGCCGCATTTTTCGCAGTAAACGACCGGAATCGGAGCACCCCAGTAACGCTGACGGGAAATCAGCCAGTCGCGGAGACGGAAGTTGACCGTCGCGTGACCATAGTCGTGATCGACGAGCCATTTCGTAATGGCTTTCTGCCCTTCTTTAATGGACAGGCCGTTGAATTCACCGGAATTGATGAGGTAGCCTTCGCCCGTGTAGGCTTCGGTGATGTCATCGTGTTCGTAGTCGATCTTGCCTTCCGGATCCTGGATGACATATTTGATGGGAATATTGTATTTCTTGCAGAATTCAAAGTCACGCTGATCGTGGCCGGCAACGCCCATGACGGCGCCGGTACCATAATCGACGAGGACATAGTTGGCAATCCAGATAGGCACCTTGGCCTGGTTGAGCGGGTTGATGGCATAGGCACCGGTGAACATGCCAACTTTTTCGGCGTCATCGGACGTACGTTCAATATCGCTCTGATTGCGCATCTTTTCGATGAAGGCGCGCAGTTCGGCTTCATTGGGCTTACCTTTGATGATCCGTTCCACAAAGGGATGTTCCGGAGCCAGGACGACGAAGCTGGCACCAAAAATCGTATCAACACGGGTCGAGAACAATTCTACACGTTCACCGATTTCCGGGATGTCAAAGAAGAAGTTGGCACCTTCGCTGCGGCCGATCCAGTTGCGCTGCATGGTCTTGACCCGTTCCGGCCAGCCCGGCAGCTTGTCCAGATCGTCGAGGAGACGGTCTGCATAATCGGTAATCTTGAAGAACCACTGTTTGAGGTCTTTCTTGACGACCGGGTTGTCACAGCGCCAGCAGACGCCGCCTTCAGCCTGTTCGTTGGCAAGGACGGTGTGGCAGTGTTCGCACCAATTGACCTTGGCTTCCTTGCGGTATGCCAAGCCCCGTTTATACATCAGTTCGAACATCCACTGTGTCCATTTATAATATTCTTTATGGCAGGTGGCAACTTCCCGGTCCCAGTCGTAGGACAGGCCCAGGGATTTCTGCTGCCGTTCCATGTTGGCTATGTTGTCATAGGTCCATTTTGCAGGCGGGATATTATGCTGGATAGCCGCATTTTCTGCCGGCATGCCGAATGCATCGAATCCCATAGGATGAATGACGTTGTAACCAATCATTCTTCTATAACGGGCAATGACGTCACCTATAGCGTAGTTGCGGACATGGCCCATATGCAGATTGCCCGACGGATACGGGAACATTTCCAGTACGTAGTACTTGGGCTTGTCACTTTCGTCCGGGCATTTATCTACTTTATTATCAAGCCAGATTTTCTGCCATTTCTTTTCTATTTCTTGTGGAATGTATTTTTCCATTCTTCGACCCCCCACGTCGTAAATAAAATAGAAGGTAAGGTTGTTGACCTTTCTATTATAAAGGGGTTGTAACGTCAAGTCAATTCATGTTTTGCAAATCCGTGCCAAAAGTTTTCCGGTTCAAAGCCTTTGCGCCAGAAGGAGGCACCGGCCAGCTGATAGGTGTGGATGAGGTCTTTTTTTTCTTTGAGAGACTTTTCATCTTCGAACCAGATGCGCAGTCTTCCCTTGGGAAGGCGGGTATCGAGGTAATACAGTCCCAGGTCTGCATCCCAGGTGATGAAAGAGGCATATTTTTCGCGGACACGGTGGCTGTCAGCCATGGTGAGGGTGCGGACGAACAGTTTCGGTTTCGCCTTTGCCGTACCTGTCCGGGCGGGTGCTGTACCTGCCGGGGGGGCGGTTGCTTTGACAGATTCAGGCCAGCTTTCTATGTCTTTGGGAAGGTCTTTACCATCGTCTGCTTCATACCAAATCCGCATGTAAAGGGGCATGCCCAGGACGACCTTATGGGCAGGAACGAATTTCAGAGTATTCTGTATGGCCGTCTGCACCCACGGGTATGTGGCCGTCGGGCCCGGCACGGGGCTGGTGCGGCCCACCTGGTCATAAGCCATGAGCATGACGTAATCGACGCTCTGTCCCAGGGCCGCCCGGTCGTACACGAGGGACCAGTTGGGGCTGTCCGAAAGAGGCGTCACATCGATGGACGTTTTCAGGCCATACGCCCGGGCGGCGTCGGAAAATTCGCCGACAAACCGGGTAAGCAGGTCTTTATCGCCGTAGTTGACGTTTTCAAAATCAATATTATACCCGGAAAATTCATAGAGGATGCCATAGCCGATGAGTTCTTTGATGAGCTGTTCCCGCAGCTCTTTCCGGCTCAGTATGTCGTGGGTCTGGCCGGGATTGAAGTTATTATCGACCAGCGGCCAGACAGCGTATCCCTTGGCTTTCCATTCCATGATAAGCGTATCGAAATCGGGATTCCTGAGGAGGACGCCGTCTTTGGTAATACGGAAGGCACAGGGGGATACGACGGGCTGCTTCGTCCGCAGGGGCGGTACCTGGGCGTTTTCATCCATGACCGGATCCCAAAGCAGCACCATGCCCAGGGCGTCGCGGCCATATTTTTTCATGACTTCTCCTTCAGGCAGAGGCTGCTGGCGCAGTTTCAGGGCAGACCGTTCCTGCCGCGCTGCCGGGAGCAGTTCCATATGATCCGGTTCGAGGACATAGCTGATGCCCAGGGGGCGGCGTACATGGGAAATGCTGATATTGCGGCCTTCTTTGCTTTCTGCGCCGGGCAGGGTCAGGCTCACATTGCGGTCCTTCCACAATTCCCTTCCATCATCAGCAGCGGGAAGGCGGAACCAGTACTGCCCTTTCTTTGACCGGTTGGGATAGATGCCGTATTGCTGCAGTGCCTTGTCACTGACCAGCCATCGCCGGCCATCTTCTACAATCTGCAGGTCCCTGATATTCTGATTGGAAATGGGATTTTCCACGACCGGGACGGTAAAAACGGGATCGGCTGCTTTTCCTGCCGGGCTTTCCCCTTTCGGCGCAGCCCAGGCACCGGTAGTGGCCGCACAGGTCAGGAATGCGGCAAGGCAGATTTTTTTTATGTTATGTCTATGCATGGTATGTTCTCCTCATCGTTGAGTACGGCTTCCATAATGACCGCCTCTGTTGTATAATGAATCAGCTGTATTCATTGCAGCAGTCTTCATTATATCACAAAGGAGCGGCATTTTTTATGCATCAATACTTATTTTTTATCGGTTCCTTCCCAATCCGGGCCTATGGTCTGTTATTTATGCTGGGAATCATTTCGGCTGGCATCACGGGATATTACATCATGAAGAGGGACGGACGCGGCTGGCATGTCCATATCTTCGACTTTACCATGTACTGCGGCCTGTCAGGCATCGTCGGCGGCCGGCTGTGGGATGTCTTCTTTTTTGACTGGGCCTATTATCACAATCATCTCACGGAAATCCCCTACGTCTGGCAGGGCGGCATGGCCATCCAGGGCGGCCTCTTATTCGGAGCCATTGCCGGTATCCTCTACACGAAGTATCATCACATCGACACCTGGGCTTTTGCCGATCTCCTGGCACCGGCCATCATCCTGGGCCAGTCCGTCGGCCGCATGGCCAATCTCATGAACGGCGACGCCTTCGGTCATCCTACGGGCGGGAATTTTGGCATCGTTTACCCCGATACGACTCTGGCCTACCATACATACGGGAACCAGCCTCTCTGGCCGGCTGAAGTCTGGGAAGGACAGGGCGATATCCTGATTTTTGTCCTCCTCCTCTTTTACAGCGCCTTTCCTCACAAGAAAGGGCAGGTATTCTGCCTGTACGTCATGCTCTACGCCATCGAACGGTTCTTCCTGGAATTTCTCCGTGGCGACTACGTCAACCTGACACTGGGCCTGAAATCAGCCCAGATGACCAGCGTCATCGCCTTCGCCATCGCTCTCATCGCCTTCATCATCCTCCAGTGGAAAGGAAGCCGGGACACTGGAGATGCCATGCAGAAATGATGGATATTTGATATTTGATGTTTGACGTTTGATACTGGCTGTCTGACTTATCACGTAAATGCCAAAACAGGCTGTTCCATTAAGCAAATTTGCTTAATGGAACAGCCTGTTTTTCATATACAGCACTGCTAACAGTCAGCCGCTGACTGCTAAATGTTAGCCGCTAGCCACTAATCACTGGCCACTAATCACGGCCTGCGGACTGCTAGCCACTACTTTTCTTCCCGTTCCAGGGCATCTTTCAGCGTATGCCATGCCAGGACAGCGCACTTGACACGGGCCGGCATGTTGGAAATATTCTTGAGGGCAATAGCATCTTCCAGTTCTTCCAGCTTGTCATCGTCAGTCACTTCCCGCTTGATCATTTCCAGGAAGAGGTTGACCAGGCGCAGCGCTTCTTCGACGGTCTTGCCCTTGATGAGGTCAATCATGATATCAGCCGAAGCCTGGCTGATGGCACAGCCATGGCCTGTATAGGCGGCATCTTTGATGACCCCGTCCTGAATATCAGCCTGCAGGGTAATATCGTCGCCACAGCTCGGGTTATGGCCGTGTTCGCTGAGGTTGGCACCATCGAGGGGATGCTTGTTTTCCTGACACTGGTTGTGTTCCAGGATGATGTCGGAATACAATTCATTCATATTTTCCATGACTTTTTATCTCCTTAATCGTTGAAGCCCATCTGCTTGCGGACGAGAGGCAGTTTTTCAAGGAAGTAATCCACTTCTTCGAGGGTATTGTAGATATAGAAGCTGGCGCGGTTGGACGCTTCTACGCCGAGATGAGCACCGAGCGGCTGGGCACAATGGTGGCCCGAACGGATGGCAATGCCGAAGCTGTCGAGGATGGTAGCCGCATCATGAGGATGGACACCGTCGATGGTAAAGGTAATGACGCCCGTCTTTTCTTCCGGATCGGTGCTGCCGATAATGTGGATATGGGGAATCTTCTTCATCCCTTCCAGGCAGTGTTTCGTCAGTTCGTATTCATGGGATTCGATATTGTCCATGCCGATGTCTTCCAGATAATCGATAGCGGCGTGGAGGGCGACGGCACCTTCTACGTTCTGGGAGCCGGCTTCGAATTTAAAGGGCAGTTCATTGAACGTCGTGGACTGTTCCTGAACGTATTCGATCATATCGCCGCCCAGGAGGAACGGTTCCATTCCTTCCAGGATGGCTTTCTTGCCATAGAGTACGCCCGTGCTGGCCGAGCCGCACATCTTGTGGCCGGAGAATACGAAGAAATCACAATCCAGGTCCTGTACGTCCGTCTTCATATGAGGCGTAGACTGGGCGCCATCGACGATGGCAATGGCTCCTACGGCATGAGCTCTGGCCACGATGTCCTTTACAGGCCGTTTCATGCCAAAGACATTGCTGACGGCGGCAAAGGAAACGATTTTCGTCTTGTCATCGATCTTAGCCAGGTCTTCTTCCGTAAAATGGCCTTCCTTGTCGAGATACATATAGACCAGTTCAGCTCCGGTCTTCTGGCAGACGCGCTGCCAGGTAACCAGATTGGAATGATGTTCCGAAATAGGAATGACGATTTTATCGCCTTTTTTCAGTTTCGGTTCGGCGTAGCTGCGGGCAATGAGGTTCAGGGCTTCCGTCGTATTGCGCACGAAGACGACTTCTTCACTCGATGCGGCATTGATGAAGCGCCGTACGGCTTCGCGGGCTTCATCATAGACTTCACCGGCTTCGATGCTCAGGATATGGGCACCGCGATGGGGATTGCCATTGTGATGTTCCAGGAGATCCACGATGGCATGAATGACCTGATAGGGTTTCTGCGTCGTTGCCGCATTGTCAAAATAAACAATCTGATGACCATTGTGGACTTTAGTCAAGATGGGGAAATCTTTGCGTACATTTAGCATGGCAATCACCTTTCTTATAGCAGAACTGCATCTTTTCCCGTACAGCCTGCAGAACTTTATTTTCTAAATCAGTATCACCCAGTTTATCGATGACCGGGCGGATATTGGATTCGACGATGATCAGCTGGGCTCCTGCTTCATTGAAGCCGCGGCTCATGAGGTAGAACAGCTTGTCCTTATCGATCTGGCCGGCACTGGATGCATGGTTGCCGACGACGTCGTCTTCCTTGCAAAGCAGCAAGGGAACCGAAATGGAATGGACGTTGGGGCTCAAAAGGATGCATGTATCCGATTCGGACCCGACGGCCTTTTTGCCACCGCGGAGGAAATCAATGGTGCCGCGGAAGTATTTCTTCGACGTATCGAGAAGGGCACCCGTCGTCACGATATCCGTGTTGGTCTTGACGCCTTTTGTCGGTACCCAGTAGGAAAAATCGACAATCTGGTCATCATTTCCCAGATACATGGCCTGACTGTTGAAATTGCTTTCATCGTGCATCAGGTCTGTCTTATAGTAGACGATAGCCGCCTTGGCGCCGATTTCCGCACTGACATAATCGATTGTGCTTTCCTTACCGGCATCGGCATAGCGGTGTTCCACATGGCGGACGTGATGGCCGTGGAGCTGTACTTTGCTGATTTTGACGTGAGCCTGTTCGCCTGTCTTGACATAAGTCAGGAAATTAACATATCCACCGGCTGCATCGCCGTCAAAAATCAGGTATACGGTGAGGTCGCTGTGATCTCCGGCCTGAATGGTGAGCTGGCCCGTAATCTGCGGGACGGCAGCACTGACCGTATAGTCAAGCCATACGGCACCTTTCTGGCCTGCACCGACCGTTACGGCACAGCCCGTATTGCTTTCATCGAGGGCCTTGTTCAGGTCTTTTTCATTGGATCCCTGGAAGTCCCCCAAATCCGGTACCTGCCGGCCCGTATAAAAGGATACGGCAGCATCGCCGGTATGACGTTCAGCCGGTGTATAGGAGGGCACGGATTTCTGTGCCAGTGGTTCTAAATCGAGGTGATTGACTTTCATCCAGCGGAAGGTAGGACGCGGAAGCTGATTATATTGTACGACTACTTTATCTTTTGCCATTCTTCTCCTCCTCCCTTATTTCAACGAACCTTTGAGTTCGAGGTTGATCAGGTTATTCATTTCAACGGCATATTCTAATGGCAGTGCCTTGGAAACCGGTTCTACGAATCCCCGTACGAGCATGGCCCGGGCTTCATCTTCGCTGAGGCCGCGGCTCATGAGATAGAAAATCGCTTCGTCGGAAATACGGCCGATAGAGGCTTCATGGCCCAGGTCGATGTTGTCGTTCTTGACGACGATAGCCGGGATCGTATCAGACTGGGACTGTTCATCCAGCATGAGCGATTCACAGCTGACGTTGGCCTTGGCTCCTTCTGCCTTGGGATTGATGACGACGCTGCCTCGGTAAATGCAGACACCGCCGCTCTTGCTGATGGATTTGGAATTGATGTTGCTCGACGTATGAGGTGCATTGTGGACGACCTTGGAACCCGTATCGAGATATTGTCCCTTACCGGCAAAGGTTACACCCGTGAATTCGCAGTGTGCCCCTTCTCCCTGGAGGATACTCATAGGATAGAGACAGGACGTATGGGATCCAAAGGAACCGGTGACCCAGTTGATGGTCCCGTTCTTGCCGACAATGGCCCGTTTCGTATTGAGGTTATACATATTTTTGGACCAGTTTTCGATTGTCGAATAGGTCAGCGTAGCATCGTCACCTATGAAGAGTTCGACGCAGCCGGCATGGAGGTTGGCCACGTTGTATTTCGGTGCCGAACAGCCTTCGATGAAGTGGACTTTGGCACCTTTTTCGACGATGATCATGGTGTGTTCGAACTGGCCTGCTCCCGGTGCATTGAGACGGAAATAGCTCTGCAGGGGAATGGACACATCGACACCGGCCGGTACGTAGACGAAGGAGCCACCAGACCAGACGGCGCCGTGGAGGGCAGCGAATTTATGATCCGTCGGCGGCACGAGTTTCATGAAATGGGCCTTGACGATATCTTCGTACTTTTCCAGTGCCGAATCAAAATCCGTATAGACGACGCCCTGCTGCACCAGTTCGTCCTGGATGCTGTGGTAGACGACTTCCGAGTCGTACTGGGCGCCGACGCCGGCCAGGGATGTCTTCTCCGCTTCGGGGATGCCCAGGCGGTCGAACGTATCTTTGATATCGTCGGGAACGTCATTCCAGTCGGCTTTCATCTGAGCGTTCGGGCGGACGTAAGTGACGATATTGTCCATATCGAGTTCACTGATATCCGGACCCCAGTCGGGATATTCCATGTGGTTAAAAATATCGAGTGATTTAAGACGGAAATCGAGCATCCACTGCGGTTCGTGTTTCTTTTCCAAGATTTCACGGACGATATCTTCCGTAAGACCCGCTTCCGTCTTATAGGAATAGTTGAAATCCTTTTTAAAATTATACATATTGCCGAAATCGGAGAAGGTATCGATTTTCTGACGTTCTGCATTCAGTTTTTCTTCCCGTTCTTCGACCAGCTTTTCTTTTTCATCAGCCATAGTCCTACCTCCTATTCAGCCTGTCCTCTGAATGATTCGTACCCGTTGGCTTCAATGGTCTGGATGAGCGAGGCGTCGCCACTCTTGACAATGCGGCCGTTGATGAGGACGTGAACGAAATCCGGTTTGAGATGCTGCAGGATTTCACTATGATGAGTAATGACCAGGATAGAATTGTTTTCGTTATGATACTGGGATACCGTTTCCGAAACGATGCGGACGGCATCGACGTCGAGGCCCGAATCGATTTCATCGAGCATAGTCAGCTTGGGTTCGAGCATGCACATCTGCAGGATTTCCGTCTTCTTCCGTTCGCCGCCGGAAAAGCCGTCATTGACATACCGTTCGGCATAGGATTTATCCATTTTCAGCTGATCCATCTGGGCATGCAGTTTTCTACGGAACGGCATGATGCGCTGCTGCTGGCCGGAAACGGTGCTCTTGGCATTACGGATGAAATTTTCAACAGAAATACCCTGTACAGCGATAGGCTGCTGAAATGCCATAAAAATACCGGCCTTAGCTCGTTCATTGACGGGGGCATCGGTAATATCATTTCCTTCAAAGAAAATCTTTCCTGCTGTTACGACGTATTTCGGATTGCCCATAATCGCATTGAAAAGCGTCGATTTGCCGGCGCCATTGGAACCCATGATAACGTGGGTTTCTCCTGTATTGATTGTTAAATCGAGACCTTTCAGGATTTCTTTGCCTTCTACGGCGATGTGTAATCCTTCTACTCTCAGTAATTCGCTCATGTTGTATCACTCCTATGAAACTTCTTGAACCGTGTCAGAGCTAATTTGTAATGTATACTGTTTAGCTACACATAAGATTACTCCAATACGGAATTAAAGTCAACTCTTTTGGTGCATTTTATCATGCAATTTGGAAAAAAACTATGTCCAGCAAGAAAACGGAGCTGCCATCACAGCCCCGTCTACTTATTTCTTTTTCCGACGCCATCCGATGATCTGAGCCAGGACGGCAAGAACTGCCAGCACCAGCAGACCGATCATCTTGGCCGTCGGCCCTTCCATGACCAGCGCGTAAATCAGATAAAAGAATACGACAAGCCAGAGAAATATGTTTATCTTGCGGACCATATCATCACTCCTGTGCAGCTTCCTGCCGCTTCATGGCCAGTTTCGCCTGGATATACATGGCGCATTCGATGCGCTTCTTCTGGATGCGGCAGCTCAGTTCGTACGGTGTCTGGATGTTGCCGCCATATTTGATATTGTTGGCATGACATCCGCCACTGCAGAAAAACTTGGCCCAGCACTTGCAACACTCCGGTTTATTGAGGACATGCATATCGCGAAACAGGGCCGGAATAGTATCATTCGTCACGCCATCGTAGACGTTGCCGATGACATAACCGTCCTGGCCTACGAACTGATGGCAGGGATAGATGTCACCATTGGGGACGACACACATGTATTCATGACCGGCACCACAGCCGCGCAGCCGTTTGGCGATGCAGGGGCCGCGGTACAAATCCATAATAAAATGATAATAAACGAACGGACGACCTTCATCATAACGCTGAAGATAAAAATCCGTAAGGCGGTCGTATTCATCAAAAATCCTGGGAAGATCGTCGTCCGTAATGGCATAGGATAAATCGTCGCCTACGACAGGTTCCATGGAAAGACCTTCAAAACCCAGATCCGCCATATGCCGGACATCTTCTGTAAAATCCAGATTATATTTGGTATACGTACCGCGCACGTAATATTCTTCGCCATTGCGGTGTTTGGCTGCATAAACCTGATTCCGTGCACATGTGTCGTACGAGCCGTGACCGCCTGCATCGGGACGCATGCGGTTGTGGACTTCCGGACGGCCATCGAGGCTCAGGATAAGACTGATATGCTGGTCGGTCAGGTATTTCACTTTGGCCGGATCCAGGAGCATACCATTCGTCGTGAGCGACAGCTTAAATACCTTATCGTGGATTTTTTCCTGTTCGCGGATATATTCAATAGTCTGTTTCACTACATCGAAATTCATAAGCGGTTCGCCGCCAAAGAAATCGATTTCACAGTGCTGCCGCTTGCCTTCTGTGCTTTTAATAAGCAGATCGACGGCCCGTTTTGCCACGTCGAAGCTCATGAGTTCCCGTTTATGCGTGTCATAATCACCCTGGGATGCAAAACAGTATTTGCAGCGCAGATTGCAGTCGTGGGCAATATTGAGGCACAACGATTTGATGACCGGTTCTTCCTCAGCCACGACTTTAAAATTATCACACATGGGTGCGAAGAGCATTTCTTTTTCTATCAGTTCATCCAGTTCGGAAAGAGATTCATCTAGTTCACTCCGGGAATACGTCGTCCCCAGTCCTTCATAGACGGCGTTTTTATTCGTGCCGTCATAAATGTCGAGGATATCGTAAGTCACCTTGTCGATGACATTGATGATGCCGCTATTGACGTCGAGCAGCATGTACGTTCCGTTCTGGCAATATTTATGGATCATCGGATTAATTTGTTCAGACATAGTTCCTCCATACAAAAAGAATACCCTTTACCTTCCGGTAAAGGGTGTCCCCTCAGTGTTCAACCTTATTTTGTGCAGACCTGATTGCCTACCGTGCAGGATGTCTTGCAAGCGGACTGGCAGGATGTCTGGCATTCGCTGCAGCCAGCGTGCTGCGCCGTCTTCTGGATAGATTCTGTATTAATAGTAATGATGTGTTTTGCCATGATATTCACCTCTCATAATTATAACTGGTATTATTGTAACATAGAACCGTATTTTCTACAATGTCTTATAAAAGACTGAATCCTTCAAAAACAAAATTTTTCCCAACCCGCACGACGATGGATCGTTCCTGGAACAGCTCATTCGTGTCAAAGAAAATGTCGAACCCGCCACGATAGGTGACATAGACGGAGTTGATATGTTTCAGATATCCCCGGATTTCTTCAGCGGAAATTTCCGGTTCCCCGTCGGACCGCCATTTCTTATTCTTAAAATTGGCAATGAGCGGTGCATGGGCCAATACACGGACATGATGCTGATGAATCCAGTCCCATATTTCTTTGCTATACCGTTCGGCTTCTTCCTTCTGGTCTTCACCGAGACCTTCCAGCGTAAATAATACAGGCTTGTCACCGTACATGACTTCATCCATATAACTGCCTTTTACATATTGTAAACTCATATCGATTGAACCCTCCACCGTACAAATTCACAGACACATATCAATCACTGTGCCCTTTTATACTACAAAATTCTACAACATTTGTCAAACTGAGATAGCAAAAACAGGACAATATATTTTATATTTTTCAATTTCAGTACGTTATATACAGATACCCCGTCAGATGTTCAGGCCCCGTTCCGGTTCATAAATTCACCTTTTTCAATCTATCTCTACACAACCCATTCTTTTCATGCTACAATGATACCAATCTTGAGAATACCAAAGAGGCGATACGTATGATTGAATATATCATCCGTCATACTGTAAAGAATTACAGCAATACAACTGACAAAAAGGTCCGCGAGCAGTACAGCATCGTCGGCGGCATCCTGGGTATTATCTGCAATCTCTTCCTGTTCATCGGGAAGTTTCTCGTCGGCATGACCAGTGGCAGCATCGCCATCATTTCCGATGCCTTCAACAACCTGAGCGATATGGGATCGTCTTTTATTTCTATAATAAGCGCCAAGCTGAGCAATCGTCCTCCTGACGAAGACCACCCCTTTGGTCACGGGCGGTTTGAATACCTGGCATCCCTTACTATTGCCATCCTGATTCTCATCGTCGGGTATAAGCTCTGTGAAGCATCGGTTACGAAATTCTTTGAACCGGAAATATTGGATTTCTCGTTGTGGGGAGTCATCATCCTCGTCGCATCCATTGCCGTCAAAGGATGGATGTGCCTGTATAACCGCTATATTGCCAGGCAGATTCACTCCAGTGTCAATGAGGCGACTGCATCCGACAGCATCAACGACGCCATCGCCACGACGGGTGTCCTGCTGGCCACCATTGCCCAGCAGTTTACGACTCTGCCCATCGATGCCGCTGCCGGTACGCTCATCGGACTGCTCATTCTCTATTCCGGTGGCAGCCTGGCAAAGGAAGTCATCAACATTCTCCTCGGCAAGGCACCAGACCCGGAACTGGTACGGGAAATTACCGACTGTGCTCTGCACTGCCCCTATGTCGTCGGCGTCCATGACCTGAAAATCCACGACTACGGCCCCGGTCGTACCTATGCTTCCATCCACGTGGAAGTGCCTGATACGTCCGATATCGTAGAAGTCCATTCGGCTGTCGATGAACTGGAGGATATTCTGAAAGAGAAATTCCAGATCAATATCAATGTTCACATGGATCCGCTCTGCACGGATGAGAAAATCATTTCGGCCATGCGCCACGATATCGACACGTTGATCCAGACGGAATATCCCCAGTATCATACGGATAATCTCCGCTTCACTGCCGGTGCGCGCCATCCGAATATCATCTGCGACCTCCATATCCCGCCGGAAGAATACTCCGAAGAAAACATCATCGCCATCCGTAAAAAAATCAATGCATCCATCAAAAAATATAACGAACGGTACCACGTCGTCCTGGCAAACATCCTGCCAGAAGGAAAACAGTGACCGGCAACAGGCCCGGTGGCAACTTCCATGAGATTGCTGCCGGGCCTGTTAGTTCTGATACTAAAAAATACAATCCTTTTGCCGGCTGTACCGCCTATCCAGCCGAAAATAGTGTATAATAAAAGCGATAGACAGATTCTGAGAAAGGTGGCATATATGTGAACATTCCCAAACTAATAGAAGCAGCTGTTGCCTACGACCATGGCGATCCCCGGCGTATCCAGCATTTCCTCAAAGTCTACGCCTACGCCGATTTGATTGGTCAGCTGGAACACCTCGCTCCGGATACGCAGGAAATCCTGGTAACGGCAGCCGTACTCCACGATATCGGCATCCACGCGGCAGAAGAAAAATATGGCAGTTCGTCCGGCAAATATCAGGAATTGGAAGGGCCGGCTATCGCCCGCAAGCTGTTGGAACCCTTCTCTTCTTCTTCGTCTTTTACCGACCGCGTCTGCTGGCTCATCGGCCATCATCACACCTATACGGGCATCGACGGCCCCGATTATCAGATACTTTTGGAAGCGGATTTTCTGGTCAACGCCTACGAAGATCAGCTGGATGCAGACGCCATCCGCACCTTCCGGGATAAGGTGTTCCGCACCGGGTCAGGTATTTCGCTGCTAAACACTCATTTTGATATATAGATTAGTTCAGAAGTAGTTTTTCGCGTTTGGAAAGGAGCGGTCCTCATGTCTGCTATTGATACGTTTCTCCAGATGGTCCATGATTCGGACAATATTGTATTCTTTGGCGGTGCCGGCGTTTCTACGGAAAGCGGCATTCCTGATTTCCGCAGTAAAGACGGACTCTATAACCAGCACTACAAATATCCCCCTGAAACGATGCTCTCCCATACGTTTTACGAACAGCATACAGACGAATTCTATCGGTTCTACCGGGATAAAATCCTGAATGCGTCTCTTTCGGCCCAGCCTAATATGGCTCACAAGAAGCTGGCCGAACTAGAACAGGCAGGCAAGCTGAAGGCTGTCATTACCCAGAATATTGACGGACTGCATCAGAAAGGCGGCAGCAAAAATGTTCTGGAACTGCACGGCAGTATCCACCGCAATTTCTGCCAGCACTGTCATAAATTCTTCGATGCCGAATATATCAGGCAGACGACAGGTATTCCTAAATGCGATGCCTGCGGCGGTACCATCAAGCCCGATGTCGTTCTTTACGAAGAAGGCCTCGACAATGATGTCATCGAACAATCGCTGTACTACATCAGTCATGCCGATATGCTCATCATCGGCGGTACCAGCCTGGTTGTCTATCCGGCCGCCAGCCTCGTGCGTTACTATCACGGCCACAAACTGGTACTCATCAACAAATCAAGTACCGATATGGACCATACGGCCGACCTGGTACTCCACGATTCCATTGGCGAAGTCTTTTCCAAGATAAAACTCTGACCCAACCGGGCCCGGGATATACCAGACAGACAAAAACAGCTGCGTTACACAGAATGTAATGCAGCTGTTTTTTAGTATAAAGACGATAATGGTAGATGTAAACACACCTATTTTCCTGCTTCCTCTTTCTGCAATACGCTATGACGGTTGCCATATACGAGGTAAATCAGCAGTCCCAGTACAGACCATCCGCCAAAGAGGAGGAGCGTATGGGGAGATAATTCCGAGAAGATGAAGGCACAGCAGATAAATCCCAGGGGAGCAATGATGTGCACGGCCGGGCAGCGGAATCCGCGCGGCTTGTCGGGATAGACGCGGCGCAGGATGAGAATGCCCACGCAGGAGCAGAGGAAGGCAAAAATCGTTCCGGCACTGCACGTTTCCGCTACGATGTGTATGGGTGTGAATCCCGTGATACAGGCGACGACTATGCCTATGATGATCTGAATGATATAAGGCGTATGGAATTTCGGATGCACTTTGTAGAGACTCATAGGCATGAGGCCGTCCCGGCTCATAGAATAGAGAGCACGGCTCTGGGCAAAGAGCATGCCAAGGACGACTGTGGAAAGGCCACAGATAGCGCCCGTACCGACGATAGCCGACCCCAGGTGCAGGCCGATGTATTCGAGGACATACGAAGCAGGAGCCGCCGTATCCAGCATCGGATATGGTACGACGCCGGTCATGGCCGCACAGACGGCAATGTACAGGATGGTGCAGATGGCCAGGGCCAGAATGATTCCGATTGGCATATCCCGTTTCGGATTCTTCGTTTCTTCTGCTGCCGTAGATAAGGCGTCAAAGCCAAGGTAGGCAAAAAACAGCACGGCTGTGCCGGCAAATACGCCCTGCATGCCAAAGGGCAGGAAGGGCTGCCAGTTGACCGGCTCAATGTGCGGCGCTGCCAGGAATAAGAACAGGAAAATCGTGCCGATTTTGACAAAGACGAGAATCCGATTGACCCTGGCACTTTCCCGGACACCGACTACGAGAAGGGCCGTTGCCAAAAGGACGATGAGCACAGCCGGCAGATTGATGATACCACCATCAGCGGGTACGCTGGTCAGTGCCTTGGGCAGGTCGATACCGCAGGAATGAAGGATGCCGACAAAATAGGCAGACCAGCCACCGGCCACGGCACTGGCTCCGACGGAATATTCCAGAATCAGGCTCCAGCCGACCCACCAGCCGAATATTTCACCCAGCGATGCGTAGGCGTACGTATACGAGCTCCCCGATACGGGAAGAAACGATGCCAGTTCGGAATAGGCCAGACAGACAAAGGCGCAGGTAATGGCCGCGAATACAAAAGACAGCATGAGTCCAGGGCCGGCATATTTGGCCGCTCCAATACCCGTCAGGACAAAAATCCCCGTTCCGATGATGATACCCAGCCCCATAAGGGTGATGTCAAAGGCGCCCAATGCCTTGGTCAACTTTTTCTCCTGCGTATGGGCCAGCAAGTCGTCGAATGATTTACGACGTAATAAATTCATATACTTTCCTCCATTTCTTACTATATTTTCCCATTTTACGAGAAAACATAAAAAATATCCCTTTGTGGACCTATTCTATCATATAACAACGCAAAAATCCATGACTATATTTCATCGCCTGTATAAATATTTGTAAATAGTAAAAAGACGCGGAAACAGTCATTACAACGTAATTCCGCGTCTTTTTACTATGCTAAAAATATACTAAGGTGACACCGTCTCCGCCATTTTGGGCATCGTCGAGTTTGTACTGTCTGACAAAGGGCTGTTCATCCAGGAAGGCGTGGACGGCTCTTCGCAGGGCACCGCTGCCTTTGCCATGGATGATGCGGACCGGACTGAATCCGGCAGCCAGTGCCTGATCGAGGAACCGTTCGATTTCGGGGATGGCTTCGGGTCCGGTCTTGCCGATAATGTTGAGCTCTGTCGCAACAGGGCCGGTCCGGATTGGCCGGAAGGACGAACGGCTCTGTTCCCGTTTCTCTTCCTGCTTTTCTTTCTTAATTTCTGACAAATAAGGGGCACTGATATCCTGTATCTTGACGCGGACGGTCATGCCGCGCACCGATACGGTCACCTTCTTGCCATGGATTTTTTCTACTGTTCCCAGCCCGTCGAGAGAATTGATATAGACCTGCTGACCCGTTTTGAGCTGGGCCGGGTCGATGGGATCGCGGTGCGGCTTTTCTGCTTCGGGCAGGGAAATCTGCTGGATGGCGCGGCGGGCCTGTTCGATGGCCTTCATCCGTTCCTTTTCACTCAACGATTCTTTCGACTGGGCTTTTAACTCCCGGATGATTTTTTCTGCCTCCAGCCGCAGATTGCGTTTCATATCGACGGCCTGACGCCGGCTGGAATCGATAATATCCTGCCGCTTGGAAGTGACTTTTTCTTTTTCCCTGCGCAGTGCCTCTTCTATCTGGCGCGCGCTGGCCAGTTTCGCCTCTAGTTCCTGTTCTTCTTCATCCATGCGTTTGGACTGGGCATTTAGTTTGGTCAGGATGGCTTCCATATCGACGTCCTGAGCCCTGCTGCGCAGTTCTTTCGCTTCGTCGAGAATCTCTTTGGGCATGCCCAGCCGTTCACTGATGCTGAAGGCATGGGAACTGCCTGCCGAACCAATGCGCAGCTTGTACGTCGGTTTCAGTGTATTCACATCGAATTCCACATGGCCATTTTCGATGCCCGGCGTATTATAGGCAAAGTTTTTCAAATCATTATAGTGGGTCGTCACCATGACATAAGAGCCCTTGGTGTACAAATTCTTGAGGATGGCGATGGCAATAGCACTGCCTTCGGCAGGATCCGTGCCAGATTCCAGTTCATCTGCCAGGATCAGATCGTCGGGACCACAGTGTTTCAGGATATAAATGAGCTGCTTCATGTGGCTGGAAAAGGTACTGAGATTCTGGGAAATATCCTGTTCGTCACCAATATCGGAAAAAATGTCGCGGAATATGGGCAATTCCGACCCCTCCATGACGGGCAGGAACAATCCGGACTGATGCATGAGTGCCAGAAGGCCCAAAGTCTTCATGGAAACGGTCTTGCCGCCCGTATTGGAGCCCGTAATAAGGAGTATGCGGTATTCTCCCCCTATGACAATTGTATTGGGTACGACCTTGACTGCATCAATTAGAGGATGACGGGCCTGGATGAGTTTTACCATCCGCCTTTTGGAAATAACCGGCCGCGTCGCTTTCATAGAAAGAGCCAGCTGTGCCTTGGCAAAGATAAATTCCAGCTTTCCTACGGCATAGGTACTGTCGTAGAGATTTTCATAATCTCCGGCGATAAGGGCCGTCAGGCGGCGGAAAATTTTTTCGATTTCCCTCGTTTCTGCGATACGGGCCGCCTGCAGGTCGTTATTGGCGTTGACGATGGCCATGGGTTCAATATACAATGTAGCCCCGCTGGCGGAGGTATCGTGGACAATGCCGGGGAAGGCATGACGGTATTCCTGCTTGACAGGAATGACGTAGCGGTTGTTGCGGACCGTTACCAGGGCATCCTGGAAATACTTCTGATATTCTTTATTTTGGAGTACATTGTGGACGTACCGTTTCGTCTGCCGTTCCAATTCAGAAATCCGCGTTCTCAGGCGCAAAAGCTCGACAGACGCATTGTCGCGGATCTGGTGGTTCTGGTCGAATACCTGGGCGATTTTGTGAATGATGAGGGAAAAATCGCCGATGTGGGAGGCCTGACCGGACAGACGTGGATAATCGCCTTCTTTTTCCGCAAAATACACCCTGATTTCTCCGTACCGCTGGGCATTGTGCCAGATATCAATGCAGTCCTGCCCGTCGAGTGTCACATCGCGCTTTGCCTTTTCCAATGCCGGACGGATATCGGTGATTCCTCCGAAGGGCACAGAGGCTTCCCGCTGCAAGCAGTGCCAGGCTTCTTCCGTATCAGCCAGGCGCGCTTCCACTACATCTGCATCGGATTCAGGACGCAGACGGCGGGCTATTTCCTTGGAAAGACGTGACGGAGCCAGCCTGACGAGCTGGTTCTGCACCTGATAAAATCCCAAAATCCGCATACTACGTTTATTCATATAGGGTAAAACTCCTTTTATTTCGTTTACTAATCGCTATCTTTATTTCTTATATAATGCCATGGAAGAAATGCCCCCGCGTGACATGCTGGTCTTCTTTCCCCAGAAGCATTGTTTCCCGGCCTTCCCATAATCGTACGTATCGGGCTGTCTGCACCGATACCCAGTCTGCACTGCGGCCCCGGCCTTCGATACGCAGCCGGCTGATATGGGCTGCCCGGAGATCCTTATAGTACGGAGCCATGTCCAGATCACGGTTATTGAGGATATGATTGCGGCAGAACGGGTCAGTCACGACAGGAAAATGCATGCCATGGCGGTCTTCCAGTGACAGATGGCGGCCGCTACAGGCACCATTGCAATGCCCTTTCCCTTCTTTGCTGAGACAGGCCGCCGCCTGGCAAAATTCGGTAATCATCATTTCCAGCCGGCCTTCTGCCAATACTTCTATGGAAACGGGTACCTGCCGGATAATCCGTCCAATCTGCCTCAATGTTAGTTCCGGAGACAGAGTCAGTTCACTACATCCGACATGAATGTAGGCCTGGGCGCTCTGGTTGTTAAAAATATTGAGTGACCAGTCGGCACTGCAGGGAAAGGACAGTCCTTCTGATTCCAGTAACGGAAATATCCCCATATTGCCAGCATAGATGCCAGATATACCCGCTTCTACTGCCAGGCGGAGTTCCGTCCGCACGGCAGCCACCTGACGAGGCCACAGGACCCGCGGCGTCGCGGCCCATAATTCACGGCCATACGATGCGGTCAGGGCCGATACCCGTTTCCATTCCTCTGCCGTCACGAAATGATGATCGTACGTTTCTCCTCCATATATGATACGGCCGGCTCCTGCCCTGAGTGCCGCCTCGGCCTGAGCGGGTGAGTCACAACGCACGGTAATACAGGGTGCCGTATCCGCTATAGATGCCGCCCTTACAAAAGTCGTATCCGTTTCTGCCCTTCCCGCAGAGGGGCGATCATAACCGGATAGGATATCCTCTTCTAGCCGGTCTGCCGCCTGACGGCGCAGTTCATTCAGGATACTGGCCGGAATCATGTGCGATTCATTCCAGACAGATGCATCTGCCAGAGTAAAACAGGTGTCACCCAATCGTTCCAGCTGCCCTTTGACCCAGTCACGCGTCGCCGGCCGTCGTGTTGCCCGTTCCGGCTGAAAAGAAGAGACGGCTTCAGCCGTATGGCCGTCTTCGTCCCACAGGGTCAGGCGCAAATTTCCCTGGTCAGTGCAATCTACATGACCGTAGACGGGTATATGACGGGTCAGGCCCGGATCTCCGCCTCCCGTATTGGGCACGCGGTTTCCCGGTATACCTGCCGTGATGGTGTGCCGGCCCAGATGATCCTTCAGAAAATCGGCCTGATAGGTGCGGTTGAAACTCTGTTTCAGCTGTTCTTCCGCTTCACGAAGACAGTGTTTCTGCTCTGTCGCAGGCTGATGCCAGCTATCCAAAAGGCTGCGATAGGCTCCCACAACGGTACGCACGTAACCGCATCCTTTCATGCGCCCTTCAATTTTGAGGGAGGAAACGCCGGCAGACAGGAGTTCATATATCTTAGAAGAACTGTTCAGGTCTTTCAGGCTCAGTATATAAGACGCTTCTCCGGTCAGGAGATCATCGCCGTCATACAGCTGATACGGCAGGCGGCACGGCTGGGCACAGGCGCCGCGATTCCCGCTGCGGCCGCCGATAAAACTGCTCATCAGGCACTGTCCGGAATAAGCCATGCACGATGCGCCGTGAATGAAAACTTCAATGGCAGCGTGAGCATGGGCACAGATATAGCGGATTTCCGAAAGAGGCAGTTCCCGCGCCAGTACGACCTGGGTAAAACCGAGCCGTTCCAGGAAACGCACGCCATTCAGATCGGATACGGTCATCTGGGTGCTCCCGTGAAGCGGCAGCTTTGGTACGACGCGCCGGGCAATCTCCGCCACAGCCAGGTCCTGCACGATGATGCCATCGACAGACAAATCATCCAGCTTTTTCAGATAGGCCGTCAAATCAGATAGTTCCGTGTCTGCCACGAGAATATTTACGGTGACATAAATCTTAACGCCCATCAGATGGGCTATCCGCACGGCCTGAGCCATTTCCTCATCGCTCAGATTGTGAGCAAATTTGCGGGCATTAAACCCTTTCCCACCCAGATAAATCGCATCGGCACCGGCGTCGATTGCCGCCCGTACCGTATCCAGTGAACCTGCCGGAGCCAGTAACTCTGCCATAATTCCTCCTTATATTCTCCTTCGTATGCCAGCTATCCTGCAGAGATACCTGGACAAACTAACTCTATATTCTGAAGTGAAATATACTCAACTATCTTGTATACGTGACTTTTATTGTACCACTTCTGTTTTATCCTTAGCAATGTCTTTTATTCGAGCCATCAACGTTCTCCCAGAAAAAAAACGGCCACATGCCAAAGCATGTGACCGTTGTACGACCTGTGAAATTAGTGTTTCTTTGTAATCTGGCCGGAGATAACGATTCTCTGTACTTCGTTGGTGCCTTCATAGATCTGCATGATTTTAGCATCACGAACGAGTTTTTCAACCGGATATTCACGGCTGTAGCCGAAACCGCCGAGGATCTGGATAGCATCGAGAGCTACCTGTACGCACATATCGCCGCAGAAGCATTTGCAGATAGCAGCTTCACGGGAGTAGTTGTAACGGCCATTCTTTCTTTCGTCATAGTATTTGTTGAGGAAGTTGATGATGGAGGAACGGCCAACTTCTGTCTGGATATCCATATCAGCCAGCTTGAAAGCGATAGCTTCGTGTTTGATGATCGGCTTGCCAAATGTCTGACGAACCTGAGCATATTTAACAGCTTCGTCGATACCGCGCTGAGCAATACCAACTGCCAGGGCACCAATCATAGGACGGGCGAGGTCCAGTGTCTGCATAGCATAGATGAAGCCTTTGCCTTCTTCGCCTACGAGGTGATCAGCCGGGATATGAACGTCCTGGAAGATAACTTCTGTCGTGTTGGAGAGGCGGATGCCCATCTTGTTTTCTTCAGCGCCAATGGAAACGCCTTCGCGGTCACGTTCAACGATGAAAGCAGAGATGCCTTTTACGCCCTTCGTCTTATCCGTTACAGCGAATACGGTGTAAACGGAAGCAACGCCGCCGTTGGTGATGAAGCATTTCGTGCCGTCGATAATATATTCGTCACCAACTTTTTTAGCTGTCGTCTTGCTGTTGGAAGCATCAGAACCAGCATCCGGTTCGGTTAAGCAGAATGCGCAGAAGCCCGGTACCGGAGCTTTTTCAGACGTCTTTTCGCCGTTGAGGAAATCGGCATAGAGTTTTTTCTGTTCGTCATTGCCGTGCTGGAGGATCGGTTTCAGGCCGAGGGAAGAAGCGGCTACTGCTGTAGCAAAGCCAGCATCAACTTTGGACAATTCTTCGTATGCAGCGGCTACGGTGTAGTAGTCCTGGCCAAGGCCGCCGTATTCTTCCGGAATTTCCAGAGTCGTCAGGCCAAGGTCAACAGCGCCCTGATAGAGGTCGAGAAGTTTTTTGCCTTCTTCTGTTTCCGGTGTCAGTTCCGGAGCGTTGTCCAGTTCCGGTACGAGCGGCATAACTTTCTTTACTGCATAGTCTTTTGCCAAATTAACGATGTCCATCTGGTCTTTGTTAAGAATATAACCCATTTTACATCTCTCCTTTGATTAAAGTCATAGCCAGGAAATAGTATAGTACAGGCTATGCCATTTGGGGCTATTAATTATATCATACAGCTACCCGTTATGACGGTGGCTGCTGAAATCAATGATAGGTACTCGGTGATTCACGCTTTATGTTCATTATATCACATAATATCTGTTTTGTAGACTCTTTATTTAAATATTTACAAAAATATTTAACGATGGCACCGTATACCGGACACAGGGTCCTTCCCTTTCTGCTTGCATGCCAGAAATACGGAGGAGCAACGATTCCTTTTATGTTATTTCCATCACATACTCAGTATGATATACTTTTTTTTCGCAATTGTCTATCCCTTTATGCCAATAATTTCAAAATATTATGCTTGTATTGCATTTTCTTAGTTCTGGCTTATCATGTATATAAAAACCGGCTCTGTGTAAAGCTATCCCTTTTCACACAAAGCCGGTTTTCATCCGGTACGGCACTCACGGTACCCGTCTGGTTCAGGCCAGTTCCCGGTACAGACGGGCAATGACTTCACCATTCACTTCATAAGGTGTGGACGCAACTGCTCCCGTAGGCAGCGTCAGCCGGACATACTCTTCTATTTCCTCTTCCGTAAGGAAAACCCGTTCCGGCATGAGACTGTGCAGGCAGTCCGCAAAGTCCTGCAGGCCGGAAAATCCCAGGATGTCCCAGATTTTTTCCACCTTATCTTCCATCGTTTCTGTCATGAGCCGCATATACCCCGGCAATAACAGGCCATTCGCCCGGCCATGGGACAATCCTTTATAATAAGTCAGCTGATAACCCATGCCGTGTACCAGAGTCGTTCCCGTCTGGGCGATGACCATACCGGCAGTCGTCGCGCCGTACATCAAGTCTTCCCGGACGACATAAGGGATATTTCCTTCCAGATCAGTCAGATGGGGACCGAGGAAGCGCATCGCTTCTTCTGCCCATACGTCACTCATGGGAGTCGATTTCCGCGACATATATCCTTCTATGGCATGGGATAGGGCATCAACGGCCGTATCCATAGTCACAGTCGTACTGACGCTTTCTGTAAAGGACGGATCCGCATAGGACAGTACGGGGAAAATAAGGGGTGTATTGACCGATTGTTTCGTCCCGGCATGGTGATTGGTCAGTACGCCTACTTTCGTCACTTCACTACCCGTTCCGGATGTCGTCGGAACGGTCACGATAGGCAGCGGCCGGACATAAGGACCGGTAAATAACGCCGCATCATCCAGTTCATTCGTACACAGAAGGGCTATGACTTTCGCCGCATCCATAGGGGAACCGCCGCCGATACCGATAACGAAATCGGCATGCTGGGATTTGCCAAAGTCAGCGGCCCTGCGGACGGTGTCGATAGAAGGATTGTTTTCTATCTGGTCAAACAATACCCAGGCTACACCCTCTGATTCCAGCGCATCCGTTACTGCCTTCTGAGACCCATTGATTTTCGCGGAATGGCGTCCCGTCACGATCAGTGCCTTTTTCCCCAGCTGCTTCAGATCCTTCCCTGCTCCCTTCAGACAATCTTTGCCAAAATACAGGCGGGTCGGCATTTCATACATAAACATGAGTAATCCCTCCTATTTTTTCTGCTGCATCGTTTTCTGCATGGCCTTGTATTCCTGCCCCAGCGCCTCGTATTCCAAGATATCTTTACGAACGGCATCGACTTCCTCCTGCCGCAGAGATCGGACGAATTTAAAGGGCGTCCCATACACCATGGAACGGGGCTGGATAACTTTATTCTGCGTAATCATGGTTCCTGCCCCAATGATGCATTCTGCTCCGATATCGGCATTAGCCAGTAAAATGGCACCCATGCCAATCAGTGTACCACTGCCGATATGTTTGCAATGGATGACGGCACTGTGGCCAACCATGCAATAATCGTCCAGGACGAGCGGATCGCCGGGATCCACATGAATCACCGTATTGTCCTGTATATTGACGCCTTTACCGATGATAATTTCGTTATCATCACCACGGACGACGACGCCAGGCCACAGGTTTGCTCCTTTTTTTATGGTAACCTTGCCGACAACCGTTACATTATCTGCCAGATAGGCGCCGGGATCAATATCCGGCCACTGGCCGCGGAAGGGATAAATATATGCCATACGAATTCCTCCTGTACTATTTCATTATGTTACACGCATCTATTATATACCATTTCGATGGCAGGCACAAAAGGTACTGCCTATTTCAGATTGTTCCGGAAAAACTCCCGGTCCTCCGGCAGGATGCGCCAGGCCTGGGAATCGTCAACTGTAATGGGCCGGATGGGCTTGCAGGGAACGCCAAAAGCCAGATAATTGTCAGGAATATCCTTTGTCACGACCGATCCGGCTCCGACGACCACGTTGTCACCGATATGAACACCGCCCAGGACGGCTACATTAGCAGCAATCCAGACATTATTACCGATATGGATATCCTCGGCAAATTCGGCCATAGTCATCCGCCCTTCTTCACTCAGGCCCAGCCGTTCCTGTGGAAGAAGGGGATGATTCGTTGCCAGAAGTGATACATTGGGGCCGATACATACGTTATCGCCAATGAATACGCGGGCATCGTCCATGACGACCAGATTGAAATTAGCAAAAAAATTTTCCCCGATAAACGTATGACAGCCATAGTTGAACTGGAGCGGTCCCTGAAAATAAAATATCCGGCCGATGGATCCCATGACCTGACGCATGATATCCGTTCTTGCGGGGTCAGCCTCATCGAGGCGATTATATTCCCGGCACAGCCGGTGGGTGCGCCGCTTGATTTCTACCAGTTCACTACAACGGTTGTTAAAGATATGACCTGAAAATATTTTTTCTTCTTCTGTCATAATATACCTCCATTATTCTACTCCGGGAAAACTATGGACAAAACGGATACGGATATCAGGGAACGAATCGACAAACTGGATGGTAAAATCTTCCCCATAACTTACAAACTGCCACTCACCAATGCTATCGGGAAAGGAATCGACAACTTTAACACGTAAATCAGGAAAGCTCTGAACGACCTGTACCCGTATATCGGGAAAGGAATCGACAACCCGTACTTTTCCTGCAAGGCGGATATCTTTATAATAGCCATCGCTGTTGATGACGGTCGCTGCCTGCACTCCAGACAGGACAAAGAAACAACCAAAAATTAGTAAAATAAAGCGCATGAGGGACATCCTGTATTTCATAGTACGAACATCCTTTCTATGGTTTTCTCTATTAAATCGGTTCATTCCATGATACAATCAGTACGATAACAATTCTGAAACGAGGTGTTTCTATGCCAAAAAAAATATATGCCGTACGAAACGGCCGCCAGACTGGACTGTTTACCACCTGGGCTGAATGCCAGAAACAGGTAACCGGCTATGCCGGAGCCCGTTTCAAAGGATTTACCAGTGCAGAAGAGGCGATGCGCTGGCTGTCTGGTGATGATTCCGCCGGTTCTCATACGGCACAGTCCTCCGGTCATCGCCTGTTCCACGGGGAAAAGGTCCCCCGGCTGCATCAGGAACAGCCGGCAGATACAGATCAGGACTACATCATTTATACCGACGGGTCCTGCCTGAGAAATCCCGACGGTCCCGGCGGCTGGGCTATGGTTGCCCGTACTATTGCCACAGGGGCCGTTTCCGAACAATCTGGCGGTCATCCTTCTACGACCAATAACCGGATGGAACTGACAGCAGCAATCAAAGCCCTGCAGTGGGCCCCGGCCGGTTCACGGGTCGCTCTCTATACGGACAGCCAGTATTTAAAGAACGGCATCACCCGCTGGCTGGCTGCCTGGAAGCGCCGGGGCTGGAAAAAGGCCGATGGGACTCCCGTACTCAACCGGGAACTGTGGATGGCTCTCGACGCTCTCTATGGCAGTCATCACGTAACGTTTCACTGGGTCAAAGGCCACGCCGGTGTCGATTTGAACGAACGATGCGACCAGCTGGCAAAAAAAGAAGCCATGAAATACTAAAGCCGCCGCCAGACGATACCGGCCAGGACGATTCCCACACAACCCGTTACTATCTGAGGCCAGCTCATCATAAAGCTGAGTGTCTGCCCCACTACATCCGGTAGTGCCACTATGGCTAGGACGATGTTTGTACCTCCATAGAGGATGCCCGCTTTCACGAGCGGCCCGGCAAAAAGGGCAGCCCGGCTGCGGCGGAAGCGATATACCCAGGCCATGAAGCAGGCATTGCCCAGACCGATGACAGGAATCAGGAAAACCAGTGGCAGTTGTCCCTGCAGAAATGCCCCCATAGGCAGTATCAGACCGATAATACAGGCCCGGTACGAACGAGTCTGCCAGATAGACAGAATCATGACTGCATTGAGCAGACTGCCAATAAAAAACATATTTACCGGTCCCGGCAGCGGTACGACCAGGCGGATGCTCTGCAATACCAGCGCCAGTGCCAGAAACGATGCCAGCCGGACCGAAACTTTCCAACGATCTTGCATATCCAGTTCTCCCTGCCTGCTTCTGTCTTGTCAGAAGCAGGCATTTTTCTATGACCTCAACGCCGGAACGACGTTCTTGTCTGAAACGATTTTATTGACTAACTACATTGATAGGATTCCCATCGAAGAAATGACGGACGTCATCGGCTATGATATGAACCAGCCGCTGCCGCGTTCCCAAGCCTTTCCAGCCCATATGAGGTGTGAGGATTACATTGTTCATCGTATAAAGCGGGCTGTCCGCTGCTGGTGGCTCCGTTTCCTGCACATCCAGTCCTGCCCCCGCCAGACGATGCTCCTGCAGAGCTTCTATGAGTGCCGGTTCATCAATGATGGCACCGCGGGCCGTATTGATGATGCAGGCTGATGGTTGCATCAGTGCTATGGCGTCCTTATCGATAAGATGACGCGTCTTGTCCGTCAGAGGGCAGTGAATAGATAGATAGTCGCAGGTCCGGAGAACCGTTTCCAGATTCGTATAGGTAATGTGATTTTCATCCGGCCGGGGCGTACGCGTATACACGACGACTTCCATTCCGAGAACGATGGCTATGTTCATGACTTCCCTGCCAATATGACCGGCTCCAATAATGCCCAGTATTTTTCCATTGACTTCTCCATGGGGCACCATGAGATGTTCCGTAAAGTTGCGCCGGTCTCCCTTTGCCAGCATAGCCATCTGCTCTCTCATGGACGATGCCAGATTCAGGAGAAGCATAATGGCCGTGTGGGCCACGCGCTGTGTGCTGTAGGCCGGGATATTGCATACGGTAATCCCTTTTTCTCTTGCTGCCTCTATATCAATATTGTTATAGCCCGTCCCTGCTTCCACGATGAGTTTCACGCTGTCGGGAAACCGTTGTATAATATCAGACGGAACGGGCATTTCCTTCGTGATGACGGCCGCCGCCCCGTCAATCCGTTCCACAATTTCGTCCGCCTGACTGTCATCATAAACGACCGTATCGGGTGAAAGGACGGAGAAATCCAGTTTCCCATCATAATTCATCTTGGCACCATTCAGTACGACTACACGTTGGTTCATCATCATTCACTCCTTATGTATAGATATTATAAACAATATTTTCATCCTTTATCTGCCGGCAGTATCCGGTCAGCCAGATGTTCTTCACCCCAGGCACACATAGCCTTCACAATCGGTGACAGGGTTTCTCCATACGACGTCAGGCTGTATTCCGTCTTAGGCGGAACGATAGGATAGACTTTTCGATGAATAATACCGGCTGATTGCAGTTCACGCAACTGCTGGGTCAGCATTTTAGCCGTTGCCTGCGGAATGAGGTGGCGCAGTTCAGAAAAGCGGAGCGTCCTTTCCGCCAAATGGTATAAAATGATGCATTTGTATTTTCCGCCAATCAGACTCAGCGTCGCTTCAACGGGACAATGAAATACTTTTTGTTTATTCGTACTCATAAAATCCTCCGATAGTTTCTTTTAGAAACCTCATCACTTAAAAGTGCATACTTACGTATTTACACTATTTATTTTATACTAAAGAATAGAAAAAAACAAAGGAGGAATCTGATTCATGAAAATAAAAAAAATGATATTTGCCACGCTTTGTATGTTTGCAATGGGCAGCACAGCATCGGCCCAGTCATCAGAAGATACGATTAAGCCGGTTTCTGCCAAAGGGACTATCCTCGTCGTCGCTTCGAGTCAGCCCCAGATGGAAATGAAAGATGGATCACTAAGAGACATCGGTTTCTATCTCAATGAACTGGCCGTCCCATCAGAGTATCTGGCAGACCATAACTATCGTATCGTCCTGGCTACACCAAGCGGAAAAAAGCCCCTCATGGATGCCGGCTCAAATGACAAAAAATTTTTCCAGAATGACGATAAAACCCGGGCAAAGGCAGTCCAGTTCGTCCATAATCTTCCCGTCATTTCTCTGAAAGATGCCGTCAGACAGTTAAACGAATACGATGCCCTTTTCATCCCTGGCGGCCATGCCCCCATGGCGGATCTCATGCAAGACCCACAGCTCGGCATAATCCTGCGGGATTTCCACACAAAAGACAAGCCGACGGCCTTCATCTGCCACGGTACGGTTGCCGCTCTTGCTGCACTGCCCGACGCGGCGGTTTACCGCAAGGCCTTAGTCAGCGGTGACTTCCCATCAGCCCGGAAGGCTGCTGCCGGCTGGATTTATCAAGGCTACCACATGACGGTATTCTCCGATGCAGAAGAATGGCCCGGGGAAGTCCACAGTGGTATCGAAATGCCTTTTCATGTCGAACCGGCACTGCAAATCGCTGGTGCCCATATGCATGAAGGCCCGCTCTATCAGAGCAATATCGTACGCGACCGCGAAGTCGTCACCGGCCAGAATCCGGCCAGCGACATCGCCCTCGCCCAAGAACTCTTGTCTATGCTGAAAAAATAACAGCTGAAGACAGACCGGAAACATGCAAAAGAAATAACCAATAGACTATATAGCCAAAAGACTGGTACACGGGAAACGGATACTCCTGCACCAGTCTTTTTTGCCGCCTGTATGAAGCGAAGCAGTTATAATTTATTGTTTTTGCGCTTGTACGGTAGCAACCAGCCCTTTTAACCAATCCTGATGACCTATATTCATGGGATCCGGATTCGCTTCCTGTAATTCCCGGGCCGGTTTTCCTACCTGTGATTCCTGCGTCAGGATGCGGACCCGGTTTTCCGGCAAATCTTCGATTAGCCAGGCGTGAACGACATCGAGCCGGTGGTCAGCATCCCCTTCAGCCCAGCCATGCCATGCCAGACGGCCCGGACGGCCATCAGATGGCTCTTCAAATTCAATAATCTGGGCTTCAATAGGAAAACCAAATGTCTTGAAGCGAAAACGTGTATTTTCTCTTAAAATAGTTCCCGGAGTATTGTCGAATTCGACATCAGCAGAATTTTTGTAATACGATTCCCAAAGACCGGCATCAATCAATGTATCAAACACTTCTTTCGCCGATGCATTGCGGACGATGACCTCATTTGAAGCAAAATTATCTGTATATCCTGGTAAATATTCGTGTGGCCATTTGATTTCGTGTAACATATCTTTCTCCTCGTGTATTAATTCATCCATTTTATTTCTACCTGTTTATATGGCATCAGACAAGCCAATCATAAAACGGTAATCTGTATATAGGTCATAATTATTTATCCATATACATCACTATCACTGGGGCCCTTGTGATGATTGCATTATATCTGCTTTAGTATATTTTAACAAGTATGTACTTTAAAGTCATATAGTATACATTTATATACTTAATTACTTTTTAATTAATAAACCATCAAAACAGGGTAAACGAAAATCACCTGGCTATGCAGGAAAACAGAAAACACCATCACTGGATGCTCTATGCACCTGCGATGGTGTTTTTACCGTACGGCTTACCAGGCAATGCAGCCACACGACCTCTATGTCTCATTTTAGTATATCAATGTTTTTCCTGTCTGTTATACCAGTCGTACGTCTTTTGTATCCCTTCGGGAAGTTCCATAGCCGGAACAATGCCCAATGCCTGTTTCAATGCATCATGACTCAGCACGGAACGAAGGATGTCTCCCGTACGCGCTTCAGTGTAGTGCACGTCGGCAGAGTGTCCGATAGCGTCTTCAAAGCAGCGGATCAAATCATTGATGCTCGTTTCTTTTCCCGTCGATACATTGAACGTGTGAAATCCTTTGAGCGGCAACGCTTGTATGATGGCATCGGCTATATCCCCGGCATAGACAAAATCCCGGGTCTGCCTGCCGTCGCCGTATACCGTAATGGCCTTGCCCATCGCCAGGAGCTTGCAGAAAATGCTGACTACGCCGCCCTCTCCTTTTTCTCCCTGACGTTCGCCATACACGTTGGCAAAGCGGAAGACCGTCGCATCAAGGCCGTACAGTTCATGATAGACCCGCAGATACTGTTCTGTCGTCATCTTCGTAATCCCATACGGCGAAGAAGGCATAAGCCGTTCCGTTTCCACCAGAGGAACATGCGGATTATCCCCGTACACAGCAGCACTGGAAGAAAACAGCACGTGATGTACATGGTAGGTCCGGCAACATTCCAGAATATGCAGGATTCCTTCCAGATTAACCTGAAGATCCATCACGGGATCGGCAACGGAAGTCGGCACTAATGTCTGTGCAGCCAGATGGATAACTGCATCAAAATCATGGCTGGCAAACAAACTTTCAAGGGAATCCGTATCCCGTACATCTCCCCGTACCAGTTCCATACCCGGCAGTACATTATCGGGTGAACCACTCGTCAAATTGTCAAAGACTACGACCTGCCTGTCTACCATAGCATGAAGTTTTTCCAATACGTGGGAGCCAATAAAACCAGCCCCACCTGTCACTAAAAGCTTCATCATATCCCTTTTCCTTATATCAGTTTTATTATCTGATAAAATTACCAATATTTTATCATTACGAATTCTATTATACACCTCTTATAACGTAAATGGGATATGCGCTAATAAAATTTAAATTTATTTAAAGACCATCCTGATTCTGCTGATTTCCGAGGCACTTTACGAGACTGCGGATTTCATCCATCCGGGCTTCTGTCTGCCGATTGCGGGAATGGAATTGGAGGAGTTTTTCATAATAGCCCTGTTCCTTTACCAGTTCCCGGCTTACAGCATATGACAGTTCAAAATATAGGCAGAGTACGCCTGCATAAAAATCCATGCGGGTCTTTTTGTCTTCTGTACGGATAGTCCGCATCCTTCGGGCCTGTGCCATGACAGCATTCGATATGGGCTGCTCTTTCAGCCGGGACAAATCGGTATGCCAGACATTATCCGGTTTCTCCAGATGCGTTGCATAGACACGGAAAATGTCAATCTTATCGGCATCCCGGATGAGCTGGCAGAACTGCCTCTGCCGGGGTGTGAGCTCACAGGGGAGCTGAAAGACGTTGTGCAGTCCCACGGCCAGCCGGATTACGTCGTCTTCGGACGCATCAGTCAGGAAATCCCGGATATGGCCTTCGCCGAATAAGTACTTTGCGCCATATTTTGCATGGTCTACAGAGCGGTAATCAATGAAGGTATGATATTCCCGGAGCTGTTCAAACCGCCCGATATCATGGAGCACCCCTATGCACCAGGCAAGATTTACATCCCCGTCAGACAACGATATACCACGGGCAATATCCTCTATAATCCGGCTCACCCGCATGGAATGCTCATATTTGAGCACGACGCCGGCATCGGTATGATCAAATTTCTGAACGTATGCTGTAAAGCGCTGGATGACGCGATGGCGGTCTATGTTCATGTTCCCGCTCCTTCATAATCGCTGTGTCTGAAACAAGTCTGGTCCATAGCCTGTCCCCGGTCCATCTTATTTACCCTGTTCCTTTCCCGGGCACAGATCTTGGAGGAAACACTGGTCACAAAGTGGTTTCCTCGCCTTGCAGACACGGCGTCCATGCCAGATAAGCCAGTGATGGGCCCGGCTCCACCACTCTTTGGGAATGGCCCTCTGAAGCCCTTTTTCCACTTCAAGGGGCGTACTGCCAATGTCCAACTGAAGCCGGTTCGCCACGCGGAATACATGGGTATCAACGGCGATGGCCGGCGTATCGTATAAAATGCTTACCAGTACGTTGGCCGTCTTGCGGCCCACGCCGGGAAGTTTGACCAGTTCATCAAATGTGTGCGGTACCTCTCCATGATATTGTTCACAAAGAATGGCACAATTAGCCAGAATATTTTTTGCCTTGCTGTGATACAACCCACAGGTACGGATTTTTTCTTCCAGACCTTCAAGTCCCAGTGTCAGTATTTTTTCTGGCGTATTGTATGCAGGAAACATTTCTGCTGTTACTTTATTGACCCGTTCATCCGTACACTGGGCTGACAGGATGACGGCTATCATCAGTTCAAAGGGCGACGTATAATGGAGAGCCGGTTTCATGATGCCATATTGATCTTGAAACCGCTGCAGCATTTCCTGTTTGATTTGTTTCGTTACTTTCATTTATCTTCCTCATCTGTTTCAATTACTTCATTGAGACTTCCCATTTCGTAACCGCCCAGATCGAGCGACACATAGGTAAATCCACAACGGCGCAAAGCCTGTACGATATCCTTGCGGTGAGCCAGGATAGCCGGGATTTCATCTTCTCTCACCTCGATGCGTGCTACATCGCCGTGATAGCGGACGCGCAGCGACCCTGTGATATAGGGCGCAATGTATTGTTCTGCTTTATCAATCATGGAAAGGCGCTGCGGTGTCAGTTCCACACCATAAGGAATGCGGCTGGCCAGGCAGGCGGCACTCTGTTTATTCCAGGTCCTGAGGCCCAGTTCCTGCGAAAGTGCCCGGATATCGGCTTTGGTAATTCCCGCTTCTATCATCGGACTGCGGACGGCATCAGCCATTTCTTCCAGAGCTTTCATCCCCGGCCGGAAATCGCCCAGGTCATCGACATTCCCTCCATCAACAACCCAGTGAAAGCCCTCCTGTTTTGCCAGATTTACCAATGCAGTAAAACGGATTTTCTTGCAGATATAGCAGCGGTTCTTAGGATTTTTTACAAACTCCGGATCAGAAAATTCCGTCGAATGGACGACGAGATGACGGATACCAATGCTGGCAGCCATATCACGGGCATCCCGTTCTTCGCTTTCCGGCAGCGTCGGTGAAACGGCGGTTACAGCGAGGGCCTGGTCCCCCAATACATCGTGCGCCGTATAGGACAAAAATGTACTGTCTACGCCGCCGGAAAAGCCGATGACGACGCTTCCCATTTCTTTTAATATAGCGCGTAATTTTTCATATCGTTCTTTCATTTCTGGTTCTATCATGATAGCCCCCTCTTTCTGTTATGTATATAGGCATACAGCCGCTCAACCTGTTGATGAATGTCTGCTGGCAAATAGGATGTCGCTTTCTGGCACATCCTTTCCGGTATGCCATAATATGCTTCGGCCATACTGCCGGCTATGGCGGCCTGTGTATCCGTATCTCCCCCGAGGGAAATAGCATTGCGGACGGCATCTTCATAATCGCTGCTTTCGAGAAATGCTTCGATGGCTTCGGGTACGCTCCGGGATGTCCGCGAAGTAAACCCATAATCCCGGCGTATCTCATTGAGGCTGCGGTCCAGTGGATAAAAGTGGTCTTGGAGATACACACGTATGTCATCGCGCCGGATGCCCGCACGGGCCAAATAAATCGCCGACGAAACAGCCACAGCCCCCTGGATAGCTTCTTCCGTATTATGCGTAACTACGGCCGACAGTTCTGCCAGATATTGTGCTTCTGCCAGAGTATCTGCCAGCCATCCTGCCGGAGCGACGCGCATAGCGGCTCCATTGGCCCAGCTTCCATAAGGCCCCATGTCATCACTTTCATACCAATGGATAAAACGCGGCCCGTACCCGACGCCGGGAAACCGGCGGCACCAATAGCGGAGATACCGACAGAGTAGAGGCGTAACCGCCTGTCCTTTCATCCGGCTTTCCATCAGTGCCTGTCCGACCGCCACCGTTGTCACCGTGTCATCGGTAAACCGGCAGCCTGTTCCCCAGAACGGGAAGTCTTTTGTCTTGATGGAAGCAGCCCCATCTACGGGCATTTCATAAACAGAACCGGCTATATCACCGATAATTGTTCCCCACATTTGATGATCACCTCACCGGTAAAGAAATTAGAATCGTATTTATTATATCACAGGGGATAGGAGAAAAAAAAGCATACAAAAAGAGATTTTATCCCCGTTTGTACGCTTTTGAACCAGATTCTAATTATTGAAAATGAGCAGCTTCTTCTGTCAGAATCTGATGACGCAGTTCAGAGAGGCGCGTGCTGCGCTGTACCCACATGGTTTCCGGATTGACAAGTCGCTTGTATTCCGGCCACAAAGTATCAATTTCCTGGTCTGCATATGCCATGATATCCTTCAGCGTCGGCGGCGTATAGACGAGTTCGCCTTTGACGAACACCGGCTGCAGCATCGTTCTTACCGTAAAGGAACCAGCCGGAATGATACGGGAGCGCCAGGGCGTCTTATCACTGGAAAGGCGCAGATCTTTGGACGGATCAATCGTTTCTCCTTCGAGAATGATGATATCGGCCTTCATCTTGCCCGTCGTTTTATCGTAAATGCGCAGTACATTCTTGCGGCCCGGATTGGAAATTTTTTCAGCATTATCGCTCATCTTGATTTTAGGTATGAACTTGTCACCTTCATATTGGCCAGCCATCTTAAACACGCCACCCATCGACGGGCTGTCCTTGGCGGTAATGAGATTAGTCCCTACTCCCCAGGAGCTGATAGCACATCCCTGGAGCTTCAGTTCGGCAATCAGGTTTTCATCAAGATCATTGGAAGCGGCAATGACGGCATCAGGGAATCCCGCTGCTGCGAACATTTTATGCGCTTCTTTAGAAAGGTATGCCAGATCGCCACTGTCCAGACGGATGCCATAGAAAGAAGGCAGTGTTCCCGCTTCCTTCATTTCCCGGAATACCGTAATAGCATCGGGAACCCCTTGTTTCAGTGTATTATACGTATCGGCCAGGAGGATAAGACTGTTGGGATAATGTTTGGCATACGTGCGGAATGCTTCCAGTTCAGTCGGAAAACTCATGACCCAGCTATGGGCCATCGTCCCCATGACAGGCATGCCAAATTTAGCTCCCGAAAGCATATTGCTCGTGCCATTGAATCCGCCAATCATGGCAGACCGTGCACCATACACACCGGCAGAAGCCCCCTGGGCACGGCGCAGGCCGAATTCCATCAGGGTATCATCACCAGCAACACAGCGGACACGGCGGGCCTTGGTCGCAATCAGGCTTTCGTGATTCATGATCATAGACATGCACGTTTCCAGTAAAAGGGATTCATCTTTTGTCGTTTCTACACGCAGTAATACTTCCTGCGGAAATGCGACAGTCCCTTCTGGCATAGCATAAATGCTCCCCGTAAAATGGAATCGTTTTAGATAATCCAGAAAGGTATCTTCGAAAATCCCCGTACTCTTCAAATAAGCCAGATCATCATCACTGAAATGGATATTCTTGACATAGTCAATGAGATGTTCCAGTCCGGCCACTACCGTATAACCCCCATTAAATGGATTATGCCGGTAATACCGGTCAAACACGCAGGCCTGATTGTGTTTGCCTTCGAAATACAGTCCCTGCATCATTGTCAGCTGATAAAGATCAGTCAACAAAGCATTTGTATACAATATTCTCGCCTCCCAATCATATTGACTTTATTATACATCAAATTTCAGCCCCATGCCAATGATTCGTTGACATTTTCTTTACATTGATGATTTACACCTGTCATGTCATCTTGTAGTAGGCGTATATGAACAAAACTACTTGCAGAATTATAGTAAATAAATACGCCGCTATATGGTATAATACGTATATTGTAAATTTTTCAAAAGGAATGGATAACCATGATAAAAGACCGTTTTTTCTTGTTAACCGCCACGTTTTTCTGGGGTTGTGCCTTTGTCGCCCAACGGGTAAGCACCGATACGATCGGTGCCTTTGCCTTCAATGGCATTCGCTTCTGGGTCGGAGCCCTTTCCATTGTGCCCGTCGTCTGGTGGATCAGTCGTAAACAGGCACCGGATTTTGACACGCCTCCTTCCTACTTGTCACTCCCGGCTGCTTGTGCCATCCTCGGGTTCGTATTGTATGCCGGCGCATCACTGCAGCAGATAGGCATGTTTTATACGACAGCGGGCAAAGCCGGCTTCATTACTGCTTTATACATCGTCGTCGTCCCGATTCTCGGACTGTTCCTGCGCAATCCCCTGCGTCTGTCCCATATAGCAGGATGCCTGACCGCTCTGGCCGGCCTGTACCTGTTGGCCTTCCACAGTGACGGCCAGCCACTTAATATCGGCGACGTGCTGGAACTGGCCGGCGTCCTCTTCTGGGCCCTCCACATCCTCATTGTCGATCGCTTCGTCCGCTATTATCGCGGCGTCTACCTAGCTTTAGGCCAATTCATATTCTGTGGCATTTATAACTTTCTTTCTATGCCCCTGGCGGGAGAAACACTGACCCTGGATGCCGTTGCCGCATCGGCTATCCCCATCCTCTATTGCGGCATTTTTTCCAGCGGTGTCGGCTATACCCTACAGATTGTCGGACAGGAACACGTGCCACCTACAGAAGCTTCACTCCTTCTCAGCTGTGAAATGATTTTCAGTGCCCTTGCTGGATTCTTTATACTCGGTGAATCGATGACTCTGCGGGAATTATCAGGATGTATCCTCATGTCTATCGGGATTTTTGCCGCCCAGATTCCCAGCCGTATCCTGTTTAACCCGGACAGAAAAGAGCAATAGATAGTCCTCATCAGATTTTTCATACCACACAGGTCCGTATAGCTGTATATACAGACCTGTGTGGCATGAAATCGGCTTTATCTCATTGCATCTGTATAAATCGAAAAAAAAGACTTGCATTTTTTCTTCAACTGGTGTAATATTATCAATGTGCTCAGCAAGAAGACACATCGCATGGACCATTAGCTCAGCTGGCAGAGCACCTGACTCTTAATCAGGGTGTCCAGGGTTCGATCCCCTGATGGTCCACCATAAAAGACACGGATAGCCATCGCATTTGTGCGGTGGCTATTTTTTATACGGTTACCGGACCCGTTGTCTTTGCCCCCATTTTGACCTCTGCTGCCTATAGGACCCAGGAACCATTCCACGCACGGGTATTTACAAAAAGCCCCTATCTTTTCAGAGAGCAAAATGATAAAATTAGATGTTCATACAAAAGGAGGAACTATGTTAGAAAAATTTCAAGAACTTAATATCAGTGAAGTCATCATCCGTGCCCTGAATGAAATGGGTTTTGAAGAACCAACCCCGATTCAGGCAGAATCCATACCTGTCGCCATGGCCGGCCGTGACATGATTGGCCAGGCACAGACCGGTACGGGAAAAACAGCCGCCTACGGCATCCCCGTATTGGAAAAAATCCTGGCAGCCCCACCCAGCAAAGAAATCCAGACAGTCATCTTATCGCCTACACGCGAACTGGCTATGCAGGTAGCGGAAGAAATGAATCATCTGGCCCAGTTCACACCGATTCAGGCACTGCCGATTTACGGCGGTCAGGATATGGAACGGCAGCTGCGCCGGCTCCGGAAATGTCCTCAAATCATCGTCGCCACACCGGGGCGGCTCATCGACCATATGAAGAGAGGCACTATCCAGCTCAGTCATATCAGTACGATTGTCCTGGACGAAGCCGATGAAATGCTGGATATGGGATTTATTGATGATATCAATCTCATCATGGGAGCGACACCGGAAACGCGGCAGACACTGCTCTTTTCGGCGACTATGCCCAAACCGATTCAGGAACTGGCAGAAAACTTCCTACACGATCCCAAGATTATCCGCATGAAAGCCAAAGAAGTAACCATCGACTTAATCGAACAGTCCTACATTGAAGTGCCGGACCGTCAGAAATTCGATATTCTCTGCCGCCTCCTCGATTTACAAGAACCGGATCTGGCTATTATCTTCGTCCGCACCAAACGCCGCGTCGATGAAGTATCGGAAGCACTGAAGAAACGCGGTTACTCGGCAGAAGGCATACACGGCGATCTGACACAGGCCAAACGCGATACGGTCATCCGCCAGTTCAGGGAACGCACGATTGATATTCTCGTCGCTACCGACGTGGCTGCCCGCGGCCTTGATATCAGCGGTGTTACGCATGTATTTAACTACGATCTGCCCCAGGATCCGGAAAGCTATGTCCATCGCGTAGGGCGTACGGGTCGTGCCGGCCAGAGCGGCGAAGCAACGACGTTCGTCATCCCCAGAGAAATCGAACATCTGCGTACGATTGAACGGCTCATCAAACGCCGCATCCAGCGCCGTAAGGCACCTACATTATCGGAAGCACTGGAAGGAGCCCAACAGACGGCTATCCGCAATCTGGTCGGTGCTGTCGAATCCGGAGAATATGGAACCTATAAGGAAAATGCGGAAGAATTGCTCAGCAATTATGACAGCACGGCTCTCGTCGCCGCCGCCATCAAACTTTTGACTAAAGAACCGGATACGACACCAGTCAAAATCACGGAAGAAGCACCGCTGCGCGTCAGGACCAGCCGCCGGCAGGGATCTGGCCGGGGAAATAACCGTCGCCGTGACCACAGCCAGCACTCAGGAAAGCAGCATGACGGCCAGCGTCATTTTCATTCCAAAGGGAACCGGGACAATCGTAAAAAAGATACAGGTGATACGGCCCGCCGTGTTTTTAAACCGCGTAAAAAAGAACACAAAGAACCCACCCGTTCTGTTTTCAAGCCCTACTTTAAAGATTAATCACAGACTGGCATAGCATATTCAGACATGAAAAAACCATGGAAACGTAATCATCAGATTACAATTCCATGGTTTTTTCTATCCCATCTGACGGGTCATATAATTGTATACAGCGTATTATCTGCCAATCAGAGAAAGTCTTTAATTTTTTCCCGCTTACCCCAATTCCGGAGTTTGCTCAGGGCCTTTCCTTCAATCTGGCGGATACGTTCACGGGTGACATTAAAATGCTGCCCTACTTCTTCCAAAGTACGGGGACGGCCGTCTTTCAGTCCAAAGCGCAGATAGAGTACTTTCCGTTCCCGGTCTGTCAGACAGGAGAAGACGTCTTCTATCTGTTCTTTCAGCAGAATAAAGGAAGCCGCATCATCAGGAGCTACTGCTTCCTGGTCTTCGATGAAATCACCCAGATGAGAATCTTCTTCTTCCCCGATTGGTGTTTCCAAAGATACCGGTTCCTGGGCAATCTTCATGATTTCCCGTACCCGTTCGACAGAAATATCCATTTTTTCCGCGATTTCTTCCGGCAGTGGTTCCCGGCCTTTATCCTGCAGAAGCTGACGGGAGATGCGAATCAGTTTATTGATTGTTTCTACCATGTGTACAGGGATACGGATAGTACGGGCCTGGTCAGCAATAGCCCGGGTAATGGCCTGCCGGATCCACCACGTAGCATAAGTACTGAATTTATAGCCTTTACTATAATCAAATTTATCAACAGCCTTCAACAGACCCAGATTGCCTTCCTGTATCAGGTCCAGGAACAGCATGCCCCGGCCGACATAGCGTTTGGCAATACTGACAACAAGGCGCAAATTGGCGTCCGTCAGTTTTTTCTTGGCAACGCTTCCCGCTTTGATTTCTTCTTCCGTCGCATCAGGAGAATTGCCCCGTTCAATAGTCTTAGCCAGAGTGATTTCTTCTTCTGCTGACAACAGAGGGACACGGCCGATTTCTTTGAGATACATGCGGACCGGATCATCAATATTGATGCCTTCGGGAATGCTCAGATCCATATGGATTTCCGGGACCTTTTCCGCATCATCGTCATCGAGATCATCATCCATAGTCATCTGGTCATCTTCACCGATGATATCGATGCCTTTGTCAGCAAACACCTCATACATCTTGTCAATCTGATCGGGAGTCAGATCATCTTCTTCCATCACATTCATGATTTCTGTATAGGTCAGGCTCCCCTTTTTCTGTCCCGTCTTAATCAGCTGCTGGATATGCTGCAGCGTCAGTTCCTGCCGTTCTTTTTCGCTCAGTTGGGGCGCATCCGTTTTTTTCGCACGTTTGCTGCCCCGTGTCGTTTTCTTTGTCTTTTTTTTGACTGCCTTATTTTCATCCTTTATATTTGCCATAAAGTACTAGCTCCTTTCTTTCTCCGTCAGGACCAATGTTTCATTTCTTCTAAAATCTGTTTACACGCCGCCAGCGCATCTACGAGACGGGGATCATTACTCTGTCCGTAGGCGGCTGCCCGGGCGCTGTATTCTTTATACTTTTTCTGCAATTCCGCCAAGCGGAACCGTTTTACATAATCGAGTAAAACAGCTTCGTCTACGGGAACATCTTGCAGTACCATGATTCTTGCAAGTTCTTCGGCCTCCTCAGGAGTCAGATTATTCTGGATGTCACTCGTAGTGTACATTCCCTGTGCATCAGCAACTGCCAATATTTTTTCATAAATACGGCGCCGCACAGTATTGGCAAAAAATCCCGGGATGATCTTTTCCCGGATACGGGTACAGGATTGGGGATGATCCATGAGAAAACGCAGGATATTTTCCTCTGAAACCGCATTGGGGCCACCGCCCCGGGCTGCAGCATTTTCCTGCGAAACGGAATGGGAAATAGTGACCTGCTGCTGTCCTGCTTCCGGATGAGCTGCCACGTATTTGTTAAACTCACTGCGGATTGCGTTTTCATCGATCTGAATGCGGGCTGCCATTTTTTTTAAAAAGGCTTCCAGGACGACGCGGTTGCTGACTTGCGCCAATACGGGAAGAAGTGTCGCCGTGATGGCAGCTTTGCCTTCAAGGGTCGTTTCATCCGATTGCTGGAGTGCCGTCATGAGCATGTAATCCAGCACGTTGGGCGCATTATCCACAGCTTCGCGGAATTTGTCAGGGCCGGCGCTATTAATATATTCATCAGGATCCTTGCCCTGCGGCAAAGATACGACACGGATGCGCATCCCCAGATTACGAACGATTTCCATGGCACGCAGCGTTGCCTGCCTGCCCGCCCCATCCATATCATACGATAAAACCAGCTCTTTTGCCTGACGCTGGAGAAGCCGCGCCTGTTCATCGGTAAACGCCGTCCCCAGGGACGCTACCACGTTGCAGATTCCCCGGTTATGAGCCGATATGACATCCATATACCCTTCAACCAGGATAGCTCTTCCTTGTTCATAAATCGCCTTGTGGGCTTTGTCCATAGCAAAGAGCAGGCGGCGTTTATTGAAAATCATTGTTTCCGGGGAATTCAGGTATTTGGGCCGGCTGTCATCGAGCACGCGGCCGCCAAAACCAACGATGCGTCCCCGGCCATCCCGTATGGGAAACATGACACGGTTGCGAAAGGCGTCGTAGTACCGGCCGTTTTTTTCTTTGGCCAGTCCGACTTCGACGAGTTCCGGCCCGGTCACTCCCTTTTTTTCAAAGGCATCGGTCAGTTTATTCCAGCTGTCCGGGGCAAATCCTAGCTTAAACGAATAAATCGTGTCGTCGCTCAGGTGGCGGCGATGAAAATAGGCAAGGCCCGGTTCGCCGTAGTGGGTCTTCACCAAACAGTTATGAAAGAAATTGCCGGCCAGTTCATTAATTTCAAACAGGCGGTTCCGATGCGTATCCCGTGCAATGTCATCGGCTGATTTTTCGACTTCCGGCAGCGGGATATGCGCCCGTTCAGCCAGTCGTTCCACGGCTTCACTAAAAGAGATGTTTTCTTTCATCATGATGAATTTGAAAACATCTCCGTGGGCATGACAGCCAAAACAATAATAGAATCCTTTATCAGCAGCGACACTGAACGAAGCCGTTTTTTCATTATGGAACGGACAGCATGCCCAGAAATTGCGTCCCCGGCGCTGGAGAACCAGATAATCGGAAATAACACTGACGATATCATTGGCCTGCCGTACTTGTTCTATAAATTCATTTGTAAAACGCATATGCCACATCACCTGTTAAAGAATTCGTGTAGTAATACATTCTAGATATACAGCCTGATTCCTGCCTGGCATCTGTATAGATTTTGCATATCACCTATGACGGCAGGACATTTCTCACAGACCTTACATTATATACTATTCCATAAAAATCTTCAAAATCCTTTTTCTACCGGTAATTTTTCTTTGTACCGATAAAAATCCCCAATTTTTTCTGTTGATTTTATCAGCCTCTTCCGTTACAATATAGCTGTGCAGTTAACATCCTACGTTGATTTCCCGGTTTCTCTTTTGTACAATAGATGTGTATGTATCTTTTACCGATAAAGGAGATGCCATGATTGAAGTTATCGTAGGCAGACTGGAAAAGAAAACATCCCTGCTGGGTGCCTTGCGCCATGCCGGTGTTTCTGCCACCATGCGGCGGCGAATCAAGCACAACGGCATCTGTACCTGTAACGGCAGAGCCGCTGATACTCGTGATTTCGTTTCTACAGGCGACGTCATCCGCGTAGAGCTTCCGGAATCCAATCCCTTCCAGCCGGAACCGATTCCCGTTGAAATAGCCTACGAAGATGATTATATCATAGCTGTCAACAAGCCTGCGGGATTATTGATGCATCCTACGTCAGGGGCTCATGATGGAACGCTGGCAAACGCACTGGCCTGGTACTATCAAAAGACAGGGCAAAATTGTTCTTATCATCCGATGCACCGCCTGGACCGTAATACCTCCGGACTGTGCCTGATTGCAAAACAGCCCCAGATACAGTATGCTTTCAGCCGGCAGCATCTGGACTATCACCGGTATTATCTGGCCGTAGCCGAAGGAAGATTTCCCGCCCGGCGCCTAACCATACACTGGCCCATTTCCCGGGCTCCGGACAGCATTATACTGCGCCGTACCGATGCTGATGGCAAACCGGCCCATACCGATATTCAGTGTCTGGCTGACACAGATGACTTCAGCCTGCTTCAAGTAACTCTTCATACAGGGCGCACCCACCAGATCCGGGTGCATTGTGCCAGCCTGGGCCATCCCTTATGCGGCGATGATTTGTATGGCGGCAGCCGGACCAAGATAGCAAGGCAGGCACTGCATGCATTCCGCATTCAGTTCACTCATCCGGTCAGTGGTACATTCATTACGGTTAATTCCCCGTTGCCGGCAGATATGCAACAGTTGTTCTGCTGTGCCGGCTGGGATTATCATAATCTGGTCCCGCTCTGAGGACCACCATATCTACACGTATACCTTTATTAAAAGGAGGAATTTTCCTATGCCATTAGTTACAACTACAGATATGTTCAAAAAAGCCTATGCCGGTCATTATGCCATCGGGGCTTTCAACATCAATAATATGGAAATTGTCCAGGCTGTTACCGACGCGGCAGCAGACCTTCAATCCCCAATCATCCTTCAGGCCTCGGCCGGTGCCAGAAAATACGCCAAGCCGAGTTATCTGAAACATCTCGTAGAAGCAGCTCTTGAAGACCATGACCTGACGGTAGCCCTTCATCTAGATCACGGCGCCGATTTTGAAACGTGCAAATCCTGCATAGACGGCGGGTTCACATCCGTCATGATTGACGGATCGAAGCATTCGTTCGAAGATAACATCGCCCTGACCAAGCAGGTCGTCGAATATGCTCATGCCCATGGCGTCGTCGTCGAAGGGGAACTGGGTCAGCTGGCAGGCATCGAAGATGATGTCAAAGTAGCTGCCCATGAAGCTTCCTATACTCGTCCGGAAGAAGTAGAAGAATTCGTAAGCCGCACTGGTGTCGATTCCCTGGCTATCGCTATCGGGACCAGCCATGGCGCCTATAAGTTCACGCCGGAACAGTGCACCCGTAACGAACAGGGTATCCTCGTGCCGCCGACACTGCGTTTCGATATCCTCGAAGAAGTAGCTAAACGGCTTCCTGATTTCCCGATTGTACTGCACGGCGCATCCTCTGTCGTACCGGAATACGTAAAGATCATTAATGAAAATGGAGGTAATCTCCCTGATGCTATCGGTATTCCGGAAGACCAGCTCCGCAAGGCAGCTCGCCTGGCAGTCTGCAAAATCAACATCGACTCCGATATCCGCCTGGCTCTGACAGCCGGTGTCCGTCTCCATATGGCCCAACATCCGGATCACTTTGACCCGCGCCAGTATCTGAAAGACGGCCGTCAGAACGTCTATGACCTTGTTTCTCATAAAATTACAGAAGTGCTGGGATCGGCACATAAAGCGTAATTCCCCAAAGTTTCTATTGATTTTTGTTCCGTTTTATGATAGAATTTCTTCTAGTGTTCTTGTAAATTAGGAGGTGAACCCATTGCCGCAGATTAAATCCAACATCAAATCGATGGAAAAAGATGCAGCCCGTCACGCCGTAAATTCCCAGGTCAAATCTTCCGTTCATACTGCTATCCGCCGTACGACCGAAGCAATTGCCACAGGTGATGCTGAAGCTGTAAAAAAAGCATTTGATAAAGCCAGCAGCGTCATCGACAGTGCTGCACAGAAAGGCGTTCTCCATAAAAATACTGCAGCCCGTAAGAAATCCCGTCTGGCTGCCAAAGTAAACGAAATGGATAAATAATCGTAATGCTAACAAGCCCCACGGTCCGTGGGGCTTGTTTTATATATCAATTCTTTTTTAAGGAGGTGTCTGCATATATGCCGCAAATATACCAGATACGGCATTTTCTTACACTTTTCTTTCCACTATTGCTTACCCAGATGGCCCAAGTTGGCAGCGGCGTCTTTTCCAGTATTTTCAGTGGTCAGGCCGGCACCGTCGATCTGGCGGGCGTCGCCGTCGGAGTCAATATCTGGTACCCGGTCTTTGCTGGTATGTGCGGCGTCTTTTTTGGCGTTTCCCCCATTCTTTCCCAGCTCCGGGGCGCTGGGAAAACAGGAGATATTCCCGGATACATTTTACAAAGTCTCTACGTCGCTGTCATTACGACGGCTGTCGTCCTCGCAGCAGGGATGCTATGCCTCAATCCGTTTCTGGGCATAATGGGTCTGGAACCTGCCGTATATACGATTGCCCGCGAGTACCTAATTGCACTGGCCTGGGGCATACTTCCCACGTTTCTCGTAGCTACGCTGCGTTACATTACCGATGCCCATGGCAAGACCCATGTGTCTATGGCTATCTTATTCTTCAATATGGCTGTCACAGTGGCATTGTTCCGCCTGCTCGTATTCGGTGGATTCGGCATAGCCCCCATGGGAGGCGTTGGAACGGGATATGCTATTACCATAGCAGCCTGGCTGACACTGGTTGTTTTTCTAGTATTGTTTTCTTTTCTGGAGCCATTCCGCTCATACGGTCTGTGGCATCAATTCACTAAACCGGACTGGCACACAATCTCTGAGCAGCTGCGCATCGGCATCCCCATGTTTGTCGCTATTTTCTGTGAGACCAGCCTGTTCTCCATCATCGGCCTGCTGATGGCCGAATTTGGTACGGTATTCCTGGCAGCTAACCAGGCAGCTATCAGCTATTCGACTCTGATTTACGTATTTCCCTGGAGTCTCAGTCTGGCATCGACGATTGTCATCGGATATGAAGTGGGTGCCCGGAATGGACGGGCTGCCCGCCAGTACGCCCATATCTGTCAGGGATTAGCTCTGATCATTGTCTGTCTTACAGCCAGCATGACCTATACATTTATAACTCCTATCAGTGCCTTGTTCTCCTCGGATGCCAGTACACTCATACATATCCGCCATTTTCTCTTACTCGCTGTCATATTTTCCTTCTGCGATGCAGCAGGGACTCCTGTCCAGGGCATTTTAAGGGGATATAAAGATGTTCGCATCATTACAATCGTAGCGTTTGTTACCTATTGGCTTATCAGCCTTCCTATGGGATATGGTGCAGCCCATCTCCTCCCATATGGGGCATACGGGTACTGGTACAGTCTGATCATCAGTCTTGCCATTAATGCACTGGCCCTGAATATCCGCCTATGGAAACGGACTGCCTGGACTCTGTAATCACCAGTTAATGTGTTAATTATTTATACTAGGAGTGATACATATGCATCTCGATTCTTCTATTTCCTCTCTGCTACCCGGGTATGCCCGGGTATTGCTCAAAAAGGGATTAAATCTGCAGCAGGGGCAAATTCTCGTTATCTCAGCCCCCGTAGAATCCCATGATTTTGTCACCATCCTCACCCGTGAAGCATATGAAGCGGGTGCCCGTCAGGTCGTGATGAATTGGCGGTCCGATGACTCCGCCCGGCTGCGTTATGAATATGAAAATCTGTCAGAATTTACAACTATGCCTGACTGGCGCCGCGATTTCAGCCTTTGCTATTATCGCCAGAATGCAGCATTTCTTAGCCTTATTTCTGCTAACCCCTACCTCATGAAAGGCATAGACATGCAGAAATTAGTCGCCTGGCAAAAAGCCTCAAATAAGGCGTTAAAAGAATACATCGACGGCATGATGGCATCCAGGACGACCTGGCTCGTCGCCGCCGTTCCCAGCCTCGTATGGGCACGTATCCTGTATCCGGAACAATCGGAAGAAGCTGCCTACGAAATGCTTTGGAAGCAGATTCTCCAGTCTTCCCGCGCTGATGGCGAACATCCGCTGGCGGACTGGGATGCTCATCTTCTGGAACTGAAGAAACGCCGCGATTGGATGACCAGTCAGCATTTCACAAGTTTGCACTATACGTCCGGGCAGGGAACCGACCTGACCATCGGTCTGTCAGACAAGCATATCTGGCAGGGAGGTGCAGAAGAAACGACATCACATATACTGTTCAACGCGAATATCCCTACAGAAGAAATTTATACGGCTCCTGATGCCGCCCGTGTCGATGGCATTGTATATAGCACGAGACCGCTTGTATACAACGGAAATCTTATCGATAACTTCCACATCATATTCAAAGATGGACGAGCCATAGAATCGAAGGCAGAAACAGGGGATGATGTGCTAAAACAGATATTGTCTATGGATGAAGGCGCTGCCCGTCTGGGAGAAGTAGCCCTGATTCCCTATCATTCCCCTATTTCCCTGTCCCATATTCTCTTTTATGAAACACTCTTCGACGAAAACGCCTCTTGCCATCTGGCATTTGGCAAGGCCTATCCAACCTGCCTGTCTGGCGGCAGCGAGATGAATGATCAGGAACTTCTCGCTAATGGCCTGAATGATTCTATGATTCACGTCGATTTCATGGTCGGAAGCGACGACTTATCAATCACAGGTACTCAATCTGATGGAACAACAGTTCCCGTATTTATAAATGGAGACTGGGCATAAATCAGCAAAAAAAGCTCCTTGCAGGCAACCAAGAGTTTAAGCATATCTCTTGATTGCCTGACAGGGAGCTTTTTACATGATACCGGAAAATCTTTTAACACATAATCCGATTATTTACCTACATAAGCAATGACTTCGACTTCAACGAGGGCATCTTTCGGCAGTTTGCCAATTTCCACGCAGGAACGGGCCGGAAGAGTCTTATTGAAGTATTTAGCATATACTTCATTGACAGCTCCGAAGAAGTTCATATTGGTGATGTATACCGTTGTTTTGATGACATCATCATAGGATGCACCGGCTGCTTCCAGAATAGCGCCGACATTTTTCATGCACTGTTCTGCCTGGCCTACTACGCCGCCGCCTACGAGTTTGCCTTTTTCCGGATTGATAGCAATCTGACCAGAAGCAAAGAGGAAATCGCCGGCTTTAATTGCCTGGGAATATGGTCCTACTGCACCGGGAGCTTTTTCAGTACTAATAACGTTTACTGCCATGATAAAACATCTCCTTAAAAAAATTTATCTATCCTGTTTATTATTATACAACATCTAATTTCATATTTCCACTGTATATGATATATATTTACACAATACTCTTGGTGAACTATACAAGACTTCTATATAATAGCATATACTAAATCAATAATATTACGTAAAAATCAGTCATTCTCAGTGCCTTTGTTTTCCGATGCCGTCTTTCCACCATCTGCCACAGTCAGAAGATGGCCTTCTTTATCATATTTCTTCTTGTTCAGGCCACACAGGAACCATGCCGCCGTAATAGCCGCAATGAAGACCCATGAGGAAAGGATAGACATACGGGTATCCGGATTGTACAGCATGCCAATCGTTACCAGAATCAGGAAAGCTATGCAGAAGTAATTCGAGTACGGATAGAGTGGCGATTTGAACGGATGCTTAGCCATGACTTCCGGTCCCCAAGCCTTGCGGAAATTTTTCTGGGCCCAGGCCAGGACAAACCAGGCAACCATACCTGGGAATACCGATGCGCTATACAGATACAAAAACAGTTTGGAATCGGGAATCAAGTAATTCAGGACAACACCGATGGCCAGTACGATGACGGTAACTCCAATTCCATTGCGGGGCACACCTGAAGGTGACAATCTGGCAAATATACGCGGTGCCTGGCCATTCTGTGCCAGTGTATAAAGCATGCGCCCTGAACTGTACATCCCAGAATTACAGCCTGATAAAGCGGCCGTAAGAACGACGAAATTGATAATTCCTGCAGCAGCTGTAATACCTACTTTGGCAAAAGTCATAACGAATGGACTGCCAATGTAGCTGACTTCTGTCCAAGGATAGATACAAAGAATAACAAAGATAGAACCAATGTAGAATATAAGGATACGCCATACGATGTTATTAACAGCCTTTTTTAGCGTCCTTTGTGGATCCTGGGCTTCTCCGGCTGTAATCCCAATAAGTTCAACTCCTTGGAATGACGCCGCTACGACGCACATAGCCGCCAGCATTCCTCCCCATCCATTAGGCATAAAGCCACCATGAGACCAAAGGTTGCTGATGCCAACAGGCACGCCGTCATTACCAAATCCAAAGAGGATGACCGCTGCCCCGACGATGAGCATAACGATAATCGTAACGACTTTTATCAGGGCAAACCAGAATTCAAATTCGCCGTAATATTTAACGGCCGCCATATTGGCCGATGCGACTATAGCCATTCCAGCCAGAGCCGATATCCATTGCGGCAGGTCCGGGAACCAGTAATGTACATAAATCCCCACGGCTGTAATTTCTGATAACCCGACGACGACCCAGAGAAACCAGTAAGAACAAGCTGTCAGATATCCCACAAAAGGACTGATATATTTGTGACCATACGTTGCAAAAGAACCAGTCACTGGCTCCTGATACAACATTTCCCCCATAATACGCATAATGAAAAACATGACGACACCCGTCACAGCATAACATAAAAGTACCGACGGACCGGCCATCTGAATCGTGTTGGCGGACCCCATAAAAAGGCCAACACCAATGGTTCCCCCCAGAGCTATCATTTCTACATGGCGCGGCTTCAGACCGCGTTCCATTTTCTGTTGTTCCATTTCTACCTCCATAGCTTTGGAATCATTATGGTCTTATGATTTGATACATATTTTATTTCATCGTTACATAATAATGATGATCTTTTAATGTGGACATCAATTGTTCCACGTGTTTTTCATTTGCCGTTTCCAATTCCAGTGATACGGCAGTCTGTCCCATATCAACGCCATGCTGGCTCCGTTCGTGGACGATAGAGAGTACATTGGCATTGGCGTTGGCAATGATGGTCAGAAGTTTAACCATTTCGCCCGGTACGTCAGGAATAATCGTCTGGAAGAAAATCTTGCGGCGGGACTTGATAAGACCCTGATTGATGACACGCTGCATATTATTGACATCAATATTGCCACCACTTACGAGAGCTGCCACCTTTTTATTGTGAAGGCCGGAAATCTTACCGTTCATAAGAGCTGCGGTAGGTACGGCACCAGCGCCTTCAGCAACCGTTTTGCAGCGTTCCAGTAGCCAGAGTATCGCCTGCGAAATTTCATTTTCGTCAACGGTTACTATATCATCCAGATAACGGCGGCAGATATCAAAAGTCAGATCTCCTGGCGTTTTAACGGCTATCCCATCTGCCAGCGTCGCTTTCCCATTGTATGTAATAATCTTCCCTTGTTCTACCGATTCTTTCATAGAAGGCATGTTTTCCGTCTGTACACCGATGACTTTAATTTTAGGATTGACACTTTTTGCTGCAACAGCCAGACCGGAAATCAATCCACCGCCACCAATAGGCGCAACAATGGCATCCACATCGGGTAATTGTTCAATAATTTCCAGTGCAATCGTCCCCTGCCCTGCAATAACTTCCGGATCATTAAAGGGATGGACAAAGGTGTACCCATGTTCTTTCGTCAATTCTACCGCTTTAGCAGCCGCTTCATCAAAAAAATCTCCGTGCAGCACCACATTAGCCCCGTATCCACGCGTAGCCGCTACTTTGGACAAAGGAGCATGCTTGGGCATGCAGATGGTAGACTGACAGCCATAAGCGCTGGCAGCCAGGGCCACACCCTGGGCATGATTGCCTGCCGATGCAGCAATAACACCTTTTTCCCGTTCTTCCGGAGTAAGGGATGCTACTTTATTATAGGCTCCGCGCAATTTAAATGAACCAGTCCGCTGTAAATTTTCCATCTTCAGGTATACCTGGCAATCAGCTATTTTACTAACTGAATTGGCAAAAGACAGACCTGTTTTCTGCGCTACGCCCTGCAACCGTTTCTGTGCTTCCTGTACCATTTCTAATGTAACAGCTTCACTCATGATAGATTCAACCTCCTTAATATACGTAAACCATAAATCCAATTGGCTTTACGGATACGTGTCAAACGTATCTTATGCTTACACTATACTTCTCAAATAGTCTACTGTCAATAGATATACTTGCGATTTAATTTTCGTCTAATGCTACCCCGATTTTAATATAATTGTGCATTACATCTGTGTTTATGAGAAGAATTTAATTATTTTCCATACTTTTTATTTGATGTTTTTTATTTCACTCTGTATTTCTTGTCCATTGTAATAGTACATTAGGCTTTTGTAAAAAGATATATGTTATATACAATTAATTATCATGAACGACATGCTTTTTAATCATCTATCTGATTGTGCTGCCTTATAAAGAAATTGATTTTCGTATATAGAAATTATAAGTTACGGGATTGCTAATATCATATTGATATTAGCAATCCCGTAATCGTATCAAATACACAATAAAACAACCTAATGGTAAAAAACTGCCTCAAGAATCGGCAAGCTCCTGCAGCTTGCCTTGTCTTTCCCTTTCGGTAGTACCGCGTTGCGGTTCATCCTATCCGTGCATAACGTAAAACAGCACATCCGAGTGGATGTGCTGTAACCTGGTGGGCGATAACGGGCTTGAACCGCTGACATCCTGCTTGTAAGGCAGGCGCTCTCCCAGCTGAGCTAATCGCCCAAAAAATGGTGACCCCTGCGGGATTTGAACCCACGTTCACGCCGTGAAAGGGCGGTGTCTTAACCACTTGACCAAGGGGCCATGGCTCCTCAAGTAGGACTCGAACCTACGACAAATCGGTTAACAGCCGATTGCTCTACCGACTGAGCTATTGAGGAATGTCTCATGTGTTCTGTATCGAACAATAAAGATTATACTAGGTTATGAAAAAAAAAGCAAGTACTTTTTTCTATTTTTTTGCTTTATTCCATTTTTCTTTTCAGCACTGGAATAAAAACTGCCAGACAATACAAAGCTGCTATGGCAGCAATGCATCCTCCTGCATATCCGATATCACCCAGTAGTCCCGCATCAACCGCTTTTCCTCCTATCCAGGTTCCACTGCCGATTCCCAGATTGAAAATACCGGAAAAAATCGACATAGCTACGGCTGCTGCTCCGGCCGGAACACATTGAATCAGTTCAGCCTGAAACGTCACATTAAAAACCGTTGCCGTAATTCCCAGCAACACACAAACGAAAATAACCATCATGATATCTTGTGACGCCAAATCCAGCAGGAAAAATAACCCTGCCAGACAAATCAGGCTCAGGCGGATGAGTAGAAATCGGAACTGATTATAAAAGTGTGAAAAAATAATACTCCCTAACAATCCGCTAACACCAAAAACAGTCAGAATCAACGTAATCCACGTATCGCCCATATGGGCAATCTGCTGCATAAACGGTTCAATATAACTATACACCGTATAATAAGATGTAGAAAACAATACCGTAATGATATAAATAGCCAGGAGTATACGATTTTTCAGCATATGTGGCAGATCAGAAATATAAAAGGGCTGATTTTGTTTTAAGCGGGGAAATACGACAGTTAGATATATAATAGACAGGAGTGAAATACCTGCCAGCCATAAAAAGGTCATGCGCCAGCCCACATACAAACCAATAGCCCTTCCGATAGGTAATCCGGCAATCATGGCAATAGACGTACCGGTTATAATCATACTCAATGCCAGAGACCGTTGCTCTTTTGGTACAAGCCGGACAGCAATAGGAGCTGCAATAGACCAGAAAACAGCATGGGCACAGGCAACACAGATACGGGCCAGCAACAGCATCCAGAAAGAGACAGCCAGACCGGAACCAATCTGTCCGGCCAGAAATAATGCCATGGTTCCCAGCAAAAGACACCGGGATTCAATATTGCAGGTAGTCAGCATCAGAGGCAGGGATAATCCGGCTACGACCCAGGCATAAAGGGTAATCATCGTACCAGTCTGTGCTTCTGTCATAGAAAAAGACTGGGAAATGTCTATCAATAAACCAATGGGCATAAATTCAGATGTATTGAAAATAAAAGCTGAAATCGTCATTCCTGCTAATGGAAGCATCTGTTTTAAAGGTACTGTACCAGTCATTTGCCCCTCCTTATACTAATCTGGAATCTTATAGCTCATTTATCATAACCCAAAAACATAATTTAGTCAAAAAACATCCCCGTGACTCGAAATCACGGGGATGTCGTATTACATTTACCTCACACGTTACCTGGCAAAAATAAACCGTTCCGTCTTATTCTTACATCATGCCAGGCATTCCGCCCATGCCTGCCGGAGGAACAGCAGGACCAGCCTGAGCCGGTTCCGGTTTATCAGCAACCAGCGTTTCTGTTGTCAGAACCAGAGCAGCAATAGAAGCGGCATTCTGTAAGGCTGTGCGTGTAACCTTAGCCGGGTCTACAATACCAGCCTGAACCATATCAACGTATTCTTCTTTCAACGCATTAAAGCCTACGCCGTCTTTAGCGGCTTTTACCTTGGCTACGATAACGGATCCTTCCAGTCCTGCATTAGCGGCAATCTGGCGTACCGGTTCTTCAATAGCACGTTTTACCAGATTAATACCAGTCTGAACGTCCCCTTCTTCATGGAATTCATCAAGAGCCGGAAGAATATCAATGAAGGTCGTACCACCACCTGCTACAATGCCTTCTTCAACGGCTGCACGTGTAGCATTCAGTGCATCTTCCAAACGCAGTTTCTTATCTTTCAATTCAACTTCTGTAGCAGCACCGACTTCGATGACAGCTACGCCGCCGGACATCTTGGCCAGACGTTCCTGCAATTTTTCTTTATCAAAATCAGACGTTGTTTCAGCAATCTGGGCTTTAATCTGGGCAATACGGTCTTTAATTGCCTGCGGATCACCGTGGCCTTCTACGATAGTCGTTTCATCTTTCGTTACACGTACCTGACGTGCCGTACCAAGATCTTCCATTGTAATGCTGTCCAATTTACGGCCTACGTCTTCCGAAATAACGTTAGCACCTGTAAGTACAGCAATATCCTGAAGCATTGCTTTGCGGCGGTCACCAAATCCCGGAGCTTTTACAGCAACGGCTTTGAACGTGCCACGCAGTTTGTTGACAACGAGGGTTGCCAGCGCTTCACCTTCGACATCTTCAGCAATGATAAGAAGTTCCTTACCAGCCTGTACTACTTTTTCAAGGACCGGCAGCATTTCCTGGATAGATGCAATCTTGCGATCCGTAATGAGGATATACGGTTCACTCATGACAGCTTCCATTTTTTCTGCATCCGTTGCCATGTACGGGGAAATATAGCCACGGTCAAACTGCATGCCTTCTACGACAGACAGCTGTGTACCCATCGTCTTGGATTCTTCAACAGTGATGACACCGTCTTTACCAACTTTTTCCATAGCTTCAGCAATCAATTTGCCTACTTCTTCATCGCCTGCAGAAATGGAAGCAACCTGGGCAATAGATGCTTTATCAGAAACAGCGATGGAACGGTTCTTGATTTCTTCAACGAGTTTTGCTACGGCTTTTTCAATACCGCGTTTAAGGATCATCGGGTTGGCACCAGCAGCAACATTACGCATCCCTTCCTGGATCATGGCCTGGGCAAGCAGCGTAGCCGTTGTCGTACCATCACCAGCTACATCATTTGTTTTAGTTGCTACTTCTTTTACCAACTGGGCACCCATATTTTCAAACGGATCTTCCAGTTCGATATCGCGGGCAATAGTAACACCATCATTGGTAATGGTCGGTGCGCCAAATTTCTTATCAAGAACTACATTGCGGCCTTTCGGTCCTAATGTTACTTTTACTGCATTAGCTAATGCGTCAACGCCTTTGCCTAAAGCACGGCGTGCATCTTCATTAAATAAAATCTGTTTAGCCATGTTAAACACTCTCCTGTATTATAAGTATATATTCCATGATAACGACCGTTACAGGTCTCGTATTACATAATTGCCAGAATATCGCGTTCGCTGACGATTAAATATTTTTCTCCTTCATATTTGACTTCTGTTCCTGCATATTTAGAGAAAATAACTTTGTCGCCTGCTTTGACATCTAACGCAACGCGGGAACCATCTTCCTGAAGTTTGCCCGGGCCGGCTGCAATAATTTCACCTTCGCACGGTTTTTCTTTAGCTGTATCAGGCAGATAAATCCCACCGACAGTTTTTTCTTCCTGTTCCAATACGCGGATGACAACGCGATCTCCTAAAGGTTTTAACATTGTATATTCCTCCTAACATGTTATGTCATTCTCTTTATTAGCACTCACTATATCCGAGTGCTAACTACAATATATATATTACCCAGTAAAGGTAAAAAAGTCAATAGTTTTTTTTAATTAGGAAAAAAATACCAGGCAAAAATCTGCCTGGTACAATCCACTATCGACGATTATTTTGCTTTGCCATACTGGCAATGACTGCTTCTGCAACATGTTTCAACGTCGTCCGTTTTTTCATGCTGTATTGCTGCAACCGGCGATACGCTTCTTCTTCCGGAATATGGTATAAATCCATGATGAGGCCCTTTGCCCGTTCCACGATTTTGCGCGTTTCTATCTGCTCATTCATCTGTTCGAGCTGGGCATTTATTTCCTGCTGCTTTTTAAATTGAGACACGGCAATTTCCATAGCAGGGAATAAATTAGTAGGTGATACGGGTTTTACCAGATATCCCAAAACACCCGAATCCTTCGCTTTATCGACGATATCACGCTGGCTGTACGCCGTCAGCAGCAACACGGGCGCCAGATGGTCATGAGCCATCATTCGGGCTGCATGGATTCCATCCAAACGCGGCATCTTGATATCAAGCAATACGATATCGGGTCGCATTTTACGCACCAGCTCCAGCGCTTCCACTCCATCGGCAGCTTCTCCGACTACTTCATGACCGGCATCTTCCAGCATTTCCGCCAGATCCATTCGGATAATCGATTCATCATCACCGATAACCACACGATACCCCATTTTAATCTCCCCTTTTTTCTATTGGAAAATGAATTACTGCCCGGGTTCCCTCCGGTTCTGCCCCGGAAAAAATGATGGTCCCGTGCAGATCTTTCTCAACCAACGTTTTGATGATTTTTAGTCCCAGATGGTGACGCTTGTCCTTAGTCATCGTTTCCGGCATACCGCAGCCATTATCCTCTACCGTGATATCTGCTGTTTCCCCTTGACAACAGATTTGCAGCGTAATAATGCCTTCTTTGCGACCAGACAGCCCGTGCAGTACAGAATTCGTAATCAATTCATTCAGGACCAGTGATAACGATGTGGCTGCATCAGACGGCATCATCAATTTCTGCCCATGGAAAACCGGTATAATATGGCTTTCTGTACTCACGAGACTATGCAATACCAGTGACAATAGTTTTTCTGCTACATCAGATATATCAATATATTCTTCATCATGATGGGATAAGGTCTCATGAACGAGAGAAATGCTGATAATGCGATTCAGGCTTTCATTCAACGCTTCCTTTGCCTCTTCGCTCTGGACGCGCCGCAGCTGCATGCGCAATAAACCGGCTATGGTCTGCAGGTTATTTTTGACGCGGTGATGGATTTCCTTGATGACTGACGTCTTAATCATCAATTCTTCTTCCTTTTGGTACAGCTCCGTCCGTTCTGTAATAACCACAATAATCCGATCAACACGTCCCCGCCGCAGAATAGGGATAATCCGTCTCGTAAAGACATTTTTTCCATGCTGTACATCTACGACCGAACCCTGCCGGGTTTCCAGTGCCTGTTTTACTCCGGCAAAATGGAACTGACTGCTATAAATATTTTCACCAGTCAGTCGTTTGAAACGTCCCCGCAGCTGCATGATGCTTTCCGCCATATCGTCTACATAGCGGATTGTACCATTACCATCGACGAGAATAATGCCATCTTGCAAAGATAAACGCTGATATAAGCGGTTCATGTGCTCTTCAATGGGTACCTGCAAAGATAAAAAAGCCGTTTCCGTCAAAACATCCCGGCTGTTTTCAATCCGTCCCACAAAAGAAATGACACCAATAGTAAGTCCTCCATTATCGACAAAGGGATAACAGGAAATGGGCTCCATTTGGCCATAATTCGTTTCTATCGTCCCTTTCAAAGGAGTCCCAGTCGTTAATACCTGCCATACAATCGGCTCATCATACCGGGTAACGACTACTCCGGAATCAGGCAGTGCAGTCAAGCTGTCTGATTCCTGAAAAAAAGGGCGTCTCTGTGCTGTCAGGACCAAGGTCCCCGCTTCCTGGCCTGGGACATACACATAGATTTTCCTGTGAGATAAATCACTGGCAAACTGTAACAATTTTTCACTATTTTTTAAAATGTGGATTTGCACATCTGATAAAGAACTGGCACTCTGGCAAATCGATTCTATGGGAGACATATCAGTCACCTCAGCATGTCGTAATAGATAATGCAGGGCGTGCATTCAACGTCAGATCGGCAAATCGCCCGTCTATAGCCATATAATATGCCCTGCAGCCTATCATAGCCCCATTGTCGGTACATAAGATGGGATCCGGCCGGTACAACTTATACTGCCTCTTTGCACAAGCAGCTTCCATCGCAGCCGCAAGGCCGCTGTTGGCAGCAACGCCTCCGGCTACGGCAATTTGTTTCATACCACTCCAACGGGCTGCATCCATTGTCTTTTCTACTAATGTTTCCACTACGGTTTTCTGGAAACTGGCAGCGACATCTTCCGGGCTGTAACCGACATGGCGCTGTTCCTGTGTATGCAGGTAATTAAGAACAGCCGATTTCAGTCCACTGAAACTAAATTCAAAATTATGTTTTTCGTGCAATGCCTTGGGAAAGACAATCGCATCAGGATTTCCTTTTTTTGCCAGTGCATCAATCTGTGGCCCACCGGGATAGGGATATCCCATGACGCGGGCAATCTTATCAAACGCTTCCCCAGCTGCGTCGTCCCGTGTCTGCCCCAGCAATTCAAAGGAGTTATAGTCTTTAATCGTAACCAGCTGGGTATGGCCGCCTGATACGACGAGAGCTAAAAACGGCGGTTCCAGTTCAGGATGACTGAGGAAATTTGCAAAAATATGACCTTCCATATGATTAACGCCAACCAGCGGTTTATCAAGGGCAAAACTGAGTGCTTTCGCAGCGGCAACTCCTACCAGGAGAGCCCCTACCAGGCCAGGGCCATATGTGACACCGATATGATCAATATCATGGATATCGACTCCCGCCTCATCCAAAGCTTCTTTGATGATAGGCATAACATATTCAATATGCTGGCGTGATGCAATTTCTGGTACTACACCGCCAAATTTGCGATGAATCGGTACCTGCGTCGAAATGATGTTTGAGCAGATGTGACGACCGTCCCGAATAACAGCAGCCGATGTTTCATCACAGCTTGTTTCCAAAGCTAATGTATACATAATACGTTCATCCTTTTTATTATTTTACAGCCCACTTATATTTTTCCTTCTGACATCCCATGACATAGGCATCTTCCACAGGCTCAGAATAATAGCTCTTGCGTACAGAAAGGACTTCGAATCCCAGTTTGCGATATAATCCCAGCGCCGGTATATTGGAGACCCGTACTTCCAGAAATATATCCATACAACCTTCTTCAAAAGCCTTTTCCATCATAACCCGGACGAGCAGCTCACCATAGCCCTTGCCCTGCACGTCTTTACGCAGAGCAATATTAGTGATCTGGCCTTCGTCGGTAACACGCCACAACCCGGCATATCCGGCTATATATCCGTCATCGCGAACCAGTACGTAATACCGTGTCAATTCTGTATGTTCCAGTTCGTGGTCGATGCTTTCTCTGGACCATGGAACAGAAAAGGATTCTGTCTCAATATCATAAATTCCAGCCGCATCTTGTCGCACGGCTGGCCGTACAATCATAGACATAGCTTTTCACCATGCCGTTTTTCCCATAATACTTCAGCTTCACTGCGTCGTTTATATGCTGGTGTCAGCGTCATACAATCATCACAATCACCGGCATCAAGCCGTCTGACCGCCGCCATTGCCAGGCTTCCTGCCCGTGGGATGCGCATTGTCGGCGGGGCAAGATAAAACGCAGGACATGCATTCTTTATCTGTTCCTGATAGAGAATAGCCCCATCACCACAAAATACAACCGGTCCGCTTTGTGACTTGCAAGTCGCCAGAACATCCGTCAGGGGCATGACCGAAATCGGACTGCATTCTTCGAGATCCCATTCATGCCAGAGATATGTAGAAGCATATACATTCCCCTTTTGTGCATCAATGAGTACACAGACAGGATAAGACATGCCAATAAAATTCCAGGCTAATGCCTGAGGCGTCTCAATTCCCACGATGGGAACCTGCCAACCGAAAGACAATGCTTTAGCAGATGCCAGGCCGATGCGCAGTCCCGTAAATGAACCAGGTCCTATGGAAACAGCAACGCCATCAATCTGATTTTTTTTGACAGATGCCTTCTCAAGCATATCGGCAATATGAGGCATGAGTTGCTCCGAATGGGTCAGTTTTGCCTGTATCGTCAATTCCGCACGGAGAGAATCTTCATGCAACAGGGCTACACTGGATACGAGACTTGACGTTTCAATGGCTAATAGCATATTTCTGTACCTCTTTTTCTACTTGTAACCAGCGATCACCGATAAATTGAAATTGGAAAACCCGCCCGGTCAAACTGGTCTTTTTTATCGTAATATGTAATGCATCGTCAGGAAGACGATCAGAAAATTTTTCTGACCATTCTATAACCGTAACGCCACTGGTAATGTAATCATCAAATCCCAGGTCATCCAGCTCATACTCTTCCTCTAGGCGATAAAAATCAAAATGCTGCAACGGAATATCGTGTTCATAGAAGTTCAATATAGTGAAAGTAGGACTGACTACATTCGCATCAATTCCCATTCCCCGGGCAATCCCCTGGACAAAATGGGTCTTTCCTGCCCCCAGATCACCATGCAGTGCCAAAACATCACCCGAATGTAACGCGGATCCTATAGCCATACCCAGATTGATAGTTTCTTGTTCTGACTGTGTCACAATGTCCATATCAGAGCCTCCTTAAAAATGAGTCCAGCCAGTAGGAGCCAGAATTGATTCAGAATCACCGTCTACGAGAAGTACATCTCCACTACCCGAACGGACCACACCAATTTGAGTCACATCAGAATATTCCGCCTGAAGCGCATGAAAATCAGCCGGTTCCATCGTAAAGATCAATTCATAATCTTCCCCGCCATTAAAGACATACTTCCAGACATTTGTCTTCGATTCTCTGGCCCAGGCTTTTAGTTCATCACTAACCGGAATGGCTTCTTTCTTTAAAACCAGACGTACATCACTGGCCTTGGCTATTTCATTGCTCTCGCTAGCAAGTCCATCACTGATATCATTCAGACTATGACAGTTGTATTTAACCAGAAGCCGCCCAAGTTCAACTTGCGGGACAGGAAATCGATGAGCCCGCTTCAGCTGGGAATAGCCATCATGATTTTGTAGAAGCACTGCCAATCCACCACTTGAATTGCCGATTGTGTGCGATACAGCCACGATATCTCCTGGTCTGGCACCGCTGCGGCGTATCGCCTTTCCTTCTTCTATTTCACCGAAGGCCGCAACGGTTATGACCATCCCTTCCTTAGAAGTGACTGTATCTCCGCCAAGGATGTTGACGTGATAAGAACGGCAGATATCTTTAATGCCATCATATAGAGAAACAAGGCCATCCACTTCCATATCCGGAGCGATTGCCGTAGACAAAACGATATGCGTAGGAACACCACCCATAGCAGCGATATCACTGAGGTTAGAAGCTACAGCTTTATATCCAACATCATACCAGTCTCCCGTGCGATGAATGATAAAATGGCTGTTTTCCACCATCGTGTCAATAACAGCAACCTGTTCCATACCGGCAGAAGTTTTATATACGGCACCATCATCACCTATCCCGATGACGACAGGGTCCGGATTGAACAACGTATCTTCTTTAATGGCATCAATAAAGCCAAATTCACCAAGTTCAGAAATTTTCATAAGAGTACTCCTTATAAAAAAAACAAAGGTACACTACCCAAGTATCTATTGTATATAAAAAAAAGATACTTGTAAATGACAAGCTTTGAACCTCTCACGTATATAGAAACGGAAGATTCTTAGGAAGATCGCGGATAAAAAAAGCAGCTCACACAAAATGTATGAGCTGCCTGTGGTGAACCGTATAAATGTTCACTCTAACCTTCTTGCATTTTATATAAATCATTTTATATGTTCAAAATATGTAGCTTAATGTTTTGGTTCTGGTCCATAAAGCCTTTCCATGCCAGCACGGGTTACAAGCCACGTCCCAGCTGACTTTCTTGCTTCTGTATTGATAAATCTGGGCGGAGCCTTTTTATAGCCTGTGCAAGCTTGTCTGACTGTAATTGGTGCCAGCCCCCAACGCTCAGCCGCTTCTTTTGCAGTCATAATGTCCTCCAATGCACTCATTATATCACCTCTTTTTTAATATTACACAAGCCAGTGCCACTGTGATAACTATTGAAGCAACTATCGACAAAATATCTTGCGAAAAATAAACACGAATCCAACTCAATACTGCTAAAATCGTAATCAGTAATTGTAGAAATTTTTTATCCATTGTGTTATGATGGGTATATAAGGAGTAGAGCTTTCGCCCCACCCCTTTACCAACTAGTTGCCTTTCATGAATTGGTATAATGTAATGAATCCAGCCAAGATTGTAATTACATTTGCCAAATCCTGAAGGGCATTTTCTATACCCGTCATATCTCTCACCTCCTGAATATATTATACATCTTTTTCGATGTATTGCCAATCTTTTGCGATTGATTAAAATAAAAAAATATGCCCGCAACCACAGATAAACACTGAGGTTACGGGCTTTTCTGTATCTATTTGTTATCAGATGTCGTACTCTTGCTCAACACTAATTTTACAAGCCAGATGCCGCCATTAATCAGCAATGGTAAAACAAATTTATCGCGAATTGCATTCCATCCGGTTTCTAACGAAGCCTGTTCCTGAATTTGAGCCACGAATTTATCCGCTACTGCTTCAATCGCATCCATGCCTTCAGTTGTCATACTTGATACAATCTGATTTTTGGCAGCTTCCGTAACTTCATCAACGTTAAGTGCATCTACTAAGCCGTCCCGTACTTCTGTCCATTTGCTCATAATCTAATCCTCCTTACAGTAATTGATAGTCCGTTACGCCCCGTGCAATAGCCGCTGCAAATTCATCTGTTTTGTCGCGGAGCTTGGTACCATCTTCGTTATTGTCGATAAACGCGGTTTCAACCAAAACAGCCGGCATAGAAGTGTTATTCAGCACATACAAACCATTAATCCCAGGGACACGTTCTTTTAAACCGCGGTCAACCGTATACAGAGAATCAACGATTTCTGTTTGAATGCACTGACCCAGTTTGTGTCCTGCTGTAGAGCCTGGGTATACGCATACTTCCGTGCCTTTTGCGCTGCCATTAAAGCTGTTACAATGTATGCTTATAAACAGGTCTGCGCCACTGGCATTGGCCGCTTCACAAATCTCTTCAAGACTATCACTTTGCATATTGCCGACGACTTCTACATCTGCAGCGACAAGATAGCCTTCTAATTCATCAGCAATATTTTTAGCGATATCGCATTCTCTTAATCCCAATTCTTCATTGACGGCCCCCGGATCCGGCTGCCCGTTCGGCGCATGACCGGGATTTAAAAATACTCTCATTGTTTTTCTTCTCCTTTCTTATCGGTCAGTTGTTCTAGCGTATCTCGTAGCTTTTTAGGGATAGGCAAACCCGCTTTAGCTGCATTCTCAATTATTGATAACCCTTCATTCCCGAGGAAAAACCACACGACCAGTGATTGTACAGCAGGTTGCCCAGTTGCTCGATCTAATTCATGAGCCAATGCAACCAATAACAATATCACAATTTTTTTGCATATTCCTTTAAATCCACGTTGACTATTGAGTTGCATATCAGGATTGATATATGCTGCCAAAATTCCCGTAATATAATCAATAGCCATGGCCACTAAGAGAGCCTCAATCACATCATTCCAGCCAATTAAATACGAAAATCCAGTACCAATACATGATATTACTGTCCCCCATCCTATTTGATGTCCGGATGGGGCCATCTCGTGAAAAAAAGCAAGTAGTGAATTCATTACGATTCACCACCTGCTTTCGTTTCCTGGTCTTTACTTTCGTTCTGTTCTTCCGTATAGTTCACACATTTTGGATTCTGGCAGGTCCCGTCATCCCTCAGCGTGTGGGCGCAGAACTTGCATCTTTTCTTCAGTTTAAAGGCCATTATTTATCACTCCCTTCTGCGGCTGCAGTAAGTTCGGCGGCGATAGCATCGCTCTGCTCTTTGTAGTATGTATTCAAACTCGCAAATTCTCCTTGAATACTTGCCGCAGCATCGGTGTCGCCATTAAGGTTAGCAACCAGTAACGATTGCCCCAGCTCCTGCTGGGCTGCTGTATACTCTGCATCCAGTGACGCCTGCTTACTTGCGGCTTTTTCCTCTGCCGTTGGTTCTGGTGGGATATATTCGGTTGGTTTCCCGTCAGATCCGCGTATTTTACCATTTAAATATTCGCAGAAATCTTCTGCTGTAATGATTTCAATTGTGGCGGCATCGGATACGGCCTTTTGGGCCTTGTCTTTGAGTACCTGCACTTTATCCGCATTTTTGTCTTTCGTCGGGTCGAAATCGCAGATATCTGAGTAAATTCGCTTGCCGTTGGCATCAAATGCCGCACAATAATAATCAACGTTAGTATTTGCCACTTGGCATCACTCCTTATCTTATAATTATGATAAAAAAGGTTGTGGTAAAAATGAAAAATCCAAACGGTTACGGCTGTATACGTCTGATGAGCGGCAATCGGAGGAGGCCGTACGCATTTATAGCAACAATTAACGGCCGACAAAAATACATTGCAGCGTTTGAAACGATATATGATGCTAAAGTTTTCCAGGCTAAATTTTTTGAAGATAATCATCGCGACTTCCTCCCTTCTCATAAGAAAATTTCTTTCGCTGAATTGTATTTCCGCTGGTTATCATTTCATAAAGACGAGGATCGCATACTTTCCAAGAGTACGCTTACTGGATATGAATATGCCTATTCTCATTGTTCCACTCTTTATAATAAGTGCTTCCCCGATTTACAATATTTGGATCTGCAAGCTGTCATCAATTGCATGCGTAAAAACGGTTTGTCATACAGCAGTTGTAAGAAGGTAAAAAACCTGTTGAGCTTGATGTATAAGTACGCTATCAAGGCAAACATCTGCCGGACAAATTATGCTCTGCTCTTATCCATCGGGCGTAATCACCCAGTTTATCCGCATCATGTCATCAGCCGGCAGAAAATCAATCGGCTGTGGAATGCGCTTGATTATCCTGGCGTTGATACGGTCCTGATTCTTCTCTATACAGGTATGCGTGTTTCTGAAATGCTTAATATCGTGAAGGCGGAAGTCAACCTCCGGCAAAAATATATCCGCATCACGCACTCAAAAACGGCTTCCGGAATTCGCGTCATCCCTATTCACTCCAGGATTCTACCGCTGGTGCAGGCTCGAATAAACAAGCCAAGTCAATATCTTATCTGTGACAATACTGGTAAGCCTTATGACTATGCCAGGTACAGAGCAACTGTCTGGCATAAGGTGATGAAGCAAATCCGGGGTGAAAAGCATACGCCGCACGATACCCGGCATACGTTTACAACGCTCCTGGACAATGCCGGAGCCAATGAAAACGCGAAGCGGAAAATTCTGGGCCATGCCACTGGAGACGTGACCGACCGGGTATATACTCATAAAAGCCTTAGACAACTACGAAAAAGTATTGAGCTACTTAAGTAATTGCTCATGATCTGCTCAAAATAAAAACGCCTCGAATGGGTTTAAATCCGCATTCGCTGGCGTTTTTTCACGATCATGATTTGCAATGATAAAATTCTATAAATTTTCCCATATTACAACATTTTAAAATCAAACAATTTCGCTCACCCCCGTACTTCCGTATTTCTCATTTAACTAAATATTTTTGATAATCATGTTTTTTTTATTTGATTTACATGATTTTCTAACTCATCATAGAGCCCTTTTATAAGGTCATCACTAAATTGCATTCCATAGCTTTCAGATATCTCGACAAGTGCATCAATGGCATCTTTTACCCCTAACCAACATGCCGCTACGCTCTCTTTTTCGTTTTCTTCTCCGAGTAATAATAAAATCTGTTTTTCCATAAAATCACCTTCTTTCGACAGTGGGGATTGTTAGCGGAAGAACAATGGGTGTATCCTCCGCTTACACCACCAACAGAATTGCTATGCGTAGTTGCAATACATGAAACAACGTCCAACACTACAACTCCACTTGCGAATGAACTAGGTACTGTCAGATTTAAAATACATAATGAATTTTCGAGCGGAAATGACGGAACTAATAAATCACGTTGCATTATTATTTGCCGATAGCAATCCACCCCAAACCGTATGGAACGGTTGATGCGCAAAATGCTAATGTCATAGTAGTCGTTTTTTCATTCATCCAACACAGGTAACATATGCTTGATGGGTTAGATGATATATCGTACGGGATAGCGCATATAACATTCATTGTGACATTTAAATTCACGTTGAAACTAGTACTAGTTTCTTCTGACATAACTCCCCACTGTTTAATATCCTAGGATAAAGTAGCATACTTCTAATGGATTCCCTTGACGACTGCTTGCTATTTTCACATTCATGCTGCTTTTGCCCAGGCCGCTGCACTCTGCTTTTTCATCTACAACGTTTCCAGCATCACCCAAAACATTGGCAACCGCAAATAAACCCGAGTTTTTAAAATTTATGGGCAGGGTTGCGACAACTCGTACTTCGTACCCTTTTGTGGTATCCCATGTATTTAAATCATTAGGCGTCCCCGATACTCTTCCCCACTGTCTACTTGCCTATTGCGATGTAATAAACGCCGATGCTTCCGCCTTGCCGATATACGGAAAAGCCAGATGATGATTCATTCGCAATTGTCCATGCATATGATTGCTCCGTACCGCCTCCAGCCCAGGCAGGCACGACTGCAAACAATTGGTTAAATGCAAGCGGGAAAGTTACTCCCAAATCTGCACGGCCATAAACTCCCCACTGTCTATTTACAGAGAGCAATGTATAGTAGGGCTAATTCCGAGTCGTCTCCAATCCATTTATTTTGCCTTGCCGAGTAAGTCACAACTTGTTTAGTGGTGCCTTCGTGCATCCCGACAATACTTAATATCGCTGCCGATAAAGGCAGGTTAAGTGGCATAGCCTCGTTGCCATATCCCCACTGTCTAAATACCAATCATGATAATATTGCAAGTTGTAGGGGTGGATAGACCTGGACCATAGCAGACAAGCTTATCATGGTTGAATCCAAATGAAAGCCGTGCATCACCATAATCAGATACAACGCCAGCCAAGCACCTACTAAAAGCAATTGGGGTTGTAATAGTGAAGCTTGTTCTATTAGTCATGCTCAGAACTACCCACTGTTGAACAGTGGGGAAGATATAGCTTGAGCAATTCCGGTGGCGGATGGGTTACATTCCCCATTTCTTTTTATAATACCCAATATGTTATAAATACTACTCATTACAACAGTCTTTCATCAAGAATAGATATATACTTAGAAATATCTTATTTGAATACAAGCCAGTGCTACATACGCTCATCGATAGACTCTGCTGAAGTTTACGTAATAGCAATGGGATACTAAACAGTGGATAAAAGGACAAGGTATAGAAGTAAAATGCACTTACCCTCTGGCAATGATGCAGTTTTTTACAGCGACCGCTGTGCATCTTGACAACTCGCCAGATATTGATCATGACAGGACGACAATGTTTCAGATTCATGCTCCGTCAAATACTTCTTTAACGATTGCATCACAAGCAGCATCTGGGGACCCAGAGTTTTTGGTTTTGATAATCGGAAGGTAAACAGTGGGGAATTAGTGATGTGATAAAACTTGTAAAGCTATTTGACATACCCGAGTACAATCCACTCACAAGGAATATTATCATTGCTACTGTCAGTGTCTAACAAAAAGAATTTACCGTTTTTCTTTATGAATCTGACATATATATCGTCGTTTACTTCGCTAGACACTTGACTTAATCCAATTAATACTTTATCCATGACAATTGGGTATTTTATATAATAACTCGCATTATTTGTGTCCGGATCTGAATATCCATATCCGTTTCCCCACTGTATAATTAGGCCACCGAAAAGCGACCCGAAGCAGAAGTATCCATTCGTGCCCATGCTGTACTTCACTCCGGTAGCATCAAGAACCATCTTTACGACTTTAGCTGCAAAAGAATCGGATGACAGCGTGGTTATCAGACTTCCGAGTGTTGTTTTTGCAAGCGTAGCGCCGATACCGGCGTCCCAGTCTGTGATTTGTGCAGATTCCGTTTCCGGATGAATGGTATCATATGAGCTGCTTGTTTTATTCCAGTGATGTAAAATGCCTTTTAAAATGCTCATGTTGTTATCCTCCTATTCGCTTACTTCAAGCCAGATTGTGTTCTGGCTAGTTGGTTCCGTTCCGCCTATATACATGTCCTCTGTAGGCACTTCTATCCAGGTACTTGATTCCGCTGAAGCTTCGACGCTAAGTGTGACGTTTGATGGACCTTGCAAGTATGGCAGACTACTCCAGGCTGTCGTTCCGTCACCGGCCTTCATCCGATGTGTGTCGGACTCAATGCCAAGTTCCCCGGCCAATAGTATCGGGTTAACGCTTTGCCAATTTGCCGCAGTATCGATTCTGGTCTTAACCTGGCCGTTTATTGTTTTTGTGGCCATTGAATCACCACCTATGCATTCCCGCAGTTGATGACCACGGTGTCAGTCGTATGGACGATAGTTGCCCCGTCCTTGAGCTCCGTGGAACTTTTATCGGCAAAAGCCGTGTCAAACCGCGCCTGGGTCCAGTATAGGTTTGACCCTTCTGAGATGTTGGCGGTGGTCAGGGTGACTACGCCAGTCTTTCCGTTGACGCTGGTCACTGCATCGGCAGGCGGTGTCAAGAGCGGTCAGTTTGAGCATGTCCGCCTTGCTGGTGGCCGTAAACGTGTCAGTAATAGCCAGCGCTGGCAGTACTGCAGTGTCCAATTTTCCGTCGCTCCCCAGCACCGGGATATTGCCGGAGGCCGTACCGGTGTTCTTGGTGGCTGCCGTCCCCAGGCCGCTGATTTTACCAGCGCTTATCCCGCCAGGCACATCAGATGCGCTCAGCTGGGCCACACCGGTCACGATGCCCTTGGTGTTGACGGTAACTTTGGTGTATGTGCCGGCAGTAAAGGCCTGCCCTGCCAGAGCAGTAGTGATGGCCAGGTTAGCAGATCCGTTAAAGCTCCCGGAACCAGTTACGTCACCGGATAGACTGATTGTTCTTGCGGTAGCCAGCTTGTCTGCACTGGTTACGTTGCCTACAGAGGCGGTGCCAGTCGCACTGTCCACAGTGACCTTGCCGGTGCCGCTGGCGGATTTGATGCCCCCCAGGGTATCGCTGGTGGCTGTTGGCAGAACGTACACTACCACGTCCGCTCCATTGATTGTCAGGGCTCCGTTGGTGCTGCTCTTACCGATTGCTGCGCCGGACCAGGGCAGTGCAGACCACAGATTAGTACCGTCACCTATCTTGATTCGTCCAGAGTCGGTCTCTACGCCGGGTTCGCCCACGGCCAGGATTCGGGTGGATGCGGCCCACTGGGTTGCAGAGCCAGTCCGCAGCTGTAAGATTACGTTTTTAAGAATTTGTGTTGCCATTATGCTTCCCCTCCATTTATCACATTAATTTGATGCCAATCGCTGGCTATGGGTATATACGTCAATGCATCTGCATCCCATAAGTAGATAATCCCTTCATTTTCATCGATATAAAGTTTATCCACGTCTCCCAGGCTAGGAAAGTAGCTTTTTCTGGGCATCCGTACCATTGCTTTCTTACTGTATCCACTGGTCTTGATGGATGTCTTCAGGGGTACGCCTGCCGTCATTTTTGCGGATATGATTCCAGATGCTGACAATACAGCGTGTAGCTTTTCCATCGTATCACTCCTTAAATTGTCACATCCGGCAATAAATGGAACTTGCCTGGCCCAATAGTCTGACGGATGCCATCTGCCAGAGTAAGCTCAACGTCCCATATGTAATCGCCATACGCCAGATTCTTCGTCTTATCATGCGTCAGGTTCACTACAGTCCCATCCATCGGACACTGCAGTACATAATTTGTGTCATCATATGACTTCTTTACTGAGAATACGCCCGTGAAACCCGTGATTTCCGTGCCATCGTCCGCAGTCGGCTGGATACTGAATCCGTCATCGTCGCCGCGGATATAGTAGATGTCCATGTCCTTGATTTTTAGCATAGTGCATCACCTACTCGACGATTTCGACCCACATACCCCGGTCTGACATAGATGCTGGCTTATCCGCTGTCGATGTTACCATCAAGATATTTTCATGAGCCGCTTCGTCCGTGTTATGAGCCACCGTCAAAAACCCATTAGGATTAATTGTTGCTGATACATTGCCGGTATTGCTCATTGTAAATACAAGTTGAAATTCCTGCTGTACGACTGTACTGCTTCCTTCTGCCGGCATATAGTCCGGATTATCATCAATAAGGGCTACATACATGATTTCTCCGTCATCAGGATCAGTTGCAAACAATCCCATTTCTGTGATTTTGAAACCCGTCGTAATGCCGCTATTGCTGATTGTCAGGTCCAAGGTAACAGTACTCCCATTCTGGGTGATACTATTAATGCCCAATGTGAGTTCCTCTTTTACCAGCCCGGTCGCACTGCCTAAATCGCCAGTTCTTGTCCCGGATCCGATGGCCACACGTGTGAATTTCAGTGTCGTCAATCCGGCATTGACTTTAGCCTGCAATGCGGCCCCGACAGCTGTCATGGTTATCTTATTCCAATTTGCCATTAATCGTTACCTCCTTATATACACCGACGCCAGCTAATACATGTATGCTTTTTTGCGTGATTATCGTCTGTTTTATATCAAACGTAATCGTCGTTTTCCGTACCAGGTTTACATTTCCACCAAATAAAAATTTCTGGCCATACCGTCTGCTAAACTGTACATAGTCCAGCCAAGAACGGGTATTTTTGTACGCATTAATCAGCCGTACCAGTTTATTGATGGTCTTTGTTTCATTCATCGGTGCCGTTATACCTGCCACCCGGAAATGATAGGGCTCTCCACTGTATTCCGGCCATTCTTCGACTTTCGCCGACTGGTACACTGTCGATACCGCTTTCTGCACCGCATACTTTGTACCTTTCAAGCGATGGAGCAGGAAAGATTGCTTGACTTGCTGCCTTTTGATATCTAAATCGGCCGTATCGTCATATTCGTCCACATGCATCTGGACAGCTAAATAGTCTATCAACTGTTCGTTCAAGCTGTCTATAGCCGGATAAATCAAAAGCAGGTCCGGGTTTATTTTCTCTATTTCCGCATCAACGACATTGGCCAGGGTAGATATAGGTTCCGCATCAATGGATGACGGCAAATGTTCAGCAATCTTGTATTCATCGTCATTCATCTTCGCTACCTCCTAAGCTGGCCGTTACTGTACCTGCCTGCGCCACCTGCACATTTGTCAGCTCCGTAAATGTTGGTGAGGTCACGACTACACGCTTGACGCCCGCTACGGCCATCACATCGGCAATCAGCCTCGACGGGTTGATATCCCGGCCAATTTTCTTTGACTGCCATAACTTATAGCTGTCTATAGCTGCAGATACCGCTTCCTGTACTGTCGATTCGGATGTTCCCTGGTCAATGTAATACGTCAGTGTGATATCATAACTAACCGCTTCCGGAGCCTTGACCTGTACCTGGTCTGTCAGTGGCCGTACTTTTTCCTGATTCAGGATACTGGCAACTGCATCCAGCAATTCCTGTTCCGGAATTGTACCACCTGTCAGCAATGGCCGTATTTCTACGACGCCTGCCGACGGACTATATACTGTCACGTCAATGATGGAGCTGTTGGCCGATTTTGCCCAGTACTCATAGGCACCTGTCGGCCCGGCCGTGGAAAACCGTTCCGGCGATTCATGAATCCGTTCCCGATATGCGTCATCGTCTTCTTCATCTGCGCCACCATCACTTGTTGTCGTATTGGTAATTGATTCCACGTACGCGATGGGATCCACAATATTGTTGATTTCCCCGGGCAGGAAGCCGTTCCCCGTCGCCCCGGTCGTCTGGCAGGTTGCTTTTACGGTTATTGTTGTATTGCCGGCTAACACGGCTACATCTTCATCGGTGGCGAAATATATGCCACTGGCAGTTGCTACCCGTGTTCCGCTGGGAATAATGGTTTCCTGTTCTCGTACTGCCGACAACGTAATCTTGAGTGTCGTTGTGGCGGCAGACGCCGGAATCCGGTCAGTGTCGGAAAACGTGCCCAGCTCATCCAGATTATCCCCTGTTGCATACTTCAACAGATTCTGTTTACCCGTATAATTCATCTTGTTCAGCAACCGGATAATGAGTTCTGCAATCACCAGCAGGAACAGCCTTGTCGGGTCTCCTGTTGCCAGTGTCCGGCCCGTGATTTCTGTATAGTCTGCCAGCACTGCCGCTTTTACAGTCTCTTCATCTGCATCGGCAAATTCAATGTCTGGTAAATCTGCTAATTTCATATTGTAATCACCACCTTTGGAATCAATTTCCCGGAAATATCACCATCGAATGTAATGTTATCAATAGATACTCTGGGCTCATATCTCCGGATTGCCTGGAAGATTTCATTCGTCAGGTATGCTTGCGCCTGCATCGTCGGCATATCAATGACAGATCCATCAATACCAAATTCCCGGTCCAATGGTATCGTCCCTTTAGTCGTTGCCAGTATCGTACGGACGTTCTGCAATATTTCGGTTACTTCATTTTTCGGCGAAATATCTATTTTCTCCGGGTCTTTTGTCGATACTTCGTATTGCATTACAATCCACCTCCAACTAATGTAGTGACAACGTTGTACGCTCTGCCAGCTTTATTGATGCTCGATTCTTCATCCGTATTTTCCAAATCATATTCTTTGAGTTTGACATTGGCCGTAATATACAAGATTCTTCCGTATGCGTTGTAGATAGCTTCTGCCTCTTCCACACTTTCCAAATACCAGTAGTTCTGAGATACTGGCTTCCCGCCGATAATCAGAGGAAACACCATCCCATTGTCACGCATCTCCCGCAGTGTCTTGAGCTGTCTTTCTGGAGTCGCATTATATTGCGTCATGAGCCGTAATTTAAACGATAGTTCTTCCTGCCCTGGCCCGATAAACTGTGCTACAGGCTTATTCATGATCAAATCATGTGTCTGCCATCGCGCCTCCCCGGACCTGCTGACTTCATCCGGCGTAACAAGATAATGCTCAGATACCCCGAATATGATTGATCCCATATATCCGATATACATAAGCCTCTCTCCTTACTGCGGTTTGCCCGTATTGCTTCCGCCGGACTGTACGCCACCGTGAGTATGATTGACCAGAGAAATGCCATTTACTGTAACATCTCCGGCACCAGAAGAGATATCTAAACTCCCACAGGTAATATGTAAATCCCCTGGCACATTGAGTACCCGTGAACCGCCACCAGGAGGCGCATCTACAGTGCTGTAAATCGTACCCAGTATGTATCCGGCCCCCATGCCTTTTCCCCCACCATCTGCGGCATAAAGGCAAACTACCTGGTCATCCACAGCAGGCATCCAATAATCTTTTTCTACTTTGCATCCTCTCATGATGACTTTCAGCGGTGGGGATACCACGTCGTCATGGTCAGGAAATGTCACTCTGGCCGATGCATCTGCCGGATCCACGGACGACACTCGTCCTACACGCACGCACCGCATCAATAATTTAATAATATCGTTATCAATAGCCATCTAAACACTTCCTTATTTCTACGCTGCTGGTGAAGCCACTGCTGCTGATGTCATGTTTGGTCTGGGTGATGATATATTTTCCGGAAAAATTTCCAAATCCCAACATCTCAATGGTTTCTCCTGCACAAAGGCCAATATTTCCATCAGATGAAAAACTGCCCGTGAATTCTTCACAATTCTTTTCCCGTAATTTAATTTTAGCCAGTCGGTCAGCTTCCGCCTGAGAAGACACCTGCTGATGTATTTCCAGTGTCGCCCCGTCTTTATCTTGCTTATCCGGAGCAACGAATGTCGATTCTATGACCGACTTATCTTTGTCTTTAGCATATTTGACATGACATTTTTTATATACGTCCCGTATTTTTGCTTTAAAGCTATAACTCAACAGCGCATCTGTCTGAACAGGTTTTGTTTGGTCCTCTACATTATCCAATATGGTTGTACCCGGATGATAATACTCTGCATACACATCATTCTGCTCAAACTTTTTAACATCAAAAATGATGATGGTATCTGTTGTGACTTTCAATGCAAAGCCGGCATCATCACAAATTTTCTGCAATACATCCAGATCCGATTCATCACTCTGTTCAAGCTTGTCTATATTTGGATTTTCATCACAGTACCACTGCAGTTTCATGCCATTCTGCCAAGCAATATCATTGGCTGCTTTCCATACGGATATATTTTCCCAAGTATGCGAGCGCAGTGTACTGCGCAGTGTACTGTCATCACCGATGGATATGGCCACAGCTTTGATTGTTACGACATTCGGTGCACTGCTTGCTTCAATTTCATCAATTTCAAACTTTCCCAGCTTTAAATCCTCTTCTTCACTGTATAGATCTGACCAGTTATATGTACAAATCGTAATATCTAATGTAGCGCCTCTTTCTGGCATCCAGTCAGCTTCCCACAGTTCAGCGCGGTCTTCGAGAGTAATAGAGATATCATCTACCTGCCCGGTCAGATTGTCTGTATAGCTAAAACTCAGCACGTACTGTACAAGTGATTCCGAAATATCCTTCCCATTGTACGTTACACTCAGCCATGCGCGCCGGCTGATATGCTCTTGTGCGAGTAAGCCGGCTGTTGCCTGCGCTTTTAGTATTGTTATTTTTTTCTGTAAGGATTGCAGTACTGCCATTTAATCACCGCTTCCACGGAGGTAGCTTTGTTGTATCTGTCGGCGTTATGGTCGGACATGTCAACACGATATCAGCCGGAAAAACAACGACATCCCGATATTCCGGATTGGCTTCCAGCAATATCTTTACATACTTTTCAGAGCCGTAAACACGATAGGAAATCATGTCCCACATGTCGCCCTGCACGGTACTGTATGCATTACTCATAGCTCAACCGCCTCCTGTTCGATTCTACCCGCTTCATCATCTGTTCAAATTCACGCATCTTCTGATCCATGAGCTGGGATATTTCCTGTTTGGTGTTCGGTCCGGCACCCTGCACCACAATGGTCGGACTAAATGTATATTGCCGGCCACTGCCGCCGGAAACAGATGGAGCTGACACATTGACTGATGTACTCGGAGATACGCCCAGCATCTGCCCTGCTTTAGCCCACAGGCTATAGGCGTTGGCGTCATGGGTAATCGGGACAATGACTTCTGGATGTCCGGCTTCGGCTACCCACGTCAAATATGGCCTTGTAAAAACGCCACCGCTTGCGGATTGACCGGCTTCATCTCCACCGCCTGCAATGTTCTTTACGATATTGATAGTTCCCTGTATCGGATCAGACAGGAAGTTTTTCATGCTATCCCAATATCCTTGTATCGTATTTACCGCATCGCTTACGGTACTCACAATTGTATTCCAACAGGAAGTTGCCGCGCTTACCGCTGAATCCCAGACAGCTTGTGCCGCTGCGGCGATGGAATCCAGGATACCTACAATGAAGCTGTAAGCGCTGTCCACGGCACTGGTTATATAGTCCCAAGCTGCACTGGCCGCATCAGAAATGGTCTGCCATGCGCTGGATACAGCTGAACTAATGGATTCCCATGCAGCTATGCACGCAGCTCTAAAGCCTTCATTCGTATTCCACAGGTATACCAATACCGCAACTACTGCCATAATAGCAATAACAATCAAAGCAAACGGATTCATAGACATAACTGCATTGAGTGCCATTTGTGCCGCGGCTGCCAATCGTGCTCCCACTGCGAATGCCCGCTGTGCTGCTCCTGCAGCAAATGTGGCCGCAGTGGATGCTCTGCTGGCAACAGTAGCGGCTACGTGAGCATCCCGTATCATGTGGATAGTGGCAACCATATATTTATAATAGGCAACGGCGGCACGAATGGTCAGTGCGGCCATAGTTAGTGCGAGTACAGCTCCTATGACGCCAATGATGACTGTTGCCAACTGCTGATGCTGAGAAATAAACGAGGCGATTCCTCCTGCCGCTGTGGCCAAAGTCCCTGCCACTGATGAAATAGCCGGCAATAGGATACTGCCTATATTAATGGCCACCGCCACTAAATTGTTTTTGGCCAGCTGTAACTGATTGGCTGTAGTCGCTGCCCGTGCCTGATATTCTGCTTCCATCGACCCGGCATATTGCGTTGAATCGCCAACTTTGTTGAAGTTATCCTTTAAAGTATCCAGCTGCGTCAATAGTGGCGCAATAGCATTGATAGATTCTTTGCCAAACAAATCACTCAATACAGAAGCCTGCAGTTCTTTCGGCAGTTGTTTAACCCGGGACAGCACATCAATAATCGTTCCCTGAGCATCTTCCTGCATCCGCTTGGCTACATCCTCCGCTGAAAGTCCTAATTGCTGAAAAGCTTCCGCTTGTGACTTGGTTGCCCCTTCACCTGCTACCAGACCCAAGGCCATGTTTTTGATGCCCGTTGCTGCTACGTCTGACTGTACGCCAACGGATGCCATAGAAGCACCAACAGCGGCTACCTGTGCCGCACTCATGCCAGCAACCTGGCCTAAAGGTCCGACTCTGGTAACAATATCCGATATAGAATCACTGCTTGCCGCTGTTGTGTTCGACAGGTAATTGACCTGATCCGCCAACTGTACAACCTCGCCCTGACTCATGCCAAACGCTGTGCGCCATTTGGCCATCATTTCGCCGGCCTGGTCAGCGGTAATGTCAAATGCAATGCCCATCTTGACCGCATCAGTAGCAAACTGTTTCAAATCTTCACGTGCGATGCCTGCCTGCCCACCAGCGGCTACAATCTGGGCAATACCTTCTGCCGACATAGGTAATTCCTGCGTCATCTGCAGGATATCAGCGCCCATTTGCTTGAATTGCTCAGGCGTGTCAAAATCTACTGTTTTCCTGACATCAGCCATGGCCGATTCATACTTAATGGCTTCATTGGCTGCAATGCCCAGAGGTGCCGCAATAGCCGCCGCGGCGACAGCTCCGGCTTTGAGATTGCTTACAGCCTGGGATAAATTTGCCGATGCCTTTTGCTTTGCATTGATACGGTTCATTGTCCCTTCGTATTGCTTGGCCAGCTCGTTCTTTCTGACCTGAGCTTGTAAAACAGCCAATTCAGTATCATATTCGACATATCCTTTGCTGTTTTGCTGTTTAGCCGCCTGTTTCTGCAAGTTCTGCAGTTCCCGGTTTGCAGTTTTAATCTGTGACTGCATCTGTTTGGCCTGAGCAACAGCCCGCGACATGGCACTGCCAACGCTGCCATCCAGCTGTCCCTTTATCGCAATGGCCATTTCAAGTACTCTATTAGCCACGGCGTCCTCCTTTCCCAGCGCTTTCTATCGCTTTATTTTCTCTTTCGATTTCAGCGTTGATGATAGATTGCCAGGATGCATACTCCTCGACAGGCAAATCCAGGAAAAAGCCTATCGAGGTATGTGTATATTTTGCCATCCTGACCGTATTGAGCATAAACAGTTTTGCTGTTATTCCGTGTCGTCCGGCGAGGCCGTACCTAGCAAAAAACCTTGCGTCTTAATCATGATAGCTGTGAAATCTTTAGCCGGCAGAGACAGGATATCATCGTATTTAATACCTGCCGCTACAGCGGCTACATGAGACTGGTAAACCTGGGATAATGCCGGCACAACAATACTTGCATCCTGCTTTTTGGCTTCTTTTTCGCACTTTAGCAGGGTATAACCTGTAATCTTATCAAAATCCAGATACAGAGTATCTTTGCCGTCGGGCAAAGCCCTCGACAGATGAATAACCTGATCACTGGGCAGTGCCAGCTGATTGTCTTTGACAACTTCCGCTTCAACTACTGTTGTGTCTTCTTTCTTCATTCTGAGATACCTCCTATTTAAATGCCCAACGCATCGCGAATCGGCTGCATGATATCCGTACCGCCGACAACAAACTTATATGCATACTTATCTACTTCCAGGAGCGTTTTGCCATTGACTTCGTATTTGATATACGTCGTTTCAATCGTGTTTTCAGCATCGGTTGTAGATGCCGGTTCCCAAGAACCGCCGGACATCTGTTTTGTTCTGCCACGAATGACGACACGTACCTTTTCCATGACATAATTGTTATTGGCGCTGTCCCAATACTGGTTAGCCGCTCTGGCTTCCAGAGCTACCGCTTTCCCACCTACCATGGTCAGATTCCACTTATCATTGATGTTATGCGTGAGCTTTGTTTCCATAGATTCAAACTGCCCTAAAACCGGGGCTTCGATTTCGCCGCCGACGCCTACACCTTTGATGGTCGCTGTAATGCTCTTAAAGTCAGGCAGTTCGAGTTTTGCGACACCGTATAAGGTGTCGCTGTTTTCGTCATAAATCCTGAAATCATTCAGGACTTCAGGCATTTTATTGATTTCCATGTGCTGTTCACCTCTATTCAAACAGTGCGTTAAACGCATTTACATCATATTCGGAAATAGTATCAATTTCCTGCATCGGGATTGGCGGCGTACGCTTTTTGTGGAACCGGAAGATACCTGCTTCCAAATCAGTCGTTGGATTTTCTTCTTCCAGGAATTCAACACTCCCGTCCAGGATATAGCCTCGAGATTTCAACCCATTCAATCGAATTTGTTCCGAATCCAGAATAATCTGGATATTACGAGGAACGCCCGGTTTGTCGAGACGCTGCCAATATGTCAGGATAAACACCTGATCGTCCCAGTCAAACATACGACGGACAGCGAGGAATGTATCTTTCGGATCTGTAGAGCCCGGATAGGCGCCTGTATAATTGCCCCAGAGTCTCCAGCCACCGCCAAAATTCAATGCCGTTGTAATGCCCTGGCTGTTGAGCAGGTTGGCCTGCGTCAGTTCCAGTGTTACGTCTGTCCCATCTTTCAGGCACAGCCCCGTAATCGGTACAGATTTGTTGGATGTGGATTCATAAGGAATATCATCATTCGAGGCATCCACCTGGCCAATAACGCCCATTTCAATGGTGGACATGTAGTAGCAGTGGTCTCCCATTTTGCCCATCGGCCAGCAAACAGATTCAGCGACACCAGTATAGCCATTGCCACTTTTCCAAAGATTACAGCCACTATACGATTTGACTTCCGTCGTATCGATATCGGTCAGGATACTGCAACGGAATACATCGTTGATATTGCGGGATTTTGCCCGCATCACAGCGGCAACTTCCGGATGCTGTGACCATCCAGGCGCGGCGATAATACCAGGTACGAGAGAGAATTTGCTGTAAATGTAGTTAATCAGTTCCAGGCCTGTGACCGCATCATTGGTGCCAACGCCCCCGATAATATCACTATCTTTGACCAGAGATGCATCGACCGCATCATAGGCAACGTAAATCGTCTTTGCATCTGCCAGTGCCCCTCCATCCAAGATGGAAATCGCCGTGTTACCGTCGTCATCGTATGCAGCTACATAGTCAGTGCCTGCTGTTGCTGCAGATCCTGCCGATGTCGCTGATACAGTTAATGACGACAGGATGACATCATCTTCGATTGTTGCCGCTTTTCGGCTAACCGTCAAAGCTGTACTGGATATACTCTTTTTGTGTTTAGTTGGGTCCAATACATTGATAAATACGACTGGAGCTACCGCAAAAAGTTTAAACTCTGCATACATCGGCTCACACAGTGTATATTTGTCCCAGTCTTCGTGATAGCCTAAGTACTTCTTTGCTTCAGACCAGGAATAGCAAATGACTGGCTCATTGATTTTCGGGTCTGCTGCCAGATGCACCGGTGCAGTTCCGAATACAACAGGAAGCCCAGCCGTTGTCTGGGCTGTAGCTACGACTGCGGTATCAATTTCCGATGTCTTGATGCCATGGAAAAATGCCATTGTTAATTACCCCCTTTATTGTTCTTGATTGCTTTTTGATAAAACGTATTGAGTGCCGTCCCTTTTGTCTTTACAGCCTTCAATGCGTCATTCAATCCTGCCGGCTTGACAAAAAGATGCTTCAATACATCGTCTTCTCCTTCCGGTGTAGGAATCTCAGAAAAAATCATGCAATGATTCAGCCTGGAATTCCGGAAACTCGGGCCTACATATATCACTGGCCCTTTATATGCAGTTGTGACAGCTGTCGTTTCTTCTGTCACCGCATTCTGCGTCATTTCTTCTTTAGTCGTTTCCAAAACGCTTCGGACCTCCTAATATAAATTCACTGACTTCCCGTGGCTGTTGTACATTGACATCAAAATCAATACGGCCCCACCAAATAGGGTATGGTTGTTCATCCGGGATGGTAGATTCCATCGTCCCGTTCTTGATTTCCCATCGCATATTGATGGGATTGTTGACCAGTAGCAGCTCTCTTACCGCTTCCATGAGTTTATAGAGGCTCTGACAGCCATTAATCATGTCGTCATCATATGTCGTGACCAATACTGCCATGGAAGCCGTAGATTCTGTTTCCAAATCGGATATAGTCGTCGGCCTGATAACAACAGCCGGGCATAATGTCTTTTTCGTTTTTTTATCTGACACATAGGGCAGGAAACCAGGATATATCTTGATATTTCCTGTCGTTACATCAAGCAGGTTGGAATACTCCGATGAAGATTTTATTTGTTCTTTTAGCCAATCTGCAATTTCCGATGCACATTGCCATGGCGTGAGGATTTGCGACATTATGCACCACCAACCAATCGTTCAAGCTCATGCATCATTCGTTCTTCATAGACACGCATTCCTTCCTGTTCCATAATTTCCACTACTGCTTTATTGCCATATAGCTGAGGAACAGCCGGTCCATGTAATCCTTCAATCGGATATCGTTCAGGCCCGATTCTTTTACGGAAGACGCCCCCATTACCACCTTTAGAGAATGACATGTGAACCAGTGCGCCACTCCCTTTTTTGATGGTCACGAATATGCCCTTGGCCCTGCTGACTGCCCGATAATGTTCTACTGGCAAAAACGGGCCTTTGATGTCAATAGTAGATACTAAACCGCTTCGTTTAATCGGTGCCGCACTTCGAAGTTCCCCGGATTTAATGGTGTAAATACTGCGTATTTGCTTGATTGCTACCTTTCTGGCATGCAATGCACCACGATATGTAGCCCGGTCAATGCACGCGGCAATCTTATCTCCGGCAAAACCGGCCAGTGTTTTCTCCAATTTTTCTACGTCTTGGTTACGTACTTCGATTGATATCATTTTTATCCCTCAGATCCATGCAACAAGATGACAACCATGCCCATTTCTTCTGATGCTTTATTGACAATCAATGGTTCGTCGTCTACCCTGAATACCATGCCTTCCGCTGGAATCTCCGGCAAATCCGACGCTTTGACATACACTTTTATCAACCGTCCGGAAATACCGCCGTAGGGTTCATACGTCTGGCCAGTATAAAAATTCTCCTGGCTGTCCATCGTGTCAACAACTGCCTTGCACAGCGTCCCATTTAAATCATGGTCTTCGGCAAACTCATCGCCATTTACAAAAATGTCGAGGTCTGCCGATACCATGTCTTTAAATTCGCTCATTTTCGGACAGCTGCGGACGGATCAGCGGAAGGAAGGCCTACTTCTTTTTCTGCTTTCGGTTCGTCTTTGGCTTTAGTGTCTTTGGCCGGCTCTGCTTCCGGCTGTGTTTCCTGAGCTGGTTCCACCTTGCCTACAGCCTGGCAGAATTGATCCGGACTGCGCATAATCAGCTCTTCACCCAGGGCATCATCAACACTGACGATAGAGCCTGTGCGGTACAGTTTATTGCCTGCACTGAGAGCTCCATGCATTACCATAATGTCCATAGTACTACCTCCTATTTGGCTTTGATAACAGCCCAGTCGTCCACACATTCCGGAGCCAGTACGCAACGGCTGTACATAGCCAGTGCTACCTGCTGGGATTCTTTGGAGCCCATGTAGTACGGTACATACTTAGCTGCATAGGTATCGTAGCCATTACCCGCATCATTGACCAGAGTAACTGCACCGTGGAGCTGACGGCCTTTTCCAGGTACTGCCAGGACAGCTGTATCAGAATCAAGGAAGCTCTGGACCTTGCCGTCATCATCTACATAGGTTTCTGCATAGGTGTAGACTTCCAGATTCAGCGACTGAATCACACCAATACGCATAACCTGCGGACTAACAATTGTCGGCTGGATGTTCATGAGAGATAAATTGGAAGCCAGCGGGATGGAGAGCCATTTCATAATCTGGTCGTTATTGAGCAGGTAATCGGCAATATTCTTACCACAAACCATCACGGTCGGCACCAATCCTGCATCTTCCTGCACCATTTCCGATGCATTTTTGATATCGCTGTAAATTGTAGCTCCTGCCTGGTCCCATTTCGTTGTCGGCGTCACCGTATGATCAAAGCCATAATCTACCGTATCCAGGAGATCGGTCTTGCCATCGTCTGCGTAGCCATAAATATCGCATTTGCCTGTTTGCAACAAATCTGCCGCCATTTTGCTCTTGCGGTTGATAATGCTATTCTGCAGTTCTACCAGGTCCTCTGCCTGCTGTGCGGCTGCGCGCTGTGCAGGTGTAACGGTACTGTAAATGTTTTCTCCGAAACCACGTTCATTGACGATATCCGGGTCGAGAATACGACGCGGGCCAATCATCGGCGGAGTGTAGATGTCCAGCTTGGAATCTTCCCGATCAAGATTGAGGCCCTTACCTCCACGAGTTACAAACGGAGCCAGACGACGGCCGCGTTTGCGGTATTCTACGGCAATCCGTGTCTGCACAGCCACCTGCGGAATGACCGGGAAAAACGTATCAAGCAGGAACGATGCCGGCGGTGTAATGCGCTCCATAGCCTGTAATAAAGAAACTGTATCTTTGTAATCAATAGCCATTGTGTATTCCTCCCTCTACTTATAAATTTTTAGTCAGATAAATACCATAATCGCGAAGCTGGTCTTCATGCGCGGCTACAGTATCGCCATCGGCAGCATGAAGCTGGTCGCGATTGAATCGGCCGGATACGTACACTGTTGCCGCCGTTGCTGTTGCATCGACATCATACGCCAGGATAGCATTCGCCGTACCATCGGAAGTAGTTGCAACTGCCGTTGTGCCAGTAACGGTCATGAGTGTGCCTTTTTCCAGTGCTTTTCCTGCCGTGATGGTTACATTTGCCATCAGGATTTCCTTTTCCGGACCACCATACATCTGTTCGTGCGTAATTGTTGTTGTCTCTTTGATAGCCATTATTTAACACCTCTCATCTTATTAGCAGCCTCAACGACATCATTGATATCCTGCAATTTCTGTGCAGCATTATCTGTTGCCATGCCAGCTTTCGGAGCCGGTTTGACATTCTGGCTCCCGGACTGCATCTGGTCTTCAATCAGTGCCCGGATGCTGGCCAGGGCTTCGCTGGCTTCGTCTTTCGGCGCTTCTACTGCGTTTACCGCATCAATGTACGGCTTCACATCAGCTGCTGTCCGGCCTTCCTTAATTGCCTGATCAATGACTGCATTGCCATATACATTATCCGTTTTCAGTGCTTCCAGTTCGGCAATGCGCTGTTTTTCTGCCTGGTTTTCATGTACCACCGGTTCTGCCGGGCTGATGCCCAGCACATTCGCAATTTTTGCTACAAGATCGTTATTCTTCATGTGCTTTTTCTCTCCAATCATTTTACAAATCTTTTGGATATCGCCATGGCCGTCATAAGCGATATCGTTCAGGAATAACATGTTGTTCCTGATTTCTGCCGTAACGAGATAGTCGTCGATTTCGTCAATGAAGCCGTACTCTTTCGCTTCGTCTGCTGTCATCCACATTTCATCGTCCATCATGTGCCCGATTTCTTCTGCAGTCAGCTCTCCATCACACTTGCTTACATACACGTTGACAATAGTCTGCTTTACCGTGTCCAGGATATCTGCTGTCTGGCGCATGCCGTCTGCATCAAGATTGCCAAACGTAAACGTTTGCGGATTGTGAATCATGTACAGCGCATTCCGTGGCATGACGATTTTATCGCCAGCACAGGCAATCAGTGTCGCCGCACTGGCGCACATGCCGTCGATGTGGACAGTAACGTCGCCTGTATACCCTTTCAACAGCGTATAAATGGTCTGTGCCGCGAATACATCACCACCGCCGGAATTGATACGTACGGTCAGATTCTTCCCGCCACAAGCTTTCAAATCGTTCCGGAACTGTACCGGGTAGACACTGCCGTCATCATCGTCGCTGTACCAAGGCTTTGAGCTGGCAATGGCTCCGTAAATCAGTAATTCCGCCGTGTCGCCTTCCGTTTCATTGACGAATTTCCAAAATTTATTGGTTGGTTCCTTCATTTGTCGGTTCTTCTCCTTTCCCGTCATCCCCAGTTGTTTTTTCATTCCCGGCAATGCCGTATTTTTCGAGCATCCGCTGTTCATACGCCAGCTGTTCGATGTTTTCCTCGAAGTCTGTGCCGGTCATTTCCGCAGCTTCCCGTTCCCGTGTGCTTAATCCATATTGTGTGCGTAAAGCACTGCCGTTTACATCCTTGAGAGGGTCCAAGATGCTCATGGTCGGACCATACCAGTTTGCATTGCACCAACACTTCCTGACCAGCGGATCCGTGAAGAATCCCGGGGCTTCAATCCGTCCCATGGCAATAGCTTCAGCCAACCACATTTCATAAACAGGCTGACAGAAATCACGGGCAAACCAGGTACGGCGCCGTTTGTATTCCTCCCAGGCCTGCAATAAGGCCGCTCTCGAGGCGGAATAGGATGACGTGAAATGCTTCATCAGCACTTCGTACGGTTGGCCAATTGCCGACCCTACCATTTCCAACAGCTTAGTCGTAAACGTATCAAACGTGGACATGCTTCGTGAGGCATCAATGCTTTTTACGTCTACTCCTCTGGGCAATGCATTCATTGTACCTGGACCGAGGCTGTATTCATCGACATCGATGACGGGGGCCATCGGGTCGTCATTGTTTGTTGGTCCCAGAATGTCATTTAACGTGGCGCCGCTTGTATTGCTTTCTGTGAAAAACAGAGCAAAGAATGACTTTACAATAGCTGCTGTCAGCTCTGCTGTCGTGTATCGGCTGACCTGCTTCAGCGTCTCGATGACCGGTGCCAGATAGGGAACGCCCCTATACTGTTCCGGCCGCGTGTCGTGACAGGTCTGCACGATATTCGGCATACCGCAGATGTCGCCAAACGCCTTGATACGTACCCAGTTCGGCACCTCCCCTACGTCTACCGGGTCGCCTGGCACCTTATTGCTGACCCAATAGGCAACAACAGCTCCGTCAGAATCTATCTCTACCCCGGAAATAATCCGGTTTCCTGGCGTCGGCGCCTGCATTTCCACCGCATACGGTCCCATGACGCCGTAATAATCACGCCCCATGGGATTACTTACCCTGTTGCCCTCCAGCAGCTGTAACCGCAGGGAATACGGATAATCCTTAGTTGGAGGCCTGCGCCGGAACACACAGAATGCATCGCCATCGACCAGATATCCCGTATAATTGATATCCTGCAGGTCATAGAAGCTGTTTCGATGGGAAATATCACAGGCCGTGGAAGAGGCCCACAGGTCAAATTCCTGCGCTACCCTGCGCGACCAGTCCCGTGCCGTCTCTGCATCCATACCCAGCATTTTGAACTTTGGACGTGGGAATACATGCAGGCCGATGCCAATCGTATGCAGCGCACTGGTATTGATAGCTGCTGAGCCGATAGGCGTATTAATCGCCTGGTCGGCACTGCGATTGCGTAATGTAAATAGATTGGCATTGATATCCGACTTGGCCGAATACTTGATAGGCCGATAAGCCTTCAGAATATTGCTTCTATTTGAAGCACCACCTTCGGAATACCCGCTGTTTGTAATTTCTCTAGTCGGCATTCTCGCCTTTGCTTTGGCTGCCGTTCTCTTTTTCTTTCTCATGCGTACCTCCTAGCCTAAAAATACAACCCGTTTTGCCCGGCCTTTTTGCGTGATATCCGCATCATCCAGCGTTGCGCCGCCGGCAATCAGGTCATCAATCGCCGCACGGATTGTCGATAAATCTGCCCGCGTCAGTGTCCGTGTGCCAATCGTGTAAGACTGACCCATCAGTACAGCTTTTTCCGCTTCCAGATACCGCTTCAGGCGTTCGTTTTGTATTGAATTGCTCATTGTCTTATCACCTACCAGATATTCGTTGCCCGGCTGACTTTACGCATCCGTGATGGCCGTTTCTGCGTTGTCGCCACCGGCTTTACAGGCCGTCCGGTCTTAGCGGCCAGCAGGATTTCTTTCAGCTGTTTCCAATTCGGATTACAGCTGTACATGCATCCCAGGTTATACACCCGCAAATCCAAAGGTTCATTGCGTACGCCGGCTGTTGTCTCCCAGATTTCCCGGATAACGCCGTTTCGTTTTATCCGTTTCTTGTGTTCTGAGATGATGCCCTTGAAATAGAGTTCATCATAACCCCGGTTTCCCAGCTCCTTTTCTTCTTCATTAAGAGGGAAATGCATGTACTGCGCCCCAGGCTGTGTGATGGCCAGGCGGTTCATGATCTGCTGTTTTCCGTCATCGACACCCAGGATAACGAGTGGGATTGGGCTGTTGCTGGCCTTGCCTATCTTGTAATTGAGCGGTATGCCCGGGCTGTTGGCATAGCCTTTGATAGCAAAGCGCTGTCTGGTGAAATTCTTTTCACAGTAGCGGTATACACTGCCCGTGTAATGGCCGCCGGAATCAATAAACGCCCGGAGAATCTTCAAACCCGTTCCATCAGCGAATGTATACGTATGGTCCAGGATGGAATCCAGTTCATTCCATGTCGCTTCCTGGTCAGGCTTGCCCAGGATAACGCCTTTCTTGATGCCCCAGGACTCCTCATTTTCGCCCCATCCACAGACTTCGTATTCCAGGCGGTTATCCTGCGTATCGACAGCCGCCGTCAGCATCAGCACGCCGTCCGGAAGCTCCGCGCCGTAGGCTTCCCGCCGTCTGAGGAATATTTCATGATCCTCGAAGGCTCCCGGTTCACGATAGCTTTCCCCGAACCGTGTATTGACGACAACCTTTTCCCTAGCCGGATCGCCTTTAGCTTCCAACCACTCCCGCATGATGTCTTTCCAACTCAACCAGGGTGATGTAAAAGCGTTCACAAAAAAACTGCGAATGCCATTTTGCACCGCAGTCGGGTTCTTCGCTATGTACTTTTGATTGGCGTCTTTCATCTGCCGCTCTGTAAACTCAAAGCCGCAGTCAGGACAGCGCCACTTCACGGATTTTACGACGACATGCTTCTTTCCGTCCTCGCTTTTATACTCTTCTGACTCCGTGACGATATCAATATACCGGATAAGATGATACTCTCCACAATTCGGACAGGCATGCTGCCATTCTTCCTGTGTGCCCGCGTTGTATTCCAAATCGATCCGGCTGGCCCCTTCATTTGTCGGCGTCGAGAACAATCCCATGACATGATTCCAGTATGTCGTCATACGTTTGGATGCCAAATCTACCGGATCACCTTCACTGCCGGCACTGTCCGGGAACCGATCCACTTCATCGGCCAGCAATATCCTGATTGGCCGGCTTGCCAGTCCGGCCGGGCTGTTGGCTCCGCACATGATTAGGCGGCCGCCAGGAAATATTTTACTGAGTATGGTGTTGTTGCCGTCCCTGGTTTTCGCCGCCTGTGCATCGGATTTGCTTTTCACATTATAAAAAATCTGGCTCAATACAGGAGTATCTCTAATCATTGGCGCAATACGGCTCTTGCTGTAGTCCTGCGCCATGTCGATAGTCGGCTGTATCATCATGATTGTTGCCGGATCCAAGTGAGCAAACCGGCCTATGACGTTGTTCATGATATCGCTTTTGCCAATTTGCGCCGCTGATTTCACTACAACCCGATGTATTCCCGGCTGTGTGAAGGCGTTCATGATTTCCCGCTGATATTCAGCCCGATCGGTCCGCCATTTGCCTGGCTCCGCCGATACTCCCTGCGATAGATAGCGGTATGTATCAGCCCATTCGCTGACCGACGTTTTCGGCAAAGGCTTCAACCCGTGGACGGAAATATAGTTCCACAGTGCCGACGCCGATTTCAATCTATGCGTCGTCATCGTCTACCACCTCTTCATCTGTAAACAGGTCCGGGCTGTACTCGCTCAGCTCTGACAGCTTTTCTTCTATTTCCCTGGTCAGTCGTACATAAATTTGCTCTTTAGTCTTGCCTTCCAGCTGCGGAGCCAGCTTTGTCGGCAGTCCCAACAGCTGCGTGCGCAGGTTTGATAACATTTCTGTCATGACCAGTTCGACAGTCCTGGCACTATAGGCATTGCCTTCCATGATGGCCAACTTATGTTCAGCGATTTCGCGTTTTATTTTCTCATGCTTGGCCTTTTCTTCCATGTAATCCAGCTCACTGCCACCATCACTGCCACTACCTTGTGTACGGTAGTAGTTTTGCAAGCTGGCTATCACCAGAACGGCTCCATGGTCGTCACGTTCCACAATGCCTTCTTGTATAAGCTGATGTATCCGGGGTTGTGTCAATCCCAGGGCTCTGGCAAGCTCGGTTTGTGTAGTTGTCAAATGCTTCAAGTCCTTAGAGATTTTCACATCCATACCCCTTTTTACTTATACTTTTTTGTAAACTTTAGTTTTATTAAATTATTAAAGCTAATTTAAAACTTATTTGATTACCCCAAATTCTAAGGATTTTACTTTATTTCGTTATAAATAAGCGCTAAAAAAGTTAAAAATCTAAGCGTTTTTTGGGCGCCGCGGTCGCGCAAGGCTTTATTGTTAACCAGAAGGACCCGCTAAATTTCCATTTTCTCATGCGTTTTAGTCATCTAAATACTCTCTTCCTTGAGCCTTGGCGCACAGGCCCGTGGTTCAGATCACTCCTGTGGTCTTCCATCTTCATCTTGTGCAGGAAGGACAAGCAACGCTCGCCTTTGAGCGTGATATGGTCGGCGATGCATATGCCATGCCTGTTGTGAGCACATCGGTAGTTGTTGCAATCGACAATCATTCCACTCCCTCCCCGCACCAGCACAGGTATAAAAAAAGAAGGAAGCCAACTTCCTGCTTCCTTCGCCCTTATTTACACCTTACATTATATCACATTGAAAGCGGTACTTTCCGGTACTTTCCGGTACTTTTTCGGTACACTTTCATCTTTTTTTCTTTCTTTTGTACAAATCTGAATTTACCAGAATCTTGTAGAAATTTTCCAGAGCAATTCCATGTAGTTTTTTCCTAGTATATACCTCGGAGTATTTCATGAGCCTGGCTATTTCATTCCAGCTTCTCCGATTCACATACCGCTCAATCAATACCGTCCGCATCCGCACTTCGATGATATTGTCAATCATCTGTATGAGTGCATCACGTTCTTTCGTCAGTGCCTGTATCTTCTTCTGCTGTTCATCACGCAATTGCAGGTAATGGTCGATGTTCTCCGCATTCCAGCCATACTGCCTCGTACCATGAGCCGGAGCCAGGGAAATTTGTGCAGTCAGATGATTACTCCCCGTTCCTCCCACAACTCGTTTCCATTCCTTTTCAATGACAGATCTACGCGCCGCTATCTCACCTCCTATATTCCCCAGCTGCTGTAGATACTTCTTGGCAACTAATTGTTCTTTGTTCATGTGTTCTCATCTCTCTTCCTTGCTTCCCTGTCTTCATCGTTTTTCTCTAGTCATTTCGGTTCATGATAGCCCTGGCCATCTGCACAGCCCGCCGGTGATTCTGAATTAGTTCGCTGGTGTCTTCCGGAATATCAAATGGTTCAAGAAAAGAGAAGTCACTCTCATCTTTGCTCCCTACTATGCATCGGTCTTTAACCGCACAGGTTAAGCATCCTTCTTTTCTCCATTGTTCCCGGCAAAGTGCAATAAGCGTATTCATGGCCTTCTTGGCCGTCACGTCATCTATCACATTTGGCATTTTATCCCTCGTTTCTTTACAGTTTAATAATTACATCATGGTGCTTATCATATTCATAACCACTCTTAGTCCAAAATATTTCATTGCCTTTGCTTTCCCATATGACAATCCCTCTGGTATGTTTGCTATAAATGTATTCAGACTGTCTTGTTTATTCCTTCTTCGTTCACTGCATTCCATTATTTTCTGCTTTTTAATTTTATTATTTCTTAAATGACTTGCCCGATATCTGTCCCGGACAAATTCCATAATATGAGCACATTTAACACTACATGTCATTTTGTATTGTTTGTTCTGTATTGTATTCCCACAAACAATGCATCGGCTCATCCTGATATGTTTCCCTCTTATAGTATCTGCCCATTGTTTCCCTATCCGTTCTGTACAATCATGGCATACGATATGTATCATGCCACTTTTATTCTGAAATTCTTTTCCACAAACCGTTCAATGATACACCATAATCATTCATCTCTTTTCCTGGCTTTCCCTGTCAATGTATTGATTCCCCACTTCGGTCCGACCTTGATTTTCCCATTCTTCTTTTCGTATTCTGTCAAAATATCATATCCAATGCCGCATTCCTTCTTCATGACTGCCATAAAATCGTAGATAGTGATTCCCAATGCTTCATCCCGCAATGAATAAGCATATCCATATAAACGCCTGGATAATCTCTGCAGTTGTTCCGCATCAAACCGGAAATGTTGAACGAGGATATGATATGTAATCACTACTGCTCCCAAGAGTACGTTATGAATCCTGTTTTTGTATTCTCTCCCGTTTACCTTATTCTTCCTCATCAGCCCGGCCGATGCCAATGGCAGTACTTTTACAGCATACTTCCTGTCCATTTCTTTATTGTCATATCCATACCCCGCTATACATTGTATCCATTCCCGTAAATCAATGTCCTTTTCTGGCAATTCATTCTAGTATTTTACAATACGCTCCATGCGCTTTTGGCCAAAGCCAAATTCATCATGAAGCGCCATAAAAAGAAGAGTTTCTGAAAACTGTGCTCCTGCCTCTTCATAGATCCACAATCGTTGTTCATGTTCACAAGCTCTTATGCTGGCACTAATCATAGTGTTTTTCCTCTCTTTCAGCTTTTCTTTCGTGCGGAATCGCGGGAATGGGGTCCCAATATTGCACTTCGTTCAGCCTGACAGGCCTGGAATATTCATCAACAATCCAATATGTTCCGTGATATTGGCCAACAGCTATTACTGGCTTCACGGCACGTACATACATAGCTACCAGTACTCTGTCTGCCGTATCCGGAAGACACTCTCTGACATCTACCCATCTCATTTCTTCATCACTCCTTATCTGGAAATGAACCATAGCACAGACCAGATATACGCTCCTGCCACGGCGGCCATCGTCCATTTCAGCCGCTTGCAAAGGGTATACAAATGATTGTTCTGGACGATATTGCGATCTGATTCCATCTTCCACTTTTCGTATATATCTGCTATGTTGTCTTCGATTTTAGTCAGCTCTTCATCATGGTCATCCAGCCTGCCTTTCATCTTACGAATTTCCTGTTTGATTTCTTCCGCTTTCTGGCAACTGGAAGTGGTAACATATTGATATTTTTGTTGGTATTTTTGCATGATTAAACCTCCTCAGATACTGTTGTCGCATTTTGTATCGTCTTGTCATCAAATAGTTGCATTTGCGCCCGCTTGCCATGAACGTACAGTTCACCTTCATTGATTAATTTGCAAACGGCAGCCGTCAGCTCTTCATTCTGCTGTGGACTAATTTTGTCAGTAGTGATAGTACTGAATCCCATATAGTCCCAAGCCATGACACCACTGAGACGGAATTCCTTAATAACGATATCCCCGTTTATGTTTTTCACATATTTGATGCTGACCGAGCTGAACGAAAAATCCACCCACGTTTCATCTTCTCTATAATCTGGATGCACCCTTTGATATGCGACATTAATTGCCGCCCATGCTTCTTCCATCTCCGGTCTGGCAATTTCGAAACTGCTGAGTTTGTAATTGTCCTCAATCCCATTATTTTCTTTCACGTAACAAATAACAATGCGCCGTCCCTTGTTGCTTGCGCTTTTACTAATATTTGTAATCCGAATACTCATAGTCATGCCTCCTATACATGTTTCCATAACAGCATTGTCCAGCGCCGGAGCTCTTTGAAGAATTCATCCGCATCCGTCGGCTCATAGATCCGGACTTCTACCCGCGGATTCATCTTGTCTATGTAGAATTCATCAATGAATCCCATAATCTGCTCCCAGCCGTCATTCTCCAGTACATTCATTTCTTGGAGTGAATCAAGGATGAATTTTTTGGCCATGGCGATGTTGTCTTTGTCCCGTCTTCTGTTCGGCTCGTACCAGCGGAACACCGGCATACATTTCGGCAGCATCTTCCCCCGGATTGGCAAAGCGCCCAGGCGACAGATATAATGTGCGTCCCTACTTACCCGGCTTCCTTTATACGCATTGGCTCTATTTGCCTTTACGTATTCATTCAGCCCTGGCAAAGTTGCCGGAATCGTAATCTTTAACATGTTATGTCTCACCCTCTTTCTTACTCATCTTCACTGTAATATGCCAACCAGTCAGTTCATTAAAAGTGCTCTCCGCTTCGATGAACGCATAGCCGGGATATAATTCTTCCCACACTTCCGCACAATCTGTCAGGCCGGCCAGCTCTACTAATTTTCTGTGGCTGAATCGCCAGTCTGTTTTTGTGACTTTGGGTTTTTCCAGATTGCGTGATGAAATGATCCGGCTTTTGAATTTTTCTTCATTTCGTGATTCTTTCAGCAAGTACTTTACAAGCTTCTGCATAATCTCTTTATCGTTAATCTTTAGGCGCCTGGCATTCGCCAAACCTTTTCCCCAGATTTCTTCCATTTCATCACGGCTGATGCCTCCACTGATGACAACATGGAAATGATACTTGCCACTTTTCGTTTCTAACACGCCCTTGTATTTTGCCGGAGGCAATCCTATCTTTTTCCTCCTTCGGTTTAATCTACGGATATAGTTGTGGAATTCTTTGTTCGCTTCTTTGGCATTTGTCGGCTGATGCTCTTTATCGAATGTCAGCGTCTGGAAAATATCTGCCCTGGTAAAATTCGTCATGATTTCCTGCAGGAGTTTCCGTTCCGCTCTTTTCTTGTTCCGACGTTTTTGATCAACGGAAGATTTCTCAGTCTTGGGCTTTCTGATTTTTCTTCCACGTTCTCTCATGTCTGCCAGCTCAAAGAGGTCTGTTTCAAAATATTCTTTTCCGCAGAAATATTTGATATTACGAACAAAGCCCATAACGTTACCTCATCAGTATTGGAAATTGGCACTAAATTTAACGCCTACTACCAGCCCTTAAAGGGGAGCAATCCCCTTTAAAAAAATCGCATATCATATGTATATATGATATAAGGGACTATCTTATTTCTCCTCGCTTTTCCAGTTCCTTAAATACCGCATCATAGAAACGGCCCCAATCCTGTATATCACAAGCATCCCCAAGACTGGCAGCGTCCTCATAATCCCGTTTCATGATATGCAAAACCTTTGTATCCATATCTGAAATGAGTGGCATGATATACGATACTGTCCAGTTGACTATGTATGTCCGCCGGCCCATAGCATACCTGACAGCGCTGATCAACATATGCTGTAGGTCCTCATTCAACTCAATCTTTCTTACCTTTTCTGCCATGATTTTCACCTCTTACATATTTTCAACCATGGCCAGGGCGACAATCATTACTATCCCCAGCATAGCCATACAGATGATAAAGCATTTAAATTTTTGTACATCCTGTTTCAGCTTGCACCGATAATTAATCTCTTTCATTGTTCTATCCCTTTCCATGAATGTACTTCCATGCGTAATGTGACGCATGGTTTAAACATACACAGCAATCAAGCTCAGCACCTCGCAAACCTGCCTTTTGCATCAAGTACGCTTCTTTGTGCCGATTATATGGCAAGCCATCTACATCCCCAGCCCGCTGTTTCCGCCCAGTCTCGTACATTGCAAAGCTGTCCTCGACAGTCAATGGCACTGGCGACCATATCGCGACCGCCAGTGCGCACCAGTTCCGGCCATTCAGTTCATCGAAAGCCTTAGGCGCTCTCATTGCTTCACCTCTAAACATATTGCTGCAGACGGTTCAGCATCTTCCTGGCCGCGTCCACAAATTTCTGCCTTTTGTCGCCATCATCGATATTTTCAATGTCATTCAGCATGGCATTGAACTCATTTTCAAGGACTACCAGATGTCCCTGGAAGACAAGCTTGTCCTGATCGGGGCCGTTGTCTTCCAGCTCCTTGATTTTCTGCTTCAGTTTGTCTATTTCTTCCGTCTTGTCTTCAGAGACCATCGGACGGGCTTCCAGTTCTTTTACTCTGGCAGCCAGTGCCTCTCTCTCTTTTCGTGCCTGTTCCAGGATATCCGTTTTCTGCTCATCTGCATTTCTGAGCTGTGCCTTCACGTTCTCCAGATTCTTTTCCGCCAAATCGGCTCGTTGCTGTTCCTGTACAACCATGCGTTCCGCATCACTGGCCCGAGCTTCCGCGTCATTAGCCCGTGCTTCCGCATCCACTTTCGCTTTGATAGCATCCTGCATTTCCCGTGTGCTCATGTTGGCCACGTCATTTTCTTCCACGAACTGCTCCCGTTCTTCTTCGGTTGGCAATGATAAAAGCGCCAGCGCTTGCGTATATGACAATTCTTCAAATACATTCGGAGCGCCGGAAGCAAAGAGACTGTCCATTTCGGTCATGCCAAACTTTTCCCCGTACTGGTCATAGACCCGCATCAGGTTCTGAGCTGTTCGCTCGGAATAATTTACATTTTTCTGTAACCACTGGCTCCATTGCCCATGATCCACCAGTTCTTTCGCTTCGGTCAGACGTTTCCCGATTTCGATGGATGACGCCAGCATGATTTTCTGCGTCTGTCTCTTGATTGTATTTATTTCTGTGGCAATCGTTTCCGCTGTTCGTATACCTACCGCCTGGCTTTCGACGTTTATGATGTCTGTCATACTACGCACCTTCCCTTCGTAATTGCTGTTTCGGCTTTAATATCATTTTTTCGTAGAGCTTTACAAAATCATCAATGGCCGTACCCTGAGCAACAGGCACATTATTCTTTGTCCGGCACTGCATGATTTTATTGTCTTGGATTTCCATGGTATAAAAAACGGTGTCCGGATCATCAATCTTGCGTATGGCCATGATGGCTGTATGTCCTTGGGCACATCTTGTGATATATGTGCCAACGCAGTTATGATTTACGCTGCCTTCACGAATGAATTCGTCTACTGTCCGCAATGGCCGTATAAGGTACGTGCCATCTGTAAATACATAAGACTGCAGGTTCTTTACCTGTTTGGCCAATCCGGCTTTTTGTAATTCCAATTCTTTCTGTCTCATTACCTTCATTTTCGCTTCATGCCTGATTCTCAGCAGTTCCGATGTATGCCGATGAGCCTCATATAAATCACGGGGCCGGATATATGTCCGGTCGTTCAAATCATAACCGAGCCGTTTTATTTCCTCGTAATAATCGATGTAGTCCCGGCAGATAGTGCCAACATTTACGTTTTTCCATGGGTTATCTCCATCTTTTCCCCTCGCTTTAGCCAGTTGCCTGCTGCAGTATGCCACCAGACTATGTAAATCCATAAAGCGTAAATCGTTTAATATATTCCCATGCAAGAGCCAGTAACAACTTTCTACAGCAATAGCATCAGAGAGCGTACACCGCCGTTTAAGCTGTTGCTGTATGGTTAAGATATTAAGTGCATTCACAGATACGTCTTTCCCGGTCTGATGTAATTCAAAGATCCATTTCCGTTCCTCTTTTGATAGCTTGACCCGCAGCATATCTTTGGGATTTTTGTATTTCCGCCAGAAAACCGCCGGCTTCGTCGTATCACCGTTCAGCTTCGCTTTGACGATGTTTGCCAGGCCGCTCTTGATGAGATATTCAATCTGTGGGAACCGGGAATACAAATCCAGATATTTTTCTATTTCACATGCATACCTTGGCTGATTTTCCGATGTGTAATATTCATCTTTCCCACAATATTTCCATGCGGATGTCTTGATGATCTGATTCAAGGCATCATAGTCGGCATATTCAGCAAATCCAAAGTTCTCCCATTCTGTGGCCAGGCCATATCCTATCGTTTTTCTCCGTATCCATGGTCTGCCAATATCATCCTCTCCGCCTGCTTCACCCCAAAAAAACGAATGACAGAAATTTCCATCGTAATAATACGCGTTCCTGACGTAGTAGGTCGTAGGCTTTCCAATTTCCAACCGCATCATGCCCACTATATACGTCTGAAGTTTACAGTCCCTATAGCCGTTTTCTATTGGCAGGACAGCTGCCACCACTTTGGCCAATATCACATTTTTACTCTTCCGGCTCCGTGAAAAAAATGTGACCTGCCGTTTTATTGATTTATTTCCCAGTCCGCGATAGCCGGATATAAGCTCATGTTTTCGATGACAGTGCGGACATTCATATGTTTCAAATTGGTCATAAAATCTGCTGGCCTTTTTTATAGTCCATGTATCAGGTAAGATAAAAGACTGATGGCACCATGTGCAATAACCGAAGCGTGTCTTTTTGGTAATTCTGGTTTTGTTCTTTGTTTTGCTCAGTTCCGGATGATCCCGGAAGAATTCGTCTTTGCCCTGCGTTCCATGGGTGACTACGATATACTGTTGCATCATCGTATGATTGAGTATCCATTCTTTTTCTTTATTCGAGACATCAAATGAATAGAATTCTTTTTTCAGTGCTTCAGCCGGTACAATATCCTGTTTCATTGGCGCACCTCCTAGAATAAATCATCCATGCTCAGGTTTACCCGTTTGGCCATCGGCTTAGGTGCTGCCGGTTCTGGTGCCGGCACCGGCTTTGAGTGTGTCCCGAGGTCGCCCATATCTTCATCGCTTAAAATAGTCGGCGCTTTGCCTCCAAAATGAAAGTAATCATACAGATCATCCAGCGTGGCCACCCCAACTCCATTTTTCTGATTGCTTTTGGCCCGGTCCCGCATAAAATCCATACAGCCATTCAATGTCAATCCCGTTGTAATCTTGTCCGCTTCTTCCGGATGTTTTTTAATGTAAGCAATAGCAATCTTTCCAATCAACTTGATATATTTATCGTTGCTGTTAGAATATTCTGTTTCCCATATTTCAATGACGTTCTTTACGTCCATATAAATCAGCCCCTTTTATCTGTCTTACGTTTTCAACAATCCCTTTGCTTTTTCAATCAAGTCCCTGGTGTAATTGATATCCACACTATGGCAATTAAACAGCCGGTTCCGTTTGACATCTTCTCTAAATACGCGTTCGTTTAACGCCTGCTGAATGTCCTCTACGCTGAATGTTTGATAGATGCCCATGTATTTACTCTGTAGCTGTTCCACCGTACAGCCCAAACTGTATTTCCAATCGCCAGAAAAATAGATAATATCTGACCGTCTGAGTAGTTCCAGCGTATACGACAGTCCCAAATCATACGGAGTACCCGCGTAGTCGCTCCGTATGGCATGGATAGGAGATATGACAGCAATATTGGGGAATTTTTGTTGCAGATCCGCTGCTATCATGCTGGCCTCTATGGCATTTTCCTCTTTCCCACCATATGGATGGGAAACATATAATGTAATCATGGTTTAGTACTGCCTTTCTAAAAAGTCACAAAATAAAATTCCGCATCAAAATCAATTCTTGTCGTGTTCCTTGTCGTATTGGCTCACCAGCTTCTCAACTTTGGCCATAATAGATTGTTCATTTTCAAATGTATCCAGTGTCTTTATAGCCAGGAAATACTGGACAAGTTCTTCCGGCTTCCCTACGTATTCAATACATTTATCTGGATATTGTGTGATTTTCATAATGGTCTCCCTTCTTATCTTTCTTGTTTGTTTCGGAAATAGCCCAATGGCACCGTGATACTTGCGGCCACAATTTCCGTAATATACTTTTTTTCGCCATCCTTTTCATAAGAATGCGTACTTTCTGCTCCTTTTACTTCTACATAGTCACCTTTAGAGAGCAGAGTGGCATCATCAGCCAAACTATTCCAAGCTATAATTCTGTGCCAGTTCGTGATTTCTTTCGTTTCCCCGTTGCTATCTATATATTTTTTCTTTGAAGCCAGGGAAAAGCGGGTCACAGACTGACCGTTTGTAGTCATGCTGTTCCGGGGATCATCTCCCAGATTGCCACTGATGAAACACAGGTTCATGATTATTTCCTTTCTTTTAAATCTGTTCACAGCTGTTATTTTTACATCTTGTAATTTAATTTCGTATCGTGCTATAATGAATGTACAATTTAATAGGGACTGCCGGAATCATAGCCACCCGGCAGAACTTTGGCTCTGTATATCATGTCTTATACAGAGCCTTTTTATATTCCTATTCACCAGCAACCGCATTCAGTTGCGTATTTGCCGCTTTTTCCTGTTCTTCATGATATTTCTTTTGCCATTCCTTGAATTTTCTCATATTCTCTGGATTACGATAAAATTCAACTATTTTTTCTGCCAATGTAGATGTATACATTTCCATGCCTCCTTTTTGACGTATCCGAACTTACCATTTACTTACCACTTACTTACCAATCTCTATGAAATCATGATGTATACAAAACCGAATGATCCGAGAAAAGCGGCTGCCCCCAGCCCTGCCTTTATGATTTCTCCTATCGTCATCGGATCACCGTAATCCTCTGCATACGCTCTTTCAATCTGTGCATCCAGTAATTCCTGCCGGCGCCTCTGAATCCTGGCACTCTCATAATTACTGTTTACCCAGGCCGGAATCGCTTCATATGTTTTCGCTGCCATCATCATCTATCTCCTTTCCATCTCTCGTTATTTTTTTATTCCTAATCGTTGTAATCCTTCCCTACTCATATTCGTAAAATAGCGTATTTCTCCATTTTTTAAATCGAACCGGTAATAGAGATTCTGGCTCTTGTGCCCTTCTCCGTACTTCTCCCAATATTTTTCAAGTCCGACATCAAGGATATGGTCCACCAACAATTTTTCATAGTCTGCTTTCTTCATGCCATCTACCTATAAAATTATTAGGCTAATAACAATGACTCCTATGGAAATCCAAATATATGCTTGTGCATCTTTTAGCCTTTCATCATCACTGTGATAATGCTTCCTGGCCAATGCATCCTTTATCTGTCGAGCCATGCCCCTGTACGGCTCTTGCAACTTTAGTGATTTTTTTGCCAGTTCAACAAATAAAGCGTATCCTGGACATTTGCTATGTCCGCAATCATATGGCTTATAAAGGATGCTGCATTTGCAATATTGATGTAGCTTTGTGCCACATTTAATGCAAAAATTACTATCCGGAACCTTACAATGACATTGAAGACAATCAACATATTTTTTACCAGCCAGAGCTGTGTTCCCACACGGCTCTTTTTCCTTATCTGGCTTCATATTTATCTCCTTTCCGTTTTCTTTCCCTCCGTGTTATACTCATATCAACAGGAGGCGAATACAATGCTTGAAATTGTTTTTACTGGAATTGGTTCAGCCATTTTCAGCATAGTGATATATTTTTATAAAAATTGGCGTAAAACCGTGAATAAGGATAAACAAATATATCAAAATTACCTTTGGTGGCTTCAGCTAAATAATGAAATAATTAAAAATATGAAACACGGTCAGTTACCCATTGAAAACTCTTGCTCCCAATTTCATCTTCTTGAACCCTACACGTTAAATTACATCGAATTTTTTGATGATTCTCTACGTATACAAATGCTTGCTTATGACATATTGATTCAAGGGGCTTTGGTAAAAAAAGGAATCTCTTCCACTGACTTAAATCAATTGGAATTTGAATCACAATCTATTCATCATACCCTTTCCCAACGCATAAAATTTATTGATGAATATATTGGCAAATTTGCTATTTCAAGCTTTATTTTGTTCTTTGCATTACCCCCTTTAATCAAGATCATTGCCAACAAATACTTAATCAGGAGTAATACTGGCAATAAAAAATAATATGAATCCAAAAAAGATCATTCCGCTTAAACCTGCTAATGGTGTTATCCAATCTCCACCAATTACGGCTTTATATCCGGCATCTATGAGCAGTGCAAAAAGACAACACCATAAGATGTATAAAAGGCAACTATTTTCTTTCTGAAATCCTTGTATGTATAGCAGTCGGTATATTTTTTCAAATCTTTTCTTCTCTTCCTGGCTAAGCGTTCCCTTACAGTACTCTTGATATTGCCTCAGAAGTTCTTTTTGAGCCTCGTTCATGCGAGGCTCTTTTTCATTCACCATGTCCATGCCCTCACCTCTTTAATTACTTCAAAATAATTCTTTCCTGTTTTCCCTTCTCTCTAGTACTGCCTGATTTAGGCAACTTTATTGCCTTCGGTAGCAAACAAAACTTCTAAAGGAGTATCCACCCCTAAAAAATCCTTTATTTTTTTTGCTAATGCAAGGCTAATGTCGCTTTTGCCTGTCAACTTATCAGATATTGTAGACAATGCTAATCCCAATGCTTTAGCTAAATCTATTCGTCTGATATTTTTTCTTTTTAATTCTGCTTCTAAATTCGGATAATACATTTTTTCACCTCCTTACATCGCCTGTATTAACGAAAATTCGTTAACTTTAATTATATTATATTTGAATTTTCGTTAATGTCAATATGTATTTACGAATATTCGTTAATTTATATTGATTTTTCGGTATTCTAATGCTATGATATGTTTAGAAATAGGTTGTTCAATTTAAGGTGGAGTGATAATTGTGACTATAGAAGATAAATTAAAATCATTAATTTTATCAAAGCATAAAAGTTTAAGAGACTTTTGTATTACAATTAATATTCCTTATTCCACTATGACTAGCATCCTTAAACGTGGAGTCGATAATGCAAGTATTAGTAATATCATTAAAATTTGCAGTTATTTTGGCATCAGCGTAGATGAACTTTCAAAAGGTAATATTGTTCCAATTTCTTTGGTTACCTCTCCATCCCTCATTTCAGAGTATACTGAACAAGAAAAAAAACTAATAATTGAATTCCGTATGCTATCACCAGAAGCTCAATCATCAGTGTGTGATTTTATCAAGTTTAAATTGGCCTCAGAATCTACAAAAAAAAAGCCCGAAAAAGATAACTTGATGGTAGCAGAATCCCAGTTACCCTATGACGATAAAAAAACAGATGTATGAAAAATCAATTCAATATAATAGCACGAAAGGACTTGATATCATGTACATTGCAGATCCGGATAATCATAATAAATTATACCGACAAGATATTGAAGAAGGTTATTACGAAGGATTATCGGATTACTTTTTTGAGCGTTATGAATCTAAAATAAGTAAATGGGAAGACAAAGCTGATAATATGACAAGTAAGGTTTATAATCCAGGCACTCACCCTGATAAAGCCTTACAAATTTTCGATAAGGCTTTACAGTATTTATCTGATGAAGCTCTTCCTTTTTTCAAGGAAAAAGAAGAGTATTATGGTCCGGAAATTATTGATGATTATAATTCGATGGTTGATTCAATAAAAAAAGGTAAAGAAAATTTCAAAGAAAATGAGTATGATGAAATGCTTATTGAGTATAACAATTATATTGCAGAGAAAAATAAGCTTAAGCAAATAAAAAAAGAAATAAAAGCGAAAATAAAAAAGGAAAATATCATGAAACGCTCCGATTTAATGAAGTGCTTTGATAAAGAGGATGCAGCGCTTGTCCGTCGTTCTTTAAAAGAATTTGCTGATAAAGACATTATTGAAATTTATAAAGACGGATCCCGATATATGATAAAGTTTTTATAAGAAAGGTGGTTGTACTATGTTTGAAATCATTGATAGCGGCCGACACAAATCTGCACTGTCCGGCGATTTAACCCCATTGAGCGTAGATATTGAAAATAAATGTGGTAAATTTGTCGGCAGTGAAGGTTATATCTATGACACCTCTTTAGAGCATTGCACATGTGCTGATTTTACTATCCATGACGGAACCATGGCCTGTAAACATATGATTCGCCTGGCTATGGAGTTAGGTGAACTCCCCAATGATGGAATGATTACAGACCATGAAAAAGCCCGCATAAAGTATTATACGGGTATTCTAAAAGTCTTCGTCAAAACAGCTCCTATCATGGATACAGTCCATTTATTCCTTATATTGAATAATTTACTTAAATCTACAGGCATGACTTGCGCTGGAAATGAGCTGGCTTTTGCTGGTATCCCTGATCTTCTCAAATCCGGTCTATTTGAATTGACTAAAAATGGGAAAAAGATTAAGGTAACAAAAACCAGTAAGAAGGACATGAAGTCATTACAAAAGTCCGTAGAAAGTCGAGTAGGTGCGTTTGTCCTAGAGCATATTGATAATGAATCATTATCAGTATCTTTAGAATCTTTGTCTGATAAATATGATGCTGAATTCTAACCATCCAAATATTCGCAAGATACCACCGAAAATAATTTATCTTGCGAAATTCCGGTAACTATCAACAGATAAGCAAAAGAAAGGATGAATAATCTACTAAATATCTAAATAAAAAATCCCGTCTCCTGGATCAACAGGAAACGGGGGTGCCAGCAGCATTGGCGTACTGCATGGCAAGTGTAAATCTTGTGTTTGCTTGGGCTGATTTACGTATTTATTATACCACAATCAGCCTTGTTTTAGAAAGAAGGACTGATTATATTATGACAAAAAATGCAGTTATTTACGCCCGCTTCAGCAGTGACAAACAGCGGGAAGAATCAATTGATGGCCAAATTCGTGAATGCCGGGCCTTTGCAGAGGCCAATGAAATCAATATTATCAATACCTATATCGACCGGGCCATGTCTGCCCGCACGGATCAGCGTCCGTCATTTCTGCAAATGGTCAAAGACAGTGCCAAACATCTATTTGACTATGTAATCGTTTATCAGCTCGATAGATTTTCCCGCAGTCGCTACGATTCGGCCATATATAAACACCGCCTCAAGAAAAATGGAGTCAAAGTATTGTCGGCCAAGGAAAATATCAAAGACGATCCCAGCGGAATCCTGCTAGAATCAGTCATCGAAGGCATGGCAGAATATTACAGCGCCGAATTATCTCAAAAAGTTAAACGGGGAATGACAGAAAATCTCCTGGAAGGCAAGTGGATTGGTGGCATTGTTCCCTTTGGCTATGAACTCACATCGGAAAATAAACTGGCCATCAGTCCCGCAACAGGCCATCTGGTTTCCGAAATCTATAATAAGTGCTTATCCGGGGTGAAAACGACAGATATTTTGAGCAAATTAAATAGCCTTGGTATCAAAACCCAGAGAGGATGCAACTTCACTCGCAACAGCCTGAACCGCATCCTCAAGAATCAGATTTACACGGGGACATTCACCTGGGCCGGTACATCCTATCCTGATTATGCCCCAGCACTCATCACACAGGAGCAATATACAGCTATGCAGAATTTATTTGAATCTCGCAAACGAAAAAGCAATACCGCCCGCCGCGTCTCTCCCCAGTATGCCCTGACAGGTAAAATCTACTGTGGCACATGCGGACTTCCCATGACCGGATATTGTGGCAAGAGTCATACAGGCACCACATACTACTATTACCAATGTTCTTCCAAAAATAATAAATCGGAAAAAGCTGCGCGGTCCCAGATTGCCTGTGATGCCAAAAACATAAGCCGTGACAAGCTGGAAAAATTAGTCCTTGATACCACTATCAGCATACTCAAAAACAAAGACGCCGTAAAATGCATTGCAGACCAGTGTATGACCATCCAGAAAGCAGAACTGGAACACAAGCCGGCGGAACAACTGCGCCTGGAATCTCAAATCAAAGAAATTGAAAAACGACTGAAAAACAGCGTAAAAGCCGTTGAAAACGGCCTTATCTCCCAAACAATAACAAACAATATTGAGACCTATGAAAAACAGCTCACAGAGCTAAACGCTCAACTTGACGGGCTTAAATTAGAGACTCACATCATTCCCATTACAGAAGAAGCGGTCATCTATTATCTGAACCAACTGACAGAACGGGCAAATAAAAAAGACGGATATAGCCTCGATACCTTCGATGACTTCATCCGTCGTGTCGTAGTGACTGGAAAGCGTGTAGACATATATTATAACTACACTGCAGTTCCCAATATACTCGAAAACCCCGCAGTCAAAATGCTGCGGGGTTCGAGTGAAGATTATTTGGTGACCCGGTAGGGATTCGAACCCTAGACCTACTGATTCGTAGTCAGTCACTCTATCCAGCTGAGCTACCGAGTCATGTAGAGGGATATCGGTCTCCTGCAGATTCCTCTCCCTCTGTGTTTTGGCAGGGGCAGAAGGAATCGAACCCTCAACCAATGGTTTTGGAGACCACTACTCTACCAGTTGAGCTATACCCCTACGTATAATCAGCGGCTTCCTATCCTCCCAGGGGGCTTCCCCCCAAGTACTTTCGGCGTTTGCGGGCTTAACTGCTGTGTTCGGCATGGGAACAGGTGGATCCCCGCAGCTATCGCCACTGAATTCTCTTGTCAGGGCCGTGCCCTGACAACTGTATAGAAAACGTATTCCTTACCTTACCTTTTAAGTCAAGTCCTCGGTCTATTAGTACCGGTCCGCTCCGTACATCACTGTACTTCCACTCCCGGCCTATCTACCACATCGTCTCTGTGGGACCTTACTTACTTGCGTAATGAGAAACCTCATCTCTAGGCTGGTTTCACGCTTAGATGCTTTCAGCGTTTATCCGTCCCCGACGTAGCTACCCAGCTGCACAACTGGCGTCATGACTGGTACACCATTGGTCGGTCCACTCCGGTCCTCTCGTACTAGGAGCAGCCCCTTTCAAGTTTCTTCCGCCCGCGATGGATAGGGACCGAACTGTCTCACGACGTTCTGAACCCAGCTCGCGTACCACTTTAATGGGCGAACAGCCCAACCCTTGGGACCTACTTCAGCCCCAGGATGTGATGAGCCGACATCGAGGTGCCAAACCTCCCCGTCGATATGGACTCTTGGGAGAGATAAGCCTGTTATCCCCAGGGTAGCTTTTATCCGTTGAGCGATGGCTATTCCACTCTATGCCACCGGATCACTAAGCCCGACTTTCGTCCCTGCTCGACCTGTCCGTCTCGCAGTCAAGCTCCCTTCTGCCTTTGCACTCTTCGTGCGGTTTCCGTCCGCACTGAGGGAACCTTTGGGCGCCTCCGTTGCTCTTTCGGAGGCGACCGCCCCAGTCAAACTGCCCGCCTGAGACTGTCCGCAAGCTCGTTACGCTTCTCGTTAGAATTCCAATAAAACAAGGTTGGTATCCCACCATCGGCTCCGCGAATACTGGCGTACTCGCTTCTCCGCCTCCCAACTATCCTGTACATCTCCTACCAGAATTCAATCTCAGGTTACAGTAAAGCTCCATGGGGTCTTTCTGTCCAGTCGCGGGTAACCTGCATCTTCACAGGTACTTCAATTTCACCGGGTCCCTCGTTGAGACAGTGCCCAAATCGTTACACCTTTCGTGCGGGTCGGAACTTACCCGACAAGGAATTTCGCTACCTTAGGACCGTTATAGTTACGGCCGCCGTTTACTGGGGCTTCAATTCTCTGCTTCGCTTGCGCTAACAAGTCCTCTTAACCTTCCAGCACCGGGCAGGTGTCAGCATCTATACGTCAGGTTTCCCTTTAGCAGACGCCTGTGTTTGTGGTAAACAGTCGCTTGGGCCTCTCTTCTGCCGCCTGCCTTAGCTCCGTGCGCTTCTGCACTTCACTGACTACAGGCTATCCTTTTCCCGAAGTTACGGATATATTTTGCCGAGTTCCTTAACGAGGGTTGTCCCGCGCACCTTAGAATTCTCTTCCTGCCTACCTGTGTCGGTTTCGGTACGGGTGCTGCCGTTCTCACTAGAAGCTTTTCTTGGCAATATAGTGCCGGCCCCTTCGCTTCTGTCTCCAGAAGCTCCCCATCACATCTCGGCCTTATGGAAGACGGATTTGCCTGTCTCCCGACCTACCTGCTTGGACGTGCTCTTCCAGTCGCACGCGCGCTTTCCTTCTTGCGTCACTCCGTCGCTCAAACAAACGGCTGCAGTACAGGAATCTCAACCTGTTGTCCATCTCCTACGCGTCTCCGCCTCGGATTAGGTCCCGACTTACCCTGGGTCGACGAGCGTTGCCCAGGAACCCTTAGGCTTTCGGTGGAAAGGATTCTCACCTTCCTTTTCGCTACTCATACCGGCATTCTCTCTTCCTGCCTGTCCACGGCTCCTTCCGGTACCGCTTCTCCCATGCAGGAACGCTCCCCTACCCATGTATCTACATACATGCCAAAGCTTCGGTTCCGTACTTCAGCCCCGGTCATCTTCGGCGCAGAGTCTCTCGACCAGTGAGCTATTACGCACTCTTTTAATGGTGGCTGCTTCTGAGCCAACATCCTGGTTGTTTTCGAAATTCCACATCCTTCACCACTTAGTACGGCATTGGGGACCTTAGCTGTTGGTCTGGGCTGTTTCCCTCTTGACTACGGGTCTTATTACTCGCAGTCTGACTCCCATGTATAAGTACAGCCATTCGCAGTTTGATTAGGTTCAGTAGCCGGATAGGCCCCTACCCTGTTCAGTGCTCTACCGCCTGTACTCTCTCCATGAGGCTAGCCCTAAAGCTATTTCGGGGAGAACCAGCTATCTCCACGTTCGATTGGCATTTCACCCCTACCCACATCTCATCCAAAAGCTTTTCAACGCTCACTGGTTCGGTCCTCCACACATTTTTACCTGTGCTTCAACCTGGACATGGGTAGATCACTGTGGTTTCGGGTCTACTCCCTCCAACTCATCGCCCTCTTCAGACTCGCTTTCGCTGCGGCTCCGCATTTCCTGCTTAACCTCGCTGGACGAAGTAACTCGCCGGTTCATTCTTCAATAGGCACGCCGTCGCACGTATATAGTGCTCCGACTGCTTGTAGACATACGGTTTCAGGTTCTCTTTCATTCCCCTCCCGGGGTTCTTTTCACCTTTCCCTCACGGTACTATGCGCTATCGGTCTATATCAGTGTTTCGCCTTGGAGGGTGGTCCCCCCTGCTTCCCACAAGGTTCCTCGTGTCTCGTGGTACTCTGGATCCTGCTCCCTGCATCTGCTTGCGCTTACGAGGCTCTCACTCTCTCTGGCTGAGCTTCCCAGCTCATTCTGCTTCGCTCGTGCAGTTTTCCGCAGTCCGCAACCCCGGATTGGTTTCCCATCCCGGTTTGGGCTCTGCCCCTTTCGCTCGCCGCTACTCAGGGTATCTCTTTTGATTCCTTTTCCTCCGGCTACTTAGATGTTTCAGTTCACCGGGTGCCCTTCCTCTTAAGAGGATGACGTGACTCCTCACGCCGGGTTTCCCCATTCGGACATCTGCGGGTCAAAGGTTACTTGCACCTCACCGCAGCTTATCGCAGCTTATCGCGTCCTTCTTCGGCTGATATAGCCAAGGCATCCGCCGTACGCCCTTACTTACTTGACTTGCTCTTTTTTTCTAAGGTTCGTTAAGTCTCTTTTCTTTTCAAAAAAGAGGTGTTTCTTCGTTTTCTATACAGTTGTCAAGGTACGCCATAAAAGAAAATCTGGTGGAGATGAGGAGAATCGAACTCCTGACCCCCTGCTTGCAAGGCAGGTGCTCTCCCAGCTGAGCTACACCCCCACTATCCCTTTACCCTTTCCAGGATAAAGTATGGTGGGCCTAGGTGGACTTGAACCACCGACCTCACGCTTATCAGGCGTGCGCTCTAACCAGCTGAGCTATAGGCCCATATGCGATTTTCTCCTTGAGAGGATGGCCTCTCAAAACTAAACAATGCTTCATACTCTGCCAGAATGCCGACCTAAGAATCGTCAGAAGTCTGACTTTCGTCTTCCTTCCGGCCTCTATCCCTAGAAAGGAGGTGATCCAGCCGCACCTTCCGATACGGCTACCTTGTTACGACTTCACCCCAATCATCGCCCCCACCTTCGACGGCTGGTTCCTTGCGGTTGCCTCACCGGCTTCGGGTGTGAATGACTTTCGTGGTGTGACGGGCGGTGTGTACAAGGCCCGGGAACGTATTCACCGCAGTATGCTGACCTGCGATTACTAGCGATTCCTCCTTCATGCAGGCGGGTTGCAGCCTGCAATCCGAACTGGGACTCTGTTTTTGGGGTTTGCTCCAGGTCGCCCTTTCGCTTCCCTCTATTAAGAGCCATTGTAGTACGTGTGTAGCCCAAGCCATAAGGGGCATGATGACTTGACGTCATCCCCGCCTTCCTCCGCATTGTCTGCGGCAGTCTCTCCTGAGTCCCCACCATCACGTGCTGGTAACAGAAGATAGGGGTTGCGCTCGTTGCGGGACTTAACCCAACATCTCACGACACGAGCTGACGACAGCCGTGCACCACCTGTTTTCTCGTCCTCCGAAGAGGAACTGGATATCTCTATCCATTGCGATCAATGTCAAGGCTTGGTAAGGTTCTTCGCGTTGCGTCGAATTAAACCACATACTCCACCGCTTGTGCGGGCCCCCGTCAATTCCTTTGAGTTTCAGCCTTGCGGCCGTACTCCCCAGGCGGGGTACTTATTGCGTTAACTCCGGCACAGAAGGGGTCGATACCTCCTACACCTAGTACCCATCGTTTACGGCCAGGACTACCGGGGTATCTAATCCCGTTCGCTCCCCTGGCTTTCGTGCCTCAGCGTCAGTTGTCGTCCAGAAAGCCGCTTTCGCCACTGGTATTCCTCCTAATATCTACGCATTTCACCGCTACACTAGGAATTCTGCTTTCCTCTCCGATACTCCAGTCTCCCAGTTTCCGTCCCCTCACGGGGTTGAGCCCCGCACTTTTAAGACAGACTTAAGAGACCGCCTGCGCACCCTTTACGCCCAATAATTCCGGACAACGCTTGCCACCTACGTATTACCGCGGCTGCTGGCACGTAGTTAGCCGTGGCTTTCTCTTACGGTACCGTCACAACAGGATGGTATTAGCATCCCGCCCGTTCGTCCCGTATAACAGAGCTTTACAACCCGAAGGCCGTCTTCACTCACGCGGCGTTGCTCCGTCAGACTTTCGTCCATTGCGGAAGATTCCCCACTGCTGCCTCCCGTAGGAGTCTGGGCCGTGTCTCAGTCCCAATGTGGCCGTTCATCCTCTCAGACCGGCTACTGATCGTCGCCTTGGTGGGCCGTTACCCCTCCAACCAGCTAATCAGACGCAAGCCCCTCCTGCAGCGATAGCATATTCAGAGGCCATCCTTTCAAGCTGCCCCCATGCGGGAGCTGCTTCGTATTCGGTATTAGCAGCCGTTTCCAGCTGTTGTCCCCATCTGCAGGGCAGGTTGCTTACGCGTTACTCACCCGTTTGCCACTCGATTCCATAAAAAGCAAGCTTTTCATGTCCTCTCGTTCGACTTGCATGTGTTAAGCACGCCGCCAGCGTTCGTCCTGAGCCAGGATCAAACTCTCCATGATATGTGAAGAGCGCTAGCTCATTCTTACTATTATTGGTTTGTTACTCATTGTTTGACGTTCTATCTCTAGAACCTCGCACTACCGAGTTAATCTCGGTATAAGTGATTCGCTCATGTTTGCGCGTCGCCTTTCGGCTCCTTCAAACATGGCTCTCTACTTATCTGGCGTTCATTCGTATGTTGCATTGTTCAGTTTTCAAAGGTCATCTGCCATCGAAGTTTGTATCTCCAACAGCTCGTTTAGTATATCACATTATTCCGTTTTGTCAAGCACTAATTTTAAACTCTTTTGTATCAAAACTGTATTTGATGTTCTTCGGTCTCATGCGATGTAAAGAATTTTACCATCAAAAAAAGGAGCTGTCAATAGGTACAACTCCTCTTTTTGCAAAATTATATCTCATAACGTCTGTTTTACACTTTTTGAGCGATTCTGGACTGCCGTGATACTTTCCAAATCTCTCTGCTTGCTTTCGATTCCCAATCCCATGACAACGGCAGCTACTGCAATGAAAACAAAGGCAAACATATAGAACACCGCGCCAAAGCCAAAACTATGCCCTATCATAACACCAACCATTACAGGAGCTGCCATACCGCCAAATCTGCCAAACCCGGCAGCCCATCCGCTGCCAAGGGCTCGGATAGTTGTCGGATATTGTTCTGGCGTATATGTATAAAGCACGCCCCATGCACCGAGATTAAAAAACGACATAACCGAACCCCACATCATCAGAGCCGCTGCCGTCGAAGCATGTCCGAAGAAATAACTGGCAACACCGCTGAAAAGGAGAAATACAGACAATGTATACTTCCGCCCCAGCCTGTCAACCAGCCATGCGGCGCAATAATACCCGGGCAATTGGGCCAGCGTCATGATAAGTACATATTCAAACGTTTTAACTACAGTAAATCCCTGTTGAAATACCAGAGACGGCAGCCACATAAATATTCCATAATAACTAAAATTAATGCCAAACCATACAAGCCATAGCATAATCGTCCGTTTCATGTAAGGTTTTTTCCACAATTCCCGGAATGAAACAGTTGTAGCCGGTGGCAGTTTTTCCACCGCATCATTAAATGGAAGTACAGGAACATGGAGTTTCCGTTCCAATGTTATGACAATATTTCTCGCTTCTTCGACCTTCCCCCTAGACAGAAGATACCGAACCGATTCTGGCATATGCAGGCGGATTAAAAATACATATACAGCCGGAACAGCCCCCAACGCGAAGGCCATGCGCCATCCATATACAGGAATAAAAAAATAAGCGATGCACGCTGCAGCAATCCAACCAAGTCCCCAAAAGCTTTCCAAAAGAACAATAAAGCGGCCACGCACCCGCGACGGAGCATACTCGGACACCAAAGTAGCGGCAACCGGTAATTCTCCGCCCAGGCCAAATCCAACCAGAAATCGAAATATGAGAAGAGACTGATAATTCCATGATACAGCGCAAAGTGCCGATGCAATACTGTAGAGCAATACAGTTATAGAAAAAACCTTTTTCCGTCCCAGATGATCAGCTATCGTCCCCGAAACGACCGCTCCCAGCGCCATCCCGATCAACCCAATACTGCCAATCAATCCCATCTGGCCCGGGGCCAGTTGCCATTCTTTCGCCAATACAGGAAGTATAAACGCAATCAATCCTGTATCCATCGAATCAAAAAGCCATCCCAAACCAGTAACTAATAAAAGTTTGTAGTGAAACGAGCCAACTGGCAGCGCTTCCAGACGTTCCAAAACCATGTTAATACCTCCTCAATACGTTCTTTACAACTGTCATGACAGCTGTAATATACAGTGTATTGTACACGCAAAAAAAAATAAAAGCAATAGGAAATCAACCATTCCTGCTGCTTTTATTTTTACGATTCAAGAATTATATAAAATCCCAAGTTTATCCAATGCATGTTCAATGGCATCCATGTCTGCTTCTGTATCAGCTTCTATCAAGTGTGAGTGGATGCCGCCGCTGATGCGGCTGAGCAATTCTGCATGTGTTTCCTCCATACGATGAATATATTGATCTACATCGCGGCGTGACCGGAGATTCAGTGATCCTTCCAGGTAGCCATAAATTTCATGTTCGACAACGACATTATGCACCCGTCCACCGTTATCCACAATAGCTTCTAATTCGGTCCTCATTTGTTCCGGACCGTGGCAGACGACAATCATGCGCTCGATACCGCCATGCCTTACGTGTTCTAATTGATATCCACGGGGCGTAGAAATAATAGAAACGCCCCGGGCACGCAACAGAGCTACATCGCCTACAATAATCTGGCGGCTGACCTGGCATCTTTTTGATAATTCAGCTCCTGTAACCGGGCCGCTGGCATGGGTTAATACGTCAATAATCTGTTTTCTTCGGACTTCGCTCTCCATATTTTATACCTTCTTTATCACAAAGTCTTCCACTTCCTGATTGGCAGAAAGAAAAAAGGCGGCAAACAAGTTTCCCAATAAAAATCCAATTCCCAATCCCGGTATAAAACCAAGCAATTCATTAAACAACCAGGAATGTACCAGAAGGGGCATATAAAACACCAGACACTGGATTCCCGCCAGAACTACGGTAATACTCAGCAGGAAAAAAAACATGCATCCCGCACAGGGATAGTAAAATTCTTTCTCTGACTGTTCATAATAAAAATGCCGCAGCTGTTTTCTTAAAAGTACAGCCAGACCAACACTGAGAAAATTTCCCAGCAGGAACCAGAGAATAGCCATAAAAAAGAAATCAGCAAAATAATATATGACAATGCAAGCCCAAAGAATATACAGAATGGGCACAGGCAAAAAATATGTCAAATGTTCCGAACAGCCTTTCCGATAACGGAACGAAAATACGGAGAGGAAAATGACCATACAAATCTGAAAACCCGTCAGTGTATCAAATCCGGCAAGCATGGTTTCCACTCCTTTCTTGTATGATAAACACAGCTTATATTTGTATTTTAACATAAAGAAGAAATAAATCCTATGAAAATCAGACAAAATTTATAGGAAATCAAGAGCAGATAGTACACAAATTCATTTCTCACAACATTTGACAAAGAACCATAAAAAAGCCCACCAACATGGTAGGCTTTTTTATGTATTGTTCCAGCTCTTATAAATCAGAAAAATCTAACGTAGCAAACAAATCATCAATCGTTTCAGCACGGCGGATCTGTGTTACTGTGCCATCATCATGAAGCAACAATTCGGCCGAACGCAGTTTGCCATTATAGTTAAATCCCATAGAATGGCCGTGTGCACCAGCGTCATGAATGACCAGGATATCTCCATCATCAATGCGTGGAAGGCTGCGGTCAATTGCAAATTTATCACAGTTTTCACAAAGCGAACCCGTTACATCATAAACATGGTTTTTCGGTTCGTTTTCTTTCCCCATTACAGTAATATGGTGGTAAGCACCGTACATGCCCGGACGCATCAGATTAGCCATGGAAGCATCGACGCCAATATATTCTTTCCAGATATGCTTATGATGAATGGCCGTTGTTACGAGATACCCATACGGTCCCGTGATAGCACGGCCACATTCAAAAGAAATACGGCAATGGCCCAAACCGGCTGGTACCATTATAGCATCAAAATGTTTCTTGATGCCTGCACTGAGTTCATCGTAATCAACGAACGATTCTTCTGGACGGTACGGCAGGCCGATACCACCGCCAAAGTCAAGAAATTCAACATTGATACCAAGCGTTTTCTGCACATCCAGGGCCAGTTCAAACATCATTTTAGCTGTATTAATCAGTCCGCTGGCATGAAGTTCATTGGAAACGACCATGGTATGCAGGCCAAAATGCTTGACCCCTTTATCTTTCAAAATACGGAATGCATCTAATACCTGTTCCCGGGTCATACCATACTTGGCTTCTTCCGGTGTCCCGATAATATCATTTCCGCCTTTGAGAAGAGGACCCGGATTATAACGTACACAAATCCATTCCGGCAGCGGACCCCGTTTTTCCATGAATTCGATCATGGAAATATCATCCAGATTAACCAGCGCGCCTAATTCCATGGCTCTGGCAAATTCCTTATACGGCGTGTCGTTAGAAGAAAAAACGATGTCCCGCCCCTTGATGCCTACTTTATCACATAATTCCAGTTCCGGAAGAGAACTGCAGTCTGCGCCGACGCCTTCTGCCTTTAGCAACTTCATAATGTACGGATTCGGTGTCGCTTTAACGGCAAAATATTCTTTAAAATCATAAGCCCAATCAAAGGCTTTGATCAACTTACGAACGTTGTTGAGGATAGCCTGTTCATCATAAATATGGAACGGCGTAGGATACGTAGCGATAATATTACGAATTTGTTCTTCCGAAAAGGGAACAGTCTTTTTATTCATCCTATTCAACTCCATTGACAAAAAAATAATTCTAAATTGTTTCTTTTCTATACGTATTATATAATGAGTAAGGATGATTTGTGAAATAGATTATATTAATTTTCGCAATTTGTTTTTCGAATTACTCAGCCAAACGAAGGTGACTTTATGGATACAACGACACTGCGTACATTTATTGCACTGGCTCAAATAAAAAATTTTACTAAAACAGCACAGCAATTATTTGTCGCCCAATCCACCGTAACCAATCGCATCCGTGATTTAGAAACCGAATTGGGCAAATCCCTGTTCGTCCGCAATCATAAGCAGGTAGAACTAACCCCGGCAGGAGAAAAATTTCTCGATTACGCCCAACGATTTATCGCTTTAGAGATCACGGCTTTCCAGGATTTGCAGAGCAGTTCCACGTTTGCCCAAAAAATCCACATCGGTTCAACAAATACGATTTATGAATGCCATCTTCAAAAAAGTATCCGCGCTTATATGAAACGGAAACCAGCCGTATCCCTGAACATTACCATCAGCCATACGCCTGAAATGCTCCGCAGCCTCCAGGACGGCTTATTAGATGTAGTATTTACGTATTCAGCCCTATACCGGGATGGCATTATCTGCAAATTATACCGCACAGACACGTTGGATTTAGTCTGCAGCAGCGCAGATACAACCTATGCCAGGGGCATACGCAAAGATGACCTGCAAAAGATAGACTACTTATTCTGTAACTTTGCGCTTCAGGGAGTCGGCCTCTACATCCAGGACTTATTTCCCAGGCACCACCGGTTTCCTATGGAAATTGACAACAGCACTAAATTGCCTCAATATCTGGCAGAAGGTCTGGGGTATTCCTTTCTTCCCCACAGTCTGGTAGAAGATGACCTGGAACAAGGAATTCTCCGTTCGGTCCCGCTCCTCGATTTTGCCCCGCCCCGCGTAAGCAGCTATTATGTCACCCGGTCATCCGCTTCTCTTCCTAACGATCTGGAAAAATATTTATTAAAATAAAAAGCAACCCTGCTTATGTAGAGCGGGGTTGCTTGCATGAAATACCAGTAAGATATGCTTATATTTTACTGAGCTTTTGCTACTTCAACAAGTTTGGCAAAGGCAGCAGCATCATTAACAGCCAGGTCAGCCAGCATTTTGCGGTCAACGATGACATTGGCTTTATTCAGGCCATAGATAAACCGGCTGTAGCTCATGCCATTTGCACGGCTTGCCGCATTGATACGGGCAATCCAGAGTTTACGGAATTCACGTTTCTTGGCACGACGGTCACGACGGGCATAAAACAGAGCCTTCATGACACTTTCATTTGCTTTTTTGAAAAGGCGGGAACGTGTTCCACGATAGCCTTTAGCCATCTTTAAGATTTTTTTATGACGAGCGTGTGCAGTAACGCCAACTTTAATTCTAGCCATGATTCATTTCCTCCAAATCTCTATGTTAACTACGTGAGTATACCCTTAGATGTAGGGGCACATTTTACGAACAGCATCGACCGTCGTTTTGGCAACCAGTGCTGCTTTTCTCAGATTCCGTTTGCGCTTCGGGGATTTAGATTCCAGAATGTGGCTCTTGTACGGTTTCATCCGTTTGAATTTACCAGTACCAGTAGTAGTAAAACGTTTGGCCGCAGCACGGCGGGTTTTTAATTTCGGCATAATATATATCCTCCTCTTACTTCGCTTTGTTGACAGCGATGACCATGGTCATGTTTCTGCCTTCTACTTTAGGTTCCTTTTCTACATGGGCAACGTCCTTCAGTTCATCAGCAAAACGCATCAATAATTTTTCGCCCAGTTCCGGGTGGCTCATTTCGCGGCCGCGGAACATAATCGTAACTTTGACTTTGCTGCCTTCCCCTAAGAAGCGCTGCGCTGCTTTCATCTTGACATAGAAGTCGTGATCCTCAATATTGGGACGAAGTTTAACTTCTTTCAACGTCAGGATTTTTTGTTTCTTTTTAGCTTCTTTTTCCCGTTTCTGCTGTTCGTAACGATATTTGCCGTAATTCATGATACGGCATACAGGCGGTCTGCCATTAGGCGCTACTTCCACCAGATCAAGGTGCCGTTCTTCGGCAATCTGCCGGGCAGAACGAAGGGACATGACTCCCAGCTGTTCATTATTGTCGCTTACCACACGGACTTCGCGGGCTCTGATTTGATCGTTGATACGTAATTCCTTACTAATCGTCGTTCACCTCCATAAAAAAAGAACGGAAAGCATGCGCTATCCGTCTGTATCGGTATACATCATTTTACCTTAGTAACAATTTCAGTCATGTAAGGTGAGAGGCGGACAGCTTCTGCTTTGTTTTCAACATTGCAAGTATACCAAAACTCCTACAGCTTGTCAATGGATAGTTTTGTTGAAATTTTAATAATTTTTATTAGCACTCTATTGACATGATGGCTAACAAGGAATATACTATAGGCGTAGACAGAAAGAAGATGGTTCTAGAGCCTTAAAGGTCAAAAGAACTAAAGGATAAAAAGTCTACATCGTCATTACTATTACATATTCACCTAAGAAAAGAGGTTTTATATTATGAGAAACTTATTTCCAGTAAGCACTGATTTTGCATTTCCTGACAGTACATTTGATAATTTCTTTAACGGTCTGTTCCAGCCAACAGCAGAAACACAAGTAAAACTGCCAAAAGTTGATATCGAAGATACAGGAAAAGCTTATATTCTGACAGCAGATTTACCGGGTATGACCAAAAAGGATATCAGCATCACCTATGCCAATGATATTCTGACTATCGGAGCCCAACACAAAGAAGAAACGGAAGAAAAATCTCCAGAAGCGAATACTAATGACCAGAAAATTTCCAACAACAGTGACGTTGCTGAAAAGAGCAGCAAAGCTCCGGCAAAAGAAGAACGTCATTTTATCCGTAAAGAACGTACTAATACTGTGTATAGCCGTCAATTCGTCGTGCGTAACATCCAGCGCGACGGCATCGAAGCTTCCTTTGAAAACGGTGTTCTGACTATTACATTGCCTAAGCAGGATCCTGATGCGATTCAGGCCAGTCAGAGAATCGACATCAAATAACACCTGAGTTTCCCCTTTGATTTCTTACATCACTTTCCCAATCCCCCTAAAGCAAACGGAGCTGCAACAACATGGGCAAATAAGCTCATCTCGTTGCAGCTCCGTTTGTGTTTAATGGCCTGATTTCTTACATTATTATCCATCAGTACCACATAGAGTCCCCTTCCCCTGTCACTCTGCTTTTCAAAAGCCAAGCCGAAAAGTCTGGTTTTCCGTACCTGCAGCCTGTCAGTGTCAGGGGCTTTTTTATCAAAATCCAGGTCACCACAAGACCGTTCTCAGGCATTTTTTACAAAGCGGTAATCTTGTTCTGCCTTAGGATATTTTTCCTTATCAATTTCACTCATGAAATCTTTCAACGGGCGGGCATAGGTTTTCATCGTTCCCGATAAAGCCTTGTAAATAACAAATTTTTCACCTGTTTCCGTATGTTCGGCAAGGGTAATGATCTGATATTTTCCACCCTTGAAATGAAGCCAAATTTCATTTGCTTTTGGAAGTTCTCTCATGAATACATCCTCCTGAAAATAACCGGTATTTCCCTGCCTGTTCATTTATTATTCTCTTATGATCCATAATAGGCCATTGGCAGGCTAATTCTTATTGTATCACATTTAGAGTGAAATAGATATCGTCAAAAAGTAGTCAGTTCATCAAATATTTTCTCCGCATACGTGTCAGTCATACCGGCAATATAGTCAATACAGGCCCGTCGGTAATCTTGTTCTGAATTGGAAATATGATAGATAATTGTATTACCAAAACTATTTCCGAATTTATCTTTTTTTGCAATATGACGGCCTATATCGGAAAATTTTCGCATCCGTTCCAAAAAATGTTTTCCCAGAGTAGGATAATCCTCTTGCAGAAGCCGGATATTGTCCAATGTCTTTTCACCAGCATAACATTCTTTTAAAATTCCATAAATCGACTCAAGGATCAAGCGGGCATAGGAATGATATACTTCCAGCCTTTTATTATGATAAATATACTGATAATTAAATTTCATGACGCAATGCATCAGGTTAAGATGATTCTGGGACAGGATCAGGCCCTTATCCGGAGAACTTTCTTTGCACAAATCGGTAATAAGGGGATACATAATAGCCGTATTACTGACAGACGGCAAATGAGCATGAAGATGCCCATTTAATTCTTGTTTAAGCTCCTGTAAAGGATATCCATCTTCCGTCAGAATATGGAGCCGTACAGCATCTTCTATATCGCGTCCGAGATAAGCGATTTTATCAGCGATTTTGACAACACAGCCTTCCCATGTATAAGGTTCAAATTCATTAGGGCGCTGAATAGATTCTAAATCAATGGCCTCTTTCCGCGGACGTAAAACGGTCTGGTGTACTTCTCCGCAATGACAGATAATACCATCACGTACAGCATATGTTAAAAGCAAATTAGAAGTTCTTCCTTCGGGGTCAAGTAGTGTTTCAATGTCATCAACTACACGCAAGCCTTGTTTTTCATGCCAGAATGTTTCATGCAGTTCTTTCTCACTGATTTGCCGTAAAACCCGTTCTCCCAGATGACCAAAAGGAGAGTGTCCCAGATCGTGAGCATTGGCAATAGCCTGTATCAATTCCGTATTCAACCCCAAATATTGCCCGATTGTCCCGCTGACTGAAGCGACCTGATTGACATGTTCGATACGCGTACAAATATGATCATTTTTTGTCGTAAAAAAGACCTGTGTCTTATGTTTCAGTCTGCTATAAGCAGTTGAATGGATGATGCGCGTAAAATCCCGGCCAAATTCTGTACGGAAATCATCTGCCCGATGATATAGCTTTCCTCTGCGGGAAACAGCCATCTGCCAATGCGGATGCTTCTCATCCATCCGTACTAACGCAAAAGCTCGTTCCATCTGCACCCCTTCTATCTTTTCTTATACTGCCTGTATGCATAATAAACTGTCAGAATCAGCGTTGCCCATATGATGATCCGGCCACCGTACTGTCCAAATTTCAATAAGTCATGCCCCAGCCATACTTCAACGATGACGGAAGGGACTTTGCCTATAATGGTAGCTACCAGATGATTGGCAAAACTGATGCGGCTCATCGAGGCCACTGCCGTAATGACCAGATTCGGTGAATACGGTATAGCCCGGGCCAATGCTATCGTCTTTATCGTACTGTACTTATCCAGTTTTTCTGTCAGATGGCTGCGTTCCACTAGTTTGCGTGCCTTATCCCTCAGCACGGTCCGCATGATGACAAATCCCAGAATATTTCCTAATACTTCCCCTATCCAGGAAATGACAATGCCCGGCAGCAGGCCAAATATAACACCATTAACCGTTAAAAAAGGAATAGATGGCAAGCCGGTCATATTAGTCAGTACAATCATAAATATAGTAATTGCAATGGCTCCATATCCAAAAGAAGATATGTACTCTGTCAGCCCTTCTACATTGCCGTCAAGAGTAAGCCGGAACAGAGTTTGATAGAAATCAGGAATAAAATATTGAACCACTGCCAGTTCAACGATAATAATCACGAGGACAGCCAGTTTCATCAACTTATCTAATAAAGAACTTCGTATCATGCCTATACACTTCTCTATCTATGAATCAGAATTGTCTTTATTTCGAAACCGTTGCAAGGAAGCCTGTGCTTCTTCTACATGGATATACTGTGCTTCTTTCTCTGCTACATCGACAGACAGCCACCTCTTTGCTTCCTTTTTGATTAATTTATACAAATCCCGGGGGAAATCAGGGCAGGTCGTCGTGATGCCTCTGGGTTGTACGGCTTCCCGTTCCAGATAGTAATTATGAGGATACCACCCACTCTGGGCCCGATGCCATGGATCTAAAAATAGATGGTCTGCAAACTGGCCGCTTACATTGGTCAGCTCAAATTCATCAACAGACCCTATGGTACGTAATTTATGAAAGAAAACGCGTCCTCCTGTCGATTTCATGCGCAACCGGGATAAATAAGAAAATTCACCGATAGGGCCATTGACAGGAATTGGATTATGAATATCATGGCCAAAATCGCCGCTGGCACCAGGAACTGTATCACAGGCATTGCCAGCCAATACAGTTTCACGTATATCTTCTGGCAGCCGTTCGTTCTGTTTTTCTACGTCATTCATAAGAAGCAATGCATCATCATATAATTTTTCACTCCGCGTGCGCTGCGGACCTTCTTTATACATCTTTTCAAAAAATCCCATCCTGTCATCCTCCTTTTTCCTGCCATTATTATAACACGCCGAAAAAAAGCAGTGCAACAAAAGCGGCATGGCAGGTATTGTTTATGCGATAGATGTGCGATAAAATGTACTCATATGACAAATAAGAAAGAAAATAAGATGGATATTTTCAACTGTCACGAGGTGATTTATATGATAACGGAACTGACCGCATTTCTTGTGTACTGTATAGGCATGTCTTTTACACCAGGTCCTAATAATCTCATGTCCTTATCGGTCAGTCAGAAAGTAGGATTCAAACGGGCTGTCCCTTTTCTCTGGGGGCTTTTTTTCAGTTTTTTCATCATTAATGGCGCTGCCTACTTGTGTTCGTCTACCTTACAGGAACTGATTCCACAATTGGAAACCCCTTTCAAAGCACTGGGCTCATTATATATCCTCTATCTGACATATAAGATAGTTAAACCTCCATCAAAAACGTCAGAAAAAGAGGAAAAAAACATAAAAAGTCGTCTTTTTATTTCCGGTTTTGTTCTCAATCTGACAAACATCAAAGTCATGCTTTTTTTCCTCATGGGATACATGGTCTTTATCCTGCCGGCATTTACTTCTCTTGTTCCCCGTCTTCTTCTGGGTATCATCATGTGCCTGCTATGCTCTGTGTCTAATGTGCTTTGGGCACTGGCAGGAGCTGCTTTCCGCCATTATTTTGCAGCCCATGAACGAGTTACATCTATCGTCCTCGGTTTACTCCTTTTATTTTCAGTTGTCGAAATCTGGCTGTAATTACGTCTTTGCTCCTTTATTATTGTTAACCTATTAATAATCATATAAGTTGACTATTTTATAAAAAGGCGCTATAATGCTGTCTGTATCCATTTTACATGACAGAAAGGTGATTCATTATGACAACTCGTGAAGCAGTTTTACATGCGGATTATTCCATTCGCACGGTAACCAAAATGTCTATCTGCGTAGCTTTGTGCTGCGTTTCTGCTTATATTTCCATTCCCCTGCCTTTTACTACTGCGATGATTACGGCTCTCACAGTAGTCATGAATCTGACTGCATTCATATTAAAGCCGAAACAAACACTTATTGTCATGCTCGTCTGGATTCTTCTGGGAAGCGCTGGTCTACCCGTATTTGTTGGCGGAACAGTCGGTTTCGGCAGATTATTCGGTCCAACGGGTGGATTCATCATCGCCTTTGCTATTGCCTATCCCATTGTCAGTCTTTTAAAAGGCCGTAATAACTCCTTTGTCCGTTATTCTCTTGCAGCCATCACCGTAGGAATCCCTATTACCTATTTAGGTGGCGTCATTTCCATGATGCTGGTACTGCAGGTAACATTCTGGCAGGCTTGTGTTATGGCCGTATTCCCATTCATTCCCGGAGATATTGCCAAAGCTGTCCTGGCTGCGTTTTTAGGGGTTCGGATCAATAAGCTCTATCACGATTGACTATCCTTTTATATCAAAGACTGCGTATGATGAAAATTCATAGGCAGTCTTTTTTACATTGATACTTTGTTTCTGCTATGCTACCATTGTTATAGAACTACTCCGGAAAAGGAAGTGATTTATTGGATCTCTCTCTTATAACGGCCCATTTGATGCCAGCGTTTGTCATATTTCTGGCGGCCCTCATGCAGGCCATTACCGGTTTTGGCCTGGTCATTATTGCAGCCCCCTTATTAATGATTTTTTATGACCCCAAACTGACCGTACTCATCATGTTTGTCGTAGCCATGTGCACAAATATTGTGCAGCTTCCTTTTGTATTCCGGGAAGCCCGCACACGAGTTGTTGCCGTTATTATTATTGGATATATGCTTGCCCAGCCTCCGGGACTGCTCATTTATCATCATTTTTCCAGCATCCAGTTAAAAATTCTCGTAGGATCCGTCATTTTTATTTCTTTGCTGGCTATGCAGTTTTCACACTACCATTTCCGTCAGTGTCAGCGTAATGATATTCTGACAGGCTTTCTTTCCGGCCTTTCCGGAGTCACAACAGGGATGGCCGGTCCACCTCTGATTATGTATTTTGCCTATGCAGATTTTACGCCTCAGCAACTGCGCGGTACAAGTGTTCTCTTTTTCTTTGTGAGCGGGTTCATCTCTATATCCTTTTTCATCGCTAATGGCATCGATTTTACACCTGCCGTATATGAGTCGGTGTATATGATACCGGCACTGGTTCTGGGAATTCTACTGGGACAAAAACTCCTGAAACATGTATCGCCCCGATTATTCCGCCGTCTTATTTTTTGCATGCTTTATTTCGTCTGTCTGTATACATTTTACAGTGTCCTGGCCAGTTAATTCCTGACAGTATCCCCATAAGGAAACAGCCCATACCCAGTTTATGCAGCTGGATATGGACTGTTTTTTATTTATTTACAATCTTGGCAATATTTTTTAATTCAATAGATAAAGTACCGTCGGGATTATTGATGAATTGTATATAGTCAGAATTATCAATATATTCCGATGGAAAAGTGATTTCTATTCCTGTATCTGTCTTTATTTTATGAGTTTTTCCAGTTTTCCGGGCAAAATCCTGTTGAACAGAAATATTATCGGGCAGTTGTGCTTCTTGTATTTTCTCTTCAAACTGACTTTGCATTTCTTTGTTATCTGAAAAGACAGCAGAACCCAATTCTTTTGGTGACAAGGAATCGGATGTTTCTGCATGATCTGCCAGGTAATTCTTTGCTTTAGATAATGCTTCAACACTGCTGCCGCCATGGTCTTCTGCTACTTCAGCAGCTATTTTATTGATTATTTTTACAGCATCTCTGCCAGATATCTGTGATGTACACTGTAAAAGCCGGTCGGGTAATATATAAATATCCTCCCCATTGCATTTTCGCTTCTTATCGATAAAACGGATAGAAAAGTCATCAAACCGTATTAAGGCATAGGCTTCTATTTTCTGGCTGGTCCCCGGTAAAATAGCATAATGCTTAATAAGTTTATTGTACACATTTCCTTCCTCATCCAGTACCTGATGAGTATATGCCGTTTTGTTTTCCAGCATCAGCACAGCCAGTGTCCGCACGCCATCATCGTCAGTAAAATCGACGACGAGAAGATCCGTCGACTCCATTTCATCACAATGAGACAGTATATCATACGTTTTTTTTGCAATAACTGCTGCCGCATCATCAAAGGTTATTTCTTCCATCTGAAGCTGCTGTAATACATGATGGAATGAACTGGTAGCATAAAAAATACCTGTCTGCTGTCCGGCATCTTTCAGTAGTCGTTCAATCCGTTTATCTACATATTCGTACACGACATCGCTGGAAAAATCAAGGTCTTTCTGTGACAAAATACACATATTCGTGTTAAAGTCCAGAATATGCAGGATTGCTTTTTGTATCATCATAATGCATATTTCCTCCGCCTGTAAACAAATGTAATGCGCTTAAAGCTGATGCTGTTTATCTTAACAGTTCTTAAGAAAAAAGTCCATAACCGCAGTCATACACTTTCATCCGTCATGATTGCCAGTCATTCCAATCCTGTACTTTCCCTATATTCCTTCATCTAAACATCCATTATGTCAGACACATCTTTCCACAAACAACAACAGGAACCGCTTCGATGCGGTTCCTGCCGTTGTTTGTGGGAGATATCATATATTTGGGCTAATATATGAGCGGGCAATGTACATTGTCATAAATTACTGATAATCATAAAGAGTATTAACAGAATACCGGTCAGAGCAAGCATTTTTTGTGTCATCTGAATAGTCATGGCAGGTTCCTCCTTTCTCCTGTATCAGGATACAAATGTTTCTTCCCTTCTGTAAAGACCGGTCTTTTTTTTCCTCTTTTCATGTATTATACTATCACTAAATAGTCCATCCGTAAAATTGAAATATGTGAACAAATGTATCGGAAATTCCGAATGTGCAGAGGAGGAAGTGGAATGGAATTACGCCAATTAAAAACGTTTACTACCATCGCCCACCTGGGCAGTTTCTCAAAAGCAGCACGGAAAACAGGCTATGCCCAGTCTACGATTACCGGACAAATCCAGCAGCTTGAACAGGAACTGGGAACCCACCTTTTTGAACGGCTTCCACACCACATTATATTGACAGATCAGGGACAAAAACTGCTCCCCTATGCCGAACAGATACTAGAACTCACCCAAACTGCCCGGGAAAGCATTGTCAACGAAACCAGCCTGAGCGGAACTGTCACTATTGGTACAATGGAATCTGTCGGCATTACGAGACTTACCAGCGTGCTAAAAGAGTTTCATATCCGCTACCCCCACGTCGATTTGCGCCTGCAGTTCGGTTCCTGGGACCTTCTTTATCAGGCACTTCGTGAAGGCCGTATTGATGTCGCCTTTCTTCTGGGACAGAATATACAGGATGCTTCATGCACCGTCCGGATTTTATTTGATGAACCGATGTATCTTCTGGCTGCTCCACAGCACCCTTTTGCGTTACGAAATACGGTACAAATCAGCGACCTTTCCGGCCAGACACTAATTTTGGCAGAAAAAGGATGCAGTTACCGCACGGCTTTTGAAAACACTCTTGCCCAGTACCATGTTCTGCCAGCCCAGGTACTGGAAGTAGAGAGCATATTTGCCATAAAAAAGCTCGTTGCCAGTAATTTAGGAATCACTTACATGCCTGCCATGGCTGTTCAGGATGAATTCCAGACACAAACACTCGTACGTCTGCCTTGGAGCGGGCCAGATTACCATATCAAAACATTGATGATCCACAAAACAAACAAATGGATTTCTCCGGCATTAAAGGCTTTTTTTGAATTGATTAAGGAATACCTCGTCGATACGGGCATCGGTATATAAATAACACATACGGTCCCTGCATCATGTTTTTATTTTACGTGTATCTGCTCTTTCCGTTAGCATCATTCGTATATATAGCCCTTTTTCTATCGGTTCTATGCATTGTACCTCTATATGGCACAGTGGATGATTCATCGACAGATGATTCATAAAATATATGAGATTGTGAAAAGACCCGTGTAATTCTATCCGATATCGCCCTAATGCATTGCTCTCCTCCTGAATAGATAAAAGCTGCATCTGTGTTTCTCTGGCAGTCGCTTCCCATAGCGAAACTTCACGGTCCGACAGAAATATATCTGTATTAATGGTTGGCATAGCAGACAAGCGCATACCATTTTCTTCCAGTGACTGTATGGCTCTATGCCATTCATCGCGCGTATGACATAACGTAAAACTGAACCATCCCGATAACAGAAGAATGACCCAGAGCACTCCGGTAACTATCTTCTTTATTTTCTGGTTATTCATCTTTTTGAGACACGGGTTTATCTTCATGATGTAATACAATATGCAGTTCTGCAGTATTTTCTCTTCCTTTCTTTTGCCATTTTCGTATATATGCTTTGGAAACCCACGGCGATTTCTGCAGTTTTTCTTTCCACTCCTGCAAAGCAGACTGTTGCCGGCTGGAAATTTCTATCTGCAAATTATCCCGTTCTGCCGCAATTTTTTTTACTGTTATGTCTGCCGGCTTAGTATCGGCCAGGCAAACCAGCATAGCCGGCCAATACGACTCTCCTTTATACTGCAATAGTTGTACTATTTCCTTTCTTTTTTTCATCTTTATATTGTGGGCCTGTATTTCCGACTGTACCGGTTGCAAAGACTGTTCGAATCTTTGTTTCATCGTCTGAATTTCATAAATATACAGAAAACTCATTATCCAGGCAGCCAGAATCCCGGCAATAGCAGAAAAAAGAAGGATTCTATACAAAACAGTCTTCCTTCTGTCACAGGCTTTTTCCGATTCGGGCAATAAATTAATTTCAATTTTCATCTATATAGTTCCTAATAAGAACGAAGGGCCTTGAATATGCCATTTACGCTGAAATTGTTCCGTTTTTTTCTTCCATACTGGCTGGCACAAGTTTTGCGTAGCTGATTCCTTCACAGTCATATGAAACCACTCTGTACAATCAGCTGATTTGATAGCTCCTTGCTGAAATGCATAAGACACCACTATGCCATTCTTTATTTCCATGATATGCAGATCTTTATTCTCCTGCAGAAACAATGTACCGTCTGTACCGGCATATTGATTGCTGATAAGAGCGGGAAGCAGCATTATATTTTTAATAAGAAGTCCCGCATCATGGGCAGTTTTATAACATATTTCCACACTAAACCGGGAATAGGCCCCCAGAATCCACTGATACATATCCTGCCCATCTTTTTTACTTATGCGGCAGATATCAAAAGCGTAATCCGATTCTTTTCCAGCCAATGGTTCTGCCCAGAGAGCCGCTTCTCTTCCTTCTTCATTGTTTTCTGCCGGCAGTTCACAAATCTTCCATAAAACCTGAGGTCCGCTTAATACGAAAGATAAAGACCAGCCATAAAGGTCATATACGTCCAGGATACGCTGCAAAACAGATTGAAGGTTATCTCTTTTTTCCAACCATCTCCTATCAGGAATGTCCTCATAAGTATCTCCCAGAACCATCCGGCACCGCCTCAGCCAGTCATACTCTTTTTTGATAATATGTATTGCATGCGGAGAAAGCCAGAACACAGCTTCCTTTCGTACCCATTTTCCCATATATCAGTACCTCTTATATCCTATAATCATAAAAAGTGAATGTCCATCTCTGACAGGAAGCATCATATATCGCATTAAAAGAAAGTGCCCGCGTCCGTTGTACACCATCCGGCCCGACACAGGCAATTCCACGTAATGTCCCTGTCACGTCTCCTTGTCCAGTCTGCTTCAGTGTGCGTACTACTTTTATTTTTCTACCCGGGCCTGATTTTTCAGCTAGTTCGGAAAACTCCTGCTCCCATTTTTCCGGGAGATCCGATTCTCCTTCACTCTCGCACTGTAACTGTCCCATAAGCAATGCACTCTCTGCCAGATATACGGCTTCGATGGAATATCTGTACATTTCTATTTGTTTTTCATATTGATGCGCCAATACAGCTGCAGCCAAAGAAAAACTGAAGATGATCAACCCTGTCCACAGCGCAAAAAGCATAATAAAACCATTACGACGTTTCATGAGTAATTCCGGTTCCAGGATATATCCATAAATCACACCGCCAGGTACATCCTGCTTCATGTTTGAGATTCATCGCTGCGCGGACACATCCATCTTCCTGGGAAAAAAAGGGGCATCCCGGTTCCAACGGTTCCACGATAATCTTGTTCCGTCCTGTTTCTCCCGTTCCGGTTACAGGCTGGACAGTACCATCATCAAGACATTTATATATGACTCCCTGTCGTATCAAAAAGCCGCTGCGCAGGTTCTTGTCCGTAAGAAATCGTACAGATGAATCAGTCACGCGCAGAGAAGAAGCTGAAGCCAGTGATACGGTCAGCGTATCTTCCAGGTGTATTCCCTGCAAAGCCGTTTCCTGCCAGGAACAACTATATTCATACATGCGGACAGACTGTACCGCTGCCGGAAGCATCGCCAGTACAATCAAGGCTGTTAAAGAGGACGCCAACACCATCTCCAGCAGTATAAATCCATTCTTCCTATGGCATATTCTCCCGTCCAAGACGCATGCAGTGAAAAGGTTTTTCTCCATCTGCCCGTACCTCCACATCGTATTTCACACATCCGGAATGCCACATGGACTTCGCACAATGTACGTAATATGGCTTTCCCCGTATCCAGTATGTCCTATCTTCCATTCCATTTCTTTTAATTTTCTGATATTCCATTTCATTTCTGGCTATGCTGGCTTCCTGCTGCCACGTACATGACCGGGCATATATACGCATCGTCTCCTGCATCATAAAAACGGATGGCACAATTAAGGTCACCACAAAGAAAACGGCAGCCATACTATCCAGCAGCAGGAAACCTCTGCTATACCATCCGGATGCGCCCGGTCTGGGCAGCAACAATGATTTTCTTTTCATGGCCTCCCCTTCCTTGTAATATAACTACCATCTGATTTCCTTTAGGCCTGCCCTGTTCATCAAAATAAAAATCTTTCCGGTATGATGAGCTGCGTAATTTTATGCCGTTCTCATAAGCCCGTCGTTTTACAATCCTGGTTCCTTCCAACACAACATACTCCTTCTGTCGCACCGAAAGCCGCCAGGCCGGGTCACCGCTATTATTGCCCACAGCATGCTGACGAACCGAGGCCAGGTCCCATGCCATTTCCCGTATCAATCCATCGAGGTGCTGATTTTCTACATAATTCCCTGCTGGAACGGCCGATGCGCTGATAAGAATAAGTATGATCGACACAACCAGACATAATTCAAGTAACAAAAATCCACCATTTTGCTTCACATCAGTAACCCGGCCCATGCAATCCATTCTCCTGCAAAAAAGAAAGACAACCACCAACCACTTATGAGAAACGGGGCAAAGGGGATGACTTTTTCGCGATATACAATCCAATACATGACAGCACCAGCCAATGCCGTACCAAAAGCAACACAGAGAGTGCTGTACAACACCATACCTGAACTGCCCAGAGAAAGAGCTCCGATTAATTTAATATCTCCCCAGCCAATACTGCCAGGCAGGACGAAAGCCGCTATTCCTAACCCGGCCAGGCAGGCCAGACTGAGAATCCAGTCTGGCTGCACCAGCCGAAACAGGCAGGCGGCTCCATTGCCTGCTGCCATGACCAGAACAATCCTGTCGGGAATCCAATAATAACGTATATCCGTATAGACAATCAGCAATGAACAACCTGCCACGATCCCCAACCAACAAATCACCGGGAAAGAACACAGATCAAGACTGTCTATCATCACTATCACCATGTCCCTTTTCCATGTAATACGTTCTTATTACTCATTATTTGTACCTTCTGGATTTCTCGATGTATAGGTAACTCCATTAAGGGTGACCCGTACTACTCCATCGGCAATGCTGTACTTTTCAGCTCCTGTAGGCGGTTTCGGAACAAATTCAAGATATTCTTTTTCAGCCAGCGTCTCGACCGTATCAGGATACGCGCCTGTATCAAACTGATACACGGCAGCCGCATTGCTGATGGTTCTCAGGTCAGCCTGTATTTTCGCTTTATTGGCTTTATCGCCGGCTGAGCTGAATTTAGGAACAGCCATCGTTGCAATAACCAGTATAATAGAAACTACAATCAGCATCTCCAGAAGGGAAAAACCGTTGCGAACGGGATGCCGCCATTTTTTTGCCATAGAATACATAATCAACACTCCTCTCAGTAACTCATATAATAGCCGCTGCCGCATCCAGGAGCGGTAGCAGTAAAGCCAAAACGACCAAACCAATCATCAGTCCCATAAAAGCCATAGTCAACGGTTCCAGTAACTGGCATATCCGCTGGGACCAGCGGGAAATCTGCCAGTCATAATATGAAGCAATCCGCGAAAATGCCGTATCATAATTACCCGTGCTCTCCCCTACAAGAATCATAGCTTCCAAAAAGGGAGTGGCTATGTTTTCATGCTGTATCGCTTCCAGAAACGAATGACCGGACCGCACCCAGCTGCTGCAGTATTCCATTTTCTTTTGGAACCAGATCTCGTTAGTGGCATTTGCAGCATCCTGTATGGCAGAAAGTACGGGAATGCCGCTGGCAAGCTGCATAGCCATGATCCGGCTGAAACGCTGCCAGCACCACGCCAGATACATCCGTCTCCACAGGGGAATCCGCATTATACAGGCCGTAATATACAATCGGGCCTGCCTTTTTTTATACCCATATACTCCGACTGCAGCCAGCAATAGAAATATGCCCAGTAAAGACAATCCATGATAGCAGCATAAATTCTTCATGCCAATAAGGCCTCTCGTCAAAACGGGTAATGGTACATTCATGGATGCAAACATGGTTGCAAAAACGGGCAGGATATAAAAAACAGCTCCTGCAAGGAGCAGGATAGTACCTGCAAGAAGAAATCCCGGATATATCATAGCTTGTATCAGCTGCTGTCTTTGACAATCTGTATCCTGATAATAATTTCCTAAAATAGATAAAACAGATTCCATATTTCCCGAATGCTCACCGGCCTTCAACAAGCAGCAGGTCATTTTTGGAAAAAGCCGGGATGATTCCAAAGCAACAGATGGTCTGGAGCCATTTTCTATGTCATCTCCTATCTTTATCAACGCATCTTTTTTCTTTCCTCGTGGTAATGGTCTTACCAGCAGGCGCCAGCTATCCAAAAAAGGGATACCCGCCTTAGTCATCTCTGCCAGTTCTTTAAAAAATGATCCCAGTTCCCGTGATTTCATCTTTCGGATACGCCACGGCAATGTTACATGTTGTTGCGGTATTTCTTCGATGTGAAGAACCTGCCACTGTCCTTGTTTCATCATCTTGTATACAGCATTTCTGGAGGGGGCATGTAAAAAGCGTGTCACAACACTGCCTGAAGAATGTCTGGCCGTCACCTTATAATGTATCTGTTTCATCATATTCTGCCCTGACAAGCCTGTTCCATTGTACGCATTCCCATAGCGGCTCCCATCTGCATAAGCGAGGGGAGCTGATGCTCCCGGCCAGTCCGGATCAGCTGGGATACGGCGTGGGTCCGCAACAAAACTTCTCTCACTATACAGGTATCCTGCTGGCGGCATAATCGCTGCTGGGCCAGTATAGCCTGTAAAACCTGGGACAGACGGTAGCGGATTTCCTCCTGCCGGCTTCCCGGATAGGCTCCGACAAAACGGGTTATCGCCTGAGCAGCAGACCGGGTATGGAGCGTAGAAAGCACAAGGTGGCCAGTCTCAGCCGCAGTCAGTGCGGCATCCATAGTCTCCTGATCACGCATTTCTCCAATAAGGATTACATCCGGATCCTGACGCAGCGCCTGACAGACAGCCTGGGAAAAACTGGTAAAATGACAGTGCAATTCCCGCTGGGTAATGAGAGAACCACCTTCTTCCAAAATGATTTCAATGGGATCTTCCAAAGTAATGATATGATATTTTTTATGGTCATTCAGATATTGGATCATCCGCCACAAGGCAGTCGTCTTCCCACATCCTGTCGGCCCGCAGATCAGGATGAGTCCATCAGAACAGCAAGCCAGTCTTTGCAGTAATTTTTCATCCCCGTCCGCTGGCAGTGATGATAAAGGATATAATATGCGGATGTCTGCATAAAATCCCCCGTATGCCTGACAAAGCTGTATCCGGAGCCGCACCTTTTCGTCCCATTCGGCAGACAGGGAATCACCAGTCCTATTGTTCCAGCCCTGGGCCAGCAGCCAGCACCGGAGTTCCTCTTTTGTAACAAACCAGTTCTGTAAAGAGGTAAGTTCCATCCCAATGCGCAACATTACCGGATGGCCCTCCTGTAGGTGTATATCCGTTGCCTTTTTTATGATAGCCATCGCAATTACGTCATTAATAGTCATCGTCTTCCCCCTCATCATAGACACGGCAGATTTCCGGTTTATCTGTCAGCCCTTCCCGGAGAGCATGGCTGATGCATTCTTTCATAAAAACAGCCTGATCCTGTGAAGCGGCTTCCAATAGTTTTTTTCTTTCGCTTCGTTTCTGTACAGCCTGCCTCAGAGCAGCGCCGGAATGGACAACTTCGCACAGGCAGAAACGGCCATGATACCCGTCTTTTGTACGATATCTCGCCAGCCGTTGAGATGCCATACCGGATAGTGCTTCAGCTACCAGGAACGGTTCCAGTCCCATATCCAGCAGGCGCAGCGGTACATCGACGGCCCGTGCCGTATGGAGCGTACTAAAAACGCGATGTCCTGTCAGAGCTGCCTGCAGCGCAATGCCAGCCGTCTCTGCATCCCTGATTTCTCCAATAACCAGTATATCCGGGTCCTGGCGCAACAATGCGCGAAGGCCGTTTTGAAAAGCCAACCCGCCTTTTTCATGAATCTGGCTCTGGCAAAATCCATCGACCCGGAGTTCCACCGGGTCTTCCAGCGTAGCAATGCTTATTTCAGGACTATCCAGTTCCCGGAGCAATGCATATAACGTCGTCGTTTTACCGCTCCCTGTCGGGCCGCAAATGAGAAATAAACCCTGACTGCCATGGACAATTTGCCGCAAAAGCTGTCTCGACGGCATATATGGGATTAGTTCATCCAGACAAAATGGCTGATGATCCGTAAACAGGCGAAGAACAATTTTTTCTCCCCGCACGGTGGGCATTGTGCTGACCCGTACATCCAAAATATGATGATTTCCTTTCCAGACACACCGCCCATCCATCGGCAGGCGCGTATTGGCAATGTCCATATGGCTCATGACTTTGATGCGTGCTGAAACCTGGGGAAGAAGTGTTGTTTCCAGATGTCCTACGGTCTGAAGTATGCCATCGATACGAAAACGGACCCGCACTTGTTTATCCATCGGCTCAATATGTATATCACTTGCGCCCATCTGTACAGCCTGTGTCAGCATTGTATTGACAAACGGCTGTACAGGCATCCCACTATGATAAGTCCATTCAGACATTTCCTTTCCTTCCTTTCTTCCCGTTCTTTTCTCAGCATAGCACGCAATCTCCTGCATGTGTCGATTTTAATCTACTTCTTATGATATTTTAATTTTCATCTCATAATCTCAGATGTTTTTAATGATATTCTCATCACATTTTAATAAACCAAAAAAAGGCCCGAGAGGACCGTTTTTCTCATCATACGGCACGTATGACAAACCAGGGCATTGCATACGGTCAAATCCAGTATGCAATGCCCTGGTTACCCAATATATGCTATTTTATACCTTAACAAGCGGCTTGTTTATATGTATTGATTTCATCGTATGAACAATATACGAAATGACCCGGCGTGATTTCATACATGGCCGCCTTCACTTCCGGCGCATATTCCTGGACAGATGGGTCATAATCAATACGATGACGTTTGCGTTCCTGCTGTAAATCCGTGAGCGGTGAAGCAGAAAGAAGCGAAATCGTATACGGATGAATAGGGTGACGATACAATTCATCTGCCGGTGCCAGTTCAAGAAGCTTGCCATTTTTCATGACACCAATACGGTCACTGATATATTTAACCATAGCGAGATCATGAGCAATAAATAAATAGGTCATTTTCCGTTCTTTACGAAGATTGATCAGCAGATTGACAATCTGAGCCTGTATCGATACATCCAGTGCAGACAAACATTCATCGGCAATAATAAAATCCGGCTGTACGCACAAAGCCCGGGCAATACCGATACGCTGGCACTGGCCTCCGGAAAATTCCGTTGGATACCGGTTGGCATAGGAACGGTTAATCCCTACAATATCCAGCATTTCATTTACCTTATTGTGAACTTCTTTATCGGTTTTGCAGATATGATGTACCCGGAGCGCATCCCCTATAATATTTTTTATGGGAATACGGGGATTGAGAGAAGCAAAGGGATCCTGGAAAATCATCTGCATTGATTTACGGAATGCCATCATTTCAGAGCTGCTACGGATTTTAGTAATGTCTTTTCCTTTATACATGACAGTCCCGGATGTCAGTTCTTCCAGTTTAATGACCGTGCGGCCTGTCGTAGATTTGCCGCTGCCTGATTCTCCGACAAGACCAAAGGTTTCACCGGGATAAATAGAAAAGGAAATATCATCTACAGCACGAACTTCATTCTTCTTGCCTTCATTATATATTTTATGTAAGTTCCGTACTGATAAAATCGGTTTTTCATCAGCGAGCGCCGCTGCCGGCGTGACGATATGCATAATCATTCCCCCCATCTTCCTGTTTCATGAAAGAATTAAAAATCTGCTGCCGCCGTACAATTTCTGCCGGAGGTGTAACTGATGGAGCCTGTGGATGAAGCAGCCATGTCGCCGCATAATGAGTATCACTGACTTTGAAGAACGGAGGTTCTTTTTCGTAATCAATAGCCAGTGCATAGGCGTTACGAGGAGCAAAGGCGTCTCCTTTCGGCATGTGCAGCATGTTAGGCGGTGCTCCCGGGATACTGTAGAGATGATCATCCGTTGTATCCAGCGTCGGCATGGAACAAATGAGTCCCCACGTATACGGATGCTGAGGATTATAGAATATCTCTTCTGCCGTGCCGATTTCAATGATTTTACCGGCATACATGACGGCGACCCGGTCTGCTACATGGGCTACGACACCTAAATCATGGGTAATAAAGATGACGGACATATTCAGTTTTACTTTTAAATCATCAATTAAATCCAGGATCTGTGACTGGATGGTAACATCCAGTGCCGTCGTCGGTTCATCTGCAATCAGAATATCGGGTTTACACGCCAGGGACAAGGCAATCATGACACGCTGACGCATGCCACCGGAAAACTGATGGGGATAGTTCCGGCTGCTTTCTTCAGGATTGCGGATTCCAACAAGACCCATAAGCTTTATGGCTTCTTTCATGGCGTCTGCCTTCGAAATATCTTCATGAGTCAGGATGGATTCAGCAATCTGCCGCCCCACGGTCATAGTCGGATTGAGAGATGTCATAGGGTCCTGAAATATCATGGCTATTTTACGGCCGCGAACCGATTCCATTTCTTCTTCTGGTAAAGTAAGGAGATTTTTCCCCTCGTAAATGATTTCACCTTCTTTGCCAAATATGGTATTCTTTCGCGGCAGCACCCGGTTGATTGCCTTCATAGAGACCGATTTACCAGAGCCGGATTCACCGACAATTGCCAATGTTTCACCACGTTTCAGATTAAAGGTAACACCGCGCACAGCGTCTACGATGCCGTCCAGCGTCCGAAACGATACATGTAAATTGTTTACTTTTAATATTGTATCTGTTGTCATTGCTGTTCATCCTTTCTCATACACCGCTGCGTCTGCAGCACCAGCAGCAGACGCAGGATGTATAACCTTTACGGAGCACGCTGTGTCAATCTGCAATTACGGCGCCCGTTTATTCAAAATGCCACTGATAGAGGTCATCCAGAGAACCTTCCCAGAAATCCTTAATTCCACCGACGAGATTTTTGCTCTGTACGTTAATCTGATCGGTTTCGTACAAGCTGGTAACGAACTGATTATCGCGCATATATGCCTGAATTTCTTTGTAAGCTGCTTTGCGTGCTTCCGCATCAGGTAAAGATGCCGCGTTGTTCATCATCTCCGTCAGTTTCGGATCATCAGCATGGCAGAAGTTATTGCTGCCGCCTGGTACGAAGTAGTTGCTGTAATCCGGATCCGGCGTAAGGCCATAGCCCAGAAGCATCATTTCATAATCGCCTTTCTTGGCATTACCAAGAACGGTCGGGAAATCCAGTTTCTGCTGTTTAACATTGAGACCGATAGCCTGCAGATTCTGCTGGATCAAATCTGCTGATTGTTCACGCAATACATTTCCAATCGGTACCTGGAGTGTAATTTCTTTCGATGTATCGAAGCCCGATTCTGCCAGTTCTTTCTTAGCGGCTTCCGGATCATATGGCAGCGGTTTTACGCTTTCATCATATACAGGGCTGACTTTTGTGTAAACAGTTGGTACAATCTGTGCTGTGCCCTTGTACAGTTCATCACAGATTTTCTGACGGTCGATAGCCATCGTAACGGCACGGCGGAACTTAACATTGAATGCCGGATTGCTGTTATTGACTTCCAGATACTGCGTGTTCAGTGAAGGAACAGCCTTGACAATCAGTTTGCTGTCTTTCTTCAGGACATCCAGATCCTTAACCGGTACAGAACCAATACCACCCGAAGCGGCCAGCTGCACGTTACCGGATTTTAATTCTGTCACGAGGTTGGTCCCATTCATGATGCGGATGAATACCTTTTTCAGCTTAGGAGAACCCTTGTAATAATCTTCGTTTGCTGCCAGCTCAACATGATCATTCGTCTTATAGGAAACGAATTTATACGTGCCGCTGGTAACAGTCGGTTTGGTAACAGCATCTGAATTGGAGATGTTTGCCGGATCGATTTTTTCAAAGACATGTTTGGGAACGATATAGACTTCAAAGCCCAGCATGCTCTTCAGGTAATTCGGATCTACCGGTTTCTTCGTACGGAATGTAACCGTATGTTCATCGACAGCCACCAGATCCGGAATGGGAGTACCGTCCGGTCTCTTGCCTACACTGTCTGTCCCTTCCAGCATGTTGATATAGCTTCCTTTAGTCGTTTCCACTTTCGGATTGGCAATGAGGTTGAACGTAAAGACAACATCATCTGCCGTGACGGGTTTGCCATCTGTCCATTTTGCCTTTTCATTCAGTTTAATGGTAAAGTTCTGATTATCCGTCGTATCAATGCTGTTAGCCAGCTGCGGTGTAAACTTGTTGATTTCCGGCATGCCCAGGAGCGTATCATACATAAAACGGATTGTAAACTGACCGGCAATGCCAGGATTGAACAGCGGGTTAAACGAATCGGGTGCATTAAACATACCGATCGTCAGTGCTTCTTTTTTGCCGGCAGATCCTCCGCCACCTTTGCTGCCTCCGCCGCAACCTGCCAGCATGGTAACACTCAGTGCCAGACAAACAGCTAATGCCAGACCTCTTCTTTTGCGTATCCATGATAATAAGCCCATAATAACCCCTCTTTTCTTAAAATATATAGTCAGCGATCCTGTCCCCTCTTTACTTATTTAGAATCGCCGTCTATGGCTTCATTCAGACCATCACCGAGGAAGTTAATCGTCAGTACTGCAATGAGAATCGCAATTCCCGGTGGAATCCAGCGCCACGGTTCAGCTGATAAAATCATAATAGACTGGGCACTGGTCAACATATTGCCCCAGCTGGCTGCCGGTGGTTGCACGCCCATTCCCAGGAAACTCAATGATGCTTCGGTCAGGATGGCATTGGCAATACCGAATGTGCAATTGACCAGAATCGGAGAAAGAACATTTGGCAGAATATGTTTAAAAACAATCGTAAAAGGCGAATAGCCTGTAACAATAGCAGCCGAGATATAATCCTGGGTCTTGATGCTGAGGACTTCACCGCGCACCAGACGGCAGATAGGCGGCCATCCCATAAAGCCCATGACCAGCATGACAGTCATCATATTCGGACCAATCAGACTGACGATGACCAGAATAATCATAAATTGAGGATAGGCCATGAACACTTCGGTAATGCGCATGATCAGACTATCTATCATTCCACCAAAGTATCCAGAAAGTAATCCCAGTGTAATACCGATTGCCGCATAGATGACAACCGACCCGATGCCAACAATCAATGAAACCTGTGAACCATATATGAGGCGGCTCAGTACATCACGTCCGACATCGTCTGTCCCCAGCAGATGAGCAGCTGACGGGCCTTCATCGAAAGCTCCCGTCGTCTGTACCGGATCAAATGGCGAGATTAGTGGTGCCAGGATGGCCATCAGGATAATCGCTCCAAAGAGAACCAGGCTCCATACAGCCACCTTGTTTTTACAGAACCGGCGCCATGTGATTTTCCCCCAAGATTCAGGAACTTCTTCTTTTTCCTTTTCTTTTTTGCCACTCAGGGCATTCAGTCCGAATGAAGCACCGATACTGTTTTGATGTACCAAAACAAATTTATTTGCTTCCATTCCTGTCCCCCCTTTTCAAATCCCCTATTTACTATACTTGATACGCGGATCGATAGCCGCATAGGCAATATCAACGGTCAGATTCGCAATGAGAACGGCGATTGCCGACAAAATAACAATTGCCATGAGTACGGGATAGTCCCGGGAATTAATGGCTGCTACGGTAAGTGATCCAATACCGGGCCACTGAAAAATCTGTTCGGTGATGACTGCGCCGCCAATAACTTTCGGCAGGTCGGTCCCAATGACCGTAACGATAGGTATCAGAGAGTTGCGCAGTACATGGAACCGTAAAATCTGACGCCACTTAAGTCCTTTTGCCAAGGCTGTGCGGATATAATTCTGACCCAGCACCTCCAGGACGCTGGCCCGTACGTACCGGATCATATTTGCAGAAAACTGCGACGCCATAACGATGACGGGAAGAACCAGATGTTCCGCCAGGTCAATGCCATCATTTTCCATCCCGAGGACTTCCATGCCGCCCGTCGGGAGCAGATCCAGTTCAACAGCAAAGATGTAAATCAAAGCCAGTCCCAGGAAGAACGGCGGAAAGGAAACATTGAAGAATGTCCAGCCGATGATAGCCCGGTCCAGTTTCGAGTTTTTATGAAGGGCAGCTATGATCCCTAAAGGAATAGCCGTCGCATAAGCTACAATCAGGCTGATACTCATGAGAAGCAGTGTCGGTCCGAGGCGCTGGGAAATGATATCCAGTACAGGCTGGCGGTCTGCAAAGGAAAATCCCATATTCCCAGTCAGGAAATTAGCCATCCAGTCTACATACTGGATAAATAAGGGCCTGTCCAGTCCCAGAGCGGCTCGTGTCATCTCCACCTGGGCTGCCGTCATATCCGGTGAAATATACATGTCGGCCGGATCCCCCGGTGTCAGATGAACCAGGACAAATGCACCGATGGATATGAGAAACAAGACCGGGATAGAAATAAGCACTCGTTTTAAGATGTACTTCCCCATAATAATCCCCCCTAAATACAACACATGTCGGTCTGTATGCACCAGATCAGCAGGTTACCTAAAAAAAAGAGCAATGACACATAGTACTATGCGCCATTGCATCTTCCTGTCTTTGAATTTGTTTAGGTATGCTTGAATAATACACCGTTAAATTTAAATTGTCAATAGGTTAAACGTATTATTTTTTAATTGATTATATATTTTCATATATAAACATAATATTTTTAGTTGTTTTCGCAATATGAAATTGCGAAATATATCCATATACCATTCCCCATCCGTGGTGTATAATAAGCATGGTATGATAGCCAAAAGGGGGAATCTTAATGAATACATCTGTCACACAACAGATAGACCGTTTTGCCAGAACAAATGAACGCCATCTCATAGAACTATTGACAACAATCTGCAGTCTGCCGTCACCGACAGGTTCAGAACAGGCCAAAGCCAATTGGATTTTGACCTATCTTCATAAACTGGGAGCATCAGAATCTTATATAGATAGTGCCGGCAATGTAATCTGGCCTTGTCAGATTACGAAGAAAACAAAACATCCCGTTTATGGAGCTCATATCGATACAGTATTTAATCAAGTATCTTCTATCAAGCCGAAAATCGAAGGAAATATATTTGCGGCGCCGTCTTGTGGTGATAACAGCGCCAATGTAGCCAGTCTCCTCTTCTTTGTAGAAATGATCTTATCGCTTCATATCGAACTGCCGGCAGGTGCTTTCTTCCTGTTCAATGTAGGAGAAGAAGGGCTGGGAAACCTCAAAGGTATCCGCCAGTTCATGACAGACCATGCTCATGAAGTCAGTGAAATGGTCGCTATTGATTGTAACAGTGATTCATTCATCAATCTGGCCGTCGGTTCCCGCCGGTATCAGATTGATATACAAGCGGAAGGCGGGCACAGTTGGGGAAACTTTGGCAACGATAATGCCATTGCCATTGCTTCCGGCATCATCTGGAATCTCTATAACCTGGATGTACCGGTCAATCCTAAAACGACATATAATGTCGGCACTATCCAGGGCGGCTCGACGGTAAATTCCATCGCCGAACATGTGTCTTTCACAATTGATCTGCGTTCAGAATCCAAAGAAGAACTTCAACGGATAGATCAAAAATTTCACGAGTTGCTCGATGCGGCACGGGATCCTAAAATTCAGATTACGGAAGCATTCCTCGGCGAACGGCCTTGTAATGACGGAGCAGAAAATTCGGACATGTGTCAGCGCCTGGCCCGTATCCGTTCTGCTCACGGGCTGACAACTACCTTTCAGTCGGCCAGTACGGATGCAAATATTCCACTGAGTCTGGGTATTCCGGCTATTTCATTTGGTACCTGCATAGGCCGCCGTGCCCATTCCGTATATGAAAATCTGGATCTCGATTCACTCGTACCAGGCTTTATCCAACTCAGTGAATTTATACTTTCTTCTCCACATAAATAAAGGAGTCACATTGTTACATGATACATAACATGACCGAAGGGAACCCTATAAAGCTGATTCTGGCTTTTACGGGTCCCCTTTTGATTGGAAATATTTTTCAACAATTTTATAATATTGCAGATATCATCATCGTTGGACGTTTCATAGGCGTTCACGCTCTGGCTGCCGTTGGAGCGGTGGCCCCCTTGTTTATGGCTCTTCTTGGCCTTACTATCGGAATGGCATCGGGCTTTACTGTACTAATGGGACAACGGTTCGGCGCCGGTGATTTCGATGGAGTCCGCCGTTCATTTTCAATGTCAATCATACTTTCTCTCGGCATGACAGTCATTCTCATGCTGATTGCCTGCCTCTGCATGCCCTGGTTCCTGCAACTCATGAACATTTCGCATGAATTGTACGATGACTCATATCAGTATATCATAATCATATCATATGGTCTTCTAGCCATGATGTTTTATAATCTTCTTTCCTGTGCCTGCCGGGCTCTGGGGGACAGTCGTACCCCATTATATTTTCTCATCTTTTCCTCATTGCTGAATGTAGTACTGGCAGTTTTATTTATTGCCTGTTTCGGCTGGGGTATCCCCGGTTCGGCAATTGCTCTTGTCCTGGCGCAGGCCGCTTCTACTGTATTGTGCCTGATATATATGCACCACCACTTTCCCATGCTGCATCTCCAGCGCAGGGACTGGCACTGGGATAGAGCTTTCGCACTTCAGCATTTGCGCATCGGTATTCCCATGGCAGCCCAATTCCTCATTATCTCACTCGGAATCATCATTATTCAGTCGGTCTGCAATACATTCGGTTCAGAGACGATTGCCGGCTTTGTCTCCGCTACACGGATAGAACAGTTGGCATTACAGCCCATGGTTTCTTTCGGTATTGCAATGGCCGTGTATTCTGCCCAGAATTATGGTGCCAGGAAATATAACCGTATTCGTCAGGGAGTGCGGCAGTGTTCGCTCGTATCACTGGCTTTCTGTGGGCTGGCAGCAACGACTATGTATCTGGGCGGCCAGGACATATTAAGTATTTTTACTAGCGAGCACGATGAAATTTTGTTGCAGCAGGCCTGGCTCTATATCACCATGAGTGTTCCGTTTTATTTTTTCCTGGGACAAATTTTTGTCTATCGCAATGCTGTTCAGGGTATGGGAATATCAGCCGTCCCGCTCACAAGCAGTATCATCGAACTCAGTCTTCGCGGTGGCGCCGCTTATCTCCTTGCTAACTCCTGGGGATATTGGGGTATTTGCTGCGCCAGTCCTATCTGTTGGGTTGCCGCATGTTTCTTCACAGCTGGTTGTTACTTTTACATTATATCCAATTTAAAAGACAGTGAATATTTAATTTCATAATCAATTTATTTTTAATCCTATGAAACACCCGGTCTTAATCCTTATTATTTTCAAATTAACATTAAAAAGATAAACATAGAAAATTTTTATAATAAGTCACTATGTACAAAACGAATAGATAAGATGTAAAATTTCTTAAAACTAATACTAAAAAATAATGGAAAAATGTGGTATTTTGTATTATCCTATATGTAATAGATTGTGAAAAAAATCATTTAATTATCAATAAGTTATAATCATTCAATAAGGAGAGAAAAATGCCTACATTTCAAAGCAGATTCAAGGAAACGCAGCGCCGTGTCCCTATTGATGAACACAATTGTTCTGTACAATTTGACGAAAGTAAGTGTAAAAATTGTACATTATGCCGCCGCACGTGCGCAAACACACAGACTGTCATGGATTATTATAATCTGGAAAGTACGGGAGATATGCCCATTTGCGTCCATTGCGGGCAATGTGCCGCCGTATGTCCTTTCGGTGCTATCACAGAAGTATCTGATCTGGATAAGGTGAAAGCTGCTATCAAAGACCCCGACAAGATTGTCATGTTCCAGACGGCTCCTGCCGTCCGCGTCGGTCTCGGTGAAGCTTTTGGCATGGAACCTGGTGCATTTGTACAAGGAAAAATGGTAGGTGCCCTGCGTGCGCTTGGTGCTGATTATGTTTTCGATACAGACTTTGGTGCTGATATGACCATCATGGAAGAAGCCATGGAATTACTGCACCGGCTTCAGTCAGAAGAAATTCCTATTCCTCAGTTTACCAGCTGCTGCCCTGCCTGGGTTGAGTTTCTGGAAACATTTTACCCGGATCTCATTCCTCATCTGTCTTCGACCAAGAGTCCTATCAGCATCATGAGTGCCGCTATGAAGACCTGGTTCGTTAAAAACAACAACCTCGATCCTAAAAAGGTCGTCATTGTAGATGTAGCACCCTGTACAGCTAAAAAAGCTGAAATACGCCGTCCGGAATTGAATGCGTCGGCAGATTTCTGGAATATCCCTGAACTGCGGGACACGGATATTTCAATCACAACCCGTGAACTGGCTCAATGGATTCAGGAAGAAGGATTGGACTTCACTGGCATCGCCGATAGTGATTTTGACAAAGTTTTTGGTGAATCAACTGGTGGTGGCCGTATTTTTGGTAACAGTGGCGGCGTCATGGAAGCAGCCATTCGTACGGCATATTATTTCTTTACCGGTCGTAAGGCTCCTGATGATTTTATTCCTTTCGAACCGGTACGTGGTCTGGATGGTGTAAAAAAAGCTTCCGTTGTTTTTGGTCATTTTGTCATCCATGTCGCTGCCATCAGCGGATTGGGCAATGCCCGTAAATTTTTGGATGAACTCATCGCCGCGGAAGACTTTGAAAACTATTCTTTTATCGAAGTCATGGCCTGCCCTGGCGGCTGCATAGGTGGTGGCGGACAGCCGAAAGTTAAATTGCCGCAAGTGAAGAAAGTGCAACAGGCACGAATGGATTCTCTCTATCAAAGCGATGTGGATGCGACATATAAAGCCAGCTGGGAAAATCCGGAAATTCAGGATTTGTACAAACAATTCCTTGGAGAACCACTTTCTGAACGGGCTGAAATGATGCTTCACACCTATTTTACTGACCGCAGTGATGATCTTGGCGAAATGAAAAATCTGACGCCTGAAACGAATCCGTCATCAACACGCTTCAAACCTCATACGAATAATGCCGTCTGATTTTGTATATTCCAAATATAAACAAAATACATAAAAGCAAAAGATGCAAAAAGCTGTGCATGCTAGTCCGGCAGGGACTAGCATGCACAGCTTTTTTATCATCGTTACGGTTCGTCTTCGACTAACTTGTCGTATGCATGGAGTACTGCTTCAAATTCTTCATCTGTCGGAGCCACATACACTGTTTCTCCGTCTTCTTCATCAAGGCGTGCTATGATGGCATCGCCTTCAGCAGGACTATCTTCTTCTTCACTATACGGGACGAGTACGGCAAACTCCTTGCCCGCATAGGGAATTGTCACATCCACTGAGTAATACTCTTCTTGTCCGTCATCACCTGTTACAGTAATCACTTCGACTTCTTCCAACATGTCTTCTGCCATATTATCCTCCCTGAGCATCTAAATAATTTTGTAAAATCAGAACTGCCGCCATCTTATCAACGAATTGTTTCCGCTTTTCCCGGCGCACATTTCCTTCCATCAGTACCTGTGTCGCCATGACGGTTGTCAGGCGTTCATCCCAGTAAACAAATTCCATTTCGGGGAGCACTTTTTTCAATTCTGAGACAAATTGTTCAATCTTCTCCATGTTTTCGCTGTAATCGCCATTCATATGCCGCGGCTTGCCGACGACGACGCGATGTACATCTTTTTCTTTAATAATTTCTTTCAGACGGGCAAAATCTTTTTTTTGCGATTGCCGCCTTATTGTCTCCATCCCTTGTGCTGTCAGCAATAAGGGATCGCTGCAAGCAACACCAATAGTGCGCGAGCCTACATCCAGGCCTAAAATTCTCATATGCCTCCTATAAATTACGCTGTTTTACATAAGAACGAACTAATTCTTCAATCAATTCATCCCGTTCAATACGGCGTATATTACTGCGAGCATTATTATGACTCGTAATGTACGTGGGATCGCCAGAAAGGAGATATCCAACAATCTGATTAATAGGATTATACCCTTTCTCTTCCAGAGCGTGGTACACGTCTTCCAAAATCATGGAAGCAACGGTCTGTTCCTCATTTCTGTTTTTTACGATCATCGTTTCATCACTAATTGCCATGTTTGTCACATCCTTTATTTATGATGGCAGGACATCATCCCAGTAGATTCTTGACCATGTCTTTACCTGCCTGAAGTGCCGCATCAACCTGTTCAGGCTGTTTACCGCCAGCTTGTGCCATATCAGGGCGGCCACCGCCATTTCCGCCAGCAGCCTGGGCTGCCGCCTTAATGATTTTTCCAGCATGAAGGCCCTTTTTCGTATCGCCTTTATCTACCTTGCAGACAAACTGCACTTTGCCATCCGCTACGGAAGCCAGGAGAACTACGCCATGACCCGACTTAGCCAGTACTGTATCTGCCAGTTCACGCAGACTATCCATCGAATCGGTCTGGGCAGCTGCCGCAATGACAGGAATGCCTTCTATTTCTTCCCGGCTGGCCAAAATCGCATCGAGGTTGGAAAGGGCAGCATCTTTTTTAAGTTGCTGCAATTCTTTTTCCGTGTCTTTAAGCTGCCCCAGGAGATGACCTACTTTTACTGCTACATCGTCAGCCTTGACTTTCAATAAAGCCGCCAGATTGCGGATGACTGCTTCATCGGTTTTGGCTTTTTCAAGAGCTGCTGCCCCCGTAACGGCTTCTATGCGGCGTACTCCTGTTCCTGTACCTGTTTCAGAAAGAATCCGGAAGGAGCCGATGACAGCCGTGTTGGTTACATGGGATCCACCACACAATTCACAGCTGAAATCACCGACTGAAACGACACGTACCCGATTCCCATACTTTTCGCCAAATAATGCCATGGCACCTTTTTCTTTTGCTTCTTGCAAGGCCATTTCTTCAATAGTAACCGGTACATTTTTCAATATTTCTTCATTGACCAGTGCTTCTACTTTTTCCAGTTCTTCTGCTGAAACGGGGGAGAAGTTTGTGAAATCAAAACGCAGATGTTCCGGCGTTACCAGCGAGCCAGCCTGATTGACATGATTCCCCAGAACCTTTCGCAGTGCAGCCTGGAGCAGGTGCGTCGCCGTATGATTACGGGCAATTGCCAGGTTCCGTGCTTTATCTACAGTGATATCTACGGCATCGCCAGTCTGGATCTGACCTTCTGCTACCGATGCGATAAGATATACCAGGCCATTAGGCAATGCCTTGGCATCTGTTACGCGCACCGATCCTTCCGGGGCTTTTAATATCCCCGTATCGCCGAGCTGGCCTCCTCCTTCAGCATGGAACGGATTAGAATCAAGAATAATCGTAACTTCTTCTCCATCCCCGGCCTGCTGCACTTCTACCCCTTCCCGGCCAATCATGACAATATGTCCGTTTACGGCTTCCGCATCATTTATCAGAGTATCCTGATCAAGTTTTGTCGTATCCGGTACGGCTACCTTTGCTGATACTTTCGTACGGGCAGCACGGGCACGTTCCTGCTGTTCTTTCATGGCTTTTTTAAAGCCTTCCATGTCGAGCGTATATCCTTTTTCTGCAGCAATTTCTTCCGTTAATTCAACAGGGAAGCCAAACGTGTCGTAAAGTTTAAACACTTCACTGCCCGCAAGGATTTTCGTGTCATTAGCTTCTTCCATCATCTGATGCAACAAGTCCAGTCCCTGTGCCAGAGTAGCGCTGAACTGGCGTTCTTCCGTATCGATGACTCTTTTAATAAGGCTTTCATATTGTTTAAGTTCCGGATACTCTACGCCGAGGATATCTATAACCGTATCGACGAGAGAGCTGAGGAACAGATGGTCAATTCCCAGGAGCCGGCCGTAACGGACTGCCCGGCGGAGAATACGGCGAAGTACATAGCCACGCCCTTCATTGCTCGGAAGGATGCCATCACTGATCATCACCGTAATAGCCCGGATATGGTCAGCAATGACTTTCATGGCCATTTTCTGATCAGGCTGGGAATAATCACCACCACTGATTGCAATGACTTTTTCGATAATAGGGAATATCAGATCGGTTTCAAAATTCGATTCTTTCTGCTGAATGACGGAAGCCAGCCGTTCCAGTCCACAGCCTGTATCAATATTTTTCTTGGCCAGCGGTTCATATTTCCCATCTTTTGTACGATTATACTGGGTAAAGACAAGATTCCAAATTTCCAGATACCGGTCGCAATCACAGCCTACAGTACAGGTCGGTTTGCCACAGCCCCGTTCCGGACCAAGGTCATAGAAAATTTCACTGTCCGGACCACAGGGACCTTCACCGATTTCCCAGAAATTATCGTCAAATTTGAAAATGCGTTCATCAGCCAGGCCAATCATATTATGCCAATAATCATACGCTTCTTTATCGTCCGGATAAATAGTTACATACAACTTATCCGGGTCCAGTTCGATAACCTTCGTGAGAAATTCCCAGGCCCAGGAAATAGCTTCTTTCTTGAAGTAGTCGCCAAAGGAAAAGTTGCCGAGCATTTCAAAAAACGTATGATGGCGGGCAGTGCGGCCTACATTATCTATATCATCTGTACGGATACATTTCTGACTCGTCGTAACCCGGTAAGAAGGCGGTACGAGTTTACCTGTAAAATACGGTTTTAACGGGGCCATACCAGCACCGATGAGCAACAGGCTCGGGTCGTTTTCCGGGATCAGGGGAAAACTGTGCAAAATCAGATGCTGTTTACTTTTGAAAAATTCCAGATAGGCTTTACGGATTTCATTTCCCGTCATATACTTCATAATTTCAAACACTCCCTCAGTCTTAGCTTTTGGTATGACTCAGATTATACGCTTTTTACTTCCCGTTGGGCAACCTTTTTGCCATAAAAGAGCTAGTAGATTTATTTTCAGCGTACTCGTCTGGCTCCCACATAACGGGAAGCCCAATAGCTGCTATCCATACTGTCAATGCGGATGCCGCCACTGCTCGTAGCACTGATAAACTGATTATCGCCGACATAAATACCTGCATGAGAGGCACCTGGCTCATACGTCGAAAAGAAAACGAGATCGCCAGGAATCAGTTCGCTTCGTGATACAGTCGAACCGATACGGTATTGTTCATCAGCCATACGAGGCAGATGGATACCATTATGTGAAAAAACATACCGTGTAAACCCTGAGCAATCGAATCCGCTCGGTGTGTTTCCTCCAAAAACATATGGCACACCTACATATTTATTGGCCGTCGATACTAAGCGGTCTCCCACTACATCATGACTTGTAAACTTTTTGATTTTGGAATACTCTTTATAATTCCGATTGCTCGGATATTTCGTTTTCATGGCAACCGTTTCTGACTTTGCCTTTTCAGCCCGTTTAGCCTCGCTTTTTGGCATCGATGAACCTAAAAGCTTCTTGTAGGTCTTACTATCGACAATGCCATCCATATCCAGTCCTTTATCTGCCTGAAATCGTTGTACTGCCCGGGCCGTTTCATTTCCATAAATGCCGTCTGTGCCAATGGGGTATCCGTATTTCACAAGCTGTTTCTGTATCTTCAGGACCTGCACACCCCGGTCACCTATGTTATATGCACCGGCAGGCAGAATAACTGCCGAAAAAAGTAGCGTGAATACTAGTAAACGATGTACCATATGCCTCATATAAACACCTCTCAAAATAACGCCATTTCTTTAAGGCCGCTTCTTATGTCCTAACTCAGCCCGCAGCCAGTATAAAGGACGCTGCTTGACTTCTTCGAAGATACGTCCGATATATTCGCCAATGACACCTAAAAAAATAAGTTGCAATCCGCCTACGAGACAAACCATAATCGTCGTAGTTGTCCATCCCGGAGCTGCTGTTCCCGTCAGATGACTGTACAGAGCATGAACAATCATGACAATACTCAGCAGACCGCTCAAAAGACCGGCATAAAAGGAAATACGAAGAGGTGTCTTTGAAAAAGCAGTAATACCGTCCAGAGCAAAATGCAGCATTTTGCGGCCGGAGAATTTCGATTTTCCCGCAAAACGGCGGGGAGCGACGAAATCAATGGTAGTCTGCTTATAACCGATATCCCCCATCATGCCCCGGATAAACCGGTCATGTTCACGAAACAGCCGGAACGTGTTCAGCACTCTCCGGTCGATGAGACGGAAATCTGATCCGCCGGGAGTAATATGGACGGGAGAAAGAGCGTTCAGCAGAATATAATACCACTTAGATGTCAGCCGCTTTAAAAACCCGGCATCATCGGTTCCCTTGCGCACGGTCTGAACAACGTCGAATCCTTCCCGCCATTTCTGCACCAGATCAGGAATCATGGCTGGCGGATGCTGCATATCACCATCCATAGTAATGATAGCATCCCCCTGGGCATAATCCATACCGCACGTAATAGCGAGCTGATGCCCAAAATTCCGTGCCAGTATCAGCGCACGGACATGATCATCTTGTTCGGTCAGCCGGCTGAGAATAAGAGGCGTCGTATCTTTGGACCCATCATCGACAAAAATAAGTTCATAATCCATATCCAGGTTTTGTATTGCTTTTGTCGCCTCTTCATAAAACTTTTCAATATTTAACTGTTCATTGAATACGGGAACGACAACAGATAACATTTTTTTTTCTTCTAAATTAAATAAGCTCACTCTTAATTATACCATCCTAACGTTTTTACTGTCAAAACAGGGGTCGTTTTCAGACGAGTGTTGCCAAAAATTTTCTGATTTCATCTTCTGATGCATATCCGATTATCCGTTTGACGGGTTTGCCATCTTTAAAGAAAAGCAATGTCGGAATCGCCATAATATCGTATTTTTCTGCCAGGCTGTGAAATGCATCCACATTGACCCGTACCACTTCCACTTGATTTTCAAAAGCTTCAGCAGCCCGCTGTATCTCAGCACGTATCATTTTGCAGGGCTCGCACCAGGGCGCCCAGAAATCGACGATTACGACTCCCTTTTTGTGCAGGACACGCAAGGTAAATGCCGACTCATTGTCGAGTGAAACAATGGCCATAAAAGGTCCCTCCTATAAAACGCTATACAAAACCACTCTCATTATAGCAGAAAGCAGTGTTTCTTTCCAGCCCGTATGAGACAGGATGACAAAAGGCCGGATATCTTTCATCTTGTCTGAATGATATCCGGTCTTTCGTGTTAATCAGTCATCTGTAACGGCTTCATAGATAGTATGCAGTACGTCATTGCGCCCTTCCTGTTTCAGCGAAGAATACGCAATGGGCGGGAAAGCCGTCGGGAACAGTTTCTGTATCTGCGCCAGATTGCGAACCCGTTCGTTTTTCTTCAGTTTATCCGCTTTCGTTGCTATGATCTGCAGAGGAACTTCGTTATCGGCCAGCCATGTATAGGCCTCCCTGTCAATAGGAAGGTCCGGATGGCGCAGATCGACAAGCAGGAAGAGCAGATGAAGGTTAGGTGAGGATGTAATATATTCGCCGATAAAATGACTCCACAACTGCCGGTTCCTGCCACCAGTACGGGCATATCCGTATCCGGGAAGATCGACAAAGTAAAGTTGCCGGCGCGTTTCCTCCTCCTCTCTTTTTTCCTGAAGGAGTACCTGAAAATAATTGATGGTCTGTGTCTTACCGGGAGCGCCGCTCACCCGTGCAAGGCCGCGGTGCTGGCACAATGAATTGATCAGACTGGATTTCCCCACATTAGATCGGCCTAAAAAGGCAATTTCCGGAATATTTCCCTGGGGATACTGATCCGACCGTACGGCCGATGATTTATAAGCCGGGCGTATGATCTGCAGGCTGCCATGGTCCATTATGGCGTCACCAGTGCCTGACTGAGCACTTCATCCATATGATGAACAAAAACGAACTGCACGTCCTTCTTGACAGTCTGGGGGACATCGGCCATATCACGTTTGTTTTCTTCCGGCAAAAGAATCTTATGAATGCCCGCCCGATGGGCTGCAATTACTTTTTCCTTTATACCTCCTACGGGAAGTACCGTCCCACGCAATGTGATTTCACCAGTCATGGCAAGATCATGATGTACCTTGCGTCCCGTAAGTGCTGAAGCGATAGCCGTAGCCATAGTGATACCCGCTGACGGTCCGTCCTTGGGAACAGCTCCTTCCGGCAGGTGAATGTGAATGTCTGTCGTAGCATAGAAGTCAGGAGCCAGTCCCAATTCGTCTGCCCGGCTGCGGATATACGTCATACCGGCTTCTGCTGATTCTTTCATGACATCACCCAGCTGACCTGTCAAAAGAAGGCTGCCCTTTCCCTTGACTGCTGCCGCTTCTGTTTCCAGGACTTCTCCCCCTACCTGTGTCCAGGCCATACCGGTTACGCGGCCGACTTCATCAGTCTTGCAGACTTCTGTCGGGAGGAATTTGGCCGGTCCAAGAATTTTTTCGAGGTTCCGTACCGTTACAGTGAGCGGCTTATCTTCTTCCAGGAGCAGGGACTTACCTACTTTGCGGCAGACTGTACCAATCGTCTTTTCCAGCGTACGTACCCCTGATTCACGGGTATAATCCTGGATAATATGGCGCAGTACGGCATCGCTGAACTTGGCCTGTCCCGGCTGGAGACCATTTTCCTTCAGCTGTTTCGGTACCAGATAGCGTTTGGCAATCTGTAATTTTTCTTCCTCTGTATAACTGGTAAATTCAATGACCTCCATGCGATCCAGCAATGGCCGGGGAATATCACTGATGACATTGGCCGTCGTAATCCAGAGGACTTTAGAAAGATCAAAAGGCACTTCGATAAAATGGTCGCTGAAAGTATTATTTTGTTCCGGATCCAAAACTTCCAGCAGAGCCGATGACGGATCACCGCGCATATCCGATGTCATTTTATCAATTTCATCAAGCAGGAACACCGGATTTTTCGTTCCTGCTTGTTTCATGCCGGCGATGATACGTCCCGGAAGAGCCCCGATATACGTACGGCGATGACCGCGTATTTCTGCTTCATCACGTACGCCGCCGAGAGAAATACGGACATACTTGCGGTTCATGGACCGGGCGATAGACCGGGCGATGCTCGTTTTACCTGTTCCGGGAGGTCCTACAAAACAAAGGATGGGGCCTTTAAGACTTTTTGTCAGTTGACGGACAGCAAGATATTCGATGATCCGGTCTTTTATCTTCGTAAGTCCATAATGATCTTCGTCCAGAATCTGCTGAGCCAGACTAAGATCCAGGCGGTCTTTTGTTTCCTTTTTCCAAGGCAGTTCCATCATCCAATCAAGATAGGAACGGATGATGGCAGATTCCGCCATCATCGGCGGCATTGAATCGAGACGGTCTACTTCTTTCAGCATGACATCTTCGATTTCTTTATTCAGTTTCATCTTGCGGATTTTTTCCCGCAATTCTTCTACTTCCGTATCCTTATCGTATTTGTCCCCAAGTTCTTTGTGGATCGCTTTAATTTTCTCACGGAGATAATATTCTTTCTGCTGCTGGTCCATTTTGCCACGGACTTCCATATTGAGTTTTGACTCAAGGCTGGCAATATCGACTTCCGTATCAAGAAGCCCGCATACACGGCGCATACGCTGGCTGACATCGTAGATTTCCAGCATCTGCTGACGCGCAACCAGCCGAAGTGGAAGCTGAGCCGCTATAAAATCGGCCAGAGTTCCGGCATCCTGTATGGCTTCTGCTTTCTCTTTCAGCTCGTCATTACCTTTTAAATTGTCGAGCCAGTCCGTAAATCGATGCAGCATCAGACGGCGTAGTGCCTCATTTTCATTGGATCCGGTATATTCATCTTGTATTTTTACAGCCGCCACTTCCGTATAGTTTTTTTTATCCGCATATCCTCGTATTTCAACGCGGGATATGCCATCTGCCAGGATGCGTACAATACCACCGGGAAGACGGAGAAGCTGCTGAATTTTCACCAGCGTACCAATCTGATAAATCCCATCAAAGCCGGGGTTTTCTTCATCCTCATCCAACTGCGCCGAAACGATCATCAACCGGTCGTGTTCCATTGCATAATCGACAGCAGCCAGTGATTTTTCTCTGCCAATATCTATATTACTGAGCAATTTAGGAAAAACTACAATGCCCCGGAGCGGGACAAACGGCAAGGTTAAAATCGAATTGTCCATAATACTCACCTTCTCGCTTACAAATATTCACTATTTTGGTATTCTTAAAATGGAAAAATAACACTCATTCCCTGCAAGGAAGAAATGAGTGTTATCAACTAAACATATCTGTTTCCTATGCTGTTATGAGCTTAGGTTCTGCGCCGCTTGTAACGCAGTCAGCCGTGACAATGCACTCACGGACATCCTTACGGCTAGGCACATCAAACATGACATTGAGCATGATACGTTCAATAATGGAACGCAGCCCACGGGCACCTGTATTACGGCGCATTGCTTCTTTAGCAATAGCCCGCAGAGCATCATCTTTAAATGTCAGAGCGACATGATCCATTTCCAGCATCTTTTGATATTGCTTGACAAGCGCATTTTTAGGTTCTGTAAGAATGTGTACCATGGCATCTTCATCGAGCGGGTCTAATGTAACCAGGATGGGAAGACGGCCGACTAATTCGGGAATCAGCCCGAACTTCTGCAAATCTGCCGGAATAATTTCTTTCAGCAATGTTTCCATGGATTTTTCATTTTTAGAATGGATTTCTGCGCCAAACCCCATGTTTTTATCTGATGTACGGTTGAGGATAGTCTTATCAATACCATCGAAAGCCCCTCCGCATATGAAGAGAATATTCGTCGTATCGATCTGCAACATTTCCTGATGCGGATGTTTACGTCCTCCCTGAGGCGGGACACCGGCAACGGTTCCTTCCAGTATCTTCAGCAATGCCTGCTGTACTCCTTCACCGGATACATCACGGGTAATAGACGGGTTTTCCGATTTACGGGCAATCTTATCTATTTCATCGATATATATGATACCCCGTTCGGCTTTTGCAATGTCATAATCTGCTGCCTGAATCAGCTTGAGCAGGCAGTTTTCAACATCTTCACCGACATAACCGGCTTCGGTGAGGCTTGTCGCATCAGCTATGGCAAAGGGCACTTCCAGAAGACGGGCCAGAGTCTGTGCCAGCAATGTTTTGCCACTGCCTGTAGGCCCGACCATGATGATGTTGGACTTCTGTAATTCCACATCATCATCGACATCATTCGACTGAAGCCGTTTGTAGTGGTTATATACTGCGACAGACAATGTCTTTTTCGCTGCGTCCTGCCCGATGACATACTCATCAAGGGTTTTCTTGATTTCATGAGGCGTCGGCAGTTCCTTCAATTGAAACTCCGGAGATTCTTCCTTTGTTTCTTCCTCCAGAATATGCTGCGCGACATTAATACATTCATCACAAATATATACGCCTGGACCAGATATCAGTTTCTGGACTTCATTCTGGGTACGGCCACAGAAACTGCATCTCGGTTCATCTGTTCTGTCTCTATCCACGTATTCCTCCTATAGCAGCCATTACTTGCCTGCCTGGTCATCTTTCGGACGGGCCAGTATTTCATCAATCAGGCCATATGCTTTTGCTTCTTCGGCCGTCATGAAATTATCTCTTTCCGTGTCTTTCTGGATGACGTCAAGCTGCTGCCCCGTATGCAGAGATAATAAGCCATTCAATTCTTTGCGCATGCGCAGGATTTCACGGGCGTGAATTTCGATTTCCGTCGCCTGACCCTGCACGCCGCCTAAAGGCTGGTGAATCATAATCTGTGAGTGGGGCAGGGCAAACCGTTTGCCCTTAGCCCCGGCCGTCAGCAGGACAGAAGCCATGCTGGCAGCAGAACCTACACAAATAGTCGAAACATCCGGCTTAATGTACTGCATCGTATCATAAATAGCCATGCCGGCAGTAACGACACCACCAGGGCTGTTGATATACAAATGGATATCCTTGTCAGGATTTTCAGCTTCCAGGAAAAGGAGCTGGGCAATTACAATATTGGCCGTCACATCTTCAATGGGGCCGCCGAGAAAAATAATGCGGTCTTTCAGGAGCCGGGAGTAAATATCATAACTCCGTTCGCCCTGACTCGATTGTTCAACGACCATCGGTACATATGCCATTTTCATAATGACTACACCTCGCGTTCTTACGCTTCCGGTTCTTCTGCTTTAACCTGTTCTACCTGTGGTTCTTCCGCTTTTTCTTCTTTAGCGTTCGTATCGATTGCATTCTTCAGGATGAAGCTGGCAGCCTTTTTACGGCCGACGGACTGAACGAGCATGGGAACGCGTCTTTCCTTAATGATAATCTTGTATACTTCTTTCGGATCAGCACCGAAGTTCTGAGCCATCGTAAAGATTTCAGCCTGGAGATCGATATCCTTGACTTCGATATTTTCTGCTTTGGCAACGGCTTCCAGTACCAGATCCATTTTGACGTTTTCGGACGCCGGCTGACGATACTGTTCTTTCAATTTGTCCATATCCGTATTGGTGTATTTGAGATAATCGTCAAGGGACATGTTCTGAGTTTCCAGGCGCATAGCCATTTCATCGATCATCTGATCGACTTTCGTATCCACCATGACATCGGGGATATCGACTTCTGCATTATCGACAGCTGCTTTGAGGACATCGGAATTAAACTTTTCTACAGCCTGGAAGTGAGCCTGTGATTCCAGCCGTTTGCGGATATCTTCCTTCAGTGCGTCGAGAGTGTCAAATTTGCCGGCTTCTTTTGCAAATTCATCATCAATGGCCGGAACTTCACTGCGTTTTACATCATTGACCTTAACAGCGAATACAGCTTCTTTGCCAGCCAGTTTCTTTTCAAAATAATCTTCCGGGAATGTCACTTTGACATCCTTTTCATCGCCGGCTTTTAAACCGATGAGCTGATCTTCAAATCCGGGAATGAAACTGCCGGAACCGATCTGGAGCGGATAGGATTTTCCTTCGCCGCCTTCAAAAGCTTCTCCATCAACCGTGCCTTTGAAATCAATAATAGCAAAATCATCTTTAGACAGTTCCGTACCTTCCGGGGCAACGACGAGCTTGGAATGAGCTTTCTGCAGTTTTGCCAGTTCAGCGGCTACCTGTTCATCCGTTACTTCAGCGGCTTCACGGGCTGCTTTAATACCTTTATATTCACCCAGTTTTACTTCCGGTTTCTTAGTCAGCGTAGCATCAAAGACAAAGTCTTTGCCTTTTTCTTCTTCAATGACCTTAATATCCGGATCGGTTACAGGAACGATTTCTTTTTCATTCAGGGCATCATTATACGCCTTTGTAATAATCGCTTCTTTGATTTCTTCTTTGACAACATCCTTGCCGAGGAAACTTTCCAGTATCATACGCGGAGCTTTACCTTTACGGAAGCCCGGGATATTTACTTTGTTAGCGAGATTCTTTACAGCTGCAGCAGCGCCTTTTTTTGCTTCGGCTGCCGGTACTTCGATGTGCAGTGTTACTTTGTGCTGATCAACTTCATTTACTGTTACGTTCATTATTAGTATGTCCTCCTTATGGGTATAATACCCTTTTTATTATCTATAAAACACCATACTACGCTCTACATCATATCACAAAACCCTGGGATTGACAACAGCCAAAACGGCCTACAATGCCAGTTCTGATGCTACTCCTGCCGTAATGAACAACGGAGCTGTCACCACTAACAGCTCCGTTGTCATTACGTACAAAATAAGTATCACGGCATATTTCATTACATCTCTATGCGATTATCGCAATTCACAATTTAATTTTTCTTTTAAATCAGTCAGAATGGCATCGATAGGAGCCTGGATGTCCTGGTCGGTCAGCGTCCCTTGTTCAGAGCGGAATACCAGATTATAGGCAAGGCTCTTATAGCCCCGGGGAACTTGTTTTCCCTGGTACAAATCAAAGAGATGAACGGCTTCAAGATAGTCTCCGCCTTTTTCCCGGATGATATCGAGAATAGCCTGGTTGCTTGTGTCAACCGGCGCAAGGAACGCCAGATCGCGGCTGGAAGCCGGGAATTTGGCAACTTTATGGTAATCAGGCATAAGATTGATGAACGGCATGATAGCATCCATGTACATTTCAAAGATATATACCGGGCCTGTCACATCATAATTATCCATAGCTTTCGGATGAAGTTCGCCAAAATTACAAAGAACCTTGCCGTCCTTCACATAACGGGCCGCCTTGCCAGGATGAAGCGGCGCATAATCAGATACTTCAATATCCGCATGGATACCAAGTCCGGAAAGGACCGCTTCTACGAGGCCCTTAACGTCATAAAAATCGTAGTCCGACGCTTGTACTGGCCATTCTCCTGTAGTGCGCAGACCGTAAAGAAGGCCGCTGACACACAATTTCTGTTCTGGAAGTTCTTTTACAGGAAGTTCTTTCGGAATATAGACAGGAGCTATTTCATAAATGCCCACAGACGGATTTTTGACTGCCTGGTTACGGGCCAGGACGTCCATTAATGAAGGAATCAGTGTCGTCCGCATAAGAGGGAAATCTTCCGTTATAGGATTGATAATAGGCACAGCCTGATAGACCGGATCCCCATCTTTATATAACAGTTTTTTCAGCTGATCCGGATGCATGAAGCTGAAAGTAACAGTTTCATTTAAACCGCTGCTGCAAAGGATGCGGGAAATCTTCTCCGTCACATCATATTCAAACCCCGGTTCGCCTACGGTAATATCAGACCAGGGACGTGTAGACGGAATATGTTCATAGCCATAAATACGGGCTACTTCTTCAGCAATATCCGGCATTTCCGTGCAGTCTCCACGATAGCTGGGCACAGTTGCCGTAATCGTATCACCGTCTTTTTGCAAAGTAAACTGAAGAGTTTCCAGAATGTGCATCATCTGTTCTTCCGGAATATCCGTTCCCAGGAAGGCGTTGACCTGGTCAGCCGTGAATGTAATATAAGTAGTCTTTTGCTGCTGCGGATAGACATCGACGATTCCTTTGGCTACGTCACAGGCTCCCATTTCCTGCAGAAGTTGGGCACACCGATTAATGGAATTAATGCAGCTATCAGCATCCAGCCCGCGTTCGAACCGTCCCGAAGCTTCCGAGCGAAGGCCCAGCATACGGCCGGTATGGCGTATATTAGATCCTTTGAATGATGCGCATTCCAGGATGACCGTCTGCGTACGTTCCGTTACTTCTGAATCGAATCCGCCCATGATGCCGGCAATGCAGCAGGGCTTTTCTTCATCGGCAATAACCAGCATATTATCATTCAGTGTGCGATCTATACCATCCAATGTTTTCATTGCTTCATCAGCTTTCGCCCGGCGGGCAATGAGATGGCGCCCGGCTACTTTGTCATAATCATAGGCATGAAGAGGGATTCCCAATTCAATCATCGTATAGTTCGTGGCATCGACGATATTATTAATAGGACGGACTCCGGACTTGCGCAGACGCTGCTGCATCCAGAGCGGAGAAGGGCCGATTTTGATATGAGTCAGAAGACGGGCCGTATACCGGTTGCATAATTCTTCATCATCAATAGAAATCTGCACCTTGCCATCAATGGTTTCATCATTTTCTGCAACGGTTATTTCCGGGTACCGGGCAGTTTTCCCACTCAATACAGCAAACTCCCGTGATAAGCCGACCATGGAAAAACAATCGGCCCGATTGGCAGTCAGTTCGTATTCATATACAACATCACGAAGTTGTAAATACTTGACTGCATCGACCCCGACAGGCGTATCCGCCGGAAGAATCCAGATTCCGCTCCGTTCTTCCGGCAGGAGAACACTATCATCGAATCCTAATTCGTGGGCAGAGCAAAGCATGCCGTTGGACGGTACGCCCCGCAGTTTGGAGCGCTTGATTTTAACGCCTCCTGGAAGATGAGCGCCATGAACGGCAACGGGGACAATCTGTCCTTCCCGTACGTTAGAAGCGCCCGTGACAATCTGAAGTTGTTCTGTTCCCACATCAATCTGGCAGATGACGAGATGATCTGCATCGGGATGTTTTTCTATTTTCAGAATCTTGCCAGTTACGACATTTTTTATATCTTTTCCCCAGTATTCTACCTGTTCTACGGGAATACCAGCGATGGTCAGTGTATCAGCAAAGGCCTGCATATCCTGATTCATGTCTACATCGACATAATCCTGCATCCAAAGAAGTGAACTTTTCATTATGTATAACCTCCTAGAACTGGTTTAAGAACCGCATATCATTTTCATAGAACAAACGCAGATCGTCGATGCCATATTTCAGCATGGCAATACGTTCCACGCCCATGCCAAAAGCAAAGGCATTTACCTGTTTGGGATCATAACCGTTTAAGCGTAGTTCTTCCCAGTTAGTTACACCGCAGCCGAGAATTTCCAGCCATCCCGTATGAGAGCATACCCGGCAGCCTCTGCCGCCGCACATAACACAGGAAATGTCTACTTCCGCGCTCGGTTCAGTAAATGGAAAATAGCTGGCACGGAAACGGACGCGCGTATCGGCGCCAAACATGTCATGGAGAAAGTCTTCCAGAATACCTTTCAAATCAGAAAAGCGGATATTTTTATCCACAATCATGCCTTCCATCTGATGGAAAATCGGAGAATGGGTTGCATCATAGTCACAACGGTATACTTTACCAGGCGCAATCATCTTAAACGGTTCATTCGGCTTGTGGGCCTGCAGAGTCCTTGCTTCCATCCCCGACGTATGAGTCCGCAGGAGGATGTCGTCTGTGACGTACATGGAATCCTGCATATCCCGTGCCGGGTGATCATCAGGCAGGTTCAGACATTTGAAATTAAAATAATCTGATTCGATATCCGGGCCTGTGACAATGGAAAACCCCATGCGCAGGAATGATTCTTCCATTTCACGTAATGTCTGATGCAAAATGTGTTCGTGTCCCATGACCGGTTTGCGGCCGGGAAGAGTGATATCAATTTTTTCAGACTGGATTTTATCCGCCAGTTCCTGTTCTTTGACTTCCTTCATTCTGGCTTTCAGATGTTCTTCGATTTCTGCCCGGGCTGAATTGACAAGTTGACCAATTTTAGGCCGTTCTTCTTTGGACAGATTTTTCATTTCTTTCATGATAGCCGTCAATTCACCTTTTTTGCCTAAATATCTGACGCGGATATCCTGGACATCCTGGAGTCCCTTGCTCCTGGCAATCTGTTCGCTGACAGCAGCCTTGATTGCTTCAATTTTTTCATTAATCATGGAATTCTCCTCCTCTAAAAAAAATAGACTTCCACCCCTCAAGGGGCGAAAGTCTGATTCGCGGTACCACCCTAATTTGTACTCCTGTATCCTGTAACGGGAATACCCGTCCTGCCTACTGATCTTCAACAGGAAGCTCCAAAGTGAACGTGCAGCACAACTGGCACGGCGCTCTCAACCGGTGGCAACCGCTCCCTGTAACCAGATTACTGTGCTACTCTCTTCTTCATAGCCATGTTTTGCATGGATATATTGTATCAGTAAAGTGTTTTATTTGCAATAACCAATCTCTGAATTTGGTTCGTTCCTTCATAAATCTGCATGATTTTCGCATCACGCATATACTTTTCGACAGGATATTCTTTGATATAGCCATATCCGCCCATGACCTGTACGGCATCTGTCGTCACCTGCATGGCAACGTCAGAAGCATTACATTTAGCAATGGCTGCTTCCCGGGAGAACTCCATGCCCTGGTCTTTCATCCAGCATGCGCGCTGGACAAGAAGGCGTGCGCCTTCCACTTTCATAGCCATATCGGCTATCATCGATTGTACCATTTCAAAGGAAGCAATGGGCTTGCCAAATTGAACGCGTACTTTGGCGTATTCACTGCAGGCACGGAACGCCGCTTCAGCAATACCGACAGAAATGGAGCCAACAAAGGGACGTGCCGCATCCAGTGTTTCCATGGCAATACGGAAACCATGACCTTCCCGGCCCAAACGATTTTCTACCGGAACAAAGCAGTCCTGGAAAATCAGTTCAGTCGTATTGGAAGCACGTATGCCCATTTTATTTTCTGCTTTTCCCACAGTAAATCCCGGTGTTCCCTTACGCACGATAAACGCCGTCAGTCCGCGGATGCTCGGAGTTTTACGCGTATTGGCGAATACGACGAATACTTCTGCCAGAGCTCCATTTGTTATAAAGCATTTTGTTCCGTTCAACACATATCCGCTGCCGTCTTCCGTCTTGACAGCTCTGGTGGAAACAGAACCGGCATCAGAGCCAGTCCCGGGTTCCGTAAGGGCAAATGCAGCCAGATTATTTTCATTGATAATATCAAAATAGCGCTTTTTCTGTTCATCATTACCAGCTATGATGACAGGATAGGAAGCGAGGGCATTAGCTGCAACCGACGTCGCTACTCCGGCACATCCCTTGGCCAGTTCTTCATAAATAGCAGCAATCGTAATAGCGTCAAGGCCGGCTCCGCCAAATTCTTCCGGGATGGCTACGCCGAGGAGTCCCTGAGCAGCCAGTTTATCAAGCAGGCCTTCATGCATTTTCCCCTGTTCATCCATTTCTCCTGCATACGGTACGATTTCTTTCTGCACCAGATCCCTGACAACCTTGATGATTTCCTGCTGTTCCTCATTAAAAGCAAAATCCATATTGATACCAACCTTCCATTTTTTTAATACGTTCACGCACAAAAGACGCTCTAATCATCATATTTGCGTAGAATATAAAAAGAAGAACGCCCTTTGACCACTACTTTTCCGTTTTCATCCATGAGTTCACATTCCGCTACAATCGTCCGTCCGCCATGATGAACGACCTGACCGACGCCAATCAGATCCTGCCCCGGATGAACAGGGCGGATGTAATTCATGTTAATTTCTAATGTCGTTACCTGATACCCTAATGAACGACTGGCCATTCCCATCAGCGTATCACAAAAAGCTGCCAGAACGCCACCTGCAGCTATACCACGATAATTGCAAAGATTCGGCGTAATATCGAAAGCTACACGTACCCATCCTTCATCTACATCCTGGATTTTACAGGGAAGATTCTTGAAGTACGGAATCTGTGTAACGCCCTGATGAATATTGAACACCCGTCGTTTCAGCACATCTGACATTTCTGTCCGTTCATCCTTCATCTGCCGTTTCTCCTTTATCAGACTGGTACTGGTACGCACCGGTAACAAAGTACGTCCCCTTGCCATGTGCCAGATAGCGGTCGCTGTCATCATAAAAATCGCAGACTACTACCATAGTCGTCCGGCCGTTATGCAAAATGTGGGTCTTAGCACAAATAACCGTATCCGCCAGTGCCGGACGCAGATAATTCATTGCAAGGTCCAACGTCAGGACAGCTTTTCCTGCAACGGCACACGCCGTTTCCATCGCTGAATCAGCCATAGAATACAAAACGCCACCATACAGTGTTCCATTGGGATTTCCCCATTTCGTTCCTACATTGTGAAACACCAGTTCCGTATCATCTTCATCAGCTTTTAGAACATGAAATTGCATGAATCTATCATAAGGATTGCATTGTAATTCTCTTTCCATTTTTGCAATGCGCGCCTTATCCATGGGACTCTCCTCCTAAAAACTGTTGGAAATAAATACCTTTATATTGTACAATATGACATTCTAAACGTCAAACGGATTTTCCGTTACAAAACAAATGTAATGAAATTATAACAGCTTTTTCCGTTTACCTGTAGCAGACACTATGCCTCTGTATATGCAAAAGAGCTGCCGCAGCGCGACAGCCCCTGACATGTCTGACCTGGTCTTTACCCCCACACTCGCCTGCTGGGACGTTCGCTCATAGATGTACATCATCCCCCACTACTAGCCCTCTCGCATGTTACGGCAGGACTTACTTCTAGGCCGCACTATGATCAGAATCACTTTGGATTCCTTACGTGGATCGCTTTGTCTGCGACTGACATCGACTTTCAACCACAGCACATGTCACGTGTTATTATACGTGTCGAAGAGGATACTGTCAACGAAAAAAGAGACTGTCTCAACGACAGTCTCCCCACGAACCGGACAATGGTCTGGCACATACAGGATATCTAGAATTTATACCCCATCCCAATCTGCCAGCCTTTTACCGTATCATCATAATTGTCGACATCAATATCTGCGCGACGGTACATGATATGAGCATCCCAGTCTTTTGTAATATCATATCCTAATCCGACCGAATAGGAATTGACATCATCACCAACGCCTACTGACGCAAATCCCTGCCAGCGTTCGCCAATCGGTATCTGCCCTTTCAAGCCGACCTGATAGCCATAAAAATGCTGATCTCTATAAGTATCGGCTTTGACATAACTCATGCCGCCATAGGCAGAGACATAAGGAGTAAACCGGTACACACCCTGTAAATAATGTTCATTCAGTTTATCCCCGTCATCACCCTTTGTATAATTATTGACGTACTGCACATCCACCTTATCATTGATCGTGTATGTGACGTCTCCGCCACTGAAGCGGCTATGGGCACTGCGGCCTCCTTCTTTCTGATCAAAGCCGTAATTGACGTTGGCTTTCAGATCTCCCGCCTGCGGATTTTTATTGGGTGCGGCACAGGCAACAGAACCTATGGAAACAGCTGCAATAAGAGCACCTATCAACATTACTTTCTTCATATATCACACCTCCGATTAGTCCGTAGATTTACTTCATGGTTTACATTATACGCTATTTGCACAACCTTTTCAATTACAATGCAGCAACCTGTTGCGGATACCGTTGCAACAGTTCTTCTGCCGCCTCAATGACCTGGGCTGCTGAAATAACGGAAATTCCCTGATATTTTCCTTCCTTAATGATTTTTTTCATACTTTTTCCAACTTCATAGTGGTCTGTCGATTCAAGGACAATGGCCTTATCCGTATAGGGACCATAAAACATCGGGTTGCTCGGTCCATACAGGGCGACGACAGGGACCTTCTGACTGACGGCGACATGCATGGGCCCGCTGTCATTAGTAATAAAGAGCGAGCACCAGCGGATGGCTGCCGCTAATTCTCCCAGCGAAAATTTTCCCGTCGCAATGACCGGAGGATATTTCATCAGCTCCGCCGCTTCCCGGACCATATCGATGTCCATAGGGCCTCCAAAGAAAACACATCGATATCCGTTCTCACTAAAATAATCAGCTACTGATGCAAAGCGCCGGGGCGGCCAGCGTTTCTGCGGAACGGCACTGCCAATATTAAAACCGATGAGCTTATCACCGGTTTCCACTCCCTGGGCGGCATAAAATTCATGGGCAGTCTGTTCCCATGCCGGGCAAGTAAGAAATTGCAGGCCATCGTTGCGCCGGTCTTCTATCCCCATCTGTTCCAATACGTTGATATACATGTCTGCCGCATGCAGGTGCGTCCTGTCAAGCCGCGTATACCGGTGCATGAACGGGCGGAACAGGAAATGACTCATACCATCAAATTCCCTGGCATGTATGGCAAACGCCAGAAAGCTGGTCCGTTCGTTAGGATGAAGATTAATGAGGATATCATAATGATTGCGGTGCAAATTCCTCCCAATGTGCCAGAGTGCACCGACAGAGTTATCCTTTCCTTTTTTATCTACCGTTACCAGGTGATCGATATTAGGATTATAGCGGACCACATCGGCCAGTTTTTCATCAACGACCAGGGTGATATCAGAACCTGTGGCATGGCGGCGCAACACCTGCAGAAAAGGAGTGATTAAAATCAGATCGCCGAGATGCATGAGAAATGTTACTATAATTTTTTTATGACGAAGATTGATCATCCATTCACCTTCTTTATCGCCTGTATGTACGTATGCCACACTGTATCAACGGTAATCTGGGACATGCATTCCGGATCATTGACTAAGGGGTGATCCGGGGTCGCCTGGGATGTAGGAGAAATAATCATGTGTATGTACGAACTATCAGGACCTCCATACGGGCCGGTCCTGTCCGGACAAGTAGGACCGAACAAAGCAATCAATTCTTTTTTTAAGGCATTGGCTATATGGAGCGGCCCCGTATCGGCACTGATATATAAACGGGATGACGAAATAGCCGCCATCAATTCCCGCAGGCTGGTCTTGCCCGTAAAATCATAAATGCCGGTCTCCGCATCCCGGGAAATGACCTGTCCTTTTACTGTGTCATCAGCACTGCCCAGAATAACAGCTCCCATCCCCGAAGCTGTTACACGCCTCAGGAATTCTGTCCAGTATGGCAACGGCCATTCTTTGACAGACCAGCGGGCACCGGGCACAACAGCTATATAAGGCCCGGTAAGACCTAAAGCCCTAAATCGTTCCTTCATAATACCTTTCTCTTTTTCAATGGACGGGAGAGGAAATGCAATCTCATCAACACGGCCTCCCAGAACCCGGACTGTATCCAGGTACCGTTCAATGACATGGTCATACTGATGAGTACCCGCCAGACCTTTACTAACCAGAAAGCTTCCTTCCCTCATTTCCCAATAGCCATACTTTTCTTTTGCACCACTACACCAGGCCACAATGGCACTTTTGGCCAGTCCCTGCAAGTCCAGGCAGAGGTCAAAATGATAGTCATGAAGCTTCTTTCGCAACCCACGCAGATAAGAGAAACTTTTCAACTTTTTCTTGTCAATATAAATAACATCGTCAATATAGGGTTTGCCTGGGAGAACAGCGGAAAAATTCTGATGCACGGCCCAGACGATGCGGGCCTGTGGACAATTTTTACGCAGGGCATACAATGTCGGCAGGGCATGAAGTACATCACCAAGAGAACTCATTTTGATAATCAGAATATTTTTATAGTCCTTCATGACGTGTCCTCATTTCTATAATTTCTCTGACAAAGTCATCAAGACGCCCTCCCTGAAAGAGATAGCCGTCTATCCCGGCAGCATGGGCGCACTCTATATCGCGCAGGCCGTCTCCGATCATAAATGAATGAGACAAATCGACGTGATACTCTCTGGCGGCCTGCAACACCATTCCCGGAGCCGGTTTCCGCCAGTCGCTTTTTTTATTATATTTCTCCAGAGGTGCACCTTCTAAAAACGGACAATAATAAACAGCTGTTATCCTGCCGCCAGCCTCAGATATTTGCTGGCACATCCATTGGTGCAGTATCTGGACATCTGATTCTGTATAATACCCGCGGGCAATCCCGCTTTGATTGGTAACGATAAAAATTTGATAGTCCAGACGAGTCAGTAATGATACTGCTTCCTTTGCCCCCGGCACCCAGATGACGTCACTGATACGGTGCAGATAATGAGTATCTACATTCAGGACGCCGTCGCGGTCCAGAAAAACAGCCCGTCTCATTCGTAATAACCGTCACTTTTTTCCAATATGCTGCAATATTCTTTCACTGCTTCATGGAGCAGTGTGAATCCCCGGTCATATCCGGCAGCCATCAGTTTCGTCGTATCGGCCTGAGTATAACTTTGATATTTTCCCTTGAGGATTTCCGGAAAGGGAACATATTCAATCGTTCCTTTGCCGCAATATTCGATGATACCGTGGACAAAATCATTGAACGTATGCCCCGTACCAGTGCCGCAGTTATAGATGCCGGAAAGTTCCGGGTGTTCCCAGAAATAAAAGATTACATTGACTACATCATTGACATAAATAAAATCACGTACCTGTTCTCCATTGCCAAAACCGCCAGTGCCTTCAAAAAGTGTAATTTTTCCGGTTTTCTGCAATTCATGATACTTCTGATAGATAAGGGATGCCATACGGTCCTTGTGATTTTCCTGGGGGCCGAATACATTAAAATAACGGAAACCTACTATCTGTCCTTTTGACAAGGGCAGCATGCGCCGCACAAAACGGTCAAATTGAAGCTTGGAGTATGCATATGGATTCAATGCCTGTTCGCATTCCGGGGTTTCACGGAAGCCATGTTTGCCACTGCCATAGGTAGAGGCAGAAGAAGCATACAAAAAAGGTATCTTGCGCTGCATGCAGTACCGGAGCAGATTTTTGCTGCCTTCATAATTATTTTTCATCATGTAGCGTCCATCGTAATTCATCGTATCGGAGCAGGCTCCTTCATGGAATACTACATCGATGTATCCGCAATCAAAGGTATCATCAGCCATTTCCTGGGCAAAGTCTTCATAATCCATATAATCATAAAAAGATAACCCCTGCAGATTACGGCATTTACGGCCGTCCGTCAGGTCATCGACGATAAGAATATCATCGATTCCGCGATTATTCAGTTGTTTTACAATATTGCTGCCGATAAATCCGGCACCACCTGTTACAATTTTCATAGAATCCCCTTCTTTACTAAATCAACAATCTTATTGACTAAACCTGTCGTCGAGTACCCTTCTTCAAAAGAAATGATTTCAACCCGTTTAACAAATTCCCTGCCGACTACATCTTCAGCCCTATAATCGCCGCCTTTGACAAGAATGTCTGGTCTCAGGACAGAAAGCAGATCATGAGGCGTATCCTCATTAAAAATGACGACATCATCGACACAGCCGAGAGCATTCAGCAAGACAGCCCGGTCTTCCTGCCGCACCAAAGGCCGTGCCGGTCCCTTCAGGCGGCGCACAGAATCATCAGAATTTAAACCTACGATCAGGTGTTGTCCCAGCATTGCCGCCTGCTGCAGATACAATACATGGCCTCGATGCAGGATATCAAAGCAGCCATTTGTAAAAACAACCGTTTCTCCCCGTTCCTGCCAGCTGCGGATTTTCCGGGCTGTCTGATCCCAGTCCAGTGCTGTATAGGGGGACCAGCGCGGGGGCTGCCACTGTGTCCAGAGCTGGATTAGTTCACTGCGGTGGACCGGATATGTACCGACCTTCCTGACGACGATACCGGCAGCGGCGTTTGCCAGCTGAAGGCTCGTACGAATAGAAAGATGACCGGCAATAGCTGCCAGAAACGCTGCCGCAACCGTATCTCCGGCACCGGATACATCAAATACTTCCTGTGCTGTAGCCGGATTATTCCAGACGCGGCCATCGTGGCTGACGACGGTTATCCCCTTTTCTGAACGGGTGACCATCAGATTGGCAAAATCATATTTTTTATGCAGTTCCATGGCGGCCTTAACTACTTCACTGCCCTCGTTGGCCACTTCATATCCGGCGCATTCAGATAATTCCTTCATATTAGGTGTAACAAAGTCCGCCCCATCATATTTTGACCAGTCTTTGCCCTTAGGATCGACGAGAATGGGAATGCCGGCAGCCTTTACGGTACGAATGATTTGTCTGGCAACTTTATCAGTCAGAACGCCTTTATGATAGTCCGATAAAATGACTCCATCCAGACCGGAGTGGATGCAGACGTCAAGCCAGGTCGCAAGTTCTGCTGTTTCCAGATCGTCCAGAGGTGTAATCTCTTCAAAATCAAGGCGTACCATCTGCTGGCGTGCTCCCAGTATACGCATCTTCGTCGTCGTCGCATGATGACTGCGGGCAACCAGGCCGGACCCATCGATGCCCGATTCATCGAGCAGGCTTCTCAGCAGGCGTGCGTTGTCATCATCACCAATCAGTCCGGCCAGGTACACATTGCAATCAAGATTAGCCAGATTCGATGCCACATTGGCAGCCCCGCCGAGAACTGATTTGATATGATCTACACGGTTTACCGGTACCGGAGCTTCTGGTGATATGCGTTCCACCTTGCCAAATACATAGCGGTCTACCATAATGTCTCCAATGACAGCAATCCGCAAATGAGGTAGTACGTCATTTAAAAAATTATCGATATAGTGATCTGTCATAATATCTCCTTTTCTGGGTTATGCTTTCTTCTTGTCGGACCCCATCAGCCGTTTCAGTTCTGCCATAAAGCTATCCAGATCAGCAAACTGGCGGTACACTGAGGCAAACCGGATATATGCGACTTCATCGACATGTTTCAGTTCATTGAGCACGAGTTCACCGATATGTACACTGGAAACTTCCTGGACAAGGGAATTGCGTATTTCCCGTTCCACCCGATTGACGATTTCTTCCAGCTGCTGCCGCGTAACCATCCGTTTGTTGCAGGCACGGAGAAGGCCATTCAATATTTTACTGCGGTCAAATAATTCCCGGCTGCCATTTTTCTTTATCACGATAAGCGGCACTTCTTCTACCATTTCGTACGTCGTAAAACGACGGCCGCATTTCAGACATTCCCGTCGGCGGCGGATAGCGTTCCCGTCATCCGTTGCCCGCGAATCGGTTACTTTCGTATCATCACCTTTGCAGAATGGACATCTCATAATTCGTTCCTCCCAGGAGTATATAACGACTGATTGAAAAAAAGCGGGTCCACCAGGATCCGCTTTTTGATTTGCTCTATTATTTCATCCACGACGGAATTTCTACACCGCCGAGATCAGCTTTATCGGCTTTACCACCATCCTGGCCAAAAGACGGAATCGTGGACGGTTCTTTGCCAAAGCCTGTCGCAACAACAGTAATGCGGATAGAATCTTCTTCCATATCCGGATCAATAACCTGGCCAAAGATAATATTGGCATCCGGGTCAACTGCTTCTGCAATTTTTTCTGCCGCTTCGTTGATTTCATACAAGCTGACATCGGGGCCGCCTGTAACGTTGAGGAGAATGCTCTGCGCACCGTCGATTCCTGTTTCAAGCAACGGGCTGTGAATCGCTGCATCAACCGCATCGAGGGCACGGTTTTCACCAGTTCCCAGGCCAATTCCCATGATGGCTTCGCCCTGGTCGGACATGACGGTCTTCACGTCGGCGAAATCGAGGTTGATGAGGCCCGTCGTCGTAATCAGATCAGAAATCCCCTGTACACCCTGGCGCAATACATCATCGGCTTTCAGGAATGCGTCTTTCAACGGTGTCTTTTTGTCAATCATCTGCAGCAGCTTATCATTCGGAATAGTAATAATCGTATCAACCTTTTCCTTCAGATATGCTGTCCCTTTTTCAGCCTGTTCGCGGCGGCGCTTCCCTTCAAACGTAAAAGGTTTTGTAACGACAGCTACCGTAAGTGCACCGAGATCTTTGGCACATTCTGCCACGATAGGTGCCGCACCAGTACCCGTACCGCCGCCCATGCCGGCTGTAACGAACACCATATCAGCACCCTGCAGGGCCTTGATGATTTCTTCCTTGCTTTCCAGGGCAGCCTGTTCACCGATTTGTGGATTAGCGCCGGCACCAAGACCGCGGGTCAGCTTTTCACCAATCTGGATTTTAACATCCGCTTTGGAAATTTCCAGCACCTGATCTTCTGTATTGACAGAAATAAACTGTACACCCTGTAAGCCTGCTTCTATCATACGGTTGACAGCATTGTTGCCGCCGCCACCGACACCTATTACTTTTATGTTTGCATTATCTGCCATCTTACTAGTTCCTCCTTCAAAAAAGTATACACTCTTGTACTGATAGGATTTCTTTATTATTTTACACTATATTCAGGAATTAATCTACAGCTATTTGAAAAATCTTTCCTATCAACTGCTTTTAACAAGCGGGGCACGAGGATCCGTATCGATATACTGGACAGAAAGATGATTGCGCTTTACTTCCTGCAGCAGCTCTTTCGTCATCTCCGCCCGTCCTGCCGGATCATCAGCACTTCCCAGATGAACAGGAAGAGATTCGCTTGTATAGGCAATAATATTGTCTGGATTCCCTACATTGATTTCTGTAATATCCTTACGAAGTTCTGGTTCAAGGCTTTTCAAATACGAAAGAGAATCGCGAATGGACTGATCATGAATAGTATCGCCAAGGAGCAGAGTGTCTACTTTTTTACCAGTAATCAAAGGGGCCGATACGCCTTTAATTTGCGGGGCTGTCTCAATGACCTTTCCCGTATCATCCACATAAGCAAAACCATACATCGTGGTGATGACAGCAACAGTCTGCCGCTCCTGCATGCGGATATGGATAGTCGCCGGGAATTCGCGGCTGATGTCCGCGCTTGCTACCCGTAAATCCTTTTCCATTCGTTCCCGCATCCGGTCCGGCGATAGTTGTATCACATTAATGATCCCGTTTTGTATGCCGCAGGATTGATATACATCATCAAAGGACATCCGCTCATTCCCATCAATGATGACGGTTCCAAAAGGAATGGGAAGAAATCGCAGGATAAGCCAGACAAAAAAGACAAAAATAATACCTGTTACGGCAGCCAGTCTGCGGTTCCGGCGGCGCAGTTGTCTCTGCCTGGCAAGTTTTTTCCGCTGGCTTCTGGCCCGGCGTCGGGCAATCCGCTTCTGTGTTTTCCCCTGTGCCTCCGTCACATCCTGATGAGGCACATAGGAAGTGTCTTCTACCTGAGGCGGCACGAAGACATCATGGGTACGCTTTTTAATGCCATATGGATCATTTTCACTTTGATATGAAGTTGTATCAGAAGCCGGGGAATATATCCCTTTTTTATCCATTGTCATAGTATAAACCTGTATATAATCACAAAACTCTACCTAATCTAAAATTTTCCGACAGATGCTTCCTTTAGAATGCGTTCACATAAATCGGGAAATTCTATTCCTGCTGCACGGGCCGCATCGGGGACCAGACTGGTCGCCGTCATGCCCGGAACCGTGTTGATTTCCAGTACAAAGGGATTTCCCTCTTTGTCCGTCATGATATCAACGCGGGAAATACCGCTGCAATGGCAAAGATGAAATACGTCCAAAGCCAGATTCTGCATCTTTTTTGTCAGTTCCGGCGAAATAGGTGCCGGACAGAGATGTTTTGCTACGCCGGGAGCATACTTGGAATAATAGTCATATTTTCCTGTACTGGAAACAATTTGAATGACGGGAAAGGCCATATCATCCATGACAGCAACAGTAAACTCATCCCCGTCGATGAATGCTTCAGCCACAATAGAATTGCTGTACTTAAACGCTTCGTTCAATGCGCTTCGTATTTCGTCTTCTGAATGAACGATTACCGTACCAATACTGGACCCCTGCCCTGCCGATTTTATGACTACAGGCAGAGAAAACCGTCTGATAATATCAGCAGCGATAGCATCTTCGTCCTGCGTATTGAAATAATAGGCAAAGGGTGCTGTTGCAATTCCCGCTCCCTGAAACGCGCACTTGCTCATGACCTTATTCATACCGACGGCACTGGCCATGACGCCCGGACCGGTATAGGGAATTCCCATCATTTCACATAATCCCTGCAATACACCATCTTCTCCGTAATGTCCATGAAGCGCATTAAAAACAATATCTATATTCTTATCCTGCAGCTGACTGGCAAGCTTATCCGGCACCAGTTCCAGAAGTTCCGCATGATACCCCTTTTCCTGCAGTGCTCCGGCAATGGCAGCTCCTGTACGGCGCGATACTTCCGCTTCCGTTGAAGGTCCGCCTACAATAACGGCAATATTCTTATCCTGCAGTGTGTCCATGATTACTTCCCCCTCCTGGCTTCTTCAATATATCGTTCCCCTATGGTATAAATATCACCGGCCCCCATAGTAATGACCAGATCTTTTGGCCGTGCATTCTTAAGCAGATACGGGACAAGCTCGTTCTTATCGGCAATATAAGTCACATCCTGCCCTGTCGTTTCCCGGACCTTATCGGCAATCAGCCTGCCCGTGACTCCGGGGATCGGATCTTCGCCAGCACTATAGACATCGGTGACGATCAATTTATCAGCACCGGTAAAAGCTCCTCCAAACTTGTTGAGTAAAAGCTGGGTCCGTGTATACCGGTGCGGCTGAAACAGGCACACCACGCGATGAGTCCCCATATCGCGGGCAGCCGTAAGTGTAGCATTGATTTCCGTAGGATGATGGGCGTAATCATCGACTACCCAAACATCATCGACAACGCCTTTCGTCTGGAACCGCCGTTTAGCTCCATGGAAATGAGAAAGAGCATGGGCGATCTTATCAAAAGGAATACCGCAACGAAGAGCAACGGCTGTAGTCGCCAGCGAATTCAGCACATTGTGACGGCCAGGGACATTGAGATTGATGGTTCCTAGTTCTTTGCCGTCATGCCATACTTCATAATGGAGCCGGCCATTAATATACCGGATATTACGGGCGTTGTAATCAGCCGGTGTTTCTATTCCATACGAAAGATACCGTCTGTTCAGGGTATTTGCCAAGGATCGTATCTTGTCATTTTCAAAACAGAGAACAGCAAATCCTTCCGGATGTATTTGTCCGATAAACTGTCCAAATGCCTTGATGATATTTTCCAGTGATCCATAATGATCCATGTGATCCGCATCTATATTAGTAATGACAGCAATATAGGGATGTTCTTTCAGGAACGATCCATCACTTTCATCAGCTTCAGCAATGACATAGTCTCCCTTTCCGAGAATAGAATTACAATGCAGATAATCCACTTCACCGCCGATAACCAGTGTCGGATCCGTACCGCTTTCATAAAAAACCTGTCCGAGCATGGAAGAGGTTGTCGTCTTGCCATGGGCACCTGCGACGGCAATGCTCTTTCCCCAGGACATAATATGCACCAGGGCATCGGAACGATGGATTACCGGTATGTCGCGGCGGCGGGCTTCCTGTAATTCCGGATTATTTTCTCTGATGGCAGATGAAATCACGACTACCTGGGCATCCTGCAAATTTTCCGGCCGCTGGCCAATGCAGATCCGGGCACCCATTTTTTCAAACCGGTCTGTCGTCGGGGAAACACGCAGGTCGGATCCGGAGACGGTAAAACCTTTTTCAATGAAAATGTTTGCTATCGCACGCATTCCCGCACCGGCAATACCAATGAAGTGAACGCGCTGTACAGTATTTAAGTTAATCATGATCAGTCACATCCTTCTGTATGCGGGAACGGTATTTCGGGCCTTTGGCAATAGAAAGCGCCAGTTCTGCAATATCATGTGCAGCCTGGGGACGGCCCTTGGATTTGCTCGCCTGAGCCATGCGCTTCAGTGCTTCCGGATCATTTTTCAAATGAACGATTTCTTCCAACAGTTCACGACCGGTCAACATCTTATCAAGGATCATTTTTGCAGCACCGCACATGACCAGAGCCTGTGCGTTGTAGCGCTGATGGTCTTCGGCAGCATAGGGATACGGAATCAGTATAGCCGGAAGTCCGCGCACAGTTAATTCCGCTAATCCCACAGCACCGGCCCGATACACAGCCAGATCAGCTGCAGCCAGTGCTTCTGGCATGTGATGGAGATAGGGGATGATGTGGCTTCCTTCTCCATACCGCCCTTTGCCATCAATACCTTCCAATTGTCCTACGACGCGGTCGTATTCGTGGTCGCCGGTGACATGAAGGATCTGGATATCCTTGCTGTCCCGGAAATACCGGTGCACTTCAATCATTGCATTATTGATAGAACGGGCGCCCCGGCTTCCCCCTGCTACCAGTAGGGTGAATTTGTCCGGATCCAGTCCCAGTAAAGCCCGTCCATGATCTTTCGTACCAGTCAGTATATCCTTGCGTACGGGATTCCCCGTATACACCAGGATGTCTTTCCGCTTAAAGCGCTCTGCCGCTTCTTCATATCCCAAAGCGACACATTTGACAAACCGGCTTAATATCGTATTTGTGACACCGGGAATGACATTTTGTTCCTGTACCAATGTCGGAATCCCGCTCAGACTGGCTGCCAGGAGAACGGGGCCGCAAACGAAGCCCCCCGTGCCAATCACAACATCTGGTTTAAACTTATGAATAATATGTTCTGCCTTGATCAGACTGCCTGCGGTCTTTCCCAATGTCACCAGATTACGGAATGAAATCTTCCGTTCCAGCCCCCGTACATCAATCGTAACAAAGGGAATGCCTTCATTGGGAATCAAGGTGTTTTCCAATCCGATTTTAGATCCTACGTACAAAAATTCCGTCGGTTCAATATCGGCAATGGCCCGGGCAATGGTAATGGCCGGATAAATATGCCCCCCAGTGCCACCACCAGAAATAATCACTCGGCGCATGTTCTATTTCCTCCCTGTCTCTGAATTCATTATTTAAATTGCGTTTACTATGCCCTTGAACATACGTCCGCGCTGTTCGTAATTATCATACATGTCATAGCTGGAGCAGGCCGGTGACAAAAGTACGGTCTGGGGCGGTGCTGCAATCTTGCGTGCCATCATGACAGCCCGTTCCATGCTGTAGCCGACTTTGCGGATATCTTTTACGCCCGCCTTTTTTGCGGCTTTTTCAAAACGGTCCGCCGCATCACCGATAAGAATCATCGTATCTACTTTTTGAGCAGCCAGATTCATGAACTCATCAAGCGGCGTCATCTTATCATGGCCGCCGGCAATGAGTATCAGATGGCCGGAAAAAGCTTCCAATGCCTTTATCGAAGCATCCGTATTAGTACCCTTGGAATCATTATAATACGGTACGCCATTGATAGTGCGTACAGGTTCAATGCGATGTTCTACCCCGCCAAACGTCCGGAGTACACGCTGAATAACGGAAAGCGGTGCGCCTGCCACATACGCCATGAGCGCCGCTGCCAAGCAATTCTGGATATTATGCCTGCCAAATAATTTCAGTTCGTCTTCTCGGCAGATTTCCGTATCACTTCCATCCGTACGTAAAATCAGCCGTCCATCTTTTGCAAAGGCACCTGCCGGAACTTCCTGTTCCGTAGAGAACCACAACACGGTCCCGGTCATATCCGGTTCCATGGCTTTAATGCGCGCATCATCATAATTCAGGAGTGCATAATCGGATTTATCCTGATTATGGAAAATCCGTTCTTTCGCTGCCGCGTACGCTTCCATAGTGTGATGCCGGTCCAGGTGATCGGGTGTGATATTCAGTATGACCGCAGCCTTCGCTTTCATCGTCTGTGTAAATTCCAGTTGAAAACTGGAGAGTTCTGCTACGACCACATCTTCTTTTGGCAGGTCTTCCGCCTGTTCGGAAAGACCGTAACCGATGTTGCCACCTATGACCGTTTCACGGCCTGCCGCTTTCATAATATCTCCCAAAAGTGTCGTCGTCGTCGTTTTGCCATTCGTACCGGTAACAGCCAGTATTTCAGCATCTGTCAGCCGGTAAGCGACTTCTACTTCACTCCAGATGGGAATATGACGGGCAGCCGCTTCCTTCATAATCGGGATTTCTGGGGAAATGACCGGTGACGGAACGACGAGGTCCATCCCATCCAGCAGAGCCGCTTCCTGATGGCCAAACACGAGACGGATCCCATCAGCTTTCAATTCCGGCCACGGCTCATGATGTGTATCGATTGTCTTTAAATCATTGAGAACAACGGAAGCACCATGACTGGCCAGTGCTTCTGAAGCAGCCCGGCCGCTGATACCAGCACCGATAACCAAAATATGTTTCCCTGAAAAATCCATTATGCTCATGCTCTACACCCGCTTTTTTTCATATAGTATGTATGGCAGCCTATTTGCATGCCAGGACTACAAAAATAGAAAGGATGGCCATAATAGCCGAAAAACTCCAAAAAACAGTAACTACTTTGACTTCACTCCAGCCCGAAAGTTCAAAATGATGATGAATCGGACTCATTTTGAACACCCGTACTCCGCGGGTCTTAAATGATACGACCTGAATGATGACCGATAAAGCTTCAATCACATACAGGCCGCCTGCAATGATAAGCAATAATTCCGTCTTAGTCAAAATCGCCATGGCCGCCAGGGCTCCGCCTAAAGCCAGCGACCCCGTATCGCCCATAAACATTTTAGCCGGATGCTGGTTATAAAAGAGGAATCCCAAACAAGCGCCCGTAAGCGCCGCACTGAATACGGCAAAGTTGACATATCCCAGTGCGACAGAAATAACGACGTAGGCAACCGACGTGATGGCACAAGAACCAGCTGCCAGCCCATCGAGTCCGTCCGTCAGATTGACGGCATTACTCGTACCGACAATCATGACAAAGACAAATACGTAATACAACATGCCCAAATCAACATTCCATGTCGTAAACGGAATCCATACTGTCGTCGGAAAGTTCAGATATTCCTTCAAAATAAAGCAAAATACTGCTGCCATAACGAATTGCCCGGCCAGTTTTTGTTTAGCCGTAAGGCCCAGGTTGCGGTGTTTGACTGCCTTGATGGAATCATCAAGAAAACCGATGATTCCATGTCCTAGTGTCAGAAACAGCGCCAGTCCCTTGCGCAGATCCATGGGATTAAAAATAAGGCAGGACACGACAAGCGCTGTCAGAATCAGGATACCGCCCATAGTAGGCGTGCCAGCCTTGTATTTATGACTCTCTGGCCCTTCTTCCCGTTCAGACTGGCGGGCATGAAATTTCTTCAGTTCCCGGATGACCAGCGGCCCCAGAGCCAGAGCTATGATCAGACTGACAGCAAAACCAAAGAGCAGTGTATTTAACATTCACATTACTTCCTTTCGAAATATGGCAGTATCTTTTCCATGGCAAATCCCCGGGAACCCTTAAGCAGAACCGTATCTCCCGGCTGGATAATTTGCCTGAGGCAATCCGCCGCTCCGGCATGATCCTGTGCCGTATATACAGCGCCGAGCCCATTTTTTCTGGCAGCATCTGCAATATAGGATGCCGGACTGCCCATGGTAATGAGCGCATCCAGCCCTAATTCCGCTGCTTCAGCTCCTATTTTTTCATGTTCCCGGACCGTCCAGTCCCCTAATTCCAGCATTCCGCCAAGAACAGCGATTTTCCGTCCTTTTGTCAGCAACGCCAGCGATTTCAGCGCTTCACTCATAGAAGCCGGATTTGCATTATACGCATCATTGATAAAGGTATATTCGCCAAGATGAATCAATTCCTGCCGCATTGGCATACCGCGGTACTCGGACAATCCTTTTTGTAACTGATGTTCTGTTAGTCCCAGAACCCGTCCGACAGCAATAGCAGCCAGTGCATTATAGACATTGTGGCTGCCTATGAGCGGCATGTGGATATCCATGACCTGATCAAAGCACCGACAGGCAAACCGCAGCCCCTTCTCACTGCAGACGACGCGGCTGGCCCGGATAGCAGCATTGCTTTCAATACCGTATCCGACTACCTTGCCGCGGCACAAATCGGCCATTGCCGCTACATACGAGTCATCCTGATTCAGTATGGCAACGCCATCTTCTGACAATGCCCGGACGAGTTCACTTTTAGCCCGGGCAATATTATCCTGCGACCCCAACAGCTCAATGTGACTCTTGCCGACATTGGTGACCACACCTATATCCGGTTCTGCAATAGCCGCCAGTTCCGCAATCTGCCCCAGACCACGCATGCCCATTTCCACAACGCAGGCCTCATGTTCCGGCGTAAGCTGCAGCAGCGTTTTCGGAAGGCCGATTTCATTATTAAAATTTTTTTCTGTCTGGAGCACACGATATTTCTGCGACAGCACGGCTGCAATCATGCTGCGTGTAGAAGTCTTTCCTACAGAACCCGTAACGGCGATGACAGGAATCGAAAAACGGCGGCGGTGAAAACGCGCCAGGTCCTGATATGCTTTGCGTGTATCCGTAACTATGACAACAGCAAACCCCTCTTGTTTATATTCAGGGCGGTCTTCAGCTACTACGGCACCGGCAGCCCCACGTTCTTTAGCCTGAAGCACGTAATCGTGACCATCAAATGTTTCTCCTTTGAGAGCTACAAAAAGCGCCCCTTCTGTAATAGCCCGTGTATCTGTCTCTACCTGAGAAAATACGGAATCGTCCACAACGGGATACAGCAGTCTGCCGCCAGTAGCCTTTTCTACCTCCTGTAACGTGAACGCAGCCATTTTTATCTCCCCTTTGCAGCCAGCACGGCATCCCTTGCGACCTCACGGTCATCAAAATGGATGGTACCGGTCTTCAATATCTGATAATCTTCATGCCCCTTACCAGCAATCAGTACAATATCGCCGCTTTGTGCCAATTCTACGGCACGGAAAATAGCATCACGGCGATTGACGATCACTTCATGATGCTGGCCGGGTTTCAACCCATCTTTTACACCGGCTTCCACTTCCTGAACAATGGCTTCCGGGTCTTCTGACCGCGGATTATCGGAAGTGACGATGGGGATATCAGCATGTTCTGCAGCAATACGTCCCATAATCGGACGTTTTGTACGATCGCGGTCGCCCCCGCAGCCGAACACGCAGAGTATACGGACCGGATTCATGGCACGGGCTGTCGTCAATGCTTTTTCCAGACTGTCCGGCGTATGAGAATAATCGACGACAATGGCAAAATCCTGTCCGGCTTCTACGAGTTCAAAACGGCCTGGTACGGAATGGAAAGACTGGATAGCTTTATCAATCGTCTGTTCATCCACGCCTTCTGCATGGGCAGCTCCGATTGCCGCCAGTGTATTATACACGTTGAACAAGCCTGTAATGTTCATATTCAGATGGACATTGACAAAGGGTCCCGTAACATCAAAGGATGAACGTTTCAGTTCCACCGATAAGTTAGCTGCTTTTAAATCAGCTGCTTTTTCTACGCCGTAGGTCAGTACGTTGCAGTGGCAGGTTTTCAGGATTCCTTCTGCATAAGGGTCATCAATGTTGACTATAGCTGTCTTATTATCCTTAACATGTTCATCGAGACTGATGTTCTGGAATAATTTGCATTTGGCTGCCAGATAGTTTTCCATCGTCTTGTGGAAATCCAGGTGATCTTGTGTCAGATTCGTAAATACCGCCGTATCATATTCAATCCCGGCCACGCGGTTTAAAGCCAGGGCATGGCTCGACACTTCCATGACGACATGAGTAACGCCACGGTCATACATAAGCGCCAGGAAGCGCTGCAGGTCAATAACATCCGGCGTCGTATTGTGAATAGGAAGTTCTTCATCGTCAATCAGCGCATGGATGGTTCCCAGAAGGCCCACACGATGGCCGGCAGCTTTCAGGATATGATAAATAATATGGCTCGTCGTCGTTTTGCCATTTGTCCCCGTAACGCCGATCATGCGCATTTTCTTTCCCGGATAATCATAAAAATAAGGAACTATATCTTCAACGGCATGATGCACATCCGGCACCATGATTTGCACGGCATTGCCGGGAAGGTCCAGATGTTTGGTCGTAAGCACTGCAACGGCCCCTTTCTCTACAGCCTGGGATGCATATACGGCCCCGTCTGTATGAACGCCGCTGAAGCAGACGAACAAATCTCCCTTTTCGATTGACCGGGAATCGGACGAAATGCCCGTAATCATAGTATTGGCATTGCCATCCACATTATATATACCTTTAATTTGTTTGCAGAGTTCATTAACTGATTTCATTTCATTTCCTCCTATACAGGTAATTCATATGTTAACAGAACAGGAAACAACAATAGCAGCCTTAAATTAAGGCTGCTCATACCCGCTTTACCGGCTGCTGTCACCTGTTCCCGTCTTATCATGAGACTGGCCATACAGCACGGTCACCGGGACCGTCATACCGAGTTTCTGCGCCGACGTATAAATTCGTTCCGGCGTCTCCAATTTGGCAATATCAACGCGGAGCACTTCATTTTCTCTCTGCAGCTGCTGGGCATGAAGCTTTTTCTGCATCAGTGCATAGCTGAAATTAGTTTTAACGGCAGAAAGCGCAATGTATGCCAGCAGGAAAAAGCATACCAGCAGTAAAACAGATATAGTCTGCGCAAGCAGCCTGGCGAATTTTCTTTCATCCGCACCAGTCCGGTGCCCCACAGAACGTGACGCTTCATAGTGAATGTATCCAGCTTTTCTGGCCAGCATATTATAACACATCCAATCAAATATTAAAAACGAAAATTCCTCTGCCTATCCATCACTTACGAATTCCGACGCGTAATTTAGCACTTCTGGCCCGGGGATTCTGTTCCAGTTCATCTTCTCCCGGCGTGATGGCATGGCGCTGTATCTTTAAAATGGCATGATGGTGACACGTGCAGACAGGCATATCGGGAGGACAGATACAATCCGTTGCCAATCGTTTCAACGTCTGCTTGACAATGCGGTCTTCCAGAGAATGGAAGGTTATAACACAGATATGTCCGCCCGGTTTTAACCGCTGCGCTGCCGTTTCGACGGCATCATGGAGAATACCCAGTTCATCATTGACTTCAATCCGGATTGCCTGAAACGTCCGCTTGGCCGGATGCGGTCCATCCTTGCGGGCTCCCGCAGGAATAGCTTTCTTGATGACGGATACGAGTTCAGCCGTATGACTAATGGGCTTCTGCTGCCGTTCCCTGACGATAAATTCAGCAATACGGCTGGCCCAGCGTTCTTCCCCATAGTCTTTGACAACACGGTATAACTCAGCTTCACTATATGTATTAACCACATCGTAAGCGCTTTTCCGGGCAGACCGGTCCATCCGCATATCAAGTGGCCCGTCCTGCATATAGGAAAAACCCCGTTCCGGCGTATCCAGCTGGTAACTCGACACGCCCAGGTCAAACATGACCCCGTCCACGGCATCTATGTGCAGCTTGTCCAGGACCTGGCCCAGGTTGCGGAAATTTTCCTGCACCGGTATAAAATGGCAGGCTGTCCCTTTCATATGGGCTGTAGCCGCCGCAATGGCATCCTCATCCTGATCGAGTCCAATCAGCGTTGCATCACCGGCCAGCCGTTCGGCCAATACGCGGGAATGACCTCCCCCTCCCAGTGTGCAGTCTACATATATACCATGGGGATCACCGATGAGATGATTAATTGTTTCATTTCGTAATACACTGACATGATGAAATTCCATGAGTACTCCTATATGTCCAGATCCAGATCTTCCAGATCTTCAGCAATCTCTTCCATCGCCGGCACGGTACGGGCGGCATATTCTTCATAAGATTGTTTGTCCCAGATTTCTATGCTGTCACCTGTGCCGATGACTGTAACTTCTTTTTTAAGGCCGGCATATTCCCGCAGCGTTCCGGGAATCAGGATACGGCCTGTACGGTCAAATTCAACTTCGGCCGCACTGCCAAAGAGAAATCGTTTAAATGCCCGGACCTTTTCTTTACTGGTCCTTAATTTTTTCATCTTATCAGCCAGATTTCTCCAGGCATCCTGTGTATATACAGAAAGGCAGCCTTCCAGTCCACGGGTTACTATACAATGCGTTCCCAATTCTTCACGAAATTTCGCCGGCATAATAACACGGCCTTTTGTATCAATAGAATGCGAATATTCTCCCATGAACATAGCGTCGCCCCCCTTTCCGTATTATCTATCACTTTTCACCACATTTTACCACATTTTCACACCCGATGACAATAATATTGCTTAATCTGATAAAGATCTGAAAAAAAAGATAAAAAAATACTGCAGAAAAAAACAAGATGTATTTTGTTTCTTCCTACAGTATGTATGATACAACATAGCCAAACTTATTATATTTTGATTATCCGTGTAGCAGTTCATCCAGCCAGGTATCTTCCAGAACAATGTCCTGCGTCGTCATCTTTTGAAAATCGCACCGGCGGACTAATTCCTCTTTATGATACAGACGCCTTTCCGTAACCAGTCTGCCGGCCAGGGCCAGTGCAGATAAAATGGCATCAGCCATGACACCGCGTTCACGAAGGCTGCGGACTGTTATGCCTTTCTGTCTCTTAGAAAGACGGTTACCAGACGTATCAACCAGCATCGGAACATGGGTATACAAAGGTGCCCTATACTCCAGCACCTTCATGAGCCATATCTGCTGGGCTGTCGAAGATAACAAATCCCGGCCGCGCAGCACATGGGTAATGCCCATAGCCCCGTCATCGACGGCAACGGCCAATTGATATGCATACAGGCCATCGGCACGCCGGACGACGAAATCACCACAAACACGGGGCAGATAATCCGAAAAAGCCCCATAGCAGCCATCCGTAAACGAGACAGAAACGTCCGGGACGTGGACGCGCCAGGATGGCTTCCGGTCCATATGACGGCGCTGTTCTTCCGTCATGCCATAACAATGCCCATCATATACAAGATGCTCCCCTTCATGGGGCGCTCCTATGGCCTGCAATCTGGCACGGCTGCAATAACAGGGGTACAACAGATGTTTTTCCTGCAGCTCCTGCATGGCTTTTTCATATAGCGGATACCGTTCCTGCTGGATATATGATCCGTAAGAGCCGCCTTTTCCAGGCCCTTCATCCCAGTCCAACCCCAGCCAGGCCAGATCTTCCAGCAGTGCCTTTACATATACAGGCTTAGACCGCTGTTCATCGATATCTTCTATGCGCAGTACCAGAGTTCCATTCTGTTGCCGTACCTGCAGCCAGGCAAGAAAGGCAGTCCATACATTTCCCAAATGGATATAGCCCGTCGGGCTGGGTGCAAAACGTCCCCGCATACTATTCACATCCTAATCCGGCAAGGAAATGAGGTTGTCAAACAAAGCAGCTGCATCCTTTATTTTACCTTCTCCCCCCATCACGCAAAGGCAATTATCATTCATGACCGCCCGCACTAATGGTGCCAGAGCCCGGATATCTGCAGCCGTCGTCTGTAAGAGCTGATCCCGGCGCTGCTGAACCAGGGCCTGTGTCATATGGGAGAAATAGCGGTTCATCGCCTTATCTCCCCTTAGGGAAGGTGTCAGTGGAATATCAATGCGGCTCAATGTACCAATGACATACTTTGTCATTTCCCGGTCTGTAACGTCGAATTGTTCCAGATAATCTGCCAGATCATCGTACGCTCTGACGCTGCTTTCCAGATTGGGGTCGCGATACGAGCAGAACACCATGTCGCCATTGCCGTAAAAACGGGTAAACGCCCCGTACGCTCCTCCCTGGACACGAATCTTCGTCCAGAGATATCCATATTGCAAAATCGTATCCAGAACCATCATAGAACCGGTGTACACAAAGCCATGGCTGCGGAAATTCCCACCTTTTGCTACGTACTGTACCTTGCCACTGGTCATGATGCCTTCGTTTTTACGTTGACCGCCCAGACGGCAAAGGTCTGTGCGTTTTTCTCCCTGGGGCAATTGTTGCGCCCAGTCCGGCAAAAGTCCTATGACCTGCTGGTAATCTTCTGTATCACTCGTTATTTCCAGCGTCATAGCTGCCCGGGTGAACACCTTCTTCATGACATGCTGCAGCTTCATGATTGTATCATCCGTTTTCGTCCTGATTCCGGCAGCAATCCGGCTGATAAATTCATAGTACGAAAATTCGCCGGCATCGCAGAATCCTTCTACCGGTGATACATAAGACAGAACGCGGTGCATGACCAGCGTATGCCCCCGGCGGAATGCATCCATATCCCAGCCCGCTTTGGTTTCCTCGACCAGTTCAATGAGACGTTCTGTATTGGTAAAAAGTGTTTCTGTCGTAATTTCCCGCATCAGACGGATCAGTTCCGGCATATTCTGACGGAGTGCCTTAGCCGTTACCTTAAAGACAGGCATGTACTGCCCATTATCTTCACAATCAGAAAAAGCAGATACGGCGCAATCGATACCTCCAGTATATAAATCAATGAGGGAAGCCAGTTCTCCATATGTATGATCTTTCGTATCCATGTCTCCCAAAAGATCACTGAGGAGATATACATAGGAAATCTCTTCCGGGGTAAAACCATGGAGGTCAAAATACGCATTGACATAGGTGATACCGTTTGTATGATCCGGTACATGGCACACCGTAATCCCACTTTCAGAAGACGTTTGCATTTCTATTTCTTCCGCTTTATGTTCCAGATCATCCCGGGAAAGAGTGGGGATTGTCAACAAAGCTTCGGGAGAATCGGGTGTAGCCTGTCTCTTTTTCAAGGCCTTGGATGCTTCAACAATCTGCTGTATGTCTTCAGCAGATAAAGTCTTTTTATACGCTGCCAGTCTGTCAGCCACAGCCTGATCATGTTTTTCTGTCAGACCGGGTTCCGGGACCAGTGTAACAAGAGCATAATACGGGTTATCCAGTATATATTTCTTGATAAGAGATTCATAATATCCGCTGTCAATCCCCTGGCGGAGAGTCTGCAACGCATCTTCATATTGCAGAGAAGCCAGCGGATCTTTATCGTACAGCCAGGTATCCATGCAACGGATACCATAAATCAATCCCTTGGGACGACCGGCAAAATCGGCTTCCCGCAAAGTAAATTCAATGCGGTTCAGGGCACCGGTCAATAAGGTCTTATCCACGCCTTCCTGAACCATCTTTGTCAGGAACTGCCGGACAACCGGTAAAATCTTGGCCTGTTTATCCGGGTCTGAGCCATTGATGGAAATTCCCCACAACGGCTGCAGGATACCATCCTGGAAATCACCGGACACATCGCGGCCGACACCGGCATCGACGAGAGCTTTTTTCAGGGGCGCCGCCGGCGATTGCAACAGGACGTACGTCAGCACCTTAAAAGCCAATGCCAGTGTCGTATCCAAAGCATCGTCAATGACATAGGTCAGACTGTGCAGTGTCTTCTGCTGCGTTTTTTCTCCTGAAGCGATGCCATACGGATAGGTACGGACGCAACTGCCCGGGCAGGCTTGTCTTTTGATGGCTGAATCGATATGTGCTGCATGGAATTTACTGAGATATTCAGAATCGATAAAATCCAGTGTGCCGTCAACATCCAAATCCCCATACAGAAAGATATAACTGTTGGAAGGATGATAATAGGCCTTATGGAAAGCCGCAAAAGCCTCTTGCGTCAAATTGGGAATATCGTCAGGATCCCCACCTGATTCTACGCCATACGTTGTATCGGGAAACAGGTTTTCCATGACATGGCGTTCCATAAGTGAATCGGGAGAAGAAAAGACGCCTTTCATTTCATTGTAAACGACGCCGCTGTACGTCAGAGGTGCTTCCGGGCTGTCCATTTCATAGTGCCAGCCTTCCTGCATCAGTACCTGTCCATCTTTCAGCATATTAGGGAAAAACACGGCGTCCAGATATACATCCATCAGGTTATGGAAATCCTTTGCATTCCGGCTTGCTACAGGATACATGGTCTTATCAGGAAATGTCATCGCATTGAGAAATGTATTGAGAGACCCTTTGACCAGTTCTACAAACGGTTCTTTCAATGGAAATTTCCGGGAGCCGCACAATGTGGAATGTTCACAAATATGGGGTACACCTGTACTGTCAGAAGGCGTCGTGCGAAAAGAAATGGAGAACACCTTATTGTCGTCTTCATTCTGGATATACAGGACGCGGGCCCCGGATTGGACGTGGGTCATTTCATAGGCCTGGCTATCCAGTTCTTTAACATAAACGGACCGGTCTATGTGAAATCCATGCAGCGTGTCTTTTACTTTCAATGTCATAAAAAAGCCTCCTCTTACGACTGTGTATGAAGAATAATATCGCCTAATGCTTCCACATCAGGGGCAAAATAATCAGGCGGATAGGCTTCCTGTTCTGCCTTGCTTCCATATCCGAACCCGACGAGGATGACAGGCAGCTTCGTTTCTCTGGCACCGATGACATCATATTTCCTGTCGCCTACCATGACAGCCTTGCCTTCTGCCTGTGGTCCGATTGTATCGAGAACCTGCTGGATGACATCAGCTTTTGTTTCGTTGCCTCCAAGAGTACTGCCGGCGACGAGTTCCACCCGCTGGCTGATCCCGAATTTCTCACATATGGCCCGGGCATGTACAGTCGGTTTGGACGTAGCAACATACGATTTGATGCCCGCTTCCTTTAATTGATCCAGAAGAGCCAGGATTCCCGGGAACGGATGGTTTTCAAAACGCCCTTTGGTACCGTACCGTTCCTGGAATGTATCATACAGACGCCGCGCTTTTTCTTCGGAAAAGCCATAAACCTGGGTAAACGTCGTCATCATCGGCGGGCCGACGACAATGTGCTGGTCCAGCCGTCCTTCCGTTGATTCCCCAAGCTTCAGCAGTGCATATTCTACAGACTTGATGATTCCTTCTTTCGAATCAGTCAGAGTCCCGTCTAAATCAAATAGTACATGTTTGAACATGTTTCTCCTCCTGCTATATGGTATTACTTTTACATATCTTATATATAATATCATATTTGAGAATGGTTATCCAGTATAAGGAGTATGAAAAAGAGAGTTGCCGCCAAATGAGCGCACTGCTCATGCAGGGACAACCCTCTCTTTAAGTTTGCGATATTATTTCACGATAGTTTTATTTTACGACAACTAATTCATACTGGCGCGTGCCGAGACCGATTTCTTCTGCATGTACCAGCGTTTCATCCCAATTGACACGGGGATTGCTGTCAAGGAAGTGGTCGTGATGATGATGCCAGTCTGGTTTTGCCAGATTATCCGCCAACTGGCTGTTGGGCAGAGGCTGTTGTTTCTGGCAGGCATCGACGCAAGCCTGATCCAGTGCTACCGGATCAAAGGAAGCAAACATGCCGATGTCCGGAAGGATAGGAGCATCGTTTTCAGCATGACAGTCGCAGTTCGGTGAAATATCCATGACAAGATTGATATGGAAGCAGGGCCGGTCCTGGCAGACGGCCTGGGCATATTCAGCCATTTTGCGGTCTAATTTATCATTGGCATCCCATTGTACCGTCTGGATAGCGTCAAAAGCACAAGCACCGATGCAACGGCCACAGCCTTTACAAAGTTCTTCATTGATATGAGCTACGTCATTTTCGTATGTAATGGCGTCGGATCCGCATTCTTTAGCACAGCGATGGCAGTTGCGGCAATTTTCCTCGATGACTTCCGGTTTGCCTGACGAATGTTGTTCCATTTTTCCTGCCCGGCTGCCACAGCCCATGCCGATATTTTTTATAGCACCGCCAAACCCGGTTGATTCGTGACCTTTGAAATGAGCCAGGCTGATAAAGACATCGGCATCCATGACGGCCCGACCGATTTTGGCATTCTGTACGTATTGCCCATTTTTTACAGGGACTTCTACTTCATCGGTACCGCGCAGCCCATCCGCGATAATGATCTGACAGCCCGTAGTCACCGTATTATAGCCGTTGAGATTGGCGCAGTCCATATGTTCCAGGGCGTGTTTACGGCTGCCCGGGTAGAGCGTATTACAGTCCGTAAGAAATGGCTTCCCTCCCATTTCTTTTACCAGATCTGCTACAGCCTTGACATACTGGGGACGGATAGATGCCAGACACCCCAGTTCACCAAAATGCATCTTGATAGCAACGAATTTTCCATCCATATCAATGTTGCCAATGCCGGCACGGCGGCAGAGTTTCTGCAGTTTCATCAGATTATTCGTACCTACTTTACAGCGGAAATCTGTAAAATATACTTTTGCTTTTTCCATATTGCCCTCCTGTCATACAATACACACCATAACTATATTACAACATCATTATCATATCACATGGAGCCCGCTCAAAGTCAAGTAAAACAAAGCCGGCTGCCTGTCATCATAAAAGAGACAGGACAGCCGGCTGATTATATTACCATTTTATCTATTGAATGGTTTATTTCTTCCAGAACTGTTCCGCTTTGGCAATGTTGCCACGGATAGCATCGCAGCAGCGTTTGAATTCTGCTTTTTCATCATCAGTCAGCGTGTATTCCATGACCTGTTCTACCCCATTGGCACCGACGACAGCAGGAATACCGCAATAAATACCTGTTTCACCATATTCGCCGTCGAGATAAGCACTGACAGGCATAATCTTCTTTTCATCATGCAAAATGGAACGGACAACGGTAGCCCCTGTAGCAGCTACACCGTATTCCGTGCATTTTTTCCCTTTAAAGGTAGTCCAGGCACCGTTGATGACGCGTTTCGTCATTTCTTCATGATCAAAGTCAAAACGAGGATCGCCTTTCAGTTCGGAAAGCGGTTTGCCATGGAAAGAAATGAGAGACCAGGGAACCATCTGAGCATTGCCATGTTCGCCCATCATGAATGCCGTGAACGAATGGTGTTCCAAATTCGTCTGCTGGGAAATGGCACTGATGAGCCGGGACGAATCAAGGCCGGTCCCTGTACCAAATACGCGGTTGCGTGGCAGACCGCTCAGTTTCTGTACCAGGTCGGTAATGACATCGCAGGGATTGGTAATATTGACAAAAATGCCATCAAATCCGCCAGCCATGATTTTATCGACAAAGCTGGCTACTTCCCTGACAGAATTTTCCATTTCGCTGTCACGGTTCAACGTTGCCAGTAATTCAATTTTACCAACGGCATTAACAATGACATCGCAGTCTGCCAAACCGGCATAATCTACAACTTTATATACGACGCGGTGAGGCATAAAATACGCAGCATCCATCAGGTCATTGCATTCACTGGCTACTTTATCAGCGTTTTTATCACACAGCTTGACTTCATCAGCAACCCCCATCATTCCCAGATTATACGCAACATGAGCGCCAACGTGGCCTAATCCAACTACACCAACAATTCTTTTTTTGATACTCATGATAAATTCCTCTTTTCTCGCAGAAAATTATGTTACAGAGTTCACAAATCTCTATACGTATATGATAGGCCTGTCCTTTTGATTTGTAAATGAGTAATCATTTGTAATTCAAAATAAGAATGAATTTTAATACACACAAAACGCAAGTTAATCGTATAATCTCGAATATTTATCTCTCTAAATGCATCTTATACCAATGCTTATGATTTTTTGTCATGCTTTTTGTTTTCTGTTTCGTCTATCGGTGTCACATCGATCGTATAGGAATGCCTGTTATTTTTATCACGCATCGCTGCTTCATATCCCCGGCGGTACGAGGCATCTGCCGAATGATCTTTCCCGCGAATCTTATGCCATAACCAGCGCACGGCTGCAATCAATGCCATGAACAGAAGAAGATTCATGAACAGCCCCAGAATAGTTGATAAGATTCCCATACTGCCCCATCCTAAAAGGCCGGCCAGCATACTCCCCAGGAACATACCTCCTGCCAGGAATCCTATGTTACGGAGCGTATTCCCCCATCGTGAAGTCTGTGATGCGGCCGTGCCTGCTCCGTTACCAGCTGTTTTAGCCTGCTGTCTGGTATTAGTAGTGCCAGTTTCTGATTTAGGAGCCTGCCTTGTCGTATTTCCCGTATTACTTGCCGGCTTCGTCATCGCCGGTGCCGTACGAGGTGCTGACTTGACAGAAATCCCACCTTTAGCAGCCCAGACTACATCTGAATGGGTAAAAACAGGTGCGGCGGTCAGACAAAATACACTGATGGCAATAGAAATAGCAATATTTTTTATTTTCATATACAGAAACTCCTTTTCATGAGAATATATGGTTTCGTCATAGAATTTATAAATAGAACTTATATATATTATATCATAGGCAGTCAAAGCATTGACAAATCGCCGGTTTACTCATCAAATTTTAATTTTTTATATTTTCGTTATTAATATTTTTAATTTTACGTCGTTGATTTTTTTCTTTTTTATGATATACTTAGGTCATAAAAGGTAAATTTTATGGTTCTATTAAAATTTACAGTAGCGGAGAATAAGAAATGTACCAGTTATTATTTTACATCTGTTAAAAAATGTGAGCTCATAAAGCGCAGGTATAGTTTGGGCCTATATTTGTGTGCAACCATTTTTAATCAGTACAGCTGGACGGGATTTAAGTTACAGGAAGCGCATCTTTATTCTCCGCATCCGATGGGAGGTATGATGTATGAGTAAGGGTAGTAATCAAAGTTCCAGAGTCATTGCTATTGGTCTTATGTTGTTTGCATTATTCTTTGGTGCCGGCAACCTGATTTTCCCGTCATCGATGGGACAAAATGCCGGTTATAACGTCTGGTGGTCCGTTCTGGGCTTCATCATCAGCGGGGTAGGACTTCCGCTGGCCGGTGTACTTGCCATGGGATATTCGGGCTGTGAAGACCTGCGCCAGCTGGCAAGCCGCGTAGGGCTTAAATACGGTCTCGTATTTTCCGTCGTAGTATATCTGACCATCGGTCCCTGGTTCTGTATTCCCCGTACAGGCAGCGTATCCTATGAAATCGCTGTACGGCCTTTCCTGAATAGTGGCGGTTCTGATATGGAAATGACAGCCTTCCTGGTACTATTCTTCATTATTTCCTATTGGCTGTCTGCCAACCCGTCCAAACTGGTCGATCGCATCGGCAAAATCCTGACACCATGTCTGCTGGTAACAATCGTCATGTTGATTTTAAAATCCTATCTCACCCCGATGGGTGTCCCTCAGGCTCCAACTGCTCATTACGCTACAGCCAGCATGGCTGCCGTTCAGGGTTTCATCGACGGATACGGCACTATGGATGCCATGGGCTCCTTCGTATTCGCTATTTTAGTCATTAAATTCGTCAAAGAAAACGGCGCTGATACACCGCAGAAGGTGACACGGGATGTTTTTAAAGCCGGTCTTCTGGCAGCAGCCTGCCTGGGATTCGTCTATGTATTCATTGCTGACCTCGGCGCAACGAGTGTGCAGGCACTGGGAATCCTGGAAACCGGTGCTCCCGTCCTTGCCAACAGTGCCCTGATACTTTTTGGTAATGCCGGTGCAATCCTCTTGGCGGTCATCGTCCTCTTAGCCTGCTTATCCACCAGTATCGGCCTTCTCACATCGTGTGCTACCTTCTTCAATGAAATTTATGACCGCATCAGTTATACAGCCTATCTGCGGGGCTTTACCATTGTCTCTTTCCTGATTGGCACATTTGGTCTGCTGACGATTATCAAGACAGCCATTCCGGTCCTGATGTTCCTCTACCCGCTTACGGTGGCAACGATATTCCTCACGTTCATGCACAATGTGTTTAATGGAAACCGCATCGTCTACATTTCTACCATAGGGTTCACTTGTTTCTCCGCCCTTATCAGCGGATTAGAAACAGCCGGTGTTCCCCTTGGATCGCTATCTGAGTTGATGAACACCTATGTTCCCTTCCAGGCTATCGGTCTCGGCTGGATCATCTTTGCCCTCACCGGATTCGTCGTCGGCCTGATTGCAGCTGCAATTCTAAAGAAGCCGGAAACGTTACCCGATGAAGCTTGAAATGTTCTGATAAAAAGTTGAAAATAAGAGAGGAGCCTCTCATGAAAATCACAGTTTTCACGAGAGGCTCCTCTCTTATTTTATCTTACACGCCCAGTGCATACACGATGACCGGTATGACTGCTGCAAACAATACCGTACTGGCCGTCACAATGCCTGTCGCGTACCGTACGTCACCATGGGCTTCATTGGCAAGAATCGGCAGTACCGCCATGATAGGCAGGGAAGACTGGACGATGTAGGTATCAAATTCCAATGCCGGCATAGGGCCTAACAGGTCCTGGCCAACGATAAGCACGACCGCCATGACGGCCGGTGCCAGAATCAGACGGCCTGTAAACCCGGCAATGGTATCTCTGTCAAAGGAAATATTGCCCACCCCGGCCTTAGCCAGGGCCAGTCCAATGTACAACAGGGATAAGGGGGTAACCAGGCTGCCGATATAACCAGCTGCCGTCATCACCGGGGCCGGAACGGATATATCTGCCAGCAAAAAGAGAAAGGCAATCAGACAACTGGTAAGAGGCGGCGGACAAAGCTTTTTCAGATTAAAATGCCGTCTTTCTGTGCCCGCCGCATCGGATGGATCGTCTGCCACGAGAAATGCCCCAATTGTCCAGCAGGACGTATTGCAAAACAGAAAATATGCCAGAAAATACGGCATGGCTTCTTCACCGAATAAGGCCATATTGAGAGGCCAGCCGATAAATAAAGTATTCGTATTCGCTACAGCCGCAACAAAACTGCCATGACGGCCAGCCGGAACATGTGTCATGCGGGCCCAGATCCAGCCCAGGACATACCAGGCGATCACTCCGACAGCGACCAGTGTAAACCCTTCTGACAATTGGCGCACCATACTGAGGGACATGTATTTCATCATAGATACGAAAACAGCAGCCGGCAATGCAATATTCATGATGATTTTTGAAATATCATTGCCAAAGGAATCGGACAAATACTGTTTCTTCTCCAGCACATATCCCGTCAGAATAATGAGTAATATAGGAATAATACTTTCTATCGATGCTGTAAAGGCCATACGCGTCTCGTCCTCCCGGAAAATTGATGAAATCACATTAGCTATTATAGTATATTTATGATGTTTGTCCAGAAAAAATCAGTATCTTAGCATACTAATATATCAATTATCTATGTTGCCTTACGTATACCCTGTCTGGCCGCATACAACAAAACAGACAAATATGATTTCATAATAAAGAGCTGCCCCATCAGGGATATCCTGGTGTGACAGCTCCGCATTTCATTGTTTCTTACTATTGCCAGTTTTATAATCGATGGTAATCCCTGGCTGGTTATTATAGACAAAGACATTGAACTTGATGCCAGCCCCCTTGTCTTCTACCGACCATGCCTCCATCTGTACTCCGCGGGCAACGAGATCATTACCGGAAAAAATGGGAGTTACCCGGTACAAAACGTGATGATTCGTTTCTTTAATGTAATCGGCTACCATATTTTCAAAAGGAAGCATACCTTCGACGTTGAGATACCGCGTACCTGTGATCAGATTTTTAGGATTGGCATTTTCTGCTGTCAACTGATATCCAATAAGGTGACAGCGGTTGTACAGATATTTCCCATCGACATTATCATACTTGGCCAGATGCCATCCGCTTGGTTTGACACTGCCTATGGCACCCCTTTTTTTGGTAGGCATAAGATCTTTTCCTATATTGGCATAGGCCGGACCGCAACGTCCCAGTGAATCAAGCTCACTGTACCTTTCAAAAGATTTCTTCGTCTTGTCTTTGTCAGGAAAATCAGGAACATTATTATGGATGACAACATACGGCTTCCCTGAAAATGCCGGAATGTTAGAAAGATCAAACGATTCTTCCTTATTTCCCTTAACTTGTACAGTCTGATTCTGTACCTTCTTTTCATGCGACGATGTCTTCTGTGACTGTCCGCAAGCCGTAAGAATAAGGCAAAAGGCAAGCAGCAGCACCATCAGTATCTTGGTCAGATGTCTCATTTTGCATATACCTCTTCTGTAATAGTATCATGGGAAAATCCCGAAAAGTCATGACTTTCCTGCAACCTCCAGGGACTTTCCAGGGTAATATCAAAATACATGTCAGACGGATAGGCCCTGTTCCAGCGGAAAAGAATGATTTTTTCGATACGATCTGCATAGGGAAGGACTGCCTTATCTTCAACAAAGCAGAAATCGCCCTGGCCAGCCTGATTCAAAAAATCGTCGTCAACGTGGATCCGGTCCGCCGCTTTTGTGAACATGGACGCAGAATAAGCATCCATCCAGATGCCTTTTGTACCGGCAATTTCCAGCATCCTCTGTCGCAATTTCCGGTCCTGGCTCTGACGGCGCTGATTGAAACAAAGCCCGCCATGGTCGTCTACTACTGTCATGATAATCATGAACTCACCTCCTGATACGTACCATTATATCATAGAGTGTCCGCTAATAGAAAAAGGATCCAGGCCGCAGCCTGAATCCTTTTTTCTATTAGCAGGAATATTATTCTCTGCCTGCCATCTTGGCATAGTATTTGTAACGATCTTTAAGATCCTGTACTTCTTTCTTATACAGTGCATCAGCACGTTCAGGGAAGTTGATCTTAAGTCTTCTGTAACGGTTTTCGCCGTTGAGGTAATCCATAACTTTATCCGTATCCGGTTCCGGAGAATCAAGCTGGAACGGGTTCTTGCCCTGTGCAGCCAGACGCGGATCGAAACGATAGAGATGCCAGTAACCGCATTCGACAGCTTTCTTCATTTCCAGCTGTGTCGTACCCATACCGGCGCGGATGCCGTGTTCCAGGCACGGGCAGTAGCAGATGACGATGGACGGGCCATCATACGATTCAGCTTCGCGGATAGCGCGGAGAGTCTGAGCCTGGCTGTAACCCATAGCAACCTGGGCAACATATACATAGCCATAAGTCATGGCAATGGCACCGAGGTCCTTCTTCTTAATGACTTTACCGCCTGCAGCGAATTTAGCTACAGCAGAAGTCTGTGTAGATTTAGAAGACTGACCGCCTGTGTTGGAGTAAACTTCCGTATCTACGACGAGGATATTGACATCACGGTTCTGGGCAATTACCTGGTCTACGCCGCCGAAGCCGATATCATAAGCCCAGCCGTCACCACCGATAGCCCATACGGACTTCTTGGAAACGAATTCGCGGTTCTGAAGGACGAATTTAACTTCTTCCGTCTGTTCTGCTTTTTCCAGAGCATCGAGAAGAGCATCCGATACTTCACGGGATTTCTTGCCATCTTTGTAGTTGGCAAGGTATGCATCGATTTCCGCTACGCATACGCCCTGTTCTTTGAGGCTGTTCAGGCGGATAATGATTTCCTTCTGAATGGCGTCCTGAGCGTGGAAGTAGCCATATGCAAATTCAGCATTGTCTTCGAACAAGGACTGTTCCCAGCAGGGCCCGAAGCCGCGTTCGTCCTTGCAGTACGGAGTCATCGGCAGAGATCCGCCATAAGCAGAGGAGCAGCCGGAAGCATTGGCAATGTACATGCGGGAACCGAAGAGCTGTGTAACCATCTTGATGTACGTCGTTTCAGCACATCCAGCGCAGGCCGGGGAGAATTCGAAGTACGGTTTGGCAAACTGGGCAGCTTTGACGTTTGCATCGCTGATAACATCTTTCTTAAGATATTTTTCCTTCATTGCATATTCATTGAAGTTATCCTGCTGATCGATTTCGTCCTGCATCGGAACCATCGTAAGAGCGCCTTTTTCTTTCATCGGGCAGACCGTCGTGCAAACGCCGCAGCCGAGGCAGTCATACGGAGAAATCTGCATGCGGTAGCTGTAGTTTTCCAGGCCTTTGCCTTTAGCCTGGACCGTTACAAAGTTAGCCGGAGCATCAGCTTTTTCGGCATCCGTTACGAGGACCGGACGGATAGCAGCATGCGGGCAGGCCATGGAGCAGCTGTTGCACTGTGCGCAGACTTCAGCATTCCAGTGAGGAACATTGATAGCAACGCCACGTTTCAAATAAGCCGTCGTGCCGTTCTGCCATGTGCCATCGAATACACCGTATTTCTTGAAGATAGAAACAGGGAGTTCATCGCCATGCTGACGGTCAACGGGAATAACGAGATCTCGAACGAAGTCAGGCATATCTTTCTGCGGTTCCGGAGCATCTACTGCATCAGCCCAGGAAGCAGGGATTTCAACTTTTGTAAGGCCGGAAATGCCCATATCGACAGCTTTGTTGTTCTTATCTACGATTTCCTGACCGCCCTTCTTGAAGTAGGAATTATAATTCCCTCTCTTCATGGCTGCGACAGCTTCGTCGATAGGAATAACGTTCGTAAGTTTAAAGAAAGCAGCCTGGAGAATGGAGTTTACGCGGTCGCCGAGGCCGATTTCGCCAGCCAGTTTCGTAGCATCAATGATGTAGAACTGGGCATGTTTGTTATAGAGGTCTTTCTTCATCTGAGCCGGAAGTTCTTTGTCCAGTTCTTCGACACTCCACGGGCAGTTGAGGAGGTATACGCCGCCATCTTTCAAATCTGTCGTCGTATCGTATTTCTTGACATATGTAGGAGCATGACAGCCGACGAAGTCAGCAGCGCCTACGAGATATGTTGCATGGATTGGTTTGTCACCGAAGCGGAGGTGGGACTGTGTCAGACCACCAGTCTTCATGGAGTCATAGGCAAAGTATGCCTGTGCGTATTTATCAGCATCGAGACCGATAATAGTGATGGCGTTCTTGTTGGCACCAACAGTACCATCGCCGCCACGACCCCAGATTTTTGCAGAAATCTGGCCAGGATAATCGATGTGGAATTTTTCCGTCGGCAGTGATGTAAACGTAACGTCATCGACAATACCGATAGTGAAGTTGTTCTTCGGCGTATCCTGTTCGAGGTTTTTGTATACAGCAGCAATCTGGCCAGGTGTTGTATCTTTGGAGGACAGACCATAGCGGCCGCCTACGACGGTGATATCTGTACGGCCGGACTGGATAAGTGCCGTCTGAACATCGAGATACAGCGGTTCGCCAACGCTGCCAGATTCTTTGGTGCGGTCCATAACAGCGATTTTCTTAACCGTTGCAGGGATAGCATCGACAAAATGTTTAACAGAGAACGGACGATAGAGATGAACCTGGATCATGCCGACTTTTTTGCCATGGGCATTGAGGTAATCGACAGTATCGCGGACGGTTTCAGCAGCAGAACACATGATGACAATCAATTCTTCTGCATCTTCAGCACCATAGTAGTTGAAGAGTTTGTAATCACGGCCGGTCAATTTGTTGATTTCGTCCATGTAGTGCTGAACGACATCAGGAATAGTTGCTACTTTTTCGTTAGCGCCTTCTTTTGTCTGGAAGAAGATATCCGGATTAACAGTCGTGCCACGGGTGTACGGATGTTCCGGGTTCAGGCTGTTCTTACGGAAAGCTGCCAGCTGTTTATAATCAACGAGTTTTGCAAGATCATCATAATCAAGAGCTTCGATACGCTGCATTTCGTGGGATGTACGGAATCCGTCGAATACATGCATGAAAGCATAGCGGCCACCAATAGCAGACAGATGGGCTACACAGCCGAGATCCATAGCTTCCTGCGGGGAGGAAGACATAATCATGCCGAAGCCAGTCGTACGACATGCCATAACGTCAGAATGATCGCCGAAAATGGAAAGTGCATGAGCGCTGATGGTACGGGCTGCAATGTGGAATACGCCCGGCAGGAATTCACCGCCAATTTTGAACATGGGGGGAATCATGAGGAGCAGGCCCTGGGCAGCCGTATAGGTGGTGGTCAGCGCACCAGCCTGCAGGGAGCCATGGCATGTGCCAGCAGCACCAGCTTCAGACTGCATCTGGATAACATCAACGGTATTACCGAAGATATTCTTCTTTCCTTTTGCAGCCCATTCGTCAACCTTTTCTGCCATAACAGAAGAAGGTGTGATCGGGAAGATAGCAGCAACTTCTGTAAATGCATAGGAAGCATATGCAGCAGCCGTGTTACCATCCATTACTACATAGTTTTTTTTCATAATCACTTTCGTCCCTTTCTTTGGTTATTGAGATAGTAAAATAACATCACAAGCAAGGTTCTACGTACGGATTTTCACAATCCGTACTACTAACTGTGTATACGCATATACGTGCTGATTCGTATTTGCATATGCATTACCCATAATGTACCACAAATTTGAATGGATTTCCAGTGCTTTTATAAAGAAAATGGCACAGGCTCTTTCCAAATTCGAAAAGGACTGTGCCATCCATGCTTTTTTGTAATTACTGTTGTGATTTACGCATAGCTTTCTTTCTATCGTGCTTATCAAGAATAGCCTTGCGGATGCGGATATTATGCGGTGTTACTTCTACCAGTTCATCTTCATTGATCCATTCCAGAGATTTTTCCAATCCCATCTGACGAGGCGGAATAAGGCGCAATGCTTCATCAGAAGCAGAGGAACGGGTATTGGTCAGGTGTTTCTTCTTGCAGGGATTGACATCAATGTCTACATCGCGGTTGCTTTCCCCGATGACCTGCCCCAGATAGATTTCTTCACCGGGATTGATGAACATGACGCCACGATCCTGAAGGTTAAAAATGCCATAGCCAGTCGTCGTGCCCGATTCAAAAGCAACCAGACTTCCCCGTGTACGACCGGGAATATCACCTTTCCAGGGAGCATAGCCATGGAAAACATGATACATGATACCGTTGCCTTTAGTAGCCGTCAGGAATTCACTGCGGAAACCAATCAGTCCGCGGGCAGGAATGATGAATTCAAGGCGGGTATATCCCTTCAAATCCACCATATTGACCATTTCAGCCTTGCGGGTTCCCAGTTTTTCCATTACCGTTCCCATAAATTCCTGTGGTACATCAATGGTCAGGGCTTCCAGAGGTTCACACTTCTTGCCGTTGATTTCTTTTGTAATGACGCTCGGTTTGCCTACTTGAAGTTCATATCCTTCACGGCGCATTTCTTCGATAAGAACGGCAATGTGCAGTTCGCCACGGCCGGAGACTTTGAATGCGTCGGCACTATCCGTTTCTTCCACACGGAGGGACACATTGGTCTGTACTTCCCGGAACAGGCGGTCCCGCAAGTGACGGCTCGTTACAAATTCACCATCCTGGCCGGCAAACGGACTGTCATTGACATAGAATATCATGGACAGTGTCGGTTCATCGATGTTGATTTTCGGCAATGCTTCAGGATTTTCCGGATCAGCAACAGTTTCCCCGATTTTAAGATCAGGAATGCCGATAATGCAGGCAATATCACCCATGGACGCTTCGTCTGTTTCAACCCGCTTCAGGCCTTCATAGGTATATACGCGGCCGATTTTAGCCTTGCGCTGGCTTTCACCGTCTGTGATGACAACCTGCTGATTGGGGTGCATGCGGCCCCGGACAATACGGCCGACGGCAATCTTGCCTACGTAATCATCGTAGTCCAGGGTAGTAACCATGAACTGAAGCGGGCCATCGGCATCGCCCTTCGGGCACGGGCAGTTTTCAATAATACACTTAAAGAGCGGTTCCAGGTTGTCACTGTCATCATCCATAGAATTTTTAGCAATGCCGTCACGGCCATTGGCATAGATAACAGGGAAATCAAGCTGATCATCGTCGGCTTCCAATTCCATGAACAATTCCAGTACTTCGTCTTCTACTTCAGAAACGCGGGCATCGGGTTTATCAATTTTATTAATGACGACAATAGGCTTCAGCTTTTGTTCCAATGCTTTGCGCAGTACATATTTCGTCTGCGGCATCGGGCCTTCAAATGCATCAACCAGAAGCAATACGCCGTCAACCATGTTGAGGACACGTTCTACTTCGCCACCAAAATCAGCATGCCCCGGAGTATCGACTATGTTGATTTTTACGCCATCGTGCATGACAGAAGTATTTTTGGATAAAATCGTGATACCGCGTTCACGTTCGATATCACCAGAGTCCATGACCCGTTCAGCCACTTTTTCATTCGAACGGAAAACATGGCTCTGTTTGAGCATAGCATCGACCAAAGTCGTTTTACCATGGTCAACATGAGCAATAATAGCAATATTACGTATATCCTTACGTTCCATCTGCGTCCTCTCCTATTTGTAGCAATATAAAATAGTTTAATTTTCTGTAACTGTGTTAGTATATCACAAAACAGCCGGATTGACTATATCAATCCGGCTGTTTTTTTTATCTAGTTCTGCTCTTCTCCTAAAATACGTACTTCTGGTTCTAAATGTACGCCATGGGCTGCTTCTACTCTCTTTTGCACTTCATGGATTACGGCCAGCACATCTCTGGCTGTAGCATGGCCGGTATTAACAACAAAACCGGCATGTTTGGTCGATACCTGGGCATCACCACAAGATAATCCTTTGAGGCCAGTCTGATCTATCAGCGTGCCAGCATAATAACCAGGCGGCCGCTTGAATGTACTGCCTGCACTATGCATTTCGAGCGGCTGTTTGCTACGCCGCCGTTCCATGAGATCATCCATCTGTTCCTGGATTTTCGTTTGATCTCCCCGTGAAAGCTGCAGCTCTACTTCTACGACAAATTCCTGCAAGCGCTGAAAAATGCTCTTTCTGTACCCAAATTCGAAATCAGCCGTCTTGTAGGTATGTACACTGCCATTGCGGTTAACCGTACGTACGCGGGAAACAATATGGCTCATTTCACCGCCATAAGCACCGGCATTCATAAATACGGCCCCGCCCAGCGTCCCCGGTATGCCGCAGGCAAATTCCATCCCCGTCAGACTATTCTGCTGGGCAAACTGGCAGACATCCTTCAGCATAAATCCGGAACTGGCCAGAATCTTCGTATCATGGCAGGAAAGATACTTGTTCATTTCATTTAATTGAATGACGACGCCGCGGATGCCACCGTCCAGAACGAGTACATTAGACCCTCCGCCAATGACCGTAACAGGAAGCTCCAGCTGCCTGGCCAGACGGATTGTCTGCGACATTTCTTTCACCGTATGGGGAAGGACCAGTACATCCGCCGGGCCTCCGATAGCAAATGTCGTATGCAGGCCCATCGGCTCGTCTAAAAGCACCTGCTGCTGCGGTATGAGTTGAGTTAATTGCGAAACCATGCTCGCCATTGCATATTTATTTATCAAGAATACTCAGTCCTTCTGCCATTGCCTGTTGAATAGTGCCAAGAATCTGACCGCCAATCTGATTCCATTTCATGTATTTTTCCAGATATTCTACCGCCAGAGGCCGGCTCGCCACGATTTCCTGCAATTTCTGCAATTGTTCTATTTTTTTTCGTACCGGCTTGTCACCAGCCGCCTGGGCGTAAGCCAGTTGGGCCTGCAATGTCAGGAAATCCTGGACATGTTTTCTCGTTTTTCCATCTTCAGCCAGCTTCTTTCCGGCTTCCAGTAATGCCTTATAATCTTCATCTTCCTGGATAGCCTGTGCTAATTCATTTGCTTTATCGTATACACTCATGATTTCACTCCCCGTGCAAGATTATTTTAAATTTTTTATGCCAATGCCACTCTTTGCCATGTCTGGAAATCCCAGCTGCCGCAACGCTTCATAAGAAACAATGGCAACAGAATTAGATAAATTCAGGCTCCGTGCCTTATCGACCATGGGAATGCGGAAACACTGCTGCGGATATTGTTTCAGAAGACTTTCCGGCAGCCCCTTTGTTTCCTTGCCAAATACCAAGAGATCGTCCTGGGTAAACCGGATATCGGCATAACACTGTTCCGATTTTGTCGTCAGAAAATAAAAATGGTGTCCCTTGTATTTTTCCTGGACTTCAGCAAAATTTTCATGTACCTGTACATCGACCAGTGGCCAGTAATCGAGGCCGGCCCGCTTCAGATATTTATCCTCAAGCGAAAATCCCAATGGCTTGACCAGGTGCAGTGTAATATGATTGGCAGCACAAAGGCGGGCAATATTACCCGTATTTCCCGGGATTTCCGGTTCTACCATGACTATATGCATTGTTACATCACTCTCCATGGGATATTGTACAAGATTTCCCAGGGAAGCACAAGAGACTTTCCCTTTTCTGTTATTTTCTATATAATAGAAAATAATGGCACTCTTGCCATATACCATGTACATACAGAAAGGGATGGAGCCTATGAAATGCATGTATTACGGTCATTCGGCCTTTTCACTCTCTTCAGGAAATACGACAATCCTCTTTGATCCTTTTATCGCGGATAATCCCTGGACAACAGTTAAACCTTCGTCTATCACCTGTCAGTATATCTTTATCTCCCATGCCCATGGCGATCACTACGGTGATGCCGAAGAAATAGCCAAAGTAAACGACGCCCTGGTCATCAGTACGGCCGAAGTAGCCGGTAAAGCCCGTATGGCCGGTTGTAATGCCCATGCCATGCACATCGGTGGCAAAGCGGATTTTCCCTTCGGCTCGATACGTCTTACACCAGCCCTGCATGGCGCTGGAATAGCCGGTGGCCTGGCCTGTGGATGCCTGTTGGAATTTGCTGGCAAACGCATCTATTATGCCGGCGACACCGGTCTGTATTCGGACATGAAGCTTCATAGCCGTTTCGGTCCCATTGATGCAGCCTTCCTGCCCATTGGAGATAATTTTACCATGGGAATGGAAGACGCGGCCTTAGCCGCTTCATGGATACAGCCTAAAATGGTGATTCCCATCCATTATGGAACCTGGCCTGTCGTAAACGCCGATCCGGAAGTCTATAAAAAAATGACAGAAGAAACCTATTCGATTCCCGTTCACATTATTCCTCCCGGAACAGAATTTACATTGTAATCAGATAAATCAACGCCCGCCTGCATACCCTGGGATATACAGGCGGGCGTTCATATTTATAATTCTGGTTCACCAAAGTAAAATAATGCTTTATCAATCGTATAGATGTCATATTCACCATGGTCCAGGAAATATCGTACAATGACATCTCTTTTTTTGCTTCCTGACAGCGAATATCCCGCTTTATGCAGCAGTTCTTCCGTTTCCGTTACGGAAAGTCTCAGTCCTACTGCCAGGGCCAGGACCGTTTTTTTCTTGGGCAGATATTCCTCATGACTCCTGATTTTAGAAAATAGTCTCCGGTCCATATTTGCCCGCTTATATACCTCGATATCACTGTACCCCTTCTCATCGATAAGGCGTAATACCATATGAGAAAATGTTTCATCCAGATTTTGAAGTATCTGATTCAGTGAGTGTCTGTCCTTTTTCCCCGGCCGGGCGAAGGTGTCCATTCCATAGTCCTGGGACATACGGACATCCGATTCCCGATGACAAATACATATTTCGTCCGGCTCCTGCTCTTTTTCTTCCCCCAGAAACTGGTTCAGATACTGTTTTAATTCATCAGCCAGATGGTGGTTAAGCTGAATAGCCGGACGTTCGAGAACGACGAGATAAACTTCCATTTCATGATTCTGTAAAAAAGCCCGTATAGATTGACAGGCAGTCTCCGAGGCCTCTTCTAAGGGATAACCAAAAATACCTGCCGAAATAAGGGGAAAGGAAATAGACCGGCAACCCGCTTCCCATGCCGTTTCCAGTGCCGTAGTATAACAAGAAGTTATATAGTCCTTTTCCCAGGCCTTACCTCCCTGCCATACAGGCCCCACTGTATGAATAATATAACGTGCCGGCAGGTTGTAGGCCGACGTTAAAACCGACTGACCCACAGGGCATGGCGCTTTTTTATGACATTCAGCAGAGAGTTTTTCATATCCGGCAGCACGAAAAATAGCGCCACATACACCACTGCCCGCCAACAGTGCCGAGTTGGCCGCATTGACGATGGCATCCGTTTTCATTCTGACAATATCATTGTGAACTATCTGAAATGGCATAGGACATCCTCCTTATAGTCTCAGCAACCTTTTTGCATGGGAGTTCCATGCGGGCATAAAAGACAGCAGGGGATCCTCTCTTATGAACTAACGTTTCTGGTATTCTCTTTCCACTGCTTCTTCTATCCTGGCCGCTTTTTTTTCAATATCTTCTATCGCATCCATCATAAAATGGACATAGTCCTCATCGGTAATAGATTTCAGATTGACGCGTACGCTATAAAAGGCTGACCGCATAGCGGCCCGGGCATTCATAGCGGCAATAGCGCCATCGGTAATGACCCAGGCATTGCCATAGCGCACGACTTGTTCGCTCAGCTGGAGAAGAACAAAAATGTCTTTTCCCAGAGCAAAGGGAATAGCTGCTGCATTCTTAAAAGCCTGCTGGACTATGGCAGTGCGTTCCGGTGTATCTTTGGGAAGGCGCACAGCGCGGATGACCCCTTCAAAAGCATGGGCGTCTTCATCTATGCCATCCTGATACCGGATCCGCAATTCTTCAGCCTGACTGCGTATGTCCCGCATCATCGGCTCTACCTTTTCATACCCTTTTTTACCTATGGTAAGATTCACTACCATTTCAACCAGTGCTGCCGCCGAAGCGGCCGTAAGGGCCGCAATGCCACCGCCGCCCGGTACTGGATCCTTGGAAGCCGTAGCCGCCAGCATTTCATCTATGGGCAGGGCACATAATTTTTTCTTATCCACTATCGTATCCTCACTTATTATGTATGTTAATTCATCATGCTAGTCTGCATACAGTAAAAGACGGCTGTAAAGCCGCCTTTTATATGCTAGCCATAACGAACTAGAACAGACCTGTAATGACGCCGTTTTCATCGATATCCATACGGTTGGCAGCCGGTACTTTCGGTAAGCCTGGCATGACCATGATATTACTCGTCTGGCAGACAATGAACCCGGCACCGGTGCAGACGCGGACGTCTTTGACGGTAATCTTGAAATGTTCCGGCGCTCCCAGTAATGCGGGATTATCCGAAAGGGAATACTGTGTCTTGGCCACGCAGACCGGCATTTTATCAAGGCCAAGTTTTTCCAGTTCGGCAATTTGTTTCGGCGCTTTGCCTTCCAGGATGACGCCGTCGCCGCCGTAGATTTCTTTCGTCAGGATTTCTAATTTATGAAGAATCGTGTCATTGACATCGTACAACGGTTTATACGGTGTTTTGGGCTGCTGCAGGAGCTGCAGGACTTTCCGTCCCAGGTCCATTCCCCCTTTGCCGCCTTCGGCCCAGCAGTTGTTCAGAGCCACATCGACACCATAATCCTGACAAAGGCGGGTAAGCAATGCTATTTCGGCATCCGTGTCTGTCAGGAAGCGGTTTATGCCTACTACGACGGGGATATCATATTTGCGCATATTTTCGATATGTTTCTTCAGATTAGCAAAGCCTTTTTCCAGTGCTTCCAGATTTTCCGGCTGGAGATTTTTCTTATCTACTCCGCCGTGCATCTTAAGCGCCCGAATGGTGGCGACGATGACGACGGCATCTGGTTTGATTCCAGCAAAGCGGCATTTGATATCCATGAACTTTTCCGCACCCAGGTCAGCACCGAATCCGGCTTCCGTCACCGTTATTTCTCCCATTTTGAGAGCCAGCTTGGTAGCTACGACAGAATTACAGCCGTGGGCAATATTGGCAAAAGGTCCGCCGTGTACAAGAGCCGGCGTGTTTTCCGTCGTCTGTACAATGTTCGGTTTGATAGCATCTTTCATGAGAATGGCCATCGCCCCTTCTACCCCGAGTTGACGGGCACGGACCGGATTGCCATCGAGGTCATAAGCGACGATAATATCCCCCATCCGTTTCTTCAAATCCATCAGATCACTAGCCAGGCAGAGAATTGCCATGATTTCCGATGCTACGGTAATCATGAAGTGGTCTTCTCTGGGGAACCCGTTGACCTTGCCGCCGAGTCCTACGACTATATCACGCAGTGCCCGGTCATTCATATCCATAACCCGTTTCCATACAATACGGCGCACATCGATGCGGAGAGCATTTCCCTGATGCACGTGATTGTCGATTGCCGCAGCCAGCAGGTTATTGGCAGCTGTAATCGCATGCATATCACCCGTAAAATGAAGATTGATATCTTCCATAGGAAGAACCTGGGAATAACCGCCGCCAGCCGCTCCTCCTTTTATACCAAAGACAGGACCCAGAGAAGGTTCCCGCAATGCCGTCATCGTCTTATGTCCCAGCTGGTTCAGAGCCTGGGCCAGGCCTATCGTCGTAAGCGTTTTCCCTTCTCCAGCAGGAGTAGGTGTAATAGCCGTTACCAGCACGAGTTTTCCATCTTCATTTTTTGACAGCCGTTTAATGGCATCAAAGGAAATTTTCGCTTTATACTTACCATATAATTCCAGGTCATCTTCTGTAAGACCAACCTTTTCTGCAATTTTTACAATGGGTTCCAGGTGAGTCTGCTGTGCAATTTCAATATCGCTTAATACCTTTGCCATAATAAAGATCAGCTCCTGTTCTCTTTGTGCACTGATAAAAATAGCCGGCCATCCGGACTATTTGCCCAGACGGTCGGCTTCTTCAAATCATGCTCCATGTGGTTAGTCCACTTCCGTCAGTCACATGACTACGCAATTATTATACCGTGCCTGGTATCTCCTTGTCAACGCAAACACATTGTTCCATTTCAATCCGCACGGGGCCGCCTATGCGGATGTGTCTGACAGACTGGTCAGCATATGATGCTTCAATGGTAATACTTCCACCAGGCTGGCGTATCTCACAGGCAATATTATGTCCGCACAGACGGGCCAGTGCCGCCGCCGTGGCCGCCGACCCGGAACCACAACTTTTTTCCCAATATAGCGTATCCGTACCAGTGACATATACAGCCGGTATCATCGTCAGCGTTTTGCGATCTACCAGATCCATGCCGAATGCTTCATAATGACGGGTGCTGGCGTACTGATACACCGCCCGCCATAAAGTATTCTTATCGACTAATTTAATAGAAGGAGTAAAATGAACGAAATGCATAATTCCTGGCAGCTCAACACAGTAAAACCGGTACGTCGAATTACCGTCTGCCAGGCTGATGACATCCATTTTTTTAGGCAGGGGAACTTCAATACTGGCATCATATAGTTCCCCTTCGTCGCGAACTACCACTGCTTTTAATATCTTATTGCATCCGGAACAGGAAACGCGGTACTCACCATAATCCTGGCCGGACCGGGAGAGTAAATAGGCAGCAGCTGATCGCGAAGCGTTGCCACAAAACTCGTCTCCCATCATGTCCAGACGTATATCGGCATCGTTATCGGGCCAGGTCAGAAAACCTACTTGCTCTGCGCCGACATACTCAGGCTGCAGCAGTCTGGCTGCTAACGAAGCGTGTTCCTGTTTAGGAATCGCGTCCAATACGAGAATCGTCGTATTGCCACTAGGATCGGCTTTCACATAATGGATTTTCTCTGTCATGTTTACACCTCAATGATGATCCATTCTCTATGCGATGACTGGATACGGGAATAATTCATATACTGCTTATTATAACACATTGCGACTGCATGAACAGCACTAATGCCAAAGTCAATAAAAACTTCTGTCCCCATCGTCATTTTCTTTTGTTATCCCGAGTTATATACTAAAAAATTTAACAAACAATGGGATGGATTGCCAATTGACGCCAGTCTGATTTTCTATTACCATTAAAATGAAATATCTTAATGCATAAGGGGGTCATCTTATGGAAACATCATCTGCTATTGTAGGGCGCCGCAGTATACGGAAATATACCCATCAGCCGGTATCAGACGCCGACCTGCAGGATATACTGGAAGCCGCCGTCCTCGCTCCTTCAGCCAGCAATTTACAGCCATGGTATTTTGTCGTCATCAGAAGTCCTGAAAAAATGGACGCATTAAAAAAATTAATGGCGGAAGCCACTAAAAATCTCATGCCATACTGGCACCGCCGATTTGCCAAATATCCCCGTGTCGTGACAGAGACGGCTGATTTTGTCCGTTTTCTTGGCGACGCTCCTGTCTGTATCCTGGCCTTTCTCCTGCGGACGGAGTATGAAATGCCCATACCGGCCATTCAGAGTGTTGCCGCTGCCATCGAAAATATGCTGCTCACCGCAACAGACAAAGGTCTGGGCAGCTGCTGGCTTACGGCTCCTCTTGCCGGAGGTGTCGGGCAGGAAGTACACGATATGTTTGCTCCTGATAAAGGCGAGCTCGTAGCGATGATCACCCTTGGACATGCCGCCCAGACACCGGCAATGCCCCGCCGTAAAGAAGGGCGTTATATCATCGTCTGACATGATGGACGCCGGTACGTACGCATCGTATCACACTAAAATAACCATTTCTTATCTGTCTGAATAATCGAAAAAAAGCAAAACGGCCGTCATGCGAAACAGTTTTTATTTCGCATGACAGCCGTTTCTCTTTATTTGCTTACCAGATCTTCTTCTACCTGGATATGCAGTTCATGAAGCTGTTTTTTTGTAACCGGTGACGGAGCTTCGCTCATCGGATCAATCGCGTTCTGTGTCTTCGGGAAAGCGATGACATCACGGATAGATTTCCGTTTGAGCATAAGCATGATCATGCGGTCAAGGCCGAATGCCAGTCCGCCATGGGGTGGAGCTCCGTATTCAAAGGCACGGACGAGGAAGCCGAATTTCTGTTCCACTTCTTCCGGTGTCAGGCCGATAGCCTTGAATACACGCTGCTGGATATCAGGCTGATAAATACGTAGAGAACCGCCCCCCAGTTCAATCCCATTGAGTACCAGATCATATGCTTTGGCATATACGTGGGCCGGATCCGTTTCCAGCTTATCCAGATCTTCATCACGCATAGCCGTGAACGGATGATGCATAGCAACATAGCGGTGTTCTTCTTCGCTGTATTCGAACATGGGGAAATCGACGACCCAGGTAAAGGCAAATTCATTTTCGTCGATAAGGTTCATGCGGCGGGCCATTTCTTTACGTAATTCACCCAGAGCTGCCGCAACGATTTTGGGCTTATCGGCAATCATGAGAATTAAATCGCCTGTTTCTGCACCGCAGGCTTTACCAATTTCGCGAAGCTTATCTTCACCAAAGAATTTTTTAATCTGCGATTTCAGTGTTCCATCTTCCAGGAAGCCAATCCATGCCAGGCCTTTGGCTCCATAATGGCTTACATATTCAACGAGGCCATCCAGTTCACGACGTGGGATATCTGCATCACCTTTAACATTGATGGCTTTGACCTGTCCGCCATTGTCAATGACTGTGCGGAATACTTTAAAGTCCGTGTCCTTTACCAGTTCCGTTACATCGGTGAACTTCATGTCAAAGCGGAGATCCGGTTTATCCGAACCATAATTTTCCATGGCATAATCCCAGGTCATACGGTGGATCGGCAGTTTGACTTCATGGCCCAGCGTTTCCTTAAAAATATAATGAACCATGTTTTCTACCAGCGTAAGGATTTCTTCCTGGCTCATAAAGCTCATTTCCATATCCAGCTGGGTGAATTCAGGCTGGCGGTCTGCACGCAGGTCTTCATCGCGGAAGCAGCGGGCAATCTGATAATACCGGTCCATACCGGAGATCATCAAAAGCTGTTTGAAAATCTGCGGGGACTGGGGCAGGGCATAGAACTTTCCTTCATTGACCCGGCTCGGTACCAGATAGTCACGAGCACCTTCAGGCGTGCTCTTGCACAATTCCGGTGTTTCAATGTCAATGAAGCCGTGTTCATTGAGGAATGTACGCATAGCATGCTTCACCTTATGCCGCATGATAAGGTTATTTTGCATTTCCGGACGACGCAGGTCGAGATAGCGGTATTTCAAACGGATTTTTTCATCGACATCGATATTATCTTCAATATAGAACGGTGGTGTCTTTGACGAATTGAGGATACGCAGTTCTTCACAGCGGATTTCCACGGTCCCGGTCTTCATTTTAGGATTGACCGTATCGGCATCGCGCATGCGAACGATACCACGGACTGCCAGGACATATTCCGTACGGACCTGTTCTGCTTTTTCAAACGAGGTCTTTTCGTAATCCGGTGATGCCACGACCTGGACAATCCCCGTGCGATCGCGTAAATCAATAAAAATCAATCCGCCATGATCACGGCGCCGTTCAACCCAGCCGCACAAAATGACTTCTTTTCCCGTATCGGCTTCAGAAACTTCAGCACAATACTGGGAACGTCGTAAACCTTCCATTGTATCCATTACTAACTCATCCCTTCTTATGTGTTTCCATATATGCAACAATCCCATCTAAGGGAACGCTGATCTGTTCTTTCGTGGCCATATTCCGGATCTGTGCCGTATGGTTGGCCAGTTCGTCTTCGCCAATGATGACGGTATATTCCGCATCCATCTTATTGGCAGATTTCATCTGACCTTTCATGCTGCGGCCCATCAGGTCTATTTCCGCATAGATGCCATTTTCCCGCAACGCCTGCTGGATGCAAAATGCCTTTGCCCTGGCTTCATCCCCCAGAGCAACAATGAAGACCGGCTGCTTTTTTTCTACTGGCGGAAGCAGTCCTTGTTCTTTTAATGTCAGAAGGAGCCGTTCCATGCCAATAGCAAAGCCGATTCCCGGAGTAGATGGCCCGCCTACTTCTTCAATGAGGCCGTCATATCGTCCGCCACCGCAGACCGTACTCTGGGCACCTAATGGAGCATACATGATTTCAAAAGCCGTATTCGTGTAATAGTCAAGTCCCCGGACCAGGCGCGGATCCAGTTCAAAGGGGATACCGATGCTGGTCAGATAGGCCTGGACTTTTTGGAAATGGTCCCTGCAGTCATCGCACAAATTATCCGTAATGAGGGGAACGCCCATCTGCATCATTTTTTCGCCATCTTCTTTGCAGTCAAGGACACGAAGCGGGTTTTTTTCCAGTCGTTCGTTGCAGTCTTCACAGAGCTGATCCCGTTTATCTGCAAAGAAATCGAGCAGTTTCTGACGGTATACAGGCCGGCATTTGGGACAGCCGACAGAATTCAGGTGCAGGACCAGATCGGTAAGGCCCAGTTCACGGAACAACTGGAAAGCCATAGCAATGATTTCTGCATCGACAGCCGGATCTTTGGATCCGATTTCTTCTACCCCGAACTGGGTGAACTGACGGTACCGCCCGGCCTGTGGGCGGTCATGCCGGAACATGGGTCCCATATAATAGAACTTGTGGACTTTCTGTTCGCCATACAGTTTATGTTCCAGGAAAGCTCGTACAACAGAGGCCGTATTTTCCGGACGCAGTGTCATGCTGCGGCCGCCGCGGTCATTAAACGTATACATTTCTTTTGTCACGACATCCGTCGTCTCACCGATGCCGCGCAAAAACAATTCCGTACTTTCAAACATAGGTGTGCGGATTTCGCCGAAGCCATAGAGCGAACAAATCTGGCGGATTTTCGCTTCCAGTATCTGCCAGTCTGCCGTCTGTTCCGGCAGGAAATCCTGCGTACCTCTTGGTGCAGTAATTGCCATTACCTATCGTCTCCTCCATATATCATAGCACATAAATGCCGGCGCTGCCTCATTCTTTTAGACAGTGCCTGCACATACGCCTCTGGATCTTTGGGCATATATATCTTTTTCAGACTGTGCCCGTCATGGGACAGGAATTTCGTCGTACTTCCCGGCCCGGCAGACAGGATAGTCTGTCTTTCTTCCATCATCTGTATATTGTACTGACTGATTGTACCGCTCTGTGCATAGCCCACATTGGCAAAACTGCCTGCCATGTATTTCTGGCGGTACATATAGTACGGTATATATCCATGCTGCTGTAGTATTTCCTCACAGTAATGAATCATCCGGGACACTTCTGCAGCCGGTGGAATATGCTGACGCAGGGGATGATGAAATAAAGGTGCCCTCTTTTTTAATGCCAACGTATGAATTGTAACATTTTCCGGGTGCAGTTGGCAAACAATTTCCATATTTTCCTGCATATCCGCCAATGTCTGCTCTGGAAGCCCTGCTATGAAATCCATATTGATGACAGAAAAGCCCATACTGCGGCAGCGGGAAAACATGGCAAATACATCTTCAACCCGGTGCCGCCGCCCCAGAAGATCCAGGAGATGCTGCTGCATCGTCTGTGGATTGACACTGATACGGTTGACACCATACCGGCGCAACAGTGCCAGTACGTCTTTGCCCGTCGTATCAGGCCGTCCCGCTTCAACGGTCCATTCCTCAATATTCCCGAAATTCCCGGCTACAGCCCGGAGGACCGCCTCCTGTCCGTCAAGAGGCAGACAGGTCGGTGTCCCCCCGCCAATATATACAGAACGGATATGTATATCATATTGCCGGCATAAGGCAGCAATATCATGGATATCCTGTACTACTGCCCGGATAAACCGTTCCATAACCGGCTGCGCTTCCGCCCCGGCCAGGCGGGATGGAAAGGAACAATACAGACAATGGCTGGGGCAGTACGGTATGCCTATGTAAAGGGCAGCGTCGTGAACCGGCCGTTCTATATACGGGCGCTGCAGCCGGGTCATAGTTACGAGATACTGCGCCGTATCCGGCTGTACATGATACTGCGATACCAATATGTCTGTAATCCGTTTTTCATCGTCTTCCTGATCCCGCAGATGATGTACCAGCTTAGTAGGCCGGACGCCGGTCAATGTTCCCCAGCGGCTGTGGGCTGTACCATAACAACGCTGATGCCAGTGCAGGATCAGGTTCTTTATGACCCGCCCTGGCTCATCCTTTTCCAGGAAAGCTGCTTGTGAATGCCAGCGCATTCCCTCACGGTAAAACCATCCTTCCAGGACATACTGGCCTTCTACTTCCTTCAATACGATTTCACTGCCAACCGGCAATGGTTCATGCCCCCCGGCATAGCCGAGATAGGCCATAATCTGACCGACAATGGCATGAAATTCTGCTGGCCCGTCATAGTGATATGCCTGTAAATCCGGAATCATTGTACCGTCGTTTCTGCCGCTTCTTCAGCTTCTTTTGCAGCTTCAGCGGCACGCTTTTTCTGGCAGTCTTCGCAATACCCATATACTTTGAGCTGATGGTCTACCGTCTGGAAATGAAATTGTTTCTGCAATATTGTTTCCAGTGTTTCCAGCAGATCATCTTTGCATTCCCACACTTTGCCGCAGCCCAGGCAGATTAAATGATGATGATAATGACCTTCTTCATCATGGTCGTTTAATTCATAACGGCTGCAGCCATCATCAAAATCAAGTTTTTTCAAAAGGTCCATTTCTGTAAACAGGTCCAGCGTGCGATAGACTGTAGCCAGTCCGATTTCCGGAGCCTGTTTTTTTACGATTTCAAAAACGTCATCGGCACTGAGGTGACGGGAATCACTTTCCACAAAAGCCCGCAGCACGACTTGCCTCTGTGACGTCATTTTGTATTTCTTGTTCTTAATCTGTTCTTTCATCCGTTTCATCATGAGGTCCATCAATTGTTCTTTAGTTCTTTCCATAGGTATTCATCGCCTTTGTCTTATAAGTATTGTAAAACCATAAATGTCTGCACAAAATCTGAAGCACTGCTGTAACAGGGACAGTCAGCACCATGCCGGCAATACCGAACAGCGTACCGCCTATGAGCAGTGCAATAATAATCACCACGGGATGGAGGCTGATGACAGCTCCCATAACCTGGGGCATGATAATGTGACTGTCGATCTGCTGGATCACGATATAAAAAATCAACACCTTGACCGCCAGAGACAGGCTGACCGTTGCCCCTAGAAGGATAGCCGGAATGGCACCTACGATAGGTCCTACGATGGGAATCCATTCTGTTACGGCCGCTAAAAGACCGATAACCATGGGATAAGGGACTCCCATGATCCACATACCGCAAAAAGTAAGCGTCGCTATAATACAGCTCATCGTCAGCTGGCCACGGATGTACGAACTCAGCACGTGCTGTATTTCATTAAAAAGCACGTCGAGCTGCAGGCGGTATTCTATCGGATACAGGCAGATAAATGAACGTACCATCCGGCCACCGTCTTTCATGAAGTAAAAAGTAATGATTGGCACTACAAAAAATTGCACGACCGTACCCGCAATGGCAAAGAGAGATTTGACAAAATTGCTGATTCCATCCACGCCGTAATTGCCTACTTTGGCAAAAGCATCATTGATGACGCTTTTCACCTGATCGGGAATATAAAACTGAGTCTGTTCATTTTCAATCTGCGTGATGATGGTCACGCTCTTATCCCATAAAGTGTTGAAGTTGACAGCCAGCAGATTTACCTGTTCTACCAGAGGCCGGAGAATGATGTTGGTCAGCACGGACAACACAAAAATCAGGATAGCAAAGGATATGAGGATAGATATATCGATGGGTATATTGCGCCGCGTCAGCCGCATCAGCCCTTTCTGGACCATATCGCGGACAGGAATCAGGATAAATGTAATAATCAGGGACACAATCACCGGCCAGTACACGTTGTGCACAGAAAAGAACAGGATAGCAGCCAGTATGGCCAGTACGACCCGCAGCCAGAATTGTGACTCTTTATACATAGACATGATTACCAGCCCCCATCGAGGTAGGGATTATTCTGACGTTCCCGGCCTATCTGGGTAGCCGGTCCGTGACCAGGCAGCACGACTGTATCATCAGGAAGTGTCATGAGCTTTGTCTTCAGACTCGTAAGCAATTCTGCCATAGATCCGCCATACAAATCGGTCCGTCCCACAGAATACAAAAATAAGGTATCCCCGGAAAAGACGACTCCTTCGCCATACAGACTCAGTCCACCCGGCGTATGCCCCGGTGTTTCCAGTACATGGAAAGTCAGGCCGCCCAGATGAATCTCATCCCCGTCATGAACGATGCAGTCCGGCGATGTACATTCAATAGGCCGTCCCATAAACATAGACAAATTATTTTTTGAATTGGAAATGAGATTGGCGTCCCCGGCACCAACATACACCGGAACATTTTCACGCTGGCGTAATTCCTGCAATGCTCCGATATGATCGGCATGACCATGGGTCAGAAAAATCAGCTTCAGCGTAAGATCATACTTTTCCAACGTCTTATGGATCCGTTGATAATCCCAAGCCGGGTCCACGACCATGGCATCCCTGGTCGTATCATCGTATACGATATAGCAGTTAGTTTCTATGGGTCCTAACACAAGGGATATATATTTCATTGCCATACGCATAGCCTCCTAAAATATCTTTTTACTATCTACTAAAATCGTGACCGGTCCATCGTTTGCCAGTGTAACGACCATTTCCGTGCGGAACACACCTGTTTCCGTGTGAATTCCCATCTGCCGCACCAGGGCGACAAATGTTTCATAGAGAACATTTGCCTGCTCCGGGGCTGCCGCTTCCGTAAATCCTGGACGGCGGCCATGACGGACATCACCGTATAATGTAAACTGGGATACGACGAGCATTTCACCGCTTATATCCAGCAGCGAGCGATTCATCTTTCCCCCTTCATCTTCAAAAATCCGGAGATGACAAATCTTATCCGCCATGTATCGGGCATCTTCTTCTGTGTCGTCACGGCTCACTCCCAAAAGGACCATGAGTCCCGGACCGGTACGGCCGCTTTCTGTCCCTTCCGATGTGACATAGGCATAGTTTGTACGTTGTACGACAGCTCTCACTGACTGCTTCCTCCCGTAAACCGCTGTACGGAATATACATCCTTCAAACGGCGTATTTTTGTTGAAATAAATTCCAGCTGGGCCAGGTCTTTGATACTCAGCCCCATATGCAGTGTAACAGTTTTTGTATCGGTCACGCGGGCATTCATACTCGTAATAGAAACCTTCATTTCCGCCAGGGCCGCCATAATTTCAGCTATGACACCCGTACGGTCATAGGCAGTGACTTCTACATTGACATCAAATTTTTCCTGTCCGTCATAATCCCATTCTACATCGATAAGGCGGTCCAGATCATTCTGGTTATGCGTGACATTCGGACAGTCTGCCCGGTGTACGGATACACCGCGTCCCCGCGTAATAAATCCGATGATCGGGTCCCCCGGTACAGGACTGCAGCATTTAGCCAGGCGCACCATAAGCCCCGATTCGCCCTTGACCAGGATACCCGATCCGCCACTCTTGGACGGTTTATGCGTTTTCAGCTTATCGAGGACAGCCAGATGATCTTTTTCTTCTTTCTGCACATCTTTCTTATGCAGTTCCAAGAGTTTGATAAGGACCGTATTGACGGCAAATCCCCCATACCCGACAGCCGCCAGCAGGTCATCTTCTGACCCGGCATTCATCTGTTTTGCGACGCGGGCCAGCCGGCTGGTCTTATTCAGCTCTTTCCAGTCATGGCCCAGGCGTTTGCATTCCCGTTCCAACGCATCGGAACCTTTCAGGATATTTTCCTCCCTGTTTTCCTTTTTAAACCAGCTGCGTATTTTCGAACGGCTTTCCGAACTGCCTACAATTTTCAGCCAGTCCAGACTGGGCTTACCCGTTTTGGAAGTGATGATTTCAACGATATCACCATTTTTGAGCTCATAATCAAGTGGCACGATTTTGCCGTTAATCTTAGCTCCCACGCAATGATGGCCTACTTCCGTATGAATCCGGTAAGCAAAATCAATGGGAATGGATCCCTGTGGCAGATCAATGACATCCCCCCGCGGAGAGAAGACAAAGACTTCATCAGAAAACGCATCGAGTTTCAGGGCATTGACAAACTCTTTGGGATTACTCGTATCCTGCCATTCCAGGAGGTTGCGCAGCCAGCCCATTTTTTCATCGAATTCATTTTTCCCGGCGTTGGCATTGCCTTCCTTGTACCGCCAGTGCGCAGCAACACCGTATTCGGCTACACGGTGCATTTCCCACGTGCGTATCTGTATTTCTACAGGCTGTCCGCGGGTCCCGATAACCGTCGTATGCAATGACTGATAGTTGTTGGGTTTTGGCATGGCAATATAATCTTTGAAACGGTAAGGCAGGGGTTTCCACAGACTATGTACAATACCAAGGACACCGTAACAGTCCTGAACAGTATCGACTATGACCCGGATAGCGTATAGATCATAGACCTGGCTGAGATCCCGGTTGTCCTTTTTCATCTTCTTATAAATACTGTAGAAATGCTTTGGCCGGCCATTGATTTCAAATTTTATATGAGATTCTTCCAGTGCCTTGCGCAGCACCTCAATGGCCTCGTTGACGATTTCTTCCCGCACGTGGCGTTTTTGCTTCATCTGATCCACGAGGTCATAGTATTTATCCGGTTCGAGATAACGGAAAGACAAATCTTCCAGTTCCCACTTAATGTTGAAAATCCCCAGCCGGTGAGCCAGAGGGGCAAATATTTCTAATGTTTCCTGGGCAATACGCTTCTGTTTGTCGCTTCTCATATAGCGCAACGTTCTCATATTGTGAAGCCGGTCTGCCAGTTTTATGACCACGACGCGGACGTCCTTGGCCATAGCCAGAAACATTTTTCGCATGCTGTTTAGCTGTTGGTCTTCTTTTGTCCGATAATCCAGCCGGCTCAGTTTCGTTACGCCATCAACCAGAAAGGCTACTTCCCGCCCGAACTGGGATTTGATATCATCCAGCGTCAACGCCGTATCTTCCACTACATCGTGAAGGAGTGAAGCCGTGATGGTCGTCGTATCGATTTTCATTTCTGCCAGTATCTGCGCCACTGCCAGCGGGTGAATGATATACGGTTCTCCACTGACCCGGTGCTGGTCTTTATGAGCCTCATCCGCTATAGCATAAGCTTTTTTTACATCTTCACAGGTATTATTTGGCTGATAACTGTGAATCGTATCCAATAGCCGTTGAAATTCTTTTTCCGGTTTTGCAAATTCCATTTATCTTCCCCCTTCCGACCGAAAATATTTCCCATAAGTAGCAGATGCTTCCAGATGCATCTTTCCCGTAAGAGCCGGGAAATAATATATGGGCCCGTCCGGCAATTCTCTAACATCGAGAACGCCGATTTCCCGTAATACTGACATAGCCGCACAGGCCGTATGTGCCTCGTACCTGGAATGAACCGCATCGATAAGCCGTTGCTGCACCTGCCATACAGGAAGTCCCCCTTCAGGGATACAGTGCTTAAGAGCCATATATATATCTACCATGACATTCCGGTCAAGCTGGATTGTCTGCGGCTGGCGATGAATATCCTGTAGCACCATTTGTGGAGACACTATTCCATTATACTCGTTAGGTTCCAGTGTAAACGCCAGATCGACTGTATCGCCCTCCAGTACATTCGCACAACAGGAAGCCATGGACCATCCTACAGCTCCCAGCCTTTGTCTCTCCGTTTCAATAGAAAGGCGCAAATGATGTTTATTCCTGCCTATGGGCCGGCACTCAGAAATAACCGCATCGCGTAATGCAAACACGGGCCGGCTGTTTCCCATGCCATATGGTTCCAAAGCACTCAGTTCCTGAATGAGTTGCAGACTGATATCATCTGCCTGCAGCTCTTTATCAATAACTACTTCCGGTATGTATGATTCTTCTGTCATGTGATCCGCTGCATAGGCCAACAAACGCTGGCGAAATGATTCTATCTTATCCGGCACAATGGAAAAGCCCGCTGCCATCGTATGCCCGCCATACTGAATCAGCAGGTCATCGGCAGACTTAAGCGCCTCATACATGTTAAAACCAGGAATGCTGCGGCAGGATCCCTTGCCAATGCCATCGTGAATACTGATGACCAGAGCCGGCCGGTAAAATTTCTCTACCAGCCTCGAAGCAGCGATGCCAATGACTCCGGAATGCCAATCATTGCCATAAGCGACCAGCACTCCATCCTGGCTTTGTCCCTTTTCTTCTATCTGGTTCACGGCCTGTTCAGCAATAGTATGTTCGATATCTTGTCGTTCCTTGTTCAATTCGGACAACTCATCGGCCAGGGAAGTGGCTTTTCCCGCATCACTTTCCAGCAATACTTCTACGCCTCTTGTCGCGTGGCTGATGCGTCCTGCCGCATTGAGACGCGGAGCTGCCGTAAAGGCGATGCGCCCTGCCGTGATAGTATCCGGCGTCAGACCGGAGCTGGTCAAAAGGGCCTGTACTCCCGTATTCAGACCTTTTTTCATCCGTTTCAGCCCTTCTTTGACCAGTATACGGTTTTCGCCACGTAAAGGCACTAAATCAGCAATCGTCCCAAGCGCACAGAGCTCGACATAACCAGGAAGTGTTTTCCCGTTTCGTTTCTGCCAGAGTGCCTGACATAGTTTAAAAGCAACGCCGGCACCAGCCAGGTCCTTGAAAGGATACGGACATCCTTCCTGCTTAGGATTGATGACAGCATAGGCATCGGGAATGAGTTGTGGCGGCATATGGTGATCAGTCACAATAATATCCATAGACTGGTTAAATTGTTCAATCAAATCGTGCGATGAGATACCGCAGTCCACCGTAATCAGGACATGTGTCCCATCGTCCTGCAATACCTGCAGGGCATCGGCATTCAGACCATATCCCTCACTCTGTCGCTCGGGGATATAAAAGGAAGGGCAGCCTCCCAGGTCACGCAGGACAGAATATACTAAGGCTGTCGAAGTAATGCCATCGACATCATAGTCACCATAAATGACAATCTTTTCCTGTTCTTCAATGGCACGGCAGATACGTTCCACCGCTTTTTTCATGCCTTTCATCAGAAATGGATCATCCAAATCATCCATATCATCATAAAGATACCGCCGTATCTCTTCGTTCGTCCTTATGCCGCGATTATATAAAATCTGCGCCAAAACGGAAGAAATCCCGGCCCTGTCAGCCAGGTCCAAAATGCTGGCATCATCGGTCTCTTGTATATGCCATCGCTTTTCCATACTATCACAACGCATTCTCAAAAAATAATCACTTTCAAAACCATATACCTATTCTATCACAATCCATTCTCAAAATAAAGGTTGTATTTAATAAAATTATGTAAATATTCTCATCTGGCCATATTTTGAAAATGATAATAATAAAACAAGCCCCGCCGTAGCGGGGCTTGCTCATAGTTAATATGTTATGCACATATAAGCTGTGTCTTAGGCTTCGAAACCTTTCTGGAAGCGGACATAGGACTGACGGCGTGCTTTTGCATCAGATTCTGTCTTAGCATAGAGAGCTTCGGCCTGTTCCGGGAAACCTTTCTTAAGGGAAGCATAACGAACTTCACCCTGTAAGAATTCCTGGAATTTGCTATAATCCGGTTCTTTGGAGTCGAGGCTGAACGGATTCTTGCCAGCTTCTTTAAGATCCGGGTTGTAACGGAACAGATCCCAATAACCGCACTGTACAGCAAGCTGTTCTTCTGTCTGGCTCTTGCCCATGCCTTTACGGATACCATGGTTGATGCAAGGAGCATAGCAGATGACGAGGGAAGGACCATGATAAGCTTCAGCTTCGGTCATAGCTTTGAGGAGCTGGTTCTTATCAGCGCCCATAGCTACCTGAGCTACATATACATAGCCATAGGAGATAGCCATCATGCCGAGGTCTTTCTTCTTCGTGCGTTTACCAGAAGCGGCAAACTGGGCAACAGCAGCGGACGGAGTAGCTTTGGAGGACTGGCCGCCTGTGTTGGAGTAAACTTCCGTATCGAGTACGAGAACGTTTACATCCTGATCCTGTGCGAGTACGTGGTCAACACCGCCGTAACCGATATCATAGGACCAGCCATCACCACCGATGATCCAGTGGGAACGTTTAACGAGGTACTGTTTCTTTTCGAGGATATCTTCCAGGACCGGTTTGCCAGCTGCTTCTTTTTCAAGGAGAGCAACTACTTTATCAGCGCGTTCACGGGAACCTTCGCCTTCATACATGTTGGCAGCCCAGTCGCTGAGAGCAGCCTGGAGTTCGTCAGAAGCAACAGCTTTGGCAGCTTCTACTTCATCAGCCAGGTCTTTACGTACTTTATCTACGCCCATGAACATGCCGAGACCAAATTCAGCAGCATCTTCGAAGAGGCTGTTAGCCCAGGAAGGACCATGACCTTTGGCGTTTGTAGTGTACGGGGAAACAGGAGCGGATGCACCCCAGATAGAGGAGCAGCCTGTAGCATTAGCAATCATCATGCGATCGCCAAAGAGCTGTGTGAGCAGTTTGACATACGGTGTTTCGCCGCAGCCTGCGCAGGCACCGGAGAATTCGAGCAACGGCTGTTCGAACTGGCTGCCGATAACCGTCTTCTTGTTCTGCGGGTTAGCTTTCGGAGCTACCTTATCCTGTGCATAGTACCAGAAATCCATCTTAGCGCGTTCTTTGTCGTCGTTCGGAACCATGGTCAGAGCTTTGGCCGGGCAGACGTTGACGCAGGAACCGCATTCGAGGCAGTCGAGCTGGTCTACAACAATCGTAACATTGTATTCTTTACCGCTCTTTGCCTTAGCAGCAGCTTTGAAGCCTTCCGGAGCAGCTGCCAGTTCTTCAGCAGTGGTCAGTACCGGACGGATCGTAGCATGCGGGCAGACAAAGGAGCACTGCATACAACCAACGCATTTTTCTGCATCCCAGGCAGGAACGTGCAGAGCCGGGCCGGCTTTTTCGAATTTTGCAGTACCGGAAGGCATCGTGCCATCTTCACGGCCGACAAAATCGGATACTTTCAGGTCGTCGCCAACCTGGCCGAGCATCGGAGCAGCAACTTTTTCGAAGTATTCCGGAACCGGACGACCTTCGACAACTTCGTCTTCAGCATCAGCCCAGGAAGCCGGATAATTTACTTCGTGGAATTCTTTAATACCAGCATCAACGGCGCCATTGTTCATGTCAACGACTTTCTGGCCTTTCTTGCCATAGTTCTTGATGATGGAATCTTTCAGATATTTAACGGCATCTTCAACAGGAATAATCTTGGCAAGAGCAAAGAATGCAGCCTGCATGACCATGTTGATACGTGTGCCGAGGCCCAGTTTCTGGCCAATAGCATCGCCGTTCAAGGTGTAGAATTTAACGTGATTCTTAGCGATAGCACGTTTAATCTTAGCCGGCAGTTCTTTATCCAGTTCTTCATCTGTCCATGTGCAGTTCAGCATGAACGTACCGCCGTCTTTAATGCCGCGGAGGATGTCGAACCGTTTAACATAGGACTGACGATGACATGCAATGTAATCAGCAGCATCGATCAGATACGGCATATCGATCGGGTTCTTACCAAAGCGGAGGTGAGAAATCGTTACGCCGCCGGATTTCTTGGAGTCATAAGCAAAGTATGCCTGAGCATACATGTCGGTGTGGTCACCGATGATCTTGATAGCGGATTTGTTAGCGCCAACAGTACCGTCGGAACCGAAGCCCCAGAATTTGCAAGATGTAAGGCCTTCCGTGTTGAGCGGCATCTTCGGAGCACGCGGCAGGGAAAGGTTGGTTACATCATCAACGATACCGATTGTGAAGCCATTGAGCGGATGTTCTTTCTTGACTTCTTCGAATACGGGGAGGATATCTTCCGGAACAACGTCTTTGGAGCCAAGACCGGCACGGCCGCCGATGACATCGATATCGAGGCCCTGTTCTTTAACAAAGTCAACAATATCCAGATACAGCGGTTCGCCAAGGGAGCCCGGTTCTTTTGTACGGTCGATGACAGCAATCTTTTTAACGGTCTTCGGCAGTACAGCAGACAGATATTTAGCAGAGAACGGACGATACAGATGGACATTGATAGCGCCAACTTTTTCGCCTTTGCTGTTCAGATAATCAACAGCCTGTTTAACTACGTCAGAGAGAGAACCCATGGAAACGATAATCGATTCTGCATCTTCTGCGCCGTAGTAGTTAAACGGTTTGTACGTACGGCCAGTGATTTCGGAAATCTTAGCCATGTAGTCAGCAACGATATCCGGCATAGCATCGTAGAAGCGGTTGCTGGCTTCAGTGTGCTGGAAGTATACATCCGGGTTTTCTGCAGTGCCGCGGATTTCCGGTTTATCCGGATTCAGGGCACGTTTGCGGAAAGCTTTGACAGCATCCCAGTCAATCAGTTTTTTGAAGTTATCATAATCCATAACTTCAACTTTCTGAATTTCATGAGATGTACGGAAACCATCAAAGAAATTGATGAACGGAAGCGAGCCTTTCAGAGCTGCCAGGTGAGCGACGCCGCCAAGATCCATGACTTCCTGGACATTGGATTCAGCCAAGAGACAGCAGCCAGTAGCACGGGCAGACATAACGTCCTGATGATCGCCGAAAATGCTCAGTGCATGGTTAGCCAGAGCACGGGCAGCTACGTGGAATACACCAGGGAGTAATTCACCGGCAACTTTGTACATATTCGGGATCATGAGCAAAAAGCCCTGGGAAGCCGTATACGTCGTTGTCAAAGCGCCAGCCTGTAAAGAACCGTGGAACGCACCAGCCGCACCAGCTTCAGATTCCATTTCAATAACTTTTACGGTGTTACCGAAAAGGTTCTTCTGACCGGCAGCGGACCAATCATCGACGTGTTCAGCCATAGGCGAAGACGGCGTGATAGGATAAATTGCGGCAACTTCAGTAAATGCATAGGAGACCCATGCAGCAGCTTCATTGCCATCCATGGTTTTGAACTTACTCATAGATAATACACGCTCCTTAATAAAAATATAGATGTATAAACCAATATAAGATACATTAATTATAGCAGCAGCATGTGTACCTTACATTGACAAGCAAAGTTTAGTACGACCCATAAATAACATACATGTCGTAGCGAAAAGGAAGAAGAACCATTTTGATTTGTCTATGCTTCTTTTGCAATGTATTCTGTATACATTGGCGTATTTATGACACAAAAATAAACAAATCATATAAAAAAGTTATAAAGATTCTTCAAAAAGTATTGCTATTATTCCAATTGTGTAATACTATAAATGTAGTATTACACATATGCAAAGCAATTTGATTGGTGACCTTTTCTCTTTAGTCATTGTATGCCGAACGTACTTGTAACTTTTCCTTACAACGTAATTATAGGCTTTTGACCTTTACAATTCAATACTAAAACGTATGCTATTTTTAATATTCTCATGTTCCTATATGTAAACATATACTCTTTCAGTGTTCATTAACAGGAGGTAAGACTATGGACTTTCATCATCTCAAATATTTTGTCGAAGTAGCTGACAAAAAATCTTTCAGCAAAGCTGCACGCACACTGCACATCTCCCAGTCGGCTATCAGCCGCACAATCAAGGCACTGGAAGAAGAATTAGGCGTCGTACTCTTTATGCGTAACGCAAAAGCCGTTGAACTGACCGATGCGGGTACCATATTCCTTTCCCATGCCAAGCGGGTCGTCTTCATGTTTGAACATTTGAAGACCGATTTTGAAAATGAGTTCAAACTGGAACAAGGTACTGTCCTTATCGGCCTGCCTCCTATTACGGGCGCCCCGATTTTCGCCAATCTTCTCGGTGCATTCAAACAGGAATACCCCCAGATTGAACTGGATTTATATGAACACGGCTCCAAGAAAGTAGAAATCAGTGTCCAGGAAGGATTGATTGACCTGGGTATTATCTGTACCCAGCCGAAAGAAAAAGATTTCGAATCTTTCTTCCTGACCCAGGATCCGATGAACGTAATCATCCACAGAGACAATATCCTCTCCAAAGAAAAAACAATTCCCTTGAAGAAGCTGGCCAATGAATCGCTCGTACTGTACCGTGACGATTTCAATCTCCATGATGAAATCATCCAGGACTGCAAAAAAATCGGCTTTCAGCCAAAAATCGTTTTCGAAACCAGCCAGCGCGACCTGATGATCCAGACGGTCGTCGCCAACCTGGGTGTGGCACTCCTGCCCAGCCGCATCTGCCCGAATAAAGAATCGAATCCCCGCGTAGCAGAGCAGGTCGTCGTACGTCCTCTCGTTGAACCAGAAATCATGCACGTTCTCTATGTCATCTGGAAACGCGGCCACTACCTGTCTCATGCCGCCCAGCTGTGGCTCGATTTTGTCCGCAATAAGACACGTACCATATCGAATATCTGATGAATATAACCATACTAAGCAGGAAGGTGTGCCATTTTGAGTCTGCCCAGTTCGCTAAAACGCCGCATCATATCGCTATCACAGTCAGATACTGACCATAAGGATGTCCGTCCGGAAGAAGAATATGACCGGCAAAAGCGTATATTGAAAACGCGTTACCAGGCTTTGTCCGGACTGGAAAAATGTCTGGTTCTGTCTCTGACAGCCGCTGTGATATTAGTGGTAATCCAGTTTTTCTGGATCGCGGCTTTACAGTATGAAGTAGCTCTTCTGAAAGAAGAAGTGCATACACAGCAGACCCGGCTCACCCAATTGGAACAAGCCAGCCAGAAACATAATAATCTTCTCTATTCGACGTATGAATCAATGGAAGACCTGAATAAAAAATGGCATGACCTCCACTTCCGTGTTTTAGAAAATACATGGAAATTAGGAAACTGATTGTAAAAGACTGCCACACGCTCTGACGTGCGGCAGCCTTTTTTCGTCAAGAACGTCAATAATGGTATTGTCAAATCCTTTTTCCGATTTCAGCATATAAAATGAGTATAGTTTTACAAATAGCTTACGGATTCAGAAATCACGTTTACAAGGAAGATAAAAAATTATATAATGAACTGTAACTAAACGATGGGTGGATTCTATGAACAATACATTAGGAAAACATTTACTGATTGACTTTTATAACTGTAAGGCTGTGTTTACAGATCCTGAAGATTTACAGCCTTTAGTTGAACGCGCTTTCGAGCTCGTAGGGGCCACGTTAGATGGGGCGAGTTTCTATCATCTCGATAATGAACTGACCTGCATTGCCGTTTCCGGCAATGCACATCTTTGCATACATACCTATCCTGATCTTTCTTATGCCGCAGTCGATATCTATAGCTTTAATACGGATCTTCAGGCAAGTAAAATCATGAGTGCCCTGAAAATTATCTTAAAATCAGACCGCATCAAAGCGACAAGTATCCGCCGTGGTGATTTTGGTTCTATCCGGGACATGCGTCCGAAACGCAAAAGCAAGATTACAACGGTACGAAGAATGAAAAATACAGGCGCACGCATCAAGCGTACCAGCGCCAAGATGTTTTCTATTCTCCGCCATCCTAAACGTTCCCGGCGTATACGCAGCTATCAGAATAGAAAGAAATAAGTTTTACGGAAGGGTTTGTCTCTATGTTTATGATGTCACTTAACCAATCAGCCGGCATCGGGTCTGAAGAAAGAGAATCTCTAGACGCCATTACCGCTGATTTGTTGCAGTTTATACAACTAAAAAGCCATAGGCTGTACATGCATTCTCTGCAAGTTGCCAATTACAGCGTCAGTGTAGCGGCCAAATTAGCTCTGCCAAAGAGTGAAATTGAGCAGATAAAACATGCTGCTTTGCTTCATGATGTGGGACTATTGTTTGTATCAAATACCCTGCTGGCTAAAATCCCCTATCTGAACCGCAGCGAAAAAGCGATGTATAAACGCCATGCCGCAGCAGGCGGCAACATGATAGAAAATATCCCCTGCTGCCAGGACATCATCCCGTATATTGTATATCATCACGAACGATGGGACGGTTCCGGATTTCCCAAACACCTGTGGGGGGCCAATATTCCCCTTGGTGCCCGCATAATAGCCGTAGCCGACTATTACGATACGATTATTAATCCCAGCACCGAATTCTGGGCTAAAACCAAAACACAGGCCGTGCGGGAATTGTTTAGCGCTTCCGGACTTCTTTTCGATCCGGAAATCGTCAAAGCTTTTATTGAAACGCTGGGCTAAAAACATATTGAAATGATAATGCTCTATCAAAACGGACAGGTGACGAAACACATATCGTTACCTGTCCGTTTTATTCGTATATCATCCTCATCTGGCACCGCTGGCGATGACAAGACCGGTCACTCTGGCAGCGCCTTTTTTCTTTAGCGCATGGGCACAGGATTCCATGGTAGCACCAGTCGTATAAATATCGTCGACCAGAAGAATCGATTTCCCTTGTATTCTCACACCGTATTTGACAGAAAATCCGTCGGCTACATTTTTCGCTCTTTCCGGACATGACAGAGTCCACTGGGATTGAGTAGCCCTCCGCCGCTGCAAGGCGTCCGACCAGACGGTGAATGTCTCCGCCCAGGAACGAAAAATAAACTCGCTCTGATTATACCCCCGCTTTTGGAGTCTGATCAGCGACAGCGGAACGGGAACAGCTATATCCAGCTGGATGTCTCTCATCCAGGGAAACCGGGATAACAAATACAAGCATGCCGCCTCATATTGGAATTTCCGCTCATACTTGATCTGCTGCAGAACACGCCGTATACAGCCCCTGTAATCGGTCAGAGCATAACATCCGTCAAGATGATTACGGCGGCTGCCATCAATGATCCGGGGATGCCATACCGATTGAAAACAGAGAAAACACCAGGTTCCATGGCGTTTCACAGGCCGGCCGCATCCAGGACAACGGGGCGGATAGAGAAAGGTATGCAACCAGTTCGTCATGTAATTTCTTCCCGGCGTATCCGCTCTGCCAGCAGTGTATGGCGCTGACTGGTCCGCACGTTCTCTACAGCTCTTTCTAACGCCCGTTTCGTCCCAACCAGGATTACCTTACGTTTAGCCCTGGTTACTGCCGTATACAGGAGGTTCCGCTGAAGCATGATGGCATGACTATTGACTAATGCCATAATGACGACTTGATACTCGCTTCCCTGGCTTTTATGGACCGTAATGGCATAGGCCAGCGTTATTTCATCCAGTTCCGGCCCTTCATATTTGACATCGTGTTCTGGATAACGAACATATACGATCTTGTCCGTTACAGCAAATACTTCGCCTATGTCACCATTGAATACGCCCTTTTCATAATCATTTTGCTTCTGCATGACTTTGTCGCCTGTGCGGTATAAGGTATGTCCATTCTTTAATTCCGTCTTTCCCTGTGACGGAGGATTCGTCTTTTCCTGTATGAGGGCATTCAGATGATCGACGCCGCAATCCTGCCGGTACATAGGAGATAACACTTGCACGGCAAACTTATCCCCCGTCTCAGACGTTTCCGATTCATATAACTGGCTGATGATTTCTGCTCCCTGACTTTCGCTGTCAATCGTAATAAAGCGAAATTCCTCGTCTTCATTGACAACAGGCATCCGGCCGTAATTAATCAGATGGGCATTGGTTACGATGCGGCCGCCTTCCCGCTGACGGAAAATCGTGTCCAGACGGATAACGGATACGCATCCGGAACGGATAATATCGTGCAGGACAGATCCGGCCCCCACAGAAGGAAGTTGATCGGCATCGCCGACCAGAATGACGCGGCAAGATGGTGGAAGTGCCTGGAAAAGGTGATACATGAGGCTCATATCCAGCATCGATACTTCATCGACGATGACCAGATCTGCTTTGAGAAGATTCGTTTCATTATATTCAAATATCTGCATACGGCCATGGAACCCCATAGGGACCAGCAGGCGGTGAATCGTCAGTGCCTTTCGCTCCGTCGTTTCAGAAAGGCGTTTGGCAGCCCGGCCCGTCGGCGCGCATAAAATGATACGCAATTGTTCCTGTTCAGCCAGACTGATAATAGTCTGCACAACCGTCGTCTTCCCGGTTCCCGGTCCCCCAGTGATGACCAATAATCCCGACTGCAACGACGCTTCGACGGCTTCTCTCTGTTTTTCTGCCAGTTCAAAATGGCAGATATCCTGCCAGCGGTCTAAAAATAGTTGAACCGGCGTATGAACAGGCAAAGGCTTCATTTCAGACATATATTGAATCCGTCTGGCTATGTCGCATTCTTCGTCATGCATTTCCGGCATATAAATATAGGTTCCACCACCATAATCAGCCGATATCAATTGGCCGATGTCAAGGGCTTCTTCCAGGATATTCCGTAATTGCAAAGAATCCGCCCGCAGGACAGAGGCCGTCCGGCGGATCAACTCCGTATCGGGTATACAAACGTGCCCATTTCCCGTCATTTCAGAAAGCACATAGGTCATACCTGCTACCAGCCGTTCCTCGGAAGACGGATCCAGTCCGAAGGCAAGGGCCATCTGATCTGCCGTTTTAAACCCGATCCCTTCGATTTCCAGAATCATCCGGTACGGTTCATGCTCCAGTACATATTGAGTATCACTGCCATATTTCTGTACCAGACGTGAGGCAAACCGGCCGGAAATACCGTGTGTTTCCAGGCAAAGAGCAATGTCATTTACTTCTTTCTCTTTACGGAACGAATCCGTTATATCTGCTAGTTTCTTTCTGCCAATGCCCTCTATTTCCAGGAGACGCTGCGGTTCTTTTTCCAATACCTCCATAGCCCCGCTGCCAAAAGCTTCCACGATGCGATGTGCCAGAGACGGGCCTATCCCCTTGACAGCCCCTGATGCCAGGAACCGCTCCATCCCCTCTTCCGTATCGGGAACCAGGCGTTTCCAGCAACCGGCCTGATACTGTCTGCCATACCGTCGGTGCTCTGTCCATCGCCCCTGGACCTCCAGCCGGTCACCTACCAAAGGTTTACTGCCATTTCCCGTCACAGTGACGACAGAATCATCATCTTCACGGCGCAGGCGGAATACAAGATAATCCGAATCGGGTGCTTCAAACAAAATGCGTTCCACGACACCTTGTAATGTATTGTTTTCTTTTATCATAGCGTCATTCCATGCGTTTTCGTTCATAGTTCTTACTTTCATCCATAATACAACGGTAAATCGTCTGTAAATAGGGCGCAAGCTCTTTATCTGCTGCCAGTCCGGCAATTTTATCTAGGACTGCCCGTTCACGCCGGGGATCGTATATTTCCAGATGATGTTCTTTCTTATAGGCAGCTACCTGTGCGACAATTTTCATCCGTGCTTCCAACAGCTTCGTCAATTCCTGATCCAGCCGGTCGATTTCATGCCGGCATGTTTCCAGTTCCATTTCGTATCACTCCTAAAAAAGTTGTCCTGCCGGCTGGGGAGTCAGTTGTTCCCATACTAACCAAATCAGCACAATCAGTAAAATAATAGTCAGGCTTCCCCGCCACCATGGAGAAAACATGACATGCTGTACAAACGTAACCGCTTTTTCGGCAGTAATCTTATACTGGATTTCTTCTCCTTTATTCAGCAGGCAGAACTCTCTGGCGATTCCGTCTTGTATAATAGTCCCATTACAGTGTATCGTAACAATACAATGATGAGCATATAAGACGCGCGTCAACTGAATCAGCCACTGTTTCAAGTGGTCCAGGAATAGAGAATCTGAACAGGCACTCTGATAGGCAAACAAGCTGATAGTTGTCTCCATAATACCTTCTTGTATATCATACCGGATAAAAGGGTAATCCTCCTGTAATACAGAAATCATCTGGTTTATCGTCTGTTTCAGATCTGGTGTCAATGTAAACAGCTTGCCTCTTGATTCAGGAGCCAGACTTATTTCACCAGCCAGTGTAATATAGGAAGAACCATAATAATGACGGATTTTTTTTATCATCTTCCTGCCACTCCTCCTGCATCATAACCGTGACCCACATTTGGGACAAAACAAGCTGTCGTCCGGCACCTTGTTTCCACAGTGCTTACAAAAACGGGGCGATGGACTGCCTTCTATTTCCCGCTTCTTTTCCTGTCGGATTTTTCCCGGTTCATTGCCTTCGAGATGATCCATGCGATTTTCTATATGATCCATCCGCGAATGCATATCCGCTTCAGAGACTGCTACCCGTTCTTTCAGCATGCCATTTTCCCTCCGGCTCCGTTCAAGTTCCTGTTCAATAGATAAATCTTTCATGACAGCTAGTACGATAGCAGCCAGTACGGGGCTGACCAAAAGAGCAGCCAGCGTCCAGATAATACCATTTCGTCCCCTGCGGCCTGCCCATATCCCGACGAGGACAGCAAAGATAATATATGCTATAAAAGACATATTCATTCACCTTCTATACTAAATTCATAATACATACCATGATACATATTATACGTTAAATCAGCATGAACAGCAAATCCCCTGTAAAACCTGTAAAAGCAGCCTACATGCAACGAACAGGTATCTTATCTATATATTAGACAGATGTTATAGTATACGTTAAAATGTATACTATAACAAGAATAATCCCATTGCTATCCTATATAAACTTCTGTATAATAAAAAGTATTGGGGTGTTCTTATACAATTACATATAAAGGTAGTGATTTCATGCAAGAAGAACAGCACGAAGAAGGCCTGCGACGAAGTCTGAAAGCACGACATATGAACATGATCGCCATTGGCGGCGCCATCGGCACAGGACTGTTCGTAGCCGGTGGGGAAACGGTCAGTACAGCTGGTCCGGGCGGTGCACTCGTCGCCTATTCCCTGATTGGTATCATGGTCTACTTTCTCATGACAAGCCTGGGAGAAATGGCAGCATATCTGCCTGTCAGCGGCTCTTTTGAAACCTATGCAAACCGCTATGTAGACAAATCCCTGGGATTTGCCCTGGGATGGAATTACTGGTTCAACTGGGCAATTACCGTAGCAGCTGAATTAGTTGCCGGAGCGCTGATCATGAAATACTGGTTCCCTGATATACCAGCAGCCATCTGGAGCGGGATTTTTCTTATCGTATTATTCACATTGAATTACCTCTCAACCCGCTCATATGGTGAAAGTGAATTCATTTTCGCCGGTATAAAAGTACTCACGGTACTCGTATTTCTCTTTGCCGGTACCCTTCTCATTCTGGGACTGGGACCGGAACCATCACCGGGATTTACAAACTGGACCATCGGTGATGCACCTTTTGTCGGTGGTTTCACGGCTATGTTGGGGATTTTCATGGTAGCCGGATTTTCATTCCAGGGAACAGAAATGATAGGCATCGCTGCCGGTGAAAGCGAAGATCCGGAAAAAAATGTTCCCCGCGCTGTCAAATCAATTTTCTGGCGCATCCTTCTCTTTTACTTAGGTGCGTTTATTGTCATCGGCTTCCTGATCCCATACACCGATCCCAATTTACTCAATACAGAAATTGAGAATATTTCCGTAAGTCCGTTCACGCTGGTATTTGAACGATTCGGGCTGGCAGCAGCTGCGTCCGTCATGAACGCGGTCATACTGACTGCCGTGTTATCAGCCGGCAACTCCGGTCTGTACGTCTCGACCCGTATGTTGTATGCCATGGCTGAAACAGGTCAGGCACCGAGATGCTTCCTGAAGCTGAATAAACGAGGTGTACCTACGAATGCTCTCTTTGCCACCGTCGTCTTCGGACTGGCGGCCTTCCTGACCTCACTCATAGGGGAAGGCAAAGCCTATGACTGGCTGGTAAACATCAGCGGTATGGCCGGCTTCATCACCTGGATAGGTATTGCCATCTGCCATTACCGTTTCCGTCGTGCCTATGTCGCACAAGGTAAGAATCTGAAAGACCTTCCATACCGCGCAAAGTGGTTCCCCTTCGGCCCTCTTCTGGCCTTACTGATGTGTATCATCGTCACGGCAGGTCAGAATTATTCTGCCTTTACCGGCACGGAAATTGACTGGTATGGTGCCAGTGTTGCCTACATAGGTATACCTGTGTTTTTGGCCGTATTCTTATGGCATAAAGCAAAGAACCATACGCATATCATCCCTCTGAAAGAAGTCAATCTCTCCCGCGAAGGAAATCGGAAAATTAAGCCGTAGCAAAAAAGGATGTAACGAAATGACAAAGACACTTCGTTACATCCTTTTATTATATAACATTATAATTTTTTCGTTTCAGGTGATAATTCATGACGCGAACACAAAGCAAAGCATCTTTCCCGTACAGCGTCACGCAGAGAAGAAAACGTGATAGTTGCAGCTGCCTTATCAGGTTCATAGGTCATATGCAGCATGCGGATTGCCACATGGCGGCCAGACAGGCAATTCAGGCAGTTCCAACGTTCTTCAGCCGTTTCACCAAGATCACGCTGAGAGTAACAGACCAGTTCATCACCAGCTTTTAAACGGCGTAACAGCAGCCTTCTGGCAGGATGGCCCGGATGACGGGGATTCATATCCTCGATAATCAAGTGTTCCATCTTAACGCCGGCCCGCAATAGTTCCTTCTGCTGAGGCATATTCTGTTGAAAATCCATAAAAAAAGAAGGATCTACGCAAGCATATCCATACTTCATATCTATTCACCTAGCTAACCAAAAAGAATGAGGATCATACAATATAAAAGCAGCTCACACAAAATGTATGAGCTGCCTGTGGTGACCCAGAACGATACTAATGCGAACATATTCTTTAATTTTTATACTAGCCATTTTGCAGTTCTCGCTTGTGCGTAATACCGCTACTATGCTCCGTAATCAATTTCATAAAAAAAGCCCCGGCAAATGCGCCGGGGTTTTATACTATATAATAATTTTTTTATGCTTGTGTTTCAGTGGTTTTAGTTACTGTTTTATTGAGCACATATTTAGCCAGGTAAATTGTGCCGTCAATGACGCAAGGCAATACAATACTGTCACGGATTTTGTTCCAGCCTGTTTCATTGGCTGCTTGTTCCTTGATTGTTGCCGTGAATTTGTCGGCAGCCGCTTCAATGGCCGGGAATAATTCATCAATGATGTTTTGCGTCAGCTGTTCTTTTACTTCTTCTGTAATAGAATTTACGTCCAATGCATTTACAATAGTGTCACGTACTTCTGTCCATTTGCTCATTTTTATCTCTCCTCACTGTAAGCTACATTCATAATCTGTCACGCCACGAGCAATCGCCGCTGCAAATTTATCCCAATCTTCAACTAGTAGACGCGCGTCATCGTCATTATCAATGAAAGCCGTCTCTACTAATACTGCCGGCATGTCTGTATGTTTCAACACTGCAAGCCCTGGCATTTCTTTCACGCCGCGGTCCACGGTTTTTAATGCATGGACAATCTGCCCCTGAATACATTGAGCAAGATTACCCCCATCGCTCATCCTGTTGTAACATTCCACTTCGGTGCCACGGGCGGCACTATTCGCGGCATTGCAATGAATGCTGACAAAAATATCGGCTGGCCATGCGTTCGCATCTGCACATACTGCAACGGGCCTGTCGGCGTAATCGCTGTCATAATAAAGATTATCAGACTGTAAAAGCCGGCATTCACAGCCGGCCGCTTCTAAGTATTCCTTTACTTTCCCACCGATTTTTGCGGCTACGTCGCATTCACGTAACCCGCTGTTAGGATTAACGGCCCCGCTGTCGTAAGTTAAATCGTGGCCGGGATTAATATACACTCTCATTTCTCATTCTCCTTTTTTGTCACTGCGGTTTTTATATTCCCGCCAATATACCCTAGCAATCCGCTGGCAATGCTCATTGCCAGCTCATTTTGATTATAAAAAATGGCCAATATCAGCGCTGCTACGAGTCCGATAATGACCGCCAAATCCACAATATTTATTTTGTCAAACATTTTAATCATCCCCAGGCTGATGCGGAAGATTGACAAATCGCTGATACGTCTTTGATACGATATCATTGCCACCTAAATCATGATAAGATAAATACATTTTGTTGATGACTTCCACCTTATGCACGGGGCACCATCCAGCGTCTATGTGATAATCCATTACATCAATCAGCCTATCTCTAAGCATGGCAACAACGCCCTGGACAAGTGCCGTGTGTTTCTTCTCTGCTTCGTCCTTTTCCGCTTTTTCCGCTACTGTGCGCTGCTTGAATTTCCATAGCAATATCCCTGACAATACGCCTGACAACACTGACGATATTCCGGTTAGAATCAATGTTAGCCATTCCATCATATCATCCTTCTTTCGTTGTCGTCTGATTACTGTCGCTTCCTTTATATGCAATACAATCTTTGTTTGGGCAGCTTCCATCTGTCTTCAGTTCACTACCGCAATATGGGCAATACTTCTTTTTCTTCCAAAAGCTCATTCAACCTTCACTCCTTCCACGGCCTCTTTGTATGCTGCTGTCATGTCTTTGTAATCCTGCTGAATACTTGCCACTGCGTCTGCATTACCTGCCAGTTGCGCCGACTGTAACGCCTCCAGCATCTCACTTTTGTTCGATTCATATTCAAATTTCAAGGCGGCTTTTTCCACCGCTGCTTTTTCTTCAGCAGTCTGTTCAGGTGGTACATAATCTACAGGCTGCCCAGTTTCCATATTCCTTACACAACCGCCGTTAAGGTACTTGTTATATGTATCGGAGTCTACGATTTCTGCTACCGTTACGTTTTCGGTTTCTTTTACCTTTTTCAGCAGCTCTTCCACTTTTCCGGCATTCTTTTCTTTTTTAGGGTCAAAATCACAGATGTGGGCGCAAATTCTATTCCCGGAAGAATCAAAACCCACCCCATAATACTCTACATTTGTTTTAAACATATTCTGTCTCCTATAATACTAATATTATATTAAAATAAAGGGAGTGTTTGATTTGAAAAATCCAAACGGCTATGGCTGCATCCGCTTAATGAGCGGCGCCCGGAGGCGGCCGTACGCATTTATAGCTACCGTCGCTGGTAAACAGAAATATATTGCAGCGTTTGAAACATTGTATGAAGCTAAAATCTTTCAAGCGACTTATTTTGCGGATCATCATAAGGATCATCATCCTTTCCGTAGAAAATCCATCACATTTGCAGAGCTATATTTTCGCTGGCTTCCTTTTCATCTGAATGAAGGCGCTGAGTTGTCCGAAAGTACTAAAAGCAGCTATGAAAATTCTTTTAAGCATTGTGCTGCTCTTTATGACCGTCATTTTTCGGATCTAGAATTTTTAGAGCTTCAAGCCGTCATAGATGACATGCGTAATCATCAGCATTTATCGTATTCCAGCTGTAAAAAAGTCAAGAATTTACTAAGTTTGCTTTATCAATATGCCATAAAGTCAAATATATGTAGCACGAATTATGCTGCTCTTATATCAATCGGCAAAAACCGGCCTATTTATCCGCATCATATTATTAGCCGCCAGAAAATCAATAGGCTATGGAACCATACAGATGTCCCTGGCGTCGATTCTGTGCTGATTCTTCTTTATACCGGACTTCGCGTCAGTGAGATGCTGCAGATTGAAAAGAAAAACATAAATCTTCGCCAGCGTTTTATTCGAATCACCAAATCAAAGACGGCTTCTGGCATTCGTGTCGTTCCAATCCATCCCAAAATAATGCCTTTTATATTGAGTCGTCTTTCAAATCCCGGTATCTTCTTAATTTGCGATTCTTCCGGACGTCCCTATGACTATACCAGGTATCGCTCATCTGTCTGGAATAAGGCAATGAAATTAATCAACGGATCAAATCATACGCCTCACGATACCCGCCACACTGTTGCGACGCTGCTTGATAATGCCGGCGCCAACGAGACCGCCAAAAGACGGATTCTGGGACATGCCGGCGGCGACATTACAGAACGCGTTTATACCCATAAAGGACTTAGGCAGCTTAGAAAATGTATCGAGCTCTTAAAATAAATTGCTCATAACTCGCTCAAAATAAAACCGTTCCCGGTGCTGATTATCAGCATTCGGAAACGGTTTTTCCTGTCTATGACTCGCTATTTTTAAAATCAAAAAATATATAGCATCTGCCCACTTTTTAAAGCAGCAAAACTACGACAAATAGCTTTAATACGATATTCTCACTTTTGCAAAAATAATTGATAATGTCTATGTTTTTAGCACTATCTTCACCTTCTTTCGATATGGTAAACAGTGGGGAAGTAACCGCTATGGATGGGTGGCTTTTCCGGTGGCTTTCGCTCAGTTTCGTAAGCTTGTGACCAACCACCAAGGCGTGACGTGGATGCGGTCACAGGCCCGAGAATCGGGCACGCTTGCTGGGTTTACGTTAGACGTAGAGGACAATAATAAGCCTGACTGCGACGCCCAATGGATCGCCATTGGGCAATAGACAGTGGGGAACAGTTAATAGTCAGACTCACATTAATCTCCCTATATCAGCAACAATATTACAATATACCGTATCAATCTGGGATAATAAGGACTCATCGCATTTTATATCAGTAACCGGGAATGCTGATGGGTATATACAAATCGTCAACGCTACCGGCGTTTCAACTGGGACGTGCTTTTATTTAGCCATCACCAAGTAGACAGTGCTGTATCTTTAGAACATCCGCATCCGGAAGCCCGGCGGCAAACCACATTGTTATCGGCCGATAGCCAAAAAGGCTATCCCCATATTATTGGATGCGCTGGTATACATCTTAAATCCATTTAGCCCACTTTCTGACTCGCCTACGCCAGCATACTGTAAATTATTAGTCTTTGCGGCGTAATCAATGATCCAGACGCCGTATACTGCGCTGTTGAAAACCATGGGATAGTATACTTGCCAGTTGTTGCCAGACTGCTGACTTCCCCACTGTCTATTTACAGAGAGCAATGTATAGTAGGGCTAATTCCGAGTCGTCTCCAATCCATTTATTTTGCCTTGCCGAGTAAGTCACAACTTGTTTAGTGGTGCCTTCGTGCATCCCGACAATACTTAATATCGCTGCCGATAAAGGCAGGTTAAGTGGCATAGCCTCGTTGCCATATCCCCACTGTCTAAATACCAATCATGATAATATTGCAAGTTGTAGGGGTGGATAGACCTGGACCATAGCAGACAAGCTTATCATGGTTGAATCCAAATGAAAGCCGTGCATCACCATAATCAGATACAACGCCAGCCAAGCACCTACTAAAAGCAATTGGGGTTGTAATAGTGAAGCTTGTTCTATTAGTCATGCTCAGAACTACCCACTGTTGAACAGTGGGGAAACGGATATGGATATTCAGATCCGGACACAAATAATGCGAGTTATTATATAAAATACCCAATTGTCATGGATAAAGTATTAATTGGATTAAGTCAAGTGTCTAGCGAAGTAAACGACGATATATATGTCAGATTCATAAAGAAAAACGGTAAATTCTTTTTGTTAGACACTGACAGTAGCAATGATAATATTCCTTGTGAGTGGATTGTACTCGGGTATGTCAAATAGCTTTACAAGTTTTATCACATCACTAATTCCCCACTGTTTAGTATCCCATTGCTATTACGTAAACTTCAGCAGAGTCTATCGATGAGCGTATGTAGCACTGGCTTGTATTCAAATAAGATATTTCTAAGTATATATCTATTCTTGATGAAAGACTGTTGTAATGAGTAGTATTTATAACATATTGGGTATTATAAAAAGAAATGGGGAATGTAACCCATCCGCCACCGGAATTGCTCAAGCTATATCTTCCCCACTGTTTACCTTCCGATTATCAAAACCAAAAACTCTGGGTCCCCAGATGCTGCTTGTGATGCAATCGTTAAAGAAGTATTTGACGGAGCATGAATCTGAAACATTGTCGTCCTGTCATGATCAATATCTGGCGAGTTGTCAAGATGCACAGCGGTCGCTGTAAAAAACTGCATCATTGCCAGAGGGTAAGTGCATTTTACTTCTATACCTTGTCCTTTTATCCACTGTCTACTTGCCTATTGCGATGTAATAAACGCCGATGCTTCCGCCTTGCCGATATACGGAAAAGCCAGATGATGATTCATTCGCAATTGTCCATGCATATGATTGCTCCGTACCGCCTCCAGCCCAGGCAGGCACGACTGCAAACAATTGGTTAAATGCAAGCGGGAAAGTTACTCCCAAATCTGCACGGCCATAAACTCCCCACTGTATAATTATATTTCCAAAAAAGCTCCCTAGGCAGAGATATCCATTTTGTGCTGCTAAATACTTCACCCCGGATGCTGTAAGTACCAGCTTCAGTAATTGCCCAAACCAGCTATCCGTTGTCAGCGCGGTGATTGCTGTAATGGTTGTTGTTAATGCCAGTTTTTTTATGATGTCATCGCCCAAATCGGCTATTTTTTCGCATAGTCCGAACAGTTTGCTATGGGCGGTTTCATCGTCATTGTGCGCCGCGAAGGCTTGCCCGTGGGCCGTCGTTGTTTTGTCATGATTATCTATTTTTTCTTCTACCTGTTCTTTTGTCAGATATACGATAGATCCGTCAATGGTAACGTTGATTTCCGCTTCAGAGCTAATATATACTTCGATTTCAAAAGTGTTTTCATTAGTCGGCGTTTCATTTGACGGAATATAGTCATAGGCCATCCCAGCATTTGAATAGCTATATAATACTTCATCACCATCGTCGAGCTTTGCAAATACGCCTACTTCGCGGTTGATGAAGCCTGTGTCCAGGCTGCTATTGCTGCAATTAAAAGTCAATGTGATTTTTTCGCCTGTATCAGATACTGTGGTATCTACAATTGGCAATGACATCTTTTCACTTTTTAATGCCGTAAATGTTTTGATATCATCACTATCAGATAATGACCCGCTGCCGAATGCGCCGCGGGTGAAAACTAATTTATGTCCGTTTACTGCTTGGATTAACATTTTGTCGCCGTTAGTTGTCGGTGTCATATCTGGAAACTGTGCCATTAGTTAATACCCCCCCTAATTTTTATCTGGGAATAAGAATGAATTATTTTCATCTTTACATGTAATGTACCTGGCTGTACTGACGTGCTTGCATCTGTGCGCGTTTTTATTTTTATTACATTGTGTTCCCTGATTCTCGCGCTGCAGTGAAGCTGTCGCTTTACCCTGGTAATCGTTGATAGCTTATAGCCAATATGAGCCGGTATATACGTTTTTATTGCATGGTGAAGTTTGCCATAATCTGTAACTTGTCCACCATGGTAGTAAATCTTTATTGCATAATCCTTTGGCAGGTCTGCGACTTCCGCTTTTCCATCGGCTATATACGTGTTAACCAACCTTGTCATAAAATTAATAGTTACTGTCTGCGTTCCTTTTATTTTGGCTAAAATTCTATTGCGTCTATCTTCATTCCTAAGATTTTTATTGACATCAATACCAAGGAACGTCTCCCAGTTTTCAAGGGCATCCGTTGCCGTCTCTACAAAAAATTGCTCCAATAGTTTTTCCATATCAGCTCTTTGCAATTCATGCCCCTGGGATTCGGCTTTTAGCATCGCTGAAAATATGGAATCTTTTACAAGGTATTCCGGTAAATATTTTGATAGGTCTACTTTCCCCTTACGGATAAAGCTATTCAAGTTCTGTCACCTCCAGTGTGCTTAGCCGTGGTAATTTTTCAGCGGCAATAGTAATGTATTGGATATCTCCGTTCAGCTTCAATTCGTCATAGTCTGATATCACCCCCGTTGCCAGCATAATTTGCCCGATTTTAGCAATACTGATAATCGAAGACGCTGTTATATAATCACTTGAAAAGCCTTCATCAATCAAATAGTCATTAATCGCCTTTTTTAGTACCTCTTTATAAGTGTCTTTATAGGCTGTAACTACTCTAACCCGGGCTGATACAGTGACATCTAAATATGTTGGCGTCGATACTGTTACAGTTGCGCCTATCGGCTTAACTGTATCTAAATATGCGGCTACTTGATTTATCAGATTCGTGCTGGCAATGTCTTTATTTTCATCTATGATGGATACTTTGACAGTTCCATTCCCGTTCCATAACGGGATGACCTGACAATTTCCAACACCAGCTACTGATAGTGTCCACTCCCTATAGTGGTTAGCGTTTCCAGATGTAATCGGATTGCGGACATGTAACAACAGCCGGCTTAACAATGACGCATCCGTTTCCGCATCATATCCGTCACTCATAGCTTTTTCATTCGTGACGGATGATATGCCAGTAATAGTTACTGGTATTTTCACGACAGTTCCCGCCGCAACATTCCCTTTTTCGCCGGCTTCCACAGCTTCAACATTGATGTCCGCTGTGCCATTTATAGTCGTTGTATTTACTGCCTGGAATTGTATTCCGCCGTCTGTACTAAAAATAGCGCCGCTATTAACGACGCCTGTCCCGGTTACTGTTACTATCCCTTTTGCTTTTACCGCTTCTTTGCGGTCAATGCCAAATTCGGCGGCCCTCATTGTTAAATACTGCCCCCATGAGGTTTGAGCAAAAGCCGCATCGACAATCAATGACATTTCAGCATAGCTTTTTTCAAACTCTACAGCATTAGCCGCTAAGTTATCGCCAATGAATGTCCCTTCGATGGTTGATACCTGCCCGTTTAATTCTTTCTCATAGATTGTTTTTAATTCTGATTGTATAGATTCCTGTGTTTTTGCTTCAAACATTTTTACACCTCAATCTTTACAGTCGTTTCTCCGTATATTGTTTTTACGTCAATCGCCAGGGTAATTTTCTTCTTTTCCTGTTCCGTACTGACAAGATATACGTTCTTAATATATGGATTGACTAGCAGCGCCTCTGAAATATAAGTAAATAGTTCATTTTTTGACAACGTATCATTTGGCGTTTTGCCAATAAATTTATCTTCAATCTCACAACCATAATCATCAAAATAGGCTCTGTAGCGGTATCTTTGTACCAACAGAGCCTTCTTAATCCAAATCTTTAAACCCTCGTTTTTAGTTCTTATGATATGGTTCCCATATTCATCATATAAAAATTTATTCTTATCAAAATCCCAGTCAAATTCTTTAAACTCCGGCAGAGCTGCTGATTTCGTTGCAATGGCAGACGTCCCCGCCGTCATAAACGGATTAGCCATTCCCATCAAACCTCCGTAGTTTGGCATGTACTATAAACTGCTGCCCGCTAATGTTATCGTCATCACTATAGACCGGTTCCATGGATACTTTATCTCCTGGTGCCCATGTGTCTGTCAAAGACTCATCATTATTAATGGGATGGTTATGACTCTCATAGGCAGCGTCACCAGACCCTCCACCTTTAAAATCAGTTTCGCCTACCATATGGCGGGTGTGTCCCGGAACCCAATACTCATCAATGTACAAACGTGTTTTATCTAAAATCATCCCGTCGCATTGTACTTTTATTTCAGGCGGCGGCGATATGATAGTACCTATACGTGTTCCTTTTTGTATCGACTGCTGTGTCAATTTTCGGAATAAATTCAACAGTCCCTTATATGGATCTTCATTTTTCTTCATCTGTTCACCCTCTTAATAATGTGAGGTCTTAATAATTCGCATCGGTGTACCACAATCACTATAATCGCCGCTGTGTACTACCATATTCTGACTGCTGCTATTTCCAATATATCCGCCATTACCATCGTAAATCGTGACATGGCCATCAGCTCCTTCGCTGGTGTAATATACAATGCAGTCCCCTTCTTCCAACTGGCTTGCATCAAAATCTATAACTGGTACGCCCGCGGCATTTGCATCGCCTACCAATGTCGGCACACTGACAACTCCATTATTACATTCATCAGCAAGGAACGGACTGTAGTAGCTCCCAACTTTCGTTGCCGCTTCACAACATCCTTCTGTCCCATTATCCATAGTCTGATAGCCCCATGCATTCCATCCGGCCTGCATACCTGCGGAAATATTCAAATCGCCACCCCCAGTTGCTGTATTGTACGTCTTTTTCCGGCCCTGTGATGCTGATTTGAATACCGGCGCTGCAAGATCCTGCTGTTCTATTTCCGGCTCTTCTTTTGTTTCCGGCATATATTCCAGTGTCAGTGACATCGTATGTACATTATTCTGAAATTTATGATCATCTGATTTAATAAAGAAATTGCCTTTTAACTGTTCTTCCTGAATGGTTATCCCATAGCCGGTGATACATTGGATATTCCCAATGCCTTCAAGGCTGCTATCTTCTTTTAGCCGTTTCAGCATCGCTTTGGCTGCTTTGACATTATCTACGCTTTCTCCTTGTTTGGCCGGTTGCATCTTATAAATATCTTGTATCATTCCATAATGCGTTACGTCATCATTGATGGTAAATACCTGGCATATATTGCCGACGTCATCGACCGCTTTAATCCGGTTCACCATATCTTCAATAGACTGACTGTGTTCCGTATGTTCGATATTCACCCCATCTGTTGCCGTGTAATCAGCAATCAGCTCACCTTTTTTCACAGCAGTTATTTTATCTTCAATGCATAGCACAGTAAACTCAATGCTGCCATTCGTGGTGTCCGCTTTCGACTTTTCATTAAAGATCTTAAACATCTCTGTACAACTTTTCCCATCTGCCAGATAGTTAATCACCGTAGGCAGGCTCGGGATGCTCTCAGATACTTCGATACCTATTTCGCTGCAAATAGTTTTTATTGCGTCGGTAATCGTTACGTTCTGGAAATTAAGCTGTATTTTTGACTTTGCCAAGTAAATTAAGTCATCATATGCTACATACTCAAATGTAAATCCAGACGTATTTCGTTTTTCAAAAAATATACGGCCGCTAAAAAACATGACTTTGGGTTGTGTATCATCTTCATAATAGGCATAAATAAAGCCTCCCATCTTCAATATTAAGGCCGGGAAATTAACATCTTTTACCGCCGTATTATAGGCAAGCTTAAACGACAGCTTTCGAGCCGCCTGGTCAATATCGCCGTTCCACTCTACATCAATCACATATGGCGTGATATCTTTCATCGTTGCCGGTTCTGTATAGCTTTCGCCATTTTTCTTTTTTTCTTCCAGTGCCTGTTTTTCTTTCTCTGTCATGGGAGGATCTGAATAATACATTGTTAAAATCATAGCTCATCACCACAAAATCAAATCCTTATCATTTATTTTTACTCCCTCTTTAACAGTCCGTATGACTGTCCCAACATCAATCCCACCGCTTTTTACCATGGCTCTGTACAGGTTAATACGGTTAGTTGCTTGTTTGGCAATGCTCATGTTTCGTTGTATTGCTTTAGCTGCGTTATCCATTGTATCGTTTCCAGCTACAGCAACAAAGGAGCTTTCTTGCACGGCTTCGGATACTCTGGATTTCAGCCCAGTGACATCATTGATTGTGTCCGTTGCCGGCATGATATATCTATATTCTTTCAGGGATATTGAAAAATAAACATCGCCTGTGCTATCGTGCTCGCCATATTTAAAATTATCAATTGTACATGACATATTGACTGACGTTCCTGATATCGATATCGTACACGCCTGCCCCGACTGTGCCATATCATCAATCTTCTGACAAGCTGTATACGGATCATCACTTGGATAATTAGTTTCCCATCCATAATACTGGGCCGGAAAAAAAGATGAGAACGTCAGCGTCTTCAGTCCCCGTTTTCCAATCATATTGATATCTCCCAGTGAATTGACATTGACGACATTGTTATTATAGCTGTTCTCTACATCAAAACTGGGAGGGGCTACGGGAAATGTTACGCTGCTGCTATTGCCACTTAGTACTAATGTCGCCCCAGTCTCGCCATCGGTGCCTAAAAATGCACCGACAACTTCACTAAGAAAACTCAAGAAGCTGGCCATTTATATCGCCCCCGTGTTAAGATTAACGGCTCGTGTTTCCAATTCAAAGAATATTTCTGATGCAATCCGTTTGATTTCCCGCTTTTCATCGCCAGTATTCGCAAAGTTTGCATTGCTGATATTGATATTGATATCACCACCAAATCCGCCACTCATGCTGCCCATTTTATACGCCTGCTGTACAGACTGATCATGTGGTATAATCCGGGTTCCAGATGGTAAATCAACAATTTCGCCGCCGAATCTGTCATTTATTACCGCCGGGCCACCGCTGAAATTGCTTGTCCCCGTATACAATGTCGGAATATTCACGCCAAAATGCTGGCCGCCTACACCCGGTACCCAATCCGGGATATCTACGCTAATAGAATTTATTCCATTAATGACAGCGTTGATAGCTGCTCTAATCCCGTCTAATACCCCGGAGCATATCCCTTTGATACCGCCGAAAATGCTGCTGAAGATTTCCACAACGCCTTGCCATGCCAGGCTCCAATCGCCAGTAAACACCCCGGTAATAAAATCAATTAGGCCGCCGAATACGCCAATAGCTGCGCTGACGATACTGGAAACAATTTCAATGGCACTTACAAATACGCCTGTGAATATATCAGCCGCGGCAATGATACCGGCGATTAATACGCCGCCTAAAACGCTTGCCAGAAATTCAATGATATGAGCCAACCCGTTAAGGGTTGTGCCCTGAGAATTGAACGCATTAACTAACCGGTTCCATGCGTTTTCCACGCCTTCCAGTGCCGGGCTGATAGCCTGCCAGGCTACGGAAAAGGCGTTTTGAATCTCATTCCACATGCTTGTAAAGAACGGTGCTACCTTGTCCCAGTGGTTATAAAGTATATACGCGGCGCCGGCAATGGCCATAATCGCAATCCCTAAAGGTGAAAACATAGCACTCAAACCAACTCGGCCAATCGTTAACAGTGCCCGGCCAAATCCTAATACGGCATTCCTTGCCCCATTCAGCATAGCCGCCATGCTAAAGGATCTAATCATCGTCATGACTCTAGTCCCGGCTTGTGCTGCTGCACTCCCAATCTTGCTTAATCCGGAAGCTCCCGTCGTTCCTAAAAACGTTAATGCACTTCGCCAGCTCCCGATATTCATGCCATTCCGTAAAACGCCCATCACTTTGGAAGCCGTTCCGCTCAACTGTATAAAAGCGCTGCGTACACCTAATACGCTATAGCGTAATAACAGGTTTGTTTCACGGCCGCCTTTTAGTACATTGCCAATGCGTGAATACATCATAATCATAGAGCCGCCGGCTTTTAATACCTTGCTCATGACAAAGCTAAATGCCGTAAATCCAACAACCGACAACGCTATATTCGCAACGACGCTACGAGCCGCCGGGCTTAACCCGCCTAAAAAATCCGCAATGCTTTTAATTGCATCGGCTGCTGTTTTCACACTCGGTGCCAATGTGGAACCAAATGATATGGCTAGTGATTCTACGGCGCTCTTCATCGCATTTATAGAACCTTTTAGCGTATTCTGCATTTTTACATACGCCTCGTGCGATGATCCTGTAGAGTTCTTTATGGAATCTTCTACTTCTTTGTATGCTTCTGGGCTTGTCTTAATCAATGCTAATAATCCGCTAAATGCATCTTCCCCGGCTATTGCTTTCGCTATCCCGACTTGCTGAGTATCTGTCATGCCATCCATCGCTTCTCGCATCTGGCTGATTGCTTCTGTAATCCCCACAAAGGAACCATCGGCATTTTGCAGGTGTAGCCCTAATTGGTCTATAGCTGCTGCCGCTTCTTTTGGTGGCGATGCCAGCCGTGACATTGTAGATCTAAGGCTTGTCCCAATTGTAGAGGCTTCAATCCCATTGTTACTCATAATGGCCATGGCTGTTGATAATTCTTCGATGTTTACGCCTAGTGCCGCAGCTGGTGCCCCGGCATACTGCATAGCCAGCCCAAAGTCAGCCATACCTAATTTAGATACATTAGCGGCCATCTGTACGACATCAGCGACATGCTGTGTGTTTTCTGCTACATCGCCGGTTTTTAAATTCCATATGTTCAATGCACTTGTGATGACATCGGACGTTGTGGCCATATCTTCCCCGGATGCTACAGACGCTTCAATAATGCCTGGCATAGCTGCCATCGTCTGCTCCGCATCAAACCCGCCGGCTGCTAATCGGTCCATAGCCTCGGCCGCTTCGCTGGCGGTAATCGGGAAGTCGTGCCCTAATTTCAGGGCCGTTTCTTTCATCCGTTCTAATTGTTCTCCCGTTGCCCCGGCTTTTACCCCGGCTCCGGTTATGGTATCTTCAAAATCCATGAAGGTTTTAGTGCCCAGGGCGCCAAAAGCAGATACAGCAGTAGCGGCTGGCATCATTGTCGAAGCTATGCTGCCAAATCCTCGCCCTACATTTCGCACATCTCTACCTAATTGTCGATTAAGACGTGAATTTTCTTCCATGTTGCTACGTATCCGACGTAACGGCTCACTGACTCGGTCCGTTAATTGCATAACAACGTCAATAATGCTAGCCATCTTCTCACTTCCCTAAACTTCTAATCTGTTTGATTTCCTTTTCCCGTTCTTCTAGTTCTGTTTCCATAAAAGCGGCTAAAATGATCTTTTCGCCGTACCCGGCGTTATAATATTCCGATGGCCGTAGCCCATGTGATACCCACAGTTCATACATGAGCTTGACGCTACCATCGGATTTGATTAGTTTTTTACTTCTTCAAAATCATCTTCGCTTTTATCCATGCCGGACAAATCCCCGATTTTCTCGGAAATCTTGGTAATTTCACCGCTTGTTAAAATCTTAGTAAACAAATCTTCTTTGGTCGTCGCATTAAACCGCTTCAAAACGCGGGGATCATTAAATTCTTCATTCGTAATCCCTTCGGCCAAACAGCTTACGGCCAATTCCATGTAGTCCACTTCCGGGGCACGGCCCTTTTTCCGTTTTGTCGCCATGTCCTGCAGCTCTTTAATCCGGCGGAACTTGATTTCCTGCAAGTGTAAAATAAACGGCACCCCTAACAACTTAGAGAGCCGTTTTACTTCATAATCTTCCGTTTGTTTTGCTGTAATCTTATCCGCATCAGCGGCTAAAAGCGCATCTACTAAATTCATGTGCTACCTCCTAATCGTTTGCCGTATCAATGACGTCAAAATCAGTAAACGTAAAATCATAATCATCGGTGGTCAGCTTCTTCGCTTCCCAGTCCATTAGGGTTAATTTATCAAATGTTGCATCCCGGATAACGACACGTTCGGAGCCGATAGCGTCCGGATCATCCAGTTTAGCTACGATAGTGCAAACTGTCTGGTGCCCGTTTTTGATATTATCACCCATCTTGTTAATAAAAAACGAGCTGACATGGTTCATTTTGACATTGCCAGAGCCTTCTGCCCCGGTTGTCTTGTACTGCTTGAACCGCTTTTTGACCTGGTTAACTTCTTCTTTGATTAATTTTATTTCCGCTTTAAAAGCAGTGACTTCAGCTATTTTTTTACCGTCAATCCAGACTTCGCCTTCGGTCCCGCTCATAACTTGCTGCGCATTAAATTCATCCATGGTATCACCTCCTAAATATCAACATCAAGGCTGATATCTTCCATTGCATCAAGAATAACAACGCTTGCTTTAAGGAATACTTTCTTTTTCGTATCAAGCTCTTTGATTTCCTGATCCGACATATCAGCTAATTCTTCTTCCGTGTTTTTCCCGTTGGAAATACGCCAATTCTTGATAGCGTCAACGTCTAAATCAATCGTGCTCTTCCCTTTTTGCAGCAGTCGGCCTTTTTCCAGTTCCAGAAAATACCCTTTGATTGCCGACATCAGCAGACATTTGTTATCATAGTCGTTCGTATACTTGCCGATATAGCTATCTTCCGCCGTTTTCCGGATATCCACATACATCATATCCATTACGTCCACGGTCTTGATTGTCTGGTATGCTTCCAGTTTGTCCTGCCCAGTCGTCACAAGACTATTCATAGCACGGCTCATTTTGAATTTTTCTTTGTCATACCATACGAAAAATTCACCGTTATTTACTTTTTCATCGCGTTCGTCCGGGTCGTACTGATCACAATCAACGACTTCACTCAGCGGCGCGTATGTCGCTGAAATGGTCATCGGCGTACCACAAATCAGACCGGCAATACGCGGCGTATATTCTGCGCCGGTATACTTTTTGGTGCTCGTTGTAATAAAGGTATTGGTGAAGTTGATAATCCCTTCATTATCGCCTTTATATGCCGGCAACACGACTTTAATTCTATTTTTCATGTTGTCACGCTGGTTCTTTATCCAGGTGCCGACGGTTTCTTTTTGTGCTTCTGCGATTGTCGGGATTGCCAGGTAATCCCAATTTTCATTGGCAATGGCTTTCAGCGAGGCTGTGAATTTGTCGGCTTCCGTGCTTTCCGATTTGGCCATTAAATATACTTTTACCCGCCGCGGGGATTTCTGATAGCCAATAAAAGACTTGGTAATATAGTCTTTATTTTCATCACTCAACGATGATGGAATGCCGTCAATCGTATATAAGGTGAACGGGTTTTTAAGGGCGGCTACGGTTTCCGTCCCTTCTGTGTGGTCTTTCAGTAACGTTTCAATCGTCGAAGAATCTTCTTCCAGCAGCAGCATTTCAATGCCATGTTGGCTCCGTTCCACTGCTTCAATGCCTTTTTCTCTGAATGCAATATCTACATTAGGCATGCCCAGTTTTGGCATAGTATCCACGCTCCTTTATAGCTATAATTCTTTAATTTTCGTTTCCATTGCGACTTCATCCAGCGTATCGGTTGTAGTTTCTTCGCTGCTACGGTCGATAGCTTCCAGATACGTAATATTGATACTGACCCGTAAAATATCGTTGTCCTCTCCTGCCGTGTCATCGCTGACCGCATCCACATGCAAAAACCTGTCATTTACATGTATTCCCCGCCCTACAGCGGTAAAGATCTTTTCGAAGACGTCCATGTAATGGCTTTGTTTCCGGTTGCTGTCCTTTGGATAATATGTGACGTAGATAGTCACTTCTTTTTCCGTAAATTCTTTTGTTTGTGGCCGGCTTGTTGAGATGATCCCGATAAAAAAGCATGGCTTTTTAAAATTTTCCTTTACTTCATCGGCATAAAAAAAGCACCCCGGGAATGTTTTTTCCAACAAATCCTTGGTGCTTTTCACAATATCCGTACGTGTAATTATCTGGCTCAAAACTTATCACTCAACTTCTCATATAAATCAGTGTGCATTTTTTGCACTATGTCCGGTTTCTTTGCGGCGACAGTCTTATCTTTAAAATGTGTGCCAGGCTGATGCCCAAAAACGCGCCCGCTGGGTGCTACTTTCGCGTGCCCGCGCTCTACCAAATGATAATGTGGCGCCGTATTCCAAATCACGCCCTTAAATGTATCGCCAGAATGGCCCTCCATGTCATGTTTCCAGCTTTTATTTAATTTATGCTTATGCTCTTTGCCACTATCCGGTGTTGCGTTTTTCAGTTCTTTTTGCATGGTCTTAGTGGCTTTTTCCAGAGCTTCTTCACATTCATAAGGGAACCTCTCATTAGCTACGTCTATCCGATTAATAAACTCATCAATCGTCATCATCCGCACCTCGTTTCCTTTGATTTACCATGAGTTCCAACTTTTCATGCCGCATATATGGGTCAATGGCGGTTATGACGTTATACAGGTTATCGCCATACTGAACGACCGTATTTTCATCTATGCCCTTGCGATACCGGATGGTTATTTTCAGCATATATGTCGAAGCGTCTTTATTGGCTTCATACTGCTCATAGAAAGACTTGCCCCGTGCCGGCTCGATTCTGGCATATACCGGATGTCCTACCAGATCTACAAACTGCTGCTCATAAAAGCCGTTGTCGTTCTTTACATCTTTATAGCCCAGCAGATGCACCCGCTTATCAAGCGTACCTATTTTCTGCATGGTATCACTCCCAGTATTGCAGTTGTGTAATCATGCTGCGGATTGTAAAGCTATAGTCGTCCTGTTTGGCTTCATTGCGATTTTCGTAGAGCTCGGCAATGATTGCCAGTTTTGCCATATCCGCCGACGCTTTGAAATTCTCATCGTTTTCGTAATGGCTGCTATAATCAGTAACGGCAGACGCTAAATACGCATCTGCCGTTTTTTCAAGCTGATTGATTAAATTGTCGTCGTCATCATGATCAACTCTGAGATATGTCTTGATATCGTCGATTGTCATTCAAACCACCTACGCATTGGCAATCTGCAACAATACAACCGCGTCTTTATCCAGCATCTTTACATCGTACCGTTCGATTGCCCGGATATAGGTAACATAGCGCGTAAACCCGGCTTCTGTCGATACGGCTACTTCTACGCCTTTTCGGTCGTAAAAAGCGACTGCATCGCTCATGCTGCCAACAAAAAACGGGATTTGCCCCTCTACTGTAAGCAGGCTGTCCGGCAAAGATACAATCTGATGCCCGCGCAAAAGTAACTGCTGCGGATTAGCTAAATCCGGCGTCAGCAGCGGTCTTTTTTGTGCGTCATCTAATTCTGCCAGATAGTCAATCCCCGTCTGATTGGTAAAGATTTTAGCACTCAAGCCAATCGTCGGGTCAAGGGTCTTAAAGATGGCTTTCACAATGCCCTTATAGTCGGTGATTGTCGTAGCAGACAATGCTTTCAGCAGGCTCAAAATGCTTGCATTTTCCGTGTTTACCGCTTTACGCGTGAAGCGACGGCCAATAATCGACATGATATTTACGTCATTGTCGGCCAAAAGCTGATTAGAAACCGGGATAATATCACCATAAGTTTTGACATTATATGTTTTCTGTTCAAAGTCAAAATCAGACTGCTTGATTTCGTTCAATTCGTCAAACTCCGTCAATACGCCTGTTTCAGTACCCATGGCCGGCATTCTCCCGCTTAAAGACGTGACAGGGGTAATATTGCAGTATGGTTTCAACGATACCATCTGGCGGCGGTATTCATATACTGTGTTCATCTGTTCTTCCGGCACTACGTAACCGCCTTTTTCCGGAGATGCTTCTACAAGTCCCGGCGTACCCGCGGTGTTATATGCTGCGGTTTCTTCTTCCGTCAGCGGACGCCCTAACACGAGCTTGTTAAAAATCCGGTTCTTCAAATTTGCGGTTACAGCCGTGTTCTTGTTTTCCGGTTCCAGTGGATTGTTTGTCACGTCCAATCCCTGGACTTTTTCAATTGCTTTCGCCGCATTGTACTGGTTAATTGCTTCTTCCAATTCTTTGGCTTTAGCTGCAGCATCGTCATACTGTTCTGCTGCCTGCAAATTTTCTACTTCGGTCTTGAGGTCATTAATCGTTCGTCTTAATTCTTCGCTCTTTTTCATTCTGCTAAAACTCCTTTCGCTTTTGCGACCGCAATCGTGATTTTATTGTTCAAATCCTTTTGCAATCTCTGTCGTTTTGCTTTCTGCTCCGCATCATCAGCGGCGTTCTGCTTTTTCCAGGCGGCTATGATTGCATCAGGGATATTCTTCATGTTTTCCGATTTCCCCGCTTTTGCGACCGTCTGTGTGCTATCCAATACGGTAACATTGAAATACTGTTTTGCCTGTTCTCCCGTCAGCCATGTTTCATCATTTACCATGTCATGAATCGTTTCCGGCGTTACGTCATCATTCGCAGCGTCGTTATAAACTGTTTCCATGCCCTCTTGGATAGTATTCAAAAAGGTAATGGCTTTTTCCAGGTCATCGGCGTTACCTACAATACCTGTTGCCGGCTTATGAATCATAAGGTAGGCATTTTTAGGGATTTGTCTATCATCGGCGGCGAAAAATATCTGTGTCGCAATCGAACAACACCATCCATCAACTACCGCCGTGGTATGGCCATCATGGCGTTTGATCATATTGGCAATGGCTACGCCCGCTGGTACGCTGCCGCCACTTGAATTGATGTATATGGTCAAATCCTTGCCTTTTACCTCGTCAAGCTGCTTTTTGATATCTGACGGCCATTGATAGGCGTCTCCCTCGTCCCACCATGCCATAATGGCGCCTTCGTCATCGTCGATGATATCCCCGGAAATATAAATTTCCGCTTTATCGGCGCTGTTTTCTACTCTAATCAACTATTTTCACCTCCTTTATTTCCTCTATAGGCGATGCCAATATCTTGTAGCGCTACATATGAGCCGTTGACGATATGGACATCGCCGCCTTTTGTCGGCGGAATATCTAATTGCCGGCGCGCATCGTTCGGCGAATAGATGGACGTGCTAACGAGTTTTTGCAAGACGTCGGCTTGCTGTGTAGGATCACCTCTCAAAATCACTTTGACGTTAAATTTAAACTCTAGCCCGCTTTTCTGTTCTTTCCGCGTCAGCAGTTTCCGGTTTAATTCCTGCTCATACAGCGTGATATTGTATAGCAGCGTATCAACATAAAAGCTGAGGTTTTGCGCGCTGCTGTTGGCATAGCTGGATTTACTGTAATCATTCAGATTGTTCGGCTTTATCCCGAAGGCTGCGGCGATCTGCAGGGCATTGTACTTCTTCAATTCGTAGAATTGGCTGTCTGTCAGTTTCAGATCTAACGTTTGAATGTCAAACCCAATCGGCAGCGTAATAATCCGCCGGCCGTTTTCCCTGGCTTGTTCTTCAATTCGTGATAGTAACAGGCTTTGCTTTTCTTTACTCAAGTCCCCTACGTATTTCACGACCGCATTGGCCGTTAATCCTTTTTGATACAAGTCATTTAAAAACTTCTGGCTGGCCTTACTGCCCGCCATATTCGTTGCCAGTATCTCCCTGACGCTTTTGCCGCTTAATCCACTATCGCCGGTTATCCAGCTCTTTACATGGATGATTTCATCCGGCAAAAACCAATAGCTGTTGCCGTTGCGTTCATCCATATAGCGGTAATAAAACGATCGCCTGGTAAATTCTTCGGTGTTGTTTACCCATATTTCAATACGCCGCGGGTCCAGGGGATAGATACCAATGAATTTACCGCCGTTCATAGCAATGTAGGCGTATGCATTGCCATAATGGTTGCGGCAATATTCCAAATACGTGAAAAACTGTATCGGCGTCATGTACTGATTGGGCTGCACATTGAACAGCTGCATAACATCATGGTCCATAATCCTGTTTTTATTCTCGTCCATGAGATATAAAGGCATTTTCCCGATGCTTTCAGCCAGCGTTTTCAGACATGTAAAATAGGTGATTTCGCTTATATCCGGCCCGCCAGTGTTCGCCTGGTTATTAAAAAACAGCTCGTTGATAGTCGATAAGCTGATGACATCGGCACTATCAGAGCTGTTTCTGATCTTTTTCTTGATTTTGTCTAATAACTTCACGCGTTCTCACCTTCTTTCTTGTCGGTTATGCCCAGCCACATGTCCAGGGCCGCTTCTCCATCACCTTTATTGTCGTCTTTCAGCAGGAACCATATTTTCCATGCATCAATGATAGCGTCGATGGGGTCAATCCGTTCGGTCTGTGTCATTTTATCGACTTTGATTTCCCCGAATGAATTCGGGGCGGAAATAATGGCATTGACGACGCTCCATGTAAGCAAATCATTGTGTTTGTCATAGCGTACCTGCCTGGCTTCTACGGATAACTGGAAGTCTTTCGTTGTATCGTTCAATGACCGCGCCGACTGCTTGACTTCTGTCAAATCACAGTTCAGTACATCCTCTAAATCGCCTAAAAAGGCACTCGCATTGTGCGCATCATAGCCACAACCGACGATATTCAGATGATAATCATCTATGAGCTGCTTCAGGTCCGCAATGATTGCTTTATAGTCCGTTTTGATACCGTACATTCCCGATGTCAGCGTAATCAATCCATGCTTTGCCCATTCTCCATAAGGTGCTTCATCTGTTTTTTGATGTTCTGCCAGACGTAACTCCGGCATATATGACTTGCTCCATATGTAAACGTTATCGTCTGGGATTGCAAACAGCAGCGCAATAGATGTTAAGTCGCCGCCGCTTGATAAGTCGATGCCTAAATAGCAGTCATGACCGGCCATATCGGCTATCGTCAAATCACTTTCACACATCTTCCAGGCTTTAAGGTCAATCAATGAGCCGCCGGTATACGTTACCCATGTATTGAGCGATTTCGTCTGAAAGTTCACCAGGTCAGCGCCGCCTTTTTCTTTGGCGTCAATGGCTTTTTCGGCCATCCTGGCCATCATTGATTTGTCCAGCGTCGTGTCATCCTGCCACAGTATCAGCGGATTGGCCTTAGCCCAATTCTTAGGCTGCCATATATCATCGTCTTCATCCATTTCAGCGATATAAATAAACAGGGTTTCTTTCTTGATGACGCCTTCCAGCACCTTCTTACAAAATTGGTATTGCTGATAACAAGGGCCATTCAAGTTAAATCCTGCCGTCGTTATGGCGATGGTGAGAGCTGAGTCTACTTTGATTTGACCATCCAGCATGAGTTTATACATCTGATCGGACGCATGTGCATGATATTCATCGATAACCGCAAGGATGGACCGGAAGCCGTCGGCGGAAGTTGTGTCACGGCCAATCGCCTTTATTTCATTCCCCGTTACCAGGGAGAGGATGCTTGACACATAGTCCTTGACCTTATACAGCTGCTTCAAATCATTGTCGGAATAGATAAATTTCTTTACCTCTTTCCACACGATTTTAGCCTGGTCCATTTTTGTAGCCGTACAGAACACATTGCCGTTATGATACCCGGAAAACGTGGCAAAGTCGTTGCAGAGCTCCCCGGCTATGAAAGATTTGCCATTTTGCCGCCCCATTTGTACGTAGGCTTCACGATATCGCCGCTCTTTACTTCGTTTTTTACGCCAGCCAAAGATAGATCCGATAATGAAGTTTTGAAAACCTCTTGTAACAAGCGGCCGTTTTTCAGTCCCTTCGCCGATGGTTAGCGTATTCGCTATTTTGATATGCTTTTCGGCTTCTTTGACGTCGAAAATATACGGGAACCCTTTCCGGTGCATATCGTCAATATGACGCTTGCACGCCAGCTTTTCTGTCCGGCCAGCCAGCCGTTTACCACTCAATACCAGCCGCGCGTATTCGGTCGTATGGTCTTTCATGCTTACGCGTCAAGCAGCTTGATAAATTTGTTGGCTGGCTTTTCCTCTTTTTCCGGAATGATTAATTTCAATCGGTCCGTCGTAGCCAGTCCCAGCTTACTGCTGCACCGCATAATCATTGCAGCGGCTTTGTCGGCAATATTGACGTATGGAGACGGGAAAATATTTCCTTTGGCTGTTTCGTAGGTTAATCCTTCCCGCTGAATGGCTTCAGATGCCCGGATATATTTAGCCCAGTTGTCAGCATAAATAGCTAAAATTGATAAATCGAGGTTATCCAAAAAATCTGCCCCGGCCGCTTCCCTGGCCACCCGGCAAAATTCTTCTTTGGCGATATCCGGCAAAAAATCAGGTGGCTTCAACTGGTCCCGTGCCACTTTCAGCCGTTTTTCCGCCTGCTGCTTATCGATTTTCTCTTTTTTCGTCATGTGTTTCGTACACATGGACAGTCTTTTTCGTGGCGTTGCCATCTCTGATCACCTCCATCGGGGATTTTTTGCGAAAGATGATAGGACGCGCGGGGACCTGAGGAGTAATAAAAACTTTTTCAAACACCCCCACCGGTGTGCTGCCCGGCAATCCGCTTCAACATATTTTTAATCGCGCTACTATCAGCCTCTGAGCGGTTGTACGCTTCATGTATCTTAGCGTGTGTCTTTCTGCTTACAGCTATCAAATTGGTAATGTCATAGGCTTTGCCTGGCTCATCTTCCAGCGGTTCTATATGATGTACAGTATCTGCTTTAACAATGTGATTATTAGCATATAGTTCGTACTCATCCAACCCATTCGCCATGGCCATGATGATACGTCTCAGCCTGCGCCATGTCGTCCCGTGGTAGATCCGGGCCGCCCCCTTGTTTCTATGTTCGGTATCATATTCTTTGTGCCGCTTGGAAGCCTGCGGGCAAGGCTGTCCTTGTGGATGTATCTGCCCACATATGCTGCATATTCTTGTCAACATGATTTCACCGCCCTTAACTGGTTTAGGCTTCCGGGGAAGCGGTCCCCTTTGCCTATACCCCTACCCCCTGTTCAATTTTTGACATAAAAACAGGGCGTCACCTATTCGATGCGCCCTTATTCACACTTCTTTACTATATAGTATACCACGACTCTATGTATTATTTTGTACTGAGTTTATTCTATTTGCTATTTATTTTGTAGAATTGCTTATTATATTTAATAAAAAAATGATTAAGGGCCACGCTTTTTAGATATCCGCGGGCATAGCCGAAGCTATACCCCGTTTCTTTTGCTACTTCTTCCCAGGTCAGACCATCTATGTACTTGCTGTACAATATAACTCTGTCTATCCTGCTTTCCATGGAATCTATCTGTTTGATGACATCCATCTGAAATTTACGATACGCCTTTACTTTTTCCTCCTGTTTGCCTAATTCATCCTTGTACTGCTCCAAACTACGGGCGTCCCAGTAATTGCTATTGCCCCCTCTGATAGCGCCATCGATGTTAGCTGTAACATTATCAGTCGGGCCGCTAAATATTTCTCTCCTCATTCTATTAATTAACTTTTCACGCTGTTTTATTTCGGCTTCAATCAGCCGGTACTGGCCTAAATACTCATCAGCTGTCATGTTCCTACCTCCTGTATAGCTTACTTGTCCGCATCATGGCGGCGGTCTGCATCTATCCTTTTTCACCCCCTAGCAATGGCAAAATTCCTTTATAGGCGCTTTCTATCTTTTGGGCTGCGTCTGTCATTAATTCGATACTCGCTTCTATCTGAGTCTGCAAATTTAGACGGGATGCAGACCCTAGCTTCAACTGATCTGAAATATTTGTTGCAACTTGAATGATTTTGATATACCTATCTGCATTCCATTCAACCAAATCTATTCCTGTGGCCTTACGTATTTTTTCTAGTGACGTTCGCAATGCCGCTAGTTCTTTTTGTGCTTGCTCTTCTTGAAATCTTACTGTATTGTAGGCTTCCCTATAGGCTTGCTGTTTCGTGTAATCATCGGATCTTCCCAGTCCGCGTACAAACGCTATCATGAATCCCTTATCCACAACCGCATCATGCCATTTCGCCGGTTGTTTTATGCGCAGGCGTCCCGACTTCTCATGATATTCCATGATGCCCCAATTAGGCGGTATTAGTTCCCCGTCCGTTAATCCTTTCGGGACAACTAAATACCACTCATTTACGTACTTATACAATTCATCGCACTTGTCCGCATCTTCCAGTTCGCGCCGTAAATCTCCTTTGCTGATTTTTACTTCCATGCCAATCGTTTCAAACGACCGTGACGGATACTGATTAATTGCAACAGCATCCGCATGCCGCTTTAACTCAGCGCCGGTACTGTTCCCAACTTCAAACCCTAACAACCAATTAGGTTCCTGGTATCGGTCGCGAATTGCTTTATCTATCATGGCTGTACTTACCTTCATAGTCTACCTTCTTCCTATTTCCAAACTCTCGCGTTCCATAATTCGGCCGCTTCTTCCCGTGACTTGCTCCACCCGCCTTTGGCCCGGCAATTAGTACAGAAGACGTAATATACCTGGCTTCCGCCGCTCCACAGCATGACAGGCTTGCGCGTACCACAAAAAGGGCAACGTTTCAAGACCTTACTTCTCGATTCTGTCATTTACACCATCTCTTTCTCGTCGGGTGCAAAAATATATACTTCTACTCTTGGATTCTTCCGATCTAGATAAAACTCATCCCGGAAGCTGATAATTTCATCCCACCCATCATTCTTAATAATGCCCACTTCCTGCAAACTATCTAAAATAAATTTTTTGGCAAATGATATATTGTCTTTGTCACGGCGGCGGTTCGGCTCAATCCACCTAAACACAATTTTTACTTTGTCAATACGACAGTCTCTCACTTTAATCATGCCCAGTTTACATAGCATATGTGCGTCACGGCTCATTCTGCTACCTTTTCGTGCGTTTGCACGATTTGCCCGAACATATTCGTTCAATCCGGGCAATGTCCCCGGTATGACGATTTTTAGCATTTCTTACATCGCTCTCCTTTTTTCTCATGACAATACTAATCATCCACCCTCGCATTTCATCGAGTTTTGTTGTAGCCTTGCTGTACCAATATTCCGGATATAGTTTTTCCCACTCGGTATGAACGTCAACTAAGGCCGCCATTTGATTTAGTTTTTTCCCGGACCAACGATAATCCGATTTTTTAACAACCGGTTCCTTTAGTCCTTGCGATGCCCGCCAACGTCTTTTATTCGGTATGCCTTTGGTGAGATAATTCGCCAGGTCGGTGAATCCTGTTTCTGAAGGCTGTAATCTGTTCACATTCACATATCCCAGCGACGGACGTACCTTTTCCCCTTTTCTTCTGGGTGCCGTCCATAATTCTTCTATGGTATCTCGGCAAAGTGCCCCGTCCATGATGACATGATGATGCAGCCTATATATTTTCCCGCCATCTTTTTCTTTCCATTCCGTGACAGCGATGTACTTCATTTTAGGCAAGCCCTCTTTTTTGCGCCTGTTGTTTATCCGTCGGATATAGTTCGTTAAAATCTTCTCAGCCTCTTCCGGACTGTCTGGCAAAAACTCCGGGGCATATGTCAGATGTACCACATAATCCCCCCTATCAAAGTTGGCTGCTATTTTTCTTCTCAATTTCTTTTTAGCGTTCTTTTCATTTGCCTGGATCATCTTCAAGGATGATTTTTGTTTCTTCTCTTTTCGTCCTTTTTTCGTGACATCGTATACCCGGTATATCTCCACTTCAAGAAAACTTCCACAATATATTTTTTTCTCTCTGATAAAAGACTTCGGTATCATGATGTCACCCTCTTATTTGGATATTATTCTCTATGGTTGAAAAGATAAAACCCATTACAAGCCCGCAAACCCGTCAAAGACGGTATAAAAAAATAGAGATAATCCTTATATGCATATGCAATGGTAAATCCAAAATAGCATTACATATGTATATAAGGAATTATTCTTAGAACAACGATACTTCTTCTACTGTTGTCGCCACTTGTTGAGCAGCCATTTGTACTTTTTTCTTCTTTTTCGCTTTTTTTGCTTTTAAAACTCCTGCCGCATCATAGTGCGATGATGTATGTTCTACTTCTTTAGGAATCGCATCACGCCGCATCATGACCGCTTTATGTTCGTTTACCGCATACTCATTGACCTGGCGTTCTTTGTTAGCTTTTCTCCTTCTGTCTTGCAGTTCAATGAGCTTTTTTTGAACCAGTGATAGTTTGTAACTGCAAGAATAATCAATAGAAATAAAATACTGGCAATCTTTGCAATGATTCCAACAAATACTTTGTTTTTCTTTATGACAATATACAAAGCTGTTCGCGTTTTTCCCGCAAAGCGGGCATTTCATCGTTTTCATTTTTGCGGTTCTATGACTTCAACGGTTCGCTGATTAAAACGTTCAATAGCTCCATCTAAATCCGTTTCACATTTGTTAAACATAATATCCGCGCCGCATTTGTCATTTAAACAACGAATAGCAACAATAGGCAATGCTCCTTTCCCTTTCACGGCTTCTACCTTGCTTCCACAAAATGGGCACGCTTTCAAACTTTCTTGCTTTCCAAAAATCCTGTGAAATAATTTCATGGTTTTACTCCTCCTCTACACCTAAAAAATCAAATAATGTCGGTTCATTCTTCTTTGCCTCTTCTGTTTTTAAATAGCCCAGTCCATCCCGAAAATAGTCTGGATTTAATTCTATTCCTATCCCTTTCCGGTCTTTTTTTAAGGCTACTAGAGGGACCGTCATCAATCCTCCAAACGGATCTAAAACAATTTCACCGGGGTTGCTGTAGCGATCAACAAGCCGTTCCACAATATCAAGCTGCAACGGGCAAAGATGCATCTGCTTTCTTTTTAATCGCTGCTGCGTGTTCAATGTTCTCATACGGTTAATATCATCCCACACGCTCTCATTCCAGCTCCCAGGGGCTACCACCATAAATGAGGCTGGCAATTTGCCGTCCTTATCCAATTCGTTTGCCAACTTTACATGTTCTTCATAGTTGTATATATGGCTACGGCTGAATTGCCTGTACACTTTCTGCAAATTCTTTACCGGAATCGCTTCCAGCTCATCTTTCGAGATAAGCCGGTTCCCGCTGCTTCGCCAGTATCCGTGTGCGTCTATCTGCCATTGCCCACGGGTGTAATCCTTTTTGTCTTTTTTTACAGGTACATCGGCATATGCATTTGACGTATCTGTCGGAAGCTTCCGGAATAGCAAGACATATTCTTCACAGCCGACTCCCATCTTCGTGCCATCTTTGCTGTTTTCCGTCCAGCCTAACCTATATGTTTGATTGTTTTCCCGTACTACGTCAGTAACTACGGTAATCATTCCGAAAAACTGGAAACCATGTTTCATATAGTGCAGGATGGTCAACGCGTGAAATGGTTCAACAGTGGGCATGCCCGTCCCTGTCGTATTTCCGAACAATATACGGTCTTTGACATGGCAGCAGAATACGCGCCCCGGCTTCAACACCCGCAAAAGATTTGGCGTCATGAAATCCATCTGCTTAAAGAACCGTTCCGTGTTTTCGTTATGTCCCAGGTCGTTGTAACATTCGCAATATTCATAATGATTGCCGAACGGAATAGATGTGATGATTTCATCTACGCTGTTATCCGGCATGGTGGCTAGTTCTTCAATACAATCATTATGTATGGCCCGGTAGTTCTTCCCTTTTACTTCAATCCGTCGTACTCCAATGCTTCTTTTCATCTCCTGTACCGCATCCGTTTGCGCCAATCCGTACTGCTTAATGATCTTTTCCATGTTCTCTGTCAGTTTGTCGTACTGCTGCCATTTTTCCTTTAGGACCTTGAGTATTTCCTGCTCTTGCTCCATATAGATAATGTCTATGACAACCGGCTTATCTTGCAAAAAACGATAGCAACGGTGTATGGCCTGTATAAAATCATTGAATTCATAATCAATACCTAAAAATATTTCACGATGACAATGCCTTTGGAAATTACAGCCGCTTCCGGATAATTCCTTTTTCGTTGCCAAAATCCGGTATCTGCCTTCACTAAAATCAATGGTGTTTTTTTCCCGTTTATCCAGGTCTTGCGAACCGAAAATTTCCCGGCACTCTGGGATTGTCTTTTTTATTGCATGCCGCTCCGATTCCAAATCATGCCAAATAATAAAATGATCACCTGGACTCTCATCAATAATCTCTTTCGCTTTGGCTACCCGGATATCGATACTTTCCCGCTTAACCCTGGCTGCTTGTGATAATCCAACGGCAAAATCAGGAATCATCTTGCCCTGGCCGTCTTTTTCATACGTCATCGTGACATTTGAGGCTTCAAGCATGTGATACCGTACATCTAATGGTGGCAAATCATACCCCTCATCGCTATATCCCAAATCGGAAGGCTTCTGCAAAAACAGGGCCCAGGTGGATAGCCACAACCAAAATTCTTTTTCTTTGTGAGGATATAACGTAAGATTGTTGGCCTTCGTGCTGTCGCGCTGGAAAAACCGTGTCAGCGCTTGCGCCGTGTCCATGATTTCGAGGAAGCCGGCGTAATGAATCAATTCTTTGTACCGGTTTGGTGAAGGCGTTGCCGTAGCCACTAATTTATATTTCACGCCCTGGAATTTATTTAAAAACGTCTGATATGTCTTGGAGCCGTAGCTCCGTAATACGCTGGCTTCATCGAGGCTGACAGCGCTAAAGTACGTTGGATCTATATTTCCATCCCGCACTCTCTCATAGTTCGTAATCATAATATGCTTCTGACAACTACGTATTTCATCCATATCCCGTACATAGGTTGGCGCATCCATATGCAGCAGGTGTACCGCATCATGGGAAAATTCCTGTTTAACCCCCAAAGGGCAAATGATAAGCGCCGGCTTTTTGATGTACTCTGTAATAATCCGGCACCATTCCAGCTGCTGTACCGACTTGCCCAGTCCGAAGGCTTCGAAAAGGGCCCGCCGGCCACCGGCTACGGCCCATTGTACCGCGTCCCGCTGGTGGGGTTTTAGCGCGGGGTTGATTTCCGCGCTTGAGATGGTAAATCCCGATTTCGGTGCCTGGACAACTTTAGATTCTAGAAATTTTCTATATTCTGCATCCATTTTTTTCATCTCGTTTCAATAAATGTAATCTTACCTTCCATGGCGCCTAAGTTTGATTTTTCCTTAAATTCATATTTTTTAGGCTGATATCCTTCTTCCATTGGTTCCGTTAAATACCAAATATTTCCGCTGCCCGGCTCCCACTGTACCGTGTATGGCTCTAATTTTTGGCCGGCTTCCAGTTCGATTGTCATATTGCCGCCGAAGTGCTTCGTAATCGTTCCAACAAATGACCCGCCTATTACAACGACAGCAAAATAAGCTGCCATAATCACGATAAATAGTTTTACAATATATTTCATTTATGGTGCCTCCTTACAATCATCGCCTTTAACGCGGCCAGCCCCCTGCTGTTATTCCGCCCTGTACGCTTTTTGAAAAGATCTCGAGTTGCATCCCTGATTAATTCATGTTCATTTAATATGATGATTTTCTTTTGTGATCCATCATATCTCCCGTATATAGGTTGACTTTTCTTCATATCTTTTCCCTTTCTTCCCGCATCTAAATACTTGAAATAATCTCTGCAATAGCTAGCAAAATTAAAACAACTGCGATGCTAATTAAAACCCCGGTTTTCGTATAACGGGCATCTTCTTCAAGCTCTACAATTTCTGCTATCAAAGTCTGATTGCAATCGGAGATGCTCTTTTCTTTTTCCATTTCATTTACCATTTTCAATCCCTCCTTTTATTTTTATGGAGTACCTTGTTTTTAGGCTGATGTTTGCATTTTGGCCTGTCGCCATGGCACGATATGCCACGCGGCTTACATTCCCGGTCATCAGCACAGACAGGGGCCAAGTTCCCGGACGGAGTAACAACGTAATGTATCCGCCCGGTCAATTTCTTGCGACAGTAATAGCAGCGTTTCATTTTCTCTTGGTGCGTTCCAGACGCTTCCTAACTTTTTCTATGTTTTTCGCCTGGTAATCCATAACATCGCTATCTGTCTTCCAGTCTCGTTTCGGCTTTTGGGGACGCGGGTCCGGCTCTATGTGAGATACCCGGACCGGCCCCGGTTTATACCAATTCTTCATCGATTCACGCTCCCATTAAAACCATAACTTGTTAATCAAATCATAGTGCCACCACATCCCATTCTGGTACTGAACACAATAGTATCCGTCGGCTTTGAAAATCCTCTTTGGATTTCCATTACCCCATGTGCCGCTTGTCACCTGCTTATATACCGTATCAACCAGCATATTATCAACTCCGCCTGGCAACATATGCCAGCCAACGAGTTGCATGAGCATGCGTTTCAATGCGTCTTTACTGATTTTCTTCATAGCGCTCTCTCCTCACCGGATGATGATTCTTTGCCCTGGTTGCAGATTGTCATTGTCTCCAATATCATTATTGATTTGGAGCTCGTAAATAGTTTCCCTAATATCCTGCCCGCGGACATCTGCAATACCACGGGCAATATCCCATAATGTTTCGCCGTCGGCGACAATGTGAACATCCGCATCATCGGCGGCCACTGTTGCCACCTGTCCCCCGCCGTTCCCTATCCCAGTTCCGGCATAAACTCCAATGCCAAATGCCAGCAAAATGGTTATCCCCAGTCGGACCGCTTTTGCTTTTTTCGCCGGCATCAGCGCAGTTGGATGATGGTCATGTAATTTCTGATCATATATTTTCAGTGTTTTCATGATTTACCCTTTCTGCAATTCAAACGTTTCTTTAGCTCTTGCCTTGATACCTTCAACATCTAGCCTAAAATACTTGCCAATATATTCCGCTTCTGCAAGAGCAACTTTGGCAGCATTGGCCATTATACGGCTTTTTTGCTCTTATCATTTTTCAATGCCGCATCTGTACGTAGACATCTCAATGCGTCTGTATACAGGTTATTTTCCAAAAAGGCTTTTTCTTTCTTATTCATTGGCTTTCGTCTTCTCTCCCTTCTTCTCTACTTCCCTACCCTTCCGGTACGCTTCCAATGCTTTGACGTTTTCCGGGTTTTGATAAAATTCCAAGATATCCATGTAAAAATCATCTAACATGATCATCACCTTTTTCCGCATTATTCAGTTCATCTGCTAGCACTTGAGCTTCCTCTTCTGTTTCAAATCCGCCCCACACTACCCGGTTCCCGACATGATCCGGTTCGTCAGGATTAATTAAGCGGTATACCCCGTAATTTTTTTTACACCCCCACCAATAAATCGTGTCCACGCTCCATCCCACTTTCCATGGATTTTCCATGTTTCTTCCTCCTACTGCTTATAATTCTTTTCTCCTCTCGTGATATAATGAATCTCGAAAGGAGGTGATGTTATGCCAACGTTTTATACTGCTGAAATTTGTATGAATGGTCATATTACAACGGGCAACATAGAACATAACCCCGAACGTAGGGAAACGTATTGTCATATCTGTGGTGCTCCTACGATAACCGAATGTCCCAGTTGTCATGCGTCTATTCGTGGCGATTACGATTTAGCCGACGGTGATGATATATTTTCTTTACGTGTTCCTTTGCGACTAACTCAGCCGCCCGCCTATTGTATTAAATGTGGTCATCCTTTCCCTTGGACAAATTCGGCGCTTTCAGCTGCTAAAGAATTAATTCAAATGTCAAACTTATCCATATCAGATATTGATTTCTTTAACAAAAACATCGATAAGATCTTATATGAATCTCCTAGCTCAACTGTAGCTATTGTCAAAATCAAGAAAATTCTTGAAAAAGTTGGAAAGCTTTCTATTGACATCATCAAACAAACGTTAATTTCCGTTGCATCAGAAACGGCTAAGCGCATCCTTTGGCCATAATAACTCTCAGCCTCATCCCTGGACATTGCTTCTGCTGACAGTTAAATTTTCGTTTTAATACCCAACAGTTACATTCTTCTGTCATCTTTTGTCCGCATTGCGTGCAGAAATTTTCGGTTTTTACCTCTGCCCCACAATGCGGACAACTTTTATATTTCATGCTTTCAACTCCTTTCCGGTTTCTTTCTAATCAATATTATTGCCAACCGATACTTAATCAGGAGTAATACTGGCAATAAAAAATAATATGAATCCAAAAACAATCATCCCGATTAAACCTGCTAATGGTGTTATCCAATCTCCACCAATTATGGTCTTATATCCGGCATCTATGAGCAGTGCAAAAAGGCAACCCCATAATATGTATAAAAGGCAACTATTTTCTTTCTGAAATCCTTGTATGTATAACAGTCGGTATATTTTTTCAAATCTTTTCTTCTCTTCCTGGCTAAGCGTTCCCTTACAGTACTCTTGATATTGCCTCAGAAGTTCTTTTTGAGCCTCGTTCATGCGAGGCTCTTTTTCTTTTCCCTGGTCCATGCTATACACTTCCTTATAATTCCAGCGATGACCCCAATTCTCCCGTCATGCTATATTGTCCTAACGTTCAGATGTGCCAGCATCTTGATAAGTATGGACGATGTCCTCTTTTCATTGAAGCGCCTAGCCATCCTTAAATATCCTTAAACAGGTTCCTAAAGAATTCTTTGATTCCATCGTTAGAGTTCTTTAGGAATTTTTTATAAGGCATTCCACCCGGTTCGATACATCCATATACCGCCGGTCTGACGTCTACGCCTGTTCCATTTGTAATCTTGCTCATTACTTCATCATATCGTGGTAAATTTACCAGGCTCATATCATCCCACTTCTCCGCTTCTTTCATACACGGATATTTACAAAATCGACATCCTGCGAATATTTCATGATCCGGACTAAATATGGCGCTCTGTAAAAGCCTTGCTATGCAATGAGCTTCCTGTTCTGTCAATTCCACCATTACCTTCACCTCCTGATTAATCCAACATGTATATCGATACGCCGAGTGCCATACAGGCAATTAATAAGGCCACGACCGAAAAAACAAGTCCCATTAAATTTTCTTTATTCATTGTTCCCGCCTTTCTTATTTATTCCAGCCGCTAATTTTTTCTAGCCACTCTGTAACTTCTTCCCTGGTCAAACAGATAAAGTAGCCAATGGTTAATGAACTTTCTGCAAAAGGGCTGTTGCTGGGTTTGCGATACTTCATATTGACAACCAGCTCAAATACTCCTTGCGTACTACAGCTAACTTTGGCTCCATAGCCGTTGCTGAATTTGAATTCGTAGTTCTCTGAGTGGTCTTTGTCATTAATCCATGCTCTATATGGCATGAAATCCCCGAATTTAAGGCTATCCTTATTCATCGTTCCTACCTCCCGCATCATTCAGCTCATCGGCGAAGGCTTGAGCTTCCGCTTTGGTTTTATATATTCCGCCCCGCCATTCCCGGTTCCCGGCGTGGTCCGTTTCGCCGGGATGACGGAAGCGGTATACCTGGTAATGTTTTTCTCCACAAGCGTAATTTGTGGCTACTCTCCATGGGTTTTCCATATTGGCTCCCTCCTCTTTTAGGCAATGCCCGTCCAGCCTTTTTTGGCTGCATATTCGTCAAGATCCTTTCGAGCTTCGGCCAATGTCGTTCTCACCATCAGTTGTTTCATCCGGTGCCAGCCGCCTGTTTTTTCCCGATAGTAGCAAAGTGTATATGGGTCACCGCTGAACATTGGTATAGCCTTATAATGCCGGCCACAGTTGTCTACGTATTCGTTGTAGTGCTTCATGCTTCTCACCTCTTTTTGCTATACGTGTTATCCTCTCGTATCTCCCGTCATGCTATAATTGTTATGAAGGGAGGTGACTATTATGGCAAAAATAACAGATTTAAGTTCGATGTCAGATATTGCCTGGCAAGCTGTCAAAATCCAACAACAAATGCAGAAATTGTATTCCCTTACTCTTCCACCGCCTGCTATTCAGCAACTAATGAAATCAGTGGAAAAAATTTCTCAAATTACAGACCCACCAGCTATTAGGGCTATACAAGATTCTATGAACGTTATTACAAAACTAAATCCTGCTTGTAGTCTGCCCTGGTCAAACGCTTTCAATGCAATCTCCCAAATTCCATTGGATGTGCGTACTGACTTGGCCGAATCGCTCTTACAACAGTTGGATCCAGTCGAAATATCACATACCGACGTTCCTGATGTTACAGAAGAACAAGAAAAACAGATTGATGAATTGTTTCCTACGCTTAAAGACAAATCATTGAGCCGTGATGCAATCATCACGCTGATTGCATTGCTATTTAATTTGCTGTGTACCTTTGCTGGCTGTGAAATGGAATCTATATCACATGAAGATAATATCCAGTCCCACAGGGATGCTATTCAAGCTCATAAGGATGCTGTACAAGCTCACGAAGATGCTGTACAAGCTCACCTGGATTTTAGCCAGTCCCAAAGTATAGAAAACAACAATGCTGCATTACAGACCCAAATTAGCAAAAATACTTCATTAGATGGTGCCAATGACGACGACTGAACGCCCACTATGACGCCTATGCACCGTATGACGGTGTAATAAAAGTCGTTTTTTGTAACAATTAGAGCCATGTTCCCGCATGGCTCTTTTTTGTTTCTATCCATGCTATGCACTTCCTTATAATTCCACCTCTTATCCCCAAAATACCCCCAGCTATCCTTAATTAAAGTCACTTAAAGTGTACTTATGGGGTAAAAAAAATTTCTTCAATGGAACGATGAAAATAATTTGCTAGTGATACTTTCACTTCATCCCTAGGAATTCGTTTTCCCGCCTCGTACATCGCAATAGCTGATACAGAAGTGCCGTTAGCATCCGCAACTTCCTGTTGTGTCTTGCCAGCTTCATTCCTTAATTCAGTAAGGCGCTGGCCAATTTTTTCTTTGCTCACCATATTATGCACCTCCTTTGTTCACTAAAAGTGTATCATGTTTTACCGAGCTTGTAAACACTTAGCGTGAACTTTTTATTGTGTTTTTTCACGTAACGTGATAATATATAGAAAAGGGAGTGTGATGGTCATGGATTTTTCACAGCGATTACGAGAACTGCGCAAAGAGCGAGGCTTGACTCAAGAAGAACTAGCAAAAAAGCTGGAATTAGCCAAAAGCTCTATTAGCATGTATGAAAATGGAAAAAGAAAACCAAGTTTTGAAGTATTAGAAATGTTTGCAGACTTCTTTAATGTAAATCTTGATACACTCTATGGCACATCTCCCATCAATAACGGTTCTTTCAAATGTACTCCTGAAGAAGAAATGATAATCAAAAAATTTCGCTGCTTAACCCCTACTGGTAAACAATCCGTACTAGCTATTTTAGATATCCAATATGATGCTGTCGCTCCTAAGGTTAAGAACGACGAGGCAATTTGATTATTATTGATTTTAAAAAATAAATGAGGTGATAATGTGTTTAATATATTCAAAAAAAAAGATAAGGTAGTGATTTCACTGACCTCATCCCCTAAAGAACCTAAAGAATCTGAAAAACTTGAAGAATCGAAAAAGTATATCCGCCATAAAGGTATTTCTCTATTATCTTTGCCTGATAACTATATTGTATTGGATCTAGAAACTACTGGCTACAATCCCCATTTTGATGAAATTATCGAAGTAGCCTGTATTCGTTATTCTGGTTCTGAAAAAATAGATTCATTCCACTCGTATGTACAACCTACCCCTTATGGAGATGATTCCATTCATTATGTAGATGACTTTATTACTAAATTAACGGGAATTACTGATGACATGCTGGTCACTGCTCCTAAATTTAAAGATATCGCAAATGAATTGTACGATTACTTAGGAGATTCTGTTATTGTTGGCCACAATGTTAATTTCGATATCAATTTCCTGTATGATAATTTTTTAAAGTGTTTAGGCTGTGAATTTAAAAATGACTACCTGGATACTATGCGTTTATCTCGCATCGCCTTGCCTGATTTACCACATCATCGATTAAAAGATTTAAAAGAATACTTCTCCATTGACGGGGTTCAGCATAGAGCCTTGAATGATTGTCAAATCACTCATACTGTTCTTTCCAAACTCTTAGACTACATTCAAGAAAACAATGTTGATCTAGAACGTTATCTACATCCCAAGAGGTTTGATTTGACGTCGCTTACTGGTGACGTAACGTTAAACGACCCGTCTAATCCGCTGTATGGAAAACATTGTGTATTCACGGGAAAACTACAGCGATTTGTCCGGAAGGATGCTGCACAAATCGTTTGTAACATCGGCGGTTGTTGTGACAATAGTGTTACCAAAAAAACTAATTTTCTTATTATCGGTGGCCTTGATGATATTCCTCTTGTCAAAGATGGTAAAAGTACAAAAATGAAAAAAGCAGAAAAATTGATATTAGATGGTCAAGACTTGAAAATATTGAGTGAATCCACGTTTTACGATTTAATTGAAGATTCTATTAAATAAATTCACAAGATAAAATAGTAAAAGTACATGCAATAGTGGTTGTTGCAAATTACGCAACAACTAAAAAAAGTCCCGTGCCCTGCTGGAACAGGTACACGGGACGCGCCGTCGGTATTGGCGTACCGTATCGGCAATTTGTAAATCTACTGTGCGAGGCTGATTTACTCTATTATTATACCATAAATCAGTCTCCTATATAGGGAAGGACTGATTTTTTTATGACAAAAAACAAAAAATCTGATAATGTAAACGAAAAATGCAAAGCAGTTATCTATGCCCGCTTCTCGTCGGACAAACAACGCGAAGAATCCATTGAAGGGCAAATTAGAGAATGTACCCAATTCGCTAAAAGTCAGAATTTGGAAATCATCGGTACATATATAGATCGCGCCCTGTCGGCTCGGTCTGATAACCGCCCCGACTTCTTGCGCATGATTGCAGACAGCTCAAAAGGGCTTTTTCAATATGTGGTAGTATACCAGCTGGACCGGTTTAGCCGCAGCCGGTATGACTCTGCTGTCTATAAGCACAAACTGAAGAAAAACGGCGTCCGGGTCTTGTCGGCAAAAGAACGAATCGGCGATGATCCAAGTTCTATTATCCTTGAATCCATGCTCGAAGGATATGCAGAGTACTACAGCGCTGAATTGTCGCAAAAAGTAAAACGCGGCATGACGGAAAATGTCCTGGAACATAAATGGACCGGCGGCTATGTTCCCCTGGGATATAGCCTGGCCCCTGACAAAACACTGCAAATTGACCCGTCCGGCGCGGAAGCCGTGAAAATCATCTATGAAAAATGGCTTTCCGGATATCGTATCATGGACATCATTAGATACCTGAATGAACACAACTACGTCACATCCCGCAAATCGAAGTTCCGCTACAATAGCTTGAACCGAATCTTAACCAATCCCATCTATACCGGCTTATATCGGTGGGGAACTATCGAAGTCGCCGACTATGCCCCCGCCATCATCACACAAAAACAATTTGCCCTGGCACAAGAGAAAATCCATCACATCAAAGCTCATCCCCGTGCTAAACGTCGCAGTGCTGCCTATGCCCTCACAGGTATCATTTATTGTGGCGTCTGTGGCTCTCCCATGACCGGCCAAAGCGGCCACTCAAAAAGCGGTGCGCTCTATCACTATTACCGCTGTTCCACAAAAAACAATTACCACAACCGCGGCAAAAAGCTAAATATAAAATGCACCAATCGTAATATAAGTAGGGACAAACTTGAGGATCTAGTATTACAAACGACTATAAATATCCTCATGAACCCGGAAGCCGTCCGCATGATTGCGAAACAAGCGGTAGCTGCACAAAAAAAGGACCCAGCTGCCACAGAAATAGACCGCATCAAAGAAGATAAAAAGCTCATTCAGAAAAAACTAAACAACTCCATCAAAGCCGTCGAAGCTGGAATCATTTCCACAACACTAGCAGCCAACATAGCACAATATGAAAAGGAAATTGCCGAGCTGGATATCAAGATGGAAAAAATAAAGCTCTCCTCCACGCCGGTGAAAATTGATGAAATCGCCGTCGAGTTCTTTCTCAAGAGTCTGCTGCTGAATAAAAAAGAACACGACAAATACCGCCTGGATATGTTCCAGACTTTTATCCGTCGTGTCATCGTCTACCCTGATAAAGTAGAAATTCAGTACAACTATACTGCAACCCCTCATATACTAGAAAATCCCGTCACCAAAATGATGACGGGAAATTCCGGGTGTTCGCGTTGCGAACGTTTGGTGACCCGGTAGGGATTCGAACCCTAGACCTACTGATTCGTAGTCAGTCACTCTATCCAGCTGAGCTACCGAGTCATGTAGAGGGATATCGGTCTCCTGCAGATTCCTCTCCCTCTGTGTTTTGGCAGGGGCAGAAGGAATCGAACCCTCAACCAATGGTTTTGGAGACCACTACTCTACCAGTTGAGCTATACCCCTACGTATAATCAGCGGCTTCCTATCCTCCCAGGGAGCTTCCCCCCAAGTACTTTCGGCGTTTGCGGGCTTAACTGCTGTGTTCGGCATGGGAACAGGTGGATCCCCGCAGCTGTCGCCACTGAATTCTCTTGTCAGGGCCGTGCCCTGACAACTGTATAGAAAACGTATCCCTTACCTTACCTTTTAAGTCAAGTCCTCGGTCTATTAGTACCGGTCCGCTCCGTACATCACTGTACTTCCACTCCCGGCCTATCTACCACATCGTCTCTGTGGGACCTTACTTACTTGCGTAATGAGAAACCTCATCTCTAGGCTGGTTTCACGCTTAGATGCTTTCAGCGTTTATCCGTCCCCGACGTAGCTACCCAGCTGCACAACTGGCGTCATGACTGGTACACCATTGGTCGGTCCACTCCGGTCCTCTCGTACTAGGAGCAGCCCCTTTCAAGTTTCTTCCGCCCGCGATGGATAGGGACCGAACTGTCTCACGACGTTCTGAACCCAGCTCGCGTACCACTTTAATGGGCGAACAGCCCAACCCTTGGGACCTACTTCAGCCCCAGGATGTGATGAGCCGACATCGAGGTGCCAAACCTCCCCGTCGATATGGACTCTTGGGAGAGATAAGCCTGTTATCCCCAGGGTAGCTTTTATCCGTTGAGCGATGGCTATTCCACTCTATGCCACCGGATCACTAAGCCCGACTTTCGTCCCTGCTCGACCTGTCCGTCTCGCAGTCAAGCTCCCTTCTGCCTTTGCACTCTTCGTGCGGTTTCCGTCCGCACTGAGGGAACCTTTGGGCGCCTCCGTTGCTCTTTCGGAGGCGACCGCCCCAGTCAAACTGCCCGCCTGAGACTGTCCGCAAGCTCGTTACGCTTCTCGTTAGAATTCCAATAAAACAAGGTTGGTATCCCACCATCGGCTCCGCGAATACTGGCGTACTCGCTTCTCCGCCTCCCAACTATCCTGTACATCTCCTACCAGAATTCAATCTCAGGTTACAGTAAAGCTCCATGGGGTCTTTCTGTCCAGTCGCGGGTAACCTGCATCTTCACAGGTACTTCAATTTCACCGGGTCCCTCGTTGAGACAGTGCCCAAATCGTTACACCTTTCGTGCGGGTCGGAACTTACCCGACAAGGAATTTCGCTACCTTAGGACCGTTATAGTTACGGCCGCCGTTTACTGGGGCTTCAATTCTCTGCTTCGCTTGCGCTAACAAGTCCTCTTAACCTTCCAGCACCGGGCAGGTGTCAGCATCTATACGTCAGGTTTCCCTTTAGCAGACGCCTGTGTTTGTGGTAAACAGTCGCTTGGGCCTCTCTTCTGCCGCCTGCCTTAGCTCCGTGCGCTTCTGCACTTCACTGACTACAGGCTATCCTTTTCCCGAAGTTACGGATATATTTTGCCGAGTTCCTTAACGAGGGTTGTCCCGCGCACCTTAGAATTCTCTTCCTGCCTACCTGTGTCGGTTTCGGTACGGGTGCTGCCGTTCTCACTAGAAGCTTTTCTTGGCAATATAGTGCCGGCCCCTTCGCTTCTGTCTCCAGAAGCTCCCCATCACATCTCGGCCTTATGGAAGACGGATTTGCCTGTCTCCCGACCTACCTGCTTGGACGTGCTCTTCCAGTCGCACGCGCGCTTTCCTTCTTGCGTCACTCCGTCGCTCAAACAAACGGCTGCAGTACAGGAATCTCAACCTGTTGTCCATCTCCTACGCGTCTCCGCCTCGGATTAGGTCCCGACTTACCCTGGGTCGACGAGCGTTGCCCAGGAACCCTTAGGCTTTCGGTGGAAAGGATTCTCACCTTCCTTTTCGCTACTCATACCGGCATTCTCTCTTCCTGCCTGTCCACGGCTCCTTCCGGTACCGCTTCTCCCATGCAGGAACGCTCCCCTACCCATGTATCTACATACATGCCAAAGCTTCGGTTCCGTACTTCAGCCCCGGTCATCTTCGGCGCAGAGTCTCTCGACCAGTGAGCTATTACGCACTCTTTTAATGGTGGCTGCTTCTGAGCCAACATCCTGGTTGTTTTCGAAATTCCACATCCTTCACCACTTAGTACGGCATTGGGGACCTTAGCTGTTGGTCTGGGCTGTTTCCCTCTTGACTACGGGTCTTATTACTCGCAGTCTGACTCCCATGTATAAGTACAGCCATTCGCAGTTTGATTAGGTTCAGTAGCCGGATAGGCCCCTACCCTGTTCAGTGCTCTACCGCCTGTACTCTCTCCATGAGGCTAGCCCTAAAGCTATTTCGGGGAGAACCAGCTATCTCCACGTTCGATTGGCATTTCACCCCTACCCACATCTCATCCAAAAGCTTTTCAACGCTCACTGGTTCGGTCCTCCACACATTTTTACCTGTGCTTCAACCTGGACATGGGTAGATCACTGTGGTTTCGGGTCTACTCCCTCCAACTTCTCGCCCTCTTCAGACTCGCTTTCGCTGCGGCTCCGCATTTCCTGCTTAACCTCGCTGGACGAAGTAACTCGCCGGTTCATTCTTCAATAGGCACGCCGTCGCACGTATATAGTGCTCCGACTGCTTGTAGACATACGGTTTCAGGTTCTCTTTCATTCCCCTCCCGGGGTTCTTTTCACCTTTCCCTCACGGTACTATGCGCTATCGGTCTATATCAGTGTTTCGCCTTGGAGGGTGGTCCCCCCTGCTTCCCACAAGGTTCCTCGTGTCTCGTGGTACTCTGGATCCTGCTCCATGCATCCGCTTACGCCTACGAGGCTCTCACTCTCTCTGGCTGAGCTTCCCAGCTCATTCTGCTTCACTCGTGCATTTGATAGCAGTCCACAACCCCGGATTGGTTTCCCATCCCGGTTTGGGCTCTGCCCCGTTCGCTCGCCGCTACTAGGGGTATCTCTCTTGATTCCTTTTCCTCCGGCTACTTAGATGTTTCAGTTCACCGGGTGCCCTTCCTCCTAAGAGGATGACAGTACTCCTACTGCCGGGTTTCCCCATTCGGACATCTGCGGGTCAAAGGTCACTTGCACCTCACCGCAGCTTATCGCAGCTTATCGCGTCCTTCTTCGGCTGATATAGCCAAGGCATCCGCCGTACGCCCTTACTTACTTGACTTGCTCTTTTTTCTAAGGTTCGTTAAGTCTCTTTTCTTTTCAAAAAAGAGGTATTTCTTCGTTTTCTATACAGTTGTCAAGGTACGCCATAAAAGAAAATCTGGTGGAGATGAGGAGAATCGAACTCCTGACCCCCTGCTTGCAAGGCAGGTGCTCTCCCAGCTGAGCTACACCCCCACTATCCCTTTACCCTTTCCAGGATAAAGTATGGTGGGCCTAGGTGGACTTGAACCACCGACCTCACGCTTATCAGGCGTGCGCTCTAACCAGCTGAGCTATAGGCCCATATGCGATTTTCTCCTTGAGAGGATGGCCTCTCAAAACTAAACAATGCTTCATACTCTGCCAGAATGCCGACCTAAGAATCGTCAGAAGTCTGACTTTCGTCTTCCTTCCGGCCTCTATCCCTAGAAAGGAGGTGATCCAGCCGCACCTTCCGATACGGCTACCTTGTTACGACTTCACCCCAATCATCGCCCCCACCTTCGACGGCTGGTTCCTTGCGGTTGCCTCACCGGCTTCGGGTGTGAATGACTTTCGTGGTGTGACGGGCGGTGTGTACAAGGCCCGGGAACGTATTCACCGCAGTATGCTGACCTGCGATTACTAGCGATTCCTCCTTCATGCAGGCGGGTTGCAGCCTGCAATCCGAACTGGGACTCTGTTTTTGGGGTTTGCTCCAGGTCGCCCTTTCGCTTCCCTCTATTAAGAGCCATTGTAGTACGTGTGTAGCCCAAGCCATAAGGGGCATGATGACTTGACGTCATCCCCGCCTTCCTCCGCATTGTCTGCGGCAGTCTCTCCTGAGTCCCCACCATCACGTGCTGGTAACAGAAGATAGGGGTTGCGCTCGTTGCGGGACTTAACCCAACATCTCACGACACGAGCTGACGACAGCCGTGCACCACCTGTTTTCTCGTCCTCCGAAGAGGAACTGGATATCTCTATCCATTGCGATCAATGTCAAGGCTTGGTAAGGTTCTTCGCGTTGCGTCGAATTAAACCACATACTCCACCGCTTGTGCGGGCCCCCGTCAATTCCTTTGAGTTTCAGCCTTGCGGCCGTACTCCCCAGGCGGGGTACTTATTGCGTTAACTCCGGCACAGAAGGGGTCGATACCTCCTACACCTAGTACCCATCGTTTACGGCCAGGACTACCGGGGTATCTAATCCCGTTCGCTCCCCTGGCTTTCGTGCCTCAGCGTCAGTTGTCGTCCAGAAAGCCGCTTTCGCCACTGGTATTCCTCCTAATATCTACGCATTTCACCGCTACACTAGGAATTCTGCTTTCCTCTCCGATACTCCAGTCTCCCAGTTTCCGTCCCCTCACGGGGTTGAGCCCCGCACTTTTAAGACAGACTTAAGAGACCGCCTGCGCACCCTTTACGCCCAATAATTCCGGACAACGCTTGCCACCTACGTATTACCGCGGCTGCTGGCACGTAGTTAGCCGTGGCTTTCTCTTACGGTACCGTCACAACAGGATGGTATTAGCATCCCGCCCGTTCGTCCCGTATAACAGAGCTTTACAACCCGAAGGCCGTCTTCACTCACGCGGCGTTGCTCCGTCAGACTTTCGTCCATTGCGGAAGATTCCCCACTGCTGCCTCCCGTAGGAGTCTGGGCCGTGTCTCAGTCCCAATGTGGCCGTTCATCCTCTCAGACCGGCTACTGATCGTCGCCTTGGTGGGCCGTTACCCCTCCAACCAGCTAATCAGACGCAAGCCCCTCCTGCAGCGATAGCATATTCAGAGGCCATCCTTTCAAGCTGCCCCCATGCGGGAGCTGCTTCGTATTCGGTATTAGCAGCCGTTTCCAGCTGTTGTCCCCATCTGCAGGGCAGGTTGCTTACGCGTTACTCACCCGTTTGCCACTCGATTCCATAAAAAGCAAGCTTTTCATGCCCTCTCGTTCGACTTGCATGTGTTAAGCACGCCGCCAGCGTTCGTCCTGAGCCAGGATCAAACTCTCCATGATATGTGAAGAGCGCTAGCTCATTCTTACTATTGTTGGTTTGTTACTCATTGTTTGACGTTCTATCTCTAGAACCTCGCACTACCGAGTTAATCTCGGTATAAGTGATTCGCTCATGTTTGCGCGTCGCCTTACGGCTCCTTCAAACATGGCTCTCTACTTATCTGGCGTTCATTCGTATGTTGCATTGTTCAGTTTTCAAAGGCCATCTCGTCGTCTTTGTTTCTGTTGTCTCCCGACGACTTGTATATCTTACCAAATCCTTCGTTCGATGTCAAGTAAAAAATCTAATTTTTTTGACATTTCTTTTGATTTATCTCTGACAAGGCCATTATACAGCAAAAGAGGCCACTGTATCGTGAAAAATACAGCAGCCCCTTCCTTTAATTGATAATTAAATTTTCCTCTTTTTTCACTTATCCGTAATAGTATGCTGCCATTCCTGCAATGACAATACGGGACTGCGCCCATGAGTAATCATGCGGTGCATGCCTTCTACGCTGGCTCTGGCCGCGACAATGGTAGTCACATAGGGAATATGAGCCCGGACGGCTGCTTTACGCAGGGCCCCATCATCATCAGCTGCATCTTTACGCACAGATGGCGTATTGATTACCATCTGAACCGTACCATCGGCAATCAGGTCTTCTATATTCGGGCTGCCTTCTCCCAGCTTGTTCGCCCGTTTGACCGGGATACACGCCGCCTGCAGCAGTTCAAATGTCTTATCCGTCGCATAGATAGCAAAATCATCTTCGGCGAATTCCTGTGCAATTGCAGCGATATAGGGTTTATCAGCATCACTGACGGAAATAAGTACAGCTCCTTCCAGAGGCAGTGTTCCCCCTGCCGCTTCTTCTGCCTTATAGAACGCTTCACCTGATGTCTTTGCCAGTCCCAATACTTCACCCGTAGAACGCATTTCCGGTCCCAATACGGGGTCTACTTCCGGGAACATATCAAACGGGAATACGGATTCCTTAACTCCATAAAAGGGAATATGTCTTTCTGTTAACGAAGGAACAGGCGATTCCTTCCCTGTCAGTGGCAGCGTCATGATTTCTGCAGCCAGTTCTGGCAAGGGGATATGGCATAGCTTGGAAACCAGGGGCATCGTACGCGACCCTCCCAGATTGACTTCCAGGACATATACCTGGTCATCTTCAATGGCATATCGTATATTCATTAACCCCATAACGTGGAAAGACACTGCTATTTTTTCCGTATATTTCTGAATCTGCTTCAGTGCTTCTCCGGCAATATGACGGCTTGGAATGACACAGGCACTATCTCCGGAGTGAATCCCTGCCAGTTCAATATGCTCCATGACCGCCGGTATAAATACGTGTCTGCCATCGCTTACGGCATCGGCTTCACATTTCAGCGCCGTGTGCAGGAAACGATCAAGATATACAGGGTAGTCAGCCGTAATACCAGCCTTTTTCATCGCCGTTTCCAGAGTGGCCGGATCATGAATGATGGTCTTGGAATCACCTATATGCAGCACCACCGGATATCCTATCTGTTCTGCTACATGCAACGCATCCTCTGGCTGGACAGCTGAACCAGACTCTGGCACAGGAACAGCGATCTTGTTCATCATGTCCTGGAATTGGTGCCAGTCCCCGGCAAGATTCAGGCTGCCCGGGTCCGTTCCCAGAATATGCACGCCTTCTGCCTGCAGAGCCACTATAAGTTTTTCTGCTGCCCTTCCTCCAAACTGGCCGATGACGCCGACTGGTTTTTCATGACGGCAGATTTCCAGTACATGTTCGACTGTCAGCGGTTCAATATACACCGTATCTGCAGCATCCTCTCCAGTCGATACAGCTGCCGGATCACAATTGACCATAATGGTTTCAAATCCTGATTTTTTCAACGCTGCCATAGCCCGGATACATCCATAATCGGATTCCCCGCTTTGGCCAATACGTTCAGGACCGCTCCCCAATACGATAATTTTAGGTTTCCCCTGCCGTGCGGTATGCTGATTTTCTCCATTGTATGTAGAAAAACAGCCCGTCTGCCGCATAGCGCTGTTAACGGAAACAGCCTGCCATTTTTCCGTCAGAGCAATCGACTGCCGGTGTATGCGGATTGCATCTTCCGGCACCTCCAGAATATGGCTCAGACAGGCATCGGAAAATCCATCTTTCTTGGCCTGTACCAGTACCGCATCAGAGGGAATTGCCCCCTTCAATTCTCTGAGGGCATTTTCTTCATCCGCCAATTCTTTAATCTGTGTAATGAACCAGGAATGAACCTGTGTTATTTTTTGTATTTCTTCCGGGGCAGCTCCCTTGCGAAGCGCTTCATACATCATAAAGTATCGTTCCGATGAAGGAACAGCTAACTTTCGCATCAATTCATCCGGGGTCATTGCCATGAACATTTCATCCTGGCCCAGCCCGTACCGTTTCTGTTCCAGCGAGCAGACAACTTTTTGCAATGCTTCTTTAAAGGTTCTCCCCAGTGCCACCGCTTCACCGATGGACCGCATCTGCGTTCCCAGTATGTCTTTGGCACCATCATAGGGATGGAAATCCCAGCGCGGGAATTTTACCGCTATCGGACCATGCCCCGGCTGATACTGATCCATCGTTCCCCAGTCCGCACAGGGGATTTCCCGGAGTAACAGACCGGCTGCCAGTCTGGCTGAAATGCTGGCAACGGGAACCCCCGTCACCTTTGAAGCCAGTACAGAAGAACGGGACATCCGTGGATTGAAGGAGATGACAGTTACGCGGCCATCCTGCTGATTCCAGGCAAATTTTATATCAGCACAGCCGATGATTCCCATATGTTCCACAATTAAGGTTCCCTGACGCTGAATTTCCTTTTGTACATCCTCCGGAACAGTCAGCATAGGAATCACAGAAACAGAATCCCCCGTATGAATTCCCACAGGGTCCAGATTTTCCATAAAGCACACCGGCACAACGGTATGTTCCGCATCACGGAGCACCACCAGTTCCAATTCTTTCCACCCGGTCAGCGTCTCTTCAACCAGGACCTGCCGGGCCTGGCCGGACTGCAGAGTACGGGCACAAAGCGCCCGGAGCGACGGTTCATCCTCTGCTATGCCGCTTCCGCTGCCTCCACATGTATATGCAGGGCGGAGTACGACGGGATATTCCATTTTACCTGCCGCCGCCAGGACTTCCTCGACGCTGGAGCAGACAATGCTCCGGGCAGTCTGAAGTCCCAATTCATCCATGGACTTTTTAAATGCGATGTGGTTTTCTCCGCCTTCGACAATATTCATCGGTATGCCGGCAATACGGACTCCGTATTGTGCCAGGATTCCCTTTTTATTTAATCCGGCACATACACGAATGGCAAGATGCCCGCCCATACCGGGCAATAGTGCGTCGGGCCGTTCCTTTTCAATCACCCGCGTCAGGCATTCTTCATTGAGTGGTTCAATATAAGTATGATCTGCTACAGATGGATCCGTCACAACTGCTGCCGGATTGGAATCAACGAGCACGACATCATAGCCCAGGCTGCGCAGAGCTTTACACGCCTGCGTGCATGAATAATCAAATTCAGAAGCCTGTCCAATGACAGCCGGGCCGGAGCCAATAACTACTATTTTTTGAATATCTCTTCGTTGGGCCATATTCATCTCTCCCCACAGTTATAGCACATGATTATGTCTATTTCACATTAATGGTATCATATTATATCCTGATAAGCAACGCTCAAACATGTGTCTCCGGCTATTTCTCTGCAGATTATTACCGGTCCCGGTCCGGATAAACGCATTTTTGGAAGGCAATCTTGGGACTATTGGCAAAAATGACAACACCACAATAGGTAAATCCCATTTTTTCAATGATGTGCCGCATAATTTTATTGTCTTCATCCGTATCGATACGGATATTATATACTTCCCGTTCCCGGGCAATCCGTTCTGTTTCGGCAAAGATCTGCTGCGCCAGTCCCCTGCCTTTGACAGCATTATCTACGGCAGTTCTGTGAATTCCATCATACGCCTCCCTTTCCTATATCAGAAGGATTCTTATACTCATGAAATAATAGCCAGTCTGTTTCGACTGACTGCTGGACACGCTCTATCAGCCCCAATAGCAGACGCCGTTCTTCTGCCGACATACCTCGGAAACAAACTTCCAGCTCGCGGTTTTCTTCCGCCAGGATTTCATCATATACCTGCCCGGCTTTCACCGTAGGAAACAGATTCCATGCCCGGCCGTCCCGGGAATCAGGTTTGCGCAGGACATAGCCGGCTTCCATCAGTTTGCGCACGGCTTTGGCAGTCGTCCCTTTATCGACGCGGCACATCCGTGTCAGCTCAATCTGCTTAATACCCGGATGTTCACAAATGCGCGTCAAAAAAATAAACTGCCCACGCTGTAACTGCTTATTACGAAACCTAAGCTCCATAACAGACTGGATACTACGGTATATAGCTCCTATATCCCGCAATAAAAGACTCTGTAATGTCATCATCTCATCCCTCCTACTTAGTTGAAAGTTCAACTAAGTGAAGTATAGAAAGAATAGAGTGATTTGTCAAGTCGTATCTTCCTAAAAAGAAAACTGGAGCAAAATGAAAAAAGGTTCATTTAACTCCAGCTTACCTCCGCATCAGTTCTACGGACAGACCGTGCTATTTTTCCATATCGATATAATGTTTAATCAGAGCCTGGGATCCTTCGTTTTCATGTCCTTTGGCTGCCAGGTCTTCAAAATCAGCCAGTACTTCTGGAACCATATCCAGCTTCAGCCCCAATGTATCCGCTTCCTGCGAAGCCAGTTTTAAGTCTTTGATGATATGTTTGATAAAAAATCCCGGCTGATAATTTCCGGCAAGAATCTTGGGGCCGAGAGCAGACAGCTGGGCACTGCCGCCGGCTCCCGTAGACAGGGAGTCGAATAATACCTGCAAATCCATGCCACGGGCCTTCCCATAGGCCAGTGCTTCGCAGACACCGCTCAGGGCACCGGCCACGAGAATCTGATTAGCCATTTTGGCATGCTGGCCATTTCCCGCCTGGCCCTGGTAATTAATATTGGTGCCTACAGCCTGGAAAATCGGCATGCAAGCTTCGTAATCTTCCTTGTCTCCGCCGACCAGCATAGACAAAATACCTTTGATAGCCCCGCTTTCACCACCTGTGACGGGGACATCCAGAACATGAAATCCTTTTTCGCTGCCGTCTTCGTGAAGCCGGACTGCCAGAGACGGGCTGGATGTCGTGCAATCGATCAAATACGCTCCTTTTTTGGCCGAATCAAAGATATTATCTTTTCCATAGTACACTTCTTCTACGTCTTTTGGAAATCCGACCATGGTAATGACCGCATCACACCCTTGCACGCATTCCTTGATAGAATGATAAAAAGCAGCCCCTTCGGCAATGACATCTTCGACTTTTTCTTTGTGCCGCGCAAAGATATGTAACGAAAAACCGGCTTTCATGAGATTCCGTACCATCGGTTTTCCCATAATACCTACACCAATAAAAGCTATTGTCTGAATCATATTCCTTGCCTCCCTATTTTTTATAGCCTGTCTGAAAATCTACGATATTTTTCATCTTGCCGCCATAGAAATAGGCCTCTAAGTTTTCACAGGCAATCTGCACAATCCGGTTGTGCGTTTCTGCCAGATGATATCCGCCGGAAACGTGGGGTGTAATATAAATCCCCGGTACCTGCCACATAGGATCATCGGCCGGCAGCGGTTCCGGATCGGTCACATCCAGAGCAGCACCTGCCAGATGCCCCGATTTCACGGCTTCCATCAGATCTTCCTGAACGACACAGTTGCCGCGGCCGATATTGAGGAACCAGGCTCCCTGTTTCATCGCCGCGAAGCGCTCCTTGTTATAAAGATGGTATGTAGCCGGCGTATCGGGCAGGCTGGTTGCCACAATATCCGCCTTAGCCAGATAGTCATCCAGTTTATCCATCGTTCCCATTTCATCTGCTTCCGGCGGGACTACCGTACTGCGGCGGCGGATTCCCGTCACATGGGCCCCCAAAGCCTTCAGGCGTTTGCCAAATTCACTGCCGATATCGCCGAACCCGATGACCAGCGCCCGGGCCCCGTATACGGATGTGACCGGTCCTTCGTCTTTCCAAAGGCTTTGCTTCTGATTATCATAATAGGCATATAATTTCTTCATCATCGCCAGCAGCTGGGCCAGCATATGTTCCGACAGTGCCAGTCCGTAGGCTCCGGTCGCATTGGTGAGGACCGCCCCTTCCGGCAGGACCCCTTTTTTTATATACGCACCAGTCCCGGCACTGTTCAGCTGCATCCAGCGCAGATTCGGTGCTTTCTTCACCAGTTCAGGATCCAGATTGCCTATGATGATTTCTGTATCAGACAATACATCTTCCGGTACCTGTGCACCTACGGTTGCCTGATTATCGGCAAAATAAACCGGGTAATCTCCGGCGGCTGCATTCAGCCACTTTTTGTGTTCTTCTGTCACCGGCATAGCTACTACTATTTTCATACAAATCCTCCTCAAAAATGCACTAGTATACTTTTCCATATTAACGATTTTACTTATTTTCAGGCTGTTTACAGTGCCGCTTTATATATGCGGTACATGTCTTCTTCATCCAGAACTTTTGCCGATCCCTGATGACCGCCACACCCTCTGGCACACAGACGAGCCATTTGCTTCAGCTGATCATCTGTAGGAGTGATGCCTAATTCGTGAATAGAGATGGGCATTCCAATGGAATGATAAAACGATTCCATCTGTTCAATCCCCGCCAAAGCCACCCTGTCGTCAGGACCTTCGGACACACCCATGACCTGTCTGGCAAACCGCACAAACCGTGGCAGGCAATCGCGATAGACGTATCGTGCCCATGTACCCCAGATAGCTGCCAGGCCGGCCCCGTGGGTCACATCAAACATGCCGCTCAGTTCATGTTCCAGTTTGTGGCAGGAAAAATCGCCGCCGTCATTGCCGCATCCCGTGAGGCCGTTATGAGACAGGCTGCCGGCCCACATGATTTCTGCCCGCGCTTCATACTGTTCCGGATGTGCATGGAGAATGACGGCATATTTCATTACCGTACGGAGTAATCCTTCCGCTATGCTATCGGTAATTTCCATATTGCCACCTTGCGTAAAATATCGTTCCATCGTGTGCATCATAATATCCGTACACCCGGCCTGGGTCTGCCAGTCCGGCAGGGTCATGGTCAGCTCAGGATTCATAATGGCAAATTTTGCCCGTGCCAGGTTTGTATTGCACGACCGTTTAAGCCCTTCATCTTCTTTGGTGATGACCGAACTATTGCTCATTTCACTGCCCGCTGCGGCAATGGTCAGTACGCAGCCTACAGGCATACAGGCCTGGGGCTTGCGTTTCCCGCAGTAAAAATCCCAGACATCCCCATCATTTGCCAGCCCATAGGCGATGGCCTTTGCTGAATCAATGACGCTGCCGCCTCCCACTGCCAGGACGAAATCGACATGGGCTTTCCGGCACAGTTCAATCCCCTGATACACCAGTGATAAATGAGGATTGGGGACGACACCGCCCAGTTCGACATACGAAACACCGGCTTCATCCAGAGACTGTCTGACCCGCTGGATCAGGCCAGAACGGACGGCACTGCCTCCGCCGTAGTGTATCAGAACAGACGTACCGCCATATTCTTTCACGAGTGCCCCCGCCTGGCTTTCCGTTCTTCTGCCGAAGACAACCCGGGTGGGAGCATAAAATTCAAAATTATACATCAACATCACTCCTTGTTTCATAATCACCGGTACTCTAACCAAATTGTACCTATCCACCATCATTTCTGCAAGCGCTTTTTATGGAACTCCGTCCGATTAGAGAAACGTGAGATTCTTGAAAAAGTTGCTGATAAAAATGCCCCTATAATCCGAAATAATACGTTCCGGCTTATAGAGGCATTGCAAATATAAGGATTTACCAATCAAGTTTACCGGTAATGAGGTATACGAGAAGACCTTTTTCGGCATGGCGGCGGTTTTCGGCTTCATCCAGAATCGTTTCCAGATGCTGTTCCATCACATCTTGGGTAATTTCATAGCCCGGATGAATCGGCATATCGTGGAATACCATCGTATCCGTACCTGCCATCAGGTCTGCATCGATCTGATAGGGCATCATCATGCCGATAATCTTGTTTTTCTTTTCCGCATAGTCCGGATTGGTGAAAAATTCCATATCGACCCACGTATCAGTGTAGACGCAATCGACTTCAGCAACGACTTTTTTCAAATCTTCCTTACTGATATTGTCAGGCAGTTCTTCATAATGACCTGTAGCCTTGAGGCCTTCGTAGAACTCATCACCGACGCCCATGACCTGGCTGAACGGAGTCAGGCCGTACATCTTGCCACCCAGCATGGTAACAATTTCACTGAGGGAATTATACGTATTATTCTTGGCTCCAATATACAAGACTTTGACATCAAAATGACCCGTCTTTTCATACAGCGTCAGCATATCGGCCAGCGCCTGTGTCGGGTGGAACGTATTATCACAGCCGTTGATGACCGGAACAATCGAAGCATCCATGAAACCATGGGTCGTTTCCGATTTTTTGAAACGTCCCATAATGCAGTCCACGTTACGCCCTACGTATTTAACTTCACTGGGAAGATCGCCAATAGTAAAATTACTGTCTTTCCAGAGCTGATTATACGACTTGCCGCCCAGTTCTTCCATCCCGATATTGAACGATAAATATGTCCGGTTCGATGTCTTTTCAAACAGAGTATACAGCTTTTTCCCATCCAGTAAATGAGAGAAAGCCTGCTGATTCTGTTTAATTTTTTCTGCCAGAAGTAATATGCCTTTTAATTCATCCGCCGTATAATCGGCAAAACTGTTGACGTGTTTCATATATATTCACCCTCCATATGCAATCAATCCTGTATATTCTCTTGAATATGTGTATATCATAGCATATAAGCGTGTATATTTCAAGTTTTTATGCAATAAATATGCAGTAAAATTCATCTGCATGTTATCTTTCCCGTTTCACTCTAAAAAAAACCGGCAACCATGAGGTTACCGGTTAAAAGGTCTATATCCTGAAAGCGCTCGATTAGGCTTTAACTACGTTAGCAGCCTGCGGACCACGTGCACCATCTACGATATCAAAATCAACTTCCTGACCTTCTGTCAGGGATTTGAAGCCGTCTTCCTGAATAGCGGAGAAGTGTACGAAAACGTCGCCGCCATCTTCTCTTTCAATGAAGCCATAACCTTTTTCTGCGCTGAACCATTTTACTTTACCGTGCATAACAAAATCCTCCTAAAAAAAACAAATGCAGCTATTCTCTAGCTCTAATAGGTAGTGTATCATACCAAACATTCAATGTCAACCAATTTCTTATTTTCATTATGACATAAAAGCATAATGTAAATCTTTATTTACGCAAATAATGAACAAAAGAGAAGGGATAAGCATTGCGTTCATCTGCCTCATGGGCATCCCTTGCCACTTCCTGCCAGCGCGTCCGGTCCAACGGCGGAAAAAACGTATCTGCCGGCAGTTCCGCATCAATTTCCGTCAGATACAGGCTGTCAGCACGCCCCATGAATTCCGTGTATAAGGAAGCACCGCCAATGATAAAATACTCCTCACCGGTCCGGACAGCCCGTACCATATCATCCATATCGTGAAATACGGTGATGCCGGGATGAGTTTCTTCATAATCCCTCTGTCCGGTCAGCACCCAGTGTGGCCGCCCCGGCAGCAGTCCCGGAAGACTTTCAAAGGTCTTCCGTCCCATAATGATTGTATGCCCCATAGTCAGGTTCTTGAAATGCTTTAAATCGGCAGACAAGTGGCAGAGCAGCTGATTATCTTTTCCAATTCCCCGCGCCTTATCCACAGCAGCAATCATGTGCAGCATCAGACGGCCACCTCCATTGGTAATTTACCCAAATGCTGATATCCGTCAAGGGCGATATCATCAATAGTAAACTGGTAGAAATCGTGAATATCGGGATTAATACAGAGCCTGGGCGCCGGAAAAGCCTGACTGCGCCGTGACAGCTGTGTTTTCATCGCATCGATATGATTTTCATAAATATGGGCATTATTGATAACATGGGTAAACAGTCCCGGCTTCAGGCCAACCGTCTGGGCAATGAGATGGATGAGTACGGCATACTGCGTCATGTTGAACGGTACGCCCAGTCCCATATCGCCGCTGCGCTGTACCAGCATGCAATTGAGTCGTCCGTCGCTGACATCCCACAACGTCTGAAAGGCACAAGGCTGCAATGCCATGTCGGGAAGGTCATCTATATTCCACAGCGTAACAATCATCCGCCGGTTCTGCGGGTCATGACGCAGCATATCCAGCAAATGATCTACCTGCTTGTATTTACGTATCTGATACCCGTAAGCTTTCCCAATCGTTCCATCAGGGCGCATCCATTCATCCCAGACATGGCAATTCATCTTCTGCAGCTCCCGTACATCATTACTTTGCAGTTGCCAGATCCAGAGAATCTCCTTTACGGCCGTCTTAAACGCAACAAATTTCGTAGTCAGAATGGGAAATTCTTTTTCCAGGTCAAACTGAAATATCTGATGAGGAAGTTTATACGTCGGTATCCCTGTGCGGTTATTCGAGTAATATCCCTGTTTTAAAATCCGTTCTACCATATCCAGATACTGTGTATCGGCTGAACTCATGTACATCACCTCTGTGTAGTTTGAAAATCCTGAACAGCCTGGCAAAAAATGCGGCCATATTTATGCAGCTTGAACTCACCTACCCCTTTAATGCGGGACATCGCCTCTTCCGATACGGGGCGGCTGGCTGCCATTTCCCAAAGTGTGGCATCGGAAAAAATGACGAAAGGCGGAATATGTTCTTTTTTTGCCAGATCCATGCGAACTGACCGGAGTACCTCAAAGAGGGGCCGGCAGGCTTCTTCATCGATAGATTCAGATACAGATTTTTTCTTCCGCGCCGGCCGGGCCGCCGGTTCTGTTTCTGCCGCGATGGCAATTTCCTGTATAGCCCGTTTCCGGCCTTTCAATACATCCCGTCCGTCAGCAGTCAGAGAAAGGACGGGGTATTGCCCTTCGGACTGCTGCACGAATCCATCTTCCAGACTTTGCCGGATCATATCGCGGATTTCTCTGGCCGCATAATTGCTTAGCATGCCAAAGCTCGTACAGCGCTGGAAACCATAATGGCGGATTCGGGCAGTCATACTCCCCTTTAGTATATCACAGACCATCGTCATTCCAAAACGCCCTTTCACCTCGTCGATACATAGGCAAATCGGCCGGACAATCTGGGTCGTATCTTCCTGGACGACTTCCTGATCACAATTGCCACAATGTTCACAGCGGTCCCAGGATGGTTTTTCTCCAAAATACCGGAGAATATACTGGCGCAGGCAGTGACGGGTTTCGCAATATTCAATCATGGCGTTCAGCATCTGCAATTCTTTTTTCTGCTGTTCTGGTGAATGGACAGAGTTTTCGATGAGGAATTTCTGAATCATGATGTCACGCCGGTTATACAGCAGGATGCATTCTCCGGGAGCTCCGTCCCGTCCGGCCCGGCCCGCTTCCTGATAATAGCTTTCGATGTTTTTTGGCATCTGATAGTGAATGACGTACCGGACATTGCTCTTGTCGATGCCCATGCCAAAGGCATTGGTTGCTACAATGACGGAAATTTTATCATAGGTAAACTGTTCCTGTACCTTCTTGCGCGCTCCATCGGTCATACCGGCATGATACCGCCCTGCGGCAAACCCGCGTGCTTTTATTTCCTTGTACAGGCGGTCTACCTCTTTCCGCGTCGCCGCATAGATGATGCCGCTGTCCTCTTTATTCCGGGCCAGATAGGACAGGATGAAAGAAGTCCGGTCTGTATTGCGGACGACGCGGAAGTACAGATTCGGACGGTCAAACCCGCCGATAAAGACCCGTTCATCCTGAAGGCCCAGGAGGTTCATCATATCTTCTTTTACCTTCTGAGTCGCCGTCGCCGTAAAGGCCGCCACCACCGGACGGTGAGGCAGTGCTTCGATCCACGGGCGGATAGCGCAATACCCGGGCCGGAAATCATGACCCCACTGGGATACACAATGAGCTTCATCGATGACGACCATATCGATTGGCATAGACTGCATGAAGCTCGTAAAAAATTCATTCTGCAGCCGTTCAGGAGAAATGTAGACGAGCTTGACCCGGCCACTCCGTATTTCTGAAAACCGCTGTCTCGACTCTTCCAGTGTGCACTGGCTATTGATAAACACGGCCGGTATATGCTGTGCCAGCAGCGCATCTACCTGATCTTTCATCAATGAAATGAGGGGAGAAATGACCAGTGTAAGGCCGGACATCAGCAATCCCGGTATCTGGAAACAAAGTGATTTTCCGGCTCCCGTCGGCATAATGGCCAGGCAGTCACGATGCTCCATGATCGTGGCAATGACCTCCGCCTGTCCAGGGCGGAACGATGAATAGCCAAAATACTGTTTCAGGACATCTAAAGGCCGCAAAACTATCTCTCCTCTCTAAAAAAAGGGCATGCCACAGGCACGCCCTTGATCATGAATTCTTCCAGAAATTCACGGATTATTTCGATAATTCTTCTTTGAGCACCTCTCCCAGCCGTTTGATGCCTTCTACGATACGGTCTTCTGGCATGTTGGAGTAATTGAGGCGGAAGTGGTTGCCATTGCCGCCATTGGGATAGAAAATACCACCCGGTACATACGCTACATCTTTTGCCAGACATTTCGGCATCAATTCTTTGGCGTCCATACCTTCCGGCAGGGTAACCCACGTGAAGAGACCGCCCTGAGGATAGGTAAACTTGCATTCTTCCGGGAAGTACTTCTTCATTGATTCACACATGAGGTCGCGGCGTTTGGCATATAATGCGTTGATTTCTTTGATGTGGGCATCCATATCAAACATCTGGCAGTAATATGCGGCCTGGCGCTGACCAAAGGTAGAAGTGCCGAGATCGACGGCCTGTTTGAATTTGACGAATTTATCGATAATTTCCGGATTAGCAATAGTCCAGCCCAAGCGCAGGCCCGGCATGAAAATCTTGGAAAACGAGCCGAGGAATACGACTTTTCCCTGCGTATCCATGGACTTCAGGGACGGCAGTTTTTCAATGTCATAACGGATTTCACCGTAGGGATCGTCTTCGACGACCACGACATCATATTTGTTGATGACATCCATAAATGCTTTCCGGCGTTCTACTGGCCAGGTGATACCTGTCGGGTTCTGGAATTCAGGAATAACATAAATCATGCGGACGCTTTTATCTGTAGCAAGGATTTTATCCAGCTCTTCCGGGATAATGCCCTTGTCATCCGTCGGTACTTCAATATAGTTAGGTCTTACCGGGTTAAAGGCCATGATGGCACCCATATAAGACGGGCTTTCCATAGCAATCGTTTCGTCTTTATTGACGAGAATCTGCGACAGGATAAACAGGCCCTGCTGTGAACCCGTCGTAATAACGATATCTTTTGCTTCGCAGTCAACGAAGAAGGACTTCTTCATCCGTTTGGCAATTTCTTCGCGTAGTGGTACATACCCTTCTGTCGTACCATACTGAACCGCCTTGCGGCCTTCCTTTTCATAAATAGCCTGATCGACCTGCTTCATTTCTTCGATTGGGAACAATTCTGGTGCCGGCAGCCCCCCCTGCAAACGAAATTACTTCCGGTTTTTCCGTAAGTTCCAGCAGTTCCGCAATATCAGAAGCTTTTAATGTGTTTGCAAAATCAGAAAATTTTGTCATGTAAATCACCCCTATGTTAATATTACTCCCCAGTGGTCAAATTATAACACTAACATAAAGAGATTGCAAATTACAAAATTCCAGTGATGGCAAAAAGTAATACGTATACAAAAACAAGGCAAGGATTTTCTCCCTGCCCTGTTCTCTGCGTTCAGTCGTTATTTCATTTTGGCAATTTCTTCTTTCAGTACATCGCCCAGACGTTTTACGCCTTCTACAATCTTATCTTCCGGCATGCACGAATAGTTCATGCGGAAGTGATTTTCTCCTCCGCCATTCGGATAGAAAGCACCGCCCGGTACATAAGCTACTTTCTTTTCCAGTACTTTCGGCATCAGTTCTTTGGCATCCATACCTTCAGGCAGTTCAACCCAGGTGAAGAGACCGCCTTCCGGATAGGTGAATTTGCATTCTGCCGGGAAGTATTCTTTCATCTTGTCGAGCATAAGTGTGCGGCGTTTGCCATAAAGATCACAAATATCTTTGATATGGGCATCGATGTCGAACATATCGAGGAAGAAAGATACCTGACGCTGTGCAAAGGACGATGTCTGCAGGTCAGCTGCCTGTTTGTATTTAACGCATTTATCGATAATCGCCGGGTCGGCTACCATCCAGGCTACGCGCAGACCTGGCATCATAATCTTCGAGAACGAGCCGAGGAATATGATATTCCCCTTCGTATCCATCGATTTCAGGGACGGAACTTTGTCACCGTCATACCGCAGTTCGCCATACGGGTCATCTTCAATGACCGGGAAATTGTACTGGTTGATGAGTTCCATGAACGCTTTACGCCGTTCGATAGGCCATGTTACCCCTGTCGGGTTCTGGAATTCAGGAATGACATAGGCCAGGCGGATCTTATCGCCATATTGTTTCAGGATTTTTTCTAATTCTTCGGGAATGACGCCCTTGTCGTCGGTTGGAAGTTCTACGAATTTAGGTCCGCACAGTTTGAATGCGTTGAGTGCTCCCAGGTAGGTTGGACTTTCAACGAGCATGATATCGCCAGGATTGATAAAAATCTGAGGGATGAACGACAGGCCCTGCTGCGACCCGGACGTAATAAAGACTTCATCGATTCCGCAATCGACCATAAATGATTTTTTCATCCGTTCACAAATATGCTGCCGCAGTGGTACATATCCTTCCGTCGTGCCATATTGTACAGCCGCTTTCCCTTCCTTATCAATAATAGCAATATCTACTTTTTTTAATTCTTCCAGAGGGAATAATTCCGGAGCCGGAAGACCGCCGGCAAAAGAGATAATTTCTGGCTGGGCTGTCAATTTCAACAGTTCACGTATTTCCGAAGCTTTTAATCCATTTGCAAGATCTGAAAATTTGTATTCCATACTCTACCACTCCTTCGCAAAACTGAACGCAACCTTTATCTATGCTTTAATTATATCATTGTTATGACATAAATTCAATTTAACTCAGATGAGAATTAAATTAAAATCAGATTAAAAGCAGATTAAAAATGACAGGACCTGTCATTTAAAACAAGTCCTGTCATTATCATCCAGATAATTCAGCGTATCAACCTGGTCCTGCTCCATCTGACGCTGAAGCGCTTCCGTCGTCTGAAAGGGGATTTCATGGCGCAGCCGTTTATAAAAACGGACGCAAAGGCATTTGCCATATATGTCTCCCTGCCAGTTGATGATATGCGTTTCTATCCGGCGGTATTGATTGGTAAAAGTCGGATTGTCGCCAATATTGGTCATAGCCGGCCGGTACGCACCATCGACGAATACCTCGGTTACATACACGCCATCCGGTGGCATAGCCATGCGGGGTGGTATTTCCATATTGGCCGTCGGGAAGCCGATAAGCCGTCCCCGCCGGTCACCTTCCACGACCATCCCTTCGATTTCAAAAGGTCTGCCCAGCAGGTTGGCCGCCGTTTCCATGTGGCCCAGCAGGACCAGTTTGCGGATGACCGTACTGCTGATGGGCGTCGCCCGGCCGGGCCGTTCCAGCAGATGCAGCACCTGTACGGGAACTCCATGGCCATCCATAAAGTCACGCAGTGTTTCCGTGTTGCCTGCCGCCCTGGCGCCGTAAGTAAAATTCGCTCCCACTACTACCGATTTGGGATGCAGATAATCCAGCAGCTGCTGGCAGAATTCATCCGGTGATTCATCGATGAGGTGACGATTCATGGGCAAAAGGACGAGACCATCCAGGCCCAGTTCTTTTATATACCGTTCCTTCTGCTTTACCGTTGCCAGGCGCGCCGGTTCCTTTTCCGGACACAGCACGGACAGCGGGTGAGCTGCAAAGGTCACGACTACAGCTTTGGCCTGCAGCCTGCGCGCCGTATCAATAGCCGTCTTCATGACCATCTGATGCCCCAGATGTACGCCATCAAAGGTTCCCAGAGCGACTACCGTTGCCGTGTAGTCTTGCGCTTCTTCAAAAGAATGAAATACTTGCATCGTCGATTACCTCACAATGAATCCGCAAACATTTTGTGCGGGCGGATGACATGATGTTCTTTATCGAAACGGGCAATCCCCGTAAGCACGCCCCGGTCCGTATAAACACGCAGGATTTCACCATGCGTCATCTGCCGTCCGGCGAAAGGAACAGGCCTGCCCTGAAGAAGATACAGGCAGTTTTCCCGGGACAGAGTTACCTTCCGTACGGCTCCCATAGAAGCATCTGCCGGCAGGACATAGCGCAGCGGGTCACAGGTCAGTTCTTCCAGCGTCGCCGCATCTTCGATAGTAAACACGCCGGCCTGTACGCGCACCAGATAAGACATACAGGCACAGGTTCCCAGATACTCGCCCAGATCCCGGACCAGAGAACGGACGTAGGTCCCCTTGGAGCAGGTCACGGCCAGCGTCCCCCGGCGTTCCTGCCAGGATAGGAGCCGTATATCATGTATCGTCACATCCCGTTCCGGCAGGGTAAAATCCTGATGGCTGCGGGCTAATTTATAAGCCTTCACGCCGTGTATACTGATAGCGGAATACCGCGATGGCGTCTGCTTGATCGGCCCCATAAAATGCTGCAGTGCCGCTGTCATGTCCACGGCGCTCACAGCAGGAACGGGCTTCCGGTCTACGACCTGTCCGGTAATATCCTCTGTGTCGGTCGCAATTCCCAGCAGAAATTCCGCATGATACGTCTTCGTATCGCTGTCTCCATATTCGATGAGCCGCGTTGCCTGTCCCAGATACACAGGCAGTACGCCTGCCGCCAGCGGATCCAGCGTACCGGCATGACCGATTTTTTTCATCTGGTAGATGCGGCGCATCTGACTTATTATATCGTGACTGGACATGCCAGTCGGTTTTAACACATTGACAATTCCCTGTATCATACAGCTTTTAAAATTTCCTTTATAAGCATTTTTTTTGCTTTTTCCAGAGGCGCACTGATAGTACATCCAGCCGCACGGACATGACCGCCCCCTCCAAAAACAGACGCTATGGCGTTGACATCCGCCTGTTTGGAACGGAGACTGACCCGCGTTTCCTCATCGCTGATATACTTCACCGTAAAAGCTATATCGACGCCCTTGACTGTCCGGGCATAGTCAATATACCCGCCTGTATGTTCTCCCGTATATTTCAGGACATCCGGTGAAAATGTAATGCCCGCCACTTTGTTGTTGCCAAATAATTCAATATGTTTCAGCACTTCTGAAAGGGCGTGAAGCTTTACCAGAGACTGGGCTTCCAGATGTTCCGAAATGACATGGGGCATGGCACCGGCATCGACGAGAGAGGCTGCCATGCGCAATGTATGACCTGTCGTATTGCTGAATTTAAAGAAGCCGCTGTCAGTTGCAATAGCCATGTACAGAGCCATGGCCTCCGGCTGGTTCACCCCGTCGCCCCATGTAAGAAAAAGCTGTGTCAGGATTTCTCCCGTCGCCGCGCATTCCGGCCGGATATATTCGTACCGGGCAAAATGCGCATTGGAAATATGGTGATCAATATTCAGTACATCCCCATGGATGAGTGATTCAACGGCACCGCAGCGGTCGGCTGACGTCGCATCGAGGATAACGGTCAGCCAGGAATCATCCGTATGGACAGCAGCCGGCTTTTTAAACTGGCTGACACCGGGCAGGAAGAAAAACTTGTCGTCAATGTCATCATCGATGACGGTGACGACCTGCTTGCCCATCCGCTCCAGATAGTCCTGCATGGCCACCAGGGACCCGATGGCGTCCCCGTCGGGATTGACATGGGCCGTCAGCAGGACATGGCTGTAATGCTGCAGCAGGTGGCGGATTTCTTCTGGTGTAATATTCATGGACATCAGTCCTTCTTTTCTATATCACGCAGTATCTTATCGATTTTCATCCCATAATCGAGGGATGTGTCTTCTTTGAATTCAATCGTCGGCGAATAGCGGATTCCCAGCCTTTTCCCGACTTCGGAACGGATATATCCATTCGCGCTTTTCAGTGCTTTCAGCGTATCGGCCTTTTCGGCATCGCTGCCAAACAGGCTGACATATACGGTCGCTTCCCGCAGGTCGCCTGTAATCCGTGCATCGGTTACGGTGATAAAACCGATGCGCGGATCTTTCAGCTCCCGCAAAATAATATTGGAAACTTCCTGCTTGATGAATTCCTGTATTTTACGTACTCGTAATTCTCCCATAGTTGTCTTCCCTCACTTTATTCCGGTTCGACTTCTACCATTTCGTACGCTTCGATTTCGTCGCCTTCCTTGATATCGCGGTAATTTTCCAGCGTGATACCGCATTCATACCCTTCGGCAACTTCTTTCACATCATCTTTGAAACGGCGCAGGCCGTCTACTTCGCCTTCATGGACGACGATGCCATTGCGGATCAGGCGCACCTTGGATGTGCTGGAGATTTTGCCTTCTTTGATATAAGAACCGGCGACAATGACCTTGGGAGTCGTAATGACTTTGCGTACTTCTGCCCGTCCGGTAATATGTTCTTCGTATTTCTTTTCCAGCATCCCTTTGATAGCTGCTTCAACATCATTGATGGCATCATAAATGACCCGGTACGTACGCATATCGACATTTTCATGTTCCGCAGCCTTGCGGGCCGATGCATCAGGGCGGACGTTGAAACCGATGATGAGGGCATTCGATGCCGACGCCAGCATAATATCCGATTCATTGATAGCCCCAACGCCGGAATGAACGATAGAAATGCGGACTTCATCACTCTTGATGGCCATGAGCGACTGGCTCAGCGCTTCTACGGACCCTTGTACATCCCCCTTGACAATGAGGGACAATTCTTTCAATTCGCCCTGCTGAATCTGATTGAACAGGTCATCCAGCGTAACCTTGGCATTGACGTGCAGTTCAGACGACCGTTTCTTTTCCAGTCGTTTTTCGGCAACCGAACGAGCCGTCTTTTCATCCGTCGCATCGAGGATATCACCGGCTTCCGGTACATCATTCAGACCGAGGATTTCTACCGGGATAGACGGTTCTGCTTTCTTGACACGTTCGCCCCGTTCATTGGTCATGGCCCGCACCTTGCCGTAGCAGGAGCCGACGATAATCGTATCGCCTACGTGGAGCGTCCCTTTCTGGATTAGTACGGAGGCTACAGGACCGCGGCCTTTATCCAGTTTGGCTTCGATAACGACGCCCTGGGCCGGACGGTTCGGATTGGCTTTGAGATCCAGTACTTCTGCCAGTACCAGGATGTTTTCCAGCAAATCATCCAGGCCGATTTTCTTATGAGCGGAAACGGGGACCATAATCGTATCGCCGCCCCATTCTTCACTAATCAGGCCATATTCCGTCAGCTGCTGCATGACCTGCTGGGGATTGGCGCTTTCTTTATCGATTTTATTGATAGCAACGATAATCGGGACACCAGCCGATTTGGCATGGTTGATTGATTCAATCGTCTGGGGCATGACACCATCATCGGCGGCAACGACGAGGACAGCAATATCCGTTACCTGGGCACCGCGGGCACGCATGGCCGTAAAAGCTTCATGCCCCGGCGTATCCATGAATACGATTTTCTTGCCTTCATAGCGGACCTGATAAGCCCCGATATGCTGGGTAATACCGCCTGCTTCATGACTCGTGATATGACTCTGGCGGATAGCATCGAGCAGACTGGTCTTGCCATGGTCAACGTGGCCCATGATTGTGACGACGGGGGGACGCGGCTGAAGAGATTCAGGCGGATCGATGATTTCTTCGATTTCCGTAGGATCTTCCGGCGGTGCTTCCTTCGTGACGGCGACGCCAAATTCATCGGCAATCAGCGAAGCTGTATCATAATCGATTTCCTGATTGATGGTAGCCATAATGCCGCCCATGAGCAGCTTTTTAATGACTTCACTGACTTCACGGCCCAGCCGTTCGGCAAAATCTTTGACGATAATCGTTTCCGGAAGTTCGATAGACGTCGGGTAATTTTTCTTTTTCGCCGACGTATCCTGCATAGCCACATTCTGGCCACCATGCTGGTTCTTATTCCGTTTATTCTTATTCTTGCCTTTATTCAGGACATTGGACAAAAGCGTATGAGGCCGGTTCTGGTTTGATGCGTTCTTGCCATTATGACCGGACGGACCAGAATGTTTGTTATTCTTCCGGTTGTCATTGCGTCCCGTATTATTCTGCTGACTGTGGCCAAAATACTTCGTACGCTTCGTATCATTTTCACGAGCCGGCTGACTGCCGTTTTTACTATTCACATTCCCTTTGTGATTGGGATTCTGATTGCCCTGATGATTCTGGTTAGTCTGTTGAGTCTTCTTCATATTCTGCTGCTGACGATTGAAATTATTGCGGGACTGTCCTTCTTTTCTGACATTTCCCTTTTCTGTTTCCGGCCGTTGTCCCTGATTATTCTGCGGGCGGTTATTCCGGTTCTTGTTGTTCTTTTCTGGTCTCTGTTCATTTTTACGGACGTTCTGGCCGTTATTTTTCCCAGCCTGCATAGCCGCCTTTTTTCTCGTGCCATGAGCATCAGTATTTTCTTTTTTCGGCGCATATGCCTTATCCAGTACATGCTTTGCCTGATCATCTACACCAGAAAAATTCGTTGCCTTTATATTATGTTCTCCCAGAGTTTTAATAATATCGCTGGCCGATACGCCCAACTCCTTTGCCACTTCATATACTCGTTTCGTCATCTGGTTGCCCCCTTCTTCATCGCCTGTATCACGTCATCTATCGCTTTGGCAAATCCCCGGTCCGTCAATAATACTACCACATTCTGAGACTTCCCGACTGTTCTGCCCAGTTCTTCTTTCGTATATATATCTACAACCGCTATATTCCTGCGCGCTGCAATGCGGCGGTATTTTTCTGCATTCTCACCGCCATCGCTGGCTACAAACAGGAGCGGCACTGCATGTTTCTTCAAATAATTTTCTGCAGCAAAATCGCCACACACCGTCTTCCGTGCCCGACAGGCAAGGCCCAGAAGATTGCCGATCCGTTCCTGCCCTGTCATTCCAGATCCTTGCGGAGTTCTTCATAAATTTCAGGAGACACCTTTGTCTTTAAAGAACGTTCCAGCCTGTGTTCCTCATAGGCCTTTTCCAGGCACTCCGGATTCTGGCAGATGTACACGCCGCGCCCGGATTTCTTCCCTGTCTTGTCGATTTCGACATCTCCTTCAGGCGTGCGTACGATGCGGATCATCTCTTTTTTGCTCTTCTGTTCCTGGCAGCCGGCACAGACCCGCAAGGGAATTTTTTTCTTTTTCATGGTCCTCACCTACTCTTCCGTATGCTGGTCCGCTTCCACATCGCAAACTGCTGCATCTTCTGCTTCCGGAGCAGAAGGCATGGCCAGGTCGGCTAACAGGTCATCACCGTCCAGCTCTTCGCCAGCCGGTTCATCCTGTTTCTGTTCCGCCAGTTCCGCAGCCTGGCTTTCGCTCTTGATATCGATTTTCCAGTTGGTCAGCTTAGCCGCCAGACGGGCATTCTGACCGGCTTTGCCAATAGCCAGGGACAGCTGGTAATCGGGAACGACGACGTTAGAGGTCTTTTCCGCTTCATCAACCGTTACCGAAACCACCGTTGCCGGGCTCAGGGCATTGGCAATGTAGACAGCCGGATCTTCATCCCATTTCACGATATCTATTTTTTCATTCTGCAGTTCTGTCACAATATTCTGCACCCGTACTCCTTTCGGACCGACACAGGCGCCGACACAATCCACATTTTCATCGCGGGAATAGACGGCAATTTTCGACCGGCGGCCCGGTTCACGGGCAACGGATTTCAGTTCTACGACGCCATCATAAATTTCCGGAACTTCCAGTTCAAAGAGGCGCTTTAACAGGCCCGGATGTGTCCGGGAAACGAGAATCTGGGCGCCCTTGGTCGTCTTGCGTACTTCCACCACATAACACTTGATACGCTGGCCGACCGTATACGTTTCCGTCGGAATCTGTTCGGAAACGGGCAGGACCGCTTCTGCTTTCCCCAGATCAACATAGACATTGCGCTGTTCGATACGCTGGATGATCCCCGTGATGATGTCATCCTGACGGTTGGAAAATTCATCGTAGACGATGCTCCGTTCGGCTTCACGCAGCCGCTGGATCATGACCTGTTTGGCTGCCTGGGCAGCGACACGGCCAAAATTCTTGGGCGTCACATTGACATTGATGACATCGCCTGCCGAATATTCCGGGTCCAGGATCTGGGCCATGGCCAGAGAAATTTCGGCGTCTTCATCTTCTACCGTTTCCACTACCGTCTTAGGAGCCAGGATTTTATAATCGCCAGTCAGGCGGTTTAATTCTACGACGGCGTTGGGATTGGCATCTGGCTCTTTTTTATAGGCCGTAATCAGGACCGCTTCCAGCGAATCACAGATGACATCGGCAGAAACGCCCTTTTCTTTGGACAAATAGGCAATCGCATTGAGTAATTCCTTGTTCACTTTCATGTACCTCCACTAAAAATCAATATGTAACCGTATCTGGGATATATCTTTCATGTCCAATGTTTCTTCCGTTTCATCATGGCTGACTGTCAGGACATCGCCTTCCCTGCCCTTCAGCACAGCGGTCAGAAGTTTCGTTCCATTATGGGGCTTGAAGAAATGAATATCGACATCGCGGCCCTGGTAACGGATAAAATCTTTTTCCTTTTTCAGGACCCGGTCCAGTCCCGGGGAAGATACTTCCAGAAGATAATTGTCACTGATGGGATCTTTTTCATCCAGTATCTTACTGAGTTTTTCACTGACGGCCTGGCAGTCTTCCAGATCGACGCCTCCCTGCTTATCAATAAAAACCCGTAAATACCAGTTCCGTTCCCGGACGTATTCCACATCAACGAGTTCTAATGCCGTACCGGCAATGATTTTTTCAACTTCTTCAGCTACCAGTTCTTCAATATGTTCGCGTCTCATAATTCACCTGTATCTTTCCCGACGAAACCCTGCAAGTAAAAGTTAAGAGTGGGCTTCCACCCACTCTTAGAAAAGTTTACATCTAATTAACTAAAGTATACCACCAACAGCGTTTTCTGACAATGAAAAACGCTCACTCTGCCGCCTTTAAATCAGCAGCAATGGAGTCCAGCACAGGCAGGAGACGTTCCTGCAATGCTTTTTTCAGGAGCTTTAAATCACTGCTGTCAAAATCATGTACCAGATTGGGGAAATTATGTATCCGCCGTTCGGCAAAAAAATCATCCCGGAGTATGTTGTACATGAGTGACAAACCGCTGCGCGTCGCTCCATCATAGTAAGCCAGGATCATATACGACCCATTAATGATCCGCACGGCATCATTGGGACGGATCAGCCGCCTGAAACCGGCATATGATTCCGGCAGGAAGTCATCCCAGTCCACCGTCGTGATTCCTTTATCCTTCAACAATACACTGAAATTCTCTTCCCGATCTACATAATACGTCCGGATCAGCTCCGGGAGCCGGGATTCTACCATATTACGAAAACTTTCAAAATTTTCCGTAATAAATTCAATGAGCGCAAACTCCAGCATTCCAATATCCGTACGGACAAATAATTCATTCGTTTCCGGATTGATTGTCCCCCGTACGGTCCAGCCATTATCGTCATTCGTATATAGAAAAATCAGGTATTCCTTATCTTTCCCATGACCCTGTACCATGTGCTGCTCTGCCGTTAACTTAAAATCTCCCACCTGAAGTGGGAGACTCGAAGTGATATTCCATTGTTTGACTGTTTCAATCAATGTATCATCCATAGGGCAAAAAAATGGTGCGGTTGGTGGGAGTTGAACCCACACGATCGATGATCACTGCCGCCTGAAGACAGCGCGTCTGCCATTCCGCCACAACCGCATAAAAAGAAATTAAAAGTTATACAGTTTTTTGTATTGCCTTTCGTTCAACAAGACTATTCTAACATACTCTCTCGTTTCTGTAAAGGGTATTTCTTCAATTTTTTTAAAGTTTTTGTCCCAGCCATATTCATCCATCCAGGAATCGACATGGCCGCGTCCGGCATTATACGCTGCCAGAGCCAAAACTTCATTGCCGTCATACTCTTTGAGAAGATATGCCAGATACCAGGTACCCATCCTGATATTCGTCTGTACATCGTTCAGCTGGGCAGGACGAAAATTTTCCATCCCCATCTTTTCAGCAATCCATTTGCCTGTATCAGGCATAATCTGCATCAGACCGCTGGCACCCCGGTGAGACGAGGCCGACCGGTCAAACTTGCTTTCCACCAGAATCACTGCCGCTACCAGCGCCGGATCCACGTGGTTTTCATAGGCATACTGTCTGACCATATAGTCATACTGCAGAGGATATACGATTTTACGCATTACATCGTCTTTCCAGGTAAAGAAATACGACGCAGAGAAACAAGCAACCAATATAGCTGCTACAATTTTTACCTTTGTATTATTTCTCCGTCTCACAGCTTACTCCCCAGATTGAATCCGTTTCATCAGTTCATGCCACTCATACCGCACCTGTTCTTCTGTATCTTCCAAAGAACCAGTATTGTCGATGATAACCTGAGCCAATGACCGTTTTGTATCAATAGGAAGTTGAGCATGGATGCGTGCCATTGCTTCGTCCCGTGTATAGTGATTCCGCGCCATCAGCCGTGAAAGCTGCGTCGTCGGATCCACATATACGAGCCATGCTTCATCAACGTACGTGTTGTATTTTATCTCAAATAGCAATGGCATGTCAAGGAAAATGACCGGATTTTTTTTATTTTTTTCAATTATTTCAATTGTATCATTGATTCCCCGCTGGATGAGAGGAAATAAAATGCCTTCCAACTGCGCCTTTTTCTCCCTGTTTCCAAAAACGACGCGGCCTATATACGCCCGGTCCATCGTGCCATCTGCGCACAACGTATGCGGTCCGAAGGCGTCAGCAACGGCCTTCAATCCTTCCGACCCGGGCCGGACGACATCATGGGCGATCTGGTCACAGTCGATGATTCCCGCCCCCAGCTGACGCAGCATGGCCACAACCGTACTCTTCCCCGAAGCAATACCTCCCGTAAGCCCAATCTGAAACATACCGTCCTCCCCTTTCATAAATATCCGCCAGACCTGTCTTTGAACCAACGATTTTATTTCATTGTAAAGCCGGCAACTAAAAAAAGTCAAGGTTCCTGTTCAATCGTTAGTGTCAAGAAGTTTTCGGTCTTTTCTTTAAACCTAGATAATAAGTGGGGTCTTATTTCCCCATTTTTACAAAATATGTGCCATTTGCAGCCCTTTTGCCAGCTTTCCTAGTGGGCTGCTTGCAGAGCTGTGCGTTCCCATACTTCCTTGATGCACGCCCTTGTGAGGCTGCATAGGGAACTGTTTCATCACTTTCCTCATGATGTTCTTAAATCGCTGGCTGATGGGCTTGTAGGCTGTACGTCCCCATTGGCCATACACGGCATCCCATTCTTCGTTTTTCATGGCTGTGATGAGCTGTACCATGGCTTCCGCCCCTTCCTGGCTCCAGCACCGTCCCTGATGTTTCATGCGATAGCTGTATATACGATGGCCCGCCTCACACGCTCCGGGCTGTATCAGATGGACTTTTTCCAGCTTCTGTCGCTGATTCAGTGGTTCTACATACGTCCAGTTTCGTTTTAAATACCTTCGTAATCGTTCCACGTTTTGTAATTCATCGTTTCCTTCTGCTTCCGATTCAGCCGTATCCAGCCAGAGTGCCAGACTCGTTTCATCATGCTTCCAGATACTCTGCCGGATTCCTTCCTGTACCTCCGGTACAGCAAAATGCAGCCGTTCTTTCACCTTGCGGTGTACATGATATACATCCCGCTGGTGCTCATGCCACTTGCACCCTGCTGCCAGTTCCTGAAACGCCTCATAGCCATATCCCGTTCCGCCATCCCCGTTGCTGATCACTATCGTATGGCTTAATCCATACTGCCGGTGCATGTACCACCCTGCTCGTTCCCATGTCTTTTCATATTCCGTAGAAGCCATGTGATACGCATGAATCAGCCGGGCCCGTTTCCCTTCTTTTTCCCGTCCTTCATACACCTGTATCCAGTATATTTCCAACTGCTTCTTATGCTGTCCCCGGAAGACCAGACCGTCTCCTTCTATGTACACAACCGGGGCTTCCGTTTCTTCTGCGGGACTTTCCTGACGCTGAATGTCCTGCCATTCCTGACACAATTTCCCCGATTGCATCACAATATGCTTCACCGTTTGATGACTCAGGGTCGTCAGGGTAAACCGGTTCACGATATCGGCCGTTTTTCGATATACACAGCTGGTAGCCGTTTCCGCCACTTTTTTCATCAGCAAAGCGGAAAATCGTTGGTAGGGTTTCAATCGGAATAATTCGAAAAACAGGGTCAATAATTTCATATCCCGTTCAATAACTGTATCGGAGTCCTTTATTGTTTTGATGATTTCTGTTACAATAGTTTCCATAGAAGACCTCGTTTTGATGAGATTGGTGTGGTGACCTCTCACTATTATCAGGGTCTTCTTTCTTTTTGGCAAGTCTTACCGAGAACTATTTTGCACTAAGCGAGAACTATTTTACACTAAGGAATGTTTGTTTGATAAACCATTCATGGTATAATAATTTTGAAACCGAAAGGAGGATGTCCATGTCAAAGATAAAGACCTGGGAAGAATTAACCATTCAGGATAATTTCCTTTTTGAAAAGGTTATGCGCAACAAGCGTCTTTGCAAATATCTGATTGAAAAAATTTTAAATATCAGGATAAAAACCATCTCTTTCCCTGAAATAGAAAAAACAATCGATATCCGAATTGACAGTCATGGAATCCGTCTGGACGTCTACGTCGAAGATGATATGGGTAAAGTCTATGATATTGAAATGCAATGCGAAAAAGGAAAAGACTCAGCCTTACCGAAACGATCCCGATATTATCAAGGTCAGATTGATTTGGAATTATTACCACCGGGCATGCCCTATGAAATATTAAATCCACAATATGTCATTTTCATTTGTACGTTCGACTTATTTGGCAAAGGGTTACCTATATATACATTTCGCAACCGCTGCCTGGAACGTAACGATTTAGAACTAGGCGATGAAACGACCAAAATCTTTTTAAATTGCAAAGGGGACAGCAAGGAACTGGACCCTGACATCCGCTCATTTTTACGTTATGTAGACGGCCATACTCCAGAAGGACAATTTACGGAAGATGTGGCAGAAGAAGTTAAACGGGTAAAAGAACACAAAGAAACGAGGCGGGAATATATGAAACTGACAGCACTATTAGCACAGGAACGCCGGGAAGGAATAGAACAAGGACGGGAAGAAGGGGTAAAGCAGGGAGAAGAGCGGTTTGCTGTGAAGATGACGATTAAAATGCTAAAAGAAGGAAACAGCATGGAAAAAATAGCCAAATTCCTTGAATTACCTCTTCAAAAAGTAAAAGAAATTGCCCAGCAGAATAATTTGATTTGAACATCTTTTATTCTTCTTCTCCCAGATGCAAAAAAAGAATCCCCACAAGCTGCTTATTAGTGAACAGCTTGCGGGGATTTTCGCTATTATTCCCATTCAATAGTGGAAGGTGGTTTGCTCGTAATATCGTACACGATGCGGTTGATGTGATCTACTTCATTGACGATGCGGCTGGAGATTTTATCGAGGACATCGTAGGGGATGCGTGCCCAGTCGGCCGTCATGAAGTCGGTCGTCGTAACGCCGCGCAGTGCCAGCGTGTAATCATAGGTACGGAAATCACCCATGACGCCGACAGAGCGGTTGTTGGTCAAAACGGCGAAGTACTGGTTGATATCCCGCTGCAGGCCGGCATTGGCGATTTCTTCACGGAATATGGCATCGGCATCGCGGAGGATAGCCAGTTTTTCCTTCGTGATTTCACCCATAATGCGGATAGCAAGGCCCGGACCGGGGAATGGCTGGCGCCATACGAGATAATCCGGCAGGCCCAGTTCTGCACCCAGTTCGCGGACTTCATCTTTAAAGAGGTTGCGGAGTGGTTCAATGAGGCCTTTAAAATCGACAACCGCCGGGAGACCACCTACATTATGATGGCTCTTGATGACAGCGGCATCGCCGGCACCGGATTCGATGACGTCCGGATAAATCGTTCCCTGGGCAAGGAAATCGACAAATCCGATTTTGCGGCCTTCATCTTCAAAGACGCGGATAAATTCTTCACCGATGATTTTCCGCTTCCGTTCCGGATCGGTCACGCCGGCCAGTTTCCCCAGGAAGCGTTCAGAAGCATCGACGCGGACAAAATTCATGCCGCTGTCTTTGAAAGCTGCTTCTACTTCATCGCCTTCATTCTTGCGGAGCAGGCCGTGATCGACGAAAATACAGGTCAGCTGGCTTCCTACGGCTTTTGAAATCAGAGCCGCGGCAACAGAACTATCGACGCCGCCAGATAAAGCTAATACGACCTTGCCGTTGCCGACCGTTTCCTTAATATGGGCAATTGCCGTCTTGGCATAATTGGCCATGGTCCACGATCCCGTACATCCGCAGACTTCAAAGAGGAAGTTATGGAGCATTTCCTTGCCATGTTCCGTATGAAGCACTTCCGGATGATACTGCATGGCATACAATTTGCGTTCCGTATTCTGCATCGCTGCTACAGGGCAGTTGGCTGAATGAGCGACGATAGAGAAGCCGGCCGGCAATTCCGCTACATAATCCTGGTGACTCATCCAGACGATTTCCTTTTCCGCCAGTCCTTTGAAAAGTGGCGACGACGTATCTACGTCGGTTTCCGTCTTGCCAAATTCGCGGCGGTCGGCATGACGCACTTCCCCGCCCAGCGTCTGGGCCATGAACTGCATGCCATAACAAAGCCCCAGTACAGGAATCCCCAGTTCAAATACGTCGGCTTCTATCTTAGGCGCATTTTCTTCGTATACACTGGCCGGACCACCCGTAAAAATAATCCCTTGCGGCTGCAATTCCTTGATTTTAGCTACGGCTTTATGATACGGATACACTTCACAGTATACATGATTTTCACGGACGCGACGCGCAATGAGCTGATTATACTGTCCGCCAAAATCGACAACAATGACAAGTTCTTTGTTATCCATTACTTCCTCCTCTTATACATTCCCGGAAACAATCTGTGCTGCCTCCATTTGATTATTTTTTATTATACCATAGGTAACATAGAGTGACTAGTATAGAACTCACGGCTGGAAGCTTGTTTCCCCTGCCTCGCCGGAAAGGGCGCCATCTGCTTCGTTGTCATCAGTCACCATAGCCCCGCTATGGCTCCTTCTTCCGCCTTGTATCTGACACCCTTTCCAGCGATTCAGGACAGAAACCGCTCCCAGTCGTGAGTTCTGTATTGCTGGTCTTATGGCATAAAAATAGCCAGTTCGACGAGCCAGCTATCAGTATATATCGTCGGTTAGAAGCACCGTGTAGCATGGCTCCCCTGGGAAGCGGGAGCTGGCGCCAATGGCCGACTTAGGCAGAGAACCGCATTTGAAGGAGCGTAGCGACGCGCAAATGTGTGTAGGGGCTCACGGCCGGGGGACTTCTTCTGTCTGCCTCACCGGCTATAGCATCATCTACGGCGTTGTCGTCTATCAACGTAGCCCCGCTACGCCTCTTTCCTCCGCCTTGTATCTGACATCATAGCCGATGATTCCGATGCAAAGCGCCCCCAGTCGTGAGCCCTCGCCTATGCCGAAACACAGTGCCCTATTGTAGCACCTTGCCAGATATATATGAATATCGTAGTTTCGGCAGAGGGGTCCTTTTATCATCTGAGTTCCAATTTCTGAGTCCGAGGACGTAGCATGCCGGACTGGCTCCAACCTTGCAAACGGGCTTCATCACCGCATGTAAAAACGGACTCATAATAAGACTTTGGATTGAAATAAAGCCCCTTCCGCCACTTTGTGGCCCTCCTTCCCCTCACGGGGACGGCAAAGACACTCTGTCCGTCAAACCGACCTGCGGGCCTTCCGGCTTCGATGAATGACCTGCAACGAATGAACTACGGCCTTTCCCACTATCCCTTTTCCCAACGAAAAAAAGACCACTCTTTCGAGTGGTCTTTTTGATTCCGCACCGTATGGATTAGAATACGAATACGAACTGTGCACGAGTCAATTCATTGGTATCGTCATTACCTTTCTTGGTATCCGTAGCGAAGGACTGCATTACGGAGAACATAGCATTCTTAGCGAATGTGTAGTCAACGCCTACGCCCCAAGTCTTAATGTTATCGAGGTTATCCCATCTCCAGAAGTTTGTGGAGCCATTGAGATATGCACCGTCTTCAGCATCGAGATATTCAACCCAGGCATCCCAGGACTTCGGAGCTGCGAAGGAAGCTGTACCATACTGGAGTTTGCCATACCACATTTCCGGATCATCTACGCTGGTCTTGCTCTGATCTTTGCTAATCTGTTCGTAGTTAGCTGTCAGATTCCACTTGGAGCCAAAGTTGAAGCTTGCGAAAGCACCCCAGAGGTCATCAGCTTTGAAAGCGTCTTTACCGAAGAAATCATTGTAGTAAACACCTACAGAAGAACCAGCCAGACGGCCGCCGCCGAAGAAGCCTTCTAATTCGCCATAACCGGTCTTAACACCGAGGAGAGAGTCTGCAGCTGTTGTATCTTTAATAGTCAGATTACCTTTAGCATCTGCTTTCCATTTGCCATTCCAAACGTCTGCATCACCAACTTTGAATTTACCATAGCCAGCGATAGCTTTGAACTTATCGTTCTTGTACTGCAACTGAGCACCGTCGAAGGTATCACCGAACTGGTAGCCGACTTTATCACCGAGGATATAGGTATAACGGCCTACCATGAGATCCCAGTTGTTGCCGCCGAAGTTGTAATCGACGTTAGCGAGATCCGTATAGGTATCGTTGCTGTCCTGGTCATCAGCGCCACTAGCAGCACCGTTATTACCAAAATTGTGGTTGTTCGTGCTGATGCCATAAGTTACTTTCGTGCGGTCGTTAACCTGGGCATTAGCACGGAGACGAACACGATAATCCCAAGAGTTATCGTTTTCTACTTTGCCATTTTCATATTTGTAACGGATACGAGCGTCACCAGTGAGTTTTACGTTACCAACTTTATTTTCGAGGTTGGATACGCGAACGCCGAGGCTGTTCAGTTCGTCGGCATATTCGTCAGCCAGTTTGTTGATGAGGGCACGCTGTTCAACGGAAGCTTTGTCCATGTGAGCCATAGCTTTAGCCGTCATTTCAGCTGCTTCATAACGGGTGATGTTACGGTCGCCCTGGAAGTAGGAGCCGTCTACGCCCTGGATAATACCAGCGTCAGCGAGTTCTACTACAGATTTGTAGGCCCAGGAATCGGTCGGTACATCAACGAACGGGTTAGCTGCGAAAGCGCAGGTAGCGCCAACAGCCATGGTTGCAACTAAAGCTGCTAAAACTTTTGTTTTCATTGTGAATTACCCCTTTTCTAAAAATAAGTTTTACCACTCATTACGGTCGAGCATTGTACTTATTTCCACAAGGGGTTCATTGGCGAGTTGTCCTAGTTTCCTCTCTTTTACTACCCTGGTTTCTATAAGTTTGTCTGCTCTCAATCTCAGTCACTGCCTGGGAACATTCCCACCTGCGACCTTGATGACATTATACCCCAAGATTGATTTTTTGTCAAAATGGCGTAAAGAATGTGTCAACCATGCGCTTTACAGGCATTTTACAAGGTAAATGTAAACCTTGCAGTTAAAAATTTATTAAATTTTATCTCAATCATTCTTAAATTTGTATCGGATTTGTAACAAAAACAGGCGGTAAAATAAACCGTTAAAAAATCGCTCTCCGTCCCATCGTTATGCCCTTCACAAGCCATAGCAAAAACCACTTTTTTCACATACTTTGCCAGCGGGAACTATTGCTTATGCCAATTTCGCATAGATATAAATCTACATCATATTGATTTAGGGTTAAACGTATAAATTAGAACTCACGGCTGGAATCTTGTTTTCCCTGCCTGCCGGAAAGAGCGCCATCTGCTTCGTTGTCATCAGTCACCATAGCCTCGCTATGGCTCCTTCTTCCGCCTTGCATCTGACACCCTTTCCAACGATTCAGGATGGAAACCGTCACCGGTCGTGGGTCCTGTATTGCTGATTTTAGGGGTAAAAAAACAAGCCGCGTACCATTTGGCACACGGCTTGGTCATTATTGCGATTAGAAGAAGAAGTTGATTTCTACGTCGGTAAATTCATCGGGATCATCAGAACCATGTTTGGCTTCTGTTGCGAAGGTCTGGGCAGCTGTGAGGACTACGTTTTTAGCCAGTGTGTAGTCGATGCCTACGCCCCACGATTTCACGTTATCGAGAACACTGTCATCGCGCCAGGAGTTGGTTGCACCGCCGAGGAGAGCTCCTCTGTCGGAGTTGATGTATTCAACCCAGGCATCCCATGTGCCGCGGGTTTCGCTGTCGGCACTGCCATAAGTCAGTTTGCCAATCCATACTTCGGGATCATCGGTCACGTCATTACTGATTTTTTCATAGTTAGCAAAGGCATTCCATTTACCGAGATTCAGGCTGGCATAAGCTCCCCAGAGGTCATCGGCTTTAAAGCCTTTGGCGCCGCCACTGAAATCATTGTAATATACGCCAACAGCCGAACCAGCTGCACGGCCACCACCAAAGAAGCCTTCTAATTCGCCATAGCCTGTCTTGACACCGAGGAGGCCATTACCTTCCACTTCTGCATCAGGATCATCAGCAGCATAGCCTTCTTTAAATTTGCCATAGCCGGCAGTCGCTGCGAAGTGATCACTGGTGTATTTCAATTCGGCACGGTCAAATACGTCGCCATACTGGAATCCGTAGGCATTGTCACCGCCGAGAATATACGTATCGGTACGGCCGACGCTGAGATTCCAGTGGTCACCGCCAAAATTGTAATCTACTTTGGCATCATCAGTGAAAGTATTGCCATTGTCGTCATCGGCGCCCGATGCTGCACCATTATCGCCAAAATTCAGGTCGCCTGTGCTGATGCCATAGGTTACGGTTGTACGGTCATTGACCTGGGCATTGGCCCGGACGCGGACACGATAATCCCAGGAATGATCGTTACGATAATCATCATTGCCATTCTGATGCTGGAAACGGATACGGGCATCACCAGTAAGTTTGACATTGCCCACTTTCTTTTCAAGGTTGGCAACGCGGACGCCGAGGCTGTTCAGTTCATCAGCATATTCATCAGCCAGTTTATTGATAAGGGCACGCTGTTCAACGGAAGCTTTGTCCATGTGAGCCATCGCTTTAGCCGTCATTTCAGCTGCTTCATAACGGGTGATGTTGCGGTCGCCCTGGAAATAGGAGCCGTCTACCCCCTGGATAATGCCAGCGTCGGCGAGTTCTACTACGGATTTATAAGCCCAGGAATCGGTCGGTACATCAACAAACGGATTCGCTGCGAAAGCGCAGGTAGCACCGACAGCCATAGTAGCTGCGAGAGTTGCAATGATTTTCTTTTTCATTTGATAGCCTCTTTTCTGATAGAAATATGTATCTGACAAGAAGCAACTTATTGACAAAAAGTTCAATGGCGAGTGTTCCTAGTTTCCTCTCATTTACTATTTTTTAGCAATAAATTAACATTCTCATCTATTTTACGTGCAAAAAAGCACGTACTAAATATATACATAGTATACTATCAGACAAGGTTCTATGTCAATGTAATTGATTTATATTATCATAATTAAATGTATGAATATATTGTAATGCCGGACCCCCGACCGGAGACGGTTCTCATCCTGAATCGTCCCCGGTCGGGGGTCCTATTTTGCTAATCTTTGGGGTATGAAAAGCAGCCGATTCGACAAACCGGCTTTTTCTGCAAACTACAAACTTACCACTGCAAACTATCCTTTCCTATCCTTTCAGTATCTGCATGAATCCTTCAGGTCCGGGCAAGCGATGCAGTAGGCGCCAGGGAGTGTGTTCTGCCAGTTGGTCGTAGGTGTAGCGTCCGGTGGCGACGGAGATGGTTTTTGCTCCGATGGCTTTGCCGCACTGGATATCGTAGGGGGTGTCGCCGATGACGTACATGGTACCGATAGTGTCACCCCAGGCTTTTTTCGCCAGTTCCCAGGCGTGGCGGGCCATGTCGTCGCGATAGTAGAATTGACAGGCAAATCCTGAATGGTCAAAGTCAAAGTACTGGGTCAGGCCGAAGAAATCAAGTTTCAGTCTAGCGCCATAGATGCTGTTTCCCGTGAGCAGACATTGATGGTATCCTTCGGCTTTAGCCAGGTATGGCAGGAGTTCCCGGGCCGGCGGAATGACTTCACCTTTCATTTTTTTCAGCCATTTCATCAGTTTCTGTTCGTAATTCCGGCAGAAGTGATTGACTTCTTCATCGGTAGGCATGACGCCTCTGGCCTGATAGAGCAGCTGCTGGCAGATGTAATTATCCGTCCGGCCGCCGGCAGCGATTTTCGGCACGGCCTGGTCGTCACCCTGCAATTCGTGAAATACTTCCTGAATGGCATGCATGCCGGCCATTCCCGTATTGACCAGTGTCCCATCTATATCCCAATATAATATATCCATAATTCTCCCCCCTATACGAAAAGGAGCCGGGCAGCAGCACGCAACGACAGCCGCCGTTGTATGCCGCATACCCAGCCCCCTCAGCCAGTATTATTTCATGCCCTTATTATTTTGAAACGAGTTCTTTCGTATCGCGGGCAATCATGATTTCTTCGTTTGTCGGGATGACATAAAGTTTTACCGTAGAATCATCGGTGCTAATCATAGCATCTTTGCCGCGGACGTTATTGCGGGTCGGGCAAAGTTTGGCACCCAGGTATTCCAGGCCCTGGCAGATAGCTGCACGGTCTTCGATACCATTTTCGCCAACGCCGGCTGTAAAGGTGATGACATCGACGCCACCCATAGCAGCAGCCAGTGCGCCAATCAGTTTGCGTACCTGATAATGGAACATATCGAGAGCGAGTTTAGCCCGTTCGTTGCCTTCTTTAGCAGCTTCGCCGAGATCGCGGAAGTCGCTGGAAACGCCGGAAATGCCGAGTACGCCTGATTTCTTATTCATGAGCGTATCCATTTCTTTCGTGGACAGGCCTTTCTGTTCCATGACCGTCGTAACGATAGCAGGGTCGATATCGCCGCAGCGCGTGCCCATGAGGCAGCCGGCGAGCGGTGTGAAGCCCATAGTCGTGTCTACGCATTTGCCATATTTGATGGCAGCCAGGGAAGAACCGTTGCCAAGGTGGCAGTTGATGATGCGGAGTTTTTCAACGGGAACACCCATGACTTTGGCAATCTGGCCGGCTACATAGCGATGGCTCGTGCCATGGAAGCCGTAGCGGCGGATGCCATTTTCTTTATAGAGTTCATACGGAAGGCCATACATGAAGGCTTCCGGCGGCATGGTCTGATGGAATGCTGTATCGAAAACAGCGACCTGCGGTACGCCCGGCATGATAGCTTTGCAGGCGTTGATGCCGATGATGTTCGGCGGATTGTGAAGGGGTGCATAGGCGGAGCATTTTTCCAGGGCTTTCATGACTTCATCGTCAATTACCGTGGAGCTGGCAAAGGCTTCGCCGCCATGGACAACACGGTGACCTACCGCGTCAATGGCATCCATGGATTTGATAACGCCGCATTCGGCATCGGTCAGAATATCGAGAACGAGCTTTACAGCGACTTTATGATCCGGAATAGACTGCTGGATTTCCTTTTTCTGGCCATTCCATTTGTGAGTCAGCTGGGAATCGGGAAGACCGATTTTTTCTACCAACCCTTTTGCCATGACTTCTTCATTGTCCATGTTTACCAACTGGTATTTCAAGGACGAGCTGCCGCAGTTTACAACCAATACGATCATGCAATTTACCCTCTTTCATGTTTACGAAATTATTTTATCTGGCCAAATACATGGTCTATTACTTCTTTGCCCACCGGGTCGGCCGGATTGTACAAGTAGGTAATATCCCATATCTGACCATTATCTTCAAAGAAGAGACTCTGCCCCACCATCTGAACGGCATGGCCCTGCACATTCAGATTGAACGTACAGTGGACTTCTGTCGCCGGCCTGTCGAGGACAGTCGTTTCAGAGACCTTCGTTTGCAGATCTGTATAATGCGTCTGTTCCAGTAAGGAAATAGGTTTTTCGGCCCACTGCTGTATGGTGATTTCACTGGCGGGACGCGATTCGGCAGCCATCCACCAATGGGAATCGTTGGCGCCATATAATACGGTTCCATCATTATTCTGGGATTTCCCCATTTCCATAGGAGTCATGAGGTATACTTCGGAATTACCGCTTTTCAACTGTGTATAGCCAAAGCTATATTCTTCCAGAATCGATGCATTGCCGCAGCCAGTCATGAGTATTGTCGAAGCCGCAAGCACCGTTACCAGGAACTTTCTCATTCGTTTCATGCTATCACCTATTATACTTTCTCACAGACTGGTTTCATTATAACATATTCTCCATAAGAGAAAAAGGATAATTTGTCAATCTGCCGGGCAAATCGACTGTTTCCTTTCTTTTTATTCATATATATATTATGATTAATGTATTGAAGAAGAAATAGCATAATACATAGGATATGTATGTCCGAGGAGTATGGTATGAAGCGTATTGCCGTTATTGCAGAATTTAATCCCTTTCATACAGGCCACGCCTGGCTGCTGTCCCAGGTACGGCAGCAGGCCGGCCCCCAGTCGCTGATTGTGGTCATCATGAGCGGTTCTTTTGTCCAGCGGGGCGAACCGGCATTATTCGATAAGTGGCATCGTGCCGCCTGGGCTGTTGAAGGCGGGGCCGATCTGGTCTTTGAACTGCCAGCGGTCTATAGTCTGTCCAGTGCCGACGGATTCGCCCTGGGAGGCGTATGGCTGGCGTCCCGGCTGGGATGCAGCCATCTGGCCTGTGGTGTCGAACGGGGCACGGCAGACGATTTTTACGCTCTGGCCCGGGCTGCACAGGATATCCGGCCCTGCCGGGGCAGGGAAACGGCCGGACGCCGGCAGACTATAGCCCTGGCTGCCCGGATTCGGGAACAAACGGCCTTACTTCTGGATCAGCCCAATGCCCTGCTGGCGGCATCCTACGCCAAAGCCATCGTGCAACAGGACCTGTCCCTGCAGTTCTGGCCAATCCTGCGTCAGGGCAGCCATCACGACCTGTCGCTGGCCCATTCCTTTGCCAGCGCCTCTGCCCTGCGTCAGGATATAATCCAGACAGGCCGCTGCCAGCATCTTCACCGCTATCTGACACCACAAGCCCGGGAAGATATGGCCGCGCTCCTCTCACAGGGAGCATACACCGATTATGACCGCTATGGCGATTTCATTCTCTTCCAGAACAGGCTGCTGACACCGGAAATGCTCCGCCAGCTCCCGGCCTTTAACGAAGGGCTGGAGAACCGCTGGCACCGCTGTATGCAGGATTCCGTCACGTACAAAGAGGCACTGGCTGCCATCAAGACCCGCCGCTATGCCTACAGCCGTCTGTGCCGCATGGGCGCTTATACGCTCCTTTCACCCGGCCGCAGCCTCATGGACCAGTCATACCAGCTAGGACCCCAGTATGCCCGGCTGCTGGCCTTATCTCAAAAGGTATCTCCCTATATAAAAGAAATAAAGAAAGAACTGCCTGTCATCACCCGCATCACAGCCCCCGGTTCTCTTTCCCCACTGGGCCGGAAACAGCTGGCACTGGACCTGCGCTGCACCGATATGCAGTACTACTGCTTCCATGGCACTCAGGCCCGCCTGTCGCGGCAGGATTATTATCAGTCTCCCCGCATACGCTGACACATTTTCCTTCTAACCCCCATGTTGTCAATGTGGATTTTTTCTGATATGATTAGATTTGTTTTCTATACCAGCAAATCAATTTCACGTTGTGCAAAGGAGGAGTATTTCGTTGTCTATACAACTCAATATCTATCAGACGCTGGCTGCGGCCATCCTGGTGTATTATGCCGGCGTCTTCCTGCGTATGAAGATTTCCGCCCTCAGGACGTACTGCATCCCTGCTCCGGTCATCGGCGGCATCTTGTTCGCTGCCCTGAACTGCCTGCTGTATACTCAGGGCATCTGGTCGTATGAGCAGGATACGGTCATGCAGAACGTCTGCATGATGCTGTTCTTCACCAGCGTCGGCTATACGGCCAGTCTGAGCCTGATCCGCCGCGGCGGCATCATGGTCTTTAAAATGGCTGTCATCACGACAGTACTCATCGTCATCCAGAATATCCTGGGCATCAGCCTGTCCTCCCTGTTCGGCCTCAGTCCCTATATGGGGCTGGCAACCGGCTCCATTCCCATGGTCGGCGGTCATGCTACAGCGGCTGCCTTTGGTCCCCTCCTGGAAGAAATGGGTCTCGATAGCGGCGCTACCATCGCCGTCGCCGCAGCTACCTTCGGCCTCGTCGCCGGCGGCCTCATCGGCGGCCCTGTCGGTGAACAGCTGGTCCACAAACACCACCTGCACAGTCATGCCGATACGGAACGTCTCGACCCGTCGGTCAGCCAGGAAGAAGTAGACAAATTGTCCTCTATTGCCAGCAGCAAAGAAAAAGCGGCAGAAGTCATCAAGCAGGAACACATCACCGGCCAGTCCATCAACAACCATCATTTCATGAATGCCATGGCCCATCTGTTCCTGGCCATGGGGCTGGGGACACTGGTCAGCGGATTCCTGAACAGCCTGGGACTGATTTTCCCGGCTTATATCGGCTCTATGCTAGTCGCTGCCATCATCCGCAATATTTCCGATTTTACCCATGTATATAAGGTATACCAGAGAGAAAGCGAAGTGCTGGGCAATCTGGGGCTCACAGTCTTTCTGACCTGCGTCCTCATGAGCCTCAAATTATGGCAGCTCAGCGATCTGGCCGTGCCCATGATTGTCATGCTCCTGAGTCAGGCCGTCATCATGGCCCTCTTTGCGTATTTCGTCGTATTCCGCATGATGGGCAGGGATTATGAAGCAGCGGTCATGACGTCCGGCGTCTGTGGCTTCGGTCTGGGTGCTACACCGAACGCCATCGCCAATATGACGGCCATGACAGAATTATTCGGCCCGGCACCGACGGCATTCTTCGTCATCCCCCTCATCGGATCACTCATCATCGACCCGGTCAACGCGTCGGTCATTACGATTTTTATCAACCTTTTCCATTAATCTGTTCATCGAGCTGCCTGCGCCAATACGCGGCAGCTTCTTTGTCCATGGGAAGCCCTGTTCCCGTTTCCAGTATGCGGATATAGTTGCGGATGCCTTCCGTGTATCCGGTCCGGGCAGAACGGGAAAACCAGACGGCTGCCTTTTCCGGATCCTTTTCGACGCCAAATCCCTGTTCATAGAGCTGGCCCAGATTGTTGGCCGCCGGCCCGTCACCGCCTTCAGCAGCCAGCCGGTACCAGTAGGCTGCCTCTGTATAATCCTGGGAAACACCTTTTCCCGTTTCATATAAATATCCCAGATTATTCTGGGCAATGACATTGTCCTGCTCCGCCGCCTGTGTATACCACATGGCGGCTTTTTTGTAATCGGCTGTCCCGGCGTAGCCAAACTGATACATAATAGCCAGATTGCATTGTCCGTCGGCATCGCCGTGGCGGGCAGAGCGTCCATACCAGTATACGGCCAGCTCGTAATTCTGTACGACGCCGCATCCCGTTTCGTAGAGATGGCCCAGGTTATTTTCCGCTTCAGGCAGTTCCTGGACGGCCGCCCGGGCATACCAGTACGCCGCCTTACGGATATCCGGTTCTGTCCCCAGGCCGTGTTCATACTGATAGGCCAGATCATACTGGCATCGGGCATCACCGGCCTGGGCGCCCATGCCATACCAGTACAACGACAGCTGCAGCAATTCTTCTTTTTCTTCTTCATAGGCGGCAAAGAAATACTGGTCGCCCACTTCGCGCTGGGCCTGTACATCTCCCTGAAAAGCCTGTTTTTCCCATTGCCACAACGTCCGTCCCATCAATATATCTCTCCTTTCTATTCTGTACCTGATTGTACGGACAACGGCCTTTCTTGTCAATGTTTCCGGCAGCGGCAGCACTCGCAATGAAAAAAACAAAAAAGTTCAATTTTTTCTTTTTGTCTTATTGACTTTTTGACTTTTATGGATATAATGATAATTGAACTTAGTTGTTCACTACTTTTACATGCAACTTACGCCCTACGTAAGGAGGTCTTAGTATGGGAAATGAAAAATATACGCAGAAGGTCATCGAAGCGTTCCAGACAGCGCAGCAGATAGCCGCCCTGCATTACAATCAGGAAATTACGTCCGTCCACGTCTTCATGGGACTGGTCAAGGAACCGGAAGGCCTGCTGGCCACGATTTTTAAAGAATGCGGCACTGATGTGCCTATGCTCCAGGCCCGGCTGGAACAACTCCTGAAAAAGATTCCGTCCGTCCAGGGACAGAGCCAGCTGACCATGGCTGTAGAAATGGCCCGTGTCATCGGCAAGGCCCAGCAGTATGCCGAATCAATGCACGATGAATACATCAGCACGGAACATCTGCTCCTCGGCATCGTCGAAGAAAGCGACAGTGACGTACAGACGCTGTGCCGTGAATTCGGTCTGGCCAAGGACAAAATCATGTCCATTATCCGGGCAAACCGCAAACAGAATGTCAACAGCGATAACCCGGAAAGCAATTACAAGGCACTGGAAAAATACGGCCGCGATCTGACAGCCGCTGCCCGCAAAGGCAAACTCGACCCGGTCATTGGCCGTGATGATGAAATCCGTCGTACCGTAGAAATCCTCTCCCGCCGGAGAAAGAACAACCCCGTGCTGATTGGTGAACCGGGCGTCGGCAAGACAGCTATTGTCGAAGGGCTGGCCCGCCGTATCGTATCCGGTGATGTGCCGGAATCACTGAAGAACAAGACACTCTATTCCCTCGATATGGGCTCCCTCATTGCCGGTGCCAAATACCGTGGTGAATTTGAAGAAAGACTGAAATCCGTCCTCAATGAAATCGCTAAATCGGATGGTCAGATTCTGCTGTTCATCGATGAAATCCATACGGTCGTCGGCGCTGGTGCGTCCGAAGGCTCCATGGATGCCAGCAACATCCTCAAACCGATGCTGGCCCGCGGTGACCTGCGCTGCATCGGGGCTACAACCCTCAACGAATATCAGAAATACATCGAAAAAGATGCCGCTCTGGAACGGCGTTTCCAGCCGGTTATGGTCAATCCGCCGTCTGTGGAAGACACCATCACCATTCTCCGTGGCCTGAAATCCCGTTACGAAGCCCATCACGGTGTCCGCATCCGTGATAAAGCACTGGTCGCGGCAGCCGTTCTCTCCGACCGCTATATTTCCGACCGTTTCCTGCCCGATAAAGCCATCGACCTGGTCGATGAAGCTGCGGCGAAACTGCGTACGGAAATCGAATCCATGCCGGCTCCCATTGATGACCTGACTCACAAGATCATGCAGCTGGAAATCGAAGAACAGTCACTGAGTAAGGAAACGGATGACGCTTCGAAAGAACGTCTGGAAAAAATCACCGCCCAGAAGAATGAACTGAAAGAAAAAGAAGACGCCCTGAAAGAACAGTGGGAAAAAGAAAAGACCGCTATCACCCGCACCCAGGCATTGAAGAAAGAAATCGATGCCACCAAGAATGAAATGGAAAAGGCCGAACGGGAATACGATCTGGGCAAAGCTTCGGAATTGAAATATGGCAAACTGCCGGAACTGCAGAAACAGATGGAAGAACAGGAAAAGTTCATGGATGCCCACAAGGATTCCCAGCTCCTGAAGGAAGAAGTCGGCGAAGAAGATATTGCCGGCGTCGTCAGCCGCTGGACGGGTATCCCCGTTTCCAAGATGATGACGGGCGAACGGGAAAAACTGCTCCACCTCGATGATACGCTTCATCAGCGTGTCGTCGGCCAGGACGAAGCGGTCCGTGTCGTCAGCGATGCCATCATCCGCGCCCGTGCCGGTATCAAGGACCCCAACCGTCCCATCGGCTCGTTCATCTTCCTCGGCCCTACGGGTGTCGGCAAGACAGAACTGGCAAAGACACTGGCAGAAGCCCTCTTTGATGATGAACGCAATATCATCCGTATCGATATGTCAGAATACATGGAAAAGCACACTGTATCCCGTCTGATCGGTGCGCCTCCGGGATATGTCGGTTATGATGAAGGCGGCCAGCTCACCGAAGCCGTACGCCGTCATCCCTACAGCGTCATCCTCCTCGATGAAATTGAAAAGGCTCATCCCGATATCTTCAACGTCCTGTTGCAGATTCTTGACGATGGCCGTCTGACCGATGGCAAAGGCCGGGTCGTCAACTTCAAGAACACCATCATCATCATGACCAGTAACCTCGGCTCTCATGAAATCCTGGAAACGAAAGATTTCGCCCAGGCAGAAAAAGCCGTCCGGGAACTGCTCAAAAAATACTTCCGTCCGGAATTCCTCAACCGTGTCGATGACATCATCGTCTTCAAGGCTCTGGGCAAAGATCAGGTCCGCAACATTGCCACTATCCTGCTCAAACGCCTGAGTGAACGTCTGGAAAAACAGGTCAAGATTCACCTTACCTGGACCGATGAAGCACTGCAGGTGCTGGCCGATCAGGGCTATGACCCGCAGTTCGGTGCCCGTCCGCTGCGCCGCCTGATTGTCCATACCGTCGAAACGGCACTCAGCCGCGACATCATCAGCGGCGTCGTCCGTGAAGGCGATACGGTCTCCATCAACTACGATGGCCAGCAATTTACGTTCACGCCGTACAGACAGCAGAAAGAAGCCTGATGTTTGATGATTGACGTTTGACGTGACTTCAAATGATAAAAGCGGCTGGTGCATTACGTGTGATTACGTAGTGCACCAGCCGCTTTTTCTATATTCTGTTATTCATTGTATTCTTTGTAGAGCTGCTTCAAGACATTAGACCTGGTAATCATGCCGACGACTCGCTTGTTGACGACGACGGGGATGACTTTCAGGTGTTCGATGACCATAGCGGCTGCTACTTGTTCTACGTCCGTATCGGGCGTCGTGATGACCACGTCGCGGGTCATCAGTTTTTCACAGGGTTCATCCATGAGCGTCCGGAATTCCTTGGCATACTTATTGATGCGGCTGGTCATGATTTTCGAACCGATAATCGGCAGAGCCCGGGGAATGTGGGGCCTGGAACTGCGGTACATGAGGTCCGCACTGGTAATGATGCCGATAAGGTGTTCTTCATCATCGACGACGGGCACGGCCAGCAGGCGGTGTTTGACGAAAAGTCGGAATAACTTGCGCACCGGCGTATCGGGCGTGACAGAGACAAACATCTTGTACATGACATCGCGGACCGGTACGACAGGAGCCTGTTTCTTTTCCGTTCCGTCTGTGCCGGGCTGTTTCTTCAGTTCTGCTTCATCCATATAGCCCGCCTCCCCTACGATTCACCGTATTCCTGATACAATTCGTCCAGGATGTTGCCACGTGTCACGATGCCTACGACGTGTTTCTTGTCCACGATGGGAATGACTTTCAGATGTTCCGCCACCATGACGCCGGCAATCTGTTCGACCGGTGCATCCGGTGCGGCAATGATGACATCTTTGGTCATCAGTTCTTTCGCCGTCCCGGCCATGAGTTTCTTGAATCCCCGGTTGTAGGCGCTGATGCCACTGTAATAAATACTGGCGCCGAGAAGGTTGACGTAATGCGGTACGTGGGGTTTTACTTTTTTGTACAGCAGATCCGCATCGGTGACGATACCGACCAGTTCATCTTCATCGTTGATGATGGGGATGGCCGTCACCTTATTCTTGACAAATAAATTGACCAGTTCATAGACAGATGTATCCGGGCCGGCCGTCACAAAGGCTTTTTCCATGATTTCTGATGCTATATGCTGTGCCATATAAATCACTCCTTTATAAGCAGGCTTTCCCTCCCATGGATGCCTGCCGGTTATGATTTTATTTTCTATATATATAATTTGACACATAACTCCAATTTCCTGCCAGATGCAGAAGAATACTTTGGTAAAATTGCAATAAAACCCCCGGACACCTTGTTCCATATACAGCAAGGCATCCGGGGATTCTGTTTGTTTCAACGACTCTATAGCGGACATCCCGTCCACAGGGCCATTCCCGGTTATAAATGGTACGGTTCGTGGCGGGCGATTTTGATGGCCCGGTAAATCTGTTCCACCAGAATAAGGCGGATCATCTGATGAGTCAGGGTAATGCGCCCGAAGGATATGCGTTCATCGGCGCGGCGGCGCAACGATTCGGAAAGGCCAAAAGGACCGCCGATGATGAAAGTCAGTTCACTGGTACCATAGAGGACCAGGTCGGAAAAGCGCTGTGATAACTCTTCCGAGGAAATAAGTTTTCCTGCCACATCGAGGACAAACAAGTGGGAACCGGGATGCACATGAGAGAGCATTTTCTCCCCTTCTTTTTCCAGCACCTGTTCTTTCTGGGCTGGGGAAGGATGGTCAGGCATTTTTTCTTCCGGAAGGACGGTCAGTTCCACCTGTCCGTATGGGCGCAGACGCTTGAGAAATTCCTGAATACCTGCCGTAAGATATGCTTCTTTGATTTTGCCCGTAGCTATAATGTGGTATTTCATTGGTCATCCTCGTCATCGGCCGGAGCTTCCTGAAGCACTACGTCGGCACTCTGGCTCGAACCATTGCGGTCAAAGGTAACCGTCACGGTATCGCCGGGTCTGGTCTTGGAAAGAGCGTCCTGCAGATCCGTAAAGGCTTCAATCGTCGTATCGCCGACCTTGGTAATGACATCGCCATGACGCAGGCCTGCCTGATTCAGGGGACCGCCGGCAATGACTTTGTACACATAGACGCCACTCACGTTGAGCTTCATGCCAAAGCGGGCTGCCATCTTCTTATCGAGTCCGTAGAAACCGAGGTACGGACGGGATACTTTGCCATTCTTGATGAGCGATTCCAGGATGGGCCGGGCCGTATTGATGGGAATGGCGAATCCCAGGCCTTCTACGCCTTCCTTGGAAATCTTGGCACTGTTGATACCGATGACCTTACCATCGGCATCGACGAGAGCGCCGCCGGAATTGCCGGGATTGATGGCCGCATCAGTCTGTATCAGTTTCATCCCTTCCCCTTCCACACCGATAGTCCGGTTGAGGGAACTGATGACGCCGGCCGTTACGGTTCCCTGGAATTCCAGTCCCAGAGGGTTGCCGATGGCGATGGCCGTTTCACCGACCTGCAAAGAGTCGCTGTCACCAAATTCGGCAACGGGCAGATTATCGACATTAATCTTGACGACGGCCAGATCGGTCTTTTCATCGCGGCCGACGACGGTTCCTTCCGTACTCTGTCCATCGGCCAGAGAGACGATGACCGTTTTCGCCGTCCCGACGACGTGATTATTCGTCGCAATGTATCCTGACTTATCGAAAATGATGCCCGAACCGACGCCCTCGCCGACGAGGACTTTGCGGTTAAAAATGTCGCGGTTATATACTTTCGTCGTAATCCCGACGACAGCAGGACCGACTTTTTTGGCTGCCTGCACAACGGCCGTATTGCGGGCATCGGATATGGCTTCACTCTTGGCCGGTTCCTGCAGCTGGTTCAGATTGCCCGAATAGGTCTGGCTGCCGAAAAATGTTTCATGGATTTTAAAGCCGCCGGCAATACCGGCGCCAATCAGGAGAACAGCGACCAGCGCTGTCAGCCATTTTTTTCGTGTCATTATAGAGTACCTCCGTTCAAAAAGCGCACGGATCCCGTCGCCGAGGCGAGGCGCAATAACATATCCTGCCCGATGACCAGGCCATGGCCCGTGAGAACATCGCGCATGGTCTGCACCGTAAGGGCCGGTGTATTGTTGTGTTCACTGCGATGGGCCAGCAGGACCTTGACCATTCCCCGCCGCGGCAGAGAGCTGAGAAATTCCGCTGCCGTCCGGTTGGACAGATGGCCCTGATTTCCCAGTATACGCTGCTGCAGGGCGTAGGGATAAGGCCCGTTTCGCAGCATCGTTTCATCATGATTCGCTTCGAGGATGAGCATATCCGACCAGGAAGCGGCCGTCATGACATCGGGTGTAATACAGCCCAGGTCCGTTGCCAGGGTAATCTTGCAGTCGCCGTGATACAGGGAATAACCCACCGACCGGGCCGCATCATGGCTGGTCGCAAAGGGAACGATCTGCATCTCTCCCAGGGAAAGGCGGCGCGGCAGGCGGACAAAGCGGTCCATATAAGGGAGAATCTTATTGCCCATGGCCTGCCAGGTCTCCTGTGTCGTATAGACAGGCATATGGGTCCGTTTCAACAGGACGGGCAGGCCGCTCACATGGTCCGTGTGTTCATGGGTAATGAGGACGGCATCGAGGTCAGACAAAGCATACCCGAACCGGCGCAGTCCTTTTTCAATGCGCCGGCAGCTGATGCCGGCATCGATGAGCACGCAGGTCCGTCCACAGCGGATAAAGGCGGCATTGCCACTACTGCCGCTGGCCAGGAGGCTGACCAGGCAGTCGCCGTTGTGGCTGACGGTCTGGCTTTTCAGGAACGAGCCTCCATCTTCAGACACGGCTGCCGATTTCGTCTGGCTGAAATCGGCAGCGAGGGATGGATACCCTGCCGGTTCCTCCGTCACAGCAGCTCCGGAAGCAATACGGCGCGCCCTGCCGATAGACTGGGCCAGTTGCGCCAGCCGGATTTCACTCTCCGTCATGGAGTTCTCCCTGTACGATGGCAATGCCGGCACTGGCACCGAGGCGGTCGGCACCGGCTTCTACGAGCTGCCGCGCCGAGGCATAATCGTGGATACCACCGGAGGCCTTGATTTTGGCACTGCCATCTACGGCCCGTTTCATGAGAGCCACATCGTGGACGGTCGCTCCACCATGGCCAAAGCCCGTCGACGTCTTGACATAGGCAGCTCCTGCTTCGACAGCCGCCTGGCAGGCCTTTACCTTTTCTTCATCTGTGAGAAGCCCCGTTTCCAGTATCACTTTGACGGGACGGCTGGCCGCACTCAGCACGACGAGGCGGATGTCCTGATAGACGTACTCCCAGTCGGCGGCTTTGGCCCGGCCGATAGCCAGGACCATATCAATTTCATCAGCCCCGCTGGCTACGGCTTCGGCTGTTTCCATGGCCTTTGCCTTGCTGGCCATAGCTCCAAGAGGAAATCCGACGACCGATGTCACCAGGCAGGATGTCCCGGCCAGTTCCTGTTTCGCCAGTTCTACATAAGACGAATTGACGCAAACAGCGGCAAATCCGTACGTACGCGCTTCCTGGCAAAGCTGGCGGATATCTCCGGGCGTCGCTTCCGGTTTTAAATTCGTGTGTTCAATACAGGCTGCAATAGACATGACAGACCCTCCTTTAAACGCATCAGTAAAATGTAAATCCTGTGATTTTTAATTATAGCACAAAACGAGGAAAGTTCCATACCAAAAAAACAGGAAAAAGGGTAGAAAAAAACACCATACGGAGCGTATCTCGTACGGTGTTCTTTGTGGTGGGCCTAGGTGGACTTGAACCACCGACCTCACGCTTATCAGGCGTGCGCTCTAACCAGCTGAGCTATAGGCCCATGTCCTAGCGACTTTCTTAGTATATCACACAAAGACATCTTGTCAAGAAATTTTTCTGTCAATTATATGTCCTGTATGGTACAATGATAGTTATTGACATATATGTTTATATTATCATAAAGAAGGGATTTCTATGAAAAAACTCGACCCCCATGTCTATTTATTTACCATGGGCCATTTCTCCGTAGACTGGGCCCAGGGCGGCATCCCTGCCCTGCTACCGTATTTTATCACGGCCTGCCAGCTCAATTACCAGCAGGCGGCGGGCATCATCTTTGCCAATATTCTCCTGTCATCGGTAACACAGCCGCTCATCGGCTACTATTCCGACCGGATTTCCAAGCCCTGGCTGGTCCCGCTTGGTCCCGTGCTGAGCGGCCTGTCTCTGACGGCCCTGGCCTTTACGACCAATTACTGGGTCATCCTGTTCTGTTCCATGATCAGCGGCCTGGGAGGCAGTCTGTTCCATCCCGAAGCCGCCCGTATGGTCAACCGCATCGCCGGCTCTCTCAAAGGACAGGCTCTGGGCAGCTTTTCCGTCGGCGGCAATGCCGGTTTTGCCATCGGCCCGATGGTAGCCGGGTTCAGTGCCTATACCTTTGACATCCACGGGCTGGTCCTGTACGGCATAGTCAACGTGATCGTCGCCGCTATTCTCTACCACTCCATGCCCACCATCCTCACCATGGCTGCCGCCGCTGACAAAGCCGAAGCCAAAGCGCATCCGGGAGCCTCTCATGAAAATGACTGGGGCGCCTTCAGCAAGCTGACTGTCGTCATATTCGCCCGTTCTATCGGCTTTACCCTGTGTAATACGTTCATCCCCATTTACTGGATCACCATCCTGGGAGCCACGCCCTCTACGGGCAGTATGGCCCTGTCCATCCTGTTTTCCATGGGCGTCGTCATCACCTTCCTGGGCGGTATCATGGCCGACCGTTTTGGTTTCATCCGGGTCATGCGCGGTTCATTCCTCATCATGGTGCCGGCCATGTTCTTCCTGGTCAACAGTTCCCAGCTCTGGCTGGCCACACTGCTCCTGCTGCCCGTCGCCTTCTCTCTCTTTGCTCCCTACAGTCCCATCGTCGTCCTCGGTCAGACCTACCTGGGCAAAAACGTCGGCTTTGCTTCGGGCATCACTCTGGGCCTGAGCACGACCGTAGGTGGCCTCCTGTCACCGGTCGTCGGCTGGGGTGCCGACCTCTGGGGCGTCCAGACAGCCATGCAGATTCTCTGGATATGCGCTGCCATAGGCTGCGTTTTTACCTTCCTCGTTCCCGTCCCCAAAGCATGGGAAGAGGAGAAAGTGTGAGGTCAGTGACTAGTGGTTAGTGGCTGGCAGTTTGATGTTTGATGTAAAAAACCAGCTTGTCTTTCGACAAGCTGGTTTTTTGTATGCATTTTCTGAAAGCTACAAACTATGTTTTTCTTAGCTACACTCTTATGCCGGTTCTTCTTCCGTTTCGTCATGGCTGACAGCTTTTGGTCCGCGGCGGTTGCTCGTATGATTTTTCCAGACGACCCACAGCGATGTATCGACGCAAATCGAGCTGTAGGCCCCGCTGATAAAGCCAATGAGCATGACCAGGGAAAAATTCTTCGTCGATTCCCCGCCGAAGAAATGGAGGGCACCACAGGCAAAGAGTACCGTCGTCAGGGTATAAATACTGCGGTGGATACTCTGGGCGATGCTGTCATAAGCCAGTTTTTCATATGTATCGGTACGGCGGTGAGTCCGCGTGTTTTCACGGACACGGTCGAAGATGACGACCGCTTCATTCATGGAGTACCCGACGACGGTCAGGATAGCTGCCAGGAAAGTCGCATCGATTTCCAGATGGAAAAAGGAGAAAAAGCCCAGTACCATGATCAAATCATGGAGAATGGAAACGAGGGCGGAAAGAGCGATTTTGTATTCAAACCGGAGAGTGATGTACGCCGCCAGGGCGATAAAGGCCACGGCCAGGCTCATGATTGCATTTTTCGTGACTTCCGAGCCGATGACAGCCCCGACGGATTCGGTCCGCTTCACTTCGGCCCCGCCCAATTTATTGCTGAGCTGGTCGGCAATCGCCTTGCTTTCATCGGACGACAGGTTGCGCATGCGGATCATGACATCCTGGGACGAATCCTGATCGCTGACCCCGGAAAGCTGGATGACGCTGTTTTCCAGGTCCATATTGGACTGATCCACGACTTCACGCACCTGGGAGACGGTGACAGGCTGCTTGAACTGCATGTCCAGAATCGTGCCGCCCGTATAGTCAATGCCAAAGTTGAACCCATTGATAAAAATGGAGATGATACTGAAAATGACCAGCACGGACGACAGGGTGAACCACCATTTTTTATGAGCTACGATGTTGAATCTCATTTGTGTCCCCCCTTATTCTTCATATGTTCCGGTACCTTGCGGTTCAGCCCGTAGAACCAGGGATTGGTAATGAGCCCCGTATTGATGAACCACGTCAGGAGCGAACGGCTGACGATGATCGCCGTAAACATACTGACGATAATCCCCAGTGCCAGGTTGACGGCAAAGCCTTTTACAGTGCCGCTGCCCATGACGATGAGGACGATAGCCGCGATCATGACCGATACGTTGGCATCGAGGATTGTGTTAAACGCCCGCTTGAAGCCAGCCTCCATAGATGTCCTTAGACTCTTGCCAATGAGCACTTCTTCCTTAAATCGTTCGAATATCAGGATATTCGCATCGACGGCAAAGCCCATGGACAGGATGACCCCGGCGATGCCTGGCAGAGTCAGGGTGGCATCGAGGTACTTCAAAATAGACAACAGGATGAGGACGTAGACCAGAAGGGCGATATTGGCCACTACGCCGGACATCCGGTAGATGATGATCAGGAAAATCATGATGAGCACGATGCCGATGGCAAAGGCTTTTTCCGATTTGACCTTGGAATCCTGGCCCAGGCTCGGCCCGATGGTACGGACTTCCATGACCTGCAGCTTGACCGGCAGTGCGCCGGAACGGAGCAGGATGGCCAGATTCTTGGCATCTTCCAGGGTCTTGCTGCCGGTGATGACTGCCTTGCCGCCCGTAATCGGTTCGTTGACGACCGGTTCGGTAAGGGGTGCGCCATCGAGGTAAATGCCGATTTTACGGCCTACGTTGGAAGCCGTGAGGTCGGCAAATTTCTTGGCCCCTTCGTCGGTAAATTCAATGGCGACGACGTTCTTCTTGCCCTGGTCGATCTGTTCTTTTGCCGTTTTCAGATCATTCCCGGTCATGCGCGTCGTGCCCGATTCATCCTTAAATTCCAGGACAGCCGTCTTGCCGATGGTTTCAATCGCCTTTTCCGGATTCTTTTCCCCCGGCAGTTCGACGATGATCCGCCGTGCCCCTTCTTTCTGGACAATCGGTTCAGTCAGGCCCATTTCATTGATACGCCGTTCGACAATGGAGACAGCACGGTTCAGGGAATCGTCTGTAACCGGTGCTTCCGGTGTATCGACGGCTTCCAGTACGATATGGGTACCACCCTGCAAATCCAGGCCCTGCTTGATGGAATTGGCCAGGGGATAGATGAAGGTGATAAATGCTGCCAGAATGATGATGACGGCAGCGGAAAACTTAATCATATTGCGGGTCCGCAAGAGAAGTCCCTCCCCTTAGTCTTCTTCGTCGCCGGCAATCGCGCTGATGGATTCTTTCTTCAGCTTGATTTCCACTTTATCGGCAATGCGGATGCGGACATAGTCGTCTTTGATATCCGTAATTACGCCATAGAGGCCGCCAACGGTAACAATTTTGGTGTTTTTCTTCAGATTGGAGAACATTTCCTGACGCCGTTTCTGCTGACGCTTCTGCGGACGATACAAAATGAAGTAGAACAAGAGGACCATGAAGAGCAGCGGCCACATCTGGCCGAGGTCACCCAGAAAGCCCAGGTTATCGTAGTTAGTCAAACCGTTAAAAAAATTAGCAATAGAATCCACAGTTTTTACCTCCTAGTGAATAAATATAATATATGTACATGATGTGTAGAATTACCCATCTTGATACCGTTTCCAGAACTGTTCGCGGAATGTACGGAATGTGCCATCTAATATAGACTGACGCATATGGCGCATAAAGTCAAGGAGAAAATACAGATTATGGATGCTCACCAGCCGGTAGGCCAGGAGTTCTTCCGCCTTGAAGAGGTGGCGGATATAAGCGCGCGTATAGTTGCGGCACGTATAGCACTGGCAGCCCTCTTCAATGGGATGGAAATCGTGGGCATAGCGGGCATTGCGCACCGTGAGGCGTCCCGTATGGGTCATGGCCATGCCGTTGCGGGCAACGCGTGTCGGGAATACGCAGTCGAACATATCGACGCCGCGGGCCACCCCTTCGACGAGACAATCCGGCGTGCCGACACCCATGAGATAGCGGGCTTTTTCCCGTGGCAGGTGTTTGGTCGTATAACCCAGCACCTCATACATTATATCCTTACTCTCGCCAACACTCAAGCCGCCGATGCCATATCCATCAAAATCCATGTCCACCAGATCCTCGCAGCTCTTACGGCGCAGGTCTTCGTACATGCCGCCCTGAACGATGCCGAACAGTCCCTGGGTATCACTGTGATGGTGGTCGAGGCAGCGCTGTGCCCAGCGGCTCGTCCGTTCCGTCGAAAGTTTCGTGTATTCATAGTCCGACGGATAGGGAATGCATTCGTCAAAGGCCATGGCGATATCCGAATTGAGGGCCATCTGGATATCCATGGATACTTCCGGCGACAGAAATTTCTTCGAGCCGTCGAGATGGCTGCGGAAGGTGACACCTTCTTCTTTGATTTTCCGCATCTGCCCCAGACTGAACACCTGGAAGCCGCCGCTGTCCGTGAGGATGGCCTGTTTCCAGTTCATGAATTTGTGCAGGCCGCCTGCTTCCTTTATGAGCTCTTCACCGGGACGCAGGAACAAGTGATAGGTATTGCTCAAAATGACCTGGGCGCCCATATCATAGAGTTCTTCCGGCGTCAGCGTCTTGACCGTGGCCTGCGTACCAACGGGCATAAACATAGGCGTCTTGAATGTGCCGTGGGGCGTGCGCAGGAGACCGGCCCGGGCACCGTCACATTCGGCCTGCAGTTCGTAGGTAATGACCATATGGTTCCTCCTCTAATGAATAAACATGGCATCGCCGAAACTGAAGAAACGGTATTTTTCCCTGACGGCAATGTCATAGGCATGGAGAATCTGTTCCCGCGTCGAAAGGGCACTGATGAGCATGAGCAGCGTCGATTCGGGAAGGTGGAAATTAGTGACCAGGGCATCGACGATATGGAAGGTAAAGCCCGGGTAGATGAAAATATTCGTCCAGCCGGAACCGGCCTTGAGCGTTCCCGTCGTGCCGGCACTTTCCAGAGTGCGGATACTCGTCGTCCCTACGGCAATGATACGCCGTCCTTCAGCTTTTGCCCGGTTGATAGCATCAGCTGCTTCGGGAGTGATGCTGTAAAATTCACTGTGCATCTGATGGTCTTCGATGTTTTCTTCTTCTACCGGACGGAATGTACCCAGGCCGACATGAAGAGTGACGAAGACTTCTTCTACGCCCTTATCGCGGATTTTCTGCAACAGTTCATCTGTAAAATGCAGTCCTGCCGTCGGCGCCGCTGCCGATCCCCGTTCGCGGGCATAGACCGTCTGGTATTCATCGGGGTCTTCCATTTTTTCATGGATATACGGTGGCAGGGGCATTTCGCCAATCTGGTCGATAATGTCGTCAAACACGCCATCATAGGTGAAATGGACGACCCGGCCGCCAAAGTCGGTGCGGTCCAGTACTTCTGCCTGCAAGCCTCCGGGAAATTCGATGGTCGTACCCGGGAGAGCCTTCTTCCCCGGTTTGACCAGCACTTCCCAGCGGTCTTCCCCGACCGGGGTCAGGAGCAGTACTTCTACCTTGCCGCCCGTCGGGACCCGTTTCCCATAGAGGCGGGCGGGAATGACTTTGGAGTCGTTGAAGACGAGGACATCGCCGGCCTGAAGTTCATCGGCGAGGTCGTAAAAGTGCTTATGTTCCACAGCACCTGTTTTTTTGTCATACAACATGAGGCGGGCATGATCCCGCGGTTCGGCCGGATGCTGGGCAATCAGTTCTTTTGGTAATTCATACGAAAAATCAGTCAGTTTCAAAATAATCCTTCCTGTCTTAGCAATCAATATAATTTTTCAAGTCTGGTACCTGTATAATAATGGGCCAGGATTGTGCGGTAATAACCGGCACTGCCGTGTTCCTGAGCCATCTGATACGCTCCGTACTGGCTCATTCCCAGTCCATGTCCCCAGCCATATCCGTAAATCGTGATAGGGACGCCGGCTTTGAGGGCCATGGTCGTACTGCGGGCCGCCTTTCCTGAATCAGGATTGGGTAGAGTGCCATTTCCCTGGGCAAAATCAAAGAGAGTGCTCTTCAGGCCGTATATGGACCGGAAGGCATTGCCCGTCACGCGGACTGAGCCGGCCGATCCCGTAACAGTCATGGACAGCACCCGGCCGGAAACTCCCCGGTCGGAAACGGCCATAGGCCGTCTGCCCAGCGGTGACAGTGTAATAGACTTGACCTTGCCTACCCCCTTGCCGGCAGCAGCGAGATTGGCTGCCAGTTTTTCCGGCGTCGTCGTCACCGCCCAGCGGTACGATGGCATTCGGCTGCTCGTATCGGAAACGCCGCGCAAATAAGGAATGTGGGAGCCCCACACGTTTTCACTGTTTTCCGTCCAGCCGCCGGCTGACGAACAGAAAAAAGCGTCAATCGGCTTGCCACCATAGGTCAGTACTTCGCCCCGCGTCGCATTGACGGCGGCGATGACCGACGGCGATTCGCCATTGATGCCGGCATAGGTCTGGCTGGATGTATCGTCGGTCATATCAAACCCGCGGCTGGCAAAATTATTCTTATGAGAAACGGCATAGGTACGCGCTGCGACGGCCTGTGCCTTGAGCGCTTCCGGATGCCATGACGGCGACATTTCCTTGCCGACGACACCGTAGAGATATTCTTCCATGGGAACGACATTCACGACGGTCAGGCCCCACCGCTGGGGCGATTTCATGACTCTCATAGCACCGCGATAGGCATAGCCGTCAGTAATCTTCACCGACCCGGAAGATGAAAGAGGGCGAACTTCGACGGCGCCAGCAGCGGCAGCGCCGCCGACGGTCACGGTATTACCCTTGAGGGCAACCTGCAAGGGCGTACGGGCGGGATATTTCTTCCACAGGGACCCGTTTTTCCAGACGCCCAGGCCGCTGTCACTGGTGAAAGCGACCGAACCGCGCCCTTCGCGGATGCCGATGCGCACAGGCTGACCCATGCCCGATGCAGCGGCCGTTCCCCCAAAAGAAACGAGGCAAAAGGCGGCCGTAACAAGACACACTATCTTTTTAAACCACATATGAAGCCGCTCCTCTCTTAATGGCGGGAAAAAAAGTTGAGAATAATAGAAAGGACGACACTGATGACGATACAGGTCACGATGGGAAAATAAAAAGACGTATTTCCCCTGGTGAAATGGATGTCTCCCGGCAGGTGTCCGAGGAACCGGGACAGTCCCAGCTGATCCAGTCCCATCCAGGCTGCGCCGGCAATGATAAAAAAGATTCCGATGTAAATCAGTGTTTTAGCCATAGTGTCTCCTAAAAGAGTGACGTACTCTTGGCGCCGTCATCCCGTCCCGGTTCAGGCAGGCCGAGGTGACGATAGGCTGCAGCCGTCACGACCCGTCCCCGGGGCGTGCGGTTCAAAAATCCCTGCTGCATGAGAAACGGTTCATAGACATCTTCGACGGCATCGACGGACTCGCTGATTGCCGCCGCAATCGTATCGAGGCCGACGGGACCGCCGCCGAACTTCTCGATGATGACCTGCAGTACCCGCCGGTCCGTCCGGTCCAGGCCGCAACGGTCTACTTCCAGCCGGTCCAGTGCCGACGAGGCAATGTCGCTGGTAATAGCCGGTGCTCCGGCTACCTGGGCAAAATCGCGGACCCGCTTCAACAGGCGGTTGGCAATACGCGGTGTGCCCCGGCTGCGGCGGGCGATTTCCAGTGCCCCCTGTTCCTCTATTTCGATATCGAGGATCTGCGCTGTCCGGCGGATGATGAGCACCAGTTCTTCGGGCTTATAAAATTCCAGACGGCAGATGACGCCGAAGCGGTCCCGGAGAGGCGGCGCCAGGCGTCCTACCTGGGTCGTCGCACCGACCAGGGTAAACGGCGGCAGGTCGATACGCACCGACCGGGCACTGGGTCCCTTGCCGATGACAATATCGAGGGCGTAATCTTCCATGGCCGCATACAGCACTTCTTCTACGCTGTGGGACAGACGGTGGATTTCATCGATGAACAACAAGTCCCGTTCCTGCAGATTGGTCAGCAGGGCTGCCAGATCGCCGGGCCGTTCGATCGCCGGGCCGGACGTGATGCGCAGATTGACGCCCAGCTCATTGGCGATGATGCCGGCCATGGTCGTCTTGCCCAGGCCCGGCGGCCCGTACAGGAGCACGTGGTCCAGCGCTTCCTTGCGCAGTTTCGCCGCTTCAATGAATACGCGCAGATTTTCCTTGGCCTTGGTCTGGCCGATATATTCCTTTAAATAATGAGGCCGCAGACTGTACTGCCAGGAATCACCCGGCAGGTCGGCCGTCTCAATGATGCGATGTTCTTCCATCTGTTACCTCCCGCTGCCGAGACTGCGCAGAGCCGCCTTGATAAGGCTTTCTACACTATCGCAGGCAGCAGCCTGTTTCTGGATGACCGGCAGCGCTTCCTGTTCGGAATAGCCCAACGACTGAAGAGCCGCCAGCGCTTCGGCAGCCATGCCCTGTGGCGCTGTCGTATCTTCCACAGTCACCGCCATGACATCACTGTCACCGGGCGTCCCCACCTTGTCTTTCAACTCCAGCACGAGGCGGTTGGCCGTCTTCTTGCCGATACCCGGCAGCTTCGTCAGGACACTCATATTGCTCTGGCTGATGGCCAGCCGCATCTGGTCCGGCGTAACGGCTCCCAGGGCGTTTACCGCAAGTTTGGGGCCGATGCCATTGACCGTGATGAGGAGCAGGAACAATTCATATTCATCCTGGGTCAGGAATCCGTAAAGGGTGATATCGTTTTCACTGACACTCATATACGTATAGAGCATCGTTTCTTTGCCGATAGTCAGATTTCCCAGGGTCGAACCGGACACGATAGCCCGGTAGCCAACGCCATTTACATCGATGAAACAGGCATTTTCAAAAATATGAGTAATAGTACCTTTCAGATAACCGATCATAATTGGACCGTCCTTTTCAAACTCAGGGAATGACGGGAATAAATGGTATAAATCGCCATAGCCAGCGCATCGGCCGCATCATCGGGCTTGATTTTCTCCCGGATGCCGAGAAGGCGCATGGTCATATCGATGACCTGTTCCTTCGTCGCCCGCCCATAGCCGGTGACACCTTGTTTGACCTGGAGCGGGGAAAATTCCAGAATCGGGATATGGGCCTGCTGGGCCGTAAGGAGGATGATGCCCCGGGCCTGGCCGACGGTGATGGCCGTCGTGACATTGCGGTTAAAAAAGAGCTGTTCTACACCGATGACATCGGGCTTATACTTGTCGTAGAGTTCGTTCAGGCCGTCGTAGAGCATGACCAGCCGTTCGGCATCGGTATACTCCGGTGTCGTCTGTACCGTGCCGTATGTCACCGGTTTCAGCCGGCTCCCCATAGCATCGACCACGCCAAAGCCACAGATAGCCGTCCCCGGATCGATTCCCATTGCCCGCATCACTGCTGTCTCCTTTTGATGAAATACCATAGAAATAGAAATAAACAGACTAACGTTCATTATAACATGAAAGAGGCCGTTACACAAAGGGTTTCCCCTCTGTCACCGGCCTCTTTGACTCAATTTTTACACTAAGGCTACCCGTTTTCCACTCCTGTGTTACTGCGCATGGGCCAAAGCCGCACTTCTTCCGATGCAGAGCCGGTTCAGCTGGCATAGCTGCCCATTGATGACACTGCTTGTTTCCAGATTATGAAGTCCGCTGAAAATGCCGCGTTTCACCGGTGAAAATCGAAACCTTCTATCAAATCCATATATTAATCATAAATATTGCCTGGGAGAGAACAGAACTTTTCCATCATAACCGTACCGGTCTGTTGCTTGAACTCCTTCAGAAACAGGACGGGGCGCTCCCCTGTTCCGCCATTTTCTTTAGCGGTCTGTGAGCAGCCCGAGGACGATATGCTTGCGGCACATGCGGTATACGACGGTCAGGACGACGATGGTCACGGCCCAGCTCACGGGATAGGCCAGCATGAGAGTAAAGAAGTCGCGGTGAGAGGCAAATGCCGTATAGAGCCAGAGGATACGGACACCGCAGATACCAACGAGAACGACGACAGCTGGCGGCAAGGAATAGCCGTAGCCCCGCAGAGACCCGGAGATGATGTCAATGATGCCATTGAGGTAAAACGTGCCGGCAATACAGAACAGCCGCAGCGACCCGAGCTGCACGACGACGGGATCACTGTTGAACAAGGAAATCAGCGGTTTGGAAAAAAGGAGTACCGGCGTCACCACTACCAGGAGAAACCCTCCTTCTACGGCGAAGGCCACCTTGGTGATGCGGAAACAGCGGCGCAGATTCCGTGCCCCATAATTCTGCCCGACAAAGGTCGTTGCCGCCTGACTGAATCCATTGACGAAGCAGTACATATTATTTTCTATGATGAAGGCCGCTGTCGAAGCTGCCATGGCTTCCGTCCCCAGACTGTTGAGGGCCGACTGGATCAGCACATTGGAGAGGGCAAAGACCATGCCCTGCAACCCTGCCGGCAGGCCGATGCGCATGATGCGGCAGAGTTCACAGTGGGAAAAACACATATGATGCCGCTGCAGGCGGATCCGGTCGGCTGTACGACATAGTAAGACAAATAAGATGGCCGCGTTGACGGCAAAAGAAAGGACCGTCGCCACGACGACACCCGTAAGGCCCAGACCGAAAGCGGTGACAGAAAGCAGGTCGAGGACGATATTGATTGCATTGGCTGCCACCAGACTGTACAGTGGCGTCCGGCCATCACCACAGCTGCGGAACACGGCCGCTTCGAAATTATATAGGGAAAGGAACGGCAGACCCAGGAGGAAAATCCGCAGATACAATTCTGCCATAGGATACACGTCGTTCGGCACGGCGAGAATTGCAAGAGCCGGAGACACGATGAGTTCCCCTATGATCATGAGCGCCAGTCCCATGCCCAGAGAAAGGAGGATAGCCGTCTGCACCGTTGCTTCCACTTTCTCATCCTTCCGGGCTCCCAGATACTGGGCAATGACGACATTGGCACCGAGGGAAATCCCCATGAGGAGCGTCACCAGAAGGCCGATGACAGGCATATTATTCCCGACGGCCGCCATAGCATCTTTCCCGACAAACCGCCCGAGGATGAAGACATCAGCACTATTAAAGAGCTGTTCAAACATGCCCATGAGGCCGACGGGCATAGCAAAGAAGAACAATTTATCGGCAATAGAACCGTGAAGCATATCCATCCCCTTGCGGGCCTGTTTCCATTTTGTCTGTTCCATAAGGCACCTCCTTTATTCCTTTGCATTGTTTCAGTGTAGCACGTTTCGTAGGTTTCTTCCATACGGTCAGCCTGCTGTCCTATACCAGAACAGCACAAAAAAAAGCTGCAACAGAAATGAATCTGTCACAGCCCTCTATGCATCCTATACGTAATAGTCCGGCATATCAGATAGCGTGGAGAATGTCCAATATAGCCAGTGCAGCCGTACATGCCGGGCAGTCGCAATACTTGGCACCTTTAGCCTGAATATCTTTGGCATGAGCCAGGAGTCCTTTAGCGCCTTCTTCGCCGAGAAGCTTTTTGGCAAAATCGGAACCGGCAAAGCCGAGCAGTTCGTCAATGGTAGATACACCATTTTTCAGAGCGTCGATATAAGCCGGAGTTTCGGCATCTTTGTCAGCGGCAGCCAGCCATTTTTCAGCAGCTGCTTTCAATTTCGGATTGCAACTCGGTGCTGCCAGTAAATCGTTGGTCTTAGCCGTTACGGCTTCTATCGTTTTTGCGTCCATGAGTCATTCCTCCTAGTAGTAACAAAATATCGTCCTTACATTTATAATGTATATATCATCTAAGTTGTAATGTCAATAGTTACATTTTTTTATTTTGTCGGGAAGGAAGGGATAATTTGAAGGCTGGAAAAAGATAGTGGTTAGTGAAAAGATAGTTTGAAGTTTGATGTTTGATGTTTGATGTTTGATGAAAAAAACGCAGGTCGGGAAGGACAGTGGTCGGTGGTTAGTGATTAGTAGGCTTTGGGCCGGTTCACTGCGTTGGAAGCCAGACGCCGCTGCACGTTAGAAGCCATCCCCCAGCAGCCAGCGGAGGACATTTTTCTTTTTGATGCCGTTGTAATCTGCTTCTGAGGGAATTTCATCCAGTGTCAGCAGGTATTTGGGATATTGATCCGGTATGGCGCGTAGCGTTTTCAATTCCCGTTCGAGCACTTCCGGGAGCAGTGTACTTTCTGCTACTTGGTAGTATTCTCTGGTTCCGGACCGTTCAACGACAAAGTCAATTTCTCCTTTGGGCAGCTGGCCAACGTATACCTTGCCTCCCCGGCGCAGTAATTCCAGGTATACGACATTTTCCAAAATGTGACCCGTGTCCCGCCCGGTATCGTTGATCAAAAGGCGACGGAAAGCGGGGTCAACCAGATAGTATTTGGCATTGATTTTCAGCAGCTGTTTTCCCCGTATATCAAATCGGTCTGCCTGATAAATGAGCATACTATCCTTCAGACCTTGTAAATATTTTTCAACGGTCTTATTATCTATTTTCCTGCCAGCACTAGTCAGGGAATTGGCAATTTTATTAGGTGAAATGAGACTGCCTATATTCGCGGCCAGAAATTTCATCAGACTCTCTATCATCATCGTATCGCCGCTTCTCATCCGCTGTAATGTATCTTTGACCAGAATTGTATTGTAAATTCCTGACAGGTATTCCTCTACGGCCTGGGAATCGTGTTGAAACTGCAGGGCATAGGGAAAAGAACTCACTCGGACATAGGCGTTATATTGTTCAGGCACCGACAGGGAATCAGGCATTCCCTGACAAAATTCCCGAAATGACAAGGGCAGCATCGACAGCTCCACATAGCGGCCTGTCAAAAGCGTCGCTAACTCACCAGACATAAAATAGGCATTGGATCCGGTGATATACACATCGGTATTCTCTTTAATAAACAGGCTATCTACCACTTTTTCAAAATTTTTTACATGCTGTATTTCATCGAGAAAGATGTAATTCATCCTATCCGTCTGCATCCGTTCTGTAATATACTGATGTAATGCATGGTATTCACACAACGGTTCATAAGCCAGGTCTTCAAAATTTATGGTAATAATTTGTTCGGGAGCCACACCATGATGCAATAAATATTGCCGGTACAAGTAAAAAATAGTAGATTTCCCACACCGGCGGACACCAGAAATCACCTTAATCAAATGATGGTTCTGATAACGCTTCAAAAAATCCAGATATTCTGGTCTGGGTATCAGTTTCATAGCAACTCCTTTCTGGAATTGTTTCCTAATTATCCTATTTTATAGTAAAAATTTGGAATTTATTCCTATCTTTATATATAATATCATGGATTTGGATTTTATTCCAATTTTATGCAGAGAGCCGCAGGCCGGGAAGGGATAGTGGATAGTGGATAGTGGTTAGTGGTTAGTGGATAGTGGTCAGTGGATAGTGGTCAGTGGATAGTGGTCAGTGGATAGTGGTCAGTGGTTAGTGGTTAGCAGGAATGCCGGGAACCCTGTCCGTCGTGCTACGTTCCTCGGACTCAGATACTGGAACTCAGATGATAAAAGAACCCCTCTGCCGAAACTACGATATTCATATATATCTGGCAAGGTGCTACAATAGGGCACTGTGTTTCGGCATAGGCGAGGGCTCACGACTGGGGGCGCTTTGCATCGGAATCATCGGCTATGGTGTCAGATACAAGGCGGAGGAAAGAGGCGTAGCGGGGCTACGTTGATAGACGACAACGCCGTAGATGATGCTATAGCCGGTGAGGCAGACAGAAGAAGTCCCCCGGCCGTGAGCCCCTACACACATTTGCGCGTCGCTACGCTCCTTCAAATGCGGTTCTCTGCCTAAGTCGGCCGTTGGCGCCAGCTCCCGCTTCCCAGGGGAGCCATGCTACACTGTCCTTCAAACCAGCACAGATGCAAAACGCCCCGCATCAGAATTAGAGGAAGGCTCTTCTGATGCGGGGCGTTTTGTTTGTATCAGTCAGATAAGGTTATTCTGTTATTTGATACGGCTTTTCAATTCTTCCAGGGCTTTCTTCAGTTCCTGGATTTCCCGGTCCTGCAGGGCATCGTTTGCCTTGAGCTGCTGGTTTTCCGCTACCAGCTGGGCCTTGCTGACACCGGCATAGGAGTTTCCTTTGCCAATCTTGAAGCTGACGCCAGCGTTGAACATATTTTCCCCATTGCCGAAGTTCGTGCCCAGGCTGAACATGGTATCTTCATTGGGACGATAGAAGGCGCCGAAGGCGACACTGTTGGCATTGCGGTAATTGCCATAGCCGACAGCGAAGTCCCATTTGTCATCGGGATTGAAGTCCAGCGGATGGAGCGCTGCCAGAGCCGCTGCACCGGCACCGACTTTGTTGATGCGGTTATCGAGGTTGGATACACGGTTATTGATGTTATAAATAGATTCCGTATTGGCAGCCACCTGATGATCCAAAGCCGTTATGTTTTGGCCAGCTGTGTTAGCCTGTCTGATGAAGATTCCGTCCTTTTCGACTCTCGTTTCCTTGTAGACGGTCCCGGCATTGACGGCGTTCTTAGAGCCTTCCTCAATCGTGGTGTTGGCTACATTCTGGATGGTCGTGTCTTCCCGCAGCGTAACGGTCTTGCTGTCGTCACCGTCATAGTTGACGGCGTTCTTGGTCGCAGCTTGCAACTGGTCTTCCGTAGCAGCCTGACCGGACGTAATGTTCTTGGCGTCCCAGGTCTTGTTAGTCAATCCACCAATCGTGCCTTTGTCATCCTTGTTGATGGTGACCTTGCCAATGGCAGCGGAACCTGTCACTTCGAGGTCTTTTGTTGTAATCTTATTAGCTGCTGTAACTGAATCGACATTCAGATCTTTATTCAGGGAAATCTGATAATTCGCTGCTTCTCCCTCTTTGGCAATATTTTCAACAGAAAGATTAGCATCTTCCGTTGATACAATAGTATGCTTGCCTGCAGCTTCTGACGCATTCTTAATGGCTTCGTCAAGTTTTCCAATGGAAGTCGTGACGTCTTCACCTTTTTTAACGTACTTCGTGCTGCTGTAGTCAAGATTCCCCACTTTGTTATCTACATGATTGACAGCATCTACTACGGTCGTTTTACCTTCAGTATTTTTAATATCTGCATTTAAATTTGTGACATCGCCTACATCACTGGCTTTGGCTACATCCGTAATCCGGACGGTACCAACTTTTCCCGTCTTATCTACAACGTCTATCGATACGCCCTGCACTGACTGGCCATCCTTGTCTGTAATAGTACCAACGGCATAATCTCCAGCCGTGATATGTGTATCATTGGCATCGGCTGCAGCCTGTGTCATCGCTTCGTGGAGCTGAGCTTCCGTAGCAGCCTTTGTAGACTGAGAATAATCTTTCGTTTTATCCCAGGTCGTATTAGACAAACCTGTAATCACATTATGCTGACCGTCTACAGTCACATTACCAGAAGTAACAGTTGTGGCTTGCAGACTGTTGAGACCTGTAATGTCTTTTGCAAGACGAATATTCAAGGTATCATCATCTTTTCTTACAACACCAATGTTAGCAGCGTCAACAGTTTCGGTCGCTCCTCCGACAATATTAAGTTGCTCATTCAACTTTCTCGATATGACTTTGCTATTATCTGACTTTCCGTCATCACCAGCAAATGTTAAACCATCCGTACTTTTAGCCAATCCGTCCGTATTTAAGCCAATCGTATATTCGATACCCTTTCCTTTGTTAACGCCTGTGTTATCTACTGTAATACGACTGTTTGCAGCCGCTTTGACAGTCGCATGCTTGGCAGCCTCTATAGCTACGGCATAAAGTTCGCTCCCATTGACGGCATCCGTACTCGTAGGCGTAACACGTCCGGCGGCTACGTTCGTAATAGTCCGTACCACTTTATCATTACCTACACTAACGATTCCGCTTGGCCACCCGCCGCTTACACTATAGTTGCTGTTAAGATTCGGAATCGTAAGAGACATGACATTGTAATCATTCAAGTTTCCCGAAGCTTCCGAACCTTGGCCCAAGGCAACGGAATTTTCTACTGAAACCTTCGCACCTTGCCCAATGGCAACAGATTGTGCACCGGAAACTTGTGCACTCATACCTATAGCAATACTGTTTTTTCTACTGACCTGACTGCTTGCGCCTAAGGCCATGCTATTTTCTGCATCGGCTAAAACCTTTGCCTGATATCCCAATGCTGTTCCCTTGGTCGCCCCTTTATCTACTTTCGCTCCTAAGCCAACAGCTGACGAGTAATTGGCCAAAGCTTCTGCACCTTCACCTACAGCAGTAGCAGATTCCCCACTAGCCCTGGCGAGCGAACCCAGTGCGGTTGCCTGCTTTCCTTCAGCCTGTGCATTCATCCCAATAGCCGTACTGTTATCTTGATTGGCCAGGGCATCGGTACCTAGTGCAACAGCATACCGCCCTGTTGCCTTGCTATTATAGCCCAGGGCGGTCGAACGATAACCAGACTGGCTATTGTAACCAACCGCAGTGTTATCATCCTGACTATCTTTACCCTCTAAATGAGTTGTTTGAGCACCATATCCCAACGCTAATGAATGCTGTCCCTGGGCTGAAGCAAAGGGTCCGATGGCAATAGCATCATCCCCTGTAGCTCCATTATTGTTATAATTACTATCAGTACCGGTAGCAGCACCACTTTTGGGATTCATACTATAATAATGAGTATTAGCATCGGTTACAGGATCCGCCGCCAGTCCTACACTGGTGACACCGGCAGTAAGGACAAAGGCGGTAAGGGCGGCGACGGTTAATCGCGACGTCCTTCCTCCGATGGACGTCCGTCCATGTGCTTTGGCCATTTCAGATGCAACAACATATAGTTGTTTCGTATGATTCCAGATGACTTTGTATATTTTATTCATAAGGCTCCCTCCTCATAGCATAATTATTAATAAAGTGGTCTATTTGTTATCATTATACCATAAAACAGTTTCTTATCACAAATTTATTGCTACAGCATCTTTTATAATCACTATAATTTATATTTTTATATTTAAATTATTATTATATTATTTATTTCTATTTGTTTCTATTTGTTTTTATAACATAGTAATCAATAGTAAAATTATATTTATTAGTATTAATGTATCTATATAAATATAATTTTTTCAACTGGACAGCAAACTGTCACTTATACTGACATGAAAAATTCATCAATAAATTCCGGTCATACAAAAAATCTATTGCAAATACTATTTACCAAAAGGAAAGTTCGTAGTAAGAAACGCAGGCCGCAGGTCGGTTTGCCGCGTTGGAAGCCGTCCCAGGGGAGGCACAGATGCAAAACGCCCCGCATCAGAATTAGAGGGGAGCTCTTCTGATGCGGGGCGTTTTGTTTGTATCAGTCAGATAGGGTTATTCTGTTATTTGATACGGCTTTTCAGTTCTTCCAGGGCTTTCTTCAGTTCCTGGATTTCCTGATCTTGTTTCTGAATCTTCTGATCCTGCAGAGTATCGTTTGCCTTAAGCTGCTGATTTTCTGCTACCAGCTGGGCCTTGCTGACACCGGCATAGGAGTTTCCTTTGCCAATCTTGAAGCTGACGCCGGCGTTAATCATGTTTTCGCCGTTGCCGAAGTTGGTTGCCACGTTGAACATAGTATTTTCGTTGGGCTGGTAGAAAGCTCCCAGTGCTACACTGTTAGCGTTGCGGTAGTTGCCATATCCGACAGCAAAGTTCCATTTGTCATCGGGATTGAAGTCCAGCGGATGGAGCGCTGCCAGAGCCGCTGCACCGGCACCGACTTTGTTGATGCGGTTATCGAGGTTGGATACACGGCCGCTCAGGTTGGTTACGTCACCAGCCAGATTGATCACGTTGTTTTCAATCGATTCTACGTTCTTCTGAACACGATAGAGCTGGCTGCCATTGACAGCATCTTTCGATTCGGCCGCGATTTCTCCATCGGCGACATGAGTTACTTTCTTGCCGCCTGCATCGATACCACTCTTGGTAATCGACGGGCCTCCCGTGATAGTCAGTCCATCACTGGTCATCTTCGTATCCCCGGCCGTTACGCTATCGACGGTAATATCTTTTTTGAGAGAAACGGTAATGCCATGATCACTGGCAGTAGTCGTAATATTGGTCGTATCCCCTTTGATAGCAAGGTTTTCACCCGGTTTGACAGCTGTCGCTTCACCACTATCGGCACCAAAGTTTGTCGGTTTCGTTTCAGCCGTAATGATAAGTCCGTTTCCGTTAGAAGGATTTTCTGTGTTGCCCGGATTGTCCGTATTGCCTGTATTGCCCGGATCAACAGGAGTAACCGGTGTATCCGTCGTAGCCCCAGATGTATTGCCACCTTCACCCGGTTTTTCGGGATCTACCTTGACATCGTCGGTAGGTGTCGAACCGCCTTTTATATTGGCACTAATTGTATATACGCCGTCTTTGTTGACGATAGAGATGCCATCACCCGCTACGAGTTTCATGACAGAACCCACCTTACTAGCTACAGCCTTCAGTTGTGCCACGTTAACGGCATCGGTGTCAGCATAACCGGCAGCTACATTGGTAAGCTGGCGGGTATGATCACTATCACCGATGGAAGCAGCGGCCCAGGTCGATTTCCACTTTTTATCGTCAGACGTACTTGCAATACCTGTCAAAGGATCATATCCAAACACATTTGCTTTAGTCGAAGCCACAGAACCACTGCCCAGTGCTACGCCGCCTTCGACAGTAGCGTTGGCATTATAGCCGAGGATGGTAACGTTTTTCTTATCCGTCGTCATCGGAGTTGTTGCATCAGCCGAGCCAATGATAACAGCACCGTCAATGGTTGCTCCGTCTGTACCTGTCACTGTACGGTTATCGCCAAAAATCTGAGAATTCGTGGTGCTGGTCACGGAGTTCTTTGAACCTACAACAGCCACATTCGTGGACTTCTTCACCTCATTGCCGTTACCGACAATAGAGGCTGCGCCACCGCCATTGGCGTTTTTGATAGAAGTGCGCATGGCTTCAGACAAAGCATTGGGGCTGGCGATGCCATCTTTTGTCTTGATTTCTGATGCATCAAAATCGTTAATCGAATCTTCTACCACGTTGCCGGCACCGACCATGACCGTACCATTGGCATTCTTGGTGCGGTTAGCAGAACCGAGGATACTGTCAGCCATACCGGCCGTGTTATGCTCTGTACTGGTCAACCCTTCTACACTATTCAGCGAGCCGAGGACAGCAGCACCAAAGTTCTGTACACCGTAAGGCTTTTCGCCCCATTTCTGATTATGGTACAAGCCAGACACAGCGGTATAACTACCTACTACTGTCGAGAATACGCCATTATTGTAGCTGTTATTGCCAATGGTCGTAGCATCGATACTTTCCTGATATTCGCCAATACCAGAATGGCCTCCACTCTTGTCCTTCGTAAAGTCGATATCCAAATCACCAAGTTTGCCTTGATAATTATGGATACCAATCATGGTACTGCCTGAACGAGCATAGGAATTCTGACCGATGGCAATACTGCCGGAATACTCCTTGCCCATGGGTCTGCCAAAGGCAAAGGCCTGTTCCAGGGAGCCATTCATATTGATGACGCTGGCATTCTTACCGATGGCAATGCTGTCGCCCTGGTTCACATAACTGTTGATATAGGCATTGCTGCCGATGGCCACATTGCCTGTGTCGTATTCATAGCCATTACCGCCATCACGTTGGATTGTGATATTTTTCCCGATAGCAATGCTTTCATCACCATTTTGTACCGTATTCCCATCACCGATTACAATGGTATCTTTCATAATTCGGTCTGTGTTATTGGCAATACGGTTATTGTTATCTCCCAATACGATGGAATTGGCCATATTCACAAAACTGTTATTCGTCCCGACCACATACGTATTCTGGGAATTGGTCACCTTGTTCTGGAACCCATCCACCAGGTTGTACGTGCTGATGGAATCTTTCGTTCCCTTCAGTATATTGCTGACACCCATGACCTGGGAAGACTGGGCATAGTCAACTGTGTTGCCGCCGCCCATGACCATGACCTGGCCACCGCTGTTCGGAACAGCTTTCTGCAGGATTTCTGTAACTTTCTGCATATTATTTTGCTGGTATGCCTGCATCAATGCCTGCAAGGTCTTTTCATCCAGCTTCACGTCCTTATAGGAATTGGTGACTTTATTGCCGGCCCCCATAATGACTGCTGCATTGGCATTCTTGGTATAGTTCACCTGACCGATGACACTATTGGCAACTCCATCGAAGTTAACCTCTGCAGCGGCATCGATGACATTTAAAGTACCTGCAGCTATAGCAGTAGCACCCTGATACATTTTACCCTTATTAGCGACTACTTAATCACCAACCCCAACAGCGATGCTGGCAATCCCGTCTGCTTTGCTGGCCGGTCCATTTTCAGTGGCTGCCGGACCTGCTGCATCAGCCAAACCATAAGAACCGAAAGTCAGCAGTCCGGCGACGATGGCAGCTACGGCCGCCTTACCAAAATACCTCCTCTGGTGTACATTTGTACTTATAAGTTCACTCTTACTGGACGATTTGTGTTGGCTTTTCGTTAATTCTGATGTAACGACATAGCATTGTTTTACATGACTCCAGATGACTTTGTATATTTTATTCATAAAACAACCTCCTGTATTATAATTATTATCATTACATAAAATAGTCGTGGTTTACTTAACATTATACCATAAAACGTTATTTTGTCACAATTATATTGCAATTAAGTGTCCATTACGGTGATATTTTATTGTTTTTTATGTTTATCTACTTCTGGTATATGATATTTTATTCTGATATATAAAACTCCAAAATGAGTGTGGTTTGTATATTTATATTCATCTATGTATTTATACTATGTTTTCTATAACTAGACAAAATTCCGACAAACGTAAAATGGTACGAAATAACATAATACAGGTATCAGTCCGTCTCTATTTTATAAAAACGCCATGTTCTCACTGTTTGACGCCTCATCTGTGATTAGGACACCAAGGCACTACAATTAGTTATTTTGCCTATTTCCTATAATTTCGCTACGTCATTTGTTTCGTCTTACATTACATTTTTTTGTGTTTGCATTTACAAATTATATTTTAAAGAGCAATACAACCCGCCCGCATTTCATGCAAAACTTTCATGACAAGTCATTTTTTCCCATAGAGCTGAGTTATAAAAAAATCCGCTGCACAAAAGGTGCAACGGAAGAGAAGGGATAGTTTGAAGTTTGATGTCTGCGGGAAATAACCGACATCCTCTTGCTGGGTGGCCTGCTACACTGCACTTTGAACCGGCCAGGACATAAAAAAGCGTCCCTTTTTGGGACGCTTTTTATGCTTACTCTTATTCAGCCGTTGTGTTGTTGACAACCTGTTTGCCTTTATAGTAGCCGCAAGTCGGGCATACATGATGAGGCATCATTGCTTCGTGGCACTGCGGGCATTCTACGTAGCCCGGTGCTGTCAATTTCCAGTTTGCACGACGCATCTTCTGACGAGTCTGGGATAATCTGTTCTTTGGTACTGCCATGTTCTGCACCTCCTTAAATCACATGGTACGTGTTTCTAGTGCTTTTCTTTGGATCGTAATAACTGAGCCAGGGCTTCAAGCCTCGGATCAATCTTGTCGGTAGGACAACTACAGGGTCCTTCATTCAGGTTTGCACCGCACTGCGGACAAAGCCCTTTGCAGTCAGGCCGGCACAATACCCTCATGGGCTCGCTGAGGATCAAGGTTTCTCTAATTGTCTCCGTCAAATCGATGTATTCCCCGTTATAGGGCAATACGTCCTCGGGAAGCTCCGCTTCCGTACCATAGACTTCAGACAGTGTTTCGTTCCGATCCACCGATACCGGTGTCAGACAACGGCTGCAGGGATACATGCCCGATGTACGAATCGTTCCTTCTACAAGGAGATGATTGCCATCGAAACAATACGTTCCTTCCACAGCTACGGTAGCATCTTTCCAGGGGAAATCATCTACATCACCGAGCTCGGCAGCCGGACGTTCAAACGAAAAAGGGAAATACTTCCCCATTTCTTTGAGTGCTTCTTCGACTTGTAGTTTCATTATTTCTACCTCGACTATACTATTATATCTATCCACTTAGGCTTTGTCAATGATAAATTCGTATACCCCGCACCGGCCGCGCAATGGTCTGTCATTTGCCGATAAATTCCCTCAGGAGGGAGTTCATGGGGACGACGGACGAATCTACGGGCTTGAATGGCTTCAGGAATTTGACCAGGCGCTGGGCTTCCGTATAATAGGGGCTGTCCTGTCCGATCGATTCCAGGAGCGGTTCGGCATAGGGTTTGAGGACAGCCAGTTCGTATGGCAGAGCCGTGTTGAAGATGGTATCGGCATCTTCCTGATAGGGATAGATGTTCTTTTCTTCGCCACGGCGCACGTCGCCCCAGATTTCCATGGTCGCTTCGGGACCGCGGCCGCGGAACTGATGATCCCGGACCATGCGGCGGATGATGCGCGTGTCCGACGTGGAAATGCGGTTGTGGTCGTTGATGCGTATCTGCGTCAGGACGCCCAGGGAGATCTTGACTTTTTCATAGCGGGGCAGCATGTAGGTCAGGGAATCGTTCAGGGCGTGGAGGCCTTCTACGACGATGGGCTGGCCCGGTTCGAGGCGCGTCGGCTTTTCATCGAAATAGCGCTTGCCTTCGACGAATTCAAAGCGGGCCAGGTGGACGTCTTTGCCCTGATTGAGGTCATCGATCTGCTGGTTGAACAGGGGCACGTCGATGGCGCGCAGTGATTCGAAATCGTAACTGCCATCGGGATTACGCGGCGTATCTTCTCTATTATAGAAATAGTCGTCGAGAGAAATGCGCACCGGACGCAGGCCATTGACGCGGAGCTGGGTGGTCAGCCGTTTGCAGAATGTCGTCTTACCGGCAGAGGACGGGCCGGCAATGAGGACGACTTTGATTTTGGGCCGCTGGGCCACGATATAGTCGGCCAGTTCGGCCAGTTTCTTTTCCTGCAGGGCTTCGGCCATATCGACGATATCCTGGATGGTCCCGTCCCCGATATAGCGGTTCAGGTCGGAGACGTATTCACAGCGGACGATGCGCCCCCATTCTTCCGCTTCCAGGAAGAGGCGGGCCATTTTTGGGATTTCCTTGTACGGCGGCAGTTCGTTGGGATTTTCTACTTTCGGGTATTCCAGTATGATACCCGGCGCATAGAGTCGCAGGTTGAAGCAGGTCAGGTATCCCATGCTGGGCAGGAGAGGCCCCATGTAGTAGTCCAGTATCTGCCCGCACTGATAAGCCAGGACATAGGGCACATCGACATGGCTCATCAGTTCCGCTTCGTGCTTGAGGTCGCGGTTGTGGCACATGGCCAGCGCTGTCTGGGTGCTGACTTTGACCTGGGTGATGGTTTCGTCCTGTTCGACGATTTCGTCCATGCGGCGCTTAATGGTTTCCACATCGTGGATGGTCACGTTGTGGCCGATTTCCAGTTCACAGTAAAGGGATTTGCGCAGGGCGTGTTTGACCAGCACCTTGCCGTCGGGATAGAGTTCGGCCACGGCCCGCACGAGGAGCAGGATGGCCGTGCGTATGATGCACTGGTTGCCTTCCAGTGTATTCAGCTGGTACCATTCGACATCGCCTTTTTCTTCTATTTTCGTCTGCAGGCCGGCCAGTTCGTTGTTGTACAGTGCAGCTGCCACAGGCGGGTCGGCTTCGGGACAGCACTGCCGGCTCAGGGCGAGCAGTGTCGTCCCTTTTTCTACGGTATAGTCTGTATTATGGGTTTTATCATGTATGGTAATCACCGTATCACTCCTCACTATATAGGTTAAATTTCAGGTCTCACTATCTATAGTTCTACAAAAATAATACGTTTCCTTTTTCAGAAACGGCATAAAAATGGTATAATACTTTTAAGTCATCATATTTTTGTCTCATACGCAAAGAAGGAATGCCCATGAATTCGCATAGAATACCCAAACCGGATGTCTCCATACTGGCTGCCATCTGTATCCTGCTTTTCTGTCTGGAAGCGGCGGTACTCAACTATGAGCACGTATACAAGGCGACGCCCGATTATTCCGTCCGGGTCCTCACCCGGGCCATACAAAGCGGCGATGAGGAAACGGTCACGGCTCTTGTCGATGATAAGGCCATTGCAGCCGGACTCTTCGACGGCATGGCCTCGCGGGGCGGCGGAATCGATTCCCTGCCGGTCCTGCAGCTGGCCTGGGCGCCATTGCGGGATGATTTCATCACCGACAGCAGCCGCCTGTTCCACCTGACCATGCAGAAGGAGAAAGACGATGCAGACCGCGCCGGAGCGGCAGAAAATGTCCGTCTCCGCCTGCAGGCCCTGGGATTTCCCTTTCCCGTCTCGGGCTGGCACTATGTTTCTTCCCGCTACGCCCATAAGACAGACAGCAGCCACGCTCACATGACGGTCACCTTATATAATGAACGGCTCGACAGGAATCTGACCTGCACCATCGAACTGACCCGTACGGGACCGAAGCAGTGGCGCATTACGGGCCTTGCCGATGCACCGGCATTCATCAGTGAAATCAACGACGCCTGGGATCAGCGTCTGGCCGCATACAACCGCCCGATCCAGCGCCAGCTGGACGGACTGATCAAAATCCGGAACGTATCGGCCACTCTTGTCAAAGGATCCAATCATCAGACCTTCCTGCGCATCACCTATACGCCGGTATTCGAAGGGAAACCGGAAGAAATCCGGGAAATCCGCGGTGTCTATGAGCTCCAGCGTTCCGGCGACCATGCCGTGCTGTATTCTGGCACCCTGCGGCTGACGCCGGCAGCATCGGGCAAGCCACACACCAGCCAGTTCCTGCTCAATCCCCTCATCCCCAGCCAGTACGCTCTCATGAGCCGGGAAAATCTGGACGATACGAGGAGCCAGCTCCGCGTGACGAGCGTCACCCGTCAGGACGGGACGACCCTGTCGCTGGCAGAAAAATTGCCAAACTGAAAAAAAACTGTCACTGGACAGGTTTTTTTCACTATACCAGAGCATATGGATATAATCCGGGTAAAAAAGAAGAGGCTGCCTGAAAAGACAGTCTCATTCTTTGTATGCTCTCTTACCGGCCCTGCACGACTTCTACGATTTTCGGGCGGGCGTTGGCATCGTTCGTGATTTTACGGTCAAAGAGTTTGACTCCCACGACTCCGATGAGGAAGCCGATGATGCCGCCGGCAATTTCCAGGTTGACGACATCCAATGCCTGGGACTGGGCTATCATGCGGCCGATGAAGACACCGGCTGCAGCGACCAGGAGCGGCATGATGAAGCAGACGAATGCGCCGATGACGATGTTGACTTCCCGCATTTCGAATTTGACATGCTGCCCGACTTTGGCGCCGACCGGGTTCAGTGCCTGGACGACGATGTGCTGTGCCCCATCACAGGCACCACAGGAAATACAGTCGGAATGACGGCCGACTTTGACATCGACGAGACCATTATCATTTAACCCTACTACGGTACCTTCTTCTATTTTCATACAAACCCCTTCTTTCACACTATTAAAAGGAATAATCATTCTTTATGATTCATCCTAAGTATAGCATGACGCTTAGCAATAATCAATACCTGAACGGTGCTCTTTTTACATGGTGACTTTGATTTTTTGACCTTACCTGTTTCTTATAAAGACAGACTCTTCAGATAATCCCGGAACGAATCGCCCAAATCAGGACGGCGCAGGGCGTATTCGACAGTAGCCTTGAGGAAGCCCAGTTTATCCCCTACGTCATAGCGCTTGCCGGAGAAGCAGTATGCATAGACGGCTTCCCGGGCTGCCATGGTCTGAAGGGCATCGGTCAGCTGGATTTCGCCGCCTTTTCCCGGTTCGGTCCGGCGCAGTACTTCAAAGACATCGGGAGTGATGATGTAGCGGCCGAGAACGGCAGTCCGGCTCGGTGCTTCGGCAACGGACGGTTTTTCAATCATGTTGACGACGCGCATGAGACGGGGATCATCGGTAGGAACGCCCTTGACGATGCCATAGGAGGAAACTTTTTCCTGGGGCACTTCCTGACAGCCCAGGATGGTCGTGCCCAGGGAATTGTAGATGTCGATCATCTGCTGCAGGGCCGGGTTGGTTTCGTTGTATACGACATCATCGCCGAGAAGGACTGCAAAAGGTTCGTCATCGATAAAGGACTGGGCACAGAGGATGGCATCGCCCAGGCCGCGCATGTGCTTCTGACGGATATAATGAATATTGATTTCAGATATACTGCGGACCATGCGCAGCAAATCCGTTTTATGATGTTCTTCCAGGTTGAGTTCGAGGGCAATATTGGTATCAAAATGATCTTCAATAGCCCGTTTGGCATGACCGCTGATAATCAGGATTTCTTCAATGCCGCTCTGGAGAGCTTCTTCTACGATATACTGGATTGTCGGCTTATCGACGATAGGCAGCATTTCTTTCGGCGTCGCTTTCGTCGCCGGCAAAAAGCGTGTACCATAACCGGCTGCCGGGATGACAGCTTTACGAATTTTTTTCATACAATAGACCACCTTTTATTCAAACCAGCGGGATAAATCAAATTCCTCGCCAATCATTTCTTTTACATAGCCCTGTGCCAGATAGAGGCCCAGGAGGGAAAGCGTGGAGACGCGCAGCAGCGTGCTGTCCCAGATATCGCCGAGATCTGCCAGGATAGGCGAAATATCTTCCATGATGTCCAGTGCTTCTTCGCCACTGAAATTGGCAGGGCGCTTTTTAGCCAGCCGCATGATGCGGTCCTGCATGTCCCGGTCGGTAATGCCCGTGACGCGGAAGAAGCGCAGAGCCATGGAATCGTCGATCAGGGCCAGCTTGATGAGCGGTGAATTGAAGGACCGTACGACGTATTCTCTGGGGATGCGGTGGCCCTTGAGGGCTTTACGCAGTTCTTCTTCCGTAAATCCGCGGTAACGGAACAGGAGCGGATAGGAATCGGACAGAATTTCCGGGAACCGCGTTTCCTTGGCTTCCAGTGCCGTACAGTGGAGATAATCGAGCTGCTGGTAATAGGGCCGTTCCGTCGGGAAATGGTCGAGGAAAGGCATGACGTATTTGTCGATATACTGGCAGAACGTCGTCTTATCGACGTTATGGGAGTTGCGGGAATAGAGGAAGAGCAGCAGGATAGCCAGAATCTGATAATGGCCGCGGCCCAGATATGGCATGACTTTCAGGGCATCCATGGCGACCAGATGGCGCGTCGAGGCCACGGGGCAGCGGACGATATCTTCAAAGGCGCGCAGGGCCATAGTGGCCACGTAGTCTTCCGGCTGGGACGCATAGGTCTTCTGTACGTTCTGCAGGGCTTCCTGCACCAGAAGGGGGGCGACGGCTTTTTCCCGTTCGTCGTCGGTATGGCAGCCCAGGCGGTTGAAGGCAGCGGCCGTTATGTTTTTGACGTGCTGCTGGAAGGCATCGCCGGCAATACCGTACTGGCCCAGGAAATGATAGGCACAATCCCGGACGACCGTCGAATTGGCGGCGGCATCTTTGGCCCAGATGGATTCCTGACCCTGTTTGGTCGAGGACGTACGGTGCTGCAGGTCATTGCCCCAGGGGCTCTTCGTACGATTGTGACTGCTTTCCTGCCGGGTATGGGCCGAAGCCTTGGCAGCGGCCGGAGCCGTCCGGCCTTCCTGTTCTTTCGAAGCCGTATCGACCTGGAGTGGCTGCATGCGCCGCGTTTCATCACCCAGCGCACTGGGAGCCGCATCGTGTTTCTGGGCCTTGACGGGCTTCATGATCTGCGTCTTATCCGATGGGGCATCCTCTTCAGCAGCCGGTGCCGTATGAACGGCAGCGCCTTTGCGGACGGCCGCTGCCGTTTTGGACGGAGCTGCCTGTCTTGCTGCGGGCGCCGTGGCAGAAGCTGCCGTAGCAGCCGCCGCTGCCGTTACGGCAGAAGCAGGAATGACCGTCGTCGCATCGGCATCATCTGCCGGGGCATCCGTGCCGGCCGGCTGATCTTTTTCCGCCAGGTCTTTCGACACGACCGCCGCCATCTGGGCCAGCGTCGTGTCTTCCTGTTCATCGTCGCTGACCAGGCGCGCACGCTGTGCCGCAGCCGCTGCCCGGCGCTTGCGGGTCGCTTCTGCTCTCTGGCGTATCATTTCTTTCTCTGCAGCCTGACGCTGTGCTTCTTCCCGGTCGGCTTCGCGGGCCGCTTCTTCGTCTTTCTTTTTCTTGGCTTCTTCCGTTTCTGCCTTGTAAGCGGCCGCTTCTTCTTTATCTACTTTATCCATGGCTTCGATGATTTCATCGCGGGACAACACCCGTGTGGCATCGAAATTTTCCTTTTTCTTACGGTTTTTCTGCGGAGCTTCTTCGTAGACAATCTGTCCATTGCGCCGTACGGCTTCCCCTTTTGTCGTGACAAAGGCCGTTTCATCGGGGTTTTCCGCCCGTTCCCTGACCGTTACCGTAGAAATCCGTGGTACAGGAGCCGTATGCGACTGGCTTGTCCGCCGTTTCGCTTCCCGTTCATCATTGAGCGCTTCTATCTGAGCCCAGGCAGCCTTTTCTTCCGCCCTCTTCTGGGCCAGGCTCTGCTGCTCTGCCCTTTCCTGTTTCTGATGATTCTTTTCCGCTTTGTTCCCGGAAAAAAGAATCATGCAAATAATGAAAAAGATTACCACAATCCCTGCCACAATAATGTACGGCAAATAACTAGACATCTCATCCTCTCCCTCTATGACTGAAAAAATAATTCTAGCTCCTATTCTATCATAGATAGAATTTAACTTCCAGTTCTACCTGAAAAGAGCAGAAAGAAATAGAATATGGTATAATATGGGTCGAACTTACCCAAAGGAGGCTTTGCGCCATTACGGCGGTATTATGAAACAGTATAAAGCGATTATTTTTGATATGGACGGCACCGTCCTCGATACACTGGATGAACTGACGACTTCCCTGGCCCATGTATACGGGGCCCATCATCTCCCCGTCCGGACACGGCAGGAAGTCCGGGCCGCTCTGGGATACGGCTACACCGGACTCATAAAGCGGACCGCACCGGATCTGGACCCGGCAGAGCAGCAAAAACTAGCCGAGGAATTCAAGACCTGGTACAGCAGCCACTGCCAGGGCCATACCCACCCCTATGACGGCATCGTGTCCCTGCTGTCTGCCCTTCAGGCCGGCGGACGAAAGACGGCCATCGTGTCCAACAAAGGACAGGCTGCCGTCAGCGAACTCCACGAAGAATTTTTCTCCCATCTTGTATCGTTCTCCATGGGAGAATCACCGCGCTACCGGAAAAAGCCGGAACCCGATATGGTATGGGAAGCCCTGAAGCGGCTGGGATGTGCCAGAGAAGATGCCGTCTACATCGGCGATTCGGAAGTAGACAGCATGACGGCCCGCAACGCCGGTCTCGACGTCATCCTCGTCACCTGGGGATTCCGCGACAAAGAGGATCTGGAACGGCTCCATCCCGATTACCTCGTCCAGAGCCCGGATGAACTGGCCCGCCTGCTCCTTGGGCAGTAAACCGGCCCTGCCTGCTCTATGCCCATCGCATTACAAAACAGGTGCATACCAGCTGACCATCATAAGCAGCTGGCATGCACCTGTTTTTTTATCTGAGGAAATGCCTGTTATGGTTATACTTTATGATTTTTCCCGTCCTTGAAGACGTAGTAACCTAAATCGCGGTACCCAAACCAGTTGGCTTTGTTATCCCAGAAGAACTGATAGATATGGTTGGGAACCCCGTCACCGAATACAAAGAACGAAAGTTCCAGTTCATTGTCTTTATTGACAATCAGGTTGGCATGGGGCTTGTCATACCCGGCATAATAGTTTTTCGAATTGATGTATTCCTGCCAGGACCCTTTAACCGGGTCATAGCCAAAAGCCGTAGCGTGCCTGAATTGGGAAAGCAGGTAAAAAATCCGGCCGCTGTCCTGGTCCTGGACCCGCTGCATGTGATGGATATTATCCTCTGTCAGGAGGTCCGTGATATATACGAGTTTTTTATTCTGCTTTACCGTCATGCGGGTATAGCCATAATTGCCTGCCTTGAGACGGATTTCCGTAGGTATGCCGTTATCGACGGATACGATTTTATAATTTTTGGCAGAATGTTGTTTGTCAAAATGAACATCATCGAGGACAACGAATTTGGCAAAAGCCAGATTGCACACCATAAAGGTCATAGTGCAGGCTGCGATTGCAAGTTTCTTGAGCAGTTTCAATTACATTCACGTCTCCCTTTCTGTTATTTCATGGCGTCGCGGATGACGGAATTGACGGCGGCATTGGTCGCTTCATCGTAGAGCGGCGAATGGGACAAGTCCTTATTGGTATCCGTATCGACTTTTTTCGTTTCTCCTGCCGGGCTTGCCGGCTGGGGGCGCATGGCGGCCGTGCGCACGTCATGAATCCGCACGACACCTTTCCCTATCCGTTCATTCAGTTTCTGTACGGTCGTATCGGCCAAAGGACGGCGCACGATGACATCGATGGTTTCGTTCTTATAATCCGGCACGGAACCAACGTAGTTCTGCACGCCTTCTTCGGAAACGATGCAGTTGATAGCCCTTGTCATGAGCTGGTCGTAATCGGCACGGGCAAAGCGGACGTGGCGGAATACCAGCACATCATAGCGGCTCACATCTTTTTTCAGGCGCTGCTTCAGGAACATGCGCGGCGAGCCTCTGAATCCGAGGACCAGTTTGTCCCCATCCCAGTAGAGCGTCCCCTGCTGGAAAAAGGCAGGCATGCTGCCATATTCGGCATTGAGGGCCCGTATGACCTGGCTTTCCACATCGACGTGGGATACGTAATCGGCATCAGAATGCATCATATGGTATATCGTTTCGGCAGCAGCCGCCCGGGTCATACCTTCCCGGGGACGGAACAGGTTGTCCGTCGTCGTCATGAGGTCTTTCCGCTGGAGATATTCTACGGCCGTGCGGTTTTCCGGAGCTACGTCGGCAATGTCGCCGTAGGGCAGCTGGTGGTTTTCAATTTCTTCCAGGCCACAGTACTTCAGGTAGCGGTAGAGGACGGCGGCAAATTCTTCCCGCGTCACCGGTTCATCGGGGTGGAAGGAGCCATCTTCATAGCCTTTGAGTATCCCCTGGGCTGCCACGGCGGCCATGGCATCATTGGCTTTGGGCGTCGGCGCATCACTGAAGACGAGCGGCGATTCCGGCAGTTTCAGGGCGACGCTGTATATGAGCTGCGCCAGGTCTCCCCGCGTCAGTACCTGCTGTGGGGCAAAGGTCTTTCCTGCAGCGAAATCCAGGCACTGGTTATCGTACAGGTAATCGATGGCAGCACGGCTCTTCAGTCCTCCCAGATCGGTATAGGGAGCTTCCGCCAGAGCCGTCACGCCGGAAAACAGGGTAAAGGCCACAAACAGGGCCGCCAGTTTCTTCGGTTTCATCATAGTTCCTCCTGCTACTGAATGACGATACGCAGTACACCGCCGATTTCCTTATTCAGTGCCGTCTGGGTTCCTTTGGAAATGGAATTTACGGTGAGCAATACCTTTTCATTGAGATAATCGACGTCGGTCTTGACAAAGGAGCCGGTCGGTTCATTGGCGCGGTATACCTTTTCGGCCCGGGCCATGATGTTTTTGTAATCATTGTAACTGTAGGTCGAACGCTGGACGATGACGGAACCGCCTTCAATCTGGGAATCTTCCGCCAGGGCCTGTTCCAGCTTGTCCCGGTTGGCCTGGGTCTTGACGCCTACGTGGAGTTTATTGCCCTGCCAGTACATGATGCCGTCTTTGGCAAAGTTCTTGATAGATCCGTAGACATCAGTGATGTCTTTAAATACCTGTGTTTCCAGGGTATTTTGTTTTTCCGAACTGCCCTTGCCGTTAGTGAGGATGCGGTAGAGGACGTTGACAGCTTCGCCACGGGTAATTTCTTCTTTCGGCTGGAAGGTATTATTGGCCCCTTTCATATAACCGGCTGCAGACAGGGTATCGACGGCTTTCCGCGCCCAGGGAGCGATGGCATTTTCATCGTCATAGGGGACAGCCGTATCCTGGACGGTAATGCCTTTATAACTCATATAATTATAGGCGATGACGGCAAATTCTTCCCGCGTAATGTTCTGCGTCGGGCGGAAGGTGTTGTCACTGTAACCGTTCATAATCTGTTTATCGACGAGGGAATCGATGGCCCGCTGGGACCACCGGCCCTGGATATCCTTGAAGCTGGTCTTGGGGACGGCCGGGCTTTCATTGAGCATGTTGTTGATGATGGAGGCAATGCCTTCACGGGTGATGGGATCATCGGGATGGAAATATCCATCGGCACCGCTGACATAATGGTTGTCATAGAAATATTCAACGGCCTGTTTCCCCCAATACGTATCGATATCGCGCAGACCGCCCGTCGTTCCCGCAGCCATGACGCTGCCGCTCAATACGGCGGCAACGGCAGCTGTCATCAGAATTTTTGTATATTTTTTCATGTTCGTCTCTCCTATCCCATGTAGTATGTTCAGGTAGCAATTATACTATCTGTATCATTTTATCACATGCCATGGTATGTCACAAGCCGGCCGGTCAATACTCGCCAAACCAGTGCTGTATCTGTTCTATGTCACTCGTGTCCTGCAATGCCAGCTGCAGCAGCAGCCGTGCTTTCTGGGGCGACAGATTGTCTGCACCGATCATCTGTGGCCACAGGGGTACAGGGCTGACGATGCCGCCGGCCGCCCTCGTCGTACGGGCGAAGACGATTCCCTTCAGCTGTGCCTCTTTGATGACTGGCAGGAGGTATTTCGGCATATTCCCATGGCCCATCCCGGCCAGGACGATACCCCGTACGCCCCGTTCCATCGCCGTTTCGATAAGCGCGGCCGTCATGCCGATATGACAGTACAGAATCCAGACAGGCGGCAGATGGTCTTCTGCCGGGCAGGTCCAGCGGGAGTCATACGTATGGCGGCGCAGCGGCTGCTGATAGAAGACGGGAACTCCATCCTGCATAAATCCCAGGGCGCCCAGCTGGCCATCGGTAAAAGTATGGACATGGGTCGTATCGGTCTTTTCCACGAACCGGGCCGAGCAGATAGTGCTGTTCATGACCTGCAGGACGCCGTATTCCCCCGCTCCGGGCGTTGCTGCCAGACGCACCGCTTCCAGCAGATTCATAGGACCGTCGGCACTGATTGCCGTAGCCGGACGCATGGCTCCGACGAGGACAACGGGTTTGTGGGTGTGAACGGTAAGATTCAAAAAATAGGCTGTTTCATCCATCGTATCCGTGCCGTGGGTAATGACGATACCATCTACGTCGTCCCGGCCAGCTATATCCTGTACATGGCGCGCCAGCTGCAGCAGCAGTTCTTCAGTCATACTGGAACTGTCGATATTGCAGAACTGTTCTCCCCGGATAGAAGCATAGCTGGTCATTTCCGGTACCGATTGGATGAGATCGTCAATAGAAACTTCCCCGGCCTGATAGCCAATGAGTTCAGACTGGGATGCGGCCCGGCCGGCAATAGTCCCTCCACAGCCGATGATATAAATAGCAGGCAGCATAGTGATTTCCCCCTGTCATAAAATGATACAGAATTACTTCATCTATTATACCATATCTGCCATAGTCTTCCTATTTTTACTGTGAAAAGCCAAATGTATAAATGCCGGATGTATAAATAGTATAAAAGTATGTACTGACGCAATACTGAGCAAAATTCATCATAACAGCAAAAAAAAGACCGCCCCACAAAGCAGCGATTGCTGTATGGGGCGGCCTCTCCGTCCGTTTTATCTCTATAGTCGTTCTATTGTCGTTCTATTGTCTTTCTACGCGCCTTCCGGACGGTTTGGCAGGCTTCTTTATTTTGCCATCATCTGGGCAACTTTATTGGCAAAAGCCGCCGGGTCGTCAGGCAGGATGCCTTCCAGAAGCAGGGCCTGATCGTAGAGAAGTTTGCAGTAGTCTTTGAAATCCTGGGAATCTTTGCCAGCGGCATGAAGCGTCTGGAGACGGCCGAACAAGTCGTGATTAGGGTTGATTTCCAGAATGCGGCGGGCTTTGAGCATAGGGTTATTGGCTGCGGCAAAGGCCTGTTCCATGGCGATGGACGGGCCGGCTGCATCAGCGACAAGGCAGACAGCACCGGATTTCAGGCGGTTTGACAGGCGGACATCGGCCACTTTGTCACCGATGACTTCCTTGATATCCTTGAGCAGGTCTTCATTGCTCTTGGCCAGGTCTTCGGCTTTCTTCTTTTCTTCCTTGTATTCGTCATCGTCGAGGTCGAGATCGCCCTGGCTGATAGAATGGAATTTCTTACCATCGTATTCACCAATGGCCTGTACGGCAAATTCATCGACCGGGTCGAGCATGTAGAGGACTTCCAGGTCGCGGTCGCGGAGAAGTTCCATCTGCGGCATGGCATCGATGGCAGCCCGGTCCTTGCCGGTAGCGAAGTAAATCTTTTGCTGACCGTCTTTCATGCGGCCCACGTATTCTTTCAGCGTGCAGAGCTTGCCGTCTTTGGAACTCATGAACAGCAGCAGGTCTTTCAGTTTATCGACGTTGTTTTCACCGGTCATCATGCCGCTGTATACGCCGATTTTCAGGGACTTGCCATATTCAGCCCAGAACTTTTCGTATTTGGCCCGGTCTTTTTCCAGGGTGCGGGCCAGCGTCTTGAGGATGTTCTTTTCCAGATTACGTCCGATGAGTTTCAGTTCACGGCTCTGCTGGAGCAGTTCACGGGAAATATTCAGGGACAGGTCTGGCGAATCGACGAGGCCTTTGACAAAGCGCAGGTAGTCCGGCAGGAGGTCTTTGCATTTGTCCATGATGAAGACGTGGCGGCTGTACAACTGCAGGCCCGCTTCGTAATCCGTATAATACAAATTAAATGGTGCACTGCCGGGAATGAAGAGCAGTGCCGTATATTCGACGGCCCCTTCGGCTTTGGTATGGAAGATTTCCATGGGGTCTTCCCATTCGTAGAACTGGTGTTTGAAGAAATCCTTGTATTCTTCCGGTTTGATATCCGATTTATTGCGCGTCCACAGTGGCTGCATGGAATTGAGGGTCCGCGTTTCAACTTTTTCTTCTTCCGGCGCATCTTCGATAGTCTTGCCATCAGCATCTTTCGGTTTTTCCTTGGTTACATAATCCATGGTAATCGGATAACGGATGTAATCGGAATACTTCTTTACCAGACCGGAAATAGTCATCTGATCGGTATAATTTTCTTCACTCTTGTCGCCGTAGAAATCCTTGCCCAGATGGAGGATGATGGTCGTACCGTGTTTCGGTTTTTCACATTCTTCCAGGCTGTACGTACCATCACCGGACGATTCCCATTTATAGGCCTGTTTTTCACCGGCCTTGCGGGTAACGACCGTCACCGTATCAGCTACCATGAAGGCCGAATAAAAGCCGACACCGAACTGGCCGATGAGGTCTTTGTCCGTCGAATCGCTGTCCTGGGCTTCCTTCAGTTTTTCCAGGAAGGCTTTCGTCCCCGATTTGGCAATGGTCCCCAGATTCTGCACCAGGTCTTCTTTATTCATGCCCAGGCCATTATCGGAAATAGTCAGCGTGTGGGCATCGGGTGTCAGGTGGATTTCAAAAGCCGTATCCCCTTCCAGGATGTCGCGGTTGGTCAGCGATTCATAATGAAGCTTATCGATTGCATCGGATGCGTTGGATATGAGTTCACGCAGGAAAATTTCATGATTCGTATAGATAGAATGAACCATCAGGTCCAGTAGTTGTTTCGTTTCCGCTTGGAATTCAAACGTTTCTTTCGCCATAGTCACATACTCCTTTACAGAAGCTCCCGGCTTCTTTAATTTTGTGTTAGCACTCTTTTTACAGGAGTGCTAATTCTCTTTCTTTATAATACATCAAAAAGTCAAAGTGTCAAGAGGGGAAATAGACCATTGAACGGTTTACAAATTCCGTTTATAATAAGAGTGTGTACTTTACGGCATACTTGTATTTCATTTTACTCATTCATTACATATTATATATTGGGGGGATTCTATATGGAAACATTTGGACTGGAACGGGCAGGTATCATCAATCCGTCTGCCGTATACCACAATCTGAGCCCGGCATGCCTCACGGAAGCGGCACTGCGCCGCGGCGAAGGCGTGCTCAGCGATACGGGAGCCCTGGTCGTCAGGACGGGAAAATTCACGGGCCGGGCACCGAAGGATAAGTTCATCGTCGATACGCCGGGGGTCCACGACCTCATCGCCTGGGGCAGCGTCAACCGCCCGATTACTAAGGATAAATTCCGCGCCCTGAAAGATAAAATGACGGCCTATCTGCAAAACCGGGAAGTCTTCATCTTTGACGGCTTCGCCGGAGCCGACAAAAAGTGCCGCAAGAAATTCCGCGTCATTACGGAACTGGCCAGCGAAAACCTCTTTATCCGCAATCTGCTCATCCGGCCGAGTCAGGAAGAACTGTTACAGTACGGCGAACCGGATTTTACCATCATCGTCACGCCGGGCTTCAAATGCAATCCCACGGCGGATGGCGTCCATTCGGAAGCGGCCATTCTCGTCGATTATGAAACGCGGTTCATCCTCATCGCCGGGACACAGTATGCCGGGGAAATCAAAAAGAGCGTCTTTTCGGTCATGAATTTTCTCCTGCCCCGGGAAGGAGTCCTGCCCATGCACTGTTCGGCCAACATGGACCCGATCACCAAGGAAACGGCTATTTTCTTCGGCCTGTCGGGTACGGGCAAGACGACCTTGTCGGCCGACCCGGACCGCAAACTCATCGGCGACGACGAACACGGCTGGTCCGACCGGGGCATCTTCAACTTTGAAGGTGGCTGCTACGCCAAGTGCATCGACCTCGACCCGGACAAGGAACCAGACATCTACCAGGCCATCCGCTCCGGTACGCTGGTAGAAAATGTCATCCTCGACCCAGATACGCGCAAGCCTAATTATTTTGACCATAAAATCACGGAAAATACCCGCGCCGGCTATCCCATCGAGTACATTCCCAATGCGGCTATTCCCGGCATAGGCGGTGTGCCGACAGTCGTCATCTTCCTCACGGCCGATAGCTTCGGCGTCCTGCCGCCCATTTCCCGGCTTAGCAAGGAAGCTGCCATGTATCACTTTGTCACGGGATTTACCTCCAAAGTAGCCGGTACGGAACAGGGCATCACCGAACCGGTGCCGACCTTCTCTACGCTCTTTGGAGAACCGTTCATGCCGCTGGATCCCGATATCTATGCCCGCATGCTCGGCGAACGGATTGAACATCACAATACGAGCGTCTACCTGGTCAACACGGGATGGACGGGCGGCCCCTACGGCATCGGCAGCCGCATGGAACTGAAATACACCCGGGCCATGATTACGGCAGCCCTGAACGGTACACTGAAAAAAGCAGACTTCGTTCACGATAACCGGTTCAATGTCGATATCCCCCAGTCCTGCCCGGGCGTCCCGCCACAAATCCTCAATCCCCGCGATACCTGGTCAAGTCCCGACGCCTATGATACAATGGCAAAGAAGGTGGCAAAGATGTTTTTCGACAATTTCCATGAAAAATATCCCCACATGCCGGCAGATATCATCAATGCCGGACCACAACCATAACGTCCCGAGGAGGTCTCTATGAAAAAACAAATCATTGCAGCCGTCACCGTCGCATCCCTGCTGGGCTTTGCCGGCGGCAGTGCCGTTCAGGCATTTAATCTCGGTTCTATCCTGAAAGTCGGCGGTATTTCCGTCCTCGTTTCCAAATACGGCGATGAAATCAATACCTTCCTGAATAAACTGCTCATGAAAAACGGCGTCGGCACCGACTACGCCACCAAAGTCGTTCCTATCCTGAGCGGCGGCACGGGAAAATACATCGGCGCCGTCCAGGTCGTCGGGCCGTCCGGACAGGTGGATAAAGTCAAGGCCGTAGCCCAGATTGAAGGCGAATTCAACGGCATCGCCCGTGCCAAGGCGCTCATTCCGGTGGCGACGACCGACGTGACCAATCTGAACCGCGTGCAGGGTGTCGGCGTCTCGGCCATCATCGACTTCAAATTCTGATGTATGTCCCGTTTATCTGAAAAAAATAATCAGGATTGAGTTTCATTACAATTTCACACAAAGGAAAAGCCCTTGTCCGCCCGTCCGTTTCCGGCCTGACAAGGGCTTTTTTTACCGGATTTCCTTCCGATGCTCCAATCGGACAGCAGTCCTGCCCAACTGTAGTAAAAACGACACGCATTTTCTCATTATCATTTAATTTGACATTTTGATAATAGCAGAATATAATAAACTTACGATATAACCCTTGTAACAGGGGATACGGTATTGTGTGCAGGAGGTCGTTTATCATGAAATCCGCTGCTTATATTCTCTCTTATATCATCATGCTGCCCCTGGCAGTAGCCGTCTTTTTCATCGTCATGTTCCTCTGCTGTGTCGCCACCGAATCGTTCCTGCAGGTGGCCCGGACACTGACCGGCCCCCTTCTGTCCGCTGCCGGCCGGAATCTCCTCGTTGTCTGCCTGTCTGCTCCCTTTGCCATACTGGCCGGGTCGGCCATACTGGCAAAGACGGCCCATGAATTCCGCTATACCCTGCTGCGCGCTCTGGGCCAGTAGCAGGACGGATATAAAAAAACTGCCGCATCCATGAGCGGCAGTTTTTTTTATGTTTCTTCATCGAATTGTGCTTCGTACAGCTGGTAATACAATCCGTAACGACTCATGAGTTCATCGTGGGTACCGCTTTCGGCCACGCCTTCTTTGGTCAGGACCAGGATGCGGTCGGCATGGCGGATGGTCGCCAGGCGGTGGGCAATGATCAGCGTCGTCCGGTGTGCCGACAAAGACCGCAGGGATTCCTGTATTTTTTGTTCCGTTTCGTTATCCAGTGATGACGTAGCCTCATCCAGGATCAGCACGGGTGGATTTTTCAGGAAGATGCGGGCAATGGCGATGCGCTGTTTCTGACCGCCTGAAAGGAGGACTCCCCGTTCACCGATGAAGCTGTCATATCCATCGGGCAGGGCGCAGATAAAATCATGGGCATCGGCAGCAGCGGCGGCGGCGCGGACAGCCTGTGGCGATGCCATCTCGTCGCCAAGGGCAATATTTTCCCTGACCGACCCGGCAAAGAGGAACACATCCTGCTGCACCATGCCGACCGCCCGCCGCAGGGAGGCCAGCGTATACGAGCGGATATCGCGGCCATCAAGGAGGATTTCTCCTGCCGTGACGTCATAGAACCGTGGCAGAAGGCTGGCAATGCTGCTCTTCCCTACGCCCGTAGATCCGACGACGGCGACGGTTTCCCCCGGTTCGATGGTGAGGTTGAAATCTCGCAGCACGGCTGGTCCCTTTTCATAGGAAAAGGAGACGTGGCGGAATTCAATGCGCCCGCGGACCGGACCTGCATCTATCGCATGGGGACAGTCGGTGACAGCCGGGGGCGTATCCATGAGCCCCGTATAGCGCCGGAATCCGGCCATGCTGCGCTGATACCGTTCTGTAAGCAGGGTCAGCTGCATAATGGGCCGGATGAACAGGAGCAGGTACATGAGGAAGACGACCAGGTCGGCGACGGTCATAGTGCCCATCATGATGTAATAGCTGCCGGCGGCTATGATGATCAGGTTATTGAGGTTGGTAAAGAATACGACCGTACTCATCAGGTAGGCCTCGAAGAGATAGGTCCGCTGCTGGGCGCAGCGCACATCCGTACTGGTACGGCGGAACCGTTCCAGTTCATACCGTTCGGCGGCAAAGGACTGGATGACCCGGATGGCACTGAAGCTTTCCGCTGCCCTGGCGCTGAGGCGGCCCATCTGCTGCCGGGCCAGGAAAAAGGTCTGCTTCATCCGCCCGTTGAGAAAGACCGTATCCAGCGTTTTGAGTCCCAGCACGAACAACACCAGAAGAGCCAGCTGCCAGTTGATGGAAAACATAAAGAAGGCACTGCCTGCCATGGTGATGACGCAGACCAGGACCAGATTGGGAAGCTGGAAAACGAGGTCGCCGATTTCGGAAATATCGCTGATGATCCGTGAGACCAGCTGGCCGGTCTGTGCCGTATCGAAAAAGGAAAAGCTCAGGCCTTCTATGTGTTCAAAGAGCCGGCAGCGCAGGTCGTGCTCGATGTGGACCCCCATGGTCCTTCCACAGTAGCAGACGGCGAAGCTGATGAGGAGGCAGAGGACGTACAACCCCAGAAGCAGCAGTCCGGTCTGCCAGAGGCGCGCCATATCCCGGGCTGGCAGGATGTCATTCAGGATGTGGCGTACAATCATGGGAAACCCCGTTTCCATACCGGCTGCAAGGACCGAGCCGGTCATGACGACGGCAAGGAGCCGGGTGTACGGACGATAACAGGAAAGGAAGCGCCGGATCATCCCCGGCTCCCCGTATCCGCCATGGTTTCGGGAACGAGGATCAGATAATCACCCTTATCCCGGCACAACGCGGCCGCCTCGCTGCGGCTCAGGCGGGACGGGTCATAGCGGACAGCCGTAATGACCCGGATCGTAAGTCCCGGATTCCGCTGGTGGAGCTGTTCGACTGTCCCCAGCCATCCTTCGCAATGAGCGGCGCCAGTCACATGGAAAACGAGATGTCCGCCGTGCGCCCGGGCATAGCGGTCGATGCTTTCGGCCATGGTATTGTCCTTCAGGCACTGGGCCGCAAAGAGCCGGGGAATCGTATCCTGCGAAATGGGCATAGCCTGCCCCCGGAGACGCATCATCGTTCCGGTAAATGCCCGTTCATACGCCAGGGAGCCGGGATATACGGTCTGCGGCATATAGGCTCCCCATGTCTCTTCTGCCTCCCGGAGGGAGCCTGTATGGGCATAGACGGCTGCGGCTTTCCTCGGTATATTGGCGGCAATTACGGGAATCTTCTGCGTTCTGGCAAAGGTGACCATTGGCCGGTAGGCATCCCTGTAATTGGGCCAGGGGCGCCCGGCTGCAAGGTATTCGTCTTCGCGTATCTTCCCGGCCAGATACGAATCCAGTACAGGCTGGGTATCCCGTTCCGCCATTTCCAGCGACAGTGCCAGTTTCCCCTGTTTCTGCTTGTACAGATCCTGCAGCAGGGCAGCTTCTGTTTCATGGATGGAAGCATTATCATGAAATTCTCCCAGAAACAGGACGTCCGTATCCGTTTCTCTGGCCGCCAGCTCCTGACTGGTCAGGACCTGCCCTGTTTCCGCATCCATGATGGGAAGCTGGCCCGGACGGCTTTCCGTCACCATCGACGCCCCGGCAGCCGCCGGTACCGCCAGGAAGAGAGCGCAGGCTGCAAGGCACAGCCGTTTCCACAGGTTTGCTGTTACGTCATTGCATGTTTCTATGATTACCATTTCCATTCTGCTCCTATACGCCACATCCGCCCGTCGATGTAAATGTCATCGACTTTTTTATTGAATATGTCATCGACGCCGCCGTAGAGAGAAAATCCACTGCCCAGCTTTTTGCGGAATGAGAAGTTCAGCGTATTATACGTGTAATCCTGTCCGTCAAAGCGGTAGTCACTGCTGAACTGGTCCCAGAGGACGGCACTGAATCCGTTTTCTTTGTGGTCGTCATACAAAAGCTGCACCGTCGTCGTATTCTTTGCCCGGTAATTGAGCCGTTCATCGGTCCGGCCATTGACGGCATCGAGATAATTATGGGTCAGTTTCACCGTCCAGCGGTCTCCGAAGCGATGACCCAGTTCGGCTTCTATCCCGTCGATATGGGCTTTGGCGACATTGACATAGGTGTACGTCGTGCCATAGAGACGATCAGCTTCGATGAGGTTGGACACGCGGTTGTTGAAATAGGTCAGCTTGCCAAAGTTCCTGCCCTTATCATATTCCAGGCTGAAATCATAGCTCGTCGATTTTTCCGGATCCAAGTCGGGATTGCCGTAAATATCGACGGTCGTCGAGCCCATGGCCCGGTGCATTTCCATATACAGTTCGCTGATGGAAGGCGCCTTGTAGCCCCGGCCGTAATTGGATTTAAAGCGCCAGTTACTGTTCAGGTTATATGTCAGGCCGATTTTCGGCGTCGTCTGACTGCCAAACTGGCTGTTGTGTTCATACCGGACAGATGGTACGAGGAGTAATTTGTCGTTGACCTGCCACAAGTCTTCGATATAGCCGGCATAGGAGTTGACTTCGTGACCGGCTATATCTTTATCCAGTCCTACAGGAGAACCGGCAAGGCGGGTGCCTTCATATTTCAGTTTGCGATATTCTGCTCCGAATGTCAGATTATGATGGCTTCCCAGATACATCGTATCCCGTGCTTCCGTAACCCAGGTGCTGTATTTGGCCCGGTCCATATCAGACCGGGGATACATGCCTCCCAGGATGGTCTCCATCATTCCCGGGAAGAGATCTCGTCCATTATCGATGAGCGAATTTTTTTTCAGCTCATTATAATACGTTCGGAACATATATTCATTCCGTTTCGTTTTTCCCGTATATTCAACACTGGCGGCCTTTTCCTGTTCATGATAGTATTCATGCTTGTCTTTGGCCGTGTATAATTTCATGGGCCCCCGGGAAAACCATGCCGGAGCGAAATCAGAGCGCAGGTCGTCATCGTGATATTCCAGGTCGAAGCGGAGTTTATTATCATTTTCGTTTTCAAAGTCGTAGACGCTGGCCAGATGATACATGCGGCGCATGCCGTAGAGCGAGCGGTTGGACCCGTCTGTTACAGATGTCATGCCACTCATAGTCGCCGCGCTGCTGTATGTATAGCGGTTGAACGGACGGCGCCGGTCGAGACGGGCATCGAATGAAGTAGACCAGCGGTGATGTTTGCCAAAATTGATGTTCATATATTCTGCCGTATTCTGGGTCCCCGTCACGACGCCCACTGTGCCGCCAGCTTTATCGGGAACTTTGGTGATGATGTTGATGACCCCGCCCATGGCATCAGACCCGTAAAGAGAGCTCGACGGACCGCGGACGATTTCGATGCGGTCGATATCGCTGAGGTCCATCCGCTCCAGGGCATAGACATTGGTCGTCACATCCGTATCTTCGGCCGCATAACGTCTGCCATCTACGAGGATGAGTGAATGATTGGTGCTCATGCCACGTATCATGACGGCGTTGCCAGTCATGCCGGCTTTGGAAAGGTTGACGTTATTGGCCAGCTGCAGTGCCGATACGACATCACTGGCGCCCATGCGCTGCAGGTCTTCCTGAGTCCATACTTCGACGGCCTGCGGCACGGCCCGGACTTCCTCCTTTGTCTTGGTCGCCGTGACGATAACATCTTTGGACTGGAGCTGCTGTTGGCCTTCTGTGCCTGCGGCCTGTACCGGCAGGTACAGGGATGTCATGATGGCAGCAGCCGCCAGGGCCGCTGCGTTCGGGTGTATCATCTTACCATCTCCTTTTATTTTGTAGCATAGGGAATACATACGGTATACAGGCGGTTTCCTTCCCGTACCTGGGTGACAGCAGCCTGTATCTGATACAGAGGTTCAATAATGTCTTTGGTGAATACCTCCTCTACCGGGCCGTCTACGACGATGCGGCCCTTTTTGACGGCAATGAGGCGGTGACTGTAACGGGCGGCGTGATTCAGGTCATGGAGAACCATGACCACCATCATATGGGTCGTCTCATACAGATGGGCAATGAGTTCCATGAGATCGAGCTGATGATGGATATCGAGATACGTCGTCGGCTCGTCGAGAAGGAGGATTTCCGGTTCTTTCGCCAGAGCCAGGGACAGCCAGGCGCGCTGCCGTTCGCCGCCGGAAAGTTCGGACAGGCGGTGATGCCGGAGCTCCGTCATTTCCGTTTCTTCCAGGGCCTTATCGGCCGCCCGTATATCGTCTTCGCTGAGGCTGGAAAACAATCCCTGATAGGGCAGGCGCCCCATGAGGACCAGATCGCGTACGGTCATGTCTCCCGGAGCCTGTGCCGACTGGGGCAGGAAGGAAATAATACGGGCCAGGGCATCGGCTGAAAAGCTGTTCATATCGCGGCCATGGAGATAGACCGTCCCGGCTGACGGCAGGAGCAGGCGGGCCATGGCCTTGAGGAGCGTCGATTTTCCCGACCCGTTGGGGCCGATAATCGACACGATTTCCGGTTTGTCCAGTGTCACCTGCAACTGGTCGGCAATCACCCGGGCGCCGTACTGCAGGCGCAGGTCCTTCATTTCTATACCTGTCATGCAGCTCTCATCCTCCTTTTCAATAAGTAGAGGAAAAAGGGCGCGCCGATGAAGGACATGAAAATGCCTACAGGCACTTCCATGGGGCTGAACAGCGTACGGGCTGCAATATCGGCGCCGGCTACGAGGATTGCCCCGAACAGGGCCGCGCATGGCAGCAGGGGCTCAAAATCAGAGCCCACGACCAGGCGCATGACGTGGGGCACGATGAGACCGACGAATCCCAGGAGTCCGGCGACGCTGACAGCCGATGCCGCCAGCAGGGCCGCCAGGGCGATGAGCATCGTCCGCGTCCGGTCTACGTGTACGCCCAGGGTGCGGGCCACGTCGTCGCCGAGCTGCAGGGCATTGAGCCGGCGGTACAGGCACAGCGTCCCTATGATGCCGATGACACTGTACGGCACGATCATGCGCACGCTCTGCCAGCTGGCACCGGCAAATCCGCCGGCCAGCCACGATACGGTCCCCTGCACCTTATCGGAAAAGAATACGGAAAGGGCGGTCATGCCGCCTCCAAAAAATGCGGCCACGGCGACGCCGGCCAGAACGAGGCGCAGGGGGTTGACGCCCCGTTCCCAGGCCAGCAGGAATACGACAGCCGCCGCCCCCAGTGCCCCGGCAAAGGCGGCCAACGGCACCAGCGCCGTAAGGCTGGGTGCCAGCATCATCAGGGCCATGGCGGCCAGTCCGGCTCCGGCAGAGATGCCGATGATGCCCGGATCAGCCAGCGGATTGCGCAGGATTCCCTGGAGGATGCATCCGGACAAGGCCAGATTGGCGCCGGCCAGAGCGGCACAGATGACGCGGGGCATGCGCAGGGTATAAATAATACGGTAATCCTCAGTCGTTCCCGGTGCCGTAAGGGCCAGCCAGACATCCCGGACGGGAATCGTCACGGCTCCGGCCATAACGGCCAGGACGAGGATAATCAGCAGCAGTACACAGCCCAGCAGGATGACGGCCAGCCGCCGTGTCTGTCTTGTTTTGACTCTGTCGTCATATATACCAGTCATAAGGTTCCTCCTTGATACAGGCACTGGGACATATATTCCATGGCATCGGCAATGTGGCTTCCCGGATTGACCGTGAATAGCCGGGCCGGAAGCTCATACACCCGCCCCTCCCGGACAGCCGTCACCTGGCTCCAGGCATCACTGTCGCTCATGGACTGACGGAACCGCTTCAGTTCGTCTGCGCTCTGTCCCATGGAAATGATGAAAATGACCTGGGGATCGTTTTTGATAACATATTCCATGCTGAGCGGCACATAAGGCCCCTGGAGGGAACTGTCCAGATCGGCAATATTAGTACCGTGGAGCCGCTTGAGCAAATCCCCGGAGAAGCTGTACGATGTAGCCATGTTATTGCTTTCCGGCGAACTGAATACGATAAGGCTCCGCGGGCTCGTCTCATGGGAAGCGGCCTCTACGACGGCATCACACCGTTTTTTGATTTCATCAGCTCTGGCGTTGGCTTCTCCTTCCTTGCCGGTCAGTTCGCCGAAAAAGCGGAGTGTTTTTTCCGTATCTTCCAGCGAATCAAGTGAATTAATATACAGTGGAATACCGTTTTGTTCCAGCGTCTGCCGTATCTGGTTGTGGAACGGCACATTGACACCGATGACCAGATCGGGCTTCAGGGACAAAATCGTTTCCATATTCGGGCTATGGATAATGCCCACAGCCGGTACGTCTTTCATGGCATCGGCCAGTTCCGGCGACATAGAATCCGACGTCGGTTTCCCTGCGATGGTATCTCTGCCACCAGCCGCATAATACAGATCCAGATTGGATACATTGAGAAAGACGACACGCTGCGGATGGACCGGTATGGTCAGTTTCTGCCCCGTCGCATCGGTGACCTGGCGGGTCTGTGCCCGTGGCGCCGTATCTTCCGGTGCTATCATGAGATAGGCCACGATTCCCAGGATAATCAGGCAGACGATGGCAATGATTCCTTTCAGTATATGTTGCAAGAAATTCCCTCCTTTGTTCATAAAATCACTATGGGACCATTGTACAAATATTGTTATCGATTGTCAATATCATTATTTTTAATTCATATATTTATTACAGTTTTCTAACAAATAAAGACGGCACGTTCCCAGGGAGGAGATACGACCTGACAACGTGCCGTCTTTCTATGAAAACTGCAGCGGAAAAGACTACTGTCAAGGGAAGGGAATGACTCTTCCGCTGCAATGAAGGAGGTAGCTTAGTCCATCATGTGTTTCATGACCGCCTGGATTTCATCAGGACGCAGCTGCTTCATCGTTTCTGCCATAAGCTGCATGGCCCTGATTTTATCTGTCATGCCACCGGAATGTTTTTTCATAGCCTTCATCCGGGCAACGATATCGCGGACTTTCTGTGAATCTTGTGCCGCAATGCCTTCCATAGCCAGACCGTTTTTACCTGTCAGGAGATACTGCATACATTCCAACGTCGTCTGCGTCACATTGACCTGCCAGAATTCACCGGCTGCCGTCAGTTTGCATAGGACGCCCGTATCCTGTACGAGTCCCCGCTTTTCCCATAACTGGTACAGCCAGCGCAGTCCGGCCAGTTCCGGTCTTGCCGCAGCCAGGCCATCCAGATTCAGATATCCCTGTTCGAGCTGCTGCTGGACCGTATCAACCAGATTTTGCAAATCATTTTGTTTTATCAAAGCCATGAAGGGTTTCTGCCCATGTTCTATCATTGCTTCATAGGGCAGGAGCGAACGGTGCAGCATTGTCGAATAGCCATCAATATGGCCACCGGCACCGCTTCCAAAAGGAAACATGGCGGCATGGCTGCGGGCCAGGCAGTTGTACAGGCTCCGTTCCCGGTTGCTGCAGCTCCAGTGACAGATGTTCAGCCGTTTCCAGGCGTGACGGTCCATATAATCCCTGGCCAGAGCAAAGAGATTTGCTTCCTCTTCTGTCGTCGCGGCCGGGGGAAGGCGGCCGCTTTCGATAGCCCGGCTGAGGTCACTGTCTTCAAAGACATTGAGCTGATACAAGTCCGCGCCATCGACACCGGATGCAACCAGGGCATCGAGGTCTTCTTTCCATACCCGTTCTGTCTGACCGGGCAGGCCATAGATGAGGTCGATGACCACGGCGCATTGTTCATACGCTTTGAGGGCCGCCAGATTCTTCAGGACCGTATCCTGGTCATCGAGGCGTCCCACCTGACGCCGTATCTGCGTGTGGAAGGACTGTACGCCCAGAGACACGCGGTTGACGCCACATCGGAGCCATGTTTCCATTTTCTCCGGCACCAGATCGTGGATACGGCCTTCCAGTGTCAGTTCATAATCGTTGGCCAGAGGCAGGCAGCGCCGGATAGTCTGCAGCAGCCGCCGTGCATTGGCAGCCGACAGGGACGTCGGCGTACCGCCACCGATGAAGACGGCGTGAATGAGTCCGTCCCGCAGCCGCGGCTGGTCCGCTGCCATTTCCAGTTCCTGTACGAGGCAGTCGATATAGTGGTCTTCTTCGTCCTGATTGGTCCCATTCTGGAAAAAGCCGCAGTAGAGGCATTTGGTCTTGCAGAACGGGATATGGATATACGCCGTCTGCAGCCGGGTCCGGTCCGGGCGCTGTGCCATCAGGCGCTGCCATATATCCTGGGCCTGGTCAGCCGGCAGTACCTGTCCCTGCAGTCCCGCATGAACAACACGCTTGCGGGGGAAGGCCCCCGTAAGCGGATCTGCTGTCTCTACTCCGAATTGCAGGGCCCGTTCCTCTGCCGACAAGGATTGATAATACGTTTCCAGATTCATGTCATCCCTCCGTTATGCGGCGGTACACATCCCGGGCAAACGCTGCCGCCTGACTGAGATCGGCCGCATCAGGGTGTTTTGCCGCTTCTGCATGAAGTGCGTCCCGCTCCGGAGACCGTCCGTGGGGCGACCCGGCAGGAAATTTCTTGTACATCATTTCAATCACTTTCGGATCGACGGCTCCCTGGCAGATAAAGGTCCCGTCTGCCGATTTTCCGTCCGGCAGGAGCGCTTCAGCCTGTTTCAGGCTGCTGGCAGCATGCTCCGACTTAGGATTGGCACCCAGGGTAGCAAAGAGACATATGTGGTCATTTTTCAGAGTGCGGATGACATCCTGCGCCTCCTGATTGGCCGTACCGCGGTCCACCCAGAACCCCAGGAATACGCAGTCGTACGCCGTCAGATCCGGTTCATCTGCCAACGGCTGGCAGGGCGTGCCCGGCGGAAGAGCCGCCGCTATGGCTTCGGCCACTTTTTTGGTATTGCCCGTACGGGTAGAATATACTACGATTGTTTTCATTCGTCTCACCTCATTAATACTAGATAGCTTATGTAACGGTATATCATCTGCGTGTCTGTATCGCCTAATTCAGGCGGAAATTTACATTTGTCGTGATAGTCACGGTGCTGCCCGTGGGATTGGGATAGGGGCAGGAGGCATAGGCCGCACGGACGGCAGCATCATCGAGCAGACTCTGCCCGGAACTACCTGCAACAGATACGCCCAGGCAATTTCCACCAGCATCGAGGGTCGTCTGAATGGTGACAGTTCCCTGCAGATTCCGTTTGACTGCCATGAGCGGATAATTTTTATTGGCATTGACCGCCGCCTGCCAGCCATCGATATCGAACGGTCCCGTTCCTGTACCCGGGGTCTGGCTGTTGCCGCTTCCCTGTCCATCACCAGAACCGTCGCCATATCCCTGGCCGTCGCCGGTCCCATCTCCGGCGCCATCACCGATGCCACTGCCGATGCCACTGCCGTCACCGGTTCCCGTGCCGCTTCCCGTTCCTTCGCCGCTGCCACTGCTGCCGCCGGCAGGAGAATCCCCCCCGTTTCCGGCGTCTGCAGCTGGCGCAGAAGGTGGAGCCGGTGCTGCAGTCTGCGGAGCTGCATCCTGCCGCGGCACGTCGGCTGCCGGTGTCACAGCCGGTACGGCAGCAGGAGTCTGGGGACGCAGGGCCGATTGATTCTCTGTGACTGCTTCCACTCGTTTTTCCATGTCTGCAGCCGACAGTTTATCCGGGAAAAGAGTCTGACCCGCACTGCCACCTCCGCCACCGCCGGCATAGCCGCTACCCTGGCTTTGTGGTTCCGACGAATCGAGATCGATGACGACCATCTTCGGTTCATGATGGATAACGGCTCCGGCGCACAGCAAAACAAATACGGCAGCGACGACTACATGTACGGCCAGGGAAATAGTATATGCTTTTTTCCATGTCATGATCCGTGTCATGTATTATCCCTTCTGTTCTGCCGCGATAGCCAGCCGTTTCACGCCGGCTCCTTTCAGCATATCCATGACGGCTACGACCTGTCCATGTGCCGTCTGCTTGTCTGCCTGGAGAATAACGGCAGCGTTAGCATTTTCCGTCATGTGCTGTTTCATCAGCTGCGACGCTTCATCAATGGTAACAGGTTTATTGTCCAGTGTAATATGGCCTTCCTTGTCCAGGGTCAGAATGATGGGCATCTGCACAGGGGCACTGGCACTCTGCGCCTGGGGCAGCTGCACGGACAGTGCTTTCTGGGCCACAGTCTGCAGGCTGTTCATCATAAAGAAGACGAGAAGGAAAAAGATAATATCTATCATGGGGATAATCATGAAAATAGGTTTCTTTTTCATGCGCATATCTTGAAACATCAGGCTCTCCCCCAGCTTTCTTTCTTGGCATTCAGGACATCGGCGCACAGGCCTTCCGTATCGGTCACGATGACATCGAGCTGATGGCTGAAATAGGTATAGACGCAGAACGCCAGGATAGCCACGCACAACCCGCTGGCCGTCGCTACCAGTGCTTCCCCGACGCCACCGGTAATAGCTGCGGCACCGGCACCGTTATCGAGGATACTGAAGGTATTGATCATTCCCGTTACGGTTCCCAGCAGCCCCAGGAGCGGGGCGATGGTGACGATGGCGCTGAGATAATCGAGATAGCGGCGGAACCCGACGGCTTCTGCTGCCATGCGTTCCATAAAGGCATGACGCATGGCTTTTTCATTCTGATCATTGCGCAGGCCCTGTTCTACGACGCGGCTGATCGCCGTGGGAAAACTCTGGCAGATTTCACCGGCCATATCCCATTGCTGATGGGCCGCCGCATGGCGGACACCAGTAAAGAACTTCTTCGACTGGCGGCGGTTCTTTTTATAATAGGAAAACCGTTCGACGGCAATGGCCACCGTAATCAGCGATAAGAGCAGCAGGGGATACATGACGATGCCACCACTATGAAACAAATGCAAAAAATAAGAAAACCCTTCCATTACTTCCACTCCTTCTGTAATCCATACCGTATTCAGGCGTAGTACTACCTCTGCATATCAGCAGAACAAAAAAGAAACGACCGATACAAATCCCAGCCACAAGGCCACTGTATATCCCAGGCATTCCCAGGTTCCGTCCCGGACTACTTCTCCTCTGATTTTGTGCATAAGGTCCTCCTTTTAATATCGATAGTAATTATCACCTGTAATCATGATATCAAATCTCAACAATATTTTCTACTCCAATTAGTCATCGGCTGCTCCAATCGGACATTTTCTTTTCCCTGTCCACGGATTTTTCCAGGCCGGTTACGGCGTACCCTTTTTAGAACCGGTATTCCATGCCGGCACGCCAGATGCGCCCGTCCAGATAAATTTCATCTATTTTCTTATCGAAAATATTATCTACGCCGGCAAACAGGCGGAACCGGTCATTGAATTTGCGGTTTACGACAAAATTCAGGGTGTTATAGGTATATTTGTCGTTGGAATCACTTTCATAATAGTTGTTGACCCACTGTTCCCAGATGGTGAAATTATATCCGCTGGTCTTATGATCATCATAGGTAAGCTGCAGTGTCGTGATGTTATCGGCTATGCCATCCACGCCGTGAGCTGACGAAGCCGCTGACGCCGACTTATTGCTGGCACTCGTCCAGTTGCTCGTCGCCTTGATATCCCAGCGTTTGGACAGATTGCGCCCCAGGGTCAGTTCGATGCCGTGGGTCTTGGTCGTGCCGTCGATGTTGTAATACTCGCTCACGCCGCGCATACCACTGACACTATGGGTGGAAATCATATTGTCGATAGTATTGTGGAAATAGGTCACCTTGCCAAAGGTCTTCCCCCATTCGCCTTCATAGCTGACGTCCCAGTTCGTCGATTCTTCCGGCTGGAGATCCGGATTGCCCATGGTCAGGACGCCCATGTGGGTGTAGTCCATATACAATTCACTGACCGTCGGGGCCTTGAATCCTTTGCCCCAGTTGGCTTTGAACCGGTTGTTGTCATTGAGAAGATACGTCACGCCCAGATGCGGTGTCGTCTTGCTGCCGAATTCACTGTGCTTGTCATAGCGGACGGCAGGGATGATGATCCACTTGTTCCCAGCCAGCCATTCATCCTGGATATAAGCGGCATAGGTATTGACATCTTTACCATTGTCGCCGCTTTTGCCGAAATTGACTCCTTCGACGACATAGCGGTCATATTCCGTGCCATAGGTCAGGGTATGACTGCCATTGATTTGATGGCTGTTCTTGGCTTCAATGCCCCAAACGGAGTATGTATTGGTTTCTCCCGTTTCTTTTGCCAGGGCCGTATAGGGCAGGAACCGGAATTTATCCATCTTGCTGTAGAATGCGCGGATCATATAATCATCTTTTTTATTCTTCCCCGTCAGGCTCAGGCTGGCATCGCGCCGTTCCGTTTCCAGTTTGGCATCCTGCAGACGGATGATACCGCCCCAGGCACCGGTATTGTATTCCTTGTGGCTCCAGTCGCCGGTCAGCTTATCTTTATAATATCCCAGGTCGAGATTTAAATTCTTATCCTTGCCCAGTTCATAGGTCCCGCTGAAGCGATAATTCTGTTTTGGCCCCTGCAGGTTTTTGATGGGCAGTCCCGATACGTTATGTTCCGTCCACTGGCGGTCTTTAGAGAAATCCATATCAAAAACGCCGCTGAATTTCCCCTGTTTCCCCAAATCGATATGATAATAGTTCTGCATGTTCGTCGTACCGGTCGTAGCTCCTACAGTGACCGACGGTTTTCCTGTCGATTTCTTGGTGATGATATTGATGACGCCAGCCAGCGCATCGGAACCATACTGGGCAGAAGCGGCACCGCGGACGATTTCAATGCGTTCAATCGTATTGACGTTGATCCGGTCCAGGGCCAGCAGATTCTGTGTCGTAGCCGTATCTTCAATAGCTGTACGCTGACCATTGATGAGGATCAGAGTCTGATTGCTGGCCATGCCGCGCATGGAAACGCGGTGGCCAAATCCAGTGCTCGTGTTCATGATCTGTATATTATCTGCCAGTCGCAAAGCCGAGTAGACATCGGTAGCACCCAGCTTCTGGATGTCTTCTGCCGTAATGACTTCTACCGTATTTGGAACCGTCTTTACTTCGGCTTCTGTACGGGTAGCCGTAACGACGACGTCTTTGCTGAGCAGGTTCTGCGTATCTGCCTGTGCCGTACCAGCAGCTGCCGCATAGGCCGGCATGGCCATCGCAGCCAGAATAATGCCTGTCATATATGATTTGTACTGATGATTCATGTTCCTATACACCCCTCTGTTGTTTTATGATATTAATAATCAATAACGATAAAATAATACCATAAAACAAATAAGTATGCCACTCCAATCGGACATTTCCGGCTCCATTTGGACATTTTTCGCAAAAAAAGAGAGACTATCTCATAGAGACAGCCTCTCCAGGCACATCATCATCGTGCCTGATAGTTATGACTTATGTTTCTGCCGGTACATACTGGGCGTCAGGCCTGTAAATTTCTGAAAGGCCTTGGCAAACTTACTGCTGTTTTCATATCCGACACGGGCTGCGATTTCCATAATGCTTTCTTCCCCTTCAACAAGCAGGCGCGCGGCCTCACTGACGCGGTATTCCTGCATGTACTGAAATATGGTCTTACCGTACATTTCTTTAAAGCACCGTTTCAGTGTCGTTGCAGCCAGACCGCCACGCTGTGCCAGTTCGTTGATGGTCAGGTGTTCTTTCACATGCTGGGTCAGGAGATAATGGATTTCCTTCACGGCATCGGCCTGTTTCTTATTGAGCTGTATCTGGTTCTGCTTCTGCACCGGTTCCAGCGTCGTGAGAAACAACAGGATTTCCATTACTTTCAGGCGCAGATACCGCTTCCGTATCGCTTCCGGCACGTGATACAGTTCATAAAACAAATGGCGCATGGATGTATTTTCTTCAAGAATCATACCAAAGCGGCTGTGATAGCAGAACCGGCTGCACAAACCGGACAAGTCCAGCGAATCATCGGTCAGCAGCCGGTCCAGTACTGGCTGGGCTTCCGGGACGTGGACGATCAGGGATACGCCATGATAGTGGGATGACGGGAAAAAGGCATTGTGGCAGTAACCGGCACTGTCCCGCCAGCCGATGGACATATCGCCCTTTCCCATATACAGGTATTCCCCGTTCTGGAAATGGCACTCGATCCGGCCCTTTTCACAATGATTGATGGCAAATACGTCCGGTCTGGGCCGTGCGGGGAAGGTAACGTTCTGCACATGGGATGTAATGTACTGCAAAGTGATGCCGGGATATACGGTATAGGCCGCAATGCGCAGCTTGCCGGACGCACTTTCCATAAGAGTCAGATTATCGTCTTCCGTCTGCCTGATCTGTAATGCCTCTTTCCATTTCATGACTACCGCCTCTTTTCCGTTCCATCATGCCACCGGTAATACTGCCGGGGTGCCCCTTTCTGTCCGGTAAACCCATGCCAGAGGAATTCCGCCTGTTCCAGCGTAATCACCAGGGCATGCAGCACGACAGGCATCTTTTCCACCTGTTCCAGCGTCAGATGGCGTACCGCCAGAGCCTGCTCGTACTCCGCATCACCCGGGCCGTACCAGTCGGCCGTTCCGGTGAGCTGCATCCCCGCAAGGTCCGACAGACCGGTGAACGGGTCGTATACACTGAGACTGACATGACGGTTCCGGTAGAGATTGGCAAACTTCATCCCGCCTTCAGTGAAGAGATACATCATTCCGTCCCGGTACACATACTCGATAGGAGTGCAGCGCACGCTGGTACCGCTTCCCGTCGCCAGTGACGCCGTATTGTGACTGGTCAGGAAGTGCTCCACCGCCTGACGTACATCTTCATCGGGAAGCCTTCCCGTTTCATCCAGCCACTCACGGCGCAGCTGGCAGGCGATGGCAATGACATCATCGGGAAAAGACTCCCGGTCTGCAGGCAGTACCATTTCCAGTGGGATGCCGTCACGGTGAGCCTGCTGATGGAATCGTGCCGCCTCTGCCCGGTTTCCCAGCAGGACCGCAGCCAGATGAGAGGCATGCCAGGAATATCCCGCCAGAGCAGAACGCAGAGACGAGCTGTCCGATGTCACAAACAAGACGGCCCCATACCGGGCGGCCAGGGAAGGAGAAACGTGCTGCCACGACAGATAGCGGCACATGCCAAGGACCCGGGCAAGACATATCGCCGTTTCTTTTGTACGCTCCAGTTCATCATATACTATCAGGGTATTCACCAGTATCGCATCCTTTATGTGAAATTGAATATTATTAGCAATAATATTGTAGCAGAAATCCCTCCATTTGAAAAGATGATTTCTCCCATCCATCCCATCCTGCACCGGCCTGTACGGCCACGAGCCAGTTTTTCTGCCATACCAGTGCAAACGTGCTATAATAAAGATAGACAAAGGGAGCTGATGCGTTTACACCAAAGGAGCTGATTGCTATGACAAAAACAGCAGCAGATATTATGGAAAAAAATGTCATCACAGCTAAAAAAGATACGACGATTTTCGATCTCGTCGATATGTTTGTCGAACATAACATTTCGGCCATCCCCGTCGTAGACGACGACAACACGGTCATCGGTATTGTCACCGACGCGGACCTCCTGTACAAGGAAGTCAAGCCCCATGTTCCACAGTATGTCAATCTCCTGGGGGCCAATATCTACTATGGCAACCTCAAAGAATACGAACAGGGATTCAAGAAGCTGTTCGCCTGCACAGCGGGACAGCTCATGACCAAAAAAGTCGTCATGGCCGGCCCGGATGCCACCATGGAGGACCTGGCCAGCGTCATGGTCGCCGAACACCTGAAATCCATCCCTATCGTCAAGGATAAAAAGCTGCTCGGCCTGGTCGAACGGAAATGTATCTTGAAACAACTCTATACCGAATACGGGGAAGACGATCCGGAACCACAGACCACCTGACAGGATACGTCCACTGCATAAGACAGAGACTGCCGCTTCCACAGCAAATTCCTGACGGACTACCTCTTCCACGAGAACGGTATAACTCATATTTTCCCTCTCCCTTTTTTCTGATTTCTGTCACAACGTTTTTAACCTAATCCGCCAGAAGTCCTCCACCTCTTAGGTGGGGGATGAAGGCGGGTATGGCGAATTTACGTAAGTAATTGAGCCATACCATTGCTCTGTAGATAGTTCTGTAGATAGTTCTGTAGTATAATTAGTCGTATATGAGAAAGAATTGATTATACTATGAAATTGGATAGCAATAACCATTCAGTATTCTTGCTCTATTACCATCTTGTTTTGGTGGTAAAGTATCGCCGCAAAGTATTCTCTATACAGAACTATCAAAATTCATCAATGCTTATAAAAGTGCCAGCTCTAGGCTAATCAAAAAAGATTTTCCAGAGGTTAGGCGTAAATTGTGAATACATAGAACATCAAGGCTGGTGAGATTATAGTGAATAAGGCATACCGATACAGGCTCTATCCAACGGCTGAACAAAAAATTATGTTTGCCAAGACTTTCGGCTGTGTCCGATTCATCTATAACAAGATGCTTGGAGACCGCCTTGATTACTATAAGGAAACCGGTAAGAAACTGAATAATACTCCTGCACAGTACAAGGAAGAATTCCCTTGGCTGAAAGAAGTGGACAGTCTTGCTCTTGCCAATGCACAGATGAACCTGAACAAGGCATATAACAATTTTTTTCGCAACCGAAAACATTTTGGCAAACCGCACTTCAAGTCTAAGAAGACAGGCCACTGCTCATATTCTACGAACAATCAGAAAGGCTCTGTCCGATTAGAAGGAAATAAGGTTAAATTGCCTAAAGTTGGTTGGGTAAAATTATGTCTGCATCGTCCCCTGATGGAAAACAGCACGATAAAGACCGTTACCATAAGCAGAACACCTTCAGGAAAATTCTATATCAGTATTTTGGTGGAGTACGAAAACCAAATACTCCCTATAATGCCGAAGAAATTTCTTGGGCTTGATTTTGCCATGCACGGTCTATATGTTGCTTCTGACGAAGATGATGCGAATTATCCAGACTTTTTGCGTAAAACCGAGAAGAGATTGGCTCAAGCACAAAGAAAACTATCCAAAAGGCAAAAAGGAAGCCACAATCGTGAAAAGCAAAGGCTTCGCGTAGCTGTGCTTCATGAGAAAATTGCCAATCAACGCCGCGACTTCCTGCACAAAAAAGCCCGCTACTTGGTAGACCACTATGATGCCATAGGTATTGAGGATATCAGCGTCAAGGCGATGGCTAAACGCAAGAAAGGCGGTAAATTCAGTTTTGGTAAGTCCGTAGCAGATAATGGCTGGAATATGTTCACAAATATATTGGAATACAAATTAGCATGGCAAGGAAAACAGCTTGTAAAGGTAGACAAGTGGTATCCAAGCAGTCAGCTATGTCATGTTTGTGGCTTCCAAAACGATGCAACTAAGGACTTATCTGTAAGGGAATGGGATTGTCCTAAATGTGGCAGTCACCATAACCGAGATAAGAACGCTGCGATAAATATACGAGAAGAAGCTAGGCGAATATCTGCCTGACATAACGCATAAAGTACCGTGGGTCGCACGGAAACTTACGCCTGTGGAGAGAGTGTAAGTCGCCACAACTCTTCAGAGTCAGTGGTGCTGTTCTCGTTGAAGCAGGAAGCACCCGCCTCTATAGACGGGGGTACGTTCACTCCGCGTATTGCCATCTCATATGCTTACTTTATATACATATAGAATTCCAACATATGATTTCACTTCATTATACGATGTAGCAAAAACAGGATTAATGAAATCTATATAATACGTCCCATAGACGGAGAAAATACACATGACCTACTCTATACATAAAAATAAAGCATCCATAAACCGCCGGGTTTATGGATGCTTTGGTTTTTATGTTCTCACTCAGGCTTTTTCCTGGGTCTGTTTCTTTTTGTGGCTCTTGAAAAACGGCAGGGCTACTTCCGGGAAGAGGGTATAGCTCAGGACGTCTTCCGGGCTGGCATCGGGGAATCCTTCTTTAGCCAGTTCTTCTTTGGCTTTGCCCAGTTCCGGTTCCAGGTCGTCGGCCGGGCGGTGGTCGATGACGGGTTCGTCGCCGATGCACATTTTGCGGAATTCTTCGGAGATGGTACCCGGTACACGGCCGTATTTGCCGCGGACGATGTCGCGGACTTCGTTGGTAATGATTTTATAGCGGCCGAAGAGTACGTTCAGTGCAGCCGCCGAGCCGGTAATCTGGCTGGTCGGTGTGACCAGTGGCGGATAGCCCAGATCGCGACGAACGTTCGGCATTTCAGCCAGTACGTCGTCAAAGCGGTCTTCCGCACCCTGGTTCTTGAGCTGGTTGTACAGGTTGGTCAGCATGCCGCCGGGGATCTGGTATTTGCGGACAGCCGGATTAATCTGGGCCGGCATGGTCAGTTTGAATTCGTCGGCCAGTTCCTTGCGGACTTGTTTGAAGTGTTCCGTCAGGGGCCATAATTTTTCGATATCGATACCGGAATCGTAGATGCTCCCCTGGAGGGCCATGACCATTGTTTCCGTGGCCGGCTGGCTGGTGATTTCCCCAAAGGGGGACAGGGCCGTATCGATGATATCGACGCCGGCTTCGATGGCCTTGAGATAGGTCATTTCTCCAAAGCCGCAGGTGCAGTGCGTATGCAGTTCGATGGGCACGTGAAGGTGCTTTTTCAGCATGCGTACCAGGTTGTAGGCGTCATACGGAGCCAGAAGGCCCGACATATCCTTGATGCAGACCGAATCGACACCCATGTCTTCCAGTTCGCCGGCTACGCGGGTAAACGATTCCAGCGTGTGGATAGGACTGATAGTGTAGACCAATGTTCCCTGCACATGGACGGATTTCGTGTCTTTGGCCGCCTTGATGGCTGCTTCCATGTTGCGCGGGTCGTTGAGGGCATCGAATACGCGGATGATGTCTATGCCGTTATCAACGGCACGATTGACGAATTCGTATACGACATCATCGGCATAATGGCGGTATCCCAGGATGTTCTGTCCCCGGAACAGCATCTGCAGAGGCGTCTTTTTGACGTATTTCTTGATGGTCCGCAACCGTTCCCACGGGTCTTCATCGAGGAAGCGCATGCACGTATCAAAGGTAGCGCCGCCCCAGCATTCCAGGGCATTATAGCCGATGTCATCCATTGCTTCCAGCACGGGCAGCATCTGCCTGAGGCGCATTCGTGTCGCCGCTATGGACTGATGCCCGTCGCGGAGCACTGTTTCTGTAATTTTTACTTGAGCCATTCTATATCCTCCATCTGGTTTCATCCTATAAAATCTAGTACTATTACGTGGTACTAAAGACATATACAGGTATTATACCATATTTGGCTGCAATAAGACAGACTCCCCTTACGTGTATAGACAAAAAGAACATTCCCTCATGATTTATATGCATGAAGGAAATGTTCTTTTCCTTATCCTGTCAGTTTCACTGCTGCAGGAATTTATTTGGCAGCGCCGGCTTTATCGGCAGCCAGGATGGCTTCATAGACTTCATCGGCAGTGATGTCGGCGCGGACGTTTTTGGTGAATTCTTTCGGCGATGCGGCGATTTTAGCAGCCCGGCGGATGTCGGCTTCGACAAATTCCGTTACGCCCAGATCAGCCAGTGTGGACGGCAGGCCGACGGCGTGGATATAGTCGAGGACGGTATTCCATTCTTCTTCCGGAGCTTTTTCGAGGATGAGCTGGGCGATGAGGCCAAAGGCGACTTTTTCGCCGTGGGACGTGCCGTTGGCATGAATCTGCGGTACGGCACCGAGGCCGTCATTGATGGCATGGGCAGCAGCCAGACCGCCGCAGATAGCGCCGAATCCGCTGAGGTAAATGCAGGCTTCGACGACGTTTTCCAGGTCTTCGTTCACTTCGTTGCGGTCTACCGCTTCCAGAGCCTTGACGGAATGTTCGAGGAGGAGGTCATAGCAGAGCTTGGCCATAGCCAGTGACGTGTGGGAGCAGTTGCCCCGTGCCATGGTGCGGGCACCGGTACGCCAGCAGGCGCGGGCTTCAAAATACGTAGCCAGGGCATCGCCCATGCCGGATACGAGGAATTTGCGCGGTGCCTGGGCAATGACGCCCGTATCGACGAGAACGACGTCGGGGTTGCGGACCATATTGATGACTTTGACGACGACGCCTTCTTCATTGTAGACGACGGAAAGGCCGGCACAGGGTGCATCGTTGGATGCGATGGTCGGGATGATGACACAGGGGATGCCGCCCATTTTGGTTGCCACGGCTTTGGCCGTATCGATAGCCGTGCCGCCGCCGGCACCGATGATGATGTCACAGCCGGCAGCCGTTCCGTCGGCTACGGCCTTTTCGATGGCTTCCATGGTGCACTGATTGTGGAATTCGGAATAGACTATTTCCTTTTCTACACTATTCAATGCCGTTTCGATGCGGTCGCCAATACGCTGTTTATTATTGGGGGAACAGATGAGCAAGAATTTATTGCCCAGTTTTTTTACGAATTTTCCCAGGTTATCGAGTTCACCTGCGCCCTGAATATACTGTCCTACGTCTCTGAGTACTACTGCCATTGTACGTAAACCTCCTTGATACTATACCTTTGCATAAAAATAATACCTTCTCATACAGACGATTTTACCATAGAATGAGAAGAAAAGGAAGATTTTTATACGAATTTACGTATGAATTTGTATATTCGTATTTTTCATAGAATCCGTGGAGCGTTTCATTTTGACATTCTCTGCCCGGCATTATACAATAAGACATATATTCATTATTATATGCATGGAAATGGAGGCCTTTTGTATGGCTATTACGACACAGGATATAGAACAGGTACTGGAACGGGACATCCGCCCCATTCTGGCATCGCACCACGGCAATGTAGTACTGCAGGATTTTACAGACGGCAAAGTGTACATCCGCCTGACCGGCATGTGCAGCGGCTGCCCGTCGGCGACGATTACGACGGAAGAAATCGTTGCGGAACGACTGAAAGCGGTGTTCCCGGAAATCGAAGATGTCATCCTCGACACGAGCGTGAGTGATGACCTCATCGCCCAGGCAAAGGCCATTCTCAGCCAGCATCATACAAGGTAACGGCTATGGTTATCGGCATCAAGTACTGCGGTGGCTGCAACAGCACGTACGACCGGGCACAGGAAGTACAGCGCCTCATGAGAGATTTCCCCGACCACACCTGGGTCTATGCAGCCCACGGCGTCCGCCAGGCCGATTACTGGCTCATCGTCTGCGGCTGCCCCTGCATCTGCGCCAATACGGAAGGGCTCGAAGCAAAAAAGGACATCATGACGCTGCAGTGTCCCGACGATTTTACGGCTGTCCGCTCCCTGTTATAACGCCTGCCTGCATCGTATGCGGCAGCAGACAAAACGAAACGAACCTGGTCCCACTCAGGAGGACCAGGTTCGTTTCGTTTTTAGTGAAGGATTGGTATTGTATGAGAAGTAAGAGGATGGCTCTTACAAGGCCGCTAATTTCTTGTACGTTTCCCGCCGTTCCCGTGCGTCATCTTCAGCCTGCTGCAGGAGCTGAGGTGCCATATCGGGGAATTTCTGGATCAGGGACGCATAGCGGACTTCGCCGCGGATGAAATCCTGGAAGCTTTCTGTCGGTTCTTTCGAATCGAGGTGGAACGGATTTTCTCCCTGTTCTTTGAGGTCCGGGTTGTAGCGGTAGAGCGACCAGTAACCCGATTCGACGGCTCTCCTGGCTTCCAGCTGGGTCTTGGCCATGCCGGCTTTGATTCCATGGTTGGAGCACGGTGCATAGGCGATGATCAGGCTCGGGCCGTGGTAGGCTTCGGCTTCGCGGATGGCTTTCAGTGTCTGCTGCTTGTCGGCACCCATAGCAATCTGGGCGACATATACATACCCGTAGGACATGGCCATGAGGCCCAGGTCTTTCTTGCGGACCCGCTTGCCGGCCGAGGCAAATTTGGCAATAGCTGCCGTCGGCGTCGATTTGGACGACTGGCCGCCTGTATTAGAGTACACTTCCTTTACCATGATGTAGTTCTCCCCTTACATATTCGTCATGTACTATTCTTCAATATGGGCAATCTTCTTAGCCAGTTCTTTCTTCATTTCCAGGTTCCCCTGACGGGAAATCATGATGCGCTGTGCCTGCGGGCTGCCGGCACCGTGCATGGATTCTGTCCGGTAGCCGACGGCGGCCGTGCCCAGGCAGAGGTTTTCGATGAGGCGCAGGACTTTCAGGCGGTTTTCCGTCGATACGGACGATACGCCTTTGAGGTATTTATCGACATACGGCCCGATTTTCGGATCCCGCAGGTCGATTTCCGACGGCGCCGTGACGACCAGGCCGCCAGCAATATCTTCGGCCAGGCGGACGATTTCATAGGGGAAACGGGTGACGTTCTGCTTGCACACGTTGGCCAGCAGCAGGTCGATGAGGTAGTTGCCCGATTTCGTCGGTTTGCCCAGGGCCGAGCAGGCGATGCCGCAGCCGAAGAGCGTTTCGTTCAGGTGCTGCATTTCGATGATCTTGTCTTTGATGTGCGATGCTTTGGCACAGCCGTTATAATCGGCTGCCAGTGCCGCAGCCCCGATGAGGACGTCGCCTACGCCGACTTTGCAGCCGCCATAGGACTGACGGTGATATCCGGCAAAGCGTTCGACCATCATGCCGGCAAATTCCACTTCGCCGTTGAGGAAGATCTGGTCATTGGGGATAAATACGTTATCGAAGATAACCAAGGCTTCCGTGCCGCCGAATTCGGGGTTGCCCGTATCCATGGGAGCTCCTTCCAGTTTACGCGTATCGCAGGACTGACGGCCGACGATCATGAAAATGCCTTCGGCATCGGTCGGACAGCAGAAAGAGATAGCGTAATCCTTGTCATCTTCCCGCATGGCGATGGTCGGCATGACGATGACTTCGTGAGAGTTGATAAAGCCTGTCTGATGGGCTTTGGCACCACGTACGACGACGCCGTCAGGACGGCGTTCGACGACGTGGAGATACAAATCGGGATCATCCTGGGCATGAGGAGCCTTGCTGCGGTCGCCTTTCGGGTCGGTCATGGCGCCATCGACGGTAAAGTCGTTCTGCTGTACCCGTGTGAGGAATTTCTTGAAGTTTTCATGATAATGAGTGCCGTATTTCTGGTCGATTTCATAGGTCGTGGAGAATACGGCGTTGGATGCATCCATGCCGACGCAGCGCTGGAAGCAGGCTGCCGTCTTCTGGCCGAGGAGACGCTGCATCCGGACTTTGTTGATGAGGTCCTGGGTGCTCTGGTGGATATGGGTAAAACGGTTGATCTTTTCACCAGTCAGGGACGACGTAGCCGTCATGAGATCTTCGTATTCCGGCATCTGGGCCAGGTCGTAGGTCATGCGGACCGAGTTCAGGGACGGACGCAGGATGGGATCATCGACGACGTTGTCGATTTTTTTGCCGAACATGTACACCTGCAGATTGAGCTTGCGCATGCTTTCGATATACTGTTCACCAGTCATTAATGCCATGAGTGTAACCTCCTAACAAAAAAGTTTTACAAATATTCGTTATACGAATATACGTTTATAATTCTTAATAAAGAACTTTGTTCCATATTTTGTACATTTAGAAGCAGGCAGGCGGTTTGCTTCGCACTGCAAGCCGCGTCTGTCTGCATCTGATTGTTGTTTTATTATAAATACCCAAGACGCATGCTGATTTCCTGTGCTTTTTCCTTGACTTTGCGGCGAAGGAACCGCAGGTAGGAAATGGTTGCCTTGCTGGCCAGGACACTGATACTGATGGCCGCGACGACTTCCTTTTCCCGGTTGTAAACGGGAGCTGCAATACAACAACCTCCGAGGATATTGCCCTGATCATCAAAGGCGTATCCATAGCGCCGTACCCGGCGGATTTCCCGGTAGAGCCGTTTTTTATCGGTAATTGTGTACGGTGTATACTGTTCCAGTGTAACGGGATCGATGAGTGCGTGCAATTCGTCATCGGGAAGAGATGCCAGCATGACCAGGCCGCATCCCGTCGCATGGGCACCCAGTTTAAAGCCGATATTGAGGACAGAGCTGACTGCCTTGGCCGACGCCTGTTTGCCGATAAAGATAGCAAACCGTCCTTCGCGGATAACGGCGTGGGTCGTTTCTCCCGTCTCTTCCTGGAGCGACTTTATGCCCCTCGTCAGTTCGACGGAAAAATTCGTCGTACTCATACACTCTGCAGAGAGCGCCAGCAGGGCCAGCCCTGGATAATACACCTTCGATTCCGGATCGTATTGGACGTATCGTTTCTGCATCAGTTCTTGCATCAGGTAGGATAAGGAACTCTTGGGAATCCCCGATGCCTTCTGTATCATAGTAAACGTCGGAGCTTTTTCAGCCTGTACGACGATTTCCAGCACATCCAGCGCCCGGGCAGCGGAACGTACGATGGTACTATTGCCTGATTTAACCATATATAACCTTCTTCCTTAATGAAGTTCAATATATCGAACATCCCCTTAGGAGACATTGTATCATCGCTCTATTTTTCTTGTCAAATAACGAGTGGCAATACAACGGGAAAACAAAAGGTGTACATGGCATCACTACAGGTGGAAAAATGAATCGTTAGTCACCAAAATCGAAAATCTTGGCCGGATTGAGGATGAGGTTCGGATCCAGTGCTTTCTTGATGGCTTCCATCATGCCCAGTTCGACAGGATCAGTAAACTTCTTCATTTCAGCTAACTTCCGCAGGCCGATGCCGTGTTCGCCCGAGAGGCAGCCGCCCAGACTGTAGACGAAACTGTACAGCGTATTATGATACTGCGGGATTACTTCGTTCCATTTTTCTAAGGACATATCCATCTTCAGGGCGTTGACATGGATATTGCCGTCGCCAATGTGGGCCGCGACCGTCGTTGCGATGTTGTACTGTTTTTCGATTTCCGGCAGTTTGGCCATGAGGTCGGGAATCTTGTCCACGGGTACGACGATATCTTCTGCCAGGAAAACGAGGCTGTCGTTACGGGCAGCTTCACCGTTGCAATAGCGGGCGTTCCAGATACGGTCGTCAGCAACCAGCGTTTCTGCAGCGTGGTTGTTCTGGCAGATTTCATCGGCTGTAGCTACGCGGTTATCGAGGTCATCCTGGTCATAGGAATCGACGGTAACGATGATATAGTTGCCGTTTTCTTTGGAGTACGGCAGATCCATTTTCAGGAACCGTTCGGCACTCTGGATGGCATTGGTATCGAGAAATTCGATAGCCGTCGGCTGTACACCCGCTTTCTGCAGCTGGTTCGGTACAGCCAGGGCATCGTTGACATCCTTGAAAATACCTACCAGATCGAAATGGAACGGTGCAATCGGACGCAGTTTCAGACAGATTTTCGTGACGACGCCCAGCGTGCCTTCACTGCCACAGATGAGTTTTTCCAGAGCATAACCGGTCGTGTTCTTCTGTAGCCGTTTGCCCACGCGGGTGATTTCGCCAGTCGGAGTGACGATTTCCAGCCAGTATACCTGGTCGCGGGTCGTGCCGTATTTGACGACGCGGCTGCCGCCGGCGTTGGTAGCGATGTTGCCGCCGATTTCACTGGATGCTTTGGAGCTGGGGTCACCGGCATAGTAGAGGCCGGCTTCTTTGGCAGCTGCCTGTACGGCCGTCGTGATGGCGCCGGCTTCGGTAATCATGTACAGGGCATCTTTATTGACTTCGATGATTTTATTCATCTTTTCCAAGCACAATACGATGCCATTGTATACGGGAACAGCGCCACAGGCCAGGCTGCTGCCGCCGCCACGGGGTGTGACCGGGACCATGTATTTATTGGCCAGTTTCATGATAGCCGCCACCTGTTCGGTCGTTTCCGGGAATACGACGACTTCCGGTGTGTGGAAATAAATGGGGTTCGATTCTTCATCGGTCTTGTAGGCATCCAGTTTTTCCGGATCGGTAGTCATATTGTGTTTGCCCAGAAGGGCCAGTAATTCATCGAGTAATTCTTTTGAGACTTTGTTATAACGAGCCATGATAATCCTCCTATGTGGTAAAGAGGCATGCCTGTTCCGACTGTATTTCTGAAGCGGCATGCCTCTTTTTAGATTCTATTGCATACACACAGTGTATACTAGATTATTCCATACCAATTTTCTTATTGTAGTTGATAAGAGCTGGCAGGACACCGAGAGCAACAGCCAGTGCCACGAAGAGCATCAATGCCCAGTAATAGCTGCCCGTTGCACCAACGATAAGACCGACGACGATTGGGACGATAGCGCCACCGAGGTTACCAAACATGTTCATTGCGCCGCCAACAGCACCGCTGTGTTTGCGGTCTGTGCACAGTGCCGGCAGAGACCAGTAGAGGCAGCCGCACCATTTTTCGAAGAACATAGCGACGGAAAGGAAAGCTACAGCAATGTATACATCTGTTGCTGCCGAAAGGAGATACATGGGAATAGCGATGCAGATGCCGAGGACCGGGAACAGACGGCGCATGATCTTGTTGCTGTCTGCCGAATTTTTACGCCATTTATCAGTCAGGGTACCACCGACGATTTCGCCGACAACACCAACCATGTAGATAACGAAGATAGCCCAGCCAAGACCTTTGATATCGAGGCCGTGTGTAGCGTGGAGGTACAGAGCGCCCCAGGTCATCAGGCCATACCAGAAGGAGTCATACGCACCGAAACCGAGGCACAGGCTCCAAAAGCTGCGGGATGTCATGTATTTGCTGAGCGTGCTGCCCGTAGAGGTATTACCCGTTTCAGCCTGCATGGCGGAAAGAGATTCAGCATCTTCTTCTTCAAATGCTTTGCGGAGGTATTCCCGTTCGGCTTCGTTGCAGCGCGGGCTGTTTTCCGGAGTGTGGGACATGAGCGGTTTGCAGGCTAGGACGACCAGGATGGTGAGAACCCCGGCTGCCATGAGGGCGCCGCGCCAGCCATCGAGGAAAGCTACAAATACGGCACAAAGAGGAGCGCCGATAGCATTGCCTACAGCCGATCCGGAATCGAGGAGGGCCGAACCTTTACCACGTTCATTTTTTGTCAGCCATACAGACTGTAATTTGCCACCGGCCGGATAAATCGGAGCTTCGGAAATACCGAGGAGTGCGCGGATAGCGATGAACAGCGAACTGCTGGTGATGAAGCCGGTAATAATCTGGAAAATCCCCCATAACACGCCTGTACCGACGATAACTTTCCCCGGCTGGATTTTATCGCACAGCCAGCCGCAGGGTATCTGCATTAAGACGTAGCCCCAGAAGAAAGCACTGAGGATGACACCGACCATTTCCGGTGAAAAGCCCAGATCTGACTGGATAGCCGGCATGAGGACGGAAATGACAGCACGGTCAACATAGTTGATGGAACAGAGAATGAAGATTGCAATAAACACCTGCCAACGTACGTTCGTCGGCTTCTCAACGAGAACTCCTGTCTTAGAATCAAGCGTTGCCATAATAAAACTCCTTTCACAATTAAAGTTGCTATACATGACAGATTCTTTCATACTATCTGCCTTTATCTTTCTAACGGTTTCCCCTGTCCGGACTCTGGAACCCCGTTAGTGCTAGCCTGTTCTTTATTACGAACTTAATTCTGTATTTCGAATATTTTATTAGGAGTTCATATTATTGAACTCCTTTCTTTATTTGGAACATTTTCTATGCTTGTATTCTAGCACGGGTCAACTGCCCTGTCAATGACATTTCTTCATTTTTTAAATTTTATTTAGTAATTCTTTCTATTTTGACATACGAATATTATTGCTCTTAATTTAATTAATATTTTTCGATTATTTTAAAATATGATAAAGTTTTCATATAGTTATTCCTTGTTATTTTCATCATTTACCATAATAAAACGTCCCTTATCTTTTTCACATAATGAAAATATCATACGAAAACGAGGACGGATACACAACTATTTGCTGTGTATCCGTCCTCGTCTTACCCTATAACGTTACGTTAATCGTTTATTTCTATGATAGAACACCTGCCCCGATCCGTATCGATGAGCCACGTTCCCCCATCCGTCTTCACCTGGATATGATACAGGGGGACCGCGTCGTCTTCTTTCCAGAGAAATTCACGTCCATAGCGCAGGCGCGAACGGTGTACCGTAACATTGCGGATGCCCCGTACGCGGCTCGTATCGCGGCGATTATAGGAAATGACACAAGTTTGTCCGGGACAAGCTGACAGAATCTGATCTAGTACACGGAACAGCTGCAGCTGATACCGCCTGGTATCGACCATTTCCCCCATGGCCGGCGTATAGGCTCCGGCCAGTACCTGGGCCGGGTCATCGAGATTTTCCGTTGCCTGCAGTCCTGTACGAATAACTTGAATACCCTTAGAAAGGAACTGCTGCTTCATATAGGCCGCGCGCTGCACTCCTTCATGGATAGTCAGCGCCTGGTATTCCCCGTTCTGCCAGCTGTCTGCCAGTTCCGTACCGGCAATGACTACTACGGGATAAATGCGGGCTATATCCGGCTTCAACCGGCAGATGGCATCGGTCGTCCGGATCAGGCTCTGCCAGTCCTCACCGGGAAGGCCCGGCATGAGCTGATGTCCTACGGTGAACCCATACTGGCGCAGGAGCGCCGTAGCGTCTTTTACCTGCGCCGCCGTATGCCCGCGTCTGGCCCGTTCCAGTACGACATCATCCATAGACTGTACGCCCAGTTCGACCGTCGTCATGCCATAGCGCTGCAGCCTCTCCAGGATAGGTCCGGTAATGCAATCGGGCCGGGTCGAACAGCGAATGGCATCGATACGGCCTTCCTGCAGTGCTTCATAAGCCGGTTCCAGCAGGCTTTCCTGCAAGGAGCCGGGAATAGCCGTAAAACTTCCACCATAAAAGGCGGCTTCCCAGTGACGTTTTTCTACACCCCGGGTATAGGTATCGATAAGATTGCTGACTTCGCTGGCATCGGGTACTCCCTCATGTCCCGTTATCCGCCACTGATTGCAAAATACGCACCGGTAGGGACAACCGATATGAGGAATAAAAATGGGGATGATCGATGTACGCAGTCTTTCTTTTTCCATCATGATGCTCCTGTTCTTATAAAAAAAAATGTGGCCCGAAAGCCACATTTTACTTTATACCACCTAATTTTTTCAATGCTTCATGAGCCGCATGCTGTTCGGCATCTTTCTTGGTTTTTCCTTTTCCTTCGCCCAGAACCGTACCGTTCACCGTGACTTCCATATAGAAGGTCTTATCGTGATCCGGCCCTTCTTCACGGCAGAGTTCATAGACGATATGCTGCTCACCATCACGCTGAACGAATTCCTGAAACAGTGTTTTATAGTCTTTGCCATAATTGCCACTTTTTACCAGATCGAGATATCCTTTCAGCTGGTGAAGGATAAAGGCACGGGCCTCACCATAGGAATGATCGATATATACGGCGCCGACGACGGCTTCGAAGGCATCGGCCAGGATACTGGTCCGCGTCCGGCCGCCGGAGAGCTGTTCGCCCCGTCCCATGAGCATGTAGTCGCCCATATGATACGAGCCAAATACGGAAGCCAGAGGCATTTCACTGACTACACTGGCCCTGGCTTTGGAAAGTTCCCCTTCCGGCATGTGAGGATAATGCATGAACAGGTATTCGCCAATGACCAGGTCCAGAATGGCATCACCGAGAAATTCCAGGCGTTCGTTAAAGTGGACATGGCGGTTCTTATTTTCATTGGCATAGGAAGAATGAGTCAATGCCGCATCGAGGAGCTGCAGGTTGCGGAAGGCAGGCAGCCCCAGGACGGCGATACATTTCTCAAGTTGTGCTTTTCGTTCCGGTTTCATTACGAATGCATCTCTTATTCTGCATACTTCTTGAACAGAAGGGTAGCATTGTGGCCGCCAAATCCGAAGGAATTGGAAATAGCCACCTTGACATCGGCATCTACAGCCTGACCCGGTACGTAATTGAGACCGAGTTCTTTCAGTTCATCTTCCGGTTCGATGAGGTTGATTGTGGGATGTACGTGACCGGTAGCAATGGTCAGTGCGCAGGCAATAGCTTCGACAGCACCGGCAGCGCCCAGGAGATGCCCTGTCATGGATTTCGTCGAGCTGACCAGCATGTCCCTGGCATGGTCGCCGAAGAGACGGGCGATGGCCTTGGATTCATTAAGGTCATTGAGATGCGTGGACGTACCGTGGGCATTGACATAGTCTACATCGTCCGGAGTAAGGCCGGCATCCTTGACGGCGAGAGCCATGCATTTGGACTGCTGGATGCCTTCCGGAGCCGGAGCCGTAATATGATAGGCGTCGGCATTGCTGCCATAGCCGCCAATTTCACAGTAAATATGAGCACCCCGTTTTTTAGCGTGTTCCAGTTCTTCCAGGAATACGATGCCGGCTCCTTCGCCCATGACGAAACCATCGCGGTCTTTATCGAAGGGGCGGGAAGCGTGTGCCGGGTCATCATTGCGGGTACTGAGAGCCTTCATGGCCGCAAAACCAGCTACGGCACCGGGGGATACGGCAGCTTCCGTGCCACCGGCTACGGCTGCGTCGAGTTCGCCGCGCTGGATCATGCGGTATGCCGCGCCGATGGAATTCGTCCCCGTTGCACAGGCGGTGACGACGCTGGCGCAATGGCCCTGGAGACCGAAGATGATGGATACCTGGCCAGATGCCATATTGCCAATCATCTTGGGTACGACGAACGGGTTGACCCGTGACGGACCTTTGGCAAATAATCCCTTGTAGAGATTATGCAGCGTTTCCATGCCGCCAATGCCGGTACCGACAATCGTACCGATACGGTCCCGGTCTTCTTTATCCAGATCGACGCCGGAATCATCGATAGCCAGTTTGGCTGCTGCAACGGCAAATTGGGTAGAAATGTCCATGTGCCGTGCTTCTTTGCGATCAATGTTGTAGTCTGCCGGGTCAAAATCTTTGACTTCACCGGCAATGCGGGCCGCGTATTCCGTCGCATCAAAATGTGTAATCGGGCCAATACCGTTCTTGCCGGATAAGAGGGCGTCCCAAAAAGTATCTTTGCCGATGCCCACCGGGGATACGACACCCAGACCGGTAATTACTACACGTTTTTCCAAAGTGTTCACCTCATCCATAAAAAGTTCGTGATTAATCGGGAATTGCTTCTACTTCCCGTTTCAGATATGCAAATATTTCCTTGACCGGCAGGATATCGTGGATTTCCTGCATGCGCCGGCCGGAAAATACGAGACCAGTTTCGACATCTCCCTGCTGAGCCCGCGTCAGAGCGCGGATGATGCAGTACTTATGGCTGCACTTCTTGAGGCAATGGTCGCACGTAACCGGCTTGGGAGCCGTTCCCAGGAGCACCCGTTCCGAAAAAGGCGTACGGATAGCCTGACCCGGCAGCCCCACGGGGCTGTGCACGAGAATGAAATCTTCCGGGTTGTTCGCACGGAGATAGACTTTTTTCAATTCATCAGAACCATTCGATTCAACGCTGGCAGCAAAACGGCTGCCCATCTGTACCCCATTGGCGCCGAGACGGAGCATTTCTGCTATATCTTCGCCGTGGAGAACGCCGCCGGCACCGATGACCGGAATATCTACGGCAGCGCGTACTTCCGGCACGATGAGCCGGCTGGAACGGTTCGTGCCCAGATGCCCGCCTGCTTCTGCGCCTTCTACGACGACAGCGGCAGCGCCGAGGTTCTGGGATATTTTAGCTAGTTTAGCCGAGGAGACAATTGGCACAATCGGGGTACCCGAAGCGCGGCCCCAGGCAAACATATCCCGGGAAAAGCCAGCCCCTGCTACTACTAGATCGATTCCTTCTTCAATAGCCGTCATTACGATGCCCTTGAAATCACGGGCCGCAACCATGGCATTTATACCAATAATCCCCGTTGGCGCAAGTTTTCTGGCCAACCGGATTTCATATCGTATTTCATCATATGGCATGCCGGAGATGGCAATCAGGCCAATACCGCCTTCATTTGCAACAGCTGCCGCTAAGCGGGCAGTAGACAAACGTATTGCCATGCCGCCCTGGACGATTGGCACTTTGGCTACAAGCTTACCTATATGTAATTCTGGCAGCTTCACTATAGTTTCCTCCATTCAAGATACCATCCGGGGAAAGACCTGCGCCTCTCCCCATCTGGCTCTTATTGCATACTTACGCTTTCTTTTCCTTTTCGATGTAATCAACTGTATCTTTAACAGTTTTGATTTTTTCTGCCACATCATCAGGGATTTCGATATTGAATTCTTCTTCGAAAGCCATGATCAATTCAACAATGTCCAAGGAATCAGCGCCTAAATCATCAATGTACGCAGCGTCCATTTTGACTTCTTTTTCGTCAACGCCTAACTGTTCAACAACGATGCTTTTTACTTTTTCAAAAGTAGCTTCTTCGCTCATTTCCAATTCACCCCCTTTCAGTGTGCTAATTGTATTATATTACATTACCATGCCGCCGTCCACGTTGAGGACCTGGCCTGTAATGTATTTAGCCTGATCAGATGCAAGGAATAAGACGGCCTGCGCCACATCATCGGCTGTAGCCGGGCGGCCAAGCGGGATGGAGCGGAGCATGTCTTCCTTGGCCGAATCGGGAAGTCCGGCAGTCATGTCTGTTTCTACGTAGCCGGGAGCTACGGCATTGACACGTATATTGCGCGATGCCAGTTCTTTGGCAACGGCCTTGGTAAAGCCGATAATGCCTGCTTTGGCAGCGGCGTAATTGGCCTGGCCGGCATTGCCCGTTTCCCCGACGACAGAGGACAGATTGATGACGGCCCCCTGACGCTGTTTCATCATCAGCTTGGAAACAGCTTTCGTACAATGATAGACACCGGTCAGATTCGTATCCAGGACGGCCTGCCAATCCGCTTCTTTCATGCGCATGAGCAGTCCGTCACGGGTGATTCCTGCGTTATTGACCAGGATATCTACGGAACCAAACTGGGTCTTGACGGCTTTGACCATATCCGCCACAGCCTGTTCGTCAGCTACATCGCACTGGAACACGGCAGCAGCTGCGCCCAACGCTTCGGCCTGCTGCTTCGTTTCTTCTGCAGCTGCCGTATTGCCGGCGTAGACGATAGCCACATTGGCACCTTCCCGGGCCAGCAGCAGGGAGACGGCACGGCCGATGCCGCGGGAACCGCCTGTTACAATCGCAGTTTTACCTGTTAAAAGCATTTTATCTGACCCCCTGGAAAAATTCAAGTGTTTTCTGTAAGGACGGGATATCTTCTACGTTTTCACTATGGATTTTGCGGTCAATCTTACGATTGAAGCCGCAGATGGTCTTGCCGGGGCCGACTTCGACGAACGCTTCAGCGCCGAACTGCTGCATGGTGTGCGTGCAGTCGATCCACAGAACCGGGCTAGCCGCCTGTCTGACCAGGGCTTCCTTAATATCGGCAGCCTTTGTTTCCATCTGTCCGTTCACATTGGCTACGACAGGAATCTGTGCATCGCGGATGGTAATCGTATCGAGGACTTCCGCCAGGCGCCGGGCAGCCGGTTCCATGAGGGTGCTGTGGAAGGGGGCACTGACATGGAGCATGACAGCGCGGCGGGCACCGGCCGCTTTCAGGGCATCGGCCGCTGTTTCTACGGCTTTGGCAGAACCGGCAATGACCGTCTGGCCCGGGCAGTTGAAATTGACCGCTTGGACGACGCCGCCCTGGGCAGAAACCTGGGCACAGATTTCCTTGATTTTTTCGTCATCGAGGCCGAGGATAGCTGCCATGCCGCCTTCTCCGAGGGGAACGGCTTCCTGCATGAACTGGCCGCGCAGCCGTACGGTGCGGACGGCATCGGCAAAGCTCAGCGAGCCGGCTGCTACGAGGGCGGAATATTCGCCGAGGCTGTGGCCGGCAGCGATATCCGGTGTCAGTCCTTCCTGCTGAAGGACGCGGCAGCAGGCCGTGCTGGCCGTGAGGATAGCCGGCTGGGTATTGCTGGTCTTCATCAGTTCTTCATCAGGACCTTCAAAAATCAGCTTGGTCAGCGAAAAATGCAGGGCATCATCAGCTTCTTCAAACAGTTCTTTTACGACGGCATAATTGTCGTATAAGTCTTTGATCATGCCCACTTTCTGGGCACCTTGTCCGGGAAATACAAATGCAGTTTTCAAAGGAATCACCTCAATTCTTTTTTAGTACCATTTCATGACGACGCTGGCCCAGGTCAGGCCGGCACCAAAACCGGCGAGGCAGACAATGTCTCCCCGTTTCACCATCCCCGTGCGGACGGCTTCGTCCAGGGCGATAGGGATGGATGCACCCGATGTATTGGCATATTTTTCGATGTTGACGTATACCTTTTCCATAGGCACATGCAGGCGTTTTGCTGCCGATTCGATAATGCGCATGTTGGCCTGGTGAGGTACGAGGACATCAATATCTTTCTTTTCCAGTTCCGCCCGCTGCAGTGCCAGTTCGGCTGCATGAGGCATTGCTTTGACTGCAAATTTATAGACTTCCCTGCCATCCATGACGGCATAAGCCGATCCGTCGGCGCGGCGCGCATCCGTGACGGGGTTGGCGATACCACTGCGGATGGTCAGGAAATCGCCGCCGGTACCGTCGGCACCCATGGCGCCGCTGAGGATGCCGTATCCCGAGGGAACGCGGCCGATGACGGCTGCTCCGGCACCATCGCCAAAGAGGACGCAGGAAGAACGGTCTTTCCAGTTGATGACCCGTGTCAGGACTTCTGCGCCGATGACCAGAATATGGTCATACATGCCGTTTTCAATCATCTGGGAGGCAATAATCGATCCATAGGCAAAGCCGGAGCAGGCTGCTTCCAGATCGAAGGCGGCGGCATTGACGGCTCCCAGATTGGCCTGGACGATGCAGGCTGTGCTAGGCAGCATCTTGTCTGGTGTCAGGGTGCACACGATGATCAAATCGAGATCTTCCGGGCTGACTCCGGCCATTTCCAACGCTTCTTTTGCCGCGCCCGTTGCCAGATCTGACGTGTTGACCCCTTCGGGGGCTACATGCCTGGCACCGATACCGGTACGGCTGCGGATCCATTCATCGGATGTATCCAGAAACGTTTCCAAATACTCATTCGTCCAAACCTGTTCGGGCACACAATGCCCGGTGCCGAGAATCCCTGCCGGATTAGCTTTCACTATCATATTCCTGAACTCCTTCTTCCTCTATACTATTGCGGATATGTCCTGTCACATCCTGCTGTACCAGTTCACCGGCAACGCGGATGGCATTTTTAATAGCCTTTGCCTTGGAACTGCCGTGGCAGATAATAAAACTGCCGTTGACTCCCAACAGGGGAGCCCCTCCATATTCCGTAAAATCCAGGCGTTTCTTCAGCGATTTCAGTGCAGGATAAATCGCCAGAGCACCTAGTTTTGCAATAAACCCACTATTCTTTATGGCCTGCTTGACCAGCCGGTAGATGAACATAGCCATGCTTTCGCCAAACTTCAGGATGACATTACCGACGAATCCGTCGCAGACGACGACATCTACCGTGCCGTTTGGGATATCCCTGCCTTCAACATTGCCATAGAAAGAAATAGTCTTTAATTTTTCCAGCAGCGGATAGGTGCGCTGGCATAATTCATTGCCTTTCGTCACTTCTTCGCCGATATTCAGCAGGCCGACCTGCGGCTTATCTATGCCCAGAATGTACTTGGCATAATGGGATCCCATGATAGCCGCTTCTACGAGATGTTTCGGCTTGCTGTTGGAATTGGCTCCCGAATCGAGCAGCACTGTAATTCCCTTTTTGGAAGGAATCGGCGTAGCGATACAGGGCCGTTCTATGCCGGCGATCCGCCCCAGTCCCAGAAGGGCTGCCGTGACAGCCGCCCCCGTACTACCCGGAGCTACGACAGCCTCACACTGTCCGTCCCGTACGAGTCGTGTCGCCACGACAATAGAGGCATCTTTCTTTTTACGGACTGCCTGCACGGGATGTTCTCCCATTTCGATTACTTCACTGGCATGGACAATAGACAGACGTTCACTTTCTTTCGCGTCATATTGCTGCAGTACCCTCCGTATTTTCTGTTCATCCCCGACGAGTACTACATCGTATTTATATTCGCGTACGGCGTGAATTGCTCCCAGAACGATTTCTTCTGGCGCATAATCCCCGCCCATAGCGTCTACAGCTATTTTCATTACTCTATCTCCGTTATTCCAAAGACTCTACGATAAACTTTGCCCGGAATACTTCTTTGGCATTCTTGCGTATCTTCACCCATACATAATATTTCTGGTCTCTCTGACGGATTACTTCGGCCCGTGCGACGAGCCGGTCCCCGACAGTTACGGGCTGCTTATATTTTAAGTTGGCAACGGCGATGATACAGACCGGAAGATTCAGGACGGCTTTCGTAAGGGAATCCGCCTGGGCATATAAATACCGTGACTGTACGACATGTGCTGCATCCACCATGTCTTCAGTAGCCATCATAATGGATATCGCATCTTTACCAACATTGCATTCAATCAGGTCCCCCATGACATCTGTTCGGTGTTGCTGGGCCTGTGCTGCTTCGGCGCGCTTTTTTATGCGCATGCGAAGCTCTGGTATCCCCAGGGCCATCCGGTCCAGCCGGATAGTCGCCACGCTGACAGAAAATTCTTCCGCCAGTTCCTCGTCATTGATGAAGGGATTTTCCTCAATGCGGCGGGACAGGAGAGCGTGTCTTTTTTCTCTGGCTATACGAACCATTCCATCACCTTTATGTAAATTATGACCAAGTATTAATAGTACATACAACAGAGATTATATAATGTTTCTTCTTCTTTTGCAAGCAAAATAAAAGTATGCTTTCGTCATTATCCGCACTGAATCTGAGAAAGCATACTTCACACCCCTTTAGTATTTATCAAAATCCATCTTATCCAGAATATTACGAAGTTCAATCAATTCGTCTTTTGTCAGGGTAATCCCTTTGGTCATGGCCTGATAATCAGGATCCCACGAGCGAAGGTCGAACTTGGGCGGCCGATTGTTCCAACTGATATAGGTCAGCTGTTTGTGCCAGCCATCCTTATTTTCTGATAAGGTCCCGCGAATATCTTCAATATTAAAATTCAATTGTGCCATTTCTCTGCCTCCTGTGCGAGAAGCTGTCCTGCATGCTTCTTATATTAATATATAACTATATATGCAATTATTTTATATGATATAGCATCTGTTGTGTTTCGTCAACCAAAAGTGCCCCCCATAAACCATTTTACTCATGGTTCTTTTTCCCTTTGAGCAGACCGCCCTGGGTCTCGCGTATATCAAATATCGTAATAAACGCCCGCGGATCTATCCGTTTTACCACGTCCTGCATTTTGGTGATTTCCAGACGGGAGACGACGCAATACAAAATCAGCGTTTTCTTCCGCGTATAGGCGCCTTCCCCGTGGAGAAGGGTCACAGCTCTTCCCATGTCCTGGGTAATGACCCGGGCCACTTCGTCATGCTTTGCCGAAACGATGAACAGTCCCTTCATTTCATCGAGACCGTTCACAACGATATCGATCATCTTATAGGCAATGAAATAGGCTACCAGCGAATAGAGGGCACTGTCTACGCCAAAGACAAAGATAGCAGATCCTAAAATGAACAGGTTGAAAAACATGACGATTTCCCCGACGGAAAAGGGGGAAATCTTTTCAGTGATGATGGCCATGATTTCCGTGCCATCCAGAGAACCGCCCCAGCGGATGATCAGCCCTACGCCGAGCCCCATGATGATACCGCCGAAAATAGTCGATAAAAAGGGGTCATCCGTCATGGGGGACAGATGGAGGAAACTACTCCACAGCGAGAGGCAGAAGACGGAATAGAGCGAAAAAAAGGTAAAGCGCAAACCGATTTTACGGTAACCGATGACGAAGAAGGGAATGTTCAGGGCGACGATAAACACACTGAAGGATATGCCCGTCACATGGGCTGCCATGAGGGCAATCCCGACGACGCCACCATCGATGACATTATTGGGTACCAGGAACACGTGAAGGCCGCAGTTATATACCAGGGCTCCAAAAGCCAGTCCTATAGCGCGTAGTACGTATTCAATCATGAAAGACCTCCCAGGGATTTTATATACCGCTGTCCGATGATCCAGGCCACAAAGTCATCGACCGGTTCCGGCGGATATTGCAGGGACAGAGGGACCAGACGGCGCCAGCCATGGCGGGGCGTATACTGCCAGTACAGCTTTCGCCCCTCTACAGTAGTAAACTTTTCGTCGATGAGGGAAAAGGTCACATCCGGTGCTTCTTTGCGTATCCATTCTTCGGCAACGGGCTGAAGATGACGGTGGTTCGTACCATTTCCCATGACAATATGCGTAAAAGCATACTTTTTATACATCTCCCGCAGATGACAGGAAAAGTCCCCGGTAGGTATGATCTGACGGCAGACCAGGCTGCCATCGGTGCCAAGGACCGCTGTCCCCGTCTTTTCTGATCCGGGATCGATTGCTAAAATCATGAATCCTGCTCCTCTCACGGTGTCCCATAGGACCGGACGGCTATGTCGATGTTCATCGGCCCCGCCGTGTAAATATCCGTACGGGCCACGGCCCGCAGGATGATATCGCCATCGCCACAGGATTTAATCCGCTGGATCGTATCGAACATTTCCGTTGCCGTCAGCGACCCCACGTTGCCTGTCAGCGGGTCGGGCAGGATGCCCTTGCCGACGGCTTTCTGATTGACTTCATGGAGGAAGCGGAAGACGATGTATTCGGCACTGCCATTGACATCGGAAGAGCGGAAATGTTCTTCATAGACGATTTCATTTTTATGATAAATGAGCTGGTTATCGAAGGTTTCCAGATGGACCAGCGCCGGTTCCCCGAGGATGATATTGCCCGCAGCCGTAAGGCGGATCAATTTACTGCCCCTGGCGGCATGCAGCGTCTGGACCGTCTGGTCGATTTCATCCTGCGAAATATAGAGCACGACGGCATTTTCATTGGTGATGCCCAGTTGTTCCCTGATGCGGGTATTGGTCTGGGCCAGCATTTCTCCCAGAGAAGCCCGGATCTTACTTTCATCGGCATCGGCATCGACGACTTTGCTGGCCAGGACTTCACCGACGCGGAACAGTACCTGCCCTTCCCGTATATCGGTCATTTTATCGTTCAGTAATTTTATGCGTTCATCGAGCAGGCCGATGGTGTGATTCATGCGTGCCTGCGTCGCTTCCAGTTCTTTATTTTCTGTGTTAAGCTGCGTATTGCGGGCCATCATTTCATCGCGGGCCACCTGAACGATGGTCAGTTGACGGCTCACATCATCGCGGGCGGCCTGGGTCTGCTCCAGATCCAGCTGTGTCACCCGTATGCGGTCGTTGGCATCGGCCAGCTGCTGTTCCTGATGACGGAGCAGGTTTTCGTTGGCTGCCAGGAGATTGTTCTTTTCTTCCATTTCCAGTCCCAACTCCCGGGCCTGCTGCAGCAACCGGTCCCGCTGCTGTTCCAGTTCGGCCTTCTGCAGCTGCAGCTGGTGCATCCCGAACAGGGCGATGCGGACATTCTGCGAAAGGACCGACATGACGCCAAGGGTAACGGCGGCAATGCTGACGCCGGTAATAATTGTAATCAGGATAGATGAGTATTTCGGCCGCATGCCAAATAATTTTATTTTTCTTTTGCCTACGCGGGAGCCGATTTTATCACCCAGATAGGCTATGACACCGCCCATGACGGCTAAAATCAGCAACATAATCCATCCGTATTCCATTGGCACACCTCCATCCTGTTTTTTATATTATACCATGATATGAATTCTGTCATGGCATTTTGCATCATTTCTGCAGAAATATATAAAAAAAGGCAGAGTGACCGGCAGCCCCAAGGCATACCAATCACTCCGTCTGATTATCTGGATTTGCGGTATACTAAAAATATACCGGCAATGCCACAGACGATATCCGGTAAAAAAGCGGCAATATACGGAGGAATCTTGCCCCCGTTCCCCAGGGCATTCCCCAGAGTCATAATCGTGTAATAAATGAAAATGACGACGACGCTGATGCCAAAACCGATAGAAGAACTGCCCCGTTGTTTCTGCATGCCCAGCGGTGCGCCGACAATAGCGCAGACCAAGCTGGCCAGCGGCATGGCAAAGCGGTTGTACATTTCCACTTTCATCTTATTCGTATTGACCGAATTCTGGTCGAGGAGCGATATCTGTTCCCGCAGTTCCCGTATGGTCATTTCATCAGGCTTCTTCTGGGATGCACTGACTTTATTCGGTTTCTGGGAAATAGGAAGTTCCTGATTTTTGAAGGTCATCGTCCGGGTTACCGTTTCCCCCACCGAAACATCGTAAATACGGCCTTCATGCATGACCCATTTACTGCCGTTCCAGTCGGCATAATCAGCTTTTTCCACCCGTACGAGCGTATCATTTTCAAATTCCTGGACGGTGATGTCCTTGAATTGTTTGAGGTCTGAATCGTACTGCCGGGCGTACATCAGGCTGTTGATATCATGACCCTTGACATCTTTGAGAATGATATGGTCCTGCGTCTTGGGGGCCACCTGATGTTTGATTTCCTGATTGATAATCGTATTATAGGCATTGTTGGCTTTCGGCACGACAAATTCGTTGAACGCTGTCGTCCCCAGAGAAATGATCAGGGCAGCGATAAAAATCGGCATGGCCAGGCGGACAAAATTCTGTCCTCCTGAACGCATGACAATGAGCTCGCTGTTGCTGGACAGGCGTCCAAAGGCCATGAGTGAGCCGAGGAGCACCGACATGGGAAAGGTCACGACGATAATCGAGGGCAGGGCCAGGACGAGGACACGAAAGGCATCCCACAGGGAAGCTCCGTAGTTGTTGATTAAATTGGCTATCCGATAGAGCGTACCTGTACCAATGAAAACAGCCGTAAAGGCGCAGACACCGAACAGGAACGGGCTGATGAATTCCTTTAATATATACTTATCTAATATTCTCATCGTTTCCCCCTGTTACATGGTAAATTCTTCGCCTAAGTAGAATTTCTTGGCTACGGGATCGTTGGCAATCATCTGTGGACTTCCTTCCAGGAGGATCTGCCCCTCGTTGAGGATATACGCCTTATCGACGATGCTCAGCGTTTCCCGGACGTTATGGTCCGTAATGAGAACGCCAATTCCCCGGTCCTTCAGATGACTGATGATATCCTGGATATCATTGACAGCCAACGGGTCGATGCCGGCAAAGGGTTCGTCGAGGAGGATAAAGGCCGGATCCATGACCAGACAGCGGGCGATTTCCACACGCCGCCGTTCGCCGCCGGACAACTGTATGCCCAGGCGGTTACGCAGCTTGGTAATGGTAAATTCTTCCATGAGCGCTTCGGCCTTTTCCTTCTGCTCTTTCCGCGACAAAGTCGTCGTTTCCAGCATGGCCAGCAGATTATCTTCTACGGTCAGCTTGCGGAAAATCGATGCTTCCTGGGGCAGATAGCCGATGCCATAGGCAGCCCGCTTATGGATAGGCAGCCCGGTGATATCGTGGTCATCGATGTAAATCGACCCGTCACTGGGATGCTCGATGCCGACTATCATATAAAATGTCGTCGTCTTGCCTGCCCCATTCGGTCCCAGAAGGCCGACAATCTGCCCCTGGTCTACATGAATGCTGACTCTGTTGACGACATTGCGTTCTTTATACGTTTTGATTAAATCATTGGTCTGGATGTACATCGTTTCCCCTATTCTTCACTGCCCGGTATGAATACAACGGTAGAACGGCCATTAGATTCTACAGAATTATCTGCCAGGTGCACTTCTACGTCATTACCGCTGAGCTGGTTACCCTTCTGGGTAGCATATACATTTCCGGTCATGTGGATGACGCCATTATTCTGTCCCGGCGTCTGTGTATACACGCCCTTGTCGCCATAGGCAGTCAGTTCTTCCGCCGGCGATTCGATATGGACATTGCCCGTACCGACTGCCCGGATTTCCTTGAACCAGCCTTCGATATGGTCGGCCCACATCTGCGAGCCCTGTGCTTCCAGATATCCATGGCCCGTTACGATGCCATGGTCCTGGTCGAGATAATATTCTACCTGATCGCCATTTACCTTTTTATCGCCATACACGCCTTTGACATTGCCCGTAGCGATGAGGTAATTGCGGTTCGTCGAATGAAGTTTGTCGGCAGTCATGTGCATGTCCGGCTGCTGGGCCGTGACGTTGCCTTCCATATCGGCTTCTGCCGTTTTCAGATTATACGTAGCCACGTTCCCCGTGAGGGTTGCCTGGTCCCGTATGATAACGACATTGCCCGTCGCTTTGGCAATCTGTGTTTTGCCATTGTATTCCAGTTTATCTGCCGTCACCGATACAGAAGGATTATCCGCGGCAATCGTAACGGCAGCGGGCAGGAGCATGGCGCTGACCATGACAGCTGCCAGGATTTTCATGCATCGTTTCTGTTTCATGCGCTACTCTCCCTTGGTTATCTTCGCATGGCCCTGCACCGTTACCTGATCCAGGGATGCGTTGGTTTCAAACGAATCACCGCTTACCGCCGTTTTATCATGGCGAGTCAGCAGCACTTTGCCGCCTTTGATAAGCCGTGTATCCATATTATAATACACACTGCCCTCAGTCTGCAATGTATCTCCTTTATCGGTCGAAGCTTCAATAGGCTGTTTCAGCTCAATGGTTTTCTTGGCCCGGTCTACGATGCCCAGTTTCGCTGTCACCGTAAGCTCAGTCCCGTCTTTTTCCCAGATTTCAGCTTTTGGGCTGGTAAAATACATTTTCTGTGTCTTGGGATCGACCTGGATTTTCTCTGATGACAGCCGCCATACCAGACGGTCCCCGTCTTTTTCTTCGATTTCCGAACCCTGGAATTCGACCAGGTCATCGCTGCGGGGCGTATCTTCTACCTGCGTCGGCGCCGATTTCATGAACCAGTATAACATGCCGGCAAATAAAATCAAAACGACTGCCACGAGAATGGCTATTTTATTTTGTATCAGTTTCTGCCGTATGTTCACTGTCCTTCACCGCTCCTTCTTTCTGCAGCGCAATGATATCTTCCGGTTCCGTGCTCCAGCGGTGCTGGAACCAGAGCCATTCCGTAGGATGTTCTTTAATGAATTTTTCCGTCAGTACTGCCATTTTTCGCGTCATGCTGGCAATATCTTCTTCCTTGTTCCCCGTATCTTCAAAATGCATGATTTCACCGATTGCCAGATGAGTGCGATGGTTTTCATCATGAATGGTAAAGACAGGGACGATGGGAGAATGAAATTTCTGGGCAAACATGGCCGGCCCTTTCGGCGTGGAACTCATTTTTCCCAGGAATGGCTGGGGCACGCCATGAAAGCCGCCGTCCTGATCGGCCAGGAACCCCAGCAGTTTCTTCCGCTTCAGCGCCCGGGCGGCAATGATCATTTCATTTCCCCCGCGGGCGAAGACTTCCAGGCCCATGCCTTCCCGGTTTTCATTCAGAAGACGCGTAATGGACGAGTTGGCCTGGTTCTTGACGATAGTCGAAGCCGGATAGCCATACATGGCCAGTGCTCCCAGCCATTCCCAGTTGCCGATATGACCGGTAAGGATGATGACGCCTTTATCTTCTTTCATGGCTTCATCGAGGCGTTCCGGATGATCGAGGGTGACGTATTCAGAAATATTGCCGGGATTCAGGTTGGGCGTATAGAGGATTTCCAATGCTGACTGGCCCAGATTGCAAAACAATTCATCTACGATGCGGCGGGCCTCTTCTTCACTGCATTCCAGTCCCCGCACAGCCTGAAAGATGGCTCTGTCATATTGCTTTTTCATAATCCGGCTGACTAAAGGACCCAGCCTGCGTCCTAATGAAATGACTGTCGGGTAGGACAGATGACGGATTCCTCTGCCAATGGCCCGCATTACGTAATACTGCCATTCCGAAAACACGATGCAGACGCTCCTTTCCTTACTGTTTAAATTCGGCAGTGCCGGTCAGAAAATGATTCACTATATCGTCCCAGATGCCCTGGTTTTTTAAAATATACTCTACCAGCTCACGCAGCGCGCCGTATCCGCCCCGGAAGTTGGAAACGAAGGCGGCTGCCTTGCAGGCTTCTTCACAACCGTCACAGGGAGCGGCACCGAAACCGACGTTGCGGATAAGAGAAATGTCATTCAGGTCATCGCCCATGTAGGATACTTCTTCCATGGCAATACCCGTTTCCCTGCACAGCTGGCGCAGGGCCTGAAGTTTATCCCGGGCATCCTGGATAACATAGTCGATATGCAGGTCCTTGGCCCGCTGTTCTACCATAGGGGATCTGCGCCCTGTAATCAACGCCGTTTTCAGCCCGGCCATACGGGCCAGGGAAATTCCCATGCCATCGCGGGCAGAAAAGCCTTTCATGGCATCTCCCGCCGGGCTGTAGTAGATAATGCCGTCGGTCAGGACGCCATCGACATCGAGGGCCAGCAGTTTTATCTGTGTCAGGTATTTCATCAGACCACTCCCTGCCGCAGCAAATCGGTCAGATGGATCATCCCGACGGCCTTGTGGTCTTTATCTACTACGGGCAGTACCGTAATAGGCCGGGGCTGATTCTTTTCCATGATGTGCATGGCTTCGGCCGCCAGCTTGTCATTGGTAATGGTGCGCGGACTTTTGGTCATCATAGCATCGACGGGCCATTGCAGGAAATTGGAACCCGTTTCCAGCCCGCGCCGTACGTCGCCATCGGTCACGAGGCCGATAAGGACTCCATCTTCATCGACGACCGATACGGCACCGAGTCCTTTTTCGGTCATCATGAACAGGGCATCCTGGACGGTGCTGTCTTCGCTGATGACCGGATTATCTTCACCTTTATGCATGACGTTTTCTACGGTCAGGAGCAGCTTGCGGCCCAGAGATCCACCGGGATGGAAAATGGCAAACTGGTCTTTCGTAAAATGATGGCACGAAAGGAGGACGACTGCCAGGGCATCGCCCAGGGCCAGGGCCACGGTCGTGCTCGTCGTCGGAGCCAGTCCCAGCGGGCAGGCTTCTTTTTCTACGGAAGCGTCAAGGATGACGTCGGAATTCTTTGCCAGTGTCGAGTTGTGTTCGCCGACGATGGCGATAACCTTTGCACCGATGCGCTTCAGACTGGGCAGCATATTCAGTACTTCCCGCGTTTCACCGCTCTTGGAAATGGCCAGGACCACATCGTCGCCGGTCACCATCCCCAGATCGCCGTGAATGGCTTCACCGGGATGAAGGAAAATAGCCGGCGTACCCGTGCTGGCCATGGTGGCGGAAATCTTCCGGGCAATATGGCCGGATTTCCCCATGCCGGTTACGACGACGCGGCCTTTGGATTCCATAATCAGATTGATGGCATTGACAAAATTCTGGTCCAATTTGGGAATCAGGTTTTCAATGCCTCTCGCTTCCTGCTGCAATACATCTTTTGCTTCTTGTAATATATCCATGTCTTTCACCTCTGTTATTATTTCATGGCCGTAGACGCGCTTTTATCGGCAATGGCCTTGATAGCCATCATATCACGCAGCAGCCCTTCTACCTGTGTCAGATAGAGCATGTTAGGACCATCGCAAAGCGCTTCTTCCGGATTGTCATGTACTTCCATGAATACGCCGTCGATGCCGGAACCAGCCGCCGCTCTGGCCAGGTTGCCAATGAACTGGCGCTGGCCGGAAGAATGGGTACCGGCTCCGCCGGGCAGCTGGACGCTGTGGGTAGCATCAAAGACGACAGGATAGCCGAATTCACGCATGATGGGGAAGCTGCGCATATCTACGACGAGATTGTGATAGCCAAGGGATACGCCCCGTTCGGTCAGAATGATGTTTTCATTGCCTTCGTGACTGATTTTTTCTGCCACGTTTTTCATATCCGACGGCGCCATGAACTGCCCTTTTTTGACGTTGATACATTTTCCCGTGCGGGCCGCTGCCTGCAGCAAATCAGTCTGCCGGCAGAGGAAAGCCGGTATCTGCAGGATATCGAGGACTTCTGCCGCCGGTTCTGCCTGGCTGGCATCGTGGATGTCACTGACAACGGGTATCTGTAATTCTTCCTTGACGGCTTTGAGGATTTTCAGCCCTTCTGTAAGGCCCGGGCCGCGGAACGATTTCCAGCTCGAACGGTTAGCTTTATCAAAAGAAGCTTTGAATATATAGGGAAGGCCGAGACGGCTGCAGATGGCTTTCATTTCTCTGCCGATGCGCAGCACCCGTTCCGGGTCCTCTATGACGCAGGGACCGGCCATGACGAATAGTCTGCCGTCGCCGCCGATTTGCCTGTTTCCTACCTGTACTGCTTTCATGATTGGGACTCCTTTGCAAAATATTCACGGATATGTTCCAGATCTTCCGGCGTATCGATGCCGATAAATTCTTGCTCTGTCGTGATAACTTTTATCTTATAGCCATTTTCCAAAACGCGCAACTGTTCCAGCGATTCTACTTCTTCTGCCGGTGTCGGTTCCATAGAAGCATACTGCAGCAGGAAATCCCGGCGGTATGCGTAAATGCCGATATGCTTGTACGGCCGTACGGCATCATGGAAGGGATGACGGGGATAAGGAATGAGGGAACGGGAAAAATACATGGCTTCGTTCCGCTTGTTCATGACGACTTTCACCGCGCTGGGATCGTCATACTCGTCTTCTTTAAGCGGCGTCGCCACCGTCGCCATCATGAGAGAATCGTCTTCTTCAAAGGTCTGGCACAGGGCATCGATGACTTCTGGCGTGATGAGCGGTTCATCCCCCTGAACGTTCACGATGACATCGGCGTCGGGGTAATGCCCCACCGCTTCTGCCAGTCGATCCGTACCGTTGGCATGGTCTTCCCGGGTCATGACGGCATGGCCGCCAAAGGTGACGACCGTATCATATACGCGGGGATTATCGACGGCCACTACGACGGAAGATACTTTCCCGGCCTTTGCGGCCTGTTCATATACGCGCTGGATCAGCGGTTTGCCAACAATATCCGCCAGAGGTTTGCCCGGAAGACGCGTCGAAGCAAACCGTGCGGGAATGATGCAGATAAAGTTCATGTCGTTCCTCCTATATGATTGAGAATACAGGTCTGCAAAGCTTCTTCTCCTTTGCAGATCACTATTTCTATACCCAGTACCCATAGCGGGACCTGTCGTTCCAGTATATCCGATGCCGGCAGTTTGACGGCATCTTTTTCCGTCGTTACCAGTACGGATCCGCATTGGGCGGCCTTTTCTTCCATCATCCGTATATCCGCAGCGGTATAGGGATGATGGTCATCATAGCGGATACGGTCACCCAGATGGTATCCGCAGGCGCAGACCGTCGCTTCAAAGGAGGCGGGATTTCCCAGGGCCGATACGGCAGTTACTGTCGCCCCCACCGTAAGCTGGCTGCAGCCATGCCGGTCTTTCCGGCCTTCATACCAGTCTTTGAAGGAAATACACCAGGCCGGCTGATGAACCGCTTCGGCTACAGGGGCCGTCTCGTTATATTTCCGCAGGGTCTGGCAGATTTTCTCTTTTTCCTCGCGGCTGCATAAATCTGATTTGGTCAGGATGAAGAACCCGGCCCGCCGGAGATGTTCCATCGGCTCCCGCAGGATTCCTCTGGGGAGGAGATGACCGTTACCAAAAGGATTGGTGCTGTCGATGAGGACGATATCCAGATCCCGGGCCAGCTGCCAGTGCTGAAAGGCGTCGTCGAGGAGCAGCACCTGCGCTCCCAGCATGCGGACTGCCATCTGGCCTGTACGGGCCCGTTCCCTTCCGACCAGGACGGGAACGCCGGGAAGGCTGCGGGCCATGAGCAGGGCCTCATCGCCGCCAGCACGGGCATTTAGCAGGATATGCTCACCGTCGGACATGACCGCCGCTCCTTTTTCAGCCTGAGAGCGGTATCCCCTGTTCAGAAGGGCCGGCTTATATCCCTTCCGGCACAGCCATCTGGCCAGGTAGCACGCCGTAGGTGTCTTTCCAGTCCCGCCGGCAGTGATATTCCCCAGACTGATGACCGGGACTGACAGATGGGCCTGCTTTTCCGGGTGAGATACATAAGCTTGGTACCGGCGCCGTACGCCCCAGCCATAGAGCACCGAAAGACCGGAAAGGATTGCCAGCACAGGGCCGTCTTTCCAGCTATGGGGGGTATCTGCCATGAGATATCCCATATAGGCTGCTATTTTACTGTAGATAGACATGACATCATCTCCAGGCGTGAAGGTCATCCAGTATTTTTTGCAGTTCCGCCAGATTGCGGCGCGTCGCCCCCTGATTTTCCTGTACGATTTCAATACAGTGACGTTTCATATTTTCGGCCATCTGCCGGTCATCGACGATGCGCACACAGGTTCTGATGAATTCTTCTTCATTTTTGACCATGATACAGGCGCCGCGGCTGCTCAGCAGGTCGTAAATTTCCACAAAATTGAACATATTGGGGCCGACGACGATCGGTTTGGCATGAGCTGCCGGTTCAAGTATATTATGTCCTCCTATATGGGCCAGGCTGCCGCCGACGAATACCAGATCGCCCAGGCTGTATACCCGCCCCAGTTCGCCAATGGTATCGAGAATGACGCCTTCATAGGGACCGTCCATCTTCTTTCCTGCTTTCATTTCACTGCGTTTGGCCATGGTGATGCCATATTTCCGTCCTTCTTCCCGCACCAGGTCAGACTGGTAAATGTAGCGGGGGGCGATGATCAGACGGGCCTTCGGATGTTTTTCCCGTATGGCAGAAAAGGCCTTGTAGACGGATCCCGTTTCTCCCTTGTGGGTACTGCCGGCAATCATAATAGGATAATCGCTTTCCGAAAATCCCAGCTCAGCCAGGAATTTCTTCTTTTCTTCCGGCGTCACGATACCATAAGTCTGATCGTATTTCGTATTGCCCGTCACGATGACCTTATTGGGATCGGCTCCGATGTCGATGATATACTGGGCGTCAATCCGGCTCTGCATACAGAAAATACGGATGGACGACAAAACATGACGGGTAAAAAAGGTAATCAACCGGTACCGGGAAACACTGCGCTGACTGATACGGCCATTCATCATCATGATGGGGATTTTCTTGCGGTTGGCTATGCGCAGAAAATTCGGCCAGATTTCCGTTTCCACGAGAACGATGATTTTGGGGTTGACGATATTAAGGATACGGCCGGTCAGGTAAGGCAGATCCAGGGGAAAATACAGGATGCCGTCTGCCCCGTCTATGATCTGATGGGCCATGCGGAATCCCGTCGCCGTGACGACAGAAACGATGATGACTTCCTGGGGATGTTCTTTCCGCATTTCCCGCACAATCGGGCTGGCTGCCACGATTTCACCGACCGAAGCCGCATGGACCCAGATGGCGTGCCGGTCTGATATTTTTTTCTTCAGCTCATCTGGCAGAAAACCGATGCTCTGTTTGATGCGCTGATAAAATCCTTCTTCATGTATGAGGCGGTAGATGAGCACAGGAATGAGAGACGCCCAATACATGAGAAGCAGGATATTATACAGCCAGTACATCGATTTGACACGCAGGCGATTTAACATAGTTTTCAACCTTCCGCTTTTTCTTTAAACTGCACGGCATACAAATGAGCGTACAGGCCGCCTCTGGCCAGTAACTCTGCATGCGTTCCTTCTTCAACGATTCGTCCGTGATCGATGACGACGATTTTGTCGGCATCGCGTACGGTGCTCAGGCGATGGGCAATGACGACGGACGTACGGCCCTGCATGAGCCGTTCCAGTGCCGCCTGGACAATTTTTTCTGATTCCGTATCAAGAGCCGATGTCGCTTCATCGAGGATGAGGATGCGCGGATCTTTCAAAATGGCACGGGCAATGGCGATACGCTGGCGCTGGCCACCGGAAAGGGCATTGCCGCGGTCACCGACGATAGTGTCATAGCCATCGGGCAGTCGTGAAATGAATTCGTGGGCATTAGCCGCTTTGGCAGCCTGGACGATTTCATCATCAGTCGCGTCGAGGCGGCCGTACAGGATATTTTCCCGGACGGTAGCGTTGAACAGCATCGTTTCCTGCGGGACCAGGCCAATCTGCTGCCGCAGAGATTGGAAGGTCACATCGCGTACATCCGTACCGTCGATAGTCAGAGAACCACCGGTCACATCGTAAAACCGTGGCAGGAGATTGGCCACCGTCGATTTGCCGGCCCCGCTGGGACCGACGAGGGCAACGATTTCGCCCGGCTGGATTTCCAGATTAAAATCCGTCAGGGCCGGATGATCCGCATCATAGGCAAAGTCCACGTGATGAAAGCAGACATGGCCCTCTACGCGCGGAAGTTCGACAGCATCGTCTTTTTCCTTAACTTCCGGTTCCGTATCGAGGGTTTCAAAGACACGGTCCGCAGCGGCCAGTGATTTCTGGATATCACCGTAAATTTCACTGATACGGCGTACGGGATTTGCCAGGTTGATGGCATAAATCAGGAAGGCGATGAGCGCGCCGGCCGTCATTTCTCCGTTGATGACGCTCATGCCGCCGTACCAGATGATACCGGTCACGGCGATGGCGGCAAAGAACTGGATAAAGGGCGTCAGCATAGCCGTCAGCCGCGTCGTCGCCATGAGAGCCCAGAAATTGCTGTCATTCTGTACGACAAAGCGCTTGATTTCAAACTCTTCCCGGTTAAAAGAGCGGATAATGCGGATGCCGGAAATCGCTTCTTCCAGAAGGGCCGTAATATCGGCCATTTTCCCCTGGACTTTATGCCCGGCCTGGCGCAGCCGCCCGCCAAAGAAACGGATGGTAAAGACAACGAGGGGAACGATAACCAGCGTCAGCAGGGTCAGCTTCCAATACAAGTACAGCATGGAAGCGAGGGAGCCTACGAGGATGACCGCTTCCTGAACAAAGGAAATGAGGTTGCCGGCAATGGCCGTCTGCAGTGCCGTGACGTCGTTGGTCAGATTGCTCATGATATTGCCGGTCTTGCGCTTGTCGAAATACGACAGGGACAGTGTCTGTAAATGGCGGTACAATGCCTCACGGATATCGTTGACAATTTTCTGTCCGACAAAACTCATGAGGTATCGCTGGCCAAAATAGAAAAAGCCTCTGGCAAAGAACAGTGCCAGGATTCCGATGACGATGAGGTTAAGGGTAAATACGTCTTTATTAGCCAGTACCTTATCGATGACGTCCTTGATCAGCCAGGGCACGACGACGTTGCTCAGGCCGGAAAAGGCCATGCAGATGACGGCTACAACCAGTCTTTTTTTATAGGGAAGTACGAAACGTAACAGTCTTTTATAGCTTTGCCAGCTATTATATTGCTTCATGCAGTAGAATTCTCCTTAACGAATTGTAAAATAGTAGCAGCCGTGCGACGGACGGCCCCGGGCTCTCCCATTTCCCTGCGCACAGCCAGCATGGCTTCATGACGCTTCTGCCATGCCTGTTCGTCCGTCAGCAGGTGAATCATGTCCCGGGCTATCGCTTCCGGCGTCACTTCATTCTGCCAGAGTTCCGGCATGATACGGTGTCCCATGATGATATTGGGCAGGCCGATGCTCTTAATGTGTACGAGTACTTTCGACAGCCAGTACGTCAGATTCCCCACACGGTAAATGAGCAGGGTCGGAAGCCCCATGAGAGCCGTCTCCAGCGTAGCCGTTCCCGACGCAGCCACGGCAGCCGTACTGATATGCATCATATCATAGACGCCTTCTGCCGCGATGTGGACAGCCGGCCCGTCCTGGGGAATCAGGCTTTCCAGAAGGCTCCGGTCTATAGTGGAAGCTTCCGGCAGCAGGAACTGCACGTCCGGTATTTGTTCTGCTATGATGGCAGCCGCATCGAGCATGACCGGCAGCAGGCTCCGAACTTCCTGAAGACGGCTGCCCGGCATGAGAAGGATAGTCCGTTTCGACTCATCCAGGCCAAAGATGCGGATGGCTTCTTCCCGCGTCATAGACGGATGCACCGTATCGATCAGCGGGTGACCGGCATAGGCCACATGAGTGCCGATTTGTTCATACAACCGCGCTTCAAAGGGAAACAGTGAAATAGCTAGATCGGTATTTTCGGCTATGACTTTTCCCCGGCTTTTATGCCAGGCCCAGATAGTCGGAAGAATATAATAGATAACACGAATGCCGGCTTCCCGCGCCTTCTTGATGAGGCGCATATTAAATCCGGGATAATCGATACAGACTAGTACATCGGGCTTTTCTTTCCTCATCGTTTCGAGAAGAAAGTCCCGCAGGCGGAAGAAAAAGGGAATCTTGCGGATAATTTCTCCCACGCCGATAAATCCCAGATTTTTAATATCGTATACAATGCGTACGCCGGCTTCTGCCATGCGGGATCCGCCCATGCCCAGCAGTTCCACTTCCGGATCCAGCTCCTTCAGTGCCCGGGCCAGGTTGGCACCGTGCATATCCCCCGATGCTTCACCGGCTGAAAACATAATTTTCATAGAGACTCCTGTCAATACGTCTTATCAACGGCACAAATGCATATGCCCCGCCGGTCTGCCTCCGCCAGGACCTGTTCCTGTTCGACAAACAGCGTACGCCCCGCCTCAATAGCCAGAACGGTACAACCGCTCTCTATCATGCTACGGAGCGTCGTCATCCCCACGGCCGGCACATCGAAGCGCAGGTCCTGATTGGGCTTGGCTACTTTGACGACGACGGCATGGCCCCGGCCCAGCGCACCTCCACGGAGGATGCAGGCATCGGTCCCTTCAATAGCTTCCACGGCCATGACGGCTTTGTGCTTTACGACTACCGTCTGTCCTATATCCATGCCGCCCATGGCTTTGGCCGTGACAAAGCCAAAGCGGATATCATCCGATTCTTCCTCCGTCGGCGGCCGTTTAGATAATACGCCGGCACAGGGCATAAGGGGCTTCAGATACTGCGTCTGATCAACGACTTCAATACCATCTCTGGCCAGTTCATCGACGATAGCCAGCATAATCGTATCGTCTTTCCGGTTGCGCAGGCGTCCCAGTAATTTCAACGCCCGCATGTCAGGCATCTTCAGTCCTTTGAAGAGGATTTCCTTTGTCACTTTCCCTATCATCGTGACTTTATCTACATCATGACTGCGCAGTGTCTTTATGATCTTATTGAGCTTGGCTACATTGATTTCGTAGTAAACATCGGCTTCTTTTGCCAGTTCCGGCGCTACATCAGGCACGACGGCAATGACGACTACGGCATGGCCGCTCTGCTGTGCAGCCCGCATAAACGCCACGGGAAGATTGCCGATTCCGGCCAGTAACCCTACTTTTTCCATGTATATCTCATCCTTATTCTACATAATCAAAACTCATCAGTATATTATACCAAAAAAACACGTATCCTGTCATCACGATGAAGAAACACCATAAAAAAAGGGCGGCAAGGCCGAGCCTTACCTGCCCTCATACATGTTCAATCTTTGGTTCCCCGCATAATACCCCGTTCGGCATTGCGCAGGAAGCGCAGCAGATGTTCCACTTCTTCGCAGCTATCCAGCTCTTGTTCCATCTCGGCAATCGCCTGTCCCAGATTCAGTCCGGAACGATAGAGGATGCGGAAAGCTTTTTTTAATTCACGCCGTACATCATCAGACATGCCAGCCCGGGAAAGGCCGACGCTGTTGAGCCCGATGACGCGGGCAGGCTGGCCATCAGCGATGACAAAAGGCGGAATATCCTGCACGACCTTTGCCAGACCGCCAATCATGCTGTTGCGGCCAACTTTGACGAACTGGTGGACACCAGCAATGCCGCCGATGACAACCCGGTCTTCTACAGTGACATGACCGGCCAGACCGGCACAGTTGCTCATGATGACATGATTTCCTACGACGCAGTTGTGAGCTACATGGGTACATGCCTGGAAAAGGCAGTCACTGCCGATGCGCGTTTCTTCGCCTTCGCCAGTCGCTGTGCTGACCGTTACAAATTCACGGAAAACAGACCGGTCACCAATGATCAGATAACTCTTTTCACCATGATATTTTAAATCCTGTGGTTCCGACCCAATAGAACAGCTCGGGAAGAAACGGCAGTTTTCGCCTATCGTCGTCCAGCCATCAATGGTAACGTGGGCCATGACCTCCGTACCAGCCCCGATTTTTACATGAGGGCCGATGACAGCATAAGGACCTATTTTCACGCCAGGACCGATTTCTGCTTGTGGATCTATAATAGCCGTTGGATGGATCATGCTCTGCGGCATGTTTTCTTTTTCCTCGGTCATTAGAGTCACTCCTTGCTACCCTGTCTGACAGACAGGTGCATAAAAAATTATAGTAATATAATATAAAATCCGTAAAGGCCATACAAAATGTAACCGTAAAAAAAGTAAGATTATATCGTGTTATCTCTTCTATCCACTTTTTTTCTGCAAATTCTGCGTTAATCCGGCCTATTTCTTATTTTCTCGGTTCCTGTCCCGGCATCAGGGCAAAGAGATATTCCCCTTCTGCGCACAGAATGTCCCCTACGTGGGACTGGGCCTTGACTTTTCCCATACGGCCCTTGATTTTTACGATATCCGCCCGCATGACGATCTGATCGCCGGGACGGACGGGATGGCGGAAACGGAGTTTATCAATCCCTGTAAAGAAAGGAATGAGCCCGCGGTTTTCTTCCGGATACAAGAGGGCTACGCCGCCTACCTGAGCCATGGCTTCTGCCAGAAGTACACCGGGCATGACCGGTTTTCCCGGAAAATGTCCCTGGAAAAACAGTTCGTCAAAGGTTGCATTTTTAATACCAATAGCGTACTTCATCGGTTCGAGTTCAATAATACGGTCAACGAGCAGCATCGGATAGCGGTGTGGTAATATTTCCATGATATCCGTTACTTCTAATGTTTTTTCGATTGCCATCTGTAAATTCCTCCCTTAATTCATTTCTTCACTGATCTGTCGTGCCAGCATATTATTCAATTTATGACTCGATTTGACAGCGATGATATGTCCTTTCAAAGGCCGGCCCAGGAGAGCCATGTCCCCGATGACATCCAGGACTTTGTGCCGGACCAGTTCATCGTCGCTCCGCAACACGGACAAGCACGCTGTATCATCATAAACAATCGTATTTTCCAGAGTACCGCCTTTTCCAAGTCCCAGCTTTTTCAGCATATCCAATTCTCTGGTAAAGGCAATAGTACGGGCAAAAGCTATATCGCGGATATAGCTTTCCTTGGTAATTTCTGTATCGCTGAACTGTACTCCCAGCATCGGATGAGGATTGATAGAAGTAAAGGTAATGCGGAATCCGTCATAGGGAAGAACGGCAATGAATTTATCTTCTTCCTGCACGAGATGCTGCCGGCGCACAGCCAGAACATGCCGCGGTGTATCCAGATTCCGTATACCGGCCTTTTCAATCAGTCTGACAAAGGTCAGGCTGCTTCCGTCCGCTACAGGCGGTTCAACAGAATCCATTTCTACAATACAATTATCGACAGCCATGCCCTGCAATGCCGAAAGCAGATGTTCTACCGTAAATACTTTGGCTTCTCCCCGTTCCAGTGTCGTCGCCCTCATGGTATTGGTCACATAGGCTAACTGTGCAGGTACCGATGGCCTATCTGCCAGGTCTGTCCTGACAAATACAATCCCCGTGTCAGCCGGGGCCGGGCGCAATACCATGTGGACTTCATTGGCAGCATGCAGGCCGATACCACTGTATGAAACCGGCTGGGCCAGTGTCGTTTGTACCACATTAGTCATTCCTACGCCCCTCCTTTCTGGATGCAAAATGTTTCTTTTTTATTCATACTTATTTATTATACATTATTTCAGTCATAGTGACTAGTAAAAATTTCACCCGGCCGTCTTTTAAAAAGAATCCCGTTCCTGCCGCAGAAAACGAAAGACTGCCGTTCCCTGTTGAGGACGGCAGTCTTTCGTTGCTGTGTTTATTTGATTAACTCATAGACAGAGGAAACCACAGAATTCCATGATTGGAGCTGTCCTTCTTCTCCTGTTACGACGGCCTTTCCTGAAGCAATCTGACGGGCCACCGATTCCGGTGCCGTTCCGTTGTAGGTACGGCGTTGGGCCACACAGGTTTCGATATCGAGATAATGATGAATATCCTGTTCAAAGAGCGGGCTCATGGCCTGCAGTTCTTCCAGGCTGAGCTGCTGCAGCACCTTGCCGTGTTCAATGCAGTAATGCACGGCTTTGCCGACGACGGCATGGGCTTCGCGGAAGGGCAGTCCCTTCTTAGCCAGGTAATCGGCCATATCGGTTGCATTGGAAAAATCTTTTTCCAGGACATCCCGCATGTGTTTGCCATTGACAGTCATCTTATCGATCATCGCCGCATAGATAGTCAGGGCAAACTTCAGATTATCAATGGCATCAAAAACGCCTTCTTTATCTTCCTGCATATCCTTATCATAGGCCATGGGGATTCCCTTCATCATGGTCAGTACTGCCATGAGATGGCCATAGAATCGGCCCGTTTTGCCGCGGACGAGTTCACAGATATCGGGATTCTTCTTCTGCGGCATGATAGAAGAACCGGTGCAATGGGAATCGTCAAGTTCGATGAACTTGAATTCCGAGCTGGACCAGAGAATGAACTCTTCGGAAAGACGGCTCAGGTGCATCATGAGGACAGCGGCAAATTCCAGGAAAACAATGATATAATCGCGGTCACTGACAGCATCCATACTGTTATCATACAATTTACCGAAATGGAGTACATCGGCAACATAGGGCTGGTCCAGGGGATAGGTCGTCCCTGCCAGTGCCCCCGCCCCGAGAGGCATCCGGTCGGCCATGTTCCAGGCAAACTGCAGATGCTCAAAATCACGGGACAGCATGGAAAAATACGCCATGAGGTGATGACTGAACAAGATCGGCTGAGCCCGCTGCAAATGCGTGTACCCCGGCATGATGACATCGCTATATTTTTCCGCCGCTTTCACGATGGATTGCTGCAGCTGGATGAGCAGCCCTGCCACATCGGCAATTTCCCGGCGCAGGTACAGATGCGTATCGAGCGCTACCTGGTCATTGCGGCTGCGGCCGGTATGCAGGCGCTTGCCTGCTTCGCCGATGGCATCAGTCAGCCGCTTTTCTATATTCATGTGAATATCTTCCAGCTCAATGGAAAATTCGAATTCATCATGCTCAATCTGTTCAAATATCTGTTTCAGTCCGTTTACGATAGCATCTTTATCCGCATCAGAGATAATCCCCTGACGGGCCAGCATCGTCGCATGAGCGATGCTGCCGCAGATATCTTCTGCATACATACGGCAATCAAACTGAATGGATGCATTGAATGCTTCTACATTTTTATCCGTTGCCTTCGTAAACCGGCCACCCCATAACTTCATCAGAAAATCGCTCCTTATTTGTTCTTCTTTTCGTTCTTCTGCATCATCAGAGCACGCATGGTCAGCGGCAGACCAAAGAGGTTGATGAAGCCGCCGGCATCTTTCTGGTCGTATACATCGTCTTCACCAAAGGTGACATATTCTTCACTGTAGAGAGAATAGGGCGACGAAGAACCAGCACTGATGATATTGCCTTTATACAATTTCAATTTTACCGTGCCGCTGCAGGTCTTCTGCGTTTCATCGACGAACGCAGCCAGTGCTTCGCGGAGCGGGGAGAACCACATGCCGTCGTATACGAGTTCAGCGTATTTATTGGCAACGTGTTCTTTGAAGTGATACGTAGCTCTGTCCAGTGTCAGATATTCCAATTCTCTGTGGGCATACATGATGATGGCACCGCCCGGGTTTTCATAAATGCCACGGCTCTTCAGGCCTACGAGACGGTTTTCTACGAGGTCTACGATGCCGATGCCGTTCTTGGCACCGATGGCATTGAGGGTCGTGATCAGTTCGAGAGCATCCATCTTTTTGCCGTTGACGGCTACGGGAATCCCTTTTTCAAAAGTGAGTTCGACGTATTCCGGCGTATCCGGTGCTTTTTCCGGCTGTGTCGTGACCATGTATACCATATCTTTCGGGGCATTGGCCGGATTTTCCAGATCGTCGCCTTCATGGCTCAGATGCCAGATATTCCAGTCCATGCTGTACGGATAGGGATTTTCTTCCGATTTGTAATCGACAGGAACGTTATGTGCTTCTGCATATTTGATTTCGTCTTCCCGCGATTTGAGATCCCAGATTCTCCAGGGAGCAATCAGTTTGATTTCCGGAGCCAGAGCCTTGACGGTCAGTTCAAACCGTACCTGGTCGTTGCCTTTGCCGGTTGCACCATGGGCAATAGCGTCGGCGCCTTCTTTTTTAGCGATTTCGACGAGCTTCTTGGAAATAAGCGGCCGTGCAAAGGAGGTGCCCAGGAGATACTTTCCTTCATATACGGCATCAGCTTTGACGCAGGGCCATACATAGTCTTCCATAAACTCTTTCTTAATATCCATAATATAAGCTTTGGATGCGCCCGATTTGATGGCTTTCTTTTCAATAGCTTCAAAGTCGTCAGGCTGTCCTACATCGGCACAGGCTGCAATAACTTCCGCACCGGGATAATTTTCTTTCAGCCATGGAATAATGCAGGATGTATCCAAACCACCAGAATATGCTAACACGATTTTTTTAATTTCACTCATAATCGGTTCCTCCTCTAAACATCAGCAATTTGTGTCTTTCAACTGTCTACGTGTGATAGTATACAACCATTCGCAAAAATATGCAAGTATTTTGTATAAAAAATTTTCAATGAGTTTTTTCTGGCATCAGGCTGCAGGTAAAACAAGCCCGGACAGGCAATAAACTGGCATTTTCCCCTGTGGGTATGATACAATATGACTATATCAGGAGGCTCTATGAAAAAAAAATATCTTTTCATATTTATTATCGCCTTTATCATCTGTGCTGCCTGGAACATCATCGCCGACACGCCAAAGACAGCACAGCCGGCATCTGCCAGCAAAACTGAACAGCACAGCTTCGTATCCCTGCCTGACACGGGCATAACCGAAAAGCTGTATCCTTATCTGCATTTCCACGCTGCCATGGAAGAACACCGGAAAAAAATTCCCGTGTATGTCGCCAGCGCTGCCATGCCCAAAAGTCTGAAAGAAGCCGTCGTCGCTACAGAGGACCGGCGCTTTTATGAACACGGGGCCATCGACCCTATCGGTATCGCCCGGGCAGTCATAGTGAATTTCAACTCCGGCAGGACAATGGAAGGAGGCAGCTCCATCAGCCAGCAGGTCGTCAAAAACACGTTTCTCACACAGGAGCGCACCCTGACCCGCAAGGCACAGGAACTGATTCTGTCCATCCTCCTGGAACGGAATTACAGCAAGGATGAAATACTGGAAATCTATCTGAACACAGCGTACTTCGGCGCAAATGCGACGGGAATCGAGCAGGCCAGCCGCATCTATTTCAATAAAAAACCGGAATACCTGACGCTGGCCCAGTCTTCCCTGCTGGCCGGTCTTCTCCAGGCACCGAGCTATTACAATCCCCTGGAAAATTACGAAGCGGCCCGCAACCGCCAGAAAATCGTTCTGACGCTGATGGCCGAACAAGGGTATATTACAGACCAGAAGGCGCAGAATGCGTTTAAAGAAAACCTGCGTCTGGAGCGATGACATAAAAAGAACCACGCATGAAGTTTTTTCTACCATCATGCGTGGTTCTTTTTACATAGTTTGCAGTACGGAGCTTGTAGTTTATAGAAGATGACTTTAATTTTTTAGTCATCCACTGCAAACTTAAAACGGATCTGGCCTTGTACGACAGATCCGTTTATGTATGCATAATTCCGTTATGCTCATTCCTGGGGCTTATTTGTCAGATAATAGGAAATCCGGCTCAGGCCGATGGATAAATCTTCTCGGAATACGAATATACGGTCCGGCACGTTCAGGCGCAGCGGGGCAAAGGAAAGGATGCCTTTGATGCCGGCAGCTACCATCTGATCCGCTACCTGCTGTGCCACAGCGGCAGGAGTCGTAATGATGCCGATCTGGATACCTTCCCGTCGTACGACTTCTTCCATTTCTGAAATAGGCGTGACTACGACACCGCCTACATTCTGACCGATAATGCGGTGGTCCACATCAAAGAGCCCCATCGTCCTAAATCCCAGACGGCCAAAGGTCTTGTAATTCGCCAGAGCCCAGCCCAGATGACCGATACCGGCAATACCGATTTTCCAATGCTGCTGCAGACCGATGATTTCCACAATCTGCTGACAGAGTTCGCTCACATAATAGCCGACACCTTTCTTGCCAAAGGCGCCAAAACAGGTCAGATCTTTCCGTATCTGTTCCGGTGTAATTCCCAGCCGTTCGCCAAGCTTTTCCGATGAAATGATATCTATACCGGCATCCTGCAGCAACAATAAATCCCGATAATACAACGGCAGCCGTTCGATGACTGCATCGGATATCGCCTTTTTCTGTCTCATGGGCAGAACCTCCCCACTCTCTATCTCGTTACACACTGATATAAAATCAGATGAATGTGCTAACACTTCACGTTTAATTATATCTTATTGTGAATTATTTCGCAAACTTTTTTTCTCTCTTTTCCCATATTCTTCACGCATATTTGAAAAGAGGCCCAAGAGGAACCAGAGAGTAAGTGATATCTGGGTACTAAATAAATCATAGTCACTGAAGCTGCTAATAGCTACAGCCAGGATGGACGCAGCCGTCATCAGGGCCATAGCCCGGTCCTGGGGCTGTACACCACGCTTGCGTAAAAAGCGGACCGCACAGACACCCGCCCCAAAAAAGAGCCAGCCAAACGCACAGAAACCGGCAATGCCTGTTTCTGCCAGAATATTCAGGTACATGTTATGGGCATGGAAAATGGTAATACCCGCCTGCTGTATCAATTCATTGTATACAGGATATACGAATTTAAATGCCCCCCAGCCGATTCCCAGCAACGGATGATCTGCCACCATCTGCAACGCCGCCAGCCACATATCCATACGCATGGATACAGACGTATCGGTACTGCTGTGATAAAAAATAGACAAGAGCCGGTGGGTGACGCCGCCATGATAGAAGGCCAGGAGGAAGGGAATGCAAAGAAAGGATAGCCAGAGCCTTTTATCCCATACGAGGCCAAAGAAGAATACAAGAGCGCATGCACTCAGCCAGGCGCCGCGGGAATAGGTCAGGATCAGGCAGAGAGCCAGCGCCGCCAGCAGAACCAGCAGGGCTGCCATTTTCTTCGGAGCGCGTTTTCTCACTATGAGCAGGGAAAAGGCCGCACTGATTGCCATGAGCAGGAATTCCGAAAGAAGATTGGGATTGTATAAAGTGGAATACATGCGCCGCCGTAACAGGGGAAAGGCCGAATTATCGACCCATTCTTCTTCATGGAGCGTCAGCATGTGGGCATACTGGTACAGGCCAAATAGAACGACGATGGCTGCACTGGCAAGAAAAACGAGCAGAAACAGGCGCCGTTCTTCTCTGCCGCGGACAAAGACGACTATGAGGTTATAAAAAATAAAATACTGCAGCACTGTAAACAGGTAAAAGGCAACGCCAAACAGCGGCCTGGGCGATCCGGCCAGAGATACAAAAGCCAGGATAGCAAACAGGGCTGCTGGTTTAAAAAGGGGCGTATCATGCCAGGAGGCTATAGGATATTTCCATATATACCGTGCTGCCAGAATCAGTGCCAGGATAAAACAGGCTTCCATGGCGATAATCTGAAGGGGCATAAAAAAAACAGTCCCCAAAAGCGCATACACTACATGTATGCGGGCTTTTTCCTGAGAACTGCTGGCTGTCGGCAATAGAGTCGTAAGTTTCATATGTCATATCCTCCCAATTTAATTATACGGAGTTGTCAGGGAAAAGTCCAGTACAGCCCCTGCCGGGCGCACACAGAAACACCTCCGGCAGGCATACAACAGAAACAGCCCCGGCATTTTCGTTTCATGCCGGGGCTGTCTGCGGAAAGACTCCTATGACCCATTCAGGATATCATGTGCTTTTTATTTTTTTACTTTAACCCATACAGGGTTGGATACGGCATAATGGTCTTTGCCATCCTTTGCAATGACGTTGACCCAGGTGTCGTGTTCCGGTTTTACTTTGACTTGTACAGAAACGGGATCAGTCGTATTGTCGAATGCCTTCGTTTCCACCGGTTTTCCTTCGCTTACGACCTGTACTTCTTTCAGGCCGTTGACAGCCTGTACCTTTGTTTCAAAGGTATACGTGCCATCGGCCGCTGTCTGCTGGGTCGTACCGAACATGGACTGTTCTGCCGGGGTGAAGATAGGCCCCATAGTAACATAAGCCTTGCCTTCTGCCATGGCATTGACAAACTTACGGCCTGTCAATTTGCCATCGACGTGGGAATACATGCGGATGATACCCGGATACAGATTGGATGTCGCATCATGCTGGTCCGATCCGGCACTCAGATATTTCTTGATGCCACGGTTCCAGTAACCTTCTGCCACATCGAGAGTCCGTTTATCCATATTCTTGGCATTGGACAAATCCATTGTCGATTGCAGTTCCAGGAATTCAAAATTTTCCGCACTGGGGTCATCGCCACCCTTGACGCCAGCACGATTGGTCAGGAAACCATAATCGGTGAAGGGATGATGCATGACGACCAGGGCATCCCGGTCATGCCCCTGCTGGATGATTTCACCCGGTGTCAGAGACGGATCCGGACAGGGCATCTTGTCATTGACCATCAGGAAGCCCCAGTGTCCCCATCCCGGAGAAACTTCGACGTTGGGAATGAAAGGCCTTTTGTACTGATTGGCCAGTTCCCGCATAGGCTTGATGTTACCGATGTAGTCGTGATCGAGTACGAGATTCAGGTCCAGGCCGGCTGCCAGCTGTGCGGCAAAGAGTTCCGGGACAGTCGTCGCGCCATCGCCATGGTCGGCATGCTGGTGATTATCATTGCCATACCAGCCCGCCTTTTCAGGATGAATGAGCTGAGGAATGATGAACTGATGCTGAACTGTCTGGCCGCCTTTGACAAAGGTCTTGAATTCAACCGGTTTCGATGTATAATCGGCTCCATGATATGCCGTAAAGGTGAGTTCATTTTCCGGTGCCGATACGTCAAAATCCGCTTTGTGTGTCGCCGGGTCTGTAAAATATACCGAGCCTCCTAATCCTTTTACATCCGATTTGATACCGGTGACGACCACTTTAAAATCGACAGGTTTCCCGTTTTCATCAACAGCCGTCAGCGCCGCTCTGGCACCCGGTTTTACCTGGAAATCAGCCACAGTGTTGCCTTTCAGATCGACATGCTGCACGTCAGACGGTGTCGTTCCCTGGCTCTGTACATAAATGTCGTAGCTGTCCTGCGGCAGTGTGACTTTATACTTGCCATCTTTATCGGTAATCTTCCAGACGAAAGGCTGCATGATATCTTTCATGACCTGATCGACACCATCCGATTTTATCGTCTTTTTATAAGATCCTGGCTTATTGAAGATGACATAGGCATTGGGCAGCGGTTTGCCATTGGGATCGCGGACAACACCTTCAATGACGCCAGCCTTGATAGACGGATCTTTCTGTATCTTCCGCTCGATGACCGGAGCCGTTTCCCCGTTGGGAATAACCAGGATTTCGCCCGTATACGTATACGACTGGCCCGGCATGATGTCGCGGTTCACATAGACATCTTTATAGCCCGATGAACCTTTGTAGGCATTGGCATGATCGGTATTAACAGCTACGGCGTAATTTTTCCCGTACGTAACGACGAAATCCCCGTATTTCGTATTGACTTCGGGATCTTCATTGATACGTATGCCCGTTCTCTTGACATCAGGATAGAAGCCAAAGGGGCCGAACATATTCACGGCAAGGGTACTGATAGAATAGCCACTGTTCATATTCAGATAGGCATCATTCCCTGCCGGATTTTCGACGACTGTCTTCATATCAATATAATTCTTGCCATCTTCCAACGTATACTGAATCGTCACGTTCAAAGGCAGTTTATGACCTTCTGTCCAATATCTCGTCTTCGCCGTTACAGTGACTTTTTTATCGCCTTCCAGCTTGTACGTAATATCTTTTACGGGCGTATGCAGCAGGTCTTCGCCATGCCACGAACCAGTAGCTGTCCAGTAATCGTTGAGGAATTCAATGTCATTGGTCAGATCCGTCCCAAATTTCCCATCTTTCATCATGGCAATGTCCAGGATGCTGCCCGTCGTCATATTCCAGTAGTTATTGGAACCTACGGCAAAGGAAGCAGCAATCTTGTCATTGTAGATAGTGAAATCCTCTGCCTTATTAGCCATGCCCTGGTCAATAGGCGTCGGGCCCTGCACCACTCCTACAGCCGCCATCGCCGTTGCCGATATACCTGCCATCAGCGCAGACATAACTAACATTTTTAACACTTTCTTTTTCCCTGATTTCATATATCATTCTCCTTTCTATGATAAAGACGTACTGGTTAAACAGATACGCATTGGGCTGGAGCCAGAAAATAATGCAATTAATACCTCATTATGACATAGACTGTATCAGCAATTCGTAAAAGACTAGTAAAAAAGTGGTAATACCACAACTATATTAATCTCTAATAAAGGCGTTGATCATCTGCCGGCCGTAGTCATTTACTTTATAATAAACCTGTAACTGACCGGCATCATCCAGTTCAAACCGCGATTCATCGAGAAGCCCATTGGCCTTTGCCGTCATCAATGCTTCCTGTACGGCATCGGGGCGAAGCATTTTAAAACTTCCGTATTCTCCTTTCAGGGCATGGATGACATCCATATTAGATGCTTCTTCTACGGTCGTCATATATTTCATGATTGCGTAATAGAGCGGTTTCATACGATCAGGCCTCCTTTTTCCGGAATGCATGGAGCGGATTGAGATTTCCGACGAGAGCAATGCCGCAGATCATGACAATAGCAGCCGCCCACTGTACCGGCGTGAGCATCCAGCCCGGCTGTCCATCAAACACACCGACGATGATCATGCAGAAGAACGGCCCCCAGAAAGAATACGCTCCATTGCAGACCATGCCGAGTGCGGCACCGCACATCGAATTGCCCTTATACCAGAAGGAATATGCCGGCATGGCACAGAAGCCGGAAATGACAAAGAAGATGATCGACCAGTCGCTCCAGGCGCCGGAAAGAAGGCGTGGAGCCAGTCCGGCACTGCCATCAATCATGCACAACAGGGGCAGCATGATGAGCATATTGGAAAGGCCGGAAACGCACTGACGGATGGTAATGCCGATATTATAATCGATGAGGGTCGTGCCAAAGCCGGCAACGGCGCCTTCAATCCCCCAGCCCAGCGCGCAGAACAGGGCAATGCCGCAGGCCATCAGCGCCGTCGGTCCCACGTCTGAGAAGGATGTACCGCCGATGACACCGGCAGCGACAAGGCAGAGGAGGATACCGCAGACCATCCGTTTATTGATTTCCTGTTTGAATACAAAATGGCCGATGATGGCCCCAAAAGACGCATTGAGAGCACAAATAGGCACGATGATGGAACCGCCCATCTGCAGTGCTGCTACATAAGCTGTAGAAGCCAGCGGGCCGCCGATGAGGGCACAAACGATCATGACCAGGCCCGGCTTTGTTTTTAACGTGCGGAAAAAGTCTCCCAGTTCGCCTTTAATGGATACATTGATAAGGGACCAGATGCCGCTCATAGTATCATTGACGGCCGATCCCAGCGCTGCCAGGCAATAGGTGATGGCAAAGGCGCTCAGGCCGGACATATTGGCGCCATACCAGTCATTACCCCAGATTCCCTTGGACATGCCTAAGGTCAGAAAAGCCGTATAGAGACCGTAAAAAATCCCAGAAAAGATGGCAAAGGTAATCCCACGCCGCTTAAACCCTGCGTCTATCTTTAATTTGACTGCCAAGGCTCTGTTTTCCATTCGCACACACTTCCTTTACTTGATATATATATTTATTGTTATATATTTCACATGTATCAATAAAAAAGAATGAATTCTTTTGTTTTTTCAAAGTTCTTTCGTACATAAACAAATATTTATTATATGAATTTTGCATGATACCGGATAAAATGCAGCGGGCTAAGGTGCTAATAGCCTTAGCCCGCCCTGTGATAGATTATTCTTTTACTGTGAGGTTGTCATGAGGGAGAATCATTTCCACATCAGTATGGGGACGTGGAATAACGTGCACGGAAATGAGTTCGCCAACGCGCTGTGCAGCAGCAGCACCAGCATCGGTAGCAGCCTTGACAGCGCCGACATCGCCGCGTACCATAACCGTTACGAGACCGCCGCCGACGAGAACTTTGCCAATGAGGTAAACGTTTGCCGCTTTTACCATTGCATCAGCTGCTTCAATAGAACCTACAAGACCTTTTGTTTCGATTAAACCTAAAGCTTCTGTTGTACTCATGTTATTTTCCTCCTAATAATATATAAGATTTAATTATTTAATAATTGTTATCCTGGAACCATTTTTAAGATTCATAGCATTAGCTTCTTCCATGTCGATATGGCATTCTAATGCCGATGTTGTTGTCACTCGGATAACAACATTACCGAAAGTACCGCCACGGTCGCCATCGATATTGATGGAAACGACCTGGCCATTCGTCACGCCAAAACGCTGCGCGTCTTCAGGAAGCATATGGATATGGCGTTTGGCAATAATGACACCGCGGGGAAGGCAGATACTGCCTTTTGGTCCGATGAGCGTCAGGCCCGGCGTACCTTCCAGTTCACCGGACATACGCAGCGGCACCTTGATCCCCAATTTAAAACAATCGGACCGGAGTAATTCCACCTGGGATTCTTTGCGGACGGGACCGAGGATGCGGACTTTTTCCAGAACGCCCTTCGGCCCTGCCAGGGTTACCGTTTCCTTGCAGGCAAACTGTCCCGGCTGCGAAATATCTTTGATCTTTGTCAGCTGGCTGCCCGGTCCGAAAAGAGCATCCTGATCCGCCTGGGACAAATGGACATGCCGGTTGGATACTCCTACGGGAATCGTATCCGGCTGTAGATTCAAATGGCTGTCCCTGACGGCTTCTACCAGCAAATCGACTAAAGCATCATATTTCCCCATTAAAACTCACCTTTCTGTTTTAGCAGCTGGAGCACTTCATTGACGACAGCGATGAGCTGGTCATCACCAGAATCCGCTGCTCCGGCAGCCGTTCCACAGCTCGTTGCCTGGCCCGCATACGGTACGGACGGCTTGACTTCGCGGATACCATAGGCTACGCGTTTGATATTCATCAGATGCTGCGGCGTAACGTTATCAGCCGTAGCGCTTCCACCCCAGGTACCACATCCCAGTGTAAAGGCCGGTGCCAGTCCGGTGCTGATACCCGTGCCCCCCTGAGTAGCCGGTGTGTTAACAATGATGCGGAATACCGGTTTTTCATAGAACCGGCGGACAATTTCCGGATCTTCCGTATGAATCGACATGGTGTGGCCGAGACCACAATTCTTTAAAAGGCGGATGCAGAGGTCGCACGCATCCTGCCAATCACGGACCGTATAGAAGCCGAGGACGCTGGTCAGTTTTTCATAAGAAAGAGGATAGCCGTTTCCTACGCCGTCCTGTTCCCCGATGAGGACCCGCGTACCGGCCGGAATCGTGATTCCCGCTGCATCGGCAATGACCTGGGGAGAACGGCCTACGAATTTGGCATTCATAGCGTGCCCGTTTTTGAAGAGAAGCTGGCAGACTTTATCTGTTTCTTCTTTCGTCATGAAGTAGCCGCCCTGGCGTTTAAACTCTTCCACAACCTGTGTCCGGTTGCATTCTTCGACGACGATAGACTGTTCAGAAGCGCAGATAGTGCCGTAGTCAAAGGTCTTGCTGAGCATAATATCTTCAACGGACTTTTTGACATCTGCCGTCCGTTCGATATAAGACGGGCCATTGCCGGGGCCTACGCCCAGAGCCGGTTTGCCGCAGCTGTAGGCTGCTTTTACCATGGCCGAACCGCCCGTAGCAATGATCATCTTAACTTCTTCGCTGTGCATCAATTCATTAGTAGCACCCATAGATGGATGGATAATGGTGCTGATAGTCCCCAGCGGCGCACCAGCTGTTTCTGCCGCTTCTGCCATGAGGCGGGCTGCTTCTATCGTACATTTCAATGCCGCCGGATGGGGTGAAAATACGATGGTATTCCGTGCTTTTAGAGCAATCATGGCATTGTAGATGACCGTAGAGGTCGGGTTGGTAGAGGGGATAATTCCCAGTACGACACCGACGGGTTCACCAATTTCCGTAATCCGGTTGACCGTATCTTCGTGAATGACACCGATGGTCTTCATATCCTTGATGTAATTGTATACATCGCGGGATGCTACCTGATTCTTGATGATTTTGTCTTCTACCTTGCCAAAGCCCGTTTCTTCAACGGCCATGCGGGCTAATTTGGCCGCGTTTTCTTCTGCCACGCGGACCATATTCTGCAAAATGCGGTCTACCTGTTCATTGGTAAACTTGCAGAATACATCTTCCGCTTTCTGCGCCTGCCGTGCCAGATTTCTGGCTTCCTGCACGGTCTGCAAATCATAATCAAATGTTTCCAAAAAGTATCTCCCCTTTCAGATTTCCTTTAAACCAGCTGCTTCCTGCTTCCGTTATAGTAATCTGCAAGCAGGCGGAGCAAAACAGCTTTCTTCGCCCGCGACACGGCACGGCCGGTCAGGCCGATATCCGTATATTCCCGGACGAGACGCCGCAAAGCTGGGACGGGCATCTTTCTGAACACCCCGTCAAGATTCACGCCGGGCTGTACGGCCAGTGCGTCAGCCTCAGTTTTGTGGAAATTTTTAAAATCTATGTCCTCAAAAGAAACCTCAGGGGCTTCTTCTTTTGGCGTAGTATCCGTCCCCTGCCATGTTTCAGGAGACACCGTATCAGCTGCACCAGTACCGGTTTCTGCGCCGGATGCATCGATACGTTCTTCTGCCAGCGTCAGCCCTTCTTTAGACGAAACCGGGTCTGGCGGATCTGGTTTATCCGGGCCATTTGAGGGAAGGATCCCGGCTATGGCCGCATCAGGACGGGGAATCACGTGACGTGAAATCAGAAGGTCTTTACCCAGATGAAGCACAGCCGCTTCTCCTGCATCGACGGAAGCTTTGACTGCTCCTACATCACCGCTGACACAGACCGTCACCAGTCCGCCACCAACGAGGGTCCTGCCACTCAGTACCACGTCTGCTGCCTTGAGCATCACATCGGCACATTCTATAGCGGCTGCCAGTCCTCTGGTCTCTATCATTCCCAAGGCATCCATTGATTTCCACCTCCTTTAACGCTCATATCATCCTGCCCAGTCTGCCGGATAGGTCGAATAAAACAATTTTACATGATCTTCGGCATTCCACACGACGGTAGCATCTTTAGGAATGAAGAGCACATCTCCCTGGCTGGCGTAATAGGTCTTACCATTAATCGTAATGGAGAGACTTCCTTCCAGGATAATATCTGTTTCTTCATATCCCGTCAGTGTCCAGGTAAAGGAAGAGTAATCGATGGTCAGGAATCCTGAGCTCATATGAGATTCAGTTTTACTGATAACTTCCCTGTATCCAACTTTTGTTACGGGATTACCCGTATCGAAGACTTCATAGGTCACAGAATGACCACGTACTACTTTGAGGCCGCTGTCATCTTTTTCTTCCCTGTACGGCTGTGCAGCCTGGCCACGGGCTAAAAGCACCTGACGGACAATTTCCGCTACCAGACCTTTATCCAGACCTTTCACACTGCCTGCTGCCGGTTTGTGTACGTCCGGTGCGGCAGGAGCCGTCTGCTTGTCAACAAAGGCAATCCCTTTGTCACGGGCATAGTCGCTGGCCGCTGCCGTAATAATGGCTCCGGGCTCTACATACAGTTCATGCTTCCCGGCTGCAGCCGCTTCTTTTACGTGACTGACACAAATCAATGGTTTCAATGTATCACCTCCTGATTCCATCTGCATAATTTATAACAACGTATCCCATAACCGTTCTGCCGGAGACGGGATGACCTCGATATCTACCAGCAGTCCGCTGTCTCTCACCAGTGCTTTTCCTGCATCGGCAGCTGCTTCTACAGCAGCTACATCACCGGTGAAGGTAAAATACGCTTTGCCACCGAGGCCGCTGCCAAGTCGGAGTTCAATGCCCTGTATATCAGCCGCTTTGAGAGCCGCATCAGCAGAATGAATCATCGACGCCAGAGAGAACGATTCGATGATTCCCAGGGCCGCCCGCTGTTCCGGCAGGGTTGTAGAAGAAATAGCCGGGAAGATACCGGGATGAACATTGGGAATAATGAAATGATCGACAATATATTCTCCTGCCGACTGGATGCCGGCATCGACCGAACTTTCTACGGCAGCTACATCACCCTGGATCAGGACAATGTACTTGCCGGGACATACGGCAGTGCAGCTGACGGCTTCTACAGCAGCAGTCTTGATCATCCGGTCGGCCGTATAAATTCCCCTGGCGATGCTGCTCAACTCTACCATACCTATCGCATTATACATGGATCGACCCCACCTTTATCTTAATGACTGAATCGGTAACTTCTGTGACTACGCCGTCCATGCTCGTATGGACGGGAGCACCGAGGCTCCCTTCACGGATGGCACCTACCATCTGACCGGCCGTAACCGCATCGCCGGCCTGTACGACCGGTTGTGCCGGAGCACCTACGTGCTGGCTGAGCAGGATACCGATTTCATCGATATTCCATTCCACTCCCGTAAGCGGCGCCGGACCATCAAAAGAGCTGAGGCCCAGCCGGGCAATAAGGCGTTTACTGGGAACGAGCCGGTAGGAACGGGCTTCGCGGGGCTTATAATCTCTTTCTGCCGGTGTGTATTTAATGCCGGCTGTACGCATCCGGTCCTTATACCAGCTGTTGATGTTACGCGGGCTGAGATGGGCCGGACAGGAAAAGAGTTCACACAGATTGCACTGGCTGCAGAGCTGTGCCGTAAGGGCACTTTGCAGATCATCGGGCATGTACTTCATAGTTCTCATGATTTTATGGGGCTGCATGTTGTGACCCAGGAGATAGCGGGGACACAGATCGGTACACATCCGGCACTGTTCGCAGGCCGTACGGCCAATAATGCGTGCCTGCCGCTCGTTCATGCTCTTTTTCCGGATGAGATAATGGTCTTTCTTCAATATGATGTAGCCCTTGTTCTTTTTCGAAACATAGCCATCGTAGGAATTCATGATCCGGCCCATCATGGGACCGCCATCAATGACGCCATAATCATCCAGGCTGGTAATCCCGCTTTTCATGAGGACTTCGCGGACCGGCATCCCTACCGGCACTTTAAGCGTCACCGGTCTGGGAATATCGCCCTGGAGCGTCACATACGTTTCTGTTACGCTTTTACCTTCTAGGGCACGGGCGATATTGAAAGCTGTTTCGGCATTGACGACGACACAGCCAACGGAAAGAGGAATAGAACATTCCGGTACGATACGGCCTGTCAGTTCGTAGACCAGTACTTGTTCATCACCAGCAGGATAGACATCCGGAAGGATATGAATCTGTACAAATGGAGAAAAGCCCAGGGCTTCGATACGCTTTTTTAAAATTTCGATGACCTCTTTATGCTTGCCCTTGATGCCGATAATGGCCCGCTTTGCCTGTACCTGATGGCCGGCAGCGGCAAAACCGGTAATAATGGCATCGGGATACAACGCCAGCAATTGCTGGTCCACTCTCAGAAGGGGCTCGCATTCAGCACCGTTCAGTAATATGTATTCCGCTGTCGCATTCAGCTTGGCATGAGTGGGAAATCCGGCACCACCGGCACCGATGACACCGGCCTCCCGCACTTGATTTAATACGTCCAAGCGGATTCACCTCCACAATTTAAAACGTACATTCTTCATCAATGATTCCAATAATTGCCGCATCAATGGGCAGTGTATCCGGTTGAAACATCTGCCGGGCAGCACTGCCCTGGCTGACGATGACATTTTCACCGATACCGGCATTGATCAGGTCGGCAGCAATAAAACGGCGTCCTGCATCTTTGCCATCGATGACTTCTACTATCATAAATTTGATTCCGACGAGGCAGTCTGCCTTGCGCGTGGACCAAATGTTGTCAATCACTCTGGCTGCTATCATAATGTCACCTGCCTATGTTCCTGAAAGACTCTGCATATATCGGAAATTGCCGCCTCTACAGCTGCCGTATCACCAAATATGGCTATCATAACGAGATTCTGCGGGCAGCTGCCCCGGATATCTTCGACGAAGACACCGGCCGCTTTTTCTGCAATATCGGCTGCTACGACCATATCGATGAGTCTTCCCTGTACGAGTCCCACGGCATCAAAATCGCTCATATCGTGCGAAGCCGGAGAACCCTTACGCCGCATAAGGATATCTATCGTTCCCGGTGAAGGGGACTTGATGATTTTCCATTCCATAGAACCGCCTCTATTCTTCCAGCTGTTTACAATTAAGGGCAATACCGAGCGGCGTTGCAAACATGGGATTCTGTGGCTTGCGCGTCGGAAGTCCCGTCCGCTTTTCAATGATGCTTTCAATTCCCGTCAGACAACACGTACCGCCTACGAGATAAATCTCTTTCACATCATAATCCTTGATGTGGCGGGTAATGATGGAAGATACTTTTTCAATGACTGGTTGCAATATCGGCAGAATTTCACGGTGGTTTTTCTGATCCCGCTTATATAATTCGGCTTCTTCAAACGGCATCTTGTAGGCTCCCGATACGACGAGGGAAAAATGTGTGCCCCCGGTCGGTTCATCGGCCACATGTACGACCTCGCCATCTTTAAAAATCGCAATTCCTGTCGTACCGCCGCCAATATCGACGATTGCGCCGTTTTTGATTTTCAGGACGGCATTAGCGGCCGTCGGTTCATCGAGCAGATTAGTCACTTCAAACCCGGCACCTTCTACGACGTGTTTGATAGCACCGGAATCGAGATCAAACGTCCCCGGCGGCAAGGCCGCAGCGGCATACTTCAGTTCTGTACCCAGTTTCTTTTCCAGGTTTTCTTTCATTTCCCGGACGATGCGGATAGCTCCCAGATAATCCACAATCATGCCATCTTTGACAACACTGGCATATCGGTACTCTCCGGCTATAGGGCGGAAATGCTCATCAAGGACGGCGACGACAATAAAGGCCGTGCCGAGATCGACACCTGTATAGTATACAGAAGACGGTTTGGTCACCGGCTTTCTGACCACATTTTCAAACTCTTTGATTATTTCATTGCAATAGGTAAAATCTGAATTTAAAGTACTCATACTGAACCTCTCATATATTTTCCCATCATGATACAAAGGACATTGGTCAGGCTATGGAGAATGTGTATCAGCCCTTCATATACTCCCGGGCCGGCATCACCATGGCGGCTCTGTGTTTCCAGAACGAGCGGTTCCAGCATCTGCAGATATGTGCGGAGGTGATTCAGCATGAGAAGTTTGGCGCGCAGCACTTCATCTTCCGGCAGTTTTTCCAGACTAAAGGGGATGACCGTATCATCTACTTTTTCACGAAGTTCGCCTTCCGTACAATTCCAGAAGGTAAGGGCTGGCGGTATTTCTCCTTGTTCACAGGCCAGACGGGTCCGCTGCAGCGTCCTGGCCAGTGCGGTAAAATCTTCCGCTGCCAGATGTTCGCCATGGCGGGAAAACCATTCTGCCGTCACCATGATGAGTGATTCTGCATGCTCCAGTGTATGCCACAGTTTCATCAACTGCCACGACGGCGCAGGCTCCGTTTCTTCTGCAGCCGGTACTGCATCAGCTTTTCTCTCCTGTCTTTCTCCCCATGCGGTTTCACAGGGAATGCGCCGGTCTGTCAGGAATTGTCTGGCCCCCGGTGTCAGGCGGTTGTCTGTTGCCAGGTAATACGTCGTAAACGGTTCTTCATGATACAAATCCCGTAAATCCATTTCCGTTATATATCGCAATGTATCACCTCCTCTTATGTATCTCGTCAGCCGGCATGGGTAGCAGCCAGCCGTCGTTCCAACGCCGCAAGGCCAGCTCCCGTCCTGAGGGAAATAGGAAGAATGACTTCTTGTATACCACAGCGCCGGAGCTGTCTTACACACATATCGTAATTTTCCGGATGTTCATCGCATTTCGTGATTATGCCCGTAACAGGACAGGTAAAAATACAGGCAAATCCGGGAGAATATACTTCAACAGGGCGGGACTGGTCTACCAGGATCAGTATATGGGACGCTCCCTGGGATAAGGCGATGATATATTTGTACATCCAGGGATTTTCTAAATACGCACCGGGTATATCAATGGTGCGTCTGCCATAAATGGCATCCTGTGTTTTGCGCAGCGGCCGGTCCGTCTGATTCAGCCAGTTAGCCAGTGTCGATTTGCCCGACTGTCCTGCGCCTATAATCATGATGCGCTTCTTCATGTCCGTGTAATCCTGGCAGGTGTGAATCCCAAGAGTGTTTCCAGTGTCGTATTTATGGCCTTCATGGCCGTCTCCACACTGGCTACATCTCCGGAAATCACCAACGAGCCCGTGAAGCGGTCCAGAAAACCGATTTCCACATCCGACGCCTTAGTCGCTATATCGGCCGCAATAATCGCTGTCTCGCAGGGAGTCAGTGTGGCAATACCGATAGCTCCTTTTCCTTCAATGCCCAGCCGCTCGTAAATATCTTCGACCGGAGAGGCAATCACGTGGGCCAGTGTTACCTGTTTTCCGGGGACATATTCCTGAATAATGCGCGTCTTATTTTCAAATTCATTAGTCATAGGCACGCCTCCATCTGGCATTAATGCCTGATGACATTGGCATCCATACCATACTCTGTAATCCAGCTTTCGATGCGGTCCAGATCTTCTTTGGTCATGGACACATCTTCTTCGATGCCATAGGGTTTGCCAAGCTGTTTATACTTGTTGACTCCCAGCTTATGATAGGGCAGGAGGTCTACACCGAGAAAATTCGGTCGTCCCTGGAAAGGTTTTAAAAACTCCATGGCCCGGCGGATGACATCTTCTGACGTGTTCAGCCCTTTTATCATAGGCATGCGGACTTTGACCCGGTAACCCCGGTTTATCAGTTCTGTCAGATTGTGGAGTATCCTTTCGTTCCGCACCCCGGTCAGCATCTCATGCTGGTCTGAATCAATATTTTTAATATCGTATAAGAATAAATCATTGAACCGGGCTATTTCCAGCAGAGCATCGAGCCCGGCATACCCGCAGGTTTCGATGGCCGTATTAATGCCCAGTTTTTTACATTCCATGAGAAGATTGGCCGCAAAGGCTGGCTGCATACATACTTCACCGCCGCTCAATGTAACACCGCCGCCAGAACTCCGGTAAAAGGCGGCATCCTGCTGAATAAAATCCAACACCTCCGTCAGAGTCAGATCCCGGCCCACTACGTTGAGAGCCTGTCTGGGACAAACGCTTTCACAAGTCCGGCAGCCTATACAGTCTATATCGCGGTGTAATTTATGCTCCGGCCTGTCACCCGATTCATCTAAATAATGAATCTGGACGGGGCAGCCGGGAACACATTTACCGCAGTGAATGCACAATTCCTGCTGGAACATGACCTGATACTTCCGCTCCAGCCCTTCCGGATTGGCACACCAGCGGCATCGCAGCGGGCAGCCTTTAAAAAATATGATGGTGCGTATGCCAGGTCCGTCATAGATGGAATATTTCTGCATGTTGAAGATTCTTGCTTTTCGTTCCAATCTCCGGAACTGTTGTAATCTCATACTCACACTTTCCCTTCAGGAACTATCGGCCATACATTCCGGAACTTGCGGCCCGGTCCAGAAAACCGGACCGCCAGTCTTCCGGTCGTAAGGTTTAGAAATGATCCAGCATGGTACGGCTGATAATTTCATCCTGTACTTCTTTACATAATTCGACGAAGTACGCACTGTAGCCGGCAACACGGATAATCAGATCCCGGTATTTGTCCGGTTCTTTCTGCGCTTTCTTGAGCACTTCATTATCGACGTAACTAAACTGCATCTGTCCATTACCGAGAATCGACGCCGTACGCAACAGCGTAATCAGGCCGTTTTCCCCTTCTGGTGTTTCCAGTATGCCTTTGAGAAGCTTGAAATTATGAACCATGCCGATGGTCATGGCGTCACAATTCATCTTGCTGACCGACTTGATGATAGCCGTCGGCCCCAGTTTATCCGCCCCCTGTGTCGGACTGATACCGTCTGAAAGCGGTGTCCAGGCCAGGCGCCCGTTCGGCGTCGCACCGGTAAGCTCGCCAATAGGAGTGTTATTGGAAATAGACAATGTACCATGACTGAACTTGGCATAGAGCATATCGAATTTATTATGTTCATCTTCCGTCCAGTTGACAATATCGGCGGCGATAGAATCGACATAATTGTCGTCATTCCCGAACTTCGGTGCATTCATGCAGTCTGTCCTCAGCTGGTCAAAGCCCTCAAAGTTGGCATCCAGTGCTTCCTTGAATTGTTCCAGTGTATATTTTTTATCATCGTATACCAGCTTCTTGATGGCAGCCATAGAATCGGCGTACGTGCTGAGGCCGGAGAAAATGAGACCTGGGCCGCTGTTGACCATAGCGCCGCCTTCAGTAACATCCAGACCTTTTTCCATGCATCCTTCGACGAGGCTGGACATGAACGGCTTTGGCGCATAATCGCGGTGTACCCGCTGGCTGATGACCGTGCCGATAGCCGAAAGGCGGATAATATGCTGAATTTGTTTTTTTACGGCTTTATCGAAATCCTCATAGGTCTTGAACTGACTGAGATCGCCCAGGTCAAGGCCCTGCTTCGTACCATGCCATCTCATGACGCCGTGGTTAAATACAAATTCAATGGCAATGGGCCACTGGGTGTAGCCTGTCGAGGTCCACTGATAAATGCGGCCTGATTTCTGTGGTTCAACACATCCCATGAGGCAGTAATCGCGGGCGTCTTCCAGGGAGAACCCTTTTGCCAGCATCATCTTGATATGCGTATCATCAAAATGGCAGGCCGGGAAGCCCATGCCGGCGCGGACGACATCGACGATTTTCTTCATGTATTTCTGCGGCGACTGATTATGAATCCGGCAGGCCAGGGATGGCTGATACATCTTAATGAAGCGGACGGCATCCATGATGAGATAAGTCAGATTGTTGCAGGCATCTCCGCCAGTCCGTTTCTGACCACCTATGGTGCAGTTTACGAAAGGCTGATAACCGGCAAAATATTTTGCCGCTGCTTCGCTGGAAAGCCACATGACTTCCGAGCATTTGATGATGAAGCAGCATAACAGTTCAAAAGCTTCTTTTTTCGTAATGCGTCCGGCTTCACGATCCGCTTTGTAGACGGGATATAAGTACTGGTCGAGACGGCCCAGGGAAATACCCGTCTGGTTTTCAGCAATGTTGAACAGAGATTCCATGGTCCATACAGACTGGAGCCCTTCATGGAAGGTACGGGGCGGATTGGCCGGTACATGGGCCATAATATCCGACAGCTGGTATAATTCCTGGCGGCGCTGGGGATTGCTTTCCTGATCGCCAAGCTGCTTGGCATAATCAGAAAGGCGTTTAGCATAGGCAAGGACACCGTCACAGACCATGATTTCGGCTTTATAGAAGTAAATCTTATCAATGTCTTTCGGCCGGTCCATATTGAGCGTCTTCAGCTTTTCAACAGCTTCCTGCCGCACGCCGTTGACACCTTTTTTTACCAGGATGACATCATAACCCGGGCAGGTGTCGCCACCGCCATTTACCTGATGATAAGACAGATCGCTGACGAAGGATTCGCCGGAAAAAGACCATACGCCGGCATCTTCATATTGTTTCTGGCATATTTCATCGAGGCTGCGGCCTTCCCAGAAGGGAAATACTTTTTCCCGCAGCGTCCGTTTATCTTCCTCGCTGATCTGGAACGGATCCTGAGGCCGGGTAGACATGGTATCCAGTTCGTCGCGGATCCAGCGCCATGCAATTTCCGGAGAAACACTGCCGGCGCGGGGACGGCCACAGGGATGACCGATGATCAGTTCATCAGGCTGAATGAGAAGCGGTGCCGTTTCGCAGGCTTTTTTAAAAGCCAGGGCGCGAAGCATCTTCAGCGGCAGGCCGGCATTGTTCCGGTACACTTCCGTCGTAACGACAGCACGCTGTACGGAAACGCTGGGCTTTACTTTCAGATAGGCCGCTTTCAGCCTTTCCAGTCGTGGTGTCAGACCGGTAATTTCTTCATCGTCATCGACAGCATTATGGAACGTCTGTGTTGCCGGAGCCATGACTGCCACACTGGTTTTGCCGCCTGAAAGCTGCGCAGAGATACCAGCAAACAATTTCATAACTGCTTTCTTTTCTTCGGGCGACAAATGGGCCGTCGCCTGTGCAAATTTACTGGAGAATTCTTTTTCGTCCAATGTATATTCCCTCACTTTCTCTCTTAATAAGCCGCTTTATAAATAGCTATAATATCTTCCTTTGCAGGTGTACGGGGATTCGACGGCGTGCAGCGGTCTGCCAGGGCCTGTTCCGCCATCTTCCCTGTCGCAGCCATGAATGCCTCTTCCTGAATCCCCGCCGCTCTGATAGACGCTGGAATATGCAAATCTCGTTTCAGCTGGCGTACAGCCTGCAGAAAGTTGACATACCCTTCGCGGGTCGTCCGGGCAGGAAGTCCCAGGATCCGTGCCAGCTGGCCGTACTTGGCCGCAACCTGCTGATCCGATGTATCTTTGAGATTGGCATTATATTCGATGACTTTCTCCATCAAAAGAGCATTGGAACGGCCGTGGGAGAGGTGGAATGTGCCGCCGAACGCGTGGGCCATACTGTGGGTAATTCCCAGATTGGCATTAGTAAAAGCCATACCGGCCAGACAGGATGCACGCTGGATGCATTCCCGTGCATCCTTATCTTCTGAATTACGATAAAAACGGACCAGGTTATGGCAGAGGATATAAACGGCCTTTTCAGCCAGAGCGTCCGTACAGTCCGTTGCTTTATTGGATACATACGCTTCTACTGCGTGAACCAGCGCATCCAGTCCCGTGTCGGCAATGACTTGTGGCGGCAGGCTTCTCGTGCAGGTGGAATCGAGGATGGCAATATCCGGTGCCATGAGATCATCAATCAATGCCGTCTTCTTTCCATTAATAGTAATAACGGAAAAATCCGTCACTTCCGATCCGGTACCGCTCGTCGTCGGAATGGCTATGAACTGAGGTTTATTAAAGGATTTACCGGTCTTGGACACGGCCTGATGGAGAAAATAAATCATAGCCTTGGCTGTATCCATAGCAGACCCGCCGCCGAGGGCGATGACCGTATGCCCCTGATGTACCATGTAATGTTCCAGCGAATCCATGACTGCCAACAAGTCCGGTTCCGGTTTGATATTGGTATATACATCACACTGGACACCGGCCGATTCAAGAAAATCAACAGCCTGCTTCAGATAGCCTAATTTTTCCATGATGCCATCAGACAGGATAAATGCATTCTTGCTCTTTACTTCGCGTAAATATTCGAGGGAGCCTTCGTCGAAATAGATTCTGGGCTTGATCTCAAATTCTTTCATTTATCTATCGCCTCCATATATCCCTTGTTTTTTCAATTCACTCACGATTTCTTCTATCAGGCCTGAAACGGCTGCTTTTTCCTGTTCATTCCTCATCCGGTCCATTATCTGGGCCGGGTTCGTCCGCTGCTGCATCTGGCCGGTTCCGGTAATATCCTGTACCAGTTCGCCCAGGTTACGGACACCATATCCAACCTTTCGGATATTAATCAGATTCATGGGCGATACGTTATCCGACGTTATGGTGCCGCCGGCCGCTCCCAGTCCTAAAGTAAAGGCAGGAAACAGATTAGTTGTCGCTCCCATGCCGCCGACCGTTGCCGGCGTATTGACCAGTACGCGGGAAACAGGTTTTTTCAGGGCAAATTCCCGGATGACTTCTTCATTCTGCGAATGAATGACCAACATATTGCCCAGCCCTTTATTGCACAGGAGTTCAATGCATTTTTCACAGGCATTTCTCCAATCTCTTTCTACATAAAATGCCAGGACAGGACACAATTTCTCCCGGGCATAGGGATTGCAGAGATCGGCGTACTTCTGCTCAGAAATGAGTACGGTCGTCCCGGCCGGTACGGCAATACCGTTCATACTGGCAATTTCCGCAGCCGGCCGTCCGACGTACTGCAGGTTGATACTGCCGTCGTGATGGAATAGTGCCTTGCCGATTGTTTCTGTTTCTTCTTCATTCAGAAAGTACGCCCCCTGATGTTTCAGTTCCTGACGTACGTCTTCTGCTATGCATTCTTCAGCGACGATGGATTGCTCTGCCGCTGAAATAATACCGTTATCAAAGGTGCGGCTGAATACGATGTCCCGGACTGCTTTTTTTACATCAGCCGTCTTTTCTATAAAGGCCGGTCCATTGCCGGGACCGCCGTAAATAGCCGGTTTTCCCGATGCATGTACCAGTGGGAGCAGTCTGGGAACACTGGTAATCAGGATCAGCGATGTATCTTTATGATAGATCATCTCTTTCGTACCGCTCAGGGTAACAGTCCTGAGGTATTCTACGGCACATTCGGGCATCCCCGCTTTGATTCCGGCATCTATGAGGATGTCCAGTGTCCGCCCGATTACTTTTTGTGCCCTCGGATGGGGTGAGAAAATAATGGCATTGCCCGATTTTATGGCAATGAGTGCATTATAGACTGTCGTAGAAACGGGGCTGGTGCACGGTGGCAGAGCGGTAATGACTCCAACGGGGATACCGATATCGAGTGTTTTCTTTTCTGCATCTTCAGCTATGATGCCAACGGCCTTCATTCCCTTCATATGACGGCAGACATAGCGGCTGGCGAATATGTCTTTAATGTATTTATCTTCCCAGCGGCCAAATCCCGTTTCTTCAGCTGACAGGAGGGCCAGTTCTTTGGCATGAGGATACACGGCCTCCGCCATGGCAGCGACGATGTCATCGAGCCGGTCCTGGGAAAAAGAAGCCAGCATACGCTGGGCATCACGGCCATTTTCAATGAGGATCCGCGCTTCCTGCATAGAACATAAATCATAGTCGAGTCTGTTCATTCCGTTCACCACTTTACTTCCTGTACTCACCAATCAAGCACATATTTAGAAACGATTTTTTCTACATCCGGATGCGGGCTCGGTATGACCACGTGGCTGTATACCTGGTCCTTACCTACCTCTTCTGCCCGTTTCACACCGGCATCGACAGCTGACTGGACAGCGCCGACATCTCCGCGGACGACGACAGAAATCAGTCCGGAAGCCGTATTTTCATATCCAATCAGTTCTACATCGGCCGCTTTGCACATGGCATCTGCCGCTTCCAGTACAGAAACCAGGCCGCATGTTTCAATGAATCCCAAAGCATCTCTTTTTCGTTCCATGTGTCCGGTTCTCCTTTACTGCGTATCTATATCATGTACAGAAACAATCGTTCCCACACGTCCCACCGGGCGGGGCATGACATTTTGTGCAGTCAGGGTGCCAATGCTGGCAGCAGCTTCTGCGCCCCGTTCTACGGCTGTCCGCACGGCAGCGACATCTCCTTTTACCAGAACCGTAACCAGGCCGGATCCTATATTTTCATACGATACAAGGACGACATCTGCCGATTTGCACATGACATCGAGGGCATATATGGCTGGCACCATACCCCTCGTTTCAACAAGGCCCAATGCTTCTTCTCCGTAATATTTCATAACCTTTTTGCTCCTCTTCGAGTTAAACTTAAAAAATGCAAAGGTCTTATTAATTTTTATATCATTATTACATCTCATATGTAATATGCGTTTTTGCGATGTGTCTATTCTAGCATGCCCGTATGATTTTTTATTGAAAAATCAGGAGCTGTCTATGTGATTTTTTTTACTTGTTATAATTGTTACTTTTGTGAAAATTGTACAAAGAAGACTTTTTATATTATTCATACTATTTATGCAAAAATGTATTAAAAAATCAGTATACTCACAGATTTTTTTGTATAATAGATAAGAAGAATTCCTGCAGAATCGTAACCAAACAAAAAATAGACACGGATTTACCGTGTCAGAAGGGATATTGTGATGAATATACCGTTAGATGAAAAAAATTTGTTATTGGAGCGCATTAGATGCAGCTTACGTAAATTAAACAATTTATTATCGCTTTCGAAAATTCCCCTGCAGCTGGTGACAGCAGATGGCAATACAATTGTTGAATTAAACCCGTCACCAGACTTCTGCAAAAAAATCTGCCAGCGTCGGCGGGATTATATATGCGAAGATTATCACAACCATTGTGTCGCACCAGATAACACGATTACCCGGTTTACCTGCCACTGTGGATTGTATAATTTTGTCATTCCTATTCACACCGGTTCTGCCGGCCTCCAGTTATTCCTCCTTGGGGGCCAGATATATGAAGAACAATTTGTGTATCACAAGTATATGCTGAACGCCGGTCAGTTGGCGAAGTCAAAGAAAATAGCCCCCCATGAAGTAGCTAAAGCCATCGGCCGCATCCAAAGTATGGCCCAGGCGCAGATTACGACTTACGAACGCATGGCCCAGTACATTGCCCACAACCTGGCCGAAGACCTGAAAACGTCGGATACCCAGGCCGGACGGCTTTCTCTGGAAAAAGAACTGTTAGAGAGGAAAATCATCGATTTGGAAACAAAAAATAGTTTTCTCGTCGTCAATCCTCACTTTTTATTTAACACCCTGAATACCATTGCCCGCGTAGCTTATTATGAAAAGTCGCGGAAAACAGAAGAACTGATATACTGCCTTTCGGACCTGCTGCGCTATAATTTAAAGCAGGACAACGAACTCCATCCTCTTTCAGAAGAGCTGGAAAACATCAAGAAATACCTTTACATCCAGAAAATACGATTTAAAGACCGCCTCGAATATGAAATCAACATTCCCGATGAGATGCAGCAGTACCAGATTCCCAACATGATTCTCCAGCCCCTCGTGGAAAATGCCCTGCTTCATGGTGTCACGCCCAAATGCAATGGCGGGAACATACGCATCACGGCCCGTAAACAGGGAGAGGATTTCACCTTATTCGTCAACGACAACGGATACGGCTTTCCTCCGGAAATATTAAGCCTCATAGCCGATGGCGATTATTCCCGCATCAAGACTCATGCTAAATCAGGAATCGGCCTGCTCAGTACGCACAACCGCATCCGTCATTATTTCGGTCCGCCTTACGGCCTTACGGTCAGACAATCCGATTTTAGTGGAACGACCATTGCCATTTATCTCCCCATCAGGCAATAAGGGGTGAGCCTATGCATACTATTTTAATCGTAGAAGATGAAATACTGGAACAACAGTTCCTGAAAGAAATCGTTGAAGAAGAGATGCGGGGACAGTGCCATATCATAACGTGTACTACGGGGACGCAGGCTATCGAAGCCGCCAGGGAAACAAAGCCCGATATCATCCTGATGGACGTGTGGCTGCCTGAATTAGATGGCATGAAAGCCCTGACGGTTATACGCCAGTTTTGTCCCCAGGCAGCGGTCATCATACTATCCGCCTCCAGGTACGGGAATATCTGCTCAAGCCCATCCGGCCTTCAGAAATACGGCAGTCCATCCAGACGATTCTGGCTGCCAGCACAGTTATGCCCGCCGGCAGCAATCCGGTGGAACTGACGACGCCGGTCATCCCCCTGCCGAAGGATTCGGCTCACATGGAAGTCATTGATAAATCCATCCATTATATCCAGGACAATTTTAAGAGAAAATTATCGTTAAAAGATGTATCGGAACACGTCTACATGAATCCCCAGTACCTGAGCCGCATTTTTAAAAAAGAAGTAGGCATCAGCTGCATCGATTATATCAACCGCCTGAAAATCGAGTATGCCTGTAAACTGCTGACGACCACCGATGAATCAATCTGCCACATCTCATCACTGTGCGGATATTCCGATCAATCGTATTTTAACCGCGTGTTTATTAATCAGATGAAAATTACGCCAAAAACGTTTCGTCAGAAGAATAAGGACAAGTAGTCCCTCATACCGTTTATTCCCATTACAGCATCCGAGGAGTATACCATGCAAATAGAAGAACTCATACAGCTCACGCTGCGGCGCTTCTTTCATGACGAAACGCTGCGCTTTGACAAATCACGGTTCGCCGGCGGCCTGACAAATTACAATTACATCATGAATATCCACGGCAAGGACTATGTCATACGCCAGCCCGGCGGCATGACAGAACGGATAATCGACCGCCAGACGGAACTGGAAAACAATATCCAGGCTTCCCAGGCCGGTATCAACTGCCCGTGCCTGTATTTTGATGCCAAAAGCGGTATCAAAATCACGACCTACGTGCCGGGCAGCCGTAACCTCTCCCAGACGGGACCGCAGCTGAAAGAAAATATACAAATTGTCGTCTCACTCATGAAACAAGTCCATCAATTGACAAATCCCTTTCCCAACCGTTTTGACTGGCTGTCAGAACTATCGAAATACGAAGAAATCATAAAGGAACAGCACGGTGAATTATTTACCGATCACAATGTCATTAAAGAACAGTTATGCACCTGGCAGGATACGTACGACGCATCTCCTTTCCTCGTCCCCTGTCATAATGATACGGTCCCGGAAAATTTTCTCGTCAGCATGACGACGGGAGATGCCTATCTCATCGACTGGGAATATGCCGGCATGAACAGTCTGTACTGGGATATCGCCGGTTATATACTGGAGTCCCGACTCCCTGCTTTCGCTATAGACTATCTGCTGCAGCACTATTTCCAGCGTCCGGTCTCCGATGACGAACTGATGAAAATTAAGATTTCCATGCTGGAACAGGATTTCCTATGGACAAACTGGGCCCTCATACGCCACTATAATGGCGATGATTTTCTCGATTACTGTGCGTTCCGGTATGAACGGCTGCGAAAGAATATGGACCTGCTCAAAGAAGACATGCATGCTGATTTAAAAAATCTTGTCCTATGACAAAAGAGGCATCTCCTCGCGTTCAAGACGTAATGAGATGCCTCTTTATCTTGCTATGTTTATTCTTCTATATGGATGACTTTATCGGGGTTTAAGATATCGTTGGGGTCGAGTGCCCGTTTAATGGTTTTCATCAGTTCCAGTTCAACCGGATCGGCACATCGTTCCAGATAGGGCATCCGCTTGTATCCGATGCCATGTTCACCGGAAAGGCGTCCCCCCAGTTTATAGACATAGGGATAGGCAAAGTCACGGAAAGCGGCTACTTGTTTTTTCCATTCTTCGTCGCTCATATCGCGCTTCATGATCTGGAAGTGAAGGTTTCCATCACCGGCATGAGCCAGACAGAACAGAAGGAAATCGTATTTTTTACTTTCTGCCACTAAGGTCTGGATGCACTCTGCAATTTTAGGCACCGGCACGACCAGATCTTCGGACGTAGCCACTTTCGACAACGCCCGCGTACTTTCCAGGCAATTGCGGCGTACTTTCCAGACACGGTCATCGGCTTCCACCACGTCCGTAGCACCTGCTTTTTCACAGATAGATGCCAGTATATCCATCTTGGCATCGAGTTCTGCTTCACTGAACGTTTCGATAGAAATAATATCATAGAACCCGTCTTCATAATGGGGCAGGCGCAATTCACTATAATCACTGGCCCGGCGGACGAAGTTGTTATCCATAAATTCTACAGACGTCGGATTGAGTCCGGCCTTTACCAGTTTCGGCACCAGGGCCGTCGCCTTGGCAAGATCCGTAAAGACAGCCAGCACGTCCAGCTTGTACGGGCAGAGCGGCACCAGCTTGAGTGTGACCTGGGTAATGATGCCCAACGTACCTTCCGACCCGATAATCAGCTGGTCCAGGCAATATCCGGTCGAGCATTTTTTTAAGGGTGCTCCCAGATGTGTGATTTTACCGTTGGGTAAAACGACTTCAATGGCATAGACCTGATGTCGTGTCGTTCCATAGCGGACGGCCTTATTTCCGCCGGCATTGGTAGCCAGATTGCCTCCGATGAGACAGCTGTCTGCACTGCACGGGTCCCCGGCATACATCAGTCCTCTGGCCTTGGCTGCATTTTGTATGTCTGACGTGCGGGCCCCGGCCTGGGCGACGAGATACATGCCGTCTTCGTTAATTTCCAGGATGCGGTTCATCCGTTCCATCAGAAGGACGATGCCTCCACAGACGGGAACGGCCCCGCAGCTGACACTGGTCCCGGCACTGCGCGGAGTGACGGGTATCTTGTATTGGTTCGCCACCTCCATGATACGCGCGACTTCTTCCGTACTTCCCGGCGCTACGACGACTTCCGGCAGATGCCACATATCGGGAGCCAGGCTTTCATCAGACTGATAGGCCGCCAGTACATCCGGATTGGTCTTGACATATTTTTCTCCGGTGATCTGCTGCAGTGCCTGTATCACATCGCCGGTTACGGGATTATATTTCATAAGTGTATATCCTTTCTATTACGTATCAATATTACATAGCACAGGAAGTGTAGCCGCCGCATGACTCATGATGGTAACGCCATAATCGCGGCATCCTTCCTCTTCCAGGACAGTCCGGGCCATCTGCCAGGCCTCTTCCAGCGTAGCCGCCGGAATCTGGCCGCTTCGGCGGATGACATCAAAATTTTCTTTCCGTGTCACGACGTATACGGCCTTCATCGACTGAATGATGCAGCGTGCCTTAAAGGCAACAAATCCGGGCATGAGGAACTGATTGCGCAGTTCGCGTTCACACGCATCCAGGTCATTGCGGAAAAACCAGTCCGTAAAAATAGCCGGTTCCTGAATGTCAGGACATTCCAGTGTAAAGATGAGTATTCCTCCCGGTCTGGTCGCCAGGACGGCATTCATGTGCGCCTTCACAGACTGATACAAATTCAGGTCCTTGGGATATCCGCCGGCAGACGCTATAGTCACATCAGCCAGTTTCTGTATCGGTACACTCCCTATACGAAGCAAATCACGGCATCCTTTTTCCCATGCTGTATTCCAGTGACCGGCTACGACTTCATATAAATCCCCGTCAGGTGTAAATACGGTATTGATGAGAAAGTCGGGCCGGACCATGGCACAGGCTTCCTTCATATCTTCATGGAAGGGATTTCCCTCTAGAGCTCCGGCATGACAACCGGGATGACAGCCACCGCCCGGAACCTCTGAAAGAGCCAGGGAGTGATTGCGCATAATCGTATCAAAGCCGGCAATCCCTGGCAATACGGCTTTCCTCCCACCGCCAAATCCGGCCATGGGATGGAAGGAAACGGCTCCCGTCAGGATCAGTTTATCGGCCTTTGCCGCCAGGGAATTGATATAGACATCATTACCAAAGCTCGTACGGCCCACGCAGGTCAGGGCACTGGCATCATGGCAGTCATGCTGGACGATGTGCAGGCGGCGCACCATATCGCTGCCGCAGACTATTTCATTTTCTTGTTCCGTGTGAGCCCGGTGGGTTCCCTGGGAAACGAGGACCGTGATCTGATGGTCCTGTACGCCAATACGGTTCAATTCCTGCACCAGTACGGGCAGCATGCGGTCCGTATGAACCAGCCGGGTTATATCACTGACGACGATGCAGACCGTATCGGACGGCTGTATGATATCATCCAGAGGCTGGCAGTCAATGGGATGACGCAGGGCCTCCCGTACAGCCTGTTCTTCGTCCTCAACGGCTTCCGCATGAGGGCCATGCAAATCATATAATACATGGTCTTCCGGTATATCTGCCTTTTGATTTCCTTTTCCATAGGGCAATACATATGTCTTCATTCAAATAACCCCCAATGTCCCATATATATGGCCACCAGGACCCGGACAAATAACAATACAAACAGCATAAATGCCAGAATAAAGAGAAATTCTTCAAAATCGTCATCGCGGTCAAACTTATGCCGGAATGTTTTCAAACAATGAGTCAACTGATGCATGAGCGTCACACCTGCCTGTTACGAATGCTCTTCAGGAGAATGAGGAAACAGTTCGTGTACCCAGCGGGCCGATTCCTCATCCTTGCTGATGCCTTTGAGCAGTGTTTTTTCAGAATTTTCCATATGTTTTTTCGCAATTTTACGCGCCTGTGCACTATTGTGGTTGGCTATATTTTCCACGAGCTGCCGGTGTTCTTCCCAGGTTGCTGCCAGGCGGCCCGGATAGTGCATGGAAATAGAACGGAAACGCAGCATCTGTTCCCTGAGGTTATTCAGTATATCGACGAGCCGGTTATTGCGGCTGGCATGGTACAGAACGTCGTGGAATCGGATGTCGGCATCGACGATCTTATCGAAATCATCGTTGGCAATATACTCGTTAATTTCTACGAGTATCCGTTCCAGGTCCTCCAGTTCATCGGGTGTAATCCGTTCTGCCGCCAGCCCCGCCGACAATTCTTCGAGAGCACTGCGGATTTCAAAGACCTGGGCAATATCCTTGAGAGAAATATCAGCCACATAGGTACCGCGTCTCGGCACCATGACGACAAACCCTTCCAGCTCCAGTTTGCGGATGGCTTCCCGGATAGGCGTGCGGCTGACCCCCAGTTCATCGGCCAGTTGGATTTCCATGAGCCGTTCGCCCGGTTTTAAAACACCATCTTTAATCGCTTTGCGCAATGACTCACTGACGACTTCGCGCAGTGGTTTATACGCATCTAATTTAATCGGTTCCAGCTTTGTATGTCTTGTATTCGTTTCCATCGTATTCAATCCCCCGTAACTAATGTACTGGTAAAGATATCGGCATCACCTGCCAGCTGCCGCAGCCGTCCCGCAACCTCATGATGTTTCAGAGAAGGCGGAACGAGTGCAAAGAGAGTCGGGCCACTGCCTGACATGAGCGGTTTCAGTCCTTCTTTGCGCAATAACTGTTTGAACCGGCTGATTTCCGGCACGTCGGGAATGACCAGTTCTTCAAAGGTATTTCCCAGTGCCGACGTAACCCGTTCCAACAGGCCGGCCCGTACGGCTTCTTCCTGGGCATTGATATCGACCGGAGAACGTACAGGCTGGGAATCAAACAGGCTGTACGCTCTACCCGTATGAACGGCAATATGTGGATGGACGATGAGTACAGGCCAGTCTGGCAGCGAAGGCAGTTTTTTCAGTATTTCCCCAATGCCCGTACCGCGGGCCGTACCACCGCGGATACAAAAGGGAACGTCTGCACCGAGACGTGCGCCGATATGACACAAACGGTCGTAGGAAAGACCCAGGTGCCAGAGCCGGTTCAGGCCGCGCAGAACAGCGGCACAATCGGTACTGCCACCGGCCAATCCGGCAGCGATAGGGATTTTCTTGATAATATGGATACGGACGCCTGCCCTGCCCTTGCAATACGGCCTCAGCGCTTCATACGCCTTGTAGGCCAGGTTAGACTGGTCACAGGGAAGAGCTAGTTCAGAGCAGGAAATTTCCAAAGAATCCGCTTGTTCCAGCTGAATCGTGTCACACAGGCCGATAGACTGGAATACCGTGTCAATGTCATGGTATCCATCTTCACGTCTGCCCGTAATCTGCAGCGCCAGATTGATTTTTCCATATGCTTTTTCTTCTATCATGTTATATCTCCTGTTCTCTGTCCATGATACGCCGTATTTTTCTATTGGGATTTACATTTTTTTGTGTTGAATTAAAACTTACGTATGCTATAATGATGAGACAGCCGGATATCCATGTGACAGGCCGTGTACCGGCGGGCATACGTATACATACAATGCCTGTATTGTAATCTTCATTATAATGTTTTTTTTCGCATTTTACAACGTACTTTCAACTATTCAGATCAGGGAGGCATCATGAAAGTAAAAGAAGATTTCAATTTGAAAGAGTTTCTGATTCCGTACATCGCCACCACCATTGGAAGCTTTATCGCCGCAGCGGGGGTCACGGCATTTTTCATTCCCCACCATCTCCTGAGCGGAGGAATTGGCGGTATTTCCATTCTCATTTATTACCTGACAGGTCTTCCCATCGGTATCGGCATGTTCATCCTGAATATACCAATCATGGCAGCCTGTTACAAGTTCATGGGCCGTCAGTATACGATACTCAGTATTGTCGGAACGATTGTTATTTCCATTGCCTTCGATGCCACGGCCTTTCTGACCGACCTGATGCTTGTCAAGGACCCGATTATTTCCGCCATTACCGGCGGCGCCGTAAACGGTCTCGGCATGGGAATCATTTACAAGTACAACGGAAACAGCGGCGGCCTGGATGTCGTCGGAGCCATCGTGAAAAAATATTATTCCCTGGAAATGGGGAATGTCGTCATGATTCTCAACGGCTTCATCCTCATTTTTGCAGCTTACTTATTCACGCTGGAACTGGCTGTCCTGACCTTCGTCGGAGTCTATATTTCTGCCTTTGTCACCAACAAAGTCGTCGTCGGGCTCAAACAGCGCAAATCGGTCGTCATCATTTCAAACCGGGCCAGCATGATTGCCCAGGTCCTGATGCGCTATACCGGTCATGGCGCCACGTATCTCCATGGTCAGGGTGCTTATACGATGCAGGATAAGCAGATTGTCTATGCCATCATTAAACTGACGGAAGTATCTAAGGTAAAAGAACTGGTAAACAAACTGGATCCCCAGGCATTCATGATCATCAGCGACGCATCAGAAGTCGTAGGACAGGGTTTTACCCGCCCGGCTGCCAAAGATGATGATATACAGAAATCGTCCATGGGAATTCCCCACACAAAAAACACACTGCCACCGGAATATTAATCGGATTACATCAAAAGGGCTGTCACACGAAGCAGAATTGTTTCGTGTGACAGCCCTTCTTACGGTATAAAACAAACGAAATACTATATGCGCAGTTCGTTCGTATCGCGGTATATGAGCCATTCGGCAATGTTGTTGGCATGGTCGGCCATGCGTTCAATATATTTGACCACCAGGACGATGGCGATATAATCACGGGAGTTTTCCGGATGGGCTGTAATTTCTTTAGAGATTTCTGCCATGATAGAATTAAATGCCATATCGACAATATCATCCTTGTCACGCATCATCCCGGCACGGCCAGCTGATCCTTTTTCTTTATAAAAATCGATGACATCGCTGACCATAGACGACATGACGCCATACATTTCCCTAAGGCCTGCCGGCAGGGGTACATTATGATGTGTTTTTTCCAGATGAATGACATAATGGCTGATATCGGCACAGTGATCGGCTATCCGTTCCAGATCGGAAAGAATTTTCAATGTAGCCATCAGGGCGCGGTAGTCGGCTGCAACAGGGCCCTGCATCATGCTGATTGTCAGGTCTTTTTTCATGCAATCCTTGACCATGGCGTCGATTTCGTCATCACCGTTATAGATCCGGTTGGCCAGTTCGATATCTTTATGTTCCAGAGCCTTCCAGGCGTTATCGACGGCCTGTTCCACTTTGATGCCCAATTCAATCATTTCATTCCGCAGTTCCGTTACGGACTTTTCGTAAATTTCCAACATAGTGTATTGACGCTCCCCTCTTAGCCGAACCGGCCCGTAATATACTCTTCCGTCTTCGGATTGGACGGATTGGTGAACATATCCAGCGTATTGTTGAATTCAATGAGTTCCCCCAGAAGGAAAAATCCGGTCTTGTCAGAAATACGCCGTGCCTGCTGCATGCTATGTGTGACAATGACGATAGTATAATTTTCTTTTAGTTCCAATGCCAAATCTTCGATTTTCTGTGTGGAAATCGGGTCCAGTGCCGACGTCGGTTCGTCCATGAGAATGACCGACGGGTCAGCTGCCAGCGTGCGGGCGATACAGAGACGCTGCTGCTGGCCGCCGGACAGGCCGAGAGCACTCTTGCTGAGACGGTCTTTCATTTCGTCCCAGCAGGCTGCCTGACGCAGGCTCTTTTCTACGATTTCATCGAGTTTCTTTTTATCTTTGATACCCTGGATACGAGGGCCATAAGCAATGTTTTCATAGATGCTCTTCGGGAACGGTGTCGGCTGTTGGAAGACCATGCCAACCCGATAGCGCAGAGCCAGGGGATCGACTTCCTTGAAGATATCCTTGCCTTCAAAGAGAATTTTACCGGTGACACGACACCCCTCCACCCAGTCATTCATCCGGTTCAGGGTCTTGAGAAACGTCGATTTTCCGCAGCCGGAAGGTCCGATGAGGGCAGTGATTTCATGTTTTTTTATTTTCATACTGATACTATTCAGCGCCTGGAAATCACCATAGAACAAATCCATATCGGTAACGTCAAATGTATATTCCGCTGTGCCAGCAGCTTCCTGTGCTACAGCTTGTTCCTGTGCCCGTACTGCTCCCTGTTTTTTTTCAATTTCCGCAGCGGCAAAGCCGGTCAGCGTTTTTGTCATTTCTGCCATTATTTATTTCCTCCCATTTTCTTATCAATACGATAGCTCAGGTAACGGGCTGCCAAACTAAAGGTCAGGACCATGATCATCAAGATGGCCGAAGAGGCGGCAGCCTGCTGAGCCGCATCAGCCTGCAGGGCTTCTGTACGGAGAGCCCAGATATTCAGTGCCAATGTTTCGCCGGGGCGGAACGGGTTGAGCGGGCACGAAGTCGATGTAATATCCCAATTCGTCCAATTAATATCGGTCGACATACCGGCGGTAAACATCAGGGCAGCCGCTTCACCAAAGCCACGGCCAGCAGCCATGATAAGCCCCGTCATAATGCGCGGGAAGCAGGCCGGTAGCAGAACCCGCCAGATAGTCTGCCAATGGGAAGCCCCCAGTCCCAGGCTGCCGTTACGGTAACTGGACGGCAGATTGCGCAGCGCATCTTCCGTAACCGATGTGACCAGCGGCAATGTCAGGATAGAAACGGCCAGTGCGCCGGCAAACAGGTTCCACTGCGAACCGGTCATGACGATAAATACGAGGTAGCCAAACAAGCCGACGACGATGGATGGCAGGGACGCCAGCGTTTCTACGGCCATGCGGACCCAGTGGGTCAGGCGGCCCTTCTTTGCATATTCAGCCAGAAAAATACCTGCGGGAATCCCCGTAATCGTACTGGCAATCAGGGCCAGAAAAACAAGGTAAATCGTATTAAAGAACATGTTACCCAGCCCCTGGGGACCAAAGGAAAGCATCTTTTCCGTCATACCGCTGACCCCGTCGATGACGACGTACAAGACAAAGGCGATGAGCAGAATGACGGCAAAGGCTGCCCCGGCGACGAAAACACGGGTCATGCATGCATCTTTTCTTTTTTTTGCTTCAACACTGATCATATTAGTTTCTGCCTCCTTTTAATTCGGAAGCGGCATTTATTTGATGGATAATAAAGATAAAGAGGAACGATAACAGGAACAGCACCAGTGCCATCGTCCACAGCGCCGCATTATATTCGCCGCCTTCCATGGCACCACCCATATCGGCAGATATAGCTGTCGTCAGCGTACTGGCCGGTAAAAAGAGGGATGTGGGAAAGACTTTCATCTGACCGATGACCATGGCGACAGCAAGAGCTTCCCCAAGGGCACGGGCCAGGCCGAGGATAATGCCTGTAAAGATACCGCTCTTGGCTGCAGGCAGGACGATATGGGCAATCGTTTCCCAACGGGTAGCGCCAAGGCCATACGAAGCTTCACGCCAGGACTTCGGTACCGCTGCCATAGCATCGGCAGCCATGGTAGTAATCGTTGGGAAAATCATGATGGCCAGGACGATGCCAGCTGCCAAAACGGAAAAGCCGAAGGGCATGGGAAAAATTTTCCGCAGCGCCGGAATCAAGACCGTCATACCCACAAAGCCATAGACAACGGAGGGAATCCCCGTAAAGAGCTCGATGGCCGGCTGAATCAGACGGCGCCGCTGTGGCGTTGCAATTTCTGTCATGTAAATCGACGAAGCCATACTGAAGGGCAGAGAAATAAGCAATGCCAGTGCACAGGTTACGAGCGAACCTGCCATAAACATGGCGGCTCCGACCTGTCCACCACCTTCTGCTGTATCGCTCGGCTTCCACTGACCGGAAAATAAGAATTCTGTTACACTGTGACCAAATAACGTAAATGTGTCGGTACCTTTGATAAAGAGAAACGCCCCAATGAGAAGCGGCACCAGTGCCATACCGATGCCGCAAATCGTGATAAAGGTCCGGGCGGCTTTCTCGTTACGGTGAGCCCTGCGGACTACCGAATCCATTGCCTTCATAACCTGTCCCCCTGTGAGAAACAACGTGCCGGATTTTTTATAAAAAACCCGGCCGTTTTATCTAAATCAACGTATATTAGTGAACTTCTTTGGTCTGCATCTTGGAACTTACGCCATAGCCAAGTTCTTCGATCCGTTTGCCGTAATCATTGCCCTGGATGAATTCGATAAAGGCTTTAACAGCTGCTTTCGGTTCTTTGCTGGTGTAAATGTGTTCATATCCCCAAACACTGTATGTACCGTTATAGGTATTTTCCAACGTCGGTGCTACACCATCGATAGAAACGGAGTCTACGCTGCTGTCTTTGATGAGATAAGGAAGAGCGACATAACCAATGGCACCGGGATTCTGGGCTACACTCTGGATAAGAATGCCGGAGTTATCTGTTTCCAGGGATTTGTTGTCCGCTTCTTCAGCGCCATTAATGGCATACTGTTTAAAGAGAGCCCGTGTACCAGACGTTTTCGGCCGCGTTACGAGAACAATCGGCATATCTTTGCCGCCAACATCTTTCCAGTTGGTGATTTTAGCGGTGAAGATATCCTGCAGCTGCTGACGCGTGAGATTCTTTACTCCTACATCTTTATTAATAATCGCAGCGACCGTCATAACGCAGACTTTATGGTCTTCCAGTTTTTCTGCTTTGGCCTTGTCCAGTTTCGTTTCAGCCGGGACATCGGAGTTGCCCATATCGACGGACCCATCGGATACCTGTTTCAGACCCGTACCGGAACCACCTGCATTCAGGGTAATGGTAACATCCTTATTACCAGCCTTGAACTGTTCGGCTGCGTCTTTAACCAGTGGCAGCAGTGCGGAAGAACCGGAACCGGTAATACTACCGGAAACAGCTGCCTGTTTGCCAGAAGCACCCTTATCCTTATCTCCGGAACTGCCGCATCCGGCAGCCGTCACAACCATCATAGCAGCTAAGGCTACGAGAACTAATTTTTTCCATTTCATCGTAAATCGTCTCCTTTTTGGAAATTGGTTTCCTTGTTCGATTGCAACCTTATGGTAACAAGGCCGTGTAAGGAATCTATGTAAAGAATGTAAAGATTCTGTCAAAAAAATCCGTTTATACCGTCTCCTGAAGTCCCATGAAACATAAAGAACGCTGCCCCGGCTGTCTTCTCCCGCTGGGAGAGGACGGCCGGGGCAGCACCTCTGGTTATCCTATATTTTATTTATATGGTATTACATCTGTATGACATCGTCCTATGGATTCATCAGCTTCTGTCATGTTTTTGATAAACCGGCAGTGTCGCCGCCGCATAGGGCATGACGGTAACAGTATAGTCCGTCTTATTTTCTGCCCGCAGCGTCTTCTGTGCCATCTGCCAGGCCTCTTCCATCGTCTCTGCCGGAATTTCTCCGGTCCTTCGGATGACATCAAAATAGGCGCGGTCGGTAACAATGTACACTTCTTTCATCATCCGTATGAGACAACGGGTCTTATATGCCGAAAAGGCAGGAATGGTAAAATGCTGGCGCACGGCAGACAGCACCTCGTCGAGGTCATCCCGGAAAAACCAGTCCGTGAAGTCCGCCGGTTCATACATATCCGGGCAGGCCATGGCCAGAATCAGGATACCGCCCGGCTTTACAGCAAAAACGGCATTCATATGAGCCTTGGTTGCCTGATACAAATTGATATCTTTGGGATGTCCCCCGGCTGACCCGATCACGACATCCGACAGATGCTCAATGGGCACGCCGTCCAGTGCCAGGAGGCGCCGGCATCCTTCCTGCCATGCCGTCTGCCAGTCGCCGCTTACGACATCGTGTAATTTTCCCTCCGCCGTGAGGACCAAGTTGACGAGAAAGGCCGGTTTCAAGAAAGCTGCTCCTTCCATCATATCGCAGTGGATGGGATTGTCTGAAAGTTTTCCCGCATCACATCGGGAATCCATCCCGTACGGGCAGACAGGATTCAATGCCAGGGCATGGTTAGTCATAATGGTGTCATAGCCGGCAATTCCCGGCAGTACGGCCTTGCGGCCGCCGCCAAAACCCGCCATATCGTGGAACGAAACAGCCCCGGTCAAGATGACCGTATCGGCTTCTACAGCCAGGCGGTTCAATTTCACATCATTACCATAAGATGTCGTTCCCACCGATACGAGTTGATTTTCATCATGACAATCATGCTGGACGATGTTCAGACGCTGCATCATATCCCGGCCACATACGGCCGCCGTTTCCTCTTCCGTCTGTTGGCGATGCGTGCCCAGGGCGACGAGGACCGTAATCTGATCATCAGCAATGCCTGCCTCTTCCAATTCTGCCACAATAGCCCGCAGCATGCGGTCCGTATGAACCGCCCGGGTCATATCACTGACAATGATGACGACCGTGCCGCCCGGCTTTACACAATCCACCAGAGGACGGCTGTCTATGGGATGGCGCAGGGAATAGCGGATTGCCTCTTCCTCATGGGCTGTTTCTTTTGTTTGGGTGCTGGTGAAGTGATACTGTATATGCTGTTCGTCCAGAACCAGAGACTGTGTTCCAGTTCCGTAGGGAAACTCAAATGATTTCATGCCCTTCAATCTGCCTTTCCTTAGTTTGTATGATACAGGGGAAATGAAACAGTAATCGTCGTCCCTTCCCATTCTTTGCTCTGAAGAGAAATCTTCCCCTGATGTTGTTCTACGATATGCTTGACAATGGCCAGTCCCAGCCCACTGCCGGAAATCGCCTGGGATCGGCTGGCATCAGCGCGGTAAAACCGCTCAAATACGCGTTTTTGCTTATCTTCCGGAATGCCGATGCCCGTATCGCGGACGATAAGCAGGACCCGGTGTTCTTCAGAGCGGACAGTCACATACACATGACCGCCGGGCCGGTTATATTTTACGGCATTATCGATGAGATTCATGACAACTTCTCTCAGGCGGCCCGTTTCTCCCCATACAGGCACTTTTTCCAATGCACAATGGACAGTGACCTGTTTTTCATGAAGGACCGGTTCCATAAATCCTACGACATCCTGCACAATGCCTTCCAGATAGACAGGCTGGCATTCCTGTACTTTCCGCCGCTCCTCAATACGGGATAAATGAATGATTTCCTCAATCATGGCAAGCAGCCGTTCGGCCTGCTCGTGGATCCGGCTGCCAAAATGCTGGGCATCTTCCTTATTTTTAAACATGCCGGCTGACAGTATTTCAGAAAAGCCCCGGATAGACGTAAGGGGTGTCTTCAGTTCGTGAGAAACATTCGACGTAAATTCCCGGCGCAGCTGTTCCCGCCGTTCCCGTTCCGTTATATCGTCGAGAATGAACAGGATACCGTATACTTCCTTATTTTTATACACCGGCTGTACGGTCAGCTGATATAGCAGGTCATTTTTGCTCAGCCGCTGTTCCTGCGCTGTCCCGGATATATCATTGCCACGGATAGCCTGCCAGTCCGGTTCTGTAAACAGAGATGGCAGGGAAAGTCCCGTCACGGCCAAATCACGGCGCAGGTTCAGGACAGAGAGCGCACACTGATTGATGACCAGTACTTTATAGGATGTGTCGGTCAGGATAACGCCTTCCTGAAGATTTTCCAGCATCAGACGGATGACATTCCGCTGTTTTTCCAGCGTCTGGATCGTGTGTTCTATCGTCTGGCTCTGTTCGAGTATTTTTTCTACCAGTGGTCTCAATTCACTGTATACAGGCGGCACTTTTCCACGGATACTATCGGGGGAACCAATATGTTCCATAATCAGGGCAGTCCGGCGCAGCGGCGCCAGAAGGCTGGCCGTCAGTTTACGTGATGCCACGATGCAGCAAAGAAACATACACAGCAGGAGCAGGCACAAGAGAGGCAGCAGAGATACAAAATGGGCATACAGAGAGTCCCGTTCCAGGCTGAGCCTGAGGACGGATCCATCATCCAGCCGCCGGGCCCGATAATACAACATCTTTGACAATGTATGGGAATCCCTGACAGAAGAACCAGCCCCCGTACGCATAGCCTGCTGCACTTCCGGCCGTTCCAGATGGTTTTCCATCGCCGCCCGGTCATAATCCGACTCGTATAATACACTGCCATCCGGCCCGATCCAGGTAATCCGTATGATTCCCTTTTCCGCATGGCCCGTTTCCTGCAGATACGCTAAGGGCCTATCCACCTGCTTTATTCCTGCCGTCAGCACGGTCATCGTATTTTTGAGCTCTTCCTCAGCCTGTCCCTGCAGGGAGTGCCAGACAAGGATACTATACAGGATCATCGTGACTGCCATACAGGCAAATCCGATGGCCAGCAGGCTGAGATAAATGCGCTTTTTCATTTTATTTTAGTTTTTAAGGACATAACCGACACCGCGTATGGTGTAAATGATCCGGTTATTGGTGCCTAACTTTTGACGCAGGCTGCGGATATGCATATCGATAGTGCGTGTTTCCCCTTCATAGGAAAACCCCCAGACGGCCTCCATAATACGTTCCCGCGTCAGGACAATGTTCTGGTTAATCATCATATAGCGCAGCAATTCAAATTCTTTAACAGTAAGAGGACACGCCGTACCATTTACCGTCACTTCATGCCGTTCCTCATCCATACGGATTGGTCCGCATTCTAATATATGCGGCATTTCTTTTCTCGCCTGGCAGCGGCGGAGTACGGCATGGATACGGGATGTCAGTTCTACGATACCAAAGGGTTTTTTGACGTAATCGTCGGCTCCTTCATTCAGTCCCTTGGCAATATCAAATTCACTGGTTTTCGCTGTAAGCATGATAACCGGCAGCGTTTTATATGCGGCCTGATCACGCAGACGGCTCAGTATACTCAGGCCGCTTTCGCCAGGCAGCATAATATCGAGGAGAACAAGATCTGGCTTTTCACTTTCCATCGCCTGCCAGAATTCATGGCTGTCTGCCATCGTTTTTACAGCGAAATTCTGACTTTCCAGCGCATACCCTATGAGCTCCCGGATACTTGCATCATCTTCTACACAATAAATTAAAGACACGTGTACCACCCTTCCTTCAGGTCATTATATGTTACAGTAAAGTATACAAACAAAATATGTATACACTATGTAACTTCTGTAAAAGATATGTAAAAAGCAGCTGCGCCCAGGCACAGCTGCCGGATAATTAGAAATCTAAATCTTTAGATATAAGCTGAACTTCCCATTCTTTATCCACCTGCTTGTACGTAACGGTGGCGATAAAAGAGTGAAGATCACGGACCCATGTAAAGTTGCGGTCGTCAATATTGCCATTATCGAGATTCTTGTTAAAGGTGAACATAATCGTATCGAGAGGCGTCAGGACATATCCTACCGAGAACCCTTTCTGGCGGGGATGATCTATCGTATCGAACCGGTACGGCGTATATCCGCTCAGATTATGTTTTTTATACCAGAAACTCGTCCACAGCCGCGAATTGATACCCTGATTGAGGACAACGCCCCAGTACGGATCCTTCCGTACGGCATCGCGGTAAGAATACAAATCCTTCCGGTATCCCGCAAAGAAGCGGAGATTGGCCTTTGACCATAAATGAATGGGATTATGGGTCAGTTCTGTCCGGAACCCCTTATGCGTACCTTCCCGGTCTCCTTCGGCCCAACGGCCCCAGCTGGCACTGCCATCGATATAAATACCAGAATTTCCCGCATAGATACGGGGCATATAATAGCGCAGTTCCGGCCAGCGCGTAGCCCAGATATGATCGTCGTTATCGGTACTTTCTTCCTTGCTGTACCCGAATGTAAAGGTACCGACAGGCGTCCTTTTGCCGACTTTAAGGCCTGGCTTAAACCCTTCTTTAGAGTAAACGGCATAGTTCACATCCATATAGAGGTCCCCGTTGCGATTCATGGGGAACCGGGCATCGCCGCGAAGGCCGATGCCATTATCATTATTATACGTAGGCCGTGGAAGAAGCGAAAAAATCCACGGTTTCTGATTCCGGTCTTTGTCCAGCCGGCCTTCATAATGTCCATACGTGAAGAGACAGATATTCTTGAACCACAATTTCGTATTTTCTGCAGTAAACTTTTCGCCGGGATAAATATGAATATCATCACCAGTAATATAATAATCCGGCGTCTTAGCTACGGCATGAGGTGTCGTAATGAGCCCGTGTCTGACATATCCCGAGCCATCGTACATTTCTGCCCCGGTGCCGCGGATATAGGTCGTAGGATCAATAAAGCCCTGAACCGTATCCATGGAAGCGGCAGGACCTGTACCAGAATAGGTAAGGCCTGTCGTTTCCAAAGCCATCGTACTATCCAGATAGACCGCTTTTCCCGATGTATGATACACCTGGGACTTGGTATTGCCTTCTATCGTATTGGCATGGATTTCATCCATGCCCCGCATGACGTCCACATTGCCACGACCTGCAACGAATCCGTCATTGCCGCGGACCAGGAGTTTGTCTGCCGTCATATGGACAGGCTGCTGAGGCAGGACTACATCATGGGCAGCCGAAGCTTCATCCAGATTGACGGCCTGCACGCCGCCCGCTGTCGTCCGGGCTACCGGTAATACGTCTTCCCTATGATTTTTTATTGTAATGCTGCTCTTGTCAGCCGGAACGTCCTGGGCAGAAATCTGCAAAGAAAGAGGCAGTAATGCCGAAAGGACAGCCACTGTCAAACGTTTATTCATCTATGTCACCTGTCAGTTATTCATTAGTCGGTGTAATCGTCACAGTAGACTGGATATCGTCGGAGTCTGCCGCATCATCGTGTTCCAGCGGCACAGGAGTCACCGCTTCCGCCTGTTTTAATTCCGCTGTTGTCGTGTCTGTCGCCGGGTTTTCATCCGGTACGGTACGGCTTACAGAAGAAGACGGTACAGCGACGCCGCTGGCTGCCATATCCGCCGTAGCCGTATCTGTTTTTTCCCCATCCTGGCGGAATCCGACCACATCCGTATTCGCCTTCGTTTCTGCATACATGACCGTGCCCACGGGAATATCGACATCATTTCCCTTGACAAAAAGCCCGCCTACCAGGCCGACCGGTCCGAGGATGATAGCGCCCGCAGCCGATGCTCCGACAGCCCCGGCTGTACGTTTGTACTGTTCTTTCGTCTTTTCGCCTACAGTCAGTTCCACCGGGGTTCCATCGGCAGCCCGTACCGTATGATACGAAATTTCTATTTTTCCATCGCGGCCGAACCGTCCAGCCTTGCGTGCCTTGCTGACTGTCGCGTCTGTTTCCATTCCCCGGGGAATGGCCACGACATCTCCCACCTGAACGTCTTCAGCTACAATGAACCGTACCGTATCGCCTTCCGTCAGTGTCTTGGACTGGATGGGATCCATATTTTTCATCGTAACAATTGTTCCGGCCGGAACCGATACGGTTTCCGAGGTAAATTTCTTATTTCCCAGAAGGCTCGTCCGCAATGCATGGACACGCCCGGAAAGAGATCCCGTAGCCGCTTTGCCGTCCAGACCTTCTTCTAATTCGGAAACGCGGCTTACCAGTGGTTCTTCCGTGATTTTGCCGGAATACTGCCACTGCATCATATTGACAGCTGCCAAAAGTGATAAATCAGAACCTGAATTTCCGTATACATCGGTATATAAGGAATCAGTCCGGCTCTGGACACTGCCAGAAAGTCCGGCTTGTCCATTCAATGTCTTATCCAGTGCCCGGATCCGGTCGTTGAGTGACCCGCTCTGCGGAGCACCATATACAGTCGTTTCTACCTTTTCGGCTTTTTCCAGAATTGTATAGTCGGCCGCGCCGGCAGCCATCGTACCGCATACTGCCAGGACAGCCAGTAAGCAGGCCGCTTTCTTTCTCCACATGCTGCATCCCTCCATTATATGTCACATACATCGTATGCCATAGCATTCGTATAAATTTTTTTGTCTATTCTATATAATTATATCGGTTTCATATGTAAAAAGCAACACTAGCAGTAATAATAACCTGCGTGTCCATCCTGCCGGCAGGAACATCGAAGTAACAAAAAAAGCATCGCATTCCGGTCCCGGCCACAATGCGATGCCTCGTTTACTTTTTCCTGCCTTCTACGCCCGGCGTTTGTTTGCCTGTTTTTTACGCCACCATAAAAATCCATAAATGGCGACGACAATAACCGTCAGAACGAGCAGTCGTTCCCAATGTTCATTAATCCGCAGTAAATCGTGGCCAAACCACACTTCGACAACGACCGCCGGAATTTTTCCAATGGCATTGGCAATAAAATGATCCCTGTAGGAAATATGGCTCAAAGCACTGAACGCCGTCACTACTACATTGGGAGAATACGGGATAGCCCGTCCCAGCATGATGGTACGTATACAGCTGTAAGAGTCCAGTTTTTCCAGCTTATTGCTGCGCTGAATCACTTTTTTTGCCTGATTCCTCAGCAGCGTCCGCGTCAGCCGGAAACTCACTTCAATTCCCAGTACTTCACCGATCCAGGAAATAATAATCCCCGGCACCAGTCCGAAAATAACGCCATTTACCGTCAGAAAGGGAATAGACGGAATAGCCAGCGCATTGGCAAATACAATCATGAATACACTGACCAGAATGGCACTATAGCCAAAAGACGCAATATAATCGGTCAGACCATCCAGATCGCCTTCCACAGTCAGCCGCCACATGGTCGAATAAAAATCTGGCAGAAACCACTGGATGGACCACAGGAACAGAATTACCGCCAATACGCCGATAATCCGTACAGTCCAGCCTATTGTCTTATCAGTCATATGGATACTATCCTCTTTTTACCCTTTGCAATAACCTTAAAAAGGCTGCCTTGACAGACAAGGCAGACACCTTCTTTTGTACGACTGTATCATCCATTGTCTGCATAATACAGCAGACGTTCAGCACCATGACAATACAGACTAAATAATATTATACCATAGTTTCCACCGTTACGATAGGGTAAATATACGTTTTCACCGTGCCAGCCAATGGCCGGCACGCAGATCATCAAGGCACTGATGTAAACGCCGTTCATCATAAAACACTTCTTCCAGGCACAAGCCCTGGGCAGGTGCCGTAGCCCCCAGCTGATTTCTATCCCTGCTTTCCAATATTTCCCGAAAGCGTACAGGCGTCAGCCGGTGAAGTCCTAAATCAACCAGTCCGCCGGCAATATTGCGTACCATATGATAGAGGAATCCATCACCCAGGACATCTATATGGACGATGGCCCCCTCTTTTTCCACAAGGACAGCATACATGGTTTTTACGGGATTCATAGGCGTCGTATTTTTTCCCTCGAAAGCTGAGAAATCGTGAGTTCCCAGCAGTATTTCTGCCCCCTGGCGCATAGCGTCCAGATCAAGGGCGTTGCGGATGAACCAGGCGTAGCGGAGGCGGAACGGATCGTGTATACGGCTGTTGACAACCGTATACCGGTAATGTTTGCCTACGTTATCATGGCGCACACTGAAGTGTTCCGGCATTTCCCTGGCCGAAAGGACGGCAATTTGAAGAGGCAGATACCCTTTCATGGCATAAGGGATCTTTTCTACGGGAATCGTTCCTTCGCCATAAAAATTGACAACCTGCCCCCGGGCATGTACGCCCGCATCAGTACGGGCCGCGCCATACACCGTAATAGGAGAAGAAAAAATCTGCGATAATCCCTGTTCCAGATGCCATTGTATGGAAGAGGCATTCGTCTGGCGCTGAAAACCGTGAAAGTCCGTGCCATCATAGGCGACGATGAGACAGATGTTTTTTTTCATACAAACCACCGCATAACCACTAAAACAGCTGTCAGACCTATCACTATGACCATAGCAATGCTGTCGCGGAAGGTATATGCCAGTTCGTGCATACGCGTCCGCCCTTCCCCGCCACGGTAACACCGGGCTTCCATCGCCGTAGCCAGATCGTCAGCCCTTCGGAAAGCACTGACAAACAAAGGTACCAGAAGGGGTATCATATTTCTGCCCCGCTGCATGATACTGCCGCTGGTAAAGTTAGCACCACGCGCCGTCTGAGCTTTCATGATGCGGTCCGTTTCTTCCAGAAGAGTCGGTATAAAACGCAGGGCAATGGTCATCATCATCGCCAGTTCATGAGCTGGCACGCCGATGCGCCGGAAAGGGTTCAGCAGATGTTCGATTCCATCGGTGAGGACGATGGGCGATGTCGTATACGTAAGCAGGGAAGAGAACACAATCAGATAAATAAGCCGTGCCGTCATAAGCGCGCCCTGGCGGATTCCTTCCCAGGTAATATGCAGGATGCCCCATTGCCAGATGACCGTACCAGGTGTCGTAAAGACATGGATCCCCATAGTCAGGATGATGATGACCCATAGCGGTTTCAGTGACTTCAATATAAGCTTTAATGGCAGATGGGAAATAAAAAAGCATGCCAGGATAAATACCGTTATCAAACCGTACGCCGGGAGCGATTCCGCCAGAAAAATAGCTACAATAACAATCAGCGTCGCTATGATTTTGCAGCGCGGATCCAGCTGGTGGAGAAAAGAAGTACCAGGAAAATACTGTCCCAGCGTAATATCTTTAAGCATGGTCTTTCCCCCTTATACATTGAAAAATGGAATCAGCAGCTTCTTCTACCGTATGCACCCGGTCCTCGAGTGGCAGGCCTCGTTGTTTCAGATATTGCATCACTTCCGTCACCGGTGGCACGGAAACGCCGGCACGGTGGAGCGTTTCCTGTTCCGTAGCAAAAACAGACAGAGGTTCCCCATCAATACAGATTTTTCCCTGGGAAAGGACGATGAGGCGGCTTGCCATGCGGGATATGTCGTCCATATTGTGAGAAACGAGGATTACGGTAATATTCTTTTCCCGGTGCCAGCGCTGAATTTCCGCAAAAATTTCCCGCCGTCCTGCCGGGTCCAGTCCGGCCGACGGTTCATCCAGGATGAGATACTGTGGATGGATGGCAATGACGCCGGCAATGGCGACACGGCGCATCTGACCACCGCTCAGGCGGAACGGCGACCGGTCGGCATAGGTTTGGTAATCCAGGCCGACAAATTCCATCGCTTCCCTGACCCGTTCTTCTATTTCATCGTCATTAAGGCCGAAATTACGGGGACCAAAGGCGATGTCTCTGGCTATGGTTTCTTCAAAGAGCTGATATTCCGGATACTGGAAAACCATGCCCACTTTATGGCGCATCTGCATGGCTTCCTTTGTTTTCTGGCTGATGTCCGTGCCATCGACGGTAACCGTACCCTGCGTAGGCTGCAAAAGACCATTTAAAAGCTGGACCAGTGTCGATTTACCCGATCCCGTATGCCCGATAATACCGACAAACTCACCCGATTTGATTTCCAGACTCACGTCATGCAGGGCCGTTTTTTCAAACGGCGACCCCAGGCCGTACGTATGCGTAACATGTTCCAGCTTTATTGACATAATGCGTCTCCCAATTCTTCCTTGCTGATAATACTCCCTTCAATGGGGATTCCCTTTCTGCGCAGGCGGGCAGCCAGTTCTGCCGGTACAGGCACATCCAGCCCCAGTTCCAGCAGTTCATCGACATGAGTAAATACCTCGCGGGGCGTGCCATCCATTTTGACTTCTCCGTGGTGGATGACGATGACCCGGCCAGCCTGTACGGCTTCTTCCATAAAATGTGTAATAATGATGACCGTAATGCCTTCCTGGTTCAGCTGGCGGATGGTGTCCATGACTTCCTTCCGCCCCACAGGATCCAGCATGGCTGTCGGTTCATCCAGGACGATACAGCGAGACTGCATCGCCAGGATGCCTGCAATGGCCACCCGCTGTTTCTGGCCGCCGCTCAGAAGATGGGGGCCATGCTTAGCAAAAGCTGTCATGCGGACTCTGGCCAGGGCGTCACTGACACGCTGGCGGATTTCTTCCGGCGGGACACCCAGATTTTCCGGTCCAAAAGCAACATCCTCTTCTACGACGGCCGCGACGATCTGATTGTCAGGATTCTGAAAAACCATGCCCACGTTCTGGCGGATTTTCCACAAATTGGCCGGATCATCGGTCCGCATCCCCAGGACTTCACACGTTCCTTCCGTCGGTACGAGCAAGACGTTGAAATGCTTGGCTAATGTCGATTTTCCCGAGCCGTTCGTACCGATGACAGCGACGAATTCGCCGGGCTGTATTTCCAAAGAAATATCCTTCAGGGCATAGACGGTCTGCCCGTTTTCATCCTCATAGGTATGACTCATATGATCGAGTTTAATCATAGGTGTACTCATGTACCTGTCTCCTTACACGTGAATATATCCGCACCTATTATACAGGGTTTAAGCGTCCTTGTAAATCAGAACAGACGGCTTCCTGTCTGGTAGACAATAAAAGTCAGCACCCAGGCTACGGCAATCTGGAATACGACAGAAAGGGCCGTCCATTTCCAGCTGTGTGATTCAGCATGGATGGTGGCAATCGTCGCCGCACAGGGGATATAGAGCAGGGAAAACAACATCATACAGTACGCGTTAAGTTCTGTGAACCCCATCTGTCCCATGCTGGCCGCCAGAGTAGCCAGTGCCGTTGTAGAATTAATATTGACGCCATCGAAGAGTACGGCAAAGCTGGAAACGACAACTTCCTTGGCCGAAATACCGGCAAGGAGCGCCAGGGAAATCTGCCAGTATCCCAGACCAATCGGCGCAAAGAACGGCACCAATCCCCGTCCGAGGATTGCCCCGAAACTGTGGGCCATGTCACCATAACCGGAAGGCCCGAAATTGAGGATGAACCACATGAGGATAGATGCGGCAAAAATTATCGTACCCGCACGGCTCAGATAATCTTTGACTTTTTCCTTTACGGAAATCATTACGGTGCGGCTGCTGGGCCGCTTGTATTCCGGTAATTCAATGAGCAGGGCATTATCTGCCTGCTGCCGGTGGAACAGATTCAGCAGCAGCAGGCAGATGAGTGCTACTACAATACCGATGAGGTACATCGAATAGGCAACGACCATGGCATGTTCCGGAAAGAACATGCCCGAAAATAAAATATAAATGGGCAGGCGGGCACTGCAGGACATAAAAGGCGTGACCAGCATGGTACGATAGCGGTCGGTCTTATTTTCCAGAGCCCGCGATGCCATGATAGCCGGTACACTGCAGCCGAATCCCAGGATCATGGGAATGAATGCCCGGCCAGAAAGGCCCAGATGATTCATGATGTCATTCATGATAAATGCCACCCGCGACATGTATCCACTGTCTTCCAGGACAGCCAGCGTAACAAATAAAATACAGATATTAGGCAGAAATGTCAGGATGCCGCCTACGCCGGCAATGATGCCATCACATACAAGAGAGATGAGCATCTCATCTGCCCCGAGGGACAGCAGGCCGTCTGTCGCATAGACCGACAGGATATCGATAGCCGACTCAAAATAATCCCGAAGCATATCACCGATAAAAAAGGTCAGGAAAAACACGACGCCCATGACGAAAAGGAAAATCGGGATACTAAGCCATCGGTTTGTCAGAATATGATCGGCATAGTCCGTCGCGGCTGCCCGTTTTGCCTGATTGACGACGACTTCCTGGATAATTTCTTCAATAAAACTGTATTTCTGATTAATAATGTCCGTTTCATAACTGCGGTCTACCACCCGTTCTATCCCTTCCAGCGGGAATTTTTTTGTAATTTCCGGGTCTTGTTCCAGCAGTTTCAGTGCATGCCAACGGTAATTAAAAAGGTCCGGATAGGCACTCTTCAACATATTCTGCAATTGGTCGATTTTATCTTCCAGCCCGTCGCTATACACCATGGCAAAATCCTGATGATGATTGTGCTTGTGATGTGTTTCATCGGAATGATTATGAATCAGCCGGTCGGGATGTACGTGGTCCTTATGGTGGATAGCCGCATGCAGCAGGACGCTGAGTCCCCTCCGCTTCAGCGCGGAAACGGGAATGACTGGCACGCCCAGCATCTCCGGCAGGCGGTGCAGGTCAATTTCCATACCACGTTTTTCGACAATATCCATCATGTTGAGCGCTACTACGACAGGCCTCCCCAGTTCGAGCAGCTGCAAAGTCAGATAGAGATTTCGTTCCAGCGCCGATGCATCGACGACATCGATGATGACATCGACGTCATCACTTAAGATAAAATTCCGCGATACCTGTTCTTCCATCGTATAAGAAGTCAGACTGTACGTCCCCGGTAAATCGACGAGATGGATATGAACGCCGTGGGAGTCGATGGCCCCTTCCACTTTTTCGACAGTGACGCCCGGCCAGTTCGCCACTTTCAGATTTGCTCCTGTATAGGCATTGAACAAGGTCGTCTTGCCACAATTCGGATTACCGATAAAGGCGACAGTCATCCCCTCGGTCGGCTCTGCACCCGTATGTTCCATTCCCTGGGGAATATGCTTTCCCCTTTCTTTTTTTCCCAATCCCAGCATAGTGTCAGCTCCTTACTACAATACGGGACGAAATGCCCCTGCCAATAGCCAGCCGCGTATTGCGTACTTTGATGATCATCGTGCCGCCATTTTTATTGTTCAGGACATCGACGGGTGTACTGACTATCATTCCCAGCGCCTGCAGGCGTTTTTCAATTCTCGGCGCCAGGTTCAACCTTTCTACAATATACGTATGTCCTGCTATTCCCTGATCTAGCGTCATACTATTCCCCCCCTTACCGGGACCGTTCCGGACCGTACGCATTGTCACCTTCTGTTCCCCGTACGGTGAAAAAGGCCAGGAAACAAACGGCTGTAATGGACTGGACAGCTGTCCCCAGCGTATCCAGTGCCAGGATGGGAGCTACATAACTGCCTAAATAGCAAAAGTACGGAATGATAAAAAAAGCTCCTCCTTTATTCATATCATGACAGCGCCTCCATCCCAGTGACAACTGGGACCAGACGGTCGGAATGGTCAATACGATGAGCAGAATGCCAAATCCCCAGGCAAAATCAGTGCGATGGATAATAATCGATTCTACGATTTTACTATAGAGAATGAATGTAAACATAAACTGCGCCACGATGAGCAGCAATGTCCGCATAATGAAAGGTCGGCGGCCAATGCGTCCCTGAAAGGCAAAATATTTTTCTTTCAGTTCCTTGCCATTGCGGAATCCCAGAATACTGTCTTCCGATCCCATTCCGACGGGCATTTCCAGACCTTTATGGATACGCGCCGACTGGCGGGACCGCTTTTCTAACTTCAATTTCTTGCGGGACATATGTATACCTCCTGTATAACCGCTTATAATGCAACTGATGATAGCTGTTTTCTTCTAAATGGTATCATATTCTGTGCCTGCACTCAAATATTTTCCACAAATCTATGTTATAATATAGCAACAACACGAAAGGAGAACGGCGATGAACAATCATATGATAACAAATTTAACCGGTTCAGATGGCTATTTCACTTTTAATTTTTTCTGCGAATCTATTGTATCTTCCCTCCATACGGTCATTCACCTCATGGAAGATGAACAGATAACGGCGCCGGAAAAGCTCTCCGAACTCCCCGGACTGCTTGCAAAAATAGGCGAAGACCTCACCCAGGGATATGAAAAGCAGAAAATCGATATGGACCGGTTCAAAGACAATATTCTCGATTTTTACGATGCCGCCTTTGCCGCCAATGATGAACTGGCCCCTCTCATACTGAAAGGCAGCGATCATCTGCGCTACTATTATTACGTCTACGCCCAGGGAGTCAATATTATGCTGCGCACTCTGCTGGAAAATATCGTCCGCGATATCCCCGCAAACGTAGACCCCCGTCCTTATATTACGGATATTATGACCGATTTTACGAAACAGCTGGCAAATCACCCGTAAAAAACACCGGATTCCTCCTTATCCAGGACGAATCCGGTGTTTTTTACCTATTATCCATCAATTCAGTACAAAGAAATGAAGGAACGACACCAGTGCGACGACAAAGCGGTAATAGGCAAAGGATGCCAGTGTCGATTTATTCAGGAATTTCAAGAACCACAGGACGGACACGTAGGCTACAATAAAAGCCGTTACAAATCCGATAGCAATCATGACCAGGTCATTACCACTGAGATAAGATAAGCTCTTCAGTAAGTCATAAAAACAGGCTACGATCATGACCGGGACAGCAATGATAAAAGAAAAATCAGCTGCCGCTTTCCGGCTCATGCCCAGGAACAAGCCTCCGGCAATGGTCGAACCAGAACGGGAAAAGCCAGGCCAGAGAGCCAGCATCTGAAATGCTCCGACGAGGAATGCCTGAACGATGGTCATCTTTTCTACATCTTTGCAGCGCACCTTCATGTGAGCCTTTTCCGCAGCCAGCATGAACAGGCCTCCGATAATCAGACCGATAATAACCGTACCTGCAGAAAAGAGATATGTCTTAATGGCATGATGGGCCAGATAGCCGATACCCATGACAGGGACAATACCGGCTGCCACATGGGCCAGTGTAAGTCCCGTATCGGTGCGGAACCAATTTTCCCGGCGGAATAAGTTCCAACAGCGATACTGATATAACATGCGGATAAACTTTTCCTTGTAAATGATGAGCACAGAAAGAATCGCACCAAGCTGGATAAACACTTCAAACACGCTGGCCCGGGGACCGTCAAATCCCAGCCAGTCACCGACAAGAATCATATGACCGGTGGAAGATACAGGCAGATATTCTGTAAAGCCTTCGACAATGCCGAGGATGACGGCAATCATATAATCGTTCATTGATATAACTCCTTTGTCATAAATCCATGAGTGGTCAGAAAACAAAACCTTTCACACGCATAGAAAAAATTATATCACACACCTTGACAGAAAGATAGAGAAATCCGTAAACATGTCCGGACCAAATGGATATCCGGCAAAACATAACAGGAGCTGCAACGAAATGAATCGTCTTCACTTCGTTGCAGCTCCTGTTATGTTCATGATTATAAAACGACAGCTTACATCCTGCCACCTACAGGCCAGACCTTCTTCTGGTCCGCCTTAATCAAGACTCATGACATGATTCGGGTCTTCAATCGTAAATTTAGCGTATTTCGGATCGCCTTTGTGTTCAAAATACAGAGTGTTACCTTCAAGATGACCGCGCCAGCTGACGATAATCGGGCATTCGCGGCTCAATTTCTTCAGCATTTCAATAGGATTCAAATTTAAAATCGGCGCAAATAAGAACCCGACGTTATCAATCATTACGACACGGGCATTCAGTCTGTGGATAGCTTCGGAAATAAGGGAAATCGCCTTTTCCGGCCGGTCTGCACGGGGAATTTCAAGAAATTCATCATCAAAGAGGTCTTTGGCTTCGCAAATCTTCCAACCATCCTGGAAGGTCAGTTCACGAATCAGTTTGCTCTTGCCTGAACCAGGTCCGCCAATAATGATGAGAAGTTTTTCTTCTTCCTGTGCAATGTACTTCCACCGTTTCAAAACATCTGCATCTGTAACCATGGATATCACCTTCATCTGCAATTATTATTTATATTTATTATACTGGATGCGGGCCTTGTAAGTAAAGCATTTTTCCTATTTATTTTATTAAGTTTAGAAACGGCTTGTAAAATACGGTGTTTTCTACTTCAAACCATAGCGTTCCATGGGGTCCTGGATATTTTTGATGGGTTCGCTGATGAGCAGGACATCATCGACGTAATCCGTCTGATGCTTACTGATGAACACGAGGGAAACGCCTTTTTGGAATGGACTGTCATAATAATAGGCATCGACAAATTGCCCTCCTGCCGGTCCTTTTTCTATACGGCTGGGTTCACCATAAAGGGAAAATATCGTTGAGAGGCGGTATCCCAGGGTGGCTCCGCGGCCGGTATAACTGCTATTCGTAAGGAGAAATACTTTCTTTACCATATTATGCCGGTCTACTTCGACGCCATACGTACCGTACAGCCAAAATTTACCCCCGCTGCGTTTGACCAGATTGGTCCACATATTATATTTATTGGCTACAAACGGTTCGTTGACACCATATCCCACGAGAGTAAAATCTCTCGGTGTCCAGCCGCCGATTTTTTCCAGAGGCCGCCCTTCAATATACGGCGGTCTGGGCGGCAACAGGGCAACACGGGCCACTTTACGTTCCCCGATGGCAAAGACCAGGACATGATCCTTTCCTGGGTTTTCATAAACGAAATAATAGACATTGGCATCGGCATCGCGCAATACTTGCAAAGGACGTCCGTATTTGCGTACCAGGAGTTCTGCCGGGTGGCCGAGATGAATCCCCGGCCCGATATAGACATCCGGCCCCTCAGCCAGTGTGACAGAATCGACACCGGGGTGGACTGCCTTCCGGCCGGCCGCCGCTTCTTTCAAAATCTGAGGCGTATCATTGCGCAGGCGTACCGTCATGTCCAGGTCCTTGCGGTTATATTTCAGTTCTGTATAATGGGCACTCTGGGCATATTTCGTCGGGCTGCCAAAAATACGTTTTACTTTTTGCAGAGAATCTCCGGCATGAAGGCCGTTAAAGGCAAAATCAGCTTCACTTAACGTCCGGTCTTGTGTGACTTCATCTACGACGAGTCCGTCATGATCTGCAACGGATTTTCCGTCTTTTTCCTGCTGATCCGACGTTTTTCCCGGGCGTTCTGTCTGATTTTTCAGATCTTGTTTTTTGTCCTTCTGCTGCTCTGCCGGCTGTACCGGTACCGAAGCAGGGACAAACAAAGGTATTTCCCCGGACAAGGTAGTTTCCTGTGCCGGCATCTCTGCCGCCAGGGCCGGTGATGAGGCCATCAGACCCAGGCTCAGAAGGGTTGCCAGAACACGCAGCGAATACTTCATCATGCGCCCTCCTTTCAAAACGGGATATAGTAAAAACACCCTTCGATGTGGTTCAAAGGGTGTTTTTAACATTATTTCTGTTCCGGACGGCTCAGTGGGAATAAGAGGACGTCGCGGATAGAGGCACTGTTCGTCAGGAACATGACGAGACGGTCAATTCCGATACCCAGACCACCCGTCGGCGGCAGGCCATATTCCAGAGCGCGGCAGTAATCTTCATCCATCTGATGAGCTTCGTCATCGCCCCGTTCCCGTTCCTTCATCTGTTCGATAAAGCGGTTCCGCTGGTCAATGGGATCGTTTAATTCAGAAAAGCCATTTGCCAGTTCCCGGCCATAAATAAACCCTTCAAAACGGTATGTCAGGAGTGGGTTTTCGCGGTCCTGTTTGGTGAGCGGAGAAATTTCCAACGGATGTCCCGTAATGATGGTCGGCTGAATCAGGTTTTCTTCTACAAATGCTTCGAAGAAAGCATTGATGATTTTGCCAACGCCATCGTACTGACCATATTCGACATGATGTTCATCAGCCATCTTGCGCGCCACTCCGATATCCGTAACGCCTTCAAAATCGGCTCCACTGTATTTCTTGACCGCTTCTATCATCGTCATCCGGTCCCAGGGAGGAGTCAGGTCGATTTCTTTATCAATATAAGTCAGTTTCATCGTTCCATAGAGCATCTGTGCCAGTTTGGAAACCATATCTTCTGTAATGAAAATGACATCTTCCAGGTCACCATAAGCCTGATACAATTCGACGGTTGTAAATTCCGGATTATGACGGGTATCAATTCCTTCATTGCGGAAGCAGCGGTTCATTTCATAGACCCGTTCCAGTCCGCCGACGAGGAGTCGTTTCAGATGCAGTTCCGGGGCAATACGCAGATAAATGTCCATATCCAGCGCATTGTGATGAGTTTTGAACGGTCGGGCTGCAGCACCGCCGGCAATAGTATGGAGCATCGGTGTTTCGACTTCCAGGAAATGACGGTCGTCGAGATATTTACGGATTCCCTTTATGATCTGGGAGCGCTTGATAAACGTATCTTTGACTTCCGGATTGACAATCAGGTCCAGGTAACGCTGGCGATACCGCGTTTCTTTATCGGTCAGGCCATGGAATTTTTCCGGCAGCGGGCGCAGAGATTTGGAAAGGAGCGTCCATTTTTCGACGCGGATTGTCGTTTCTCCCGTATGAGTCGTAAAGACAGGGCCTTCTACGCCGACAATATCACCGATATCAAGCAGCTTGAATAAATCGTAGGACTGTTCACCCAGTACATCTTTGCGGAAATAAAGCTGGATTTCCCCGGTAATATCACGGAGCACGCAGAATGCCGTCTTGCCATGGCGGCGGATTGCCATCAGGCGTCCGGCAACGCTGACAAATGTCTGATCTTTTTCCAGTTGTTCTGCCTGTTCTTTGACGTCCTGGGCATGATGATCCCAGTTATATTTCTGACCGAAGGGATAAATGCCCGCATCGATAAACTGCTGCATTTTTTCGCGGCGGACCTTCATCTGGTCATTTAACTTTTCTTCTTCAATCGGTGCTGTATTCTGTTTCGTATCAGCCATAATTATTGGTTCCTCCTAAGTTGTTTATTCTGCATCGGGCGGTAAAATACGGTATTTCAATTCACCTGCCGGTGCTTTGACGGTAACAACAGCCGGATTGGATGCACTGATCCGCTGTCCCAGAATAGCCGAACCTACCGGAGATTCATTGGAAATTCTATTATTGAACGGATCCGCTTCGGCTGTGCCGACTACGGTATAATCAAAGCGGTCCCCCGTTTCTACGTCTTCCAGAATAACTTTGGAGCCCAGGCGTACTTTCGCGCTGCTGTCTTCCGTTTCTTCAATGATTTTTGCCGTACGGATTTTTGCTTCCAATTCGGCAATGTGCCCTTCGACCAGGGCCTGTTCGTTTTTTGCATCATCATATTCTGAGTTTTCACTCAAATCGCCCAGGGCGATAGCTTCCTGGATACGTTTCGATACCTTGATACGGCGGACAGATTTTAATTCATTTAATTCGTCTTTTAACTTCTGCAGACCTTCCTGGGTAATCAGCGTTTCGTTAGCCATGTTATTACTCCTTTGTATTGGATACTTAAATTACAAACAGATACACAAGGCATCGCCCTGTCTATCTGTTATTTTTACCGTAACTTTAATTATATGCATATACGTGCCTGGTGTCAATGTTCTTCCTTTTCCAGCAATGTCCTGATGAGGGACTCAAAAACAGCCGTACTTTCTGCCCTGTTGAGCCGTTCCCGTATGGCTGCCGACCCGTACAATCCTTTCGTGTACCAGGCTGCATGGGAACGCATTTCCCTGAGAGCTGTATAATCGCCCTTATAGGCCCGCAGGGCCTGGAAATGCTCCAGCATCTGCCGGTACCGTTCAGCCGGTGACGGCGGGGACTGTATGGTTCCCGATTCCAGATAAGCCCGTATCTGTGGAAAAATCCAAGGATTTCCCTGGGCTCCCCTGCCGACCATGATGGCCTGGCACCCTGTCTCATCGAACATCCGCGCAGCCGACGGTCCATCGATAATGTCCCCGTTGCCAATGACCGGGATGGATACAGCCCGGACGACGGCAGCGATTTTTTTCAAATCGGCCTTCCCGCTATAAAACTGCTCTCTCGTCCTGCCATGGACCGTAACGGCAGCCGCCCCGGCCGCTTCTGCCCGTTTTGCCAGTTCCGGAGCCGCAAATTCCTCCTCATTCCACCCCGTACGCATTTTGACCGTAACGGGAATGGATACAGCCTGGACGACGGCACGGATAATCGCTTCCGCCCGGGAAAGATCTCTCATGAGAGCTGCTCCTTCGCCATTGGTCACTACTTTTTTTACAGGACATCCCATGTTGATATCGATTATATCGGCACCCGCTTCTTCTACCGAAGCTGCCGCCTTTGCCATCGTATGAGGGTCGGCCCCAAAAATCTGCATGGATACCGGATGTTCTTCCGGCGCTATGCGCAGCATGTCCTGCGTATGTACATTATGATACAGCAGCCCCTTGTCGCTGACCATTTCCGTACAAACCAAAGCCGCGCCATAGCGATGAGCAATGACGCGGTACGGTAAATCACAGACACCAGCCATCGGAGCTAGTATCACAGGCGCAGAAAGCCGCACAGTGCCGATATAAAACGGCTTAGCGGTTGCGTTCATAGATAATTCTCAATCCTTCCAAGGTAAGCATGGGTTCGACAAGATCAATGGATTTCGTCGCCGGGGCAATAATGACGGCCAGTCCTCCCGTTGCGACGACACGGGCATTGCTCCCCAGTTCACGGCGCATCCGTGATACGATGCCATCCACCTGGCCCACAAAGCCATAATACACGCCTGCCTGCATACTTTCTACGGTATTGCGGCAGATAACCCGCTCTGTGCGCCGCACTTCGATACGGGGCAGCAGAGCCGTGCGCTGTACGAGTGCATCTGTCGAAATGCCGATACCCGGACAGATGGACCCGCCCAGATAATCTCCTTTCTTATCGACGGCACAGAACGTAGTAGCCGTACCAAAATCAATGATGATTACCGGACCACCATATAATTCATACGCTGCAACAGCGTTGACGATGCGGTCGGCTCCCACCTCACGGGGATTGTCATATTTTATATCCATGCCAGTCCGGATGCCCGGGCCGATGATAAGCGGCGCAATGCCAAAATAACGCTGGCACATCCGTTCCAAAGTCGGCATGACAGAAGGCACGACGGAAGAAATAATGATAGCGTCGATTTCTTCCGAATTCACATGATTTAAATAGAAAAGATTGCGCACGAGCACGCCGTATTCATCGGTCGTGCGCAGACGATCTGTCGAAATACGCCAATGATCGAGAAGTGTCTTATCATCAAAGATCCCGAGCACAATATTGGTATTGCCTACATCAATAACTAATAGCATGGTTTGATCCACCTCTGTATTCGATTCGATACAACAGACGGCAGATGAAATAACCGTCTCTGTCACTGTATCACACTTCCTATATGATAACAGAGTTTACCATAAAAAGACAGAGCACGTACCATAAAAATTATGAAAAATTGCCTTTACGCCTGAATCGGGCGGACGCGGACATCGCCGGCCAGGACCCGTTCTACTCCGCTATCAGTCCGGACCAGCAGATTTCCACTGTCATCCAGGTCAAAAGCCACACCGGAAAACGTGCGGTCCGGCATGACGACTTCTACTTCTTTACCAAGCATGCAGGATAATTTCTTCCATTCTTCTAATATGGGAGAAAATCCTTCTTTTTCCGCTTCAAAATAGTAACGTTCCAAGTCACAGAAAACATCCCGCAGCAGCTTTGTCCTGTTTACCGGTATATTTTCCATGGCAAAACTGGTTACTGTCTTTTTCAGATCCCGGGGCAGCATTTTTTTCGTAATGCCCGTATTGATGCCGATGCCCATGATCAAATAATTGATTTTTTCCATAGAAGCGTTGAGTTCCGTCAGAATACCGACAATCTTTTTATCATGCACCAGAATATCGTTGGGCCATTTAATTCCGCATTCCAGTCCCTGCTGGCGCAGAGCATGAGTGATCGCCACGGCAGCGAGAAGAGTCATCTTCGATACTTCCATAGGCAGGAAAGGAGGGCGCAGGATAAGCGAAAACCATAGTCCCTGGGCAAAAGGCGATAAAAAGGAACGATTCAGCCGTCCCCGGCCGCCGCTCTGTTCTTCTGCCACGACAACCGTACCTTCTTCCGCCCCTTCATTGGCCAGTTTTTTGGCCAATGAATTGGTCGAATCTGTTTTTTCGTAATAAACCAGATTCTGGCCAATGACTTTAGTCGGCAGTCCTTGTGTAACGGCATCAGGATGCAGGAGTTCCGGTGCTTCCTTCAGGCAATACCCTTTTTTTGTAAATGATTCTATGACATATCCGCGCTGTTTCAGGACGCGGATATGCTTCCAGACAGCGGTGCGGGATATGCCGAACATATCTGATATTTTTTGTCCTGATACAAATTCGCCTTTATGTTCCAGTAAATAATCCAAGATATCCTGTCTCAAATTCGTTCCTCCTTTCCCCTGTCCGATACAGCGGGGATGCAACCCAGTTTTATTTCCTACTGCAATTGTAGCATAATAGTTTTTACTGTCAATACCATAAAATTACGTAATCGATAAAACTTTAAGATATGTTAATAAACAAATCGCTCTAGCAATTTCTATAAAATAAAGCTGCAACTATAGCTGCAGCTTTATTTTATTTATTCATCTTTTTTATTCAGTGTATTTCCCCAGGGGCTGACTTCTACAGAACCAGACGGCGTTTCCGTTTTATTATCGTCTGGCTTGGAATCAGCCAGAGGTTCCGGTGCAGTCTGACCTGCTTCCTGTGTTTCTGTGCCTGCACTCTGGGCCGCATCTGTATCAGCCGTTTCCGGTTCAGGTGCATCCAGTGTACCGTATTCGACGAGGTTTTTTACCTGCACACTATTGATTGTTTCTACTTCCATCAGCGCATTTGCCATGCTCTTCAGGGCATCGAGATGTTCCCGCAGGATGCGGAGTGTATCTGCATAGGCTTCGGAAACTATATCATGCATTTCCTTATCGATCAGTTCGGCTACGCGTTCACCGTAATTGCGTTCGTGGCCAAGGTTCTTACCCAGGAACACCTGTTCCTGCTGTTCCCCGAATACCATAGGCCCCAGCTTGCTGCTCATGCCCAGGCGGGTAATCATCTGGCGGACAATACGGGTAACGCTCTGAAGATCACCCGATGCACCGCTGCTGATTTCGTTGAATACAATCTGTTCTGCAGCCCGGCCACCCAGGGCGACGCGGATTTGAGCCAGATAGTATGACTTCGTTTCGTAAGACCGGTCTTCTTCCGGAAGCATCATCGTATATCCGCCCGCACGGCCGCGGGGAATAATCGTGACCTTATGGACCGGATCGGCATCAGGCAGCAGATAGGCAATGAGCGCATGGCCTGATTCATGTACAGCCGTAAGGCGTTTTTCCTTTTCGCTGATGACATGACTGCGCCGTTCCGGACCGAAGCATACTTTTTCACTGGCTTCTTCCAGTTCCGGCATATTGATGACTTTCTTATCCTGACGTGCGGCCAGGAGAGCCGCTTCATTGAGCAGGTTGCCCAGGTCGGCCCCGGTAAATCCCGGTGTTTTCTTGGCAATCGTTTCCAGATCGACGTCCTTACCCAACGGTTTCCCCTTGGCATGTACTTTCAGGATGGCAATCCGTCCCCGCAGATCCGGACGATCTACAGTAATTTGACGGTCAAACCGGCCAGGACGGAGTAATGCCGGGTCAAGGATATCCGGACGGTTCGTCGCGGCGATGGTAATAATTCCTTCATTGGCGCCAAACCCGTCCATTTCGACCAGCAGCTGATTCAGTGTCTGTTCCCGTTCATCATGTCCACCGCCGAGGCCAGCACCACGCTGACGGCCTACGGCATCGATTTCATCGATGAAGACGATGCAGGGGGCATTTTTCTTGGCCTGGGAAAACAGGTCACGTACACGGGACGCACCGACGCCGACGAACATTTCTACAAAGTCCGAACCGCTGATGCTGAAAAACGGCACGCCTGCTTCCCCGGCAACAGCACGGGCAAGCAGCGTCTTACCCGTCCCGGGAGGTCCGAAAAGAAGAACCCCTTTCGGAATCTTAGCGCCGATATTGTTATATTTGCTCGGGTTGCGCAGGAACTCGACGATTTCTGACAACTCTTCCTTAGCTTCATCTTCACCGGCAACGTCTTTAAAGGAAACCTTGATTTTTCCTTCTCCATGCATTTTGGCATGACTTTTACCGAAATTCATGACCCGGCCGCCACCGCCCTGTGTCTGCTGCATGATGAAGAACCACACGCCGATCAGGATCAGGATAGGCAGCACATTACTGAGCATGCTCATCCACCAGGAAGGCTGTTCAGGCGGCTTGGCAATGATATTGACATCGGCATCCCGTAGTGCCGGCAGCAAGGCCGAATCAGTCGGTGCATAGGAAGTGAAGGACGTACCATCTTTCAACTGACCGACGATGGCATGATCATCCGTAATCTGTACAGCATCTACTTTCTTCTGCTGGACCTGATTCATGAAATTCGTATACGTGATTTCGGACTTGTCTGACTTATTAGTCGTAAAAGCATCTATGATGGAGACGGCAACGATAATAATAAGTAAGTAAAGGCTTACATTCCGCACAAATTTACTCAAAATACTGCTCCTTTCGCGCACGTTTTTATGAATATACAGGTTCATCCCTGCCGCAAGGAGAGAGAAGTAACCAAATATATTCTTATATTATCACACTTTAAGGAAAGCAACAACATTTTTTAATGACTGTACACTTCTTCTTTCAATACGCCAATATACGGCAGATTCCGATAGCGGCTGTTATAGTCCAGTCCATATCCTACGACAAAAGCGTCGGGGATTTCAAATCCATTATAATCGACAGGGATATCTACTTTCCGGCGCGACGGCTTGCTGAGCAGCGTCGCAATCTTTACGGAAGCGGCCCCCCGTTCCAGGAGAAGGGGTTTCAATTTGCTGAGCGTAACCCCCGTATCTATGATATCTTCGACGATGAGGATATCCCGGCCCCTGACATCACTGTCCAGGTCTTTACGGATCTTGACAAAGCCCGAAGAAGTCGTCGAAGCGCCATAACTGGAGCAGACCATGAAATCAAATTCAACAGGACCATCGATACAGCGGGCCAGATCGGTAAAGAATGTGACGGCCCCCTTTAAAATGCCACAAAGCAATATATTTTTCCCCTTATAGTCATTCGTTATCTGCGCGCCTAATTCGCGTACGCGGGCCTTGATCTGTTCTTCTGTAAATAAAACTTGCTTTACGTCACTATGCATGATTTTCCTCCTGAATATGAATCAATGATGCTGCCGCTTTTTAAATGCCCCCCGGGCAGCACGGGTAAAACACAATTGTTCTTTTGTCGTATATACACAGAGGCCCAGCCCTTCAAAGCAATGACCGGCACCTTTTGCAGCCAGCTGGCGGACGGTTTCCGTATAGTGGAATGGCACATCATGAAAACTTTGGAGCACACGGGAAAACAAATACCGGATAAGGCGTCGCTGCATAGCCAGTGGCTGTAACAGCAGGGCCTTCTTTTCAATACTGGCGCCCTTCTGGTCTTCCTGCACCAGGGAAGCAGCCCGTTGCTCCGTCTGGCGGGAAAGAAATTCCTCGTCGGCACCGGCCAGCACGGCCAGCCTGTTCAAATCGGCTATGACTGCCGGATTATATTTCTCCAGTTGTGGTATCAGTTCCAGGCGGATGCGGTTCCGCCCGTATTCCCGGCTCTGATTGGTTTCGTCTTCGCAGGGAACCAGTCCCCGTTCTTTAATATAATCTTCTATATCCCGCCGTGTCAAGGCCAGAAGGGGCCGGATGATGTCGCCATTTTTAGGTCGGATTCCGCCCAGGCCCTGAAGGCCGCTGCCGCGCAACAGGTGCTGCAACACCGTTTCGGCCTGATCGTTCTGCTGATGTGCTACAGCAATTGCCGAAGCTTGGCATCGTGCTGCACATTGCCGTAGAATGCGGTAGCGTTCCGTCCTTCCGGCCGTCTCCAGACTCTGATGCGTCACCGCCGCAACGTGGGGCACATCGACAAATTCCCACATGAAGCCACAGCCCCGTTCTTCTGCCGCCTTCCGTACTACCGGAACCTCATCATCAGCCGCCCGGCGGATGCCGTGATGCACATAACACACGGTCAGCGTCAGATTCCACGCACGGCGCAGAGATGCCAGCACATCAAGCAGGGTCAGCGAGTCCGGCCCGCCGGAACAGGCAATGAGCAGGTGATCACCCGGCAGGAACAGCTGTTCATGCCGGCAGAATGACTCTACTTTATCCCGGAGGCGTCCGGCCGTGGACTTCATCGGTTCCGCCAGGCCGCATCCTGGAATGCCTGGCTGTAAAAAATACCTTCCATGAGATCTTTTTCACTGATCTGGATTTCCGGAATATCATAATGGCAAAGGCACGAATGGGCTATAAGCAGACCGGGCAGGATGATATCGCTGCGCCGTGGCTGCAGTCCTTTTATATGACGCCGTTCCTCCGGCGTCATACGTTTCAGTGTGTCAATCCAGCCTGACAGACAATCCCGGGTAATGACAGTGCCTTCTACCCGGTCCGCATCATAGGGATCCAGTCCCAGTTCCATAGCTGCCAGTGACGTAAGCGTGCCGCCCACGCCCAGCAGCCGGTCAGGAACAGCCGGTATGGGCAGCCACTGATTGCGGCAGCGCCGTTCCAGCGCGTCACATGCCGCCGGACCGGATACGTCCTGACAAAACCGCACGGCCCCCATGGGGTAACTATGCGACCAGAGGCTCCTTCCCTCTTTTCCCAGTGCCATTTCACTGCTGCCGCCCCCTATATCGAGGACTGCCACGACCATTCCGGGCAGCGCACTGCCTGCCGCTCCGCGATAGCTGAACGAGGCTTCTTCAAGCCCGCTGAGAATGCGGCAGTGCCAACCAAAGCGGGCCCGTACTTCCGCCAGGAATGCCTGTCCGTCCGAAGCTTCCCGCACGGCACTCGTCGCTACGGCGCAAACGCACAGATCCGGGTACGCATCGTTCCACTGCCGCATAGCTTCCAGCGAGGCCTCTACTCCTTCGCTGGACAAACGGCCGGTCCTGGATACGTCTTTTCCCAGACGGGTCGTCGCTAATTCTTTTTTTGAAAAATGCCATTGTCCGTCCCGGTCTTTTTTTCCCCGCATGAAGCGGAGAGAATTTGATCCGATATCGATAACGGCATATACATCATGTTCCATAACTGCTCCTTTTCGCATAACAGGAAGAAACAAAAAGAGCATTCCCTGTCGGAATACTCTTTTCCCTCCATACCTTCCTAGATACGGAATTAATCAGCATGCCGGGCACCGCGGCCGCCGCGTTTCGATTCAGTATTGCGTTTCAGATCCATCAACCGTTCATCGCTTTCTTTCAAAAATCTGCTCAGCCGATCTTCAAAGGACAGAGACTGGGGAGCGCGGCGGTTCATGTCAAACCCGCCATTGTGGTGGTGAAATTCCCGCTTGGAATGAAACTCTTTCTTTTCCGGAGCCGGCTGTGTCCGCTTGATAGACAGGCCGATCTTCCCTTTTTCATCAATAGATAATACCTTGACATGTACCTTATCCTGAACTTTCAGGAAATCATGAACATCTTTTACATATTCATTTGCTACTTCAGAAATATGGACGAGACCAATTTTTTTATCCGGCAGTTCGACAAATGCACCGAACTTGGTTATTCCTGTAACAGTTCCTTCCAATACACTGCCTACTTCGATTGTCATGCTGCTAAGACATCCTCCTTTAACTATAGACACGCGTCGCAAATAGCGTTTACACACATTATACTAATAAACATTAAAAAATTCAATCGTAAATTATGCTTTCTACTGCCTTTCCGCCCCATCAGCGACGGTATGGGATTTCACCCGGCTTTGCCAGTCCGAACTGTTCCCGCGCCTGTCGCATGATTTCTTCCGGTGAAGACAGCCGGTCTTTTTCTTCATGCAGTTTCTGGTTTTCTTCAGTCAATTCCCGTTCCTGGTTGACCGTTATCGTCATATCCTGATGAATCTGCCATAACTCATATATCTTGGAACCGAGAAACAGGCCGCCAAAAATCAAAATAGCCACGACAATCCGCTTATAAGCAGACCAGCCCGCCTTTTTCCTGCGGCGGACGTTCCGTCTCCTGCCCTGCCCGGATAGGCGCGGTCGTCCTGTACGTTTCACCGTCATGTCTCAGCTCCTTTTCAGATTAAAAAAATCTTAACTTATAGTATACCTTGAAATGACTACAAGATAAAGCCTTTTCCCGATATTTAAAGGGAAATGCCGTAATGTGGCTGACGAAAAGGGCCAATTTCTTAGAGATTATCCCCTTTTAAAATAGGAGAATCTCTCCTATAATAGACATATGTATTCGAAAAGGAGGCTACGTTATGCCATATACACCGATAAACGATGAAATACTGACCAGGCTGAAAGAAATTGCCGGCAGCAAAAATGTCCTTACAGAGACTGACGCCATGCAGCCATACAGCCATGACGAAGTAACCGATCCGGCATACCACCATATGCCGGAAGCCGTCGTATTTGCCGAATCAGCCCAACAGGCCGCGGCCATCGTACAGCTGGCCAACGAGTATCATTTCCCTGTCGTTCCCCGCGGTGCCGGAACAGGGCTGGCCTGCGGAGCTGTTCCCATCTATGGAGGCATCGTATTGTCACTGGAAAAAATGAACCATATCCTGGAAATCAATACAGACAGCCTGTACGCAGTCGTTGAACCGGGTGTGCGCACGTCAGATTTGCAAAAAGCCGCTGAAGAAAAAGGATTATTCTATGCCGGCGACCCCTGCAGCGGCGATTCCTGTTTCATCGGCGGAAACATCGCGACCAATGCCGGTGGCAACCGGGCCGTAAAATACGGGACAACGCGGCATCAGGTCTATTCCATTGAAATCGTAAATCCTACGGGACGGATTGTACAGCTCGGTGCCCGCCTGCAGAAGCAATCGACGGGATATTGTCTGGATCAGCTGGTCATCGGATCAGAAGGAACACTGGGCATCATCACCAAAGCCACGTTGAAATTACTCCCCAAACCCCGGTACAAGCTGGACCTTCTCGCCGTGTTCGACGACACAGCAGCGTCCATCGGCGTCGTCAATAAAATCATAAAAGCCGGCATAACGCCGACGTGCGTTGAGTTTATGGACAACATCACCATCAAATCCGTAGAACGCTATCTGAACGAAACGCTCCAAGGCAGCGATACGGGCAATTATCTGATTGTGGAAGTAGAAGGCACGAGTGAAGACGACCTCGATGATAAAGCCATCGTCCTCGACGAACTGTGCACGGCCAGTGGTGCTTCTTCCGTACTGGTCGCCGACCCGGCCCGGATCTGGCAGGCCCGCAAGGCCTTTGCCGAAGCGGTACGTGCCGAAAGCCTTATCGTATGTAAGGAAGACGTCGTCGTCCCTGTCGATCAGGAGCCGCGGCTTCTGGCCCGGATTCTGGAACTGGCCCGGAAATATGGCCTCATCACACGCATCGCCAGTCATGCCGGAGATGGCAATATTCATTTGAACATTTTGAAAAACGAGGACCTCACATACGAACAATGGGAAGAAAAAGTTTCGGAAAATCAGCAGGAGCTGTATCGTTTCATTTATCAGCTGGGTGGCCGTCTGTCTGGTGAACACGGAATTGGCAGCAAACGCAAGGCATTGATGGAAGAATTCACCAATCCCGACGAACTGGCCATGATGCGGGCCGTAAAAAAAGCGCTCGATCCAAACAACATCCTCAATCCCGGTAAAATCTTTGATGTGGAATGAATACCTGAAAGGTGTCTCTTTACTTCCTTTCTATTTGCAGGTATAATAGAATAATCTTCAGGGCAGGGCGCAATCCCCGACCGGCGGTGACAGTCCGCGAACACGCAGTGTACGATTTGGTGAAATTCCAAAACCGACAGTAGAGTCTGGATGAGAGAAGATATGATGATAGTGTATGTGTATTCTTATTGTCATAAAGCCCTGTGCATGCATAGTGCAACAGGGCTTTTAATTATATACAGGAGGTTTCTGATGGATACAAAAGAACAAACATATAATACGATTGAAGAAGCAATCCAGGAATTGCAGTCTGGTCATATCGTCATGGTTGCCGACGATCCCGAACGGGAAGATGAAGCCAACTTCATCTGCGCTGCCCAGTACTGCACCCCGGAAAACGTCAATTTCATGATGAATCATGGCAAGGGACTCATCTGCCTGCCCGTCAGTCAGGAATATGCCCATAAGCTGGGCTTGTTCCCTATGGTAGGCGAAAACACCAACAACAACCATACGGCTTTTACCGTTTCTATCGACTATAAAGATACAGATTCGGGTATCACGGCAGAAGACCGGGCCCGTACTATCCAGAAAGCCGCGACAGATTCTATCTCAGCTGATGATTTTACCCGGCCGGGACATGTATTTCCCCTGACCGGCGTCAAGGGCGGTGTCCTCATGCGCAACGGCCACACGGAAGCCACATTGGACCTGTTGCGCCTGGCCGGGCTGAAGCAAGTCGGCGTATGCTGCGAAATCCTCGATGAACGCGGCGAAATCATGCACTCCAAGGCACTTTGGGAACTGGCCCGCACTCACCACCTGACTTTCGTCTCCATCCACGATCTGCAGAATTACTGCCGTCGTCATGACAAACACGTCGTGCGGGAAGCTACGGCAAAGATGCCTACCAAATACGGCGAATTCAAGATTTACGGTTATATCAATGACCTGACCGGGGAACACCATGTCGCCCTCGTCAAAGGCGAAATCGGCGATGGCAAAAATCTCCTCTGCCGGGTCCATTCGGAATGCCTGACCGGTGATGTCTTCGGTTCCTGCCGCTGCGACTGCGGTGAACAGCTGGCCGCCGCCCTGACGCAGATCAATAAGGAAGGGCGGGGCATCCTCCTGTATATGCGCCAGGAAGGACGCGGCATCGGCCTCATCAATAAGCTCAAAGCCTATGCCCTGCAGGAACAGGGGTATGACACAGTAGAAGCCAACGAAAAACTGGGCTTTGCCCCGGATCTCCGCGAATACTGGATCGGTGCCCAGATACTCCAGGACCTGGGGGCCCGGGAATTACGGCTCCTTACCAATAATCCCCTCAAGATTTACGGTCTCGAAGGGTTTGGCGTGGAAATCGTCGAACGGGTTCCCATTGAAATGCCGGCCCAGAAATTTGATGAATTCTATCTGGAAACTAAGAAAAATAAGATGGGGCATATCTTGACTCATCTGAAATAAGTGATTGTAAAAAAGGCAGTAGCATTACGCGTTTTTGCGTAATGCTACTGCTTTTTTAAGCGGAATCATATGTGTATTACGTAATCTTAAGCTGCGCCGCCTTCATTATCGGCTTCACCGCTGGACCATACTTTCTGTGCATAGATGGCATTGAACAACAGAGCGGCCTGTAACGCCACCTGGGACAAGTTGGCTCCCAGGGTGCCAATCGTGTTGTCCCCCAGTACCATCTGAATCGATAAAATCGTCCAATAAATAAAATTGGCAATATTGACAAAAATCCAGAGAGACCAGTTTTCATTATACTTCAGAATGTAGAGAATCTGAGCTATAAAGCTGACTACGAAGTTAATGGAATCAAAATAAGGCAGCTGGCCGCCTACCTGGGCCAGGACGAACCAGCCGGCCGCCCAGGCAATGAAGGCTGCCATAAATACTTTTTTCCGCGTCCCCGGTTGAAACGAATGAGTCGTTTCCTGATGCCCCCACATATACCATCCTATCGGCTGGGAAATGACATAGACGATATCCATGGCAAAAGACCCATAGGCATGGCTGATCCAGGCAATGTATGTCATGGCAACGCATTGTACAAAGCCAAAGATAAAAGATATTTTACGGCCTTTCATGCCGTATACCAGACAAAGCACTCCGGCTACGCCGGAAATCATGCCGACGATGCTGTCGGGGGCGATGGCATAGACGACGAGCTGCAATAAAATCAGCACGGCCACATAGGTAACTTCAAAGCGCTTCCAGTTGGTAAAGAGCTGGCTATAAAACCAATTATGCTGTGTTGTTTCCATATTATGCTTCTCCTTCCGGATCAGAAAGGATCTGCAGAGCCGTCACGAGCGAGTCCTGTTCTCCCTTTGCCATGAGATCGGCACTATTCACTAAATCATTGACACCTTCTGCCAGGTCTCCCTGATAGAGGACGACATTATTCAGGATCGACAATGTTTCCATATGGCGCAAGCGGCCGATAATCATCAGAATCCCCGATTCCATATCATCGGCGACAATGCCCTTTTCAGACCAGAACGCTTCGGTCTTATCATTGTCATCCATATAAAATCCATCGTGCGAACGGATAATGCCATAACAGGCCTTTGGAGCATATGTATGGGCCAGGGCCAGGAGCCGGAAGGACGGTACGGCCGGATATATTTCCGGCACATACTTGCGGGACAGTCCATCATCGCGGACAGCTCCTTCGGCAATCACTAACTGCCCTAGCGGTATATCATGCTGCATGGCTCCGGCAGAACCGACGCGGATAACCCGTTTAATACCGACATTATGCATTTCTTCCACGGCAATGCCCGCAGACGGTGCTCCGATTCCTGTAGACATAGCTAGTATCTTTTTCCCCTTGTACATGCCAATAATGGATTTGTATTCCCGGTTACAGGCCCAGGGAACGACATGATCCATCAATTTCGCAATCGTATCTACCCGTGCAGGATCTCCCATGATAATGGCAGAATCCGTGTCAATGGCTTTGGTCAGCTGGGTATGGGGCTGAGGAATTTCTTTCGCTTCCATACTGAATCCTTCTTTCCCTTTTGTCTAAATAATCGTAATACGGCCCTGTGGTTTTGCATACGTATCTCCCACGTTTCCTCCCAGAGCTTCTTTGATATAATTGCGGGCAGCATCGACATCGAGATAATCGACATCACCAACCGTTACTTTAGCGGGATCTGTCAAGGCAGAATAGGTATCGCCACCCGATGTCAGATAATCGGGAACGACGATGCAATACGTCGCATCGGGGTTGAAGGATTTGCCACCTACTTTTGTAATGGTCACGCGGCTTCCCGGTTTTGCCGGACTATAATAGGTGGAATGAGGATATACGTCCCCTTTGGCATAAGGTACCCGCGTATCGACGGTGTATTCAATCCCTGCTACCTGCGGAAATGCACCAATAGCTTTCGGGGTCGTACAGGTTGCGGCTTCCAGGATTTCCAATAACGTCGATCCTTTCATCGTCACATATTGGAGGTAGTTGTGATAAGGCATGACGAGCAGCAAATCATTTTCTGTGATTTTTCCCTTGTTGATAGAAGCACGGATACTGCCGCCATTCATGATAGCCCCATCAACACGGACATGCTGTAACACCGTAGCCTGACGTACCTGCCACAGGAAGGCATCGGCCAGAAAATCACCCAGATTCGTTTCTTCAGTCCGGACGCCGGGTGCGCGTGTGCCATCGAGTGTCATCGCCGTTGTGCCGACCACACTGGCCAATTTCTTGGTAATACGGGCCTGTGCCTTATCTACTATAGCTTTTACTTTAGGATCTTCCTTATTATATCGTCCATAAGGATACAGGTCTTCTTTCCATTTCCCATCAACCTGTTGAATGACACCGATATTGGCCAGATGTGCCCCCGTTTCGGCTAACAGTGTGTCGTTTACTGTACGGTCTTTTATGACATGATCATGGCCATCAATAAAAATGTCAATTCCCTGAACGTGATTGAGCACATCGTCCGACCGGTCTCCCGCTGCATCGGGAGCACTTCCCAGATGACCGATGGCAATGACCAGATCACAGTCTGCATCTTTTAATGCATTGACTTCCTTTTGAGCAGCCGTATACATATTATCTTTAGCCAGGAACGTCAGTCCCCGCGTACTTTTCGGGTTGGAAGTCGTCACCGTCGAAGGGGTCGTCAGGCCAAATACGCCAATGTTCAGATTGCCTTTTTTAAGGATGGCATGTGTCTTCGGAGTAAACGGCTTTCCCGTGGCGTCTACGATGATATTCGCTGACATGACGGGGAAATGAGCCTGCTTGATGCGCTGTTGTGTGACATCCGCCCCATAATCGAATTCATGATTGCCCAGGGCCATGGCATCGTATCCGGCGGCATTCATGAAATCAATAGCCGTTTTTCCTTTGCTCAGATTGACCAGATTGTTGTCCTGGATTGCATCCCCTGCATCGAGCAGTAATACTTGTTTTCCCTGGGCTTCAAAATCTTTTCTGAGTGCCGCAACGGTTGCCATACCGTTGACACCATCGGCACGCTGATCGTATCCATGAGTATCGTTAGTATGCATAATGACCAAATGAGAATAATCTGCTGCAAATGCTGAACTGACTAAACAGGACAGAACCAGCGCCAGGGCTGCAGTTTTCTTTTTCATGTGTACCCCTCCAATTAAGTTACTCTAATGCTATACGTTTGTTATATATTTTCATTAGTATTATACACTAACTAACAGAAATATTCAGATTTTTTTCCATATGGCAGTTCCCTTTCCCGTCTAAATCAGCTATGGAACAGGGTAAACGTTTCTTTATTATAATCAATAAGGCCATCCCGCTTCATTCTGCCCAATTCAGCCGACATGGCAGACCGGTCTACGGATAAAAAATCTGCCAGCTGCTGCCGGTTAAATTCGATGGAAAACGTATCCTTGCCTCTTTTTCTCGCTTCGTGTGACAAATAGGCCATCAGTTTTTGCCTTGTCGAACGCTGTGACATGTATCGTATTTTTTCAGTCAGTACAAGATTTTTTCCAGCCAATACTGCCAGCAGATTGGCCGCCAATGTTTTCTGACTTTCCGTCAGCATCGTATGGCCACCCAGGATGTAGCGGAGATTGATGAACAACACTTCACTTTTTTCTACCGCCATGACATCGACGGCAGAACGGGCATCGGGAAGACTGGCAAAAGCTTCTGCAAACATGCCTCCTGCAGGGATATATGCCAGTATATTACGATTTCCCCAGTAATCCTCTTGTATAATATGGACACTACCATGTAGAACAATGCCCAATGCATGCACTTCATCACCGGCATAAAAGATAAAATTTCCCTTATCGTATGAACGTACACGGCTTCCCATATCTTTAAGGAGTACATCGATTTCCTTTTCGTTAATTCCCAGAAATAAGGGCAATTTTTTTAATACAGTCACATTTTGATTCATTTCGCACCTCATTGTTAGAATAACAACAGATTTTTCTTTCTTATTGTACTATACTAATGATATAAACAAAAGCACTCTGAATAAAAGTATATCATAAAACCCTGTGTATTAAGGAGGAAATTCAAATGAAACGTAAAATCATTCACATCAATCAGGATAAATGTAACGGCTGCGGCTCCTGTGCCCGGGCCTGCCACGAAGGAGCGATTGCCATGATAAACGGCAAAGCCACGCTGCTGCGGGACGACTACTGTGATGGCCTGGGTGACTGTCTTCCCCATTGCCCGACCGATGCCATTACCTTTGAAGAACGTGAAGCGGCTCCCTATGATGCCCAGGCGGTAGCGGAACACCAAAAAGCACATTATACCGGAACGGGCTGCCCCGGAAGCCGCATGCAGACACTGCATCAGGAGCAGCCTGTCTGTCCCGGCCAGAAGAGCCAGGTACTTACAGGCCAGGATTCTGGATGCGCATCATCCCAGCCGTCCCTGTCCCGGTTGCGCCAATGGCCGGTACAAATCAAACTGGTACCAGCCCATGCACCATATTTTAACGGTGCCCGGCTCCTCATCGCCGCCGATTGCACCGCCTATGCTTATGGCCGTTTTCATGAAGACTTCATCAAAAACCGTATCACCCTTATCGGCTGCCCCAAACTGGATGACATCGACTATTCAGAAAAGTTGACGGAAATCATCCGCAGCAATGACATAAAAGAAGTAACTATCGTCCGCATGGAAGTTCCCTGCTGCGGTGGACTGGAAATGGCAGCCAAAAAAGCCTTGCAGCAGAGTGGCAAGTTCATTCCCTGGCAGGTGGTTACCATCTCCCTTGACGGAAACATATTAGATAAATAAATCAGCTCTATAAAAAGAAACGGGCGTGCGAAAGCAAAACTGCTTTGCACGCCCGTTTCTTTTTCACTGCACATTGACATTCCATTCTTCCTTCAAAGTAGAAAGACACATGAATGTCTGAGATGAAGCTACCGTCGGAATTTCATTGAGCTCTTCCATGAGGAAATGTTCCAGATCGTCCGGTGTCTTGACCAATACCTTCAGCAGGTAGTCAAAAGCACCGACCACATGATGGCATTCCAATACCTGGTTAAATTCGACAACTTTCTGGCGGAATTCTTCCACATCACCGGAACGTTCCAGGTTGACCATAATAAAGGCCGTGACGTTATAGCCCGTCTTGCGGCGGCTGATTTTAGCCCCATAGCCTTCAATAATACCATTGTGTTCCATTTTACGGATTCGTTCTGAAACAGCCGGTATAGACAGGCCGACTATTTTGCTGATTTCCGTAGCTGAAGCCTTGCCATTCTTCTTAAGAATTGTCAGGATTTTTTCGTCAATATGATCCATTCAGGTTACATCCCCCTTACGTTAGTTAATGCAAGATTAAAAAATTTCTGCATACATATATTATCTTACATTATAAAGGAAATGTAAATATATAATTTAAAATTTATTGAATGTCTTTATAATCAATCGTATAACGAGAAAATCCACAGAATACAGGATTTACTTCACCAGATGAAAGTCCTCGTTAAGATCAGAAAAATGGTCCTTAAACCCTTCCGTCATGTATACAGTGCCGTCTTCCGCCGTTATTTCGCCTTCTACACCATCCAGATTTTTAAGGAATTCCATCCCTTTTTCAGGTCCAAGGACAAAGATAATGGTCGTAAACATGTCACTGAGCATACCGGCATGATCAACCTTTCCATCAATGACGACAGAATCACTCATAACGCCGGAACGGGCTGGTCGGCCGGTCCGCGGATCAAAAATATGATGGTAGCGGATGCCATCCTGGATGAAGTACCGTTCATAATCCCCGGAAGTGCCTAAGGCCTGATTCTCAATAGAAACGATGCCCAGATACGTATCGGGAGAATCATTGCGGGGATGGCGGATACCAATTTTCCATGGCTTATCCTTGCCCGTCCTGCCGACGGCATACATAGAACTGGCCCCCATGTTGATGAGCCCGCTCTGAATGTGGTGGGCTTCATAAATCTTGCGAACTTCATCGACGGCAAAACCCTTGGCGATACCGCCCAGATCGAGGCACATCCCTTCTTTCGCCAGCATGACGCTGTGAGTTCCCGGTTCGAGCAGGATATCCTTATAATTTACGTGAGTCAGGGCCGATGCAATTTCTTCATCGGACGGAACATGCTGGTCATCATTTCCGATATCCCACAATTTTGTGATGATACCGACACTGATGTCCCATGCCCCCTGGGTCTTTTCCGAATATTCTTTGGCAATGGCAATCATTTCATAGACTGACGGGTCTACCTGGACATAGGATTGACCGGCCGCTGCATTGATGCGGCTTATATCACTATCCGGATTTTGGGCACTGGCCAGACTATCGAGCTGATGTACCCGTTCGAGCCCTTCTTCTACGGCTTCTTTTGCTTCTTTTCCTTCTGCCCGCAGCTGAATCGTTGTATCCATGGCAATGGTGCTCTTATTATAAGACTGCTCCGGATGCAGTGAACACCCGGAGCAGCTCATAACGATCAAAAGCGCAGCCATGCTGAGATAACGGGCATAGCGTTTCAGATCCATATATTAACCTACGTTTTCTTTCGTTTCTTCTTTCTTATAGACGCCTTTAATCATTTCACCGATAGCACCAGTCGGGCACTTGGTCAGGCAGGTAGCATTGTCACAATGGTGGCAGACATCCTGATTGACAACGGCGAGGTGATCGATAATCTTGATGGCTTCTTCATCTTTATGCGAGCAGTTGCGCATGCAGGAACCGCAGCCCAGGCAGAGGGCTTTACAGTTCTTCATAGCTGGTGCACCAAAATCTTTGGAGCTGCAGCTTACGCTTACTTTTGCACTGATAGGAAGCAGTTCTATTACATGGTTCGGGCAGACACTGGCGCATTTGCCGCAGCCAGTGCAGATATCTTTATTGACCTGGGGCAGACCATTTTCGCCCATGGTCATAGCGCCGAACGGACAGCTGCGTACGCAGTTGCCAAATCCAAGGCAGCCGAATTTACAGAACTTGGGACCCTGCTGGACCAGCTTGGCAGCAGCACAGTCATGTACGCCCTTGTATTCAAAAGCAAGTTTGGCAATACCATTGCCGCCACGGCATTTGACGTGGGCATATTTCGGTTCCGTTGCTTCAGCGACTTTCCCTGTCAGTTTAGCTACGACAGCAGCAACAGCTGCTTTGCCAGGTACGCAGAGATTGGGCGGAACATCCGGATCGAGAACGACAGCTTCAGCATATTTTGCACAACCGGCAAAACCACAAGCACCACACTGACCTTGTGGCAGTGCTTCTTTAACTTCGCCGATGAGCGGATTTTCTTCCATGGCAAACTTCTTATCTGCCGAGGCCAGGACAAAGCCAAATACGAGGCCAATGCAGGTCAGAATGACGACAGCCATGATCGCGGTTAACGTATAATCCATGATCTAGTACATCTCCTTTTCTCCGTTATATCATACCGGAAAAGCCGAGGAATGCCAGGGACAGCATACCAGCTACAACGAAGGCAATCGGTGTACCCTTGAGCGGTTCCGGTACATCTGCATAGTCCAGTTTTTCACGGCAGCTGGCCATGAGGATCAGAGCCAGAGCAAAGCCAAGGCCGGCACCAACGGCGAATACGATGTTTTCAACGAAGTTGTAATTGTTGGTAACACTGATAACAGGAACGGACAGAACGATACAGTTCGTTGCAATCAGCATAAGGTAAATCCCCCACATGTTATACAGCGTCGGAGATTCTTTCTTGATGACAATTTCCAATAGTTGCACGAAACTGGCAATCAGAATTACGAACGAAATCGTACGCAGGAATTCCAGATGAAGTGGAACGAGAACCTGCGTGTAAAGCAGCCAGGCCAGGATTGTACTGAGGGTAATGACGGACGTTACGGCAAAGCCCATCCCGACGGATGCATTTAAGTTCTTGGAAACGCCGAAGAAGATACACAGGCCCAGGAACTTGGTCAATACGAAGTTGTTAATCAGAACAGCTCCGATAAACAGCGTAAAATATGCGCCCATTATCCTTCAACCCCTTTCAATTGTCTCTGTCTTTCAACATGCTTATTCCAGATTTTGAAACCGGCCATGATGAAACCGATGAGCATGAAAGCTCCCGGCGGCAGGGCCATGATCAGGGCAGGCTGATAAGCATCGCCAAAGACCGGCATGCCAAAGAAGGTGCCATTGCCAAGGATTTCACGGATAAAGGAAATAAGGAACATAGCAATCGTAAAGCCGATGCCCATGCCCATACCATCGAGGAACGAAACGACGACGCCGTTTTTGGAAGCAACCGATTCTGCACGTGCCAGGATGATAGCAAATACGACAACCAGGTCGAGGTATACGCCCAGAGCTTTATACAGGTCCGGAGCATAGGCCTGCAGGAACAACTGTACGCACGTTACGATGGTAGCAATACAGGTGATGTATACAGGGATACGGACTTTTTTGTTAATCAATTTGTGGATAATCGAAACTACCGTGTTGTTGGCGGTAATAACGAACCATACTGTACAACCCATGGTCAGACCATTGACGACACTGGTTGTAACGGCGAGGCCCGGGCACAGGCTCAAGGCCAGGACGAAGTACGGGTTTTCTTCAATAATGCCTCTAGTAAATACTTTCCAAAGATTCATTATCATTTACCCCCTAACTGCGCTGCTTTTTCAACAGCCTCTTTTACGCCTTTTGTAAAGGCCCGGGAAGAAATGGTGGCACCCGTCATAGCCTGAATTTTATCTTTTTCAGAGGCATTTTTGGTAACTTCCAGATTTTCTGCTTTTTTGCCTTTGAACTGGTCTTTAAACGGGGATTTAGCACCTCTGTCGCCGAGGCCCGGAGTTTCATTGGCTTCGAGAACCGTATAATCGATGACTTTGCCATCCATGGAAACGGCGGTCAGCATTTTGATCGGTCCGCCATATCCTTTCGGAGCCGTCGGAATGATATACGCTACTTTCTGTCCGCCCTTCTGAGCGATGAACGTATCCGTTTCACCAGGAACAGGAACGAACTGGTCAGCATCGACCAGGGCTTTCATGGAATCCTGTTTCATCTGTTCTGCTTTCGCTGCAGCCGTCGGGCCGGTAATGAAGAATACGAGACCGATGATACAGCCGGAAACGAGGCACGTGCAAACCAGATTCATAGCGATTTTGAAGATACCGCTCTTATTATTGTCTGCCATTTTATTTAGCCCCCTTTGCCTTTACTTCACCGAAGACGGTCGGTTTGACGAGACGGTCAATCAGCGGAGTCAGTGTGTTCATGAGCAGGATGGAATAGCAAACGCCTTCCGGATACCCGCCGAGCACACGGATCAGTACGGTAATAAGGCCTGCACCGAGTGCAAAAATAATCTGGCCTTTCAGTGTAATCGGAGCCGTGACCATATCTGTTGCCATGAAGAAAGCACCAATAATGAGGCCGCCGGCCATCATTTCAAATACAGCAGCATTAGGGCTGTAAATAATAGCAGTAAGAACGCCGACAGTTGCAATCATGACAACCGGAACCTGCCATTTGATGTAACCTTTCCAGATCAGATAGAGACCGCCGAGAATCAACAGGACCGTGCAGGTTTCACCAGCGGAACCGCTGCGCATGCCAAAGAACATCTGCTGATAAATGGTACCCCAGTCGGTGGCATTGAATGCATTGAACAATGCATCCTGACCGCCATGCTTGAAGGCATTCAGCGGAGTAGGTCCGGCAACGGCACTGACAGCAGCACTGCCGTCCATGTTAGTCCATGTCGTCATGGCAATCGGCCAGGAAACCATCAGGCCGGCACGGCCGACGTGAGCAGGGTTAAAGAGGTTATAACCAAGGCCGCCCATAGACTGTTTACATACGACGATGGCCAGGAAGGAACCGACGATGCTCATCCACCAGGGAAGGCTCGGCGGGCAGCACATCGCCAGCAGAAGGCCGGTGATGACGGCACTGCCATCGGTGATAGTGACTTTCTTGTGCAGTGCTTTTTCCCATAAAAATTCAAAAATAACTGCAGACACAACTGCAACGACCATGTTAAGAAGTGCATTGGCACCGAAATAGTAAACGCCGAACGCAGCAGCCGGTACGAGAGCAGCTACAACATTCCACATAATCTTAGGAATGCTTTCGTTACAGCGAACATGCGGTGAAGATGATACAGTAAGATTTAATTCCTGCATGTCTTTAGCATCCTTTCCTATAGTTTGTCCTTTCGCTTCTGGACTCATGATATCCCTTCTTCCAATTAGTTCTTAGCCTTTTGCGCATCGGCTTTGGCCTGTGCTGCTCTCTGCATAGCTTTGCATTGTGCCTTGGCGTTGCGGATATACTGGACGATATTGCGTTTTGCCGGGCAGGTATAAACGCAGCTGCCGCATTCTACGCAGTTCATGACACCGTATTCCATGCATTTATCCCATGCCTGGCAGGAAGAGAAGATGCTCAGCTGACTCGGGATAAGACCCATCGGACATGCTTCTACACAACGGCCGCAACGGATACACGGAGATTCTTCACCAACCTGGCATTTTTCAGGCGATAATGCGAGGATACCAGATGCACCTTTGGTAATAGGAACATCGAGCTGGTACTGGGCAAGACCCATCATCGGGCCGCCGCCGATTACCCGGTCGGGAGTCTGGGAGAAACCGCCGCAATAATCAATGACTTCCTGGAACAATGTACCAATACGGAGATTCAGGTTCTTCGGTTCCTTGATGCAGTCACCGGTTACAGTCGTCAGACGGGAAATGAACGGGATACCATGGCATACGGCATCGGTAACGGCAATGACCGTACCGACATTGCTTACGACACAGCCGACATTCATCGGCAGTCCGCCCGGTTCGACCTGACGGCCTGTCATGGCTTCAATCATCATTTTTTCAGCGCCCTGCGGATATTTCGTGACACAAGGCTGAACCGTAACTTCCGGAATATCTTTAAAAGCTTCTGTCAGTTTGGCGATAGCTTCCGGTTTATTATCTTCAATTCCGATATAACCCTGATGTACACCGAGAGCTTTCATGATAATCTGGACACCGGTTACCAGTTTCTGAACATATTCATCTTCTACCATGGCACGGTAGTCGCATGTCAGATACGGTTCGCATTCGGCACCGTTTACAATGAAAGTATCGACAGGTTTGTTAGGCGTAAATTTTACATGAGCAGGGAAGGTAGCGCCACCGCAGCCTACAACGCCTGCTTTTTTAATCAGTTCGATGATTTCCTTGCTTTCGAGCTTAGTCCAGTCCCGTTCCTGGGGAATGCCATCAGCCCATTCATCCTTACCATCCGATTTGATGACAACAGCCATGCACTTAACCATCATGTTGTGCGGCATGGGAGCTACCTTGACAACATCACCGGAAATAGAAGCATGGATGTCAGCATGGAGAAAAGCATCGCTCGTACCAATGAGCTGCCCTTTCTTGACATGATCGCCAACCTTGACTGTCGGAGTGCAAGGAGCGCCAAAATGCTGGCTCATCGGGATGACTACTTGATCCGGTATTGCTGGGGTTTCTATGGCTTTATCTTTTGCATAGATTTTGCCATCGTCAGGATGAACCCCACCTCTTTTAAAGGTTTTCAACATCAAAAATCACCTCATTAAATATATAATGAAAAAATAAAAACATTAAGCAACCAATTTAGAGAAGCGATACGTTTTCCGGCCCGGCATATTTCTTGTCTGTCAAAAACCTGTCGAATAACTTGACGCCTCTACAAGACGGCATGAAAGCCGTAATGCCGCCGATGAATTCCGACTGCACTATATCGTATCCCAAAGGGGTGCTTACAAATCTGCAATCACTAGGTGACCGCTCTTTCGAAAGCAGATAAACGTTTTATCAGGACAGAATTATCCACTTTCAATCGTTATCATTATATCATCATCTCTTTTATTATTCAATGTGAAAATTATAGCAAGCTCCTGCCCTATTTCCGCGTGTCTTCTATATATTCCGCATGATTATCGACTTTTGTCCCAAAATATTTTTCCTATTCCGCATATTGATTATGCGTATTTTATATACAGAAAAGGTCTGTATTCATCACATATTCGTGATACATAGATGAGAATTTATCTGATTCATGGAATTATCACCATAGCCTGGGCCATGTATGTGAAAAATTAGAACAAAGTACTATATCAAAAAGTGACAACAAATATAACTTAAACGATAAACTTTTCGGGCAGGATGCCACAAAAAATACTGCTCCGCATGATATAGCGGAGCAGCAGAATATACAGACGGATTTATTTATTTTTTAATTCCAACGCTGTCGAGATGAGTCCTCTGAATAACGGATGGGCTTTAGTCGGACGGGATTTAAATTCCGGATGGAACTGGCAGCCGACAAAATAGGGGTGATCCGGAAGTTCTACAATTTCGACCAGCCGGTCGTCAGGAGATGTCCCCGATATGACCAGCCCGGCTTTGGTAAGTTCTGTCCGGTACTTATTGTTGAATTCCCAGCGATGACGATGCCGTTCGTAAATAAGGTCTTGTCCGTAAACTTCCCGTGCCTTAGTGCCTTCAGCCAGTTTGCAGGGATATAAGCCGAGGCGCATCGTACCACCTTTGTTAGAAATATCCACCTGATCCGGCATGAGATCGATGACCGGAAATTCGGCATCTTCCTGGAATTCCGAACTCGTTGCCCCTTTCAGGCCTACGACGTTGCGGGCGAATTCCATGACAGCGCACTGCATGCCCAGGCAAAGTCCCAGGTAGGGAATCTTATGTTCCCGCGCATACTGTACCGTCTTAATCTTGCCTTCTACACCGCGGTTGCCAAATCCGCCGGGTACGACAATGCCATCTACACCGCTGAACACTTCATCAAGATTGGCATCAGACGGTTCCAGCGTTTCCGAATCAATCCATCTGATATGCACTTTGGTCTTATAGGCATAACCGGCATGACTCAGTGCTTCGGCTACACTGAGGTAGGCATCGTGAAGTGCTACATATTTGCCTACGAGGGCAATCGTAAGGTCATGTTCCGTGTGATAGATAGCATGGACCATCTTCTTCCAGTCTTCCATATCGCACGGTTTATCCGGCAGATCCAGTTTTTCCAGTACGATACGATCCAATCCTTCTTCAGAAAGGAGAAGCGGTACTTCATAAATGCTGTCCAGTGTTTTATTTTCGATGACAGCATCTTTATCAATATCGCAGAACAGGGCCAGTTTATCTTTCATTTCATCAGACAGCGGCCGTTCTGTACGGCAGACGATGATATCGGGCTGGATGCCAATACCCCGCAATTCTTTTACGCTGTGCTGGGTCGGTTTCGTCTTCAGTTCGCCCGCAGCTCCGATGTACGGTACCAGAGTGACGTGAATATACAACACGTCATTGCGGCCTACTTCTTTCTTTATCTGGCGGATGGCTTCCAGGAACGGCAGGCTTTCAATATCGCCGACAGTCCCGCCGATTTCCGTAATGACGACGTCGGCATTGTCATCATCGCCTACACGGTACACGCGGTTTTTGATTTCATTGGTAATGTGGGGAATAACCTGTACCGTATGGCCCAGATAATCGCCACGCCGTTCTTTTTGAAGCACCGACCAGTAAATCTTGCCGGTCGTGACATTGGAATTCTTACCCAGATTGATATCAATGAAACGTTCGTAATGACCTAAATCCAAATCTGTTTCCGTGCCGTCGTCGGTGACAAAAACTTCACCGTGCTGATAGGGGCTCATCGTACCGGGGTCTACATTGATATAGGGGTCAAACTTCTGAATCGTAACCTTGAAACCACGATTTTTCAGAAGACGGCCCAGTGCCGCTGCCGTAATCCCTTTACCGAGTGATGAAACAACCCCGCCTGTCACAAATATGTATTTAGCCATAATTCCTCCCTGCTGAGCATGACTGCTCGTAGACTGATAAAGTAAGTACTGTAAGATGCCGCAACTGCGGCAGGAAATCATAAGGTATATTATATTACATTTTTTCAGGAGCAGAAACCCCTAAAATAGCCAGACATCCGGCGATGGTAATCCGGACGGCCGTAACCAGGGCCAGTCTTGCTTTTTCCAGGTCCTTATCGGGCTGGATGACATGGCAGTGGTTATAAAAGTTATGGAACAGGCTGGCCAGTTCATGAGCAAAATGAGCTATGCGGTGCGGAGCCCGTTCCCGTGCGGCAATCTGGATTTCTTCCGGGAAAGCCGCCATCTTCTTAATCAGTTCCAGTTCCTGTGGTTCCTTCAGTGTATCCCAGACTACGTCAGACCATTCTTCCGGGATAGTACCGCCTGCTTCCTCGATTTGTTTATAAATACTGTAAATCCGGGCGTGGGCATACTGGATATAATATACCGGATTTTCATTGCTGTGGGATTTCGCCAGGTCCAGGTCGAAGTCGAGCTGCGTATCGAGAGAGCGCATGATAAAGAAATACCGGGCTGCATCGGTCCCGACTTCTTCAATCAGTTCATTCAGGGTGATTGCCTGGCCAGTCCGCTTGCTCATCTTCACGGGCTTGCCATCGCGGAACAGGCTGACCATCTGCAGCAGCAGCACTTCCAGCTGAGCCGGATCATATCCGAGAGCTGCCATGGACGCCTTGACGCGGGCTACGTATCCATGATGATCGGCACCCCAGATATTGATCATCTTCTTAAAGCCCCGTTCATATTTGTTCTTGTGATAGGCAATATCGGCAGCCAGATAGGTTGGCACGCCGTTATCGCGGATGATGACCCGGTCTTTATCGTCGCCGTAATCGGTCGATTTCAGCCAGAGCGCCCCGTCTTTTTCGTAGGCCTTGCCCCGTTTTTTCAATTCATCACAGGCCGCGCGGATGGCATCGGGATGGAGAGTCCGTTCGCTGAACCAGTTATCATAATGGACATTAAACGCAGCCAGATCCTGCCGCAGGGCCTTCAGTTTTTCTGCATAGGCCCGGTCCTTGAAGTACGCCAGCCGTTCCGGTTCTGCCATAGATAAATACGCATCCCCGTCCTGGTCTATAATGGCCTGGGCCGTTTCAACGATGTCATGGCCGTGATATCCGTTTTCCGGGATTTCCGAAGGATATCCTAAAAGTTCCAGATAGCGTGCATTGACGGAAGCCGCCAGATTATCCATCTGATTGCCGGCGTCATTGATATAATATTCAGCCTGTACATGGTAGCCGGCCTTGCGTAAAAGATTTACGAGAGCACTGCCGTAGGCAGCGCCGCGGCCATGGCCGACATGGAGCGGTCCCGTCGGGTTGGCACTGACGTATTCGACCTGCACGGTGTCATCTTCCCGCAGCTCTGCCTGCCCATACTGTTCACCTGCAGAAAGAATCTGCCGGAGCGTATCGTAAATTACCATATGATTCAGGAAGAAATTGATAAAGCCGGCACCGGCAATTTCTGCCTTGTCCAGCCAGGGATAATCCATCTGGTCTACAATAGCGCGGGCAATCAGCTGCGGAGATGTATGGGCAATGCGCGCCGACTGCATGGCAATATTCGTCGCAAAATCGCCAAATTTCTTCTGGGGAGGTACTTCGAGCACGACTTCAGGGTATTCTCCCTGAGGCAGTGTGCCCGCCTTGACAGCTCTGTCCAGAGCTTCCTGTATGCCTTGCTTGACTAATTCCTTCATTTCCATTACGCATGATCCTCCTGCACATCAATAGACAGCTGATTATAATTGGACGCAAAACCATCGATTGTCACATCGTATCCCAGTTCTATATGTCCCGTACCATCGGACAGAGTGGAGCGGCACACATAGGTCTTCAGCGTGACCGGAAGCCTGCCCAGAGGCGTATCGTACCACGAATGGGTTTCCCTTCCCGGCCAGTATTCCTGCCGCTGCTGCATCTTCCCTGTCCGTACCAGTACGACGTTGCCATTATCCAGGACCTTGATGATGGTGGTCACACCTTCAAGTCCCGTGATTTCGCTTTCGGCATACATAATATACTGGGTACCTTTTTTCCTATAATACTTGCCTTCCGATACGAGCTCCATTTTCAGCTCCTGACCTTGTTCATTGCGCTGGATGCTCGTAACGCTTACGACAACGGGTTTCACGGAATTCCAACCTTTCTTTTTTTATTTCAATGTTACTATTATATAACAAGCAGGGGAAAAAGGAAATAACAAATCATGAATGTTTCGCATCCTCTATGAGCCAGGGCCAGTATTTTTCCGGCATAAAGCTGCGCCGCACCGTATCATTGCGCCGTTCTTTTATAGCAATAGTCTTATAATACGCCTGCCAGAGATGATTGAATCCCTGCTCGTCCCGGGAAAGAGATAATTCCTGCAACGTCCTTGGGATTTCAATCAGGGAAAGGGTGTGATTCTCATAGAGGACACCCATGTGCCGGCGTATATCGTGGATGACCCACCGTTCTCCGGGAAAACGGGAAACAAAGTGCGGTGCCATAAGGGGTACGACAGCACAGGAAGGTGCCAGCCGGGCATAGAGCATACCATCGGACAATTCACGGAAGCGCAGCAGCCCCAGTAACTTGTGGCGCTCATTGCCCGTCCTGCGGGCCATCTGACGTACTGCCCAGACCGGTTCATCGCTGAGATGATGGAGAAATTCTTTTTTATAATGAAAGGCCAGCCTCAGGTACAGGAGGAGCGCCTCTTCCCTCCCGGGCAGTTCTGCCATGAAGGCATAGTACAGGAAATGACTGGCCCTGCCGCCACACTGCTTACGGAGTGCTTCCAGGATCCGCCGGGCTTTGCCGGGATCAGAAGGCACAAACCGCGGTTGATCAAACAGCGATAGCTCCCCCTGGGTGCGGATATTTTCTGTCTTTTCTATGCCATCATGCCAGGCGTCAAATACAGCCGACAAAAAGCCGAAAAACGTCCCGTCATATTCGTAATTCATATGGTGCCTCCCGAAAACAAATCGACTTCTTCGTAGCGGGACCGCCCCTCATCCTGCAGGAGATGCCGCCGGATTTCCCCCTGCCCTGTATGACCGCCATAGTACCGTCCCCGGCAGGTGATGAAATATTTTGCCCGTTTGAGGACAATCCCCAGGCGCCGCAGACTGTCATAGGAAAGCCAGGCCTGCCTGCGGGCCGCGCAGATGCGCCGTGCCGACTGTACGCCAATGCCCGGCACGCGGAGCAGCATGTGATAGGAAGCGCGGTTGATTTCAATGGGAAAGACTTCCGGATGCCGCAGGGCCCAGCAGGCTTTCGGGTCGAGGTGAAGATCAAAATCAGGCATATCGTCACTCAGTATTTCATCGGCCGTAAACTGATAAAAACGCAGCAGCCAGTCCGCCTGATAAAGACGGTGTTCCCGCAGGAGCGGCGGCGTCCTCAGTTCCGGCAGTCCTGGCCCATGGAGCATGGGCACATAGGCTGAATAATAAACGCGTTTCAGGCTCACATGGCGATACAATGATTCGCTAAGACGCAAAATCGTGCGGTCACTGTCCGGCGTCGCTCCGATGATGAGCTGCGTCGTCTGCCCGGCCGGTACGAAAGCAGGTACTTTGCGGCTCTTTTTCCGTTCCTCTTGCCGTTCGGCAATGCCTGCACGGACAGCACGCATGGGCAGGAGGATACTCTGCTTCGTTTTTTGCGGCGCCAAAAGCCGGAGGCCTGCCGATGAGGGCAGTTCTATATTGACGCTGAGCCGGTCCACATACTGTCCCAGTTCCCGGATCAGTCGTTCATCCGTCCCGGGTATGCCTTTCATATGGATGTATCCGTTAAAATGATAGACATCGCGGAGCAGCCGCGCCGTACGGATGAGAAGCTCCGTCGTCGTATCGGGACTCTGGTAGACACCGGAACTCAGGAATAACCCTTCTATATAATTGCGCCGGTAAAACTGTATCGTAATATCGGCAATTTCTTCCGGTGTCAGCATAGCCCGCTTCGTCTCCCGGCTGCAGCGGTTGACACAATAGGCACAGTCATAGATACAATAATTCGTCATGAGTATTTTCAGCAGGGATACACAGCGGCCATCACTGGACCAGGTATGACAAATACCGGAGCAGGCGGCATTGCCGATGCCGCCCTTCTGATTGGCTCTGCGACTGCCGCTGGATGAACAGGAAACGTCGTATTTGGCTGCATCACTCAGAATTTGCAATTTTTCCTGGATTCCGTCCCAATCCATACCGACTCCCCCCTTTTTTCTTCCCCTATCATAGCACATCCGCTGCTGTCTTTCAAACATACGTTCTTTCATTGCTTAAAAAAAAGAGGCTGCCCTTTGAGACATCCTCTTTGCCGCCGCCATTACATATGCAGGCCTTCCCGCAGCTTTTCAAAAATCTTTTGTTCATCTTCTGTCAGGTCCCGGCCCAGGTCTATTTTCAGTTCTTCCCCGTTATTGCGGGCTTTTTCCTGTTCATGAGGATCACCGCTTTTAGCCGTATTGTCACGAATAATCATAGAACTCACCTCCTGTGCTTTCTAACAATATATCATCGTTCCTTTTGCACAACCGGAGAAAAAACGGGACCGTCCTACTGTGGCAGTCCCGTTTTCATCACACCCGTTAAATCAGTGTTTTCGGATCCGGATATTCATTGATGCTTTCGACGAGTTTATCTGCCAGATCATCGAGTTCGCATTCCTGATCGTCTTTCAGAGACGATTTGATGTCCATCGTCGGTTCCAGCAGTTCGCAGCACTTGAACTGGTTTTCTACGTAATCGACCATCGTCTTATAGGCAGCCGATGCCCAGCTGTGGCAGGCAATGACGCCAACAGTACGCTTTTGATACATGAGTGTCTTCAGATCGTGGAGGAAGTTTTCCATAGGCAGGAACAGATTGAGGTTGTACGTCGGAGCAGCCAGTACGAGATGGCTGTATTCCCAGGCCTTCGCCGTGATGTAGGATGAATGAATCTTAGCCACATCATAGAGGCGGACATCCTGGATTCCCCGCTGGCTCAGCTTATGGGCCAGTGCGCAGGCAACCCGTTCTGTATTGCCGTAAATGGACGAAAAAGCAATGACGACACCTTTCTTTTCCGGCACATATTTTGCCCAGTGAAGGTATTTTTCAATAATGTATTTGATGGTTGCCGGCGTACGGAATACGACACCGTGGAGCGGGCAGATATAATCGATGGGAAGGCCCGATGCTTTTTTGAGGACATTGACGACCTGGGGGCCAAACTTGCCGACTATATTGACATAATAGCGGCGGGCAGAATCGAGATAATTTTCTTCAAAATCGACCTGGTCGGCATAAACATTGCCCAATGTACCGAACATGCCAAAAGCATCGGCACTGAAGAGGACATGGTCCGTCAGGTCATAACTCATGATAACTTCCGGCCAGTGAACCATCGGTGCCTTGACGAACTGGAGTGTATGTTTGCCGAGCGCCAGCTGGTCGCCTTCTTTGACTGCGACATAACGGTCCGGCATCGGTTTGCGGAAAAATTGTTCAAACAGCTTGAACGTCTGGGGCTGGCCTACGATCTTGGCATCAGGGTATTTTTCCAACAGGGCGACGGCCGAGCTGGCATGGTCTGGTTCCATATGCTGCAGGACGAAATAATCGAGCTTGCGGCCATGAAGCAGATATTCTACATCTTCCAGGAATTCATCACGGCATCCTTTGTCCATGGCGTCGATGACACAGGTCTTTGCGTCATCAATGAAATAGGAGTTGTAGGTAACGCCTTCGGGAATCGGGAAAATCCGTTCAAATAATTCGGTCCGGAAATCATTGCATCCCATCCAATAGATGCCATTTTTGATTTCTTCTGTAATCTGCATAAGTATCGTTACCTCCTTTAAAATATAAAGAGAATTTTCATCTACCTGTATCATATCATGTTTGCAGGCAGTAATAAATATCAATACGGAAAATCTATCGATTTACTTGTCTGATTTTGCTTTTTCTGCCGCTTTACTCTTATTATTGTCGGCTGTACGGTCCGTTTTAGACGAAGCGCTGTCGCCACGGACGGTATCGGCTTCACGGCTGTCCGGTCCGGATACCGCTGCGGTCGTATCCGATGCAATAGCATCGGCCCGCCGCTGTTCGTCTGAAACAGCTGAACGGACTTCCTCCTGACTGGAAGAAGACTGTTCACTGGCCAGGGATTCCGCTTCTTCAATAAGATGCAGCAATTCATCCCGGTCAGCCTGGGACAGGCCCTTGCTGCTGTCGAGCAGTTCCTGTACCTGGGACGCGACGCTGGCGGCCTCCGACCGGGCCCCGCTGCGGCTGATGCGTCCGGACTGATAATTGCGGTTCAGATCACGGAGAGCACTGGAAAGTTCCAACGTCTTGCTGCGGATTTTACTCATAGACAGCTCATCGCTGCGCTGTTTTTTTGTATCTGCATCGTGGAGTTTTTTATCTTCTTCCCGGCTTTCCAGCAGTTCTTCCTGTTTCTGTTGCGACACTTTCGCCAAGGCATCTGACGTGATATGAGTGCCTGTATAATATTCATATCCCATATAGCCGAATATAATCAGGGGAAGCAGCAATGCCAGGATTTCGACACGGCGCATGTGGGCAGCCCGCTTCCAGCTGATCGTATTCCGGCGGCGTATTTCCATGATAATGACAAAAAGCAGAATGGCTGCAATCGCAAAAAGGGCGACATAAATCGCCAATTTATGCCATACCGTCGCCTGAAGGCTGATTTTAGACGGAGACGAATTATTCAGGCTCCACATATATGTACTGCCCTGGTCGTCGGCTTTGGACGCATTGCTCTTTACATTCGTTCCCGATGGAAAAGAGACAATATATTCCAGGTCCGCCCCATTTTCTTCAATGGGCATTCCCAGTCGCAATTCTTTAATGCTGTCAGCAGTAAAATTATAATCAATATAATAGGTCGAACAAAAGAATCCGTCATGGGTCTTATGCACGACGCGGTCAACGGAGCTGCGGTTGGCACCATCTTTGGTAATGGTCTTCATAGCCCGGAATCCCTTGCCATTGTCGTTGTCATAATCCATGATCGTATAATTCCGCTTCTGAAATTCATCCGCATCAGCCCGGAGTTTCTTCTGACCAGACGCCGATTCTGAAACTTTCAGCACATCCTGTGTCTCACTGCCATCGTCGTGGATGATCGTCTGGGCCCGGAAGCCGGAGAGCAGACAAAAGGCTGCTATAAGCAGTACGGTCAATCCCAGTTTTAGGTAGGTTTTCATAAAGTCCTCTCTTTCTACATGCATTATTCTTCCTTGGGCGGTACCATTCCCGATTCTACGATACGGGACCGGCCGGAGGACCTTGTTTCTCCACCACCCTGCCGTTCTGACCGGGCTGCCTCCATAGCGGCGCCGTTGCTGGATGCTTCCAGGGGAATGCCATTGACATAAATACCTTCAATGACGCCCAGACCTTTTTTCATGCGGATGCTGGCTATGACACTGTCACCAGAAGCAATGTCATAAATGCCATCGGCTTTATCCGGAGCTATGCGATAGCGGTTAAAGCCTACCTGGAACTGTACATTGCCATCATGATATGAAACGACTTTCGCTTCCATGTAGTCGCCTCCGATGAGCGGCTTAGAAGCCGATGCGCCTTTGATTTCCATCATGCCTTTATCGTCACGGGCAATATGTACGTATATAGTCTGATGTTCTTCTGGTTCTGTTACATCCATCCAGGGAGCCGTGTCTTCGGGAAAGACAACGCGTATATAATCGGTGCCAAAGCTGGACACTTCCAGACGGGGCACGCACTGCCACTGGTAAGGGATGCCATCGACCGTGATGTTATGCCAGCGCCAGCCAATATACCCCAGGGCAGCCAGCTGGACGATAGAAACCACGATGAGGACGAACCATTTAATCCGGCTGTCAGAAGGAAGAGTCATATCTGGTAATTTCATTTTCTATCGCCTCCTTCTGATGACCAGGGAGAATGGGTAAAGTGTTTTTCCCTTTCCGGTTTAGGCGCAGCACTGCCCCAGGGCGAACCGTGATGCTGTGCCGGCCGGGCAGCCGGCGCCTGTGCTTTTTCTTTTGCCGGTACGGACGGAGGCAGTGGGATGTCATCAGGATTATGAAATACGGGCGGCGTAAACCGGGATAGTTCCGGTTCTCTCGGCGTAACCGTTTGTGCCGGGGGAACGGGCGGTTCCGGTTCTTCTTTTAGTTCCGGCATGTGAATCGATTTCATCCATTCCGGCATCTCTTCTGCCACATCAGCCATATCATCCGTTTCTGCCGGCTGTCCGGCTGGAACATCAGGAGATCCAGCTTTTCTGATAGAGGCCGGCTGTTTTTTACGGCGGCTGCGGGCTTTGCGGTTTGCACGTACCGTCGTTACATTATGGCGCAGATCTGTCCGGTGCCGCGCCCGTTCTGCCGCATCACGGCGGCTGTCTGATGTGCGGCGTATCTGTATCAGCACCAGTGCCAGGATGATAATTGCCACAACCGGTACCAGCGGGGAAACGCTGCCGCTCCAGAAGAAGGCTGCCACCAGACAAAGAAGGGCGCAAATGCCAAACTTCGTATGCTTGGTATGACCGCTCTGGATTCCCTGGACCATTTCATAAAATCCAATGAGAATCAGATAGATAGAGGAAACGATAAGCGGTACGGAAGAGTAAAGGCCGCTCCGTACCAGCATAGTTTCTGCTGCGATGATGACCGGGATACCCGCATACAGCACGGGACCCCAGAAACGTTTTTTGACACCTTTCAGGAGCAGCGCCAGAATAGACAGGAATAATATAACCGTAACAGTAATCGTCGTCCAGTGAAATCCCTGGATGCGGGCAATCCCATACCACGATGACGGCAGGGATGAAATGAGCAGCGATCCTGCAGCGGCACAGCGGCCAAACCAGCGGAACGGCACGCCCCAGGCTTTGCGGATGTCAATGGAATACCCTGCCAGCATAATCGCCGCCGCCAGGGTAGCCAGCAGCAGGAACGGGATATATTCTGAATCGAGTGCAGCCAGTCCGAATGCCGCGAACACCGTAATCGTAAGGGTCCAGGAATATACGGACAGACGGATTTCATCATTGTGGCGTTGCAGCAGGCCATAAAACGGCACCAGCAGTACGAGCAGAATCCACATAAAAGCTGCTCCTCCCGGCGCATTGACCGGACCTCCGCTGGCTGCCCAGAGCAGTACCCCCAGAGCATAGAGAATCACTGCCCCGGCGGAACGAAGGAGATAGATACCTGGCAGTGACAGCAGTACCCATCCAGCAAGATAGGAAGGCGTATCCCAGCCCACATAATAGGTCTGCAAAGCTATCGCCAGAGAAACGCCCAGTATAAGGACATGAGTGACAGCAATCACTTCACCGCCCCAGGTTCCCTGCCGACTGCGGAGCATCCCGGCACCAACGGCGATTTGTGAAAAAAGCAGCAGTCCTGCCGCCAGTCCGATGCGCACGGCAAAACTCGTCTGGTACCAAAAACCAGACAGTCCCCATATCAGTGCCATACCGGCAATAGTAAGGCCCAGCGCCGTTACTACAATCAGCAATGGCAGGGGAATGCCTGCCGTTTTCGTTTCCAGTATATGACGTATCTGGACAGCCCCTTCACGGGAAACCCATCCTCTGGATTCCCATTCCCGGATCTGCTGTTCCAGCCATTTTGTGTCCATGTGTTCCATATTATATGTGTCCCCCAGGCAGAGTATGTATTCATTCTAAGCGTACCATCAGCTTATATCGATATCAGTATATCACAAAAACTACAAATTCCCTATAAAAAAAGAGACTCTGTCCTTATTTTACAGAACAAAGTCTCTTTCTCGTCTCTACCTGGCATCGGTACAGGAATCCTGCCTTCCGTCACAAACCGGCACAGGTAACCTGCCACCTGCATTCATTTAACTATGAGAACAGGGCATCCGGAATGAGTTACGACATAACTACTGACCGAACCCATGAACAACCCTTTCAGCGGTCCCAGGCCACGGCTTCCCATGACGATCAGATCGGCTTTATACTTTTTAGCAACTGATAAGACGGCTGGTCCGGGCGAGCCGACTTCAAAGACCGTTTTCACGTCGATGCCTTCCGGTACTTCCTTAGCAAAATCGTCGAGGACGCCTTTGCCTTCTTCTTCCATATCGAGGGCGACCTGTTCAGTCACATAACCGCTGGCATTGGGAATCTGATCAAAATTAGAAATGACGGATACGATATTAGCCACGTACACCAACGTAATGGACGCACCCAAAGAAGAAGCAAGAACTATAGCATGTTCTAATGCGCGTTTGGAGTTCACAGAACCATCGGTTGGGACAATGATATTTTTGTAAGCTTTCATATAAATCCCTCCTCGTCTCACCATCGTACTGACCTTTCCTATTATATGTATTCGCTATTATCTATCAAATTCCTGCAAAACTTATTGAAAATTTTAAAAAAATCTCTCCTATTGCCAGTCCATCGTTTTATACGATTATGCGCATATATAATTCTATATAATCTTATCCTGGTTTCAGGTATAGTCTGGAATGTACACATTTCATAGCTATTTATGCATAGCCACGAGACATTGATTTGTGCTATAATAAAATTAAGTTTATTAAAAATTTTAACAAGAAAGGTGATTTACATGAACAAACTGTGCAGGATACTGTCTGGCTCACTGGCTTTGCTCACACTCAGCGCACCACCGGTATTCGCTAACGAGGCAGCCCATGAATTAGTGAACAATTCACTGCCCGTTTGGAGCATCATCCCCTTCGTCGGCATGCTCCTGTCTATTGCTATCATCCCTCTTTTTAAAGGTGAATGGTGGGAAAAGAATATGAAGTGGGTCTCTCTCGGCTGGTCTCTCATCTTCCTCATTCCCTTTTCCGCAGCCTACGGTGCCGGTGAAGGGGCCTTCCGTCTCCTCGAATCGGTACTGCTGGACTACATCCCATTCATCGTTCTGCTCTACGGTCTCTTTGTCGCCGCTGGTGGCATCGTCATTAAAGGTACTCTGGCCGGCACGACAAAAATCAATGCTCTGCTGCTGCTCATCGGCACGGCACTTGCCAGCTGGATTGGGACGACCGGAGCTGCCATGCTGATGATCCGTCCTCTCATCCGGGCCAATGCCTGGCGCCAGAAGAAAGTCCACATGATGGTCTTCTTCATCTTCCTCGTCGCCAATATGGGCGGCTGTCTCACACCCCTTGGCGATCCGCCACTGTTCATGGGTTTCCAGCGCGGCGTTCCCTTTACCTGGACGTTCCACCTGCTGCCCATCCTGGTGTTCAACCTGATTCTTCTCTTTACCGTATTCTGCCTCATCGACCATCATTACTACAAGAAAGAAATCGCTGCCGGCCGTTCCCCTATGGACATGCAGAAAGAAGGTCATAAAGAACCGATCCGCATCGAAGGGGGCCACAACCTGATTTTCATCGCCATGATCATCGTCGGCGTACTGGCTAACGGCCTGCTTCCGGAAATGATTCCTGCCTTCGCCCACGGCGCCGGTATCCATGTCTACGATGAAATCGTCTTCCCCTTTGCTACACTGGCGGAAGTCATCATTATCCTCATCGCGGCTTTTCTCTCCCTTAAGACTACGAAAGAACATACCCGTGAACTCAACGAATTCACTAACGGCCCGATTATCGAAGTTGCCGTCCTGTTCATCGGTATCTTTATCACCATGATTCCGGCACTGATGCTGCTCAAGACACACGGTGCCGAACTGGGTATCAACCAGCCCTGGCAGATGTTCTGGGCTACGGGCTTCCTCTCGTCGTTCCTGGATAACACGCCGACATACCTTGTATTCCTGCAGACAGCCGGTGCTCTCGGCGCTGCAACAGGTATTCAGACAGCCGTCGGTACGGTCAGCCAGATCATGCTGGAAGCCATTTCGGCTGGTGCCGTATTCATGGGCGCCAATACGTATATCGGAAACGCTCCTAACTTCATGGTCAAGGCGATTGCTGAAGAAAACAACATCAAGATGCCCAGCTTCTTCGGTTACATGGCCTGGTCCAACTCCATCCTGATTCCGGTGTTTATCATCGACACCTTCGTATTCTTCCTGCTTTTCATTTAAGAAACAGGCATGACTAAAAAAGCGCGCTGCGCGATAAGAGAATTATCGTGCAGCACGCTTTTTTGCTATGTCTCACTCCCGGACGACAGTATTGAACCAATAGCCATCTTCCCATCTTATAAATAAAAAAACTGCCGCATACGCGACAGTTCCTATTTGGTGATCCACCCGAGATTCGAACTCGGGACACCCTGATTAAAAGTCAGGTGCTCTGCCAACTGAGCTAGTGGATCATGGCTGGCAGGGGTAGCTGGATTCGAACCAGCGCATAGCGGAGTCAAAGTCCGGTGCCTTACCACTTGGCTATACCCCTATGGGGCGAGTATAGGGATTCGAACCCTAGCATAACGGAGCCACAATCCGCCGTGTTAACCGCTTCACCATACCCGCCATATGTATTTCAATTATCTTGCACACAGTATCGAGTGCCGATAACGTAGATGATTTTATCATTTCCTGAACGTTCTGTCAATATGTTTTTTGCATTTTCTTCTATTTTTTCTGTACACACCACAAATTCCTCGACTAATGATTATTTATTAGGAATCTCTTTTCTATTTTTTTACGATATTTCATTTGAACGCTTCCTCTTTTTTTATAATATGGTAAAATATAATGTAGACTCTATCTATACAAGTTTCCAGATATAGTTACTACTACAGACTAATTGTGTGAGGTTTATCTATGAAAAATTTATTACATATCGGCATCGATATTGGTTCTACAACCGTAAAAATCGCCGTACTCGATGAATTAAAGCACTGCCTCCACGCCTGCTATGTCCGTCATTATACGGATATCCGTCAAAAGGTCTGGGATCTGCTGGAAAATGCCTATGAAATTTTTGGCGACCGGCAGATTACCATGGCGATTACCGGTTCGGGCGGCATTGCACTGGCAGACTATCTTGGCATTACCTTTATCCAGGAAGTCATTGCCGGCACCAAAGCCGTACGTACGTATCATCCCCAGTCAGACGTCATCATCGAACTCGGCGGGGAAGATGCAAAAATTACCTATCTTACCGGTGGTAACGAACACCGTATGAATGGTAATTGCGCCGGCGGGACAGGCGCATTCATCGATCAGATGGCGACACTCCTGCACACCGACGCCAGCGGCCTCAATGCACTGGCAGAAAAATCGGATACCCTGTACCCTATTGCCGCCCGCTGCGGTGTTTTCGCCAAAACGGACGTACAGGCCCTCCTCAATGATGGTGCCAGCAAGGAAAATGTAGCAGCTTCCGTATTCCAGTCCATCGTCCTGCAGACCATTACAGGCCTTGCCTGTGGCAGACCTATCCGAGGAACAGTCTGCTTCCTGGGCGGACCGCTTACCTTCCTTCCCCAGCTGCGCAAGCAATTTGCCCGGACGCTGCATCTGCGCGACGATCAGGTCGTTGCGCCGGAAAACGCCCAGGTCTATGTCGCCATTGGCGCGGCTCTTGGCAGTTTTAAAGAAAAACCGCTCTCCTTCATGCATCTCATGCGGCAGCTGAAAAATGTAGACGAATCGTCTCTGGCACAGTCGGACCGGGTGGAACCTCTCTTTGCGTCTAAAGAAGAATTCGACGAATTCAACCGCCGCCACAGCGAGCATACGGTCCCCAGAGCCGACCTTTCATCGTACCGAGGCCCATGTTATCTCGGCCTCGATGCAGGCAGCACGACAATCAAGGCCGTCCTCCTGAGTGAAGACAATAAAATTCTCTATTCTCATTATCAGAACAATGAAGGCAGCCCACTGAAAGCAGCCCAGAAAATCGTTGCCGAAATCTACCGGCTCCTGCCGGAAGGTGCCTTCATCGCCAAATCGGGTATAACCGGATATGGCGAATTTCTGCTGAAGGAAGCCCTGCACATCGACCTGGGTGAAGTAGAAACGATAGCCCATTATCAGGCCGCTGCCCATTTTTGCCCTGATGTCGATTTCATCCTCGATATCGGCGGACAGGATATGAAATGCAGCCGCCTGAAGGACGGCCACATCGAAGATATCCTGCTCAATGAAGCCTGCTCATCGGGCTGTGGCTCTTTCCTCGATACCTTTGCCAAATCACTGAACTTATCCATCGAAGAATTTGCCAAAGCGGCACTCTTTGCCAAAAGCCCGATTGACCTGGGTTCCCGCTGCACCGTCTTCATGAATTCCAAGGTCAAACAGGCCCAGAAAGAAGGGGCAACCCTCGCCGATATCTCCGCCGGCCTTTCCTACTCGGTCATCAAAAATGCCCTGTACAAGGTCATCAAAGTAAAAGATCCGGCCAAACTGGGCAAACATATCGTGGTCCAGGGCGGCACGTTCTATAATGACGCCGTACTGCGCGCCTTTGAAAAGCTTCTGGGCCGCCACGTCATCCGTCCGGCTATCGCCGGCCTCATGGGCGCTTTCGGCATGGGACTGATCTGCAAGAATGCCTATCACGAAGACCATGCCACATCAATGCTCCTCAGCCGGGAAGACCTGGATGGCCTCAAAGTCACGACATCAATCCGCCACTGCGGTTTGTGCACCAATAATTGTCTTCTCACGGTCAATACCTTTAATGACGGCCGGTCTTTCATCACGGGGAACCGCTGTGAACGGGGCGCTGCCGGTTCGTCGGCTAAAAAGCGTAAGCCTCTGCCAAACATGTACAAAGTAAAGTATAACCGCCTGTTCAACCACTATAAGCCGCTGGAAGCCGGAAACGCTCCCCGCGGTACCGTAGGCATTCCCCGCGTGCTCAATATGTACGAAGATTATCCTTTCTGGTTTACTTTCTTCACCCACCTGGGATACCGCGTCGTTTTATCCGATCCTTCGTCCAAAAAGCTCTTTGAAAAGGCCATGGAAACAATTCCTTCCGATTCGGCCTGCTATCCGGCAAAACTCGTCCACGGCCATATTGAAAACCTGCTGGAAAAAGGGGTTGATCGCATCTTCTATCCCTGCATCCAGAACGGACCCAAAGAAGGGAGCAAAGACAATACGTTCAACTGCCCCATGGTCATGAGTTACCCGGAAGTCATCCGCAATAACATGGCCGAACGGCTGAGCGATACGAATACACGGTACCTGTGCCCATTCCTGCCGCTCCACGACCCCAAACGCATTGTCCCGCGCCTGCAGGATGAACTCCGCGTATGGGGACTGGAAAAAGGCGAAATCAAAGAGGCCTGTGAAGCTGCCTGGAAAGAAGAAGAAGCGTATAAGCAGCAATACTATGCCATGACCAAAGCCACGTTGGACATGCTCGCCAAAAAAGGCGAACGGGCTATCGTCCTCTGCGGACGCCCCTATCACGTCGATCCGGAAATCAATCACGGCATTCCCGAACTCATCAACAGCCTGGGCCTTGCCGTTCTCACCGAAGACGGAGTGGCACCGCTGGGACAATTCCCGGGACACCTGCGCGTTGTAGATCAGTGGTCCTATCACTCCCGTCTCTACCGTGCGGCCCAGTACGTCGAACAGCATGCCAACCTGGAACTGGTGGAACTGAATTCTTTCGGCTGCGGCCTCGATGCCATCGTCGCCGATCAGGTGCAGGAAATTCTGGCACACGGTCATAAAATCCATACGCTGCTGAAAATCGACGAAGGCTCCAACCTCGGTGCTATCCGTATCCGCCTGCGGTCCCTTCTGTTCGTCATGAACCACCGCAAACCCATTTCGGACAAACCCGAACCTTATACGTATGAAAAAGCCGTCTTCACCAAAGAAGACAAGGCAAAGGATGTCATCCTTGCACCGTCTATGACGCCGATTCATTTCCCCTTATTCAAACCGGCTTTCGATTATGAAGGATACCGGGTAGAAATGATCCATCACCAGGGACAGAAGGCAATCGACACCGGCCTGGCGTATATTCACAACGACGCCTGCTATCCGGCAATCATGTCCCTTGGCCAGATTATTACGGCGCTTAAATCGGGCAAATACGACCTGAAACATACATCCGTCATGATTTCCCAGACGGGAGGCTGCTGCCGTGCTACCAACTACATCGGCATGATACGAAAAGCCCTGGCCGATGCCAATCTGGGCGATATCCCCATCCTGTCCCTGAACCTCAAGGGACTGAACAAACAGCCGGGATTCCAGCCCCATATCGGCTTCTGGCACCGTCTGGTCATGGGCATGATTTACGGCGATACGCTGCAGCAGGTGCTGTACCGGACCCGTCCCTATGAAAAGGTAAAAGGTACGGCTGAAGCCCTGTTTAAAAAATGGCAGGATAAATGTATGGCCGACCTGAAAAAGGCCGACCGCTCCACCTTCGTGAAGAATATCCGCGCCATGGTACAGGAATTCGATAACATCGATATGACCGACGAAAAGAAACCCCGTATCGGACTGGTCGGGGAAATTTACGTCAAATTCCATCCCATTGCTAACAACCACATTGTGCGCATGATTGAAGAAGAAGGCGGGGAAATCATCGTATCCGGTCTGGCTGACTTCTTCTTCTACGGTCTCCTCGACGACCAGTTCCGTTACAAACACTTGTCTGGCAGCTGGTGGAATAACTTCAAGAGCAAGTCCTTCGTGAAGCTGCTGGAATGGTACCGCAAACCCTACAGGGAAGCCGTAGCCCGGAGCCGCCACTTCGACCCCATCACGTCGATTTACGACATTGCCGAAGACGCAAAGAAATTCCTGTCTCTCGGCCATGAAGCCGGCGAAGGATGGTTCCTGACCGGGGATATGATCGACCTGATCAAACGGGGCGCCAAAGACATCGTCTGCCTCCAACCCTGGGCCTGCCTGCCCAACCACGTGACTGGCAAGGGCATGATCAAGACCTTGAAAGCGGCATTTCCGGAAACGAATATCGTCGCCATCGACTACGACCCCAGTGCCAGCTCGGTCAATCAGACCAATCGCCTGAAGCTGATGCTTACGACGACCTTTGAAAGCATCCGCGAACCGGTCGATCCCAAAGAAAAACCGACCCTGCCCTTTCTCAACGGAGTCCGTTTAAACGAAGCCATAAAAGAGTAACACGATTGAGACTGTCTTTCCAGGCAGTCTCTTTCTTTTCCCGAAAATCTTTTTCTCATCTTCCTCTCATATATATCAGATTTTTGTTGCCCATTGAGAGTAATCAATTTATAATAAAATATATGTTTTTATATTCCTTATGTTTTTATTGAAAGGAGATACACTATGCAAACTGAAACTGGTTTTCTGGACCGGCTATTCCATTTATCAGCTAATGGCACGACAGCCCGGACAGAAATGCTGGCTGGTATCACGACATTCATGACCATGGCCTATATTCTGGCCGTCAATCCGGCAATTTTAAGCATCACCGGCATGGATAAGGGCGCTGTCCTTACGGCAACGGCCCTGGCTTCCTGTCTGGGTACGGTCTTTATGGCTGCCTTTGCCAACTATCCCTTCGCTCTGGCACCCGGCATGGGCCTCAACGCCTTCTTCGCCTTTACGGTCGTCCTGCAGATGGGTTATTCCTGGCAAATGGCGCTGGCCGCGGTTTTTATTGAAGGCATCATATTCATCGTCTTATCCCTTACGAACGTCCGCGAAGCTATCTTCAATGCCATTCCCATGACACTGAAAAAAGCCGTATCTGCCGGTATCGGCCTGTTCATCGCCCTTATCGGTCTGCTCAATGCCCAGATCATCGTCGCCAACCCGGCTACCAAGATTTCCCTGTTTTCCTTTAAGCAGTCTGTGGCAACCGGTACCTTCCACACCGTCGGTATCACCGTCCTCATCGCTATGATCGGGATTCTGTTCACGGGCATCCTGATGGTCAAAAAAGTACGGGGCAATATTCTCTGGGGCATCCTGGGCACGTGGATTCTGGCCGTCATCTGCGAACTGGCCGGCCTCTATGTACCCAATCCGGAGCTGAAAATGTTCAGTGTCATCCCCAATCTCTCCGCCGGTGCCGCCTCGTTCGTCCCGGCCAGCATGACACCCATTCTGGGCCAGCTCGATTTCAGCAATGTATTCAGCCTTGATTTTCTGGTCGTCATGTTCGCTTTCCTCTTCGTCGATATTTTCGATACCCTGGGTACACTCATCGGTGTATCGTCCAAAGCCAACATGCTCGATGCTAACGGCAAACTGCCCCGCATCAAAGGCGCCCTCATGGCCGATGCCTGTGCCACCACCATCGGGGCCGTCCTCGGCACGAGTACGACGACGACCTTCGTCGAAAGCGCTACCGGCGTCAGTGAAGGCGGACGCACGGGCCTTACAGCCATGACGGTTGCTGTTCTCTTCCTGCTCTCGTTGTTCCTCTCGCCGATTTTCATGGCCATCCCGGCCTTTGCAACGGCACCGGCCCTGGTCATCGTCGGTTTCCTCATGCTCACTTCCGTAGCCGGAATCGATTTCAATGACTTCTCCGAATCCATCCCGGCCTACATTACCATCATTGCCATGCCGTTCTGCTACAGCATTTCCGAAGGCATCTCATTTGGCGTCATTTCCTACGTAGTCGTCAACGTACTGACCGGTGGACAAAAGAAAATCAGTCCTCTCATGTACGTCCTGGCCGTCATCTTTGTATTAAAATATATCCTGCTATAAGGAACGATAGGTCCCCTAATAAAAAACGGCAGCAACATGCACTTTCACAGTCATGTTGCTGCCGTTTTTTTGTCTCTATCGTCTGGTATGACAAGCCCATATATCAGTTCTATCCACCAAAAGCCTGACGCCACGCCGCTTCCCGTTCATCTGCCGGATTTTCCCGGACCGGTTTTTCATGCAGTACATCGATAGCCACACGGGCCATGGCCTTGGCTCCGACAAGTGCCTGTATTTTTGCATATCGGCTACCGGCAGCGGCGGCAAATTCCGGCGTATGGGCCGATATGTCATAGCCGATACAAAGACTGGGCTGACTGACCCGGGTGATATAACTCACATTGCCCACATCGGTAGACCCTTCGGCGAAATCATCGTCTTTGATATCAAATTCTTCCCCGAGTTCACTGAAGGCGTCGGCAAAATCGACATCGAGGCGGGGATCATTGACCATATCCATGAGCAGCGGTTCATAGTGATACATAGTGAGCTTCGTTCCATGCGCATCGGATACGCGCTGTGCCAGAGCCTTGATCTGGGGCAGCATGGTCTGTTCCAGGTATTCCGTCTTCAGAGCCCGGATAGTCGCCCGCATCACCGCCCGGTCAGGAATGATATTGGGCGCCGTCCCGCCTTCGGTAATGATGGCCCCAATGATATGGCGTTCCGTAAAGGTCTGTTCCAGTTGTTTCAACTGACCGTAAAAATCGACGAGGGCATCGAGGGCATTGATTCCATGGTATGACGGGTCGGCCACATGGGCCGGCTTCCCCGTAAAGGTGAATTCCAGCGGATGGGTCGCATAAGACGTCCCTCCCAGAGTCGTCTTGTCTTCCCCGGGATGGATGATGAGCGCCGCCGTAAGAGAATCAAAGACATGGTGGGCACTCATGTAGGCCTTACTGGCCGCCGTTTCTTCTGCCGGACAGCCATAGACATGAATCGTCGCCTCATCCGATGCTGCGGCTGCAAAGGCAATAGCCGCTCCCACACTCATGGCGGCAATCAGATTATGGCCGCAGCCATGGCCGATACCGGGCAGTGCATCGTATTCGGCAAGAAAGCCGATATGGACCGGGCCGCTGCCACAGACGGCCTCAAAAGCCGTCGGGAACGCTTCGGGCACGCAATCGCCCACGGTAAATCCCGCCTCTGTCAGCACGCAGCGCAAATAGGCCGAAGCCAGGACCTCCTGCGTCCCCAATTCCGGATGACTGTGCAGATAGTCTGCTATATTCCAGATACACTGTTCTATCTCATCGACCTTGCGGTCGCTGATGTCTTTCATCGTCTTTCCATCCATATCCTGTCCTTCTTTCTTTGGAAATGTCCTTCCCGATTCGTTTCATCCCAGCACCAGCCGTGCTTTTTCTTTTCCGGCTATGAGATGGGCCGGCCGTCCCAGGGGCAGCCAGCCGTTATGGCGTCCGTGGCCGTAAGGCAGACCCCAGATGGCCGGTTTCCCCCAGCGCCGGACGTACTGTTCGATGACTTCCCGCACGGTCCATTCGCCTGCTGCCGGCTTTACGGGATGGCAGCGGGTAAACTCGCCGAAGGCAAGGCCTGCTATGCGGTCGATGAGTCCGGACTGTTCAAACTGGCAGAGCATGCGGTCGATAGCATAGGCTTCTTCCCCGATTTCTTCCAGAAACAGGATCTGTCCCTGCCCATCCAGTTCATAAGGTGTCCCTATGAGCGACGAAATGAGCATCATATTGCCGCCGGCAAGGATGCCCTCTGCGTCGCCTTCGACGAGGGTTTCCAGGTGATGTCCCCGGGGCAGCCGGACCGGGCCGGTCATGGCCGGATTGGCAAGTCCTGCCGCAAACTGTTCATACGTATAGCGCGTGGCTTTTCCACCGAGACCCGTGAGCATCGCTCCGTGGATGGTAGCCAGGCCGGACCGCTGGAGGAGAGCCGTGTGGAGGGCCGTGATATCACTGAATCCGATGAACAGTTTGGGATGGCGGGCAATGGCATCATAATCCAGGAGCGGCAGCAGCCGGGCTGCCCCATAGCCGCCGCGCATGCAGAGGATCCCGTCTATAGAGGAATCGGCAAAAAATCCGTTGATATCCCGAGCCCGCACGTCATCGCTCCCGGCCAGATATCCCCAGCGCTCCTGCACCGACTGGCCGCACTTCGTCTTAAGTCCCAGGGAATGAAGATAGGCCAGTCCCGCCTGAAAGCGCTTTTCATCGAGCGGCGCCGACGGGGCGACGATTCCCAGAGTGTCACCGGGCTGCAGGGCCCGGCCTAATGTATACTGCTGCAAGAAGACCAATCCTTTCTCACGTTTTCTCTATTTTTCAATATAGGCTTCCTTTAAATCAATCAGTCCCAGGGGACTCCAGTGATAGCCTTTGACATAAGGCTGTACGACAAAAGGCTGGGTCGTATAATAAATCGGTATGAGCACACAATCGTCGAAGAGTATCTGCTCTGCCTGATGCATGTACTCCATACGCCGCCCCGGGTCTTTTTCTTCTTTCGCTTTGCCGACTAAATCTGCATAGGCCTTGTTATGGTACTGGGCGTCATTTTCTTCGTCGGCAAATACGTCGAGGAAGGTCATGGGATCGGCATAATCGGCTACCCACGATGCCCGGGCCACCTGATAGTTTCCCTGTGTCCGCGAGGCCAGGTATACTTTGGCTTCCTGATTGGTAAGTTCCGCATGGACACCCAGATTTTCCTGCCACATGGCTTGCACGGCTTCGGCAACGGCCTTGTGCATTTCATTCGTATTAAACAGAATCGTCACGTCGGGCTGATGAGCTTCATCATAGCCGGCTTCTTTCAGGAGTTCTTTCGCTTTTTTCACATTTTCTTCCTGAAGATTCCCGCCTTCTTTGCGGAAGTCCTGACCGGTAGCCGGATTTTTCATTCCCGGCGGTACCCAGGCGTAAGCCGCTTCTTTGCGTCCCCGCACGATATGCTTCACCAGGCCTTCCCGTTCCATCGCCAGAGCGAAGGCTTTACGGACGCGGACATCATCGAAGGGGGCTTTTTGTGTATTAAAGACATAATAATAAGTCCCCAAATAGGGAGCTACCTGATAGAGTCCCATTGATTCCAGCCGCTGCTGTTCTGCCGGCGGCGGTTCTACCATCATATTGGCCTGCCCGCTTTCGACGAGGGTCAGCCGCGTAGACTGGGATTCACTGATGGGAAAATCGAGATAATCAGACCGCACATGATCCACGTCCCAGTAGGCCGGATTCTTCTTCACCACGATTTCACTGGAATGGACCCATGTTTCCAGGGTAAAGGGGCCGCAGCCGACAAATCCGCCAGCATTGGCCGCCCACGTATCGGGATTAGCCCGGACACAGGCTTCAGGGACGGGATAATAACAGTGAAACGCCGTCAGATTGAGAAAATACGCTGTCGGATTCTTCAGCCGTATCTGCAGCGTCTGGTCATCCAGTGCCTTTATGCCTACGTCATCTGCCGTTCCTTTTTTCTTATTGTACGCTTCCGCACCGTCGATGATGAACATCATGTAGGCATTGGGAGATGCTACAGACGGATCGATGACCCTCATCCAGGAATAGACGAAATCATGAGCTGTGATGGGAGTGCCATCGCTCCAGGTGATTCCAGGCCGCAAGTGAAAGATATAGGTTTTTCCATCTGCTGACAGATCCCAGCGGTCTGCCAGTGCTGGCTGGGGCTGATTGTCCTTGTCCAGCCGGGTCAGGCCTTCGAAAAGCTCGGCCTGCACGTTGGCTTCGGCCAGCCCCGTCGTCATAGCCGGGTCAAGGCTGGCCGGTTCGGCTTCCAGGGCATAACTGACCTTGTCATTTGTATCGGTGCCGCATCCCGCCAGAATCAGCATCAGCAGACACAGCAGGAGTATCCATAATTTCTTCATCACCGGACCTCCTTCCCGGCATGATGGCAGGCCACCATTCGTCCCGGCATGATTTCCTGCAGGACTGGGGCTTCCATCTTACAGCGTTCATCGGCCAGCGGGCACCGGGGATGGAACACACATCCCGGCGGCGGTGCCAGCGGGCTGGGGACTTCACCGGATATACAGACCTGCCGGCGATAGTGCGGATCCGGCACGGGAACGGCCGAAATCAGGGCCTGTGTATAGGGGTGCAGCGGCGTATGATACACGGCATCACCGTCTCCCAGCTCGACGAGGCGCCCCAGATACATGACGCCGATGCGCCGGCTGAGGTGATGGACCATGGCCAGGTCGTGGGCAATGAACAGGTAAGCCAGGTTGCGTTCTTTCTGCAGCCGCTGCAGCATATTGACAATCTGGACCTGGACCGAGACGTCGAGGGCTGAAATCGGTTCATCACAGAAAATACAGTCTGGTTCCAGCGCCAGGGCCCGGGCAATGCCGACGCGCTGCCGCTGTCCCCCGGAAAATTCGTGGGGATAGCGTTGGGCCGCTTCCCGGGAAAGGTCTACTTCGTCGAGCAGCTGTGCCACGCGTTGCTGCAGCTGGATCCGGGACGAACAGATACCATAGTTGCGCAGCGGTTCGGCAATGATATCTTCGACGGTCATACGCGGGTCCAGCGAAGCGTACGGATCCTGGAATATCATCTGTACCTGGCGGTGAAATGCCGTTGCCGCATCGGGCTGCTGCACATCCTGCCCTTTGAACAGGACCGTTCCCACCGTTTTCTCATACAGGCCGAGGACAGTGCGGGCAAAGGTCGATTTCCCGCATCCCGATTCTCCGACCAGCCCGACCGTTTCGCCGGAATGAATCGCCAGCGACACGTCGTGAACGGCCGTCAGTACATTCCGGGGACGGCCAAGCCAGTCCGTGCGGACGATGAAGTTTTTTGTCAGATGATGGACATCAATGAGAGCCATGACACACCTCCCGTTCCGGACAGAACAACCAGCAGGCAGCCGTGTGTCCTATTTCCCGTTCATAGACCGGCGGCGCCATATGGGCACAGATGCGCATCGCCCGGGGACAGCGCGGATAGAACCGGCACCCCGACGGCATGTGGAATAAATCCGGAGCCTGTCCGGCAATGCCTGTGAGGACTTTATCTTTATGGGCCGGATCTGGCAGCGACGCCAGCAGCCCTTTCGTATACGGATGAGCAGGATGATCGAAAATATCTTCTACCCGGCCCGTTTCTACGACGACACCGGCATACATGACATAGACGCGCCGGCACATCTGGGCGATGACGCCGAGATTGTGGGAAATGAGGACGACGGCCATCTGATGTTCCGCCTGCAGTTTTTTCAGGAGCTGCAATACCTGGGCTTCCGTCGTCACATCGAGAGCCGTCGTCGGTTCATCGGCAAACAACAGGCGGGGTTCACAGGATAACGCCATGGCGATGAGACATCGCTGGCGCATCCCTCCCGACAGTTCATGCGGATATTGGTACAGCCGCCGCTCTGGCGACGTGATGCCCACTTCGCGCAATAGGGACAGTGCCTTTTGCCTTGCTTCCTGCCGGCTCATATGATGCTGGCGCAGGCCTTCTTCTATCTGATCGCCAATGGTCAGGACCGGGTTGAGGGCCGTCATGGGGTCCTGGAATATCATGGCCATGTCGCGGCCGCGGAGACGGTTCATGGCACTTTCGTCCAATGAACGGATATCTCTGCCGTCCCAGAAGATATGGCCCGATGAATATATCGCGCTGTCGCCAGGGAGCAGTTTCATGACCGCATGGGCCGTAACGGATTTCCCGCATCCCGATTCCCCGACGATACCGACGGTTTCACCGGCATCGACGACGAGCGAAACCTGGTGGGTCGCTTCCAGTACACCCCGGTAAGTACGGAAAGAGATGGACAGATTGTCTATGGAAAGAAGATGGTGATTCATCGTCCGCCCTCCTTATCATTCTGTGGATCCAGGGCATCGCGCAGGCCGTCACCAAGAAACATAAAACCCAGCATGGTCAGGCACAGGGCCAGAGCCGGAAACAGGAGCTGGAAAGGAAAAGAACGCATACTGTTGATGCCTTCCGAAGCCAGGACACCCCAGCTGGCCATGGGAGCCGAGACGCCGAGGCCGATGAAACTCAGAAAGGCTTCAGTGAAAATTGCATCGGGAATAGACAAGGTCAACGTCACGATGATAGGCCCTACGCAGTTGGGGATCATATGGCGGCGCAGGATTTGCCAGGTGGATGACCCGCAGGACCGGGCGGCCATGACGTAATCCTGCTGTTTGAGGCTCAGGATCTGACCTCGGACGATACGGGCCATATTGAGCCAGTAGGCAATGCCCAGAGCCAGATAAATATTGATCAGGCCCGGCTTGAATACGACCATGAGGAGAATGACGTACAGCAGCATGGGAATGGAATAAAGGACATCGACGATGTGCATCATGATCCGGTCCGTCCGGCCGCCGGAAAGAGCGGCAAAACCGCCGTACAATACGCCGATGCAGACATTGATCAGACTGGCCACAAGGCCGATGGAAAGGGAAATGCGAGCCCCGTAGAGGACGCGGACAAACAAATCACGGCCCAGGGAATCGGTGCCGAACCAGTGATCCGGCCCGGGCCAGGCGTTGGCCATGGTCAGGTCCTGATCGGCGTACGAATACGGTGCCAGGAGAGGGCCGAACAGAGCCATGACTGTCATGATAATGACGATGCCCAGTCCCCACAAGGCCAGTTTATTGTGTTTCATCTGCTGCCATCCCCGCTCCCGCAGCTTCTGGGGCGGCACGTACAGCGTTTCTTTATCCGCCTCCTGAAGCGGCGCAAAATCGTCTGGCGTCATGGTCATCCCTCCTTGTGGTTCTGCAGCCGGATCCGGGGATCCAGCAGCGGATATATGAGATCAATGATGAGATTCATAAAAATAATGAGAAAACTGTAAAATATAGTAATGCCCAGTATGACCGTGTAATCGCGGTTATAGATGCTGGTCACGAAATGGCGCCCCAGTCCGGGAATGGCAAAAATCGATTCGACGATAAAGCTTCCCGTCAGCAGTGCCGCCGCCAGCGGGCCGATATAACTGACTACAGGAAGCAGGGCGTTGCGAAGAGCGTGATGGCAGAGGAGCCGCCGCGTACTGATACCGCGGGACCGGGCTGTCTTGATATAATCCTGGGACAGTGCATCGAGGACACTGGACCGGGTCAGGCGCATGATAAAGGCCGTAGGATGGGCTGCCAGAGCCAGCGCCGGCAGGATAACGTAGGCCGGCCCCTTCCACATTGCCGCCGGCAGGACCGGCCAGGTAAAGGCAAAGAGCTGTATGAGGACGGCTGCCAGGATAAAACTCGGCACAGAAACGCCCAAGGTCGCGCCGAGCATCAGGGCGTAATCCATCCACGTATTCTTGCGCCACGCCGCCAGAAGACCGGCTGTTACGCCCGTCCCCAGCGCCAGCAACAGGCTGATCAGCCCCAGCTGGGCCGACACGGGCATACTTTCCGCTATGATTTCATTGACCGTCTGACCGGGATATTTGAAAGACGGCCCCAGGTCGAGTACGGCAGCGTGTTTCAGGTAATCGCCATACTGCGTCAGCAGGGGATCATTGAGATGATACCGTTCCTCTATGTTGGCCAGTACGGCCGGAGGCAGTTTTTTTTCTTCTGTAAACGGGCCACCGGGAATGGCATGCATGAGCCCGAAGGTAATCGTAATGACTGCCCACAGGACGACGATGGCACCGCCTATCCGCTTGATAATATACAAAAACATGGTCCTATCCTCTTTTCTTTTATAATGACACTGCTTTTATTATAGAAGTATAGGTATGAATTTTCAACGGATAATGTTGAAATTGTCAAACTGCCGTATTATAATAGTATGATACAAAAAATATCCGCCGGAGCCGCGACGCTTCTACTCAGCGTCGCGGCTCCGGCTGTTCCTTCTATTACCTCTGTCTGAAAGGAGCCGATTACGTGAACTGGAAAGTCTGTCTTGCTATCCTGACATGCAATGTCGTTTTTATGTCATCGAGCTATACGATGCTCATTCCCTTTCTCCCCATGTACCTGACCCGTGAGCTGGGCGTCTCCGCCACTTCGGTCAATATCTGGTCGGGGATTGTTTTTTCATCTACCTTCCTTGTCAGTGCCATCATGGCTCCTATCTGGGGAAAAATGGCCGACCGCAAGGGAAAGCGTCTCATGGCTATCCGCGCCAGCCTGCTCCTGTCTGTCAGTTACTTTCTCGGCGGCATCGTCACCACGCCACTGCAGCTGACATTTATGCGCATGTTCCAGGGATTTGCCGCCGGCCTGTGGCCTATGGAACTGGCAATCATGACCATTTATGCGCCGCCCCAGAAACTGGGCATCTGTCTGGGCATCATGCAGGGAGCCCTGACGGCAGGCGGCATCATCGGCCCGTTGTTCGGCGGCATCCTGGCAGAACTGTTCGGTATGCGCATGTCCTTTTTCCTCGCCTCAGGCGCTCTCTTCCTGAATTTCCTCGTCCTCGTCTTTTTCATCAAAGAACCAGACCTCAGCCGTGTACCGGCCAAGCCGGCAGAGCCTGACGAAGGAGAGGCCACGGCCGAACCAAAGAGCCTGTGGAAAGTCCCTATCATCTTTCACATGCTGATCTGCTCTGCCCTGGTGCAGGTCGTCATCCTCATTGTCCAGCCTATCCTGACTACGTATATCTCTCATATGGCCCAGAATATGGATAATCTCGTCTTTGTTTCAGGTCTCGTCTTTTCTCTCGGCGGATTTGCCAGCGCCATTACGGCTCCCCTCTGGGGTCGCTTTGGACAGCACCACGGATTCTTCAAATCCATGCGCTATGCCCTGGTCCTGGCAGGCATATTCTTTTTTCTCCAGGCCCTGCCGACGACGCTCTATGGATTTGCTGCCAGTCAGTTCGCCGTAGGCCTGTTCTTCTCCGGCATTTTCCCCTCCATCAATGCCATCCTGGCCGAACACACCGACGCCCGCACCAAAGGCCACGTCTTCGGCCTGTTATTCTCGGCCCAGCAGATTGGCGCCATGACCGGTCCTATCCTGGGCGGTGCCATCGCCACCTTCATCGGCATGAAGTATGTCTTCTTCGCCGCCGGTCTCATCTTATTGGCCATCAGCTGGACTGTGCGCCGCAAACGCACCCAATACAGCCATTAAAAGACAGATTCTGGTCCTATATACCCAAAAGAGGTTGTCCCACAAAGACAACCTCTTTTCTGTTTGTAGTTTGTGATGTTGCACAGTCATTTTGCCATAAGCGGGAGGCACGGCTGAATAAAAAAAATCCGCGGCATGACAGCTAATTCATGCCACGGATTCATATATACTTCTATCAGGATCAGCCTTCCAGTACTTCCAGGAGGCAGTCGCCACTGATGATTGGTTTGCCTTTGACGGCATAGATTTCACCGACGACGCCATCGATGGGTGACGTAATGGTCGTTTCCATCTTCATGGCTTCCGTTACAACCAGAGGATCGCCCTTCTTGACTTTCTGGCCCTTGGTGACGAGGACGTTGACGACGGAGCCGGAAAGGGTAGCGCCGATGTCACCGATCTTGTCCGGATCGGCTTTCTTGCTGGTGACGCTGGTCTGGTCCACGTTTTTGTCCTGCACCTGGATTTCACGTTCTGCCCCGTTGAACATGAACGTGATGGTACGCATGCCGCTGTCATCGGGATCGCTGATATTGATCAGTTTGATGACCAGGTCTACGCCTTCTTCCAGTTCGACCGTGATTTCTTCATTCTGCTTCATACCGAAGAAGAAGGTCGGAGTGTCGAGGACGCTGACATCGCCATATTTCTTGTTGCGGTCATTGTAGTCCGTAAATACCTTCGGATACTGGCAGTAAGCGTTGATGTCTTCGTCGCTATGGCTGTAGCCGGCGTCTTCCAGTTTCTTACGGATAGCTTCAAAATCAGCCGGTTCAAGCAATTTGCCAGGACGCTGTGTCAGAGGTTTCTTTCCCTTCAGGATAATCTTCTGGAGTTTTTCCGGGAAGCCCTGATACGGGAAGCCCAGACGGCCTTCGAAGAATTCTACGACGGACTGGGGGAAATCAAGGGTATCGCCCTTTTCATAAATATCTTTTTCCGTCAGATCGTTCTGTACCATGTACAGCGTCATATCCCCGACAACCTTGGAAGACGGCGTAACTTTGACGATATCGCCAAACATGAGGTTGACATCGTGGTACATCTTCTTGATATCGTTCCAGCGGTCGCCCAGTCCGACGGCTTTCGCCTGCTGGCGGAGGTTGGAGAACTGGCCGCCAGGCATTTCACAATAATACGTTTCCGTGTTGGGATACGGTTCGGCCTTATCGACTCCTTTGTAATATGGCCGTACGGTTGCCCAGTAACGGGACATTTCTTCCATGGCATCAATGTTGAGGTCCGGCTGGCGGTCCTTGCCGCTCATGGCATAGTAGAAGGTATTCATGCTCGGCTGGCTCGTACCACCGGCAAAGGCCGAATAGGCCGCATCGACGATATCGACACCGGCGTCGGCAGCCCGGCAGAGTGTCGTCACGGCATTGCCCGAGCCATCGTGGGTATGGAGGTGAATAGGCAGATCGACGGCATCTTTGAGGGCCGAAACGAGCTGGTATGCCGCTTCCGGTTTCAGCAGTCCTGCCATATCCTTGATGGCGATGATGTTGGCGCCGGCATTCTGCAGTTCTTTTGCCATGCGGACATAGTAGTCGAGATTATATTTCGGACGGGACGGATCGAGGATATCGCCGGTGTAGCAGAGGGCGACTTCGGCAATCTTGCCCGTTTCGCGGACGGCCTGTACCGTTTCATACATATTATCCAGACTGTTCAGGCTGTCGAAAATACGGAATACGTCGATGCCGTTCTTGGCAGACAGCTGTACGAAATTCTTGACTACATTGTCAGGATAGCTCGTATAACCTACGGCATTGGCGCCGCGGATGAGCATCTGCAGCAGGATATTCGGCGCCTTTTTGCGCATCTGGCGCAGGCGGTCCCAGGGATCTTCATAAAGGAAGCGGTAGGCCACGTCGAAGGTAGCGCCGCCCCAGCATTCATAGGAGAAGAAGCCCGGCAGCTTTTTGGAAGCCGTTTCCAGCACGCGGAGCATATCAATGGAGCGTACCCGCGTCGCCATCAGGGACTGGTGGGCATCACGCATGGTCGTATCGGTGATGAGGACTTTTTTCTGGTCGAGGATCCACTGGGAGAATTTTTCCGGTCCCATGGAATCAAAAATCTGTTTCGTCCCGTCGGGATACGGGCCTTCCACCGGCTGCGGCAGTTCAAGCCGTTCAAATTCCGGTTTTTCCTGCGGCCCTGCATTGGTGTAACCGTTAATCGTCGTATCGCCGATGTATTTCAACAGCTTCGTGCCACGGTCATGAACGACAGGCAGATTGAACAGTTCCGGATGTTCGTCAATAAAGTTGACATTGTAATCGCCTTTGACAAAAGACGGCTGTTTCAAGACGTTGATGAGGAAACCGATATTGGTCTTGACGCCGCGGATACGGAATTCACCGAGAACGCGGAGCATCTTCTGTACAGCCTGGGCGTGGTTCAGGCCATAGGTCGTCGCCTTGACCAGCAGCGAGTCATAGTACGGCGTGATGATGGCACCGGCAAAGGCATTGCCGCTGTCGAGGCGGACGCCGAAACCGCCGCCGCTGCGGTATACGATGATTTTTCCCGAATCAGGCATGAAATTGTTGGTCGGATCTTCGGTAGCGATACGGCACTGGATGGCATTGCCGCGGCATTCGATGTCGTCCTGGGACTTGATGCCGATTTCATCGCTGTCGAGAGCATAGCCTTCGGCTACCTTGATCTGCGTCTGGACAATATCGATACCCGTAATCATTTCCGTGACCGTATGTTCAACCTGGACACGGGGATTGACTTCGATGAAGTAGAACTTGCCATCAGGCGTTACCAGAAATTCTACCGTCCCGGCGTTGACATAATGGACATTGCGCATAAGTTTGAGAGCGGCATTGCAGATATCCTGACGCAGCTGCTGCGGCAGAGCAAAGGCCGGCGCGATTTCAACGACTTTCTGGTGACGGCGCTGGATGGAGCAGTCCCGTTCGTAGAGATGGACGACATTGCCGTGTTCGTCACCCATGATCTGTACTTCTACGTGTTTTGGGTTGACAATACACTTTTCCAGATAAATTTCATCACTGCCAAAGGCGAGTTTGGCTTCGGATTTAGCACGATCATAGGCATCGCGCAGATCGGCCATGCGGTCTACCATGCGCATGCCGCGGCCACCGCCGCCATTGACGGCTTTCAGCATGATCGGGAAGCCTACGTCTTTGGCAAATTTTTCTACTTCCGCATAATTCATGACCGGGCCGTCACTGCCGGGGATGTACTGGATACCGGCTTTTTTAGCCTGGATACGGGCGTTGATCTTATCGCCGAACATGATGAGGTGTTCGACTTTCGGCCCGATGAAGATGATGCCTTCTTCCTGGCAGCGTTTGGCCAGATCGGCATTTTCCGACAAGAAGCCGTAGCCCGGATGGATAGCATCGACATCATGTTCATGGGCAATGCGGATTATATCTTCAATATCTAAATATGCATCAACCGGTTTCTTCCCCTGGCCTACCAGATAGGATTCATCTGCACGGAAACGGTGCAGGGAAAGCGAATCTTCCTTGGAGTAAATCGCCACGGTACGGATTCCCAGCTCGTTGCAGGCCCGGAATACACGGATAGCGATTTCACCACGGTTGGCCACTAAAACCGAACGAATTTTTTTCATGAATAGTCCCTCCTGTTATATTGGATGGCAGCGTCTGCCTTTTTTATCTCCCCATAGGCAATTCACTGCAACTTTAATTATAACAAATGCCCGCAACTTTACAAGAGAAAGGCCGGTGCTAAACAATATAAATACTGTATACAAGACAGCAGCTTTTATGGCACGTAGTTACGGCTCCCCAGACGCCCCCTGTCCAGCCATTTCATGACCAGGATACTGCCTTCGTATAGGATCAGTACCGGCAGGGCAATCATCATCTGGGTAAAGGCGTCTCCCGTAGGCGAAATAACCGCGGCAAAGATAAAATCAAGGACGATGAAAGCTTTGCGTTTCCGCCGCAGCCCCTGGGGCGTGACCAGTCCGAGGCGGGACAGAACCAGCAGGACCAGGGGCAGTTCGAAAGCCAGTCCGAACGGCACTGTAAAAGACATAAAAAACGAGAGGTAAGCCGACAGGGAAAACATGGGCTGCAGGGAAGAACTGGCGAAATCCATAAAAAAGCGCATAGCCGGCGGCAATACGAGGGCATACGAAAAGGCCAGCCCACTGTAGAAAAGGATTACCGCAGCCGGTACTAACAGAAAGACACCCCGTCGTTCCTTTCCCGTAAGAGCCGGCCGGACGAAGCGCCACAGCTGATACGCCCACACGGGCACGGTAACCAGGAATCCCGTACAGACCGCCACCTGCAGATATGAAAAAAACACTTCCGCCGGCTGCATGAAATATAATTTCCCTGCGGGAGCTGAAATAAAGGCAATGATATCTTCTATATACGCATAGGAAGCGCCACTTGCCAGTGCCAGGGCTGCCAGGCAGTATATAAGGCGACGCCGGAATTCTGCCAGATGGCCCGTAAGCGGCAGTACCGCCTCATCGGTCTTTTCCCTGGGTTCCATCTTTTGTATCCTCCTCCGCCCCTTCCATCACATCCGACGCCGCCTTGCGGAATTCCCGTAATCCCCGTCCCAGGGCCCGTCCGATTTCCGGCAGCTTTTTCGGGCCGAATACGACCAGGGCTACGATACAGATGACCAGAGCTTCACTAAACCCTACGTTAAACATGCTTCTTTTTCCTTTCTCTTTACAGATATGTATATAAAAAAGCTCCTGCCTGAGCAGGAGTCTTTTTTATACGTAATGAATCCGGTCGGGATCGAAACGATCCTCTTTCGCCCGTTCTTCCACCGTATCGGCAGCATAGCCAACAGGAATGACCGCAAAGGCCGTAAGACCTTTCGGGATGCCGATAGCCCGGCGCACATTCAATTCCCGGGACGCATATGGCGCAACTCCGAGCCATACAGCGCCCAGGCCCAGACAGACAGCTTCCAGCAGAATATTTTCTACACAGGCACTGAGGTCCAGGTTGGCAAAGGCGCGGAAACGCATGTTGTCATCGCGGCTGCAGACGACAATTGCGGCCGGTGCCTTGGCAGCACATCCGGCATAGAGACTGCAATGGGATAAATCCTGCAATATTTTTTTATCGCGGACTACGTAAAATTCCCAGGGCTGCTGATTGCCGGCAGACGGTGCTGCCATACCGGCCCGCAGCATTTTTTCAATTTTTTCTTCTTCTACCGGCTGGGGCAAAAATTTGCGCACACTGCGCCGCGTAAAAATTTCATTCATCGACTCCACTCCCTCCAATATAGGCTCACACCTGTATTATATCATAAAAGCAGAGTTCTTCGAAACAAAAAAGTTCCCGCCGCGATGACTCCCCTTCATTTTCTTTCCTTGCTATCCGTCAGCCCCAGGATATAGTCCGCTGATACATCGTAAAACCGGGCCAATGTAATGAGGCCGCAGATAGGAAGCCGTCGTTTGCCATTTTCATACATCCCATACGCAACTTGTGTACATTTCAAAACTTTTCCTAAGTCGGCCTGAGACATATTATTCTCCTGCCGTAACTCTTTCATGCGACGCTGATATTTCATACCGTTCACCTGCCTGTCAAAGATACAGACGAACATCGCTGTCCCCCTGTTAATGCATGGGCCTGTCCTGTCCATTATGTACGGCAACCGGTCTGCCTGTACTCGTGATGTCCGGGCCTGTTACCCTAAAAACGACGATATCATCCCCTGTTGTAATGAAATACTATTCCTTTCATACCATTTCCTGTAGCACTCCCCTGTTCCCGGGCCGGATTATCTGATTGGGTTTCTGAAATGATGAGTAAGATAAGAACAAAAGGCTGGAATCAAAAGAGTCAATGAATGTTTTTTTGTCATAACCATGTATCTCCTTTACACGACGACCCAAATAATAATATTAACTTATTTTACAATTATGCGCGTTAATACTACTTGTAATCATACATTCATTTGCATAGAAAAATCAATAGGAGTTCTTGCAAAATTATAAACTGTTTATAATATGTTTAAATATAAATACAAAATGATTTTATATTTTATTCTATTCATATTTATATTATTCAATATATAAATATCGCAAAAATTACGTAATTATCGCCGTAACGTAATGTTTTTACCATAAATGACGATAAAAAACAAATTATAACAAAACGCATAAAATAAACATTATTTATAGATATACAATCTCGCGTCGAAAATCCGTTTCTTTTTCTTATGGTATATTTATTCATATTCTACAATTATTTATTCTTTTATTATGTAAACTTTTCGTTTTAATTTTGTCAAAACCGACGCCCATATCACACTTCCAGAAAAATAGAACAATTCTTTCTGTATCTTTTATGTATAATAAGCATAAAAAAAGGCTGTCCCATCAAGCATGTATCTGCTTAATGGGACAGCCTTTCCTATTCTATGGTGCCGGGGGTGGGACTTGAACCCACACGGTGTTACCCGCCTGATTTTGAGTCAGGTGCGTCTGCCATTCCGCCACTCCGGCATAAAATACTGGAACAAAATTAATTATACCATACTGTATCCATACGTCAAGGGGTATTCTGCATATTTCAACCAGAAGAAACGGAGCCGCCCACGAGGACAGCTCCGTCCATACGTATTTTTCTAGTAACCTGGTCTGTATACCACAGATTCCTGTGTTAGTCGCCGCTGACCGTTTCTTTTTCTTCTTCTGCTACTGCCATTTCTTCTGCTTTGACATGAGCAAAATAAGCCTTGGTTTCGGCTACGACGACGCCCGAAAGACCGATGAGGGCGATGAGGTTCGGAATAGCCATGAGGCCGTTTACGATATCTGCCAGAATCCAGATGACATCCAGTTTGAGGAAGGCACCGCAGGCCACGAGGATGATGAATACGATGCGGTACGGCATGATTCCTTTGACGCCAACCAGATATTCCATGCAGCGTTCCCCATAGTAATTCCAGCCAAGGATAGTCGTGAAGGCAAAGAGTGTCAGTCCGACACAGAGGATTACACTGCCATAGGCCGGGAAAGCCTGCAGGAAAGCCGCATTAGTCAGAGCAGCCCCGTTGACATCACCCGTCCAGGCACCGCTGACGACGAGGACCAGCCCGGTGAGCGTACAGATAATGATCGTATCGATAAAGGTACCGGTCATGGAAATGAGTCCCTGTTCGGCCGGCCATTTTGTCTTGGCCGCAGCCGCTACGATAGGAGCACTGCCCAGGCCCGATTCATTGGAAAATACGCCGCGGGCCACGCCGTTGCGCATGGCGACGAGGACGGTAGCACCGAGGAAGCCGCCGGCAGCAGCCGTCGGAGTAAAGGCATCGTGAATGATTTCATAGACAGCAGCCGGGATCTGTTCATAAAAGATAGCCAGAAAGGCAACTGTAGAAATGACATAAATGACAGCCATAGCCGGTACGATTTTTGAAGCGGCCCGGGCAATGGACTGCAGGCCGCCGATAGTAACAGCCGCTACGACGATGGTGAGGACGACTGCCGTGTATTCGACGGGGATGTCCGCCGTCAGACGGGTGATTTCTACAATGGAATTGACCTGTGCAAAGGTACCAATGCCAAAGAAGGCGACGAGAACACCAAAGAAGGCGAACAGGACAGCCAGCGGCTTATATTTCTTTCCCAGACCGTTTTCGATGTAGTACATCGGCCCGCCGGCTATTTCCCCATTTTTATCAACCGTGCGGTAGCGGACAGCCAGACAGCCTTCGGCGTATTTTGTCGCCATGCCGACAAAGGCAGCCATCCACATCCAGAAGATGGCCCCCGGCCCGCCGGCATGTACAGCCGTTGCGACGCCGACGATGTTGCCTGTACCGACCGTCGCAGCCAGAGCCGTGCAAAGCGCTTTGAAACTATCGATATCTCCTTCCCCCTGATTTTTCGCCGTAAATATCAGTTTCAAAGCCCGCGGCAGACGGAAAACCTGTAATAACCGGAGCCGGAAGGTCAGCATGATGCCTGTGCCGATCAGCAAAATCAGTAACGGCGGCCCCCAGATAAAACTGTCAATCGCATTCAATGTTTCTAAACTCATGACTCTCTCCCTTTCTCTATCCCATGGTATGGCAACGAATAAAAAGAAAAATGATAACAAAAAAAGCCTGTCTCCATCATGTCTCCGGAGACAGGCCAAAACAAACGCACAAATACGCTATCTGCGCTTTTTACAGCCTCTGTCCTTTTGCCTGAGAGATAAGGAAATGACTTCCGTGCACCTTCGGCGCCCAAGAGGGACTCTCCAGAGTCGTGTCTGCATACGGTCCCATCCGGATACGGATACCTGAGAGTTTAACTCCTTCGGTAGGCCTCTGCCTTCTCCCGCATGCTTCATCCACGCAATATGTATGATGTATTTGTTATTATAACCACTTCTTTTACAAAATGCAAGCCCTGTATGGAAATTTGTCCATACAGGGCTTGCATTTTGTACCATGTATACATGACTTTATCAAATATATTGCCGTACAAGTTCCATGGCCCGGTCTGCCGTCTGCTGCCATTTTAGCGGGGTCAGGGCGATATGGCCGTTGCGGATGCAGGCTACGTCGCTGTCTTCCGGTGCCGTCGTAAGGTCGAGATCTCCGACAATCTTGTAGCAGAGACTGCCGTCAATATCCCGTTTCTCGGCGATGACGTTATGGTAAATCTGCACCGTCTGGGGAACGACGCAGGCGTTCTTCAGCGATATCTCTCCGTCCCGTGGTATATTGACGTTCAGTATACCCGGAAATTTACCGCAGACAAAGACCTGTTCCACCAGTGCTTTTACCAGGCGTGCCGTTTCCCGGCAGCGGTCTTCCGTCATCGTTCCCATGGAAACAGCCATCGCCGGTACCTGATAATACGGTCCCTCCATAGCCGCCGATACGGTTCCCGAATAGAGAACGTCACTGCCCAGATTATAGCCATCATTGATTCCGGAAATAATGAGGTCCGGCCGGTCATCGCGGAGGAAATATTCCATAGCCATTTTGACACAGTCTACAGGCGTGCCGGAAACGGATATTTCCCGTACCCGGTCCGTCGCACCAGGATGTTCATGGCAATACAGCGTGCGGTTGATGGTCATGGAATGGGAAGCGGCGCTGCGCTGCCCTGCCGGAGCCACGACGGTGACCTTCCGGGCATAGCCCATCATTTCTTCTTTCAGGATCTGCAGACCCTGTGCCTGCAGTCCGTCATCATTGGTAAGTAGTATATGCATAGATTCTCCTATTCTTTATTCTGCTTGCGCAACAGAGCGGCGTTATCATAGGAAACGGCTCTCGTATGCAGGGTATGGCTCCATTCCATCTTATGACGGTCTTTGAATCCCAGGAAATTGACGGGAATCCAGCTGTATATAAAGAGGGGATAGACAATGAGGTACAGCCACGATTTAGGCGGCACTTTAATCTGCAGCAGCACGATGACTGGTATGAGATATTGTCCGATACCGAGGACAGTCCATATCTGGACGGGGATCAGCTGGTTGAGGATATTGGTATACAGCGGAATATAGGAATTGACCATGGCAATGCCCGCATAGATGGTGGACATCATCATGAAGAACGGCTGCGACAGTGTGATGATGCCGTCGAGCATGCGGATATTGCCCGTCTTTATGCCTCTGGCAAAGAGCTTGGGAATAAACCGTTCGCCGCAGTCACACTGCCCCTGGGCCCAGCGTTTGCGCTGCCGGCAGGACTGCATGAATCCCAGTGCCTTTTCATCATAGATGATAGCGTCGTGGGCCCAGCAGGTACGTACTCCTTCGAGGAGGACCTTCATGGAAAACTCCATATCTTCTGTCAGGCAGTCGCAGCCCCAGCCATACTTGCGTACGATGTCCGTGGCGATGCACATGCCCGTGCCGCCCAGAGCCGTTGAAAGGCCGATATTATACTTGGCCAGATGCCACATGTGGTTGATAAGCCAGAAGGCGATGGAAAAGGTACCGGCAATCCACGTATCGGTCGGATTTTTGGAATCCATATAGCCCTGGATGACCTGTTCGCCCTTGCAAAGATGGTTGTTCATTTCCCGGAGGAATTCCGGATGGACCAGATTGTCGGCATCAAAGACGACAAAGGCGTCATACTGTTTTTCCTGGGCCAGCATCTGGGAGAACATCCAGTCCATGGCATATCCTTTGCCGACGTGCTCCTTATTGGTGCGCACGCGGACAAAGGCCCCGTGGGCCCGGCAGACATCGGCTGTCTTGTCCGTGCAGTTGTCGGCTACGACATAGACATCGTACATGTCTTTGGGGTAATTCAGTTCCTTCAGATTGTCGATGAGGTTGCCTACGACCCGTTCTTCATTATGGGCGCAGATGACTGCCGCAAAGGTATGTTTGGGTGGCATCATCACCCGGTCCCGTTTCTTCATGAGACCGAAGCAGGCCAGGATAAAATAGTACAGCGAATAAAATACGATGATTACTTGTATGGGTATCATGATGATATCCAAAAGATGTTCCATACACGACTCTCCCTAACGAACTCAGTGAGAAGCAGCGGCATTCATGGCCGTATTGACCAGACCAAAAATGATGTACAGGAAGAATGGCATGATGAGGACCAGATGCCAGTCTACCAGCCAGAGGACCAGGGCACCGCAGAGTACGGCAATCGCCAGGGCCGATTTGTGAAGCACATCGGGGCTGGCGCCCTTGAAATCGGGATTATGGACTTTGCTGACCAGGTGATAGCCGAGGGCCAGGGTCAGGATGGCGATGATCCAGGCCGGCAGATGGACGCCCGACAGGACATAGGTCGCCACGATACATCCGCCGTTCGGGATGGGCATACCCTGGAAATAGCCGTGGATGACCGTCGTATTCAGATTGAAACGGGCCAGGCGCAGGCCACCAAAGCAGGCATAGAGGACAGGCGGGACCATGCCAATCCAGCCCAGTTCATGAAGTGAATAGGAATAAATCAGAAATCCCGTTGCCGCGCCAAAGGAAACGCAGTCCGACAGGGAATCCAGTTCCTTACCGAATTCGCCCTGCACCCCCAGGGCCCGGGCCGTCCGCCCGTCGAGGGCATCACATACCATAGCCAGCAGGATGCATACAGCGCCCCATGTCAGATAACCCTGGGACGTAAGCATGATGCTCAGGACGCCAAATCCCAGATTGCCTGAGGTAAACAGGCAGGGAATTACTTTTTTCATTCTTGAATCCTCCCTATGATAGTTTCTCCGCCACGGACCTTCTGGCCTTTCGTGACGTATATATCGACGTTATCCTGCACGAATACTTCGATGCAGGAACCAAACTTAATCATACCGTACAGCTGGCCGTGCTGCAGCTCATCTCCCAGCGTCACCCAGGAAACGACACGCCGGGCCAGTACGCCGGCGATGAGCGTCACGAGGATATTGGTGCGCTTGTTTTCAATGCCCAGGGAATATCGTTCGTTTTCATAGCCTACGCCCTTTTCATAGGCCGGGCGGAAGCGGCCGCACGTATACTGCTGGAATTTGATGATTCCCGAAAGAGGCGTGCGGTTGATATGGGCATCGAAGATAGACAGGAATATAGTGATTTTCCGACATTTCTGATTGAGATACAAATCCTCAAACGTTTCTTCTACCGAAACAACCGTCCCGTCGGCTGGCGACACGAGAGCCAGCTCATCATCGGGGATATGGCGTGGTGGATTACGGAAAAAATAGGCAAAATACAAGGCAAGTACACCCGGCAATACGGCCGCATAGGGATTGAGGAAACGCCATGCCAGGACAGCCAGCAGGGCCGGTACCAGAATGAATACGTAGCCATCTTCTATGATAAGCGGTTTTTTCACATCACCACGGCTCCTTTCACATACGGCCGCCGAATTTAACGGCAGCCATAAAGCGGGGCAGCGCCAGCATACGCCGGAAGCGGCTCGGTTCTTTGCACAGGCGGTACAGCCATTCCAACCGGTTCTGCTGCATCCATACGGGGGCCCGGCCTACGCGGCCGGCCAGCACGTCAAAGGTACCGCCGACACCCATGCAGACACAGGGGCCCAGATCATATAAGTGGTCGCGGATCCATTTTTCCTGTTTGGGGACGCCGAGAGCCACCAGCAGGATCCGCGTGCCATGGCTGCGGATTTCGTCAATGATGTCTTTTTCCTCGGCAGCACTGAAAAAGCCCGAATGGGTCCCGGCCAGATTCAGTTTTCCATAGCGCGCTTCAACATTGGCCGCCGCTTCGTCTGCTACGCCGGCCGCCGCTCCGAACAAATAGACCGGGGTCTGGCGCGCTGCCGCTTCTTTGAGCAGCAGTTCCGCCACATCACAGCCAGTAACCCGTTCCTTGAATTTCTGTCCTTTCTGCTCTGCCGCCCAGAGGACGCCGGCGCCGTCGGGAATCACCAGGTCGGCTTCCTGCAGGGCCTGTGCCAGTTCCCGGTCTTTCTGGGCCCGCATCACCATTTCCGCATTGGCCGTCGCAATCGATGCCGCACGGCCTTCGGCAATGCAACGGAACACAAAGTCTTTCGTTTCCGCCAAACTGATGTTGGCAATGGGAACGGATAATATATCGATTTTACTAGACAACTCCATCTCCGCCTTATTCTATAATAGTCTGTTCTGCCCTGAAAAGCAGAACTATGCCACATTGGCACTTTATCCTTTATTATAGCTGATTCACCCGATTCTGTACATATTTTATACAGAAATTCCCTGACCTCTCCCATTCAGTTATTCAGCAGTTTCTGGAACGACCCGCCAAACCGCCGCTTCAGGGCCCGGAGGACCGGTTCTTCTGCACCATGTCCGTTCACAAAGGATGCCGCTTCCTCCCGCGCCTCTGAAAGGAGAGCTACGTCACGGATAATATCGGCAGCGTGCAGATCGGGCAGGCCATGCTGGGCATAGCCGAAGAGCTGGCCTGCCCCACGGAGAAGCAGGTCTTTTTCCGAAAGGGCAAATCCGTCATGGATGGTCTCCATATAGTGCAGGCGCTGTCTCGTCTCTTCACTGCCTTTTTTAGCAAGGAGGATGCAGTACGCCTGCAGGCTGCCCCGGCCGACGCGGCCCCGCAACTGGTGGAGCTGGGCCAGTCCGAACCGTTCGGCACCATCGATGAGCATAATCGTCGCATTGGGTACGTTGACCCCGACTTCGATGACGCTGGTCGCCACCAGGAGCTGTATCTCTCCGCGGGAGAAGGCTTCCATGACGGCTTCCTTTTCTTTCCCGGCCATCTTCCCGTGGACGAGGCCGCAGCGGAACCGGGGAAAAACGGACGTCCGCAGCTGGTCATACAAGGCCGTGGCCGCCTGCAGGTCCACGTTTTCCGACTCTTCCACGAGGGGGCAGACGACGTAGCACTGCTGGCCGGCTTTCATCGTCTTTTCCATGAACGCATAGATGCGCCGGCGCATGGACTCGCCGACAGCATAGGTTTTGACGACTTGTCGTCCCGGCGGCAGGTCGCGGATGGATGATATATCGAGATCGCCGTACAAAGACAGCGTCAGCGTACGGGGAATCGGCGTCGCCGTCATGTACAGCGTGTGCGGCGCCCGGCCTTTTTTCTGCAGGGCTTCCCGCTGGCGCACGCCGAAGCGGTGCTGTTCATCGGTGACGACGAGCCCCAGGGCGGCAAACTGCACGTCGTCCTGGATAAGGGCATGGGTACCGATGAGGATCTGCACGGCCCCACTCTGCAGGTCTTCCAGCAGCTGCACCCGGTCCCTGGCCCCGGTCCGTCCCGTAAGCAGGGCAATGCGCACGGGCAGGCCCTGAAAGAGGCGGATGAATTCCTCGTAATGCTGGGATGCCAGGATTTCTGTCGGCGCCATGAGGGCTCCCTGATAGCCGTTTTCCACGATTTTGGCCAGGGCCAGGGCCGCAACGACGGTCTTGCCGGAACCGACGTCCCCCTGGACGAGGCGCTGCATGGGCACTTCGCCTTCCATGTCGTTCTGGATATCGAGGAAGGCACAGGTCTGGCCTCTGGTCAGGGCAAAGGGCAGCTGGTCAAAAAACTGCTTCAGTAAGGGGCCGTTGGGGCCGCATTTGATGCCCTGCCGCCGTCCTTCCCGCCGCCGGCGCAGGCAGAGGCCGGCCTGCATGTCAAACAATTCTTCATAGGCCAGTTGCTCCCGGGCTTTCTCCTGTTCTTCCCGGCTTTTGGGGAAATGCATCATCTCATAGGCTTCGACGAGAGGAAACCGGGAGTGACTCGTCGGCCGGCACGGCGCCGGCAGGAGATCCTGTTCTGTCCGGGCCAGGGTCAGGGCCTGGCGCACGGCTTTTCTCACGTCGGACTGGCGCAGGCCGTCCGTCAGTCCGTAGAGCGGCATGAATCCCTGCCCCTGTGGTTCTCCTTCTTCCACATCGGGCGTATTCATCTGGCGCCTGCCATAATTCCACTCGATGCGCCCGAAGGCCGATACGGTCATGCCCGTATGAAATTGTTTTTTCTTGAACGGCTGATTGAACCAGGTCATTTCTACGGCTCCCGTTTCATCGTGGAGCACGACCTTTAAAATCGTCATGCCCCGCCGGGGCCGTACTTCCTGTATGGTCCCGACGCGGCCGCACACCAGGACCGGTTCCTTCCGTTCCAGGTCCGCCCGGCCGATGGGGACGACGTGGCTCCGGTCTTCATAGTCGCGGGGGAAATACTGGAGCAGTGCGGGAATCGTCGTGACTCCCAGACGGGCAAACAGCTTTTCCCGGCGTACTCCGATACCGGGCAGCCGGCGAATTGAACTATCCATGAAAATACTCCTTGTCATTTGATTGTATTTATTGTATCATATTTTGTAGGCTTTTAATAAATAATCCTTGATTTGCCCCATATTTTATGATAAGATTTATATGTTGTACTGCGAAAGTACTAGGAGGTGTAACCCATGGCAAATTATTGCGAAATCTGCGGTAAAGGTACCGTAACGGGCATGAATGTCAGCCATTCCCATTTAAAAACCAAAAGAACCTGGAAGCCGAACATCCAGAGAGTACGCGCTATCGTAGACGGCGAAGTCAAACGCGTAAACGTCTGCACCCGCTGCCTCCGTTCCGGCAAAGTACAGCGTGATGTATAATCCGGTATAAAAAAAGATGATTCTTCTCTGAATCATCTTTTTTTATACCCTTTTTTTTGCGCTTCTATTATTTCATATCGATATGACGGGCCAATAATTCCGCCCGTTCCTCAATTCCCGGACAGCGGAGGATACTCTTCGGTTCGTTGGCCGTTTCCATGAGGGCAAAATGACCGGGCAGGATGAAATTCTTGTTGCAGTTCAGTGCCCCTATGATCTGTTCGGCTACGATATCGCCGCCGCTGTAGCCGGAAACAATCAGGGCAAAGACGCGTTTTTTCGAAAAGGTCTGCCAGTCCGTCCGGAACAAGGCCGTAAGGCGGTTGAAAAAGGCCATGATATTGGCGCCGACGGCATCGTTGTAATTGGGGCAGATGAGAACCAGCGTATCGCACTGGCGCACGGCAGGATAGACCTGTTCCACCATGATGCCGCCGTAGAAGCAGTCTCCCCTTTCGCCAAAGTGCAGGCAGGCCTCATAACTGCAGCCCCGGCAGTCCACGACCGCCCCGTTGCGCAGTGATATTTCCTCTACCCGCGACGCCGTGAGATAGCGGCGCACCATTTCCCACAACAGCAGGGTATTGCTGGTACGGCGGCTGCTGGCGTGGAGCGCCAGAACGCGGCGCCCGCATTCTGGCGGCGTTGCAAAGGACAGGAGTTTCTCCACGAGCTGGCGGACGCCTTCCTGATAGGCTCCCAGATTATCGACTCCCCGCACCCGGGCCTGTATGGTGAAATTGTACAGCGAACCCGTCGCCTCGACCAGCGGCTTTCCCGGAAAGGCGCAGCCGGAACGGTTGGCCATGAAAATCATTTCCCTGCCAATTTTCTTGGTAAACAGCTCATCGGCCCCATCGACGACGACAGCACCGCAGCATCCTTCGAGACAGTGGACATGCTGGGAAAGGAAGGAAATCATGCGGGCGTAGGCCATATTGAGGCCGCCCCGGGCCAGATTGATGGCAAAGAGGAAGCGCAGGTCTTCGCCGCCGCTGCGCCGCGTGCACAGGGCCACAAAGGGTGCCAGGCTGTCGATGACCGTATGAGGCACGTTTTGGAGGGCGTAGCGCAAAACGCTGTCTACCCGTTCAGGATGGCCCGGTTCCTGCCATCCCATTTTGACAACATACAACATAGTACATCCCTTCTTATCGTAACTCGCACAACCTGAGGTAGGCATAGGCAATGCGGTCATACAACGCCTTGGGCAGAGACCGGTCCTCGTAAGCCAGCCCTTCGTCCGTATAGCGGCTGCGGACGCCCAGGAAGGCACCCCGGTCCCGGTCTCCCAGATATACCGATCCGTAATGCCAGCGTCCTTCAAGCGTCAGCAGGATGGACAGGGCCGCCGACGACAGGGCCGGTGCGATGTACGGCTTATATCCCAGATTCCGGACGACGTAGTTGGCTTCTACGACCTTTCTGGTCAGTTCCCGCGACAGAGCATCGTCATAGCCATCGATGCGGTCGGCGATGACCAGGTCTTCTCCGTGGGGGCCGAAGGCCCGTCCTTCCTTGAGGTAATGGGCCATCCGTTCATCCTGTTCTGCATAGTAACAGGCCCGGGCATTCATGACGCCGAGACCGTAGCCCTGTATCTGCCAGGGCTGGACGCCCGATTCGTCCAAAAAGGCCGCGCACAGGGGGTCTACGGGATCGGAAACGATACAAACCAGACCGCCGTATGCCGCCTGACGGGCCAGCCCAGCAAAATGGCCGATGAGGCCTTTGTTGGCTTCCAGCTGGGCCATGCGTACGTCCCCCTTTGCCGAAAGGGGTGGTACACCCTTGCTGGCACAAAAGATGAAGACGTCGCAGTCAAAGAGCTGCTCTTCCGTGACCATATATACGGGTGGCAGTACCGGCCCGTCTCCCTGGCCGGCAAAGGGATAGCGTATCTGGTTGATTTCTATTTCCAGCCGGCGCAGATTGTTTTCATTGAGGTCGCAGATGCCGATGCAGGCAATATCTGCCGCGCCGAGGAGGCGCAGGCCGATGAGCATCGTCATTCCCACGTCACCCAGGGCCAGGATGTGGACGCGCGCCTTCTTCCCAGGCGTAAAGGGCCGGCCGGCAAGGGACAGCGGAGCCGCAATACCGGCCTGTCCCGGCAATTCATGGATATAATGTACTTGTTCCATACACAGTTCCCCCTTATTCTTCATCCAGTTTCCAGTATTCGCCCCAGCGCAGGCGGATGAGCCGTTCTATGTCGTTTTCTATGAACCGCGTCAGATCCATATTCTGGTCGAAGGTGACACCCACATCGATATCGGGATAGCGGGGATAGGTGACGACTTCGCCGAGACGCTTAAGGGTCAGGCGCTTTTCGTACGTTTCCTGATACACATCCTGCAGGGTCTTCATGATCAGCCGGGCGTTTTTCAGGCAGGTAAGGGAATAGAGGAAGGCCGCATCAGGGTCACTGTGCTTAATGAAAGCCGGCTTGACATAGGGCAGGATGAGATTGACCGACGGATTGCGGTCGTACCCGCTGTAATCGTGGGCATTGTCGATACTGTCGCCGCCGATGAAGGGATAGCAGTCCCGTTCGTTGAGCCAGACTTCCAGCGTCGGCAGATAATAGGCGCATTCGGCCTTGATGTGCTTTTCCGCCATCATATCCATGGCCTGACCGGTCATGACGCCGACGAGGACCTCTTTGATTTCCACCTGGTTCTTGATGAGATACGGCGTCAGCATGCGCATGCGGTGTCCCTTGTGGAGCAGGTCGTCGATGAGGATGACCGGCCGGTTGAAGGACTTAATGGTCCGGACCTGGTTTTCCACCGACGAATAGTGGTGGGTTTCGGCAATGGTAAATCCCTTGACGGCGCGGTTAAAATACTTTTCGATGTGGAGCGATTTGGTGACCGTATTGGGCACGAGGACGTCGCTCAGGGCCTTGCCGAAGGGAACAGACATATAGGGGCCGCGCCGCTTCTTCGGATCATCGACGATAGAAACGCCGTTGATATGGGCCATCTTGGTAATGATCTTATGGTGCATGGCACTCGTATTGAACGACAGGAGCAGCTTGCCCGGATAAATGCGCCGCATGACGGCCAACAGATTGGTATGGGCCTGTTCCAGTGCCTGCAGGACCCGGGGATGCTTGTTGAAGGGGTTCTTGATAATCGTTTCCACGTCGCGGAAAATGACGATGGGATCCTTCATATTGACCGCATACAGGGGATGGGCCGATCCCGGCGGGGCGATATTGACAAACCCCTGTTTCACCAGGGCATCGAGGACGGCGTCGTTATAACCAGCCTCATCGACGGGATGGTACACGGCATAAGCGTAATCCCGGGCAATGAGTTCCGTCAGGACTTCCGTGATGATGATCTGGCCGGCATTACTAATATCCGAATCGCCGGCAATATACAAAAAACCGATGGACGCGATACTGCCGGCCGCGTGGCGCCGGATGTGGTCCGCCGTCTGCATATCGCCGAATTCGGACAGCAGATCCCGGCTGTGGGCATTGTGGACGGCCGCGTAGGCAATCATCTGCTTCTGCTTCCCCGCGTTATCGATATAAATCGTCCAGACCCGTTCCTTGTCGATATTGCGGTCCCGTTCGATGTAGCGGTCCACTACGTCGATGTCATACCCCAGGGCGCCGAGACGGCTGTAAATCGGCCAGAGACTTTCCGCTCCTCTGGGCCGGAAGGCGCCGATACCGATTTCCCGGGCTTCCAGGACGTGTTTGTACGCCGGTTCGCGCAGGTACAGGTTGTTATCATAGATGAAATTCTGGGCTACGGCATCGATGAGATTGGAAATATCCCGGTTAAGGTCGATGTTTTCCCGGATACGGGTCGAGCTGATGTCTTCGTAGAATTTATCCAGGAGGAGCGGAATGACTTTGCCCGTAATGGGATAGCCGCCAGTCCCCTTCTTATTCTTCGTCTCCCGCGTTTCCCGGGCAAAGGTGATATGGTTCACCGTATGGATGGAATCGGCCGTCGGCACGGCTTTATAGGCCGAGGCGTTTTCGATGACATCGGTTCCGACGGCGATGTACAGCTCTTTGCCCGTGAAGATTTCCTTCAGGCGGCGCACGTCGGCCTCGTTGGCAATATTGACCGACACATCATCCGGGAAGGGATAAATATCCTCTTCATCGGCTACAGACATATTCATGATCTTGCGGCGCATGAGACGCGGCTGGGTATGCTTGGACCAGGAAAACTCATCCAGGGCCAGATAGACATCGAAGCCCAGGTCGCGGATTCGGCAGGCCACTGCTTTGTGCCCCAGACTGAAGGGGTCAAAGGTGCCGGGATAAAAGCAGGCCTTATGATGGCGTGGGAACTGGAAAGGACCGCAGAGGAACTGGTGACGGCTGATATAGCGGTAAATATGGTTCAGCACGGCGGCATTGCTGTAAAAATCCAGCGTCCCTTCACTATTTTCATAGAGGGTGATCAGCAATTTCTTGTACGAATGGGCAAAGAGAAAATCCGTCTGTTCCTGCGGCATGCAGGGGCTGTTAAAGACGAAACGGCCGATATCGCGGAAAGCGTCGCGACTCCGTTCCTTGTCGTAATGAGCATAGGCCTTGATCATGATATACAGGAGATGGCGCTGCCGTTCCCTGTTCTTTTCCTCATAATTGGGAAAGGCCGCCATGAATTCCCGGAAATGTTCCAGAATGACGCCGATCGTACTGACCATGGACGACGCCACCTGAGTGCTGGCCGTCAGGATCTGCTGATCCAGGGTGATGACGAATTCGTCCAGTTCCTGCGGCGGCAGTTTCAGAATCATACGTCCCAGATACTCCGGCACATATTTGGAAATCTGCAGGTCGCCGATTTCCAGCCCGTTGAAGAGTTCCACCGCCATTTCATTGCGCTGGGCGTAGGTCATGCGGCCGGCGATAGACATGAGTGCCTGGCCGGCAGCCTGGCGGACGAACAGAGATTCGCTCACTTTGAGCAGGTTAGTCAGATGCATGCACAGATGCATGACCGTGCCGCTGTCACAGGCATCGTCAAGATAATGGATCATGAGGTCGATGTTGGCCACCTTGACGACCCAGTGGGTCCCCATTTTGAGGTCATCCAGATAGAGGCTCCCCTCTTTCTGATAAAAAGCCTCCCGCTCAGACGGCAGTCCCTTGACGTTCAGCAGATTCTGCCAGAATTCCGTTTCCGGGCACAGGTGCAGCTTGTGCCGGCAGTAGAGGGCTGCGATCTGCAGGTTCGTGTCTTCCGCTCCGGCCGCTGTCGTAATGAACGAACGGGCCGTCTCCTGGAACGTTTCATCCATATAAGCGGACCCGACATCGCCCAGTGCTTTCAGGAGGATGATATACAGCTCGGTCATGTAATTCGTCCGTTCATAATATGAGCACAGGATGTCCATATAGGACGGCCGGTCTGTGACATAGCAGTCCTGAAGGACCGTACTGACAAAGGTCCCCAGGCAGTAGCCGATCCACATGCGGTGCTGGGCCGTAAAGCGCAGTCCCGGCTTGATGATGAGCGACAGATAGTGGCGGAACAGGACGAGATTGGTGATTTCCTTCTGCGGCAGGGACACTCCATCCGGCAGCTCTTTCGTATAGCGGTCGTTGAAATCGGCCACGATAGAGCCCATGAGGGCCGCTGCATCCATGCGGATATCCCCTTCCCGGTGGGACAAGAGTTCATAGAGGTATTTGAGGGTCATCATCTTCTGATGTTCCGTCATATACGTCGAATATTCCCGGAAAATACTGATATACGTACGGACATTTTTCCAGTTCCGTTCGCTCCGGGCGGCTTCGATGAGGTTGCCAAAATCACTCTCGCTGCGGAATATCGCCATGAGGCGCAGGTTGTGGTCGATGGCGGCGTATTTCAGCTCGGAGACGACATCATTTCCTTCCATGAGCACCCGTTCGCGGTGGATCCGTTCCGGCGGAAAGAGCGGCGCCTGGGAGAAATCCTCCGGCAGGTCCGTAATGACGCCCCGTTCTTTCATAAACTCTTCAAAGTCTGCCAGTTTGGCATAGACTTTCTGGTAGCGTTGCTTCTTCTTATCATCGACATTGTCGAGTTTGCCCAGGATGACGTCGAAGGCCTGGGCCAGAGTATAGAAATGGACGATTTCCCGGCCTTTTTCGTCCCGGCTGCTCTTGACGCGGAAATCGGCATAGATGAGCAGCAGCGACTCGGCAGACAGGTTTTCCAGTTCCAGATCCCATACGGAATGATTGGCTGCAATATGGCCGATAGACGGCAGTTCAAAGCGGCTGCAGCACAGTCCCGTGTAGAAATAATGCAGGTACGGGACGCGCCGCTCTTCCTGCTTGCGGCAGCCGTATTTCCCGATATCATGGCAGGCAGCGGCCCCGGAAATAAGCCCCAGGTCTACGGGCACATCGCACTGGCGCAGCTGGCGGGCCATGTACATGGCGACATAGTGGACACCGCCGATATGGCCCAGCGTATTAAAAGGCGTAATGTCGATGCCGATGCGCATGAATTCATAGATATAATGGTCCCATATGAGCTCTTTCATATGGAGGTATTCCGGGATAAATCCGTTGGCCCGGATTTCATCCTCCGACAGGAGCTCCATATCCTTCGTCGGGTCGAAGGGCAGGGTATACCGTTCATACTGGTACAGGCCGCGCAGGATCTGCAGCAGCAGGATCCGTCCGATGCGGTAGGGCGGCGCATCGTCCAGTGCGGCGGTCATGGCCGGCTCGTCCCAGGCTGCCGTATTTTCCGGAAACAGCCGGGCCAGAATGGAATAATAGCAGTACGACAGCCAGCCGCCTTCGGGCACGGCGGCAAAGACATCCAGATGCTTTGCCAGGCAGGACGCGACGGCCGGTGCATAAAATCGGCCGTTCCCATCTGCTGTACGGGCCAGCTCCTCTGCAAGGGGTGCCAGCATCGCCGGCCGGCGCAGGTTCCCGAGCAGCTCCGACTGGAACAGGGGCTGCCGGGCAAAGGATGGGTCATTCAGGGCATGGCGCAGTGCATCCTGGATAGTAAGGGAGTTTCCACGATTCATACGATTTCCTCCTCATACGCAAAAAGACGCCGAAACGGCGTCTTTTACTATACATTACTCATCGTACAGTTCACGATTGCGTTTGACAATATCCATCACGAGGTTTGCCGTTTCTTCAATAGCTTTGGATGACACATCGATGACCGGGCAATGAAGACGGCGCATGACGCCGCGGGCATAGGTCAGTTCTTCATTGATGCGGTCGATATTGGCATAACTGGCATTGGAATCCAGCCCCATACTGCGGAGCCGTTCGCTACGGATAAAGTTCAGTTTAAAGGGGTCGATGATGAGACCTACGATTTTCCGGGCCGGAATCTGGAACAATTCCGGCGGCAGGGCCACTTCCGGTACCAGCGGCAGATTGGCCGCCTTGATGCGCTTGTGGGCCAGGTACATGGAAAGAGGCGTCTTGGACGTGCGGGACACGCCGACGATGACGATATCGGCCTTCAAAAAGCCAATAGGATTCTTGCCGTCATCGTACTTGACGGCGAATTCGATGGCTTCGACCCGTTTGAAATACTCTTCATCGAGGCGGTGGATCATGCCGGCCTTCATGGTCGGTTCGGTCGTCGCGATATTTCCGATGCCATCCATCATCGGTCCGATGATATCGACGACCGTCACATCCGAATTTTTAGTCAGCGTCTTGAGCTTGCGCCGCAGGACCGGTGAAATAATCGTATAACAGATCATGGCGTGATTTGCTTCCGCCTTTTTTACAATATCTTCAATCTGCTGTTCCGAACGGATATAGGGAACGCGGATGATGTTAAATTCTTCCTGATTATACTGGCTGGCAGCGGCACGGGCTACGCGTTCCGCCGTTTCTCCCAGTGAATCCGAGCAGGCATAGACAATCGGTCTGGCCACTTATGATCTCCTCCCCAAGCCACATTCTACAAAGAGACGGGTAATATTAGTTTTCGAAATACGTCCGACAATCTGGAGTTCTTTCCGGTCTTCTTCATCGCGGTCCAGGACATGGACGACGGGCAGACAGTCCACTTCATATTCCATGAGCCGCTGTGCCGCTACCAGAGCCTGCTCCTGCGGTTCCACGTAAATGAGCTTGCTCGACGGCGTCATGACCATGCGCACCGGCAGGGCTTTCAGGTCATTATTGCCCAGCGCCGTTTTCAGAAGGTCTTTCCGTGAGACGACACCTGCCAGAATATTGTCCGTCCCTACAAACACCGTCCCCACGTCTTCCGTGAACATGGCAATGACCGCATCATAGGCGCTCGTATGCTCGCCCACGATCACTGGCTGGGACAGACAGGACTCGACGCGGATATTGGTAATAATCCGTGCCAGCAGATCCTTTTCCTTATTGCCCGTAAAAAAGTAACCCAGTTTCGGACGCGCATCAATCAATCCCAACATAGTAAGTATTGCCAGGTCCGATCGCAGTGCCGCCCGCGTCACGTGGAGCTGTGCGGCAATATGCTGGCCCGTAATCGGGCTCTGTTCTTTTACGATATTTAAAATAGTTTCCTGGCGTTCCGATAACATGTCCTCTCTTCACCTCCTGCTCCATGGCAGTCTATAAGTATACACCAATAATTATATACTATCTGTATAGGATATACAATAGGAACAAATAGAAAATATAAAAAGGCGGCCCTTATGAGTAGTTTACACTTTTAGGGCCGCCCCGGTCAGGAACGTATTACCATGTATAATCTTCTGTATCAGCACGGCCCTTGCCAGTCAGGGAATCCATGAGGATCCGCTGTTCGATCTGGGCCACATTCTTTTTCGTCGCAATGACAGCATCGGGGTTGACCGATACAGAATCGATGCCGCTCTTGACGAGGAATTCCGTGAAATCAGGATATACGCTCGGTGCCTGGCCGCAGATAGAAACGGTCTTGCCGTCTTTATGAGCGACACTGATGAGATGGCGGATAGCCCGTTTGACAGCCAGATTGCGTTCATCGAAGAGAGGCGCAACGGTGTCATTGTCGCGGTCGCAGCCCATGATCAGCATGGTCAGGTCGTTGGACCCGATGGAATAGCCATCGACGAACTTATTGAACTGGTCGGCGAGGATGATGTTGGACGGGATTTCTGCCATGAGCCATACCTTGAAGTCCGGTCCACGGTGCAGGCCTTCCTGAGCCATGAGGTTGACGATTTTTTCCATTTCATCGACACGGCGGCAGAAGGGAATCATGACATTGAGATTCTTGAAGCCGAATTCTTCACGGACTTTGCGTACAGCCTTGATTTCCAGCTTGAAGGCTTCAATGTATTTCGGGTCGTAGTAGCGGGACGCACCGCGCCAGCCGAGGAGGGCGCTGCTTTCCTGCGGTTCGTATTTATCGCCGCCTTTAAGATTGCGGTATTCGCTCGATTTGAAATCGCTGAAGCGCAGCGTAACCGGCCGCGGAGCCAGGGCCTGGCAGACTTTGCGCATGCCGTCGGCCAGCTGGTCAACAACGCGTTCGGGATGACCGATTTCAATGAGGTATAAGGGGTGTTCGTGGATGAAGGTCGTCCAGATGAATTCTTCCCGCATGAGACCGATGCCGTCGCAGGGGAGAACGCCGTATTTTTCAGCCAGATCGGGGTTACCCAGATTCATATAAATCTTCGTTCCCGTGATCGGAGCCGTTTCAGCAACGACCGTAGCAGCCGTGGCAGCCGGTGCAGCAGCAGCCGGTTTGACGATGTCTTCTACGATGCCTTCATAGACGATACCATTCGTCGCATCGACGGTGATATCCTGTCCGTCCTGAATGGTCGTCGTAGCTTCCTGACTGCGGCTCTTGGTGCCGACGATGCAGGGGATGCCCAGTTCGCGGCTGACGATAGAAGCATGGCAGGTCATGCCGCCGGCATCAGTGACGATGGCCTTGGCTTTCTTCATGGCCGGTACCCAGTCGGGAGCCGTCATGGTCGTGACCAGGATTTCTCCATCTTTGAATTCTTCGATTTTGGACGGATCGAGGATGACATGGGCTTTGCCTGCGGCATGGCCCGGGCTGGCCGGAAGGCCTTTTACAATGGTAACTCTGTCTTTCGTCATAGCTGCACTGACACCGCTTTCTGCACTGGCTGGTTTCTTTTCTTTATTCTTCTTGGACCATACGGTTTCCGGACGGGCCTGGAGGAGCCAGATCTTGTTAGTCCGTTCATCGACGCCCCATTCCATATCCATATAGCATCCGTAATGTTTTTCAATGGCTTTGGCATAACCGGCCAGTTCTTTGACCTGATCGTCCGTAATAGCCGGCTGTTTCTGCTGATCTTCCGGTACGGCCTGTTCTTCCACATCGCCTGTATCCTTGCGGACCAGTTTGATCGGTTTCGTATTGATCATCTTGGAAATGATGGCCAGGTCGTCTTTGCGTACGCGGAAATTATCGGGCGTAACCGTACCCTGTACGACGTATTCGCCCAGGCCCCAGGCTCCTTCGATGGTGATGGTCGAATCATCACCGGTCACCAGATCGACTGTGAACATGACGCCGGCCGCCTTGGAGAATACCATCATCTGTACGGCAGCACTCAGGGCGACGGAAAGGTGGTCAAATCCCTGTTTCGTACGATAGTAAGTAGCACGGTCCGTAAAGGTAGAAGCATAGCATTCTTTAACTTTCTGGATGACCATATCGGCACCCTTTACGTTGAGGTAGGTATCCTGCTGGCCGGCAAAGCTGGCATCGGGCAGATCTTCTGCCGTAGCGCTGGAACGGACGGCTACGAAGGGATCGGTTTCGCCCATTTTGCGGCCCAGTTCTTCATAGCTGCTACGGATGGAATCGGCCAGGTCTTGCGGCATATCGGCATCGCAGATGGCTTTGCGGATAGAAGCAGTGACATCGCGGAGCTGTACCGGATCTTCTACGTCCGTCAGGCCTTTGAGCAGTTCCTTAATCGTCACGTCCAGACCCGTAGCATGCATGAAATGACGGTATCCTTCTGCCGTCGTCGCAAATCCATAGGGTACGGGGACCTTGGTCTGGGAAGTCAGTTCGCCCAAAGACGACGACTTGCCGCCGACCAGTGCCACATCGGCACGGCGCAATTCATCAAACCATAATACAAATGCTTTATCTCTGTCCATGTTCCTACCTCCTGAAGCGTGCAAATCATATATGCTAATTTTTAGTGATTTCTCATTTATAGTACATTATTTACTTGTGAATGTCAACAGATTTATGGTATTTAGTATATTTTTTGATATATAAGATATTCTACTTATCATTGTTCTCCTGGAATAATACAATAATGCACCGTATATCGTTTATCCTGCTTCAGTTGTGTACACTCTATGTACACAGGCCGCCTTCCGCCCCCGTATCCCCCGGAGCCGCCAAAAATGCCCCCCTTTCCTCTATTCATACCGGACAGAGGTGTGTTATAATTAGAAATTAGTAAAGTCCTATATATAATAGATGTTTATAATAACAAATTCATCACAAAAGGAGTCACAGGAGAAATATGTATACACCCAGACGCCGGGCGAAACACGCCAAAAAGAAAGGACCACTGCACAGTCTGCGCGTGCTCATTGTCTTTCTTTTCGTCGTCGCAGCCGGACTCGGTTTTGGCTATATTTTTGCCGCTTACCAGAGTCTGCCGCCCGTAAGCAACAACATGCGGCCAGCCGTTTCATCCCAGGTATTCGACAGTCACGGACGGCTGATCACGACTCTTCATTCCGACCAGAACCGCCTTCCCATCGATATTAACAAAGTGCCGGCCAACCTGCAGAACGCCTTCATCGCCGCCGAAGATAACCGTTTCTATGAACATATCGGCATCGACCCCATCGGCATTCTCCGCGCCATCGTCACCAACCTGACGAACCGCGGCATCGCCCAGGGCGGCAGTACGATTACACAGCAGCTGGCAAAAAACGCCTTCCTCTCCCAGGAACAGACGCTGAAACGTAAAGTACAGGAAGCCATGCTGGCCCTGGAAATCGAGCACAAGTACTCGAAGAAAGAAATCCTGGAAATGTACATGAACCAGATTTATTTCGGCCAGGGCGCCTACGGCATCCAGACGGCGGCCAAGACCTACTTCGACCGCGATGTCAACGACCTGACACTGGCCCAGTGCGCCATGCTGGCAGGCCTGCCCAAGAGTCCGAATTACTACTCGCCCTTCAATAATCTGGAAGAAGCCAAATCCCGTAAAAACGTCGTCCTCGACCAGATGGCAAAATACGGCTACATCACATCCGATCAGGCGGCAGAAGCCAAAAACGCCGACCTCCACCTGTCCCACAACAAGCAGACAGCGGAAAACTCCGAATCGGAATCGTTCATCGACTATGTCTCCCAGCTGGTTGCTGCCAAGTACGGCGACGATGCCCTGTACAAAGAAGGCCTCAAGATTTACACGACCCTCGATACGGAAAAACAGCATGCTGCCGTACAGGCCATGAAAAACCTGCCGGACAACTACACCGATAAAAACGGCCTGACCCAGCCCCAGGGCGCACTGGTCTCCATCGACCCCCGCAACGGCCACATCCTGGCTATGGTAGGCGGCCGCGGCCAGGACAGCTTCAACCGGGCCAGCATGGCCGTCCGCCAGCCCGGGTCGGCCTTTAAGCCTTTCGTCTATATGACTGCCCTGCAGGATGACATGACGCCCGATTCGACCATGGAAGACAAAAAAGTCACCTACGGTGGCTGGAGTCCGCAAAACGCCGAAAAATCCTATTCCGGAACGATGACCCTCCGTCAGGCCTTGGCCCATTCGGTCAATACCATCGCCGTCCAGCTGGCCGACAAGGTAGGCACATCCAAAATCATCAACAATGCCAAGAAAATGGGCATTACGACCCTCGTCGAAAAAGGCAGTACCAATGACAACAACCTGGCCATGGCCCTCGGTGGCCTGACCCGGGGCGTCATCCCTCTGGAAATGGCCAGCGCCTACGGTACATTCGCCAATAAGGGCGTCCACGTCAAACCGGTGGCCATCACCAAGATTCTCGACCGCAACGGCAATGTCATCGAAGACAACAGCTCCGGCAAAGGAGAAGAAACGCGGGTCCTCTCCGAACGGGAAGCCTATGAAATGACCAGCATGCTCGAAGCGGTCATCGAAAGCGGTACCGGTACAGCCGCAGCCATCGGCCAGCCGGCAGCAGGCAAGACCGGGACGACCGATGACAACAAAGATGCCTGGTTCGTCGGCTACACCCCGGCCATCGTCACCGCCGTCTGGGTCGGCGACGACACGGGAGCCCACAGTCTGGGCGAAATCTACGGCGGCACCGTACCAGCCCGTATCTGGCACGACTACATGGTACAGGCTGCCAGCAGCGATTCGTCAGACTTCTCCGTACCGGCAGGCATGCAGAAAGCCAGCCGCGCCAGCGAGACAAAGAGCACGGCATCGGAAAAAAAGAGCACAAAGTCTACGACGACAAAAGAAAAATCAAAGCAGGATACGCCGCAGGGAAAACAGCAGGCGGCCCGCAACAATAAAAATCAGTAACACGAAAACACGAACCGGAGGCTGCCACAATGGACAGCCTCCGCTTGCGTTATCGATAAGTAAAGGCCGCCAGCGTTTTACAGCTGCCAGTAGCTAGCGAACAGCTGCCTTCCCGGCTTCGATGAACGAACTACAATGAACGACCAACAGCCCTTTTTATCAAACTTCAAACTATCTTTCCCGGCCTGCTATCTTTCCCACATAAAGGAGTACCCTCATGTTCAACCGCATCGTCTTTTTCTGGAAAATCGGCTGTCTCGGCGCCTTACTGGGACTGGCCAATTGGTATGTATATAAGGAGGCCCTGCCTGCAGCGGTCTCATATGCAGCCCTCATCCCCTTTCTGGTGCTTCCGTTCTGCTTTTCTCTGACCTATAATGCCATCTATTCTGTCCCCGTGTCCATCGCCAAACTGTTCTCCTGGACCGGGGGATTCTGGTTTATTTTTACCATCTATGCCACTATGGGCTCCTGCGTCTATGCTGTACTGTACCTTTTAAGCCGCCTCACGGGATATGAGCCGCTCTGGCAGGCATATCAGGACAGTCTTGCCCTCGTGCTGCTGCTTCTGGTCCTCGCCATCATGGCCCGGGGCATCTATAAAGCCGTCCACCCCGCCATCCGTCACGTCGCGATTCAGACGGAAAAGGCAGTCACGCCGGTCCGGCTGGCCTTCCTTACCGATATCCACATGGGACCCCTGCAGAGCCACTGGTACACGCGGCGCCTCGTCCGCCGCGTCATGGCGCTCCGGCCCGATGCCGTCCTCTTCGGCGGCGACCTCATCGACGCCCATCTTGCCTTTGTCCTCCGCGACGGCAGTTACCAACAGCTAAAGCAGCTCCAGGCTCCGTACGGAATCTGGGCCATCTTCGGCAATCACGACTTTTTTGACGGCGATATAGAAGAAGAGGAAACGGCTTTTTCCTTTTGTCACTTCCTGCGCCATGACCGGTCAGAACTGGCCCCGGGTATCACCCTGACCGGTCTCAACGACTACATCCATTTCCCATCAGAATCCGTGCCGGACTGCGACCAGTCACAATTCAACATCATCATGGACCACGAACCCTTGCGCATAGAAAAAGCCGGAAAAAAAGGGTATGACCTCTACCTGGGAGGTCATACCCATGGGGGACAGTTTTTCCCCGTCACCTGGATTACGGACAGGATGTACCTGCTCAACTACGGTAACCGCCGCATCGGGACCATAGACGCCATCGTCTCCAGCGGCTACGGCTCCTGGGGCTTCCCCTTCCGGACAGGCCCGTCGCCGGAGATCGTGATAATAAAAATAGAAAGTAATAAGATTTAGTTTGTAGTTTGAGGTTTGATGAAATCACACAACCTTCCATCAAAAATCCCGGCCAACGGCACTTCCCTCACACATCCAGGTAGGCGCCGGCCATGGCGGAGACGGCCAGTTTGGAGTAGAGGCGCTGGACCGGGGATTTCGGTTTGAGCTGTGGCAGTTTCCAGTTCTTTTTCCGTTCGGCAAGGATGGCCGTGATTTCTTCCGGTGTCCTGGCTTCTCCCTTGACGCCAACGATGTTCAGGCGGCGGTTGGGAATATCGATTTCGATAAGGTCATCGTTTTCAATGAGGGCAATGGGGCCGCCTTCGACGGCTTCCGGCGAGATATGGCCGATGCATGGTCCCGAGCTTGCGCCGGAGAAGCGGCCGTCTGTGATGAGGGCAACCGAGTGGTTCAGCGTCTGGTCGTAGACGATGGCATCGGTCGTCATGTGCATTTCCGGCATGCCCGAGCCTTTCGGCCCTTCATAGCGGATGACGATGATGCTGTTCTGGGGAATCTGCCGCTTGATGACAGCGTCATAGGCCGCTTCTTCCGAGTTGAAGACCAGTGCCTTTCCCGTATGATGGTGCATTTCCGGTACGGTCGCCGAGTATTTGATGACCCCGCCGTCGGGGGCGATATTGCCCTTCATGACGGCGACAGAGCCGTACATTTTCGCCTGTTCCGGCGGCGTGATGACGTCTTCCGGTTTGATGCCGAAATTGCGCAGATGGCCGTGGCAGCGGGCAAAGAAATCGTCTTCCCAGAGCTGTTCCAGATTTTCGCCCAAAGTCTTGCCCGTACAGGTCATGACATCGAGATTCAGCTGATCCCGGATCAACCATTCCACCATGGGCACGCCGCCGGCCATCCAGAACATTTCCCCTACATAGGGGCCGTTGGGCTGTACATTGACCAGATGCTTGATCTTGCGGTTCACTTCATCAAATACGTCCGGGTCGATGGTAATGCCCAGTTCGTGAGCCGCCGCCGGCAGGTGGATGAAGGCATTGGTACTGCCGCCGAGAGCGGCGTGGACTTTGATGGCATTCATGAAGGCATCTTCGGTCATGATCTTCGATGCCGTAATTCCCTGCCGCGCCAGATTCATGACGGCATCGCCGGCCGCCCGGGCATAATGCTTGATTTCGGCAAACATGGCCGGCATGAGGGCCGTTCCGGGCAGGGCCAGTCCCAGTGCTTCCGACATGCACTGCATAGTGCTGGCCGTCCCCATAAACTGACAGACGCCGCATGTCGGGCAGTTGGAAAGTTTGTAATTGCGCATTTCTTTCTGCACCGGTTCGCCCCGTTTTTCCCGCGCACAGAGCCGGCCGCACAGGCCTGCCGTTGTCATATCGGGACCGACGTGCTGGCTGCCGCCGGGAACGTGGACCGTCGGCAGATCCAGCCGGGCCGCCGCGATGAGATGGGCCGGTACAGATTTGTCACAGCTCGACAGCAGGACCAGACCGTCCCAGGGAATGACGTTGCCGTGTATTTCTACGAGATTGGCAATGATTTCCCGGCTGAGGAGGATGTAATTCATGCCGTCATGGCCTTCCGCCCAGCCATCGCAGATATCCGTCGCATGGAAACGGGCCGCCTTGCCACCGCTTTCCAGTACGCCCTGACTGACCTGTTCGGCCAGGACATCGAGATGATAACTGCCCGGGTGGCTTTCTCCCTGGACATCATCAACGAGAATCTGCAGCTTGTCCAGATCCCGTTCCGACCAGTTCATGGCCAGTTTCAATGCATCGACTTGCGGCCAGATTTTCCGCGTCGCTTTACTCCGTTGTACATCCATATGTAACACCCCTTTGTATTTGTTTGTAAATCCATACGTTTTCGTATACCCATATGGTAATTCTCACTTGCGTTTTTGTCAATTTATATGATTAATTGGTATACTAGAGTATAAGATAAGGGCTGTACTATGCTTCTATGTAAAAGGACCCGCGGACTGCACCCCTTTTCATCAAACATCAAAACAGGCCTGTCGCGGGGACAGGCCTGTTGGTATTTACATGATTATTTATCTGTCGTATTCTTTTCCTTGCGGATGACGTCGTGGGCGCCGCCTTCTACGATAGACGTTGCCGAAACGAGGGTAATCTTGGCTTTCTGCTGCAGTTCCGGAATGGTCAGGGCACCGCAGTTGCACATGGTCGATTTAATCTTGCTGGTCGTCTTTTCCACGTTTTCCTTGAGCGGACCGGCATAGGGGACGTAGGAATCGACGCCTTCTTCGAAGGACAGCTTCTTGTCACCGCCCAGGTCATACCGCTGCCAGTTGCGGGCACGGTTGGAACCTTCGCCCCAGTATTCTTTGACGTAGGTACCGCCGATCATGACTTTTTCCGTCGGGCTTTCGTCGAAGCGGGCGAAATACCGGCCAAGCATGACGAAATCAGCGCCCATGGCCAGAGCCAGTGTGATGTGGTGGTCGTATACGATGCCGCCGTCGGAGCAGACCGGAATGTATACGCCAGTCTTTTCAAAGTATTCGTCACGGGCTTTGCAGACTTCGATAAGAGCCGTAGCCTGACCGCGGCCGATACCTTTCGTTTCACGGGTAATACAGATGGAGCCGCCGCCGATCCCGACTTTGATGAAATCAGCGCCGCATTCAGCGAGGAAGTTGAAGCCATCCCGGTCTACGACATTGCCGGCCCCGACTTTGACCGAATCACCATAATGCTGGCGGATCCACTGGAGAGTCAGCTTCTGCCATTCCGAGAAGCCTTCGGAGGAATCGATGCAGAGGGCATCCGCACCGGCTGCCAGAAGGGCCGGTACCCGTTCGGCATAATCGCGGGTATTGATCCCGGCGCCGACGATATAACGTTTCTTTTCGTCGAGGAGTTCGCCCGGGTTTTCTTTATGATCGGCATAGTCCTTGCGGAATACGAAGGAATTGAGCGTTCCGTCTTCATTGACGATTGGCAGAGCATTGAGTTTCTTATCCCAGATGATGTCATTGGCTTCGCCGAGAGTAACGCCATTTTTGGCATAAATCATCTTTTCAAGGGGTGTCATGAAATCTCTGACGGGAGTAGCCGGATCCATACGGCTCACGCGGTAATCACGGCTGGTGACGATACCGACGAGCTTGCCATTGACGGTGCCATCGGAGGTAACGGCAACAGTGGAATGGCCGGTCTTTTTCTTGAGAGCTACCACATCGGCCATGGTCATGTCCGGGCTGACATTGGAATCGCTGGGTACGAAGCCCGATTTATAGGCCTTGACTTTGGCGACCATAGCCGCTTCCTGTTCGATGGTCTGGGAGCCGTAAATGAACGACACGCCGCCAGCTTTTGCCAGGGCAACGGCCAGTTTTTCACCGGAAACGGACTGCATAATAGCGGAAACCATGGGGATCGTCATTTCAATCGCGGGCTTTTCCCCTTTTTTATATTTTACGAGAGGCGTTTTGAGAGATACATTCGCCGGCATACACTCACTCGATGAATACCCGGGAATCAAAAGATATTCATTAAAAGTGTGTGACGGTTCGTTGATATAAATAGCCATGTTTATCCTCCTTATCAATACGACAACTCTAAACCGGACCCTGTATCTGCCGGTCTCTCATTCTCTTTTCCCCATATGGGATATTTATATCATTATACCCCCTGTATGGACAAAATCAAGTAGTATAATTGTACCATTTTATGCATGTTTGTTATAAGCTGACAGCAAGAGATCCCATTCTTTCTGGCAGCGCCGATGGCCTTTCTTCATCATACCTTCCGCCCTGACGGGCACCTTCCCTTCACAGGGACGGCAAAGAATCTCTGTCCGCAGAGCCGGCTGCTGGCCGCCAGCTGCCGACGGCTGGCCTTTCCTGCCGTAAAGTGCGCAAAAAGGGTACAAAAAAAGAGCAATGGGAAACATTCTTTCGTTATCAAAATCGCCCACAATCCGCATGATTAAGCGATTATAAACGTTAGGAAACATTTCTCATTGCTCCCACAAATCAATGGCGGAAAGGGTAGTACAACCGCTTGATTGTGCATATTGAACGTACATAATTAGACAATTACGCAAAAATTACGCACCTCTATATTATCCCTGCTGAAATACCTGGTCAATATTGGCCGGGTATTTCTTTTCTAACATGGCAATAGCATCACGTCTAATCTTAAATATATTCCCTGTCGTGTAAACAAGTTTTTCCGCGACTTCTTCAGCCGTCAGCCCGTCTATATATAGCATGTATAAAACGTTACGCTGTTTATCTGGCAGTGTATCTAATATACGTGCAAAACTGCTTTCCAATTCCTTATACTCATTTATTTTTGACTGCCAGTCTAGAATACATGATTGATAATACGCCTCTATTTTATTTCTCAATTCTAAAGGGTATATGCTTTTCAGTTTATCCGTACATTCTTCATGATATTGTTTCTCTTGAATAAATAACATAGCCTTAAATATAGTACTGCGGCATTTCTTTGTATCGTCTAATTGCTGTATCATACACATAATATTCTGCTCATTTGCTGGCATTAGATCCGCACTCCTTTACACCATATTATTATGCTATTGTCCATATTCGTTATATATCGTATCTTTTACTGCTATTCAAAAACCGTCCTCTTTACACATATTTATTGTATTATAGAAAAAGCGGCTGATTTGCATGGATCAGTCGCTTTTTCCCGTATTAAATTATATGCCGCTTATGCAGACGGCTTGTTTTCCTGGTAATAGATAGCTGCCTTTTTATTATCGAGAACAAAAGCGTCATAGCAATAACGCCCCTCTACCAGATAACCAGAAATGCCAGGCGGATTATCATGTACCTTACATTCTGCCAATTTTTCGGCCTTTACCGTTGCCACTGGATGACATACAGCAAAGCCAAAATTATCCGGCAGGTGAGAAGCCGGAACTTTGATTACGTTGGCACCATCTAAATTTGAAATAACGCCTTTAATACGCATATCCTGCCCGATATCTGTATTCATGACAATGCTGCTATTTTTCTTCATCAGCTGGTATGTATCGGGAGTAACAATAATCACACGGCCATTTGTTGGCACCTCTGCATTATCTAACGCATTGTTAGCCTTTAATATTTCATCAAAAATATTATCTGCCGTCAGTGTAATTGCAGTCGGCTTTTCGCCTGCTCCTGCAATGATTTTACCATAAACATATTTATCAATTTCGGGGATAACAACTTCCCTGTTTTGGCGTGCTAATGCCGTAAGAGCGTTTAAATTATCGCCCGTTTCCATTACATCCAGTTTATCCAGGACAAACGTAAACGACCGATCCCGTGAAAGCGTCATGACTTCTGTTACAGCATCAAGCGGCTTTATTACGCCGTATCTGCTCCACTGCGTTGCCGTCTTTTCGCCTGCGCGGTCGTAATCATTCATAGCACTAGTGCTTATTTTATATACTTTGATTGTGTCTACCCCGTCCCACTGGAAATCATTATTCGTGACAAGACCCGTCTGGGATTCTGAAGTAAACTGTTCATCTACATATTTAGCATATAATGCCGCTAAATCAATAGCCATTTATATCATTCCTTTCATTTCAAAGGGATATGCATAGCCGCGCGTATTGCATTGGCATCATCGGCTTCACGGTTTCTTATATTTAAACCGCCAAGCACTCCAGAACCTGGGATAGACATATTTTTTACAAATTGCGGGCGATCATGTAACCAGGCTGAAACGCCATCGTCTATAGATATTTCCGTTTGGTTCGCTCCATCCATAACAAGTGAACCGTCATCCTTTACATGTACTTTCCCAGTAATAAGATCCGCTAAATCTGGACTGATTGCATGATATTTATTTAATGCCGCAACGACCTGCGTTTTTATTTTGTCGGCAGTAGTTCTTTTCCGTTCTGCTTCTACGGTTTCTTTATACTGTTCGAATTTGCCGCGCCATTCGTCCTCTTTTGCCTGGATCATATTTTCATGCTTTGCGCGTTCTTGTGCTAATCTTCCCTTTACAATATTATCGACTTCTTCTTGTGTAAATGTTCTATCACTCATTCTTTTTCTCTCCTTTACGCATTGGATTGCTACTCCGTATTTTCATACGTATAAACACAAGCTGAACAACAAAAAAAGCACGGGTAAACGCTGCAATAACGTTTTTCCCGTGCAAAATGGAAGCCGGTTTTGCTTACAATGTTCAAAGTGAACCGGGAAATCAGTAGGAAAAACGGCCCTTTAAACATTGCGGTACTCGTGCAAAATTCATTGCTATTTGTATTATACCATACTCACAAGATTTATACTAATTTTTTGCCTGGATCAGTAATCGTAAAATAACAATGCTTTCGTTGCCCTGTCTTTTTCGGCTCTTTGAACCGCTTCTTTTTATCTGGGAAACGTAAATCTAGCATTTCTAGGACATCCATAGCAGCATCTTTTTCTTCTTCTGTCTCAAAACTTATATGGATCTTCATTAGATCATCTCCTTTTCATCACATGATTTTATCCGTTCAAGAATTGCCTTTTGCATTTTAGGCTTCTGCAATAGTTCATGGCCGTACTGTTTAGCGTATCTTCTTTTATACCCGGCTTTTATGGCGGCCTTTTTCGCATCTGCATATATCAGCCAGTAGTCTACAAAAGCACGTTCCCTATTATTCAGCATCGTACTATAAACTGATATGCCTTTCGTGAAGCTATTCCAGTACTCTAAATAATACGCCCCTATATACGCGGCTACATTGATACTTTTCAGCACTTGCGCCGCCGCCTGGCTTGCATACCTGGGACAATATCCGGCATTATAGGCGGCCTGCGTTGCCGTCTGTCTCATTACCAGGTAATTAAACAGAAAGGCTTCTTGTCTCCCTGTCAGCGTCCGTTTTCTTCTGGCTCCTCTTTTGAACATTCTGTTAGAGTATAGTTTTTCTATATATTTTATTCTCATCGTACGTTTTATTATTTTCTGGTGGTAAAGCAGAAATACAGCCCCTGTGTGGATTTTTTTTTATGATAGGCCAGACAAGCACTGGTAATACTTGCCCGGCCTTTTTTTTGCTATATGCTATTTGTGCATATCAATTATCTGTATTGCCTGTTTCGCGCCGCGATTATATCCGGCATCATAACTTTTCATCATTAATGATAAGATGAATTTGATTCTATCCTGCTTTGTATCAAATTTTTCCTCGTCAATGTCGGCTATTGCTTTTACGATAATATTTTTAATGACATCATATCTTGTTTCCATTATTTTCCCTCCTAAATAATTACAATGGCGTTTTATATGTGTAACGTCCTTCCTTCCGTATGCGTTCTATCTTTCGGCGTTCTGCCCGGTTGACTGGATACCCTTTCATTAACAAGGACTTTTTATTGATACCAGCTAGACCGATATTTAAACATTCATTTGATATCCCTTTATTTTTAATCATTCTTCTAGCCATTTTTATTCACGCTCCTATTTTTGACATTTGTCTATTAAAGTGAAAAAGTGAAGTTTTGAAAGTAAAATCCCTATTACCCTATATATAAATAGTGAAGCGGTAAAAAATTATCCGATTAGTAAAAAATTTTCATTTCTTCACTTTCTTCACCTTTTTATAGCAGTTGGATATTAAAAAATAGTTCTCCAGTTCATTTTTAAGCCAATGCCTACAAAATGCATGCCGTCATTATAGCGTTCCTTGTGGAAATGCCGCATCTGCATATTTTCTCTAAAAGTAGAAAGTCGCATATCATGCCAGCCACGGCCGTCATTCATTTTTTCATTGAACGCATTTAGTAGATCACGTACTTTTACATGCAGATTCGGCGATACATCGCAATATGTTTCTATAAATTCACCTATCAAGTCGTTGCTGTCGTAGTATTCGGCCAGTGTTTTCTTGACAGCATCAGGCATTTCGCCTAACCCCTCTTTTTGCCACTGCAAGCAGCCATCCACGCACCATGACAATATCCCGGCCCGTTCCTGCTGAGATAACAGCCGTTCTTTCAATGTAACATCCCGTATATCTTGCAGATCCGCATCAAAAGGAACAATAATCAACCGCCGTTTCATGCCTTTATCCATGGTATTAGTAACTGCTGGCTGGAAATTACTGCTCATTACAATCTTGAACATGGGCGTAAATGTAAAGGGATTCTGCCGTAACAGCCTGGCCGTTATTTTGTCTCCACCTGTAAGAAGTTTTACACGGGCGTCATTGAATTTCCGGCCCTGGCCGCTTTCACTGGTAACAATAAGCCGTTTCCCTGCAATCTTTGCCAGTTGTGGTGTAGGTTCGTTCCCGTTTTTGGCGTCATTCCTGGCACTCAATAAAATATCAACGGGGACGGTATCCGCGTAATCGCCCAAAACTTTTGCTATCGTTTCAATGAACGTTCCTTTTCCGCCACCACCAGCACCATACAGGAATAACAGTTTTTCTTCACGTGTAAGACCTGTAAGGCAATAGCCTATAAATTTATGTAGATAGTGCCGTACATCATCATTTGTAATAATTTGTTTCACTGTTGTTTCCCATAATTCAGACCATTGTTGACCTGGTACATAATCAGCATTGCAGATTTGCGTCATATACTGTTCCCTGTCATGTGGTAATAATTGGCCCGTCTTTAAATCAACAATACCATTCTGACAGTTTAGCAGCCATGGGTTTGCATCCAGCTTTTCCAAATAGATTGGAAGTAAAGCCTCTGCCCGGCGAATCGTGCTAATAATACCATGAAGATTTTCCGACTTTTTGCAGAACCGTTTGTATTGTTTTTCTGCTTCTTCCTCATCTCTGTTTTGCGGCTGTCCGTTAATACGTGTGTATTCCATGGCAGAAAGGCGCATGACAGCACTCACAAGATTATATAACTCTGTTGCTTTTGCTTCGGACTGCTTCCAACGTTTCCCATCCCATTTATACCAGGCATCCGATTCAATACAATAACGGATAATATCGCCGTAAATCAATTCGAGCCGTTCGGCGTTCCCGGTATCATTGAGTTCAAAATAAATCAGTTTTTCCAATTCGTCATTACTTTTTGTAATCTTGTTTTCTTGTATGAATCTGTCATATTGCGCCTGCTTTTCCTTTAAGGCCTGCGGATCATAAGAAATGCCGTTCCAGGACTTCAATGCTTTTTCTATTGTCGTTTTCTGATAATCGGGCCGCGTTTTCCATTTTTCGCGCTGGCCTAATGCCGACATATTGAAGATCCGTAACATTAAATCCTTATTGCCTTGCGTCCAGAATGGCAGCATATCCATTAACGCCATATCTGCTTCGCTTGCACTGTTGTACCCGGATGTATCCCCTATATCAAACAGTCTTGTAAATGAATCTCCCTGGCGGCTTTTCCTTGCCAGACTGATGATCCGCAACACATCAAACGGCGCATCGCTGGCCTGTACAATCCGTTCCGTAAGGTCAACAGGCGGTGGAACATCCCTTTTCCCGTCTTTTCCGTCCATACGGTTTAACAGCTCTGTTGCTTCCTGGGTACGCTCTGCAATATCGCCGCGCCCCTGGAATACATCGCCCGTAACAGTCAAATATCGCCCCTGTGAATATATTTCAAGCTCTTTATTTCGCTTGCCTGGGCCGTTTATATCCGCTTTCACAAGTATATGAATCCCCGTACCACTGGGAGAAATTTCCGTATAGCTGCTAAAGGCATCTATGATTTTTTGCGCCTTTTCGCTTATTTCACCGTCTATAATACAATGATCGATATCAATACCCACAAGCGGACTATTTGAAAGCATGAAGCCAATTCCGGTATAATTTTCGGCCTGCCCCGTTGCTGTCTCAAAGTCTGACCAGGTAACAGGATCATTGCTTTTTGCGGCGCGTCCCGTTTTAGGATCATACGGGATTTTAGTCTTTTTTCCGTCCCGTTTCTGCCATTTCCAGCAAATCCAGTTTGGCAGGTACTTCATTTCCTGGGGAATGGTATCAAAATTTATTTTCAAAGTTGTATTCAGCTCCTTTATGCGATACAATTCAAATAGGACTATTACGCATGGTGTCGTTTTTCGTCCTATGCCGTTTCCAGTGTTGGCGCACCGGGGACGGCCTTTTTTATTACCACCATGTATTTTCCAGCAAATCATAATGGAACCATTGATTATTTTCATACCGCACGCACATAAAACCATCAGCGGCAAATATTTCTATCGGTTTTCCATACGGTGCAAAATTATTGCCGCACTGCCTTTTTATAAGGCGTATCAGTCTGGGGATCTGGTCGACTTCCAGCACATTATATGCACCAGGATAAAAATTCTTATTCTGTTGTATTCTCATATTTCCACGCTCCTATTTCTGTAAATACTTTCCATTCTGGCTTTTCAGCCAATCCATAAATTCATGAAGCGGCACCAGCTTTAATGTCTGGCTTAAATCCAATACGGCCCGTTCATTGCCTTTTACTGCCGTGAAGCCGTTTAAGAGTTTCCATACTGTTGTACGTGATACTCCCAGTAGTTTTTGAAGCTGTACAGGCCGGACATATTGCCGCGAATCAAGATCGTTCTTTGTTTTGTAGACTTCCATAGTTTCACCACCTTTCAATATCTAACAAGCTTGCTTAATTCCTGGCAGGGAATACACCATTAGTCATGGTTTTTAATAATGTCGCTCGGCTGTACATTTAATGACTGGGCTATTTTGCGTATCGTTCTGTAACTGGCATTACGCCGCCCGGCTTTAATAGCAAATACAGTAGCGCTTGAAAGTCCGGCCATCCTTGCCAATTCAGCCCATGAAATGAACTTTTCATCAATCAGCTTGCCAACGGCATCAAAATCAACTTTTTCTGTTCTGTTTGACATGCTTTTCACCTCCTTTGTAAATTTAATACTTTGAAATACCTTTTTAATGTATTTCTATATATAGAATACCTAAATAATGTACTAATGTCAATACCTTTTTTGTGATTTTTGTTGCTTACTATACGTGTTTTAGGTATAATAATGGCAAAAGGAGGGAAACACATGTCGTTCAATGAGAATCTAAAGGAATATAGGGAAAGATCTGGCTATACTGCAAAAGAATTTGCGAAAATTATTGATTTACCATACACGACATATATATCATATGAAAATCAAGGCCGCGAACCTAAATACGATGTACTAATAAAAATAGCAGCGGCACTACACGTATCTATTGATGATCTGCTGGGATATGATCCAGATCAGCCGGACGAGGAAATAAAATATTTCAACCTATTACGAGAATACAAAATTCCAATGAGAGAAATAAAAGCAAATGGGAAAGTATTATATTGTTTCGATGTACCAGGTACAAATACTACAATAGCATTAGGAATAAAGGGACTAAAAAAATGTTGGAATGAAGCAATGGAGGAATTTAAAAAAGAAACATCCAATCAATTTAAAAATATTTTTCTGGGCCATCTCGTATGGACATATGAATATACAGACGGGGATACGCGTTTAAAAACCGATAAAATCGAACAACATTCCGATAGTAATAACGAACAGAAATAATTGTTTCCATTTTAAGCCGTTTTACATTCTATCCATGATAAATTCCATTCAAGACAAATAAAAAGAGCCGTAACAGCCCAGAATGGGCGATTACGGCATATATACTGACCTTTAACAAGTTTGCTTAATTCCTGGCAGGGATAATATAGGAACGTGTGAAAGGTGGTAACTTGTATGTGGATAATAGAACTAGAAAGTAAAAAGGGAATTCGTTATTCATGCCGGGAACGCTTCACAGATCCAGCGACCGGGAAAAAATTCATACTGGCCGTTACAATCAACAGCAACAGCCGCCAGGCACAACGTACAGGCAGACAAATGCTCCTTGAAAAATATAATAAGCGTATCAGCAGAGAGAAAGACAAACAGAAGCGTAAAGAAGAACTGTTATTTTCCGCCGTCTGCGATGAATGGATCAAGGCAACAGCTCCAACGGTAAAGGTTGAAACACAAGATAATCACAGAATGTACTGCAAGCGGATTCTACGCGCCTTGTCTCCTGGCCTGTTGTTCCAGGACTTCACGCCTGCTATTGCGGAAAAAATCATTACAGAGATGTATTACACGGAACGACTTTCATATTCCTATTGTGCTGCCACTCTCATAGTCATAAAAATGATCATGCGATACGCAAAAAAAGCCGGGTATATTTCGGACGTTTACGACTTTGAAGCTATCCGGATAAAGCGGCGGCCTGCAACGCCGGCAGAATTAGAAAAGGCAACAAACAAGTTTTTGAATCATGACGAACTGCAAAACGTCCTGCACCAATTACGCGTCTTGAATCAGCGTGTTGCCCTGGCTATGGAATTTATTTCCTTGACTGGCTTGCGTTGTGGTGAAATGCTGGCCCTGCGCTGGCAGGATACCGACCTTGAAAAAAGGCAGTGCAATATCAATGGAACTATTGTGAAGATCATCAAGAATGGCGATGAGATCCAACGCGGAACGCCTAAAAATGTCTACTCATACAGAACGATAGACTTAAATAGCCGGGCCATATCTATTTTACAATGGTTTAAGGCTGATAACAAACGCCTGGAATTGTGGAAAAAGGGGAACTGCATAAGCCGTACATATCACGACCGCGGCTACATTTTCACAACCAGGACAGGCGCGCCGTATAACATCCAATACATAAATAGGATATTGCGGAAAGTGACTGTTCCAGGCAAAAAAATAAGTACGCACATTTTCCGACATACTCATATAAGCATGTTGGCAGAAATGAACGTACCTTTGAAAGCGATCATGCAACGCGTTGGCCATAACGACCCCAATACCACGTTACAGATATACACGCATGTAACCGACAGTATGAAGCAGGAACTAAAAAACAAGCTGGAAAAAATCAGCATTTAGGCCCAAAAAAAAATTACGCAAAAAATTAAGCAACTTTGCTTCAAAATAAGCAAAAGCGGCGAACGATAGGAATTTTCAAAAAAGCCTGCAATCCGCATAAATTAAAGGTTTTTGAAACTCCTAAACATTTAGCCGCTTTACTAAAAATCAATGGCGGAAAGGGTGGGATTCGAACCCACGGTGCGTTGCCGCATCACTAGTTTTCAAGACTAGCTCCTTAAACCACTCGGACACCTTTCCATGTAGTGCTACCAAAATAGTATAGCAGAACTTTTCCAAAATAGCAATAGACAGGAGCCATCTCCCTTGCGCCGGCCAAAAAAACAAAAAAAGGCAGTCTCCTGTTTAACCGTGCCTGTACGAAACAAGCCGCACGTAGAAGACTGCCTTTGGTAAGGTACAGATCCTTTTGGCGGGAGTGAGCCTCCGCCCCCGTATCCACCAACGGTGTACTTACAGGCAGGGAGCAACAATAAAGGTGGAGTTGCTCCGCTGCGAACACCCATGTAAAGGACCGGCACCCTAAAATAGTAGCGCCTGCAGTGAAAGATTTGATTCACACGCAGCTACTACCCGTACGCCTACACTAATCGCGCGTACAGGAGATACTATTTTAAGAACCCCGATTACCATAACCAGGGATTCCATATTCACTGTATCATAGAACGGGAAAAAAAGAAAGGTTATTTTTTGTGAAAGAAATGGGGAGCATCGCCCCACTGCCCCAGACCTACCGTATCCCCCACTGATGCCACGCGGCCGCTCAGGCAGTTGCGGCACTGTTCGGCCTGTTCATCGACGCAGGGTTTGTTGTCGTAGAGAAGGTACTGGGAACGGAACTGGGGAAGCGTCACGATGGGCATGAGGATATTGGCGCCGGCCCTGAGTCCCAGTTCCCGGCCCAGGGGATGGAGAGCCTGCAGGGCCGTCGTCGCCGCGATGTTGACATCCCTCAGAAAGAGGCGCGTCACAGCAATCATGGCAAGGCCCAGATGGAGGCGGTGCAGTTTATCCTCCTGGGAATCGCGACCGGCAGCGAGGACTTCCTTTCCAACCGGGGTCTGATGATGGACGACATAAGGCCCCATGCCGATCATGTCGATATTCATATCCCGGTAAAAGAGGATATCGTCTGCCAGATTTTCCAGAGTCTGCCCCGGCAGGCCGATCATATCCCCCGTCCCCACCTGATAGCCAATCCGGCCCAGTGCGCGGAGACAATCCCGGCGCACCGTCCATTCGTGATGGCCGTCCTGGGGATGGAGCCGGGCATAGAGAGCGGGATTGCTGGTCTCGATGCGCAGCAGATAGCGGTGGGCGCCGGCGGCAAACCAGCGGCGGTACGTTTCTTCCGTCTGTTCCCCTACGCACAGGGTCAGGCCGAGACCACCATTTCCAATCTTCTTGATGTCCCGCACGAGGTCTTCTATATAAGAAATAAATTCCTCATCCTGCCGTTCGCCTGACTGAAGAGTCAGCGACCCATAGCCGGCCTCATAGGTCCAGCGGGCCATGGCCAGGATATCGTCCCGTTCCGTATCGAACCGCTCTACCTCCGTATTATCGCGGCGGATGCCGCAATAGCGGCAATTCTTGATGCAGCGGTTGGAAAATTCGATGAGCCCCCGGTAATAAGCGACCCGGCCGACGGTTTCCGCTTTTACGGCATAGGCCGCATCATACAGGGCCTGCCGGTCATCGGCATCGGTAAGGCCGAGAAGCGTCACCAGATTCTTCCGGTCCATAGCCGGCCCTTTGGCCAGCAGCGCACGCAGCGCCGGTGATACTGCCATAGACATCCTCCTTTAATTGCGGTTTTCCAGTCCCGTTTTTTCAAAGACGATGAACGCCAGACTGAGAATCATAGCAACGACTGTAGCCAGACCCATCCCTTTCAGCTGTACCGGACCGACGGCAATCGTTGCCCCTGACAGGCCCGTAATCATGGTGACAGCCGTGAGGATCAGATTCTTGGACCGGGTATAATCGACTTTCTTTTCGACGAGCATGCGGATGCCCGATGCGGCAATGAAGCCAAAGAGCAGGATGCACACCCCGCCCATGACCGGCGTCGGGATGCCATGGATGAGAGCAGCAATCTTGCCGATGAAGGAAAACAGGATGGCAAAGACGGCGGCACCGCCGATGACCCACGTACTGTATACACCGGTGATGGCCATGACGCCCATATTTTCCCCGTAAGTCGTATTCGGCGTCGAACCGACGAGACCGGAAATGACGTTGGACAGGCCGTCGGCAAAGAGACTGCGGTGCAGGCCCGGATCCTTGATGAGATTCCGCCCGACGATATCACTGGTGACAAAGAGGTGTCCCAGATGTTCGGCAAAGACGACAAACAGGGCCGGCATGATCATCATGATGGCACTGAAATTAAATTCCGGCTTGTAGAACGTCGGCACGGCAAACCAGGGCGTTTCTTCCACAGCCGTCAGATCGACGACGCCCATGAAATACGACAGGATATAGCCGGACACGACACCGATCAGGATAGGGATGATGCCGATGAAGCCCCGGCCGAGGAGCGTCGCCAGAATAGTGACGATGAGAGTAAAGGTAGAAATGATCATGGCCGTTTCATTGCTCATCCCCTGGGCATCGCCGAGGTAGCCCGACATGGTCATGGCAAGCGGTGCCAGTTCCAGCCCGATAATGGCTACGATAGCACCCATGGCAGCCGGCGGGAAGAGGATGTCGATCCACTTCGTCCCCACTTTATCGACGATCGCCGCCAGTATCATGAACGACAGGCCGAAAACGATGAACCCGCCCTGGGCATCACCGTAGGTCATGCCCGGCGTAGCGCATACGGCCAGGACCGGGGAAATAAAGGCAAAACTGGAGCCGAGATAGGCCGGCAGCCGCCATTTGCAGATGGTCAGGTACAAGAGCGTGCCGATGCCATTCATAAACAAGGCCGTAGCCGGATCGACGTGGAGCAGGAACGGCACCAGTACGGTCGATCCAAACATAGCAAACAAATGCTGCAGACTCAGAGGGATTGTCGGCAGAATCGGCAATCGTTCATCTACCTGTATAATTCTTCGTTCCATGAAAAAGCCTCCTAATCAATATCATCGCAGAGGAAAACGGCTGCGCGTCTCCTCTTTCATCGAATGCAGGGCCGGCTGCTCCCGCAGGCGGGCGTCGATGACGGCCTCGCGGTAATTGCGGTGGGCAATGTTGAGGAGCAGCGCCGCAGCAATCATGTTGAGCAAAAGCGACGTGCCACCATAGCTGATAAACGGCAGCGGTACACCGACGACAGGCAGGATGCCGCTGACCATGGCCAGATTGATCATTCCCTGACCGCCAAAGTACATGGTAATCCCTACGGTCAGCAATTTTCCAAAGGTATCGCGCGTATTCCAGGCACAGTTGCAGCCGAAATAAATAATCATACTGAACAGGACCAGCATAAATATAGAACCGCGCATCCCCCATTCCTGGGCCAGGACGGCAAAGGCAAAGTCCGTATGGGCTTCGGGCAGATAACTGAACTTGCTGATACCTTCACCCAGCCCCTGCCCCATAATGCCGCCGGAACCGATAGCGATGAGCCCCTGCACGGTCTGATACCCCAGCGTCTTTTCATAGGACCAGGGATCATACCAGGAAATAATGCGGTTCATGCGGTATGGCGCCGAGAGCAGGTACACGATGCCTACGGCAAGAGTCGCCAGAAGAGGCACCTTGGCCTTGAGGATACTGGCTCCGCTCACCCAGAACATAACCAGCGGCAGGAATAAAATAACCAGAGCCGTGCCGGCATCAGGCTGGCGGAACACGAGGATGCCCAGGAGAAGCGGCGGCAGCAGCAGCGGATGGGGCACAAAGCGGATCCGTTTCCACCGCGGCTCTTTCCCTGTTTGGGACGGGAAAAACGCCGACAGGGGCGAGAAAAATTCGATATGGCCTTTCTTATCCCACAGTGGCGCCAGCTTGTCAGCCGTAAAAAGGATGACGACCAGCTTGGCGATTTCCGAAGGCTGGAAGGTAAATCCTCCTGCCCCGAGCCAGCGCCGGGCGCCGTTGACGACGATTCCCGCCGCCAGCACGGCGACAAGCAGGATGACCGTAAAGACGAACAGGCGGACCGACCATTTCTTCCACATATGATAGTCCTTTTTGTAGACAAACAAGGCCGGTACCAGCCCCAGGGACAGATACACACCCTGCCGGATGAGATGGCCGTAGGCACTGCCCCCTTCTGCCATATCCTCGACAAAAGTCGAACTGAACACATTGGACGTGCCGATGATGATCAGCAGAAAAAAAGCAATGAGGAGCATCCAGAAATTGCGGCGCATCTCCTTAGTGTGCGGATTCATCAGCCTTCACCTCCGCAGGGCGGGTGGCGGCGCAATGGAAAATCGGCTGCCCTTTGGCACTGAATTTCGCTTCGTATTCCGTCATCGCTTCATTGACGATATCACTATGATGCAGATCATAGGTCACCTCTGACAACGGCCAGTTCCGCTGGCGGAATTCTTCCAGCGTAAAATCGAACAGACCGGCATTATCGGATTTGAACAATACCATGCCTCCCGGAGCCAGCAGCCGGGCATAGCGGTCCAGAAACAGGCGGTACGTCAGACGGCGCTTGGCGTGGCGCGACTTGGGCCAGGGATCACAGAAATTGATGAAAAACCGGTCCACTTCACCGGGAGCAAAGATATCCTCGATTTTTGCCACATCATACTTTAGCAGATGTACATTGGAAACTTCCGCTTCAGCGCATTTCTTTCCGGCATAATACAGGACCCCCGTCTGGATTTCGATCCCGATAAAATTCACCTCCGGGTGCAGCATGGCCATCTGGGAAATGAAATTCCCCTTTCCCGTACCCAGCTCGACCCAGAGCGGCACATCGGGGCGGGCAAACACAGACCGCCAGCGGCCTTTATATTCCTCCGCTCCGGACAGATGGACAAACGAATCATACTCGCGGATGGCATCGTCAATCCAGGGTTTTCTTCGTAAACGCATAGCATAACTCCTTTAAAAAAGGCTGATTCCATCACACGAAATCAGCCATAGACATAAATTTACTTGTATTATTATAGGTAATATAAAAGGCACTGTCAAGACGGGGACGGCAGGCAGGCGTCAGATGCTCATGACCTTTCCCCTCTGTTCCCACAATAAACTCCAGTACCTGGGAAAAGGCAATACTCATAATGTCATGGACGGGAAACAATACGATAAATAATACCACTTCCAGAGCAGCCCCACAAGACCTGCATCATAATGCCAAACCTGTCACCTCATTTCCAAATATGCAAATGATTATCAGGGATATATCAGTAAGTTTCTACATATGACATTCAAACACATACAGCCAATCACGGTGATTCATTTCTAACAGCCGTCTCTTACCATCGTCAGCATCCATGAGAAAATTATCGTATTGATCCACCACAGCCGCGAGGTACAATTTTTCATGTTCATTCTGGGGATTCAGCTCTTTTAGGGGTACAATCTGCTTCGCTTTCCCTGACTTAGGCCAGGAAATAATAGTATGCCTTCCGACGACACGTATGACACGGCAAGTTTCTTCCTCAAAATAGTCAATATAATCCGGTATTAATGCACACATCCTATCTATTATGTTTTTACGATTGCCAATGACAGCTACATTGCACCGTCCCATACGCCACTCCTCCTATCCTGTAAACCGTTCAATCACTCGTATTGTTACATAATATGATACCTTCATCGAACATATGTGTCAATCCATCGGGCCCGGCCTTTTTATCATATGAGTCCCAATTTCTGAGTCCGAGGATGCTGCACGTCGAACGGACAATCGGACTCATAATGAACTCTCTATTGAAATAAGAACCCTTCCGCCACTTCGTGGCCCTCCTTCCCTTATCAGGGACGGCAAAGATACCCGGTCCGTCGAACCGGCTACTGGCTGATGACTGATGACTGCTGCCCTTCCTGCTAACCACTAATCACTGGCCACCAGCTGCCAGCCTTTCCCTCTTCGACGGACGGCCTGCGGCCTTTTCATCAAACGTTAAACTATCTTTTCCAACCTACAAACAACAGCCCTTTCCCGTACGAACAGGAAAGGGCTGTCTCTTACTTCCAGGCCGGCAGGAGCTCGCCTTTGAAGTTTTCTTCGATGTATTGTCTGACTTCCGGAGACTGGAAGGCTTTGACAAATTTCTGATATGCCGGGTTGTCTTTGTCTTTGGCCCGGGCGGCGATGACGTTGACATAGGGGCTGGTATCGTCTTCGGTGGCGATACGGTCGCTGATGCGCAGGCCGGCGGTGATGGCGTATCCGGCGTTGATGATGGCGCCGTCGGCATCATCGATGGAACGGGGCAGCTGGCCGGCTTCCAGTTCTACGATGTCGATGTGCCTGGGATTGGAGGTGATGTCCTGGGTTGTCAGTTTGGTCTGGTCGGCACCATCCCGGAGGGTGATCCAGCCCAGTTTGCTCAGGAGCAGCAGAGCCCGGCTGCCATTATTGGGGTCGTTGGGGATGGCGATGCGGGCGCCGTCCGGTACGTCTTTGATATCCGTATAGCGGTGGGAATAGAGGGCAATCGGTGCCAGGTAGGTATCGCCGATGGGGACGAGATCAGTACCATTTTTTTCATTGAACGTATTGAGGAACGGCACGTGCTGATAGGAGTTGAGGTCGATATCGCCATCGGCCAGGGCTTTATCGGGTGTGATGTAGTCCGAGAATACCTTGACTTTGACGGTCAGGCCGTCTTTGGCCGCGGCCTTGGCGACCTGTTCCATGATCTGTTCCCCCGATCCGGGGTTGACGCCTACGGTGATTTCTTTCTTTTCCGCACTGCCATTCTGAGTGCTGCCACAGCCTGCCAGGACGGCGGTCAGGGCCAGGGCGGTGAGAGTCAGGGTGATGATTTTTTTCCATTGAATATGCATGTCATATTCCTCCTTTTATTGTATACAAAATCGGTATATTTTATATTTGCAGGGATACGGCAGTGCGCATCTCCGTATGCAGGGAATCAGCGGATGGCCGTATCGATGATTTTCTGTGCTTCTTCCGGCACGCCCCGGCCTTCTACGGCGTTGGCCGATCCGAAATCGCGGCAGTGTGCCGCCCCGTCTGCTGTGACGGAATGCATGCCATAGCGTTTGCGGTCGGCCCCTACGGGACAAACGGCAATACAGACGCCGCAGGGATACCGGAATTCCGTCTTGAGTTTCTGATGATAGCCGGCACAGCGCGCTTTGGCCATATCGGCGATGAGCCGGTCGTTCCGGGGCGTAAAGGCATGGGTCGGACAGTTGAAGACGCAGCGCTTGCACTGGATGCACAAGTCTTTTTCCTGCATGGCGTCGGCCGGTACGTCAGCGTCGGTAATGACCGATACGAGGCGCACCCGCGGGCCGTATTCGGGCGTGATCAGGGTGTGATTGAGTCCCAGCGTCCCCAGACCGGCGTATTTTCCGGCAAAGACGTGGGAAAAGGCTGCTTCCGGTTTTTTGACCAGGACGGAAATGTCGCCGTAGCAGTCGCGGGGAAACCAATGAGCCCGGTAACCCCACTGGTTGAGCTTGTTGGCCAGGCGGTATGCCGTGTCATCGAGGAGACGGTTCGTCGTATTGTAACATTCGGAATAGACGACCGATGGCGTCGTTTCAATCATAGGAAGGTAAATCTGTACGCCCAGGACGATGACCGTCCGGCTCCAGGGCCAGATGGACTGGGGCCAGTACGCTTCGGCCACTTCTCCCTGCTGCGGCCAGCGGTCTACGCTGGCAAATCCCACAATATTGGCCCCCAGACGCAGGGCCTGCCGTTTGATCCGTTGTTTCAGGGCACTTCGCTGCTGCCCTGTCTGTTTCTGCTGTTCCATCGTATCACCTCATCATAAAAAAAAACTTCCATCCCCGCAAAGGGACGGAAGTACCGTGTTACCACCCAATTTCACCGGCTCTTCACAAAGCCGGCCTTCTCGAGTACGCAGGCCACAGGCCCTCAATACTCCAGCACAGTAACGGGTGCACCCGGGCGGTCTCACTATTCGACCTGCCGGCTCAGAGGCCATCTTCCAGAAGCTGTCTTGCATCTCCTCCCACCATGTGGAGACTCTCTGGGCCATTCCTGCTTCTGTACTCTTCTCTTCATTGCCTGTTGTTCAGTTGATGGTGTAAGTTTACCACAGGCGCCAGGCTCTGTCAATACAATTTTAGAACTTTATTCTAATTTTATTTCTTCTGCCCGTATCTGAGTGAAGTCTCTTATTTCCTGTCATATTCTGTCTTCTATGGCAGGAAATAAAAAATCCATCATCCCCGGATTTACAAGGAGATGATGGATGGAATGTAATTCTATTATTTATTGGCTTCCAGCCAGTCGAGGGCATACTGGGCAAAGATAGCGGCGCCGTTTCCCAACACGTCCTCATCGACGGTATAGCGGTTGCTGTGCTGGGGATACATGGCATTTTTTTCGGGATTGCGGATGCCGACGATGCCGTAGCAGCAGGGCTTCTTTTCCGTATAGAAGGCAAAATCTTCGCAGGCCATGGTGTGTTCCATGGGGACGACGTTGTCTTCGCCTACGACTTTGGCCGCCGCTTTGGCTCCCAGCCCGGCACAGGCTGCGTCATTGATAGTCGGCGGGGCGATGAGATCCATGTGGAAATCGGCGGTAGCACCGTACTGATGAGCCGTATCGCGGACCATATCGCTCAGCATCGTTTCCAGCAGTTTGCCCGTTTCCGGCAGGAAATAACGGCATGTCCCTTCCATATGGGCTTCGCCGGAGACGATATTAAAGGCCGTGCCACTCCGGACAGTGCCTATGGTCAGAGCAACCGAATCGAGGGGGCTGACCCGGCGGGATACGATGGTCTGGATATTGAGCAGGATAGACGCCGCTACGACCGAGGCATCGATGCCCTGATGAGGCAGCGATCCGTGGCAGCCCGTGCCGTGAACGTCGATGTAGAAATGGGTGCCGGCGGCAAAGCGGGGGCCGGCCTGGATATTGACCTTGCCGGCAGGCATGTCGAACCAGACATGGGCCGCGTACATGGAGCCGATTTTATCATACCAGTCGCCGAAGCGCAGCATGTATTCCGCACCGGCGCAGAGTTCTTCTGCCGGCTGGAAAACGAAATAGACCGTGCCGCAGATCTGGTCCTGTACTTCGTGGAGGATGTACGCCGCCCCAAGGAGCATGGCGATGTGGTTGTCATGACCACAAGCATGCATTTTGCCTTCGTTTTCCGAAGCAAAGGGAAGGCCTGTCAGTTCTTTGACCGGCAGCCCGTCGATATCGGCGCGGAGTGCTACGGCCTTGCCAGGTTTTCCGCCTTTGAGGCAGGCGACGAGGCCCGTATTCTTTTCCGGGTTGATTTCATAGGGAATCCCCAGTTTGTCCAATTCGGCAGCAATCCGTTTCGTCGTTTCCACTTCCTGGAAACTCAGTTCCGGATGGCGGTGGAACTCCCGCCGCAACGATACGACCGTATCCTGATATTTCTTTGCCAGTTCCTGAATCTGATTCACAATAACCACCCTTTCTACGCACCGCGGCGTCTGGCTTTTTTACTATGCCTCGTCAGCGTGCCCATCATCTGCCACGTCGTCGTCAGTCAGCGTAGCCCCGCTACGCCTCCTTCCATCCTCCTTGCATCTGACGGACCCGCCAACGATGCCTGACGTAAAACGCCAGTCGTCGCGGTGCTTAATCGCTAAGTTTTGTATAAAAATAGTCGGTTCGTCGAACTGGCTTCGACGAACGAACTACGACCAACGGCTCTTCCCGGCCGGCACCCCTTCCGCGGCCTTTTCATCAAACTTCAAACCTCAAACTATCTTTTCACTTCAATACATCCAGTATATCCATGACGTTGTTTACGATGTGGTCGGCTCCTTCTTTTTCGAACATGGCCCGGGCGTTCTGGCCGTCGAGGCCGGTGAGGGTGCCAATCATGACGGCGCCCATGGATCTGGCACACCATACGTCAGCCAGGGAGTCGCCTACGACGTAATAGGTCCCCTGTTTGAACGTATCCGGATGATCTGCGTAATCAGCGTAGCGGTCCGGGTAATGGCCGAAGGCTCCCAGGTAATAAGCAAAAGGATTGGGTTTGTCCAGGGAGCGGTGGAGCAGGGCCGCCGCTTCGTCGACGTCGGTCGAAGTCGAGATGTAGAGAGGATCGAATTCGTCATACCAGCCGTAGTGGCGGAAGGGAATTTCCATTTCCCGGCGGCTGCGGCCGGTGGCGATGGCGATGTCATAGCCGCGGCGCTTCAGTTCCTGGAACAGGTGACGGATATCATCCGGATCGGCCAGGGGGGCTTCGTTGGTGAGAAAACCGATTTTTCCGGGGTTATCCGGTTCCCTGCCGTACGTTTCCCGGTACAGGTCGTCGCCGAAATACCAGTTCTGGAAGCAGTCCACGTGGAGATGCCACAGAAAGGAGTCGAGGGATGCATAGGGTACGAGGGCCTGTCCGCCCTTCGATTCGCCGGCGGCTTTGCCCAGGTATTCAAAGACCTGGTCCTTGCTGGCGCCGTCGGGGACGGTATCCCTGAGGACATCCAGTACATCGCTGGCCGTAGGCATGTCGCAGTTTTTCAGGAAAATACCTGCCAGGCGGACGCCGCGCAGGGTGTCAAAGGAGAGGCGGCGGATCTGTCCTGTCGTCGCCGCATACTGTTCCAGCATGAGCCAGAGGGTCACGAAAATATGAGCGTGGACCATATCCCAGTTGTCGTTGACGCCATGGCCTTTGAGCCACTGCAGGATTTCATCGTCTTTCCAGTAACGGGCCCGCAGGTCCCGTATTTCCTCTTCTGTCAGATTGGCCCGGACCGGTTCCTGGGACAGCCCCATGTACAAAGGGCTGTTGTACCATTCCCAGAGAGTCAGGGCCGATACGTCAAAATAGCGTTTTTCGCTGAGAAGCACGCCATCGACATCAAAAATTACTTTCTTCATTTTATTTCACCTTGTAATCAAAATGTCTTGTCCTGATGGCCGACGGTTTTTTTATTGCCTTTGACATGGCTCCGCCCTTCGAGGATGGTCATGACATCGTTGACGGTCACGCCCGTATCTTCCCAGAGCACGGCCAGATGATACAGGAGGTCGGCCGATTCCTTGCACACTTCCAGGCGCAGATTGTCCGCTTCTTCGTTCTGTTCTCCAGCCACGGGATCGGCGTTTTTGGCGGCGATGATGACTTCTGCCCCTTCTTCGCCGATTTTCTTGCCGATTTTATCGATGCCCGTCTGCAGGAGATAGGCCGTATAGGATTTTTCCGTCGGATGGACCCGTTTTTCCTTTATTTCATCCTGCAGGTCGGCCATCATGGACAGGCTGCCCGCATAGGATGTTTCGTCTTTGCCGGCAAGGCCCCGGTAGAAGCACGATTTGTGCCCCGTATGGCAGGCGGCTCCCGTCTGATTGACGGTGATGAGCAGCGTATCGGCATCGCAATCGACGGCGATAGCCTGCACGTCCTGGAAATGGCCCGATTCTTCGCCTTTGTTCCAGAGTTTCTGGCGGCTGCGGCTGTAGAACCAGGTCCGCCCCGTTTCCAGGGTCTTTTTCAGCGATTCTTCGTTCATGTAGGCCATCATCAGGACTTTTCCGCTCCGGCCTTCCTGTACGATAGCCGGCACGAGGCCTTTTTCATCAAATTTGATATTCTGTATATCTACATATTCCATTATTTTTCTGCCCCTCTCATGGGAATTCCTTCGCCCTGAAGATACGCTTTGAGGTCCGGGATGGCGATCTGGCCGAAGTGAAATACCGATGCAGCCAGAGCGGCATCGGCACCGGCGTCGAAGACGTCCTTGAAATCTTTCATTGTGCCGGCCCCGCCGGAGGCGATGATGGGCACGGGCAGTTCCGTGGACAGGCGGTGGTTGAGGGCCAGGTCGAAGCCCGATTTTTCACCGTCCGAATCCATAGAATTGATGCAGATTTCCCCGGCTCCCAGAGCAACGCCCTGCTTGGCCCAGGCGATAGCATCGAGGCCGGTATTCTTGCGGCCGCCATCGACGTAGACCTGCCAGCTGCCCTGACCATCGCGCTTGGCATCGATGGACAGGACGACGCACTGGCTGCCGTAGCGTTCTGCCGCTTCACGGATGAGTTCCGGCCGCCGTACAGCTGCCGAATTGACAGAAACCTTGTCGGCACCGGCCCGCAGGACCTGATGGAAATCGTCGATACTGCTGATGCCGCCGCCGATGGTAAAGGGAATGTTGATTTCTTCCGCTACGGCCCGGACGACATCGATGAAGATATGACGTTTTTCGTATGAAGCGGTGATATCGTAGAAAACGAGTTCGTCCGCCATCTGATCGGAGTAGAATTTCCCCAGTTTCACCGGGTCATCTACGTCCTGTATATTCTTGAACTGTTTGCCTTTGACGACGCGTCCGTCGCGCACATCGAGGCATGGTACAATACGTTTTGCCAGCATTTACCGTCCCCCCAGACTTCGGATCTGTTCCATCGTAATCCGGCCTTCGTACAGGGCCTTGCCTGTAATGGCCCCGTAGACACCCATATTCTGCAGCGTCTTCAGGTCTTCTATGCTGCTGATGCCGCCCGAGGCGATGAGGCGGATGTACGGCAGATGCTGCAGCTGTTCCATCATGTCCAGATTGGGGCCGGTGAGCATGCCATCGCGGCTGATATCCGTGTAGACGATGGTCCGGAGGCCAATGGAAATGAGGAAACTGGCAAAGGGCAGGACTTTCTTGTCGCTCCCTTCCACCCAGCCGCGAGTCGCGACCGTGTCGCCCTTGGCATCGATGGAAACGACCAGTTCCGAGCCGTATTTCTTTGCCATTTCGCGGGTAAAGGCTTCGTCTTCGGCGGCCTTGGAGCCGATGATGACCCGGGCCACTCCCTGTTCGAGATAGGTGTTGATGGCTTCTTCGCTACGGATGCCGCCGCCCACTTCTACGGGGATATCGACGGCGTCGCAGATGCGGCCGATGACCGAAGCGTTGCAGCGGTCGCCCTTGAAGGCTCCGTCGAGATCGACGACGTGGAGAAACTGAGCTCCCCCGTCGGCCCATTTCCGGGCGGCTTCGACGGGATCATCAAAATAGGTCGTGCTGTCTGTCTCTACGCCCTGGCGCAGGCGGACGGCATGGCCGTTTTGTATATCTATAGCCGGAAGTACGATCATACTATCATCCCTTCTGTACGTAATCTAAGACATTCTGCAGGAGCTGTGCTCCGACGGGACCGCTCTTTTCCGGATGGAACTGCATGCCCAGGACGTTGTCCCTGCCGCAGATAGCCGGGACCGGTCCGTCGTAATCGGCGGTCGCGATGACGTCGGGCGTATCGGCCGGCGTCTTGTGGTAGGAGTGAACGAAGTAGACGTAGGGATGGGCGGGAAGATTTTTCTGCAGCCAGTGGGGCTGACAAAATTCCAGTTCGTTCCATCCCATGTGGGGTACTTTGAGCTTCGTCTGAAATGGTACGACTTCGCCGGGAAGGAAACCCAGGCAGTCGTATTTGCCGCCTTCGTAATCGGTTTCAAAGAGTGCGTGCATGCCCAGGCAGATGCCCATAAAGAACTTTCCCGCCTGTACCTGTCCGGTCAAAAGCGGAATGAGGTCGAATTTCTGCAGATTGGCCATGGCGTCGCGGATGGCGCCGACACCGGGCAGTTCCACCAGGGCCGCGTCGCGGATGACCTGGGGATCGCGGGTGATGACCGGATCCTGGCCGAGGCGGCGCCAGGCATTGTATACATTGGCCAGATTGCCGATTTCATAATCAATGATGGCTATTTTCATCTTATAACACCCCTTTGGTAGAAAGTACGCTGTCGGCATTGCCTTCGATGGCAACGGCCTGACGGAGTGCATGGCCCAGACCCTTGAATACCGATTCGACGATGTGATGGGCATTGGTGCCGTACAGATTGGTCACGTGCAGGTTCATTTTGCCGTGGACAGCCAGGGCGTAGAGGAAATCCTGCAGCATTTCCGTTTCAAAGGTGCCAATCCGTTCGACCGCCAGTTTCACATCATAGACCAGATAGGGACGGCCGCTGAGATCGATGACGACCCGCGTCAGGGCTTCATCCATGGGGCAGTAGAACATGCCATAGCGGTTGATGCCTTTCTTGTCGCCCAGGGCCTGGGTGAGGGCATCGCCCAGGACGATGGCCAGGTCTTCCAGTGTATGATGGGTGTCGACGTCGAGGTCGCCGTGGACGTGAAGCGACAGGTCCATGCCACTGTGGCAGGCCAGGAGATTGAGCATGTGGTCAAAAAAGCCGATGCCCGTCGAGCCGACAAAGGTCCCTTCCCCATCGAGTTCGAGCGAAACGGCAATCTGTGTCTCTGCCGTTTCCCTGTTGACAGACGCATTACGCACGGCCGGCCACCTCCTTGTAGAGGCTGCGGAACACGGCGAGGATCCGGTCGGCCACATCGCGGGTCGTCACGGTGAGGCGGATGCAGTTCTGCAGGTCTTTGGCGCTGTAAAAGCGGACGCATATATCGGCTTTTTTCATAGCAGCGATGAGGGCCGGACCGTCGGGGACGCGGACGAGGATGAAATTGGTCGCGCTGGGATAGACCGTGACGCCCTCAAAGCCGCTCAGTTCCCGTTCCAGATAGTCCCTGTTTCCGATAGTCGGCGGGACGTTGTGCCCGAGGATTTCATCACGGTGTTTCATGGCCACGCAGCCCATGAGCTGGGTAACGCTGTTGAGGTGATAGCTCAGCTTGGTCAGCGACAGGGCGTCGATGACGTCTTCCCGGGCCACGCCGTAGCCCAGACGGAATCCGGCCAGGCCAAAGGCTTTGGACAGGGTGCGGATGACGATGAGGTTGTCGTACCGGTCCATGAGGGGAATGACGCTGTCCTGTCCGGAAAATTCCAGATAGGCTTCATCGACGACGACGATATTGTCTGCCGTCTGCAACAGTTTTTCAATGACCGCAACGGGCCAGATGCTGCCCGTCGGGTTGTTGGGATTGCAGACGAAGGTCACTTTCGGCTGCATGTCGGCGATGGCCTGCTGCAGTTTTTCCGCATTGCGGCAGTATCCGTCATCGTCGGGTACGTGGACGACGCGGGCGCCGAGGACCGTGGCGTCGATGCCGTAGATGTCAAAGGTCGGCGTATGGACCAGCACGGTGTCACCGGGGTTGATAAACGTATTCAGGATGAGACTGATCGTTTCATCGCCGCCGTTGGTAGCCAGAATCTGGCCGGGACGGCAGTGGACGTACCCGGCGAGGGCCTTGCGCAGGTCTTCGGCGTAGGGGTCTGGATAGCGGTAACTTTTGATTTCATCCAGACCTTTCAGGAAATCGGCCCGGACCGATGGGAAATCGAGGATATTATAGGGGCTTTCATTGGCATTAATAATCGTATGTTCTTGTATTTCCGGTACCTTATACGGTTCAAAATCGCGTATGGTCTGACGCAGCCATTCAGTTTTCATCGATTCTCCTCCTTACAGCCAGGCCGTGAGCCTGCAATCCTTCTACATTGGCGAAGCGGATGACTTTTTCTGCCACCTTGTCAAAGGCTTCTTTATTATACGACAGGAGACTGCTCCGTTTTACGAAATCATAGACTCCCAGGGGCGAGGAAAAGGCCGCCGTCCCCATGGTCGGGAGGGTATGATTCGGACCGGCAAAATAGTCGCCGATCGGTTCCGGCGTATAGGGTCCGATGAAAATAGCGCCGGCGTTCTGGATCTGATCCACATACTGCTCAGCATCGGGGAAATCGATTTCCAGATGTTCCGGGGCGATGAGGTTCATGATATCGATGGCCTGCTGCCGGTCTTTGGTAATGAAGATTTTGCCGTGGTCGGCTACGGATGCAGCGGCAATATCCTTCCGGGGCAGCTCTGCCAGCTGTTTTTCCACTTCCCCTTCGACGGCCGATGCCAGGGCGGCACTCGGCGTGGCCAGGAAGACGGCGGCCCGGCGGTCGTGTTCGGCCTGGGCCAGAAGGTCTGCTGCCACCCATACGGGATTGGCGTTTTCATCGGCCAGGATGCCCACTTCGCTGGGACCGGCAATCATGTCGATGCCGACGGTGCCGAATACGAGGCGCTTGGCCATGGCGACGTAGGCATTGCCGGGGCCGACGATTTTAAAGACCGGCGGGATGCTTTCCGTGCCAAAGGCGGCAGCGGCGATGCTCTGGGCGCCGCCGACTTTATAGATTTCCGTAGCACCGGCTACGTGGGCAGCGGCCAGGATGTAGGGATTGACTGACCCGTCTTTGGCAGGCGGTGTAAAGACGGCGATGGATGGCACGCCGGCCACTTCGGCCGGGATGACGTCCATGAGGACCGTCGAGGGATAGGCAGCCGTACCGCCCGGCACGTATACGCCGACCCGCTGGATGGGCGTATACCGGGCTCCGAGGCGCACGCCGTCGCGGAAGGTATCCATCCACGATTCCTGTTTTTGCCGTTCATGATAGGCCCGGATATTATCCCGCGCTTCCGTCAGGATATCCATGAATTCCGGCCCGACCTTGCGGGCTGCTTCCTCGATTTCCTCTGCCGTGACCAGGAAACTGTCGAGGCGCACACCATCGAATTTTTCTGTCAGCTCCCGCACGGCCCGGTCGCCTTCTTCCTGTACAGCCGTGAGGATATCTTCCACACTCTGGCGGATACCGGCGTTTTCTGCCTGGCTCCGTTTGGTGATATTCCGTATTTCCTGCAGCGTCAGCCCGTCATCGGGCACTTCTATCCATTCCATGTATATCTCCCCCTCTGGTAGCGGTCTTATCGGATTTCTTTCTTCTTGATGACATCGATCAGCGTATGTATTTCATCATATTTCATCTTAAAGGAAACGGGATTGCAGATCATGCGGGCACTGAAATCCATGAAATAATCCAGGACTTCCAGCCCGTTGGCCCGCAGGGTATTCCCTGTTTCGACGATATCGACAATGACATCGGACAGGCCGACCAGCGGTGCCAGTTCGACTGAGCCATTGAGCTTGATGATATCGACGCTGTGATGATTTTCTTCAAAATATTTCCGGGCGATGCGCGGGTATTTCGTCCCGACCGTGATGCGCCGGGACATATCCACTTTCTTTCCCTTGACGCCGGCTACGGCCATGTTGCAGCGGCCGATGCCGATATCGAGTACTTCGTAGACGTTGGCGCCGGCATTGTCTTCGATGAGGACATCTTCCCCGACGATGCCGATGTCGGCAGCGCCCCGTTCGACGTAGACGGCCACATCGGGCGATTTGACCAGTGTCAGCTTCAGCGTATGGCCGGCATCTTCAAAGATGAGTTTGCGGCTGTCTTCCGAATAAGATGGAAATTCATAGCCGCTTTCCATCAGATATTTCATAACTACTTTATGGATGCGCCCCTTGGCGAGCGCTATATGTATGGACATCTCAAAGCCCCCTCATCATGTCTTCCAGATCGTGTGCGCTCATTTCGCGGCCGTCTTTATAATAGCTGTGATTGCGGTATACGGCGTGGATACTGTAATCACCGCTGTCGATAAAGGACGAGTCGGGATAGGCGGCGACGCGGAAGCCCCGCTGACGCCACTGCATGAGGTCGCGGATCAGCGTCTGGTCACTGTCCGTATAGGAGACGGCCAGCTGGAAACTGGGCTGGGCGTCTTCGAGAAGGCCGGCGTCACTCATGAATTCGTAGAGAAGGTTGATGTTCATGCCAAATCCGCAGGCCGGCCGGTCTACACCGAACTGGGCCGATAATTTGTCGTAGCGGCCGCCGTCGATGACATCGTACAGGGCGCCGTCCACGTAGACTTTGAACACCATATCCGTATAATATCCCAGGGTGCTGGTAAAGCCGAAATCGAGCTGTACCTTGTCGGCATAACCGGCATAGAGGATGTAGTCGTAAACTTTTTCCAGCCGCGTCAGGGCATTGCGCATGCCGCTGTTGATGCAGTAGCCGCGGGCCTTGCTGAGCGTTTCCGCATAGGGGCCGAAGAGGACCGGGATGGCTTCCAGGGCCTTGCGGGCTTCGCTATCGAGGGACAGACCCGAGAGGTACTTGCCAAAGGCGACGAGATTGCGCTCTGCCATATACTGGCGCAGTGTCTGCTTCTGAGCTTCTTCCAGGGGCAGTCCGTCGAACAGGGCCTGGGTATAGGCCGCCGTCCCCATGTCAATGCGGATATGTTCCACGCCGACGGCTTTGAGGATTTCCGCCGCCATGACGATGACTTCCCCATCGCATTCAGGACTGGGATCGCCGAGGATTTCAATGCCGCCCTGAAGGAAATCCTTGCCATAGGTAGACCGGCCAAAATATTCCCGGAATACTGTGCTGACATAGCCGAATTTGAGGAGCTGGTTGGCCCGGGGAAATTCCCGCGCTGCCGTTTCGACGAGAGGCACGGTCACATCAGGCCGCAGGACCAGGACCCGGCCGTCCGTATCGATGGTCTTGACCATCTGCTGGCGCAGCTGGGGAAAGTAATGCTGGTATACATCATAATCTTCAAAACTTGGCGTTTCGATGATTTTGCAGCCGTGATTCATGATGACCGACACGAGTTTTCCCTGGATGCGGTCATAATTCCGCATTTCATCGTGATGGAGCATCTTGACTCCATCCAGTGTATTACTGAGCATCTTTATGCACTCCTTGCATACTATGTATTTGCTTTATTTCTTTATCGCTTTACCGAAGTAAAGCAATGAAGAACGACTGATTAGAATTGTAGCACAAATCACAGCAAATAAAAAGCCCTTTTTCAAAAAATTTACCCATCTTGTTCCGGTGTGGCACGACGGATGATTTTCCTGACCGATTTTTCAAATTTCGGGCGCGGCACCATGACCCGGTGGCCGCAGCCGCAGCAGCGGATGACAAAATCGACGCCGATGCGCAGCACTTCCCATTCATTGGAACCACAGGGGTGGGATTTTTTGAGCTGGACTACATCCCCGATCTGATAACGGACAAAATCTGCCATAACAAGTACCTCCTTTACTGCCTCGTGCAGTCTATGATACATTATGTTACTTCAAATACGGGCGGGATGCAAGCCAAAGGGAAAACGACTCTCCCGGCAGACAGGCTGCCGGCCCCTTTCCACGGAATACTGGAAAGGAAGGCCGTTATGTGATAGTATAGTGTGAGCAGCGTACGCCATACAAGGAAAAATACGCTCATTTCTGATTATATTTCTGGGAGGTAGTCCTATCATGGCAGATTCACCCCGTCCCCGGACCCTGCGCGCAGCCTATCTCATGCTGTATACGCTGGGCGGCTGCTGTACCGCCGTCTGCGTGGCCCTTCTGGCCTGGGTCGCTTTTTGTATTGCAATGGAAAAAGAGCCGCTGGCAGCGATTTCTTTCCTGCCCCACGTCCCGGCCGCCGTCATTCTGCTCCTCATCCTGGCCATCATGGTCCTGGGAGTCGTCTGCTGGCAATGGGGCGCCCGGTTTCATCAGCGTTACGAAGAGTATGTGTTAAAACAGAGGTAAGGAATCCATGCGAAAGTCTGAATTTATGGACCTGTTGAAATACTATTTCCGCAAGGCCGATAAAGACGACCTGAAGGGCATCATCGAGGACTGTGAAGAACAGTTCCGCCTCGGTGCCAAAGAGGGGAAATCGGAAGAGGAAATATGTGTCAAACTCGGTTCACCAAAAAATATTTACCGTTATTACATCGGCAAGCCCATCATCCCCGAAGACAATCCCCGTCTTCCCGGCGATGATTACGATACGCCCCGGAGCCAGCGCCGCAATGCCGCGCCCTACGACTGGGAAAAGGATCCGGACCGGCTGCGCCGCCGTGCCCAGAGCCAGCAGTATTACCGCGATGGCAAGAGCTGGGACGATACCTTTTACGATAACGGAAATCCGCCGCAGAATCGCCGTTCTTATGATGATGACGGATATTACGACAGCCGCAGGCCGCGGCGCCGGGGACGCAGCCGCCGCCCGTCTGCAGGGGAAGACTTTGAATGGGATAAGGACGATTCCCTCAGCCGCGCCGGAAAGGCCGCAGCCCGGCCGGTACTTGATATCATCGGGACGCTGTTCTCCGTCCTGAGCGGCATGATCTACGCCGTCCTCTTTCTGGCCATCATCGCCTGCCTGTTCCTCGTCGCCATGCCGTCGTACCTCTTTTTCGGCCTCGTCCCCATGCCGCCCATTTCCGGCAAGACGATGATCTTCCTTCTCCTGACAATCCTCTTTGCCGGCATGACAGCCAGCTCGGCCGCCTCGGCCCTGCACGCCGCCGCCAAAAGTCCGAAAGAAAGGAGGGCCTGAATCATGGCCAAAACCATTATCTGTCTGGTGCTGACGGCCGTCTTTGCTTTCCTCAGCCTCAGCTCCTATACCAGTACGGATGCCCCGCGCATGCGCCAGTGGCTGGCCTATTACGAAGAATACCAGGCACTGAAGACCCTGGGCGACCGTGGCGATGACGCCAAAATGACCCTCCTAAACAAACTGCGCACCATGTATCCGGAAAAGGCCAGCCTCTACGAAGCCAAATTCAAGGAAGAATTTGGCGACCTCGAGGCCAAGGCCGAAGCCGAAAAAGAAAAGGCCGCTGCCGACGAACGGGCCAGGGCGGAAGTCGAAGCCCACCGCCGTGAACTAGCCCAGGAAAAAGCCCGCCTCGATAAAGAACGGGAACAACTGCGCCAGCAGCAGACCCGTCAGAGCAATCAGACCCAGAAAAACAGCAATACGAACGGGAATAGAAGATGATAGTTTGTAGTTTGAGGTTTGATGAAAAGAGCGGTTCGACGGATAGCGAATCTTTGCCGTCCCTGCGATAAGCAGAGGACGCCATGCTATACGGCACTTCAAACCGACATTCGTACCTAAAAACTAACACAAAGCGAACCCCCCGGGGAGCTGTACAAAAGCAGACAGCTCCCAGGGGGGTTCGCTTTTAACTATCTTTTTCTATGCTTTTTCTTCAAACATCAAACATCAAACATCAAACTATCTTTTCACTATCTTTTCACTATCTCTTATTCAGTATGATGACCGATCCCAGGATGAGGGCCATGCCTATGAGTTTCAGCGGGCCGTGGGGTTCGGCAAAGAAGAAGATGCCCACAGCCGATCCTACGAAGGGTTCGATGGTCGCCATGATGGCGGCTTTTCCCGATTCCATATATTGGAGTCCAACCGTATAGAGAAAATATGGCAGGACCGAGCAGACGACGGCGATTCCCGTAACCCAGAGCCAGAGGGACGGGTCTCCCATCAGTACTGCAAAGATATAGCGGGGATGGCCCAGAGGAAGCATCGCTGCCGTAGCAAAGGTAAAGGTATAAAAGGTAACGGTCAGCGGGTCGTAGCGGCTCAGGGCAAAGCGGCCAAAAATGGAATACAGGGCGTAGAGAAATCCCGACGCCAGCCCCAGGGCCAGTGCTGGAAGCGGTACGGCCAGATGCCCCTGGAAGACGCCTGCCACGAGAACGCAGCCCGTAACGGTACACACCAGGGCCAGCCATTTCCGGCGCGTCATCCGTTCATGGAAGATCACCGCTGAAAGAAGGGTGACAAAAACAGGCGATGTATACAACAGCATGACCGCTACCGACACCTGGCTCATGGCGACAGCCATAAAATAGCACGTACTGAATAAGGTATAACTGATGACGCCCGTACCGATAAAGTACCAGCAGTCGCGCAGGCGGATGGAAAGCAGCTGCGGTGAGCGGATGGCCAGGAAGGCCCCGGTAATGAGCCACGCCAGCAGGGTACGGATCAGGCAGACCTGCAATGCCGATAACCCGGCTCCGTCGAGGTGGCGGATAAAAATACTAATCGTTCCCCACATGGCGCCGGCAGCCAGCACACAGGCGTTCGCTTTTCCCGCCGTCATAAGCTTCACCCCTTTTCAGGAAATTTAATTTTCGAGACGGAAGCGGTAGCCATTGCCCCAGACGGTTTCAATGGCTGTAAATTCCGGTTCCACTATATTCATCTTGTCCCGGAGGCGGTTGACATGGACCGTGACCGTAGCCATTTCTCCCAGGGCGTCGAGATGCCATATTTTTTCAAACAGTTCTTTTTTTGAAAGAACCTGATTGGGATGCTGGGCCAGATATAACAGGAGATTGAATTCTTTCCCTGTCAGCGGGATTTCCGTCTGTCCCCGGAATACCTGCCGGCGGCGGATATAGATGCGCAAATCTCCGCTCTGGATGTCCGGCACGGCTTCATCTTTCGTCAGGTGTGCCCCGGCCAGCAGGTGTTCATGCATCACCATATGGGCCTTGATGCGGGCTACCATGACCGACGGATTGAACGGTTTGATGATATAGTCATCGGCACCCAGGGCCAGCCCTCTGATCTGGTCTTCGTCACTGCCGCTGGCTGTCACAAAAATGACGGGAATATCGTATTTTTCACGGATGGCACGGCACAGGTCAAAGCCGTTTATATCGGGCAGGTGGACGTCGAGGACGACGGCATCGATAGCCATCTGTTCCAGCGCCCGGAGTCCCGGCCGGCCTTCGCGGGCCACCGTGACTTCAAATCCATTGTTCTGCAGAAAATCCCGCTCCAGCGCGGCAATTAATTCATCATCTTCTATGACTAATATGCGTTTCATAGTCTTTCCCCCTCTCGTGCTAACGGTCAGCGACCTGTCTGGATGCGTCGGAAGCCATAGTCCAGGATGGCCGGCGCATCTTCCCAGCGATCGTCATCATTGAACAGGGCTACTACCAGCGTGTGTCCGTTGCGGGTCGCCGAGGCGACCAGGCAGTCTCCGGCCGCCTGGGTATATCCCGTCTTGACTCCGCTGGCTCCCTCATAGCCACTGGTCAGGAAATGATTGGTCGTCGTGACATATTTGGTGTGACCGTCTATATAATGCATCTGATACGACGGCAGAGCCACCGTATAGGCAAATTCAGGATAATGCTTGAGTCCATACGCGGCCATACGGGCCATATCGACGGCCGTCGTATGATGTCCCGCTGCGGTCAGCCCGTTGGGATTGACGAAGTGGGAATGGGTCGCCCCCATCTTGACGGCTTCGGCGTTCATCATGTCGGCAAATCCGGCGACAGAGCCGCCGACCGTTTCCGCTACGGCTACGGCCGCATCATTGCCGGAAACGACCATCATCCCCCGCATCGCTTCTTTCAGGGTAATCTGGTCTCCCGGGGCAATGCCCAGGCAGGATGGTTCCGTATTGGCTGCTCCCCAGGATATGTACAATGGCTTGTCGAGCTTGTCTTTCCCCTGATCGAGGGCAGTAATCATGGTCACGATTTTCGTCGTACTGGCCGGATGGACCCATTTATCGGGATTGACCCGGTACAGGATGCGTCCCGTATCGGCGTCGATCAGACAGGCCGCTTCGGCCGACGTAGGCGGTACATCAGCCTGAACGGATCCGGCCGTGCCGCCGACGGAAACAAGCAGAATGACAAACAACGAGCATAGTAATTTTTTACAAGCAGAAAACATCCAATCTCTCCTTTTAGATCATTTTGTGTCTGATTGTATCCAGACTCTAACAAAACGATTTTTTCAATACCAGAAAGCATGCTGGTACAGTTTATATTTTTTATAATCTCTCACATATTATTATGCAAATCGGTAGGATTGTCAATAAAAAATATCTATTCGCTGCCACACTGTCCGATACTGCCACCGGTTAGTATTTTCGCGGATTGTTGCTCCGGCAACGCGCAATTCTATAAAGATGTGCTATAATAACAAGTATGTGCCATATTTTTATAAATCCATTATACACATGCACAGAAAGGACCTATCGTTCATGTACCCTATAAATCTCATCCTTGATGACAAGGAATGTCTCATCCTGGGCGGCGGCGCCGTAGCTGCCCAGAAAGTGCAGGGTCTGCTCGACGCCGGCGCGGCCGTCACCGTCCTGTCGCCGTCGCTCTGTCCGCCTCTTCAGGAACGGGCCGACCGGGGAGACATCACCTGGCTGAAGAAACTATACGAAGAAGGCGACGAAAGCCCTTTTTATCTGATTATCTGCGCTTCCAACGACAGCGAAACCAACAGCGCCTGTGCCGCTGCAGCCCTTAGCCAGCACAAGCTGGTCAATGTCTGCGACGCCCCACAGGAAAGCAACTGGACGACGCCGTCCGTCGTCCGCCGCGGCGATATCCTCTGCAGCATATCGAGCAATGGGAAATCACCGGCCTTTACCCGCTGGATGCGTCATCATCTGGAACAGGAAATCACCCCCGACTGGTCCCGGTGCCTGGACCGTCTGGCCGTCATCCGTCAAGAAGTGCGTTCCCAGATTCCATCCGGCAAAGACCGGCAGGTCTTCTGGCGTTCGTCGCTTACAGACGAACTCATGGAACAAGCCCTCGGCGGCCAGATGGCCGAAGCCGAACAGGTACTCTGGCAGAAACTGGCCTTCTGGCTCATCGGGAAAGGAGGTCCCCATGCTTCCTGATTCTCTCGTCATCGGCACCCGCCGCAGCCGCCTGGCCCTGTGGCAGGCCGGTTACGTCCGCCAGCTCCTGCAAAAGGCCTGTCCCGGCCTTACCATTACCCTGCAATGTGTCACTACCCGCGGCGACCGCATCATCGACCGGCCCCTCAGCGCCATCGGCGGCAAGGGCCTGTTTACGGAAGAAATCGAGCGCGGTCTCTATGGCCACACGCTGGACCTGGCCGTACACAGTCTGAAAGATATGCCATCGGAACTGCCGGACGGACTGATCCTGGCAGCGGTCCCGGCTCGGGGAAATGAAAAAGACGCCTTCGTCTCACGCCGCTACCAGAGTCTTTCTGACCTTCCCAGAGGCGCCGTCGTCGGTACATCCAGTCTGCGCCGAAAGGCCCAGCTGCTGCACCTGCGGCCGGACCTTACGGTCTCTGACCTCAGGGGCAACGTCGATACGCGCCTGTCCCGTCTCGATGACGGGGACTACGACGCCATCATCCTGGCCGCAGCCGGTCTCATCCGCCTGGGCCTTTCGGACCGTATCACCAGCCTGCTGCCGCCGGATCAGTTCCTGCCCGCCGCCGGACAGGGGGCTCTTGCCATCGAAGCCCGTTCGGATGACGAACCGGTCCTCCGGCTGCTGCAGGCCATCCACGACGAGCGGACGGCAGCAGCCGTCACGGCTGAACGGGCCTGCGCCGCAGCCATCGGCGGCAGCTGCCAGATTCCGGCCGGAGCCTTTGCCTCCTGGCAGGGAGGAGACCTCGTCCTGCGGGCCTTCATCGCCTCACCGGACGGCCGCACCTGCCTGAACCGGCAGGCCACAGCGCCGGCAGCCGATGCCCGGAAACTGGGCTATGAGCTCGGCAAAGACATGCTGGCCGGCGGTGGCGAAGCCCTGCTCCGCTCACTTCGAACTACCATAAAAGGAGATACATTATGACAGGAACCATCTATCTCGTCGGCGCCGGTCCCGGAGACTGGCGCCTGCTCACCCTCCGGGGAAAGGAATTGCTGGAACGGGCTGATACGGTCGTCACCGACCATCTGGCCGACGAACGGCTGCTGGACTTCGCTCCGCCCCAGGCCGAACGCATTTACGTCGGAAAAACCGCCGGTCATCATACGCTGCGTCAGGAAGAAATCAACGACCTGCTCATCGCCAAGGCCCGAGAAGGCCGCACGGTCGTGCGCCTCAAAGGGGGCGATCCCTTCGTCTTTGGCCGGGGCGGCGAAGAAGGTGCTGCCCTGTCCCAGGCCGGCATTCCCTTTGAAGTCGTGCCGGGCATTTCCTCGGCCATCGCCGTACCGGCCTATGCCGGCATTCCCGTGACCGAACGGGGCATGGCTTCCTCCTTTTCCGTCATTACCGGCCATGAAGACCCGAAGAAAAACGGATCGGCCATCGACTGGGAAAAACTGGCGACCGGTACGGATACACTGGTCTTTGTCATGGGCGTCCGCAACCTGCCCGACATCACGGCGCGGCTCATCTCCTGTGGCCGCAGCGCCGATACGCCGGCGGCCATCATCCGCTGGGGCACCCGCAGCGACCAGACGACTATCGTGACGACCCTGGGAAGCGCCGCCTATGAAGCCGCCCGACAGGGCATCACGCCGCCGGCTATCTTTCTTGTCGGCGACGTCGTCCGCTGCCGCGGCCGCCTGCGCTGGTTCGACAAACGGCCCCTCTTCGGTCTCACCGTCGGCATCACCCGTACACGCCGTCAGGCATCGGCCCTGTCGGCCCGGCTGGAAGAACTGGGCGCATCGTGCATCGAAATCCCTACCATCCGCCTGGAAGATCCGTCAGACCACTATGCAACCCTCGATCAGGCCATTTACCACCTGACCTCGTACGACTGGCTGCTCTTTACCAGCAGCAACGGCGTCCACCGCTTCTTCCGCCGCCTCCGGGAATTTAAGGAAGACAGCCGCGCCCTGGGAAACCTCCGGCTGGGTGTCATCGGCAGTGCCACGGCAGAAGCGCTCCGCTCATACGGCCTGCGGGCCGACGTCGTGCCGCCTGAGTACCGGGCCGAATCGCTGGCCGACAGCCTCCTGCCCCATATTTCCCCGTCTTCCCGCGTCCTGCTCGTCCGGGCCGAACAAGCACGCAACGTCCTTCCGGACCACCTGCGTGGCGCCGGTGCCAGAGTGACCATCGCCCCGGCATACCGGACGGTACCCGCTTCAGAAAACAGAGAGCGCCTCGTATCGCTTCTCGAAGAACACGCCCTGGACCTCATCACCTGTACCAGTTCTTCGACAGTCACCTCTCTTCTGGACCTCCTGGGAGACCGCCGCGACCTGTTGGAACCGGTACCACTGGCCTGTATCGGTCCCGTGACTGCCGCAACCTGTACCCGCGAAGGACTCACACCGGCTCTCACGGCTTCGACCTATACCATAGAAGGCCTGACTCAGAATATACTCGATTGGAGACGACATCATCATGAAATATAACGCCTTACGCCCGCGCCGCCTGCGCATTTCCGCTCCCGTCCGCTCTATGGTTCGGGAAAACCACCTGTCCGTATCGGACCTGATTTACCCTATCTTCGTCGTTCCCGGCAGCCATGTAAAAGAAGAAATCCCCAGCCTGCCCGGCTGTTATCACCTGTCAGTCGATAAAGCCGTAGAAACGGCCCGCCTCGCCGTTTCCCTCGGCATCCCGGCCATTGAAGTATTCGGCCTGCCCGGATACAAGGATGAAACAGGCTCATCGGCATGGGACCCGAAGAGCCCGGTGCAGCGGGCCATGGAAGCCATCAAAAAAGAACTGCCCGGTCTGGTCATCGTCGGCGATGTCTGTCTCTGCCAGTACACCAGCCATGGCCATTGTGGCAAGCTCTGCGGCCATTACGTCGATAACGACGCTACCCTGCCGCTCCTGGCCCGGACGGCCGTCAGCCAGGCAGCAGCCGGTGCCGACATCATCGCCCCGTCAGACATGATGGACGGCCGCATCGCCGCCATCCGCACAGCCCTCGATGAAAAGGGTTTCCAGAACGTTTCCATTATGTCCTACGCCGTCAAATACGCCTCGGCCTTTTATGGCCCCTTCCGCGATGCGGCCAACTCGGCCCCGCAGTTCGGCAACCGCCGCCAGTATCAGATGGATCCGGCCAATTCCCGTGAAGCCATGAAGGAAATCAGCCTCGACCTCGATGAAGGGGCTGACATCATCATGATCAAGCCGGCCATGACTTATCTCGATATCGTCCGTCAGGCCCGGGACCGCATTGACCGCCCCATCGCCGTCTACAACGTCAGCGGTGAATATGCCATGGTCAAAGCGGCTGCCCAAAACGGCTGGATCGACGAAAAACGGATCGTCCTGGAATCGCTTCTGTCCATGAAACGGGCCGGTGCCGATATCATCATCACCTATCACGCTCTGGACGTCGCCCGTTGGCTCAGCGAAAAAGATTGTCTGACGTTTTAAATTTGATGTTTGAGGTTAAGCAAAAAACGGATTCTCCTGTGAAATCAGCTGTTTCATAGGAGAATCCGTTTTTTTAGTCGTCCTGTCCCCGTTCGACGAGAATCGTGTAAGTCCCGTCTTCGTTGTCTGTCACGTCGAAGACGCGGTGTCCGTCATTTTTCAGACTCCGCGGGACGTTCTGCAGAGCGTCGCCGCTGTTGAGCCGGACGGACAGGACCTGTCCCGGTTCCATATCTTCCAGTTCGACCTTTACTTTGACATAGGTCACGGGACAGACGACATCCGTAATATCGATAGTGTTGTCTATGTTCATAATACCTCCCGAACGAGTCGTTCTACTGTGTCCCAGCCAATCCGTTCTACCGTTTTGGCAAAGCGTTCTCCCGGTTTGGCGTGGTTTTCAAAAAAGTCGAGAACTACATCGATGACGCGATACAGTTCTTCTTCCGAGTGAAGGAGGGGCAGGAAATGCCTGCCAATAGTGATCTGCTTGCCATAGAGGCCTCCCAGGGATACGTTATAGCCGGCTGTTCCTACCCAGGCCGAAGACGGGCAGGTGGTAACGCACTTGCCACAGAACAGGCACTGGTCCGCCGTAAAAGAAAGGGTCTTTTCTTTCTTATCCACTGTAATGGCCGAAGACGGGCAGACGGCCTGACAGAGGCCGCAGAAAATACAGTCATCATGATGCCATTGCGGTTCGATGCCGCCTTTGATGCCCAGGTCATTTTCTTCCGTCTTCAGACAGTTATTGGGACAGCCTGTGATGCCGATTTTGAATTTGGCTGGAAATTCCCGTCCGCCATAGCGGGCTTCACATTCCCTGGCTATGTGCTGGGTGTCGATCAGCCCCGACGGGCAGACGGCGTTTCCCTGACAGGCCGTAATCGTGCGCAGCCGGGCGCCACAGACGCCATTCTGTACGCCGCCTTGGGCCAGTTCTTTCTTTACCGTATCGATGTCTTCCAGGGCGATAAAGGGGATTTCAATGCCCTGCCGGGATGTGAGATGGATATATCCGTGTCCATAGGTTTCGGCGACGTGACGGATCGTTTCCAGCTGTTCTATAGTCACCTGTCCGCCAATAGTTTTCAGCCTCATGGAGAAACGATCTTTCTGCTTCTGTTTCATGAAGCCGCCTTTTTTTAGTTCCTTGAAATTTGCATCTGCCAATGTGATTCCTCCTCTTCGATGTGTAGTGGCTCTGCTATCGCCTCGCCGCCGCGGATACGAAAACTGCGCAGGACCGGCCCGCTTTCCGCCAGCGACAGAATCAGATAGCGCAGCGACGGGTCGAAGGCCAGCCGTTTGTCTTCGTCGGACGGGCGGGACGGCGTTGCCGGGTGGCTGTGGAAATTGCCGATGAGGGCCAGATTACGCTGGCGTATATCCCGCATGACGGCAAACTGCTCTGCCGGATCCATGGAAAAATGTTCCGGACTGGCATCGGTATTGTTCAGATAATATACCTTCTCAACGAATGCGTCGCCACCACTTCGTTTTCCCGCCAGCAGACCGCAGCATTCATTGGGCAGCTGTTCCCGGGCATAGGCCGTCATGGCCTCATAATCAGACCGTGTCAGATGTATCATAGCGACCCCTTTCCCACTTTGCTTTCACATACAGGCTGTTTATAGTCGATGAGCTCGTGAATGGACGGGGCGTCGCCGCAGATTGCGCAATGAGGATTATGTCCAACAGGAATCTTGCGGAATCGCATGGTCAGAGCATCGTAGGTGAGAAGGGCACCGGTGAGCAGTTCACCCTGTCCCAGGAGGTACTTGATGGCTTCTGTGGCCTGTATGCAGCCGATGACGCCGCCAACGGCTCCCAGTATGCCCGCTTCTTTGCACGATGGCACCGCCCCGGCCGGCGGCATGGTGTCAAAGATACAGCGGTAGCATGGACCTTTGCCCGGCACATAGGTCAGGGTCTGACCGCCGAAGCGGATGATGCCGGCATGGGAAAAGGGATGGCCTCCCAGTACGCAGGCATCGTTGATGAGGAACTTGGCCGGGAAATTATCCGTCGCGTCGATGATGAAATCATAATGCTGGTCGTCGATAATCTGGGGCAGCGTCTGGGAATTGACCCATTCATTATAGGTGACGACGTGCACATCCGGATTAAGTCCTTCCAGGGTATGGCGGGCCGAATCGACCTTGCGCTGGCCCACCGATGCCGTGGAATGGATGATCTGGCGCTGCAGATTAGACAAATCGACCACATCGTAATCGACGATGCCGATAGTACCGACGCCGGCCGCTGCCAGGTACAGAGCCGCCGGTGCACCCAGTCCACCGGCACCGATGACCAGCACCTTGCCGGCCAGGAGTTTCTTCTGTCCCTTGCCGCCAAATAGGATGATGTGCCGCGAATACCGTTCCAGTTGTTCGTTCGTCAGTTTCACCGGGAACCGCCTCCCATATAGTACAGGAAATCGACGACATCGCCATCGCTGAGCACGGTCGTATCAAAATCGTCCCGGCGGATAAACTGCTGATTGAGCTGGACGGTCACATATTCCGGGGCTTCTACCCGGGCTTCTTTCAGAAGCGTTGTCACGCTGATCGGGATTTCTGTCTGAAATGGTTCCCCATTTACCTGAATGGTCATATTGATGCCTCCTATAATACTTTAAATATAATCACGAAAATAAAGAGCAGGATGATTCCCAGGCCGAACGTATAGGCGCAGAGTTTCTTTTCGATGGGCTGGAGGGGAAAATAGGCCCCGGCGTCCGCCCCTGTTTCTATTTCGTTATCCCTTGGGGTAATGTGATTGTTCGTCTGTTTATAATAGTATTCGTCAGCCTGTGGCAGCCGATGCGATGTCAGTTCACTTGCCATAGATGATCACACCTTTCATACGGTAACTATTCCTATTTATTGTACTTATATGTTATATGGCCGGCGGGACGATGCCCTGATAAAAGAGCCAGGAAATACCGAGGCCGACCCAGATGATGAATCCCAGGAGCGCTACGGCATAAACACCGGTCACGCGTCCCAGGCCGGCATGCCATAATTTGCGGACATTGGTCACTAGTCCGATGGAGAAAAAGCAGAGGCCGAAAAAGATTGTCCGGATGAGATTAGCCTGTCCGGCACCGGCTTTGAGTCCCGCAATCAGGTCGGGACGGACGAGTCCGGAGAAAAAGACCACCGCCAGGAGTCCGACGAAGCCGATGATGAATTTTGGGAACCGGTCCCAGATTTCCCGTTTGGAAACGCTGCCGGCAGGACGGCTCACGCCGTCGCGGCTGCTCAGGTGCCAGACCGACCATACGACGGCCAGGATAAAGGACCAGACGCCGATGAAGATATCGATGAAGACTTTGGCTGTCGTCGTCGCCATGAGAATCCACCCTTCCTGATAGGCTATCCCCGTCTGTTCCAGTACCTGACTGCGGATGAGCGAATCAGCGATGGCTCCCGATGCGACGGCACCGCCATCGCTCTTGACGACCAGTCCCAGCCAGGAGCCGGCTACCATCGGTTCACCGGAGAGAAAGAAGGCGGCGGCGAAGGGCAGGATCAGCAGTTCCACGGCGACGAATACGATAATGACCGAAGCCAGTATAGCCGGGATGATCTGCCGTGCCCGGATGGCACTGCCTGTGGCAATGGCAGCGGCGACGCCGCAGATGGAAATGCCGGAGGCCATGGGGGCCGCCCATTCCGGTGTGAAATGGAAGAACTTGCGGGCGATGATATAGACGACAGGCCAGTAAATGAGGTAGGCTTCGACGACGGCGCACAGGCCGCGGACGATGACCGTTCCGGCCAGGCTCATGGCACTGATGGCCTGAATGCCGATGTTGGCACCGAGGATGACAATGCCCGTCTTGATATACCATTCCGGTCTGGCTGCTACCGAGAGGAAGCGGGCCGCCGACGGAAAGAAATTTCCGATGATGAGTCCTGCCACAAGGGCAAAGACGAATCCCAGTTCACCCAGGCTCAGAGACCAGGTGATGTGAAAAGCCGCCCGTTTATCCGGCGTCGCTGCCAGATATGCATAGTTGCCGAGTATATTGGCTCCGATGGTGAGCCAGTACAGGATAGAAAAGCTGGCTATGAACCGTTTGATCCGTGCGCCCATGAACCAGGCGCCTATAGTCGTAAGAAGGAGGACAAAGAAATAGGCGGCGATGACAGTTCCGGCACCGCCGAGCCAGGAAAAGGCCGGGGAATTGGCCGCCACGGCTTTGACCGGATCCATCCAGACGCCGAATTTTGGAACCCATCCCAGAAGATCGACATCCCCGATGCGTCCGGCACCGAGGGCAAAAATGAATAATCCCAGCCACACGGCCCACCAGTCTTCACTGGCAAGAAAAGCCGAACGGCTCCGTGCAGGTATTGAAGTATCGGTCATACATATCACCTCTAACATAAAAAACATGAAATGATGGAACAAGAGACAGTCCCGTCACCAAGCGGACAGCTCCCTTTCGATCTCCCTCACCGTTTCGATGTCAGGAAATACGAGTACATAGAAGCATTGCAATGTTTACGCAAATAGTACACTTTTATATTTCGTCTGTCAAGAGATTACAGTCCTTTGAAATAAAAAATTTAGAATTAAATTCTAATTATTTGACATGGCGTAATCTCGGTATATAATAGGGATTATCCAAATCATTACCAAATTTATATATTTTAAAAGGAGAACGTAATACTATGAAAAAAGTGTACACTGGCATGACCGGCCTCGTCGGTCATACGCCCCTTCTGGAACCGGTCCGCTTCAACGACAGCCACCATCTGGCAGCCCGCCTTCTCGTTAAACTGGAATACCTGAATCCCGCCGGCAGCGTCAAAGACCGGGTCGCCCTGGCCATGATTGAAGACGCCGAACACCAGGGCATCCTCCAGGCGGACTCGGTCCTCATCGAACCGACCAGCGGCAATACGGGCATAGGCCTGGCTGCTGCCGCTGCCGCCAAGGGATACCGGGCCATCTTCGTCATGCCCGATACGATGAGCATCGAACGGCGGAACCTCATGGCCGCTTACGGTGCGGAAATCGTCCTGACCGAAGGGTATAAGGGCATGACCGGTTCGATTGAAAAAGCACAGGAACTGGCCCGGGAAATTCCCCACTCCTTCATTCCCGGCCAGTTCACCAATCCCGTCAATCCCAGGATCCACGAAGAAACGACGGGGCCGGAATTATACGATGACACGGACGGACAGATTGACCTGTTCCTCGCCGGCGTCGGCACGGGCGGTACTCTGAGCGGCATCGGTCATTATTTAAAACGCACCATCCCGTCGGTACGCATCGTCGCCATCGAACCGGCTGATTCGCCTCTGCTCTCGGAAGGTCATGCCGGTCCGCACATGCTCCAGGGTATCGGCGCCAATTTTATTCCCGACACGCTGGATACGCACGTATACGATGACGTAAAGACTATTACCACAGAAGAAGCTTTCACGGCTGCCCGGCAGTTCGCCCGCACGGAAGGCATCCTGACCGGTATTTCCGGCGGAGCCGCCCTGGCTGCCGCCGTTTCGTATGCCCGGCAGGAAGCATATCGCGGAAAAACTATCGTCACCCTCCTCCCCGACTCGGGAAACCGTTACCTGACTATCCCCGGATTTTTGCGCTAACCCAACATCAGACATCAAACAAAAAAGGCGGCTCCATTAAGCAACTAACGCTTATCAGGGCCGCCTCATTTTCTATTTTCCTCTTGTAATGTTATAAAGAATTGACTACACTAATAACAAGAACAACTATAAGGAGATTATTATGGAATTATTCGTCTGGGGCCTGAATCACAAGACAGTCCCCGTTTCCGTACGTGAACAGTTCTCTGTGCCGCCGGAACGCATCCGCACTGCCTTGTCGCAGAGCGGACAGTATCAAACAATACATGAAGCGGTCATCCTCTCGACGTGCAACCGCAGTGAAATCTATGCTGTCTGTCCCGAAGGCACGCCGGCCCGCGTGCTGCAGGATTTCTTTCTTTCCCTGCTGAACGGTAAACCGGAAATCCGGCCGGACTATTTCTATACCTATACCGGGCGGGACTGCATCGTCCACCTGTTGCGCGTCGCTTCCAGCCTCGATTCCCAGATCATCGGCGAAGGCCAGATTCTCAGTCAGGTAAAGCAGGCTTATCTGCTGGCCCATGACTGCGGTGCCACGGGAATCGTCCTAAACCTCCTGTTCCATCAGGCCATCGCCACAGGCAAACGGGTCCGGACGGATACGCACATCGCCTACAACGCCGTTTCCGTAAGCTATGCCGCCGTCCAGCTGGCAGAACATCTCCTGGGAGACGTCACCGGAAAGACACTGCTCCTCTTCGGCGCCGGTCAGATGGCGGAACTAGCGGCCCGCAATTTTTTAGGCAAAGGTCTGAAAAAACTGTATATCGTCAACCGCCATATCGAACGGGCGCAGAAGTTGGCATCCCTTCTTTCCGGCACGGCCGTCCATTACCAGAAGGGCAATGAAGCTGCTGCCCGGGCCGATATCATCGTCACTTCTACGGGAGCGCCCCACTACGTCCTGACTGAAGAACGGCTGGCCGCCATCATGAAGGCCCGCAAGGGGCGTCCGCTGCTTCTCATCGATATCGCCGTTCCCCGGGATATCGAGCCGTCTGCCGCAGATCTTCCCGGCATTTCCCTGTATAATATTGACGACCTGACGACGACGGTGGCGGAAAATGAACAATCACGGCAGCGCGAAGCCGCCCTGGCCGGAACGATTGTCCAGGAAGAGGCAGAGGAACTGCTGCAGCGCTTCCGCTACCTTCCCGTACGGCCGGCTCTCCTGCGCCTGTCGGAAAAAGCAGAACAGGCCCGGAAGCGGGAATTCCGCCGGGCCATGAACAAATTACCGGGCCTGACAGACGAACAGTACCGCATCATCGAAAATATGACCCACATGATCGTACGCAAACTCCTGCGCGATCCCATGATGCAGACCGTCGGCGCGGCCCGGACCGATAAAGAAGAAGAAACGGTCCGCTCTCTTTCCGATTTCTTCAAACTGTAACCGATCAAGGAGGATGTATCCATGCTCACACTGACTCATTCCCAAGCTGCATTTAAGGACGCCCAGTCCCTCATGCCCGGTGGCGTCAACAGCCCCGTCCGTTCGTACGGACGCGTCCGCTGCACACCGCCATTTATCGCCTCGGCCAAAGGATCTTCCATCACCGATATCGACGGCAACACCTATATCGATTACGTCGGTTCGTGGGGTCCCATGATCGCCGGCCACGCCCATCCCCGCGTCGTCAAGGCCCTGCAGGAAGCGGCGGCCCGCGGCACGAGCTATGGCGCGCCGACCCTGCTCGAATCGGAAATTGCCCGCCTCATCAAGAGCATCTATCCCTCTATCGAAAAGCTGCGCATGGTCAATTCCGGCACGGAAGCCACCATGAGTGCCCTGCGCGTCGCCCGCGGTTTTACGGGCCGCGATAAAATCATCAAATTCCAGGGATGTTATCACGGCCATGCCGACAGTCTCCTGGTCAGCGCCGGCAGCGGTGCCGCCACCTTCGGCCAGCCCGACAGCCCCGGTGTTCCCGCTGCGACGGCTGCCGACACCATTACCCTTCCCTATAACGACAGTAAATCCTTCAACCGCATCATGGACGGTTTCGGCAACGACATCGCCGCCGTCATCGTCGAACCCGTTGCCGGCAATATGGGGCTGGTCCTGCCGGAGGAATCGTTCCTGCAGGCCCTGCGCAGCCAGACCCAGGCCCACGGCGCGATTCTCATTTTCGATGAAGTCATGTGCGGATTCCGTACGGCCCTCCACGGTGCCCAGGCCTATTATGGCATTACGCCGGACATGACCTGTCTCGGCAAAATCATCGGCGGCGGCCTGCCGGCAGCGGCCTATGGCGGCAAAGCCTATCTCATGGACTGCGTCTCCCCGGCCGGCCCCATCTATCAGGCCGGGACCCTTTCGGGCAACCCCCTGGCCATGACAGCAGGCATCGAAACGCTGCGCATCATCACGGAAGATCCGTCTTACACGGTGCGGGTAACGGCCCATACGACGACCCTTACGGAAGGTCTGCGTCAGAAAGCGGCCGAAGCGGGCGTAGCCGTCTGCGTACACCAGTCCGGTTCCATGTTCAGCCTGTTTTTCACCGACAAAGATGTGAAGAATTTCGCCGACTCGTCTGCCGCCGACCAGGACGCCTTTGCCGTCTATTTCCAATCCATGCTGGAACAGGGTATCTACCTGCCGCCGTCCCAGTTTGAAACGTGTTTCGTCTCCGGCGCCCACACCGATGACGACATCAGACGGACCATTGAAGCCGCCGGCACGGCCTTTGCCGCTGTCGCATCGTATCGTCAAAGCAGGTGATCGCCATGCGTCCCGATTATGAAATGCTGTCCCACCTGTCTCTGTTTTCCGGAATCCACACAGATAACCTGCAGGCCATGCTGCAATGCATCGGCGGCCGCTTCCAGACACTGCATAAGGGAGAATTCCCCATTCTGGCCCGGGATGAAGTCCCCTATGTCGGCATCATCCTTAAAGGGCGGATCCATATGATCCACGAAGACGCCTGGGGCGATACGGCCATCCTGTCTGCCATGGGGCCGGGCGAGTTGTTTGGCGAAACCTTCGCCTGCGGGACCAACCTGCACTCGTCTGCCACCTTCCAGGCCGTCCGTGAAACCCGCATTCTGGCGCTGCCCTTCCGCAAGGTCATCCATACCTGCCAGAACTCCTGCCCGTTCCACTATCAGCTCATCGAAAATATGCTGCGCATGGTATCCGATAAAAATGCCCGGCTCATGGAAAAACTGGAAATCGTTTCCAAAAAAACGCTGCGCCGCAAAATCCTGACCTATCTGTCTTTTCAGGCAGAGTGCCAGGAAAGCCGTACCTTCGAACTGCCTCTGAGCCGCACCCAGCTGGCCGACTATCTCTGCGCCGACCGCACGGCGGTCGCCCGGGAGCTGGCCCGGATGAAACAGGAAGGCCGGATCGATTTCGAAAAAAATACATTTACTCTTTTATAACAAACAGAGGCTGCCCCACTGTGCAAAAAAGCACGATGGGACAGCCTCTGTTTGATGTTTGAAGTCTGACGTTTGGGTTTGATGTTTGAGGTGGTCAGTCTGTTTCTGGCAGACGTTCTGATTGGCATCGGCAGGCGTCCGATACGGGTTTTTTTTCCTGGAACAGGTCTTTGAGTGCCTGTTCTGCCCGGCCGGCCCGGACGCGGTTCAGGGAATAATACACCCATTTTCCTTCTTTGCGGCTCGTCACCAGATGAGTTTCGCACAATATCTTCATATGATGGGATAAGGTAGGCTGGGACAGATTCACATGTTCCAGCAGGACACAGGCACAGCGTTCCCCATGCTGCAGCATGGAAAGAATATACAGGCGGTTTTCATCACCCAATGCCTTGAATAATTTCGCTGTCTCTCCATACTCCATAGTCATTGCCTCCGCCATAAATGATATTGATACTTATAACTTCTTTTATCTGTAGTGTACTATTGTTGAATACGTTTGTCAATATAGAGAAACATGGAGGAGCGTATCCCTGCTGTTAAAACACCGTATGGATACGCTCCTCTTCGTACGACTGATGGCAAATATTCTGTTCCTTACATCCGGAACGCTTCCCGGTGCTGGAACAGCAGCTCTGCCAGATGGACCGCCCTGGCCCCTCCCAGAAGCAGCCCTTCCATACAATAATGACAATAGGATACAACTTCATTTCCCTGAAAGCGCTGGCAATAATCACTCATGGCCTGTTTCTGTTCATCCGGCGTATACGGGCGGAACTTGTCCTGGGCATTGGCATTGCGGGAAAAGCGCTGCGGTGCCAGTTTCAGGTTGCGCGGCGGTGCCGGGCGCAGAACGGAAACGCCGCAAAAATTCGTCTGTTCCCGGTTATCCGGCAATTCGGTTATCGAAACGCCCATGCGCTGCAACAGGGTCCGGACGGCATCCTGTTCCCCCATGCGGTCGAAGGCCCGCCAGCAGTCCTGAAGGATCATCGTCCGGCCCGTAAGTTCCGGCAAGGGAAACGATCCGTCCGCCGCGATGTATTCCCAGAGTGAGGTAACGATAACGCCGGGTTTCGATTCTTCCAGGATGGCCGAACAGTTGTGACAGAGGGAATACACCGTATCACCGGGCTGGAAATCTCCCGAGTCCGGCAGGGCCTGCCACTGTTCTTTGTACAAATTGGGCATGAGTCCCGTAAAATGGGGCAATTTGTATTTGGGCACACAGCAGCGCACGACCTGGATGCCATGGGCCGTCATATACTGCTGGATCATCTGGCTCAACTCCGGATAATGCCAGGTAAAGACACAACTGGCAATATAATATGTACTCATCATAAAACCTCCTTCAGACAGGAATACCGTCCGGCCATTGGCAGGCACGGCGTCTGTTCATATAAACAAACAGGACAGTACTGCACTGACAGTACTGCCCGTAGGAATTTATTTTTTCAGCGCCCCGATTCCATAGGGAATAGACAGGAACAGGACGGCGCCGACGATATTGCCCAGCGTAACGAAAAACAGGTTATAGGCATAGCCGCTGAGGCTGACGGCGGCATCGAAGGGAGCCAGCATGCCGACGGTGAGGACGGTCATATTGGCGATGCTGTGTTCAAACCCGCAGGTAAAGAAGGCGTAGAGACACCAGAATACCATGATGAGTTTGGCCACGTCATTTTTCGTGCGGAAGCCGCACCAGACAGCCAGGCACACGAGGACATTACAGAGGATGCCCCGGGCAAAGAGCACCAGTGGCGGCAGGCTCATCTTCATGGCAGCCGCCGCAGCCAGAGCCTTGCCCGTCGCCCCGACCGGACCGGCCGCCGCCAGAAAGAGCAGCGACAGGATGATGGCACCTGCCCAGTTTCCCAGGTAGCAGACGACCCACAACTTCAGCACGTCCCCGGCCGTCACGGTTTTAAGGCGAAGGCCGTTGAACATGACGAAGGCATTTCCCGTAAACAGTTCTGCCCCGGCAAGGACGACCAGACTCAGGGCGACGCCAAAGGACAGGCCCATGGCAATTTTCGTGAACGGCATAGCCCCCAGGGTGCCGCTTACCGTAAAGGATAAGAGGATACCAAAGCCGATATAGGCCCCGGCCAGTGCCGAGAGAAGGAAATATCCCAGAGGGTTCTTCCGGAGCATGCCGGCTTTCGCTGCCGCACCGGCAGCCGATGCAGCGTATTCGTCGTTGTACATGAGATTCTCCTTATTTGAGCGGCAACGGTTTCTGGAACACATCCAGATCGGCGGGGTTTACGTCCTTGCCTACATAGAACGGTTCCGATTTCAAGCCGACATAGCGGATACCGGACCAGTTGAGAGGACGGTAAATTTCTGCTTTCTTCGGCAGATGTACGTCCTGAAGGATGAATTTGATGAATTCTTCCGGACCGGTACGGTCTACCATGTAGCCGATGTGTTCCTTGCCGCCGGGAGCCGTCGGATCGATATATTTCTTGGCAAAGGCATATACGTTGGAAACGATTTTTACGACGCTGTCCGCATCGGCCCATTTAATGAAATCGACGCCCATGCGCGGATTCTTTTTGCCGGAGCGGCCCAGGAGGGTAATGCGGAAATACTGTTCCTTGCTGCGCGTCCAGGCGCGGTTCGGGCAGGCCCAGACGCATACGCCGCAGCCGATGCATTTTTCCACATTGCGGACCGGACGGAAATTCTTCATATGCAGGGCTTCTACGGAAAGCTGTTTGCACTTGCGGACGCACATGCCGCAGCTGACACACCGCGTGGGGTCGAACTGGGGTTCAGTCATGCCCATGATGCCGAAGTCATGCATACGCACTTTATCACAATCGTTGGGACATCCCGTAAGAGCGACCTTGACGTGAAGATCGTTAGGGAAAATAGCCTTTTCGATGCGTTTTGCCAGTGCCGTCGTATCGTAGTTGCCAAAGGGGCAGACGCGGTTGCCGATGCAGGCCATGACGTTCCGCGTACCGGACGCTTCAAAACCAGCGCCCCGTTCACTCTGATTGATGTCGAGTTCATCAATGATCGGTTGCAGTGCTTTCTTGACTTCTTCCACCTTGTCAAAGGGAATCCCCAGGATTTCAAAGCCCTGACGGATGGTCAGATGGACGTCGCCATTGCCATACGTTTCTGCAATATACTGAATCTGGCCCAATATCTTGGCATTCAGGGAGCCACCGGGGACACGTACACGGGCCGAAGCCACATCGCGATGCTTCGTTACCCGGAAAGCGTATTTCTTTAACTTACCACAATTCATATCCATGGCTATATCCCTCCTAGTCAATCATCGAACTGATTTTCGTATATTTGAACACCGGTCCGTCCTGGCAGATATAGATGTCGCCAATGCGGCAGTGACCGCATTTTCCCAGGCCGCAGCACATCTTGCGCGATTCGGACAGCCAGATATTTTCCACGTCGAAGCCGATTTTCTTCAACTCCAGGATGGAGAATTTAATCATCGGCGGTGGACCTACGACGACGGAGATGGCATTGGGCATGTCTTCAAAAGTCAGGTCAGGAATGTATTTGGTAACCATGCCGACGTGGCCCGTATAGCCTTCGGGAGCCCGGTCGACGGTAGTGATGAGGGAAATTCCTTTTTCAGCCCAACGTTTCTGATCTTCCTTAAAGAGAATGTCGTCCGGCGATTTAAAGCCGACAATGACTGTCAGCTTCTTGCATTCATCCATGTGGTCGGCAAAGTAATCAATGACGCCGTGGATAGGCGACAGGCCCGACCCGCCGGCGACGAGGATGATTTCCTTGCCCTTGAACATATTGACATCGAAGCCGTTGCCATAGGGTCCGCGCATGAAGAAATAATCGCCGACGTAGTTTTCGAAGATTTCGTCCGTCAGCGAGCCGACGCGGCGGATGGTGAAATCGAGGGAATGGTCCGTAATACCGCTGACGGAAATAGGCGCTTCCCCGTATTTCGGGATGGAAATTTCAAAAAACTGGCCCGGCTTGACCGGATGTTCGTCGCCGCGGTCATAGGACATGCGGAATGTATATTCCAGTTCGGCATGTTTGATGACTTCCAGAATTTCCGAACGGAAAGGCAGATATTCATTATTGACCATTTTCCAGTACCTCCTTCATGCCCTGGGGCAGCTTTTCATTAATGCAGTGAGTGAGCGAAATGTATTCCGGACAGATGGCATCACAGCGGCCGCAGCCTACGCACATCTGAAAACCGGCTCTCTTCTTGAAATCGAGGACTTTGTGCAGTACCTTGAAGCGCATCCGTTCGCCCGCTTTCTGCCGGAAACAGCCCCCACCGGCGACGAGCGTATAGTCGTCGAACATGCAGCTCGTCTGTACACGGCGCCGTTCACCGGCCTTGCCGTTTTCCGTGTAGAAGATATCCTGCATAGACCAGCAGGTACAGGTCGGGCAGGCCAGGGTGCAGCGGCCGCATTTGATGCAGCGTTTGTCGTATTCATCCCAGATAGAACTCTTGGCGATGGCCGATGTCAGGTTGTCCGGGATATGGACTTCCACATCGTCTTTTTCCACGTGATCGGCTGTCACGTCGCAAGTTCCTTCGGCATGATTTTTCAGGGCAGCCGCCAGGATTTCATCAGGACAGTCCACATAATACATGCCATCTTTAAAATTGACAGCCGCATCATAATTGGTGCTCACGTTGGTACCCATAGACACGCAGAAGCAGCCGTCAAAGGTATGGTCACAGCCCATGACGACGAATTTCACCTTGTCCCGCAGAGTCTTATAGTAGTAATCTTCCGGCCCGTTCTGGAGGAACATATAATCGAGTCGTTTCACGGCATGCAGATCGCAGCTGCGCAGGAAAATGATGGCTCCTTTTTTGGGAAATTCCGATTCCTGCACGCTGTGTTCCGTAAAGTAGAACAATACCTGACATACAGGAATCAGGATTTCTTTAAAGGAATAATCAGACCGTGCGTCCCAGACGATATCGGCGGGATCGGTCACTTTGCCATAACGGATGACATCGGTTTCGGAAAACCGGCCCGTACCGGCAAATACGGTAGGAGCGTACACATCGTACGTCCCGGACCAGGATTTAAAGGCGTCGGCCAGAGCCCGTCTGCTCAATTGATACCCCATTCTGTTACCTTCTTTCTCTTGTATTCACAAGAAACCATAACAAAAAAACTGTAATTTATAACCAAAAGAAAAATTTCACATACTATGTCGCAATAGTACGGTATCGTATTGACAAGTGTATGCTATCAGAAAAAATGAGTTCCTTCTGTTGCTATGGCAACGAAAAGAACTCATTTTGCTGTTTACCTATATCTATATTTCATTCTTAATCATTTTAATTTGCACATAGGTAATCTTTATTTCTTATTGATTTATCTGGCAGACATGTTACATTATTTTACGATTTATTTACAATCTGTGTGTTCCCGCAAATGGTGTCGATCCAGGCAAAGAGTTCGTCCAGATCATAGTCTCCGGCGTGGCCCCGTCCCCAGGGAACGGCAAAATCTACGTCATGGCCGGTCTGCTGCAGGCACAGGGCCAGAATAGCCGGTACGACCAGAGACGTGTCACGGTCTTTGCTGCCATGGCGGATCCGCCAGTGGGGAGCAGTGGTGACATCCCGTTTGCCGATGAAATAAAGCGGATTCAGGAGATGAATGAGTTTACTATCCGCCTGGTATGCTTTACCGGCTGTATTATATTTCTTCCCCCAGGGAGTGAAATGACGGGCATTGATGGTTGCACTACCGAATTCACTGTTTTCCCCTGCTGAAAGGTCCAGCGAGTCGAAGGCAGGAGCTGCCTTGAGACGGGTTGCATACACGGCGTATTTTCCCAGATCCATATCGGTTACAACGCCATTGTGGATGGTCAGCCAGTCCATACCGGACAGGTCCGTTCCTGAATCGAGAGCCGTCTGGGCCGATTTCATGTATAATTTCTTGATATATTCCTTGAACGTCCCTTCGCCGTTCTTGTCCAGAGTCAGAGCTGTTCCGTCAGGAGCCGTAAGGTGCAGTCTGTTCACATAGGCAGGAAAGGCCTTGCGCAGGACGGCGGAAACGGCTTTCTGCTGGTCGCTCATTTCCGTGCCTTTCTGTTCTTCTGCCGGTGCATCGGCAGGCCGGTCCAGGACGAGCATATTCTGATTGTTACTGTCCGTACTGCCCGGGCTGGCAACGACCGGTCCCGGCCCCATGGGAATCGTCTGACCGCCGGCCTGGAGAAATGCAGGCATCGCCCCTATGGCATTATTCTGATGATAGTCCGTCACGTCTCCAAAGACCCATTCATAGGCCATATCGGCATGTTCCAGATCGGTAATAGGGCAATAATCACTGGAGGCAAAGATATCGTCCCGTTCCTCTGCTGCCCCCATGGCTTTGAGATACGGTTCGTACTCTTTGCTGTTCCCCGTCGCCCCGATGAGGGCCGAAAGGGCGCCGCCGGCACTGGTACCATTGGAAATGATTTTTTCTGTATCGCCGGGAAGGACCCCTTTATTGTGGCGCAGGTAGCGGATGGCAGCTTTCATATCGACCAGAAGCGCCGGGGCCTTGCCTGTATAGGTGCCATCGGCAGCCTGATTCGTCCTGCCTCTGGCACCGGGAGCCGCTACGACGCAGCCCCGTGCCAGGGCGGCCAGTATGGCGTTAGGACCGCCCTGCCGCTGATCGTATTCTGACGGCTGTCCTGCCTTGCCCGGCATATAACCGCCGACGGTATTGGGCAGGAATATGGGGGCCGTCTGCGCCGTATACCCATGGACGGATTTTCCTTCAAAGTATTCTTCCGGCACGTAGATATTCATGGACTGATATGTCGTATCGACGGGGTGTGCGACGTAGACTTTATTTTCATAGGCCCGGAACACGATGTGTTTCCCCTCGTACTGCATCGTATCGACAGCATAATCCGACACATCCAGATCCAGACTATAGGTCTGCTGCGATTGCTGCGTTGTCTGTTGTGTCTGCTGTAATTGCTGCCTTGTCTGCTGTGCCGGAACGGCAGTGGTCCCGGTCGTATCGGCTGCATATACGGCCCCGGTGCACAACATCGCTGCCACCACGGCTGTCGTGAGTTGCTTCTTCATACCTATCCCTCCGGATATTTTATATATTGAGAATTATATTTAATTCGTTCCATGATGTAGTATACCATAGAAAAAAGACAGATTTGTCACAATTTTTAGTAATCTTTTCCATACAGCCTGTTCTGTCTTTTTTACTGCTTTTTTCTATGATATACTTAATAAAACATACAGTACCCCACGTATGTTTCCGTTATATTGTAACTCATTCCTATTTTCAAAAGGTGATCCCATGAAGCTGAATAAAAAAATCACAGCCGCCATCGCTGTCATTATCATTGCCGCCTGTGCCGGCGGCGGCTGGTATTACTACCAGACACAACAGAAGGCCCAGCAGGCATCCGCCGTCGAAACGGCCCAGGTAGAACGCATGAATCTCACATCCAAAGTCTCTGCGACCGGTACGATCCGCCCTGTCGATTCTGTCGAAGTCTCACCGAAAATCACGGCCCGTATCAGTCAGGTTCTGGTCAAGGAAAACGACCAGGTCACAGCCGGCCAGACCGTCGCCACGCTGGATGGCAAGGACTATCAGGCCAAATACGATCAGGCCCAGTATAAAGTCACCAATACGCGCCTCGACTACGAACGGTATAAGATGCTCTATGACCAGGGTGCCGGTACCAAACAGACACTGGATAATGCCGAATACGAATACAAGACGGCCCTTTCCAATCTGAGCGCCGCCGAATCGGATCTGGCAGAAACGACGATCACCGCCCCCATGAGCGGCGTCGTCGTCGGGGAACCCAAGCCAGCCGGTACCATGGCCGTACAGGGAAACAGCAACCCGACGGTCATCATGCGCATCGCCGATACGAGCAAAAAGCAGATCATGGCTAAAATAGATGAAACGGATATCGGCAATATCAAGGTCGGCCAGGATGCCACCTTCACCGTCGATACCTATACCAATCAGACTTTTACGGCTCACGTGTCCAAGATTTCCCAGACCGATACGAGCAATACGTGGGATACGAACGGCACGAGCACTTCATCCAGTTCGTCTTCTTCGTCGGCCAGCGTCATTTATTACTATGTCACCCTCGACGTGGATGACCCCGATGACGTACTGCGCCTCGGCATGACCGCCCGGGTAGAAATCAACACAGCCGAAAAAGAGGATGCTCTGGTCGTCCCCATCGCCGCCCTCAAGACCAACGACAACGGATCCTACGTACTGCGCGTCAATACCAGCGGCCAGACCGAACAGGTTCCGGTCACGACGGGTATCTACAGCGATGAATACGTGGAAATCCTGTCGGGCCTTTCTGAAGGAGACAGCGTTTCCGTTTCCTATAATGCCCCATCCAAATCTTCTTCCCAGTCATCCAATTCCAACAGACGACAGGGACCGCCGCCCATGTAATCAGGAGGCATCACCATGAATCATGTCATTGAATTAACCGACATCAAAAAGATTTATCACATCGGCGGGGAAGATTTTGCCGCCCTGGCCGGCATTACCCTGAATATCGAAGAGGGGGAATTTGCCGCCCTCATGGGACCGTCGGGTTCCGGTAAATCGACACTCATGAATATCCTCGGCTGTCTCGACAGGCCGACGTCCGGCTCGTACCGGCTGGGCGGCAAAGAAGTAGCCAACCTGAGCGACGACGAACTGGCCTCCGTCCGCAACCAGCATATCGGCTTTGTCTTCCAGAATTTCAATCTCCTCTCCCGCATCTCCGCTCTCGACAACGTGGCCCTGCCCCTGGTCTACGCCGGCGTAGGCCACAAAGAACGGACCCAGCGGGCCATGGAAAAGTTAAAAGCAGTCGGCCTGGAAACCTGGGCCCACCACAAGCCCAACGAACTCTCCGGCGGCCAGCGTCAGCGCGTCGCCATTGCCAGAGCTCTAGTGAATAATCCCCATATCATCATGGCCGACGAACCGACAGGCAACCTCGATACGAAATCGACACGGGACATCATGGGTCTTTTCGAAGCCCTTCATGAAGAACACAAGACCATCATCCTGGTCACGCATGAACCGGAAATCGCCGCCTGTGCCAACCGGCAGCTCCTCTTGTGTGATGGCAGAATTACCAAAGATGCCGGAAAGGGGGTCGTCATGGATGTTGTTTAGTGAAAGCGTACAGATTGCCGTTACGGCACTCTTGTCCAATAAACTGCGCTCCATCCTGACCATGCTGGGCATCATCATCGGTGTCGGCGCCGTCATCGCCATGATTTCCATCGGCATGGGCGTGCGCCAGAACGTCACCAATTCCATTGCCAGCCTGGGCAGCAATATGCTCATCGTCACACCGGGTTCGACCAATAAGGGGGGCGTCCGATCGGCCGCCGGTTCCGGCCAGAAACTGAAATACGACGACGCCGAAGCCATCAAAAAGAAAATCAAAAATATCGACTATGTTTCGCCGACCGTCAACAGTTCCTATCAGGTCGTAAACGGCAATCAGAACTGGAACACCTCCGTATACGGCGTGACACCGGAATACCTCCACATCCGCTCTCTCAACGTCCAGAGCGGTTCCTTTATCACCAACAATGATTTGAAATCGCGCAACCGCGTTGCCGTCATCGGGACGACGGTCGCATCCAATCTGTTCGATACATCCAATCCCGTCGGCAAGACAATCCGCATCAACAACCAGCCTTACCGTATTATCGGCGTACTGGAAAGCAAGGGCCAGTCTTCCATGGGCCAGGACCAGGACGACATGGTCATCGTTCCTCTCACGACTGCTCAGGAACGTCTTCTGGGCATCACCTACGTGCGTTCCATCAATATCCAGGTCTCCCGCTCTGATAAAATCGAACAGGTGCAAAGTGAAGTGGAAACACTGCTGCGCCAGCGCCACCACATCACAGGGGACAAGGAAGATGACTTCACCGTCCGCAACCTGACCAGCCTCATGGAAACCATGACCAGCACGACGACTATGCTGACCCTGTTTCTGGGAAGCATTGCCGCTATCTCCCTTATCGTCGGTGGCATCGGCATCATGAACATCATGATGGTATCGGTCACAGAACGGACGCGGGAAATCGGCATCCGCAAGGCCCTGGGCGCCACCTTCCAGAATATCATGATGCAGTTCCTCATCGAATCGGTCGTCATCGGTGTCATCGGCGGCCTGCTGGGCATCGCCTGCGGCGTCGGCATCGCCCTTACCATTGCAAAAGCCGGACTCTTCCAGACGGTCATCACGGCGGCACCGATCATCATTTCCTTCAGCTTCTCCGTCGGCATCGGCCTGTTCTTCGGCATCTATCCGGCGCGGAAAGCGGCCCGCCTCGATCCCATCGAAGCCCTGCGCTACGAATAGTGAAGGAGAGTACGACGGCCCCGGCCTTAACCACGACGAACGCCAAGCAGCAAAGAGCGCTGCCACACGAAACAGAGATTTCTTTGTGTGGCAGCGTTTTTCATTGAACACTGAGACAAATTACAGTGATTTTAATTTCTCATCATCCGGAAGTACCCTCTGTCCTTTTCAAGCGATGGCGAATGTAGTACAATGAATAGTGTTGTATAGCCAATATATACTCATTATCGCATATAAAAGGAGGTCATTTTATGGCTCACGTAAATGAAAATTACTTAAAACTTCCTGGCAATTATCTCTTTGCTACCATTGCCAAAAAAGTTGCAGCCTATTCCAAGGCCCATCCCGACGCGGACATCATCCGTCTCGGTATCGGCGACGTAACCCGCCCGCTGGCTCCGGCCATTATCGAAGCGATGCATAAAGCTGTCGATGAAATGGGAAAAGCCGAAACGTTCCGCGGCTATGGTCCCGAACAAGGCTATGATTTTCTCCGTCAGGCCATCATTGACGGAGATTATAAAACGCGCGGTATCGACCTGGAACTGGACGAAGTCTTCGTCGGTGACGGTTCCAAGACCGACGTTGCCTGCATCCAGGAAATCTTTGGCAGCGACCTGACCTTTGCCGTAGCCGATCCGGTCTACCCCGTATACCTTGACTCCAACGTCATGTGCGGTCACACCGGTGTATACCATGCCGAAACAGGCAGATACGATGGCGTCGTCTATCTGCCCTGCACACCGGAAAACGGCTTCAAAGCCCAGCCGCCGAAAGAAAAGGTCGATATTGTCTACCTCTGCAACCCGTCCAACCCGACCGGTACAGCCATGAGCAAAGCAGAACTGGAAAACTGGGTCCGGGCTGCTAAGGAAAACAATTTCGTCATCATCTACGATTCGGCCTATGAAACATATATCACCGAACCGGACGTTCCCCACAGCATTTTCGAAGTGGAAGGCGCCAAAGACGTAGCCATCGAACTGCGCTCCTACTCCAAATGCGCCGGCTTCACCGGTACGCGCTGCTCCTATGTCGTCGTTCCCCATGCCTGCAAAGCCTATAAAGCCGATGGTTCCGCTGTCGAACTGAATCCACTCTGGAATCGCCGCCAGTGCACCTTCTTCAACGGCACACCGTACGTCGTACAGCGCGCAGCCGAAGCATACTACAGCCCGGAAGGCCAGAAACAGTGCCTGGCTGATGTCGATTACTACATGGAAAACGCCCATATCATCCGCGACGGCCTGACCGAAGCCGGCTACACCGTATATGGCGCGACCAACTCCCCTTATGCCTGGGTACAGACACCTAACGGCATGAAGAGCTGGGATTTCTTCGACCTCCTGCTGGAAAAAGCCCACGTCGTCACCACGCCGGGTTCCGGATTCGGCCCCCACGGTGAAGGCTACCTCCGCCTTACGGCATTCGGCACACGGGAAAACACTATCGCTGCCGTAAAACGCATTGCCGATCTGCACATCATAAAATAAGAAATAGAGAAAGGACTGCTCACTCATGAGTACCAATCTGGAAATAGGCATTGTCGGACTGCCGAACGTAGGCAAGAGCACCTTGTTCAATGCCATTACCAAAGCCGGCGCAGAAGCGGCTAATTATCCATTCTGCACGATTGAACCGAACGTCGGCGTCGTCGAAGTCCCGGATAACCGCATCCAGGTCCTGACCGACATGTACCATCCCAAACGCACCATTCCGGCCGTCACCCGCTTCGTCGATATTGCCGGCCTCGTCGCCGGGGCATCCAAAGGTGAAGGTCTGGGGAACAAATTCCTCAGCCACATCCGCGAAACCGATGCCATTGCCGAAGTCGTCCGCTGCTTTGAAGACAGCAATATCACCCACGTATCGGGCTCTATCGACCCCGTACGCGACGTCGATGTCATCAACACGGAACTGTGCCTGGCCGATATCGAAACGACACAGAAACGGGCCGACCGCATCGCCAAAGTCGCCCAGTGCGGCGATAAAACGGCCAAAGCCGAATACGACGTACTGAAAAAAGTGCTGGCCTGCCTGGAAAATGGCGAACCGGCCCGTAAGGCAGGGCTCACCAAGGATGAACTGCCACAGGTCCACGATCTCAACCTGCTGACGCTCAAGCCGATTCTCTATATCGCCAACGTGGCCGAAGACGAAGCATCGGATCCCGATTCCAATCCCCACGTACAGGCACTGCGGGCTTTTGCCGAAAAAGAAGGGTCGGAAGTCGTCGCCGTCTCTGCTAAAATCGAAGCGGAAATCGCCGAACTGCCCGATGATGAAGCCCAGGTCTTCCTGGAAGAACTGGGACTTCCCGAAGCCGGCCTCGATAAACTAATCAAAGCAAGCTACGCCATGCTGGGCCTTATCAATTTCTTTACGGCCGGTGCCGACGAAGTCCGCGCCTGGACCATCGTCAAAGGCACGAAAGCCCAGAAAGCAGCCGGTAAGATCCATACCGATATCGAACGGGGCTTTATCCGCGCTGAAATCGTTTCCTACGATGACCTCATTGCCTGCGGCAGTGAACAGGCCGCTAAAGAAAAAGGCCTCGTCCGCCTGGAAGGAAAAGACTACGTCATGCAGGATGGCGATGTCACCTACTTCCGGTTCAACGTCTGATAGGTCATCCCTGCCTGCTCCTGGCAGGCAGAATATTCCTGTCCTGCGTCAACACCAACAGCAAGGGACTTACGCATGAAGGTTTCTACTATCATACGTAAGTCCCTTTTACTGTATAGTTTGTAGCTTATAGAAGATGATTTAACCTAATCCGCCTTCATCCTCCACCTCTTAGGTGGGGGATGAAGGCGGGTAGGAAGAATTCCCTTGGCTGAAAGAAGTGGACAGTCTTGCTCTTGCCAATGCACAGATGAACCTGAACAAGGCATATAACAATTTTTTTCGCAACCGAAAACATTTCGGCAAACCGCACTTCAAGTCTAAGAAGACAGGCCACTGCTCATATTCTACGAACAATCAGAAAGGCTCTGTCCGATTAGAAGGAAATAAGGTTAAATTGCCTAAAGTTGGTTGGGTAAAATTATGTCTGCATCGTCCCCTGATGGAAAACAGCACGATAAAGAGCGTTACCATAAGCAGAACACCTTCAGGAAAATTCTATATCAGTATTTTGGTGGAGTACGAAAACCAAATACTCCCTATAATGCCGAAGAAATTTCTTGGGCTTGATTTTGCCATGCACGGTCTATATGTTGCTTCTGACGAAGATGATGCGAATTATCCAAACTTTTTGCGTAAAACCGAGAAGAGATTGGCTCAAGCACAAAGAAAACTATCCAAAAGGCAAAAAGGAAGCCACAATCGTGAGAAGCAAGGGCTTCGCGTAGCTGTGCTTCATGAGAAAATTGCCAATCAACGCCGCGACTTCCTGCACAAAAAAGCCCGCTACTTGGTAGACCACTATGATGCCATAGGTATTGAGGATATCCGCGTCAAGGCGATGGCTAAACGCAAGAAAGGCGGTAAATTCAGTTTTGGTAAGTCCCTAGCCGACAATGGCTGGAATATGTTCACAAATATATTGGAATATAAATTAGCATGGCAAGGAAAACAGCTTGTAAAGATAGACAAGTGGTATCCAAGCAGTCAGCTATGTCATGTTTGTGGCTTCCAAAACGATGCAACTAAGGACTTATCTGTAAGGGAATGGGATTGCCCTAAATGTGGCAGTCACCATAACCGAGATAAGAACGCTGCGATAAATATACGAGAAGAAGCTAGGCGAATATCTGCCTGACATAACGCATAAAGTACCGTGGGTCGTACGGGAATCTACGCCTGTGGAGAGAGTGTAAGCCGCAGCAGTTCCTCGGAGCTGTAGTGCTGTTCTCGTTGAAGCAGGAAGCTCCCGCCTCTGTAGGCGGGGGTACGTTCACACTTTTTAACCCACTACAAACGGCAAACTCAAACTCAACGGGGAGCTGTCTTTATGCGACAGCTCCTCGTTTTTTATGGGCATACCGGACGGTCTTCCGCATGCTGCACCTGCTTCCAGCATCCCTCATCATGACTGCAGATGACGCCCATGGCCTGCAGGTAGGCATAGATGATAGTCGTACCGACAAAGGTCATGCCCCGTTTCTTAAGGTCCGCCGAAATCTGGTCCGACAGAAGAGACCGGGTACAGCCCTGCTCACATATGACCTTCCCCTGCGTCCAGTGCCACAAGTAGGCATCAAAACAGCCCCACTCCGCCTGAATGGCCAGAAAGACGCGGGCATTGGTCCTGGCAGCCCTGATTTTCAGCTTATTCCGTATAATGCGGGAATCGTGCCGCAGCGCTTCTAATTTTTCATCGGGATAACGGGCTATCACCAAAGGATCGAACCCGTCAAAGGCCTGACGGAACCCTTCCCTCTTATTGAGAACACATTCCCAGGAAAGACCGGCCTGAAACCCTTCCAGGACCAGCATCTCAAACAACCGCTGATCATCATGGCAGGGCACACCCCACTCCGCATCATGATAGGCAATATACAGCGGATTCTGTGGATTGCACCACCGGCACCGCACCCTGCCATCGGCCCATTGCATGATATGATTATCCTGTTCAGACATTTTGCCACCTCTCCATACGGCTATATCTAATTTCATTTATTTTTTATTGTATCATATATTAGGCCGGCATTGGTAAAAAATATATATCATCTATTCTTATTATCAAAGATTAATACTACCTGTAAAAACAGCCGTAGATAACATAATCAACGTTACCAAAAAGGCCCAGGGCAAGGTGTGTTTTTGATGATCCGCCAAACTTACGCCACTTAATCCCATTAATACGAACGTACTACCCGTTAAAGGACTGAAGGAAAAGCCCATATTCATTTGTCCGAGAAAAGCCGCCCGTACGATACTCATTGTATCGACACCATTCAAATTTCCCACTTCTGCCAATACGGGCAGTACTCCGAAATAAAAGGACGACGGATCAAAAATAAGACTGGCAGGGACTGATGCAATCCCCATAATGAGTGGTAGATGTATTCCCATACTTTCCGGGATAATAGTCGCTATAGCATATGCCATAGCGGTAATCATACCCGTTTCATTTAGGATTCCTACAAGAACGCCTGTTGCAAAAACGACACCAGACATGGTCAGTGCATTTTTAGCATAATGTGATATAATGAATTTCTGATCTTCCAGATTGGGATAATTGATAAGGAGAGCTACCGAAAAAGCAATCATAAATACAGCTACCGATGATAGGTAACCACTCACGAGACCTTCTAACGTTGCAACTACCAAAAAAGAATTCATCATAACGTTTCCGGGCCTCTCATAAGCACCGTATGGATTTTCTTTCTCTTTTTTCGCATTAAATATTATTTTATTTACCGGAATTCTACGCTTTTCCTGCCATCCCAGAAAGCCATCAATACAAACAATACAACACATACCCACTCCCAGCGGTACAACCAGTGGAATCCATAAATCATTAATTCCAATCTGAAAAGCAGCCATACATCGCTGTGCCGTCGCACCCCAGGGTTGTGTATTCTGCAATCCGGCACTGAGACCAATGATAGTCGTCAGTGTAATCCGCCGCATGCCCAACATATCAAAAATAGAAATCATAGGAGGAATGAGCAACATATAAGTAACTGCTCCACTACCACTTGTATGTACCAAAAAAGTTAAGAGCCCAAGTCCAACGCAAATTTTGATTGGATTTCTGCCCGCAGCGCGGATAAAAAAGTTCATATACGGTTTTAACGTACCTGCTGTCAGGATAACCCCGAAAAATAATGTAGCAAAAATGAACATAACACCAATAGGTGCTACAATATAAATCCCTTTTACGATAATATCTGATATCGTCTCTCCATATCCTCCTATGACGGCACATAGGACAGGTACAATGATAAAGGCAGGAAGAGGATTCATAATTTTTTTCAGAATAAGCAACACCGTAATAAAAATAATAGCAAAGCCCAGAATAGCCGTCATCTGTATTCTCCCCGCAATAAAAGCCAACGATCCGACTCACTTGAGATAAGACCGCTGGCTTTCTTTGCTTTTAATCATTTAAATATTTTACTTAATTCCTAACAATGTAAGCATGAGCCATGGCGATGCATAATAGACCATATATTGTACACCTGTATGTACACCGAAATAGCGATTCAAAATGCCGCCAAATACAGCAATCGTTACTGCGATAGCAATTCCAACCGGCCCTGCTTCAAAATAAGAGATAACTACAATCAGGCCAGAAAACATACTGATAATAGCTTCCTGACTGACATGCTTTAAAACCCATGCACTAGCTTTTCTAGCGTAATTCATAGAAAATGGATAGGCAACCAGAAATGCGACAACCAGTCCGATATACCCGTAAAACAGATAATCTACAGGAGTCAGAAAATTATGCAGATTATGAACCGGTTGTGCGGAAAAGACAGGCGGGGCATTGAAGAGCGGTGCTGCCGGGCCCAATCCGACAGGACTGAGGGGAATGCCAAATGCCAGCAGTGGGATAACCGTTTCTGCAATATAGGTGGCTTCCGTCGTTCCATTCATGACAGCCAGAGTCGATGTCATTCTCTGATATAACCCTTTGATCCGGGCACCTACAAACTCACCCATCATAACAGTCATGCCTACAGGGCTGAAGGTAAACGTAAGTGCTGAAACAGCGGCTGTCAACGCATTGTACAAAAGCTGATGTCTGGACAGGATTTTAAAAGGATTTGGGAAATATCCCTTCCATGTTTTTAACTCAGGAGCCAGCCAGAATTCCCGTGACGATTTTCTCTGCAGGATATGCCGGGATCCCGGAGACAATATAGTCATCAAATCAGCAAACATAGGACCAATTGCAATCCCCAGGAACATGCTGATAAATACACCATGTCCGATACTGGCAATAGCCATCTTATTTAATCCCTGTACAAAGAAAGCAAACGGAATCAGTGCAAACAGGCTCGCCCATTTTCCTCCAGAAGTATAGGCAATGATAATGGCCGCTACCGTAAATACGACAGGAGCCCAGGCTTTAACAATATCCGCAAACGGTGCCAGCAGAGAAGCAAAACCAACACTAATGGGCAAAGCCAGAAATGCGGCTATGATACCGCCAGATATCATCTTACGAAGGGCCATATGTGGAACACCTAATTTCCGTAAGACTGAAGCATCTTCCAGCATAGGAACAGCCATAGTATCACCAGGAACACCCATAAGCGCCGTCGGAATGGCATGAATCATATGCTTCGATATAGCAGCCGCCATGAACCAGGAAAAAATAGCAACTGGCGGGACCCCCAGCAATACGATTAATAGTGTCAGTGGCGCAATAGTTGATGTTTCATCTGTACCTGAAATCAACCCTACACCGGAGAATATAATCCCACCAGCCAAGGCCATCCCCAGGGCCCAGAGCAAATCATTGAATACGAAGCCATCCATCATGTTTCATCTCCTTTTGGCGGGCTGCTCGGGGTTTGTTCAGTACGTTCCGGCCCATAAAATAATTCATATAACTTTAAATCTTTCATTTCCTGAAGTACCTTTGGATCTGCGTATTTTAGTTCTTCTTTTTCCTTCTTAACATCAACATTCAATTCTTTTAGCACACGGTCTCTGTCCTGCTCAGAAAACTGTTCTTCATTCAGTGTCCGTTTAGGTTTAAACAAATTGGCAGACACAATGGCGGAAATGACACATCCCCCGATCCCGAACAACAGGGAATATGCGGAAACCAATTTTTCAGCCATATCCGGAGCCTGCATAGCAATCACTTTATTTGCACCTAAATAACAACTGAGGCTGATAATAATCCCAATAATAATCCCCTTGCCTAAGTCATGCAGATCAACCGTATCTCCCCATATATCTGCTAAGTATCCTTGTTTCATTGCAGGAGCCTCCTTATTTTATAATTTGGCAATCAGTTCTTTGGCATATTCAACAGAAATCTTTTTATCAGCTACCATCCTGGCTACTACTTTATCCAGCATATCTCCGGTTGCACCTGCTACTGTTGCAATGTTTCTGGCATGTAATTTCATATGGCCTTTTTGAATACCATCTGTTGCAAGCGCACGCATAGCTGCAAAGTTCTGTGCCAGCCCCACTGCTGCAATGATACGGGCTAATTCTTCTGCCGTTTTTACACCGAGAATCTTAATAGCCGCCTGAGCTGCCGGATGAATCTTGGTTGCACCGCCGACAAGGCCCACCATCATAGGAATCTCAATGGCCCCGGTCAGATTTCCATCGGCATCTTTTTCCCATCGTGTCATAGAAGTATATTTTCCATATTTATAATACATATATGAATGTGCTGCCGCTTCCATACCACGCCAGTCATTACCCGTTGCAACTACAACAGGATCCATACCATTCATGATTCCTTTATTACTAGTTGCTGCACGGAACGGATCGGCTTCAGCAAAGGCATATGCGGCAATAATGCCATCAACCACAGAGTCTCCACCAATAGCGTCTTTATAAAAAGTGGCTGTCGCCCGTGCTAATCTGTAGGCAGCAAGGTTAGATAAGATCCGAAGTTTGACCGTACCATGCGTAATTTGTTCAATGAGTGGTGCTACTGCTTCTGCCATTGTGTTAACGGCATTCGCCCCCATAGCATCTCCTGTATCAACAATCAGATGCGCAATAACCATAGGACCAATCAGTGTATCAATAACCCTGACTTCGACATCTTTGGCCCCACCCGTAATTTTCACTAGTATAGGATCTTTTGCATTGGCAGCCGCTAATATTTCTTCTTTATGATGCAAGATAGAGTGGCATGCAAAATGTGGATTAGAAACGCCTACTACCTGAACCTGGGCAATCATAATATTTCCTGTATAGCTGGTATAAAACCCCCCGCTCGGTCTAGCCATTTTAGCCGCATTGGAAGCCGCCGCAACAATAGAAGCTTCTTCGACAACCATGGGAATTAACCGCTCTTGTCCATCAATAACAAAATTCATAGCAATCCCCATGGGCAACTGATACGTTCCAATAACGTTTTCAATACATTTATCAGCTACATTGTCCGAAAGTGCACCTGGTTTCGTAATATGCGCCAGTTCTTCCGCTGTCAGACCTGCAAATTCTGCTACTTCCTGAGCACGCTGTTCCATTGTAAGTTTATGAAATCCCGAATACTGATTTGTCTTCATGATATTTATCTCCTTTTATTTATAAAATTAAATTCATATCGATATATTTGTAGTATACTAATTATTCATCATCAATTTCAATATACATTCTGAGAAGAGCAGCTTCCATGCATTTTCCCAGTGTGTCCAGGCGCAGGGAACGGGTCGCACCGCCATCGAGGGCATGATGCATGACGAAGTTGAAGCCGTCCAGCTGGGGGACGTCGTAACGTACGACATCGCCGAATACGAGTCCTTCGAAATGACGGCGCACGGCATCAGCCGTCAGTTGTTTTTCCATCGCTTTATAATACTGGGGTTTCCGTGCATAGATGCAGATATTGGATGTATCGCTTTTATCGCCGCAGCGGCCATGGGCGATATCTTTTAATTGTACTTTCATGATTTCAGACCTCCTCAACAAATGTCGTAAGTTTGATAGCGTCACGCGGAATCAGTGTCGGCCAGAGAGCAAATACTTCACTGGGACGGCTGCGGCCACCGAAGAAGCAACCCTGTGCCGGGCCGTTCAGATTACTGACAGCTGCTACTTCCGGCGTCAGTTTCAGGCCTTCTTTTTTCGATTCCGTCATGATTGCGTAGCGGAGGACGACTTCATTGAGGTCGGCATCGATTTCCGGAGCCAGCGGTCCATGGAGGGCATTGACGCCGAGATAGCTGATGTTCTTGCGGATGATTTTAGCATTCTTCATGGCAAGCCGTTTGTCGAGGATATCGGCAGCCATTTTTGCCTTGTCGTAAGCGCGCGGCCAGGAATAGGGCAGGTAGGCAATGGTACGGTACCCTTCCAGATAACCGACGCAGAGTTTTAGTGTATCCGGAGCCGGTGTACCTGTAACACCGCGGACAGCTACGTGATCCCGTTCGATTTCTTCCAGTGTAATCTTGCTGAAATCGGCGACGACATCGGGAGTAATGTATTTGGATGGATCATGGATTTCATAGAGCAGCTGTTCTTTGACCGACTGAGGCGTAACCAGGCCGCCGGTATTCTTCGTCTTCGTCAGGACGAGGCTGCCTTTTTCGCTGATTTCGGCAATAGGATAGCCAAGGTTTTCCGGGCTCGGCACGTGTTCCCAGTCGTAGTCATAGTTTCCGCCGGTCGCCTGGGCGCCACATTCGCAGAGATGGCCTGCCAGGATGCCCGTAGCTTTGGCTGTCCAGTCGTCGAGTTTCCAGCCAAATTCATAAATGAGGGGCGCTTCAAACATAGCTGTATCGGTCGAGCGGCCGAGAATGATGATGTCTGCTCCGTCTTCCAGGCATTTGACAATCGGTTCTACCCCGTAATATACGTTGGCGTTTACCATATTGGGCAGGATGCGGTCGATATCTTCACCCGTATCCATGTGTTTCATCGTGATACCCTGGGCACGCAGCTGGGGAATCAGTTCGCGCACGTCGTCACCGAGTACATAGCCGACTTTCAAATGATAACCGCCTTCGCGGATGGCTTCTTTTGCTTTTTCCACGCAGGCTTTGACATTCATGCCACCGGCATTGGTAATGACCTTGGTCCCTTTTTCGGCAAGATAGGGAAGCATACCTTTTAGAGCCGTGATGAAATCGCGGGCATAGCCGGCTTCAGGCCGTTTTTCCTGCTGGCGCCGCATAATAGAGAGTGTAAGTTCTGCCAGATAATCACAGCAGATATAATCAAGATTGTCTTCCCGTGCCATCGTAATGGGGGCATCGCTCAGATCGCCCCAGAACCCCTGGCCTCCGCCGATCCGGATTGTTTTCATCATAACGTAACCTCTTTTCATAAATAGTTGTGATAATAAGTATATGCAAGTCATGACTGTAACACATTGCTTTCACCATTTTATATGAAATTATAATGCCAATAAATTCTTCCGGAAGTATACGCGGAAACCATCCATAATATGCCCTTTTGACACAGAAACAGCCAGCGTATCCACTCCTCGTTGTATACACTGGCTGTTTCTTTTGTATACTAGGTATACACATAATGTTTACTTAGTATACACATTATTGGAAAAACCATATAATTTATATTTTTTATAAAAAGTCCGCCGGCTGATGCCCAATAATTCCATGGCTTTCGTCTTGTTTCCCTGTGCTTTTTCCAGGGCTTCACGCATCCGTTCCCGTTCAATCTGCTGAATATCCATCCGAAGCGGCGATACATTCTGCTCCTGGCCGGACGGAGCTCTCTGTTCTTTTTCAGGCAATTCTGCCGTATATCCATCCCGGCTCTGTCCCTGCAGCAGTTCGTCAGGCAGATCTTCCGGCAGGATCACACTCCCTCCTGCGACGATGACGGCATATTCTACGCAGCTTTCGAGTTGCCGGACATTTCCCGACCAGGGACTCTTCTGCAATACGGCTGCCGTACCGGGAGAAAAAGACAGGTGCTTATGATATTTTTCTGAAAAAATATCCAGGAAATGGTTTGCCAGGAGCAGGATATCTTTCCGCCGTCTGCGCAGGGGCGGTATGACAATTTTAAAGGTATTGAGGCGGAAATACAAATCTTCCCGGAATTTCCCGTCTTCTACCATCTGTTTCAGATTCCGGTTCGTCGCCGCAATGACCCGGACATCCACTTTCTGTACTTTGTCGGACCCTATCTTCTGGATTTCTCCGGACTGGAGAACCCGCAATAATTTAGACTGCATGAATAAGGGCATCTCGCCGATTTCATCGAGAAAAATCGTACCGCCATCAGCCAGTTCAAACTTGCCGGCTTTCCCGCCCCGGGAAGCACCCGTAAAGGACCCCGACGTATAACCAAAAAGTTCGCTCTCAATCAGCGTTTCAGGAATGGCCGAACAATTCATGCTGACAAACGGATAACTCCGTTTGCCGCTCAGGCTGCGGATAGCCTGCACGAAAACTTCCTTCCCGGCTCCGCTTTCCCCTTCGATGAGGACCGTCGCATCCGTCGGCGCCACGATTTCCGCCATTTTCAAACAGCGTAAAAAGGCCGGGTCTTCGCCGATAATATGAGAAAATTCCCTTGGCAATGACGGCTTCTCCGTTGACAAAGCTTTAAATATGGAATGACTCAGGCGCTGGGTCTTCTCCAGTTCCCGCTGCACTACTGTAATTTCCGTAATATCTTTAAATACCGATATGGCACCACAAAAGACGCCTTCCTTAAAGATAGGCGTAATGTTGACGAGAATCTTCTTTCCCCGCGTCCGTACCTCAACAAACTGATGCAGCCGCGGCTTATGATCCATCAGCGTATCCAATATGACCGCTCCCGGTTCAATTTCATCCATGCGCCGGTATAACACTTTTTCTTTTTTTACGTTCAAAATATGCGTATACGCTTCATTTAAATACACAATCCGCGAATCCGTATCGACAATGACGACGCCATCGGTTACGGCATCCATTGCCTCCATAAGCATATCCGGGCTGACACCCTGCACGGCCCGTTTTCCTGCCACGACGACCACCTCCGGAATACATTGCATAATTTTTTATCGTCACGTTACATGTATCAAGATATCACCATAGATATCGATTCCTTCATTGACCATTTACCTTTATTATACAATGAACCATCCTGCTTTTGCCACAAAAATGCATGGATTATGTAGATTGTAAACTGAAAAAGACCGCATACCTCGCGGTACACGGTCTTCTTCAATCAACATTAATAGAGGAGAGCCGATGTGCTGCCACCGGACTATCTCCTTTTTTAGTATTATCACACGAAAGGAAAGACTGGACAAACACACGCCGCATCAGAAGCGGTCTAACAGGCGATAGCCTTTGCCTTTGAGAAAAGTTTCCGTTTCCGGTTCGTCTGTTTTGAGAACAGCTATGGGAGAGGATGTTTCCCGGTCAAAGGAAATGTAGCAGTATTTGACGAATACGTTGGCCCGGCTCAGGTTGGACAGGATTTTGTTCAGTGTGCCTGGTTTATCCGATGCCATATCAATGGCCAGTACTTTGTCGATGCGGCACTGATAGCCCGCTTTGACCAGTTCTTCCTGCGCTTTTTCCGAGTCATCTACGATCATGCGGAGGATGCCGAATTCGGCACTGTCATTGGCCAGTATGGTGTAAATATTGATATTTGCCTTAGCCAGCACATCTGTAACCCGGCCCAGGGCGCCATTTGTATTTGCCGTGAAGAGAGAAATCTGTTTAAGCATGAATGTTATCTCCTTATATCTGAAATTTAGGTTAGTAATCTACGCGGTCTGCCAGTTCCAGAATCAGTGCTTCTGTTTTTTCCCAGCCCAGGCAGGGGTCAGTAATCGATTTGCCATATACGCCATCACTGATTTTCTGGTTTCCGTCTTCAATATAGCTTTCAATCATCAGTCCTTTTACCATCTTTTTGATGTCCTTATTCATATGACGGCTGTAGAGGACGTCATTGGAAATGCGGATCTGTTCCAGATATTGTTTACCTGAGTTGGCATGATTGACATCGATGATGACGGCCGGATTTTCCAGGTCCCGTTTGCCATATTCTTCGAACAGGCGCTGCAAGTCTTCATAATGATAGTTGGGAAGGCTTTTGCCGAATTTATCCACATAGCCACGCAGGATCGCATGGGTCAGCGGATTCCCCAACGTCTTGACTTCCCAGCCACGGAACAGGAACTGCTGTTCATGCTGGGCTGCGGCGATAGAATTGAGCATGACGGAAATATCACCCGATGTCGGGTTTTTCATTCCTACAGGAATACCGACGCCGCTGGCAATCATACGGTGCAGCTGATCTTCGACCGAACGGGCCCCGATGGCGGCATAGGATAATAAGTCCGATAAATACCGGTGGTTTTCCGGATAGAGGATTTCTTCTGCACAGGTAAATCCCGTTTCCCTGATGACCCGCATGTGCATATCACGGATAGCGATGATGCCGGCCAGCATGTCTTCTTTACCTTCCGGATCCGGCTGGTGCAGCATTCCCTTGTACCCTACCCCGATGGTACGCGGTTTATTGGTATATACGCGGGGAATGATATAAATCGTGTCCTTGACCTGTTCCTGCACGCGGGCCAGGCGGTGTGCGTAGTCCACGACGGCTTCTTCATTATCGGCAGAGCAGGGCCCGATGATGAGCAGGAAACGGGAATCTTTGCCCGTAAGGATATCTTTAATTTCTTCGTCGCGCCGGCGTTTCGTTTCATAAATGGCCGGCTCGACCGGATAATCTTCTTTCAGTTCCTGCGGCGACGGCAGTTTCCTGATGAACTCCATTTCCAATTCCATATACTATACCCCCCAAAAAACTAAATGGTAGCTTCAATTATACCATAGGAAGGAATCTTTCATCCAGTATTTTTCACGGATTCCGTGCCTGTTATGGCTTAAACTTATACCCTACGCCCCATATGGTGAGCAGATGGCACGGCTTATTGGGATCTTTTTCGATGGCTTCCCGGAGGCGGTTGATATGGACCGGCACCGTGGCCGTATTGCCCAGGGAATCCATGCCCCATATCTTGTCATAAATCGTTTCCTTGCTGAATACCATATCGGCATTGACCATAAGAAATTCCAATACCTGGAATTCTTTATTGGGCAGGACTTTTTCCTTATTTCCCACAAATACCCGGTGTGTATCAGGGTCGAGGGAAATATTTCCCAGAGTAATGCGCGATTTTTTCCTGAGCGATGACCCTTTCAGGCGCTGGTACTGGGCCAGCTGGGATTTGACCCGGGCCACGAGGACGCTCGGTGAAAAAGGCTTTTCCACGTAGTCGTCGGCACCGAAGCCGAGTCCCCGGATTTTGTCGATATCTTCCCGCTTGGCCGTGACGATCATAATAGGGATATCAACCTTGTCCCGCAGGCGGCGGCAGACTTCAAACCCGTCCATGCCGGGCAGCATGACATCGAGAAGTACCAGCTGGTACGTACCACTCAGCGCTTCGTTCAGCCCGGCCAGCCCGTCAGAGGCAATGACGACGGTATATCCGCTCATTTCCAGGTAATCTTTTTCAATAAAGGCAATATCCTGATCATCTTCTATTATTAAAATACGTTCATTCATAGAGCATCTCCCCCGGCAGGCAGTTCCATATGTACACATAAGCCATGAGGATGGACCGGCAGAAAAATGACGGTCCCGCCCATGAGCTGCATCCCCCTTGCGACTATAGAAAGGCCCAGGCCGCTGCCATCACCAGTACGGCTCCGCGCCTTATCCGTCCGGTAAAACGGCTCTGCCAGGCGCGTCAGCGCTTCTTCCGGCACACCCGGCCCATCATCGGCGACTTCCAGGCAGACCGTGTTATCCTGCCTCCATGCGCGGATACGGATATGTACATCTTCTTCTGTTTTATATTTTATACTATTGGCCACCAGATTCGTCATGATGCGCTGCCATACTTCCCGGCTTCCGATCACAGGCAGTTTCTCTGGGGAACGCTGCCACACTACCAGAGCCTGATGACACTGCCAGCCTTCTTTATTTTCTTCTATTATATCAGAAATTACTTCATTTAGCTCTAGTGACTGTAGAGGCAATGCTTTTTCTCCCAGATCCATTTTAGAAAAGAGGAACAGCTGGTCAATCATGCGGCTCATATCTTCTGTCTTTTTCTGGATGACCTCAATATAGTGTCTGCGCCGTTCCGGCGTATTGGCCACGTTGTCAGCCAGCCCTTCAATATAGGCACGGATAGCCGTGAGGGGCGTGCGGATGTCGTGGGACATGCTGGCGATGAGTTCCTTTCTGTTTTCTTCCTGCCGCGTCCGTTCCTGCAGCGACCGTTCCAGTTCTTCCGTCATGATATTGAAGGTATCGACGACGGGCGCTACTTCATCCATATGGTTGTAGGTCAGGCGGCAGGTGAGATTTCCCTGCCGCACCTGATCCGATCCGTTCTGAAGCAGCCGGAGCGCCTGCAAAATATAGCGCAGTACAAACCGCGTCAGGAAGAAAATGGTCCCGGCCAGGAGCAGGAAAAAGGCGAGAAAGATGGCAAAGAGCGTTCCCTGGGTAGCATGTTCCACGGCATCATCCGTACCATGAGGCATCTGCCGGCTGACAAAATACAAATGATACAGCGAATCATTGATATATTGTTTTTCCATATAATAAAACTGCCCCGTATCGGCATGGACGTATGTATCCCGCTTCTGGCTGAAAAACGGACGTTCCCGGATATCACGGGGAATGTCTTCCATCATGCCGGCAAGCTGGCCATTGCCGTATTCGTAAATACGGCCGCCGTCTTTTTCCAGTACGACGTAACTCTGTTCCGGCGACAGCATTTCAATGATCCATTTATAATGTTCCGGATCATCACCGCTGCTGCGCAGGGCCCGGAACACGAAATGATGGACCACATCGCTGGCCCGGTTAAACTGGGTGGAACTTTCGACGTAGACGTGGTTTCCACTCTGCGTAAAAAGCCAGAGTCCGCCGGCAGCCATCAGAAACAGGATGGCCGTCATGAGTATGGGTACGACGAAGACGAGTATATGCGATAGGATCAGGCGTTTTTTTATAGTCACAATCATCCCTCCCGTTCTATCTTACTATCCGTCCGCCCCGGTTGCAATGACCGTTTTTTCTGTTTAATTTTTATTTAACACTTCTTATATTTTCTTTAAATGTCCTTACGCTTTTTATAACATTTCTCTGGTACCATAAACCTATCTTGCAGAAAGAAGGTTATGGTATGAAGTACATCGAACGGCATCCCTATGTAGTTCTCAGCATCTGCGCGCTCGTCCTGTTTCTGGCGGCCAATTCGTTTCTGGCGATTACCGATTCCGCCGAATCGAATTACGCCCTGACGGCAAAGGAAATGGTCCTCTCCGGCGACTGGCTATCGCCTCAGATATACGGCCATTACTGGTATGATAAGCCTATTTTCTATTACTGGGAACTGGCCCTTTCCTTTTCCGTATTTGGTTTTACAGAATTTGCGGCACGACTTCCGTCGGCGCTGATGGGGACTGCAGGTGTACTGTTCACATACTGGTTCACCGCCCGGGTATACGGCCGGTCTCTTGCCTTTTCTGCCGCTATCATCCTCATGACCAGCGTCGAATGCTGGCTTCTCTCCAAGGCAGTCATCACCGATGCGACGTTATTCCTCTTCATGAGTGCCTGCCTGGCCTTCTTCTACCTCGGCTATAGGGAAAACCGCCGCTGGTACTGGGCCGCCTATGTCATGGCCGCCCTGGCAGTACTGACCAAAGGTCCCATAGGACTGGCCCTGCCGGCACTGGCTGCCCTGATATTTCTCATCCTGCGCCATGACCTGAAAGAACTGCTCCACGTCCATCTGCTGAGCGGCATGGTCCTTTTCTTCGTCATCACCGGTCTCTGGTACGGCTTCATGTACAAGGTTCATGGATCGGATTTTCTCCTGAACTTCTTCGGTGTCCACAATTTTCTCCGGGCAACCGTTCCGGAACACGGCAGCAAAAACGTCTGGTATTTCTATATCATCATCTTTTTTTCCGGTTTTGCCCCCTGGAGTTTTACCTGGCCCTGGGCTCTCTGGAAATACAGGAAAGAACGCCGTATGCCCTTTGCAGGCAGTGATCCCTGTGCGCTGCTGCTCGCCCTGTATGCTGCCGTAACATTCATCTTCTTTACTCTTATCGCCACGAAATACACGACCTATACCTATCCCGCCCTATTTTCTCTCGCCATCCTGAGTGCCGGCATGCTGCAGCACTGGCATCTGCCTGTCCGGAAAATCGCACTGGCCGGCGGGGTCCTGTATACGATTCTCGCATTTACGGTGGCTCCGCCCATCATGCTGCACCAATCCGGCAAGACCATCGGTCAGACTCTGGCCCAGATGGACACCAGCAACACGGCTATCTGCTTTTACAAAGGATACAGCACCAGTGCCGTGTTTTATAGCGGCAAAACGATATACCGGGCCGTACCTTCCGGTGAATTGGAGAAATTACAGCCGGGAAAGCTGGACTGGAATGCCAAAAACGTCATGCCCATGGCTCCCATCGACAGTCTCATGCAGAATAATCCGAAGCTGATCATCATCGACCAGAATCACGATACGGCTCTGGCCAGCCGCTATTATGCCCTGTACGGCCAGATGCCGGATCATATCTCACTGCCCGGTCATACGACCATCTGGTCTGCCAGCCATGCCAAAAGTTGACACGATGCAAGATATCCCTGAAAAGTTCCCACAACGGGGGCTTCAGGGATATTTTTTAAAAAATAATAATTTTTCTTAGCACTCTATTGACATGGTGGCTAACAAGACGTATAATACAAGTGTAATCGGAAGTAAGAAGATTACAAGGAAAGGTCAAAAGAACAGAAGCAATGCACAGACCTGTAAATAATGATCTCAGGCATTACCAATTACGAAAGAGGGTATTATTATGAGAGACTTATTTCCAGTATTAAACAATGATTTTTCTATTCCGAGTGTATTTGATGATTTCTTTAATGACGGCTTTTTCTCCCGTATACCGCAGATGAGCATGCCGAAATGCGATATTGAAGACACGGGTACCGCTTATATTGTGACGACGGATCTGCCCGGTGTCAATAAAGAAGACATCAGCGTCACCTATGACAACGATGTCCTGACTATTGCCGCCCAGCATAAAGAAGACCAGCATGATGCACAGCATCAGACGAGTTATGTATGCAGAGAACGGATGAATACAGCGTTCCAGCGCCAGTTTGTCATCCACAATATTGACAAATCCGGCATTAAAGCAGCTTTCCGCAATGGTGTCCTGAAAATCGGCCTGCCGAAACTCAACCCCCAGACGCAGGAACAATCAGGCACGATTGATATCCAATAACCCCCCTTTGTCCAGGGCCTGACGCCACTAGGTGCCAGGCCCTTTTCCTATCATTCCGGCAATCATGGCAGCTATAAAAAACGGGCCGGTATACCATGAATACGTTTATCCATGGTATACCGGCCCGTTTCGCTTATCCGGCGACGGAGCGCTATGGCACGGCCCTTACGCTCTGGCCGGCAACAGTTTATGAATGATGGCACTGGCCAGCATGACCAGTACGATGACCGGGAAAGTAATCCCCCACGGCGTCTGCACATCGAGGAGTGCCCGGTACAGGGCAAAGCCCGCTACCCAGAGAATCAGATTAATCCAGCAGACATTCTGACTGCTATGGTCCTGCCGCAGGATAAAGTAATCCGAAAGGAGGATAGCCGTCATGGGCGCAAAGACTGATCCGATGAGATAGAGGAAATCTTCAAACCGGCTGGCATCGACAGCAATGGCCAGGACCATACCGCCGGCACAGGCGATAAGGGCCAGGACCGTATCGGAAACCTGGGGGATCAGGCTGCGGCCGCTGACACCGGCGGAAAAGGCATCGAGGAAGGTCGTCGTCACAGTGGACAGGAGGATGATCAGGATGCCGATCAGCCCCATCCCTGCCTGGAGCATAATGGCGGCAATGTCGTCTTGTCCCGTGTACAGAGCTGCCCCCATGCCGATGACAAACATCCAGGTACTCGCTATAAAGTAGGCGCCACAGCTGGCGGCCGTCGCCTTGATGGGCTTTTCTGCCGTACGGGTATAATCAGAAATAATGGGCAGCCAGGAAAGGGGCATAGCTACGGTCAGTTCGATGGCTTCCCCCATAGTCATCGTGCCATCCGCCTGGAAAGATGCACCACCACCGAAAATGACAGCGCTCAGGACCAGCGTGAGGATCAGCAGGGCCGCTATGACGATGACATTGATGCGTCCCAGATTTTTCAGTCCCAGCACGATCCACAGCGCGATGAGAGCTGCTATGATGACGCTCCAGAAGGCCGTACCGATAGCCGCAATCGTATTGGCCGCTACGGCAGCACTGGCAATCATGACGGCAGTCCAGCCGATGAGCTGGATGACGTTCAGCCCGGCAAACAGTTTTGCGCCCTGGCGTCCAAAAGAAATCTGCACCGTTTCCATGGCGCTCCTGCCGGTCCGGCCGCCGATCACGCCGGCGCCGAACATGACAGCACCGCCGATGACGTGGCCGATGATAATGGCCAGAAGCCCCTTGCCGAACCCCAACGGTGCCAGAAGCATCCCCGTCAGAATTTCGGCAATAGAAATACCGGCGCCAAACCATAAAAGTCCATTGGATAATACCGAAGTTTTTGTTTCATTCATGAAAATACATCCATCCTTTCTTTCTATGTCTCTGTCCTGTCGTTATGGCAGGGCCTGAAGCAGCCAATGCTGCAGGACCAGGGCATGACTGTGTGCCGTGTCTTTTGCCGCATATACGAGGGTCACATTTCCCCGCTGCAGATAGGCACGACAGTCCTCCAGAAATGAAGCACCTGCCTCATTCATGTCAAGTTCTGCCACATAGCGCTTTGAAAATTCTTCATACAACGCCGCATCATGGCCATACCATTTCCTAAGTTCCGGCGACGGGGCGATTTCCTTGGCCCATCGGTCCAGATGGGCCCGTTCCTTTGAGATTCCCCTGGGCCAGAGCCGGTCTACGAGAATCCGTGTGCCATCGGCCGATTCCGGCTGATCATATATCCGCTTGATTTGTATCGTATACATCGCAATCTCTCCTATCTGATATGATTCATATACCTGCCATTATCCATAAAAAAGCACTGCTGCCCTCCGGCTGCAGCGCTCTTTTCCATGTCAATCGGTCTGTACTTCTTCGACGAGATTCAGGCATTGTTCGATGGGGATTCCTTTGTAAATATCCTGTACTCCCATATTGGCGGCGATAAGATTTCGCACACTCTCCATGGAAAGAAGGGCCGCTGTTTCCAACGCATGTCCACGCAGCACCTGTCCTGTCAGGATAGCTGAAAAAGCATCGCCCGTGCCCGGGAAGCGGACGGGGATCAGATTGTACGGCAGCTGGAAATAGGTATTCCGCTCATGATCATACCCCAGCACGACATAGGTTCCCCCGGTCCGCACGCTGGTAATAAGGATGGAATGAGGACAGATGGCGCGGAGCGCATCGACGAGCTGCCGTGTTTCCGTTTCGTCCAGGTCGCCTTCTCTGCAGTCCATGCCGGCCAGATAGGCGGCTTCTGTATAATTGGGCATGATGTAATCGGCAACACGGCACAGATTACGCATCCGCTCTACCGTTTCTGTTTCCACGCCATTATACAAATGTCCTTCATCGCCCATGATGGGATCAACAAAAATGCGCACACCCCGGCAGGATTGTTCCTGGCAGAAGCGAGTCACAATGTCTGCCTGTTCCTGGGATACGATAAACCCCGTCGTAACGGCATCGAAGGAAAAGCCCAGTTCATCCCAGACCTGCAGCGCCTTTTTCATGTATTCCGTCGTTTCCAGGATATCGAACTTCCCATAATCCAGCGTATTGGATACGACGGCCGTCGGCAGATTATACACATCGTATTTCATATGGGCCAGAATGGGCATCATCGCTGCCAGTGCTACTTTTCCATACCCCGGTATATCATTGATCAGCAAAATTTTTTCGTTCATCTACATAACTCCCTGCTTTGTATTTGTCAACACGATGTCACTCTACTGGTTAGTATATATTACATTGGTGCTGACTGCAAGGAAAAGGAGCCATCTTTATTCTTTTTCTGATAGTTCCGCCCAGGTGTCATAAGCTTCGTCCAACTTCTGCTGCGTACATTCATAGAGTTCTGTCAGTTCCATCGCCTTATCAGGGTCCGTCTGATTTTCCGGCTGGTTCAGCTGGAATTCATACATTTTGACGGTCGCTTCCAGTTCGGCAATCTTCATTTCTATCTGTTCCAGCTTGCGTGCCGTCCCATAGGACGGCGCTTTTTTCACGGCTGGTGTATCAACCGCTTTGACCGGTTGTGCCGCTGTCTGGGAAGACGGCCGTTTTTCTTCTTGTTTTTCTTCCGTTTTTCCAGTTCCCTGTTCTGCTGCCTCCTGTGCCTGCAGTTCCGCCGCTTCCCGTTCTTTTTCCCGGTAATAGGTGTAATTGCCCAGGAATTCCTTCAGCTTCTTGTGTTCCAGAACCAGCGTCCGCCCGGTAATCTTATCGAGGAAATAGCGGTCATGGGATACGACCAGATAGGTACCGCCGAAATCAAGCAGGGCCTGTTCCAGGATTTCCCGTGTCGGAATGTCCAGATGGTTCGTCGGTTCGTCGAGAATGAGGAAATTCGGGCCTTCGAGAAACAGCTTCAATAAGGCCAGACGTGCCTGTTCGCCACCGCTCAGACTATCGATTGTTTTAAATACATCGTCGCCGGTGAACAGGAACCGCCCCAGGACATTGCGTGCTTCATCTTCGCTGTAGCTGAAGGCATTCATGATTTCTTCCAGTACACTCCATGCCCCGTGCAGTTCCGTATGTTCCTGGGCAAAATAGCCGATACGGACCCGGCTCCCCAGTGTGATATGACCGCTGTCCGGTTCTTTTTCTCCCATAATCATCCGCAGCAGCGTCGTCTTGCCCGTCCCATTGGGGCCGATGAGGGATGCCGACTCACCGCGGCGCAGGAGCAGGCTCAGGTGATCGAAAAGCTGTCTGTCACCATAACCGCCACAGACATTGTCGAGGACCAGCACTTTTTCCCCGCTGCCTTCCGCCGGGGCAAAATGAAAATGCAGTGTCGCTTCTTCCGGTGCCAGTTCAATCCGTTCCAGCCGGTCCAGCTGGGACTGACGCCCCCTGGCCTGTTTGGCCTTGATTCCGGCTTTGTATTTGCGGATATACTCTTCCGTTTCGTGAATGTGTTCCTGCTGCTTCCGGTAGGCATTTTCCAGTGCTTTGCGACGGGCACGGCTTTGTTCTACATACCGCGTATAATTTCCTTTGTACTTGGTGATTGTCCCATGGCTCAGTTCCAAAATCCCCGTAGCGACCCGGTCGAGGAAATACCGGTCATGGGATACGATGAGAATGCCCCCGCCATAGGATAAGAGGTATCCTTCCAGCCATTCGAGCATATCCATGTCGAGATGGTTCGTCGGTTCGTCCAGGAAGAGATAGTCCGGACGCCGCACCAGTGCCTTTGCCAGATTGATACGCGTCTTCTGTCCACCGGAAAAGCTCTGTACGGGCCGGTCCATATCCGCTTCTCCAAAGCCCAGTCCCTGAATGATCTTACGGCTCATCGATTCATATTCGAATCCTCCCAGCCATTCGAACCGTTCCTGCATATGGGCATAACGGTTCATCAGTTCCATATTATCCGGCTGGCTCTGCATCTGTTTCTCTACATCTTTTAACTGGCCTTCCAGACGGAGGACATCCTGCCAAGCCTCTGTCATCGTGTCCCTGAGCGTTATGTCATCATCATAGGTGATGTCCTGCTGCAGGTATCCTACCGATTCTCCTTCGGAAAGGACAAACGTTCCTCCATCATACTCTTCTTCTCCGATGAGACATTTCAGGAGTGTCGATTTGCCCGCACCATTGGCCCCGATCAGGCCCAGCCGTTCTCCCCGGCGCAGTTCAAAGGATACGTCGTGGAAAATATTCCGTACGCCAAACGATTTTTCTAATTTTTGTACTTTTATGCTGCCCAATTGTATATAATTCCTTTCTTTCTAGACGATGTCCCGGTCTTTCAACTCCTGTATTTTTTCCTTGCTAAAGCCGAGCATGACCGCCAGGACGTCATCCGTATCGGCGCCGAGGAGCGGTGCCGCTTTGCGGACCGGAGTCTGTATTTCTGAAAAGTGAGCGGGAAATCCCGGCATTTCAAAATCACCGATGATGGGATGATGCTGCGTTTCCATCATGCCGCGCTGCCGTATCTGCGGGTGATGTACCAGTTCATCGATGCGCAGGAGCGGTGCCACCGGTACTCCCGCCTGATCAAACAAAGAAACGATGTCTGCCGTCGTATGCTCTTTCATCCACGCCCCAATGATGGGCTTCAGCTCGACATAGTTCTTGCGGCGCAGCGTATTTTCGGCAAACCGCGGGTCCGACATGATATCCATGCCCATGGCGTCCTGCATGCGGCTGAACAGGCGGTTGCTGGCCGTCGCCACGGCGACATAGTCGTCTTTCGTCACATAGACATCAAAGGGCGCCGAGGCCGAATGTTCATTGCCCATCCGTTCGGGCACGACGCCGTTCAGCGTATACTGAATGACGAAGTTTTCCAGCACGGACATGGTCGTTTCCATCATAGAAATGTCGATATACTGGCCTTTTCCCGTATGCTCATGATAGTACAGGGCAGCCATCAGGCAGAACGCCGCGTGAATGCCTGCGTTGGCATCGGCAATAGATACCCCTACTTTGACCGGCGGCTGGTCCGGATATCCCGTGACCCGCAGCAGGCCGCTCATAGCCTGGGCGATATTGTCATAGGCCGCTTTATGACAGAGGGGGCCGGTCTGGCCGAATCCGGAGATGGACGCATAGATGATGTCAGGGTGGACCTTCCGGGCTTCTTCATAGGAAAGACCCAATTTCTCCATCGTACCGGCAGAAAAGTTTTCTATGACGATATCGCTCTGCTTCATCAGCCCGAGGGCTATCTCTTTCCCTTCCGGCGATTTCAAATCCAGGGTGATACTCTCTTTATTGCGGTTCAGATAGGCGAAATACCCGCTTTCATTATTTTTAAATGGCAGGTAATGCCTCGTGTCGTCGCCACTTCCCGGCCGCTCTACTTTAATGACTCTGGCCCCCAGGTCGGCAAAGAGCATGGTGCAGTACGGACCGGAGTAGACATGTGTAAAATCTAATATCGTTATATTTTCAAAGGGATTGTTCATGATTCATTTCACCTCACGGCTTCTAGTATATCATAGATTCTCCTTTGAGCGTATCTGCTAATCTATGATATAATAAACTATACCAATTCACTATGAACGGAGGAATCTATCCATGAAAAATCTGAAAAAGCAGCTGCGGGCTGCCATTGTCCAGGCTTCACCGGTCTTATTCGACAAAAAGGCTACGATCGACAAAGTCGTGCGCCAGATCATGGAAGCCGGTCAGAACGGAGCCGAGCTCATCGTTTTCCCGGAATCGCTCATCCCCTGCTATCCCTACGGGCTGACCTTTGGCTTTACCGTTGGCAGCCGTAATGAAGACGGCCGCAAGGACTGGAAAGTCTATTATGACAACGCTGTCGTCGTCCCCGATGATACGATCAGCATTGCCGCCGCTGCCAAAAAAGCCCACGCCTACGTCAGCATCGGCGTTACTGAACGGGATCCCATCAATTGCTCCTTATACTGCAGCAATCTGATTTTCTCGCCTGAAGGAGAACTGGTTTCCCTGCATCGCAAGATAAAACCGACCGGCGCCGAACGCTATATCTGGGCCGACTCCCATGTACCGGAAACGTACTTTCCCATGGTCGATACGGAATGGGGCCGCATGGGAAGCCTGATCTGCTGGGAAAACTACATGCCCCTGGCCCGCGTCGCCTTGTATGAAAAAGGAGTGGCCCTCTATCTGGCTCCCAATACCAACGACAACCCCGAATGGCAGGATACGATCAAGCACATTGCTATCGAAGGGCACTGCTACGTGTTCAACGTCGATCAGTATTTCACTAAAGACATGTATCCCTCTACCCTTCTGGAACAGGAAGAAATCAGCCGCCTGAAAGATGAAACGTGCATTGGCGGCAGCTGCATCATCGACCCCTATGGCCATTACGTGACGGAACCGGTCTGGAACAAAGAAGCGATTATCTATGCCGACCTCGACATGGACAAAGTTCCCATGAGCCGCATGGAATTCGATGCCACCGGCCACTATTCCCGTCCGGATATTTTAGAATTCTACATCAACGACGGCGACGAAGAGTTTGAATAATTATACAATCAAAAAACTGGGGATGACTTGCCATGAGCTGTCCCCGTTTTTTTTGCATTTCTATAGAATGATATTTTTATTATTTTTTTATTTCCCTTTTCTCTTATATAATATATACATATACGGCCTTTATTGGCATTCATCTAATTGGAACTAAATTCTAATATTTTAAAAATTTCTCTGAAAAAGAGTTTGACAAATCCTGTTTTCCATGGTAGACTTACGTCATCAACTTGATAGTGTTGCAATGAAGAGAAGAGTACATGGAAGGAAATGGCACAGAGAGCTTCCGTCCGGTGAAAGGGAGCGCAGGGAATTCCGTGGAAGATGGCCTCAGAGCAGATTGGTCGAATAATTAGACCGTCCGGTTGCACCCGTTATCGTGCTATGGTATTCAAGACTACAGTCTGCGTACCTGAAGAGGCCTGGCTTGTGAGAGTCAGGTGAAATTGGGTGGTATCACGGTGCTTCCGTCCCTTACAAGGGGACGGAAGCTTTTTTTATTACAACACGCCTTCAAGTAAAAAAATTACATTTTTACATCACAGGAGGAATTCACTATGAGCACAAATTACAAATTCGAAACATTACAGCAGCATGCAGGTCAGGTTCCCGATCCGGCAACAGGCGCCCGTGCCGTTCCTATCTATCAGACAACAAGCTATGTATTTGAAAATACACAGGACGGCGAAGACCAGTTCGGCCTGAAGAAACCGGGCTTCATTTATTCCCGCCTTGCCAATCCGACCTGGGATGTGCTGGAAAAACGGATTGCCGCACTGGAAGGCGGCACGGCTGCCCTGGCTACGGCTACCGGCGCTGCTGCTATTTCCCTTTCCCTCATCAACCTCGCCGGCGCCGGTGATGAAATCATCGCTGCTCCGACGCTGTATGGCGGCACCATCGAATTGTTCACCGATACATTCAAACATCTCGGCATTACCGTCAAATACGCCGACCCCGATGATCCCCAGTCCTTTGCTGCACTGATTACGGACAAGACGAAAGCCATCTATCTGGAAAGCCTGGGCAATCCGGCTATCAACATTCCTGATTTCGAAGCCATTGCTGAAATCGCCCATAAAAACGGCATCCCTGTCCTCGTAGATAACACCTTTGCTACGCCGTTCCTCTTCCGCCCCTTCGAACACGGCGCCGACATCGTTCTCCATTCGGCTACCAAATTCATCGGCGGTCACGGCACGACATTGGGTGGCCTCATCGTAGAAAAAGGCGATTTTGACTGGGAAGGCTCCGGCCGGTTCGAAGACCTGGTAAAACCGGATGAATCGTACGGCGGTCTCAGCTTCGTCAAAGACGTACCCGGTGCCAGCTTTGTAACCCGCGTCCGTGCCAAATACCTCCGCGATCTCGGCGCATCGCTCAGCCCGTTCAACGCATGGCTGCTCATCCAGGGTCTCGAATCCCTGTCCCTGCGCATTGAACGCCACGTCTCCAATGCCCAGAAAGTAGCCGATTTCCTGGAAAACCATCCGAAGGTTACGAAAGTAAATTATCCGTCCCTGCCGAGCTCGCCGTACTATAAGCTGGCTCAGAAATACTTCCCGAAGGGCACGGGCTCAATTTTCTCCTTCGAACTCCAGGGCGGCCGGGAAGCAGCCCGCCGTTTCATCGACGCTGCACAGATTTTCTCCGATCTGGCCAATGTAGGCGATTCCAAGTCACTCCTCGTACATCCGGCTTCGACGACACATCAGCAGCTGAATGACGAAGCGCTCAAAGCGGCCGGCATCACCAGCGGCACGATCCGCATTTCCGTCGGTCTGGAAAATGTCGATGATTTGCTTGATGACTTGAAACAGGCTTTGGAAAAAGCATAAAATCGTACCAGGACCACTAAAAAAGTATACTTCGACCAAAGAGGGCCGGTAATGCCTGTATACGGTGTCATTGCCGGCTCTCTTTGTATACGTATTTCAGGAGGTTTTATCATGTCTGCTCTTCATTCTATCCGCTTCCGCGATGTATGCATTCTGGGTTTTGCCTTCTTTGCTACGTACTTCGGTGCCGGCAATCTGATTTTCCCGCCCCAGCTGGGTCTCAACAGCGGGTCGGCCTACCTGGCCGGTCTTTCCGGTCTGACCCTGTCAGGGATTTTCCTTCCCATTTTCACACTCATCGTCATCGGCCTCAACGGAGATGTACACGCCATTACCGATCATGTCGGCAAATACACCTATAACATCCTGCTGGCCGCACTGATGCTGGTCTGCACCTTCGTTTCCATCCCCCGCACGTGTGCCACGGCTATCCAGCTCGGTATCCAGGGCAATGTTCCATCAGCACCGTTCATTCCTCTCGTCATCGTATATTTCATTATTTCATTCTTCTTCGCCGCTGATAAGAACAACGTAATGGACCGGATGGGCAAATACCTGACGCCTCTTTTGGCCCTGATTTTGGTCGTCATCGCCATTATGGGCGTCGCCAGCCCCATAGGAACACCCATTGATCCGGCTGTTCCCAATTCCTTTGTCAACGCATTCCTGGGCGGATATAATACAGGCGATGTACTGGTCAGTTTCATTATGGCCGCTGTTTTCATCAGTTCCATCAACGCCAAAGGATATACGACGGTCGCACAGCGCAACCGCTGCCTCATCGGCTGCGGCATCATCGCCTTTGTTCTGCTGTTCATCATTTACGGTTCCCTCCTCTACATGGGAGCCTGCGTCAGCAGTGACTATCCCCAGTCTATCGGCCGGGCTGAACTTTTGGTAGCGATTATCCAGCGCGTAGGCGGTGCCGTCATGATTCCCATGGGCATAGCCGTCGTACTGGCCTGCCTGACGACGGCTATCGGCCAGATTGCAGCCGTAGCCGAATTCACCAGCCAGGCCACAGGCCGTTTCTCTTATCGTCAGGTAGCCATCGTCTGCTGTATTCTTTCCGCGCTTACGGCCCTTCTTGGCGTAGACGGCATCGTCACTTATGTAGGCTGGATTTTCGGCGTCTGCTACCCGCCCTGCCTGGCTCTGCTGGTTCTGGGCGTCCTGGTCCGCATCATCCCCAATGACGGTGCTTACAAGGGATCGGTCTATCTGGTGACGATATACGCACTCCTCGAATCCCTGCCCGGTCTTTCCGGCCTCGGCTTTGCCAAAGCTATCGTCGCTGCCACACCGCTTTCTACGTACGGTTTCGGCTGGATTATCCCGTTCATCATCGGCTTCGTCCTCGGCACGATAATCTACACTGCCAGAGAAAAAAAAGAACAGGCAGCGGCATAAACGGAATTCTAACAAGCAAAACGCAAAAAGACTGACGTCGGAAGTAACTGATCTTCCGGGTCAGTCTTTTTTGATGTCCCTGGATAATACATTTATATAGAAACTAGTATCATACCATCAGACGATGGCATTGCCGGCTGCGTATCCCAGCCAGCAGGCCGCAAAACCGCCGATGACATTGAGTCCCAGATAGAGCAGGGCAAAGGTAAATTCGCCGGTCCGGGCCATAGTCAGGAGTTCCATATTGTATGTAGAAAAGGTCGTGAATCCTCCGAGAACGCCTGTTACGAAAAGGAGTTTGACCAGCGGTGAAAGAGAGGAATGGCTGTTGAAAAAAACAAACAGGACGCCGATCAGAAAAGACCCGATAACATTAGCCAGTACTGTCCCATAGGGAAAAAATGCCCCTCCATGCATGTTGCACAGTTCCGTCAGTATATACCGGCAGGCCGCCCCGATGCCGCCTCCCAATGCTACACATAGTATTTTTTCCATCTGTTCCTATCCCCTTTCTGCTGAAAACACATCTATGGTAGCAGATTCCATACGGCCTGTCAACGAACCGATTCCGGGGAAGATGATGCTGCGCGGGACCGGATGAGGATGACCAGTTCCGTTTCTTTTTTTGATGTGTAGTGATACCGGAATAACTTTCCCAGGACAGGGATGTCTGCCAGTATGGGGACTTTGCGCAGATTATTGATTTCCTCCCGGCTGATGAGGCCGCCGATGAGCAGGTCCCTCCCGGGCTGCATACAGACGTCCGTATCGGCCCGGCGCGTCGTAATCCGGTAGGCCTTGAGTTCCGGTACGAGGATAGGCGTTCCCACTTCGGCCCGGATGTGGGCAGTCACACTGCCATCCTCATGAATCCGCGGCGTAAAGCTCAGCTTGATGCCCGCATCTTCATATTCTGTCGTGCGGGACACTTCCCCATCGGTCACGTGTTCTGTCAGGACGGGGATGCGGTCCCCTATGAGGATCTGCGCTTCCCGCCCATTCTGTGCCATAAGATGAGGACGGGCCAGGACCCGGGCTTTACCCTTGCTTTCCAGCGCCCGCAGCTGGCCCGTATACAGAAAAGACCGGTGGCCCGGTCCGCCTTCCATGGCCGTCCAGTCCCAGGAAATCCCCCTGTCTTTGACGGCATCGGTCTGAAGGGACAGGAATTCTATTTCCACACTGACCTGCCGCACCGGCACATCGAGGGATTGCACCAGCCGGTCTACCGCCGCTGCAGTCTGGGCCGAGCCATGAAGGACGAGAGCATTGGTATCGCTGTGATAGCCGATATGACCAGACCCTGCCATCGCTTCTGCCGCCTGACGCACACTGTCCGGATCGGCATGATGAAGTTTCCAGGTATAGCAGCTCCTGGCCTGATCATGAGCTCTTCCTGCCGTAATGAAGGCAATGGCCCCGTCCGTGCGGTACAACAGATTCTGGCTGCCCGCCAATACGCGGATTGCCTCTTCTGCCGGTACATCATGAAGCTCCATCGTCACCGTGCCATCCACTGTGTCGTCTATGACCAGGTTGATTCCAGCACTGCGTGCCAGTCCGGCCAGAACGGTACGGACCGGAGCTTCATGAACGCGGACATCGAGAGCTTCCGCCTGTACCGGCCATCCCATCAGCATCATCCCCATGGCCAGAAATCTCAGTGGCAGCCACGTCTTCCCTGTCTTAAAAATACACTTCATGAATGACACCTTCTTTCGAAAGACCTGCTACACCGTGGGAAATATAAGCAATCTGCCAGGAATCAAACGATTCTCCTGCCGCACAAGCCTGTGACCGCAATCCATTGCTGAGCAGGATAAGACGCCGGCCTCCTTCTTCCAGCACTCCCAGTACCTGTGGCAGCGGTACCGGCCGGGACAGTTTCTCTTTCTCTCTGCCGTTCTGTTTTTTCTTCTGTTCCGGATTATCTTCCTTTTTTGCTTCTTTTCCCGCAGTCTCCATGGCAACTGGCGACTCAAATAAATCGGCCAGTGGTTTTGTCCGCCGGATGCCCGCCAGGCTGTGGATACACCTTCCTTCTCCTTTTGAAGGGGGACCGGCTTTTTTATGCAAAAAAGAAGGAGGCGGAGAATCGGTATGATTCTTCGTCTCCCGTACTACTACGCTCTGATCTGATGCCGGTCCATCCCACCAAAACCAGATTCCTGTCAGACATGCCAGGATTACTCCATACGGGAGCCATGTTTTCGCGTGATGAACTAAAATGTTCCAAACAAGGTGACTATATGCGGACAGCCTATTTCCCATCCCCGTATCCTTCCGGATGCGTACGGTGCCAGTTCCAGGCGTCGGCAATGATGTGTTCCACATCACTGTGGACAGGACGCCAGCCGGTTACGGCCTGAATCTTTTCCGAACTTGCGATGAGTACGGCCGGATCACCGGCACGGCGGGGCGCTTCTTCTACGGCAAAGTCGCGGCCCGTTACCTTTTTAGCCGTCTCGATCATCTGGCGCACACTCATGCCGTGCTGGGTTCCCAGGTTGAAATACTGGGACTGGCCGCCACGGGCCAGATAGTCCAGGACCCGCACGTGGGCATCGGCCAGATCCGTTACATGGATATAATCACGGATACAGGTTCCGTCAGCCGTCGGATAATCCGTACCAAAAATCTTGATACTCTGACGCTGTCCCAAAGCCGTCTGCAAAATCAACGGAATCAGATGGGTTTCCGGTGTATGATCTTCCCCGATTCTGCCATCTGCATCGGCTCCGGCGGCATTAAAATAACGCAGGGCCACATACCGCAGACCATAGGCACGGCTGAACTGGGCCAGCATGTGTTCGATCATCAATTTTGTCTGTCCATAGACATTGGTCGGCGCATACGGCATATCTTCTGTAATGGGAGTCTGTTCCGGTTCCCCATATACGGCAGCGGTAGATGAAAAAACCATATAAGGCACACCGGCCTGGCGGACCGCTTCCAGCAGGTAATAGGAACCGACTATATTATTGTCATAATAGATAGTCGGTTTGACCATCGATTCCCCTACCTGGCTGTGGGCGGCAAAATGCATGACCCCTTCGATTTTCCGGTCTGTCAGGATTTGTTTTACCCGTTCCAGATGGTGTATGTCTTCTTCAATGAGTTCCACGTCTGCTGGTACGGCCTGACGGTGTCCCCGGGACAGATTGTCCAGTACGACTACGGAATGACCTTTTTCCAATAATGCTTTTACAGTATGGCTGCCAATATATCCGGCACCCCCGGTAACGAGAATATTCATAATACACAGTACACCTTTCACTACAAATTTAAACGAAAGACATCAGATCTACGCCTAATGGCGGAGCCGGGAACGAACCCGTTATTTTTTCATTTCTGCCAGATGCTGCCCCAGATAGCGTTTGTATATTTCTACCCCCGGCTGGTTAAAGGCATCGACATCGGCATATTCCCCTTCATAGGCAATGGACCAGCAGAGCAGGAACATGAGCTCTCCCAGATAAAAGGCGTTCAGTTCAGGAAGGATGAAATTGGCACTGGGCCGGCCATCTCCAATGAGGGCTTCTTCATTAGCCCGGCGCGCCGCTTCCAGGATCCGGCTCAAGGGCAGGCCGCTGAAGGCAGCCAGCTTGGCAAAGGAATCGTACGTATGGGGAACGACGAGATCATCAGGCCATTTTTCGATGGAGACGAACTGGACGACTTTGTCCTGGGGGCCTTCCTGGTGTTCCTGCGTCTGGGCATGCATATCCGTCGTACCGACAGCGACGATCGGCGTCCGTCCATAATGGACGACCTGCCCTTCTTTATTCAGCCGTTTACCCAGTGATTCTGCCAGGAGCTGGATATACCATTCGGATAAAGATTTCAGATTGTCGGCATAGGGCATGAGAACTTCCAGGTTTCTCCCATGGCGGCTTCCGGCCAGGAATTTCAGGACACTGTTGAGAAGGGCCGGATTTTTCGTGATGTCATCGCTTTTGACAGCCTGATCCGCTTCACGGGCACCGGCAAGGAAGGACCGGATATCAAATCCCGTAAGGGCTCCGACGATGAGTCCTACTTCGGAAAAGACGCTGAACCTGCCACCGATGCCGTCCGGTACGTAGAAGATAGGCCAGCCCGATTCACGGGCCAGCGTATGCAGCAGCGTTTCCTTTTCTCCTTCATGGGGATCGGTGACGGCTACGGTTTCCATAGAAATCCCCGCAGCTTCCATGGCTTCTTTGAAAATCATATAATTCGACATGGGTTCGATGGTAGATCCCGATTTGGATATAACGACGGCCATGACCGTGTAATCCTGCTGTCCCGTACTTTCTGCACGCATTGTCTGGATCAGGCCGGACAACTTATGGGCATCGACGTTATTGCCGGCAAAAAATGCCTTAGGGTATCCGTTGCGTTCTTTCCGGCTCCTAAGATTCCAGAATTCGCCGCACTGGACATCAAACAGGACTTTGCCGCCCAGATACGACCCGCCAATGCCGAAGAATACGACGGCATCGACGCGGTTGCGCACCGTCCGTCCCAGTTCTTCCAATGCCACGATGCGTTCAGGATTATTGATATTGCCTTCTGCAATATACGGCAGCTGCGGAAAGAGTACCGCTTCCGGTTCCCCATCTTTAGAAAGGTGGCCGGCAACCGTTCCCTTTTGGCGCAATTCCATCATGACAGAGTGAGCTTTCTGATAGACAGGAGCAAACTCTTCCACTTCTCGTTCCGTTATCAAGGCATCCGGCCCGTAAAGGTGGGACATATCCAATACAAGGCCAGACGGCAAGGTAATCCGATTCATCATAATACCACAGCCTTTCGTTCGAATTGTTTACCTTTCCATTATATCATAAATACCGGAATCCGTGGGAGAAATAAAAAACTGCACCATATATCTAAAATATACAGTGCAGCTTTGATCAAAAGCGCAGCATGGATTTCAGGAAACTCTGGGTCCGTTCATTCTGCGGATGTTCAAAAATCTGTTCCGGATTTCCTTCTTCCTGGACAATACCGTCTGCCATGAACAGGACCCGGTCGGAAACTTCTTTGGCAAAGGCCATTTCATGGGTCACGATGATCATGGTCATATCTTCATCGGCCAGCTGCTTGATAGTCCGCAGTACTTCTCCGGTCAGCTCCGGATCGAGTGCCGATGTCGGTTCGTCAAAGAGCATGATATCCGGCTGCATGGCCAGAGCCCGGGCAATGGCCACACGCTGTTTCTGTCCGCCCGAAAGCTGGGACGGATAGGCGTCCTTCTTACTCCACAGGCCGACCCGTTTGAGGAGTGATTCAGCTATAGGCAGGATTTCATTCGTCTTCATTCCCTTGACGACACGGGGAGCCTCGAGAATATTATCGAGGACCGTCATGTGGGGGAAAAGGTTGAAATGCTGGAATACCATGCCCATGCGGCGGCAGATGGCCCGTACACGGGAAGCCGGTTCGTAGACGGCGCGCTGGCTGCCTTCCGGCGTCTTGACCATGTACTGTCCATCGACGATGATTTCTCCTCGATTGATGGTTTCAAGCTGACAGAGACACCGCAGGAAAGTACTCTTGCCACTGCCGGATGGACCGATGATGGAAATGACTTCACCGCGTTCCATATGCAGCGTCACATCTTTCAGTACTTCCAGATTCCCGAATTGTTTACGGATATGATTCATTTCAATAAAACTCATCGTAGTGCCTCCTATTCATCGTATACGGCAAAGCGTTTTTCCAGATAACTAAATACCTTGGTGAGGATAAACGTAAAGAAGAGATAGAAGACGGCGGCTACGATAAAGGCGGTCGTATCAAAATCGCGCTGTACGATGGACCGGGTAATGCGCAGGATATCATTCATGGCCAGGATATAGACCAGGGACGTATCTTTCAGCAGGTTGATGGTTTCATTCGCCACCGGCGGCAGGACGCGTTTTACGACCTGGGGCAGGATGATGCGGCGCATGGTCTGGACATAGGTCATACCCAGAACTTTAGCCCCTTCATACTGGCCTTTGTCAATAGACTGGATGCCGCCGCGGAAAATTTCAGCGAAATATGCGGCGTAGTTAAAGACGAAGGCGATGATAGCTGCCGGGAAGTCCGCCAGTTTCAGACCGTCGATGATAAAAGGCAGGCCATAATAGATAAAGAGGATCTGCAGCATGAGCGGCGTGCCCCGCATGATATAGATATAGGCTCCCATAAACTTGCTGAGGGGCTTGATTTTTGAAATACGGGCTATAGCCATGACCACCCCGAGAGGCAGGCTGAGCACAATAGTAATGATGAAAATCTTCAGCGTAACCTGCAGCCCCACGGCTACGGCAGGCACGATATGCAATAAATACTCCATAAGGCACTCCCTTACTATGTACCTGTGTCAGGACAAACAAGCGGGCCGCCCAGACACAGGCGGCCCCTCCACCAGATACAGCAACACTATACACTATTTAACGGGAATCGTAATATCTTCCCCGAACCATTTATCGGACAACTTAGTCATTGTACCATCTTCTGTCATCTGTTTCAAGACGTCGTTCAGCTTATCCTGAAGCACTTTGTCGTCCTTGCGCATGCCGACGCCAAACTGTTCATCGCCCATCTTATCATCGATGACTTTGAACTTTCCTTCTTTCTTGGTCATGTAATAGCGGCCGACTACGCTATCGACGAGGACACCGTCAGTCCGGCCGATTTCCAGGTCCATAAAGGCGTTGACGAAATCGCCGTATTTCTTGACTTCCTGAAGGGAATTTTCAAATTCTTTATTCTTATCCAGAGCATCAATAGAACTGCTGCCTTCCTGGGTACCGATAATCTTTCCGGCAAGACCAGCCCGGTCCGTAATCGGGGAATCCGCCCGCACGACGAGAAGCTGAGCGTTTTTCATATACGGCTTGGAAAAAGCTATCTTTTCCGAACGGTCTTTGGTAATAGTCAGGCCATTCCAGAGGAGGTCTACCTGCTTGCTCTGTAAGGCCGCTTCCTTACTGTCCCAGTCAATGGGCTTGAATTCTACTTCCACACCCAGCCGTTTGGCCGCTTCTTTTGCCAAGTCGATATCAAAGCCGACGAGTTCGCCGCTTTCATTGCGGAATCCCATAGGCGGGAAATTATCGTCGAGGCCGATGACGATTTTATCAGGCAGCTTCTGGTCTGCTGCCTTTTTATCCTGTCCGCCGCAACCTGTAATCATGGCTGCCGTCGTGACTGCCAGCGTGCCTGCCAGTATTACTTTTTTTAAGTTCATATTTCATATCCTCCTTATTACATCGAAATATCAATGCCAAACCATTTTTCCGAGATGGCTTTGCTCGTACCGTCATTATGCATGTCTTCCAGCACTTTATCCAGTTTTGCCTTCAGTGCCGTATCGTCCTTGCGCATGCCGACGCCACTGGGGATATCCGGATATCCTACATCGATGATGCGGAAGTTCGCCTTGTTCTTCTGCATAAAATAAGCGGCTGTCGTCTTGGCTACGACGACGGCATCAATACGTCCGACTTCCAGATCCATGAAACTCGTCACATTATCCGAATATTGCTTGAGTTCTTTGAAGGAATCACGCAGCTGTGGTTCCTGGTTGATGGCTTCCAAACCGGTACTGCCCTGCTGCGTGCCTACGATTTTGCCTGCCAGGTCCGCTTTTCCCTGGATGGGAGAATCGGCCCGTACGAGGAGAATCTGCGGCCCGTTTTCATACGGCCGGGAAAAGAGGATATTCTTTTCCCGTTCCGGTGTAATAGACAGGCCATTCCAGATGGCATCGATTTTCTTGCTGTTCAATTCCGTTTCTTTGCTATCCCAGTCTATCGGTTTGAATTCTACTTCAATGCCCAGGCGTTTGGCCGCTTCTTTTGCCATATCGATATCAAAGCCGACGAGTTCCCCGCTTTCATCGTGAAATCCGAAAGGCGGGAAATTGTCATCGAGACCGATGACGATTTTATTTTTTTCTCCTGATGCACCCTGTTCTGCTTTTTTATCACTGCCACAACCGGTCATAAGACCGGCAGCCAGTACAGCCGTCATGCCTATTGCGGCATATTTCTGCCAATGTTTCATCTGATCGCTCCCCCACATCCTGTTCAAGGACTATAAAGTAAAACATCAATGCCTATATTTTACTTTATTTTATTAAAATAATAAAGTAAAATAGGTATACGGAATTATCATAGTTCAGGTCAGGATAATGCAATAACACATAGTTAAACAGAAACGCCTATCATCCCTTTTTATCGTCCTTATCATCCGTTTCCTGTTCTTTTTTAATACGGTCCATGATTTCCTGCTTATATTGCCGGGGAAGGAATTGCAGATGAACGGGCAGTACGGCCAGGCCGCCTTCTTCTGCCGCTCCGAGCTGTATTTCCTTCCAGTTGTCGGAAATTTCAAAAATATCTTCATAGCGGATAAACACCAGATTGCGGTCCGGATGGAGCTGTTCATCAAAAAACTCTTCCAGAGACATGAACTGCCGCCGGACGACCAGCCCCTTTGCCGTGACGTAACAAATGACATCGCGCTGCCGGTCGATACGCCAGAGACAAAAAATCAGGACGGCTATGTTATCCAGCTTGGCTGCCAGTGTCGTTTCTGCCAGCATGAGCCAGAAGAAATAAATGCCGACGCCCGTAAACAGAAGCTGCATAAAGACAGAAAACCATTTGGAATTTTCATATGCTTGTTCCACTGTACCGCAGCCGAAATGCTGCGATATTTCTTCCCTGGTCATGATTCAGCCTCCCATCCCACATCCCCCGACGCCCTTATTATACCATAGCCTGCCATCTCTGGATATGCCAAAGACAGCCACCACTGGTTAACAAACTATTGTGGGATATGATATAATACTGATAGCTCATTAAACACAAAGGGGTTGATATAGTTATGGAATACAAAAATCAGTCCTTACAGATGCAGGTCTACCGTACGATGAAACAGCGGCTTCTCGATCAGACCTACGTCAATGGCCAGATGCTCAGCGAACGCACGCTGGCCGCGGAACTTCAAATCAGCCGCACGCCTGTCCGCCGGGCTGCACTGCAGCTGCAGAAAGAAGGCTGGATCCAGTATATTCCCAAGCGGGGTATCCTGGTCAAGGGGCTCAGTATGCAGGATCTGAAAAACATCTTCCAGATCCGGACAGCCCTGGAAATTCTTGCCGTACGGCTGGCCTGCGAACATATCTCTGCCGACCATCTGGAAGTCCTGCGCCAGACGGTGCAGCAGCAGCTGTTTAAGTATAAGCAGACCCAGGCGGCACCGGATTATCAGGAATTCATCCGTTCCGATACGGAGTTCCACAACACGATCATCGTCGCCAGCGGCAATCTGATGTTGCGCCGTCTCGTTGAAGAAATGCGGGATAAAATCAAACGGACCGGCATTAATTCTTTATACAGCCGCCGCAGCCGCTGTGCCGAAGCAGCGGAAGAGCACTGGCGGATTGTCCATGCCCTGGAAAACAAAGACACACACGAAGCCTGCCAGGCCATGGACAGCCATCTGGGCATTTGCTATATAACGGCTCATGACTATATTCTCCGCCACACGCCGGCACTGGCTGCCGATACACTTCCCACAGAGTCCCTGTCCGTAGAAGGGATGATCCTGCCGCCGGAACTGGAAGAACCGGTATCAGAAGCAGTCCATGAACACTGATTTCATAAAAGACGCCGCCCGCAGGCTCGGCCTTACCTGTACCGGCATCGCCAGCGCCCATCTGCCCGTTCCGGAAACAGAGCAGCCCGTCTGTCCGCTGGCATCGGGAAAGGGAATGGAGCGCTATGACCTGACGTCTCTGTTACCGGATTGCAAGGCCGCCGTCGTCATTCTGTTTCCCTATTACAACAAAGAGACAGAAAAGACGAATCTTTCGCTCTACTGTCAGCTCGAAGATTATCATCTCATCGTCCCGGCCTATCTGGAAAAGCTGTCTGCTATCCTGACCTCGTATGGCGGTACACAGCGCTGTATTGCTGACACATCCCCTCTCACAGAACGGCTGCTGGCCGTAGAGGCCGGTCTGGGATTTGTAGGTGACAATCAATGTCTCATCCATCCCGTGTATGGATCGTACTGCTTTATCGGTGCCATCCTGACAACACTGCCTCTCACACCGGACGCTCCTATGGACAGGGAATGTCTCCATTGCGGTGCCTGCCAGCGCATATGCCCTGGCGGCTGCCTGTCGGAGGGAACATATGACTATCATCTCTGCAAATCCTATCTTACCCAGAAGAAGGAACTCCTTACCGATAGGGAAATGGAGGTTATAGCCAGGACACCGCTCATCTTCGGCTGTGATGAATGTCAGCGGGTCTGTCCCCATAATAAGGGTGTTCCCATAACTCCCATAGTGGAATTCCGTCAAAACCGCCTTACGATGCTGCGGAAAGAAGATATAGAATCACTTACGAACCGCCAGTTCCGCACAACTTACGGGAACCGGCCTTTTTCCTGGCGGGGGAAAAAGATTCTCTTGCGCAATCTCGATATCGTACATGCCAAAACGGGGCTGTAGCAACATGGAAAGAACCGTGTTGTTACAGCCCCGTCTGGGTATATGGGTAAAAGCAAAATATCTTTTATTCGTGAGTCGGGTCCAGATTCAGGAACAGCGTATATTCGCCACGGAAGTAGAGTTTAACCGTATCCGTCGGGCCATTGCGGTGTTTGGCCACGATGACTTCCGTAATATGCTGATTCTCTGTTTCCTTATCGTAATAATCTTCCCGGTAGAGAAAGGCAACAATATCCGCATCCTGTTCCAACGCCCCCGATTCGCGGAGGTCACTGAGCATGGGCCGCTTGTCCTGGCGGCTTTCTACACTGCGGCTGAGCTGGGAAAGGGCGATAAGAGGTACTTTCAGCTCTCTCGCCAACGCTTTTAGTGAGCGGGAAATTTCTGAAATTTCCTGCTGGCGGCTTTCTGAATTCCGTCCCTGCATGAGCTGCAGATAATCGACGATAATCAAATCCAGACCGTGTTCCGATTTCAGCCGCCGCGCCTTGGAGCGCATTTCCGATACGGAAATCCCCGGCGTGTCATCGATATAAATCGGCGCCTGATATAATTTGTCACACGCATCGGTGAGCTGGGCCCAGTCCTTATCCGTATTGAGCTGGCCTGTCCGGAGCTTCTGGGAATCGATATGGGAAATCTGGCACAGCAGCCGCTGCACCAGCTGTTCCTTGCTCATTTCCAGAGAGAAAAAAGCGACCGTCTTATGCTGACGCACACCGACATTCTGGGCAATATTCAGCGTAAAGGCCGTCTTGCCCATACTCGGCCGGGCTGCAATGAGAATCAGGTCTGATGGCTGCAAGCCCGACGTCAGCTTATCAAGGTCCCGGAATCCCGTAGGCAGCCCCGTCAGGCCGGCTTTATTTTCATAAAGCTTGGAAATCTTATCCAGCGTGTCTTCGACGACTTTTCCGACAGGATCAAAGTCGCCGCTTTTTTTATTTTCAGCGAGGTGGAATATTTTTCGTTCCGCATCGTCTATGAGTTCGTCTGCTTCTTTTTCTCCATCGTAGGCTTCTGTCGTCAGATCCGTACATGTCGTGATGAGATCACGGGTCATTGCCTTGTCTTTGACGATATTGGCATGATATTCAATATTGGCTGCCGTTGCCACCAGATTGGGCAGACTGAGGACGTATTCCAGACCGCCTGCTGCATCCAGTTTTTTCATACGGCGCAGCTCTTCCGGTAAGGTAATCAGATCGATTTCCTTATTTTCACGGTGCAGGTTTTCCATAGCCTCAAAAATGGTCCGGTGTATTTCCCGGTAAAAATCATGGGGCTGCAGGACTTCCATAGCCGTGACGACAGCATTATGGTCGAGCATCATGGCGCCGAGTACGGCCTGTTCTGCTTCGACATTCTGCGGCGGAATCCGTTGTTCCATACTATTCTCCCCTATTTTACAAGCATGATATCGAGGACTTCCTCAATGGTGCGGGTACTATAAATTTGAAGATTCAGATGATGCTCCGGTATATCCCGCTGATTTTCTTCGGGAATCACTATGCCTTTCATGCCAGCCTGGCGAGCTCCGTATGCTTTTTCAAACACACCGCCGACGGGCTTGACAAGTCCCTGTATCGAAATTTCGCCAGTCATGGCAATGTCCTGTCGGACCGCTTTCCCCGTAACTGCCGAAATCAGTGCCGTCGTGATGGCACAACCCGCCGAGGGGCCATCGATGTTGCCACCTCCAACGAAGTTGACATTGACATCGTAATCAGACAATTCCTTACCGGTTATGCGGCGTACGACAGCGGCGGCATTGAACATGGAATCCTTGGCCATGGAGCCGGCCGTATCATTGAAGCGGAAATACCCTTTTCCCGGCGTACGGGCCGGATAGGCAACAGCTTCAATTTCGATGGCGGAACCGAGAAAACCGGCTACGCCCAGTCCAAAGACTTTGCCCACAGCTGGAAGGGATGACGCTTTTTCGGTCACATACGGGACGAGACGGCTGATCTGGGCCACCCTCTCTACCAGCTCTTTCGTCAGTACGACATGATCATTGCTGCCGGAGCGGAAGACAGCCAGACCGTACGTATCGGCCAGGATATTGACGGCTTTCCGCCCTTCAATAGTAAAGGTACTAATCAGTTCGGCTACACCGTCCTCCATGGTAACACCCAGGGACTGTGCCGCATTGGTGACGATCTGCTGGATATCAGCCGGCACGAGGGGCTCGAAATATATTTCGGCGCACCGGGACCGGATAGCCGGATTAATTTCTGACGGATCCCTCGTCGTCGCACCGATGAGCACGAAATCAGCAGGCGCTCCTTCGGCAAATAATTTGCGGATATACGCCGGAATATGGGGATCCGTTTCATCATAATACGCTGATTCAAAGCGGACCCGCTTGTCTTCCAGTACTTTCAGGAGTTTATTGAGCAGCATGGGATCCATTTCACCAATTTCATCGATGAACAGAATGCCGCCGTGGGCTTCCGTCACCAGTCCCGGTTTTGGTTCGGGAATCCCCGTTTCAGCCAGGTCATGACGGGCACCCTGATAGATGGGATCGTGGACCGATCCGATGAGCGGATTGGTCATATCGCGGGCATCCCAGCGCAGTGTCGCCCCGTCCGTTTCGACAAAGGGCGCATCTGGTCCAAAGGGCGTAAAAGGCAGCTTTTTTGCCTCATTCAGGACAATTCTGGCTGCCGTCGTTTTTCCCACGCCGGGAGGCCCGTACAGGAGCAAGTGCTGGGGATACACCGATGCCAGCTTGCTTTCCATCGCTTCGACAGCCCGGTCCTGACCTACAATGGCTGAAAGCGTTTTAGGCCGGACGCGCTGCATGACCGATTCTGTCAGATGAATGGAATCAAGATGCTGCAGATCGTCCAGCTTTTTTTCGTCTGCGGTGTTTCCACATCGTGGAGTTCCTCCTTGATGAGCTCCATTTTGATTTCCTGTACGTACTCCTGCTGCTTTTCTTCCATGCGCTGACTGATTTTCTTTTCCAGCCGTTCTTCCACGGCCTGACGGGCCAGCATTTCTGCCAGCACATTCTCCAGCTCGTTCAGGACATCGACAACTTCGTCATCAGAAGGCACCTTATCATATGACGCATCTTCATAGACCAGCCGCTGCAGCCCGACGATACGACGGCGGGGGTCTTCCGAATGAACGTACGCCAAAGCCGAATATTTGCTGGCCCGGAGAACCATCTTTTCCGGACCGATCAGGCCGGTAAAGGCACCGTACAGGACATTCACCTGACGGCGCAGTTCTTCTTCCGCAGTCGGTTCCAGATACTTATGACGCTGCAGCAGCTTATCCAGTAATTCTTTCATAGGCTGACCTCAGGAATTATTCTTCTACGACATGAATTTTAATTTCACTGGAAATAGTAGGATGGACATGAATCACGACATCGTACGTTCCCAAAGCTTTAATCGGATTCTTGATTTCTACTTTCTTCTTGTCTAAATCGATATTATATTGCGCTTTAGCGGCTTCGCTGATTGTTTTCCCCGTAATAGCGCCAAAAATCTTTCCACCTTCTCCGACGCGGACAGGAATCGTCAGTTCTACCTTTTTCAGCTGGCTGGCAAGGATAAGGGCTTCATCAGAAGCGACCTGTGCCTTGTGGACAGCGGCAGCCTTTTTCTGTTTGGCATCGTTGATATTGCCGGATGTTCCCGGTGCAGCCAATTTGCGGGGCAGCAGGAAATTGCGGCCATAGCCTTCGGATACTTCTATGATATCGCCTTTTTTACCTAATTTTTTTACATCCTGTAATAATACTACTTTCATACTGTATCTCTCCCTTTATCGAGTACTTCATGGATGGCATCCATGACTTCATCTTGTGCTTCTATGAGCGTGCGCCCTTTGAGCTGTACGCCGGCGACCGTGCGGTGGCCGCCGCCGCCAATGGCTTCCATAATGAGCTGCACATTGATATCACCCTTGGAACGGGCGCTGACACCTATGATATTATCGGGTAATTCATAAAATGTAAAGGCTGCTTCTACATCAGTAATATTGACCAGCATATCGGCTACCTGGGCGGATATGATCTGAGCGTTGGGAACCTCTTTGGGACAGCTCGTCATGGCGATACCATCAGCAATGCGCGCTTCCGACAGCAGCCGTGCCTTAAGTTTGACCGAATCAAAATCAGAACTGAACAATTCGCGGACAATATCCGGATCTGCGCCACAGCGGCGCAGATAGGCAGCCGCGTCAAAGGTGCGCACACCCGTCTGGACAGAAAAATTCTTCGTATCGACGACGATGCCAGCATAGAGGGCGGTCGCTTCGATTTTCTGCAGTTCCGGGTCTTCGTCAAAATATTGCAGTAATTCTGTCACCAGTTCGCTCGTCGAGGAACTGGACGGTTCCGTATACACGAGCAGTGGTTTTTTGATGAAATCACTGCTGCGGCGATGATGATCGATGACGACACGCCGTTCCGTCTTATCGAGAAGCTGCGGTGCCACGGTCATATCCGGCCGGTGCGTATCGACGATGAACAGCAGGGTCTGGTCATTGCAGGCCACTTCGGCCATATCGGCCGTGATGAGCAGGTCCTTAAACTCCGGCACGTCGCGGATTTCCTTTTCAATCCGGCTGATGGCTTCCGTCTGGCGGCTGATGACGATATGAACCGGTTTGCCCCCGATTTTTGCCATGCGTGCTACGCCGATAGCGGCGCCGATGCTGTCATAATCTTCCCGTTCATGGCCCATGATGAGCACCAGATCAGAGGTTTCAATGAGTTCTCTGATAGCCTGAGATACGACTCTGGCACGGACGCGGGTATTTTTTTCTACAGACCGGGTCTTTCCGCCATAAAAATGCGCGGTCCCATCTTCTTCATAGACGACGACCTGATCGCCGCCACGCCCCAGGGCCAGGTCGAGTCCGGAATGAGCCTTGTCCGCCAGTTCGTTGAAATTGGCCTTTCCTTGTGTAACAATATCTTCAGAAAACGCGGCTATCCCCATGCTGACCGTAACGGGTATGCGGTTGACCGTATGGATAGAACGGATTTGTTCCAAGAAGGAGAAATTATCTTCCTTCAGCGTATTCAGCGCTTCCCGGCTCAGGCAGGCTATATAATTGTCATTGCCATAAGAACGGACAAACGCATTGTGTGCTGTCAGCGCATCAATCAGACAATTGTTGACGTTGGTCCAGAGCGTCGCCTGCTGTACGGCCGTCATGCCTTTACCAACTTCTTCCATATTATCGATGGCGATATCACAAAAGACAGGCATTGCAGCCAGACAATTCATTTTCTGCTGTTCCGTTTCCGTGATATCTTCAAAATACAATATGAGATAGTTGTCTTCTTCCGATCCCTCTGTCTGCAGATACTTATAGACTACGCGATAATAGCGCTTGCCAATATGTTCAAAAAAGTAACCGAATTTCCCCCAGAATTTGTCGATATTGAGGTTCGGCATAATATAATCCAGCCGCTGATCGTCTTCGATATCACCGACCCAGTCTCGGAATACGCTGTTAGCCCAGCACAGGCTCGATTCCATATCGACAATGGCGATGCCAATAGGCAGATTCTGGACGGCATAGGTCGATGCCTGGTCTACACTCTGGGAAATCGCATCGAAAAGCTGGCTGATTTCCCTGTTCCGTTCCGTATTGGTCTTATGCGTCAGAACATAGACGCCGCCGATGACAATGCCGGCAAGGAGCGCAATAATCCAGTTGTAAAAGGCAATGATCAGGAGCAGTACCAGCACGACGCCGATAAAGGTCTCTTCATTGCGGTTGGTTAATAATTTTTTAAACATATTCCCGCCTCCTGCGGTTACATGGCTTCCCGTTTTTTGCGGTAATTGAGCAGCATATCCGCGAGTCCGAAAATAAACGCCACAATCTGGAATATGGGGACAAAGAGTACGAGGATGACTATCATAGCCTGCGATCCCGATTTTAACACAAGCCGGTGTTGCAGCAGGTACAGAATAAAAGCCAGTCCTTCAATACAGATAAAAAATGAGGCCAGCTGATCGGCATTGACGGCCAGTATATTCAGCCAGTCAATGTGCCGGGACGTCCCCCAGTATTTCATGACCATAGCCAGTATATATAAGTATACCATAGCCCGTGGAATTTCCCAAAGCCGGATAGGGGGAAAGGGCAGAATATTATAGCCTTTGCGTGCCAGGACCGGCTGGGTAATGCGGATCTGCAGGTAGACCGTCATGAGAATTCCCATGCAGACCTGAAGTGGTATCATGACGGGAATGGTCTTCTTCAGCATTTCGACTTCCTGATGGACAGCTACTACCTGGGCCGAAGCGGGATTGCTCTGTATATAATACGCTACGGCTTCATCGGCTGCCTGGTTCACAATCTGCTGAAGCATATCGTATAATGGTACCTTTCCGATGACAGTCACACCGAGACAGGCGAGCAGGGCAAGGGCGATGATGCCGCCTGCCACAAATCCGAAGATGCGCAGTGGGGCGATACGGCGGCTATACCCGGTTCCTACAGCAAAGGCCATAACAGCCGGGATGCCCCACTGCAGCGCCGCCAGCACAGGAGAGGCCATAAAAGCCAGGACCAGCACAGGACCGGCCGCCAGTAGCAATGCCACTGGAAGTCCATACTGGACACACAGGACCGGCAAGTAAAATATAAGAATCAAAGCTCCGATAAAGGGCAGTCCCGGCACCAGCGGGGCCAGCAGCGCCATGATCAGCAGCAAAGCAGCAAAGAAGACGCCTGCTGTCCAGTAACCGGCACGTGTCTGCTCCATAGAGTTCCACTCCTTCCAGATAAAAGGGCTATCAAAACTGACAGCGGAGGCATAAACCTCCGCTGCCTGCTGTATGCAATTTAGGCTATACTTCCATGATGATAGGCAGAATCATGGGACGCCGCCGTGTTTTTTCATAGAGATAGCGGCTCAGCGTATCCCGGACCTGCGACTTAATGACAGCCCATTCGCGGATATTACCGGCTTCGCAGCGTTCCAGTACAGCTGCTACTTTTTCGTGGGCTTCACGCATGAGTTCTTCTGAATCCCGGACATAGACAAATCCACGGGATACGATATCCGGGCCTGCCAGAGCATGACTCGTGCCCTTTGCCAGGGTCATGACGACGATGACAACGCCTTCCATAGCCAGCTGCTGCCGGTCCCGGATGACGATATTACCTACATCGCCGACGCCGAGGCCATCGACAAAGACGCGTCCGGCATTGACATGGCCCGTCTTATGGCCGGAACGGTTGGAGAATTCGAAAATCTGCCCGTTATCGCCGATGAGGACGTGATCTTTCGCCACTCCCATCTGTACGGCCAGTTCCCCGTGTTTCCGCAGCATGCGGTATTCACCATGGACAGGGATGAAGTATTTCGGCTTGATCAGGCTGAGCATGATCTTCAATTCTTCCTGACTGGCATGGCCGGAAACATGCATTCTTTTATCCCGACCGGCAATGACCGTAGCGCCCAGCTTCATCAGGTTATCGATAGTCCGGCCCACACCGGTTTCATTGCCTGGAATCGGCGTTGCCGAGATAATAACCGTATCACCGGGCATGATGCTGACGCTGCGGTGATTATTAGATGCCATACGGGACAGGCCGGCCATAGGTTCGCCCTGGCTGCCCGTCGTCAGGATAAGCACCTGATCGGCTGGATAGCGGTTCAGTTCATCCGGTTCGATGAGCACGCCGTCCGGTACTTCCAGGTAGCCCAGATCAATGGCAATCTGCACGTTATTGACCATGCTGCGCCCGAGGACAGTAACTTTCCGTTTGAACAGTACGGCTGTATTGATAGCCTGCTGGATACGGGAAATGTTGGATGCAAATGTCGCCAGGATAATCCGGCCTTTCGCTTCGCCGAAGGCTTTGCGGAAGGCGACACTGACGGTTGTTTCCGACTCCGTATACCCCGGCCGTTCCGCATTGGTACTGTCTGACATGAGAAGCAGTACGCCGCGGCGGCCCAGGTCGGCAAATTTGTGGATATCCATAGGCAGTCCGTCTACCGGTGTCAGGTCCATCTTGAAGTCACCCGTATGGACAATGGTACCTACAGGCGTACGGAAGTAGAGAGCGCTCGCATCGGGGATGGAATGATTCGTATGAATGAACCCCACCTTCATACAGCCGATCTGCACTTCATCTCCATGATGCACTTCGTTTAACTGATAATTTGTAATATGATTTTCTTTTAACTTTCCTTCAATGAGACCGCAGACGAGTTTCGTCGCGTATACAGGCGCATTCACTTCATTCAGCAGATAGGATAAGCTGCCGATGTGGTCTTCATGACCATGCGTAATGACAATAGCCCGTACTTTATCTTTGTTTTCAATCAAGTAACTCATGTCGGGGATGACCAGGTCGATACCGAACATGTCATCGTCAGGAAATGCCAGCCCGGCATCGATGACAACAATATCATCGCCGTACTGGATAACGGTCATGTTCTTACCGATTTCACCCAGGCCTCCCAGAGGAATTACAAGAAGTTTTTCCTTCTTAGCCAATTTCTTACCTCCTATACATATTTGGGTTCGTGCTGTATCCGCTCAAACTACTTACTATTATTTTCTTTTATTTTGGGCTATCTGTCAATAACTATCGATTTTCTTTGACAAGAATTTTTCAAAATAACGATAAAAATATACACTATATGCCTGGCAAAAAGCATATATTATTTCTGGTCGCCGACCTGAAGCACGAGAATATTGCCATCTTTATCTTCTACCGCTTTTTTCTTAACTGATTCTGGTACAGTGAGATCAATCCCCTGAGGCAGCAGAGACCAGTCACAGTCAAAAGATACCGTACTATTCATGGCAAACTGTTTGGCCATAGCCAGTTCCGCTTTCTTGTCCGGTGCATAATCTGCTGCCTTATCGGCTATAGCCGATGTGACAGACCGCATCTGTGCCGTCAGCGGTACCGAGACATGGGTAATCCGGTGGGAACGGGGGTCAATGGTCAGCTGGGCCGATACATCGCCACTGTCCTTCAGAGCCAGAAGAACGGATTTCAACAGTTCCCGGTCCTCCGCTTTCGTAAGTCCCTGTTTTTCCCATTCCTTTTCGTCGCCATCTTTATAAATGCGGGACATATCATAGACGACATTATACCGGTCACCGCCGAGGGCCGTCACCGATTTAACGCCATTCAGGACATCTTTGTGCTGTTCATGACGAATGATTTCTGCCATAGAACGGCCGTCTTTCAGAGGTATGGATGCTTTCTTCCATACTGTTTTGGACGACTTGTTTTTATTCCGTTCTGTCTGGGGATAATAAATGACCAGTCTGGCCCCGTCCTGTTCCATGTAACCGGAAACTTTTTCACTGTCCCCGCCCTGGCTGCTTGTCGCCCACGTGTCGAAACGGGCTTTTGCTTCTGGTTCAAGCTGGATAAACGCCTGCTGATGGCCCGTAACGGTACCAACAAAGGGCATGACAATCTTCACCTGGGTCGTATACGTCCCTTCCGGATGGGTACTCATCGTATTCACTGCATCCATATAGGTCTGCTGCGGTGTCGCCGCAAAGGCCGCTCCGCCGATGGTACAAATTGCCGCCGCTGCCAGGGCAGCCTTTTTCAGTTTTTTTGTAAACATAGTATCACCTCACACCGGGGCTATTGCAGGCCCGCCTTTTTATATAATTCATAGAAATGATGGATCGGTCCGTGCCCCTTGCCAATCGGTTCGGCATGGGCAATCCCTTCATACACATACTGCTTGGCTTCCGCCACGGCATCGGCAAGGCTCATGCCATTAGCCAGGTCTGAAGCAATGGCGCTTGACAACGAACAGCCTGTACCGTGGGTACTCGTACTGTCTACGCGTTTGCCCTTGAAGTAATGGAGTTCCTGACCGTCAAATAAAATGTCCGTAGCATCTTCCACGCGGTGCCCGCCTTTGACCAGGACGGCCCTGGCACCCATGGCACTGATAGCTTTAGCCGCATCTTCCATGTCGGACAGGTTTTCTATCGTCTTTCCCGTCAGCACTTCTGCTTCAGGAATGTTTGGCGTAAGGACATCGGCCAGTGGAAGCAGGACTTCTTTCAGCGTCTGTTCCGCTTCGGGGACGAGCAGCCGGTGTCCGCTGGTAGCTACCATGACCGGATCAATGACGACAAAGCGCGGCTGATACTGCCGGAGTTTATCGGCAATGACGCGAATCGTTTCCGGCACACTTACCATGCCTATTTTGACGGCATCTACGTCGATATCTTCAAAGACAGCATCAATCTGGTCGGCAATGAGATCCGGCGTTACATCCATATATCCGCGTACGCCCTGTGTATTTTGCGAAACAACAGCCGTAATAACATTGAGGGCAAAACAGCCGTGGGCACAAAAGGTCTTGCAGTCCGCTGCCGCACCGGCACCACCGGACGGATCTGTACCGGCAATCGATAACACATGTTTCATATATAAAACCTCCCAAGAGTCAAAATCACATTACTGGGCAGCCTGTCCCAGGAACAGGCGCGCGCCAGCCGGGTGCAGATATAAAAGCAATTTTCCCTTTCCGAAGTTCCCATCATAGGGATCATACGAAACCAGGGCCATACTGGCCGTCTTGAATCCTGCAGAAGAACCGGTCCAGGCTTCGGTCCACCGGTCCAGATACGGCTGATGTCCGACAATCAGCAGTGTATCCATTTCCGGCAAGGCCTTCAGCTCCTCATACAGGCCGGAAAGGTCGCCATCGCCTATGTAGCAATCCGTGCGGATGGCGGCCGGCTGCAGGGACTGGCTCATGATATCTGCCGTCTGACAGGCCCGGATAAGCGGGCTCGTCCAGATGCGGGTCGTACCACCGGGCCACCATTTCCGGGCCAATGCCGCCATATCACGGACATCCTGTATACCCCGGCTGGTCAGAACGCGTCCGCTGTCATCCTGCCCGTCCCTGTATGGTTCCGCTTTACCGTGACGCATCAAACAAATATACATATAAATCCTTCTCTCTCAGCTACGGCTCATTCCGCCACATGCTCCAGCCCTACTTTCAGCAGGGTATATACGTGTTCATCGGCAAGGGAGTAATAAACCGTTTTTCCCTGACGCCGGAACTGGACAAGCGCCGCATCCCGGAGGACACGCAACTGGTGGGATACGGCCGATTGTTCCATGACCAGTTTGTCCGCCAGATCACTGACACAACACTCTCCTCCCATCAGTGCCTGCAGGATGCGCAGGCGCGTCGGGTCACCAAGGACCTTGAAAACACCTGCCAGCGGCACGATATATTCCTGTGGCACCGGAGCCTGCTGTGATGTTTCCTTTTCTGCCACTATTTCTCTCCCCTATTCCGTCTGGCATATGACTGCCACATATTATTGAATATCTTATTATATCATATGCGCATGATTTCTACAGCCTTTTTGTAGAAAAGTATTCTAAAAAATTTATAATATGTCTGAATATATCTGATTGCCGTGTTTCTATGACCGGGCCAGTTCATCATATACCGCCCGGGTAAAATACGAAAGCCCATAAAACAGACGGGGTTCATCGGATACGCCATCCGCCATGAGGCATAAAATGAACGGTCCGGACGGAGCATAAATGAGTCCACAGTCATGGTATATGCCATCCAGTTCCCCCGTCTTGTGATCCACCCGTACCGTATGAGGCAGCTGGGCCGGTAGGATGCAGTTATCTTCCTGATGGCTCAGGATATCCAGCATGCGCTGATCCCGGGCGGCATCGACGGCATGTCCTCGTGAAAGGAGCGAAAAAAAGCGCCCCATATCGGACACGGTCGTCATATTTTCCCGGCCATCCCGGCTGGCGATAAAGTCCATCATCTTGCGCTGCAGGATAGTGTGAGTCATTCCCAGACGCCGGATTTCCTCGTTGACCGCATCCATTCCCAGGCGGTCGATGAGAACGTTGGTACACGTATTGTCGCTTTCGACGATCATATGAAAAATCAGCTCGGAAATCGTGGCCAGTGTCCCGCCCCGTTTATAATAGGATCCGCCTTCTACGGGACTGGTAATCCGCAGCTTTTCCGAAAAAGATACCGTCCCTTCCTTGTCCTTGCGGAACAATGTACTCATGATGGGTAATTTTATCAGACTGGCCGACGGCAGGACCCGTTCATGATAGACAACGGGAGTCCCCTGCTCCAATGGGCGGCAATAGATGGACAAGTCCGTGCCGGCCGGAAGATATGGCGTCAGATGTTCTTCAATCCATTGACTATTCATGGTATTCTTTTCCCTCCCGTTTTTCCTTTTCCTGACAATCCCGGCACAGCCCGTATAATTCCAACCGGTGCCCTACCAGTTCAAATCCTGTTTCTGCTGCAACCTGTTTTTCAAAAGCCGAAAGAGGACAGGCCGAAATATCTACTTTTTTATGACACCGGATGCAGATGAGGTGATGAATATGACCGGGTACGCGCAAAAAATACCCGTAGCGGCGCACTTCCGGCAGGAAATCTTTTTCCACCAGTTTTTTTTCTTCAAATAAATCGAGTACGCGGTATACTGTAGAAACATTGACCGATGCCCCTCCGGCCAGGAGCTTCTGATAAATTTCTTCCGCCGTCACCAGTCCTTGCTGCTGCAGGAGCACTTCCAGTACCCAGCGCCGGGGCCGCGTATTTTTCATGCCATATTTATGGAGACACAAATCATATTTTTGCAATTCTGCCATCCTGTTACACCCCTTCCGGCCGTTTTTCCAATACCGTCCGCAGCTGTCTGCCAGCAATGACCAGAAGCAGCAGCAATACGGAAGTAATAGCCGTCACGCCACCTGGTGCCGCATCAATCCAATACGAAACAAACAGTCCGGATAAAATATCGATAAAGCTGAATACGACAGACCACTGCAGTGTACGGCGGAACCCCTGCTGCAGCTGGAGCGCCGTTGCTACCGGCAGAGCAATGAGTGAACTGATGACCAGGATACCGACGATGCGGATAGAAACAGAAATCGTCGCGGCTACGAGAATGGCAAAAATGTAATTAATAGCCCGGCAGCGGATGCCCGCGATGCGGGCCCCGTCTTCATCAAAGGTAATCATGACCAGCTGGGGATACAGCCAGAGAATCGTAGTGAGGGAAATGATACTGAGGATGACCACAGACCATACATCCGCTTGCGATACGGTAAGGATACTGCCAAACAGGAAGGACTCTACATTCGTATGGACCAGTCCGGCACTGATGATGGTAATGGCAATGCCGACGGAAAGTGACAGCACGATAATCAGCACGAGTTCGGCGTAGCGGCGGAACATGTTGCGCAGCACTTCGATGAGAACGCCAAAAAAGCTGGTCAGGCAAAACGCGCTGATAATAGGATTGACATCGATGAGGAGTCCCACGGCAACCCCTGCCAGCGATGCATGGGCCAGGGTATCTCCAATCATAGAGTAGCGGCGCAGGACGAGGAACATGCCTATCATGGGACAGACGAGAGATATGAGAAGAGCTACGATAAAGGCATTCTGCATAAAGGTGTATTCAAACATAGGATTCACTCCCTGTATTTTCAGAAACATATTCGCGGATATACTCATCAGGCGAGCAGAGATGACCGCTGCCACCGGCTACGTGGTACATATATTGGGAATTGCGCATAGCCGCCCGCAGATTATGTTCCACTGTGACGATGGTGATGCCATGCTCTGTATTGAGCTGTTTCAGGAACGGATATAATTCTGCCTGGGACTTGACATCAATTCCCGTAGACGGCTCGTCCAGTATGAGAAGGTCTGGATGGGCCATGAGAGCCCGGGCAATGAATACTTTCTGGCACTGCCCGCCTGACAGGTTTCCGATGAGTGATTCCCCGTAGGCATCCATTTTCATGAGCCCCAGATAATGGCTGACCGCTTCTTTATCCTTTATGCCGAGGACTTTACGGTATGTATTCATCACTTCACGCACCGTAATGGGAAATTGGCGGTTCAGCGTTTCAAACCGCTGGGGCACGTAGCTGGTCCGCTTGAAATCATTGACCAGTGTGCCCCTGGATGGCTTTAACAGCCCGAGAAGCAATTTTATGAAGGTACTTTTTCCAGATCCGTTTTCTCCTACAATAGAGATATAATCCCCATTGTGGATAGTCAGATTCAAATCGCGCAGCAAATAGGGTGTCCCCGTTTCATATGCGTAATAGACATGAGATATGGTAATCATAAGGCAGTCTCCTCTGTATATTGACAAGTAGTGTAATATATTATATCCTAATCCTAACCGCAAGTGCAAGTGATTTGCATTTATATATCTTTTTCATTTATAAGATAGGAAGCTGCCTGTATGAAACGTCTTTTCTATATATTCACTATCCTGTTGCTTCTCCTGCTCGGCGGATGTGCCCCGGAAAACAAAAAAACACCTCCTCCAGAAGCGGGAAAACTCCCGGTCGTCGTTTCCTTCCACGCTATGGGAGAACTGGCCCATGCCATCGGCGGAGACAAGGTCGATATCCACATGATCATACCGGAAGGGGAAGAACCGCATGACTTCCAGCCTAAATCATCCGATTTGACGGCCTTATCCCAGGCCCGTATCTTTATCATCAACGGCTGTGGACTGGAAACCTGGGCTGATAAAGCGGTAGAAGCAGCGGGAAATGAACAGCTTGCTGTTGTCACGGCATCAGACGGAGCCGATATCCACTATGTAGAAATGAAGCAGATTCTGCCCGGCCGGAAGCCGGAAAAACAGGCCGATCCTCATGTCTGGCTGAGTCTGAAAAATGCCAAGATAGAAGCGCGCAACATACGCGATGCTTTCGCCGCAGCTGACCCGGACCATGCAGACTATTATACCCAGCGGTATATGGAATTTGTTCAGAAAACAGATGCGCTGTACGCCCGGTACCAGCTGAAATTTAATACGGCCCCATCCCGGACGTTCGTCACCGGTCATGCAGCCTTTGCGTATCTGGCCCGGGACTTCGGCCTCCGCCAGCTCAGTCTGACTAATGTCTTTGCCTCGGGAGAACCCAGTGCCCGTCATATGACAGAATTGGCTGATGCCTGCAAAGCCGCCCATGTCCAGACCATTTTCGTAGAAAACATGGAAAGTCCCAAAATAGCGGAAACCCTGGCCCAGGAAACAGGAGCCAGCCTGGAATCGATAGATACGCTGGAAGAAGGAGACGAGGACGAAACGTACCTTTCTGTCATGGAAGACAATCTGGAAAAAATATACACATCCCTCCAGGAATCGTAATTAAATAAAAAGAGAGGGGGCCGCAACATGAACATTCCCGTTCATGTTGCGGCCCCCTCTCTTTTATCTATTGATAGTAATATTATCGTTTATGAGAAGCGCGCCATATGTGCTGGGCTTCCGCCGCACGGATCAGAGATTCGCGGAAATCGGGATGGGCAATGGCAATGAGCGCTTCTGCCCGCTGCCACGTCGTCCTGCCTTCCAGTTCTGCTATCCCGTATTCCGTTACGATACACGGAGCTATGGCCCGTACCGTCGTAACGATATCGCCATGTGAGAAAAACGGCTGTATGCGTGAATGTACGATACCCTGCCGGTCTGTATACGTCGAAGGCATAGTCAGAAAGGCCTGCCCATGAGGAGACCAGAAGGCACCGCTAATAAAATCGACCTGTCCCCCCGAGCCGCTGATATGCCAGAGGCCAGCCGATTCCGAGCAAACCTGTCCATATAAATCGACGGCCAGGCAGCCATTGATAGAAACGAACTGGTTCAGCTGACGGATCTGATCCACGTGATTGACATATTCAATAGGGGCTGATAGTAATGCCCGGTTGTGATCGACGAAATCGTACAGTTCCGTGCTGCCGGCACAAGTACCATACACGCCTTTGCCCGGCAGGAGTTCTTTTCTGCGATTCGTTATCTTCCCTGCCTCATACAGTTTCAGGCAGCCATCACTGAGATATTCCGTATGCATGCCCAGATCTTTCAGATCCGAATCGGCAATGAGCATCCCCAGGGCATTGGGAATACCGCCGACACCGATCTGCAGCGTCATACCGTCTTTCAGATAGGGGAGCAGCCAGGCCGCAATTTTCTTATCGATTTCCTGTACGGGCGGATTGGGTGCCATAAGCACCGGTACATCACTTTCCACGATAGCATCAATATCGGAAATATGAATAAAATCTCCTCCCAGGCCGTACGCTTCCGGCAGGTTGGGGTTAACTTCGACGATGATGCGGTCTGCTGCATCGAGAGCGCCCTGAGTGGCCGACGGATTGCAGGCAAAACTGAAGTTCCCATGACGGTCCATAGGAGAAACGGTCATCATGACAACATCGACCGGTGCCATTCCCCGGCGGTAATATTCTGCCAGATGACTGTACTGAATCGGGGCGAAATAAGCCCGGCCTTCATTGACATCCCTGCGGTCTATCTGGCTGCTATGCCAGGTATGATACGTAAAAGATACGCTATGGGGATCTTTTTCCAATATCTGCGGCCGTTTCAGGCAGAACATGCAGCGGATCTTCACATCGGCCAATTCCCCTGTCCGTTCTGCCAGGGCCTCATCGAGAAGCTGGGGAAAGGTAATACCCTGGGTGTAATCGACCCAGTCCCCGTCGCGGATCAGCTGCACTGCCTGCTGCGGTGTACAGCGTTTGCTCATGTATTCACTCTGGTAATCCATCAGCTCATCTCCCATCTGACTGACACCGTTTCTGCCTGACAATCCCTATTATCGTTCCTTGATGGCCTTGACGATGCGTTTCATCCCTTCGGCTATGATAGAGCGCGGCATGGCCAGATTGAGGCGGATATAGCCCTTGGCGTTATCGACAAAGAGCGCATCTCCTCCTTCCAGCAGTACGCCGGCTTTATTGGCCATAAAGTCAGGAATATCTTCCACATCGCCGAGATACGGATTCATGTTGACCCATGCCAGATAGGTTGCCTGTGGAATCTGGAAGGTGATATCCGGGAGTTCTCTGTCCAGAGTGTCCTTCACAAACTGGAAATTCCCGTCCAGATACGTCTTGAGCTGGTCCAGCCATTCACTCCCGTGTTCGTAAGCTGCCTGATGGGCGGCGATAGAAAGGGGATTTACGTTCATAGCATAGGCATTGGTCGTACCGATATAGAGATCGCGCAGCCCTTTATCGCGGATGATGATTTCGGCAAACATCATACCAGCCATATTGAAGCACTTGGAAGCTGACGTGCAAGTAATCAGTTTTTGATAATCCGGCATAATTTTAGCCATAGGAATGTGATGGACACCCTGCCGGAGTATATCACAATGGATTTCATCACTGATGATCCAGAGATTATATTTTTCTACAATAGCTGCTACTTTCCGCAGTTCTTCTTCCGTCCAGACGCGTCCCGTCGGATTCTGGGGATTACACCAGATGAGAAGCTTGGCCAGCGGGTTGGCTGCATCCCGTTCGAGGGAATCAAAGTCGATGGACCAGTTGCCTTCGTCATCGCATTTCATCTTATTATGAATAGCGTGTTTGTGCCGTTCATCGACAGGGTGTTGAAAATATCCGTATGCCGGCGTATTGATGATGGCATAATCATGGTCGCCCAGGAGCAGATCTACCAGCGTATACAAAGCCGGTATGATTCCCAGGGAAAAGCAGATTTCTTCTTTCGGATAGGTCCAGCCGTACATCTTTTCACTCCAGGCATTGTAAGCCTGGAAAAATTCCGGTTCAAACACCTGGCTGTATCCGATAATGCGCTTGTCGGCCCGGTCTTTGATTGCCTGGATAATAGCCGGGCACATGGCAAATTCCATATCGGCTACCCACATGCGGACAAATTCATCGTCCTTGAACGGAAAGGTCTTTTTCCCTTCAAAATCATGGAAAATGTAGCCACGGAACCCATCCGTATTGAGTGCATTCGTATGTCTCCTATCGACGATTTCATCAAAATTATACTTCATGTATCCCACTCTCCCTTGCTAAAAAATATACCATAAGACGCCTTGCTATAATTACTATATCAAGAAATGCATCCCCCGGCAAATATTTTATACTATACCGGCATGCCACATATTTACCAATTTTCTACAAATATGTGATTATTCAGAATTATAATTATTATAGGTAAGAGCGCTCTGTTTATGCTCATACTATATCAGTTCCGATGTCCACTGGCAAAAGCCCCTATGTTTCGTTTAAAGACATAAACATAGTCATTATGTTTCTTTAAGCGAAACATAAGAGCCAATCATCTTCCAATTTCATCAGAAGACATGTTTTTTCAATTGTTTTTTTTATTTTGAATATTTTAAAGAAACAAAAAAACGTGTACAATGACATCAGAGGTGATTTCATGTCTCTGGTAACAGAAAATACGGGTAAGGCAATCCGTACATTCCGGAAAAAGAATAAGCTGACCGTCCAGGAACTGGCGGATCGTATCTGTAAGAGCAAAGCAACAGTTTCCAAATATGAAAGCGGTAAAATTTCTTTGGATTTGGATACCCTGTTCGATATTGCACAGGTATTACAGGTCCGCCTCGAGCAGTTATTATACATGCCACCGGAAAATGTCCCAACAGAAACTGTAACCGTTCCCAATTTCTTCAAAAATCTGAATCACATGTACATATATATGTATGATGGCCGTAATAACCATCTGAACCGCACGATTATCGATGTATTTCCGGAAAATCAGCATATATTTCCAGCCATCATGTACATGAATATAAAGAATTATGATGAATATCAGAATTGTGAAAACACTTATACAGGAACAATATCCCATTACGACGCCCTGACCACTATGGAATTCCAGAATCAGGATACCTATATAGAAAAATATATTATCCGTGTCCTCGCGTCGTTTTTAGATGCTCCCACCAAATGGGCCATGGGATTCGGCGTTTCTTCCCGACCATTAATGCCCGTCGCTACCAAAATGCTTATTTCAAAAAAAATTCTCCCGGAAACAGACGACCTCATCAAATCTCTGATGATTTCCAAAGAGGATATCCGCCGCATGAAGCAATACAACATGCTATCTTTCGTATAAGTAAAAAAACTGGCTTATGGAACAAAATACTCCATGAACCAGTTTTTTTTAGGCTTATTCTGTTATGCATTGTAATTTTCCATCAGTCTGCGGAAGAAATTACGAGATCCCGGAAGTGCGGCAGCAGGAATGCGTTCGTTGACACCGTGCATGGGCCCCCACGTATCGTCCTGTTCATAGCCACTGAAAAGGAAGATGTGTTTAGCAATGTCCTTATAATAGCGGGAATCTGTCGCAAACAGCATCAGTTCCGGCATGACGATGACATCGTCGCCGTATACATCGTGGATAGTCTGTTCGACCAGACGGAATTCTTCACTGTCCGGGGTGTCTTCGTTGACCGGGTCGATGCCGGATACGCAGCGGACCTGAATGCCACCGGTGAGGTGCTGCTGGATATACGCCAGAATTTCGTCCCCCGTTTCCCCGGGAAGTACGCGGGCACTGATGGTAGCGCTTACGTGTGCCGGGATGACGTTAGGCTGCTGGGCTCCCTGGGCCATGGTCACACATATCGTCGTATGGAGCAGCGCATCGAGGCGGGCATCCTGACGGGCCAGTTCACACACTTCATCCCAGTACCGGTCGGGGTCACTGAAAATCCGCTGTTTATCCCCCGTTTCCAGTTTAGCCATACCTTTCAGCTGACCCCGGGATAAATCCGTCAGTTTATACGGACGGGGATGATCTTCCAGTGCCACGATGCAGCGGGCCAGAGCTCCCATATCCGTATGCAGTCCCGGTACACTGGAATGGCCGCCTGTCCCGTCTTTATAGAGTTCGTAGACAATCTGCGACTTATCTCCCAGACCGACGTGGGCAATGCGGTGCCCCTTATCGTCGGTCGTCACACTGCCGCCTTCGTCAAAGAGAACGATCTGATGAACGCCCCGTGCCGCCAGTGCTTCCTTGAGAAGCCGTCCGCCGTCTTCCCCGCTGATGGTATAAATTTCTTCACTGTATCCCAGTGCAATGTAGAGGTCATAGGAAGGACGGAATCCATCGGAAAAGGCGGCTTCCACGGCTTCCATTTCTGCCAGGAAGAGGTGTTTGCAGTCTGTCGTACCCCGTCCCCAGATGATGCCATCTTCATAAGCGCCGGAAAAAGGTTCTTTCTTCCAGAGTTCCAGGGCTCCCGGTTCGACTACGTCCTGATGGGCGCTGAGTACGAGCGGCGTTTTTTCCGGATGGCCCGAATCATAATGAAACAGCAGGCCCGCCCGGCCAACCGGAATGACTTCAAACAGTTTATATATAACAGGATAGTAGGCTTCCAGCAGGGCATGAAGCTTGGTAAATTCCCGCCAGTCCACTTTATCCAAATCTTCATTAGAAATGGTCTGACAGGCAATAAAGTGCTGCAGATGATCTGTCAGTTTCTGTTCTTCTGTAAAAGCCATATTGCATTCCTCCTTTAGATACCATCATCATATACAGGTTTGTCTGTTGCGTCAATACACATAATGAAAAGAGGAACTATTTTCCGTACAAGTTCTGTCAGAAATAGCTCCTCTCTGATTATTCGTAAGTATGGCAGAGGACGCGGTGCAGGAACTTTTTAGTCCGTTCTTCTTTGGGATGCTCGAAAATATCTTCCGACGTCCCTTCTTCGACGATGACACCGCCATCCATAAAAATAACGTGGGTTGCCACATCGCGGGCAAATTTCATTTCATGGGTCACGACAATCATGGTCGTTCCGGCTTTTGCCAGGTCCCGCATGACTTTCAGTACTTCCCCGACCAGTTCCGGATCAAGGGCCGATGTCGGTTCATCAAACAGGATGACATCGGGCTTGACAGCCATGGCCCGGGCAATTCCTACGCGCTGCTGCTGGCCGCCGGAAAGCTGGGACGGATAATAGTCCATCCGTTCCGCCATGCCGACACGCTGCAACGCGTCGCGGGCAATGGCTTCGGCATCAGCTTTTTTCATTCCCCTGCCCGTAGTCAGACCGAGAGTCACATTTTCAAGGACCGTCTTATTGGCAAAGAGGTTGTATCCCTGAAATACGAAAGCCGTCTTTTTCCGCACGGCCGTAATATCTTTTGTCGAAGGATGGCTGAGATCGATGTGCATACCGGCAAAATCCATTTCCCCGGCATCGGCCTTTTCCAGAAAATTCAGGCAGCGCAGGAATGTCGTCTTGCCCGACCCGCTGGGGCCCAGAATGACGACAACGTCGCCTTTTTCAATATCCATATGCACGTCTTTCAGTACTTCCAGATCGCCAAAGCTCTTGCGGACATGCTTAATTGACAATAACATGGGATAAATCTCCTTTCTTATGCACCGGCCCGGAAGGCACCTACATGCTGTTCTGCAAATTTATATGCCAGCTGGATGACCGTACATACGATGAGATATACAATAAACACATCCAGGTACGATTCGATATAGTTATAACCATAGGAAGCGGCAATTTTTCCGATAGCCAGGACATCTTTGACAGTCATAAGGAATGCCAGGGAAGTCCCTTTGATCAGATTGACCGTAATATTGCAGACCGCCGGCAGCGCTACGACCATAGCCTGGGGAATGATGACTTTACAGTATGTCTGGAATTCCGAAAGGCCGATAGAAACGCCGGCTTCAAGCTGTCCCTTAGGGATACTCAGCAGAGCCGAGCGGAATACTTCTGCCAAAAGGGCGATGGTATTCAGGGAAAAGACGACAACCGCATACCAGAACGGGTCGACGCTGTCGAAGACATTGAAGTCTGAGCCCAATGCTTTGACAACGACGTTGAGAAAGCTTGGGAGCAGGCTATAAAGAAGCAGAATCTGCAGAATAATAGGCGTACCCCGGACAAAGGATATATAAGCCTGGGTAATGCCACTGCCGATGAGATTGCCTTTAATGCGGAGGACCGCCATATAAAACGCAATCGGTGCCGCAATGAGGAGACTCAGGGCTGTCAGTCCCAGTGTCGTGCCAATGCCCCCCCCCATACCTTATAAAAGGTTTCTATCATAAATGTATAATCCAGTTCCATATGGTTACTCCTTTTTCTAGCCCTGACGCTGAATGCGCCGCATCAGCGCCGGTACGCTTTTCCATACAGGCAGTATGCGTGCTTTTGCCTGTGCCGGATTCTTTGCCCGCAGGCTCTGCCCTTTGTCAAGATGTTCTTCCAACCGGAGGAATCCCTTGGCAATGCAGGTCGTCATAATCCAGTAGACAATCATGCAGGCCAGATAAATTTCCACACCATATGCCCCAAAGTTCTGGGCAATGATCAGATTTCCCTTGCCAATCATATCGATGAGGCCGATGGTGTAGGCCAGGGCCCCTTCTTTCAGCAAATTGATGACGGAATTGCCAAAGTTCGGCAGGGCTATGACTGTAGCCTGGGGCAGCATGACCTGGCGGAATGCCTGAAACGGGGTCAGGCCAATGCTGACTGCCGCTTCATACTGCCCTTTGGGGACAGCCTGATAGGCGGCCCGGAATACTTCAGAAATATAGGCGCCAAATAACAACGTAAAGGTGATGATGGCAAAGACGGCACGGTTTGTATCGTTGATATCATAATCGGTCATCGACTCCACCAGTTTCGGCAGACCGTAAAATACGATGAACAACAGGACAATGGAGGGCGTGCAGCGCATGATATAGATGTAACCGTTGGCAATCCAGCGCAGCACGCGGTGGTGACCCGTCCTGGCCCAGGCCAGTATCATCCCCAGCAGAGAGCCGAGGAGGATACTTGTGACGGCTACGAGCAAAGTCACGTCCAGATAGGACAGAAGGTCCGGTATGACCTGTACGATCATGGACGGATCAAATACTCTCGTACTATTCACAAAGCACTCCTCCTCTCACTTACTGTCCGATATACTGGGACAGGCTTTCACCAAAATATTTTTGTTCCAGTTCGGCAATCTTTCCTTCATCACGAAGTTCTTTGATAGCCTGATCGACTTCGTCTTTCAATTTCGTTTCTTTCTTATTGATCAGCGGATAAGTCGGGATACCTTTGTAGCGGATATAGGTCAGCTGATCGTTGAACTGATGGTACGGAGCGTCGTCTTTGACGATATTGTTCTTGTAGCTCAGTTCAACTTCCAGATAGGCATCATAGCGGCCTTCCATGACCCAGCTGTAGGCATCGGCAATCTGGAATGCTTCCGACGATTTCAGGTCGATGGGCTTATCCGGATGTTCTTTATTGTATGTATCAATGACCATGTAGCGCGCATCCTGTGGGGCAATCGGCACGAGTTTGCCACTGTACTGGGCAAAGGAATCCATGTCTTTTACTTTATCGGCTTCATCTTTGCGGATGACCAGGCCTATGACGCTGGCACCGATGTAATTATCAGTAAAGAGATATTTCTTTTCCCGGGCTGCCGTTTTCCAGATGCCCTTGGTACCAATGGTGTATTTCCCCGATTCGACACCGATCAGAAGATCGTCGTCCGAGGTCGGCGTGAATTTCCATTCGTACTGCGGCAGTTTTTTGGCAACTTCTTTCATGACTGCTACTTCAAAGCCGTCGGCTTCTCCTTTGTCATTGACGAAATCATAAGGTACATAGTAATTCGTATACGCTACGTTGACGACTTTTTTCTTGCCGCCATCGCCGGCTGCAGCACTATCTTTCTTGCTGCATCCGGCAAGGCCGGCTGCGACGACACCAATCAAAGCGGCTGTGATGACAAATTTCCCTAATTTTTTTATATTCATGATATATTCCCCCTATATGCTTTACCCGTTATAATATCTATTATTTTGCAGCTTCCCGTACCCATTCAAAACGCTGCCAGTCCGTATCGCGCGGCACCGTGCAGTCTGCACCGAGGATGACGCCCTGCCGTCCGGCATGGTCCAGGATACGCTTCGTTTCGGCCTGTACTTCTTCTTTCGTACCATTGTACAGTACTTCCGTTTCCAGATTGCCAAATCCGCCGAGAGCAGCCCGGCCGCCAAAAATCTTCCTTCCTTCTTCCAGAGGCACGCCTTCGACGACAGCCGCCCAGTTAATGGTCTTCACATCGTAATCGGCATACCAGGTCAGATCATTGCGGTGGCCGGACCAGCCGCAGATATGGAGGATGTTGTAATCGCTTGCACTGTTAGCCGCGGCGAGGATCTGTTTTTCACCCGGCGCCAGCACCTGATCGTAAACATCTTTCGTAATTCCCTCACCGAGCAGATTCTGGAGACTGAAGTAAATACCGGTCACGCCGCCTTCGGTAATAATCCGGCGGGCCAGTTTTGCCAAATCTCCGGAAATGACATCGAGTCCCTGACGGACGGCGTCTGCATCTTCCTGTATAAGACGGCTCAGCCAGGCATCGCCCTGGGTAATATCGGGAAGCATGAATTTCACTGTCGTACCGGCGCAGAAGAGATTGTAAAACATGGCTACGTCATTACCGTATTTACTGGTCAGTCTCTTTGCATAGGCAATCTGCGTCGTAAACCACGGATCATCGTCAGCAAGGGGCTGGATCCGCTTGAAATCGGCCGCGCTTTTCAGATTGAATGCCGTTCTATTTTCATAAGGAAAGAATCCATCGGTCATGATTTTTACAAAATCCGGCTTGGCCGTTTCGATGTATTTCGTCTGTCCCGCATAGAGCTGTTCGATCAATTCCGGATGCTGAAACGAATCGGAATGGATTTCATCTCCCAGGAAATGAAACCAGAATCCCACAGGAACACGGTCTACCGGCTTGTTATCCATAGCGGCTAATACTAATTCTTTTTTACTCTGTGTCATAGTCATATCCTCCTCTATTACTCCCATCACATTTCATGAATTTTTAAAATATGTTTTGAAACATTGGCGAAATATCCTCGTTTTTCCCATTTAGAGACAAAAAAAACACCGTCCCCATGACAGAGACGGTGGTCCGTGGTTCCACTCTGCTTACAGCAAATGCTGTATCTCGGCCCCCGTAACGTGGGAAATCCGTATGAGCCTACTCGATTCGGCACATCCGCTCGCGGAGGCATTCCAGCGCATTTGGCTTCTGCAGGAACTCTCAGCCTGGATTCCTGCTCTCTGTCTGACCGCCTGCGTGTACTTGTTCCGGTCTTGGCGTTTCCAATGTTTACGAACATAGTACACTTTAAAACAGCACTTGTCAAGTGGACTTTTAAAAAATTAGAACATAATTCAATTTTATTTTTAGAATGTCATTATTCCCCATAGGAATACCCCGGATTCAGGGTCACACTACGGCCGCCGGAAATCTCAAGAGACGCTGCCGTCATATAGGAAGCCTGGGAGCTGGCCAGAAAGACAATAGGTCCGGCAATTTCTTCCGTTGAAGCGGCCCGGCGCAAGAGGCAGGTACGGCTCTGCTTTTCCAGATCAGCAGGGGCAATGGTCGCCCGGACCAGCGGCGTCAGCGTAAATCCCGGCAGTATGGATACGACACGGATGTGCTTTGACGCCACTTCCCCGGCAAAGGTATTGGTGAAGTTGACAACACCTGCTTTAAACGCTCCATAGAGCGTAGCCCGCCCGGATGTCGCACACCGCGCCGCCAGAGATGCCACATTGACAATGACCCCGCCCTGACGGGACAAATAGGGTACGGCTGCCTGGCTTCCCATGACGACGGATTTGAAATTGACGGCATAGGTCCGGTCAATTTCTTCTCCCGTATACCACGTCCCCTTCCGGGCAATGGTCGCACCGACATTATTAACCCATACGTCTATGCGGCCGAACGTATCAAAGACGCGTCGGGCAAAGTCATGGACATCGTCTTCCTTTGTCATATCACACGATACGCCAAAAGCCCGCGGCCCCAGTTCTGCCACGGCATGCGCCAATACGTTTTTTCTGCGTCCACATATAGCGGTATAGGCCCCTTCGGCAATAAAAGCTCTGGCAGCTGCAAATCCGATACCTTCACTCCCACCGGTAATAACGACAACTTTATCCTGCAATCCCATGTCCATATAAATCACTCCTTTTCGGTATAGTCTAGCAAACATAATTACACATTGCAAATAAGAATAGGAAATGACTCTTTCCAGCCTGCAGAAATGTGATAGAATATACGCATAATCAGATTACTTTATGACAGGAGGATCATTATGGAAACGTATCAGCCCATCACACCGGAAATCATTGAAAAACTCAAAGCCATTACCGGCCCTTCTTACGTAAAAACAGATAAAGACATACTGCTCCAGTACCAGACAGATTACGAAACGGACCCGCGCCGCTTCCATCTACCGGAAGCAGCCGTCATCCCGGCCAATGCCGAAGAAATTTCCCAGATTGTCAAACTGGCCAATGAATATCATTTTCCCATTACCGTCCGCAGTGGCGGCACAAGCCTGGCCGACGGTGCCATCCCTGTCTGCGGCGGCCTTGTCCTGTGCATGGAACGGCTCAACAAAATCATTGAACTCAATGAAGAAGGCATGTATATGACCGTCGAAGCCGGCGTGCGTACGGTAGATCTGCAGAAAGAAGCCAAAGCTCATGGCCTGCTCTACGCCGGAGACCCCTCCAGTGCAGAAAGCTGCATGATTGGCGCCAATCTGGCAACCAACGCCGGCGGCCTCAAAGCCGTCCGCTACGGCGTCACACGTCATCAGGTCTATTGTCTGGAAATGGTCACGCCGACCGGCGATATCGTCGAATGCGGCCGCATCCTGAAGAAATGCTCCACCGGCTACGACCTGGAACAGCTCATCATCGGCAGCGAAGGAACGCTGGGCATCATCACTAAAGTCACAGTCAAACTCATTCCCCTGCCGCCGTACCGGTTTGACGTCCTCGCCGTGTACACAGACCCGCGCAAAGCGCTGTACATGGTTCCCAAACTGCTTAAGGCCGGCATCGACCCGACCAGCGTGGAATACATGGATAACTCCTATGTCCGTGACACCGCCGATTATTGCCACTATTCGGATATGCCTCACTATGAAGACGGCATTTACGTCATCATCACCGTAGAAACGTTCCGTGAAGACGAACTGGACAGCAAGATGGAAAGTGTCTGCACCATCTGTGAAGAATCAGGCGCCGTCGATGTCCTCGAAGCGGATGAACGCATCTGGAATATGCGCCGCAATGTCCAGACATCGTGTGAAATGGTCAGCAAAGTCTTCCTCACCGATGACGTCGTCGTACCGGTCCACAAAATCGCTTCGACCATCGAAAAAATCATGGAAATCGGCGAAGATTACCCGTTCCAGGTCAAGATTAATGCCCACATCGGCGACGGCAACCTGCACATCGTCCTGTGCAAGATGGATATGAGCGACGAAGAATGGGAAACGAGCGTCGAAAAATTCCATCAGCAGGTATACGCCTATGCCTACAGCGTCGGTGGACGCCTGGCTGGTGAACACGGCATCGGAGCCAAGAAGCTCAAGTACATGGAAGAATTTACACCTAAAGGAGAACTGGCTATCATGAAAACCATCAAACGGGCCATGGATCCTAACAACATCCTCAATCCGGGAAAACTGATTGATGCATAAAAAAAGCGGCTGTCGTCCGAAGACAGCCGCTTTTTTGAGTTTGAAGTTGAAAGTTTGATGTGGATGGACTTTAATTTAAAACCAATGTTTCAAACGTCAAACATTCTTTAAGAGCCGCAGAGCTATGACCGACATGACGACCAGAAGAACCGTGACCAAGCCGAAGGAAGCATACAGGCTGAAGGCACGGCCGATAAAGCCGAGAACAGCCGGAGCCAGCAGAATCCCCACATAGCCGATGGTACTGACCGCCGAAACAGCATCCGCCACAGGCATGACCTTCTGCGTACCCAGCAGTGAGTAAAAGACCGGTACCGTATTGGCACAACCCACGCCAATCAGAATAAATGCCAAAAAGAGCAGCGGTCCCGGTGGCAGGAATAAAATGCCAAGAAATCCGGTAAAGGCGATGGGCAGAGAAACGGTCAGAATATGCCGGCTGCCAAAATGCATGACCAGGGAATCACCGGGCAGGCGCATGAGAAAGGCCGCTGCCGTAAACAGCGTCAGACCCAGCCCGGAATAAGAAATATCCACTCCCTTTTCTGTCGTCAGGAATACACCACTCCAGTCATTGATAGACCCTTCGACAAGAAAGGAGATGGTACAGATGACGCCGATAAGCAGAATATACGGCTTAGGCCGCACAAAATGGGAAGACCCGCGATTTCCCTGCCGATTCTGCATCAGGTGGGGAGCAAAAAAGAACAAGCATCCGGCAATGACCATAGTCGCCGCCAGAGCCACCAGTTTCCAGTGCAGTCCCAACGAGAGAAGCAGGGCGAAAAAAGCGGCGCCGGAAAAATTGCCCAGAGACCACATAGCCTGCAGTCCCGACATGAGCCTCTTGTGGATTTTCCGCTCTATATAAATGCCATTGATATTGACCACCACATCCGAAAGCCCCAGGGATGCTCCCAGTATAACAGCAAATCCTATCGCCCCGGCATAGACCGGCGCATGGCACAGCCCATTGAGACAGACAATCATACCCAGACCGCCCACGGTCAGTGAACGGCGGCATCCCAGCCGGGCCGCGATGGCACCGGCAAAGAACATCATGACCAGTGCCCCCGCTCCCAGTGTAAGGAGCAGAATGCCCAGGTGGTCATCGGGTATTTCCAGATTATGTTTCAAAAAAGGAATCAGAGATGCCCAGGCCGTAAAACCGAAACCGCCGAGGAAATAGAAGGCTTTTGCAGAATATATTTCCCAACGTATCTTTTTCTTATGCTCCATAGCTTCTGTATACCCCATTGGTCATCACCTCCACAAACAAAAATGCCGGACAAGAACCGGCAGGACATCCATATCTTACTTCGACAGGTATCCGTACGCAGAGACCTGTCCTCCGATATTTCGTCTGCCGACATCTTATCCGGCTGTATACATTACGGTTATACATCCTCCGATGAGCAGTATGTATTGTAACATGAAAAGACACATTCTGACAAGAGTCTCTTACTCCTTATGTCCACTTAGACAGCACATCATATTCTACCCGATCGTTCAAAAAATTTTTTCGGTGACATGCCGACGTATTTTTTGAATACTTGTATAAAATATTTGTAATCAGAAAAACCGACCATATCCGCGATTTCATAGACCTTATAATCGGTTTCCTTCATCTTTTTGACCGCCTGCTGAATCCGATAGCGATTGAGAAAATCGTGAAAGGTATAATGCATTTCTTCCTTAAACTTTGTCTGCAGATACACACTGGATACGCCCAGGTCTTCACAGAGATTCTGCAGGAGGATTTTTTGTGGATACTGCGACTCTATAATCTGCAAGACTTTTTTCACATAGCGGTTTCCCGGTTCCGGCAGCCCGTCCGGCAGATTCATCTGTACCGGATGGAACAGTGCCTGTTGTTCCATCTGGCGAAGAGCACCCAGTTTTTCCTTTACCCGCATCAAAGCTTTCTGGAGAGCGGTAAAATCCACTGGCTTCAGCAGATACTCCGTGACATCCAGAGAAATCGCCCGCTGGGCATATTCAAATTCATCATAGCCAGAAATGACAATGGCGGCATACGGTATAGACCGGGTCTGTTCCAGCATATCCAGGCCGCTCATAAAAGGCATCCGCACATCGGTAATGACGATATCCGGTCTCATCTGACGAATTTTTTCTGCACCTTCTGCCCCATCTCCGGCCTCACCTATGATGACACAGCCTTCCGTTTCCCAGTCCATCAGATACATGAGTCCTTTACGGATAATCTCTTCATCTTCTACGAGCAGTACCTTATACATCGTCATAATGTGACACCTCTTCTTTTACCATCGGCAGGGACAGAAAAACGCGGAACCCCTGGGCATCTCCTTCAATGCGGATGCCTGCCGTCCTGCCATATCGGAGCCGCAGTACGCGGTGCACGTTATACAGGCCGATATGGCTGGGTGCTACCACGTCCGATGTCAGCAGACGACGGAGAGATGCCATTTTTTCAGGGCTGATACCGGAACCATTGTCGATTACTGACAATACGAGCATATCTTCTTCTCTTTTTCCAGTAATGCTGATATGAATCGACCGTACATTTTCCAGTCCATGGACAATACTGTTTTCTACGACAGGCTGCAACAACAGCTTGGGAATCTGGCAATGATACAAATCCGGATCGATGACAACATCATAGGATAATCGTTCGCCGAAGCGCATCTTTTGAAGAGCCAGATAATCTTTTACGTACTGAAGATCCGTTTCCAGACTGACATCACCTTCACCGCGATGGATACTATAGCGCATCAGCCGGGCAAAGGAGACAGCCAGTTCCGATGCCTTTTTCGGATCAAACAGAATTTCATAGCGCAGCCCTTCCATGACATTGAAGGCGAAATGGGGATCCATCTGTCCCTCCAGATTCCGCACTTCCATGAGCCGTTTCCGTTCTGCCAGTTCTTTATTGCGTTCCATAAGACGATGGATTTCCCTCATCATACGGTTAAATTCCTGATAAATGACCTGAAATTCCTGCAGGCTCTGCTCTGGTTCCAACCGGTAATCGAGATTTCCATTTTTCCCTTCCCGCACAGCAACCAGCAGTCCATCCAATGGCTTCAATACTTTACGGGACAGTTTCCGCGCCACCAGAAATACAGCCAGACAGGCCGCTATGCCAATACATCCCAGGAAAAGAAGTACTGCCTGAAGCAGAGAATCTGTATGGGGAATAGCCGTGAACGCAATGACCTGAAGTTTATCTCCCCGGGCCGGCCGGCTGACATAATAACTGCGACCCTGAACAGTTTGTTTCCCTTCCATGGTCAGGGGCGTGCGCAATTTACCCATAGCATCTACAAACTGCGGGTTCGTTGAAAAAACGACGTGATCGAGGGTATCCATAATGACAATCTGCTCTGCCGGCCATGCGTCGGTCAGCTCCTGGAATCCTTCCTGCCGGAAAAAAAGGAAGATGTATCCTGCCGTTCCTGTTTCATCCCACACAGGCCTGAGAAGATAATACTGTTCCTGCTGACTATGTTGCAGCGGCAGTATCACCGGACCATAACGCAAATCCCTGACACCATCTGCCCCGGCCCGATGCAGCATGTCCTGTATATCCCGGTTCTCCATGACAAGCCCCAGATTATCCTGATACAGGCTGGTCATGACCGGTTTCCTTTTGCTGTCTAAAAGGAGGAAATCACCACGGACGACACCACTGTTCGTTATGTCATACAACTGTTGTGCCAGCTCCTGATCGGCCTTTCCGTCCTGCAAGGCGCGGATGAGGACAGGATTCCTGCCCAGTTCATCCAACATAGCCACACAGCGGTTCCACTCCCGGCTGACGGCCTGTTCTGCCTCTGCTGCATGGGCATCCGTTCCATCTACAACGCGTACCTGATAAAAACAGACCAGAAAGGATACGAATAAACATATCAGGAACAGTATGAGCAGTGCCGCCCCTTTAGTAAAAACCTGTTGTAAGTACAGATGAAAACTGCGTGGTCTGCTCATACCGCCCCTCCTTAAAAGTTAAATCAGATACTGATATCACGCCGTCCCGTCAGCTTGAAGAAAATCAGCAGGGACAAGATGGAGGTCAGCGCCAGAATTGTAGCATATGCTGATGCATTGCCGTAATTACCGCGGATGACTTCGGTATAAATAGACACAGTCAGCGTCTGATTGGCTGTCGTATATAAAATAATGGAAGAACTAAGCTCACTGATGATGGTCACCCAGCTCATAATGGCCCCTGCCAGGACGCCGGGCATCATCATGGGAAGGGTAATCCGGCGGAATGTCGTCATGTCGGAAGCCCCCAGCGAAATAGCCGCTTCTTCTACATTTTTGCTGATCTGTCCCAGAGCTGCCACGCTGGAACGCACGGTGTAAGGCATACGCCGGATGGCAAAGGAAATAATCATGATCAGAGCCGTACCGCTTAAAACGATAGGCGGACTGTTGAAGGCAAACAGGAAGGAAATCCCCAGTACAGACCCGGGAATAATGAAGGGGAACATGGTCACCGTATCGAGGATGCTGTTGAGGAGATTCTTTTTCCGTACACTCAGATAGGCAATGATAACTCCCATGACCAGTACGATTGCAATAGCGACAATACCCAGGAAATAGGTGTTCCAGATGACCGTGTTATCTTTGGCGAACAACGTCGCTTCATAACTCTGGAGCGCATACCCGCCAGTAAAGACCTGACCGCCATTACTGCGCAGAAACGATGTATACACGACGACGAGCTGGGGCAGAATAGCCAGCCCTGTTACTATATACACGATACCATGAGCCATGATATTGCGCAACCCCGATGCTTTTTCAGCTACGATAGGCTTCAGTGCTGTCATCGTATAGGTACTGCGGTTCGCCAGATAACGCTGGGCAAAGAACATGACCACCGTCAGTACAATCATGATGACGCAGATAGCCGCAGCAAATCCATCATCACCGCCGACTTCTCCCATAAAGGACGTATACACCAGTACGGGCATGGTCTTGAATCCTTCACCGATCAGCATAGGTGTACCAAAATCGGCAAAGACCCGCATGAAGACGAGCATCGAACTGGATAACAGCGTCGGCAGCAGAAGAGGTACCAGGATCCGCCGCATCCGCGTGAAGCGGGAACAGCCCAGGCTTTCCGCCGCTTCATTCAGCGAATTATCGAAAGTCTTGAGCGATCCGGACAAAAATATATAAATCAAAGGAAAGGACTGCAAGGTAAAGACGAGGACGATACCAGAAAATCCATAGACACCATTAAACGATGTATGAAACAGCTGGTTAAAAAACTGGGTGATGACACCGTTGCGCCCCAACAGCTGAATCCAGGCATAGGCTCCGATGAACGGCGGTGACAAATAGGAAATGACAATCAGGATATTGAGAAGGGCACTCCCCTTTATCTTGATACTCCGCATGAGATAAGCCATGGGAAGCCCCAGAAGAGCTGCCAGGATAGTAGAGACGACCGTGACTTCCATACTGTGAACCATGGTTTCCCAATAAAAAGGCTTGGTAAAGAACCGGGTAAAATAGGCCATCGTCGCACTGCCCGAAGCAGGGTCCACTACGCTCTTATATAATACGAGTATCAGAGGATATAAAACAAAAATGGCAAAAAAAGCAAAGAGCCAGAGACTGATTACGGTCCAGAATGAAATATGAGATCGTTTAGTTTGTGCCATTATGACCACCTTCTATCATCGTTTCTGCACTGTCGCTATGGAATACGTTGATACGGCCGCTCTTAAGCTGCAGACTCACGGCCGTCCCATCGGGAAGATAACTGCCTTCACCCTGGTACTGGATGACTTCCAGATTATTTCCATCATCCGATTTCATAAAATAGTGAGTAGCAATTCCCAGGAATACGCTGCTTTCGACGACTGCAGAAATTCCCCTTTCACCGGCCGGCACAATAGAAAATTCTTCCGGCCGTACGGATACGATGACGGACTCTCCATCTTTTGCCGACTCATCGAGATTATCCATGGTCACGTTATATCCATCTTTGAAATGCAGGGTATGGGCATTCCCGTCTTTTTGCAGCTTTGCATCGAGAAAATTGGACAGACCGATAAATCCGGCTACAAACGTATTGAACGGCCGTTTGTAAATATTCTGCGGCGTCCCGATCTGCTGAATAACACCATTATTCATGACAGCGATGCGATCTGATACAGCCAATGCTTCTTCCTGGTCGTGGGTTACATACACCGTCGTAATGTGGATATGACGCTGGATTTTCTTTATCGCATTCCGCATTTCTACCCGAAGTTTGGCATCCAGATTGGACAATGGTTCATCCATTAGGAGTACTTCCGGCTGAATGACGATAGCCCGCGCCAGGGCAACCCGCTGCTGCTGGCCGCCAGAAAGAGCCGCAGGCATACGGTCCTTTAAATGGTCAATTTTCACAATTTTCAGTATGTCGTCTACCCGTTTTTCTATATCGCCTTTCCCGGCCCCCCGCATCTGCAGTCCGAAAGCCACATTGTCCCGTACCGTCATATGGGGAAATATGGCATAGTTCTGAAACACCATGCCCATATTCCGTTTCTCTACAGGCACATCATTGATACGCTTCCCATTCAGCCGGATTTCCCCTTCTTCAATAGAGTTGAACCCGATAATCATCCGCAGCAGCGTCGTCTTGCCACAGCCCGATGGTCCCAGCAGAGTAAAAAACTCCCCTGGCTTAACATGAAGAGACAATCCCTTTACTACCGTATTGTCCCCATAGCGCTTTACCACGTGATCAATATCAATGGATACGCTCATTTTCTCTTCCTCCCTATAAAAAATGCGGCAGGACCCGCTGCACTGATACTGAGTTTCCTGCCGCAAACTGATGCAAATACAATCATTTATCTGTTATTTTCGAGATGCTGGTTCCACATCGACACGATATCCTGTTTATGATCCGATACCCAACCTTCATCATAGTTGGGGAACAGATGAATCTGATCAATAGGCGTCATATACGAAGCCAGCTCGATATTTTTGCGAAGCGGCCGCACCGTCAGTTCCTTACCAGCCATTTCCTGAATCTTCTGTGAAATCATGTAATCGACAAATTTTTTAGCGTTTTCCGGATGTTTGCATCCTTTGATAATCTGCACCGATTCACCAGGGAAAATAGCTCCTTCTTTCGGGAATACGACTTTGACGGGAGCGCTGTTGCGGACATAGGTAGCTGCCGGGTCTTCCCAAGTGAGGCCTACCGTATATTCCCCATCGGCAACGCCTTTGTGGACAGCGCCGGAACTGTTCAGCATCTTGCCATCGAGATTCTGAATGAATTTATCCACATATTCCCATGCTTCCGGACTCATAGGATCACCATTTTTTCCTTTGGCATAGAGCATAGCCATGAGAGACTGGAATGCCGAACTGGAATTAGCCGGGTCGCCAAAGGCGATCTTACCCTTTAATGCCGGATTCAGCAGGTCATCAAAGGTCTCGATTTTCGTGTCACCAGCCAGATTCGTGTTGACGATAAGGACGGTAGGATCAGCAAAAGCTGGTGTGAAATATCCCGTCTTATTGCGGAACGCTTCCATCATATTTTTATCTTCCGGCGACACATATTCCATGAATAAGTCTTTCTGGGATTCCAGCATCGTCTGATCTGCTGCCCAGAGGATATCGCCCTGTGGATTGCCCTTTTCTGACGAAACGCGTTTTAATAACGGTCCCGTACCGGCTACGACGACATTGACTTTGATTCCCGTATCTTTTTCAAAATTAGGAATGACCAGATTGTTCAGGCTTTCGCTACGGGCCGTATACACCGTAAGCACCTTATCATCACTGCCAGATGCACTCTTCTGACCACCTCCGCAGCCAGCCAATGAAACCAGTGTCGCCGCTGCAATCGCCAGGGTAATGATTCGTTTTGTGATTTGTTTCATCTTTCTGCTCCTTTCGCTTTACCAAATTCCGAAACACGTATTGCGCACTTTTATTGTACTGTATTCACATATATTGTCTATCCGGTAAAAGATAAAAAACATCTAATTTTCTTAATACATCCTATTTTTTCACATATAGTATATGTCATTTTTTATAAAAATTATCATATATTTCAATTGGAAATAATACAGTGCATTAAAAAACGGTATTTTTGCGGTCTGTATTTTTAGATATAGAAAAAACTAATACTTGACAAGAGAAAAAAACTATGCTAATATCTGCATCATCAACTGAATACGTTTCATCAAGAGCAGTCGAGGGAATGGCCCGATGACACTGCGGCAACCGCCATAAGGTATGGTGCCAACTCCATCGGATTATTCCGGCAGATGAATCATAGGATTAATAAAGCCGTCATCTGCATGACGGCTTTTTTGTTGATACGGACTTATTTTGTATGCACACTCAGGAGAGGGGTACGAAACATGAAATCATCTATTAAAAAAATCATTTCCGCCGGCCTCATCGCAGCTATCTGCGTATTTGCTGCCGGCTGCGGTTCCAGCAATGACAGCAAAGGCGACCAGGCAAAAAAAGAAATTAAAGTAGGGGTAACAGCCGGTCCTCATGCAGAAATCATGGATGAAGTAGCGAAAGAAGCTGCCAAACAGGGGATTACCATCAAAGTCGTAGAATTCAACGATTATGTACAGCCTGATAAAGCACTGGCCGAAAAAGACCTCGACATGAACTCCTACCAGCATCAGCCGTACCTTGACAATATCGTCAAAAAGCAGGGCCTGAAGCTCACGTCTGTTGGAAAGACGATTCTCATGCCTATGGCCGTTTATTCACACAAATATAAATCTCTCGATGAAGTCGCTCCGGGCAGCAAAGTCACCATTCCGAATGACCCGTCCAACGGTGCCCGTGCCCTGCTTCTCCTGCAGCAGGCCGGCCTGATCAAACTGAAGAACGGTGATTCCATCGAAGCATCCGTTGCCGATATCACGGAAAATCCGAAAAACCTGCAGTTCGTCGAACTCGATGCCGCCCAGACGCCGCGTTCTCTCGATGATACAGACATCGCCTGCGTCAATACCAACTACGCCATTCCGGCCGGTCTGAATCCGAAAAAAGATTCCATCCTCGTCGAATCGATTGAATCGCCCTACGCCTGCGTATTCGCTGTCCGCCAGGGTGATGAAAACAACGAAACATACAAAAAAGTCGTTCAGATTTATCAGTCTGAAGCGATCAAGAAATTTATTAATGACAAATATCAGGGAACCATCCTGCCTGCATTCTAATAGCCGGCAAAGCGGTCCGTCACATCGGTGGCGGACCGTTTTTTATTGGGATAACTATTGAATTTCTAAAATTATTAATATGTTTCATTAAAATATATCAGATATTCTTTATTATTTTTCTCGTAAAATTTGACAAATGTGTGATATAATAGAAGTGTCTCGCAGACAATACGCATACCAAAGGAGTGAATCATATATGGAATACACATTTACCAATGATAATTTCAATCAGGAAGTCCTGCAGTCCGATAAACCGGTCCTCGTTGATTTCTGGGCCACCTGGTGCGGTCCCTGCCGTATGGTAGCCCCCGTCGTCGAAGAAATAGCTAACGAACATCCGGAATACAAAGTAGGCAAAGTCAATGTAGATGAACAGCCGGAACTGGCCCAGCAGTTCAATGTCATGAGCATCCCGACTCTCCTGGTCTTCAAGAATGGCCAGCTCTACAAGAGTTCTGTCGGTGCCCAGCCGAAAGCCAGCATTCTGGCACTCTTCGATTAATGGCGAAAGGAGGATCCCCTTGCATACGTATAAACCGAGTGGCATCTGTGCCACACAGATTGATTTTGACGTCAGAGATGGAAAAGTCTATGATGTCGCCTTTACAAAGGGCTGTCCCGGCAATCATCTCGGCCTTTCCAGCCTTGCTGAAGGAATGCCCGTCGCCGAAGTCATCCGCCGTCTGGAAGGCATCCGCTGCGGAGAACGCACTACGTCCTGTCCGGATCAGCTGGCCCAGGCATTAAAAGAATACGTCTGATCTGGTTATCCTGACCGCTTAAAAGGGGATTGTACCAGCATGAGTAACCTCTCATGCCGGTACAATCCCCCTTTTATATTTTCACAATGAATCAAATTTTAAGGTCAGCTTCCGAATACAAGACCGCATAACCCGCCATGGCGATGTGACCATCTTCTATATGGCAGTACAATTCCCCGCCACGGCGTGACGCCTGATAGGCAACTAAATCACTCTTACCTAGTTTTTCTGCCATGACCGGGATAATATGGCAATGCCCGCTGCCGCATACCGGGTCTTCCGGCACGGATAATTTGGGAGCAAAGGAGCGGCTGACACAGTCATACTCCGTTCCTTTTGCCGTAACATTGCACAGCAGTCCATCAAGGTGTTTTAGTTTTTCCATATCGGGCTGGCATTCCCGGACCTGTGTTTCATTTTCCAGTACACAGAGAAGGTCCCGGGCCATGTATGCTTCTACCGGGCGGACTCCCAGCGCGTTTTCCATGGCATCGGTCACAGGCACCGGCTTCATATCATAAGCGGGAAAATCCATGGAGAACAGTTGACCTTTCCGGGTCACTGTAAGCACGCCGCTCAATGTATGAAAGACAAAGGTCTGACACTGTGGTTCGACAAAATTTGCCAGGACAAAGGACGTCCCCAGCGTCGCATGACCGCAGAGATCGATTTCTCCGCCTGGCGTAAACCAGCGCAGCCGGTATCCATCTTTTTCCTTTACAGTAAAAGCGGTCTCGGACAAATTATTTTCCATGGCAATGTTCTGCATCATCTCATCGGAAGGCCAGGAATCCATAACGCATACAGCGGCCGGATTTCCTTTGAATACTTCTTTCGTAAAGGCATCGACGACGTAACATTTCATGACCCATTCCTCCTCTTTTCAGACGAACCTGTTTTTGATATATTCATCATATCACGAGGGGAACCATCATACAATCAGTTAATTGTGTGGCCTACAAATTTCTCTGATTATCCAAAATCTCCCGCAGGCGCCATAAAGCCGTTTGTAATTCCTCTCTATCCCGGGGAGAGCCGACGGATAATCGTACGCCATGTTCCGGAGGCTGGGTTCCCACGGTAAAATGTTCTGCCCCAAGGACATGCACTCCCTTTTGCCGGGCCAGATTTTCAAACCGGCTGCCCGTAAGCGGCTCCGGCAATTCTAACCAGCGGCACAAGCTGCAGTCATCACCCCGGACCGTATATCCCTGCAAAATCGCATTGACGGCACTATTGCGCATGGTAATTCTCCTGCGGCGAAGGGACATCAAATCCTGTACCCTATGGGAAACGATAAGCCGGCTGGCCAGTTCCAGCAAGATTTCTGACTGGGACAGGTTCATCGCATACAACGTTTCTGCCAGAGAATCCCTGATGAGTTCCGGCACGACCAGATACGCCAGGCGCAGTGCCGGCAGTATCGTTTTGGATAAACTCAGGATATAGACAGTCTGCTCCGGCAGAAATCGCCGGACTGGCGGCAATGGCCGGGGCAACAAAAGACTTGTAATGGCATCTTCAATGACCAGAATCTGCGTTTTTTTAGCCACCCGTGCCAGCATGCGCCGTCCGTCGGTACTCATGATATGAGTCGTAGGATTCTGAAAGTCCGGTGTAATATAAATCCCCTTGATATGGTGATTCCGGATGGCATACCAGAGTCCTTCTTCACTCATTTCCCCACGTTCCTGCCCCACCGGCACGAGACGGATTCCCAGCAGTTTGGCTGCACTCTTCAGCCCCGGGTAGACCAGAGGATCGACACCGATACGGTCTCCCGGCCGGAATAAACCGGCCAGAACCGCTGCAATGGCATTCTGTCCGCCGCTGGCCAGGAGAATATCGCCCCGTGCCGCTTCTATGCCTGCCTCTCGCAATAGTGCCAGTGCCGCATCGCGATGCCAATTCTCCCCGCCCATACTGTACTGGAAAAAATCAAACCTCCCTGGTTCATCCATCATCTGACGCAAGAGACAGGTGATTTCATCGTCTGCCAGTGTTTCCGGCATCATGGATCCCATTTCAATCATCGGACTTACCTGATCCGGCACAACAGACAGACTGGTCCGGACATCGTAGGCAACAAAGGTGCCGCTTCCGGTAACACTGGTCAGCATCCCTTTATCCGAGCAGAGCCGGAAGGCGCGGGATACGGTACTGACATTGATATCAAGGAAATCGGCAAGTTCCCGCTGAGGAGGCAGCTTCGTCCCTGGAAGCAGAATGCCATTCATTACGTCATCGGCAAGCTGTCTGGCCAATGCCAGATACAACGGCCGTGAATTCCTGTCCAATACGGGTTTCCACGACATGGGATAATCGGCAAATGAATTGTACGGCATGTCCTCATCTCCTGTCTTTTCGTCTTTGTATGCCCGTTTCACCAGCCGTGATGAACCGCAGAAGCAGCATCTGCAGATGGAATCACGCATCATCCCGTTTCCAGTGATGATGACGGTTCACAGCATAGGCGCCATATATTTTAAAGGTAAATGCGGCTTCTGCTTCTTCCCGTTCATCCCAGCCAGCTCTTTTTACATCATCTATACGAGTTGTTCCCATTATAGGAAACAAAACTCGATACCGTCAATAGAAAAAAACAGGAAATCATCGGTACTGCCCAAATTGCATCCACCTATCAGCCCGATGTCATCATCGCGAACACCGGAGCCGCCACACTGCAGCACTGCGAACGTCTCATCATGAACACGGGCGACCTGCTGACCATGCACCACGCTCTCCCGACAGCACAGATTATCACCACCCACCTGGACAGCGTCCCCCCCACAATCTCTTTATGCGTCGCATATTGCAGGAGCAGCTGGAACTGGCCGGACTCTCCCACGCCATCTGCATTTCGTCAGATGGAAAAACACTGACATGTTAATCTAATCCGGGCCATGAAAATTCCCTGTTTTTTTATGCTTTCTTTTGTGATATACTAAATTCCGTATCTCATGATAAAGGAAGGCCCATTATGAAAAACGATGAAAAGAAAAAAAATTTCAGCTTTCATCTCCAGCAGCTGCTTGCCGGACAGAAACTGACGAAAAAACAAGTCTGTCTGGACCTGGGGATAAAACCGACGACACTATCGGCCTGGCTTAAAGAAGAAAAATTCCCCCGCAAGGACCGGCTGAAGGATGTCGCTGCCTATTTCCATACCAGCATGGAAGATCTGACCAGACCGGCTGGTCCGGACACTTCCACGGCTACACAACCAGTTCATGTACCATATGAAACAAAACTGGTCGATACCATCCGCCTTCTTTTGGAAGTATCCCCGGAAGAACTCTCCAGCATCGCCGACTACGCCGCTTTCATCCATCAGCGCAATCGATAAAGGTACGTAAAAAAAGATGGCCTATGTCACTACGACATGCGGCCATCTTTTGCCATCTCTATTAATAGTTTTTTGTCAGAAATTCCCGGTTGACTTCATCGCGCTGTTCCGGTGTCATGGTAAGATAATTCTTGGCAATAGCACTGACCCAGGCCCCGTATACGGGATTAGGGAAGACGATGTATTTCGTTCCGAAGTCGGCCTTGTGCGCATCGACAATCTGATTGCGTTCTGTCAGACTCTTACCATTCGTCCCGATGGGAAGGTCCCCGGCATTATCCCCCATATACACGACGACATCATAATCAGCCGTTATAGTATTAAAACGCAGTTGTTTATTGCCGCTCTTTTCCATGAGCAGGATGTGTTTTTTATCTGCCTGGGGAAAACGCAGAGCCTTCAGATTGGCTTCTGTCGCTTCATAATTGACCGGCGCATAGCGGTTCGATACGTAGAATATGGCCAGCCCTTTCTTATCTACCTGCTGGAGAAAATCGACGGCTCCCGGCATTGCGCCCGATTTACCTTCATGAACGACATCGCGCCACCAGATACTCTTATACTGGCCATTCCCATCGGCCGCCGCCTTTGCCAGAGCCGGTGTATTATCCGTTACCGTTTCATCACAGTCCAGGACAATAGCCAGCGGTTTGCCCTTCCGTGCCGGATCACTCAGTGCTTTATCCACTTCCATCATAGCCGCATTGTAGCCCTGATAGCAAAGTGCCCGGTATTCTGCGGCAGACCGCATCCACAAAAGTGCCATCGTTTCTTCCTGTGCCAGCTGCTTTTGTGTGCGCCAGGTCTCAATGGCGGATGTTCCCACTGACACCGGTGCCGATTGCTGGACCGGGACAGCACGCACCGGTACCGCTGCCGGACTACCGGCAGCCATCGCCGTGCTGCCTGCCAATACACAAACCGTTACTAAAGTTGCTAATTTTTTCTTTCCTTTTAACATCAGACATGCCCCCTGATAATAGTTATGGGCAAAAGAAAAAGCTTTCCAGCCAGGGCCAGAAAGCATACTACAACGAAGTAAAACGGGCAGACTCCTGCCCTGTCACCGTCCCGGTCCACTTCGGATCCAGGCAGTTGTGAAAAATATAACAAATGACACTACGAAAAGTATAACTCACCTACGGTGATATTATCTTCTGCCCTGTGCGTATAGTATCACAGGATGTCCGGGAAGGCAAGACGGAAAGAGAATAAAATCAGTTTAAATACATACTGCCTGTCCCGGATAGCAGGGCAGGCAGTATGTATCTACATGGTTACTGTTCTATGGCACCGCCGATTTTGCGCAGATGGTCACGGAAGCTGTACGATGGGGTCACGCTGTGCTGGGCCAGGTATTCTTTAAAATGCAGCTGGTCCCTCAGGCTCTTTCCTTCTTTCAGAAGTTTTGCCTGCCGTTCTTCCGCCGCTTTGATGGCTTCCCCCGCTTCGATGATGTCCGTCAGATGATCTGACGGCAAAAAGATGACGCCGTCGCGGTCGCCTGCAACGATATCGCTTTTACCGACAATCCAGTCTCCTACGCGGGCCCAGGCCAGAGCATCGGCCGCAGGCCGGCGGTCCAGTCTGACGGGCCCGGTAGGGATATGCCCCTGGGAAAAGAACGGTAACCCCGTTTCATGAATCTGCCACGTATCCCGGTGCAGACCCCAGATGATAATTCCCGCCAGACCTGCAGCCTGTACTTCGCGGGCAACGAGGTCACCAACGCAGGCATGATCTGTACGACCGCCATTATCAATGACCAGTACATCGCCGGGCTGCGCTTCTTCCAACGCGGCAAAAAAGATGTCTACACTGCCTGCATGACGGACAGGACAGACCCGTCCGACACAATGCATATCCGGTTCCAGTGCCTGCAGGTTACTGGGCGCACAGCGCACAGGGATTCCCAGACGCATACAGGCATCGGCTAACAGAGGTGTACTCAATTGATACAATCGTTCGTTTTGTTCCATACAAACCGCTCCTTTCCGGATATATATCCTGTACCATACTTTATTTGGCACTCATCATCTTGGCAGTCGCTTCGGCTGCTATGGACCCATCTTCTTTGGTAATCCTGCCCATCGTTTCATAGAGTCGTCCCCGGTGATGGACTACGTTACCCTCGATTTTAATTTTCTCCCCAATCCGCACAGGATGGCGAAAACGGACTTCTATGCGTGCCGTATAAGCCGGTATCCCCGTCTTCTGGTAGATAAAATCCCCCATCACTTCGTCGAGAAGTGTACTAATGAGTCCGCCATGCATGCGGTCATCATAACTTTCATGCTGTTTTTGCGGGACAAACCAGGCATAACAGCCATCTTCTGTCAAATGCATGTCCAGATGCAGTCCATGCGGATTCTTTTTACCGCATACGAAGCACCATGTATTCCGGTCTTCCATCGGTCCAGTCGGTTCCATCACAATCACACCCTCATCTATATTTAGATTACTTTATCCTTCGGTTTATGTTACAATATAATAGTACTTCTCATGACGTGCCCTGTCAAACAGCAATATGACAGAGACGGCATGGGACAGCAGGAGGTATAGCAGCAGTGGAACACGAATCACCTATTCCTTTCAATTCCCCTTTTACAGGAGAACTTCACCCAATCACGGACGCACCGGATGAAGCCTTTGCTCAAAAGATGACCGGTGACGGCTTTTTTGTATACCCTGAAGAAAATACGGTCTATGCGCCCTGTGACAGTGAGGTAACCTTTGTCTTTGATACCCGTCATGCCATAGGACTGACAGCGGCAGATGGAACAGAATATCTGCTCCACATCGGAATTGATACAGTCCGGCTGCAGGGAAAAGGATTTACGGTCTTTGCCGAATCAGGACAGCACGTCAAAAAAGGGGACCGGTTGCTAACTTTCGATAAAAAACTCATCTGTGAAAAGGCAACATCCGATGCCTGCATCTGCCTGTTCCCGGAGCTGCCGGAACATTGGGAGGTTCGGCTCTGTGCCGGCCCCCGCATCGCAGCCGGTGAAGAAGCCGTCCGCATCATCCCACCGTCATCTCCATCTCCGCAGTCTCATATTTTCTACGCGCCTTGTACAGGTATGCTCCATCCTCTTTCGGAAGCACCGGATCCGTTCTATTCCCATAAATCTACAGGAGACGGTTTTTTTATCTATCCGTCTGAATCCATTCTGTATGCTCCCTGTGACGGATCCGTCTTTTTTATTTTTGAAGAAAAAAATGCCATCGGCATGCATACAACCGACGGATTGGAGTATATGCTGCAGGTCGGCATAGGGACGGATGTACTAAATGGAAAGGGCTTTACCTTTTATGTCAAAGACGGTCAGACAGTCCGGAAAGGGGACCGGCTCCTTTCCTTTGATGATGCCTATATAAAAGCTAATGCCCAGTCCAATGCCTGTTTCTGCATCTTCACAGATCTGCCTCCAGAAAACGTCATTCATTTGAAACATCAAGGTTTTATCCAGACCGGTCAGGAAGCTGTCTGGTTTTAGGAGAGTGAATATATGATACGAAAATGGGATGTCGCCCTCATCGTCAGTCTGCTCATCTTATCCTGTATCCCTGCCGCCTTATTCTGGGCCAGCGGTCAGGCTGCTTCTGCCAATGGCACACACGCCATCATCTATGTAGACGGCAAGGAATACAAAACGATTCCTTTATCGGAACACCATGGGACAGATACACTGACTATCCGCACATCATCCGGATACAATACCATCCTGATCCGCGATGAAGAAATTGCCATCATCGATGCCGATTGCCCTGACCAGGTATGCGTCCACGAAGGATTTTTGAAAAATCCCGGTCAGACCAGCGTCTGTCTGCCCCATAAAGTCATGGTGGAAGTCCAGGCCAATGATGCATCGGATCCCGATATTATCCGCGCCCGTTAGAGAGGTATCTTATGAACAAAACGTTCCACCTTATTATATTGAGCCTGTTTGTTGCCCAGTCCCTGGTACTGTACATCGTAGAAGGCATGCTTCCCGTCCCGTTCATCGCCCCCGGCGCCAAGCTGGGACTGGCCAATCTGATTACGGTCATTGCCTTATACGCCCTTCCCCGGAAACGGGATGTTGCACTGATTCTCCTGCTCCGCATCATTCTTTCCACCGCTTTTGGCGGCGGAATCAACGCTTTCTTCTACAGTGTATCCGGGGCTGCTCTCAGCCTGGGAAGTATGCTGGTTTTCCAAAAATGCGGCAAATTCAGCCTTATTGGTGTATCGGCCGCCGGTGGCATTTTTCACAACTTCGGCCAGGTCCTCGTGGCATGTTTCATCGTAGAAAACATGAAAATCATGCTGTACCTGCCCGTACTGGCAGTTGCCGGAATGGGAACAGGCATACTCATTGGCATCACCGCCATGGTGACATTGAAACATCTGCAAAAACTGCCTTTGTACAAGCGCATACAGCAAACATGCTGACGGCCCAAAAAGATCCTGCTCGCTACAAACGACAAATGTAAAGGAGCGGCTTTCATACGAAACCATGGCTGTTTCATATGAAAGCCGCTCCTTCTGTACTATTATTTTATTATCGTAACAGATTTCATGATGTCGTCAATAGCCGGGGCATTCTTAGAATCGGCATCACAGGCGACGAGGATGACCCAGGTAGCGTTGCCATGGGAAAATCCCAACAGCTGCGCCTTCATCCGTTTATCATCGGCGGTAAACGTATAGGTCTGTTTCACCGCATGTTCCCCGGAAACACTGGCAGCTTCCTGCATGGCAGATACATTTTCTGCATCAATGCTGCTTAAAATAGCCTGAGACGCCCGTTCAATATTTTCGCTGAGCGTATTTCCCAGAGCCTGGCCATTCGTCAGATGCAGGTCACTGTACATCTGTCCCGAGTCAATGCTGACCGTAAAGATTCCGATGTGCAGTCCCTGATTAATTTCCCCATAAAAACGCTGTCCCTTCAGGTATCGTTGTGTCAATGGATCCAATGTGACCGGCAGGGGCAGTTCGTGGGCATTGCCGGGCAGTGCTATTGTAATCTGGGAATCGATACCGTCAATGCGCTTTTCCGTCAGGTTGACGGCATGACCACATCCGGCCAGAAACATTGCCATGATACAGGCTGTGCACAAAAACAACCACGATTTCTTCAGTTTTAAAATCATAAGTCACCTCTCATTAAATCAGGTAAAGGTAAGATATCCCAGGTGGACCAGAAAATAAAAAACGGGATAAAACAGGAATATATAAAACGCCGTCGTCGTAATAAAAGCGGACATAGCCAGATTGACATTGAGGTTGTATAAGCGTACGGCAAAGAGAGAAAAGATAGCCGTCGGCATCGACATGAGAATCATGAGCGTCCCAATCAGAACGGGATCGGTGAAACAGAATGTGCCCAGGACATAGCAGATAGCCGGCGTCACCAACAGCTTGATGGGTACGAGGTCAAAGGTCTTCTTATAGTACCGGGAGAGAGCCGCAAACTCTATCATGAACCCAATCGGTACCAGCCCGGACCAGGCCCCGATATGAATCAGCCCCTGAAAGGCATAATCCAGTATTTGTGGTCTGGAAATCCCGAGAGCATAAAGGGCAATACCCAGGGCCATGCCGACGACGGGCATCTGATTCCAGTTGATAAAGAGTTTACGCCAGCTCATAGAAACGAGATTGAGATGGCCGCCCGCTTCAGCACTGTACTTATAATAAGCTCCCAGAGGAAAAGCAATAAAAAAGGTGACGAAATTCTGAAATACGGCTGTCAACTGGGCATAAGCAAAGCCCCGTTCACCATACAGGATATAGCCACACAAACCGCCCAGTGTTCCCAGATTCGTCAGGAGCGCCGCCAGGATATAACTGCCCTGATCGGCCATGGATGTGAATTTGCGCTGCCGGTGAAAGAGAAAAATGACCCCTACAGGTATAAATGCATTAAGCACCATGAAAACAGGCAGCAGCATGAGATGCGGCTTAATCGGAAGGACCCAGAATGTCAGCGTCGTCAGCAATGTTGTAATGATAGTGATGTTGATGCGGATAAGGATATTGCATTGTTTTTCATCCAGCCACTGTTTCTGTCTGCACGCATAACCGGCTGCCATAGGCAGGATCACATCGATAAATAAAAAAATGATACGGATACCAACTTCCCCCAAAAGCTCTTTCCTTCTTTCTCTTCTATTTTTCCTTATCGCCTGGCTTTTTTAAAGGCTTCTGCCATAGAAAACGTAAGCGGTTCGGCCGAGGCCGTTACCTCGATGATGGAATCCATGACTTTGCGAAATTCCTCTTTCTTTTTGGACAACATATATAATTTGGCTGTATTGCGGGCATCCCACAATGCGTCATGCATCTGACCGTCAAAGGGTTCCCCCGTCGTCTCGATTGCCTTGTCCAGAGAAATGACATTATCCAGTCCCAGCAGATTGCAGTATATCTGCTGAAAATTCTGCCAGTGCCCCAGCATCCATGCCACACGGTCCGACTGGGTATTGATTTTTTTCAGCCGCATTTCATTATGGAGCTGCCGCCAGTCGTTTTCACTCCAGGCGTACATTTCATAATCATTTTCCCCGGTTTCATTGCACCAATCCAGAAACCGCCGGAATGCCGGTACAAACGTGTCGGCCTGACAAAGCATGTCCATGGTGATTCCCGTCAGTTCCTGACAAGTCTCATCCATCTCTGTCGCATATTTAGGCAGGACATATTCTTTAAAGCTACTGATTTCCTGCGCCTGTTCGTCGAGTTTGACCGCACCTATTTCGATGATTTCTCCCGGGCAGATTTTTCGTATCTGCCGACGCTCCTTGCTGATGGGATTCATTTCAAAATCCACGAATATTAATTTCATGATGGTCATCCTATCTCTCATTCACTCTTATTTTTAGGCTTATCATGTAATTATACCACAAGTCCGTTCCCTTTCACACGGTAATCCGTCAAGTAAAAACACTCTGTGAAGTAAGACAAGAACTCCTGCCATACAATGCTGGCAGGAGTTCTTGTCTTGTGATGCTGAAAGAGGTTAGTGATGTATTAGTCTTCCCATTTCCACTGGGATACTTCCGGTAAATCAACGCCCTTGTCATGAATGTACTGTTTGTGTTCAACAAGCTTGTCATTCATTTTTTGGAATAGGTAAGCCCCCCGGTTCCCAAGATTCGGGAGTCGTTTCAGAGCGCTGCGGACGAGGTGGAAACGGTCAACATTATTTTGTACGCGCACGTCAAACGGTGTCGTTATAGTCCCTTCTTCACGATAACCGCAGACGTGCATGAGACGGTTATTATGACGATGATAGGTCAGTTCATGGACCAGTTTGGGATAACCATGGAAATTGAAAATGACCGGTTTGTCTTTGGTAAAGAGCATGTCGTATTCGACATCAGTCAGTCCATGGGGATGTTCTGTCTGAGGCAGGAGTTTGAACAGATCCACTACGTTAATGAATCGGATCTTCAATTCTGGCAGTTCTTTCCGCAAAATCGATACGGCAGCCAGAGCTTCCAGTGTCGGCGTTTCACCGGCGCAGGCAAATACGATATCCGGGTCCTGTCCCTGGTCATTGGAAGCCCAGTCCCAGATGCCAATACCCTGGGTGCAGTGTTTGACCGCTTCTTCCATAGAGAGCCACTGCGGACGGGGATGCTTGCTGGCAATGATGACATTGACAAAATTCTGGGTACGCAGGCACGTATCCATGGTTGCCAGGAGGCAGTTTGTATCGGGCGGAAGGAAAATGCGGACGACATCGGCATTTTTATTGGCCATATGATCCATGAAGCCCGGATCCTGATGGGTAAATCCATTATGGTCCTGTTGCCATACAGTCGAGCACATCATGAGGTTCAGGGAGGCAATGCTGTGTCTCCATGGGAGCTGATTGCAGACTTTCAGCCATTTTGCATGCTGGGCTGCCATCGAATCGACAATCCGCGAGAAGGCTTCATAGGTGTCAAAGAAGCCGTGACGGCCAGTCAGAAGATATCCTTCCAGCCAGCCTTCGCACATGTGTTCCGACAGCATGGAATCCATGACGCGTCCAGACGGCGATAAATGATCATCTTCTGCCGTTGCCTGTACATTCCAGTCTCTATTTTCTACATCAAAGACGGCCTGGAAGCGGTTGGAATTGTTTTCATCGGGAGAGAAAATCCGGAAATTCTTTGCATCGTCATTCAGTTTGAAAATGTCACGGATATACGGACCGAGGTTCTGCGTATCCTGGCTGTCTTTTTCCCCGTGATTACCAATGTCAAAGGCATAGTCACGGAAATCAGGCAGCCGCAGTTCTCGGTACAGGATACCACCATTAGCATGAGGATTCATACCGATGCGGCGGTCGCCTTCCGGTGCCAGTGCCCTCAATTCCGGGAGCAGTTTTCCCGTTTCATCAAATAATTCCTCTGCATGATAGCTATGCAGCCAATCGGAAAGGAGCTGCAGATGTTCCGGTTTATCCATGGCAATTGGCACCTGATGGGCCAGGAAATTTCCTTCAATGCGTTTGCCATCGACTACTTTCGGGCCGGTCCATCCTTTGGGTGTGCGCAGGATGACCATCGGCCATACGGGGCGTGTGGCATCGTTCTGCTGCCGTGCATGGGCCTGGATTTCTTTGATTCTGGCAATGACCGTATCCATCGTATCTGCCATCAGCCGGTGCATCGTCATGGGATCGTCGCCTTCGACGAAGTACGGTTCCCAGCCGCAACCGTGGAAGAAATCGACCAGTTCCTGGTGGGACATGCGTCCGAAGATAGTCGGGTTGGCAATTTTATATCCATTCAGATTGAGGATGGGCAGTACGACACCGTCTGTAATCGGATTGATGAATTTATTGCACTGCCAAGACGTTGCCAGCGGTCCCGTTTCGGCTTCGCCATCACCTACGACAGTAGCGGCAATCAGGTCGGGATTGTCAAAAATAGCCCCACAGGCGTGGGCAATAGAATAACCCAGTTCGCCGCCTTCATGGATGGAGCCCGGCGTTTCCGGAGCGCAGTGGCTGGGCACGCCACCGGGGAAGGAAAACTGTTTGAACAGCTTCTGCATCCCTGCTTCATCCTGAGAGATATTCGGATAAATTTCACTATACGATCCATCCAGATAATCATTGGCAATGAAGAAATTTCCGCCGTGACCCGGGCCGGATAATAAAATCAAATCCAGGTCATAGAGTTTAATCAGGCGGTTCATATGAACGAATACAAAATTCTGTGCCGGTACAGTTCCCCAGTGGCCGACGATTTTCTTTTTTATCATGTCCGGCGTAAGCGGCTTTTTCAGGAGTGGGTTATCCAATAAATACAGCTGGCAGGCTGACAGATAATTGGCAGCACGCCAAAACTTGTTCATTTTTTCCAGATAGGCATTACTTGCTGGTACTTCATTCGTTACCATTTCAGTCATGTTATCCTTCCTTTCTGAATCCTCAGGTACGTCATTTCTGATTACGGCTATATTGTAACATCCTATGTTCAACATTGCAAGCAATATCTCTTGTAATAATCATAAAAAAAAGATAATGCCCTTTGTAAAAAAAGAACGAAACTGTCGCATTACGTATTTACGCTTAATGCAACAGTCTCGTTCATGAGTTTGAAGGTATAACAATAGGAGCTGCCGCTCCGTTATGCATGCGACAGCTCCTATTGTCTTTCTTATAAATCTGACTATCAGACTTCTGCAGCCAGTCTCTTGTAGAATTTATACCGCTTCATAGCAGCAGCTTCGGCTTCCGTAAAGAGCTGATCGGCTACTTCCGGGAAAGTACGCGTCAGTGCAGCATACCGTGTTTCACCCATCAGGAATTCACGATATTTGCCGTTCGGTTCCTTGGAATCGAGGCTGAATGGATTCTTGCCTTCTGCTTCCAGAGCCGGATTGTACCGGTAGAGCGGCCAGTAACCGCATTCGACGGCTTTCTTTTCTTCCATCTGTGCCGTGCTCATGCCCTTGACAAGGCCGTGATTGATGCACGGGCTGTAAGCCAGGACGATAGATGGGCCATCATACGCTTCCGCTTCTTTGAGGGCTTTCATCATCTGAGCTGGGTTAGCACCCATGGAGACAGAGGCGACATAGATGTGACCATAGCCAATCATAATACGGCCCAGATCCTTCTTATTGGTCCGGCGGCCGGCAGCAGCGAACTGTGCCACAGCGCCTTTCGGTGTAGCCTTGGAGGACTGGCCACCGGTGTTGGCATATACTTCGTTATCGATGACGAGAACGTTGAAGTTTTCCGTCGTTGCCATGATATGGTCCAGACCACCATAACCGATATCATATGCCCAGCCATCGCCGCCGACGATCCAGACGGTCTTCTTGCCGATGTGTTCTTTGTGAGCCAGGAGATAAGCCACTTCTTCGCCCGCTTTACCTGTAAGCTGTGCTTTTTCCAGTTCGGCAATCAGATCTGCGCTGATCTGTTTCGTCGTTTCGCCTTCATTATGGCAGCCATAGGAGTCGAGCCATTTCTGGATAGACGCTTTGAGCGAACCTTCATCGATGAGACCAGCCAGTGCTTCGAGATGGTTCTTTACATCTTCCCGCTGCTGATGGAGAGCCAGGTACATGCCGAAACCAAATTCGCCATTATCTTCAAACAGGGAGTTCGTCCAAACCGTCCCTTTGCCGTTCTTATCTTTTGTCCACGGGATGCACGGAAGTGCAGCAGCCCACGCCTGCATACAGCCAGCCGGCGTAGCGATATAGAGGCGGTCGCCATACAGCTGGGTCAGCAGTTTGACATACGGTGTTTCGCCGCAGCCTGCGCAGGCGCCGGAGAATTCCAGATACGGCAGTTTGAACTGGCTGCCTTTGACACTGAATTCATCGAGGCCCGTATCTTTGATGCTGACCGTCTGGGCATAGTCCCAGTTTGCCGCTTCTTTGCGCTGGGAATCGAGCGGTGCAAAGGAGAGTGCCTGTACAGGACAGGTCTTAATGCAGGAACCGCAGCTGTAGCAATCGAGCGGAGATACCTGAACGCGGAATTCATATTTTTCAAGGCCTTTGCCGACGGCTTTCTTCGTCACGAAGCCTTCGGGAGCTGCTTTTACTTCACTTTCATCGAGGAGATACGGACGGATAGCGGCATGCGGGCAGACCATAGAGCACTGGTTGCACTGTACGCATTTCGTTACATCCCAGACCGGGACATTGGTTGCAATGCCACGTTTTTCATAAGCCGCGCTGCCTACGGGGTAATCGCCGTTTGCATAAGGCAGGAATTCGCTGACCGGCAGGTCGTCGCCTTTCTGCAGATTGGACGGAATACAGATTCTCTTGACAAAATCAGGCAGATCTTTTGTCATATCTTCGACGGCTTCGTCTTTCGCCGTAGCCCATGCTTCCGGAACCTTGATTTCAACAACACCGGATACGCCGCGTTCAACGGCTTCACAGTTCATATTGACAATCTTTTCGCCCTTGGCCGAATAGGTATTGACGATGGCTTCTTTCATATATTTGACGGCATCATCGATAGGAATAATATTGGCCAGTTTGAAGAAGGCAGCCTGCAGAACCGTATTGGTACGGTTGCCCAGACCTATTTCAGCGGCAATCTTCGTCGCATCGATGGTGTAGAATTTAATATGTTTATTGGCAATCTGACGTTTTACGCTGGCTTTCAGGTGTGTTTCAAGGGCTGCCTGATCCCAGCTGCAGTTGAGGAGGAAGATGCCGCCATCTTTAATTTCACCGACGATATCGTAATCTTTGATATACGCTTCTTTATGACATGCTACGAAGTCAGCCGATTTGACATAATAGGTCGAACGGATCGGGCGGTTGCCGAAACGCAGATGGGATTTCGTAACGCCGCCGGATTTCTTCGTATCATATTCGAAATAAGCCTGAACGTACTGGTCCGTATTATCGCCGATAATCTTGATAGAGTTCTTGTTGGCACCAACTGTACCATCGGAACCGAAGCCCCAGAACTTGCAGCTGATGATTCCGTCCGTCTTGACATCCATCGGTACGAGAGGAATAGACAGGTTGGTTACATCATCATTGATGCCGACGGTGAAATGTTGTTTCGGATTATCACTCATGAGATGAACAAATACGGATTTGATGTGGGAAGGCGGAACGTCCTTGGAGGACAGGCCATAGCGGCCGGCAATGATCATGGGATCACTGTCAGAATTCTGGAATGCCGTACATACATCTTCATACAGCGGTTCGCCGATTGCACCCGGTTCCTTCGTGCGGTCCAGGACAGCAATGCGTTTAACCGTCTTCGGCATAGCTGCAAAGAAGTGTTTCAGCGAGAACGGACGATAGAGGTGTACCTGTACATAGCCGACTTTCTGGCCTTCTGCCGTCATGGCATCGATGCATTCTTCAATAGCGCCTGTTACGGAACCCATGGCTACAATGACGTATTCTGCATCGGGAGCACCGTAGTAGTTGAACAATTTATAAGTCCGGCCTGTAAATTCACTGATTTTGTCCATGTAATCCTGGACGATATCAGGCAGTTTGTCATAATAGGAATTGACGGCTTCACGGTTCTGGAAGAAAATATCCGGGTTATTAACGCCGCCGCGCATGGTCGGATGATCCGGGTTCAGTGCTTCATGTTTGAATTTATAGAGGGCATCGCGGTCCAGCAGTTTATCTAATTCTTCATAGGGCATAACTTCGACTTTCTGAATTTCGTGAGATGTACGGAAACCATCGAAGAAGTGCATCATCGGCAGGCTGGCTTTAATAGCAGAAAGATGTGCTACGCCGGCAAGATCCATGACTTCCTGGACGCTGCCGCTGCAGAGCATGCCCCAACCGGTATTACGGCAGCCCATGACATCGGAATGATCCCCGAAAATAGAAAGGGCATGAGACCCTACAGAACGGGCAGCTACATGGAGTACAGCCGGTTTGCATGTTGCGGCAATACGGTGCATGACAGGAATCATGAGCATCAGGCCCTGGGAAGCCGTATAGGAAGTACCCAGAGAACCTGCTTCAACGAGGCCGTGCAGGGCGCCGACAGCACCGGCTTCAGCCTGCATTTCCATGACGCGCACCGGCTGGCCGAAGAGGTTCTTTTTACCATGAGCCGCCCATACATCCACGTGTTCCGGCATCGGGGAAGACGGAGTAATCGGGAAAATTGTTGCAACTTCTGTCAATGCATACGATACGTATGCGGCAGCTTCATTACCATCCATTGTTTTCATCAATTTTTCAGTCACTTTAAACATCTCCTTGAGAAATAAAATGAGAAAAATAATAGTAGACAATACAAGCGCTTACAATTACAGAGGTTATTTAAACGTTTAATCTCTCTACCTTTATTATAGCAAGCTGAATTTATTTTTCAATTCATTTGCATAAATAGCACCATTCAGTATAGTCTATTGCGTTTCGAGCATGAGTATTGCGTTTTGAGCATACTAAAAATAAGCAAAATTCATCCTAAAATGGTATGGTTTCCCATCTGGTACATGTAGAATAAATTCACTTTACAATTAAAAATATTATCCGGTTGGCCGTGTACGGAAAGAAACTTCTATAAAAATGATACCATAGATAGTATAATAAAGCTATCCATAGTTTATGTATACATAGTAAGAAAACGTGAATACCGTGTATACGACTTTGTGCATTTATGAATTTTCTTATATACTATACGTAGCGTATGTATATGAGGTGAAAAAATGAAAAAGATTCCTATAGCAGTGGCCTTATGTCTTGCAGTTGGCCTGTTCATAGCCGGCTGCGGAAATCAGGAGCAGCCGGCACCGGCACAGAACCAGCAGCAACAGCAACAGGTTCAGATAGATGCCGCCTCAGAAGCCCTCTTTGAAAAGGGCTTGTCTTTCTACCAGCAATTCCAGTATGATCAGGCCATTTCCCTGTATAACCAGGCACTTGCCAAAGACCAAAAAAATTATAAAGCACTTTCCGGCAAGGGAATCGCCCTGGCCATGCGCGGCAACGGGGTAAATCCAAAGGAGGTCCGTCAGGGAATTTCTCTCATCCGGCAGGCACTGGAACTAAAACCAGATTATGTCCCATCTTTCTATGACCTGGCACTGGCCCTGAAAATCGACAAGCAATACGATGAATCGATTACCTGGTTCCAGAAAGTCATCGACAGCGAACCGGATAACACGTGGAGCTATTATGGCATCGCCACCATTTACGGCGACCAGGGGAATGCCGAAAAGGCCGTTTTATACCTGAAAAAAGCCGCTGCCATCGATAAAGAAAATGTAAAAGAGGCCGCCCGCAGCCAGTCTCATTTTGACCGTATACGTAATACCCGCGCATTTCAGGACTTTATGAACCAATAAGGAGGTTTTACAATGGAAAGAACCGATATAATGCATACCATGTATGATAAGAAAGGGCCGGCCGTTGCCCGGAACTTTGAAAAAAGAGGATTTGCCGCCTGGTACTGTCCAACTTGTGAGGAAGCCCTGGCTAAAGCTATTTCTCTCATTCCCAAAGATGACGTCGTCTCCTGGGGCGGTTCCCGCTCCATTGATGACATCGGGCTCCACGCTTATGTACAGGCCCATTACAAGGTCATTGACCGCGACACGGCAAAGACAGCGGAAGAACGGGTAGAACTCATGCGTAAAGCATTGTTATGTGATACCTTCCTCATGGGGACCAATGCTGCCGTCCAGGATGGTGAATTATTGAACATCGACGGCAACGGCAACCGCGTAGCGGCGCTCTCCTATGGTCCCCGTCAGGTGCTGGTCATCGTCGGCATGAATAAGGTCGTTCCAACAGTGGCTGCCGCTCTGGCCCGGGCCCGCTCGACCGCATCAGCCATCAACATCAACCGCTTTGCCGGCTCCAAAACACCGTGCTACCTGACAGGCATGTGCGCTGACTGCAAAGGCCAGGACACGGTATGCCGTCAGATACTGCGCACCCGCGCCTGCAATCCGGGCGGGCGCATCAAAGTCATTCTCGTCGGTGAAAACATCGGCTTTTAGCCTATGTCACAATATATATTTTAGGAGGAGTTAATATGGATCGTTCCGATATGATGCACACCATGTATGATAAGAAAGGGCCGGCCGTTGCCAAAAATTTTGAAAAACGCGGTTTTGCCGCCTGGTATTGTCCTACCAAAGAAGAAGCCCTGGCTAAAGCGGTATCACTGATTCCGGAAACAGACGTCGTTTCCTGGGGTGGTTCCACCTCTATTGTAGAAATGGGACTCTATGATTACGTCAAAGCCCACAACCCGGTTCTCGACCGCGATACGGCCAAGACACCGGAAGAACGGATGGAAATCATGCGTAAAGGTCTGACCTGCGATACGTTCATCATGAGTACGAATGCCGCCACCCAGGATGGTCAGTTATTTAATATCGACGGCAACGGCAACCGCACGGCAGCGCTCATCTTCGGGCCCAAACAGGTCATAGTCATCGCCGGCATGAATAAAGTAGAACCGACACTGGAAGCGGCCATCGCCCGGGCCCGTTCGACTGCCGCTCCAATTAATGCCCAGCGTTTCGGCATCCCGACGCCGTGCAACACCAACGGCATGTGCGCTGACTGTCTCAGCCCGCAGAGTATCTGCAATCAGATGGTCCGGACCCGCCGCAACAGCGGACCCCAGGGCCGTATCAAGGTCATCCTCGTCGGGGAAAACTTAGGATATTAATATCGCTGTTTTCCCTTCGTCAAAGGAATCAGAATGTATAGCAACAAAAACGGGAACAGAATGACGTAAAGCCATTCTGTTCCCGTTTTTTGTTGAACTAAGACTATTGTATCAATACGTTTCTTCTGCAATTTCACAGATGATATGGCCCATCATGATATGCATTTCCTGGGTGCGGGCCGTCACTTTGGAAGGAACGGCCAGACAAACATCACACAAGTCCGCCATTTTTCCACCACCAATGCCGGTAAAGCCGATGACGCTCATCTGCTTTTTACGGGCCGTTTCGATGGCGGCAATGACGTTCTTGCTATTCCCCGATGTAGAAATGCCAACCAGTACATCTCCGGCATTCCCAAGTCCTTCTACCTGTCTGCTGAATACCGTATCGTACCCGTAGTCATTAGCTACGGCTGTGAGGACCGATGTATCTACGGTCAGTGCCAGTGCAGGCAGGCTGGGCCGTTCTTTCTGGAAGCGGCCGACGATTTCTGCTGCCAGATGCTGGGAATCGGCAGCGCTGCCGCCATTTCCGCAGAATAAAATTTTGTGGCCACCAGCCAGCGCATCCCGGATCAGAGTGCCTGCTCTTTCTATATCAGGAGCCAGTGCTTTTGTCGCAGCCAGGACAGCTGCATGATCTGCCATACGTTGTTCAACGAGATTCATAATCTGCCTCCTTTATTTCTTTTCCGCATCCGTAATTACGAACCGGACGGCCCCTGTATCAGGATGGATGACTGCTCCATGGTAATGGATTCCCCTGGGCAGATAGGGATTGCGCTGCAAGTTGCGTACGGTAACCCGTACCGATTCTTCGCAGTCACAGATGGGATCGGCCCAGGCCATGAGCTGTGGTTCCACATCATCAATGATTGCCGGGTCAATCCCCGCCTCAAACATTTTTTTACAAAGTCCTTCTGCCGTCGTATGGAGCATGCCGCAATCTTCATGTCCGACGACGATAATGTCCGTCACATGAAGTTCATAGACAGCGACCATCAGACTGCCAACGACACTGTTAAAACTGCGGCCTGCCGTATTGCCAGCCACTTTAATGATCTTAGCTTCGCCCCGTTTCAAACCCATGGCAGGTTCCAGAAAATCCAGCAGGCGCGTATCCATACAGGTAAGGATGGCTACGCTGCGGGACGGATATTTGCTTACTTCTGTCAAGCCTCCGGCCTTATGTTCTTCTACAAAGGCCGCATTGGCTTTTTCAATCTGCTGTATCAGTTCGGACATATGGACCTCCTTATCCCTTGTTGACCTCTTCCATCATGTGTTTAGCCCGGATATATTCATCGATACCAGCCGCTGTCCGCTTGCCTTCACGCATAGCCAGCACGACCGTTTTCGGCTTGTGTACGACGTCACCGGCAGCAAATATACCGCGCCGGCTGGTCATACCGTAAGGGATATTGCGGGATTCGATGTAACCGTCTTCCGTAGCTTCAGCACCAAAAGCCTGAATAATGTCCATTTCCGGTCTATTGCCAATGGCAGCAATGATCTTATCGGCCGGCACAATTTCAAATTCTCCTGTCGGTACCATCGTCCCATCGTCCAAGATCTTCTGCTTTTCAATCCGGAGCCCTTCTACATGATCGGTACCGACGACGGCACGGGGCGCCGAATAGAACTGGAACTGGATTCCTTCCTCTTTTGCTTCCATATATTCGGAGGGCAGGCATTTCATATTCTTTTCGCCCCGGCGGTATACGATTTTTACCTTTGCTTTCAGGCGCAGTGCCGTACGGGCCGCATCAATAGCCACATTACCGGCACCGACGACGAGGACCGTATCTCCCGGTTTGACGGGCAGCCTGGATAATTGTTCTTCACCAAGCTGTACCTGTTCCACCTGGTACAGGAACTGGGCCGCATCAATCACACCAGATAAATGGTCATTTTCGACTCCCAGTTTCCATCCTTCCATTGTGCCGACGGCAATAAAAACAGCATCAAAGTCTTCGGCCAGTTTATCCAGAGAAATATCACGGCCCACTTTTGTTTCATACCGTATGGTAACGCCCAACTGCTCCATCCGTTCTACTTCCCGGAGGACATATTCTTTATGAAGGCGGAATGTCGGTATACCATAGGTAAGCGTTCCTCCCGGTTGGGTAGAACTTTCAAAAATCGTCACATCGTAGTCCATCCGTGCCAGGTCCTGGGCTGCTGCCATGCCTGCCGGGCCACTGCCGACAATAGCAACGGTCCCATTGCATTTTTTGCTGGGCACGTCATCGAGAATGTGATTATCCAGAACCAGATCGGCCACAAACCGTTCCAGTTTTCCGATTTCTATATGCTTTCCTTTTTTGCCCAGTACACAGGCCCCTTCACATTGCGTTTCCCTGGGGCAGATACGTCCACACAGTGCGGGAAAATCACTGCGGTGATAGATGTATTCGGCGGCCGCACCAAAATTCCCTTGTGCCAATTCATGAATGAACTGAGGTATTTCATTTTCTATGGGGCAGCTATTGCGGCATTGGGGCACACGGCAATTAAGACAGCGTTTCGCTTCGGCTACAGCCTCAGCCATGGTATAGTCACGGTCAGAAATAGGTTCTTCATGGAAAAAAGCAAGAGGGTTCTTTTCTATTTGGGACATGCAGACAGCCACCTTTCTGCTGAAGTTTGCAATAAATACAAAACAGATATAAAAATGGTGCGCCCAAGATGACTCGAACATCCGACACGCAGTTTAGGAAACTGCTGCTCTATCCAGCTGAGCTATGGGCGCACAGGCATGCACAGATTTTCCGTGCAAAAATATCATACCATGAAAAGGGAGGATTGTAAATTATTATCCTCAAATGGATGTATATTATCAAAACATTTGCATACATCCTGCGTATCCTGAATCACATCCGGTTGCTACAATACGGCTCCTGTTTTATAATATAATACACCTTGTAGAGAAAAGAGGCTCTATTATGATTGAATTAGCAGCTATTGCAACAGAACAGCGGAATCCCCGCAGTAAGAACATAGATCAGGTTTCTACGGAAGAAATGGTCCGCATCATCAATAGGGAAGACCATCGGGCGGCATCGGCCGTAGAAGCCATCATACCGGACATCGCAAGAGCCATTGACCTCATCAGCCATCATCTTCATGAAGGTGGCCGCTTGTTTTACGCCGGCTCTGGTACATCGGGACGGCTCGGGGTCCTCGATGCAGCAGAATGTCCACCCACCTATTCTACTGATCCGGACCTCGTCCAGGGACTGATTGCCGGAGGAGAATCTGCCATGTTCCGTGCCCGTGAAGGCGCAGAAGACGACGAAAATCTGGGAAAAAAAGACCTGCTCGACAAGGGCCTTACGAAAAAAGATGTCGTCGTCGGTCTTAGTGCTTCCGGCCGCACGCCTTACGTCATAGGTGCTCTCACCTGCGCCCGTCAATGTGGCGCTGCCGCCATTGCCGTTGATTGTTCTCCCCATTCTCCCATAGGCGCCTGTGCTGATATTGATTTATGTGCCGTTACCGGTCCGGAAGTCATTACCGGTTCCACCCGTATGAAAGCCGGCACTGCCCAGAAAATGATTCTGAATATGTTGTCTACGGGAACGATGATCCGCCTCGGTAAAGTTTACGGGAATCTGATGGTCGATGTCAAAGCGACGAATCATAAACTGGAAGAAAGAGCGCGGCGCATTGTCATGGAGGCCGCCGGCTGCAGCCGTGATGAAGCCATCCGGGCCCTCGCACAAAGTAAAGGACAGGCTAAACCAGCCATCGTCATGCTGCTCCTGCATATTTCTTATGAAGAAGCACAAGAAAAATTACAGACTGCCGACGGCTTTATTTCGAAGGTGCTTTCTGCTCAATCCGCTGCGAAAGGGACGATATAATGGATTATAAAGAACTGGCCCGGGAAATCTACGCTCTCACAGGACCTGCCTCCAATATCGTCCAGGCCTATCACTGTATGACCCGTCTGCGCCTGGTCGTAAAGGAAGAACATTTCATAAAAGAAGATATAGGCCGCCTGCGCGGCGTCATGGGCATCAATAAGTCCGGTGATGAATGGCAGATTATCCTGGGACCGGGCAAGGCCCAGGAAGTGACCCGGGAATTTCTGGAATTACTGAAAGAAGACAATCAATCTGCATCAGTTGGCGAGCTGGCCCGCAATGCCGCTGTCGGAGACGGGCAGGCACTGCATGAAGCCATCCGCAGAAAAAACGCCACTCCGGCCAGAGAAGCATTGAAAAAGATTGCCCAGATTTTTGTACCCATCATCCCCGCGTTCATCGCCTGCGGCCTGATTACGGGGCTGCTGAATATTGCCCTGAAACTCAATCCGGAATTATCCGCCCTGCCTGTAATACAGATATTTGCCATTGCCGGCAATGCCGCGTTTTACGGTCTCAATATCTTTGTCGGCGTCAATGCAGCCAAAGTCTTTGGCGGTTCGCCCATGCTGGGTGGTGTCATGGCCGCTATCATTACCCATCCGGGACTGGCCCATATCGTCTTTTCCGGCCAGCCTCTCGTTCCAGGGCGGGGCGGCATCATCGCCGTCATCCTCGTCGTCCTCTTTGCTTCCCTGCTGGAAAAGAAACTGCACCGCGTCATCCCCGATATGTTTGACCTCTTTCTGACGCCGCTCCTGGTCGTCCTCATCGCGACCTTTGTTGCCCTATTCATCTGCCAGCCCATCGGTGGATGGCTGTCGGAAGCCATCGGATATGCGGCAACTGAATCCATCGGCCGCGGCGGCGCCGTGACGGGCTTCATCCTCGGCGGCACGTTTCTTCCCATGGTCATGCTAGGCATCCATCAGGGCCTGACGCCTATCCATGCGGAACTACTGGCCCGCTATGGCGTTACCATCCTGCTCCCCATCCTGGCTATGGCCGGTGGCGGCCAGGTAGGCGCCGCAGCAGCCGTATATGTCAAAACAAAAAACAGGCAGCTGCGCAAAACCATTGCCTCTGCACTGCCTGTCGGACTCATGGGTATCGGTGAACCGCTGATTTACGGCGTTACGCTTCCTCTGGGAAAACCGTTTATCGGTGCCTGTATCGGCGGGGCCTGCGGTGGTGCCGTACAGGCTGCCTTTATGGTCGGCGCTGCAGCTATGGGCATATCCGGCCTTCCCCTGGCCGCCAGCACAGACAATATCCCCGTGTATCTTTCCGGGCTTTTCGTCTCCTATCTTGCCGGTTTTATTGCTACGTGGATCATCGGATTTGATGACCCTGCCGAGGAGGTTTGCTGACTATGAAAACAGGTATTTCTCTCTATCCCGGTTTAGGCCGCAGCTGTGCCGATGAACTGGCCCTTCTGGAAGAAGCGGCCGCTATGGGCATTACGCGGGTGTTTACATCCCTCCACATTCCCGAATCAGACACAGACGTCCTATCTATGGAGCTTCAGGAAATTTTATCTGTCGCTCGTCACCATCACTTCGATGTCATAGCTGATGTATCACCAAAGACGCAGGAATTACTGAATCTGCCATCTCTGACACCGGAACATCTGCTTTCCCTGGGCATTACGACGGTCCGCTTTGATTATGGATTCGATGTCCGCAAAATAGCTCTGTTCAGCCATATGATGAAGGTGCAGCTCAATGCCTCCACCCTCCGCCCGGCAGAACTGGCAGCCCTTCAGGAAGCCGGGGCTGATTTCAGCCATATAGACAGCCTGCACAACTTTTATCCCCGCCCTCATACGGGTCTGGGAGAAGACTATGTACAAAAACAGACACAGTGGCTGCAGAACCAGGGTATTTCCGTTGGTCTGTTCATCCCCAGTCAGGCCGGCCGGCGGCTGCCCCTCCGGGAAGGACTGCCCACATTGGAAGACGATCGGAATCGCACAGTAGATCTGGCGGCCCGCCACGCCCAGGCTATGGGCGCAGATACCGTTTATATCGGTGACTCTGCCCCCTCACAGGAAGAACTGACCGCTCTTTCCCATGCGGGCCGGGAGGAAAAAGGCCGAATCGTTCTCAAGGCACGCCTTCTCAGTCATGACCCGTTCCTGCAGGACCTTCTCAGCCAGCCTATGACGGCCCGCCTGGACCCGGCTCAGGATGTCATCCGCGCCGCAGAAAGCCGCTCCCGGCTGCAGGGGCACATCATTTCGGGTGATGAAACGGCAGACCAGCCCGTATCGTACGGCGACATCACCGTAGACAATGAAGGATACGGCCGTTATATGGGCGAGGTACAGATCAGCCTGAAGTCCTACCCAGGCGGCCCTAATTGCAACCGGGCAGCTTATATCCTGCCGGAAGAACAATTTCTCATACCCTATATCACGCCGGGGCGGGCTTTCCGCCTGGAATTCGTCCGCTGAGTCTATTCGTCGAAGCGCAGGCGAGTACCAGCTCCCAGTTCTTTTACGGGCAATTCCCGTGCAAGGAGTGTCTTATTTTCCAGGCTGACGCAATGGCAGGGATATACCAGCTCCGGCTGGCAGTCTTCTATGAAATCCAGTGTTTTCCGCATGACGTCCGGATTGTCCCGCAAAAGATGGAATCCGCCAATAACAGCATACACCGTATCGGTATGGCATACTTTTTTCGCATATGCAATGGTATTGCAGACGCCGGCATGGGCGCAGGGCGTTACAATGACCAGGCCCTTATCGGAACAATAGACCATGGCCGAGTCATCATACAAATAATCGTCTTCCCATACGCCGTTGCGCAGCGTATGACCTAAAGGCTTTTTCGCTTCAAAATCATTGGTCCGTTCAATTTCACTGAGGAATACGAGCCGGTCTGTCAGCCAGACCGGTTCTTTTGTTGTATGGACCGGCAGGATGGCATGGAGCGAAGCTTCGTCCAGGATGGAACCGATATTTTTGCCCCCTGCTTCCTTGGGCAGAAAAGTATCAGGATGGGCGTACACAGGCGCTGCTATGCGGGGGCGTTTTTCATACGTCGCTTCAATATGTGCCTGTACCAACGGCAGGAGGCCCCACGTATGGTCATAGTGACCATGGGATAAAACGACAGCATCGGCCTGGAGGCAGTCAATACCGCGGCGCCAGGCATTTTTCATGAACATGTCTGAGCGGCCGGCATCGAGGAGGACTTTCTTATCCCGGTCTTCAAACCAGGCAGAAAAGCCGGATTCTGCGCCGTAGCAGCCCCCGCTGATGGTGTAATTATCAATAAGAATGGTTAATTTCATAGGTATCACCTCTGATAAGTTAATATAATAGGAACATCTTAATTGGCGGTCATTCGGCTTTCTGATGATACGCTTCTACTACCTGACCTATGTACATGCGATGCCAGCCTTCCCGCGTATAGGAGCGAAGGACACGGGAATCGGTCACTCCCTTTGGCGACAGATCCTGCACGTACAGTTTCTTGCAGACCAGGGTCCAGTCTGCACTGGCAATGAACGGGGCATCCCCCATCCCATACTGCAAAGGGAATCCACAATTTTTGATTTTATCCGTATCGCGTCCACTGTGGATACCACAGTATATGACCTTGTCATGAAGAGCCATCGGCAGCACCGATACGGTAAAATAATCAAACCGCTCCATATACTCATACGTATACCGTTCCGGCCGTACATAGACGATGCACGTAGGAATATTCCAGGTCCGCCCCGGATTGGCCCAGCCAATCGTCATGACCCGTGCATCGTTTTTGTCTCCTGCCATGAGAAGTCCGTTATTCGTACCAAAAACAGAAAAAATATCCAGCTGCAGCTTGTCAGCTGTTACGAGTTCAAGCATCCATACCGCCTCCTGTTCTATATCTCTTATTATATGGGAAAGTACAAAAAAAAAGAAGAAGAAACTGCATGGGGAGATACAGTTCCTTCTTCTACAGAAGAGGGGAATTTACGTGCCTAACGCATGTACTAAGTCATATTCGTTTTCATCAATGGTAAACTTATATTTATCTACCTCGGTATAAGGCGTTGCCACAATCTTATCGTGAATAGAGCCAATGACAGCATCTTTTCCACCGGAAAGAAGGTAATCGACGGCCTTCTGGGCAAACAGCCCCGCCATTTTGGCATCTCTTGCCGAAGGGGCACCACCGCGCTGGAGATATCCTAGTACGGTCAGGCTGGGATTCATTTCCGGATGATGCTGTTTCATGTAGGTCAGCACGTCACATCCACTGACGGCACCTTCGGCAACGATGACAATACTGCTCATTTTCCACTGTTTATGGGATTCCACGAGATGGTCGGCCACTTCTTTCAGTGTGACTTTCTTTTCCGGTACCAGAACGATTTCTGCCCCGCAGGCCATGCCCGATTCGAGGGCAATGAACCCGGCGTGACGTCCCATAACTTCTACAATAGCTACCCGGTCATGGGAAGACGCCGTATCGCGGATGCGGTTCACTGCTTCCAGTACGGTATTGACAGCCGTATCATAGCCCAACGTATATTCTGTGCCAGGCATATCATTGTCAATCGTTCCGGGAATCGTTATCGTCGGTATGCCCAATGCACTCAGTTTTTCTGCCCCTTTCATAGATCCATCGCCGCCAATGACGACTAATGCGTCAATGTGGTTCTTCTGCAACCATTCATAGGCCTTTTGCCGGCCTTCTTCTGTCCGGAATTCTTCCGAACGGGCCGTCTTTAATAGTGTACCTCCGCGATGAATGATTCCGCCGACAGAACGGCGTGTCAGGGCAGTGCTGTCTCCATGGATCAATCCGTCATATCCCCGCAATATGCCTTCTACAGTCAGTCCTTTATACATAGCGTAACGGGTAACGCCGCGGATGGCAGCGTTCATCCCCGGTGCATCCCCGCCGCTGGTCAATATTCCGATTTTCTTTATCATAGGCGTCACATCCTTACGCTGTTTCACGATCTAAAATTCCAGAAGTGTCTTTACGACCGGTTCCGGCCGCTTATCCGTAAATTCCAGGGCTTCACCAAACTGGGTAATGGGGAAGCGTTTTGTAATAAACCCTGAGGGCTTCATATTGCCTGCCGCAATTTCTGCCAATACAGCTTCATAGTCACTACGGACATACATATTGGACCCGTCCACATGCAGCTCTTTCACCTGGATAAGGTCAAACGAAGCCTTTATATCCTTACCCATGATGGCGATTTCCGAAATCGTGCCGCCCGGACGGGTAATTTCCGCCGCCTGACGGACGCAGGCATCATTACCGAAGGCCAGGAAGGTGATATCGACGCCCTTACCATCGGTCCGTTCCATAATTTCTTTGACGACATCATCGCGCGTGCTGTTAAACGCAGCAACAGCTCCCATGGAGCGGGCTTTTTCCAAATTAAAATCGATGACGTCGATGCCAAAAAGGGCCGCCGGATGAAAACAAGCCGCGCTGAGAACGACACCCAGTCCTATCGTACCACAGCCGATGACGGCCACCTTTGTCGTCTCCTGTACATGATGCGCCCGTACGGCATGCATGCCGACCGCCAGTGGTTCAATGAGCGCCCCTTCGGCAAAGGATACGGCGTCCGGCAACGGTACGATGCATTGCTGGGGCAGAACGACGTACTCACCAAACGATCCGCTCCATCCGGAAGCGCCGAGTATCTTCTTTTCCGGGCACAGATTATACCGCCCGCTCTGGCATAAATAACAATGGCCACAGCCATATTGTGGTTCGGCCGTCACCCTGTCACCGGGCCGGCACGTCGTTACGGCGCTGCCCGTTTCGACGACGACCCCGGAAAATTCGTGGCCTGATACGACGGGTGGCACCCGCCAGGGATGCTTCCCATGATAAGCATGTACTTCAGAACCGCAGATGCCCGTCGCCCGGACCTGGATTTTGACATCCGTATCCCGTTCCAACTGAGGCTCCGGTGCGTCATTGATAAAGTAGGCTTTCATCGGTTTTTCTATAAATCCTGCTCGCATATCCCGTCCCACCTTTCGTAGAAAAGGGCGGCAGGAAGCCTGCCTGCTTTCTGCCGCTCGTTATATCCACTTTTAGTCCATGTGCTGACCGCCGTTGATATCGATTTCTTCGCCTGTAATGTACGATGCTTCTTTAGAAGCGAGGAATACGACCGTATCAGCGACTTCCTGCGGTTCACCCGGACGGCCCATAGGAATATTGTCGATAACTTTCTGGGCTTCGTCTTTCGGCAGGGATTTCCAGATTTCTGTATTGATCAGGCCCGGCGTTACGCTATTGACGGTGACACCATAGGGAGAAATTTCACGGGCCAGGTTCTTGGAGAAGCCGAGAACTGCCGCTTTAGCTGCCGAATAATGAGCGCCACCGAAGATGCCGCCACCGCGCTTGGCCGATACGGAGGAAAGATTGACGATACGGCCATAACCGGCTTTGACCATCGGTTTCATGCAGGCCTGGGTGCAGAGGAACAAGCCAAACATGTTGACGTTGAAAATGCGTTTCATATCATCGAGGGTCATATCGGCTACAGTAACATGCTGTGAAATGCCGGCATTATTGACGAGAACATCGAGGCGGCCATAGGTCTTCATGATATGATCGACCATGGCTTCGCACGATTCCTTGCTCGTAACATCCAGTTTGATGCCTTCGGCTTTGCCGCCTTCATTTTTGATGATATCGACCGTTTCCTGAACGCCGGCCATGTTGATATCTGCAATGATGAGCTGAGCGCCCTGCTTTGCAAATGTGCGGGCCATGACACGACCCATACCTTTAGGAGAACCACTACCTGTAACGATGACTACCTGATCTGTGAAATCTAACATTTGAAAAACCTCCTTGAAATAGCGCGTGTAATCTTACACGGTGTTAATAAAATGTATTGATGTAATAGATTGTGAATATTTATTTATCAGCTGAATCAACTGCATTTAACTTACTATCGTCGATAGCTTTCCCTGTCTGTTTAACCAGGACCGTGACGACAAAGGCACTGATGACCATGCAGATGGCCAGGAAGAGGACGCCGGCATCAAAGGAACCGGTTACGGTGCTGACGTAACCCATGACATAAGGACCAAAGAATCCGCCCAGGTTGCCGACACTGTTGATGAGGGCAATACCCGCTGCCGCAGCAGAACCGGAAAGATACGCCGGCGGAATGGCCCAGAACGGAGAATAGGCACCATAGGCGCCGCTCAGTGCGACGGCAAAGACGATGAGACTGGCTATGACGTTGGACTGGGCAATGTAGACGCTGGCGACGAGACCGACAGCAGCGACTACCAGACAGCCGGCTACATGATACCGCCGTTCATTGACTTTATCGGAATGACGGCCGACAGCATACATGACAAATGCAGCCAGGAGATACATGAGTCCGATAATCCAACCGATGGTCGTCGTAGCAATGGTGCTGGAAAGGCCATGAACCAGTGTCGGCAGGAACATGACGATGCCGTAATATCCGCAGATCCAGGCAAAGTATCCCAGGGCGAGGATGAGGACATCCCGTTCTTTCAGAGCCGTAAGGAAGGATACTTTCTTTTTCTTGGCCTTTGCAGCCTGTTCTTCGGCCACAATATTCTTCAGCCATTCCCTTTCATCCGTTTCCAGCCAGTGGGCTTCTTCAATCGAATCGGTCAGGTAATAGAAGCAGGCGACGCCGAGGATGAGCGACGGGATAGCTTCGAGGATAAACAGGGTCTGCCAGCCTTCCAGGCCAAAGAGGTTCAGTTCCAGCAGGTACGTAGAAATAGGCGAGCCGACGGCACTGGCGCTGGGGATAGCGATCATAAATCCGGCGATAGCCTTGGCATGGTTCTTCGTCTGGAACCAGTTGCTCAGATACCAGGCCATGCAGGGAAAGAAGCTGGCTTCGCAGACGCCAAGAGCAAATCGTACGCAATAAAACTGGATGTCGTTCTGTACAAATGCCGTCAGACAGGATACGAGGCCCCAGGAAACCATGATACGGGAAATCCAGCGACGGGCGCCGAATTTGGTCATGAGGGCACTTCCCGGCACTTCCAGGAGGAAGTAGCCGAAGAAGAAGATGCCGGCACCAAAGCCAAAGACGGCACTGGAAAAGCCGAGATCGGCATTCATCTGGAGGGCGGCAAACCCAATATTGACGCGGTCCAGGATGGAAATGGCAAAGCAGAGGAACAAGAATGGAATCAGTCTTCGTGTTACTTTGTGTACAGTACGTTTTTCTATATCCGCAACATTAGCTGCTGCTGTTGTCATAAAACTGCACTCCCTTTCTCCCAATATATGTCCAATAACCATTCAACGTTCAATGTAGGTTGTTTATTGGCAAAAGGATTTGGCCGTTTCTACGATATGGTCGACAGAGACGCCGTTCTTTGCCAGGAGATGTTCGTATGGAGCCGATTCGCCGAAGCGGTCCTGGATACCCATGCGTTTGACCTGACCTTTGCCAAGTTCTGCTGCTACTTCACAGACAGCGCTTCCCAGGCCGTTGATGATATTGTGGTCTTCGACGGTAATAACCTTGCCGATCGTTTCCAGGCAGTCTTTGACAACTTCTGTATCAAGAGGTTTGATGGTGTGCATGTCGATGATGCGTGCGGAGATACCTTCAGCCTGCAGTTTCTTTCCCGCTTCAATAGCCAGGCGGACCGTATCGCCGTTGGCAATGATGGCAATGTCTTTGCCGTCCTGAATCTGATGAGCTTTCCCAAGCTGGAGTTCTACGTCATCATCGTAGAGGACTGCAATGGGATCGCGTGTAAAGCGCAGGTATACCGGACCATACATTTCAGCAGCAGCTTTCGTCAGTTTCTTGGCTGCTACATAGTCAGCTGGCATGCAGACCGTCATGTTAGGCAGCGTCCGGAGAACACCCATATCTTCAATAGACTGATGGCTGGCGCCATCATTAGCCGGGGTAACACCGCCATGGGAGCAGGCAATCTTGACATTCAGATTAGGATAGCAGATTTCCTGGCGGATCATTTCGCACATGCGCAGGGAACCGAATACGGCATAGGTAACGACAAACGGGATTTTGCCGCATGTAGCCAGCCCTGCTGCCAGGCCGGCACCATTCTGTTCAGCAATGCCGACGTTGACGTGCTGTTGGGGCAGAGCCTTGGAAAAGGGCGTCGTCCGGCACGATTTCGCAATATCCACATCAACTACATATATATCTTTGTTATCTTTACCAAGGTTCAGTATTTCTTCACCGAAACCATCGCGGGTTGCTTTTGTCATATCTGCCATTTTATTTCAGGCCTCCTTCGAGTTCTTCCATCGCTTGTTTATATTCCGCATCGTTCGGAGCAACACCGTGCCAGCCGCACTGGTTTTCCATATACGATACGCCCTTGCCCTTTACGGTATGGGCGAAGATGCAATGGGGCTTCTTGTTTTTGCGCATGCGAATCATATCGAGTGTATGGACAATCTGGTGCATATCGTTGCCGTCGATTTCATATACGTCAAAACCAAAGGCTTCAAATTTCTTGCCCAGGTCACCGTTCGGCATAACTTCGTCCGTCGTACCATCGAGCTGCAGATTGTTGTTATCGACGAAAACAATCAGGTTATCCAGTTCGTATTTGTGCGCCGTATTGGCAGCTTCCCAGATTTCCCCTTCCTGGGCTTCGCCGTCACCGACGACTACGAATACACGATAGTCTTTATTATCCCGTTTGCCTGCCAGTGCCATGCCGACGCCACAAGCCAGGCCCTGACCGAGAGAGCCCGTCGAAATATCGATGCCCGGGCATTTCTTCATATCCGGATGGCCTTGCAGGATCGATCCTTCTTTCCGCAGTGTATGGAGTACATCAAGGGGGAAGTATCCCAGTGTTGCCAGAGCCGCGTACTGAATGGGGCATACATGGCCTTTAGACAGGATGAACCGGTCCCGGTCTTCCCATTTCGGATTCTTCGGGTCAATATTCATTTCACCAAAATAGCAGGCAGCTACAAAATCAGCGACGGAAAGTGAACCGCCGGGATGGCCGGATTGTGCTTCATAAATCATGGTTACGGCTTTTTTCCGCAGGTCTTTCGCAACCTCTTTCAATTCCTCTTCTGTTCGTTTCATGCAATGTCACCTCGTAAGATAAATAATAGATAAAAGTGTATTACTCTTTTCATCCCCTGTTGAACATAGGATGTTTAACTTTTGACTGTATTATACTTCCAACGTAGGATGTTGTCAATGACTTTATACAATTACGCGTTTGCTCCTTTTGCATCGATATAACTACTCTGATGAGCCATAAACATAAAGGCGGTCCTGTCTGGGTTATGACACCCTGACAGGACCGCCCGTGCAATAAACATCTATATCGTTTTAATTTCCTTCTTCATCCAGAACGCCATATTCATAGAAATATCCCTGACGCACTACTTCATTGACCGAAGCAAAGCGTTTGCCTTTGATAATATCGTACATGGATTTATGAATATCATACATTTCCTGAATTTTTCCCATTTTTCCCATATTATACACGGTCTGATAGCGGATTTTTTTTGTTAACAATCTCGTCACATCACCAATTTTAGCAAATAAAATATTATGAGTCATATCCGCCATACACTGATGAAACTCATCGTCGGCATCACACATGGCTTTGAAATTCTTGTTCACTGCCGCTTCCCGGATAGCGTCCAATGCACCTTTTAATTTCCGTAAGTCCTCATCATCTGCTTTCTGGGCGGCCTTATAAATGATACCGACATCAATCCATTCCCGCAACTCTTTCAATGATTCCATCGATTCCGTATCACTCAGGATGATGCCATAAAGGAGTGGATCAATCATGGATTCACTGAACCCCTGGCAGACAAAGGTCCCTTCAGGCCGGCGGATTTCCAATACGCCATAGGAAACGAGGATCTTGATGGCCTCCCGCACGGAGTTGCGTGACACGCCAAAGGATTCAGCCAATTCCTGCTCGGTCGGGATTTTATCGCCGGGATGAATGCGGTGATTTACAATCGCCTCCGTAATGCGGTCGATGACCTGTTGGACGACAGATTTGCTCTTTATAGGTTTTAAATACGTTTTTTCTGCTGCCATAATGATTCACATCCTGATTCAAAGTATTATTTAAAAATCTATACCTTAGTCATTATCCTCTGACCATTATTCTCTTCTAAATCTCTTCTTTAGTTTAATATATTTTATATTATATACAAAAATAGCCTACTATGCAATATACTTTGTTGAACGTTGGATGTTTATTTTTTTGTGAATCCCATGTTTTACCCCATGCTATTATGGTATAATGGGCTGTATAGAGTGTACCATGCGAAAGGAGTGGGGGTATCATGTTTATACACAGAACGAAACGGACCTTGCTGGCTGCCGCCGCGGTCCTGAGTCTTAGTTTTTGCACCATGGCAGAAACGTCTCCCGTACAGGCTATTGATATTGGTACCATCGGTACGATTGCCCAGGCTGGCGCCTATTACGCCCAGTTAAATCAGCAGCTTAATTACCTGGATAATGAAGGCCGCGACGACTATATGAAGCAGATAAAAGCCAAGTATGGCGTCAATACTGATTATCAGGCCAACGCCATGACAGAACGGGTCATGACGCGTCTTTCCAATGCCATTGCCAAAACAGATCCATCTATCCTGAAAAAGCCCTACAATTACTTTGTAAATAACGACATGAGTTTCAATGCGTTCTGCACTATCGGACATAATATGAGTGTCAATATCGGTCTCTTTGAACCGCTGAATTACAATGAAAATGAAGTTGCCTTCGTTCTGGCCCATGAAATGGGACATGGACAAAAAAATCATGCCATCAGCGGCGTAAAAAAACGCATGCCCCTCGACCTTCTGGCAGCGATTTATGGTTCCGGCGGAGGAGCCGCCCAGCTGGGTGCGGCTATTCTGGACCAGATAGGCTCTGCCAAACTGGTAACCAAACCGATGGAAAAGGAAGCCGATGCCCTCGGGTTCCAGTATGCCGTAGCGGCCGGGTATAACGTCGGTGGCGGCGCCGCCTTATGGCAGCGGTTCCTCGATAAAGAAAAAGACGTGCAGACCAGCGGCATTATGGAACTGTTCAACGATCATCCTACGACGGTAAGCCGCCGCGACACGTATAGCGCCGATATTACAAAATGGAGCAATAATGTCGTCGCTGTCAATAAGGACACAGGCATGATCACCATCCGCAAAAAGGACTTCTATCAGCCTCAGGATATCCCCAACATGAGTGGAAAAGAACGGGCATATCTGATTGCCGGCAATCTTTCAGCGGTCTACCACAATAACGGCAAACCATCCGTCAGCGATGTCCATGTAGACGGCAATAATATCTTATGCGTCGGCCAGCAGCAGATTATGGATTTATCCCCTGTCAAAAATCCGGAAGAAGTAACCAGTACACTGAAAAAATTATTATAATCCCTGTAACACGGCAACAGGGGCATCCGGTAAGTCGAGTTTTACTTTACCGGATGCCCCTGTTATTTTTTCCATTTCCTATAATCCTCTGCTTTATCTTTATTACGCTACATGATAAAATAATTCTATACAGGAGGAGCATACAGTTATGAACCAGGAAATGAAACTTGCGGTGTTGATTGATGCCGAAAATATTTCGACAAAGTACATTGATGTTATTTTATCTGAAGCCAATAATCTTGGCGATGTCATTTATAAACGGATTTACGGCAACTGGACTACACCACAGATGGCGTCATGGCGGACGACGATTCTCAACAATGCCATACAGCCCATTCAGCAATACAGTAATACGACGGGAAAAAATTCGACTGACTCAGCATTAATCATCGACACGATGGACCTGTTATACCAAAGCAATCTCGACGGTTTCTGCATCGTTTCTTCAGACAGCGATTTCACCCGTCTGGCATCCCGGCTCCGGGAATCACAGAAATACGTCCTCGGCATGGGAGAGAGTAAGACGCCCCGGTCTTTTATCTCGGCATGCAATAAGTTCCTCTATCTCGATGTCCTGCTGGAAGAAGCAGAAAATGAAGCCGATACAGAAACAACGGATGCGGCCAAACCGGCAATCATCGATGATACACCGCCTGTCATCTCTCCCGTCACAGAAGAACCGGTCAAATCAGAAAAAACTTCGGGCAAAAATTTCCGCACAATCCGGCAGGCGCTGGTAAAAATCACGGAAGAAAATTCCGACGATAACGGCTGGATTTTCTCCGGTACGCTGGGCAATCTGCTCAACAAACAATTTTCCGACTTCGATGTCCGCAATTTCGGATTCAAGAAATTTGTCCCCTTCATCGAATCTCTGGATATGTTCGAAGTCAATACGATTACCGATGATAAAAATAAAACGGTCAAGCACAATTATTTCAAATTAAAACCGGTTCACCGTCATCATTACACCCATTCATCCCGGTCCAGAAAGCGGCAGAGTAAAGTCTGATAGCCGCATACCAGATGCTCTTATAGAAAGGATGGTATTATGGAGGAGGACATCAAGACACAACAAATTTTACAATCCATCATGCGCCGTAAAAATAACTCGGCCATTGCCATCGCTTTCGACAAAGCCAGCAGCGACGATACCAGCATCTGCCGTATCGCTATCGCCTGGATCAGTGAATCCAAAGCTCACAGCATGACCTATCTGGTAAAGCCACCGGTAGATGACTTTTCATGTTCGCGCAAAGTGACGGCTTCTATGGTAGCACATAGTGCAGATTTTGCCACCGTATGGGACCGGCAAATCCTTCCCCTTCTGAAAGGAGATGTCCTGGCCTTGTATGATGCTTCACGCACTCTGCGTACACTGAAAGCCAGTTATGAAACATCGGGCCGGACATTTATGCTGCCTGAATTATACATACGCGATCTCCGTTTCCTCGCCATTACCTATATGCCCAATCTGGGAAACGATTCATTTATTTCTATTATCCACCGCCTGCGTCTCAGTGCCGATCTGGATGATGCTGCCAGCCGGGCCCGGGCCTGTACGAGCGCCCTCGACCGGTTGCAGATGATTTATCCGGCCAGTGGATACGGTGTCCCTCTTTCTATGGTACTGGCCGGGGCCCTGAATCTCCCTGCCGATACACTGCAGGAAGAAGAAAGTATGGAAGATGAGGAAGAAGAAGAACCACAGCCCCTTTCAGAGCGGTTGACACACGCTACCCGTTTCAGTCTCATTCCTCTTCTGATTATCTGTCTCTGCCTGTTTGGGTACTACATGTACCGCCAGCGCCAGAATGCACCGGCTCACGTCGATTTCTCATCGTATTCATCGACGGAAGTTCCTAAATCACAAAAAAAGGAATTTCCCAATTTTGAATCCGGAAAAACGTACATGATGACACGCGGCACTTATGTCGTCATAAACGAAAAGGACATTGATCTGTTTATTACAGCTGCTAAAAACCACGATACGGATAAAATCCGCACGATGCTGCGGAACAATCAGGTACTGGTTTTCCAATCGGCCGTTCCCATCGAAGTGACAGGCAATCCCCATGGAAACGGATTCGTTCCCATCACAATTAAAGAAGGAGATCATGCCGGGCAGAGCGGATATGCCGCTTACAGTATGATTACAAAAGCCAAATAATGTACGGAAAAATCAAGAGGCAGCAGCAAAATGACTTCCCACAGTTCATTTTGCTGCTGCCTCTGTCTTGTATTCGGAATAAATGTTACTGCCCTTTTAATTCTGTCTGAAAAATTTCGCGCCCTATCGTCCGTATCCAGAATCCGACGAGCTGACTGTACGTCTCCATCCCGGGCTTTTTGGCTGCTTCTATGATATATTTCATAAAATGTTCAGCCCAGGAATATCCATACCGTTCAAATACCCCCTTCCCGGCTTGCGGTGAAAGTTTCTGCAGAACCGGCAGGAATACATCGTGAGTCACTTCCAGCATCTTCGTATTCACGGGATATACATAGCCGTTTCCCTTCTGGTCTGCTTCCATGAATACAAGGGCCAGCTGATCTGGCTGATACGAATCGTCAGCGTAATCGAAGTGGTACATTTCCAGAGGCAGTTTTTCTTTCTGATCCGGTTTCAGCAACTGATATGCCCCATATTTAATCAGCTCGTACAGCCGGTCGTCAAAGGAACTTTCCATTTCTATAATCTTTTCCCGCCATTCTCCCCAGGTAAGAGCTACCCGGCAGTCATATCCGGAAAAATCATTCTGTCCCAGGAAATCTTCAACTTCTCCACTGGTAACGGTCATTTTTAAATCGGGAATATGCCATACCATGAAATGCTTCTTTTTATCAAAGTACAGACATTTTTCTTCTACATGGACTGCACTCTGGCAGTGTGGACAGGTGTAGAAGAAGAGTGACTGGTCATGCAGTACGCGCTGGCGCATTGCCAGGTCATCGGTACCATTGATACAGTCCCACGTATGAAATACGCCCTTTCCGTGACATGCCGGACAGGTCAGGGACAAATCGATTTCATGACTGCCACCGCTGCCAATAATAATAGTATCCATCTTTCATATCTCCTTTTAGTTGGCCTGTGCCTTCGTCCCGGCCAGATGATAAATGTCCATCACCTGCCGCGCCGTACTTTCCAGATTCATAATGCTCCGCGGTACCGGCAGGGCTGCAAACGGATGCAGAGTATGCCGCAGGGACAGAAGCATATCAGCCTGGGCCATCGGTTCCTGGCCATCACTCGTCTGGCGAAGCACGGTCAATGCCGTCAACGCCTTTTCCAATACGGTGTGTATATCCTCTTTTGCCGCATCATTGATCTGCTGCAGCCAGTAAAAAATGACCGCCTTAGTATAGGCGTCCTGTTCTTCTTGTGTTTCACAGACGAAGTCAATACGCGAAAACCCAAATCCTTCTTCCAGAAGTACAGGGATGGCAACGTCCGCAGCCCGGTTCAGAGGAATCCGTTTATCTCCCGTTCCCAGAGACGAAAATGCCAGATGATGCACTTCCTTTTCTCTCGCCAGAGACAGACTGGCCCGGTAACAAGACAGCAGCTGCGACTCTTCGTGATGGCTTCCTCCGCGCCAGAACGGAGCCACCGTATGAATCACATAGCGGGCCGGCAATTTATACCCAAAGGTAAGTACCGCTTTCCCTTCCGGGCAGCCGCCGAGACTGCTGCAGGCAGCACGCAAGGAAATGCCTCCTGCCTGATAAATGCGGTTATCCAGGCCGCCAGTACTCATCAGGCTTTCACTGGCTGAATTGACAATCGCCTCTGCCGGCCAGGTCGTTATATCTCCACAGATAATGCGCAATTGCATGGTATCACATCCTTTAGTAAGAGGAATCTCTTTACCGTATTATAACATATAATCCCCCTTTCTGTATCCCGTGCGGCTGAAGGAAAAAGAAAACGGGCTGTCCTAAAAACAGTCCCGTTTCGTGTATAAAATCATCCTTATTGCCGGTCCGCCAGCACCTATCCGCCACAGACAAGATTTTATCCGTATCCTATTATTTTTTATCTGCCGTCACCATAAAAAGCGGAATAGAATGGAATAACAGCCGGTACTTTTCATCATAGACCTGCTCGTTCAGCCGTGGCGTAATCTGCACGTTGGTAAATCCAAACCGGGACAGATGGTCCCGGTCCCAACGCGGCCGGTCAACGTGATTAAAAAACAGGGTCTGTTGAAACATCTGATCGGTAAGATCATCACCACAATACGTATCGACAGGCACGCCATATAACCGGCGGTATTCTTTCTCATCGCGTTCCCTTGCCGCCCGTTCCGCTTCGTCTTTTACATAATACCAGTTGGCATCCAGATACAAAAGACGGCCCCCTGGCTTTAACAGCCGGAACCACTCGCAAAAGGCTTTTTCCGGGTCATACAGAATCCAGGTGACATTCCGGCAGACTATGTAATCGAAGGACTGGCCGGGAAAAGATGTGGCATGAATATCTTCATGCCGGAATGTGGCATCTATTCCCGCTTTCCGGGCATTACGCGATGCCGTTTCTATCATGGCGGCCGAACAATCTATGCCTGTGACCTTCCAGCCGGCTTTTGCCATGAGGATGGCAAAAAATCCCGGTCCTGTACCTATATCGAGTAATTCGCCCGATTGGGCAGGCCGATGTGCCATAAGCAGCTGACGCCAGCATTCTTCCTGTGTCTGCCGTTCTTCTTCTATTATCTTGTCGTACCCGGCGGCACAATAATCCCAGCGCTGGCCCACAGCCCGGGCCTTGTCCTGCATCTCCATATTATCTCCTATTTAATGAATGTCGTAATGGCTTTTTTCAAATTGTCTACAGCTTCCATATCATTATCTTTTACCGCATCGACAATGCAATGGTCAATATGATCGCGGAGAATCACTTTTCCCACACTTACCAGGGCAGAATCGACCGCAGAAATCTGAATTAGAATATCACTGCAATCCCGTCCTTCTTCTACCATGCGCTTAATCGCTTCCAGATGGCCGCTGATCCGGGCCAGCCGATTCATGACAGCCTTTGTCTGCGTATGACTGTGTACGTGACTGTGCCCGGAAGTATCCGTTTCCTGACGGGAAGTTTCTTCCTGAAAATGCGGTTCCGGATACTGTTCATAGGGGATATACTGCTTCTTTTCCGCCTTGATGAAATAGTATGAATCCGTATCCATGGCTATTGATACAGAAAGTCCCGCCGTAATCAGCATCGTTGCCATGATATCTACAGGAGGAAGGACGCAGGACAGCGTTTTTTTCCCCTGATCATGCAGCGCATTGACCCGGTTCCGGGCCATGTCGTGCATGATGATAAGTGCCCCGTCCTGTTTAAGCGCATTGGTCATCTTCTTAATAAAGACTTCTTTATACTGTGCAATGTGTGGATAAAAGTTCAGGCAAACTATCGCATCATATGCATTCTGTGGAAGTTTGTATTTTAAAATATCCTTTTCTGTATATGTAATGCCCGGAACGGATGCAAACTTCTGTCTGGCCTGTTCCAGCATACGATGGGAATAATCCAGTTCTTCCACCCGTCCGGTGTCCGTTACCGCCTGATGCAGATAGGGAAGCAGAATGCCCGTCCCGCTGCCGGCGTCGAGTACCGTATCACCGACCGAAAGCCCTATGAGTTTTACCAGGAATGACAGGATTTCCGGATTTTCCTTGCGGTCCCGGTCCCAGGTCCCGGCATAATTTTCAAAAAAAACATGTTCTTTATCCATTGCTTTCACCACTATTTGAAAGAATTGTCACACGTTGTCATGTCTTATGATACGTTCACCGTCGCCGTGTGTCAATGGAAACAAATCATGTCAATGGGCACAGCGGGCCAATCCTTTTTTGTGTGCTGAAAGGCAGAATAAGGGAGCCGAATCATATTGCATACACGATGAAATATGAACAACCGGACGGATATCTTTTACGCACTGACAATCGGTAAATCCGATATCCTGCAGCCGGTACATATCCCATGCCGGACGACATTCCCTGCTGATAGATAAGGCATCTTTCAGGGATTCGCACTCCCGGATAAGGTCCGAATCGACAGTATGATGAATATTCTTTTCTTCTGATGCAGCCGAGGTAAACTGAACAGGACCATAATCGGAATCAAAATTCAAAAGCAATCCGCCATCGCGCAGTACGCGGTGCCAGTCCTGGTACGCCTTCACTGCATTTGGCAGGTTCCACGTCAGATTACGAGACAATACTACGTCAAACGAAGCCGATGCAAACGGCAGTGCCTGAGCGTCACCTGCCTGAAAATCAACAGATACGTGATGTTCCGCCGCATTCCGCCGGGCCTCTTGTATCATGCCTGTCGAAGAATCAATGGCTGTGACATCATGTCCCAGGCGTGCCATGAGAATAGCCAGGAACCCCGGGCCGGTACCGATATCCAATATCTTCAATCGGCGGCCACGTGGTAAATATTTCATAATATAGGACTGCCAGGCCAGTGCATCCGGGCTGGCCAGTTCTCTGCGTCGCACTGTACTAAAATCCTGACTGCGCTTATTCCAATATTCCTGAATTTGTTTGCTAAGTTCCTCCATCTGTATTTCCCCCTGATGATTTATAGCATACCCGTATATTTACTTAAAAGTATATAAGCAAAACTCTTTTTTGACTATCCCCTCAGGGGGCATATGGAAACACAGAATTCCTGCATGCAGTATAAGAGACTTTTATTGACTGCATCCCCCTACCCGGCTTACCATTTTTCATAAAAATATATTATAATTAATAGCGTTGATTACCGATAGATTCTCCCAGGAAAGAGGTCTCTTTATGAAACGGTATATATGGAAACGGCTGCTGCACCTTATTCTCATACTGATAGGCATTACGTTCATGTCATTCGCCCTGATGCACACCGTTTCGACCGATACAGTCGATATCCTGTATGACCAGAACGGGGGCGCCAACGAAGCTGCAGCGGCTGCCCGCCGTGCCAGTCTGGGCCTGGATCAGGATTTTTTTACCCAGTATGCATCCTGGGTCGTTAACATACTCCATGGCGATATGGGAAATTCCTTCGTTTCCGGCATGCCCGTCTTTACGATGATTATGGACAAGCTGCCTGCTACGATTGAATTGATGGCCATGGCATTGGGGCTGACATTGCTCATATCCCTGCCGCTGGGCATTCTTGCGGCAATCCGCAAAGGCAGTATCTGGGACCAGCTGGTCCGCCTGCTGTCGTTTACCGGAAATTCTCTGCCAGATTTTTTTATCGCTATTATTTTGTTATATATATTCGCCGTAAAGTGGCATGTTTTTTCTTTTCTGGGTACCAGCTCATCCATGCTGCCCATTCTGCCCGCCCTTACCCTTGCTATCGCTATGACGGCCAAATACACGCGCCAGATACGGGCTGTATTCCTCGATGAACTGAGCAAGGAATATGTACAGGCCGCCCTGTCCCGGGGACTATCTTACCAGTTCGTCATCACCCGCTATGTACTGCGTTCCGTACTGGCACCCCTTCTGGCATTGCTCGCCGTATCGGCCGGATCCCTGCTGGGCGGTGCCGCCATCATCGAATCTATCTTCCTTTGGGACGGCATCGGAAAATTGGCTGTAGATGCAATTATGATGCGCGATTATCCCATCATTCAGGCATACGTCATATGGATGTCCCTTATATACGTCGGAGTCAATCTTCTTTCTGATATAGTCTGCCGTTTTCTCGACCCGCGCATTGCTGCCCGGGAAAAGGAGGACTGACTCATGTACCTTACGAAACAACGCCGCTTTTACTTCTTTTTATCCCTGATTCTGGTAATCCTTGCAACCTCTCTTCTGGCAGACTATATGATGCCCTTTGGCCCGTACGACCAGAATCTGACTATGGCACTCAGACCACCCGATGCCATCCATTGGCTCGGGACAGACCGCTATGGCCGGGATATGTTGTCCCGCACCTTAGCGGGAGCCAGGACAACCGTATGTACTGCCCTGGCAGTAGCCCTGACAACATCTTCTTTTGGCGCCTTTATCGGACTGATCTGCGGTTATCATAAAGGAAAGGCAACGACCATACTGCTCCGCCTGACCGACGTATTCCTCGCCTTTCCATCTATGGTCTTTGCCATTGCCGTAGCGGGAATCCTGGGCGGCGGTACGTTCAATGCCGCCGCGGCCATCGCCGCCGTTGCCTGGCCTAAATATACACGTCTCGTACGCAATCAGGTACTGCCGCTACGCCATGAATATTACATCGAAGCGGCCCTCATGAGCGGTTTTTCTCCTTTAAAAATCTTGCTCGTACAGATTCTGCCTGAAATCATAGGTCCCGTATTGATCACCGCCGCTCTTGACATCGGTACGATTATCACGGAAATTGCCGGTCTTTCCTTTCTCGGACTCGGTGCTGCCCCGCCGGCTGCTGAATGGGGATCGATGATGAGCGGTGCGCGTAACCTGCTGCAGACTGCCCCATGGACAATTTTTGTTCCAGGTGCTGCTATATTCATTACCGTGGCCATATTCCAGCTTTTTGCCGATAGTCTGCGCGATCTGGCCGATTCCAAAACGACGAGGTGACATGTATGAACAACAAATTCAAATACCTGATTACGGCCCTTCTGGGAGCAGCCCTGCTCGTATCGGGCTGCGGATCCGATGCAGGCAAAACAGCGAAAGAAGAAGGGAAGATATTTCATTATGGGACCATGGCCTACGGCCCGGCTATGCAGAATGCCAGCACAGATCCTCATGATACCTACTGTGGCTGGAGTACAATCCGCTATGGTGTAGGGGAAACACTGTTTAAATTCGACAATGAAATGAATGTCCAGCCCTGGCTTGCCGAATCATATGAACAAATGGATGATTATACGCTAAAAATCCACTTGCGCGATGATATTACCTTTTCTAACGGAAAAAAAGTAACGGGCGAAGCCGTTAAGGCCTGTCTGGAAGACCTCATCAAACGGAATGACCGGGCTCCCCATGACCTGAAAATCGACCAGATCACCGCTGACGGTCAGACTGTCACCATCCATTCGTCAGAAAAGGTACCTGCCATGATTCATTACCTGGCAGATCCTTATGGTGCTATTATCGATATGGAAGCCGGCATCAAAGATAAAATCGCTGTCGGTACCGGCCCCTATGTGGCAGTCAAAGTGACCGACCAGGGCATAGAACTCAAAAAGAACGAACAATACTGGGGCCAGACAAAGCCAAAATTAGATAAAATCGTCGTCCGCAGCATTACTGATGGCGACTCCTTGTCCATGGCTATGCAAAGTGGAGAACTCGATGCCGTTCAGGGTCTCCCCTATGCCAGCCTGCCTAATTTCCAGGATACAGACAAATATAATATTAGTTCGGCTGCCACGTCCCGTGTATATCAGGCAGCTATGAATCTTAAAACACCGGCACTCCAGGATAACCGCATACGCAAAGCCATCGCTATGGCCTTGGACAAAAACACCTTTGTAAATGTACTGCTGAATGGCAACGGAGTGATCGCAACAGGCGCTTTCCCTGATACGACACCTTATGGAAAGGGACTGAATGGCCCTGGATATGATCCGGAACAAGCCAAAACCTTGCTGAAAGAAGCGGGGTATACAGAAACAGACAGCGATGGTTACGTCATAAAGGACGGCCAGCCTCTGACACTGCGCTGGCTGACTTACACGTCACGCCAGGAACTTCCCCTTCTCGCCGAATACGCCCAGTCGGCCCTGAAAGATATCGGCATCAAACTCGATGTCAACGCCACGGATAATTACAAGGATTTCCTGAAACGCGGGGAATACGATATATATGCCCAGGCAATCGTGACAGCACCTACGGGGGATCCGGAATATTATCTCATGAGTAAAATCTATTCGGGCCAGCCTTATAACAACGGCAACTACAACAATCCCCGGACCGATGCAATGATAGATGAACTTCACAATACCTTTGATGCCGGGCAGCGCATAGAACTGGCACGACAAATCCAGCAGCAGGTACTCGATGACAACGCCGTATGGTACGCCTCATTCCTGAAGATGAATATCGTCATGAAAAAGAACGTAACCGGCTTTTCCGCCCATCCCTGTGATTACTATGAAATCACACCGGAATTAGATATCCAATAGAACCAGGAGCCTCTCACTATGTCAGAACCTCTCCTTGCGTTTCAGCACATTACCATTTGTGCCGAAAACCAGCTATTAGCAAACGATATCTCCTTTACCCTACAGGAAGGAGAAATACTGGTGATTGCCGGTGAAAGCGGCAGTGGCAAATCGACACTACTGCGCACCGCTGCCGGCCTGCCGGCACCCGATACCACGATCACCCGGGGAATCATTACCTGGGACGGCCACCGGCTCCATCACCGGGCATCCTGGAAAGCGCTCTATCCTACAGGAATGAGCGTCGTATTCCAGGATGCCCTGACATCCTTCTGCCCGGTCTGTACGGTGTACCAGCAGCTTTGGGATGCCGCCCGCGCTGCCGGCCTCTGTCATCAGGAATTTGACCGCATCCTCGCCGACCGGGCTTCTGTTCTGTCCCTGCTGCCAGATAGTCTGGCTTCCTATCCGAAGGAACTGTCCGGTGGCATGATCCAGCGGGCTGAACTCTTATTTCCCCTTATCATCCCGCCACGACTGGTCCTGGCTGACGAACCGACTTCAGCCGTAGACAGCATCACCCAGAAAAAAATGGCCGATGCCCTACTCCGTCTGCGCCGTCATCATCGCACAGCCATCATCCTCGTCACCCATGACCTGCGGCTGGCATCCTATCTGGCAGATACACTGCTCATTTTAAAATCGGGCCGGATCCAGGAATACGGGCCGGCGCCTGCCGTGTTGAAACATCCCGGATCTGCATATACCCGGGAACTGTTGTACCATTCCGGACTATGAAAGGATTAACCTATGTTTTTTGAAGTACAGGATCTGACAAAAACCTATACTCATAACGGTCATCATTTTGCTGCCGTAGATCATCTGTCTTTCTCTCTGGCCCCCGGTGAAATTCTCGCTGTGGCCGGTGAAAGCGGCAGCGGAAAAAGTACGCTCTGCCGCATCATCTGTCAGTTTTCCCGGGCCGACAGCGGCCATATTCTCTTTCATGATCAGGACATTACTAATGTGCCAGAAAAAGAAAGGAAACAACTATACCGGCACATACAGATGGTCTTTCAGCATCCGTACCGGTCTTTCCATCCCCGGTTTACACTGGAAAAAAGCATTCTGGCCGGAATTCGCAATTATCACCTTCCGGTTACACCAGAAATGTTCCAGCAATATATGGAAGAAGTACATTTGACGAGAGATATTATCCGGCGCTATCCCCATGAAGTCAGCGGTGGCGAATGTCAGAGAGCAGCCCTGCTCCGCAGCCTTGTCATAGGCCCGGAACTGCTCATCTGTGATGAAGTGACCAGTGCTCTCGATGCCACCATCCGCAATGAAATCGCAGGCCTGATACGCCGCATATGCCAACATCACCGCATAGCCTGCCTGTTCATTACCCATGACCTCTATCTGGCCCGGACCATGGCAGACCGGATTCTCATCATGCATCACGGACGAGCTGTAGAGGAGGGGCCGGCAGAACAACTATTTCATCATCCACAGCAGACCTATACGCAAGAATTACTGTCGTCCCTGTTATGAAGACAACCAAAACAGTGCAGACATGTATGCTTCTATACGTCTCCATCTGGTGACGCGTTGTTTTCCTGCTTTTCCCCCTGCCTGTGCGCTTTTTTCCATTGTTTGATGCGCTGCAGGCGGGCAGAAAATTCTGCTTCCTCTCCCTTTTGTCCCGGCCGGTAGTATTCCCTTCCTGCCAGTGCATCGGGAAGGCACTGCATGTCCGTCAGCTTTTCTTTTGTTTCATGGGCATACTGATATCCCTTCCCATATCCCAGGTCTTTCATAAGCTTCGTTACCCCGTTCCGTATCACCAGCGGCACCGGTTCGGATAATGTCCGCAGTGCATCATGACGAGCCTGGCCATAGGCCGTATACAGCGCATTGGATTTGGGAGCCAGTGACATATATACGACGGCTTCGGTCAGATGAACCGTACATTCCGGCATGCCGATAAAATGGCAGGCCTGGTACGCGGCGACGGCAATGGTCAGCGCCCGTGGGTCTGCCATACCGATATCTTCACTGGCAAAACGTGTGACCCGGCGGGCCACATATAGTGGATCCTCGCCGGCTTCCAGCATGCGGGCCAGCCAGTAAACAGCCGCATCGGGATCGGAATTCCGCATAGACTTATGCAGCGCCGAAATGATATTATAATGCTCTTCCCCATTCTTATCATATAGAAGAGATTTCTGTGACGTACACTGCTCCAGTATATCGGGGCTCACTACCAGCGTACCGTCCTCCTTGCATTCACTGTTCAGGACAACCATTTCCAGTGTCGATAAGGCCGTACGGGCATCCCCGTTGGCAAAGACGGCAATCCGAGTCAATACATCTTCGCTTATAGATACAGATTCTTTCCCCAATCCGCGGGGACTCTGGACAGCCCGCCGGAGGAGCTGTACCAGATCATCCGTTGTCAACGCTTTCAGGACAAATACCTTGCACCGTGAAAGGAGAGCACTGTTGATTTCAAAAGACGGATTTTCTGTCGTAGCACCGATAAGAATAATACTTCCCTTTTCCACAAAGGGAAGAAAGGCATCCTGCTGGGCTTTGTTGAACCGGTGGATTTCATCGACAAAAACGATGGTCCGTTGTCCGTACATCCTGTTTTTCTCCGCTTCTTCCATGACTTTGCGGATTTCCCGTATACCGCTGGTAACGGCGGAAAAATCAATAAATACCGACTTGGTATGGTGAGCTATGATCCGTGCCAGCGTCGTTTTGCCTACACCGGGCGGTCCCCAGAAAATCATAGAAGAAATACAATCTTTTTCAATCAGATTATACAGTACCTTCCCCTTTCCTATGAGGTGCTGCTGACCGACAAATTCATCCAGTGTTTCCGGCCGCATGCGGCTGGCCAGCGGTTGCGGCACATCCTGTGAAAAAAGCGATTCTTCACGCATTTCGTTTCCTCCTCCAACGCAAGATATACGTCTGGAATTTCTGTTAACAATATGGTACGCTTATAGTAGCATTATACCACGTCTATAGCGAATCGTATCTGTATTCCATCCCGAAAAAGAGGTGCATGTCTATGTTAACCCAGCGTCTGCGTACCCTATTACTGGCCGAAGCAAAAAAGCACGAAAGTTTCTATTTCTATGATGAACAGACCCTCGTGGAATCCATTCATCATCTGCAGCAGGCCTTTCCTCATGAACAGATTTTGTATTCCATCAAATGCAATCCCCATCGGGCAATCTTAAAGACCATATTCTCCAGTGACATCGATGCCGATGCTGCCAGTCTGGGAGAAGTGTATGCTGCAAGTGACTGTGGCGTACCATCCGACCACATCTATTACTCTGCCCCAGGCAAGAGCGATTATTGTCTGGAAAAAGCACTAGGCCAGTGTATCCTCATCGCCGACAGTCTGAATGAAATACGCCGTATCAACGCACTGGCCGCCACAAAGAATATGAAAGTCCCCATCGGCGTCCGCATCAACCCCAATTTCTCCTATACTGACAAGAAGGGACACAGCTCAAAATTCGGCATCGATGAAGATGCGTTTTTCTCTGCTCTGCCGGAATTAAAAAAATTATCTCATATCCTCATTATCGGGGTACACACCCACCTGCGCAGCCAGGAGCTGAACTGGAACACACTTTGCAGCTATTATAAAAATGTCTTCTCCCTGGCTTCACTCATTCAGGAAAAACTGGACAGCCCGCTATGCTTCCTCAACCTGGGCAGTGGCATTGGTATCCCCTATTGTCAGGACGAAACAGATTGCGACATAGAATCTCTGGGACAGGAACTGGAAAAACTACGCGTCATTTATGAAGATACGTTTTCACAGGCCCGTATCCTGATTGAAAGCGGCCGCTATCTGGCGGGCCCCTGTGGCTGGTATGTCACCCATATCATCGATACGAAAGAATCTCACGGCAGCCATATCGCCATAGCAGCCAATACATTAAATGGTTTTCTCCGTCCCTGTCTGGAACACCTCGTCACCAGCATCAGTGAAACAGCACCAGCACGGGAACCCTTATTTTACCGCACCGGTTCGACTCCCTTCTACGTGCTGAACGACACGCAGGAAATGGAAAAAGTCACCATCTACGGCAATTTATGCACGGCAGCAGACATCATCGCCTCGGACGTGCTCCTGCCAAAACTATCGCCTGGGGACGTATTAGCTTTCCCTCACGCCGGAGCGTACAGTGCCGTACTCACACCATTCCAGTTTTCCTCACAAGTTCCCCCGGAAATCCTGTTTCTCACAGCATCCAAACCGTAAAGAGGTGTCCTGAATGTTTGAACTTACGGCCCTTACCGGCAAAACCTATTATATCGAAAGCCCCGCTAAAATCGGCGTCTGGTGCCCCGACGGTGCCCACGCCTGGTTTATCGACAGCGGGAATGACAAAGATGCGGGGCGAAAACTGCGTCAAATCTTGGAACAACAGGGCTGGCAGCTGCAGGGAATCCTCAATACCCACTCCAATGCGGACCACATCGGAGGCAATCAATATCTGCAGCGTCAGACGGGATGCCGCGTCTATGCCGGCGGACTGGAAAAGGCATTTACATCGTATCCCATTCTGGAACCATCCTTTTTATATGGCGGCTATCCCATGAAAGATTTGAGACACAAATTTCTCATGGCAAAAGAAAGTCATGTCACCGATTTTTCCGACCCGTCCTTTCCCCAGGATATAGAAATCATTCCCCTGCCCGGCCATTTCTTCCATATGGTTGGATTCCGTACACCCGATAATGTCGTATTTCTCGCAGACTGCCTGAACAGCCGGGCGATTCTCGATAAGTATGCCCTGGGATATATCTACGACGTTCAGGCTTATCTCGATACACTGGACAAAGTAGAAACGATGGAAGCAGACTGGTTTGTACCGGCTCATGCTGAAGCCGTGCAGAATATCCGCCCGCTCGTGCAGTACAACCGGCAGAAGGTGCAGGAAATCGCCGATCTGATTCTCCAACTCTGCCAGGCCCCCCTGAGCTGGGATGACATATTGCAGTCCGTATTTGACTATTATCATCTCACACTCACAGTGGAACAATACGTCCTCATCGGAAATACCATCCGGTCCTACCTTTCCTGGCTCCGCGATACGGACAAAGTGACCATTCTCATCAAAGCAAACCGCCTGCTCTGGCAGGCCGTATAACCAGGAAATCGTGAAAAAAAATATAGCAACAGACAGTGGCATGAAAAGTATGAATTCATGCCACCGTCCGTTTATCGTAAGATATCCAAAAACCGTTACAATATAGGGGACAAGCCATATTGTAACGGTTTTTCATAAAGAGAAAAGGGGTATTGATTTGTATATAATTATTACTTGTACATATCTCGAAGTTTCTGGAAGACTGGCAGAGACCGTTCAACCATCTCTGGCTGTTTACAGTAGGATATGCGAACATATCCCGGGCAATCAAATCCTGTCCCTGGTACGAGGAGCAGATTGATTTTCTTACCATTTTCCATGAGCTGCATATCATCGCCGTCAGGCGCTTTCATGAATAAGTAGAAAGCACCGCTAGGATATACGCAGTCAAATCCCATTTCACTGAGATTATTGTACAGTGTCTTACGGTTCTGGTCATAGACGCTGAAATCGGAAGTCATACCCATACATTTCAGGATGACATGCTGATAGAGATTGGGCATGTTGACAAACCCCAAGGCACGACCGGCGCCAATGACGGCCGTATAAACATCTTTTCCATCTTCTACGCCTCCCGGCACCAGGATATAGCCGGCACGGTTGCCCGGAAGCGATAAGGATTTGCTGTACGAATAGAGGATAATGGAATCCTTATAGAACTTCGGTACATACAGAATGGGAATATTATCATAGACGATTTCCCGGTACGGTTCATCGGAAATCAGATAAATGGGATGTCCCAGTTCCTGTGATTTTTCCCGCAGAAGATCTCCTAATTTCGTCAGCGTTTCTGCTGAGTATACCATCCCTGACGGGTTATTCGGCGAATTAATCAGGACAGCTTTCGTCCGCGGGGTAATCGCCGCTTCCAGCTTTTCAATATCGAGCTGGAAGTGTTTTGTGTCCGGTGGCACAATGACGACTTTACCACCCGGTACAGTGACGAAGGTTTTATATTCCGGGTAATAGGGAGCGATGATGATGACTTCATCCCCATCCTGTTCTATGAGTGCCTTCATGATAATAGACAACGAAGCACTGGCACCACAGGTAAGATAGAAGTTATCTGCCTTAAGCTCCGCCCCATAAGTCTTATTCATATAGTCGGCTAGTCCCTGACGGACTTCCGAAAGACCCATAGCCGGAGTATAGCTGTTGATTTCCATAGGGGAATACTTCGTTGCCAGTTCGACAATGGCATCGGATACAGCCTGCGGTGGTGGCACCGACGGATTGCCGATACTGTAATCAAACACATTTTCTTCCCCAACTGTTTCAGCCTGCTGCAGGCCGAACATGTAGAGCGTACGGATCAGGTTGGCTTTAGCTCCCAATTCATACATTTTCGTTGCTACCATATCTATCCCTCCCTGATATCAGTTCAGTCCATTATAAACACAGAATTTGTGCATAAGAGTGAGAAATACGCTTCGTTGCAGCCAGTGTACATTGTAAAATATGTTGCACAATATCTGGAGTAATCCGGGCCTTGGGCACACTGACACTGACTGCAGCCGCTACCTTGCCGGGGTAGGCAAAAACAGGTGCCGCCACACAATATAACCCAAGGCTGAATTCCTCATCATCCAGGTAATATCCCTGTCTGCGGGTCTGGAGGACCGTATTGTAGAGATGCTCGAAGTCCGGCTGTGCCCGGTCCGTACCCGCCGTGAAGGTTTCCGGCAGAAGTTCCCGGATATCTTCCCGCGGCAGATATGACAACAGACACCGCCCCAGTCCCGTACAATACAGAGGATATCGTTTCCCTAAGATGAAATTGGGCCGCAGCAGCTGGTCTGTATCGACTTTGGCGATATATTCCAGCTCACCGCCCATCCGGATTCCCAGATTGACAGTTTCATGTGTTTCTTTCTGAAGACGAGTCAGTTCTTTTTTCGCAGCGTCCAGCCACTGTGGTGCATACCGTGCCGATGACAATGAGCGAAGAATACGCAGAGAGAGGCGGTATTTTTTATTGTTGGGATTTTGAAAAATGACTCCGATAAATTCCAGTGTATTGACCAGGCGCTGAATCGTACTTTCCGGCTGTCCGGTCAACTGACTGAAATCACCGATGCCGTACTCATCTGTATCACCATGATAGCAGTCCAGCAGGGCCATTCCTTTGATTAATGAGCTGTTATAGGCCATAGGGACCTCCCACCTTCAGGTAAAATGCAATTCTGTCATACAGACTGACTATATATTACGAGAGTCAGTCTTCTACTTTCACACCGGCAATCTTGAGAGCCGCTTTCTTTTTTGCTTCCAGATTTGCCAGTTTGGAATACATAACTTCCTGAGCCTGAGGGCTGCCCGCGCCATGCATGCTTTCTGCCAATGCCGTGCCACCTGTCATGACTTCGATTAGACGGGCTACCCGCATGCGGTCTGCCGTCGATACGCCATCAACGCCTTTGAAGTATTTTTCTACGTATTTACCGACTTCCGGGCTTTCCAGGTCTGCCTGGCTCGGAAGCGTCGCGATGAAACCACCGGCAATATCATGTGCCAGTCGATCGATTTCATAGATATACCGGGTAACATTGTGTTTCCCGACATTAGCTAAAAGCATATTGACAAAGTACTGACCGCTTGGCAGCTGTACCCCTTCGGCTGAGCAGGCGATGGAGCACGCATACAGCGTTTCTGTCAGGTGGATCATTTCATTAATCTTCGATTTGATATGGTTGGCCTTGGCATAGCCGTTCATGTCGGCAATAGCTGCCGCTGCACCGATGACGATATCCGATACGCCACCTTTGCATCCGCCGTAGTTCTGGCGGTGGTAGCTGGCAAATCGCGTCACCAGCATGCCGGCAAAATCCGTTTCGCCGCACATGAAGACCCGTTCCCACGGTACAAAAACATTATTCAGGACCGTCAGGCATTCTCCACCAACTACGCCATACTTAGCATTGCCCTGATCAATATCTCCTTCCAATTTTCTATCATCATTGCTCTGACGACCAAAAATGTGAATTACCCCCGGCGCATCAACCGGCAGAGCACAGCAGACAGCATAGTCTTTGTCTTCCGGTTTCAGGCTCATGGTCGGCATAATCAACATTTCATGGCTGTTGACCATCCCTGTCATATGGGCCTTGGCACCGCGGATGATGATACCCTTGTCATTCTTTTCTACGACGTGGACGAACAGATCCGGGTCACTCTGCTGACTCGGCCGTTTGCTGCGGTCGCCCTTCGGGTCGGTCATGGCACCGGCTAACATGAAGTCCGTATTCTGTATGTATTCAAGAAATTTCTTGAAGCGTTCATGATAGTGAGTACCATATTTCTGGTCCATTTCAAAGGTCGTACCATATGTGGCATTCATGGCATCGAAGCCGACGCAACGTTGATAGCACGTCCCGGTTTTCAAGGAAATCATCCGTAACATTTTAACCTTCTTAATCAAATCATCGACGCTCTGATGAATATGTGTAAAACGATTAATCTTTTTCCCCGTTAAATGAGAAGTCGCTGTCATTAGTTCTTCACATGTAGGATCAAAAGCTAAATCATAAGTTAGTGCTGCAGAATTAACGTGACCACGAAGATATGGATTATTAGGAATTTCTTTTGCTGGAATTTGTTTTCCTTTAAAATAAACAATAATATTTCTTTTACGCAAACTATCTTTATATTCCTGCCCAGTCATCATAATTGTTCAACCTCCCATTTACATTAAAATATTTTTCGGGTCCTGCTACGGACACACGAGCAGGACCCATATTTCCCTATTGCAATAAAAACAACCTGATTCATCATTATTTGCAGTTCCAGTGCTTGCGCATCTGTGCCCATTTGGCATCGCGGATCTTGCAGATTTCTTCAATGTCCTTATCTTTCAGGTGGGCAAACCGTCCCTGTTTTTTCAAATATTCTCTGACATCACTGAATGCTTTCGGGTTGCGGTTCAGCGTATATTCATGATTTTCGTATTCTGCCAGATACCAGAGACCGCTGTCTACGGCTTTTTTCGCAATATCTACAGTCAGTTCAGAGGCACATCCCCAGCCAGTAGGACAGGGAGCGAAAATATGAATATAAGAAGGTCCGTCGATTGCTTTGGCTTTAGCGACTTTATTAAGCAGATCTTCCGGATATCCCAGACTTGCCGTAGCCGCATAGGGAATATCGTGAGCGGCAACGATTTCAAAGACATTCTTCTTCGGCTTCGTGTTGCCCGGCAGACGGTCACCGGCCGGAGAGGTCGTTGTCTTGGCACCATACGGCGTAAGACCCGATGTCTGGACGCCCGTATTCATGTAGGCTTCGTTATCGTAGCAGATGTACATGATCCGGTCGCCCCGGTCAATAGCACCGGAAAGAGACTGAAGGCCGATATCGGCGGTACCGCCATCACCGGCAAAACCGACGACGGTATAATCCGTAAGGCCAAGAGCTTTAGCCCCAGCTTCAATTCCAGCTTCCATCGCAGCAGTTCCAGCAAATGGTGTAATAGTACCACTGCATCCAAAGGTCATGCTCGGATAAATGAAGGCAACTGTAGACATGCAGTTTGGCGGCACCACTACAAAAGTACGTTTTCCGAGTACTTTCATAACCAACCGGATTGATAATGCTGCACCGCAGCCGCCACAGGCCTTATGCCCGTAGAATAATTCTTCATTTGTTATATTCTGTGCATTCAAGCCCATCTTATTCACACCCCAATTTCACAAATTCAACGGTCGGAGACTGCGGCGTTCCGGCAGCCTGACACAATAACTTAGCAAAGCAGTTTTCGATGTCGCTCTTTAAGATAGAGCGACCGCCCAACCCGGCAATAAAGCTGAAGGTTGCCGGTTTATCAGCAGCACGCATAAGCGCAGAGTTGACGTTCGTGTAAACAACACCTTCAAAACCATGGTCCACATCTTTTTCCAGCACACCGACAGCTTTGACACCTTTGAGTGCATCAACGATTTCCTGAACGGGGAACGGACGCATGCAGCGGATACGGAGCAGGCCGACTTTCTTTCCTTCTTCACGCATCTTATCGACAACACAGCGGGTCGTCCCGGCAACGCTGCCGAGGGTAACAATGACAGCGTCAGCATCGTCCGTCTTATAAGTTTCAATCATACCGCCATAGGTGCGGCCAAAGAGTTTTCCATATTCTTTATCGGCAGCTTCTAATTTTTCACCGGCTTTGATTGTTGCCAGGTGCTGCTGATAATGGAGTTCCATATTATAATCCGGACCAGCTGTAACGCAGTTGCTCATGGGATGTTCCAGATCCATTCTGTTGGCATACTTCTGATACGGAATGAAGGCATCTACCTTATCCTGTTCTGGAATTTCTACGACTTCATAAGTATGTGTCAGGACAAATCCATCGAGGCAGACCATGACAGGCAACATGACTTCCGGATCTTCGGCAATTTTGTAAGCCTGAATCGTCAGATCCAGTGCTTCCTGGGCATCTTCGGCATAAAGCTGTATCCATCCGGCTTCGAGCTGGGACAGGGAATCGCGCTGGTCACCATAAATATTCCAGGGAAGAGCAAGTGACCGGTTGGCATCCATCATGACGATAGGAAGGCGTCCACCGCTGGCGTAATAAAGGCCTTCAGCCATATACAGGAGACCCTGGGAAGAAGTAGCCGTAAAGGTACGGGCTCCGACAGAAGCAGCACCGATAGAAGCCGTAATAGCACTGTGTTCCGATTCGACGTGGAGGTACTGGGCATCGAGGCTGCCATCTTCTACATAGTCGGAAAGACGTTCAACAACAATGGTCTGCGGCGTAATCGGATACGCTGCAATAACTTGTGGTCTGGCCAGTTTTGCGCCGAGAGCGACCGCTTCATCGCCGCAGATAAACATTTTTTCACTCATGCTTCTGTCTCCTTTACTAATGTAATGGCGCCGACTTTGCATTCATGGGCGCAAACACCACAGCCTTTGCAGTAATTGAGATCAATCTGCAACTGATCTTCCGATTTATCAATCGTGCCTTCCGGACAGACGAGGAAGCAGCGAAGGCAATGAACGCATTTGTCATGGTCGATAACCGGACGGAATGTACGCATACCGGCATTGATACCGACGATATGGGCTGATGGACAGCACGGGCCGAGAGGATAATCAGCCAGTTTTTTAGGCGGTACAAACTCTACAGGCAACGGTTTATTCATGTTATTTATCCCCCTTTACAGCATTATAGGCGGCAACGAACAATTTTTTATTCTTTTCGCAGATCCGCGGTGCCAGCTGGTCATCAATAGCAGCCAGGACCGAATCTACGCTGACATTGTCCGATGCGGCAGCCAGTGCAGCCAGCATGGGAACGTTTGTGATAGGCCGGCCCAGGATATCCAGGGCCAATGCTGTCGCATCAATAGTGATGACCTGATAATCGCCAACTTTCGGAAATGCCGATGCTTCTTTTGTCGTATTGATAACAAGAACACCTCCGTCTTTCAGACCTTTGGTTACATTTTCACCATATAGCGTATCATCGAGGACGACGACATAATCACATGTTTCAACTTCGCTGCGGTCTGTAATTTTTTTGTCATCGATACGCGTAAAGGCAAGGACAGGTGCTCCCCGGCGTTCCGGCCCAAATGATGGGAATGCCTGCACGTATTTGTGTTCATGAATCGCAACTGCCTGACCCAGGAGACGTGCTGCTGTAAAAGCGCCCTGGCCGCCACGGCCATGCCAACGTACTTCAATCATGACTAATCAACCTCCGTCAAAATAAATATCAAAACGATATCATGCATATTTTAAGGACAGATACAGGTGGATAATAACTTCCAGTTCCACCTGTATTCCTCATTATATAAATTAATTTCTACTAATCTTTTTCATCCTCTGCATAGCGACGTCCAACTTTCATTCGATCACCAGCAACAGCTTGAACAAACCAAACATTGTTCGGCGGACAGCCTTTACACGGTGTACCCATATCCCAAAGATGACGAGTGCAGACGCCCATGAGGATAAGGTCTTCTTTTTTGATGCCAGCTGGAATCCGTTCTTTCGGTACCGGTCCGAGAACGATGGTTTTTCCTTCGAGAAGATGTTCGATGTGCTGGGCTTTCATATCCATGATAGCACTGATCATCGTCGTCTTGCAGCCCGTGCAGGCTTTATCATCTTCTATTTTCGTAAAGGGCGGTACCCCTTCAATTTCCACTTCACTGGCCCGTTTGAAACGTTTGCTTACATCGGCCAGTTTTTCCCCAACAATGTCAATCTTGTCGAGATCCATCTCTCCGAGTCCCCGTTCGTGAGCCATTCTGGTTACTTTAACCTCTTCTGGTTCGTATCCCATGACAGCACTAGTTACAGCATCACAGGCTACGCAATCTTTAGAAGCAATAATAAGGTCCATCTGTACCGGCTCCCCGAAAATGGGACCAAGGCCCTGCTGTCCTACAATCCCATCAACAACGGTAAGCACGCGGGGAACACATTGGTTGATATCCACGACGCCGCCGAAAACACCTTTTTTATGAAATTCTTTCTTTTCCGTATCCTGGATCAGACCTTTGAGATTCTTGATGCCCAAGGTGACTTCTGTCTGATCGTGGGTTTTCATGACCGGAACACTGATGATAGCATCGGCATCAACAACAGGCTGCCAGGTATCAAGTTCCTGTACAATTTCTCCCTGTGGGAACGGAATGACTGCTTTCTTTTCTTTTTTGAGGTCTAGTACGGTATATCCCTGTTCACGAAGTTTGGTATATTCTGCAAATTCAATGACTTTTTCTGTATCGACACCGGCTGCAGACGATTCGGCAATGAACGGTTCTGCTCCGGCTTCCTTACAAATATCGTAGATGGCTTTACAGACTTCATAGCGGGTTACAGCACCAGAGAAACGGTCAGATCCGGGAGCTACGAGGTTCGGATTAATAAGGACTTTATATCCCGGTTTGATAATATCGCTGATGCCTCCAATTGCATCCAGTGCTTTGCGGACAGCTGCCAGTACAGCTGTTTCATCATGACCTTGTGTTTTGATAATAGATACTGTGCTCATAATTTTCGCTCCTTTTCATGCATGATATAGTTACATATTTTTTTTAATGATATCTACCAATTCATCGGCACTTGCGGAACAAATAATCCCAAGTTCTGTCAGTTCTTTATCTACATTAACGGGCAGGGACTCTCCTTTCATATTTTCATTGAGAAGGCCTCCCATGATGACAGTCGTATCACCCAATCCTTTTTTCTTCAAATCCTTAAGTAATGTTTTGCCATATGTAAGCGCAATTCCATTATATGTAGACATAAGGATAAAACTGCTTCCTGTTTCTACGACTGTATCAACCACTTCATCAGGAGTAACGTTTGCACCCAGATCGAATACAGTAGCTCCGGCTTCCTGCAGTACCGCTTTAACGATTTCCTTACCAAATTCATGAACATCCGTAGCTCCCACGACCGCATGAACACCGGTAAGAGAATTTTCTAAATTATCAATACTATCACATATTTCACCACAACGTTTATCAATATTCGCTACAATATCCGTCGGTTTGATTGGAACATGGCCCCGCATGGCCTTCGGATCTTCTTTGCCTGCTCCATACAATTCTTCCATCTTCGCCGGCCCCATCGCTTTGAGCGCCAGGAACATTTCGCATGGATTCCTCGTATCGACACCGATATCACTGAGACCATTCATGAGCCGTTCGAAGAACACTTTCCCACCGGCCAGAAGCATATCCCGCTGGGCTATCAGTTTTTTAATATCAAGGAAGTCTTTATAATAATGTGCCTTATGTTCCAGCATATTCGCCGTCACATGAACCTGAATGATTTCATCTGCCGAAGGAATCCGGATAGCCTCGGTAATAGGAATCGGCGTCACCGCATGTCCTGACGGGAAGAGGAGTTCTGCACAAGAATCGGCCAGAACAAAGGAACAGAGCGCCCCGTAGTTACGGTCATAATCATTGGAAAAATCAATGGTATTTCCATACATCATGGAACCAGGTGTATGGTATTTATTGATGGCATTATTAACCATGAGGAAAATAATGCGCAAAATCGGATCACTGAACAAGTTGCCAAAACAGTGAGAAAGGCGCCCGCCCAGGAGTTCTTCTACCAGATACCGTTCCATCATAGCCCAGCCAGTCATATTAGCCAGATCGTGGAACATGGCCCCGAATCCATCATCCAGATTAGAATGGATAACCGCCCCCTGATCCCGGAAAATTCCCATAAGTGCAATAGCTGTACACATATTGACGACCCGGTCTTCTTTGGAAATAGGAACGCCTGGATATTCATAGGTATAATACTGGGCAATATTACCCATACACGTGACCCCAGCGTTTAATGCCAATCTGACATTTTCCGTAGAGTTCAGGGAACCAATCATGTGATCTCCGAAATGTGGCTGAATGGGTACCACCTGACCGACAGCAGCCCATTCTTCCGGCGTTTCAAAAATCAGGCTGCCACCTTTCATGACCTTGTCCCGGTGTTCTTCCGGCACTCCCATGACCCAGTCCAGCGCTACGCCGAATCGATCCAGGACGACATCACACTTTTTGAGTTCTTCATAGATGTAGCGGAAACCTTTTGCTGTTTCTTCCCAGGAATTCCAGCCGATGTGGGCATGGTGCATGACTTTGCCTTTTTTGGCCATCTTCATTTTGTATTCGGCTTCAGACCGTACACCATATTCTTTCATGAAAAATGTTGTTCCTACAGACAGCCCTTCCGATTCTTTGCGGGCCCGTGACAGTATTTCTGTCAAATCGGGTACTTCGTTGGGAACCAAATCTTTTTTCAGAAATACCGTACTACTCATCTTTATTACCACCTCATATCAGACTAAGAGAACAAGTTATGTTTCAATATGTACAATGCCTTCCCAGAACCTTTCTGAATCAGAAGACCAACTGATATATGACTAATCACCGTTTTGATGGGAAGAATATCTTTTTATATAGTTACATATTTTTTTTAATTATATCTACCAATTCATCGGCACTTGCGGAACAAATAATCCCAAGTTCTGTCAGTTCTTTATCTACATTAACGGGCAGAGACTCTCCTTTCATATTTTCATTGAGAAGGCCTCCCATGATGACAGTCGTTTCACCCAATCCTTTTTTCTTCAAATCCTCAAGTAATGTTTTGCCATATGTAAGCGCAATTCCATTATATGTAGACATAAGGATAAAACTGCTTCCTGTTTCTACAACTGTATCAACCACTTCATCAGGCGTTACATTAGCCCCAAGATCAAACACAGTTGCCCCTGCTTCAATCAAAACAGATTTAACAATTTCTTTTCCAAATTCATGAACATCTGTTGCACCAACTACAGCATTAACACCAGTAAGAGAATTTTCTAAATTATCAATACTATCACAAATTTCATCACAACGTTTGTCAATATTTGCTACAATATCCGTCGGTTTGATAGGAATATGCCCCCGCATGGCTTTAGAATCTTCTTTACCAGATCCATACAATTCTTCCATTTTAGCTGCACCCATATTTTTTAGTGCCATAAACATTTCACATGGATTATTTGTATCGATACCGATGTCATCAAGTCCATTCATGAGTCGTTCAAAGAAAATCTTGCCCCCCTGCAGCAGAATATCCCGCTGAGCTTTTAATTTTTCCACATCCAAAAAATCTTTATAAAAATGGGCTTTTTGTTCTAACATATTCGCTGTCACATGAACCTGGATGATTTCATCTGCCGATGGAATCCGGATAGCCTCGGTAATAGGAATCGGCGTCACCGCATGTCCTGACGGGAAAAGCAACTCTGCACAGGAATCAGCCAGAACAAAGGAACTTAGTGCTCCATAATTACGATCGAAATCATTAGAATAGTCAATGGTATTCCCATACATCATGGAACCAGGTGTGTGGTATTTATTGATGACATTATTTACCATAAGGAAAATAATGCGAAGCATAGGATCACTAAATAAATTACCAAAACAGTGGGAAAGACGCCCGCCCAAGAGTTCTTCTACAAGGTAGCGTTCCATCATAGCCCAGCCAGTCATATTAGCCAGATCATGGAACATGGAACCAAATCCATCATCCAAATTAGAATGAATGACAGCTCCCTTACTGCGGAATAAGCCCATCAAAGCAATTGCCGTACACATGTTGATGACCCGATTTTCTTTGCTAATTGCAACACCAGGATATTCGAAAGTATAATATTGAGATATATTACCCATGGTAGTTACACCAGCACTAAGAGCTAATTTAGCGTTTTCTGTAGAGTTTAAGGACCCAATCATGTGATCTCCAAAGTGTGGCTGGATAGGCACTACCTGACCGACAGCTGCCCATTCTTCCGGCGTTTCAAAAATCAGGCTGCCACCTTTCATGACTTTGTCGCGGTATTGTTCCGGCACGCCCATAACCCAATCCAGCGCTACACCGAATCGATCCAAGATGACATCACGTTTTTTGAGTTCTTCATAAATATGACGAAATCCTTTAGCCGTTTCTTCCCATGAATTCCAGCCAATATGGGCATGATGCATGACCTTACCTTTTTTAGCCATTTTCATTTTATATTCTGCTTCTGATGTAACGCCATATTCTTTCATAAACAAAGTAGTGCCTACCGTAAGCCCATGTGCTTCGCTATGAGCTCTGGACATAATATCCTGCAGATTGGGCAGTTCATTAGGTACTAAATCCTTTTTTAGCAATACATTATTGCTCATATTTCATACCACCTTATACTATGTCAAGGGAACTAAATTTTGTTTTAATAATTTTAATGCAGTCTTTTTATCATATTTTGCTAACAATCCAGCTGCATAAAAAATGTACGATGTATCTAAATAAAATCGTGCTGCACTTGGTATGAGAACATTTTTCTCATCCGATGATTTTAATGCTTGTTTTAAAATCAAGCGTGGATTCTCACTATCTATAATAGGTCCTCCTGTGCCAACAATAGCTTTTACATTCAATAAATCTTTTCCTTTTTGAATCCGCTGTACTCCTTCTGCATATCCATCATAAATCTGACCAGCATGACGCCGTACTGAAACCCGCACAGCTTCCATAGCAATAGCCTGTTCAAATCGCTTTTCCATTTCTGTATCAGGGACAAAATCATGATGAGCCAGGCGTTTATCACGGCAAGCGGCAATCGCTTCTTCTGAAAGTCCCGATATATTCCGAAGCCTTCTCATATCAGCCGCTTCAATCAACGAATTGACCGATTCTCTGGCTCCGATATCACCTTCGACAGTTCGTTTTGCTTTAGGTTCTGGAGCTCCAACAATACGCACGCCTTCCAACGAATCTTGCTCGGCATAAGAGTGAACATCAGTAGTGGCTCCTCCCATATCGACAAGCATGACTTCGTCCCATCCTTTTTCATCATAAGTTCCTTTAGCCAAAAGCTCTACTCCAGCCAATACAGCTGCCGGTGTTGGCATAACGATATCACCAACATATTGCCGCACCGTATCAAACCCTTTCATATGCGTGATACGTTTCATGAAGATATTTCGGACAGCTTCTACTGAAGATTCAATATCCAACTCATTAATAGCAGGAATAATATTGTGAGCTAAAATGCAAATTTTATCATGTTGCATAAAAGCAAGCCGTACTTCTGCTGCTATGTGACTATTCCCTGCATAAACGACAGGAGCTTGTATTGTAGGACTTGCAGCTATTTTTTTTGCATTTTCTAGAACCCAGGTAGTATTACCATTTTCATATCCACCACATAAAAGAATAATTTCTGGCTGTATATCGCCAATTTCTTCTATTTCATTTTTGGTAAGATTACCAAAAAAAGTTTTAATAATTTTCGCCCCAGCACCGTAAGCAGCATTTTTCCCCGCTGTCAGGCTGAGTGATTCCGTTAGGCCCACTACAATCATCCGCAAGCCTCCAGCCGCACTACTGGAGGCTATCTTTTTGGATGATCGTAATTCCTCAATACCGATAACCGGCTGTATAGCATCAAAACATTTACATAACCCAATCGATGCATCTGTACCAACTGTAGAAGGAGTCCTAAACGTATACGCAATGCATTGTTTATGCATATCAACAACAGTAGCTTTGGTAAACGTACTGCCAAAATCAACTAAAATAGTAAAACCCATCTACTATCCTCCCCCTTTAGTGTCCAAAAGCACGCATCTTTTAGAAAAACACCTTAGGTATATTCATCAACGATTGGATAAACAAAAAGATGAATATAGGTACTGCTACGTACTTACAAAGAATATCAAACCATTTCCCTAAAGGAATACTGCTTCCATCCATCCATTCGGTGCGAATCTTTTTTATTCCAACAACCCAGGAAAGGACAATGACAGAGAACATGGCTGTAAAGGTGTATCCCAAATCCCCCACTAGATAATCAAGTTTTGCAAGAAATGCATCACTCCAAATACAAGGAATACTGCCAAGAACAGTAATAATAACTACGGCCAGCAACGTTTTTTTACGACTCCATCCCAATCCGTCACTAAACGTTGTTACAGAATTTTCCATAATGCCAATAGCGGCTGAAAGCCCCCCAAGAAGCATCGCAAAGAAAAACAGGAATGCAACCAGCCCTGGCATAGGCATCTGGGCAAAAACATACGGCATTGTTACGAAAGTAAGATTCGGTCCAGATTGCAAATCAAGGCCAAAAGCAACTACTGCCGGAATAACAACTAATCCTGACATGATACATCCAAACAAATTCCACCATGTTATAGTAAAGAAGTCCATAGGAATATCAGATTTTTTAGGCAGATAACTACCATAAACAATAAGATACCCAGGTCCAAGGCCTACAGCAAACAACGCCATCCCCATAGCACGGGCCCAAACAGAAGGATCAAGAAGCATGGACATATCCGGTTTTGCAAACATCATCAACCCTTCTTCAATCCCTGGCAGAGTAAGTACACGGATAACAAGCGCAAAAAGGATAATAAAATGCAACGGAATACAGAATTTACAGAATTTTTCTACGCCATTCTTTATCCCCTTTAAACAGACAACAGCAATAACCAGCAATGTAAATACAACCCATGCAAAGACGCCTATGCGATTCCCCGTAAAAGATTGAAAGAATCCTACAGAATCAGCCGTAATTTCAGGCCCGCAATATAAACTAAAGAGTGTATAAGCCATTGTCCACGCTACAACAATGAGATAATACATATTTAATCCCAAAGGTATGAAAGGGAATACCCAGGATATTTTACCCAATTTAGGTCCTAAAACCTTATGATAAGCTGCAACGGGACTTGTACGTAGCTTTCTTGCAAAAGCAATTTCAGCCCAACTTGCCGGTAATACGATAAAAACAGTAATTATCGTAAAAGCTAAAATGAATGCACCGCCACCACTTTCAGCAGCAACATATGGAAAACGCCAAATAGCGCCAAGCCCAAATGCCATACCTATTGTCGATAAAATAAAACCAATTCGAGAACCCCATACTTCGCGTTCTTGCGTTTGCTCAGCCATAATTGCGCCTCCTTTTGTCAATCATTCCAATTATCTTTATTCCGTAAACTATGAACTAATGTCCAAATTGCAATCCCACCAATACCAATAATATATACGCCTAGCATAAACCATGTTGCACCATCCATATTTTTCACCTCTCTTAACCACACAGTTAAAGAACCATTATATATATTTGTCTGCGCATGACAAACTTCCAAAAATGAAGAATTGATTAGTGTCAAATATTTACTCTCGTGCCGTGTATCATTAATTAAATGATACAACCGCATTTATAAAATGTAAAAAGGTAAACTATTATATTGGTATAAAGCTTTTTCATACTATTCCATTTTTATGAATTACTTTTAATCTTACACAACAGTTTTTGATACGTTTCACAATTAATTCACCTACCCATAAAATAAAAGGCGCTGTATTCACGAATTGTTTCTTTTCGAAAAAATACAGCGCCGTATCAAATACTATTTTCTTTATTTTTTACTTTTCAATACTTATGAAATATTTTAATTTAACTTTTTCAATTAGTGAAGTTTGGATTCTTCATAATGATATGACAGTTATTCATGGTTAACTTAAAATAGTTTTATTATTTGATATAATATAAGAAATAACTATATATTATTTAGGTAACTTTAATTGCTATTTTTATGTTCTCTAATCAATTTATTTATCCCCAAATTTGTTGTTCTCATTGTCAAGGTAATTCCATTTTTGATAATTATACTGACAAACTTATTCATCATCTAAACCAAAAGCTTTGTGCTCTCTTTATAAAAAACTTTCTACAATCAAATTCTGTTGTTCCCATTCTTATTTTATGTTAACATTTATATTGTAATTTTATTATTCCTATTAATGCTATATGATATGTTTTCTATTATTCTTAACATGAAGAGGGATGATTACATGGATATCAAAAAATATGAAGTTTTATTAGCAGTCATAGATAAAGGGAGTTTTATAAAAGCAGCTTCTGATTTAGGTTACACACAATCAGGTATCACTTATATGATGAACAGTTTAGAAAAAGAATGCGGATTCCCATTACTACAACGCAGCAACAAGGGCGTCGTTTTAACGCTTGAAGGAGAACGTCTGATTCCAGAAATACGCCAGCTGGTCCAACTAAATAAAAGACTGGAACAGGATTTTTCAGAAGTAAAAGGTACTATTGAAGGAAAGGTCCGTATTGGTTGTTTTTCTACTATTCTCTACGCGATTGTTCCCCATATCATGAAAATCTTTCATAATAAATTTCCCAAAATCACTTTTGATTTAGTTGAAGAAAACAGTGCTGGTATCTTAGAACAATGGCTTAATTCAGGTTTTATTGATATGGCTTTTATCAGTCGTCAGCCACAATACGATTACGAGTGGATTCCTTTAAAGAACGATCCATTTGTTATTGTCTGTCATAAAGATTCAAAACTCGCTCAATACGAAACTATTCCCATATCTGAATTAAAAAACCAATCCTTATTCATATACCGTGGGGTAGACGGAGTAGATGTTGACATAGCCAAATATTTTAAACGCTATCACGTGGATTTATTCCCTACCTTTACTAGCTGTTCCGATTACGCAGTATTGTTTATGATTAAAGAAAAATTAGGGATTGGCATGGTCCCAGAACTTTTAACAAAACTAAAAGAACAAAATTTTCCCACTCTTACTACACGATATTTAGATCCTATGGCAAGTCGTGAAATCGGTCTGGCCGTAAGGAATTACAATGAAAGTACCCTCGCTGTTCGAAATTTTGTTAAAACTGTCCAAAAGTATATTTCTACAGAACTATAGTTATTCGTATTTAATCTATTGATTCCTGATAAGTTTCCTAAATTACTCATTTTTTCTTGTCAAGGCCGGAATATTTTTGACCTATTGGGGGTGCGGATATTTTTTTGGACCTACACCGCAATGCCCTGCATCTTCCTATATTGTATTGGGCTCATACCACCAAGTGAAACTTTAATCCTTTTTTCAGCATACCAGTGGATATATTGATCCAATATATCCATGAACTCTTGTATAGTTACCGTTGATCAAGAACGATTGTAAAATAATTCATTCTTGAGACGTCCAAAAAAGCCCTCACAAGCTGAGTTGTCTGGAGAACACCCCTTCTTGGACATAGAACGGATCAGACCTGAATTTTCCATTCGTTCAATCCACCCTGGCCAACGATAATGTGCACCCCGATCGGAATGCACTATTGGCCGTTCACCATTCTTTAAGGTAGTAATGGCGGTGTCCAACATGGTGTTAACAAGCTCTGCGTTGGGAGAAGTTCCTATGGTCCATGCTACAGGAAGACCGTCAAAACAATCAATGACAGGAGAAAGATAGACTTTCCCATCAGGAATATGGAATTCTGTGATATCGGTCAGCCACTTCTCATTTGGCTTTTCTGAATGGAAGTCTCGTTGCAGTAAATTTTCTACTGCTGGGCTGATTTCACCCTGATAAGAACTATATTTCTTGTGCTTTATGCATTTAACAATAAGTCCTTCTTCCCGCATTAAGCGACGAATGACCTTTTCTGAATAATTACTGCCATCTGGTTTCTTCAAACATAGATGCATACGGCGATAACCGTAGCTTTCGTAAGTTTCCGTAAAGATTGACCGAAGTTGTTCCCGAGCTTCTTTGTATTTATCCGGTTCAGAGAGTACCTTCTTCTGATAACAGTAACTGCTTTTCGAAGAGTGACATATTATCAATAACTCCTTAAGGCTATATCTATTTCTAAGGACACCAATCACTACAGCCTTTTCTCTGTTCGATAGAGTATCAAGACTGATGCCCTGGTCTTTTTTTATTAATTTTGCTGCTATCTCAAGTGCTTCTTTTTCTAATTTCAACCGATGGACTTGCTGTCTTAGCTGGTTTGCCTCATCCGTTAATGTTTTTACTTCGCATTTTAGAATTTCTATATTTTTAGATGTAGAGTGATATTCCGCCTTATCTTTCGTCATCTGGGTAGGTCTCCAATCGGGAAAAAGCTTGTGCTTCCAGGCATAAAGTGAAATTCGACTGACACCATATTGGTCAGCAACATCCTTGGCAGATCCAGTACGTGAGCATAAATCCAATACAGCTTGCTCTTTTTGGGCTTTTGTTAATTTTACTAAAGATGTGCTTTGCGTACAATAGGGAAAATCTTCTGGATGTATTTCTCGCAGCCATTCGCCTAATACAGTGCGGCTTGGGAAGCCAAGTTTGCGAACCGTTCTAGCAAGACACCGCCCATGTTCATAATAGTAGTTGATTGCCAGTTGCTTCTGTTCAGGAGAATATTTAAGCCTTCTTGAAGATTTTTTATGCAATCCTTTCGTTTCCTCAAATTCTTTATACCATGCCTTCAGAGTCTTTCGATTTTGGGGATATCCTAATTCATGCTGGACAGACGAAAGACTATAATCATACTGAATATATAGTTTGACAGCCCTCATGCAATCATCGTATGAATACATTACGCTTGAACCTCCTGATTTATCCTAAATCAGGTCCAAGATTTCGTCCGCACCTCCTTTAGGTCAATTATAGTCCGGCCTTGACATTTCTTTAGTATATTATAAAAATCCCTGTTATTAATATGAATATTCCTATCTTTACTTTCAATCTTACATGTTTTATTCTTCTTTTATGAAGAGGAAGTATCAATATTACATTTTATATACAATGTCGTATATAACATGAATCAGCTCATGTTATATACGATATTTTTTTACGTAAATTGAGTGATTCAAACACTGCTATGATACTTTCTGTCTTCTGATTTTAATTGTCCCTTGTTATCATTTAATTAATAAAAAATGATAACGTATTTATTCTAATATTTAGGAGGTAATTTGTATGATTACAAAAGAACTGCTTGATATTAAAGTAACGACAAAGGCTAATATTTATTGGAATGGAAAAGTAGTCAGCCGAACATGTTATCGAAAAGACGGAAGTAAATTTACCCTAGGTATTATTACCACCGGCACGTATACCTTCGATGTCGGTGATAAAGAAGTGGTCTCTCTTATCGCTGGAGAAGCAGAAATTATCTTACCTGATGAAACAGAATGGCGGGTTGTAAAAACTCCTGACGTTTTTGAAATTCCCGCTCATTCAAAATACCAGATTCGCACACCAGAAGTAGTTGAGTATCTTTGTGACTACATTCCTGATTAATGTAGGTAAGGCTAATTATTAAAAGGGGGCTATCATATGAATATCAAGCGTGTATTGACAATAGGCGGAGCCTTTACAGCATATTGCATTGGAGCCGGCGTCGCTTCCGGACAAGAAATATTACAATTTTATGGAGCATGGCCCGGATCAACTCCATTTCTGCTCGTTGCTCTTGGTTTTATCTTGATGCTCCTATTCTGTATCGGCACATATAAAACCGGTGCTATCAAACACTTTAAAGATCCTAACGAAGCATATTCTTATTATTGCGGTCCCCATTTAGGACGCCTTATTGATTATTTTTGTACGCTCTCATTAGGCCTCTGTACATTGATTATGTTCGCTGGAAGTGGAGCCGCATTAAATCAGTATTTAGGAATTCCCGTTTATGTCGGCACAATCCTCATGGGAATTGTCGCCATTGTCGTCGTTTGTCTGGGATTGCAAAAAGTTGTCGATGTATTAGGTTGTGCAGGCATTATTATCATTGCTATAACGGTTATAGCAGGCATTTATTGCGTAACTACCAGTCCTGTAACTATTGCAGAAGCACAACAGCGCCTTCCTGAATATATCGCAAATGGATCCATTTTACAGGGAAAATTCATGGGAATTAATAGCTGTGTCGTTGCAATGTTTTCATTGATAGGGGCATATATAACCTTGGGTGTATTATTTAATGTATCCCTTGGTTATAATATTAAAAACAATTCTGAAGTATTGGCAAGCGCCTTTTGTTCAACGATTTTATATTACGCAGGCATTTTAATGGTACTGCTTACCCTAATAAAAAACCTCGATTACATAGCTTCTATTAAAGCACAAATTCCTATGTTAGCCGCTATTGAAAACAATATCCCTGTTCTGGCATTCCCGTTTACATTTGTTATCGTTATAGGTATCTTCACCACAATTGTAGGATATCTTTGGGCCTTCGGCAGACGCTTTGCAGAAGATAAAACAAAGAAACAACGGATTATCGTCATTGTTGTTACGCTTATCGGAGTAACGGTAGCCTCTTTTATCCCCCTGGCCCAGCTAGTCAACGCCATCTATCCCGTCGTAGGCATTGCCGGGGTCTTACTGCTCATTGGTATTGTATACCGGATGTTTACAGACAAAGAAGGATTTCATGATGACGTAGCTGAAACATCTGCTCCTGCAAGCACTAATACTTCTGTTACTGATAGATAGTCAATCCCTTAAATTGTTTTACTTTCAATAAAGTGGGTTAAACATGCATCGTCCGAACAAAAAGACAGTGAAAAGAGAGTACGCCTCTCATTCCACTGTCTTTTTGCCTATACGCATCCGGATTCATTCGAAGAATCTTGCAAAACATTAATATACCATCTTCATCCCTATGTATCTCGTCATCAAAAGGCATAGAAGATATCGGAAAATAGCCCTGCAGGTATATGCTAAATCCCATCAGTTTTTTCAAATCATTTGATAAACCCAGGTGAGTTTTATCAAATCTTTTATAAAATTCTCGATAAATTTCACTTAATTTTCATTTTATTCCATTCGTTTTTATAAATCATTCTTCGTAATTTATAAAAACAGACCTCCTGACGAGTTTTTATCCATATCAGGAGGTCCAATGTAATCAAATAGGCTATCTTTTATTTACGTTTCTGCTTCCAGGACTTTGTCAATCCACTGGGCAAACATGCGACTTACAGTAAGGCGCACGTCATTATAGGCATGTTCTGTCGGCAGTGTATCATAATCCTGGATAGCCGTTGTCTGATGCTGGCTGAGCTGGTTCCAAAGAGGTTCAATCATCGTTTTGGCAGGTGCCACGTCATCCTGGCTGGCTCCGATAAAATAGAGGTTCCGGTCTTTGATATCTTCAAAAGCCTGGGAGATACCGTATCCCTGCTGACAGCAGTATACGACGTTCCGGTACAAGGCTTCCGGTGATTCAATATGAAGAACGTAAAGGCTGGAGTCGATGAGTTCGTGCATAGCCGCGTCCAGACCATGGGCAGGCCAGTACGGCAGGTCATACGGTGACATGACGGCCGTCCCTTTCAGCCAGGGAAGGCGCCGTGTGACATTAATGGAGACAAAACCGCCCATACTGTGACCAATGAAGAAGATGTTGTTTTTATCGATGTGGTATTGAGCTGCGTTTTTTTCGTCATGAGCCCATTCGGCCACGCAAACGGCATCGTCGATAGCACCAGAAAAGGTATAATTCCCCTGACTCCCCCAGTTGCCACGGTAAGAAAAACTGATGACTACCAGGCCGGTACGGCGCAGGTTCTGGGCAATGTCAAAAGTTGAGGCAAAACCGGGAAAGCCATGGCAGATAATGACACAGGGATAGGTCTGGTCCCTGGCTCCACCGGGAATCAGAGCCGTGCCATATACCTGGCAGCCATGACTGGAAAAAGTCAGCGATTCCAGTGATGCCGGCCGTTCCTGAGGACAACAAAGAGGGTCTTTTTCTATATTTTCAATCTGTAACGCCATATCAATCGCTCCTTCGTCCGTTTTACTGATTTTTCGAAATCATAGGATAGGGATCGCCGCCTTTGGATTTTACAATGACAGTGCCAACGATGAAACCAATAACAGCCGGCAGAACCCAGGCAAAGCCTTCCGCTGCAAAGGGAATGTGATTATACAGCTGGATGAGTGAGTCGAGGGGAAGATTGGTAATACCACTCTTATTGAGCTGCATCAGCCCTTCAAACAAACCGATAATGGTTGCCATGGCGATGGTCCCTTTCCAGGCACCATGATTAGGAACGTATTTGCAGAATACGCCAAGAAGCATAAGGGCGATAGAAACGGGATAAATAGCAATGAAAATCCAGAATGTATAACGGATGATCCCCTGTACGCCAATGCAGGCTTCAGCAAGGCCGAAGAGGCACACAAATACCATCATGTATTTGAAAGGAATCTTACCATCTGATAAATCAACGGTCAGATTGGCAATAGTCGAACCGACGCCAATGGTCGTCGTCAGGCAGGCCAGGAAAATACCAATGCCGAGCACAACATTACCGGTAGCACCGGTCAGCGCATGGACGAGGCCATTGAGAAGAGCTGTCTGATCCATTTTGCCATCAAACATACTGGATCCGGTAGCACCGAGGTACAACAGGCCGCCATAAACGATGAGAAGTCCCAGGAAGGCGACAACGGCAGCTTTCAGTGTCATTTTATGCCGTGCTGACGGGTCGGTATATCCTTTGGCTTTGATGGAAGCGACGAACATGCCCGCAATGGCAATGCCGACGGCAACGTCACCAGTCTGATAGCCCTGCAGGAAAGAATAGGAGAATACGTTATCTACCTGCGGCGCAATCGGTGTTCCCAGCGGTTCGAAAACAGCCAGGGCAATCATGACGACCAGGCAGATGAGCAGGAACGGTGTCAGATATTTTCCGACGATATCGACGATTTTAGATGGACGGAAGGTAAGCGCCAGAACGATGACAAAATATCCTGCCAGAAGAGCAATACGGACGGCGTCATTTCCTTGCAGTCCCGGCAATACGCTGAGCAGGCCGCTTTCAATGCCAACGCCTGCCTGCCGGGGCACGCCACAGGTGAGGATAAAGATAATCCACATGACCATGTAGCTTTTCGTAAACCATTTGGCTACAGGTGCACAAATAGCCTGGACGTTACCGCCCATATTATCGACAGCAATAATCGTAGCAATAGGAAATAAAATAGCTGAAATAGCAAGGCCGATAATAGCGATTTCCCAGGAACTCCCTGACATGAGCCCGATAAGAGGCGGAAATACCAGATTGCCCGCACCGAAGAATACGGCAAACATGGCAAAGCCAATAATCAGGGCATTTGCGTTTGCATTTTTTGACATAGGTAACATCTCCTTAAAATAGGTGAATGTATATTCACAATATACATTTGTCTTTCATTATATCTCGTTATGAGACATATGACAATACACCACTTCCATGTCTTATAGATTAAAATATTATTAAAATTTCAGCTTATAGATAAAAAGTCCCCTCTGCCTTACACACATGATGAAAAATAAATAAACTTGACATATCAGTAACATTCCATTTATGCATGGTTCTATTATGCTAAGAAATATGGTAATATAGTGTCATAAGAGAGGTGACGTAAGGCTATGGATCTATTTCAATTAACCTACTTTGTCGAAGTAGCCCAGAAAAAAAGTTTTACCAAAGCTTCAAAATCACTGCATATCAGCCAGCCTTCCATCAGTAAAGGCATTAAGGCACTGGAAGACCATTGGAATGTCAAGTTGTTTAACCGGAACGGCAAACGCGTCGAACTGACGGAAACGGGCGCCTGGCTGCTTCCGCGTATCGAGTCACTCATAAAAGACTTTTCTCAATTGAATGAACAGATGGAATCCCCCCAGCTCCTCAATTCCGGACAACTGACGGTTGGGATTCCCCCCATGATCGGCTCGTCTTTCATCACGTCATTTATCCGGCATTTCATCTCCGATTATCCCCAAATTGAATTAGAACTGCTGGAAGTCGGCTCCAATGACATTATTTCATCGATTGACGAAGGACTTATCCAGGTCGGGTTTGTTGCGCTACCCGTGGCAACGGAAATGACCTACGATTTCTTTATCTTCAACGAAGAGCACCTGGAAGTTGTCCTCTGGCCGGAACATCCCCTTGCCAAAAATAAAGTCATTACCCTGGAAGAGATAAAAGACGAACCGCTGGTATATTATCCCAAATCATTCTCTCTCAATCCGTTCATCAAGACATTTTATCAGAAAATCATGGCCCATCCCCGGATTGTCTGCCAGAGCAGCAACTGGGATTTCCAGGCCGAAATCGTACGCACCCAGCTGGGCATTGCACTCCTGCCTCACACGATCTGTCAGCGTCTGGATGACGAAAAACTCGTCCATATTCCCCTCGTAGAGCCGCAGATTCCCTGGACACTGGCCATGGTATGGAAAAGCAAGGGCTTCCTGCCTCATCCGGCTCGTACATGGGTACAATCATTCAAAAATTTTTACAGCGATTCCCACAAAGCAGCAGAAAAAAATGCATCTGCCCAATAACGTTCCGGACAGATACCTCACCAAAAAGGACCGATAGAAATGGATACATCCGATTTGACAGAAAATGATTTCAAGCAGATTTTTTTCCAGCAGCCAGTTTCTGGAACCTTCCGTGTACTTGCCGTTTCCTGCAGCGGCCTGAACTATCTGCAGGCATTGAAGCGTACCTTCGCCGATAGCCAGCTGGACCAGCCATGCCGGCAGAAGGCCGCTCATGACTGGCTCGCGCTGGAACCCCGTCTGTACCGGTACACCTGCCAGAACACGCCGCTGAGCATTTACGATGCCGGATATAAAGAAGAAATGAAAGCGTATATCCGTCTCCGCACCATCTGGCTCGATGCTGCAGACTGCACGTTCATGCGCCATCGTCATGCCATGCTGATGGATCTACTGCGCCTGTGTCATAACGATATCTGCCAGTGCCTGCCCACAAGGGATATCATGGCCAATGAACTGGAAAAACAATTATTCCATGAGTATCTGCTGTATGACATGGGGCTGGAAAACACCCGTTTCGTCGGCAGGGAAGCCGTATCGAACGGATATCATGAATGCGACTTCACACTGGAAATCGAAGATATTATGAAAGAACCTCACCAGGCCATTCCCCGGACACGGTTCCGTTACCTGAAGCGCAGCCTGTCGGAAAGCCGCATGGCCCGATGCTGTGCCCAATGGCTGTATGAACACCGCCAAAATCTGCGGCGGAATCACTGGATTGTCGATGAAACAGCCATTGAAAAATCCTATGACAGTGGTGATAATCCTGAAATAACCGATGCTATACTGCATGAACTGGAACAGGTCTACTGCAATATATAAAGAAAATAGGATTGTGGTACGCTTTCGTTAAAGAAGTGGTTTTTCCCACGATAAACAAACAGAGGCTGCACTAAAATGATTGCTAAAGACATTTTAGTGCAGCCTCTGTTTAATTGGCAACTCGCCCCATGGTGATATTTCCTACAAACCTTATTTTTACATAACCCGTTTTGCCCCTACATAGCGGCTGGACCAATAGCGGCTGTCCAGGCTGTCAATACTGACCCCGGAATTGGAGGCATTGATAAACTGGTTATTTCCGATATAAATCCCTACATGGGAAACACCGGGCAGATAAGTCGTGAAAAATACGAGGTCCCCCGGCTGCAAATACGAACGGGATACATCGTATCCTACATTATATTGTTCGTCAGCCATGCGGGGCAGATCGATTCCTACGGCCGAATAGACATACCGGGTAAAACCGGAGCAGTCAAATCCGGACGGATCATTTCCGCCAAACACATAGGGTACGCCAATATACTGGTTTGCAATGCCCATAAGGCGCTGAGCCCTATCTGCCACCATAGTAGATCCGCCATATCCCCCGTTACCAAAGCGGCGCAGCGGACCGGAAGGAAGGAATTTCCCAGTCAGTTCATAAAACGTAGCCTGGCCGGCTACGCCATCTACTTCCAATCCATGACTGGCCTGGAAATTGCGGACGGCATTTTCCGTTCCGACGCCAAACACGCCGTCTACATCGACATCATATCCATTATTGGCCAGCGCCTGCTGCAGTAACACAATAGCGTTGGACGCCGTTGCCGGTTCTAAAGAGGCAGCAGGCTTATTATCTGCCGGTGCTGCTGGAGCCGTATCAGTCCGGAACCGGTCTGCCATGGAAAAGGTTGTCTGTCCGGCAGGCATAGGCTGGCCCATCAGTGCTTCGTAAGTAGCCGGGCCAATGACACCGTCGGCATTCAGACCATTACTGCTTTGAAAAGACCGGACAGCCGCATCGGTTCCTTTGCCGAATACGCCATCCACATCAACACTGTAGCCCCGATCAGCCAGCGCCTGCTGGATATCCTGCAGCTGGGAAGGCTGCACCGGTGCTGCTTCTGGGGCCGGTGCGTCTTTCTGCACAAAATGACTGCTCATATTATCCGGCATAGCCGATCCCATCAGGGCTGCATAGGTCGCTGCGCCGAGAATGCCATCAGCCGTCAGGCCATGATCCCGTTGAAACTCCCGGATTGCCTCCGTCGTTCCAGTCCCGTAGTCCCCATCAACGGTCAGTGAATAGCCGTCAGCGGCCAGTTGCTGTTGTACTGCCAGAACCTGGCTGCCCCTGTCGCCAGGATGGAACGTGGCTCCGGCAAAAGATGTAGAAACGAAAATCATGCAGCAGGCAAGACCTGCAATTTTTTTATGTCTGCCATTGTATCCCCTTTCTGGTATTCCTGCCAATCATCTGCAACTCGTATTTCCAGCTCTTAAGACGTACTGCTAATCTTTATGGCGTATGAAACAAGCTATCCGCCAAGGCCTGCTCGTTGGATAGCTTGAATTTGTGCATTGATTATAAATCCGCTATATATTATAGCATAATATGAGACTATGTGTCAAAAACAGGACTACTAACGAAGTGTACCTGACTTCGTCGGTAGTCCTGTTCATTTGAGTCATCATTTACGATAAATCAGAATTTTCCTGCTTTGGCTGCACCTTCTACGGCGACAGCTACGGCTACGGATGCGCCAACCATGGGGTTGTTGCCCATGCCGAGGAAGCCCATCATTTCTACGTGAGCCGGTACGGACGAAGAGCCAGCGAACTGGGCATCGCTGTGCATACGGCCCATCGTATCGGTCATGCCGTAAGAAGCTGGGCCGGCAGCCATGTTATCTGGATGGAGTGTACGGCCCGTGCCACCGCCAGATGCAACGGAGAAGTATTTCTTGCCCATTTCGATGCATTCTTTCTTATACGTACCTGCAACGGGATGCTGGAAGCGGGTCGGGTTCGTCGAGTTCCCCGTGATAGAAACATCAACGCCTTCATGATGCATGATAGCCACGCCTTCACGTACGTCATCGGCACCGAAACAGCGGACAGCAGAACGTTCGCCTTTGGAATAGGAAATTTCCCGGACAATGTGCAGTTCTCCCGTTTTATAGTCAAACTGGGTCTGTACATAAGTAAATCCGTTGATACGGGAAATAATCTGGGCCGCGTCTTTACCCAGGCCGTTCAGGATAACGCGAAGTGGCACTTTGCGCGCTTTATTGGCATTGCGGACAATACCGATAGCTCCTTCAGCGGCGGCAAAAGATTCATGGCCGGCCAGGAAGCAAAAGCACTGTGTGCTGTCCTGAAGCAGCATAGATGCCAGATTACCATGGCCCCGCCCTACTTTGCGGTCTTCGGCGACGGATCCGGGAATGCAGAAAGCCTGCAGGCCGATGCCGATGGCTTTAGCCGCATCAACAGCCGTACGGCAATTCTTCCTGATGGCAATGGCCGCCCCTACGGTATATGCCCAGCCGGCATTTTCAAAGGCGATGGGCTGGATTTCCTTGACGGTCTGATACGGATCAATGCCGGCATTCTGGCAGATATCACGGCATTCTTCTACGCTTTTAATGCCGTATTCTTTCAGCACGCCGAGGATTTTATCTATTCTTCTGTCATAACTTTCGAATAATTCCATCTGTAGGTTCCTCCTATTGCTGTCTCGGATCAATATACGAAGCGGCTTCTTCAAAACGGCCATAATGACCTTTAGCATCTTCCATGGCTTTAGCTGGTTCTACGCCCTTTTTAATGGCGTCCATCATTTTGCCAAGGTGGATAAATTCGTATCCGATAACCTGATTTTCTTCATCCAGGGCCATACGGGTGACATATCCTTCGGTCATTTCCAGATAACGTGTCCCTTTTGCTTTTGTGCCAAACATAGTCCCGGTCTGGCTGCGCATACCTTTTCCCAGATCATCCAGGCTGGCGCCGATAGGCAATCCGCCTTCAGAAAAAGCCGTCTGGCTGCGGCCATACACGATCTGGAGGAACAACTGGCGCATGGCAACGTTGATAGCATCGCAGACCAGATCCGTATTGAGCGCTTCCAAAAGAGTCTTTCCCGGCAGTATTTCCGATGCCATGGCGGCAGAATGGGTCATACCGGAACAGCCAATCGTTTCTACGAGAGCTTCTTCAATGATACCGTCTTTGACATTGAGGGTCAGCTTGCAGGCTCCCTGTTGGGGAGCGCACCAGCCTACACCATGAGTAAGACCGCTGATATCCTTAATTTCTTTGACCTGTACCCATTCGCCTTCTTCGGGAATCGGGGCCGGTCCATGATATGCACCTTTAATAACGGGGCACATATTCTTGACTTCTGCTGAATATATCATGTTATTCATCCTTTCTAATCTTTCAGTGCTTCAAACATGCCGCGGAACGTATTGCCATACATACTTCCCTTACGCCATAAGAACGTAAAGGAATGTTCGGCTGTAAAATTGCGGATATGAATCTTACGAAGCGTACCTGCGGCTAATTCATCACGCACCGATTTTTCATAGGAAAACGAGAATCCCGCATTGCAGTGTACCAACGCCTTGATGGTCTGAGGACTGCCAATTTCCGCCCGGTATGGAAAATCTTCCAGCGACAGGCTGTATTCGGCCAGAGTCCGTTCCAAAAGATCCCGTGAGCCGGATCCCCGTTCTCGGACGCAAAGGCGTTTTAGCAAGAGATCGGTCAGCTCTACTTCATCGGGAACATCGAATTCCGGACCGCATACGGCAATGAGCGGTTCTTTAGAAAACAGCATAGTTTCGTATTGTTTCTGTTCAAAAAATCCTTCGACGATGGCAAAGTCGATTTTACCATCATTAATTTCCTGCAATAACTGCTCCGTATCAGCGATTTCCAACCGCAAAAGGACTTCCTGATTTTCCCTCAGATACTGTGCCAGCTTGTCTACAATCATAAACTCGCCTATTGTATGGGTCGCACCAAAGGAAACGATTTTCGTACTGCGCCTGAGTTCCTGCAGTTTTTCCTTCAGGATGAGATCATCATGCCGGATAGTGGCTGCTGCATCCAGAAGGATATGTCCGGCCTGTGTCAGAATGAGGTGCTTGCCCGTATAATCGAATAATTTGGCATGGTACTCATTTTCCAGGTAGCGGATGTGCTGTGAGACAGCCGGCTGTGTGATATGCAGCTCTGCTGCAGCCTTGGTATAGTTCATATGGCGGCAGACACACAAAAACGTATGAATACGAAAATCTAGCATGAGGCGGCTCCTCTCTCAATTAGAAATATAATACGTATCAATAATTTAAGCGTAATCCTCATGAACATTCTACGGTATTTCTGAAATTTAATCAAGGTGTAATACGGTGGAAACAGCTGTACTATGCACAGTTATACTATTTTTATACTTGTTAACAATATATATCGGTCCATCTTTGGTTCAGGATACACCATTCTCATTTTACGTGTACTACCATTCCAATACGGTACCCGTCTCATCGCGCCATACGGGATTCTTCCAATGATGTCCCACGGCTGCAGCAGCCCGTACCTTTGCTTCGTCTATTTCGATTCCCAGCCCTGGTTTTGTCAGAAGATTGACATATCCCTGATGATAGATAAATACGGACGGGTCTTTCAGATAATCAAGCAGATCAGATCCCTGATTATAATGGATTCCCAGGCTTTGTTCCTGAATGACCGCATTATATGTACAGAAATCAATCTGCAGTGCCACCGCAAGGGCAATCGGACCCAGCGGGCAGTGAGGAGCCAGTGCTACATCGTAGGCTTCTGCCATAGCCGCAATCTTCTTCGTTTCCAGGATTCCCCCGCAATGGCAGGGATCGGGCTGGATATAATCGACACCGCCCCGGGCCAGCATCTGCTTGAATCCCCAGCGGGTATAATTCCGTTCCCCTGTAGCAATGGGCGTAGAGAACTGCTGCCGCAGCATGGGGAAGATTTCTTCATTTTCACAAAGGACCGGTTCTTCGACGAAAAGAAGACGATACGGTTCCAGTTCCTTCATGAGCGTAAAGGCCAGCGGTTTATGGACGCGGCCATGGAAATCGACAGCAATATCCATGTCGTATCCGAATGCTTCCCGGATAGATGCCACACGGGCTACGGCTTCATCAATCTGTCGGTTGTTCTGGATCCAGCCTACCTTGGGAACACCGTTCATCTTAACAGCCCGGTATCCCTGTTCGTATTTTTCTTTTGCCGCCTGCAGCACTTCGTCGGGCTGATCGCCGCCAATCCAACAGTATACTTTCATTTTATCGTGGCATACGCCGCCCAGGAGCTCGTATACGGGCACGCCCAGAGCTTTGCCCTTAATATCCCACAACGCTTGTTCAATACCAGAAATGGCACTCATCAGGACGGGACCGCCTCGATAAAAGCCAGCGCGGTACAATACATTCCACAAGTCTTCAATCCGCCCTGCCTCTTTGCCGGTAAGGTACTCTTCCAATTCCGTAACAGCAGCCGCTACCGTATCAGCTCGTCCTTCAATAACAGGTTCCCCCCATCCTGATAGCCCTGTGTCAGTCGTAATCTTTAAAAAGAGCCAGCGGGGTGGTACCTTAAATAATTCTATCGATTGAATTTTCACTTTTACGCCTCCTCACACCTATGGCAGATGACTCATAAAATTATCTTATATATTTCTAATTATATCAATTGCCTTTTCCAACCGCAACATCCCGGTGCCAGGTGGGCCTGAAGCGGTCCCTCTGGACGATGTATCGGCGATTCATGGCAGACAAATCCTGCCCTGGAGCAAAAAAGCGGGCACACGAAACAGGGTTGTTTCGTATGCCCGCCTATCCGGACTTATTCCTCTTCTTTTATGACTTCTGCTTTAAATACCATGGCCACATCCGCATCGGAACAACAAAATTCTGCCGTTCCTTCCGGCTGCCCCGGCAATGTGCCTCCGTAGCGCAGGATGTCAATATAGGGAAAGGCGCAATGAAGTGCCATAGGGCAAATCCTGCCCCGTTCGGTATCATAATCAAACGTTTCACCGACATGATGACCACGGTGGCAGCCCATTTTCCCTAACTTTCCCGTAATGGTCAGCCGTATGTCCGGCCGTTTTCCTCGTGTCATACTACTCTCCTTTTCTGAGCGGACCAATAGCATCCGATGAGATTCAGACATCTTCTGCTATTCCGAATACTTGTAACCCATTAGCCGTAGTCTGACTGGTGACGTATTCTACATCGAGGCCGCGCAGCCGGGCTATTTCTTCTGCCACATACCTCACATAGGCCGGCTCATTGCGCCTGCCCCGGTACGGCGGCGGTGTCAGGTAGGGACTATCCGTTTCGATAAGCAGGCGTTCCATCGGGATACGGGAAGCCACCTGTTTTGCCCGCTTGGAATTGGGAAATACGACCGTACCGGTAAAGCCAAAATAAAACCCCATGCGGATCAGTTCTGTCGTCATTTCCAGGCTCCCGGAATAACAATGGAAGACGCCGCGCAAGCCCTTTCCATACCGACGGAGGATTTCCATTGTATCGCCGTGGGCCTCCCGGTCATGAATGTCAATAGGAAGGTCTAAATCGCGGGCCAGACCTATCATCTCAATGAAGATTTCTTTTTGCGTGTCCCGTGCCGGCGTGTCGTAATGATAATCGAGGCCCACTTCGCCAATAGCCACGACAGCCGGCTCCTGCTCCGCCATACGGCGGATTGCTTCTATATCACCAGGCTGCACGCGGCCCGCTTCCTGCGGATGGATTCCTACCGCTGCATATATCCCGTCATAGTGCCGTGCCAGTTCTACGCAGGCTTCAGAAGACTGCCGGTCCGTCGCCGGGCAGAGCATCCTTCCAATACCGGCAGCACAGGCACGCTCCAGCACGGCCGGCCGGTCTGCATCATACGCTGCATCGTAAAGATGACAGTGTGTATCAAACAACATCAGCGGACGCGGCTTCCCGGTGCCATGCCATCGACAAAGACGACCTGCAGATGATCGTTGCCATCCGATGCTGCCAGCAGCATCCCTTTCGATTCTACACCACACAGCTTAACCGGTTTCAGATTCGTCACGACAATAACATTATGACCAATCAGGTCTTCCGGCTTATAATACAGAGAAATACCACTGACAATCTGACGGGTTTCTGTACCCAGATCAACCTGGATTTTGAGAAGTTTTTTGGCTTTCGGTACTTTTTCACAGGCTACAATTTTGCCGACGCGGAGATCATTTTTGCCGAAATCATCAATGTTGATTTCATCTTTGAACGGTTCTTTTGCTGCAGGGCAGGCAGCGGCCGCTTTCTTTTCTTCTTCCGCTTCAGCAATTTCTTCTTTCGGATCATACCGAGGGAACAAAGGTGCTCCTTTGCAAACTTTCGTACCGGCCGGATACAGGCCCCAAGTCTGTCCATCTGCCAAAATTGCCTGGGAGAAATCACCCAGCCCCAGCTGTTTCCATATTTCAGCAGCCGCCGACGGGATGACCGGGCTTACCAGCATGGCAATGATACGCTGTACTTCCAGGAGATTGTACAGAACAGTCTGGAGGCGTTCTTTTTTAGCCGGGTCTTTGGCGAGAATCCACGGTGTCGTTTCATCGATATATTTATTGCTGCGATGGATCAGAGCCCATGTATCGTTAAGGGCGTCATTAATCTTCATGTCATCCATCTGCTGTTCGTATTTTTTAGCAGTTTCTACGGCCATCTGGGACAATTCGCTGTCCACCGGTTCTGCAGCCGAAGGACCGGCTGCCACTCCGTTTTCATACTGTTCAACCATAGCCAGCGTACGATGGAGAAGATTGCCCAGGTCATTGGCCAGATCGGCATTGATCCGGTCGATAAAGGTCGGCAGAGAGAAGTTGCCATCCTGACCGAGACGGATTTCACGCATCAGATAATACCGGAGTGAATCGGCGCCATAGCGTTTAATCAGTGGAATCGGATCGACGACATTGCCCAGGGATTTACTCATCTTCGTCCCATCGACAATCAGCCAGCCGTGACCGAATACTTTTTTAGGCAGTGGCAGACCGGCACTCATCAGCATAATGGGCCATATAATCGAATGGAACCGTACAATTTCCTTGCCGACCAGATGAAGATCTGCCGGCCACCATTTTTTGAAGCGTTCTTCATCAAATACATAGCCAGCTGAAGTCAGGTAGTTAGCCAGGGCATCATACCAGACGTATACGACATGTTTCGGATCCCAGGGTACGGGAATCCCCCAGTTAAAGGATGTACGGGATACGCACAAATCTTCCAGACCGCTTTTGACAAAGGCAATCATTTCATTGCGGCGGGCTTCCGGCTGAATGAAATCAGGGTTTTCATCGATGAACTTCAACCAGCGGTCCGTATAATTGCTCATCTTGAGGAAATAAGCTTCTTCCGAAACGAGTTCCAGCGGGCGGCCGCAATCCGGGCAGATGTGTTTGCCTTCGGGCAGTTTGTTTTCCGGCCAGAACGATTCACAGGGAGTGCAGTACCAGCCTTTGTATTCTCCTTTATAAATATCTCCCTTGTCATAGGATTTCTGCATCAGGGCCTGCGTCACTTTGACATGATCGGCATCAGTCGTACGGATAAAGCGGTCATGGGAAATGTTCAGTTCTTTCCAGAGTTCTTTGAAAAGAGCCACGATGCCGTCAACATATTCCTTAGGCTGCATTCCCTTGCTTTCAGCGGCACGCTGGATTTTCTGACCATGTTCATCGGATCCAGTAGTAAAAAAGACGTCATCGCCGCGGAGACGATGGAACCGGGCCAGTGTGTCGGCAATAGTCGTGCAGTACGTGTGACCGATATGCAGCTTGGCACTCGGATAATAAATCGGGGTGGTAATAAAATACTTCTTCTTGTCTGTCATGGAAATTCCTCCTCTGCCGGCAAATGAGCCGGCCTTTTGTACGGGAAACGCTGCTGATGAACCAGCGTTTCTTAAGGGGCTGAGCTGCCCTCTGAAGCAAGCACCGCCTGATATACCACACGGCGGCTGACACCACAGCGCTGGGCTACGGTCCGGATAGCCTGCTTTTTATCTGTTCCCTTATCCATCAGTTCCCGGACAAGGGATGCATAATCATCGTCGGAAGGGCCCTCTTCTTGCGGAACGGCACCGGCGACGAGGATCACAAATTCACCGCGGACCCCTTCCTGTTCCAGTCCCGTCCGGAGCTGGGACAACGGTCCCCGAAGATATTCCTCATAGCGTTTGGTCAGTTCCCGGCAAAGCACTGCTTTGCGGTCTCCCAAGGCGTCTTCTATTTCTGCCAGCACAGCAAGGATGCGGTGCGGCGCTTCATAAAAAATCAATGTGCCCGTATAGTCTTTGATACTTTCCAGTACGGGACGGCGGTGTTTCTTTGTCTTTGGAAGAAACCCTACAAACGTAAACCGCGTCGTATCCATGCCCGATGCAATGAGCCCCGTAAGACCCGCATTGGCTCCGGGAAGCGGTACGACGGGGATATGCTCGGCAATGGCCATCTGTACGAGGTCACTGCCGGGATCACAGATAGCCGGCATGCCTGCATCGCTCACCAATGCAAGCATACAGCCTTCTTTGAGTTTTTCAATAAGCTGCGGCCCTTTTTCCGCCTTGTTATGTTCATGGTAACTCGTCGTCGGCGTCCCTATATCGTAGGCCGAAAGGAGAAGTCTCGTATGGCGTGTATCTTCTGCGGCGATCAAATCGGCTTCCCTGAGGCATCGCACGGCCCGGTAGGTGATATCTTCCATATTGCCAATGGGCGTAGCACACAGATACAATGTGCCTTTTTGAAATTGTTCAGCCATCATGACCTCCTTCAGCCCTGTTCGTATTATATACGATAATATACCAAATATTACAATTTTCCATATAATTTCAAAACGTCTTCCGTATAGGTCCCATCGGCATGATGTACGATAAGCGGCGGCAGGACATCTACACCCTTGCTGCCACCCCGTATTCCTTCTACGAGGAACAGTTTGGCCTTCTTATCTGCCCTTCCATGGACCATCTGTACCACTTTGGGTTCAATGGCATGGATGCGCATCGCCGTCAGGATATCTGTCAGGCGTTCCGTTATATGCACCATACGGAAGCGTCCATGGAACTTGAGCGCAAAGGAGGCCGCATCGAGCACATCATCCAGTGTAGCCGTTTCTTCGTGACGCGCCCGCCGGATTCCTTCGGCATCACTGTACGCGCCACGGCTTTTTTCCCGATACGGCGGATTAGCATATACTGCTGCAAACCCTCCGCTGTCCGACCACTGCCGGATAGTACGGTAATCTCCTTCCACTATGGTAATGACCGGCTCACGGCCATTGAGTATCACATTCCGCCGGGCAATATCCGCCATGACCGGATTGAGTTCGGCACCGGTCACGGAAACAGCACCGCGGGCGCTCAGAATAAGCGGGATTGCCGCCGTCCCTGTACCCAGGTCCAGGACTTTCCCCCGGGGTACCGTACCAAAATGAGCCAGCAGCACCGTATCGAGAGAAAAGCAGAACTGATCATCGCGCTGGATAATTTTCATCCCGTCCAGGACCAAGTCATCGAGCCGTTCGTGAGGTCCCAGACTAACTTTCATGATCTGGTTCGGCTACATCCGACCAGGGAACGTTGACATTGTGCCCTGATTCGAGCTGTACCTTGACCGTATGGTCTTTCATATGGACGCGCAGGACCGTACCCAGGCCTTCATCGGTAATGACCCGCTGTCCGACCTGCGGTGGTTTCTGTTGTTCACAATTTTTCTGACAGTTCTGGCATTTGAGTTCCCCTGACGTATACAAATCATTTTCGTAGCGCAGGCAGCACATGAGGCGGCCGCAGATACCGGATATTTTCGTCGGATTGAGGGACATGCCCTGTCCTTTTGCCATGCGGATCGATACGGGCTTGAAATCACCCAGGAAGGAAGCACAGCATAACGGCCGGCCGCAATACCCGATACCGCCAATCATCTTGGCTTCATCGCGGAGGCCGATCTGCCGCAGCTCGATACGCGTACGGAATACAGATGCCAGGTCGCGCACCAGTTCCCGGAAATCAATCCGCCCGTCAGCGGTAAAAAAGAATATGATTTTTCCCATATCGAAGGTGTAATCCACATCGATAAGCTTCATGGGAAGTTTATGTTTGGCGATTTTTTCCAGGCAGATGGTAAACGCTTTCTTTTCTCTTTCCTTATTGCGTTCCACCTGCCGCATATCTTTCGCCGTCGCTTTGCGGATAATAGGTTTTAGTGGCTGTACCACTTCCGAAGCGGCGACACTGCGCGGGGCAATGACCACCGTTCCGTATTCCATACCGCGGGCCGTTTCGACAATGACCCCGTCCCCTTCAGCGAGAACGATCTCTGTCGGGTCAAAATAATATATCTTGCCGGCTGGTTTAAAACGAATGCCAACAACTATCAACTATATTCCTCCTTTTGCCCGGATAAACCGGATACACACCGCATCCCACACCAGCCGCACGTTGACGTGACGGAGGATTGCTTCTCCCGCTTCATCGAGAACATGCTGGAGTGAAAAAATACAGGAATCCGGCCAGGCCGGCAGCAATTCTGAAACTTCATGGGCATACTGGCCCAGGCGGAGTCGTCCTGCCGGTACACCCGAACGCATGACTGCCATGTCGCGAAGAAGCATCTGGATCCAGCGGAAAACCTCCTGCGATTCCTGATCCGTCCACCCCGCCGAGATACTGTGCCACTTGGCATAAGGGCATGCGTGACGGGCCATGACCTGCAGGAAGGACAGTGCCTGCTGCAACGCTTCAAGGCCTTTTCCCTCTTTCAGGGCAAGGACACGGGCGACATTGCCACCGCCCCACAACACAGCCTGACGATAGGATTCTGCCGTTCCTCCATATTGCCGCACCAGCCCGTCTAACATTTCCTCATCACCGACCGGTTCAAAGGATATGATGGCACAGCGTGACACAATCGTCGGCAGTAATAAGTCGGGCTGACTGGTCACAAGAATGAAATGCACGCTTTCTGGCGGCTCTTCCAATGTCTTGAGCATGCGGTTGGCAAATTCCTTGTTCATCGTTTCTACGTGATTAATAATGCAGACCCGGCTCCCGGAAGCGCGTAACATCAGCTTTTCCTGAAGCTGCCGGAACTGATCTACCCGGAGCATCGTACCGATGACATCCAGATAAAAAACGGTTCCTCCATCTTCAATGAATGGCGTATCGGCATCGCAGGACAGGTGGGTAAAATCAGCCAGGAGCGGACGGCCACTGAGCGTTTCTGCAACGGCCCGTGCCATCAGCGCTTTGCCAAGGCCTTCCGGTCCGGCAAAAATCATGGCGTGGGGCAGCCGCTCTTCTGCAATCAGACGGCGCAGACGTGCCTTGACCGTCTCATGACCGATAACAGCATCAAAATAGTCCTGACTCATGCCGCGCCCTCCTGTTGAAAAATCTATACTAATCCTTTCTATTATAAGGAAAATAAAGCATAAAGTCTATACTATGCCTTCCATGAGAAAAATACCGCTTACGGTATCAGGACTGCCGCGACTGCCTGGTATACGTCAGCGTGTATATCGTCTATGCTGCGCATACGCCCGTCTTCCGTACAGGCAATACGCTGCCAGCCATATCGGTCTGTCAGTTCATCATAGGCATCATGGCATTTATGTAAAAAAGACCCGTTTTTTTCATGAATGTCACCCGTAGTGCCGCCGGTTTTCCCTTGTCTGCCCGCCATCAGCTGTTCTGTCACATCGAGTGGCACATCGAGAAGACATACCAGGTCCGGGCGGGGAAGCCCCATCTTTCCAAATTCAAAATCTTCCAGCCAATCCAGATAGGCACGGCGATCTGCCGGATCATTGAATTTAATCATCTGATAGAGCATGTTACTCGTCGTATACCGGTCAGCCAGAACAATCCCGCCCTGTTCTAAAAATGATTTCCAGTGCATCTGATAGGACGCGAAGCGGTCTACAGCGTAAAAGGCAGACGCTGCATAGGGATTGACCGCGTCGGCATCAGCGCCGAAATCGCCCCGCAGGTACATGCGTACGAGGGCACTGGAATCGCTGTCATAATCGGGAAAACTTACGGCCCGTACCGATTGTCCTTCTCTTTGGAGATGCTCCTGCAGCAATTTCGTCTGTGTCGCCTTGCCGCTGCCGTCTCCGCCTTCTATGATAATCAACCTGCCTTGCATGATATCATCCTTTCCGTACGACCTGTATCGTGTCCAGACTGCTGTCTGCCGCACCATTAGTTACATATCCCTCATTTAATTTCTGGTCAATATATGCCAGTACCTCCCCGGTCAATACTTCCCCTGCCGCCACAACAGGGATTCCCGGCGGATAAAAGGTAATCGTTTCTGCACATATTTGTCCTGCACAAAGAGGACGGGCCATCGCTTCTTTTTCAGCATACCAGGCTTCCCGTGGCGCCATGACGACGCGGGGCTGTGGCAGTGGCGGTTCAGCGGTATCTTTCCGCTCCACGGTCTCATGCGTACAGGCAATCGTACGGCAGCCCTCCAGTAAAGTCTGTATGCTTTTTTCTGTATCACCAAAGGTAACAAGTGCCAACACGTGATGGCCGGCGGTAAGTTCTACTTCGATATGGGCAGTCCGCAGCAGACGTTCCGCTTCCCGCCCGGTAAGCCCCAGGCCTGAAAAATCAATCGTCAGTTTCGTTTCATCCAAGGACTCAACGGCTTCATAACGCGTCATCTCCCCGCCAAAGCAGCTGATTCCGGACAGGGCATTGAGCTGCTTGCGGGCCTGTCGGGCTAGAAAAAGTGCCTTCTCTTCCAGTTCTCTTCCTTCCAGTGCCATTTGCTGCCGCGCCAGATCCAGCGATGCCAGAAACCAGTAATGGGGACTCGTAGACTGGACAAGCGCCATAGCTGCCGCTACCCGTTCTGTATACGGGAACCCCTTGCGGCAGTGAAGCATAGACGTCTGTGTCAGCGATCCCGTCAGTTTATGCGTGCTCTGAGCCACACAATCGGCACCACAGGCCAGGGCATCTGCCGGCAGGTCTTCATGAAAGGCCAGATGCGCCCCGTGAGCCTCATCAACCAGTACAATTAGTCCGTGCTGGTGGGCAATCTGTACCATCTCTGCCAACCGTCCGGCCAGACCGTCGTAGGTCGGATAGGTGAAAAGTACAGCTTTTGCCTCCCCATGAGCCGCAATGGCCGCCTGCAGACTGGCCGGGTCAGGGCCGAGTGAAACTTCTTCCCTGCCGGCATAGCGGCTTTCCATATACGCTGGCATGGCCCCGCTCAGAATCAGGCCGCTCAGGACGCTGCGGTGGGCTTCTCTTGGAATAAGCACGGTATCACCGGGCCCGCAGACAGCCAGAATCATCGCTTCAATACAGGCCGTCGTCCCATTGACGGAAAAGAAAGTCCGTCCGGCACCATAGGCATCTGCCGCCAGTTCCATCGCCTCCCGGAGCGGGCCTTCCGGCTGAAATAAGTCATCCAGAGCGTACATAAGGCCCAAATCCTGCCGCAGCGCTGTTCCAAAAAGGGCCTGTTCCCTGCAAGGGGCTCCAGTCCCCAATTTATGCCCCGGCGTATGAAATGGCACCATCTGCTGCTGGCAATATTCCTCTAACGCATCGGCAAAAGGAGTTCTCTTCTGCGCTTCTTTATTCATGTCCAATCACTCCATGAAGACGCAGGAACGGCTGGAGCAGGAAATCCTGCCGCTCATAGTCTGCCTCCTGCATCCGGTCCAGCGACCGTCTCAGTGACCCGTGAAGTTCACACGTACGGAATTCTTCCGGCGTCACCCAGCGGTAATCACAGTGTTCGTGAGAAAGGCGTACGTCCTCCTTATCTGTCACAGCCGTAAAAATAACGCCGTTCAGAAACTGGCCGTCTTTTTTCTGATAACTCCATGTTCCTGCTGTCGCCAGAATCTGAATAGAAAGCCCGGTTTCTTCCATGACCTCCCGGCGTACAGCCATAGCAAAGTCCTCATCGCGCCTCAGTCCTCCGCCGGGAAATTCCCAGTGATGCAACCCTTCCGAATCATTTTTCTGCAGCACGAGCAGGCGGCCGGCATGAAAAATCATTGCCTTTACGCTCAGTCCCATATGCACCCGTTCTTCCTGTGCCATAGCGCACTCCTTTCTGCATCTTTCATATACAACTATAATAGATTATTTTAACAAATACGGGACAACAAAAAAAGCCCTGATTCGGCCATAACCGGGACCGGACACACAAAAAAACGCATCTCGTCATTTCGATGCGTTTTTTTGTGTCGTATGAGCTTCTTTGATAATCAGCTGCGCCGTTCCATCGGACCGGGCATCCAGTTCGCTGTCTGCGCCTATAGGAATGCAGGCCTTATCTGCCCCGTGACCAAAGGGTAATCCCCGGGCAGCAGGCTTTCCGGCTTTCTTTGCATAATAGTCCAGCACTTCATCGGTCGTAAAATCACCGGAATCGTGGCCACAGTCTGTAAAATCGCCATAGACAATTCCTTCCACCTGCTGTAGCAGCCCATTTTGCCAGAGCTGGTTCAGCATCCGATCGATGCGGTATGATTCTTCTCCCACATCTTCCAGAACCAGAATACAGCCTTTTCCTTTTAATTCATACGGTGTACCGGCGAGGGAGGCAACGACGGAAAGGTTGCCACCTATAAGCCTGCCGGAGGCTTTCCCCGGCAGCACGGTCTGTAAGACTCTGCCGGCCGGCATGGTCACAGCTCCCAGCGGCACCGAGGTGGTCACGGCCTTTTCAAACTGCTGAGAGGAATAAGGACTGCCCGGAAGAGTGATGAGTAGCGGGCCATTGAGCGTCACGAGATGGCTTTTCTCATAGAGCGCTGCCTCAAGGGCCGTAATATCACTAAATCCGACCAGCAACTTGGGATGGGCCGCAATCATAGTATAATCAAGCTGGTCCAGAATGCGGGAACTGCCATATCCGCCATTGAGACAGAGAATGGCATCAATCCGGTCATCGCGGAAAAATTCATTGATATCAGAGGCCCGTTCCGAATCGGTACCGGCAAAATAACCATACCGGCGCAGTGCCGACGGAGCCAGGCACGTTTTATATCCCATGGCATGAAGCGCTTCCAGATGGGGAGCCAGTTCGATATCTTCGCTATGCGTTGCCGGTGCAACGATGCCTATCGTATCGCCAGGCTGAAGAGGGCGTCCTTTGACGACAGGCAAACCGTATGCACAGACTGGCACCACAATGACACTTGTCAGCAGGGATATCAGTACCACGGCCAGCAGACCATAAATACGAAGACGCCTCACGGTACATCTCCCACAGCCGGCATCACCGCCGGTCCGCGATAATACCGTTCCATGGCTTGTGCGTACTGGCCGGCATCATAGAGATACTTGCCGGTTTTTGCTTTATAGCAGAGATTAACCGCCACATAATCTGCCATCTGGCTGTGCTGTATCCGTTTGCTCATGGGAACAGCCTGCCAGGAATGCGTCCCTTCATCATAGACCCAGGCCTCTCTGCTCCGGTCTATCTTATAGGTAATCGTATACGTCCCGTCTATTTGTCCAGAATCTTCTTTAGAATTAAACATAGGGACTTTAAATACCCAGTCTCCTCCTTGTCCCGGTATCGTTTCCAGACGCGACAAATCAACATATACTTCGTATCCCATGCCGAAATTTACAGGCCGGTAACGGGAATCGGCGGCCAGCGGGCTCTTGAAATACGCTTGTACCGGCAGCACACTTCCAGCACCCAGACACAAGGCCAGGCTCATCAGGACGGCTACCTTTTTCCATATGTTTTCGTTTCGTCTGCCATACTTGCCGTTTTTCATCCTATCTCCGCCTCTCTTATTTAATCTTCCGGCAGTTCCGGAACATCTTTGACTTCATCCTGTTTATAATATTTACGCAAAATAGCCATAAATTCCTTTCCTGTAATCGTTTCTTTTTCATACAGGAACTTTGCCAGCTCATCCAGAAGGGGGCGGTTATCGGAAAGAATTTTTCTGGCTTTGTTATGCTGTTCCTTGACGAGTGACACGACTTTGGCATCGATGTACTTCTGCGTTTCCGGTGCGCAGGCCAGAGACGTATCGCCGCCCAGATACTTATTAGTCACCGTTTCCATAGCGACCATATCAAACTCATCACTCATACCATATCGGGTAATCATGGCCCGGGCCAGCTTCGTCGCCTGTTCGATGTCATTGGAAGCGCCGGTCGTCACCCGGCCGAATACGACTTCTTCCGCAGCGCGGCCACCGGTAAAGGTAGCTATCTTATTTTCCAGTTCTTCTTTGGAAAGAATATATTTATCCTGCTGATCCACCTGCATGGTATAGCCCAGAGCCCCGGACGTACGGGGAATGATGGTGATTTTCTGTACCGGTGCCGAATGGCTCTGAAGAGCAGCTACCAGGGCATGTCCGATTTCATGATAGGCCACAGTCCGCTTTTCTTCATCCGACAAAATAGCATTCTTCTTCTGATAGCCGGCGATGACGACTTCGATGCTTTCTTCCAGGTCGGCCTGACAAACGGCATCCCGGTGGTCCCGGACAGCACGCAGCGCCGCTTCATTGACAATGTTAGCCAGTTCTGCCCCGGAAGCGCCGGCAGCCATACGGGCAATGGTGTGGAAATCGACGTCCGGCCCCAGACTAACCTTGCGTGCATGGGCCTTGAGGATGGCTTCGCGCCCCTGAAGATCTGGCAATTCGACAGGAACGCGGCGGTCAAACCGGCCCGGGCGCAATAGTGCCGGGTCCAGTGATTCCGGACGGTTGGTAGCCGCCAGAATGACGACACTGTCATCGGCATCAAAGCCGTCCATTTCCGTAAGGAGCTGATTCAGCGTCTGTTCCCGTTCACTATTGCCCATAGCACTGCCCGTCCGCTTCTGACCGATAGCATCTATTTCATCGATGAAAATAATGCACGGCGCTTTCTGTTTGGCCTGATTGAAAAGGTCCCTCACTTTGGAAGCACCCATGCCGACGAACATTTCTACAAATTCCGACCCCGCAATTGGGAAAAAGGGAACACCGGCTTCGCCGGCTACAGCCTTGGCCAGCATAGTCTTTCCTGTGCCCGGAGGGCCTACGAGGAGTACCCCTTTGGGCATCTTAGCCCCTACTTTGGCATATTTATCGGGATGATGAAGGAAATCGACGATTTCAGACAGATTTTCCTTGGCTTCATCTTCCCCGGCTACATCGGAGAAATGAATGCCATTAGCAGAGGGAACATAGACTTTGACCTGATTTTTCGAGCCGAACATGAGCGAATTTCCGCCACCGCGGCTCATCAGTTTGCGGTTGAAATAATAGCCGATACCAAAGAAAATCAGAATAGGCAGAATCCAGGCAATGAGGAAATCTGTAAAAGGCGAATCCTTTTCTTTGATGACCTGATTGAAAGAAACGTCGGCTTTATGCAGCCGTTCTGTCAGCTGAGGATCATTGACGACACCGGTCCGATATTGATTGCCGTCTTTGTCTTTGAAGAGAATCTGATTTTCTTCAATTTCCACACTGGCCACCGATTTGTCATCGGTCATATTCATGAAGGTGCCATAATCGACATTTTTGACGCTCTGCTGATCATAATAAGGTTTGGCAATGGCATTAAACACAAATATTATCGCCAGCGCCACGATATAATAAAACAGCATGGGCTTCTTTTTTTCTTTGACTTCTTTCATGGTGTCACTCCCTTACTGTGCAAACTGTACTATGTGGTATTATTATAACCCCAAACAGGGAAAATGATACGGAAAAAAGCACTGCCGGCAGAAGCAGTGCTTTTCCTCAGAGAAGTGGCTATCTAACAGGCATAAGCGTATTAGTCTGTAATCCGATATAACGCTTTTGTCGTATTAGCAAAGAAATCAGGATCGTCGTGGAAATAATCGCGGACGATATTGAGGTGTTCATCAAAGGTTGAATACAGTGATACGACGGGGAAATTGGATGCGTATATGAGGCGGTCCGGAGCAAAGGTCCCGCTCAGGAAATCGAGGAGTTCTTTCACGAACGTTTTATCCTGGGTCGGAAAGCCCGAAACCTTGCAGTACACATTGGGAAGAGAGGCAAATTTAGTCATCACTTCTTTATATGCTGGAGTCACTTCCGTAGCATTCCCACAGTGATTGATGACGATTTTGGCCTGCGGAACGGTCTTTGCCGCCTGATACATATCGTCCAGTTCTTCCGTACGGTTGCAGCTTTCAAAGAGAAGTCCCGCATCAGCCAATGCTTCCAATCCTTCGATAAAGCTTTTCTGCAGGCAGCGGCCTTTAGGCGATCCCGGCACATGGAGCGGTTCGCGGACACCGGCAATGCCAAGGGGTACGCGCATGTGTGCCGAAAGGGGGGCCCGCATGACTTTGGCCAGCATCTTCGGTTCGTGAAGGCCATAAATGTATTCGTCTTCTTTAAAACGGTCGTCGCAATCGACTTCGATATAGACGCCGCCGAGGAAGTTGACATCGGAGTGGCGACCATAGGCTTTCAGAAGATCTGACACGACATAGCTATGAGCAATGGCCGGACAGTCTTTGAGCCAGGGAAGACGAAGTACATCGAGATTCCATATATGGAAATGGCTGTCAATAATATCTAACATAACAATTCTCCTTACTGCTGAACAGCTTTCTTGGCACTGTCATCAGCATGGCAGCCTTTGAAGCCGTACCAGGCAACATAGAGGAAGCATGGGATGAGCAGCAGATACCCGGCAGCTGTATTGACCATATCGGCGACATGACCCATGAAGTACGGCATGATAGCTCCACCGACGATGCTCATGATAATGATACTGGATGCCGTCTTGACCAGATTCTGTGGCAGATTGACAATGCTCAGGGCAAAGATGGTCGGGAAACTGATGGACATGAAGAAAAATACGGCAATGAGAAGGAATACGGCTGTGCTGCCGGAAACGACATTCAGCAGTACGACGAGGACGACGTTAATAGCTGAATACGCACCGAGGATTTTACCAGCACTGAATTTTTTCATAAGCGGTGTCGTTACGACACGGCCAATCAGAAAGGCTACGAGCGCGATACTGAAGAAATAAGCGGCACGGCTGTCGGAAAGTCCCTGCCAGTGTTCAACACTGTAGTTGATGAAGAAGGCACCGGCGCCGACCTGGGCTGCAATGTAGAGGAACTGGGCGAGAGCACCGAGGCGGAAGTGTTTGTAGCTGAACAGCTGGCTATACGATCCATCTCCTTCGGCGGCATCTTCATCCCCGGAAACTTCTGCCCCTTCCGGCAGTTTGTTGACCACGAAAAGGATAAGCATAACGACGACGATAGCAGCAATACCGACATAAACCATCTGTACGTTGTGCATGTTTTGTGAAATATCTGTGCCGCTGGCGATGGACAGGAAGAGCATGCCCCCGATGATAGGCCCTAAGAACTGGCCGATACCGTTGGCGCACTGAGCGACATTCAGCCGGAATGCAGCATCCTTATCACTGCCTAACTTAGTGATATACGGATTGGCATTCGTTTCCAGGCTGGCCAGACCACAGGCGATGATGAAGAAGGCTACGAGGAAAATCTGGAAGCTGTGGGCATTGCTGGCCGGGACAATCAGGAGGGCACCGATAGCATACAGTGCCAGGCCCATCATGATGCCGCCTTTATAACCGTATTTGCGGGCTACGAGAGAAGCCGGCGTGGCGAAAACGAAATACCCGCCGAAATAAGCTGCCTGCAACAGACCGGAAGTAGCTTTTGTAATCCCCAGCTGGTTCTGGAAATTCTTATTCATGACATCGATCAGGCCATAGCTGAGCCCCCAGAGCAAAAACAGCGTCGTAACCAGGATAAACGCAATCTTTATACTTTTATTGCTTGCACTTGGCATACGTCCTTACCTCCCTGCTGTTAGGTTAACGCACGGTCGAGATGTACATAGCCGCCATCGACGAATACCCACTGGCCCGTCGTATGGGATGATACCGGTGAGAGGAGGAATACCGTATTGTCTCCAATTTCTTCAATTGTCGTAAAGCGGTGCTGGAACGGAATCTTATCGGTAATGACTTTCTTACGGGCTTCCGGATCATCAAAGGTCTTGATCCATTTTGCATACAGCGGAGTCCAGCATTCGCTGACTACGATGGCATTGACGCGGATTTCATATTGAAGGAACGCAGCGGCCCATTCACGGGTCAGGCCCAGGATAGCCCCTTTGGCAGCTGCATAAGCACTCGTCTTTCCCTGGCCGGTAAGAGCCGTTTTAGACGTAATATTGAGGACCGATCCTTTGCTCTTAATCAGGTAGGGAAGAGCCGCCCGGACAAGTTCATAATAATGGGTCAGATTACCATGTAGACTCTTTTCAAAATCCTGCCACGACGTTTCTTCAATAGCTTTATTATCGTTGCAACCGGCATTATTTACGACGCCATAAATACCACCGCGGCGTTTCGCTACATCGTCAACAATCGGTTTGATCTGGTCGGTGTTGTTGAGGTCGATGAGGTGAAATTCATAATCGGCGCCCATCGCATCCAATTCTTTTTTGAATTCCGGTTTATCCGAACGGGTCAGAATAATGGGAACAGCGCCTTCTTTTACGAGAGAGACTACGATACCGCTGCCAATACCGGCACCACCGCCAGAAACCAATACGACTTTTCCTTTTAACTGTAAATCCATGATATAATACCATCCTTTCTAACCATACCATAAAGTCATTAACTGTTTAACTTTGTTGCGTATCATGCATGATTTTAATTTTTGTTATTCCTTTTGTTCATGCTTATAGTATAGCATTAGGCAAAGTTCTTTACTTGTGTTATACTACCTATTAGTATAATAATTTTATGTCAATTTCGGTTATTTTATTTATTTTTGTTAGTTAACAATGTTAAAATATAATAATTTTATCGTTTGTTTGTACAATATTACGCATCAGAAGGAGGTATCTGGTCCATTGGAACACGAAAGTTATCATGAAATGATGAAGCGCGGCCGCTTCGATTTTCCCATAGGCTTTTATCATGTTGAAAAATATCATCCCCGCTTTAACATGCCCTATCACTGGCACATGGAATATGAACTCATCCGTATGCTCCGCGGCGGTTTTACTATCTCGCTCAATGAGGAAACACTCCATCTCGTTCCGGGAGATATCGTCTTTATCCGCGACGGAATCGTCCACGGAGGTGTTGTCGATTCCGATGATACGGCGTATGAATGTCTCGTATTTGAGCCTCCCAAACTGCTTCATTCGGCCAATTATCAATCCAGTGATCTCAATAATCTGCTCAATCATACCTTCAATGTCCGCAACCATTTCAACCAGGATGATAAGAAAATAGCTCTCATCGTCCGTATACTCTTTGAAGAAATGCAACGGGAAAATCCCGGTTATGAACTGATTGTCACAGGCATGCTGTATACAGTGTTCGGACTTATCATTCAGGAAAAGCAATATACTCCTGTGACAAAGCAGCCTGTAGAAACGAGTCATCTTCAGATGCAAAAACTAAAAAAAGCATTTCAGCTCATTGATGACAAATACGCTGCACCCCTTACGCTCTCCGAGCTTTCCAGTGCTGCCGGATTGTCACCTAATTATTTCTGTAAATTTTTCCAGAAAATGACGCATTATACACCGATTGAATATCTGAACCAGTACCGTATCGACCAGGCCTGCCTGAAACTGGCCTACACAGACAAATCCATCACGGATATTGCCTATTCCTGCGGATTCAATAACCTCAGTTATTTCATCAAAACGTTCCGCAAACAAAAAGGGATTTCCCCTGGTAAATTCCGTCAGGTCAACCGGAAATAGCACTTTTCCACCCGGGACAGGTCTGGTATAATGTCGATATAGCAGTTTTCTGCTGATACAACAATAATAAAACATAAAGGATGAGAGCCTGCAGCGAATTCTATGCTACAGGCTCTCTGTGTTTCAGCTGCAATGAATAAATCAACTTATGTCACGGACTTTACGACAGGCAGCGTCACCCGGCAGCTTCTCTGGTTCGCCCTGCCTATGCTTTTGTCCCAGTTATTACAAATTACATATAATATGGCAGATATGATTATTGTCGGCCAGGTACTGGGAAAGGCTGGCCTGTCGGCAGTTTCTATCGGCGGAGACCTGACGAATTGCCTGACTTTTATCGCTATGGGATTTTCCAGCGCCGGTCAGATTCTCATATCCCAGTATATCGGGGCCCGGCGTCATGATCAGCTGGCTGCTCTGGTAAGTACCCTGCTCCTGTTGCTGCTCTTTTTTGCTCTGCTTATGACCGCAGGTTGCCTGTATGAACGGCACGCCATTATGGCTCTCATGAATACACCGTCTGAAGCATATGGCGAAACGATGGGATATGCCGTCGTAAGCATGACAGGCATTCTGTTTATCTACGGATACAATGCTGCCAGTGCTATTCTCCGTGGCATGGGGGATGCCCGGCATCCCTTTTATTTCATTGCCTGCGCTACAGTCCTCAACGTCATTCTGGATCTCGTTTTCGTCTGCTTCTGGAATATGGGAGCCGCCGGCGCTGCCCTGGCTACCGTATTCAGTCAGGGAGTCAGTTTTCTGGCCGCATCCTGTTTTGTCTGGCGCCATCGCAGCCAGTACTACCTGCCTGCTTCCCTGGGAGAATTCTTTCATCCTGATTTTCAGATTGCCGGTGATCTTCTCAAACTAGGCGTTCCCATGGCCATCAAAAACGCTTCTGTCCAATTTTCCAAATTATTCGTCAATTCATGGATTAATTCCTATGGCGTAGCCGTTTCCGCATTTTCCGGAGTGGCCAACCGTCTCTATGTAACATCCAATCTTATTTCCAATGCCATCAATACAGCCGGATCGTCCATGATAGGGCAGAACATCGGAGCTGCCCGGTACGAACGGGTCAATCAGATTATCTGGTCCATCTTCCGCATCACCGTTACTCTGGCTATCCTTTTTTCTATCCTGCTGTACACCTGGCCGGTAGAAATTTTTCAGATATTTACCGATGACCCTGAAGTAGCCCGTATCGGCTTAGAATATGTCCCCATTGGCATCCTCTGCTTTTTCAGCTGTGCCGGCCGGTCTGCCATGAATTCCCTCATTAATGGCAGCGGCAATACCAAAGTAAACTTTGCAACAGCCCTCTTTGACGGCCTCATCCTGCGGCTGGGTCTGTCCGTCCTGTTCGGCATCTATCTGAATATGCGCTATATGGGCTTCTGGCTCGGGGATGCCCTGGCCAACTTCACGCCATTCTGGGTAGGTATCCTCTTTTATCTGAGCGGCGCCTGGAAAAAATCCCGGGTCCGGCAAAAATGACTGTGTCCAAATGAAAAGGACCGCATACCCGGAGGTATACGGTCTTATTCATTAACGTCTTATAAGAGGTTCCGGTGTGCTGCCACCGGAGCCTTTTTTACGCATCTGCAAAAAGCAGATGATCATGCTTCTTCTCCCCTCCAGCCGGACATCTGGGCTGCCAGACGGATTGCATGGGCAAAAGAGCTCGTTTTGGCAATACCTTTGCCGGCAATATCAAATGCCGTTCCATGTTCCGGCGTCGTAATGGCATACGGCAGGCCACCGGCTACGGTAACTCCTTCATCAAAAGCCAGGAGTTTCGTAGCAATCTGCCCCTGGTCATGATACAACGTCACGACGGCATCGTATTCGCCCCGGAAGGCATGCATGAAAATGGTATCTGCCGATACGGGACCGACAATATCTTTTCCCTGGGCCTGCAGGCTTTCTACGACGGGCTTGAGGATATCGATTTCTTCGGTACCGCACAGGCCGCCTTCCCCGCAATGCGGATTGAGTGCTGCCAGAGCAATACGGGGATTATCATAGCCAGCCCGTTTCATCGTCTGATAGGTCAAATCGATGGTCTTCAGGACGTTTTCTTTAGTAATATATTTAGGTACTTCTTTGAAGGGGATGTGCGTCGTCACGCGGAATGTCCACAATTTATTCATGACATTGAGGATACCGCGGGGCTTATCCATCCAGTCGAGGCACTGAGCAAAGAGTTCATGTTCGTCTTCTACATGATACCCGCCCCGTTTGAAAGCCTGTTTGTTGAGAGGGCCAAAGACGAAGCCATCAATCTGATGATCCTTCAAAAGGTCCATCGAATACACGAGGGTATCACCGGTCACTTTGCCGGATTTAGGATCGACTTCTCCGATTTTGACCGTATCAGGGTCCAGATTTTTCAAATCAATGATGGAAACAGGACCATCCCAGTCAATCTGATCTACCTTATCTACACAGGTGAATGGAAAATCAACGTGAGAAATTTCCATCCCCCGGCGCAATACACGGGCATCGCCGATGAGTACAGGGCGGCAGCACGTATCCGGCATTTTTTCTGCTACCAGTTTGGCAATCAGTTCCGGGCCTACACCGGCTGCTTCTCCTAAAAATATACCGATAATTGGTTTCATAGTTATATATTTCTCCTTACGTTATTATAAAGATTTGACGGCCACAGCCCGTACGGGGCAGCCTTCCACACCTACAAGGCGCAGCGGCAGAGCCATAAAGGTAATTCTGTCTTCTGTAATCTGATCCAGACCCGCCAGATATTCAATAAGGAATACACCTTTCAGGAGTAATGCGTAATGTGTCGTCGATTCACTCATAGGCAGGCATCCTTTATACGTAGCCGCCTGTTTAAGAATCTGATCCTGCGGAAAATCAAAGGCGACAGCCTTAGGCTTTTGGGCATAGAGCCAGTCAGCTGCTTCTTCACTGACAAAAGGAGCATCCGTCCAATATTCTTTAGACTGGATATCACGTTTCTTATCCCAGCAGGTCTTTAAGATAATAATGTCCCCTTCACGGATATCCTTGGCATGTTCTTTTAAATCATCTGCCGTGATTTCATGATCGGCACCGATATGAGAAAGGTCGATGACGGCTGCAGCCCCGCTATAGGTATCGACAGGCAGTTCGTCCAAAGCCGGCGCACCACCTGGTTTGCAGTGCAGCAGTGTATCAACATGAGTAAAGGCATGTGCCGGAAGCGTCATGACAGAAGCGCGGAAATCATCGCCGGCTTCTAATGTATGTTTCAAACTTTGTTTATATCCCCAACGCCAATGATCGCGGATAGGAAAAGATAAATCGATCAACTTCATGATATTTGCATCTCCTTTTAAGCTTCTTTACTTACCGGGGCAGCCGTAGCAGACGGTGCTTTCGTTGCATCTTTTTTCAGGAATAACAGAAGAAGCGGCGCTACGATGGAAGCAGCGACCAGGAATACCATGCCACCCAGGGAGCTTCCCGTAACGGTTGTGAAATAACCAAAGAGCCATGGTCCGAAGAAACCGCCCAGGTTGCCGACTGCGTTGATGACACCCAGGGTAACAGCCAGTACATCTGCCGTAAGGAATGTTGTCGGAATAGCCCACCAGATACCATAGTAGCACTGGATCAGGCCGCCACAGCAAATCAGGGCGATGACGGCTGCCGTAACATTACCAGAACTTGCCAGAAGTGTAGAAGCCAGCAGGCACAGAGCCGATGTAACAGCCGGTACAATCATGTGGAAACGGCGTTCGCCCGTCTTATCGGAATGGCGGGAGTTCAAAGTCAGCATAATCATGGCAAAGAACCAGGGAACAGAAGTCAGCAGGCCAACCAGCATCTGGCTGCTGCCCGTCAAATCTTTCATCATGGTCGGAAGCCAGATAGAATAACCGGCAAATCCGGTCTGTGTCAGGAACCAGATAGCAATGAGAATGATTACATTACGGGTCTTAAGGGCTTCCATGACCGACATACCTTTAGTGGCAATTTTCGATTCTTCTTTTGCAGCAGCATTGACAAGGTAATTCCGTTCTTCTTCAGAAAGCCATTTGGCATCTTTCGGATGATCCGTAATGCAGAGCATCCAGATAATGCAGAATATAATCGGGAATGCGCCTTCAATCCAGAACATTTCACGCCAGGTAGCATAGGTAAGGATGAAACCGCAGATAGGCGACATAATCATGGCTGCAAACGGAATGGAAAGCATCCAGATGCCATTGGCCCGGGCCCGTTCATCCAGCGGGAACCACCGTTTCAGGAGCAATACAATGGCTGGCAGGATACAGCCTTCGACGAAACCGATCATAAAGCGGACAATCAGAAGCTGTGTCACGTTCTGGATAAAGCCGGTAGCAGCAGCAAAGATTCCCCACGCAATGAGAGCTACGCCAATCAGTTTCTTAGCACTCCAGCGTTCTGCCCATAAGCCGCCAGGAACCTGAAGGAATAAGTAACCAATAGCAAAAATACCACCGGCAAGACCGGCATAGGTAGCACCAATTCCCAGGTCTGATTCCATGCCCGGGAAGGCAAAACCGATATTATTTCTGTCAATCATGTTGATGCAGTACATAAGAAATACTGCCGGTAAAATTCTAAACCATCTTTTCTTTGGAACCGTATTCATTTTTTTCTCCTTTACGTCCGTATTAGTTCATTATAATAGAATAAAAACAAGATTGAAACATATTACGGTCAACGTTCGAGTATTAAATCAAATGGCCATTTCGTTTATTCTCACGTTTCGCATGTCTATATGAAATATTTATGCCAATGCGTATTTACAAACTGCCACCTATGATGTAATAACATAAGATATACTCTTTTTATTTCAACATGATTTAAAAAGATAAAATTTTCACATAATTTACACACAAAAAAGCCTTCTATTTCGATTAAGGCATCGTTCAATGGAACATATCTTTTCTGTTTTTCATATTTACCGTTTCATATTTTTCATTTTATGAAACAGAATAATTACTTCGGAATTATTCTGTTTCACAAAACCTTTATGCAAGGAACAAACTTCAATATAAGAAAAAAACCGCATACCTCGCGGTACACGGTCTTCTTCAATCAACATTCTAAGAGGAGAGCCGATGTGCAGCCACCGATTCTATCCTGTCACTTCATCTGCTTCATTTTCCGCCACAGTGTCGTACGGCTGATTCCCAGTCGTTCTGCTGCGTGTCCATAATGATAGTGAGTTTCTTCCAGCACTTGCCGGATACGCTGGTATTCATCCACCTCTCCGGCTGCCGGCACTGCCACGGTTTTCTGCTCTGCAGGCATTGGCGATTCTTCTGGCAGGGCCTGTTGGGTAGTTCCAGTCTGTACGCCTCCGCTCAGGGCAATACGCAAGTCGTTTTCGTCCAGTTCAGCCCCTTCGGTAAATACAGCGACGCGTTCCGCCACATTATACAGTTCGCGGATGTTTCCAGCCCAGTGCTGCTGCAGCAGACACTGCTCTGCCGCCTTTGTCATGCCTTCCCAGATAATGCCGACACGGCTGTAAATCCCCGACAAAAAGCGGCGGAACAGGAATAACACATCCTGTCCCCGGTCCCGCAGCGGTGGCAGCACCAGATGCAGCGTATTAAGGCGATAATATAGGTCTAACCGAAATTTCCCTTCTCGGCTCATAGCCGCCAGATCCCGGTTGGTCGCCGCGATGACGCGGACATCGACGGGAATAATCCGGTCATCGCCGACGCGCATGATTTCATGTTCCTGCAATACCCGCAAAAGCAGTCCCTGCATACGTGGAGAAATTTCCGCTATTTCATCCAGAAAGAGCGTACCGTGGTGGGCCGCTTCAAAGAGGCCGCTCTTACCGCCCTTCCGTGCATCGGTAAAGGCGCCTTCCACATAGCCGAAGAGTTCACTTTCCAGAAGATTTTCCGAAAGGACGGCACAGTTTACGGCGACAAATGGTTCCCGGCTGCGGCTGCTGGCATTATGGATACTCTGGGCAAAGAGTTCCTTCCCTGTACCCGTCTCGCCATTGATCAGCACATTGGCATCGGCCTTGCTGTACTGTTTAGCCAGATGAATCGTTTCCAGAAGAGCCGGGCTCTCGCCCAAAATATCATCAAAGTGAGCTTTGGCTATATGCCCTTTCTGATTTTTTTTGCGCCGGATTTCATTTCCCAGGTTCTGCACCTTCAATACGGGCTGAAATGCCGCAACGGCACCAATTGTCTGATTTCCCGTCTGCATGGGAATACAGGTCAGAGTGACATCCTGGTCGTTGAAACGGGTAATGCGGTTGAGTACCGGCTGGGCCGTTTCCACCACCTGGCGCAGGGGGATATGAGGCAAAAGAGATGCCAGCCGCTTGCCCGTGCTCTGTGGCGAAAGTCCTGTAATATTTGCGGCTTCCCGGTTTATGAGCAGAATCTCATCGTTCTTATCCACGGCAATGATGCCATCGTTCGTATAGTTCAGGATAGCCCGGAACAGTTCGGCCCGGCGCCGTTCCTGCAGGGAAAGCTGATAAGCCCTTTTTACCTCTACCAGCGCCTGATACACAGCTTCCCGGCCGGAGCTGATGCGAACAGCAGAAAAGCCCAGTTTACGGGCAATAATCGTAGCCGTCACACCGCCGATGACCGCTCTGACTCCTTTTTCTTTCATTTCCAGAAGTCGTTCCCGTATGCCATCTTCTTCAAATGCCGCAGCAGTTACCAGCTCTACGGGTATCAATTCAGAAATATGCTGGGCGCCGTAAATCATTTCCGTCGTTCCAATGAACCCGATACGTTCTTCGCCCGATTCTTTTTTACAGGCCAGCGCCGCCCGCATGATATCGTATCCACTGATTTTCAGTTCCGTAACCGGCACATGCTTCAGCAATTGTTTCAGTTTACGATACGTAGCCCCTCTGGCCACAACTACGTCGCCGCCAATAGCCACATCATCCAGGATCTGAGTTCCCAGCCGGAGTATCGTTTCCAGCTGCCACTCTTCCCCGCTCTGCTCCTGTTGCTCAAGAAACGTATGGCAGACGACGTCTTTCATTTCCATATATGGCAAAAAGAACGTAATTTTCATAGCTTTCAGCCTGTCTCCTTATCAACAGCAGAGATTGTTGCGCACATTGACGATGAAATCCTGCACATTGGTTACGATAGAATCGACACTCAGACTGCCCCGGTCACGCAATTTGTTGACAGCAAATTCTGAAATATCGACACAATAAAAATAAGTCGGACGTACGACACCATCCACCATGCGATACGACGGGAACATATTGCCGGTCGCTATGGAATGAAGCATGGTGGCCATACAGATAATCGTCGTGGCATCGCTGATCATGGCCCTCATCGCATCCTGTGCCTGATAAACATTTCCAATGACTTCCGGAAGAGGACCGTCATCGCGGATAGAACCGGCCAGAACGAGCGGGACGTGACACTGGTCACATGCCGCGATAATCCCATTGTCTATATGTTCCTGTTCAATAAAAGAATGAATGGAACCATATTGACGTACTTTGTTAATCGTATCGAGATGGTTATAATGTCCCAGCGGTGCCAGCTTTTGGGTATAGATATCCTGCCCCAGAGCCGTCCCCAGATACGCCGCTTCCAGATCATGGGTAGCCAGCGCATTTCCCGCCATGAGTCCATTGACATAGCCATTGCGTACAAGATCCGAAAAGGCCTTTCGCGAATCGGCATCAAAAGCGCAAGCCGGTCCCAGAATCCAGACCACTTTGCCATGGGCTTTTTCATGCCGCAGGAGTTCATAGATAGAATCGTAATCTTTGGAATACGACGTTTCCCGCGAGCGGCCTGTGCGGAATACGAACGTATCTTTATGTTTCTCTTCTTCCGTCAAAAAGCCATCGACGTGTACATAAATCCCTTCTTCACCGCATTCTTTCCGCCCTATGACGACAAGGTCCCCTTTTTTCAGGTTACGGAATTCCACGATGCGGATTTTCTGACCATCATATACGGGCACGCAGTCCATCCGGCTTTCTTCGGCCAGAAGCCAATGTCCGTTTATTTTAAAGTATTCCGGGAAAATCGACATGGAATGGTACTGATCTGGAGCTCCTCCATCTGTCGGTGCCGGCACTAATGTAACGTCCGGAGCATGGACAAACGGTTCTTTCGTAAAATCCGGTGCAGTATAAACTGGCATAGACCAACTCATGATAATTCCTCCTCACTCACATAATATTCTTTATATTCTATATTACATATATATAGTACCTTATTTTATATTGTATCATGCCCGGCCTGAATGAACAAATGATTATTTCTTTCTGATATGGCACTATTTTCTCATTTCCCATGCCTTTACAATCCCTTTTTCATTTCTTATAATGAAGAAAATACACAGAAGGGACGATAGTATGGCAGATGAAAATGTAAAACGAGGAATGGTCTGTGCCACTTTCGGCGCACTCAGCTGGGGACTGTCCGGCACATGCGGCCAGTATTTATTCATGCACTACACCATAGACGCCCTGCTCCTGACGAATATCCGCATGCTCGGTGCCGGTATCGTCCTCATGATTCTGGTCATTTCCCTGCAGCGGCAAACATTGACAGCCCTTTTGCACAACCGGCGCGATATGGTACAACTGGCGGCCTTTTCTGTATTCGGACTCGTTACCTGTCAGCTTACGTATCTATCAGCTATCCAATACGCCAATTCAGGAACAGCCACGGTCCTGCAATCCCTTAATGTAGCCCTTATGTCCTGCGTAGCGGCCATCCGCTTCCGGCGCTGGCCCGACCGCTGGCAGATAATAGCCATCTTTCTGGCATTAGCCGGAGTTTTCCTCATTGCCACAGGCGGCCAGATACAAACTATGGTCATCTCTCCCCAGGGGCTGTTCTGGGGCATCGGCGCCGCTATCGGCTCTATCCTGTACACGGTTATTCCCCATAAACAAATCCGCAAATGGGGAACGCTTCCCGTCAATGCCCTGGGTATGCTCATCGGAGGCATCGTGCTGACGCTCTGCCTGCGCCCCTGGCAGAGCGCCATGAACCTCGATACGGCCGGAATCCTGGCAATCGCCTTTATTGTCCTGATTGGCACGGTAGCCTCCTTCACCTTGTTTCTGCGCGGCGTCGGTGATATCGGTCCGGTCAAAGCAACTTTTATCGGCACCCTTGAGCCGGTTTCGGCTACGCTCTCCTCTCTGTTCTTCCTGGGCACACCCTTTTCGTTCACCGATTTCATTGGATTTGCCTGCATCATCGCCACTGTCTATCTGATTACCATGAAAAGCCAGACCTGATTCTCAACTATTTTCTCAATTTTATTGACATGAATGTATAGATACTATATAATGTGTACATTACCTCAAGGGAGTAATCGGTACATAGAAATATGTATAGTAGTATCGACATACTGGTGCCCGCACCCGGTACTATTTGAAATGATGAGACTTGAAGACAGTTTTTCTGTCTTTACGTCTCTTTTTTTTTATGATTTTTTATACAGAAAAGGAGCCATCCCTCATGAATACCATCGAATTATTTTTACTGGCCCTGGGTCTTTCCATGGATGCCTTTGCCGTATCGGTCTGTAAAGGCCTTTCCCTTGGACATATCCGCCTGCGCCATATGCTGATTGCCGGTGCCTGGTTCGGCGGCTTTCAGGCCCTGATGCCAACGCTGGGCTATCTTCTGGGCAGTTTCTTTTCCACCTATATCGTGCAGTACAACTACTGGATTTCCTGCCTCCTGCTCGTCCTCATCGGTGGCAATATGATCCGCGAATCAGGCAGCAGTGAACAGGAAAATAACGGTGGCGCCGCTCTCGATGTCCGGACCATGCTCATACTGGCCATCGCCACCAGCATCGATGCCCTGGCAGTAGGTGTTACCTTTGCTTTCATGGGCGTATCTATTCTCTACTCCGCGCTCTGTATCGGCTGTACGACTTTCATCTGTTCTGCCATCGGCGTAAAAGCCGGCAGTCTCTTTGGCCTGCGGTATCAGAAGAGTTCTGAACGCCTCGGCGGTATCGTACTCATCCTCATCGGTCTGAAAATTCTCCTGCAGGGGCTTGGTATACTATAGTTCTCAATTTTGCATGCAATGCATTAAATACTTTTCTTAATATTTTTAAGTTTCTTCTTAACTTTAATATTTTCTGGCATTTTGTTTATTTCTTTATTGACGGAGCGAATATTTTGTGCTAGGATGAGAACAAAATTGAATAAAAGGGGGATAGAAAAACGTTCTACTGTCCAAGCTGTCTGGGGAGACAAGATGACAGTCCGTCAGGAACCTATACTGGCGGAGTAAAGAATATGCGTGCGTTATACCTGACGCATGTATATATTACGTTTTAAGAGGGGAGTATCAGGTATTATGGTCCTTTACAATTTTGCTTTAGCATTTTTTGCCTGCGGCTGCGCATACGTAATCGGTGAATATGTATCCACCATTACCAAAGCGTGGATTCCATCCGTTTTCGTTACGGCCTGCATCATGCTGGTCGGCTACTGGACAATCTTTCCAAAGGAAATGATTACTAATGCTGGTCTCATGCCGTTTGCCAACACTATCGCTATTTTTCTTCTAATCGTTCATATCGGCACTATTATCAGTATCCAGCAACTCATCCGCCAGTGGAAAACGGTCGTCATTTGTCTGTTCGGCCTCTTAGGGATGTGCGTCATCGGCTATTACGTCGGCTCACTCTTTATGGACCGCACCCTTATCATCGCTGGCCTGCCGCCTCTTACAGGTGGTATCGTCGCTGCCACGATCATGCAGATGGCCGCTTCCAAAGCCGGCCTTATGACTGCATCGGTCTTTGCTATCACTATGTACTGCATCCAGGGTTTTGCCGGCTATCCGCTTACGGCTATCTGTCTGCAGGCTGAAGGCCGTCGTCTTCTGAAACAGCTCCGCACGGGAGAAGTCGTCCTTACGCCGGAAGAAATCGAACGTAATTCCCATGTCGGCATGACAGCTATTGCCGATGACAGCAACCGGAAGACACTGATTCCGAAAATGCCGCAGAAATTCAATACACCGGTCTTCATGCTGACTAAACTCGGTCTCGTCGCCTGGTTTGCCATCCTGCTCGGTCAGGCAACACCCGTTAATGGCGCTATCTGGGCACTTGTTCTGGGCGTCGTCTTCACCTACCTCGGCTTCCTCGAACAGAACACGCTGAGCCGTGCCGGTTCTTACTGGATTGTCATGTTTGCCCTGATGATGTTCGTATTCGACGGCCTGAAGAACTGCACCCCCGATATGCTGATTTCCATCATCGGGCCTATGATCATCCTCATCGTTACCGGGACGCTGGGCATGTGCATTTTCTCCTTTGTCATTTCCAAAATCCTCAAGATTTCCTTCCCGCTGGCTTTTGCCAACGGCCTGACGGCACTCTACGGATTCCCCTGCGATGCCATCATTACGGAAATGACCTGCGATTCTCTGGCTGATGATATGGTCGAACGGGGCTATCTCATGAGCCACATGTTCCCGAGCATGATTGTTGGCGGCTTTACTTCCGTTACAATTACATCCGTACTGATTGCTGGTTACTTTGCTACCCTGCTCTGATCAGACAGAGGTCTGCACATATCGGTACAAACCATACAGGCGTTATTCTTTATGGATAACGCCTGTTTTTTTATATCGAAAAAGTATTCTTCTCTATACTGATTATACAAATCAAATATTAATATATTACATCGCATTTATTATATTATTATCTTGTGTATATCAGTAAAACGTTTAATTTAATATTTTAATCTATTATAGCTAATTTTTTATTGACAAACCATTTTGACAGCACTAGTATATGAGTCACCACCTCAGAACGAGGGGATTTAGTTATATGAGAGGGGTTTTGGTATTATGGTACTGTATAACTTTGCCCTGGCCTTTTTTGCCTGTGGCGTCGTATTCGTCATCGGCGAATACGTTTCCAAATTATCTAAAGCCTGGATTCCATCAGTTTTCGTCACCGCCTGCCTCATGTTGCTTGGCTACTGGACGATTTTTCCAAAAGAAATGGTCACGAATTCAGGCCTTATGCCTTTTGGCAATACAATTGCTATCTTCCTTCTGATTGTGCACATCGGTACGATTATCAGCGTCCAGCAGCTCATTCATCAATGGCGTACTGTCGTCATCTGCCTGTTCGGTCTCCTCGGCATGTGCATTATCGGCTATTTTGTCGGTTCTCTCCTCATGGACCGCACGCTGGTCATCGTCGGTCTGCCACCACTGACTGGTGGTATCGTCGCTACGACCATCATGCAACAGGCCGCAACGAAGGCAGGTCTCATGAGTGCCTCCGTCTTTGCTATTGCCATGTATTGTATCCAAGGTTTTGCCGGATATCCGCTCACAGCGGTCTGCTTGCAGGCGGAAGGCAGACGCCTTTTAAAACAACTCCGTACAGGTGAAGTCGTTCTTACACCGGAAGAAATCGAACGTAATTCCCACGTCGGACTGACAGCTGTGTCCAATGACACTCAGCGTAAAACCCTGATTCCTAAAATGCCGGACAAATTCAATACGCCTGTCTTCATGATGACCAAACTTGGCCTCGTTGCCTGGTTTGCTATTCTCCTCGGTCAGGCCACACCGGTAAACGGTGCTATCTGGGCTCTGGTCTTAGGCGTATTCTTCACCTATATCGGTTTCCTCGACCAAAACTCTCTGACCCGTGCCGGTTCGTTCTGGATCATCATGTTCGCTCTGATGATGTTCGTCTTTGACGGCCTGAAGAACTGCACGCCGGACATGCTGATGTCTCTTATCGGCCCCATGGTCATACTGATTCTCGTCGGTACCGCTGGTATGGGTGTATTTGCCTTCATCATTTCCAAAATCATGCGCATTTCCTTCCCACTGGCATTTGCCAATGGCCTGACTGCACTCTACGGATTCCCGGCAGACGCTCTGATTACCGAAATGACGTGTGATTCTCTGGCTGATAATATGGTAGAACGGGGTTATCTCATGAGTCATATCTTCCCGAGTATGATTGTCGGCGGTTTTACCTCCGTTACTATTACATCCGTACTGATTGCCGGATATTTTGCTACATTGCTCTAAATGCTATAATGACTATAACGTATTTTACTATAGCAAAATCAGCAATCTGATTTATCTTTTTTTCTTTCTGTTTATTTGACAGCAATGTTTCATAGGTTTAATATTCTAAATGAAGTTTATTTTTATTTAAAAGAAGAGGGGTCTTTTAACATGGATATCAAAGAAGTTGCAAAGAAATATGCTGACTATCAGATTAACATGAGACGGTATTTCCATGAAAATCCGGAACTCAGTGAAAAAGAATTCAATACGAGTAAAGTCGTCAAAGAAGAACTCGATAAAATCGGCGTACCCTGGGTTCCCTGCGGTCTGGAAACAGGCGTGCTCGCTACCATTAAAGGCAGCAAACCGGGCAAAACCATTCTCCTCCGCGGTGATATGGATGCCTTGACAGTAACGGAAAAAACAGGGCTTCCGTTTGCCAGCAAGAACGAAGGCGTCATGCATGCCTGCGGCCATGACTGCCATATTTCCATGATGCTGACCGCCGCTCATATCCTGAATGATATGAAGGAAGACCTCTGCGGTACAGTTAAACTGGCTTTCCAGCCGGCTGAAGAAGTAGCCACAGGGGCTCCTGCCATGATCAAAGACGGGGCATTGGAAGGCGTCGACGGCTGCTTCGCTATTCACGTCTGGTTCGACGTCGATGCCGGTCATATCTCCTGCGATGCCGGTCCGCGTATGGGTGCTGCTAACATGTTCACCATTGATGTCACCGGCAAAGGCGGCCACGGTGCTACTCCGCACAGCTGCGTCGATGCCGTTGTCGTCCAGGCTGCAATCATCAACAACCTGCAGTCTATGGTCAGCCGTGAATTCTCGCCGATGGAACCGGTCGTCGTTACGGTCGGCGAAGTCAAAGCCGGCTACCGCTGGAATGTCATTGCCGAAAGTGCTCATCTCGGTGGCACATCCCGCTGCTTCAGCAAAGAAATCTTTACGGCTCTCCCGAAAGTCATCGATCGCATCGCCAGCGAAACAGCTGCCGCCTATCGGGCTACGGCTGTTACAAAAAATACAGTACTCTGCCCGCCGGTCATCAACGATGAACACATGGCTGCCGTTGTCCAGGGTGCATCCCGCAAAGTCATTGCTCCTGATGCTCCCGTAGCAGTTCCAGCCACCATGGGCGGTGAAGATTTCGCTTTCTTCATGGATAAAGTTCCTGGCTGCGTCTGCCAGCTTGGTATCCGCAATGAAGCTTGCAAAGCCGTTTATCCACAGCATTCCTGCTACTACACCGTAGATGAAAGTGCCCTCCTGGGCGGTGCTATGCTCTATGCCCAGACAGCACTGGATTTCAATGCTGAAAAATAATCTGTCCACGTCTCGTAAAAAGACCTGCCGCACATGCAGCAGGTCTTTTTATTACGTTCAAATTATCATTATACTTTTGCCATCTTAGACATGGATACATGTCCCGGGTCCCAGAAAATAATATCCCCCGTCCGGAGTGACTCAGGAACGTTGATCGTACGCTGGTTACTGGATCCTTTGAAGAGAAGGGTAACGTCTTTTTTCTCCAGGACAAATTCTCCATCGACGAGAACGTCAATATAGGACAGCAGCTCTTTCGTTTCCGGTACACTGGATACCATGCGCCCCAGAAGATCCCGGTCAAAAAGGTATCCCGTAAAGCACCATACATCCTTATGAGGATAGGTCTGCCGGACCCGCCGCAACAGAGGCAGCAGGCCTTTCTGATTGACTGGTTCCATGGGCTCTCCTCCCAGAAGAGTCAGTCCCTGATAGCATTCTTCCCCCAGTAAGGTTATAATCTTGTCTTCTGTTTCCTGTGTATATGGTTTTCCATAAGAAAAGTCCCAGGTCATGGGATTAAAACATCCTTTGCAATGGTGGGTACAGCCGGATACGAATACACTCAGCCGCACGCCCGGACCATTGGCAATATCGTATTCTTTTATTTCTGCATAATTCATGATTCTGCCTCCGCGATGAAAGGAGGAGCTGTCTCAGGCAGACAACTCCTCTATGGTCAGACATTTTGCTGTTCTTATAAATGAAGCACCCGGTCTTTGATTTCCTGTGTACGTCCCTGGTTCCAGAACTGGGTACCGATGTATCCGCAGGTCCGGCGTGCAACGGACATCTTGCTCTGATCCCGGTTGCCACAGTTCGGGCATTCCCAGACCAATTTTCCGCTGTCATCTTCTACGATTTTGATTTCACCGTCATATCCACAGACTTCACAGTAATCGCTCTTCGTATTGAGTTCTGCATACATAATATTGTTATATATGTATTTCATAACTGTCAGGACGGCCGGAATATTATTCTGCATATTCGGCACTTCAACATAGCTGATGGCGCCACCGGGCGAAAGGCGCTGGAAATCGGCTTCGAATTTCAATTTATGGAACGCATCAATCGGTTCCGTCACATGGACGTGGTAACTATTGGTGATATAATTTTTATCCGTTACACCTTTAATAATGCCAAACCGTTTCTGAAGGCATTTGGCAAAGCGGTATGTCGTCGATTCCATGGGCGTGCCATATACAGAATAACTGATATTTTCTGCCTGCCGCCATTCTTTGCATTTATCATTAAGACGCTGCATGACAGACAGGGCAAAATCCCGGCCTTCCGGTGTCGTATGGGATTTACCGAGCATGCGCATGCACATTTCATAGATGCCCGCATATCCGAGGGAAATCGTCGAATAGCCATTATACAGAAGCTTATCAATCGTTTCCCCTTTCTTCAGCCGTGCCAGAGCGCCATACTGCCAGAGAATGGGAGCTACGTCCGATACGGTACCACAAAGCCGTTCATGGCGGCAGCGCAGGGCCCTGTGACAGAGTTCCAGCCGTTCATCGAGGATGTTCCAGAATTTATCCATATCGCCATTAGACGAACAGGCCACATCAACGAGATTGATGGTTACGACACCCTGATTGAAACGGCCATAAAATTTGTGGCTGCCATCGGGATTGCGCTGGGAATCTTCGACGGTAAGGAAGGACCGGCAGCCCATGCAGGTATAGACATTGCCCTGTTTCAGCTGTTTCATGATTTTTGCAGAAATGTAGTCCGGCACCATCCGTTTGGCTGTACATTGCGCAGCGAGTTCCGTCAGGTACCAATAGGGCGCGTCTTCACTGATATTATCTTCATCGAGGACGTAAATCAATTTCGGGAAAGCCGGTGTAATCCAGACTCCCTTTTCATTTTTGACGCCCTGCATACGCTGGTGCAGCACTTCTTCAATAATCATGGCCAGGTCGTCCCGGGTCTGACCTTCCGGCACTTCATCGAGATACATGAACATCGTCACAAACGGTGCCTGTCCATTACAGGTCATGAGTGTAATAAGCTGATACTGTATCGTCTGGATACCGCTCTTTACTTCCTCCCGCAGCCGGCAGGCAACGATTTTATCTATAATGGCCGGATCGAGACTTTCTCCGCATACCTTCCGTTCTTCTTCAACCTGACGGCGGATTTTGCGGCGGCTGATATCGACGAACGGAGCCAGATGAGCCAGTGTGAATGACTGGCCACCATATTGATTGCTGGCTACCTGGGCGACAATCTGGGTCGTGACGTTACAGGCTGTAAAGAAACTGTGCGGTTTTTCAATCAGCGTTTCACTGATGACAGTGCCATTCTGCAACATATCTTCCAGATTGATGAGGTCGCAGTTATGTTCTTTCTGGGCATAATAATCCATATCATGGAAATGAATGATTCCCTGTTCGTGAGCCCGGACAATATCTTCCGGCAATAGGACGCGCCGCGTCAAATCCTTGCTGACTTCTCCCGCCATGTAGTCCCGCTGTGTCGAATTAATGACCGGGTTTTTATTGGAATTTTCCTGCTTGACTTCTTCATTCATCTGTTCGATGAGTGACAGGATACTGTCATCTGTCGTATTCGTTTTCCGGGATATTTCACGCTTATACCGGTACCGCACATACTTCTGGGCCACTTCATAGCCGCGCATTTCCATGATGCCCTTTTCTACCATATCTTGTATATCTTCGACATTGACAGCATGGGGCTGGCTGGCAATATTCTTAGCAATGGTGTCGGCTACAGCCCGGATCTGGTAGCTGTTCATCTGGTGAATCCCGCTGACTTCCTGATTGGCCTTACTGATTGCATTGATGATTTTGGAAATATCAAAGCCCACTTCCTGACCATTGCGCTTGATGACATGGGTCCTTACATTGATGGTTTCTGTCTGCTGTACCTGTTCCATACTACATCTCCTTGTGTCTCAAACATACGAGGTATTCCTCTTTTATATACAAAATATTGTCAATTAATGTTTTAAAAATACTATATATAGTGTCGTTAATGCCGTGTATTATAATACTACAAAATAAGGGAAAAGCCAATAGAAGAATTGGTATTTCACAGGTTTTTGTGAAAACAATATAAGGAAGCCTTGTCCAGTATCAATTTATCATCTGTTATATCGGGCCATTCCCTCGCTATACGGGCGCACAGAAAAACCGGAAGGCGTATAGAAAGTGAATACCTTCCGGTTATACAATATATAGTGTTTTTTATGACAAGCCTGGGAGCCTGCACGCGCCCTGTTACATCGTATGTCCGGTATCTGCCTTTGGCTCTTTTTCCGGTTTACCATCAGAAGCTGCCGGCTGTCCTCCCAGTTTCTGTCCTTCCGGAAGAAGCCGTCCCCCTCCGGGCAGATCCCGCACAGCTTTTTTCAGCCAGGCATTATCAGGAATATCACCATTGTAATAAATGTCATATCCGTTACTGTGAACGTTCGCCAGCGTCGTATCTTCATCCGTAAAAGCTGTCACATAAGATGTACCCGTTACGTCCCACACAGCTTCTTTATCGAGGGAGACCGATACGGCCCGCGCCGTTTTGTCTTTATTAAGTGCTCCTTTAAAATAGGTCTTGTCCCGCAGCACCAGTTTTAATGAACTGTTTCCATCGGCCGTCACATCGCCGGCAATCGTCTGATTGGATACGGCATAGCTGATATCGGTGTCGGCCGGAATCCCATTGCCCCAGGTACTGAACTGCATCAGACTGCCATCCGTCCCGGTAAGCTGCAGCCCGGAAGAAGAGCCGTTGCCTTTCCCATCCTGGGAAAGCATGGTCTGCATATTTTCCAGACTTTGAAACTTATCCTGCCAGATACGGGCAAAGGGATCCGGCATAACCATAGAATGATCCATCCAGTCATTGAAGAACTGACGCTGCACTGTCATATCGCGGTCCATGCGCCGTTCCATTGCATCCATACGTTGTTCTAATTGATCCATCTGGCGTACCAGCTGGTCGTCCCAATTACCGGAAACTGTACCTGCGGCCTGGGAAACGAAGGCAGTATTGGCAAATCCCAGTGCCAGTACCGCAGCGGCAGCCAAGAATTTACATGTTTTATTTTTCATTATTATCTACCTCCTGTTCCCTAATTATACTACACCATTGTCACGATTACATGACAGCCCGGCTGGAACGGGATATAGACTTTACGCCACACGATGGCAGACATTCCCGTTCCTGTTGCCGGATACGTTCATTCTTTATTTCTGTATGCGCTCCGGTTTTTCTTTCTGTAAAGAGCCGGGGTCTTTAGTTGAATTCTTCTTCTGTAACAACCGATTTTCCGCCGGTTTCTTGACTACTTTGCGGACTTTCTTTTTCTCACTGGATGTTCCGGCAGATGCAGTCACCGTATTTCCTGAAGGAGATGGAGCCGCGATAGAAGCCGTATCGATAACCGCGCCATCCATCTTATAAGCCGTCACGACAAAGGAATCCGGGGTTACATCTAATACCAGATACATGGGCTGATCCGTAGGATTATAATAAGCCGCATCACAGTATCGTTTTACCGTATCCGTATACGATTCCGTCCCGGCACGGCCTGTTGAAATATACGTCGTGCCTCCTGTGCCGGGCCTGCCATCTATCAGCGGTTCCGTACGGGCATAGCAGTGTTCATGGGCCGTAAAAACCAGTGGCACATGGTACTTATCAAAGAGAGGCATGAAATATGTCCCGTTGATATCAGGAAGTGCCCGATATGTAGCCGTTACTGCCGGCCGGTGCATGAGCACGATCAGCCTTTTCCCCCGTTTCTGTGCATCTGCCAGATCCCGATCCAGCCAGGTCACTTCATGTTCCATCATGTCCGGATATAACTCGTGCAATTCTTCATAATCCGTATTAAGAGCTGCGTAATGAACGTCGCCATAATCAAAAGAGTAGGCCAGGCGGCTCTGTCCTTCCGGGGCCCCGTACGGTACGGGAAACAGCGCCTTATAGGTATAGGGTTCACAGAATTTCCAGTCCAGAGAATAGGCTTCATGGTTCCCCAGGACCGGTGCTATCGGCATATAGGACGTAAGGATATCAGTATTTTCGTACCACTCTTTCCACTGATACCAGGACTGGCCATTATCGCTCAAATCTCCTACGACCGTAAAAAAAGCGGCTCCGGGATGGGCTTCATAGGCAGACTGCGCCGTCTGTCCCCAGACGCTGTAATCTGATGACTGGGTATCACTGAAGACGAGTACCTCATACCGGTTGAGCTGTTCCGTCGTCGTGTGGAAGGGAAACCAGCCGCTTTCCCCGTCCCCATCGGCAATTTCATATTCATAATCCGTATCGGGCCGGAGTCCCTGCATATAGGCACCATACGTATACGGCGGGACCCAGTCCGCATCGTATACAGGCGGGCGTTTAGGGTTGGTGACAAAGGCCCTTTCTGTTTCCCTGCTGCCTTTCTGACGATACGTAACGGTATAGTCACGGCGTCCGCTGTCATCCTGCCAGGCCACAGTCTTGGCCGTCGCCGAATCGGAAGCGACTATCTGCACCAGATTATTGACAGGAATCGTATCCGCCAGAACCGGCATCAGAGAAGCGCACCAGAAGACAGATAGTATCCCTGCTATGATATGATTATATTTCATCACAATGTTCCTTTCTTATCTTATACTGCATGACCTATTCTAACACGAATAGAAGGACTGGCAAGAGTTATGACACAGTCTGCATAAAAAAATGTCGGAATGGATTGCTTTTTGTCTGAATGGAGTAGAAATTGTCACATTACGCGTGTATACTTGATAAAGATTGTCACAATCGTTTGTGAAATCTCGTATACATAAGGAGGATTATTTTGAAAAAGAAACAATACATACCACTGCTGACAGTTTCAGTTCTTCTGGCCTGCGGTTCTAGTCTGGCGGCCGAACCATCTACCATTAAATTGCAGGATTCCTACGTCCATCCTGACTATGTGGAAGTCGAGCGTCTCAAAGATACAAAAGAAGTCATTGTCATACAGAAAAAAGATATCCAGGAAAAGGGCTACACCAGCCTGTCAGACATTCTGAAAGATGTCCCATCCATCAACGTCGGCCTCACCGGACAGGGCGATATCGATATTCGTGGTCAGGGTTCGGACCAGTCTGCCCGTAACCTGCAGGTACTCCTCGACGGGGCTCCCATTACCTCTGTCGTCAATCATCCTCTCAAGACAAACTATGATGTTGTACCCGTGGAAAATATCGAAAAAATTGAAATCATTCCCGGTGGTGGATCCGTCCTTTACGGTTCCGGAGCTTCTGGCGGTGTCATCAATATTACGACGAGTCTGCGGACGATGAATCAGGTACAGAACACGCTCAATACAGAATGGAATTCTGACGGGGAGAAGCTGAATCTGAACATCGGATCCAAAGTCAATGACAAGCTGACCGTTACGGCCGGTTATTCCAAAATCAACCGCAACCTCTATTTTAAAAACACCTACCGCAATAGTGATTATGTATACGGCGGCTTCCGCTATGACATCGATAAAAACCAGCGGCTGACCGTCCGTGCCAGCCATCTGGAAGAGGACAGCCGCTATATCGGTAATATTTCTATTTCCAAAATGCTGAAAGAAGGTAAAAATTATGTTCCCGCTTATCAGACAGTCACAGTCGGCCTCGATGCAGACGGTCACAAAATAACAGAACAGCGGCGTGATTATCTGAATGGCGACCGCCATCTCGATTCATATAATATGACTTATGAATCCAGTATTGGCTCCAACTGGCGGTTTATTGGCGACTTTTTCTATAACAAGGGGTATTACAGCAATACCGATACGGACGATAAGCGCATGTATCACGATACTAAAGGGGCCAAACTGAAATTCGATTATTCCTACGGTTCCGGCAAGCAGAATAACCTGCTGCTCGGCCTGGACATCTACCGGCAAAAAGCTAATCTGGATTATAATAACTATAAATTAGTGAACTATCGGACTAAAACCTATACACTGGAACCATTATCGTTTAATTACGACAAGAAAGTAGAAGCCCTCTATGCTCTGAATGTCATGAACAAAAAGAAATGGACATTCACCCAGGGACTGCGCCGGGAACGCCTGCTGTGGGACTTTGACAAACAGGCAGCCAGCGGACTTTCCGGCGCTGATGAAAGCAATCGCTGGAACACAGCAGCTGAACTGTCGGCAGCATACCATTACAACGATACAGGACGTATATACGCCCGCTGGGAACGGGGCTTTACTTCCCCCGACGGCCTGCAGATCACCGATGAAACGCGTATCGATGGATACAAGCGCTATGTCACGACCGGGGCCGATGACGAAATTTTCAACATGTATGAAGTGGGCTGGCGTGATAAAATCGGAGCTTCCACAATCAGCCTGACAGGTTTTTATTCGTATACAGATAATCAAATGAACCGTTTCTATATTTTTGACGCCCAGAATCACTTGAACATGAAAACCATGAATATTCTGAAAACACAGCGAAAGGGAATTGATTTATCAATCCAGCAGCATGTAGGAAAATGGAAATTTACTGAAGGCTATACGTATCTAAAAGGCCGCAGCAATTATAACGGTGCCGGCGAAGCCTGGATGGCAGAACACCCGAAAGACCGGATTGATTATACCAAGAGCGGGCTCATGAAAGTTCCCAAACATAAAGTCATGCTCCGCGCCGACTACGCTTTCAATAAAAAATTTAATATGGGCGCCACCTACACCTATATCGGAAAATATAATAACTTCCTATCCGATGCCGATAAATATGATAACGATGGCGGAATCATCGGATCTCACTCTCTCGTCGATATCGATGCTCATTATAAAGTGAACAAAAATCTGGAAGTATTCGGTGGCATCACCAATCTGTTCAACAAGACGTATTACGAATACGAATCTGGTATCGGACCCTATAGCACCATCACGGCAGGATCGGACCGGACATATTATGGCGGCGTCAAATATACGTTTTAACATTAAGGAGGTGCCGGAGATGCTGACTCCTTCAGAAGGATAGCACTCCCTGTATATGAATACTCTTTCCTGGAAAAAAGCATACACCGTATCCGGCCTGATTCATGTCCTTTTCTTTTTCATCCTCGCCCTGTTTTTTGTCCATACAGCAGCTACGCAGCCCCCACAAATGGTCATGGTCGAACTGGAAGGAAATGGCAATACAGGTAGCAATGGCAATGGCGGTGGCGGTGGGGGCGGTAGCAGCGGAACCCCCGGCTGGCAGAATACGGCTTTTCCCCAGCCCCTCAGTGAATCAGCCGTTTCCAGCAGCCTGCAGGCCGTTAACCGTGCAGGCAGTGTGGCGACAACAGCTGAGTCCGCCAAGATACCGTCAGATCAGAACCGTATATCCATCCCGGATGCAGCACCGGCTTCCCATACAGCAGAGGATGCCGCAACACCGGTTCCTGCAACTGCCGCCTCGGCCGGCAGCACCACCACAGAAAGTACCAACAGCAATATAGGCGGGGATGCCAGTGGAGAAAGTGGCACCGGTAACGGTGATGGCACTGGAGAAGGTAGTGGCAGCGGTAACGGTGATGGTGAAGGTAGTGGTAGTGGCAGCGGTAACGGTGCTGGTGAAGGTGATGGCAGCGGTAACGGAACTGGCGGAGGTTTAGGAGCCGGTTTCATTGATAATGGTGACGGATCGTATACCGCTCCCGACGCCTCCGGCATCGACTATCAGATTCTGCAGGATGCCCGGGCCGTCTATCCCGATGAAGCCCGATCCATCGGATATGCCAAAACCGTATCTGTCACCGCACATATATTGGTCGGCCTGGATGGCTCTGTCGAATCAGTTTCGATTCTCTCTAACCCACCCAACCTGGGCTTCCGAGAAGCGGCTGAATCCGCACTATGGCAAATGCGTTTTTCTCCTATGACCTATGAAGGTCATCCCGTCAAAGTACCATTTGAAAAAACAATTTACTTCCAGCCATGATGCCGCTCTCTCCATAACGGGATACATGAGTCCACAGTCTGTCGGAATCATAGCACCAATAACAAAAGGACTGCCTTCACAGGGCAGTCTTTTTGTTATCTGATTCTGTAGTTATTTTCTGACTTTTCCCGGAAAAGGATGCAGAATCAGCGCTACCTGTAGTATAATAAGGTCTGAACTAATTCACTCAATTTTTTATAATAAGGGAGTACAATATCATGATAAATTTCGAATTGATGAATAAACAGCTACGGGCGCTGGCAGAAGCCGATGCCTCCTGGCTTCCTGTTTTTGCCAACGCGTCTGCCCTGCTCTGGGACTGCTTTCCTTCCATCAACTGGGCAGGTTTTTATATCGTAAATCAGGGCAGTCTGCTTCTGGGGCCGTTTCAGGGAAAAGTCGCCTGCATCCGCATCCCTATCGGCAAGGGCGTTTGTGGTACGGCCGTATTGGAAGATGCTACCCAGCGGATTGACAATGTTCATCTTTTTCCAGGTCATATCGCCTGTGACAGCGCTTCCAATTCAGAACTCGTCATCCCTATCCACCATGACGGCAAAGTCGTAGCTCTTCTCGATATGGACAGTCCCATCTACAATCGCTTTTCAGAAAATGATCAGAAGGAACTCGAATCATTTGTCCGGGCACTGGAAGAAATTACAGAATTCTCACCCATTTCTTTCTGACAAAGTATTTATTTCTATATTTCTTATATTTAATATGCTATAATGGAATGAACTAGTATTCTAGAAAGCCAGAGGAGGGGATTCATTTATGAAACTATTTAATTTCTACAAAGGCACCGAAATCCATCTCGGCGTCATGGACGAAAACGGCACGGCCCGCGACGCTACTGCCGGTGGATACCCGGCTATTCCAGCCACAATGCAATCTGCCATAGATGGGACGTATACCCTGGACGCCATTCGTACAGCTGCCGGAAACGGACCGGTTGTCGATACAGATACGGTACGCTTTGCCCCGGCCGTACTCAATCCCGAAAAAATTCTCTGCATCGGCCTCAATTACGCGGCTCATGCCAAAGAATCCAAGCTGCCTATTCCCGACTATCCTACGCTGTTCAGCAAGTTCAATAATGCATTGAATGCCCACAAGGAAAATATCGTCCTGCCTGACACGGCGTATAAATACGATTATGAAGTCGAACTGGTCATCGTCATCGGGAAAACAGCCCACATGGTACGTAAAGAAGATGCCCTCGATTATGTTTTCGGCTATACCATCGGAAACGATTTCTCTGCCCGTGATCTGCAGATGCGTACCCCCCAGTGGCTTATCGGCAAAACCTTTGACGGCTTTGCTCCTCTGGGACCATACATCGTACCCGCATCAGAAGCAGATCCGGCTCATTTCCAGGTCCAGAGCTTTGTCAATGGACAGCCGCGTCAGGACTCCAATACAAATGACCTGATTTTCGACTGTGCCACTATCGTCAGTTACCTCTCCCAATATATGACACTGAAACCGGGAGACGTCATTTTCACCGGTACGCCTTCAGGAGTCATCCTCGGATATCCGGAAGACAAGCAAGTCTGGCTGAAAGCCGGCGATACGGTCACCGTAAAAATCGACGGCATCGGCGAACTGACCAATACCCTGACAAAATAACCGTTTTACCCGGTTCACTCATATACGTTATTAGTAAACGAGCCTGCCATCAATACGGCAGGCTCGTTCTTCTATGCTGTTACGGATTCATTATCATCTTCTCCATCCTCCAGGATGGCCGTAATGGAAGCTTTTGTATCAATCACCTTTCCCAACCGGTTGTCATAGTATTTGACTCCGGCAACGCCAAACGCCAGGCCGATAACGGCGCCGGCAATCCCCCACATAGTCTCTGTTCCCAGACCATATCCGGCCAGCGCACCAGCGGCCGCCAGGAGAAGGGGCATGATAAAGCAAATAAACGAGCTCATGGCCAGGTGGGAATCATCTACTTCGTAACGGACGCGGTCTCCTTCCCGGGCTCCCAGCCCATTATAAGCCATAATCATGACATGTTCGGCTCCGGCACAGGCACTGCAAGCTACATACAGGAAATCCCGGCTTACTTTTACTTTTGCCAGACCGTTTTCCTTGATTTCTTCAATCGTACCTTCACCTATACGCATAAGGATTCCTCCTTTATCATATATTAATTAATAATCATTATTCATTGTATACATTATAGCATGGGACCACCTAAAAGGCAATGCCCCGGAATGATCGTTTTTTATTTTCCTTCTGATCTGGCAGTAACAATCAGACAATTCCTATGATACAATAAGTATATATCATTAATCAGGGGGTCTTAGCATGAGTTTAATCAAAGGAATCCACCATGCTGCATTAAAATGTGCCAATTTAGAAAAATTCCAGGAAACCGTTCATTTTTACCGGGATGTCCTCGGCCTTCCGGTCCTGCGCCGTTGGGGTAATGAAGAAAAAGCAGGTATTATGTTTGATACGGGGGACGGCCTCATCGAAATCTTTGCCAGCGGAAGTGCCAGCTGCACAACCGGGTCGGTCAATCACTTTGCTCTGGCAACAGATGATACCGATGCCTGCATCGCCGCTGTACGTCAAGCAGGTTATACCATTGCTGTGGAGCCTAAAGATATCACTATCGCTTCCCAGCCGCCCTTTCCAGCCCGCATCGCCTTTGCTATCGGTCCCTGCGGTGAAGAAATCGAATTTTTCCAGGAAAAATAATCTTTTATATATTCGGACATGCAACAGACGGGCCTGCCATATTTTGACAGGTCCGTCTTCTATTTTGCATCCTATGCTATACATGGAATAAACGGCGATTAATGATGATGGGAAATGGTCGATACGCCTTTGACGGCTTCTTTTTTGGCAGAAACGGCTACTGCAGCACCATCACCGCATTTCATCTGGCGCATACGGGAAAGAATACTGTGCCGGTATCCATATCAGGCATTTGTTATCAGGCAGCTCCATGATTTGCCGGCTCAGGCAACAGGAATGAACAGGTTGCGGCCCCTATCGTGCATGCCGTAATGATTTCCATCGCTGCTATCAGTCCATATATATCAGCAAACCATCCCAGGACGGGAACGAGCATGCCTCCAATACTGAAAGCCAGCCCCATGGTAACGCCCGATGCAAATCCGATGCTGCGTGCCAGGTAGCGCTGTCCCAGGACGACATAAGCCGAATAGGCACCGCTCACGCAGAAACTGAGTGGCAGCAGCAGAGCATAGACCATCCAGATTTGCGTAGAAATCGTGACCAGTATCATGAGAGGTACAAACAGGATACAACACAGGCGGAGTGTCCATACACAGCCATACCGGTCAGCCAGATTGCCACCCCAGAGCGTCATGACGATACCAGAAAGAGAAAGAACCGACAGGACCAGACTTCCTACCGCTTCCGATGCTCCCAGCATATTGATACAGAACAGGGGCAAAAAACTAAATAGCGACGAGACGGCAATGGCCCGGAATATGATGACGACCGTAAGCTTGGAAAACTGTCGCCAGTCATTTTTTCCTGTGACAGTACTATCCGGAACGGTTTCCCGGGAAGTCAGAGAAGGAGACACAAGCTGTGCAGCCTGCCGGAGCGATGGAAGAGTCCGTACGAAAAGCAATGACATAATAGCCGCAATGCCGGCAAAAACGACCATGCCATGCATGCCAAACGAAGTGATAACCCCGACGACCAGGAGCGGCCCTACGCCAAATCCCCCGTTGCCACCAACAGAAAAAATCCCCATCGCTTTGCCTTCGTTCCTTCCGGAAACGGCATGAACCAGACGGGCTGCCTCGGGATGAAACATAGAACCTCCGACCCCCATGAGTGCAACGACGGTAAAAATAGCCCAGTAATCTGAAAAAAATCCCGTCAGGGAAAAACAGGCTCCCGACAAAAAGACGCCCGCTACCAGAAACCATGATTGGGACAACTTATCGGACAGGTAACCAAAGACAGGCTGAATGACCGATGACAAAAAGGACGAGGCAAACATGAGCCCACCGACGGCGGCATAATCGAGATCGTAATACAGTACGAGGAACGGCAACAGGGCTGGCAGCGCTCCTCCGCTTAAGTCAGTACAAAAATGGCCAAGCGAAAGCAGATACAAATATCGTTTCATCGTAGTCTCCTCAATCATAAAATACACTGCGCAGAACATGTCCCCAATGCCGCACTTTATCAGGCTTGTCCGGCCAGTATTCTAAAAGAAGTGGCATGATTTCATAATCGACGATTTCCATGAGCCATTCTTCAGTATATTCCGTCTGACCACAGAAATACCCATGACCGATGCAAAAGCCCCGTCCCAGCCGGGGATCCTCGGAAATCTCTGCATTGAGTTTTTTTATGCGGGTAATCAAGGCCGTAAATGTATCACTATCGAGCTTCTTCATATACTCTTGAAATCCATCAGAATCAAATTCGGGAATCAGTTCAAAAAATCCAAAGCGGCGGCGCAGGATATAATCGCGGATGGAAACCGTATCCGCCATATTCATCATACCGATGATATATATATTTTTCGGTACAGAAAAAGGCATTCCGTTGCAGGAAAGAGTTACAGATGTACCGCGGTATGGTTTTTCAATGAGCATCAGTAATTCGCCAAAAATTTTGCTGATATTCCCCCGGTTGATATCGTCAATAATGAAGAAAAAAGGCTTGTTTGGCATGTTGGCGGCCCGCTGGCAGAACCGGTAAAAAATGCCGTACCGGAACACATAGCCTGTATCCTGAGGTTTATACCCTGCCACAAAGTCGTCGTACCCAAAGCTTTCGTGAAAATGGACAAATTCAATGCGGCTGTCATCCCGTTCTCTCATCATCGCATAAGCAATACGCCGTGCCGTGTAGGTCTTACCCACGCCGGGGGCCCCCTGCAGAATAATATTTTGTTTATGCTTCAAAAGAGAAATCAGAGTAGCAAAATGGCCACGGCTCATATAGACTTCCCGGATAAAATCATCATGGGTATAAGGCTTAACCACCCGTTGGTGATCCACCGGGTTTTCATCACGGATAAGATCCATGATAGACGTATACTCACTTCGGGTCAATTTAAATAAATTTCCCTGGGGATTTTCAAAATATTCCATCCGCCGGAGCTCTGGCACAGCCTGCACTGCCGTATATCCAATAGGATGTACCAGACCTTCCACTTTTTCCAGATAGATATTTTCACCGTCGCTTTCTTTGACAATTTTTCCAATAGCTACAATCTGGCGCACCGGCGATGATTCATAACAAATAAGGAAGTCCCCGCTTCGTGCAGCCAGGAAATTTTCAAAAACGCGCCGCTTATTGCCGTTTTCATTATACAGGGAAAAGCTGCGCGGTTCCCCTATGCCCATAGAAGAAAAGCTCCACAACACGGGGTTGACACTAAACCACCAGGCCGCATGCCTTCCTTCAGGAAGCGATACATGCGCATATAAATTTACCCGCGACAAATCGACCTGTTGCAGGGCCTCTGCCAGTTCATCCCGCAATTTCCAGATATATCCGCCATCGGCATTGTGTTCATCTATCTTTCCCACGTATAAAATCGGCCACCATTTGGCGCTTTCGTCTTCTGTAGTCAGGACGTTGCAATCCGTTTTTTCCGCTACCCGTTTTGCCAGGGAAACAGAACAGAAATTATAAAAATTTTTAGGCTCACCATATTTATTGGCCAACTGCCGGCATGTTGCCATTCCTCCAAAATCGAGGAACCGCCGCATCACTTCCAGGCTGCTTTCCGTAAATACGGCATCATCCTGCAATAAAGCGACCCAGTCCTGAACAGACAATTCCGGGCTGTACCCAATGGGCAGCCAGTCCGGATCGCCACTGCCGATGCCTTTTTTCGAATAAATACGACTGATATACATGCAAAGGTCGACGGTCAGCGTATGGCACGAGGTGTCAGCCCAGCAGTTGTCATGGCGCTGCGCCCTGTACACCGTCTGCAGTTCGCTGTCTTGTTGAATGGCATCACAGATTTCATCAAAAAGGCCATAGGCACCGATGAGATTTCCTGCATGAGCACCGCGGTGAGGCATAAATGAACTATGAAGTTCTTTCGCTACGACACGGCAATCGGAATAATTGTACAGGTAATACCGGTCGGGATAACGGAGCCACAAATACGTACTGATGGCGTTCAATTTCTGATAATGCTGCTTCCAGATGCCTTCCCCATATTCCCGCCGGATATGTTCGGCATCTTCCCGAAACCGTTCTACGCGGACCGCCAGGTCCTTTTTTTCGTCAAAAAGATTAGAAAACATAGCCTTGGTCGCATCCCGGTTGACGGCCGCAAAGCCACGCATAACCCCGCGGGGATAATAATTAACCGACGTAAGCAAATCCTTTGTCCGGGCCGTAGCAGCCGTAAACATTTCTTCAAAATCCCGGGCCGTAAAGTCCCATGCCGTCTGAAAACAGCGCACAGCTTCCCACTTATACTTTTCCAACGGCCAGCGCTGGGGAAAATCCCTTTTATATTCAGTCAGAATGTCCTTCAACTTATCTCTATCGATCATGGCGGTCCCCTTCTTTCTCGTCTGCCAGGGCGGACTTGGATACATACTAGTTGTATTGTACCATGTTTGCCGCGGAAAATAAAAGAAACCGCCCGTGAGGCGGTTTTGTAGTGCCCCCCAAAAGTTAGACCTAAAAATCTAACGAATGGGGGGCAGTTCATTTCACTTCCTATGATTTCTCTTTTCTTTTTACGCCTCTTTCCTCTGCTATATAAGGCGGGCGGCCCTTGCTTTCATTATAAATACGGCCGATATATTCCCCCATAATTCCCATGAACATGAGTTGTACGCCGCCGATAAACAAGACGACCGAAATAAGGGACGGATACCCGGCTACATCACCGCCGTATACGAGTGTACGTACGACGATGAAACACATATATAAAGCCGCCAGAAAGGCCAGCAGACAGCCTGCAAAAGAAGCCGCCCGCAATGGGGCCGTCGTAAAACTGGTAATGCCATCTACAGCGAGGTTAAAAAGCTGCCAGTAGTTCCATTTCGTTTTGCCCGCGGCCCGGGGCGGACGATCAAAGAGAATTTCTTTCTTTTCAAAACCGATCCAGCTGAAAAGCCCTTTGGTATAGCGCTGACATTCCCGCAGACTGCACAAAGCCTGGACGCAGCGGCGGTCCAGAAGGCGGAAGTCGCCCACATCCTGTTGAACGGGAACGGACGTCAGTTTTTTCAACAATTTATAATATACGTGGCTCGACCATTTTTTGAAAAATGTTTCTCCTTCCCGGCAGCGACGGCGGGCTGAGACATCACGGTATCCTTTTTCCCACCAGGCAATCATTTCCGGCAGAAGTTCCGGCGGATCCTGTAAATCAGCATCCATGATGACCAGGGCATCGCCATCAGCATAATCCATACCAGCCAGCATAGCCGCTTCCTTTCCAAAGTTACGGGATAGAGAAATATAAGAAACACGGGCGTCTTTTTCATAAAGCTCCCGGATAATCGATATTGTACGATCGCGGCTGCCGTCGTTGACAAAGATAAAAGTGAACTGGTAATTTTCTATCTGTTCCAGAACCGAGCTGGTCCGTTCATAAAACTGGTGGAGTACTGCTTCTTCATTGTAGCAGGGTACGAGAATGTCTATACGCTTCATGGCAATACGCCCTCTTTCAACGGCCGGTTAATCAATACGGTATAATCCTCTTCTTCCATACGCTGGTATATATTCCCGTCAAGGACACTCAGTGCCTCTTCAAGGTATTTCGGCTGTACTACGACAATGACCGGCTGGCTGCTATGCCAGACATCATACAGTTCCTTACTGCCATAATACATCCCCGTACGATCCGTATGGTGAATGCCGAACTCCAGTTCACCCATAAAATTGGCAGCCGCCACGGGCCGGTCCAGATAATATACCAGCCCCGGAATGAAAGAACCGTACATAATAATCGGCGTATCTTCCGACGGATGCAGAGTCTTAATATCCTGGCTGACCTGATAGGCTGACTGGTGATCATGGATCTGCCCCTGCACCTGATGGGCGCCAAGTCCGAAGCCATAGGCCATACAGCTTAGAATCAGGAAAACAGCAAAGAAACTGCGGCGCTTTTTATAAGACCAGCAGGCTGCCAGCGTACCTGCAAGAAGGGACGCGATGAGCAGGCCGCCATTTTTCAGGAAATCTGGCACAGTCAGGAAATCTGTATGCATGAGATAGGCAATCCCGCCAGCCGTAAATAACAAACAGAGCACGGAGTTTACAAAAAAGCTGTGGCATAGCCAGTCTTTTTCTCTCCGGCACCGTTCCAGTGATGCTGCCAGAAGGACCGATAACGGCAGCCAGCAGGGAAGAATATAGGTCGGCAGTTTGGAATCAGAAATGCTGTAAAAAACGTAAATAAGGCCTGCCCAAAGTCCGAGGAACAAAATATCCTGCCGATGCCGCAGGGTACCCGGCCGGCGCAGGATGCCTTTTTTGCTGAAAAAAGTCAATAAAAACCCGGTCCAGGGCATCGTGCCAGCCAGCAGGACCGGCACAAAATAATACCAGGGATGAAACCGTTCATGCATCTTGGTAGCAAAGCGGAGAAAGTGTTCACGGATAAAGAAAAAGTAAAAAAAGTCAGGATTCCGCTGGCATACCATATAATACCACGGCACAGCGATGACAAGGAACAGCAGGATTCCCGGCAGATAAAACAATTTCAGGAACAGGCGGGGTCGTTTCGTACAAAGGGCATACCAAAAAATAATCCCGCAGGGAAACACGATGGCAATCAGCCCTTTGGTTAACATTCCGAACCCCATGAATGCATAAAATAGCAGCAGATATTTCTTATTTTCCGTTCTCTCAAATACATAAAAGGTGACCAGGCAGGCATCGATAAAAAAAGTCAGCGCCATGTCGAGGACACCGATGGAAGCGACGATGAGCTGCAATGCTGACGTTGCCAGAATGACGGCCGCCATAACGCCCGTACGACGGTTGTACATTACCCGGGCAAGCCAGAAGGCCAGCAGGACATTCCCCAATCCCGAAAGGGCCGGCAGGACACGTCCCGTAAATTCGCGGAAACCAAAGAGTTCCATGGAAAGAGCCGTTATCCAATACTGAAAGATTGGTTTTTCAAAATACGGCATATAGTCAAAATGAGGCGTAATGTAATCGCCGGAAAGAACCATTTCCATGGCTACCCGGTGATATCTTCCCTCATCTAATTCAATCAGATGATAGGAACCAATATGAGCCAGGTACAGGAAAACCGCAGCAAACAATAAAACAAAAAAAATCAGACGCTGATGACGCCGTATGGCACAATTCATATTCATTTCCTCCCACTGTATCCTATATAGTGACAGTATACAGCTTCTATCTAAACAAAACCTAAACAGGCCTGTAACATTTTTTATATCCCTGATTCCAAAAAAAAGCAGCTGGAACAAAACCGCCCCGCAGGTTGGTTCCGCTTAACAGCCGGCAGAGAAAAACCCTCTATCCAGTATACATGGAATAGAGGGTTTTTACTAGAGCAAAGTACAATAATCAGGAAGCAGAACCGACTTTTTTGTTCATATTGATGCCAATCGGGAAAATGCAGAGTCCGATGGCAAAGGCCATAAAGAGGATAATAGCCCAGTAATACGATCCCGTCAGTGTGACAATCATACCGACGAGAATCGGTACGATGGCGCCGCCGATATTGCCCATAAAGTTCATGGCACCGGCAACAATGCCGACATCATCTTTTTGCGAAATAGCAGCCGGCATCATCCAGAACGTCGCACCAACCCATTTTTCACAGAACATGGCAACAGACATATACACGATAGCCAGCGTCATGGATGTAGCCGTACTGAGAAGATACATGGCGATTGCCATCACGATTCCCAGACCTGCCAGGGCATACTTAACGACTTTGCTGGGGTCATATTTCATGCACATCGTATCAATCATATAGCCGCCAAAGAGGGAACCAATAACACCACAGCCAAAGATAATGAAAATAGAACCGCCAACAGCCATGAAATTGACTTTAAATACCTGGGATAAATACATAGGCCCCCATGTCATTAGACCATACCAGAAGCAGTCATAGCAGACAAATCCCAGGACCATGCCCCAGAAAGTGACACTGCGCAGATACCGCGGCAATCCCAGTGACGTTTTGCCGCCACTAGCCATCTGTTCGCTTTCGTATTCAGCTTTCAGGGCATTATCGATATATTCCCGTTCAGCCTTGTTGATCATTTTATTCGTATCCGGTGTCGTATGAACGAATTTATAACAAATGAGGACTACTACCATCGTAAAGACACCGGCTCCCATCAAGGCACCACGCCAGCCGCCAAACCAGGCAAGGAAGGCAATAATGAGTGGCCCGCCAATAGCTGTGCCGAGAGCCGATCCGGCATCGACAATAGCTGCACCACGGGTACGTTCATTCTTCGTCAGCCACACAGACTGGAGCTTGCTGCTGGCCGGATAAATCGGGGCTTCCGATGCACCGAGCAGTGCCCGTACAGCCATAAAAGCAGAACTGCTGCTCAAAAAGCCGGTGATGACCTGAAATACACCCCACAAAATCCCGGACCCCAGGATTGTCTTGCCCGGCCCCAGACGGTCCGCAATCCAGCCTGAAGGAATCTGCATCAGCGTATAGCCCCAGAAAAAGGCACTGAGAATGACCCCTACCAGAGCAGGACCAAAGTGGAGATCTGCTTCAATGGAAGGCATACAAATAGAAATAACGGCACGGTCGATATAGTTTACCGTACATAATGCCAGTAAGGAGCCGAAGACCATCCAGCGGACTTTCGTCGGCTTTTCTGATTGTAACGTAGTCATGTTACTTCACCTCTCTCATTCATTCCTATTCACTTGTTCCGATCGGAGATATACCAATATATTGGTATGCTAGTGATTTAATTATACGTCGATTATCCATAATTGTCAATCTGGTTATGCACAATTTGTATTATTGCATCCAAAATACAGATGAACAGAAAGTCCCATGACAGCCGGAGCTATCATGGGACTCTCTGTTTATACCCCTATGCGGAGCATGTTGCTATGGCTCAGAGGTTATTCTTCAATATGGGCAATCTTCTTGGCCAGTTCTTTCTTCATTTCCAGGTTCCCCTGACGGGAAATCATGATGCGCTGTGCCTGCGGGCTGCCGGCACCGTGCATGGATTCTGTCCGGTAGCCGACGGCGGCCGTGCCCAGGCAGAGGTTTTCGATGAGACGCAGGACTTTCAGGCGGTTTTCCGTCGATACGGACGATACGCCTTTGAGGTATTTATCGACATACGGCCCGATTTTCGGATCCCGCAGGTCGATTTCCGACGGCGCCGTGACGACCAGGCCGCCAGCAATATCTTCGGCCAGGCGGACGATTTCATAGGGGAAACGGGTGACGTTCTGCTTGCACACGTTGGCCAGCAGCAGGTCGATGAGGTAGTTACCCGATTTCGTCGGTTTGCCCAGGGCCGAGCAGGCGATGCCGCAGCCGAAGAGCGTTTCGTTCAGGTGCTGCATTTCGATAATCTTGTCTTTGATGTGCGATGCCTTGGCACAACCGTTATAATCGGCTGCCAGGGCCGCAGCCCCGATGAGGACGTCGCCTACGCCGACTTTGCAGCCGCCATAGGACTGACGGTGATATCCGGCAAAGCGTTCGACCATCATGCCGGCAAATTCCACTTCGCCGTTGAGGAAGATCTGGTCATTGGGAATAAATACGTTATCGAAGATAACCAGTGCTTCCGTGCCGCCGAATTCGGGGTTGCCCGTATCCATGGGAGCTCCTTCCAGTTTCCGCGTATCGCAGGACTGACGGCCGACGATCATGAAAATGCCTTCGGCATCGGTCGGACAGCAGAAGGAAATAGCGTAATCCTTATCAGCTTCCCGCATGGCGATGGTCGGCATAACGATGACTTCGTGGGAGTTGATGAAGCCTGTCTGATGGGCTTTGGCACCGCGTACGACGACACCGTCGGGACGGCGTTCGACGACGTGGAGATACAAATCGGGATCATCCTGGGCATGAGGAGCCTTGCCGCGGTCGCCTTTCGGGTCGGTCATGGCGCCATCGACGGTAAAGTCGTTCTGCTGTACCCGGGTCAGGAATTTCTTGAAGTTTTCATGATAATGAGTGCCGTATTTCTGGTCGATTTCATAGGTCGTGGAGAATACGGCGTTGGATGCATCCATGCCGACGCAGCGCTGGAAGCAGGCTGCCGTCTTCTGTCCGAGGAGACGCTGCATCCGGACTTTGTTGATGAGGTCCTGGGTGCTCTGGTGGATATGGGTAAAACGGTTGATCTTTTCACCAGTCAGGGACGACGTAGCCGTCATGAGATCTTCGTATTCCGGCATCTGGGCCAGGTCGTAGGTCATGCGGACCGAGTTCAGGGACGGACGCAGGATGGGGTCATCGACGACGTTGTCGATTTTTTTGCCGAACATGTACACCTGCAGATTGAGCTTGCGCATGCTTTCGATATACTGTTCACCAGTCATTAATGCCATGAGTATAACCTCCTTGTGCTTTTCAGATAACGCACAAGGAGCCCGGGCCCCCTGCGCGTCAAATCAACTTAGAATTTTAAAATCATTGCTTTACCGTCTGTAACGACTACGCCGTCCTGATTGGTAACGACGGTGCGGTAAATCAGACGATGTTTTTCCGGAATCTTTTCAATGAGTTCTGCCGTGCAGGTAATGGTATCACCAATATGTACAGGAGCCTTAAATTTTAATTCCTGTGAGCAGTAAATCGGCGTGCCGCCATGAGCAGCTTTCGTCATGGTCGTGGAGATGATGCCGGCACTGAGCATGCCATGGGCAATACGGCCTTTGAACATGGTCTTCGATGCTTCTACTTCATTGACATGCATCGGGTTGAAATCACCCGTAACACCTGCAAAAGCATATACATCACATTCACCAATTGTTTTGCCGAAAGTGGTCTTATCGCCGACTTTCATTTCATCATAGGTTAATACATCACTCATCGTTATCTCCCTTTCTGTATGAACGATTTACTGTAAAAGCTGGCCGGAAATAATCAGTCTCTGAATCTGGTTCGTACCTTCATAAATCTGGGTAATCTTGGCATCACGCATGAGCCGTTCTACCGGATATTCGCGGATGTAGCCATAACCGCCGAGAATCTGTACGGCGTCCGTTGCAATGGACATAGCCGCATCGGTCGCATACAGCTTGGCCATGCACGATTCTTTCGTGCACGGTTTGCCCTGTTCTTTGAGGGCTGCTGCACGGTACACGAGAAGACGGGCTGCATCCAGTTTCGTTGCCATGTCGGCAAGCATAAAGGAAATAGACTGGAATTTGCAGACCGGTTTGCCAAACTGTTCCCGTTCCTTGGAATACTTGATGGCCGCTTCCAGCGCAGCACCGGCGATGCCCAGGCCCTGGGCAGCAACACCGATACGGCCGCCATCGAGGCCCTGCATAGCGATTTTGAAGCCTTTGCCTTCTTCACCGAGAAGATTTTCTACCGGAACTTTGACATCCTGGAAAATCAGTTCTCTCGTCTTGGAAGCATGAATCCCCATCTTCTGTTCTTCTTTGCCAAAAGTGAAGCCTTCCATTCCTTTTTCAAGGATGAACGCGGAAATCCCTTTTGTGCCTTTTGTCTTATCCGTCATAGCAAAGACGACATAAATGTCTGCTTCCCCGCCATTGGTGATAAAGATTTTGCTGCCGTTGAGGATATAATGGTCGCCTTTACGGACAGCCGTGCTCTGCTGACGGGCAGCATCAGAACCGGCATTGGGTTCTGTCAGGCCGAAAGCACCCAGTTTCGTTCCTTCTGCCAGCGGTGTGAGGTATTTTTTCTTCTGTTCTTCTGTACCAAATTTCCAGATAGGCCATGCGCACAGAGAAATGCTGGAGGCATACCCGGCAGCTACGGCGTCATCAACCTTGGATAATTCTTCATTAGCCAGGATATAGCTTACATAACTGCCATCACTTCCACCGTATTCTTCGGGGAAAAAGATGCCGCACAAGCCTAATTCACCAATTTTATCAAAGATTTCACGGGAAAATTCTGCTTTTTCATCCCGTTCCTGGACAGTCGGTGCAATTTCCTTTTCTGCAAATTCGCGTACCAATTTCTGAATCGCCTGCTGTTCATCAGAGAATTCAAAATTCATAAAAAAATACCTCCTTAAATTATACGCCTCGTAAGGCATTTATTCAAAACTATTTTCATAGTTTTAAAGCAGAATTATATCTATATCGGAATAGATAAATATGACAATTTCTTTTGCAATTTGTTTGTATATGAGTTATAATTTGTATATACGTTTTACGTCTATATTCTACCATTTTTCACATAAAATAGCAATATTCGCCGATAAATTCCTTTTGTGGTTTATATCTGCCCGTGCTATAACCAGACTTCTCAGTCTTGTATCATCTATTTCCATTTGCAAGGTTGTCCCATTTTCGCTATACTGATGATTGTGAACTTCAATGTACTGCCTGCGATTTACCGTCATCATATATATTTTAAAGGAGGTAATATAGGATGCCCTATACCACGCACCGCCCTACAGCCCGTGTATTGGACATTATGCAGCTTCTTTCCACATCGAAGGAAGGCTGCTCCCTGACAGAAATTGCCACGGCTATCTCTGTCCCCAAAAGTACGATTGTTCCCATTATCCGCACACTGTGTGAACGCCGCTTTATCACCCAGCATGGATCCAACAAGTATACAGTCGGCATCAGCGCTCTCATCGTCGGATCCGCCTGCCTGCAGGACATGGACATACTAGAACTTTTCAAAGCCCAGATGAAACGCATCGTCAATGCCACATCGGAAGCCTGCCAGCTCGGTGTTCTGGTAGGCGGTGATGTACTCTATCTGGCAAAAGAAGAATCTCCCGAACCGATACGGCTCATTTCTTTCGTCGGCAAACGGCTTCCTGCTTACAGCACGGCTATCGGAAAGGCGCTGCTAAGCGAATACACCCTGCAGGGCCTGCAAACACTCTATCCCCAGGGGCTGGCCCCGGTAACAGAACGGACCTGTACGGACTTTAACCGTTTCTATGATGAATGCCAGCAGGGCAAGACGCTTGGATATTTCACGGATAAAGAAGAAATTTCTCCCGGCATCAATTGTTTCTCCGTTCCCCTGGCGTATCACGGTCATTATATCGCTGCCATGAGCGTCAGCATCCCTTCTTTCCGTCTGACAGAGGAAAAGAAGGAAAAAACCATTGACGCATTGAAGACATCGAAGGAAAAACTGGAACACACCTTTACGGAACTGAACATCAACGATATTGATTTCTTTGCCAAATCATTCCAGTCCCAGCCAATATAAGATGTTAAGTCACTACATGTATAAAAAAGACCTGTTCTCAGCAACAGGTCTTTTTTATATCTGAATTTTGTTGTTATTTACTATAAACGTACAGCTAAAAAGGTATCGTACAAAGCACCACTGTTTCGTACGATACCTTTTTTATTAGCTGCAAACTAGTATGAATTACTGAAGATATCCGCCGGACATTGCCGATGTCGCATATTTGCTATAGCGAGCCAGATAGCCTTTTTTCTTCGGGAAATCAGGCATCTTCCAGTTCTTTTTACGTTCAGCCAGAATAGCATCTACTTCTTCCGCCGTCTTCTTTTCACCTTTTACGCCGATCATATTGATTTTGCGGTTCGGAATGTCGATTTCAATCATATCGCCGTCTTCCAGGAGCGCAATGGGGCCGCCTTCTACGGCTTCCGGTGATACGTGGCCGATAGCCGGGCCCTGGGTAGCACCGGAGAAACGGCCGTCCGTTACCAGTGCAACCGTGCCATCCAGGCGTTCATCAAAGGCAATGGCATCGGTCGTCATGAGGCTTTCAGGCATACCAGCGCCTTTCGGGCCTTCATAACGGATAAATAAGATGTCGCCCTGATTGACCTGACCAGTAATGATAGCCTGCTGGCAGTCTTCTTCCGAATTGAATACCCGTGCCGGTCCGATATGATGCATCATATCGGGATTCTTGATAGCCGAGAATTTAACGACACTGCCATCAGGAGCAATATTGCCGTCCAGTACAGCCAGAGAACCATATTTATTCGAATGTTCCGGTTTGCGGATGATATCTTCCGGATTAATGCCATAAGTCTTGAGATAGCCAAGGCCGCGTTCAAAGAAGTCGCTCTTTTCAATCATTTCCAGGTTTTCACCCAGCGTGCGGCCCGTAACGGTCATGACGTTGAGATCCAGTTCGTCTTTGAGATACATCTGGATCATGGGAATCCCGCCGGCATACCAGAGGAATTCTGTAATGTATTTGCCGCTAGGCTGTACATTCGTCAGATATTTGATATTCTTGCCGATTTCATCGAACATGCGCGGATGAATATCAATGCCCAGCTGATGGGCAATAGCCGGGAAATGAATGGTAGCATTAGTAGAACCACTGATAGCCTGATGGACTTTAATGGCGTTGATGAAGGCCGCTTTCGTCATGATTTTTGACGTGGTGATGCCTTTTTCAGCCAGCTCCATAATCTTCTGACCTGCCAGACGGGCATAGCGCTGACTTTCCATCAATGTAGCCGGTACGACAGCATTGCCGGGAAGGGCCATACCAAGTGCTTCAGACATGCACTGCATCGTGCTGGCCGTTCCCATGAACTGACAGGAACCACAGGTCGGACAGCCCGTCAGTTTATAATCACGCATTTCATCTTTGCTGACCAGACCGCGTTTATCACGGGCCGTAATCGGGCCGGCAAGGTCGGATGTCGTACACCCCGGGCCGCTGCGCATAGAACCGCCGGGAATGTGGATGACCGGCATGTCGAGACGGGCAGCTACTTCCAGGTGAGCCGGTACGGCTTTATCACAGCTGGAAATCAGAATAACGCCATCCCAGGGAATGACATTGGCATGGATTTCTACCATATCGGCAATGACTTCACGGCTGGGAAGGATAAAGTTCATGCCATCATGGCCCTGAGCCCATCCGTCACAGATATCAGTGACATGGAAATTAGCAGGTTTGCCACCCGTTTCATAGACGCCGATAGATGCCTGTTTAGCATACTTATCGAGGTGAACACTGCCGGGATGGCTTTCACCCCATACATCATCAATCAAAATCTGCGGTTTCGCGAGATCGCCTTCGGAGAATTCGGTGCCGAGTTTCAATGCATCCGACTGGGCCCATACTTTGCGTACGCCTTTACATCTCTGTTCCATTCATGTTCCTCCTTGTTTTAGGGATTGGGAAACAAAATATAAATATAATATGTTATATATGAGAGGCCGTATGCTGCCAGATACAGCATACGGTCTCCTATCGTCATGACGGATTAAAACAGGTTGCCATTTTCATCAAACGGCATAGGAGCCAGTTCCCCGGCTACTTCCATATCCGGGTTAGCTTCAACTTCCGGAAGCAGTGCTTCTGATACGTAAATATCCTGCACTTCCATCGTATTCTTGATGCGGACGATTTTCGGAGCTGTCTTATCAGCTTTCGTAGCCGTTTTCAGTGCAACCTGGATAGCCAGTTTATCATTTTCCGTCCAGAACGGAATCTTGACCATTTCCAAAATCGTCGAGGTAACGGCATTCGGATATGCTGCAGCATTGACAATCTTGTCAACGCAACGCTGTGTCGTTACATCTGCCAAGCCCAGGCCATTGGCGTTGCCATGAGTTTCTTCCGTGAGATCCAGGACAATTTTGCGGTCGGCATTGAATTCACACTTGGACGGGAATTCACCGTTCGGGCCAAAGGGGACGCCCGTTTCACGGGGCAGCATATTGGAAACGTTGGGGTCATGGCCGTCGCCACTGATGTTTTTGCCAATTTCATCGATGATGAGAAGGTCGGCATGTTTGATCATGATATGTCCCATGAGAGCTTTTGCTTTTTTCAGGTATTCCGGTTCCTGTTCGATGATTTCATCCGGCGTGAGGGCGACAATGGTATGCGTCTGATCTGCCGCATTTTCCAAAAGGCCGACGCCACAAATAATCGGAGCGTTTTTCAGAATGACTTTGCCATAGCGCTGGATGTTTTCTGCCATATGGACAAAGCCTTGTTCATGGACACCTTCGGCGCCATGCTGTTTGCCCATGCCGATAACAGCCATCTTCATCAGGCCGCTTTCATAAGGGCCAACGAACTGCGTATGGGCTTTGATACGGCCCAGCATGATGATACCATCCGATTCAGCTGCATATTTATCAATGAAAACAGGACGGCCATCATCGGTCGTGCCAATCTGTTTCGTTTCCATAGTCGCACGAATCGGGCATCCTACATAGTCTTCCACGACGCCATAGCCATTGACGATCTGAGTCTGTCCTTCCGGTGTAGCACCGCCATGACTGCCCATAGCCGGGAATACGAACGGTTTAGCACCTTTTTCCTTAACATACGATGCAATGGTCTTGATAATAAGAGCCGTATTGGATACGCCGCGGCTGCCGCAGGTAATGGCAATCGTCATGCCCGGTTTTATTTTGGATGCGATGATGTCACGATCGAGCTGAGCCCGGACAACACCGGGAATATCTTCCGGTTTAATGTACGATAAATCAAATTTCTGATGTACTTTCACCATTTTAGGAATAAATACGTCTTTACATAATTCTCCTACAACACCTGTACCTTGTTTCATACTACTACTCCTCTCTTTACAGCAACAGAACGAATTTGTACCAGTTCCTGCCTCATGCAATTGCACATTAATTCGCATATACACATGTGTATACATTTACGAATTCACATACTATTATTGTACTAGAATGGCAGTGTCTGTCAAATAACGGGATTGCACCTTATGTTCGCTCGCTATGAGAAAATCACATATATAAAACAGCCATCAACCCTTATGAATACCGGAATCCGACGGCAATTTTATCAAAGAATGACACATCTGTTATAACGCATCTAATATACGTACATATTAGCATATTCTAGTATCCTAGTCTATAGAAAAATCATAACTAATATGATTTTTCTGGTATCATTCATCGATTTTACGTTATTGTTTTCACATTTGTTCATTTGAACGGACTCATCTGATTCTGTCTCAAAACTGAGACACCGATTTTACAATTATTCATACAAAATAGTTGCAAATAAAATGAAAAAAAGTTATAGTGAAGAAAGGGACATGTACTATTTCATTTAGAAAGCACAGCTTTCTGCTGACACCTGATGGTGGGAAAGGATGAAGAAAATGTACAGAAGTAAAGAAATTTTAGGAAGGCCGGAATGGTCTTTTAATCGCAGTGTATTTAAATCCATCGGCTATTCCGATGACGATCTGAAGCGCCCGCTGATTGGCATTGCCAACTCCTGGAATGAACTCGTGCCGGGACACTACAACCTGCGCCAGATGGCCGAAGCCGTCAAAAAGGGAATATACCGGGCAGGCGGTACAGCCTGTGAATTTGGCGTCATCGCCGGCTGTGACGGCACGGCCCAGGGCCACGCTGGCATGCATTATATTCTGCCTTCCCGCGACCTGATTGCCAATGACATCGAAACGATGGTAGAAATCCATCATCTGGATGCCGTCGTGCTGCTCGGCTCCTGTGACAAAATCGTGCCGGGTATGCTCCTTGCGGCAGCCCGCCTCGATATTCCAGTCATATTTATGGGTGGCGGTCCCATGCTGGGAGGCAAGGTATTCGACAACCGCAAATCCGATCTGACTTCTATGTCGGAAGGACTGGGAATGCTGCGTGCCGGAAAAATAGACGAACCTACATTTAACAGTCTGGAAGACGTCTGCGGTCCGACCTGCGGGTCCTGTTCATTCTATGGCTCAGCCAATACGATGAACTGTGTCGCCGAAGCCATGGGGATCTCACTTCCCGGTGCCGCTCTGATTCCGGCCGTCTATGCTGATCGTACGCGCTGTGCCGAACAAACCGGTGAAGCAATCGTACGCCTTACCCAACAGGGCATCACCAGTCATGACATCCTGACGATGGACGCCATTGAAAATGGCATCCGCGTCCTTATGGCAACGGGAGGCTCTACGAATGGCGTACTCCACCTGACCGCCATGGCTCATGAATTAGGCATTGATCATGAAACGATGCTGGCCGTCTTTGATAAACTCAGCGCCACGACACCACTCATTGCCAAAGTCAACCCGGCATCATCTTATGACATGGAAGATTTCTATAAGGCCGGCGGCATCCCCAAAGTCATGACAGAAATCCTGCCGCTGCTTCACAAAGACTGCATGACCGTTACAGGCACGACCGTTTCCGAAAATCTGCAGAACTATATCTACAAATACGAATTTAACCCCCAGGTCATCAAAACCATGGCTGAACCGTTCGAATCCCGCAAGGGCCTGGCTATCCTCCGGGGAAATCTGGCTCCGGAAACGGGCGTCACCAAGCCGGCTGCTATTGACCCGTCAATCCTGACGTTTACGGGAACGGCCAAATGTTATGATTCGGAAGAAGAAGCTGAAAAAGCCATCTTGGGCGGCGATATCGTAGCCGGTGACGTCGTCGTCATCCGTTATGAAGGGCCAAAAGGCGGTCCTGGTATGCGGGAAATGTTCAAGGCCATGAAGTATCTGTACGGCCGGGGACTGGCAAAATCGACAGCCCTCGTTACGGATGGACGTTTCTCCGGTACCAACAACGGCTGTTTTGTCGGTCACGTTTCTCCTGAAGCCGCAGATGGCGGCCCCATTGCCCTCGTCAAAGACGGCGATAAAATCACCATTGATATCCCTAACAATACCCTGACGCTTCATGTATCAGATGAAGAACTGGCACAGCGCAAAAAGAATTGGGTCCGCCCCAAACCGAAATTTACACATGGATGGCTCGGCCTCTATTCCCGCATTGCAAAATCAGCCGCCACTGGCGCTATCCTCGATTTAAACGAATAACAGCAAAAAAGAGCATCCCCGCTGCGGGATGCTCTTTTTTGCTGTTTATGAAAGAAATTATTTACCTTCTGTCTTCTTCGGCAGGCTCAATGTCAAGAAGAAGCCGCAGGCAAGCATAGCTGCCAGGAAATAAATGCCCGCATAAATGGACATGAACTGCGTGGTCAGCCAGCCAACGATGAACGGACCGACGAAACCGCCGAGGTTGCCGAGAGCGTTGATGATGCCCAGGCTGTCGCCAGCAACTTTAGCCGGAAAAAGCATGGTCGGGATAGTCCAGAAAATCCCCGATGCGCACTGCAGGAACAGGCCGCAGCCGCAGAGGAAGGCAAAGGAAACCCAGGTGTAATCTTTCAGGAAAGCCGATGCCAGGAAGCAAAGAGCAAATCCCAGGAGGGGCAGGGCAACATATTTTTTACGGTTACCGCTGCGGTCAGACAAATGCCCAAAGATATACAAACCGGCCATGCAGGCGAAATACGGAATGGTGGAGAGGAAACCAATGCTGGTCATGCCGCTATTAGTAAGGCTTTTGAGGATAGTCGGCAGCCACATAGCAAAACCATAGATACCTACCTGATAGAAGAAATAGATGAGGATCAGTTTCCACATATTGACACTGCTGAGAATAGTGGAAAGAGACGTAGGCGCATCATCTTCCGAGCTGAGTTCTTTCTGTTCAGCAGCCAGCGTCGTTTCCAGGTATTCTCGTTCTTCTTTGGAAATCCATTTGGCTTCCGACGGACGGTTGCTGATAAGAGGCCACCACACGAAAATGAGCAGGAAAGAAACGGCACCTTCGGCGATGAAAACGGAACGCCAGCCAAAGGTCGTAACCAGCCAGCCGGAGATAGGACCGGTAATGATAGAAGCAATAGCTACATTCATGATGAAGTAGGAATTGGCCCGGCCACGTTCAGACGAGGGGAACCAGTGACTGATGATGACCAGGATAGCCGGCCATACACCGCCTTCAGCAACGCCGACGAGAAAACGCAGGACCAAAAGCTGGGTAGCTGTCTGCACAAACCCGAGGCTGGTACAAATAAGACTCCAGGCAAGAATGGAAACAGCTATGAACTTTTTGGCATTGCCCGTTTCAGCAATATGTCCGCCCGGTACCTGGAGAACCATATAGCCGATAAAGAAAATACCTGCTGCCAGGCCGGATAAGGTTGCCGTCATCTGCAACGCATCGCTCATGCCGCCGGCCATAGCAAAACCGATATTAGTGCGATCCATAAATCCGAAAATATAGACGAGGATCGCCGGTGGAATAATACGCCCCCAGCGTTTAGCCGGGATAGCTTCTGTTGATGCCATACTTAACACATCCTTCTAATAAAATAACCACAAGGTATAATGGCCATATCATAGAAAATAAAATTATAAATACGTCCTTTATATTCATTTCAAGAATAAAAAATATGTATTTTCTATAGCCATCATTCATAGAAGTGGTGTACCTATTATAGCACCATTATTTTGTTTAGCAAGTAGCAGACCGGGTATTTTCAGTATTCTTGTATCCCAATTTTTTATTGTTACCATTCTATTTTTACATAAAAAATGCAGGAATTATATTGTTAACATTAACAATATAATTCCTGCATACTTATCATAAGGAATTACTGCATGGTCCAGCCACCATCGAGAACGATGGGCTGTCCCGTCATATAATCAGAGGCCGGCGATGCCAGGAAAACAGCAGCACCTGCAATATCCCCTACTTCACCGAAGCGGCGCATGGGAATCTTTCCTGTAATATGTTTATAGATTTTTTCTTCACTCAATGCGTCTTTGTTGATATCTGTAATGACATACCCCGGGCAGATAGCGTTGACCTGAATATTGTATTTGGCCCATTCCAGCGCCAGAGCCTTTGTCATCTGCAGGACGCCGCCTTTGGCGACGCAATATGGCAGAACCTGTTTTTCTGCAACAAGGCCAAGCATGGAAGCGATATTAATGATTTTTCCGCTCTTCTGGGCAATCATATATTTTCCGGCAGCCTGTGCCATGAAGAATACGGCTTTCATATCCATATCAATCACACGGTCCCAGTCAGCTTCCGTCAAATCTTCTGCCTTTTTCGTAATTGCGCTGCCGGCATTATTCACGAGAATATCAATATGTCCAAACGCATCCATCGTCTTCTGCATCAGATTGGCGACATCGCTGGCAATGGTAACATCGCATTTGACGCCCAGTCCCTTGACGCCGTATTGTTCCATTTCTTTTGCTACGGCATCGCATTCATCCTGATGACGGCTGACTACGACGACATTGGCACCACTCTGGGCCAGACCTTCCACAATACCTTTGCCAATCCCCTTCGTACCGCCTGTAACAATAGCGGTTTTCCCTGTAAGTTGCAATTTTTCAAACATGTGTCTGTCTCCTCTCTTAATCGCACCAGGCAGCGCCGTTTACATCCAGGATTTCTCCAGAAATATATTTCGCCTTATCACTGGCAAGGAAAATAATCGCTTCGCTGATATCATCGGGTTCACCAAATTTGCGGCCCAGAGGGATAGTCTTAACGAGTTTTGCACACATTTTGGGATCCCATACGGCAGTCATTTTCGTCTGGATAGGTCCAGGTGCAACGGCATTGACGCGGATGCCATAACGGGCCGCAAAGGTAGCCGCCGAAATCGTCACATTGACGATAGCTGCCTTGCTGGCCGAGTAATCGACACCGACAGCACCAGAGCCAGTCTTGGCCGCAATGGATGTAACATTGACAATATTTCCCTTTGTTCCCGTGCGCATCATGGATTCGATGGCCTTCTGGTTAGTATATAACGTTCCGAAGGCATTGATTTTCATGACCCGGTCCCAGCTTTCCGGCGTAACACCGAGGAAATTCATACCACTGGTACAAATACCGGCAATATTGGCAAAAATATCAATACGGCCAAATTTCTTTTCCGTATCTGCTATGAGGGCATCTACATCGGCCGGCTTGCTTACATCACATGCCATAACGCTGGCTGAAAAGCCGTCTTTTTTTAATTCGGCAGCACATTCTTCACATTCAGACAGGACATTGCTGGAAATGACGCAGTGAGCTCCTTCTTCACAAAAACGACGGGCTGTCATGGCGCCGATACCGCGGCCGCCACCGGTTACTACTACAACTTTGTCTTTGAAATCATTCATACTGATCCATACCTTCCTTTTCCATAGAAATATCTATCATTAAATGAAGCTTAAATCCTGTTGTAATCCTGCTGTCTGCTCGGCAATTTCACTTTTATGGCGCTTCAGGATGCGGAGTATTTCCTGCTGTTTTTCTGGCGTAGAACGGTAAATCGGCAGGCTGACACTGATGGCCATCGTCTGGTCTGCCACCTGGATGGGAATGGAAATACATTCAATATCCTTATTTACTTCCCCATTTTCCAGCGCATATCCCTGTTTACGGATCGTATGCAACTGACTCAGAAGTTCATCGACCGTGCGCACGGTCTGTTCCGTATACTGTTGCAGTACAGGCGGGCAGATACGGCGTACTTCTTCGTCTGTATAGCAACTGAGAAGGCTTTTTCCCAGACTCGTGGCATAGGCAGCCAGCGTCGCCCCTACAGATGAACTGACCCGGATAGCCTGCTGAGGTTCCATTTTAGCAATGTACAGGACATTCATCCCTTCCAAAACACCGAGCTGACAAATTTCATTACAAGCCGTAACGATTTCTTCCATATGTGCTTTGACAATATCGAGGCAGCTCAGTGTGCGGGTGTATGCATATCCCAGACGGAAACAGCTTTTGCCTAGTGTAAAAAGCGAATGCTGGCATTGCAGATATCCTTTTGCTACGAGAGTCATGACAATGGGGTGCAAGGTACCTTTAGAAATTCCCGTCTGCCGGGATAATTCTGTAAAGGATATCCCATTTTCATGACTATACGCCGTTTCCAGAATATCCAGAACGCGGACAGTCGGATTATGTAACTTTTCCTCTTCCATATCTCCCCTCCTTTTGTTCGAATACGCAACATTAGTTCGTATATTCTAACTTCAGGTATAGAATATCATAGCCACAGCGTAAAGTCAATGAAATCACCTTAACCTGCAAATTACGCATGCAGAACCTGACTACCATGCAATATAGGAATTAAAAAAGCTGCTGCACCAAACAGTGCAGCAGCTCTGAAGTGAAGGACGGTTTAGTCTTCGTCGTATGTGAAAATTTTTCCTGGATTCAAAATCAGATTCGGGTCCAGTGCCTTCTTGATGGCCTTCATCATATCGAGAGAAACCGGATCGGTAAATTTCTTCATTTCATTGATTTTCCGCAGACCGATGCCATGTTCACCAGAGAGGCATCCGCCCAGGCTGTAAACCAGTGTATACAATTCGTTGTGATATTTAGGAATGACTTCATTCCACTGTTCCATAGGCATGTCCATTTTCAGGGCATTGACATGGATATTGCCATCACCGATATGGGCAGATGTAGTCGTAGCAATGCCATATTTCTTTTCAATAGCCGGAATCTGGGCCATGAGATCGGCAATTTTATCGACAGGAACGACGATATCTTCGGCAAGCCAGATCTGGCTGTCATTGCGGGCCGCTTCCCCGATATTATACCGTGCGCCCCAGATACGGTCGTCCGCAACCAATGTTTCAACGGAACCGTTCTTTTCGCAGATTTCATCAGCCGTAGCCACACGGTTGTCCAGGTCGTCCTGATCATAGGAATCAATAGTAATAATGATATAGTTCCCATTATCTTTAGAATGAGGAAGGGTCATATTCATGAATCGTTCTTCACTCTGAATCCCTTTATTGTCCAGGAATTCAATAGCTGTCGGCTGAACACCAGCCATAAGGAGCTGGTTCGGTACAGCCAGGGCTTTTGTTTCATCCGTAAAGATGGCAACCATATCAAAGTGATACGGAGCGATAGGACGGAGTTTCAGGCATAATTTAGTAATGATTCCCAACGTGCCTTCACTGCCGCAGATGAGTTTTTCCAGAGCATACCCGGTCGTATTTTTCTGCAGTCGCTTGCCTACCTGGGTAATTTCACCTGTCGGCGTTACGATTTCAGCCCAGTACACCTGATCGCGGGTCGTCCCGTATTTTACGACGCGGCTGCCGCCGGCATTAGTAGCCACGTTGCCACCGATTTCACTGGACGCTTTTGAGCTGGGATCTCCGGCGTAATACAAGCCAGCTTCTTTAGCGGCAGACTGTACGGCCGTCGTAACGGCGCCTGCTTCTACGATCATATACAGTGCTTCTTTATTGACTTCAATGATTTTATTCATTTTTTCCAGGCAGAGAACAATTCCATTATAAACAGGAATTGCCTGGCAGGCAAGGCTGCTGCCACCGCCACGTGGTGTTACAGGAACCATGTATTCGTTGGCCAGCTTCATAATAGCCGCTACCTGTTCCGTCGTTTCCGGGAAAACTACCACTTCCGGCGTGTGGAAATAGGCCGGATTGGTTTCTTCGTCCGTCTTATAAACATCCAGTTTTTCCGGATCTGTCGTCATGTTGTGTTTTCCAAGTAAATCAAGCAGTTTCTGAATCAGTTCAGGTGTTACTTTGTTGTATTTAGGCATAAGTCAGCCCTCCCCGTTTAAAATAGAACGATTAGCAAATCATCCTTTCCTACAAAACGATACATGTCACAGTATATTATACCCCTTGTGATATATATCATTGGATACTAACATGTTAGTTTATTATGATTTATTTGTCAATATAGTATGAAAATAAAGTATTGAATTTTTCATAACAATGAAAAATCCGTAAAACCTTATTCTGCTATATACTAGGAAAACCCCGTCACTCTGACAGGGTTTTTCTAGTATATATGGAATTTTCAGTTAAAAGCTTCTTATAAAGCACCCAAGATTAATTTTTTTCAATCTTGCTGTAGTCAACTTTCTTACCATAGATATTGTTCATGACATGGCACAGGACAAGGCCTACGAATACGCATACACCAAGGAGCAGCAGGCCATAATGGAAATCGCCTGTCGCATCTTTAACCATACCAACAGCCGTCGGTCCGAAGAAACCGCCGAGGTTGCCGATAGAGTTGATAACGGCGATACCCGTTGCAGCAGCCGTACCAGTAAGGAACTGGGCCGGAATCGTCCAGAACAGCGGAATAGCTGCGAACATACCAGCAGCACCTACGCAGACACAAATCATGGTAGGAATAGTCCCTGTGACAAACATGCTTGCGCACAGAGCAACAGTAGCCATGCCGAGAGCTACAGTCAGATGCCATTTACGTTCCTGACGAACCTGGGAACTATGACCAAAGATAATAACGGAAATGAATGCACATACGAACGGAAGTGCACCGATAAAGCCAATTTCCATGGAAGACATATTGGACCAGGATTTAAGCATCTGAGGAATCCACATGTTAATGCCGTATACACCTTCACAGATAGCAAGGAAGTAAGCAATCCCGAGGACCAGAACAGCCGGGTGCGTAAGAGCTTTCATAATAGAGTAGTCGGCGTTAGCACCTTTAATGGCCGCAGCTTCTTCAGCCATACGGTTTGTGAGCCAATTGCGTTCTTCTTCCGTAAGCCATGTGGCATCAGCCGGTTTATCTGTCAGATAGTAGAGAGTTACAAAGCCGAAGAATATAGTCGGAATCCCTTCGACGAGGAACAACCAGCGCCAGCCGGACCAGCCCATGACGCCATCGAGAGAACTGATAAGGAACCCGGAAACGAGAGAACCGACGACGAGAGCAACAGGCTGAGCCAGATTGAAACGGGAGAGCGCTGCTGCACGATATTTGTTAGGGAACCATTCGCCGATGAAATACGTAACGCCAGGATAGAAGCCAGCTTCAGATGCACCGAGTAAGAAACGCATGACGAGGAAGCTCGTCGTACCGTTAATCATGCACATAAGAGCCGCTACGGCACCCCAGGTAACCATGATACGGGCAATCCAGCGGCGGGCGCCGAACTTGGCCAGACACAGATTGGACGGAACTTCGAAAATAAAATAACCAATAAAGAACAGGCCAGCACCAAAACCAAACGTAGAAGCCGTCAGACCTAATTCCGGAGACATCTGGATACCAGCAAAGCCTAAGTTTGTACGGTCAATATAGCAAAGCAGGAACATAAAGAGCAAGTACGGCAAGAGCCGGCTTGAGCACTTTCTCATACACGATTTTTCAATAGCTAATTCGTTAGACAAAACAGCCACCTCCACTAAGATTCATACCTTCTATAGTGAGCCCGTTTCATACGGGTTCGATAGTCACCTGCATCACAAATACTGCATCCTGCGTTCTCTATTTCACAACCTATAATAAAATAATAAAGAACATCGTAACCAGATCCGGATTCACCCCGCTTTCCTTATAGTACTGAAAACGCCGGATTGTTTTGTGCTGCATCGTGTTATCTACAATACTTTTCAATAGATTTCTGTTATTGATAACACTAGTATCCCATTTTTAAAGATAAAGAAAAACTTTACGTACATAATTTCATAACTGCATATATGCCATAATTCATATATAAGAAGCATGACGCATATACGAATCAATCACACATATATTATACGGTTTTCCTTATCCAGCGTCAAGAGTCAAAATTTATATTTTTTCAATCTTTATAAATAAGCAATGAACTCTATTCACCTATGCTTTTTTCATATTATTTATTATACAATCATGATTGCAGGCTGTAATAAAGAAAAAATCCCAGATTCTGTCTATAAAACAGAATCTGGGATTACTATTTTATATTATACTTTTTATTGGTATATTTTTGCACTATACGCAAACATACTCTGCCTGTTACATTGCCGGTAATTTACAACGGATGGCCGCAATAACTTTCTGCACCAATTCTCCTTCATCTACATCCCAATGCTCCACTGACAATCCGCTGACAACGACAGGATTCCTATATTCTTTCTCTTTCAGACAGCCTGCCGGGCAGGCGTTCAAAAGGAGGGTAACATCCCAATGCGGCAGCGTACGGCTGATAATGCGGAATTCTAAGTCCGGGGCCGCCGCTATCAGCCTTTTAAGCAGTGTTGGCGTTTCGATGAAAGGATTGCAATTACCACAGAACTTAACACCGACAATCATACGCGCCTCAGTCTTCTACTTTAACGCCGGCAATCTTGAGAGCTGCTTTCTTTTTCGCTTCCAGATTTGCCAGTTTGGAGTACATAACTTCCTGGGCCTGCGGGCTGCCCGCGCCATGCATGCTTTCTACCAATGCCGTGCCACCTGTCATCACTTCGATCAGACGTGCTACCCGCATGCGGTCTGCCGTCGATACGCCGTCGACGCCTTTGAAGTATTTTTCTACGTATTTACCTATTTCCGGGCTTTCCAGGTCTGCCTGGCTCGGAAGTGTGGCAATGAACCCGCCGGCAATATCCTGGGCCAGCCGGTCGATTTCATAGATATACCGCGTGACGTTGTGCTTGCTTACGTTTGCCAGCAGCATGTTGACGAAATACTGGCCGCTCGGCAGCTGTACCCCTTCGGCTGAGCATGCGATGGAGCACGCATACAGCGTTTCTGTCAGGTGGATCATTTCGTTAATCTTCGATTTGATGTGGCTGGCTTTGGCATAGCCGTTCATATCGGCCATAGCTGCCGCTGCACCGATGACGATATCCGATACGCCGCCCTTACAGCCGCCGTAGTTCTGGCGGTGGTAGCTGGCAAACCGCGTTACCAGCATGCCGGCAAAATCCGTTTCCCCGCACATGAATACCCGTTCCCACGGTACGAAGACGTCATTCAGGACCGTCAGGCATTCGCCGCCGACGATACCGTACTTGGCATTGCCCTGATCGATATCTCCTTCCAGTTTACGGCCATCATTGCTCTGGCGGCCGAAGATGTGCAGTACCCCCGGTGCATCGACTGGCAGCGCACAGCAGACAGCGTAATCTTTGTCTTCCGGTTTCAGGCTCATGGTCGGCATAATCAGCATTTCATGGCTATTGACCATCCCCGTCATATGGGCCTTGGCGCCGCGGATGACGATACCCTTGTCATTCTTTTCCACGACGTGGACGAACAAATCAGGGTCACTCTGCTGGCTCGGCCGTTTGCTGCGGTCGCCTTTCGGATCGGTCATGGCACCGGATACCATGAAGTCCGTATCCTGGATGTATTCGAGGAACTTCTTGAACCGTTCATGATAATGGGTTCCATATTTCTGGTCCATTTCAAAGGTCGTGCCATAGGTGGCATTCATGGCATCAAAGCCGACGCAGCGCTGATAGCAGGTCCCCGTTTTGAGGGAGAGCATGCGCAGCATTTTGACTTTTTTGACCAGATCTTCCACACTCTGGTGAATATGGGTGAAGCGGTTGATTTTTTTGCCCGTCAGGTGGGATGTCGCCGTCATCAGGTTTTCATATGCCGGGTCAAAGGCCAGGTCATACGTTACGGAAGCGGAATTAACATGGCCACGGATGAAGGGATGGTCCGGCAATTCTTTAGCCGGAATCTGTTTGCCCTGAAGATATACGACGATATTACGTTTCCGCAAGCTTTCTTTATATTCCTTACCTGTCATCATAGGTGAATCGACTCCTTTAATGTGCTAAATTTCACAAAGGCAGGGACAAAGAAAAGCACACGCCAGTGCCTTTCTTTGCCTTACCGTTTCTATAATCAGCCTTTGGCAAATCCGTCAGCTGCTTCTTTAAAGCGTTCATAGAGCTGCCCAATATCAGAAGAGAAGGAAACGTACTGAACGCCACGGTTTTTCCATTCTACAGCCGTTGCCACATCATCGCAGAAGAAACCGACAGCTACGCCGACTTCTTTAGCCTGACGCATGATTTCTTCCATCTGGGCAATGACTTTCGGATGATTGACCTGTCCCGGGATTCCCAGGGAAGCAGATAAATCATAGGGTCCGACAAACAATACATCAAAGCCTTTGACTTTCAGGATATCTGGCAGAGCCTGTACACCGTCCTGACCTTCAACCTGGAGAATGACAGCCGTTTCGTCATTTGCCTTGCCAAAGAAATCAGCTTTATCAATAGAGCCATATTTGCCAGCACGAACATACCGGTTGCATCCACGGCTTCCTTCTGGCGCAAATTTAGCGGCGCTGACAGCGATTTCAGCAGCTTCTTTGGATCCAATATTCGGAATCTGTACACCATCGGCACCGAGGTCCAGGGCCTTATCAATGAGTTCCGGGTTTCCTTCATAAACGCGGACAATGGATGGAATGCCAGCAAGTTTGCAGGCGCGGATCATATCCAGCGTTCCTTCTACCGGAATTTCACCGTGTTCATTATCGATGATGCAGAAATCAAAGCCAGCCATACCGGCTACTTCTACGACAGCGGGGTAATTCATGTTGATAAAAGGCCCAAAGAGCTTTTCACCATTCTTTAAACGTTCTTTGAATTTGCTCATGCGACAAAACTCCTCTTGGAATATAAAATATTATAACATAGCGTACAGGCGTAACGTCTGTACCGCTGCGCCTGTATGCCATAATGATTAAACGTAGTTGCAGACACGGGCAATGGCCATTTCTGTATAGCCCAGAGATTCTGCTTTAGACTGCTTGCCGTTGACGACTTCCATAGTCATAGCCAGGAGTTCATCGCCCTGTTCACCCATGGTCTTTTTGCCGTAGATAACCGGGCTGGCATCGTAGTCGATATTGTCTTCCATATTCTGGAATGTCAGTTTATTGCCCGTGATTTTGATGACCGGTACGATTGGATTGCCTGTCGGCGTGCCGCGGCCCGTAGAAAATACGACTACCTGGCAGCCGCCTGCTACCATGCCGGCTACAGAAGACGGGTCGTTCCCCGGAGTATCCATGATGACCAGGCCTGTTGTATCGACCTGTTTGCCATAGTCATATACAGCCTGAATCGTGCGATGGCCGCCCTTATGGATGCATCCCAGCGATTTTTCTTCCAGCGTCGTCAGACCACCGGCTTTATTGCCCGGGCTCGGATTGCCTTCGCGGACTTCTTCGCCGACGAGCTGCAGGGCATGTTCATAACGGTGTACGATACCGAGGATCTGTTCTTTTACTTTTTCATCTTTACCACGGCGGGCGAGGATGTGTTCTGCACCGATGAATTCCGTCGTTTCGCTCAGGATAGACGTAGCACCGAGGTCAACGAGACGGTCGCTCAGTTCACCGATGGTCGGGTTGGCAGCCAGGCCAGATGTCGGGTCGGAACCACCGCATTCGGTACCGACGATGAGTTTGCTCATGTCGCATTCTTCACGGCGCAGCATGCTGGCTTCCTGTACCATTTCCTTGGCATAGCGGACCGCTTTGTCAATAGCTTTCAGCGTGCCGCCTTCTTCCTGGATAATGACCTGTTTGAGCGGCTTGTTCGTCCGTTCCTGGATAGCTTTGACTACCAGGTCCATCTGACAGTTTTCGCAGCCCAGAGAAACGACGACCGTACCATATACGTTTGGATTAGCAGCATAACCGGCTTCTACATCCATGGTAAGCTGCTGGTCAGGCGGTACCTGGGAACAGCCGTTCTGATTGTTGAAGGTAACGGCGCCATTGACCTGGGAGGCAATGATACGGGTCGTATCAGAAGCACAGACACTGGCCGGCAGAATTAATACATGATTACGGACACCTACGCGTCCATCCGGACGTTTATAACCCCAAAATTTCATTATGATTTCCTCCTCTTAGCCCAAATTTTCACGAACGGATTTAACATTGTGTTCGTGTACGTGTTCGCCTTGTTTGATATCACGGGCAGCATGACCAATATGTTCACCATATTTAACGACTGGTGCATCGGCCGGAATATCTTTGATGGCGATTTTGTGATAAATCTGGACATCTTCTACGGCAGTAAAGGAAACGGTCTTCTTGTTTTTGTCAACGTAAGAAACCGTATCGCCTTTCTTTACCGGTTCGATGACGACAGCAACGTTGTCTTTTTCATCGATAATCATTGCATTAATCATGAAAATGAAACCTCCCTCTTGTAGTTCAAAATATACCATACACCCAGGATAACCACTCCTTAGCTGACAGGTTATGGCAAGTTCCTGTTTGTATATAAGACCTATTGTGTATATACGTCCTGTATACTCTCATTATAGAATTGCAATTGTAAAATGTCAATTCTAAGTTGGCATTGCAATGTGCTAAAAAAGAATAGCTTTTACCTTATCACTGCCTTCTATTTATACCTTTACCATGCCGCAACAGCACCATCTGCCCGGGGTTCTGTCGCACCGGAAAGAACTCCCTGTTCATTGCGCCAGATAATCTGCCCCCGTCCATAGGGAATAGGATCAGCATTTACTATTACCTCATGGCCTTTACGGCGCAGCCCTTCAACAACCGCCGCCGGAACGGCCGCTTCCACTTCGATGCGTTTACCGCCTACCCACTGCCAGCGTGGCGCATCAAGTGCCGCCTGAGGATTAAGATGGAAATCTATCGTATTCATCAGTACCTGGAACTGTCCCTGGGGCTGCATGAACGCTCCCATGACACCAAACGGTCCTACAGCCTGCCCGTCCCGTGACAGAAAACCGGGAATGATTGTGTGGTAGGATTTTTTTCGCGGACCGGCACAATTGTCGCTCCGTGGGTCCATGCTGAAATTATTGCCCCTGTCACTGAGGGCCACTCCATATCCCGGAATGACGATGCCCGAACCAAACCCCGTATAATTACTTTGGATATACGATACCATGTTGCCTTCTCCATCAGCCGAACAGAGATAGACCGTCCCGCCATTATTGGGACTGACTGGCCTGGGCATCAGTGCCATATCCCCGATTTCTGCCCGCCTCCGGACTGCATAGGATTCAGAAAGCCAGTCTTCTACAGACGTGTTCATAAAACGGGGATCGGCTATGTATTCACGCCCGTCGGCAAAAGCCAGTTTCATCGATTCAATCTGGCGGTGGAACGTTTCAACCGTATCCCGCTCTGCAAAGGAAAAACCACTGGCAATATTCAGAGCCATGAGTACGACCAGTCCATGGCCATTGGGCGGAATTTCCCAGACATCATAGCCTCTGTAATTCGTATGGATTGGCTGGACCCACTGAGGCCGGTAATCCATCAAATCCTCTTTGCGAAGATATCCGCCCGTCTTTTTCGACCAATCATCGATGGCTGTAGCGATTTCCCCTTCATAAAGATCCCGGCACCGGCTCCTGGCCAGGAGGCGCAGGGACCGTGCCTGCTGAGGCAGGCGCAGGATATCTCCCGCACCGGCAATGACATCACCAGCATAAAAGGTATCGAACAAGCCCTTAAAAGCCGGTTCATGACGGTACGGAGCAAAGCTTTCATAACCTTCTTTCAGCATGACCGCCAGATTGGGCATGACAGAATAGCCATCCTCTGCATAAGAAATAGCCGGTTTAAATAGTTCTTCAAAGGGAAGTCTTCCAAAACGGCTGTGTATTTCCGCCCATGCTGCCGGCGCCCCCGGTACCATAACGGGAGTCCAGCCGCGAAGGGGAATTTCCGACAGTCCTTTTTCATGCAGCGTTTCCCAGGTCAGTGTACGTGGCGACCAACCACTGCCATTGAGACCGTATAACTTTCCCTTCATCCATATCAGTGCAAAGGCATCACTGCCCAGGCCATTACTGGTTGGTTCCAGTACAGTCAGTGCTATCGCCGTAGCCAGTGCCGCATCGACGGCATTGCCTCCCAACTTCAGCATATCCAGCCCGGCCTGCGCCGCCAAGGTCTGCGATGTACAGACCATTCCGCGGCGGGCATAGACGACTTCTCTCCGCGAGGGATAGGGATATATCTGTCCGTCCCATGTCATTGCCATATTAACACGCCCTTTCCTTGTATATACGATTATCATATCACATTCCTTCACACGGGTCAGTAAAACCAGCCTGCTTTTTGTATAGAACAGATAAAATACACTCTAAAAAAAGCAGTCCCTGCTCTTCCCGAAAATCTGTTTTGTGTCTATAATAATGTATATGTAACTTTCTGCGACAGCTCTGTCTGTCCTGCCGTAAAAGGAGGAATCACCGTGAGTCGGTGCTTGTTAATTGTCAATCCGACAGCCGGCCGTGAACGGGCCAAGTATTTTAAAGAACCATTAAAAAACCAGCTGGATACGATGTATGACGATGTAGAAATGCGCATCACGACCGGTCCGGGAGATGCGACTGACTGGGCCCGTGAAGCCTCCCTTACCGGATTTGATGCCGTTTTCTGCATGGGTGGCGACGGTACATTGAACGAAACCGTCAACGGGCTGGCCCTTGCCGGACGGAGCAGTATAACGTTTGGCTTCATCCCGCTGGGCACGGTCAACGACCTGGGGCGGGCTCTTTCTATGCCCCTGCATCCGGAAGCAGCCATTGCCGGTCTTAAAAACGCCCATATCCAGCGCGTAGATATCGCCCGGGCCAATGACCGCTATTTCGTCAACACCATTGCTGCCGGTTTTATGCCTGAAGCCGTCAGTCACGTATCGATTGAGCAAAAAACACGGCTTGGCCCTCTTGCCTATTTTCTGACGGGCCTGAAAGCCCTGCAAAATCATGAAACATACCTGTTTAAGATAGAAAACGATAACGGCGTTTATATCCATCGCTCTCCACTCATCGTCATCATGCTGACTAATTCCGTCGGAAGCTTCCGAAATCTCGCACCGGCTGCTCAGGTCGATGATGGTAAACTCTGGGTCGGCGTCTTCAAGGATTGCAGCTATCTCGATATGATTAAAGCCATACCGGAATTTCTTGCCGGCTCGCCCCTGAGTTCAGAATACATGAATCTGTCTACGACGACTCATCTGAAAATCACGCTGATCGATGGCACCCTCACGACAAACATGGATGGTGACAAAGGCCCTGATTTCCCGTTGGATCTGGAAATTTTACCTTCTTTCCTAAATGTCTGTGTCCCATCTGCGCCTCCTTCCAGTCTGCCACTGGTCCATCTGCTTCCTCACAAAGGTTAAACAAAAAAGAGGATGTAACAAAATGGCTGTAAAGCACATTTTGCTGCATCCTCTTTTTGATATCCGATTAGTCTGCTGTGTACGGAAGCAGAGCGATAGCTCTGGCCCGTTTGATAGCAACCGTCAGTTTACGCTGGTGTTTAGCGCAAACGCCGGAGATACGGCGCGGCAGGATTTTGCCACGTTCGGTCGTAAAACGGCGGAGCTTTGCAACGTCTTTGTAATCAATCTGTTCAGCATGATCGACACAGAAGCTGCATACTTTTCTTCTCGGTTTTCTCGAGCGATCTCTTCTCATTATATATCCTCCCTTTAAAACATAATTAAGGGATGTGTTTGACTATTAGAATGGGATTTCTTCATCCGATGTGCTGGAGCCCATGCTGTCAAAGCCGGTCCCCGGAGCAGCCGGTTTAGGCTGCGGCGCGCTCGGCTGCGCAGCACCGGTATATGAAGAGGACGCCGTACCATTCTGGCGTTCCGTTCCCATCGTCTGTGCCACAAAATTAGCTACGACTTCCGTCCTGTACCGTTTCTGGCCGTCCTGCGTTTCGTACGAACGCGTGTTAAAACGGCCTTCCACAAAGACACGACTGCCTTTAGCCAGGTTGTTACCACAGGTTTCTGCCAAATTACCCCAAGCAACACAAGGAACAAAATCAGTGAATTCCCGTGGTTCCGTAGCTCCGTATGGAATATACGTGGTCGTGCAGGCTACGGTAAACATAGCAACAGCCTTGCCAGTCTTCGTAAAACGGATTTCGGGGTCACGAGCCAAATTGCCTAACAACTGTACTGAATTCATACCTTTGCGCCTCCGGTTATTCGTCAATCTTGACGATCAAGTGCTTCAGGATGTCGTCCTGGATCTTCATAACACGGTCGATTTCTTTGATAACTTCAGGATCAGCTTCAAAGTTAATCAGTACGTAGTTACCGTCAGCCTGTTTTTTGACAGGATATGCCAGGTGGCGTTTGCCCCAACGATCAACCTTTTCGACATTGCCGCCATTTTTCTTGATCAGATTGGAAACAAATTCAGCAATCGGATCTACTTCTGCGTCTTCCAGCGGCTTTGCGATAAACATGACTTCGTACTTATTCACGAAATCACCTCCTCTTCTGGACTATGGCCCTTCATTTCAAAAGGGCAAGGGTAGCTTGAAGTAATCAAGCTTTATTATTGTATCACAGATTTTCCGCCATAGCAAGTAAAAAGGATGTCCCACAAAAGAAGATCTTTTCACGGGACATCCTTTTTCTTCAATTATTCAAAATATGCAACACCGGCTGCAAAGAGAGGCTGCAGCTTATTGCCAGAAATATTTTCAAAAATATCGGGACCGCTGAACCGTTCAGTATGAGCCATCTTACCGAGCACGCGGCCATCGGGACTGGTAATCCCTTCGACAGCCATAATGGACTGGTTAGGATTATATTCGCTGTCATTGGATGCATTGCCACTAAGATCTACATACTGTGTCGCAATCTGTCCTTTCTCAGCCAGTTCCCTGATCTGCCGGGGTGTCGCTACAAAACGGCCTTCCCCGTGGGAAATAGCGATAGTATGGACATCGCCGGCTTTCATGTTGCTGAACCAGGGACTCATGACAGAAACGACCTTCGTATTGACCATCCGCGACAGATGGCGGCCAATTGTATTGTATGTCAGCGTCGGGCTGTCCGAACGCAGAGGCTGGATCCGGCCATAAGGCAGGAGCCCCAGTTTAATCAGCGCCTGGAATCCGTTGCAGACACCCAATGCCAGGCCATCCCGTTTATAGAGCAAATCGTTCAGTGATTCTTTCAACGCCGGACTGCGGAATAAAGTAGCAATAAACTTGCCAGAACCTTCTGGTTCATCGCCAGCACTGAAGCCACCGGGAAACATGATAATCTGCGCATGGGCAATGCGTCTTGCCATTTCGTCGATCGATTCCGCCAGATCCTGTGGCGTTTCGTTACGCAGTACCATGATTTCTGCCGTCGCGCCAGCCCGTTCAAAGGCAGCGGCAGAATCGTATTCACAGTTCGTTCCAGGGCAGACCGGGATGAACACATGCGGTTTGCCAAAAGATTCACTGCGTTTGGGACCATAGGTCGTGAAGAGAGGCAGTGTAGGATCATCAGAAGAACTTTCACTCTTAATCGGGAATACTTTGCTGAGCGGTTCTTCCCATGCCTTCTGCAAATCTGTCAGGGCTATGGCGGTACCTGCTGCCGTAATGTCGGCAGCTTCTTTCGTTACGCCAACGCGGCACACGTGATCTTCTTTTTCCCAAATGCGCGCAGTAGCTTCATCAGTTTCAACAAGAATAGCTCCATACCGGAGATTGAAGAGTTCCTGTACGGGGAACTGGTCATCAACGGTAAAGCCAATGCGATTGCCAAACGCCATTTGTACCAGCGCCGCAGCAGCCCCGCCCTGGCCTACGGCATGCATAGCCCGGACCTTGCCATCGAGAACAGCCTGATGGAGGAAATCACAATGACGGCGGAACACATCAAAATCAGGCATATCTTCGGCATCCCTTGGCAGATCAAAGAGCAGAACCATATCGTCAGCCTGTTTGAATTCCGGAGAAATAATATGATTGGTCTTTTCCGGTACGATAGCAAAGGATACGAGCGTAGGAGGAACCGTCAGATTTTCAAAGGTGCCACTCATGCTGTCTTTGCCGCCGATGGCAGCAATCTGCAGCTCTTTCTGTGCCACATATGCCCCGAGGAGCGCGCTGACCGGCTGGCCCCAGGCTTTTTCATTGGTGCCGAGGCTCTGGAAAAATTCCTGCATCGTCAGATAAGCCTGACGACGGTCACCGCCGAGAGCAACCAATTTCGCTACCGATTGGAGTACGGCATACAATGCGCCGTGGAACGGACTCCATACGGCCAGGTCCGGATCATAGCCGTGCGTGAAAATGCTGGCAGTCGTCGTTTTACTTCCCGGGACAGGAATCTTGGCGACCATGCCTTCTACGGGCGTCTTCTGATACTTTCCGCCAAAGGGCATGAGTACCGTCCGCGATCCGATAGTGCTGTCAAAGCGTTCTGCCAGTCCCTGTTCTGACGCGACATTCAGCGTTGCCATCGTCTTGAGGAATGCATCTTTGACATCACTTACAGGAGCTGCCGTAAAGAAATCTTTTTCTTCCGGAGCAGTGACAATGGCATTCCGCTTCTGCGTTACGCCATTAGTATCGAGGAATGCCCGGGTGATATTGACGACATTCTGGTCGCGCCAGTGCATGACCAGTCGTTTCGTATCGGTAGCGACGGCAACAATCGTCGCTTCCAGATTTTCTTCCGCCGCGTATTTCATGAATTCTTCTACATGTTCCGGAGCCACTACGACGGCCATCCGTTCCTGCGATTCAGAAATAGCCAGTTCCGTTCCATCCAGACCTTCATACTTCTTCGGGACTTTATCGAGATTAATATCCAGGCCATCGGTCAGTTCGCCAATGGCGACGGATACACCGCCGGCGCCAAAATCATTGCACCGTTTGATGAGGACTGTCACTTCATGGCGGCGGAACAGGCGCTGGATTTTCCGTTCCGTCAGGGCGTTCCCTTTCTGGACTTCGGCGCCACACGTTTCCAAGGATTCTACTGTATGCTTTTTGGAAGAACCAGTTGCGCCGCCCATGCCATCACGGCCGGTCTTGCCGCCCAGCAGGATGATTATGTCTCCGGGAACCGGTTCTTCCCGGATAACGTTGGCCCGCGGAGCCGCCCCCAGAACAGCACCGATTTCCATGCGTTTTGCAATAAATCCCTGGTGATAATATTCTTTTACTTCCCCTGTCGCCAGGCCAATCTGGTTGCCATAGGAGCTATATCCTTTAGCAGCGCCTGTCGTCAGCGTACGCTGCGGAAGTTTCCCTGGCAGTGTATCTTTAATGGATTGCCGTGGATCACCTGCACCGGTAACACGCATAGCTTGATATACATAAGACCGGCCGCTCAGAGGATCGCGGATACAGCCGCCCAGGCAGGTAGCAGCACCGCCGAACGGTTCGATTTCCGTCGGGTGGTTATGTGTTTCATTTTTAAAGAGGAGAAGCCATTCTTCTTCTTTGCCATCCACATCGACAGGAATGATGATGGTGCAGGCATTGATTTCTTCAGAGGCATCCAGATTCTGTAATTTGCCAGCCGCTTTTAATTCCTTTACGGCAATGGTTGCCATATCCATCAGCGTCTGTGGTTTATTGCGTTTTAATGCATCACACGTTGTTTTATATGCTTCGTAGGCTCTCTGGATAGGAGCTGTATATGTGCCGTCTTCAAAGGAAATGTCGGTCAATTCCGTCATAAACGTCGTATGGCGGCAATGGTCAGACCAATACGTATCGATAACCCGGATTTCTGTAATCGTCGGGTTACGTTTTTCTTCATCGCGGAAATAAGTCTGCACAAATTTCAGATCATCAAAGCTCATAGCCAGACCCATATGGGCAGATAATTCCCGGAGTGCTGCATCATCCATCGTATCGAAGCCATCGATAGTCGGAACGTCAGCCGGTTTTTCCCATGCCATGGAAAGGTCCGTTACCTGATCCAGCAACGCTTCCCTGGCTTCTACCGGATTGATACAATAATGCTTAATAGCGGCAATATCATCAGCGGAAAGGGTGCCCGATAAAACAATGACCTGTGCCGTGCGGACAGCACTGTCACTGTTCATAGTGAGCATCTGCAGGCATTGCATCGCCGAATCGGCACGCTGGTCATACTGCCCCGGCAGATATTCGATTGCCAGTACCGTATCGTCTTTACCGGCCGGCAATTCATCGTATACGGCATCGACAGGCGGTTCCGAAAAAATCATATTCTTGGCCGCTTCAAAGGCTGCATCATCCAAACCACCTACGTCATAACGATTGAAAATCTTGACATCGGTCAGACCCGAAATAAGCAAGTTTTTCTTCAAATCATTGAGCATCCTCTGTGCATCCTGGGCAAAAGGACCTTTTTTGGTAACATATAAACGTCGAATGGATTGCATTCAATGAACCTCCTTAAAAGACATATAAGCATTAGTGACACAACTTTAGTATACCCGTTTTGCTTTCATAAGTAAACGGAAAATTGCAGTAAAACAGCGTCAAATCCGTGATTCTGACGGGCCTGACCCTCTGAAATCAGGCGTTGACTTCCCTCACAAATCGTATTAGACTGGTTATAATAACTATTAGGAGGCCCCCTCATGGAAGAATTGAAAAAACGCATCTTGCAGGATGGTACGATTATCGACAACCGTATTTTAAAGGTGGATAATTTTCTCAATCAGCAGATTGACCCATCACTGGTAATGAAAATGGGACAGGAATTTGCCCGCCGGTTCGCCGACTGCCCGATTGACCGGATCGTGACTATCGAATCATCCGGTATCGCAATTGCACTGGCGACAGCCGTCGCAATGGGAAATATTCCCGTCGTCTTTGCCCGCAAGAAAAAATCTCTTCTCATGCAGGATGCTGTATACACAGCGTCTATCTATTCGTATACAAAAGAAGAAACCTATACAGCCAGCCTCAGCAAATCATACCTGCATGCCGGCGAACGCGTACTGATTATCGATGACTTTCTGGCTAGTGGCGCCGCAGCAGTCGGCCTGACCGAATTAGTCAGACAGGCCGGCGCTATCCCTGCAGGCATCGGCATTGTCATTGAAAAATCATTCCAGCCCGGACGCGGCCGGCTGGAAGCACTCGGCTATCGTGTAGAATCATTAGCCCGCATTGCTGCTTTTCGTGATAATAAGCCCGTATTCAAGGAGTAGTACTTTATTTCCTTTGTCGCCCCTTATATAATACATATTAGATGTATACATAAAATCCCGTTCCCCAAAGACAGGAGCTGCCTTATGAGATCCCAATTTTTTGACGGATTTGATTTTGCCGAATATAAATTCAGTATCGTCGCTGTAGAACACGTCGATGAATTCTTTAACATAGAAAAGTACGGTCTGCATCCGGTCATTTACGATGAATCGTGTCTCCGGGGATATGCCTGCATTTTTGGTTTCACCGAAGACAAACACCTGGCTCTGCACAAATTATTCACAAATAATAATGGCCGGCCTGCCCCATCTATAGATGGCATCGAACCGGTACCGTTCCACTCCCCTGCCGGTGATCTGCGCTACGACCTGGAGCTGGCCATTCCCTACTCTGGTTCTATTCTCATCGCCAATGGATTTATCCAGAAATATTTCGTTCCTTTCGGATTCCAGATTCCCCATGCCTTTAAAAAGGTATATGAACTCACCTTTGACCAGGGATTATTCGTGCGTGTAGAAGACCGCTCTGAAGCTGCCCGTCAGCTGCGCATCGAATATAAGGAACCCCTGCCACCGGAAAAGAAACTGCGGCTGCGTGTCGCACACTGGTTCAATAAACCAGAAGAATATGGTTTTGACGATGAAACGCTGGCCCAGTATATGGACCTGAGTTACGATACAAAATATCTCTTTTAACAGCCGACGGGAGACAATCAGCCGATTGTCTCCCGTCAGTTCATAAACACATATATATCCGGTCCTTACCGGACTGGACAGCGCTTGTATTGTGTTATGCAATAAGTGTTTACATGTATAGTATACGTCCCGTTAAACGTATAAGCAATCCATAGGGATCACATTTTAAACAACCATGACTCCCATTTCAGACTAAAACGCCTGTCAATGCCCAAACAAAGGCACTGACAGGCGTTCCTGCATCTGGTACATAATTAAATGCCAGATTGATGCCAGATTATTTTTTAAGAGCCGTCAGCGTACCGGCTATGACACGCGTAACTTCCGCAACGGTTTCCAGATCAACTGATTCGTCCGCACTGTGGATAGCAAATGTCGTCGGTCCGACCGAAACAATGTCCAGATCCGGGTTCATGGCAAAGAAATACCCCGTTTCCAGACCGCCATGCATCGCTTCGATGCGGGGCGTACGACCCAGTTCTTTTTCATAAACGGCAGTCATGGCCGGAGTCAGGACACTGTGCGTGTTTTCTGACCAGGCCGGAGCCGGTGCAGACGCTTTGAAAGTAAATCCCGTCACTTCTGCAAATACCGGCAGGGACAACAGCATTTCCTGCAGTCGGGCATCGGAAGAGGAACGGGGGAAATACTGGATGTCCACCGAATCGGCACCGATATGAATCGTACCAATATTAGAAGACAGGTCCGGCAGTTTCGGCAAATGCTGATTCATAGCGAAGACGCCGAAGTGAAGCAGATTAAGGATCTGTACGACAGCACGGCTGTCTGCTTCAGAAATAGTTTTTTCCGGTACATCTGTTTTTTCTGCTTTCAGGGATAACGTCGTTTCTACAGCCCCATATACGGCTTTATGTGCCGCTTCTCCTTCGGCAGTAAGCTGGCATGCCTTATCTGCATCTGCATCAGAAAGAACAATGACAGCCTGGGCAAGGGACGGAATGGCATTAGCCGCATCGCCGCCGTCATAGGAAGCCAGTGTATAGGAAATACCCGCCTGATGGAGACGCTGCAGGACGAGAGCCAGCGCTTTTATAGCATTGCTCTTTCCCTGATTGATTGTTTCACCCGAATGACCTCCGATAAAGCCCGATGCCGTTATCTTCAGAGCAGCTGTCCCTTCTGCTTCCTGCCAGGAAACAGGACGGCTGAAATAGGTATGAACACTGCCGGCAGAAGCCACACAGATAACATCGACAGATTCAGAGTCACAGTTAATGACATAATGGGCATCCTGAACATATTGGGAATCCAGATGGGTGGCACCGGTCATACCTACTTCTTCATCTACTGTAAAGATCAGGCGCAGCGGACCATGGGCAAAATCCTGCTGAATGAGGAACATAGAAATGGCAATAGCCATACCGTCATCAGCACCCAGGCTCGTCCCATCAGCAGAAAGCGTCTTGCCATCCCGTTTGATGGTAATAGGATCTTTCAGCGGATCATACGCGCGTCCTGGTTTAGCCACACAGACCATATCCATATGGCCTTGTATAATCGTCAGCGGCACATCTTCATATCCTTTTGTCGCCGGCACATCGGCAATGATGTTGTTGACTTCATCCTGAACAACGGAAGCACCGAGTTGACGAAGCCGGGCAGCAATATAGTCACTGACTTCTTTTTCATGACCTGATTTGCGGGGATGCCGGGCAAGGCCTGCAAATTCCTGCAAAACGCCTTCAATAATCTTTTCATTTTCCATTGGAAATTCCTCCTTATGTCTAGAAATATCCATACGCGAGTATTATAACACGTTTATACAAAAGAAACACCTCGGCTATTATTCTCTCCTTGCATAATTATCTATAAGTAAAGATAATATAACCGTTTCTTGTTATATTTTAAATCATTGTGATTTGAATGACAGTTCAAAAAAAATATGCTATAGTGAAACAAGCTAGCTGTTATACGGCCAATTATTTATTTTTTATGCGGGAGGTCTGATTATGAAACGTCAATTTAATCTGACTGCCACGTACCCCACATTACCGGAATTAACATTCCGGGGCATGTTCCTGGGCATGCTGATTACCGTTATCTTTACGGCATCCAATGTCTATCTGGGGCTCAAAGTCGGTCTGACATTTTCGTCATCTATTCCGGCGGCAGTCATCTCCATGGCGATCCTGCGCATGTTCAAAAACTCCAATATTCTGGAAAATAACATGGTACAGACGCAGGCATCTGCCGCGGGCACTTTATCAGCTATTATCTTTATTCTTCCTGGTCTGCTCATGCTGGGATACTGGCAGGGATTTCCATTCTGGCAAACGTTATTGCTCTGCGCATGCGGCGGTTCATTAGGGGTATTATTTACTATACCACTGCGGCGCGCCATGGTCGTCAACAGTGACCTGCCCTATCCGGAAGGCCGGGCGGCAGCAGAAATCCTGAAAGTAGGCAGTGAAATCCGCCGTGAAGAAGCTGCCGGCGAAGATACGAGCAAAAAAGAAACAGGGATGAAAGATATCGTTCTCGGTACTGGCATGGCCGGTATCTTCAGTTTCTGTGCCAACGGACTGCACATTGCTTCTTCTGAATTCAGTCACTGGATACAGATTGGCAAGGCGGTCACCCAGCTCCCCATGGGCTTTTCCATGGCGCTTCTCGGCGCCGGCTACCTTATCGGTATCGCCAGTGGCATCGCTATTTTGACGGGGACACTGCTGGCCTGGGTCATCTTCGTCCCCTACCTGACATCGGTCATCTCTCCGGCAGAAGGTCAAAGTGCTGCCGCCTTTGCCCAGGCTATCTGGGCCCAGAAAGTACGTTTCATCGGCGCCGGCTGTATCGGTATCGCTGCTATCTGGACACTGATTCGTCTGGCCAAACCGGTCGTTGACGGTATCAAAATGTCCATCAACGCTATCCGGGCCAATGACACGGAAGAAAAACAGATCCTTCATCATACGGATATCGACATGTCGCCCAAATCGGTCGGCATTGTATTCCTCGTAATCCTGGCCGGACTGTTCGTGACATTCTACTCGTTCGTCAGCGCCGCCGGTCTCCCGACGACAGTTACCATTATTTACATCGTCGTTGGTATCCTGGTCGCCATGCTCATGGGATTCTTTGTTGCCGCAGCCTGCGGCTATATGGCAGGTCTCATCGGTACATCAGCCAGCCCGATTTCTGGCATAGGTATCCTGGGCATCATCGTTTCTTCACTGGTTGTCCTCGGTATCGGTTCATCCTTCGGCGTCTTTGCCACGCCAGAAGGTACTCAGTTCGCTACGGCACTGGCCATCTTTATCACAGCCGTCATCGTCAGTATCGCCGCTATTTCCAACGATAACTTGCAGGACCTCAAAACCGGTTATATCGTCGGCGCCACGCCTTGGAAACAGCAGGTAGCCCTGATTCTCGGTTCTGTCATCGGTGCCTTCGCCATCGCGCCTGTACTGAATCTGCTCTATCAGGCTTATGGATTCACGGGAGCCCTTCCCCGTGCCGGCATGGACCCGTCCCAGGCCCTCGCCGCTCCCCAGGCAACGCTGATGACAACGATTGCACAGGGCATTTTCAGCGCCAGCCTCGATTGGAATTACATTTTGTTTGGCATTGTCGTAGGTATCGCTGCCATTATTGTCGATATGCTCCTGAAGAGTCATACGAAATCCCTGGCCCTGCCACCTCTGGCTATCGGCATGGGTATTTATCTGCCGCCGACTTTGGAAATTCCGCTGGTCATCGGCTCTGTCATGGGCTGGTTCATCCACCGTTATCTGCACCAGCGTGCAGCGCTCCGCAGCCCTGGTCATGAAGAAGAAGATGTGGAAGCCTGCAATCACCGTGGCGTCCTCTTTGCATCGGGCCTTATCGTCGGTGAAAGCCTCGTAGGCGTCATTATTGCCCTGATCATCGTCGTATCTGTTACGTCTGGTGGCAGTGAAAATCCGCTGGCACTGGTCGGCAAAGACTTTGAAACAATCGCAAACGGCATTGGATTTGCCGCATTCATTGCGACAATTGCTATTTTCGTCCGTCATATTGTCACGACGAAATTTACTCCGGAAAAATGAGTTCATTAAAATAAAATTAGAATTACATTAAAATTTGATTAAAGTTTATGCAGAACGGCGTTAAAATAAAACCTTTAACGCCGTTCATTTTTGCATAAATATTTATTTTGTAACGATATATCCATCAATTCCATAACAGGAAGATCCATAAGAAAATTTTTTTACTTTCATTTCCATCTCTCGTAGTCCGTGCGGAGCCCCTGACGGCTGGCGTGGTACCAGCCGTCGGTGCGGACGGAGAGATGCTGCAGGAACTGGTATAACTCGTCTTCCCCGGTCAGGTCATAGCGCAGAGAAAAGCCGCACGAGGCAACTAGTTTTCCCGGCGTCGGTACGATGCGAACGGAAAGGCCGTGAGCCCTTCCTTCCTTTTCTGCTGTCATGGCCTCCCGCGTTTCGGGGAACAGGATCAGACCATACCGTTCCGTCATGGTCGTACGACGCGGTTGGCCGTACGCAGGATTTCAATGATACGGTAGAGATTGGTAATCTCCCCAACGGCCACTTTCTCCGTCAAACCGTAGTAATTGAGGCAGGCTCCGCAGGCATAAATCTGCACACCGGCCGCAGCCAGTTCCTGCAGATCAGCCAGAGACTCCGACGTATCCGTCACCAGGGGTACACCACCGTTGTAGAACAACATCATATCGGGCAGTACATCTTGTTCCTTCAGAGTGTAAATAAAATTTTTGAGCAGCGTCCGGCCAAACGTTTCGTCACCCGTCCCCATAGTCGGAGAATTGATGACGACGATGTATGAATCGTCCCGTACAGCTGTAGTTTGCGCAACCGGTTCCGGAACAGCTTCTGCCGCCTCTCCTTTCGTGATGACCACCGTATAATGGGCCGGGCCATCTTCGGTTACGCTGCACGAACAGCCCAGCTGACGGGCCATTTTCTGCAGGTTTTCTGTAGCTATCCTGTTATCGACCAATGTCTGTACGGCATCGTGTTCCTTCAGTGCCTTGCGGGTCTCAATGACCGGCAGCGGGCAGGCTTTGCCCAGAGCATTTACTTGAAACATATCCTTCACTCCTCATCCAATATAGATTTCTTTTTCCTTCTTTTCCGTGACGACGCCGATATCCGACGCCGGAATATGACCGGCCTGAAGGCGCGCTACCAACATCGGCGCCTGACCGGCCTCACAGGATACGAGCAGGCCTCCCGATGTCTGGGGATCGAAGACGATTTCTTCCAGGGCGAAGTCCTGTCGTTCAAAGGCCACCTTGTCTTCCAGAAAATCGCGGTTCCGCTGTCCTCCTGCCGTGAAGATGAAGTGTCCGGCTCCCCAGTAGGCTTCCTCAAAGTACGGCAGACGGGACGTATCGATGCGGGCCGAGCAGGCACCGTGAAGCATTTCATGAAGATGGCCGCAGAGGCCGAATCCCGTCACATCGGTACAGCCGTGCACACCGGCGGCATCGCGGATGATATCCATGGCATAGGCATTGAGCGTACACATACTGTCTACGGCCTGCTGGAAACCTTCTTTACTGATTTCACCGGCACTGTATCCAATGGTCAGGATACTGACTCCCAGGGGCTTGGTGAGAATGAGATGATCGCCGGCCACACAGGCATCGTTGCGCAGGATGCGGTCCGGATGGACGGTACCATTCACAGCCAGGCCGTATTTCACCGTCCGGTCGTGAATGGAATGGCCCCCCGACAGGAGTCCGCCAGCTTCCTTAACCTTTTCCGCCCCACCACGCAGAATCTCCCGGAGAATAGCGAAATCCTGTTCTTCCGGAAAGGCGACGATATTGAGAGCCGAAAGGACCCGGCCGCCCATGGCATAAACGTCACTCAGTGCATTAGCCGCACCAATCTGGCCAAAAAGGTAAGGATCGGTTACCATAGGCGGGAAAAAATCCACCGTCTGGATGAGGGCCAGGTCATCCCGCAGACGGATGACAGCCGCATCATCAGACCCATCAAACCCGACAAGCAGATCCGGGCTCTCCCGGCGCGGAAGGTCCTGGAGCAGTGGCCCCAGATTACCTGCCCCTATCTTGGCATTACAGCCGCCACAGACGACGAGCTGATTCGTATCCATCGTATCGCCTCCATTTTTTTTAGCTTCCCTAATTATTTTTCTTTCTTTTCATTATACTCCCTGCAAAGAAAAGAGACAATGCAGTGTTGGGAGGAAATTAAAAAAAGGAACTGTGCATGATAGCATAGGCTTTCATGTACAGTCCCTTTTGTCAGGAAGCGGCCCGTATTTACGCCGCCGTTTCTGTATGCGTTTCTTTTGTATTGGCGTTTTCTTTAATAGTCATGGTCACCAGAACGGACACGACGGTGGCACCGACCAGGCAGGCAAAGCTGGTGCCGAAACTACCTCCGGCGAGCTGGATGAGATAACCGATGATGATTGGCGAAAGGAAGCCGGCAATCTGACCGGCCATATTGACAAATCCCATAGCCCGGCCGGTGATTTCACTGGAAATGGAACTCATAGGCAGTGCCATCAGGGCGCCAAAGGCCCCATAGAGGAATAAGCCGCTCAGGGTTTCACAGATGATGGCCATAGTCGCATCGGGTACGGCAAAGGTCAGATACAGGAAAATCGCGCCGGGAATCTGGGTGATGATAACCGGCATTTTCCGGTTGTGCGTAAAATACTTGTCCGACAGCCAGCAGAACAGGATGACGCCAGCCGTACCGGCAAAGAACGGCATGGACGCTGTGATGCCCATCTTGGTCATTTCAAAACCCCGGGCTTTGACGAGATAGCTGGGCAGCCAGGACAAGAAGCCCCAAAGAGTGATATCAAAGAAGAAAAAGCTGACGAAGGTCCGCCATACGGCCGGTACCTTGATAATCTGCCAGAAGGAGATTTTTGCCTGTGCCGTCTGTTCCGTATGGTCTTCTTTGAGTTCATCCAGTTCGGCCTGGCTGATGCCCTTGCTGTCAGCCGGATTGTCGGGAATAAAGAACTTAATCAGCAGGCACATAATGATGCCCGGGATGAACAGCGAATAAAAGACCATGCGCCAGCCCCAGGCAGCCATGATAGCAACGACGAACAGCGGTGCCAGTGCCGGCCCGAAGGCATTGGACGACATCATGAGCCCCGTCGCCGTGCCGCGGTCTTTGGCCGGGAACCAGTTGGAAATCGTCCGGTACGACGCGGCCGGGAAAATTCCTTCACCGACGCCAAAGGCAACGCGGACCAGGAGCATGTGGACGAGATTATTGGCAAAGCCCGTAATAGCCGTAAATACGGACCACCAAGCGATGCCGGAAAACATTACCTTCTGAGCGCCGAAGCGGTCTGCCAGAAGGCCGCCGGGAATCTGACAGAGCGCATAGCCTACGAAAAAGGCACTCATGACGCCGCCCATAGCGACCGGTGTCAGCCCGAATTCATCAGAAATGTAAGGAATAGCCGTAGCCATGACCATGCGGTCCAGATAGGCTGTAACCCATATAATAAACAAAATGATAACTACCGTATTGCGGTGCTTCCAGCCACCATTGCTGTTTGCCATGATTCTCCCCCTTGCCGGGATGCCGTCATACTCCCCTCGACGGCATCTCCTATCCCACGGATTTAGTATTCGTTAGTCGATCAGATATTTTTCTGCCAGTTCGGCATAGAACCGCACCGATTCATACAGGCGGTCGAGTCGGATATATTCATCCGGCTGATGTGCCATATGCTGTTCCCCCGGTCCGTACACGATGAGAGGAATATGAGTGTGAGGCAGGAATACGGCCGCGTCTGTATAGCACATAAAGCCGTTCGGTTCAGGATTGCGGCCCGTCACGTCCTGCTGCACATCACGGCAGAGGCGGACGAAGTCGTCGCCGGCCTTAGTTTCTACGGCAGCCCGGTCGCTCAGGACTTCAATATCGGCCATAAATTCCGGTATTTCTTGTTTGACTTCATCGCACATGCGCTGGAAATCGGCGATGATATCCTTATGCACCTGGCCGGGGACCGTGCGGATATCGACGGTCAGTTCGCAGCGGTCGGGTACGACATTAGTCTTAAAACCACCGTGCAGCGTGGCAATATTCATGGTCGGTTTCCCCAGGATAGGGCTTTCCGTATACTGGAACTGGTACTGCAGCAGTTTATCCAGGAATTTATTCATGTGAATTACGGCGTTGACGCCTTTTTCCGGCATCGCTCCGTGGGAGGTCTGCCCGTGGGTCGTCACTTTCAACCAGAGAGCGCCCTTTTCACAAATAGTGATTTCGTTGTAATTCGGTTCGCCGATGACGATGGCACCTACGCCGTCAAGTCCACCTGATTTCAGCAGGTCCCAGGCGCCGAGACTGTCCGTTTCTTCATCGATGGAAGCGGCAAATACGAGGTCCCCTTTAAGAGCGGCTCCCGATTTCTTGATGGCTTTAACGACATGCATCATCGCAGCCAGACCGCCTTTCATGTCCGATGCCCCCAAGCCATAGAGTTTGCCGTCTTTGACGACAGCCCCCCAGGGGTCTTCCGTCCAGTTTCCCGGCGGAACCGTGTCGAGATGGCCGTCGAAAAGCAGGGCTTTCCGTTCACCGCTGCCTTTGATCCGCGCCACGACGTTAGCCCGGCCGTCGCCCATATCGCGCACTTCGGCTTCAATGCCGGCTTTTTTGAAATCATCGGCAATCCACTGAGCCAGAACTTTTTCATTACCCGGCGGGTTGACCGTATTAGTCTGGACAAATTTGGTCAGGATGTCTTTTACTTCCTCATTACTGAGAGCTGATGCAATCGTTTCGTTCATGATACTCACGCCTCCAATAAAATATGTCCCGGTGGCGGACCGGGACAGATATTCCCCTTTTCTTTCCCAAGAAATGAGGACGTTACGTATACCACACGCCTGTACTATACGATACTATTTCCACTCTAAATAGTCAAGCGTCCATTTGAAACAGACATATCATATTTGTTATGCATTTCGTTCATCTTTGCAGGGCACTTATCTTTTTCAGGGCGACAAGGGCTGCGTCCAGGTCATCCCGTGTCGTAAAGGATGAAAGGGAAAAGCGCACGGCTCCCTGCTCTTTTGTTCCCAAAGATTCATGCAGGAGGGGAGCACAGTGAAATCCCGGCCGCGTAGCGATGCCATAGGTCTCCCAGAGTATATCACTGACGACGGTTGATTCAGCACCGGGGAAATTGACGGCAAAGACGGGGACGCGCGGACCGGAAACATCGCCATAGAGTACTAGATCCGGAATCTGCTGTAGTCCCTGGAGAAAATAGTCACTCAGAACCGCCTGCTTCCGCTGCAGCTCCTGCCAGTGTTCCCGTATATAGGACACGCCGGCACTCAGGCCGGCAATGCCGGCGACATTGGCCGTCCCCGCTTCCAGTATGGCAGGGACACCGCCGGGCTGGTCGTGGTCAAAGGCATGGACGCCATCGCCACCGGTCAGGACCGGCCGGACCGGTGCATCGCGGCGGATGCAGACACCGCCCGTTCCTCCCGGTCCGTAGAGTGATTTATGACCCGTAAAGCAGATAGCCGTTATCGTCCCGTCCGACACATCGATGGGAACGACGCCAGCCGACTGGGATGCATCGATGACGAGAAACAGGCCATGGGCTTTACAGAAAGCCCGTATGCGGGATATATCCAGCACATTTCCCGTCACATTGGACGCATGATTGCATACGACCAGCTTCGTTTCCAGCCGGAGTTTCTGCTCCAGTTCCTCATAACGGAGCTGCCCCGTGCGGGCATCACTGCCGATAAAATCTACGGTGGCACCTTCTTTCTCCAGCTGGTACAACGGGCGCAGGACGGCATTATGTTCCCACATCGTCGTCAGCACGTGGTCTCCCGGACGCACCAGTCCCTTGAGGACCAGATTGAGCGCCGTCGTCGAGTTGTGCGTAAAGGCCACCTCATAATCCTGCCCGGCAGAAAACAGGCTTTTTACCTGCTCTTTGGCCTCCAGCACCAGTTCATACGCCCGCAGGGAATACCCGTGGGCGCCACGGGACGGATTGCCATACAGGCCGCTATGAAGCACTTCGTACACCGCCTCAGCAACAGCCGGCGGCTTCTGTACCGTCGTAGCCGCATTGTCAAAATAGTACATAGTACACCTCCGGGATAGATAGTTTGATGTTTGATGTTTGATGTTTGACGAAGAAACTGCCGTTCGCAGGCTGTTAAACCAGTTCGTCTGGCGGCCTCTCTTTTTTATACAAAAACGGGGAGCTGCCGGCATCTGTAACATGCTGCAGCTCCCCTCTTTCTTATATTGTATCGTCTATAGCCGGCTGGATCAGATGCCGAAGCGGGCGAAGATAGTATCGACATGGCGGAGCATCTTGTTGACGTCGAAGCAGCCTTCGATTTCTTCTGCCGTCATATATTTCTTTACGTCTTCGTCTTTCTTCAGGTTTTCCAGGAAATCTTCCCCTTCGAGCCAGCGTTTCATGGCATTGCGCTGTACCCAGCGATACGCCTGTTCGCGGACGGCGCCTTTTTCTACGAGCGTGTTGAGGATGATCGGGCTGTAGATAAGGCCGCCGGTCAGGTTGAGGTCCTTCATCATCTTGTCAGGATATACGAGGAGACGGTCGATGACGCGGGTAAAGGTCTGGAGCATGTAGTCCAGGGCAATGGTGCTGTCCGGCAGGATAACCCGTTCGACGGACGAATGGGAGATATCCCGTTCATGCCAGAGAGCGACATCTTCCAGGGCTGCCTGGGCATTGCCGCGGATGACGCGGGCCAGGCCGCACATGCGTTCACACGTAATGGGATTGCGCTTGTGGGGCATGATGGACGAGCCCTTCTGTTTGGGGCTGAAATATTCTTCTGCTTCCCGTACTTCTGTCCGTTGGAGATGACGGATTTCCGTTGCCATCTTGTCGATGGAGCTGGCGATGACGGCCAGAGTCGTCACGTATTCAGCATGGCGGTCACGCTGCAAAGTCTGGGAAGAAATCGGAGAAGCTTCGATGCCCAGGTGTTCGCAGACGTATTTTTCAACGAACGGGTCGATATCGGCATAGGTGCCGACGGCGCCGGAAATCTTGCCGACGGCGATGGTCTTTTTGGCGTGTTTCATGCGGTCGATATCCCGTTCGATTTCAGCCATCCAGTTGCATAATTTCAGGCCGAACGTAGTCGCTTCGGCATGGATTCCATGAGTACGGCCGATACAGGGAGTGTATTTGAATTCGACGGCACGGCGGCGCAGGACGGCATGGAAGTTTTCCAGGTCCTTGATGAGGATATCCGATGCCTGTTTGAGCATGTAGCCCAGTGCCGTATCTTTGACATCGGTCGATGTCAGGCCGAGATGGACATACTTGCCGGCTTCGCCGATATTTTCAGACAACGTGGATACAAAAGCGGCAATGTCATGATGGGTTTCGGCTTCGATTTCATGGATGCGTTCTACCGTAAAAGCAGCTTTTTCGCGGATTTCCTTCGCCGCTTCCTTTGGGACGTTCCCCAGTTCAGCCTGGGCTTCGCTGGCCAGGATTTCTACTTCTTTCATAGTATTCCATTCATTGTATTCAGCCCAGATCTTACCCATTTCTTCTTTTGTATAACGTTCTATCACGAGTATCTCTCCTTTGAACAGATGTATATTGGAAATAAGCTTACGCTTTATTATACACCATCCCTGCCGCCAGAGCCATAGGAAATAGCGCAGGAACAGCAGTTCTTACATGTTTTTGCTGCGCAGATCCGAAAGGATTTCCTGTACCCGTGTCAGGGCCTGTTCCTTGGCTACGACTTCTTTTTCGCCTGTCCGGCGGACCTTGATTTCGACCGTGCCGTTATTCTTCGTATCTTTGCCGATGACGACCTGGACAGGGTAGCCGATGAGGTCTGCGTCGTTGAATTTGACACCGGCCCGTTCCTTGCGGTCATCGAGAACGACGTCAGAGGAAACGGCCATAAACTGTTGGTACAAATCCTGTGCGTAACCGGCCAGTTCTTCATCTTTCATGTTGAGCGGCAGGATGACTACTTCATACGGAGCAATGGCTACCGGCCACATGATGCCTTTATCATCGTGGAACTGTTCGATGGCAGCGGCAATGGTGCGGGTGACGCCGATGCCGTAGCAGCCCATGTAGAACGGTTTGGCCTTGCCGTCCTGGTCGAGGAAGGTAGCGTGGAGGGATTCGGAATACTTGGTCCCCAATTCAAATACCTGGCCGACTTCGATGCCGCGCATGATGTGAACCGGCGCGCCGCAGTGCGGGCAGGCATCGCCTTCGACCATCATGCGGATAGTGGCCACCGTGACGTTTTTGAAATCCCGGTCCGGATTGACATTCTGGTAATGATACCCGGCTTTATTGGCACCGGTGACGCCGTTAGGCACATTCATAGCCGTCGGATCGACGAGGACGAAGAACGTTTCATTATCGGGTGTATCAGCGCCGATAGGACTCATATAGCCCGGCTGCAGGCCATGGGCCTTCAATTCGTCTTCCGTCGCAGGTTCGATGGCATTACCGCCAACGAAGTTCTGGACGGCTACATCGTTGACTTCGTGATCGCCGCGGACCATGCAGAGGACCGTCTTTTCGCCGTCGATAGTGAAGGCTACAGCCTTGATAGTCTTTTCTACGGGAATCTTCATAAAGGCTGCCAATTCTTCAATGGTAGAGCAGCCCGGCGTTTCGATGAGTTCCATATCCTTTGCGTCTTCTGCTGCCATCGCAAGGGCTGCCGGTTCAGCCTTTTCAATATCTGCCGCGTATTCGCACTTCGGGCACGATACGACTTCCGCTTCCCCTGCTTCGGCCAGAGCCATGAATTCGTGGGTATGGCTGCCGCCGATTTGTCCGCTGTCGGCTTCGACAGGCTTGAAGTTCAGGCCACAGCGGGTAAAGATACGCGTGTAGGCATCGTATTCATCCTGATAGCTCTTGTGCAGTCCTTCGGCATCGACGTCAAACGAATAGGCGTCTTTCATGACAAATTCACGGCTGCGCATGAGGCCGAAGCGGGGACGGATTTCATCGCGGTACTTATTCTGCATCTGCCAGAGTGTGACCGGCAGCTGCTTGTACGAGCGCAATTCGTTGCGGACCAGCGTCGTAATCAGTTCTTCGTGGGTCGGTCCCAGACAGAAATGATTGCCATGACGGTCTTCCAGCTTAAACATTTCCGGGCCGTAAGCGTTCCAGCGTCCCGATTCATGCCAGATTTCTGCCGGCTGCATGATGGGCATCATGATTTCCTGTGCGCCGATTCCGTCCATTTCTTCGCGGACAATGGCTTCGATTTTCAGCTCAACCCGCCGTCCCAAGGGCAGGAACGAATACAAACCGCCGCCGTTCTTGCGGATCATACCGGCTTTTAACATATACTGATGGCTGGCGATTTCTGCTTCTGCAGGGATTTCGCGCAGCGTCGGGCAATATAACTTCGATGCTAACATGAATGACATCCTCCTCGTATGGTATAGATCAAAATCTCTATCTTTTCATTGTATCGTCTCTCTGGCGCCGCGTCAATGATGCCGCGTGCGCGACAGGATTTCCTGGCCTACGGTGACACCAGCTGCCGATGCCTGTACGAGGCCACGCGTGATACCGGCCCCGTCACCGATGGCAAAGAAATTAGGAATCTTCGTTTCCAGTTTATTGTTCAGTTCCAGGCGGTTAGAATAGAATTTCACTTCCACGCCGTACAAGAGTGTGTGGCGGGAATTAGCTCCCGGCGCTACCTTATCCAGGGCTTCGAACATTTCCTTAATATCCAGCATATGGCGGTACGGCAGGACCAGCGACAAATCGCCCGGTGTCGCGCTGGGCATGGTCGGCCGCACGAGACCGCGGCGGATCCGTTCCGGCGTCGAGCGGCGGCCGTCGAGGAAATCGCCCAGACGCTGTACGATGACGCCGCCGCCAAGGATATTGGCCAGGCGGGCGATGTACTTGCCGTAGCGGATCGGTTCGTGGAACGGTTCAGTGAATTTCTTGGAAACGAGAATGGCGAAATTCGTGTTTTCACTGCGCTTGTGAGCATAGCTGTGGCCATTGACCGTCAAAAGGCCGTCGTTGTTTTCCGTGACGACAAAGCCATAGGGATTCATGCAGAACGTCCGGATGCGGTCATCAAAGGACTTGCTGAAATATATGAGTTTCGATTCGTAGACGATATCCGTGATGGGTTCAAAGATTTCCGCCGGCATTTCGACGCGGACGCCGATATCGACGGCATTGGATGTCAGGGACAGGCCCATCTGTTCTACTTCGCCGACGAACCATTCCGACCCTTCCCGGCCCGGCGCGGCTACGAGGTACTGGCAGCCGTAGAGCTGGCCGTCGATGATGACGCCCCGTACTGTGCCGTCTTCAACGACGATGTGTTCCACCGCCGTATCGGACAGGATATCCGCCTTACCATCAAGGAAATCGCGCATATTTGTCAGGATCTGGGCGTTGACATCCGTCCCGAGATGACGGATCCGGGCCGGGATGAAGCGCAGGTCGGCCGCAGCGGCCCGGCGCTGGATACGGCGGATTTCTTCAGGATTTTCATCACCGTACACCTTGCGGTCGGCCCCGCCGAACCGGCAGTACACCGAATCGACATAGCGGATTTTTTCCGCCAGTTCCGCCTGGGACATATAATCATCGAGATTGCCGCCAAACTCTGTCGTCAGAGTCAGTTTACCATCACTGAACGCGCCGGCACCGCCCCAGCCACAGACGACGTTGCGCACTTTATCCTTGGCCAGAGCCTGCGGATTGCGGCTCGTGGCAATCCGTTCGCGGATATCCTGCCCCTTTTCCACCATAAGGATCTGGTACCCTTTATCTGCCAGCTCCAGAGCCGTAAAAATCCCGGCCGGACCGGCACCGATAATAATGACATCATAATTTTTTACAGCTTTCATCAATTCCGCCTCCCAAATAAAAACGCCCTCACGGGATGACCGTCAGGGCGTCATGAATTCGGTATAAGTTATCCTCGTTCAGCGTACCATATAGGAAAGCCAATGTCAATAAACGCAGCCCGTCTGCCTGCCGTCCGGCAAAAAAATCTGCCCATCGCCAGAGATGGCGGCAAAAGGTAAATATGCTATAATAAGAAAGAACTTAAAGGAGGTGATTCCATGGCACGTCATCGCAACCGGGACGCCCGTACCTACGAAGAAGAAGACAAACAGGACATCCGCCGGCAGGAAGGTATTTTCCTGTGCACTCTCTTCCTCATGGTACTGCTGCTCGTCTCACTTTACTTCCAGCTGAGCGTTCTCGCCATCGGCATCGTCACGGCAGCGCTTATCCTCTCGACTATCGGTTTTTATATCCATTACAAAGAATTCTTTTCCATGCGCGACCGCGGACAGCGGACGGTCAGTGTCCTTATATCCATGTACGGCAGCCTTATACTGACCCTCATCTGTGCCTGGTACTACGTACAGGACGAACCGCTCACACTGGATTACGCTCTGGTATTCCTGTTCGGTTTCTTCTTCTTTACCTTCATGGTCTACCGCAGTATCAGCCGCTACCTCGTCGTAGGTAACAAACGCCAGCGGATCAAAGGGTAGGCTGAAAGAATCAATCCAATATAGCAGATACCCCCGGGGATTTCCCCGGGGGTATCTGTGCTCATAAACACAAGAGTGTATGTATCATTAAGCTTTACAGCTCATGACGCCTGTGTTATTTTTCATCATAGGCTTTCGTCAGGCGTACATATCCTTCATACCGTTCTTTGGCATCCTGTTCCGTCTTTTCAAACAGAGCTTCTGCCGTATCCGGGAAGGTGCGTTTCAAGGAAGCGAACCGTGTTTCGCCCATGAGGAAATCGCGGAAGTTTGCTGTTGGCGGTTTCGAATCGAGTGTGAACGGGTTCTTGCCCTGTTTCTTGAGTTCCGGATTGTATCTCCACAGATGCCAGTATCCGGCTTCGACAGCCCGTTTTTCTTCCAGCTGGCTCTGTCCCTGGCCTACTTTCAGGCCATGGTTGATGCACGGTGCATAGCCGATAATCAAAGACGGGCCTTTATAGGCTTCTGCTTCTTTCAGTGCTTTCAGGAACTGATTCTTATCAGCACCCATAGCTACCTGAGCTACATAGATATATCCGTACTGGGCTTCCATCATGCCCAGGTCTTTCTTCTTCGTCTTCTTGCCGGAAGCTGCGAACTGGGCAACAGCTGCTGTCGGCGTTGCTTTGGAAGCCTGGCCGCCCGTGTTGGAATATACTTCCGTATCGAATACGAGGACGTTGATATCCTGACCCTGGGCCAGTACGTGATCCAGGCCGCCATAGCCGATATCGTAAGCCCAGCCATCGCCGCCGAAGATCCACTGGCTGCGTTTGACGAGGAACTTCTTCATTTCATAGATCTGTTCCAGAGCCGGTTTGCCTTCTTTTTCCTGTTCCAGCAGAGCGATGATGGTATCGGAGCGCTGACGCGAACCTTCGCCTTCCAGTTTATGTTCTTTCCAGTCCTTGAATGCTTCCTGCAGCTGCGGGCTGGCAACATCCATGGCATCGTCAATATATTTTTCGAGCAGTTTGCGTTCTGCCTGTTCTGCCAGCATCATGCCAAAGCCATATTCGGCATTATCTTCAAAGAGGGACGTAGACCAGGCCGGTCCATGACCCTGGGCATTCTTCGTATAGCCGCAGTCAGGAGCACTGCCGCCCCATACAGAGGAACAGCCGTGAGCGTTAGCAACCATCATGCGGTCGCCGAAGAGCTGGGTAACGACTTTACAGTACGGCGTTTCAGCACAACCAGCGCAGGCACCGGTAAATTCAAGCAGCGGCTGTTCGAACTGGCTGCCGATGACCGTGTCTTTCTTCATGGGGTTCTTCTTCTGCGGCAGGGCAATGACATAATCCCACAGTGCAGCTTTGTATTCTTCGTCGTCGAACGGTTTCATGGTCAGGGCTTCCTTCGGGCAGACATGAGTACAGCTGCCGCAGCCCAGGCAGTCCATGACCGATACGACAATGTTGAATTTGTATCCCGGAGCTACTTTGATTTCTTTATCCTGATAGCCTTCCGGTGCTTTGGCGGCTTCATCCGGCGTCAGGAGGAACGGACGAATAGCGGCGTGCGGGCAGACGAAGGAACACTGGTTACAACCGATACATTTTTCTGCATCCCAGCTCGGCACGAACATGGCTACGCCGCGTTTTTCTTCTGCGCATGTACCAGTCGGCCATCTGCCGTCTTCCATGCCGTTGTATGCACTGACTGGCAGGTCGTCGCCTTCCAGGGCATTGACCGGAATAGAGAATTCGCGGAAGAATTTCGTGTGCTTCGAAAGATCAACCGGTTCGTCCTGTGCATCAGCCCATTCGGCCGGTACATCGATCTTCACAATATTCTTCAGGCCTTCATCAATTGCCGCATTATTCATATCGACGACTTTCTGGCCTTTCTTGCCATAAGATTTGACGACCGATTCTTTCAGTTTATCAATAGCCAGGTCTACAGGAATGACTTCGGACAGTTTGAAGAAAGCCGACTGCATAATCATGTTGATACGGCCGCCGAGACCGATCTTCTGGGCAATACCTACGGCATCGATAATGTAGAATTGTACGTCATTGCGGGCAATATCGCGTTTTAATCTTGCCGGCAGCTTTTCACCCAGTTCTTCCGGTTTCCACACCGTATTGAGCAGGAACGTACCACCTTTTTTAATGCCTCTCAGGAGGTCAAAACCATGTACGTACGACTGGCGGTGGCAGGCAATGAAATCGGCGTTATTGATCAGATATGGCATCTTGATGGGCGTATCACCAAAGCGCAGATGCGATACGGTGACACCGCCTGATTTCTTGGAGTCATAGGCAAAATATGCCTGGGCATACATGTCCGTATTATCGCCAATAATCTTGATAGCGCTCTTATTGGCACCGACCGTGCCGTCAGACCCGAAGCCCCAGAACTTACATGCTTTGAGGCCTTTACCGCCTGTATGGACACCTTCCACACGGGGCAGGGATTTATAGGTCACATCATCGACGATGCTCAGTGTGAAATCATTCTTCGGTTCAAAGGCTTTCAGGTTTTCAAAGGCAGCTACGACATCGCCCGGCAGGAATTCCTTGGAAGCAATACCATAACGGCCATGATAAATCTTCGGCGACCGGTCAGCAGCGGCAAAAGTAGCGGCGACGCTGTGGTATAACGGTTCCCCGTTGGCGCCGGTTTCTTTCGTGCGGTCCAGGACGGCAATCTTCTTGACCGTATTCGGCAGGACGGACAGGAAATGCTTTTCCGACCACGGACGGAACATGTGGACGTTGATGCAGCCTACTTTTTCGCCTTTTTCAACCATCATCTTGACCGTTTCTTCAATGGTCTGTGCGCCAGACCCCATAGCTACCAGGACGAATTCTGCATCCGGTGCACCTGTATAGTTGAAGAGGTGATATTCCCGGCCGGTGATTTCGCTGATTTTCTTCATATAGCTTTCGGCTACATCCGGTACGCGGTCATAGAATTTATTCAACGATTCACGATGCTGCATATACGTTTCTGCCGGTTCGCAGAAAGAAATCGCTTCCGGATCATCCGGGTTCATGCCACGGGCACGGAACGCCTTGACGGCTTCCATATCCAGCATCGGGCGGAGCTCTTCATAAGGGATGACTTCTATCTTCTGAATTTCGTGAGATGTACGGAATCCATCGAAGAAGTTCAGGATAGGAATGCGGCAGGAAATAGCCGTTGCATGGACGACGGCAGCCAGATCCATGACTTCCTGTACGCTCGATTCACACATCATGCTGATGCCCGTGCCACGCATAGCCATGGCATCATCATGACCTGCAAAAATCGTATACCCGTTGGTGGCTACTGTACGGGATGCTACGTGGAATACGCCAGGCAGAAGTTCACTGGAAATCTTGAACATGTTGGAAAGCATGATCATCATGCCCTGGGACGAAGTAAAGGTCGTCGTCAGCGCACCGGCATTCAATGCGCCATGCATTGCACCGGCTGCCCCTTTTTCAGACTGCATTTCCTGTACCTGGACCGTCGTCCCGAACAAGTTCTTCCGACCATGGGCTGCCCATTCATCTACGTGTTCAGCCATAGGGGATGACGGTGTGATTGGGAAAATAGAAGCGATTTCTGTAAAGGCATACGCTATGTATGCAGCCGCTTCATTACCGTCCATTGTTTTAAAAATTTTCTTTGCCATAATGTGTTACTCTCCTCTCTCTTGTGATTTATAAGCGGTATCCTCAAGTACGTTGCCGTACTCTTATTGACAAATTTATTGTATGCTAAATAATGTATTTTTACAAGAAAAATAACATCATTGTGTTTTATTCATTTTTTAATCTAATTTTAATAAAGCCCGAAAATGCCTTATATATCGCATTTTCGGGCTCATAAAAAGCTGGCACATTATTATGTGCCAGCTGTATACCACCACGTGTTTATAGTACGCTATTTTAAATATCAATAATTACGTTTTAATTTGAACGTATTTTCGAATTTATTCGTCAATACATCCCTAATTATTTTATCTTTTTCTGCCTATTTTCAAAACCACTGGCACCAAAAAAGATACCAGACGAACCAGTCTGCTCCGTCCGGCAATGCGGCTGCTCATATATCCCAGAATCATTCCGCCTAAAATATCTGTCACATAATGTACACCGCAGGCAATCCGCGATGCGCCAATTAGTATACTCCATATCAGGAGCACCGTCCCTGACCTCTTTTGATAACGAAATACCGTCAGTGCTGCAGCTGCTGCATTCATCGTATGGTTACTGGGAAAGGACGCGTTATTTTTATGTATGACCGCCTGCCTTACGGAACCATGGGCGGCAAAGGGACGCTGACGCCGCCATATGAGCGATATGAGAAATGAAAAGAAAGAACTGATCCCCACGGAAAACAAGGCCTCTGTCATTGATTGCCGGCGCCGGATCTGCTGCGGCAGATTTCCCGGGCGGAACCATTGCACAAGGCCATAGAGGATATACGCCCAGAATCCCCAGCGGGCCATCCCGACGACGCTCTCCCTTGCGGCGGGATTATGGAATAAAACCGATTGTATTTTCAAAATAAGCCAGCGTTCCATCGTTCTCTCCTCTACGGGACCCGTTTCTGTAATTCGGGAAATGGTGCCAGGCTGCGTTTCAGTATCCCATGGATGCAGGCAATAAAAATCCCATAATTTGTAATGGGTACATGCTGTCTTTGTGCCCGCTGCATCCGTGCTGCCACTTCCCGTTCATTCAACATGCATCCACCGCAGTGAATGACCATGGCATATCTTGTCAAATCCATAGGGAAATCCCGTCCGGAAGACGTTTCAATGACCAGCTTTTTCCCCGTATACTGCTGCAGCCAGCGGGGAATTTTGACAGTCCCGATATCGTCACACTGCCTATGATGGGTACATCCTTCTGAAATAAGCACCATATCGCCGTCCTGGAGTTGTTTCAGGGCTCTCACCCCTTCTATGGCAATATCCAGGAAGCCTTTGTGGCGTGCCATGAGAATGGAAAAAGAAGTCAGCGTAATGTCATCCGGCGTATCGGCTGACACCCGCTTAAAAGCCTGACTGTCGGTAATGACCATCTGTGGCTTCTGGCCCAGACGATACAGGGTATCTTTCAGCCCCGTTTCCTTGACGACGATGGCCGTCCCGTCTGCATCGAGTATATCCCGTATAGTCTGCTGCTGGGGCAGGATCAGCCGCCCTTTCGGAGCCGCCGAATCGACAGGTACGACGAGTACAAAAAAATCTCCCCGATGTACCATATCCCGCACGATAGGAACTCCCGTATCCTGCGGTTTCAGCCGGGCCATCCGTTCTTTTAATTCATGAATGCCCGTATTGTTTCTGGCACTGACATATAAAACATCATCGGGAATCTGATTGGGTACAGTAGTTAAATCACTCTTATTATAAACGATAATATAGGGAAGTTGTTTTTCCCGGATCAGGGCCAGCGTCTCTTTGTCGCTCTGCTGCATTCCTTCTGCTGCATCGATGACCAGAACCGCTATATCCGTTTTATTGAGCACCTGCCGTGTCCGCGCCACGCGCAGTTCCCCCAAAGCCCCTGTATCATCAAACCCCGGTGTATCAATGATCAGTACCGGTCCCAGCGGCAAAAGTTCCATGGCCTTATACACCGGATCAGTCGTCGTCCCCTTCGTATCCGACACAATAGCCAGATTCTGTCCGGTCACAGCGTTGACAACACTGGATTTACCGGCATTGCGGCGGCCAAAAAAGCCAATATGTACGCGTTCGCCAGAAGGTGTATCATTCATTCCCATAGCAGTTCCCCCTCTTTTTCTTTTTGCTCCATTATATCACAAATGCCGGAATGCACACTAGCAAGACCCTTCCGCTCATGGTATGATACAGGTGGAAATATAAAACAACATTTCAGGAGATGACATATATGATTTGTAAAAAATGCGGCACTGAACTGCGCGATGGCGTACGGATGTGCCCGATCTGCGGCACCCAGCAGGTAGAAGCCCCCAAACCGACGCCAGGAACGGTCAATGATCCCAAAATCTTTTCCAAAACCCGCGTGATAAGTTTCATCATCATCATGGCCCTGGTACTCATCGGTCTTTGGAAGGTATTTGCCTGATATCCGCCCCTTTACTCCGGGGGATGCAAAAGCAGACCCATTTAATTTATTTTTGTTTTTATAATGTATTTTATTAATATACTAATTTTTAATGTCGTTTTTATAAAACATGTTTTGTTTGCCCTTAATTATTCGAAACCGCCGTTTCGTTCTATTCTTCCAGGCTATATTTTCTATTGACAAACAGGAATAGTTCCGTTACAATGTTCACAACTTCTCTCAAGGGACAGGAGTCCTCAGGGAGCAAGCACATAAAGGCTAAATCTGATGACGGGAACGAGTACTCTGCCCTTGGTATTTACAGAGAGCCGGCACTTGGTGCAAGCCGGTAATACAAGACAGACGAAAATCCTCCCTGAAGAGTGATGCTGAATGTATTAAGCATCAACGGTATTTCCACGTTACTGGAAACGCGTATGTTGGTACGTTGTGAGGAGCTTCACCGTAGTGAAGAATTTGGGTGGTAACGCGGATATACAATCCGTCCCTTATAAGGGACGGATTTTTTTTATTCTTTATCAGAAAAAGCATTAAGGGGGAAATTAATATGGCAAAAGTGTTTTATGATCAGGATGTCAATTGGGAAGCTATGGAAGGAAAGAAAGTCGCTATCATCGGCTACGGCAGCCAGGGCCACGCCCATGCGCTCAACCTCCGCGACAGCGGGATCGATGTCACCATCGGCCTCTATAAAGGGAGCAAATCGGCAGAAAAAGCCCGTAAAGCCGGTCTTACCGTCCAGACCGTCGCCGAAGCCGTCGCCGGTGCGGACATCACCATGGTCCTCATTCCCGATGAAAAACAGGCCGACGTATATAAAAACGAAATCCGGGATAACCTCAGACCGGGCAGCGCCCTGGCCTTTGCCCACGGCTTCAATATCCACTTCAAGCAGATCATCCCGCCCGACGACGTCGATGTCTTCATGGTAGCCCCCAAAGGTCCGGGCCATATCGTACGCCGCCAGTTCGTTGAAGGCAGCGGCGTCCCCGATGTCTTTGCCGTCGAACAGGACGCTTCCGGTCAGGCTTTTGACATCGCCCTGGCCTATGCCCGCGGCATCGGCGGCACCCGGGCCGGCGTCATCCAGACGACGTTCCAGGAAGAAACGGAAACGGACCTCTTCGGCGAACAGGCCGTCCTCTGCGGGGGTATCTGCCAGCTCATCACCAACGGATTCGAAACGCTGTGCGAAGCAGGCTATCAGCCGGAAATCGCCTATTTTGAAACGTTTCACGAAATGAAGATGATCGTAGACCTCATGTACGAAGGCGGCATGGCCAAGATGCGCTATTCCATCAGCGATACGGCAGAATACGGCGATTACACGGCTGGTCCGCGGGTCATCAGTGACGCATCGAAACAGGCAATGAAAGACGTACTGCACGATATCCAGGACGGGACCTTTGCCAAAGACTGGCTTCTGGAAAACAAGGCTGCCGGCCGGGCCCATTTCCTGGCGATGCGCCGCCAGCACGCCGAACATCCTATTGAAGAAGTAGGTGCCAAACTGCGCAAGATGATGTCCTGGCTGAACGAAGAAAAACCAGAATAATACGAAAGAGGGGATGGGGCAATGAACATCAATGGTGCACAGGCAATTATCGAATGCCTGAAAAAAGAAAGCGTGTCTGTCGTATTCGGTTATCCCGGCGGCACCGTACTGACGTTATACGATGAATTATATAAGGCAGAATTTCCACATATTCTTACCGGTCATGAACAAGGTGCTATCCATGCAGCCGATGGTTATGCCCGGGCGACGGGAAAAACAGGAGTCTGCTTTGCTACTTCTGGTCCCGGTGTCTGTAACATGGTTACGGGCATTGCGACAGCCAACATGGATTCCGTTCCGCTGGTCATCATCAGTGGTCAGGTCACCACCAGCCTGATTGGCCGTGATTCCTTCCAGGAAGCCGACATTTCCGGCATAACGACGCCGATTACCAAGCATAATTACTTGATAAAAGACGTGGAAGAATTGCCTCATATCCTGAAAGAAGCCTTTTACATCGCCTCGACGGGCCGGCCTGGTCCTGTCCTGATCGATATCGCTAAAGATGTATTCGATGCTACACTGAATTTCAAATATCCTAAAACGGTCCATCTGCGGGGGTACAGCGGCCGCTATATCGGTCAGGAAGACCATGTCACCCAGGCCGTAGAAGCACTGGCTGCCGCACACAAGCCGCTGCTTCTGGCCGGTGGTGGCGTCATCCTTTCCAATACGTCCGGCTATCTGCGTTCCTTTGTAGAAAAAACGCAGATTCCGGTCATCACGACGCTGATGGGCAAAGGAGCCGTACCAGACAGCTATGCCAATCACCTGGGAATGGTCGGTATGCACGGATCATATGCAGCTAACATGGCCGTCATGGAATGCGACCTGCTGCTGGCCATCGGCAGCCGTTTCGACGACCGCGTGACCGGCGATGCCGAAAATTTTGCGCCAAATGCCCGGATTGTCCATTTCGATATCGATAAGGTGGAAATCAATAAAATCGTCCACGCTGATATCAGTGTCGGCGGCGATCTCCGCTGGTCCCTGCCACTGTTGGCCAATCAGGTGCAACAAGGGCGGACACCGTACAAAAAACAATATCAGGAATGGCGCAATCACGTTCTGGCAATGAAGAAAGATCATCCATTTGCCTGCCGACATCTGGAAAATCAAATTTCCCCAGAAGTGCTGATTAAAAAACTGAACCAGCGTCTGGATGATGATACCATTGTCGTCACTGACGTAGGCCAGCACCAGATGTGGGCCGCCCAGTTTTACAACACGGAAAAGCCCCGCCATTTCATTACTTCCGGCGGGCTGGGAACGATGGGATACGGACTCCCTGCTGCCATGGGAGCCAAACTCGCCTGTCCCGGGCAGACGGTTCTCCTGTTGAGCGGCGATGGCAGCATCATGATGAATTGTCAGGAATTTGCCACGCTGGCCGATAACGGCATTGCTGTCAAGACCGTCGTTCTCTGCAACAGTGTCCTAGGCATGGTAAATCAGTGGCAGCGCATGTTTTATCACCGCCGCTACGCGGCATCTCTCCTGAAAAAAGGAAACCGCATTCCCGCTATTTCAGAAGCCATGGGAGTTCCCGGCTTTACGGCCACAACGCCGGATACGTTGGATGAAGCCATAGAAAAATTCCTGTCCGTTCCGGGACCGGCTCTTCTGGAAGTCCGCATCCCCGCCGATGAAAACGTCTATCCCATGGTACCCGGCGGTAAACGTCTGAACGAAATGATTCTGGAAGGAGGCAGCCGTACATGAGACAACATCTGGCTCTGCTCGTAGATAATAAACCTGGCGTCCTGACCCATGTCGCCGGCCTCATCAGCCGCCGTGGCATCAACATCGAAGCTATCAATGCCGGCTATACCGAAGACGCCGATATTACGCGCATCAATATCATCGTAGAAGTAAAAGATCACTGGGAACTGGATCAGGCCGTCAACCAGCTGGCCAAACTAATCAATGTCATCAAAATCGTCATTCTCGATGACAAGCCATTCGTCAGCTATGACCTGGCCCTGATTAAAATCCGGTACATCACGGCGAAAGACAGGATTGAACTGAGTAATCTGGCGGAACTGTTCCATGCCAAAATCGTAGACGTGGACAAACAATCCCTGATTTTCCGCCTTGCCGGCCGGGAGGATCATATCGATGCCATGCTGAATATGCTGCAGTATTATGAAATACTGGAAATCGCCCACACTGGTTCTATCAGCCTGTCACGCGGAAAAGATGCGGTCAAGCATATGGAAACGTAGGAAGGAGACATTATGATTTGTCCCGATTTGCAACAACTCCTCGTCTGTCGTGACTTGCTGACAGATTCTCTCATCCAGACACTGCAATCCCTGCAGCAATCCCCGGAATCAGAGAGCCTGCAATCCCGTCTGGCTGCCCAGCTCATTGAAAAAGCCGAACAACTGGGACTTTCAGGAAACCTGCTGCCAGCCTATCTGACCTATCAGCTCATCTGGGGCGACAATACGGCCTCGCGGACGCTGGAACAGAATGGTACGTACGGCCCCGGCCTCATGGCGGCCCTGGCCTCGGATATGGCTGTATTACTGCCCTGGCTGCGCATCGATACACGGGAACTCACCGGTCGTGACTTTCTGTCTTCCTATGTGCCGGCTGTCCCAATCCGCTCTCATGAACGGGATGATCTGATGAAAGCACTCATACAGGCAGAATCTCCCGGATGGGCAGCACAGATACTGTTAGACCATTATAAGACCCATGGCAGTGGTTCTCTGGCCCAGTTTACGGCATTCCGCCTTTCTTCATCAGGCCGCCTTACGGGAATCCGCGATTTTCCCGTATATGACTGGGACGACCTCATTGCCTACCAGCGGCAGAAAGAAAAGCTGCTGGCCAACACACAGGCATTTATCGCCGGTCACCGGGCCAACAACGTACTCCTTGCAGGGGCACGCGGCACAGGCAAATCGACCGCCGTCAAAGCACTGGTAAGCCGTTACCGGGACAGTGGACTGCGCCTGGTACAAATTGCCCGTGGCCAGTTATCGCAGCTGTCAGCCGTTATGGAACGGCTATGTGCCAGTAAAAATCTGAAATTCATCCTCTTTTTCGACGACTTGTCCTTTGACGAAGGGGAAACGGAGTACAAATACCTGAAATCGGTCATCGACGGCGGGGTGACACCCCAGCCGGACAATGTCCTCATTTACGCGACCAGCAACCGCCGCCATCTCCTGCGGGAATCCTGGCAGGACCGCAGCGACCAGATCGATGATATCTACATGCAGGACAGTGCCAACGAATCTATCTCCCTGTCAGACCGGTTCGGCCTCATCCTGCATTATACCCAGCCCACCCAGGACGAATATCTGGCTATGATCGGCCATGAACTGGAAAAATCCGGCATTTCTCTCGATAAAGAAACACTGCGGATTCTCGGCGTACGCTGGGAGCACGAGCATTCCGGACGCAACGGCCGCATCGCCCATCAGTTCGTCACCTGGTATCTGGGACAGCAAGGACTAAAACAGGCTGCGACACGCAATGCCTGACTATCATATATTAGATATAATGCATATATTCATAAAGGAGGTACCTTATGCGTAGTGATATCGTAAAAAAAGGCAGTACCCGTACAGCTCATCGTACGTTATTCCATGCCATGGGCTATTCCAATGAAGACTTGTCCAAACCGCTGATTGGCGTCGTTAACGCGTTTAATGAAATCATCCCCGGCCATATCCATCTCCGGGAAATCGCCCAGGCCGTCAAACTCGGCGTAGCCGCGGCCGGAGGCACGCCGATTGAATTTCCCGCCATCGGCGTCTGTGATGGCATCGCCATGGGCCATGACGGCATGAAATTTTCCCTGTCCAGCCGTGAACTGATTTGTGATTCCATCGAAGCCGTAGCCACCGCCCACGCCTTCGACGGATTGGTCCTCATTCCCAACTGCGATAAAATCGTACCGGCTATGCTCATGGCTGCCGGCCGCCTGAATATTCCTGCCGTCGTCGTCAGCGGAGGACCTATGCTGGCTGGCCGTTACCAGGGACGCGATATCAGCGTCAGCACCATGTTCGAAGCCGCCGGTAAAGTGGAATCGGGCCAGATTACGCCAGACGAGCTGGAAGACATGGAAGAACGGGCCTGCCCGGGTTGTGGCTCCTGTGCCGGTCTGTTCACAGCCAATACCATGAACTGCCTTACGGAAGTACTGGGCATGGGTCTTCCCGGCAACGGCACGATTCCGGCTGCCTATTTCGGACGGCGCCGCATGCTGGCCAAAAAAGCCGGCGAAGTCATCATGGATCTCGTGCGCCGCGATATACGCCCCCGCGACATTATGACCCGCGAAGCCTTTGAAAATGCCATCGCCGTCGATATGGCCATTGGCGGTTCGACCAACACGGCGCTCCACCTGCCCGCCATCGCCCACGAAGCGGGTGTAGACCTGCCGCTCCGCGTGTTCGATGAAATCAGCCGTAAATCAGCTTATATCACGAAGATGAGCCCGGGCGGTACGTACCATATGCAGGACCTGGATGAAGCCGGCGGTATCAGCGCCGTCATGAAGGAACTGACCAAACTGGGACTCATCCATACGGGAGCGCAGACGGTCACCGGCACCATTGCCAGCCGCATCGAACATGCAGAAATCCTGAACCATGAAGTCATCCACGGTGTGGAAAACGCCTATATGCATAAAGGCGGCATCGCTATCCTGACAGGTAATCTGGCTCCCGACGGCTCGGTCATCAAGGAAAGCGCCGTAGACCGGGATCTCCTCGTCTACAAAGGAACGGCACGCTGTTTTGATGCCGAAGAAGATGCCATCGAAGCCATCATCGGCGGTAAAATCCACGAAGGAGATGTGGTCGTCATCCGCTATGAAGGGCCTAAGGGCGGGCCGGGCATGAGAGAAATGCTCAACCCGACAGCCGTCATCACCGGCATGGGGCTTAAAGTCGCCCTTCTGACAGACGGCCGTTTCAGCGGTGCCAGTCGCGGAGCCTGCATCGGCCATATTTCACCGGAAGCCATGGAAGGCGGCCCTATCGCCCTCATCCACGACGGGGATATCATTTCCATCGACATCCCACAACGCAAGCTGGAACTCTGCGTCAGCGACGAAGAACTGGCCGCCCGCAAAGCGGCCTGGAAACAACCGGAACCGAAAGTCAAAACAGGCTACCTGTCCCGTTATGCCCGGCTGGTCACATCGGCCAATACGGGTGCCGTACTGAAATAAAAGAGAAACAAAAAGCGGGGCCGCATCCCATGAGTGTATACCCATGGGATGCGGCCCCGTCTTTATGCAAATATCCGTATCAGGATCAGTATTCTGTCTTGCTCGTCTTCGTCCAGATGCCCATTTTTTCTGCTTCTTTAATGAGTTCTTCCCGGAAATCAGGATGAGCAATATTAATCAGCGCTTCTGCCCGCTGCCATGTGGACTGGCCTTTGAGGAGGGCTACGCCGTATTCGGTAACGATGTAGTGAACGGCCGAACGCGGTGTCGTGACGACAGATCCCGGAGTCAGAGTTGGGCGGATCAGCGATTCCAGGCTGCCATCTTTCAGTTTACGCGTCGAATGGACGCAGATGAAGCCCTGGCCACCTTCGGAAAGATAGGCTCCCTGTGCGAAGTCCAGCGCACCGCCAGTACCACTGATATGGCGGTAACCTGCCGATTCGGCGCAGACCTGACCATAAAGGTCAAGGTTGATGCAGCTGTTGATAGAAACAAAGTTGTCAATGCTGGCAACGACATTGATATTGTTGACATAGTTGACCGGTGCATTGAACACGATCTGGTTGTCATCGATAAAATCATACAGACGCTGTGTGCCACCGGCGAAGGTATACATGATTTTACCTCTGTCGCGATTCTTTTTACCGGTAATTTTCCCGGCTTCGTACAATTCGACATAGGGATCTACCAGCATTTCCGTATGACCGCTCAGGTCTTTGACATCCGATTCTGCCAGCTTATGGCCAATAGCGGACGGAATCCCGCCGATACCGAGCTGCAGCGTACTGCCATCTTTGATCATCGGTACGACGAAGCTGGCAATTTTATCATCGACCGGGGTCGACGGTTTATTCGGGACAATCGGCATATCCGGATTGGACCCTTCGACGATGAAATCGACATCGGCAATATTCAATTCCGTTTCATAGCCCAGTGCCTTCGGCATTTTCTGATTGACTTCTACGATGACCTTATCCGCCGATTTGAGAATGCCCCTTAAATCGGCTACCTGAGGCCCCAGATTGAAGTTGCCCCATTTATCCATCGGATGTACCTGGAAAATGGCGACATCCACTTTTTTATGGCTCCAGTATTTCGGCAGTTCATTAAAGAGGAGCGGCATGAACCAGCAGCGGCCGGCTTTATTCATCTTGCGGTCGAATCCATTGAAATGGCCCGATACGAAACGGACCTGATCGTTGGATTCCGTTTCCGTATAGGTAAAGAACGGATGATCCTGAATCAGCGTCGCATCGATGATTTCCACATCTTTCAAGCCATCCTTATTGATATGGTCGGCCAGCGCTTTATCCGTATCATACGGTGCCGAACAGCCAAGGCCGTACGATACACGGTCTCCGCTTTTGACGACAGCTGCCGCTTCCTGCGGCGTCACGAGTTTCTTTTGGTACTCTTCTGCAATTTGTGAAAGTTTGTACATATCTGTTGTTACCTCCTTATGCAAAAACCCGTCCGGTCATGCCGGATAAATCCGCCGATGCATCCCTGTCCAGCGGTATCAGGTTCCTGTTACCCATAAATTTATTAAGATAAATAAAGAAGTTTTGTTCTTTTTTATTATACGAAATTTGTGAAAAATAAGTCAAGGTCAAACGCTTTACTCATGAGAAAAACATCTTGTATACATGATTATTTCGTATTTCTGTCATGGCTACTATTTTATTTCTTTTCAATAATAGTCTTGATATTTTTAAGATCGTCCAGGTTGACTTCCTTGAGCAGCATGCGGAATTGTGCCAGCTGTTTTTCCACATCCGGCGCCAGTTTGGGAAAATCCGGTTTGATAGCCCGCAGCTTTTCCAGGACAATCTGAGCTACGACGTACCGGGTATACCATTTATCATCAGCCGGTACAATATACCACGGCGCATACTTAGTCGATGTTGCACTCAGGACTTCCCCGTATATTTTCTGGTAGCGGTTCCAATATTTCCGTTCGTTGATATCGGACATGGAAAATTTCCAGTTCTTCTGTTTAGTCACGATCCGGTCTATGAGGCGTTTTTTCTGTTCATCCTTGGACACGTGAAGGAAAATCTTGACTATAGGAAATCCATTTTCCGATAAATACCGTTCCCAGTCCCTAATCTGGCGGTAGCGGCGTTCCCATATATCCTTGCCAATCAATTTTTCCGGCATGCCGTCACTCTTGATCAGGTTGTGGATATGAGTCACGACGACATCTTCATAGTGGGAACGATTAAATATACCTATTTCACCGCGGCTGGGCAGGGCTTTATTAATCCGCCACATATAGTCGTGATCTTTTTCTTCGGCACTGGGCTGTTTGAAACTGGTCACATGTACACCTGCCGGATCCAGCTGGGCAAAGACATGTTTGACCGTACCATCTTTTCCTGCCGCATCCATAGCCTGCAATACAATGAGGACTCCATAATGGTTATCGGCATACAGCTTTTCCTGCCATCCGTTCAGTTCTTCCATCACGCGGGGCATCCACTCTTTTTTTACCTTTTTCTTGTCAATGTCTACGTCACACGCCGTGGCATACTGGCTGAGGTCTACCTTTTCACCTTCTTTGACACGATATCGTTCAATATTCATGAATCCGCGCCTCCTTATTCACTGTATATATGTTTATTATACCTCATGAGCAAGAAAAAGTGTTCATTTTTGTCAATATCATATAACAAAAACGGAGCCGTACGAAAATAAACTGACGTTCATCTTAGTACAACTCCGTTTTAACAAATTTTTCGTAATCAGGCTCCCAGCAAACTGCCGACGATAATACCCAGGTAGGTGCCAATGACGTAGCCGAAGGTACCTACCAGCATGGAAGGACCGACCAGCCGGGTCCACCCCTGGGAAATAGCCATACCGGCAGCCGTCGTCGGCCCGCCGATATTGGCATTGGATGCCAGAATGATATCTTCCAGATCGAAATGGAACAATTTGCCACCGATAAAGCAGAAAGCCATATTGATGACAACCATGAGGAAACAGAAGACAAACAACAGCGGTGCATTACGCAGGATTTCCATAATCGATGCGGGCACACCGATAACAAAGAAAAAGAGATAGATGAAATAAGTACCCACTTCCTGAGCGCCATGCATAGTAGCTGCCTTTTTGGCAAAAAACGTCGCATACACCATGGAAATGACCGTAATCCACACATACTGACTGCCAAAGAAGGTATTGCACATATCGAGGAACCAGTTTCCCTTTGGAATGATACCGGCCAGTCCTGCCGCAATCAGTTTGGAAATCGTTACGACAATGACTGCGTAGGCCAGATCAATGGCAATATCCTTGAGGGAAATATCTTTTCTCCCCCAGTAGGCCGCAGCCAGCGTCTTTCCTTCTTCCGATACGCCGTTCTGCAATACGGCATCAATATGGGGATGTGTATAGACCCGGCGGAAAAAGGCATTGCCGGCAATAGCCAGCAGTACCAGGAAATAGACTGCCATATTGAGATTATCGGCAACTGTCGCCGAAGAAACGAGAGTACCGCCAGCCTTGAATGCATCGGCCAGGGCCGTAAAATTCACGCCGCCGCCAATATACGAACCGGTCATCATGGCCGCGACTTTGGGGAGTCCCGGTACGAACGGCCCCAACAGCCAGGTTCCCAGGACGGCTCCACAGACCGTACCGACAGACCCGATCAAAAAAATAAAGAGCAGCCGTCCCGTTTCCCTCCATATTTTCTGCAGATTTGCCTGCAGCAGAAGGAGCGGGATAGCCAGTGGCACAGCATAGCCCCAGACGACATCGTCATAAAGGGGCGCACTCGTAGGAATAATCCCCGTATTAACCAGAACCAAGGCCATGACCAGCGCGATGACGGCACCGGAAATCCGGGAAGCCCAGGTATATTTTTGTTCCAGATAGATGGAAACCGCTACGGCTCCACACATAATCGTCATGAGCATCCACGTATTCTGCGAACTCACCAAAGTTGCCATACAAAATCCCCCTTACCGATAATTGTTACCACCATAGGTATAGGTAAATTATACCCGATTTCCGCCAATTATCTACCCTCTATTCTTTCATTTGCCTCGCATATTAATGTATCACGCCCATAGATGCCAGTATGACAAAAATGACAAAAGCCACGACGACCAGCATCCCCATCTGCATCATATTCACAGCCATCCTCCTCTCCTGTACTATCCTATCATACCATAGATTGCCTAATCTGGAGAAGGACGTCACCGGTATCACACCGGCAAACCACTATATAAAAAAAAATGGGACTGCCCGATGATGTGACCCCAAAAAGTTAGACCTTGGGGCTATAACATAATAGCCTCTTCTAAAAAAGGGACTCAGTTATGAGCTGACCCCCAATCGTTAGATGTTAGGTCTAACAATTGGGGGTCAGCTCATGAAGACAGTCCCATTTTTATATGTGTGCACCTATAGTCTTATTCTGCGTGGAAGGCATCTGTATTGGCCTGGAAATGCTGATACAGGCTGACTGTATCTGTCTGGAGGGCCAGATACTGTACGCCTCTCTTTTTCCAGTTGATGGCCGATTCGATGCTGTCTACATACAGACCGATGGCTACGCCGTTTTCCTTGCCCAATTTCAAAATTTCATCAATCTGGGCCAGGACCTTGGGATGTTCCGTCTGTCCCGGAATGCCGAGAGATGCCGAAAGGTCGTACGGCCCGATGAATACGACATCGACGCCTTTGACTTTCAGGATATCTGAAATATTTCTGGCTCCGTCCTGTCCTTCTACCTGAAGCACGACAATAGTATTGGCGTTAGACTGGCCAAAAAACTGTTCACTTGTCATGCGGCCATATTCGCCGGCATGGACAAAGCGGTTGCATCCCCGTTCGCCTTCCGGTGTGAATTTTGCGCCTTTGATAGCCCGTTCCGCTTCTTCAGCAGAGCCGATTTCCGGAATTTCTACACCGTCAGCGCCTGTATCGAGTACTTTGCCAATGAGGGTCGGATCATTCGTATTGACGCGGAAAATAGCGGCAGTCCCTGCCAGTTTTGCCGCCCGGGCCAGATTGGCTGCATCTTCAACGGCGATTTCACCGTGTTCCCCATCGAGAATGACGAAATCATATCCTGCCAGCCCGGCAATCTGGGCAATAGCCGGATTATTCAGTTCGATGAACGTCCCCAGTAATGCTTCTCCCTTTTGAATTTTTTCCTTGAATTGATTCATACATACCACTCCTCTGTAAGAAACTCCTTATTTATAATCATAACACGTTTCACATTGAATCAAAATGCAAGTTCGTAATAGCAACAGAGCATACCATCACCTTCAATCATACCTGAAACGCGCCTCCGCCATCGTTTTTTCCGACATTGTTGAAATATGATTAAATCCTTTGAATATTTTGACATACATAGCAAAACATACGTCATCTATGCTATAATAACCTATAGCATGGATCTATAACGTTTACAGAGGATTAACTATGACAGAACTAAAACTATCACCTAAAAAACCAAGGGAAAACAGCCGGGAATATGTTTTCCGCATGATGTACAGCAATATCGTGTCCTTCCAGCTCGCTCCCGGTACCGCTATTTCAGAACAAGACATTTCCTCCCAGCTCGATATCAGCCGCACACCCGTACGTGATGCCTTCGTGCGCCTGGCCCAGCTGAAACTGCTCGATATCGTTCCCCAGCGCAAAACGACCGTATCGCGGATTCAGACAGAACAGCTCGACGATTCCTGTTTTATGCGCCAGGCCGTGGAATGTGCGATTATCAAGCAGGCATGCAAAAAATTTCCTAAGACACACCTGAAACGCCTGGAAAATAACCTGGTCCGGGAGCAGCAGGCCATTGCCAAATCAGATAATACCACCTTGTTCAAGCTGGACGAAGTACTGCATAAGACTATTTTCGATGGCTGTCATCGCAGCCGCATCTGGGATTACCTCACCAAAACGGACCTCAATTATCTCCGCGCCCGCGTGCTGGTCACCATGTCGCGGGTCAATCAGATGGAAATCGTACTCGACCAGCATCGCCAGATTGTGGAAGCCATCAAAAAACAGGACGAAGAAGCGGCTCTGCATGTAATGGGACCTCATGTCGTCCGTGTCCTCCCCCTGCTCAAAGGTCTGAAGGAGTTTTATCCCACCTACTTTGCCTGAGACTTCATATCGCACCGCCGGATTCGGCCTTGTCCATGACAGGGCCGGTTTTTGTATGCACAGGACACATGTATTCTCTATAAAGCATATAGATTATTCATACTAGACAGGATCTCCTCTTTCTTCATTGACACCTATGAGAAAGAAAACGTATACTTTATGTACATAAAACGAATACTAGGATACAAGAAAAGGAGTGCATCTATATGACATGGAGAAGTGCATCGTTTATTGGCGACCCGGACAAGGGAGCCCTGGCCCGCGGCCTGTACCGTTCTATGGGCTATAACGACGAAAATTTTAAAAAGCCATTCATCGCTATTGTAAACACCTGGAATGATATCTGCCCGGGACAGTATAATCTAAAACGCATTGCCGGATACGTCCGTGCCGGGATTGAGGAAAACGGCGGCACGCCTTGTGAATTCGGCACCATCGGTGGCTGTGACGGCATCGCCCAGGGCCACGACGGCATGCATTATATTCTCCCGTCCCGCGAAATCATTGCCGCCAGCATCGAAATCATGGTTCAGGCCCACATGCTGGACGGAATGGTCCTCCTCGGTTCGTGTGATAAAATCGTGCCGGGCATTCTCATGGCCGCTGCCCGGCTGAACCTGCCCGCCATCGTCGTAAATGGCGGCCCCATGTATCCCGGTCATCATAACGGAAAAGACATCGACGTCAACGAAACAGCCGTATACGCCGGGAAATACCGGTCCGGCCAGTGCAGCCGCGAAGAGTTCGAAACGGTAGAGCGCGCCGCCTGTCCCACTCCCGGATCCTGTCAGATGATCGGTACCGCCAATACCATGAGTTGTCTGGCTGAAGGACTGGGCATGTCCCTCACCGGTTCTGCCATGATTCCTACAGTAGATAAAAAACGCATGGATATTGCCCGCCAGTCGGGACGCCGCATCGTCGATATGGTCAAAGAAGGCTTACGCCCCCGCGACATTATCACCCGCAAATCCATTGAAAATGCCGTCCGCCTCGGCATGGCTATCGGCGGCTCGACTAATCTCATCATGCATATCCTGGCTATTGCCCATGAAGCAAAGGTTCCTTTTACCATTGATGATTATGAAGAACTGAGTCGCACAACACCGCAGATTGCCCGGCTCATGACAGCCAGCCAGTACGATATGGTCGATTTCTATGAGGCCGGTGCGGTACCGGCCGTTATGCACGAAATCCTGTCCCTGCTTCATGGGGATGCTCTCACAGTAACCGGGCGGACGATGAAGGAAAATCTACAGGGCGCCCGCATCCTGCGCCCGGAAGTCATCCATCCGCTGGAAAATCCGTTCCGCCCCGACGGAGGTCTGGCCATCATCAAAGGAAATCTGGCTCCCCTTTCCGGTGTCTGCAAACCTGCCGCCATTCCAGTAGAACATCATACCTTTGAAGGTCCGGCTAAAGTGTACGACAGCGAGGAAGAATTAACTCAGGCCATCTACGATAATAAAATCGAAAAAGGAGACATCATCGTCGTCCGCTACGAAGGCCCCAAAGGAGGCCCTGGCATGAGGGAAATGTTTACGCCGCTGGAATTACTACTTGGATACGGTCTTGCCGAAGATGTCTTTCTTATCACCGACGGCCGGTTCTCCGGTTCCAACAAGGGCGGCTTCGTAGGCCACATTTCTCCGGAAGCAGCCGAAGGAGGCCCCCTGGCTATCGTTGAAGATGGAGACCGCATCCGTATCGATATTCCCAACCGCCGTCTTGATCTCCTGGTTTCTCCGGAAGAAATCGATAAGAGACTGAAAAACTGGCAGGCGCCGGAACCTAAAATCAAAGAGGGTTACCTGTCCATCTATGCCCGTCTGGTAAAATCAGCGCATTACGGTGCCATTATCGAATAACAGAAAATAACAAAAGGACTGCCCTAGAAGCCCCTGCTTCTTTGCAGTCCTTTCGTTTAATGAATTTCTTTCCAGTTCTTTACATACGGGCCGGCCGGCTTCCGTTCATCTACAAGACCGACTATATAATCAATAGATGTCTCGTAGAAACGCGCCAGAATTACCAGCCTGGCTATAGAAATTTTCCGTTTCCCCGATTCGTACAGACTATACGCTACCTGCGTACAATGAAGCATGTTTGCCACTTCCTGTTGTGATAACCGGGCTTCATACCGCAATTCCCTCAATCTGCCATATTCCTGCATACTACACCTTCTCTCTGCAGCATACGAAGCAACCACCTATATATAAAATGCAGGGGCTACTGCCATTGCTCCTGCTATACATAATCCCCCGAGTTTCATTTGCTACGATTATTATAACACGTTATAGGCCATAATGTATTGCTTTTCGCAAAAAAGATAAGATATATGCCGTTTATGTATAGAAAACAGGTCTTGCCCTCATAATTTGCAAGACCTGTCCAAATAGAGAAAGTGGATAGAAAATAGAAATATTATTTTTTTAAAGAATCCCGCTCTGCTTCTACATCGTGAGAAGACCATCCTGCTGCCTGAGCAATGATTTCAGTCCCAACTCCCAGTTTCAATAAATTCTGTACGATTTTACGCGTCTGATCCCTGGCTCCATCCTGCCAGCCTTCGCTCCAGCCAGCCTGCCATACTTCTGTAGTAGAGACTCCTTGATCATAAAACTCTTCCTTCTGCTGCCATATGTTGAGCGTATCCAATTCATCCGGTGAAAACGTCATGTCATCATCGTGTTTCATACATATGCCTCCTGCGTTTTTTACTTATATTATGGCAGGAAGTTGCCTAAGAGTAAAGAAAAAGCTTAATAGAGCTGCAGCAACGGCAGAATCCATCACCATTCAGCTCTTGCCTACAGGTAAAGAGTCTTCTGGTAAAATTACGATAAATTTTTTAAATCAGGACTTGCGAAATTCCCAAAATTGATTTAGGATAATACTATCGGTTCATGGGGATGTAGCTCAGCTGGGAGAGCGTGCGGTTCGCATCCGTAAGGTCGAGAGTTCAATCCTCTTCATCTCCACCAAAGGACAGAGGCCGTCCACCAAAAACGGTCTCTGTTTTTATTTTGCCTTTTGAATACCATAACAGGAATTGCCCCATAGGAAATGTGAACCATGCCGCAATTCCTTTTTTATTGCCGGCCGGCTCTACCCGGTCCTCTCTCCGGCAAGAAAGGACTCCTATGAAAAACGTTGCCATCGTATTTCTGTTTGCACTACTTACCTGCCCCATCATGTCGTACGGGCAGACCCCGCCGGCCTCACCGTCTCCTCAGAGTCCGGCCCTTGTAGAAAAATCCCGGGATTCCTACGAAGGCAGGGTCTGGCGTCTCGATGCTTCTGATATGGCAGCACTGCCCCGTAACTTCCGTACGACCAATATGACCTTCCGTCCTGTCGAAAAAAAATACCTACAGGAAATCGATGCTGCCTATATTCCGTCCCGGCAGGGACTGTCCCAATTACACGCTTCCGGATCGGCACAATTCACGGAAAAACAGCTGCAGGCATTGGCTGACGTATTAAAAGAAAAGGCTACCGGACCAGTGTATATCGTAGACCTGCGGCAGGAATCCCATGGGTTTGCCAATGGGATCCCCATCAGTTGGTACGGGCCGCGGGACTGGGGTAATAAAGGCAAAAGCCGTCACGCTGTCCTTCAAGACGAAAAAAATCGGCTTCACCACATCAATGGAAAGACCATCATTCTGTATCAGCAGGGAAAAAACGATGCCGTCCTTCCTGTACGCACCGTATCTGTCGACCGGGCACAAACGGAACAAGAACTAGTGCGAGAAGCGGGCCTTCACTACTACCGCATCACAGCCACAGACCATCTCTGGCCCCGTCCGGAAACGATAGACCGGTTCATCCGCTTTGTCCAATCCCTGCCGCCTCAGGCCTGGCTGCATTTTCATTGCGAAGCCGGCATGGGCCGGACAACGGCTTTTATGAATATGTACGATATGATGAAAAATCCCTCCGTTCCCCTGAAAGACATTCTCTACAGAGAATATGAAATCGGAGGGAATTATACGGCTCACACCGTTTCCCATCCTTCCCCCTCAGACTGGAAAGGGCCCTATTATAACGAAAAGAGCCGCATGATACGGCTCTTCTATCAGTATGTACAAGAAAATTATCAGACAAACTTTGGCCGTTCCTGGAGTGACTGGCTCAAAGCACACACCCCCGTGCAGGACGCTACGCAGCCTGAGTCAGAACCGCAGTAGCCGCTATCACCCGGTCAAACTGCGGCAGCCATGCATGCTGCCGGTGACTGTACGTCCGGATAACGATTTTATCTTCAAACAAATACAGAGAATTCGTGTAGATATCGGATTCATTGTCCCAATCGGCATTGTATACATTGAGGATGCGTCCATGATAATAATTGGCGTCGGTCATGAAATCTCCATCTTTGGGGCGCGTATGGGTATGGCCGGACACCCAGAGCCGGACTTGTGGGTGAGCCAGCAGGATTCGTTCCAGCGCGTCTGCCGGCTGTACGGCATTGCGGCGTACCGGCCGGGCCGATCCATCAGCAGCCGGCAGAGCCGTCCCGGAAAGAGGTGCATGACAAAATATAATAGTGGGATACTGACTGTTTTCCGAAAGAGTCTGATCCAGCCAGGCCAGCTGCTGCTGGGACAATTCTACGGCAGCTTCACTATTCATTGTATCCGGTGAAAGGAATACAAGCAGATATCCACCCATCCTGCGAGAATGATATAACGGTCCAAAAAACCGGGTATACCGTTTAAAGTGGAATATCCGTTCCAGGAATCCTCCGGAAATCAGCCTGCCTTTTGTATCCGTACTGTAAAATAATTCATGATTTCCTGCCACGAAGGCTTTCCGTGCTTTCAGGCCCCGCAGCAAAGACCGGACCCGCTCGTATTCAGACAGACTGCCATCGCGCTGTACCATATCTCCCGTAAATACAGCCAGGTCAACATCATGCCAGCGATTGATATCCTCAAGAGCTTTCTTTTTATTGTGCATCTTATTCAGACAGACCATTTCATCCACCACCGACTTGCTGGGATAATGGATATCACTAAGGATAACCAGCCTTTTATACGGTTTCTGCTTTTCTACCATACGATTCCCTGCATGGGACATAAAAAATAACTGCTGTAAATTTTTAAGCCACCCTGTATAAGACATACGCATCCTCCCTGCCGCCAGGCCATCCACTCACTTTTATGAACACCCCCATCATAAAAGAAATGTATCTAATTACGGCAAAGGAATAGAAAAATATATGTAAACAAGGACTGCCTGACCGTACGAATTTCCGTCCGATCAGGCAGTCCTCTTCCATTAGCCTATTACTTAATTTTTCCTATTTCTATCTCGTCGATTTTGCCTTTTTCGATTTCAAAGACCATTCCTACATCAGGGGTTCCTACGGCTGTGTAAATAAACTTATCACCATGAATCACATCGGGCGTACCATACGTCTCCTGCAACACCGACGCGTCCATCCCTACATGAATTCCTTCCGGCGTCTGCCAGCCATTATTAGCCGAAGATTCTACACGGTATACGATTTCATCTACCAGATGAATGGATACGGAATCACCATATTCATACTCGACGACCGACCCGGACGGAACGGACGACGTATACTCCCGTTCAATCTCCGTCGGTGCACCATATATCTGCCGTACGTACGAACCATCATTGCCGTACCCGATGCCACCCAGATACAGGGATTCCTGCGGTACCGATGCCAATGCGGCCGAAGCAGCCAGTGTCAAGAGAGTTGCCGAAACAACTATTGTCCATTTTTTCATCGTAGTTCACACTCCTCTTTGATTTGGATAATTATTATCCACTACTATTCTATCATAAAATAATATGGATTTCCAACAACCCCTATTTTATTTCAGATATCAAAAAAGCAACTATGTCACGAAGGAATCGAAAGAGAACATGATTCCCCTTCCATATAACTGTCCTTATGGCTAAGCGATGACGCGGACGACGATTTTGACGGCTTTGTCCCAGTTATATCCATCCGGAATAATGGTAATCGTTGACGTCCCCGGTTTGTTTGCCGTAAACAGGTCATCTTTGCAAGTCAGCGGTCCCTGCCCATCGTACAAAACTCGTTCCCTCATCCCCCGGTTCAGCCGGCGCAGCTGCATCGTTTCGCCTACTTTCATGGTCAGTGACTGCTGGGATGTGTATACGACACCGTTATTTCCTATGGCGAATGATATGGTATATCCTGCCGGGACAGCAATTTCTTCCGGCAGTTCTTTTGCCATCATGCGCTTGCCCTTCCAGCGGTATACCGTATCCTGATGGCCCATGTATTCGATGAGCTGGCCATTTTTGATTTCTACATTTCCCTGGAAGATAGCCGACCGGCTCAACAATACCTGCGGTCTTTCATTCAGCCAGGCCAGCACATCATAGCTCAGGAACGCACCGCTTCCTTCGTGTTTATACAATAACAGCTGATCCCGTTTATTGTTCAGCAGATTCCCCGAAAGAACGTGTAGCGGGGCATATTTCCGCTCACTTTGATAGACAGAAGTCCATTTCTTCTGCACGTCATCATAGGTCATGACGGCCGCTACATGAGACGGTCCATAACCGGCACCCTTCACATATCCGCTCAGGACATAATCATCCGCATCAGCACCCGTAAAGTGGACCGGCACCTGTTCTTTGAGGACAAATTGCGGTTCCAGCTGCTGAAATGTATCCACTGGTTCAGCGGCCTGCACCAGCACACTGGACAAACAACAAACGCTCAGAATCTGCAATACTTTTCTCATCCATGTTTTCTTCATCATCAGATGTCCCTCCTGACTTTCTCATTACAATAACGGCTCAAAACCCTGCCTGTTCCAATTCTTCCTTCATAGCCCGGCGGGTTGTATAGGTCTGTTTCCAATCACGGGCCAGATTGCGTACGATTTCTTCTCCTCCCGGATACTGGCAGATTTTCTTCAAGTATTGGATACAATTGCGATACTGACTGCGATGGCGGGAATCAGGCATGAGTCCTTTTACGTACCAGACATACCTATCCCGTATTTTCTTCTCATAATGTGGCCGCAGTAGTCCACAAATTCCTCCCGCTCATACGGCCGGCACAGAGCCTTTGCCTGGCGGAGAAGTTTTTGCATCTCCTTTGGGGAAAGCCTGCCTTTAGAATAGGTTAAAACGAGAGACTGCTGCATCTCCGGATCACGTTCCAGCAATTGAAACAGCAACGACCGCACCTCTTGTTCCGGCATAGATTGCAGGATTTCCTTCCACGTCCGTTTCCGGCCTCCCGCTTCCGGCTCTTCCTGCAACTGTGGACTATCTTCCAAAGTCAATAATACCGCTGCCATATGCTTGCAATGTTCGCCTTTCGCAGCATACGGACAGGTACAGGTCATATTATAGACAGCATCCTCTTTGACATACAGCGTCACCGTATACGTATCAGAGCCATCTACGGCCGCCGTAATCTTATTTCCTGTCCTTTTTATGCTATGTACAGCCTCATCTTCATAATACGCCAGACCCCGTTCATAGATTCTGTCTGAAAACAGCTGCTGCCAGTCTCCCAAATCCAGTTTTGCCAAGATTGTCATCTCCATTTCATCGGCCGTTTTTTTCATTATACCATGGCCTCCCCTGCCAGCATCATATTTTTGTCCGGATTTTCTAAAAAGGCTTCACCCGTTGCAAATGCAACTGCTTTGTAACGCCTTCCCGATTATACTAGTCTTGTAAGAACGATGAACCAAGTCAGATTTCAATAGCTACATAAAAGGAGACGATAGACATGGGAAAAAAACTGACAGATAAAGTAACCTGGGTAGGTAAAATCGATTGGGAATTGAATGAATTTCATGGGCATGAATATTCTACAGAAAAGGGATCTTCCTACAACTCGTACCTGATCCGCGATACAAAGACTGTTTTGATGGATACCGTATGGAAACCCTTCGATGAAGAATTTGTCGCTAACTTAAAGCGCGAAATCGATCTCAAGGACATCGACTATATCGTCATGAACCATAATGAAAACGATCACAGCGGCGCCCTGCCGGCCCTGATGCGTGAAATCCCGGACACGCCGATTTACTGCACGAAGAAAGGGGAAGCCATCCTGCGCGGCCTGTATCACCAGGACTGGAACTTCGTCAATGTCAAGACCGGCGATACGCTGGACCTCGGAAGCAGCCAGCTCGTCTTCATCGAAGCACCGATGCTGCACTGGCCCGATACGATGTTCACCTATATGACCGGTGAAAACATCCTCTTCAGCAATGACGGATTCGGCCAGCACTATGCCAGCGAAAAGATGTACAATGACTGCGTCGATCAGGCTGAACTCTATCAGGAAGCCATGAAGTACTATGCCAACATCCTGAACCTGTACAGCCCCATGGTCACCCGCAAAATCGATGAAATCCTGAACATGAATGTCCCCGTATCGATGATCTGCCCCAGCCACGGCGTTATCTGGCGTGATAACCCGATGCGGATTGTTGCCAAATACCAGGAATGGGCAAAAGCCTACCAGGAAAATCAGATTACCATCATCTATGACACCATGTGGAACTCGACACGCCGTATGGCCGAATGCATTGCCGAAGGCCTGCGCGAAGCCGATCCAACAGTGACAGTAAAGCTTTTCAATTCCGCAGTAGATGACAAGAACGACATCGTAACAGAAGTCTTCAAATCCAAAGCTATCCTCGTCGGTTCGCCTACTATCAATTATGGCTATCTCTTCTCCATCGGCGGCATTATGGAAATGATCCGTGGCTTGAAATTCAAGAATAAGAAAGCCGCTGCCTTCGGCAGCTATGGCTGGAGCGGCGAAGCAGTCAAACAGATTACAGCCCTTCTTCAGGGAGCCGGTTTCGATGTCGTAAATGACGGGCTCCGCTGCCAGTGGAATCCGGACCAGGCAACACAGGAAACGTGCCGTGAATACGGCCGGGAATTTGCAAAAGCCGTCGGCGTTTCAGAAAGTCCGGAAGATGACGTGCCGACAGAACTCGGCGATTACAACAACGACGAACAGATCGGCCAGGCTGCGAAAGAACATTTTGAAGATTGGGAAAGAGATGCCCGTGAAGGCGTCAAAGGCGGTTATGCCGGCTAATAAAAAAGATAGTTGAGTTATATGTTTTTCTGTCAGAGATATTTTTAAAAATGTATATTCTTGTTTTTAGCTAAGCAAATACTCTTTGTTCACTTGTGGTGGGCAAAGAGTATTTGTCTATCGGGAAATGTTAAATTACGATAAAGCTATGGAAATTTCAAAAAATCTGTTAAAATAAAGTTGCATCATTCTATTTTAACGGATACTTATAAAGGAGGTTCCTTATGAAAACATTAGATGAACTATATCATCAGATGCTCCGGCAGGCCGCTGATGGCAAACCGGTCGATGTCGATGGAGATCCGAAACTCATTGACTGTCTGGCCCATCCGGACGATCATCCGCTGATCTGGCGGGTAAAGCCCTGCGTCTGTCCTCCTGATGAAAAACGCCCCTGTCAGGAAGCCTGTTCCTGGGGCGCTATCAAACCGTCTCCCGATGGCAAAGGGATGATAATCGACGATGCAGAATGTGTCGGCTGTCAGGCCTGTGTCGATGCCTGCAAACTGGAAAGTCTCAAAACGAGTAAAGATATCATCCCCGTCGTCCAGGAACTGCATGACTACGATGGCCCGGTCTACGCACTGGTAGCACCGGCTATCTCCGGCCAATTCGGCCCTAACGTCACCATGGGAAAGATGCGCACGGCCCTGAAACACCTGGGATTTACCGGCATGCTGGAAGTCGCCGTATTTGCCGATATCCTGACCATGAAAGAAGCGTTAGAATTTGATAAAAACGTCCATACAGAAGAACAGTTCCAGCTGACGAGCTGCTGCTGTCCTATGTGGATTGCCATGATCAAGAAGCTCTATCACCAGCTGCTGCCCAATGTCCCCGGCTCCGTTTCCCCTATGATTGCCGGAGGCCGCACGGTAAAGGCACTGCATCCCAATGCCAAAACTGTATTCATCGGTCCCTGTCTTGCCAAAAAAGCCGAACGGAAAGAACCGGATATCGCCGGTGCTATCGATTATGTCCTGACCTATCAGGAACTGCGTGATCTGTTTTCCGTCACCAATCTGGACCTGGAAAAAATGGAAGAAGAAAACGTCCCCCACGCCTCATCATCCGGTATCGGCTATGCCTGTGCCGGCGGGGTTGCCGACGCCGTAGCCATGACCGTCGCCCAGCTGGACCCGGACCGCAAGGTGCCCATCAAGACCCGCAAAGCCGACGGCGTCCCCGGCTGCAAAGCCATGATCAATGACATTCTCGCCGGCAATCGCGATGGCAATTTCTTTGAAGGCATGGGTTGCATCGGCGGCTGTGTCGGCGGTCCCCGGGCCATCATCAAAAAAGAAGAAGGCAAAGCCTGCGTACAGGCCTACGGGCAGGAAGCTCAGAGCCGGACGCCTGTAGAAAATCCCTACGTCATCGAACTGCTCAAACACCTGGGATTTGCTACCGTAGAAGAATTCCTGGAAAAGAGCGATCTTTTCGACCGTCATTTCGACTGATCGTTCATCAAATAAAGAATGCCTATGAATAAACTGAAACAACGGCTGTGTTCCTTGTTATGTACGACTATACTGATAGGTGCAGCAGGAGCAGCTTATGCCGCTTCCGATTTTACGAACGATATGAAACTGACCGTATCTGCCCGACTGACGCCTAATGAAGGAGCTGCCTCCATTGAACGGCAGTACGACCATCCCGATTCCCCGTATTACGCTCATCCCGATTTCTACCACATGAAATCCACGGCATCGCGGACCATTCTCAGCGGATACCAGACCTTCCAACAGACGAGCGAATGGTCCTGCGGACCGGCAGCCGCCCTGACCGTACTGCAATGGTATGGCCGGACAGACGGCTGGAACGAGCAAAAACTGGCCGCCCTGCGTCATCCTCTGAAGGACGTGACCGTCCCCGGTTTTCCCAATGGTTATCCGGGAACGACACTGCGCCAGATGAAGGATATATTTGATGGCGTCGGAGGCTTTCATTACATCTCCAGCAGTGACTATCAAAAGGAAGGCAAAACACTTTCTGCCAGCGATGTACGAAAATTTCTGAAAGAAGGCCATCCCATCCTAATCTGCTGGATAGACTGGAGTGGCCACTGGCAGGCAATCATCGGCTACGATGACATGGGTACGGCCAATGAGGCCGACGACGTCATCATCGTTGCCGATCCGTACGATACCACCGACCATAACCAGGACGGGTACGGAATCTACTCCTGGCAGCGGTTCCAATCGATGTTCTCCATGTACAATCAGTTCCCCGAATCAGAAGGCGGCAGCAACCAGCTTTTCTTAGTACCCATTCCGGATAAAAAGTAATAAATAAATCAAAAAATCACCTCTATGATTCAGTACATGTACTGACCTACCATCGTTAGATTTTTAGGTCTAACTTTTTTGGGGGACAGTACACCATGTACTAATATAAGAGGTGATTTTTTATTAAACTATTTTTCCTGACTGTAGCATGAATCTTTATTTACTAATGCTTCTCTAAAATAATATATTCCTCTCCTTTCTTTTCTAATGATGCCACACTCCATCGCCTTCTTTAAAATCCGTGATGCCGCATTTTGACTGATTCCAAATTGAGTTGCCACAATCTGCCGGTTAAAAGGGTAGGCGAATTCATAAATTTCCAATAAATTGATAATCTTTTTTAACGTGTCTTTTCGAAAGCTTTTAGCCGCTCTTGTTTGTATAATGATTTTTAAGTCGGTAAGTTGCGTTTTATCCGGAGTAAGTTGCGTTTTATCCGGAGTAAGTTGCGTTTTATCCGGAGTAAGTTGCGTTTTATTTGATTTCATTCCACTTCGCAACTCATTTCCCCTGTTAGGCAGTGAAACAAGGAAAAAATATTCATTGGAATAAAATATTGGCTTTATATCAAAATCTGCATATGAATTCATAACCCGGCGTATGCCACTACCTCTGCGATCCATATAATGCAGTCGGCCAAAAATATCAGATATAATTTCATTTCTTCTCATGGACGGAATCATTTTTAAATCTAAATCTTGAATACGACTTCCATTCATCATTCCTCCAGGGGAAGAGATATCCAGTCGATCATCATACATATCGACATGTATTTCCGAACCGATATTTTGATAGTCCCGATGAATCAAGGCATTAACTAAAACTTCACGAACCGCTTTAAACGGATAATCACTCTTCTCTTCCCTATGCATTCCCCGTATTGTCCAAGGATTTTTCGAATTATTTCGTATAAATGATTCTGCATTGTTAAGAAGAGTAATTAGACTCGCTCCAGAAAATTCTTCATCATCTAGTGCATCACCTTCAACAGCCCCTTTTGTTATCCCTTTCCAATGAGTACAAACAACACGCGATTGTTTTAAAATTCCTTGATCACAAAGCAATAATCCAGCATTTGTCACTTTACCAGCTTCCGTCATTAATCCCATAGAAATAGGATCTTGAGATAAATTAAATTCTTCGCCCGTCTCTCTTTTTAAAGTCGCTCCTAGTAAAGTAAAACTAACATCACTCACTTGATAAGAAGTAGGCAACGCATCATAAGTTTGATTCATTCCCTTTAGAATCAGGGTATTAAGTTCTAAGGTAGTTGCCAATTCAGATCTATCGCCACGTCGGACATAGCATTCTCTTGTATGCTCGTGAATATAATAGTACGGATAATTGGGTCCTGAAAAGATAGCCAAATCAAGACAATACTTACCTTCTCGATGGCTAGAAAATGTTATTAATGTATAATTAACCATAGGGCTAATCCGAGTTGAAAGAAATTCCGAAATCTTGCTGGCAGTTCCTTGAGCATCATCTAAGCCAATTGCTTCATGGTCACCGTCAGTTATCCCAAATAAAATATGCCCTCCTTTAGTATTGGCAAATGCAGAAACTGATTTTAGCCAACTTTTAGGTTTGTTTGCTTCTAACGAAACTTTATAGTCTAAAAAACTGGCCTCTATTCCTTTGAAGTCATTGATATCCATCCATCTTCCCTCCTATAGTGACTACATTGGAATATTTTTACTATTTTTTATTTTAACGTTATATTTGTCATCCCGTCAAGCTCAATGCAAAAAGGGTTAGTTTACACTAAGATGCAAATAACGCTTATACAATATTTAAATAACCATTGCAATAAAAAAGAAGGTGCAATAAGAAGTCAAAAGGTAATGAATTAGTTAGATGAGAAAAATATAGCACGTATGAAAGCCAAACAAAAAAAAGCTCGCAAAGCCTTCCAGAATAGGCTTTGTGAGCTTTTTTCCCTTTTAAAAGTATCGAAAATTATTTTTATATCGCCAAAAGCAGCTTACCCCTGCGGAGATTCCCCCTGTCCTTCTTCCGCATCAGGGCGGATGATACGGAGAATGGAGGCTTCTGAACGGTGTCCTTTCCAGGCTTTATTCAGAATTTTCATAATAATGAATGCCAGGATAAGGCCGCCAATGAATCCGGCTGCAGCCGAACCATTTTCCGATAATCCCCATGACGGGCCCTGGGTATACAGGACAACGATGCTCAGGAGGACAATCAGCATGGGGATACCAAAGCCGATAAATCCACCGAGGGCAATATTCCGTTCCGGCAGGGCGAATTCGACGAAATCTCCTTTTTCAGCTCCGATTTCATTGCGTACCTCAATGGGAGCCGTGGCATTGCCGATAGACGACGCGTGACGCGAAAAAAGGCTCGTCCGGCTGGCCTTGATCAATACCATGTGATCAGGCAGTATCTTTTCTACTACCCCGGTTTCTGTTCTCATACTATCTCTCCTATCGTCATCGTGTCCGTACATATAGCAAAACAGCACATCCTCCTGGATGTGCTGTAACCTGGTGGGCGATAACGGGCTTGAACCGCTGACATCCTGCTTGTAAGGCAGGCGCTCTCCCAGCTGAGCTAATCGCCCATAAAAATGGTGACCCCTGCGGGATTTGAACCCACGTTCACGCCGTGAAAGGGCGGTGTCTTAACCACTTGACCAAGGGGCCATGCAAAAGAAAATTATGGTGATCCACCCGAGATTCGAACTCGGGACACCCTGATTAAAAGTCAGGTGCTCTGCCAACTGAGCTAGTGGATCATATATGGCAGGGGTAGTAGGATTCGAACCTACGGATGACGGAGTCAGAGTCCGTTGCCTTACCGCTTGGCGATACCCCTGTATGGCTCCTCAAGTAGGACTCGAACCTACGACAAATCGGTTAACAGCCGATTGCTCTACCGACTGAGCTATTGAGGAATAAATGGAGCGGAAAACGAGGCTCGAACTCGCGACCCCCACCTTGGCAAGGTGATGCTCTACCACTGAGCTACTTCCGCATGACAAAAGGTATTTTACCACATTTGCACTAGCCTGTCAACACATTATTTTACGTATTGAATACTGGCTTTGTATCAGGTGCGTTTATCGGAACGCTTAATTATAATACCAAATCGCGCTGCTATTGTCAAGGGATTTTGTTAAAAAATATATTTTTTACTTCCCTGGCAAAGAGTTGTACTATGATAGCAAAATGAACAAGCAGCCCCATGAAGTTTAATCCGTTTCATGGGACTGTCTTTTTCTGGTGTGTACAATGGGTGTGTAATATCGTATCGTTAGAATGGAAGAGGTGTTATCTTTAGAAGGGAAGATGTGTAATGATAGGTGGAAGTGCTTTAGGAAAGAGCTTGGGCAATGACCGGATCGAGTTCTTCCGGTGTCGTACTCGGTTCAAATCGCTGAACCTGTGAGCCGTCGCGGCTGACGAGGAATTTCGTAAAATTCCATTTTACGCCGTTGCCATCGGCATTTTCCGGATAATACTGGACGACGACCTGTTTGATAAGGCGGCCGCTTTCTTTATCCAGTTCATAACCGGCAAAGGGTGCTGCTTCCGTCAGGTACTGATAGAGAGGAATAGCCTGTCCGCCACGTACGTCTACTTTGGCAAATAAGGGGAATGTCACGCCATGGTTGATGCGGCAGAAGCTTTCAATGCTGTCATTATCAGCCGGTTCCTGTTCGAGAAACTGATTGGAAGGGAAACCGAGAATGACCAGACCCTTATCTTTATATTTCTGATATAAGGTTTCCAGGCCATCATATTGCGGCGTAAAACCGCATTTACTGGCCGTATTGACGATGAGAAGAACGCTGCCCTTATACTGGCTCAGGGGCACGTCATTGCCCCGGATATCTTTGACGGTGTAATCGTATACGCTCATGATCAGGGCCTCCTATTATAATTCATGGATCCGGCAACCGCCGAATTCAGGAGAGCAGGCAGCGCCATCGAGAACGTCGGCATCACCCGTTTCAAAACTTTCCTTCCACAGGCCATGGAGATTGCAGTAGGCGTAAATTTCACCGGCATCGCCTGTTTCAAACAAAGCTTTCGGTTCTTCACCCGGCTTCAGGTAGTGGAAGTGGACACCGCTGTCATCAACCAGGGCAATCCATTCGATGTAATGCTTTTCTTCCATAGGATGGGTAACGGATCCAACATGGACCTCCAGGTGTCCATCGATTTTCTGGAAAGACGGTACGTGTTTTTCCTGTGCCGCATCGACAGAGCCAGCGACGAGGTGAGTCAGTTCCTGACCATCATAGATAACGCTGTCCGGAGCTTGTCCTCCCGTGAGTACTAATACTTTACCATCTATATTGTTGCGATAAAATTCTACATGTTTCATAATAGTGTCCTCCTTTGACGGGAACGAAATGGATGTATTTAATGTGATGTATTGATGTTTTTAAGTGGAATCTGTTTACTAGTGAATAATCATTTTTTATTACAAGTTAATTGTATACTAAAAAAGTCCATTTGTCAATAAAAAATAATGATTATCCGTTAATTATTTTTTCACAATCATCCGTTCTTCAGTCTCCGGCGGATACTGCTGTTGGGGATACGCATCTTCAGGCGGAATTTCGTTATCGTCCGGCGGGCAATATGGATATCGGCAGCGGCGAAGCGGTCGGCCAGTTCCTGGTCGGAATAAGGATGAGCCCCATCTTCAGCCCCGATTAGTTCCGCCATTTTCTGCTGGATGGCCTGATCAGAAATTTCCCCTTCAGCCCCGCTGTCTCTCCGGTAGGACTGGGCAAAGAAATCCTGTATGGCATAGGTCCGGCGGTCAAAGAGAACATATCTGCCATGACAGACACGGCTCACTGTCGCCGTGCTCAGCCCCGTTTCGGCAGCTATATCTTTCTGGCGCAGGGGCTGCAGCGTATCGCCATAGAGGAAATGACCCTCCTGATGGCGTATGATACAATCCATGACCGTAAAAATAGACTGCCAGCGATAGGCCAGAGCCGACTGGAGGTCGAGGAAAGCCCTCCGTGCCTTGTGGATATAGGTCCGCGTCTTTTTGTCGCCTTGTTCTTCATATTCCTTATAAAGGTCTTCACGGAAAAACACCTCCGGCAGTTCTTCCAGGGAACGGACCGCCAGGCGTCCCGATTCATCGGTATAGATTTCCACATCAGGACGGACAAATTCCGTTTCCGTCTCAGCCTGTCCGGCAGGCTGCAGAGCCAGAGTCTTCAAAAAATCCCGGATAGACTGGAGATCCGTATTGCTGAGTTCCATTTCTTTCTGCAGTTTCTGCCATTTCCCCGTGAGGAATTCCTGATAATGGTCCTGCAGGAGTTCTTCCGTCCGCGGCGGGGCATCGTCATGGCGCCGGGTCTGGATAAGCAGGGCTTCACAGATAGAACGGGCCCCGATGCCCGGCGGATCAAAGGATTGCACCAGAGCCAGTCCTTTTTCCATATCTTCCAGCGACAGGGCATAATCCTGGCCCAGAAGGTCAAGATCACCGGCAAAGAAACCTTTTTCATCAAGGGAGCGGATGATAAGGCCGGCAGCCAGCATGGTGGCTTTGGGAACGTTTTGTACCCGCAGCTGTTTCATTAGCCCTGTTTCCAGCGAATCACCGCGGTTCTTGATATTGTCAATGGGCTTTTCCTTGCCGTCTCCGCTGCTGGAACGGACATCTTTATACCGGATATCGAGGAGGGGATTATCGGTCACCTGTTCATGGAGGAAATCGGTCAAATCTTGTGAATGAAGGGTCAGCATCTGAATGGTCAGCCGCTGTATCTGGGACAATTTTGTTTTCTGTTCCAGTTTAAGTGCTATCTTTGCCATACTATCACGTCCTTTTACCTGTATGAAATAATTATACCATGATAGATGGCAAAAAAAAGCAGTCCCACTCTGGTTTTCATCATGGGACTGCTGACATTATTCTAAAAAGAGCACCAATGCCCCGATACCGGGAATGATGGTCATGACGACTTTCAAAACCTTCCGGGGAATGCGCCGGGTAAATTTAGCTCCTATGTAGGCCCCGGTCATGAGGCCGGCAACGACCTGGATGAACAAGGTGAAATCGAGATTGCCTTCCAGCAGATAACCCAGACCGCCAAACACGGCAATGGGCAGGATGACCATCATCGTCGTGCCAATAGCTACGGGAAGGGGCAGCCCAAATAAGATGAGCAGCACGAGCTGGATGAAGGGCGTCGCCCCAATGCCGAACGTGCCGGACAGACAACCGACGACGAATCCGGCCGGCACTGCGGTCAGCCAGAATCGGGAGCCACCCTCTAGTTCAGTCGTGCCCACATAGGCAAACGGCCCGGACTGGGGATGATAGAGGCGCAAGTACATGAGTGCCATAGAGAGGAGCATCATGCCACCAGTGAACCAGTGCAAATCAGCCGCCGGAATCATAGCCGCGATTTTAGCACCGGTAAACGCGCCGGCTGCACCGAATACACCGACAGCAGCTCCGGTGCGGATGCGGACATTTCCTTCACGGAAATGACTGACCGCCCCGGATAAGGTCGTAAAAGTCATGGCACTGAGACTCGTCCCCAGAGCCAGATGAATGGGCACGCCAAAGGCGGCCGTCAGCACGGCAATGACCACACCAGCTCCGCCAGCCCCGGTCATTCCCAATAGGAACCCCAAAACAAATAACGTTATTAGAATCAACATTTCCATCACTCCTGTCCCGCCTGGTATTCTCTGAATATTACTATAGCATATTTCCGGTCATCTGTTATCTCTCCACCCAAAAGATATCCAAGAACAGCAAAGGGCTCCGCCTCTCATGGCAGGCGGAGCCCTTTATTTCATACACCTATATCTATGTCCATACTGCCGGGAAAGCAGGACCCATCTGCTGCGTTACATCTTACTTCCCGTATACGGATTAAACAGCGGCAAATCCAGCATCGAAGGCTTTCTGGTTGACTTCGATGAATTTCGGTTTGACAGCCTTGGCAATAATGGCTTTCCAATCAATGTCGGTCATGCCGATTGCCTTGATGAGTGCCCCCAGGAGAACGACATTGGCACTTTTAGGATTACCCAGATCGGTAGCAATCTTTGTAGCGTCCAGACTCATGGTCGGCACCTGTTCAGAGAGACTTTCAACGATGTGTTCCGGATAGGTCCGGGACCCGGACAAAATAGGCATCGACGGAATCCGGTAGGTATTGACGACGATTTTGCCATCTTTCTTCAAATACTTGGCATAGCGGGCCGCTTCCATTTCTTCAAAGGAGACGAGGAGATCTGCCGTCCCTTCCCCGATGATAGGAGAATAGACTTTCTTGCCGAAGCGGACCTGGGTGCTGACGCTGCCGCCCCGCTGGCTCATGCCGTGTACTTCCGACATTTTTACATCATATCCATTTTCGATAAGCCCCATGGTCAGGATTTTGCTGGCCAGAATCGTTCCCTGACCGCCGACACCGACGAGAAGAACACTTTTTACATCACTCATTATTTATACCCCTTTCTGCTGATGGCTTTGACCGGGCAGACCTGCATGCAGACTTTGCAGCCGACACAGTCCGATTCCACGATTTCCGATTTCTTATCTTTCAGATTAAAGCGTAAGGCCGGGCAGCCTGTGGTCAGACACTTCTTGCAACCAATGCATTTTTCTTCATCGATGACGCACGGTGTCTTATCGAGATTGAATTCTTCTGCATCTTCGTGAGAATATTTCTTGAGTACGCAGGGCCACTTGGTAATGATGACGACCGGTTCCTTTTCGATGGAATACGCCCAATCAAGGGTTGCTTTCATATCGGCCAGATTATTCGGATCGACCGTACGGACATTGCGGATTCCGAGGGCATGGACAACTCGTTCTACATCGATGAGCGTTGTCGGTTCGCCTTTAATGGTATAGCCCGTCCCAGGATTTTCCTGATGACCGGTCATGCCCGTAATGCGGTTATCGAGGATGACACAGATCGTATTGGATTTATTATACGATACTTCTGTAAGGGCATTGATACCCGTATGGAAGAAAGTCGAATCGCCCATGACGGCTACGACCCGTTTCTGCTGGCCACTGTCAGCAAAGGCTTTGACCATGCCGTGGCCCAGAGAGAAGGCACTGCCCATGCAAAGGGCCATATCTTTGGCATTGAGCGGTTCAGCACCGCCCAGGGCATAGCAGCCGATATCGCCGACCATGACCGTATCTTTACGTTTAGCCAGTTCATAGAAGAAACCGCGGTGGGGACAGCCGGCACAGAGCGCAGGCGGACGGGGGACAAATAAGTCATCGGAAACGGTGACCCCTTCTTGTCCTTTATGGAGAATCGCTTCAGCAATGATGTTCGGGTTCAATTCATCGATATTAGGAATGACGTCTTTCCCATGGCAGGAAATGCCGGCGCGCTGGATTTGTTCTTCCATGAACGGATCCAGTTCTTCGACGACATACAGCGTATCGACTTTATCGGCAAAGGCACGGATTTTATTCATGGGCAGTGGATAGGAAAAGCCCAATTTCAGGTACGATGCATTGTCGCCAAATACTTCTTTACAATAGTTGTAAGATACACCGGCTGTAATGATACCGATTTTTGTATCGTGCATTTCTTCAAAATTGAGCGGCGTCTGTTCGCTGTATTCTTTCAGTTTCTGTTCCCGTTCTTCGACAACGAAGCGTCGTACTTTAGAAATAGCCGGCACGGGATCCATCTTATCACGCTGTTTGACATAGGGAACCGCTTTGAAGGGAACGCGTTCACCCAATTCCACGAGGCTCTTAGAATGATCGACACGGGTCGTCATGCGCAGCATGACCGGCGTACCATAAGTTTCGCTGATTTTATATGCTTCGGCAACCATATCCTTAGCTTCCTGGGAGTCGGACGGTTCCAGCATAGCAATCTTGGCAAATTTGGCATAGTTGCGGTTATCCTGTTCGTTCTGGGACGAATGCATGCCCGGATCATCGGCGGAAACAAAGACAAGACCACCGTTGATAGCCAGATAAGCAAAGGTAAAGAGCGGATCGGCGGCCACGTTGAGACCTACCATCTTCATAGCTGCAAAAGAGCGGACACCACCGATAGAAGCGCCGATAGCTGCTTCCATGGCTACTTTTTCATTTGGTGCCCATTCGGAAGAAATACCGTCGTATTTCGCTACGTTTTCCAGGATTTCTGTGCTGGGCGTACCAGGATAGGCAGAAGCAAAGGACACGCCGGCTTCATATAACCCCCGGGCAATGGCTTCATTCCCCGTCATTAACTGTTTCATTCTGTTACCTCCTGTAAATAGACATATTGGAAAAATTATCCCTGATGACACTTGCGTGCCTGGATGAGACTGCTCGTCGGAACAGCCTGGATTTCGTCGCACATAGAGCGGACGGTGGACAAGACCTTATCCAGATCATATCCTGTATCATATCCTAAGGCCTGCAGCATATGCACCAGATCTTCTGTTGCGATATTACCTTTGGCCCCGGGCACGAAGGGGCAGCCGCCCAGGCCGCCGGCAGCTGCATCGAGAGAGGTTACGCCTTCTTCGACAGCTGCGTAAGCATTGGCCAGGCCCATGCCGTACGCATCATGGAGATGGATATCGATCTGACTGATATCACAGATTGACTTCAGGGCGCGGATAATTTCTTTTGTATGGGCCGGATTGGAAATACCTGCCGTATCGCCGAGGCCGATGCGGGTGACGCCGACCTTAAAGGCTTCTTCACACAGATATTTGATCCGGTCCGCCGGTACGTCATCACCGAAAGGAGACCCGAGACCGCAGGCCAGTGCCAGGGTCATCTTTACTCCTTTGACCTGGGATGCCATAGCCTTGAAGTTTTCCAGTGATTCTTCTATGGTCCGGTTGGCATTGCGTTTATTGTGTTCTTCGCTGGCAGAAATGACAAACTGGACGCTCGTCGCACCGGCCTTGAGAGCATTTTCAATGCCTTTGCCATTCAGTGTCAAAGCCATGAATTCGATATCTTTTCCTAATTCTTTCGCATACTTCTTACTTTCCTGCAGGACTTCTGCCGCATCCTTCATCTGCGGGACCCACTTAGGGCTGACGAAGGAGACGAGATCGAACATAGTGGCACCGTAATCGATCATTTCTTTGATATATTTGACTTTTGTTTCCGTCGGAATGGGAACTTTATGATTCTGCCAGCCATCGCGGGGGCAGACTTCTACGACGGTTATCTTTTTACCCATGATTCTTCCTCCTATTTAATAGCGCCATCGGCCTGCATAGCCGCAATCTGTTCATCCGAAAAGCCAAGTTCCTTCATGATATCCACATCGTCTTCACCGAGGTCCGGAGCCGATTTGCGGTATGTGCAGGGATAGGTATCCATCTTGATAGGATTGCCCAGGACGGTAAATTCGCCGGCTTTTTTGTCAGGAACCTTGACCAGCATATCTCTGGCTTCAACGATATTCTTATCGTTGCATACGTCGGCAATATCATAAATCGGACCGGCCGGAACGCCTGCACCGAGAATGATATCGACGACTTCCCGGCTCGTCTTATCGCTGGCCCAGTCTTCAATGATTTTTTTCAGGGAATCGGCATTCTTTTTGCGCAGTTCCGTATTCTTGTACAACGGATTCTGTGCCAGTTCAGGCATGCCCATGGCTGCCGAGAGGTGTTCAAAATGCTTGTCCGTCCCGCTGGCCAGTACGAAATAGGCATCCTTTGCTTTAAAGGAATCGTAGGGAGCGGAAGAAATGTATTTATTACCCGTCTTTTCAGGAACTTTGCCGGTATACAGATACTGCATGCATTTGGCTTCCAGGCCGGAGACGATGGAATCGACAAGAGCTACATCGATTTTCTGGCCTACGCCGGTCTTCTGCCGCTTAATCAGCGATGCCAGGATGCCCATACAGCAATTCATGCCGGCCATCATGTCGCCGATTGCCATGCCGGCACGGGTCGGTTCCGAACCGGGCCATCCGGTAATGCTCATGGAGCCGCCCATAGCCTGGGCGATGAGATCATATCCCGGACGGGAAGAATAGGGGCCGTACTGGCCAAAGCCGGAAATGGAAGCAAATATGATGCGCGGATTCAGGGCTTTACATTCTTCGTAGCCGAACCCTAATTTTTTGATAACGCCGGGACGCATATTTTCTAGAAGCACGTCGGCCGATTTGACCAATTCAGCAAAGGCCTTTTTCCCATCTTCTGATTTCAGATTGACGGCAAAACCGCGTTTGTTCCTGTTCAGATTGCCAAAATACATACTGCGGCCTGTCTTTTCTTCCAATGGCCGGGCATAGCGGCAGAATTCGCCTTTGGTCAGTAAATTTTCTACTTTGATGACATCGGCTCCCATATCAGCCAGGAACATCCCGCAGTAGGGACCAGCCAGGAAACCTGTAAAATCGAGAACGCGGATACCTTCCAATAATCCTTCAGTCATGTCTTTCACCTTTTCCTTTCTTTTTATACAATCAGTCTTATGAGCATTTCATTCGCCAGTATATATGAAATTTCAATGCCAAATATGAAATTAGCCATATATAGGGATCTAGCGGTGTATGTGCGGGATGAACTGCAAGCGGCGTATATATTTTTTTACATTAATTTGACATTATCCCTATTTTCCCGTACACTGAACGTGAGGTGAGGATATTGGAAAAAATCTGCTTCCTGGCCACTGACCAGGTCATGAAAAATAAAATCGAACAAGCCTTATGGAATCATACGAAAGAACCGGACAGTATGCCCATTGACGTAGCCATACTCGATTTCAATCATATCTTCCGGCAGGCCCGGGATATGATAAAAGAAGGGGCACAAGTTCTCATCGCCAGCGGCGGCACCTATCAGGAACTAGCTCCTGTCATCCGGGAAGTCCCGGTCCTGCGTCTGTACATTTCGACCTATGATATTATGTACGCCTTGGAACAGGCACGGAAGTATAAAAAAATTTATCTTCTCCTGAATTCCAGTGTCATCTTCGAAAGTTCTATGTGTCCGCCGGAATTACGGAGCAAAACGGAAATATATACCTATAAAGACCGGCCAGATCTGGAACATCTGGTGGACAGTCTCGATGTCGGTCCCGATATTGCTATCGTCGGCACAGCTATCCTGCCACGCATCACCAACATTCCTCTGCCCATATTTACTATCATGCCCAGCAATCCGACCATCTTTTCACTGTATCAGTATGCCCACGACCTGGCCTCGTTCAATAAGCGGGAACGGCAGCAGTTATCTTTGCTCTCCTCTGTATTGTCCCACGTCGATGAAGGCATCATCATGTACGATGCCGAAGGCACTATTTCCCATATTAACAAACAGGCCCGGCTATTCCTGAAGATCAGGGAAGATACGCCGTCTATGGAAACCATTCTCCCCAGGCAGCAGGGAAGCCATGCCTATTCCTATTCCAATACAATCGTAGAAAAACCACCTTATACGCTCGTACTGAATTCCTCACCCTTTTCTATCGACAAGCAGACCCGGTACATCCTGAGCATCCGTGATGTCACGCAGCTGCAAAAAATGGAAAAGAATATCCGCTATAAACTCTCCAAAACAGGTCTGACGGCAGTGCATCATTTCGCTGATATCCTGACGGCGGATGCAAAAATGAAAGCCCTCAAGGCAACGGCAGAGACGATGGCCGCCTATGACGCACCAATCCTCATCCAGGGAGAAAGCGGCACCGGCAAGGAACTTTTCGCCCAGAGCATCCACAATGCCAGTCCTCGCCGCAGCGGTCCTTTCGTCGCCGTCAACTGCGCCGCCCTGCCACCGGAACTGCTGGAGAGCGAACTCTTCGGCTATGAAAGCGGCGCTTTTACCGGGGCCCGTAAGGAAGGCAAAGCGGGATTATTCGAGCTGGCCCACGGCGGAACGATTTTCCTCGATGAAATCAACAGCATGTCGCCAGCTATCCAGTCCAAGCTCCTGCGTGTCCTGGAAACGAAACAGGTCATGCGCATCGGCTCGGACTATGTCATTCCCCTCGATATCCGCATCATTTCCGCCACTAATACGGATATCATCGAAAAAATCAACGAGGGCGCGTTCCGCAAGGATCTATACTTCCGCCTGAACACCCTGACTCTTACCCTGCCGTCTCTCGACGAACGGCCTGCCGATATTGTCTACCTCTTCCTCCATTTCCTGTCGGAATTCGCCGGGCACACCGTAAAAAAATCTGCCCTTCCGGAACCGCTCCGCCAGGCATTACAGGACCATCACTGGTGGGGCAATATCCGGGAAATACGCAGTACAGCTTTGCGGTATTATATTTATGGGAAACCCGGTTCGCCTTCCTATGATTATCTCTTTGACCAGACAAATCACAAAAAGCGGGCCCACCTCATCGACCCGCGGACGTTCAAACTGGATATGAAAAAGGCCCAGCATACCTTCCAGCAGCTGGTCATCAACGACCTGCTGGAACAGGGGTATACAAAAACTGAAGTGGCTTCCATGCTCAACATCACCCGCCAGACTTTATTCAACCACCTGAAATAAAGCGTGCCGGCAGACTAAAAAGACGGAACCAAAATGGCTGAAAAGCTCATTGGGGTTCCGTCTCTGTTTATGTAGTCTATCTGCTTTTAAAGAGGACAGAGTATATTGGCAATAATATCAAAGAACAAGAACGCACAGATCATCAGTACCAGCAGGTTGGCTCCGGCAATGACGAGAAGCTGGACGAATACTTTATTCTGCTGTTCTTTGGTAAATTTATCCTTCAATTCTACAGCCATGATAGCAATGATCATGGCACCGCCCGTGGACATAGGAGAAATACCGCTGCAGGAGCCGCCGGCTGCGACGGCTGACATGAGGGCCACGGGATTGACGCCGCCAATCTGCTGGGCAATGCCGACGCTCATAGGCATCATCGTCGGATAGACGACACCCAGGGCCGAACTGACGAAACTCAGCAGGCCAGCCGACAAAGCCATGAAGGTAGACGCCGTCGATGGCGACATCATGCCGGCCAAGATCTGCGTTAGGAGGGCAATGCCACCCGTTTTGGCCACGATATGGAGCAGCGCGCCTACACCGAGGACCATGAGGATAGTCCCCCAAGGAACGGATTTGATACACTTGCCATCATCGGCAATATGACATAACAGGAGGACAGCCGATACAATCAGTGCCGCCAGCCCGACGTTGACCTTTGCAAAAATGATCAGGGCCAGCATAGCGATAATGCCGCCGAAAGAAATCCACTGCTTTGTCGTAAAGCTTTTTGTTCCTTCTTCGTCACTTTCCATCTGTTCCGGCGCTTTTACTTTGTATCCTTTAAAGGCGATGAATAGCAGAATGGCCACTACAGCATTGAACAGCGTCACATTGACAATAATAGCCGGCACGGCACTGGCACTGCTGATTCCCGTATTTTCCAAGGCACTGAAAATAATGGCCGTTTCCGGCGTAATCGGGGAGAACCGGCCGCCGGTCATACCGCAGATGCCGATGAGAGACAACATGACCGGATTATAGCCGACCCGTATACCGACGGCAATGCCCATGGGAATCATAATGGCCAACACAGGAATGCCGCCCGGGCCGGCACCGGTAATAATGCCTCCGGCGACAAATAATAGAATCGGGATGAGCCATAACCGCCGTCCGGCAACGGCGACTATTTTGTATGCCAGCAGACCGAGAGCCCCCGTATCATTGACGATAGAAAACAAAAGAGTAATGCCGACCAGGGTAATGAATAAATTCCCATTGACACCGGCAATGATTTCTTTGCCCGGCAGCCCGATCAGCATGGTACAGGGCACGGCCAGGGCCAGTGCCACGATGCCGATATTTATCTTACGGATAAAAGCCAGCACGATAGCTACAATAAAAAATATAATAGAAATAATATCTGCTCCCATATCAGGATCCTCCTCGTATTCACTAATCCGGTATTTCCGTACGTTCACCAATCCGGGCATAATACAATCACTGATTGATTCCATTATGCCCTTTTTCCCTTCCTGTTTGCTATCCCCCCTCTTGATTATATGAGATATGAAATATGCGTTTTTGTATTTGGTATTGTACATGAAATTATAATGCCAAAATAAAAAAGGCTGTATACAGCGGTTTCCGGCCGTTCCGGACAAAATAGTGGCTTATGATGTATATATTTTTTTACATATATTTGACGTTTCGTATATATCCATATGCCATAACCACTATGCACAACAGAACTTCAAAAAGATGGTCCAAGTATTTGAAATACAGGGAGAATCCTCGTACAATAATAGTACTGCATGAAATCTTTATTTTACAGACAGGTACATTATGGACGAAGAAAAATATTTAGAACTCATCAAAATAAATCCGCTGACCATCCGCCACATCGACCATCCGTCACGGCGCCTGCAACTGGCTGCCGTAGAAGGAAACGGCCTCATGATACAGTATATAGATCAGCCCGATGCCTCCATCCAAGAGGCCGCCATCGCCAATAAGCCTGAAGCTATCCGCTATATCCGCCAGCCCATTCCAGGACTGGCCGAAAAGGCCATCAAAGCCAACTGGTATAATCTGAGTTATATCAAGAATCCGCCAGAATCGCTGGTCCGTCTGGCACTGAAACAGTCGGCCTGGGCTATCCGCTACGCAAAAAATCCCAGCGAAGAACTGCAACTGGCCGCTATCGAAAAAAACTGGGAAGCACTGCAGTATATCAAGGATCCCACGCCAGCTGTGCAGCTGGCTGCCGTACGACAGAATCCGGAAGCGTTGCGCTATATGGAGTCTCCCACGGTAGAAGCTGCCGATCAGGCCATTGGCAGCGACGCGCGGACACTGCGCTTTGTCATGCATCTGACCCACGACCAGGCCCTGCATTTCCTGGGCATCAACGTGTCTGTACTGGCCACGCTGCCACCGTCCGTCCACATCAGCGAAGACGAATGCCGGTCCGTACTCAGCCAGGTCCTCGCCCGGACTGACGTACCGGAAAAATACGTCCGCAATCTCATCGGCTGCCGCGCGCTGAAGCAGCTCTACCACTGGACGCCGGCCGATGTACTGCGCCTCATCTATCACAAGGGCAGCTGCCGGACTAAACAGATTGCCGTCGATGAACGGCTTCGTTTTAAACAGAACCGGGAGGAATCATAATGGATACAACACTGGCAGACCAGGCATTCGACCTGCGCAATCGTCTGGAAATCTGGGCCAACGATTATTATTTTCTACCTGACCCCAAAGACCGGGCCAGTAAACTTCCAGCGCCTCTCAAAGCCGAATTTTTTATCTTTCTCAGCCACCTCAGCGTCGCCCTCATGGAAGATGAAGATAATTTCTTCGGCTACTTCTTTTTCCAGATGGGAAAAGAACTGGATCTGACGCTCCGAGCTCCTACGGGAGTCACCTTCCGGGGTACGAAATACGTTCTTTTTTTCCAGCCCTTCCTGTTTCTGGAACAGACACCGGAACAGATGCTCAGTTCCATCCGTCACGAAATCCTGCACATCGTATTCCGCCATCTCCTGCGCGCCCGGGACCTTCGCAGTTCGTACAGCAAGCTGGCCCTCAACCTGGCCATGGATGCCATCGTCAACACGTACCTCGACCCGGTCCCGGCTGACGGCGTGACAATTGAACGCATCAACGGCCAATATCAGCTCTATCTGACGCCATACGATACACTGGAAAATTACGCCGAACAAATCCAGCATGGCCTCGAATGGAAGGAAAAGAGCCAGACGACTACGACCGACCAGGTCACCGATTCGGACAAGCCCCAGTTCGACCCGGCCCACGCCCACGATTTGTGGGAAACGGCAGACGCCTCCGATCCGCAGACCATGGTCAAATTTACGGAAAAGTATCTCGACGAAGCCGATAAGGGCAATCTGCCATCTCATCTCAGCAGTGCCATCGCCGCTATCAAAAGCGAAAACCCGGCCCTGCCCTGGGACTGGTACCTGCGCCGCATGGCCGGCACGTTGTCGTGCGGCACCAAACACACGACGGCCCGGCTCAGCCGCCGCCAGCCGTACCGCCTCGACCTGCGGGGAGAACTCCATCATTATAAGGCGCGCATCCTCGTCGCCCTCGACGTGAGCGGCAGCATCAGCGATGCCGAGTTCCATCAGGCCATGGAAGAAGTATTGCATATCGTCCAGACCCAGCGCGTAGAAATCACGGTCATCGAATGCGATGATCAGATAAAAAAAGTCTATCACGTCCGTTCTGTCCGCGACTTGCAGGAACGCTATCCCTATCGGGGCGGCACGGCCTTTTCTCCGGTCTTTGCCTATGCCAACAAACATAAAATCGACCTGCTCATCTACTTTACCGACGGACAGGGAGAAGAGCGTCTGGAAGTCAAACCGGGAGGCTATAAAGTATTCTGGATTATGTCAGGCAAGGGGAAGACCTTGTCTCTCCTCAATCCGCCGGGCCTTATCAAACCATTGAAAACAAAAGAAGACATCACCCTTTCCGAACTGGATGACCCCCATAACGACGGCTATTCCATGAACAATCAGGAACCCATCGCTTTTACCTGATGCACCTTAACAGACGTTTAACACACACGTGCGTTAGAATTAATACACCCTAACGCATATGTGCGTTAGGGTGTATTAAGGTGTGTGTTAAAATACAATTTCTCCCTCAGTATTTTCATGACTATCTCCGATTCACTGGCTTATAATGGGCATATTTTCCTCTCCCTTCTAAAATAAGTTTATGGTTTTTCTTTAACTTATTAAGTAAATGATAAGCCTGAGCCGGAGAAACATGAAGAAGCTTGACAACATCTGATCTTGTTACCAGTCCTTGCTTTTGAGCCAGCTTCAAGATGAGTTCCGGGTAACGAACTGTATCGATGTCAGTTTGACGTACATATCCAATGGTGTTCTCTTGTCGCTGATATAGATGGGCACTGAGAAAATATCCACGACTTTTTCCCCGGCCTATCGCCTCAATCAGACCAGATTCTACAAGCGATTCAAGCGTAGTTGGGAGCTTATATGAAGGAATTCCGGCAGCATCAGCTATTTCCTTTTGTAACATCCGGTGATGTGTTTTCAACAGATTAAGGATCAAGAGTTCGTAAACGGTAAAATCACGGTTTAGTTTTTCTTGTTCTTCTATGAGCAAGCGGACAAAATTTTTATCAGGACGACTGTCCGGGATATAAAGCCGCACAGAAGTATCAGTAGATTGACTGTAGTCTGGTGGCAGTTTGCCATAGCGCAAACTGCCAGCATAGATGCGGTCAATACCCCGGCCAGACCGTTCGGCCATTCCAATGCGTTTTAAACAATCAGCAAGCACGGGATTTCGACCGTGAGGTTCAGCATCTAACAGAGAATCATAAGTAATGCCCTGGATAAAGCCACCAGGATTAGCAATAGTCATACCATCGCGTTCAATAAGGACACGGACACGTCCCAGCATGGAATAATCCCGATGACTATACGCATTAATGAGCGCTTCACGAAATGCCTGAGGAGCATAGTGCGGAATGGGAACACGGAATAGTCCAACATCAATTTCCTCTTCCTGATTAATAGAAAGAAAGTACGTATTAATTTTTTCAATACTGGCCAGCAGAGGAAGAGTAAAAGTTTCGTTGACACGAAGTTGGGCATTATCCATAATTTGTATAGATGATTCCGCTGTAGGGATAAGTTCCTGCAGGCGCTCTGCACGACCAATGAGCAACATTCCGGTGACAGTAGGAACATAGCCTTCGCTTATTTTTGTGACAAGCCGAAGAGCTTTATCCAGCTCCAGATCATCTAGCTCCAAAAGTGCGGACTCTCCATGATAGGTACGAATGATATGGCGCAACCGTTCCCGTTCAGCAGCGCTCAAATCATCCCGGGTTGAGTCAGGCAACGGTTGCGCAGAGAAATCCAATAAAGACAAACTGGAAAGCCGCTGAGGAATTTCATAGGGATATAAAGGAACATTTTCTGGTGTATGATCTGCTTTTAACCGACGTTTTTGTATTTTTCCGGTGGCACTTGCTACAATCGAGGTATATCGGGGAACGCTTAACTTCAAAACATCACATTGCCCATCATGAAGTATTGTCGCACGTGTGCTGACTGGAGGAACTGTTTTATTGGCAATGAAGGCGGTAAGACGAGTGATATCCCGATGTTTAGGATGAAGACCTGTTATTGTGCCATCATCCTCTATACCAAGATACAGATCACCACCTTCTGTATTGGCAAAAGCTACAACAACATCAATAATATCGTTATCAGATAAACAATTTCTGTCGCTTTTAAATTCTACGGTCAAGCTTTCTTTGGTGGGAAACATACACATCGTATCACATCCTTTGCATTGATTTTAACACACACGTGCGTTAGAATCAATAGACCCTAACGCACATGTGCGTTAGGGTCTATTAAGGGGTGTGTTGAAATGCCGTTTTTCCCTATGAAATCTACATTATCAGACCATGGTCACGACGTATGCCAGGGCTTTGGCGCGGGCATACAGTAATTCTACGCTGGCGTATTCTTCCGGACTGTGATGACGGCTGCCTTCGACACCCATAGCGCAGATGGTCGGCACGCCGGCCGCTACGGTATAGGCCGAGTCAGATCCGCCACCGACGATGATACCGCTGGGGCGGGGCATACCGAAAGACGCATAAGCCTCCTGGACTTTGGCCAGCAGACCATCAGTCCCGGCCATTCGTTCCATGGGAATGCAGCACGAAAGCTGTGTCAGAGATGTCTTTGTCCCATTGACATAGGTCGTATGGGCTACGTCCTGTAATTTTGCTTCAATATTGAGGACATACTCTTTCTTGAGATAGCGGACATCGATGAGGATAGATGCCGTATCCGGGACGGCATTGGCTACGGTACCGCCGGAAATGACACCTACATTATAGGTCGTTCCCTGTTGCCAATCCGTCAGATTCTGGATAGCAATGACCTTGTGAGCCATTTCCAGGATAGCACTGCGGCCTTTTTCCGGTTCATTTCCTGCATGAGCCGCAATACCGGTGACATCCATGCGATAGGTCAGTGCCCCTTTGCGCTGGACGACAACTTCATTTCCCAGACGGCCGCTTTCGCAGTTAAAGGCAGCTACGGCTCCCCGGGCTTGTTCCATGATCTGCTGGTCGCAGTCAGAATCGCAGTGGCCTACCTCTTCATCACCGGCCAGGACGAGGCGGACCGGTCGTTTGGCCCAGCCCGCTTCTTTCAATGCTTTCATGGCAAATACGGCAATGGTTACGCCGCCTTTCATATCGAGGACACCGGGACCATAGGCCTTGCCATCCCGCAGGGTAAACGGCCGGGCTGCTACGGTACCATCAGGGAATACCGTATCCATGTGTCCCAAGAGGAGAACCGGGGCTTCCGGTACGTCTTCATTCAGGGCCGACACGAGCATATTGCCGGCCCGTTTCATTTCGTGGATTTCCGTATAGGCCCCAATCGTATCCAGTTCTTCCTGTACCCGGTGCGCCACGGCATCGACACCGGCCTTATTGGCTGAACCGCTTTCTATCTGTACCAGCTGCCGCCAGAAATCTATCATGGCGTCGCGGTGCCCATCTATATAGACAGCAATCTGTTTCCGTATATCTTCCATTGTATATCACTCCTTTATACCATGTTCCCCTATATCATAGCATAAGGTCCGGAAAAAGATAGTTTGCAGTCCCGAGTTTGCAGAGGAAAGACCGCTGGCCGGGGAAGGCCAGCCGTTAGCAGTCAGCAGCTAACGGCTGGTGGTCAGTAGGGCTTTGCCGTTTCTGCGCGTAAAACGGGGCTGTACCCTAATGAGCTTTTCAGCCATTGGGGTACAGCCCCTGTCTCTGATCTGACACTGCCGGATTATTTTCCCTGCAAACTAATTACTGGTCACTATCTTTCCCCGCCTGCGACGGCTTCGCGGCCTTTCTGGAAGGCCTTGAGATTGACATCGACGAATTTCGGTTTGACCGTACGGGAAATAAAGTCCGACCAGTCCAGGTTGGTCAGGCCCAGTGCCTGGACGAGAGCCCCCAGGAGTACGACGTTGGCACTCTTGGGATTGCCGATTTCCGTAGCAATGCGGGTAGCATCGAGGTCGAGTACAGGGAAATCTTTTTTCAGTGATTCAATAATGTGTTCCGGATAGGCAACCTGACCGGAGAGGACCGGCAGGGACGGGATGCAGAGCCGGTTGATGACCATCTTGCCATCGGGTTTCAGGAATTTGGCATAGCGGGCCGCTTCCATTTCTTCAAAGGCGACGAGGATATCTGCCATGCCTTCCCCAATAATCGGAGAGTAGACCTTTTTCCCGAAGCGGACCTGGGTGCTGACGCTGCCGCCACGCTGGCTCATGCCATGTACTTCCGACATTTTTACATCATATCCGTTTTCTATGAGACCCATGGTCAGGATTTTACTGGCCAGAATAGTTCCTTGTCCGCCGACACCGACGAGCAGTACATTCGTTACATCACTCATTATTTATACCCCTTTCTGCTGATAGCCTTGACCGGGCAGACCTGTGCGCATACGCGGCAGCCAACGCAGTCGCTTTCGACGATTTCCGATTTCTTATCTTTCAGATTGAAGCGCAGTGCCGGACAGCCTGTGGTCATGCACTTCTTGCAGCCGATGCATTTTTCTTCATCGACGACGCATGGCGTATGATCCAGATTGAATTCTTCCGCATCTTCCTGGGAGAATTTCTTGAGTACACACGGCCATCTGGTGATGATGACTACCGGTTCATTTTCCAGAGAATAGGCCCAATCGAGGGTTGCTTTCATATCGGCCAGGTTGTTGGGATTGACCGTGCGGACGTTCTTCAGTCCCAAGGCGTGGACGACCCGTTCCACATCGATGAGCGTCGTCGGTTCGCCTTTGATATTGTAGCCCGAACCGGGGTTGTCCTGGTGCCCGGTCATGCCGGTAATCCGGTTATCTAGAATGACGCAGATTGTATTGGATTTATTGTACGATACTTCCGTGAGAGAATTGATGCCCGTATGGAAAAAGGTAGAATCGCCCATGCAGGCGACGACCCGTTTCTGCTGGCCGCTCTTGGAGAAGGCGTGGCTCATGCCGTGGCCGATAGAGAAGGCACTGCCCATGCAGCCACCTAGATCCTTGGCATTGAGCGGTTCCGACCCGCCCAGGGCATAACAGCCGATATCGCCGACCATGACCGTATCTTTGCGCTTGCCCAGTTCATAGAAGAATCCCCGGTGAGGACAGCCAGCACAAAGAGCAGGCGGACGGGGGACAAACAGGCCATCGGGAACAGTCTTGCTGGGGAAACCCTTACCCAGGATGCCCGTAGCCACGATATTGGGATTGAGTTCATCAATATTTGGGATGACATCCTTGCCGTGACAGTCGATGCCGGCCGCTTTTATCTGTTCTTCCATGACCGGATCCAGTTCTTCGACGACATACAATGTATCTACTTTTTTGGAAAAAGCACGGATTTTTTCAATCGGCAGAGGATAGGAAAAGCCGATTTTCAGGTACGACGCCTTGTCTCCCAGCACTTCTTTGGCATACATATAAGCCACGCCGGATGCGACGATCCCGATTTTCGTATCGTGCATTTCTTCATAGTTGAAAGGAGAATTTTCCGAATATTCCTTCAGCTGTTTTTCCCGTTCTTCAATGACATAGCGGCGCTGCTTGGAAACGGCCGGCACATCATCGAGGCGGTCCCGTTGTTTGACATAGGGAACAGCCGGGACTTCCTTCCGTTCACCCAGTTCGACCAGGCTCTTGGAATGGTCCACCCGGGTCGTCAGGCGGATCATGACCGGCGATCCGTATTTTTCGCTGATTTCATAAGCTGCCCGGGTCATATCGAGACATTCCTGTGAATCAGCCGGTTCGAGCATACAAATTTTCATCGCCTTGGCATAGCGGCGGTTATCCTGTTCGTTCTGTGAGGAATGCATGCCCGGGTCATCGGCATTGACGAAGGCCATGCCGCCGTTGATTCCCTGATAGGCAAAAGTAAACATCGGATCAGCCGCTACGTTGAGGCCGACCATCTTCATCGCTGCAAATGACCGGACACCGCCCATGGATGCCCCGATAGCCGCTTCGACGGCAACCTTTTCATTCGGTGCCCATTCGGAGTAGATTTCATCGTACCTGGCTACGTTTTCCAGGATTTCTGTACTCGGCGTACCCGGGTAAGCTGATGCAAAGCTGACGCCTGCTTCATAGAGCCCGCGGGCAATCGCTTCATTACCAGAAAGTAATTTTTTCATGTATAGACCTCCCGTCCTTTTTAGAACGTAAACTAAATGACTGCATTACACTACTGTACATGGAATAACCGTGCCAGATACTATAGCTGGCAAAATGCCCTGCAAATGCGCTTTGTCACCATCCGGCCAATCTGGTATTTGTACGGAATGTTAAATATTTTTGTCGTCTTTTACATCAGACATTTACAGTTGTTCTATTCCGGTATACACTAGTACAAAGAAAAGGAGGCCGACTATGGATACCATCTATTTTTTAATCGCCGATACCGTACAGGAACGTATGATAGAACAGACCTTGTGGTCCTATCAGGAGAGCTTCAATACACATCACGTCGCCATCAGGATTGAAATCATCGATTTCCCCCGTCTGCTGTACCAGGCCCGCGCTATGATCCGCAAAGGAGCCCGAGTCATCATCACCAACAGCGGGTCCTACCAGATATTGTCCAATGCCATCGACGATATTCCCATCCTCTGCCTGTACAGCTCGACAAATGATGTCCTGTATACTCTCCGGGATATCCACTGCCAGAAAATCCATTTGTTCCTGAATAAACATTTCATCTTCAATATCAGCGCCTGCCCGCCGGACGTACGCCAGCGCCTGATTGTCCATCCACCGTACGGAATCGAACCAACCTATCATAAATTGTTGAAAATGGTACAGAAACTCCCCGTCACACCCGATACGGCCATCGTCGGCTGCACTCTGCTGCCCCAGATTGCCCGGAACAGCCCCATGCCGATTTATCCCATCCGGCCCAGCGAATCGACCATCCTGTCCGTATACCAGTATGCCCTGGAACTCATTGCCTTCAATAAGAAAGACCGCCGCCAGCTTTCTCTCCTGGCCTCCATCCTGTCCCACGTGACCGACGGCATCATCCTGTATTCCACAGGAGGCGTCATTTCTCATATCAACCGTCAGGCCCGGGCTTTCCTGTCCCTGCCGCCCAATACGCGGAACATACGCGATATTTTCCCGGACTGGCAGGAGGGGAGCCAGCCATCGTTCAAAGAAAAAATCATCCAGCGGCCGCCTTATACCCTGGTAGCCAATTCGGACGTATTCCTCATGGATAAGGAAAAACAGTATATCCTCACTCTGCGTGACGTGACCGAACTGCAGCGGATGGAAAAAAATATCCGTTACAAACTCTCCCGGACAGGCCTCACGGCCAGCCATCATTTCTCCGATATCAAGACGACCGACCCGGCCCTGCAGACGCTGATCCGTCGTGCTGCCACCATGGCCTCTTACAATGCACCTATCCTCATACAAGGGAAAAGCGGCACCGGCAAAGAACTCTTTGCCCAGAGCATCCACAACGCCAGTCCCCGGCGCAACGGCCCCTTCGTCGCCATCAACTGTGCCGCCCTGCCACCGGATATCCTCGAAAGTGAACTGTTCGGCTACGTAGGAGGCACCTTCACAGGAGCCCGCAAAGAAGGCAAGGCCGGCCTCTTTGAAATCGCCCACAATGGCACGATTTTCCTCGATGAAATCAACAGCATGCCTCAAGACATCCAGTCCAAACTGCTGCGCGTCCTGGAAACAAAACAGGTCATGCGCCTGGGGTCAGACTACGTCATTCCCCTCGACATCCGCATCATCTCGGCCAGCAATGCCGATATCATCCAGTCGGTCCGCAAGGGGACATTCCGGCGGGACCTCTTCTTCCGCATCAACACCCTGCGCCTGACCCTGCCCCCCCTCAACGACAGACCATCGGATATCCCGTACCTGTTCTCCTATTTTCTCAATACCATCTCCGGCACCTCGGTCCCGGTCCCACAGACACTGAAAAAAATACTCACCCATCATCACTGGTGGGGAAATATCCGGGAACTGTACAGCGTAGCCCTGCGATACCATATCTATGGCGATACCGGTGATTCGTCCTACCAATACCTGTTCGACACGACAGAGGAAGAACAGACACCGCAGCTCCTTGATACGGGTTCCCTGTCCCTCAATATGAAAAACCTGGAAACGACCATCGAACAAATCCTCATACAGGAACTATCCGACAAAGGCTATACCCAGACAGACATAGCCAGACTCCTGAACGTCTCCCGCCAGACCGTATTCAACAAGATGAAGAAATGACAGTCAAAAACCGCCCTGCACGCGATACATGCAGGGCGGTTTTTTTAGCTGATTCATTAAAGAATGGATTTGTAGAGAGCGACGATCTGGGATTTTTCTACATCACGAGGATTGCCCGGTGTGCAAGCATCGGCCATGGCAGAGTCGGCAAGGAAGTCGATGTCTTTTTCCTGTACGCCCAGGTCAGATAATTTACGGGGAATTCCGACATCATCGGCCAGTTTCTGGCAGGCATCGATAGCAGCCTTGCGGTATTCTTCCTGGCTCATGTCATCGACACCGGCGACGCCCATGGCACGGGCTACTTCACGGTAGCGTTCGCCCGTTGCTTCAGCATTGAAGGTGAGGACCGGTGCCAGGAGGATAGCACAAGCTACACCGTGAGGAATGTCATAGAAGGCACTGAGGGGATGGGCCATGGAGTGATCGATGCCGAGGCCGACGTTGGAGAATCCCATGCCGGCGATATACTGGCCGAGGGCCATTTCTTCACGGGCTTTCATGTCGCCTTCGACGGATTTACGAAGCCATTTGCTGATGATTTCAATGGCTTTGAGATGCATCATATCGGTCATTTCCCAGGCGTTCTTTGTAATATAGCCTTCGATAGCGTGTACGAGAGCGTCCATGCCGGTAGCGGCACAGAGTTTCTTCGGCATCGATGCGACCATATCAGGGTCGATGACGGCTACGATAGGGATATCGTGGGGGTCACAGCAGACGAATTTACGGTATTTTTCCGGGTCAGTAATGACGTAGTTGATGGTTACTTCGGCTGCCGTGCCGCTGGTCGTAGAAACGGCAATGATGGGCAGACATTTGTTTTTCGTCGGCGATGCCCCTTCGAGGCTGCGTACGTCGGCAAATTCCGGATTGGTGAGGATGATGGCAATGGCCTTGGATGTATCCATGGCAGCACCGCCGCCGACGGCTACGATGATATCAGCTTTAGCCTGCTTGCAGAATTCGACGCCTTCCTGTACATTCTGGATGGTCGGGTTCGGTTTGATATGATCGTAAACGGTATAGGCAATGCCGGCCCCATCGAACAGGTCTGTGATTTTCGTCGCTACTTTAAATTTCATGAGGTCCTTGTCGGTGATGACGACGACATGCTGGCAGCCGCGGTTTTTGACTTCTGTTACGATTTCGTTAATGGCACCTTTGCCAAAATACGATGTTTCATTCAATGTAATCTTATTTGCCATAATAAGTTGTTCCTCCTTTTAACATAGGTAATACCAGATTTTGCTTATTTATATGGAATTTCTATGCCAAATAAAGAAATCAGGAGCCATCTGTCTGCCATATCCCGGAAGGATGCCCTATTGGCGGCGTTGAAGAGTCTGCAAAAAAACCTCGTCAGGTGAATACGCGAACCCTGCGAGGTTATTTTGTCTCATTATTCTTATTTTTCTCAAGAAACCGGTGATATATTTTGATATAAATGAGATTTTTGATACTTAGTGAAATTGCCGGCGGATCTGTTTCGGCACGATGCCATAGTGACGGCACAGGCGGTAAAAGGTGGCCCGGCTGACGCCCATGGCAGACGCCGCCTGTTCGACGCAGCCCCGGGCTTCTTCGAGATAGTGCAGGCATTCAGCTCGTTCATACGAAGCAGCTTCCGCCGGAGATTCCGGAGAAAGGGGAGACGATGGCGATAGGGCATCATGCTGTGATGAAGGCAGATGAAAGTCTGATGCCGTAATAGCCGGACCACTGCTGGTATAAAAGGCTCGTTCCAGGGCATTCTGCAATTCCCGCACGTTACCAGGCCAGTCATAGGCCAAAAGCGCCGGCATGGCATCGGGAGCCAGGTGGCGCTGCCGGCTGGGATATCGTTTGTTAAACCGGGCCAGGAACCGGTCTGTACAACAGGCGATATCGCCGGGCCGCTGGCGCAGGGGCGGGATGTCGAGACGCAGGACGTTGAGCCGGTAGTAGAGATCGCCCCGGAAAGCTCCCCGTCCTACTTCCTGTTCGAGATGGCGGTTTGTCGCGGCGATGACCCGTACATCCAGTTTTTTCTCTTCTTTACCGCCGATACGGCGGATGCGCAATGTCTCTACGGCACGCAGCAGTTTGGCCTGGAATTCGATAGGCATTTCCCCGATTTCGTCGAGAAACAGGGTGCCATGGTCGGCCAGCTCGAATTTTCCCGGATTTCCCTCCCGGAGAGCTCCGGTAAAGGCGCCTTTTTCATAACCGAACAGTTCGCTTTCCATGAGATCCCGCGGCAGGGAAGCACAGTTGACGGCGACAAAGGGGCCGTCAGCCCGGCTGCTGCCCGAGTGGATGGCCTGGGCAAACAGTTCTTTGCCCGTACCGCTTTCGCCTTCGATGAGGACGCTGCCATCATAGCGGGCATACTGGCGCGCCCGGTCGATGACCTGTTTCATCAGGGGATCGGCCGCATAGATATCGCCAAAGGTATAGGCGGCCTGATTGCCCGACACGCGATTGACTGAACGGAAGAGGTGTTCCTGCCGTCGCAGGATAACCGTATAGGTCCGGCCTGTCGCGTCGGCAGTCTGGGAGATGGTCGCACTGAACCGGCGTACATTTCCGGGCAGGACGACGCGCAGGTCATCAATATACAGCGGGGCATGGCGGTGGGCATCATCGGTCATGTCCCAATCGACCTGGGGCATAACCTGATGGAAGTCGAGTCCGGCCAGACGGGCCTGGGACAAGCCCAGTTCCCGCTGGGCCGTGGCATTGGCCCAGCGCAGTTCCAGTTTGTCATTCAGCAGCAGAATCGATTCGCGGATACCGTTAGCAGCGGCCCGCATGAAATGACTCTGATGGTAGCTGATGAGCGTCCGTTCGATACTGAACGCGCAGGCTACGACCAGTGCCAGCGTATGAGGATGGGCGGCTCCGGCACTGCCCGATAAGTCGAGGCTGCCGATGACCGCTCCGTCTACGCCGTGGATAGGGGCAGCAGAGCAGGTCCAGCCGTGCTGGTCGGCACAGTAATGTTCGGCACCGATGAGCTGGACGGGCTGATTATATTCCAGGGCGATGCCCGGCGCATTAGTCCCTACCTGATCGTTGCGCCACACCGAGCCCCGGCGGAAGAGGATATTTTCTGAACGGGCCAGGATGGCATCATCGCCGATGGTAGACAGGACATAGCCTTTTTCATCGGTCAGTGCCAGCAGGAAATGGGAATCGCGGATGATTTCATGGACGGACTGCATGATGGGACCAGCCGTCTGCAGAAGGAGACGGCTGCGCTGCAGGATCTGCTGCCATTTCCCCGGATCGGCGGTCGTACTGCTGCGCCGCCAGGGATCGACACCGCGGCACCGGCATTCCTGCCATGACCGGGCGACAAGAGGCGGCAGGCGCGGGTCCAGGGTCCCGTCTTCCATGAACCGCTGCCAGATTCGTTTCCGTTGTTCATTATCCATACAGCCTTACCTCCCAGTAAAAAAATAACTCCTGCCTATAAGAGTACCATGACAGGAGTCATTTTTCTATGGGTTTACCATTCTTTTGTAACGATAGCTCTGACCGGGCAGACCTGGGCGCACACAGGAAGCAGGCGGCGCAATCGTATATCAGGTAATGCTATGTACATTTCAAGTATATGAAACAGTTATGCCAAAATATAAAACCGACACAATCGGGAGTAGTATCCTCTTTCTGGTTTGTATTCCCGCCGCTCCATACCATAATATGTAAAATTTCTTTGCTCTCTTTGACAAAAAAAGCGGCCAGCAGGCCTCTGACAGGCATTCTGCTGGCCGTCCTATCTAAATGGACAAATTATAAGGTCACATCAACAGACGGATGGTCTTTGGTGACGACGCCGCTTACGACAGGGCATCCGAAGACGTTTTTCAGGATGTCCGACAGTTCGGCGATGACCGCATCAACCCGGTCTTTATTGAAATCGACGAATCCGTCGATAGGGAAGAACACATAGCTCGTATCAGCCGTGATTTTTCCGTGTTCGCTCTGGCGCCAGGTCCAGCGGCGCGTGCGGACTTCATGGCCGACGGCGTAGACGACTTCGTCTTCACCGGGCGCTTCTTCTTCCGTTTCCCCGAAAGGCAGGAAATGGTCGCCTTCCCGGGCGTAACGCATTTCCATATCTTCCGGCGACCGGCCCAGGTCATGGGTCCCCATGGGGATGGTATACTTCAATGACAGGGCATTGTTCAGGTCCACCAGCGGATTGATATGGGGCATCCCCTTGCCTTTGCTGATGCGGTTGAACATGGCTTCGACAGAGCAGGGGAAGCGGTTTGGGTTGAGGCCCAGCGTGCGGAACGCTTCGCGATAGGGCACGATGTCCGGCGATGTCTTGACTTTGACACCGTCGAATTTCTGCTGTGCTGCAGCGATGGATTCGTCCAGCATGGCTTCAATCTGCGGATAGGATTTGCTGTTATCTACGCCTTTAACGGCGACGACACCGATATATAAATCAGGTACGTTTTCAAAAATGCGGTCTTCTACGATAAATTTCATTTCTTGTTACTGTTCCTCCAGATTTTCTGTTGTTCTGCGGCTTTGATGAGTTCGTCCCGGAAATCGGGATGAGCGATACCGATCAGTTTTTCTGCCCGTTGCCACGTCGTAAGTCCGGCCAGATTGACCGCCCCGTATTCGGTGACGATGTACATGGTCTGTGCCCGCGGCGTCGTGATGATGTCACCGCCGGTAAAGCATGGTACGATATTGGAATGGCGGACGCCTTTCTTGTCCACCCGGCTCGACGCCATGGCCAGGAAGGTCCGGCCGTGTTCTGCCGTATAGGCACCGGTGACGAAATCAAGCTGGCCGCCGGTCCCACTGATCTGCCGCGTCCCCGCCGATTCGGAGCTGACCTGGCCGTAGAGGTCGCAGGCAATGCAGCCATTGATGGAAACGAAATGGTCCAGCTGACGAATCGTTTCCGGGTCGTTGACATAATGCATGGGCGCCGACAGAATGTCAATATTGTGGTCGAGGAACTCATAGAGTTCCTTCGATCCGCTGCAGATGGAAAATACGCCCTTTCCCTTCTGCAGGGTCTTACGCTTATTGGTGATCTTGCCGGCCTTATACAGGTCGAGGTAGCCATCGCTCATGAGTTCTGTATGCATGCCCAGGTCCCTGAGGTCTGACCCGGCAATGAGCGACCCCAGGGCATTGGGCATACCGCCGATGCCGAGTTGCAGTGTGTCTCCATCGTGGATGAAGGGAAAAATCTGGGCGGCAATCTGCTTATCCAGTTCACTGGCTCCCCGGCTTGGGGCTTCGCTCAGAGGCTGATCATTTTCAACGACAGCATCAACGTCGCGGATATTGATGTGATCATCTGCCATACCGTATATAAAAGGCATATGGGGATTGACTTCCAGGATAATCCGGTCAGCCGCATCGAGCATTTCCTGCATACAGCAGTTAGTCAGGCCATAGCTGAAATTGCCATAGCGGTCCATGGGCGATACGGTCACCATGGCCACGTTGACCGGCGCCTGGCCGCGGCTGTAATAGGAGCCGCAGAAGCGGAACATCATAGGCGAGAAGAAAGCCCGTCCCGTATCGATATACTTACGATCCAGTCCCGAGCAGTGCCAGAGGTTGTATGTAAAGGCCTGCCGCTGCGGGTCCTGTTCTACTATCTGGACAGGGCGCATCGATATGGCGTGGCGCACCTTCACGTCAGTGAGCTCATCCCGCCGTGCCGCCAGAGCCGCATCGAGAGCCGCCGGAAAGGAACAGGTCTGGCTATAATCGACCCAGTCGCCGGACTGGACGAGATGCACTGCCTCTTCGGGAGTGTGCAGTTTTTCCTGATATATTTCGAATGGATTCAAGAGTAAGACTCCTTTAAGAAAATTTCAAAATTCCCGGCCCATCGGCGCCACCATTATTTATACTGGTCGATGAGCTTCTGGAAGGCGGCAAAGCTGCGGCGGATCATATCAGCTTCGACGCAGTAAGAGACGCGGACGTAACCCGGGCAACCGAAGCTGTCTGCCGGTACGATGAGCAGGTTCAGGGCCTTGGCCTTGTCGGAAAATGCCTTGGCATCCGGTTCCGGTGATTTGACGAAGAGATAGAAGGCCCCCTGGGGATAGACGCAATCATAACCCATATCTTTCAGGCCATTGTACAGGAGCTTGCGATTGTCATCGTAGATGCTCATATCGCTGGTCTTGCCCAGGCACTGGAGGACGACATCCTGGAAGAGATGAGGCGCGCAGACGAAGCCCATGGACCGGCCGGCTCCACAGACGGCAGGATACACGTCTTTGTCCGATACAGAATCCGGTACGAGGATGTAGCCGATACGTTCGCCGGGAAGGCTCAGGGATTTGCTGTACGAATAGCATACGAGCGTATCGGGATAAATAGCCGGCATATAGAGGATTTCCAGACCGTCGTAGGTGATTTCCCGGTACGGTTCATCGGAAATAAGGTAGATGGTATGGCCGATTTCGGCACTCTTCTTAGTCAGGATGGCTGCCACTTTTTCCATCGTTTCCCGCGAATAGACCGTACCTGCCGGGTTATTCGGCGAGTTGACGATGAGAGCCCGCGTATGGGGGGTGATAGCAGCTTCCAGTTCGTCCAGTTTAATCTGGAAGTGATCCGTATCAGGAGGCAGCATGACTTTTTTGGCGCCAGCATTGGCAATAAAGACTGTATATTCCGGGAAGAAAGGTGCGACGACGATGATTTCATCATCAGGATCTTCGACGATAGCTTTAAGAGAAATGGTCAGTGATGCTGCAGCCCCGCAGGTCATGTAGAAATTATCGGCCCCAACGCCGGCATCATAGGTCTGATTCATATAGTCTGCCAGTCCTTTGCGAACGGCCAGATCCCCGGCAGCGGCCGTATAGCCGTGGATAGCGGCTGATTCCCGTGTAGCCAGGATATGTTCAATCGATTCCCGGATGCACGAAGGGGCCGGTACAGTCGGATTGCCGATACTGAAATCAAATACATTTTCTTTGCCTACCTTGGTGGCCTGGGCCTGTCCGTACGCAAACAGTTCGCGGATAGCCGAACCCTGGGAACCCAGTGCATACATTTCTTTATTTGCCATAGAAAATCACTCCTTTATGATGAATACCTATATTGTACCACAGGTTACCCCTGCAGTGCATTTGTTTCAACAGGCAGCACACAGACAAACCGGAAAGCATCATCCCGGCAAAGGCCGGAACGGTGAGAGAAGGGAGTACAGCTGGAGCCTTCCGATTCATCCATCTGCTGCCTGTCACTGGTTAGCGGCGGATTGCCGTCGTAATGACAACTCCGATAACGGCCAGTATGGCGATGATGATAAAAGCCATCATGGGCGTGCCATTGGCAAACATGGGGCCGAGGGTCGAAGCGCCGATAAGATTGAGATTGACGATACTGAAATTCATGCCATAATTCCGGGAGCCATAGAATGAGGCAGCAAAGGCAGACCCCGTCGGCGGACAGGCGCCATAGGCCAAGCCCGTAAGGACAAAGGCTGTCAGAAGGACAGGCTGGCTGTGGCTCACATCGGCACCGGCAAGGGCAGCAGCCGCTGCCAGATAGACCACAGAGACGGTATACATAGTGACTTTGCAGCCCTTGCTGTCAAAGAGCTGCCCCGCCAGTACGCGGCCCGCGCCATTGGCGATAGAAATGACACCGGCAATAGCTGCTGCCTGTGTGAGATTTCCACCTACGAAAGTCCCGGCATACCCGGCAGAAATATTGATGATGGAAAGGCCGGCCGCACTCAGGAGGATGGCCCAGAGAAAAAACAACCAGAACGATTGGCGGCGGAGCATATCCTGCCAGCCGATTTCTTCCCGTGCCTCTTTTCCTTGGGGGAGAGCGCCCGACAGAGCTGCCGTAAAGTCTGCATCAGGCGGCCGAAGGATAACAACGGCCAGGGCGATGACGACGGCATAAGACGCGGCGATGAGGAGAAAGGTCATACGCCAGCCGGCAAGGCTAATCAGTGAGGCTCCAGCCGTGCCGAGTATCATAGCACCAAATCCAAATCCCATGAGAGCAATGCCTGAGACGAGGCCCTGTTTGTCCGGAAACCAGCGCATGATGGTGCTGATGGCCGCATTATAACCGAGACCCACACCGAGACCGGCCATGCCGCCGTACGTCAGGTATATGCCCATGAGGGATGTAATCTGCGAGGCCAGCCCGAACCCGGAGACGAGGAGGAGCGCCGCCAGGACGAGAGTTATCCTCATGCCCTTGCGGGCTGTCAGGACGCCTGATATGAGACCGCCCAGGCAGAACATGACCATAGAGATGGAAAAGGTGAGCGATGTCCCGCTCTTAGACCAACCAAATTCCTGTTCCAACGGTATGCGGAATACAGACCAAGCATAAATGAGTCCGAGGAACAGCAGGAGAAAGACGCTGAGAACCAGGTAGGCCCAGCGTCTCTGTTTCTGCTGTATGATAAGCGCCGTCATCCTACCGCTGCCATACCGGCGGCGAAGGCTTTGCGGTTTACGTCAATGAAAACCGGTTTAACTGTCTTGGCAATGATCGGGTCCCAATCGATATCAGTCAGCCCCATGGCTTTGACCAGGGCTCCCAGCAAAACGACATTGGCACTCTTGGGATTTCCCACTTTTTCTGCAATCCCCGTCGCATCGAGAGCCATCGTCGACACGCGCTGGCGGAGCATGCCGATGATATCATCGGGATAGTCCTGATTACCGGTCAGGATTGGCATGGACGGGATACGGTACGTATTGACGACGGCCTTGCCATCTTTTTTCAGAAAATGAGCATACCGGGCAGCTTCCATTTCTTCAAAGGAAACGAGGATATCCGCCGTCCCTTCCCCGATGATAGGGGAGTAGACTTTCACACCGAACCGTACCTGGGTGCTGACACTACCACTGCGCTGGCTCATGCCGTGGACTTCGCTCATTTTGACATCGTATCCATTTTCTATGAGACCCTGGGTGAGAATCTTGCTGGCCAGAATCGTCCCCTGCCCGCCGACACCGACGAGGAGTATGCTTTTTACATCGTTCATGATTATTCCCCTTTCTTTACGATAGCCTGTACCGGGCAGACCTGGGCACAGACAGAACAGCCGTTGCAGTCTGCCGGAGAGATACTGGATTTTTTCGTTTCCTTGTCAAAGCGCAGGGCCGGGCATCCTGTCGTAAGGCATTTGCGGCAGCCGATACACGCATCTTCCACCACTCCGTATACGGCTTTTTCTATAGTAAATTCTTTCTTATCAAAAGGCGTAAGTTTCTTCAGGGCACATGGCCATTTGGTGATGATGACTACCGGTTCATCCGTAATGGCAAAAGCCCAGTCCAGCGTTTCTTTCATAGCCGTCAGATTCTGGGGATTGACTGTACGGACGTTCCGGATGCCCAGGGCCCGGACGATGGTTTCAATGTCTAGCATGGTCGTGATTTCTTCTTTCAGATTATAGCCCGTGCCGGGATTTTCCTGATGGCCCGTCATGCCCGTCGTGCGGTTGTCGAGGATGACACAGATCGTATTGGATTTATTATAGGAGACTTCCATGAGAGCATTGATACCGCTGTGGAAGAAGGTAGAGTCGCCCATATAGCCGACGACGCGCTTTTGCTGACCACTCCGGGCAAAGCCGTGTACCATGCCATGTCCCATTGAAAAGACAGCACCCATATTGAGGCCCATATCCTTGGCATTCAGCGGGGGAGCACCGCACAGGCCATAGCAGCCGATATCGCCGAGCATGACTGTATTCTTACGTTTGGCCAGTTCAAAGGCAAAGCCCCGGTGAGGGCAGCCGGCGCAAAGGACAGGCGGACGGGGGACGATGAATTCTTCTGGAACAGATACTCCATCATTTCCTGTACCCGTCAGTGCTTTCTGTACGATATCCGGGTTGAGTTCGCCTATATTGGGGATGATATCATGTCCATGGCATGGAATACCCGCAGCCTTGATCTGGTCTTCCATAAAAGAGTCCAGTTCTTCCACGACATACAGGGTATCTACTTTTTCCGCAAAGGCACGGATTTTATTCATGGGAAGGGGATAAGAAAAGCCGATTTTCAGGACCGATACGCTGTCGCCAAATACTTCTTTTACATAGTTGTAGGCGGCACCGGATGTGATGATGCCCATATTTGTATGACCTGCTTCTTCTACATTCCAGGGACAGGTTTCGGAATACGCTGCCAGATCTTTCTCCCTCTGTTCGATGACGACGCGGCGCACGCGGGAAATAGCCGGTACGGGATCCATTTTTTCCGGCTGTTTTACATAGGGTACAGCCGGCACTTCTACACGGGCCCCTTCTTCTACGAGACTCTTGGAATGGCAGACACGGGTCGTCATGCGGATCATGACCGGCGTATGGAACCGTTCGCTGACGGCATAGGCTTCTTTAGTCATGTCCTTGGCTTCCTGGGAATTGGACGGTTCAAACATGCATATTTTGGCGAATTTGGCATAATTGCGGTTATCCTGTTCGTTCTGGGACGAATGCATGCCCGGGTCATCGGCCGATACAAAGACAAAGCCGCCATTGACATGGAGATAAGCGTAGGTAAAAAGTGGATCGGCCGCTACGTTGAGACCGACCATTTTCATAGCCGCAAAGGACCGTACACCGGAAACAGAAGCTCCGATAGCCGCTTCCATAGCTGTCTTTTCATTCGGTGCCCATTCGGCATCGATTTCTTCATATTTAGCTGCATTCTCCAGGATTTCCGTGCTCGGCGTGCCCGGATAGGCCGAAGCAAAGGTGACACCGGCTTCATACAGGCCCCGTGCCAGGGCTTCATCACCTGATATTAATTTTTTCATCATGATACCTCCTCATACATGTCTTTTTCAGTTATGGGGTACTATACATCTGTCGGCAATATATATGAAAGATATATGCCAACTTAAATAATGGTGATATATCCCCATTTCTTTGTATTTCTTTCGTTTTTCCAAATTAATTTGTATATATTTATTGACACACCTTTACAATTTTCCTATGATAGAAGAAATCAGGAGGTATGTTATGGAATCTATTTATTTTCTCGCAGCCGACGAAACTCTGAAGGAAGAAATAGAAGCAGTCCTCCGTCAGGCTTCTGTGGCAGAACAAAAAAATTACATCCCCACGAAGGTAGCTGTCCTCGATTTCCCCAACCGCTTCGAACAGGGCCGTCACCTCGTAGAGCAGGGAGCCCAGGTCATCATTACCCACACCGGACCATACTACGAATTGTCCCAGGCCATCCGGGATATCCCCGTACTGTGCCTGCATTATTCGACCAGTGATATTCTCTATACGCTCCATCAGGTAGAGAATTATGAAAAAATCCACCTGTTTCTCAGCCAGCATGTCATTTTCAACGAGGCTATGTGCTGGCCGGAAATCCGCAGTAAGATGGTCATTCATCCCTATAGTGCCGATATCTCCCCTGAGACGCTGGGAGCCCTGGCCGATGCCATTCCGGAATCACCAGGTACGGCTATCGTCAGCTGTCTGGTCATGCCGATTCTTACGCACACACGGCTGCCAGTCTTTCCCATTACGCCCGGTGAATCGGCCATCTTGTCGGCCTACCAGTACGCCCATGACCTGGTACTTTTGAACCGGCGCGAACAGAATCAGATTTCCCTTCTGTCTTCCGTACTGAACAACGTAGACGAAGGCATCATCATCTATGATAAAAAGGGGAATATCACTCATTTTAATCCCAAGGCACACCATTTCCTGAAATTCCCCAGGACACCCGATACGATCCAGCATATGTTTCCCGATCTGGATGAAGCCTTCAAAAAACCGCCCTTTTTCCAGAACCGCATCCTGCACTGTCCGCCATACACGCTGGTAGCCACGACGCGGCCGTTCACGCTCAACGACAAGCCGTATTTCATCCTCAATATCCGCGACGTCACGGAACTGCAGCGCCTGGAAAAAAATGTCCGCTATAAACTGTCCCGGACAGGGCTCACGGCCCGCCACACCTTCAGCGATATCCTGACCAGGGATAAGGCCATGAAACGCTGCATCGCCACGGCAAAAATCATGGCGGCTTACAATGCGCCGGTCCTCATCCAGGGAGAAAGCGGCACCGGCAAAGAACTCTTTGCCCAGAGCATCCACAATGCCAGCCCGCGGCGCAGCGGCCCTTTCGTCGCCGTGAACTGCGCTGCCCTGCCACCTGAACTGCTGGAGAGCGAACTTTTCGGCTACGAAGGCGGATCTTTTACGGGAGCCCGCAAAGAAGGGAAAGCCGGCCTCTTCGAGCTGGCCCACACCGGCACGATTTTCCTCGACGAAATCAATAGTATGTCCGCCAATATCCAGTCCAAGCTGCTGCGCGTCCTGGAAACGCGGCAGGTCATGCGCATCGGGTCGGATTATGTCATTCCCCTCGATATCCGCATCATCTCCGCCAGCAATGCCGATATCATCCCCCAGATCGAATCGGGGCGCTTCCGCCGCGATCTCTATTTCCGCCTCAATCCTCTGACGCTCGACCTGCCGTCTCTCAACGAACGGCCATCGGATATTTTTTACTTATTCTCCATATTCCTGGAACGGTTGACCGGCCATGCCGTCGAGATTCCCGATGCCCTGCGCCCGGTCCTGGAAAAACATCGCTGGTGGGGCAATATACGGGAACTATACAGCGTTGCCCTGCGGTATCATCTCTACGGTGAACAGGGAGACCCGTCATACGGCTACCTTTTTGACCAGGCCGGCCACGGCTGGACCCGTCGCGATGCCGATACGCTGCATATCGACCTCAAAGGGCTGCAGGATACATTGCAGCAGTCGCTCATCCACGGGCTCATCGAACAAGGGTGCAGCCATACCCAGGCGGCGCGCATCCTCGGCATCAGCCGTCAGGCTTTATACAATAAACTAAAAAAAGAATCGTAAAATATATCTATTCGTAGTATACTTACGGTAAAAAAGGAGGCAGTTTGTCATGTCTGGAACAATGAAAAAATTAGCTGCAGCCTATGCAGCAGAAGTCATCAAAAACCGGCGGTATCTCCACGCCCATCCGGAATTATCCTTCCATGAAACGAATACAGCCCAATGGATCCGGGACCATCTGGCAGCCATTGGCATTCCCACCCTGTCTGGTATTACGGGCAACAGCACGGTCGGCGTCCTCAAAGGAACACAGCCTGGTCCGTCCATCGGATTCCGCGCCGATATCGATGCTTTAGGTCTTACGGAAATGAATGACCTGCCCTACAAGAGCACCCATCCCGGCATCATGCACGCCTGCGGCCACGATGCCCATACGGCAGTCCTCATGGCCATGGCCGAAATCTTTGCCTCTCACCGGGAACTCGTCCACGGCACTATCTATTTCGTATTCCAGCAGGGGGAAGAATTTCTCCCCGGCGGCGCCCAGCAGCTGGTCAAAGACGGCATCATGGACCGCATTGACTATATGTTTGCCTGGCATGCCGCAGCCCTCGAAAAGGTAGGCACTGTCGATGTCGCCGCCGGCGTCCGCGAAGCCGCCGTCGGTACCTACGACATCAAAATCACCGGTAAAGGCGGCCACGGCGGCTTCCCTCACAAGGCCAACAACCCGGTCATTCCCGCAGCCGAACTGGTCAGCGCCATCAATCTGATTCCAGCCCTGAAATGCGATCCCCTGGAAAACTGCACTGTCTCTGTGAGCTATTTCCAGTGCGGTGTAGACGGCGTAGCCAACGTCATTCCCGAACGGGTCAGCATGGGTGGCAATGCCCGCGTCCTCAATACGGATCTGCGCGACTTCGTCATGAAAGAAATCGAACGCCTGGCCAAAGCCATCTGTGCCGCTCACCAGTGCCAGTGCGATGTAAGCCTGGTCTATGGTTATCCGGCGAATACAATCGATGCCACATGCAATGACATATTCCGCAAAGCCGCCGCATCCATGGGCCTTACGGTCCTCGACAACCCGCCCGTTCTCGGTGCCGAAGACTTTGCCTATTATGCCCAGAAGAAACCGGCGGGCATCGCCAAACTCGGCATGGCCGATCCGACCGGCGCCATCGCCCCCACGTCCCATCACAATCCCTGTTTCTATATCGATGACGAAAAGGGGCTTCCCCTGGCACTGGAATATATGCTCACAGTCTACGAAACGGCTCTGCAGGAGCTGATGTAATGTCAGGATAGACATGTATCTTGACAGAAAAGATTTTTTCAGTATAATTTAGATATATCACATTTTAAAAATTTAAGGTGATTGCAAAAAGTAATGAAGGAAAGAGTAGTATGACTGGACTTTCCAGAGAGCTGCCGCCTGGTGCAAGACAGCAGGGACGGTCATATGAAGTACATTCCTGAACTGCCTGGCTGAACCGTGAGTAGGCCTGGCCGGCAAGCTCCCGTTACAGAGCGCAAGAGCTGATCTAAATATTTTAGATTAACAGGGTGGTACCGCGGATATATTTCGTCCCTCACGTACCGCCCTTTTTTGTTACCATCATCATGCTATTGTTATATTACAGAAAGAGAGTGATTCCTATGACAGACGTAAAAAAACTTGTAGAAGAATATGGTGACCAGATTATAAAGAACCGCCGCTATCTCCATGCCCACCCGGAACTGTCCTTCCAGGAAACGAATACGGCAGCCTGGATCCGGGACCATCTGACAAAGGCCGGTATCGAACTGATGCCGGGCATTACGGGCAACAGTACGGTCGGCTTCCTCAAAGGCAGCCAGCCCGGCCCGTCTATCGGACTGCGCGCTGATTTCGATGCCCTGGGCCTCACGGAAACGAATGATCTTCCCTACAAGAGCACCAATCCCGGCGTCATGCACGCCTGCGGCCACGATGCCCACGCCTCTATCCTCATGGCCGTTGCCGAAACATTGGCCCGTCACCGCGAACTCGTCCGCGGCACAGTCTATTTTGTCTTCGAACAGGGTGAAGAATTCCTTCCCGGCGGTGCCCAGCAGCTGGTCAAAGACGGTATCATGGACCACATTGATTACATGTTCGCCATCCATGTCAACGCATCGGCCCCGCTCGGCCAGATCGATATCCACGACGGCGTCCGTTTTGCCGCTGTCGGTACATACGACTTCAAGATCCGCGGCAAAGGCGGCCACGGCGGATTCCCCCACAAGGCCAACAACCCTATCTTTGCAGCGTCGGAACTGGTAAACGATATCGCCCTCATTCCGGCCCTGAAATGTGACCCTCTGGCCAATTGCACCGTCTCGGTCAGCTATCTCCACTGCGGCGTCGAAGGCGTAGCCAACGTCATCCCCGAAACGGTCAGCATGGGCGGCTGCGTACGCGTCCTCGATACGGATCTGCGCCAGTCAGTCATGGAAGAAATCGAACGGCTGGGCAACAGCATCTGCGCCGCCCATCAGTGTGAAGTCAAGACCACCATGGTATATGGCTATCCGGCCTGCAAAAACGATGCCTCCTGTGTCTCTATCATGCAGGACGCGGCTGGCGCTATAGGCATCACGGTCATCGACTGCCCGCCCAGTCTGGGTGCTGAAGACTTCGGCTATTTCAGCGAACAGAAACCGGCAGCCGTCGCCTGGTTCGGCATGGGCGATCCGACCGGTACCCACGAACTGACACCGCATCACAACCCCAAATTCTACCTGTATGACGAAAAAGGCCTGCCCCTGGCCTTGGAATATATGCTTTCCGTATACCTGAAAGCAGCCAATACACTATAAAAAGGAGTTGTTACTATGAATGCCCTGGTTGCCCTCGGCCTGATCTTTCTCATTTATTCCATCGGCGATTTCATCGCCGACAAGACAAAGGCTTTTGTCTCCATGCTGCTGGCCTGTGCCGTCATCTTTACAGCCGGCTTCTGGCTGGGCCTGCCCAAGACGATTTTTGCCGATTCCGGTCTCATCGCCTTTGCCAAGATTACCCTCTGCATGTTCCTCATCCATATCGGTACGGCCATCAAGATCAATGATTTCGTCAAGGAATGGAAGACCGTCTTCGTCACGTTCTTTGCTACCCTTTCCGTAGCCGGCGGCGTCTTCTTCATCGGAAAATTATTCATCGACGCCTATTACGCCCTGGTAGGCGCCCCGGTCCTGGCCGGCGGGGTCGTTGCCTATCTGGTCATGTCTCCTATAGGCGATGTCCTGGGACGCCCCGATATCAAAGTCTTTGCCGTGCTGGTCCTGGTGTTCCAGAATTTCGTCGGCATCCCCATTGCCAGCTTCTTCTGCAAAAAAGAAGGGGACCGGGTCCGCACGGAATTCAACAACGGCACCCTCTCTAACGGAGAATCGGGAAAGAATTTGAATCTCCGTCTGTTCCACATACCGGAAAAATACAGTACGCCCAATATCATCCTCTGCAAACTCTGTTTCATTTCCTATGTTTCCATGCTCCTGGCCCAGGCTACGGGCATCAGCATCCTCATCTTCGGCCTCATTTTCGGCATCATCCTTCATGAACTGGGCCTTCTGGAAGAAAACTGCCTGACAAAGGCCAATGCCCTGACCTTCGTCATGGCCGGTGCCGTCGCCCTGATTTTCGTCGGCCTGACCAACACGACGCCAGACATGCTCCTGGGCATGATTGCGCCTCTCCTGGTCGTCCTGGCCGTCGGTACGGTCAGCTGCTCGGTCATTGCCGTCATCGTCGGCCGGATTGTCCGTTTCGACTGGAGGCTTTCCATCGCCATGGCCGTCACAGCCTTTTTCGGCTTCCCCGGTACATACCTCATCTCCCTGGAAGTATCCCGCGCCTGTGGCAGGACGGATGAAGAAAAAGAAGCCATTCTGCATTACATCATGCCTAAACTGGTCATCGCCGGCATTGTATCCGTATCAGTCGTCTCCGGCCTCCTGGCCAGCATCATGGTCCACTGGATCTGATCTGTCTACAGATTTCTAACGGCAGAACCAAAAGGGGGAATCTGGCATATTCTCATCCATGATAAACTAAAAGGAAGCCGCAACAAAACAGCCTTGAGTGGTCATTTTGTTGCGGCTTCCTTTTTTCTGCCCTTATTCGATGCAGGCCTTACTGAAAATAGCCGGGAAAAGATTGTTTAATCATTTCCTTTTCTTCATTATACCGGTTCAGATGTGTCCGGGCCAGTTCATAGGCCTTATCCTCATCGCGGGCTTCTATGGCATCGATGAGCTGCATATGATCGGCCAGGACCTGGGAGGCAGGCATGCACTGGAAACTCAGGACAATCGCCCGGTCGAAATGCGGTGCCGCCGCTTCGACGATTTCACTCCAGTAGGGCTTTCCGCACAGCGTATAGAGGAGTCCATGAAATTTCTTATCCAATTCAAAAATTTTGCGCACCTGCTTGCGGCCAATGTAATATTTCCAGACAATGACGTTTTCCCGCAGCCGGTCCAGATCATCTGCCGTCAGTTTCCGGCAGGCTTCCCGGGCGATTTCCGCTTCCAGGACGGCCCGCAGCTGGCGCACTTCTTCCACCCGGTCTTCGTCAATGTATGAGACAAAGGTGCCTCGCTTGGGCATGACGTCGATGAGATGATTCTTGTGCAGGTCCAGAATGGCCTCCCTGATAGGCGTGCGGCTTACCTGAAACAAATCGCAATATTCCTTCTCGATAATCCGTTCACCCGGTTTGATTTCTACATTGACAATATTATAAAGCAAACAGCGCCGTACATACTGCCGCGACGACTCATCTTCTTTTTTTGCCAGAATTTCCATACCCATCACCTGTTTCAGCCTGGTTCATGACGCCAGAAGCCGCTTTTTATATAAAATAATCGGGGTAGAGCTGCATCAATTTACGGATACCCGTTTCCTGATTGGCCATATGCTGGCGGACCAGCCGGGCCGCCTTATCGCCCTCATGCGATTCTATCGCTTTCAGCATATCTTCATGGACAGAAAGGGGAATTTCTTTCGGTTCCAGAAAGGCATTGAGCACGCGGGCACGGGAATAATCGAGGCTGGCCCGCATCAGGGTCTGCCAGATATGAGGCCGGCCGCAGCCAGAAAAAACCGTTTCATGGAAGGCATTGTCCGCTTCAAAAAAAGCCCGTTTATCACCGGCATCTGCCGCTTTCTGCTGGCGCTCCAGGATTTCATACAGCTGCCGGAGGCAAGATTCAGGGAGGCCCTGACAGGCTTCTGCCATGACAGCTTCTTCCATGACAACGCGCATAAACCGGGCTTCCCGTATCATCTGGGTATGCAGCCTGGCCACAAACGTACCGCGCTGGGGAAAAATATCCAGCAGGTGATCCTGCCCGAGATGGATGAAAGCTTCCCGTACAGGCGTACGGCTCGTCTTCAGAAGGTCTGCCACTTCCTGTTCAGACATGGCCGATCCCGGCGGCAGATGGAGTGACATAATATTATCATATAACATGCGGTATACGTAAGAACGCACCGTCTCCCGCTGGAGAGGTGGCGTAATTTCCAAATCAATCATCGTTATCACCTGATTCATGTAGAATAGCGGACGGATCTCTCATCATTTGAAAAAATCAGGATGGGCCGCCCGCAGTGCCGCCAGGTCTATGATGATACGGTCGATGTGTTCATTGATGTCCCGTTCCGCCTGGTCCGTTTCATGCTGCCGTATATGAGTCACGAGCGACTGGTGCTTGGCATAGACAATATCCATTTCTTCTGTATTCAGTACGGAAAGCGCGCGGGACCGCAGATAATCCAGATTAGCCTGCATCAGTGTCTGCCAGACGTGGGGCTTGCCGCAGCCGGCAAAAATGATGCCGTGCATTTCATTATCAAGGGTCATGAAGCGGGCACTGTCGCCAGCATCCATGGCTTCTTTCTGATCGTTCAGAGATTGGTCGAGCTGTTTCAGGTACATGTCCGGCAGCTCCTGACAGGCCAGCCGTATGACGGCCCGTTCGAGAGTCAGGCGCATAAAACGGTTTTCTTCGATGAGTGCCGTGTCGATTTTAGAAACAAAGGTCCCCCGCTGGGGCAGGATTTCCACGAGCCCATCCTGGGATAAATGGATAAATGCTTCCCGTACAGGCGTCCGGCTGATATCCAGGTAGGAAGATACTTCCTGTTCGGAAACAGCCGTTCCCGGCGTCAGGCGGACTGCCATGATATTATGGTATAACAGCCGGTATACATAGGCCCTGACATTTTCCCGTGGTTCCATAGGTGTAATGGTAAGTTCAATCATACTGTAACCTCGCGCAGCAAAAGATAGCTTGCCTTCTTTATAATATCGATATTCTTATAATGATATTATAGCATACCGTCAATACATAAGCCAGTTCTAATATACGTCCGCAACAGGTAAAAAAGGACTGCCAGACAAATTGTTTTTCTGCAGATGAGTTTAACCGTCACGACAGACATTTCCTTTTCCCATATCTGATATGGCAAAATTTAAGAAAATGCCTGCCGCATGATAGCAGAATTCTTCATGCGACAGGCTTATGAGTCATTCCTTATTCAACTTCAGCAATGATGGTAACCGGTGCGCTATCCACGTCCAGTGCCCGGATAGGTGCTACGATGATACTCTTTACGGTTTTTCCTTCGAGAGGCGACAGCATCATATCTTCAATGACGGTCACGAATTTATCCGTATAATAACCCAGCAGCCAGTGATGGGCTTCCGTCGCATAGTCATTGCATACCGATCCAAGGGACAGGGAATCGAGGCCGATAGTGCAGAGATTGGGGAAATTTTCTACGAGATATTTGCACAGGCCGGGATGAGCACTCGGATTTTCGTATTTGTATCCCTGGGGATTCAGTTCCTTCTGTTTTTCAAAGCCCGTACGGAACAAGAGCAGTTTCGCTTTGGCAATCTGATCCTTGTAGGGCATGACATCTTCCGCCGTAATGACTTCCTTAAACGTTTTTGGGATGTCGAGGATAAGGATTTCATCGCCCTTGAAGCAGAAGTAATCCATCGGCAGTTCTGTGATTTTAGGCCCCTTGGCATTGAAATGACGCGGTGCGTCATAGTGGGTGCCGTAATGATTGGGAATCGTCATGACCGATGTATTGCAGTAACTACCATCAATACCGATGATATCATGGCGGCCGGAAGTATATACGGGGGCATCCGGCCAGGCAATCTGTCCTTCTGCAATGGGATAAGAAAGATATACGTACATAGAGACTCACTCCTTTTCTATAACAGGTAACTCACTTATTTCTTTTCTACAAAAGCGACGGCACGGATAGGAGAGCCGGAACCATCTTTAATCTTGAGAGGCAGCGTGGCAAACAGTACTTCATCGGGAAGAGTTCCCAGATTATACAGATTTTCAATAATCAGGATGCCTTTGGGGAGAAGTGTCTTATGGGTTGGGTCCGTTCCGCCGAATACATCGAGAGCCAGGGCATCACAGCCGACGATTTTCACTTTCTTTTCTGCCAGATACTGGGCACCATCTTCAGCCAGGCCCGGCCAGTCAGACAGGAATTCATCATAATCCGGTTTCAGGGCATACCGTTTGTCCCATCCGAAATGGAGCAGTACGACGTCTCCTTCCTGGATTTCTACATGGTCTTTTTCCCAGGCGATGATATCATCCTTATGGAACAATCCCAATGCACCGACCTGAGTCGCTTCGATTTTGACAGCATGACCGAAGAACTGTTTGAGCGGCACTTCATCGACGGGAGTTGCACCAGTTATGAAATGGCGCGGTGCATCGAGATGAGTACCACAATGTTCGCCCATCGTAACGGCATAATGAGTGGCCGGATCTCCCATTTCTGTCGATTCTACAATATTGTGATAGAAATGCTGATGTGTCGGCCAGACCGGCATGCCTTCTTCCATGGTCAGCGTCAGATCGACAACATCCATTCCTTCTAATACAGCAGCTAATTCTTTCGTGTTCATGTGAAAACATCTCCCTTTCTTACGTTCACGTACTTATCTATAGTGAAGACAGCCTTATGCTTCTGCCTGTTCTCCATCTTTATGTACCGTTTCCTTGATGATAGTCAGCGGGATATAGGACAGAGCCAGCATGATAGCCAGTACGACGTAGTGGGCCGTAAACCCATAGGTTTCAATAATCCAGCCTGCCGTCGGGGCAGCGAAGAACCCGGAAAGACCGAGGGCAATACCAATCATCAGACCCATAGAGGAGCCGGCCGATTTGGGCAGGGAATCGATGAGCAGGGCATACATGACCGGGAATGGCGAATTACGGAAGAGGCCCCAGAAAATGAGGATCATCCAGGCTGACATTTCCGTATTGATGAACATGCAGGCCAGGGTCGCAACAATCCAGCCGGCAGTGATGATGCGCAGGGCAAACTTACGGCCCGTAGAATCCGATACCGTACCCCAGCCAATCTGGCCAATCCAGCCAGTCAGGCCGGAAGCACCTGAAACGACAGCAGCAGCCGCCAGAGAGATGCCGGCAACCGTCGTCAGCTGCAGGGTCATAAATGTGGTGATAGCCGCTTCAGACCAGAGGAAAATAAAGATCGTGATGATAGCCATGACACAGTTGCGGTTCTGGAGGCAGACGCCGACGTTTTTGACCATTTCTTTAAGAGACGGTTTCTTGCCTTCGGCTTCGACTTCATCGAGCGGTTTGGTCATCTGATGGTCTTCAATCCATTTATAAACTTTTTTCTGATTCTTTTCCGTACCAAAAATCAGCTGCAGGATGATGATGGGGATAGCCAGGAGAGGAACAAAGGTAAAGGCGTCATGCCAGGTACCGACGGCCAGGATAAAACTGATGACGACAGGTCCCAGGAACTGACCGAAGGGGAAGCCCGTGTGATGGACGCCGATGGCGAAACCACGATGTTCTTTCGGCCACCATTCACCGATAATCGCTACGTTTACCGGTTCAGCACCACCAGTCCCCATGCCGAGGACAGCCAGTGCCGCACGCATGGCATTGACGGTCGTACACATAGCAGTCAGAATGCCTCCGATAGCCGCGACGACCATGCAGCAGATCCAGGTCCAGCCCCGTTTATAGCCGGAACCGACAGAGTCAGAAAGGATGCCAAAGAACGTAGCACCGATGAAGGCGCCGATGAACATAGCCGAATTCAGGAAGCCGACTTCAGTAGCACTCCAATGAAATTCTTCCATAATAGCCGGCAGAACGGTCGGCAGAATGATACGGGATACGGACGTAGCCAGAATGGCCAGGGTCGTAACCAGCAAAAGGATCCATGATATAGGATGGGCCTTAGGCATTTTCATACAAATACACTCCCTTTTCTTTTTTCCTTCATGATACATAATAAAATAACAGTAAGCTTCATTTTCCGTTCATCAAAGACGTACGGTTCTTCCTCCTTTCCTCATTACCTGAACGATGCCGGGACACATTGCGATTCATCGTTCGTATATACATATATTCTTTTATATCCGCACCCCATTGATGTACTAACATTCTAGCACTTGTATGATGAATAATCAACAAATACAACACATTTTTGCATATATATTTCTCATCGCTTTATCTATAACATTGCCTCTTTGTAATATAACTTCTTTTTATAAATAAAAAATAAATGGTAACTGCCACAAAAAGACAAGGCCAGTCCCTGTGTCGCGTGTAACGTTAAAAAAAAGATGGAGTCATCACATTACGCAAAAAACGTAATGTGATGACTCCATCTCATATCGGGCATAATTAATCAAAGGTAAGGATGATTTTCAGCACTTTATCAGGATGTTCGTCGTTAAAGGCAAAGGCTTCGCCAGCTTTTGCAAAGGGGAAGGTATGGGTAATGATTTCTTTTGGCTGTACTTTCCCATCTTTGAACCAGCCGATGACTTCGGGGAAGCGGTGGTTATTGAGCCGCGTGCCGATGATTTCCAGTTCCCGTCCCATGATGTCTACCTGGCGGATAGGAAGTTCCTGTGTCGTAAAGCCGAGGACGACGATGCGGCCGGCCTGGCTGGGCAGGTCGCGGATACACGTAGCCAGGATTTTCGTATTAGCCGTTGCTTCATAAATGAGGTTGAACCCTTCGCCATTCGTGAATTCCTTCATGGCATCGACTATATCCGTCGTCTTTCCATTGACGACCATATCGGCACCCATTTCTTTCGCTTTTTCCAGACGGCTTTCGACGATGTCGAGGATGGCGACTCTGGCCCCCTTCATCTTGGCAACCTGGAGAATGATCAGGCCGATCGGGCCGGCACCGCAGATGAGTACCGTGTCATCCCCGGTGAGGCGGCCGCGATGAGCGACCTGGGCCCCGATGGAGTACGGTTCTACTGTTGCCGCAATTTCCCAGGGAATATTGTCAGGCAGCTTATAGGCCTGGCGGTAGTCGGCAGCGACGTATTCCTGGAAACCGCCATCGCGATGGACACCCATGACCTGAAGGCTGGAGCAGACATTATGCCGGTCGTGCTGACAGGCATAGCAATGACCGCAGGAAACGACAGGATCGACGGCCACCCGGTCGCCGACAGCGATATGTTCCGTCTGGCTTCCCACTTTGACGACTTCACCGACAAATTCATGGCCGACGACGCGGGGATAGGTTGCAAAGGCATTTTTCCCATGGAAGATATGGACATCAGAGCCACAGATACCGGCAGCTTTCACTTTTACCAATACCTGGGTTTCCGTAATTTCCGGTATATCCCGTTCGACAACGGCAATACTGCCCGGTTTTTCAACTACAACTGCTTTCATGACATTTCCTCCTTCGTATGAGCACATATATATGACAGGACTCAGCCTACATATTTCTTCAGGACGGCACGGACAGCGCCAGGACCGGCAATGAGTTCTTTGAAATAGCCTTCGATGACTGGTTCAAGGCCCACTTCTGAAAGGTCCATACCGCCAAAAATATCGCGGTTGGACAGGATGGGATGCAGCGCCCCTGAGGCCGTTTCCGGATGACCGAAACAGACGCCGGCAAGGGTCTTCTGCAAATCTTCCAAAAGAGGATCCGGGCTGGGCGTAAACGCATTTCCCTTATCGTCTATACCGAGAAGGTAGCGGCACCAGCCGGCAATGGCCAGAGGGATATATTTCAGGTCTTTGGCCTTATCGCCATAGGCTTTGATAGTAATACCATAGCGGACGCCTACTTTCTGCGACGTGTCCGTAGCAATGCGCTGAGGCGTATCGGGGACATTGGGGTTGGGCAGCCGTTCTTCCAGCAGTTCATCGATGAATGCCTTCGGATTGAGGACGCCGGGATTAACGACGACGGGCAGCCCTTCATCATAACCGATTTTTTCAATGAGCCCTTTGAGCTGGGGATCGCCGATTTCATCGGAAATCTTCACATAACCCAGAAGGCAGCCGTACACGGCCAGGGCCGTATGGAGCGGATTGAGGCAGGTTCCTACTTTCATGCGTTCGCACTGGTTGACCGTTTCCCGGTCTGTAAAGATGACGCCGGCTTTTTCCAGGGGCGGACGACCGTTGGGGAAGGTGTCCTCAATGACCAGATATTCCTGCGGAGCTGCGTTGACAAAGAGGGCATAGGTGCTGCGGCCGGCTTTGATATATTCCGTATCAGCAAAGCCGCATTCTTTGAGATACGACTGTACTTTCGGCGACGGGCCCGGTACGATTTTATCGATCATGCTGTAGGGAAAAGCCGTTTTTTCTTCAATGTATGCCGTAAAACCTGCATCGGTATATCCCTTTTCTTCCCACGCTCTGGCAAAAGTCAGGAATGCCTGGCGGATCCGTTCACCGTTGTGAGAGCAGTTATCCATGCTGACAAAGGCAATGGGGCTGACACCTGCTTTATACCGGGCATAGGTAAGGGCCGTCAGACTACCCATGGCACTCTGCGGGTGGGCCGGGCCTTCCTGCAGATCAGACGCTACATCGTCATAGTAGTTGCCATCATAGTCCTTAAGATTATACCCTTTTTCCGTAATGGTAAAGCTGACCATCTGCAGCGACGGAGCCGTAAAAATATCGAGCAGGCGCTGCCAGTCGGCCGGTCGGCTTTCTTTGACGGCTGCCGATTCACAGACGCTGCCGATGACTTCTTTGCCGAACTGCCCATCTGCTTCCATGGTCACGTTGACATGGAGATTGTCATAAGGCCGGAACACATCGTCGACGACGGCCGCATTATGAGTCGTGGCGGCAATGATGCCTGTATGGGCCAGGCCCTGGTCGAGAAGGCGCTGCTGGAGGACAGCGATATACGCGCGGAACAGGTTGCCACTGCCGATATGGAGCCATTGCGGCGCTTTTTTTGTTTCCTCTATGACAGCTTTGTCATTAAACGAATAGAGAGTAAATCCTTTTTCTTCCCAAAGAGAACGATTTTCAGCAATTTCCTGCCGGTTCAGATGCAACATACACAATCCCTCCACGTAATAAATTTCATAGGTAAATCCTTAAAACTGCCCGCACAGGCGGTTGATGGCATCCCAGAGGCCACATATATAATTCGCACCGAGCGCGCGGTCATAGAGGCCGTAACCAGGCCGTCCTTCTTCACCCCAGATCATACGGCCATGGTCGGGACGGATAGGCCCATCAAAGTGGATATCATAAAGCGCTTTGGCAATTTCAAACATATCGAGAGAGCCAATGGCCGATTTGTGGGCAACTTCGTTGAATACCCACGGTTCATGCACCTGGACGTTGCGCAGATGGACGAACTGGACGCGGTGCTGACGGCCGAATTTGCGGATAATATGGGGGATGTCATTCTGGCGGTTCGAACCGAGAGAACCAGTGCAGATAGTAAAACCATTGCTTTCACTATCTACCATAGCCGCGATTTTGTCAAGGTCTGCTTCATTTTTGACGATGCGGGGCAGTCCAAAAACGGAAATAGGCGGATCATCGGGATGAATGCCCATCTTGATGCCACATTCTTCGGCTACGGGCACGACGGCTTTCAGGAAATAGGCCAGATTCTTGCGCAGGCCATCTTCATCCATGCCTTCATACTGTTCAAAAAGATGCGATAATTCCTGGAGCCGTTCCGGTTCCCAGCCAGGCAGGACAAAGCCATTGCTGTTATCCAGGATTTCCCGGGCCATATCCTGGGGCGTCTTGCCAGCGACGAGATGATAGTCATAAGCCAGGCAGGTCGAACCGTCATAGAGAGGTTTGGCCAGGTCCGTCCGTGTCCAGTCAAAAATCGGCATGAAATTGTAGCAGACGACTTCAATCCCTGCTTTGGCTGCATTTTTCAGCGACTGGATGTAATTTTCAATATACTTGTCACGGCTGGGCAGGCCCAGTTTGATATCTTCATGGACATTGATGCTTTCCAGGTCTTTGAATACGAGATTGTGTTTTGCCGCTTCTTCTTTGATATGAAGCAGCGGTTCGACAGGCCATACGTCGCCGACGGGGATATCAAATAACGCCCCGACGATGCCGTCCATCCCGGGAATCTGGTCAATCTGCTGCAGTGTAATATTATCATCTTTTTCGCCATACCAGCGAAATGTCATTCTCATATGAATAGCCTCCTCAAAAACTACAGAAACAGTATATACTGTTTATTATTTCTTGTCTTTGTTAAATACTACCATACCAGAAAGGCTGTGACAATAGAAAAGAAAGAAAAAAACAGACGGATGCTATTTCTGCATCCGTCTGCCTAAACGTATCTCTTTAGAGAATAATATTCTTCTGATTCCCGGCCAAGTACGCATCGATATTATCAAAGACGATGACGGCCCGTTTGGCCATGGATTCTGCCGTTGCAAAGGCGACGTGCGGCGTGACAATAGTGTTCTTGGAGTGGAGCAGCGGGTGATTCGTATCCAGTGGTGGTTCCTTTTCAAAGACGTCGATGCCGGCGCCGGCGATTTTACCGCTGTTCAGTGCATCTGCCAGATCCTGGGATACGACGACAGGGCCACGGGCTTCATTGATGAGGAATGCCGTCGGTTTCATGTAAGAGAGAGTTTCTTTATTGATCAGGCCCTTCGATTGGTCTGTAACCGGACAATGGAGGCTGACGATATCGGCCTGTTCCATCATTTCTTTCATGGGCAGGTAGGTAATCAGGTCCGTATCGGCTTTATGGGAAAATCCGTTATAGGCGATAACTTTGGCACCAAAAGCATGGACCAGTTCGGCGACGCGATGACCGATATGACCAGTACCGACAAGAGCGACTGTCTTACCTTCCAATTCATTGCCGACGAGACCGGCTTTCGTACCGCCAGCACGGCAGGCTGCATCGACCTGAGGTACGCAGCGGAGCAGATCGAGCATCATGGCAATGGTCAATTCGGCTACGGCAACAGTCGAATAGCCGGATGCATTGCTGACCTTAATGCCCTTGGCTTTGGCAGCATCGAGAGCAACATGATCGACACCCGTAAAGGCCACGTCAATATATTTCAATTTCGGACAGGCGTTGATGACTTCTGCCTTCAAAGGCATATTGGCGATGATGAGGATATCGGCATCCTTTGCTTCTTCGATCTGGACGGCCGGGTCATCATTGCGTTCATACGCGGCGAATTCATAGCCTTTTTCTTTCAGAGGTTTTACATACGAATCAAGTAATTCCTGACTGATACCTAACGATTCCAATAAGACAATCTTCATCATAAAAATCCCCTTTCATCATAGGCAATATCTGATTTTATTATAAGCATGCGTCGGGCAATTTGTAAGCTATCTATGGAAAATCAGTATAGATGTACTACCTATATGCTAAAAATATATACTATACTTCGTCTAAAGCCGCTTGTACTTTTGCACACAAAGTCAATAATAGTTTTCGTTCCTCTGGAGACAGTCCTTGCAACGCCTGTCTCCGGTGCGCTATCACAAAGGGTTCCGCCTGGACGAACAAATCCCTGCCTGCGTCTGTCAATTCGATATACTTACCCCGTCCCTTTTCCCGGGGGTGCCGGCATATCAGTCCTTTCTTTCCCAAGCGGCTCAACGTGCGCGTAATCGCTGCCGCTTCCACCTTAAAATAGCGGATTAAATCGGCCTGGGCAATACCTCCGTTCAAGTGGACAAGGTTCAGGACCATCCATTCCGAACTATGCAGCCCCAGAGGAGCTACACAGCCATTTAAGGTCCGGGAAAAAATCCGGGTCGTGCAGAATAATTGCCGTACCAGTTCGTCATCTTGCCGGTCTCGTACATCCATCATGATACCTCTCAATCTTTATGGATATCGGCAACAGGTCTTTTCACCGCTTTGGGACTGGCTATGCAATCATTACCATAATGGTAATGGCAGAACATGAACAAGACGGAAAAGCAGATCATGAGAGCCGTTACGCTCCAGTACATGTTGCGATAGCCCACCATCCCGGCAACGACACCCAGGACGAGGATGCCTGTACTGGTACCAATATCCAGCATATTATAAAAAGTCGCACTGGCGGAACTGCGCCGTTCCGGGCGGACCATATTCAAAATCCACGTCAGCAGGGCCGGAAGCAGCAGGCCGGCACCTAAGCCATAAAAGACAGATGCAGCCAATAAGACCGTCAGCGAGTGAGCTGCCATGATGAGCAATAAGCCAATCAAATATGAGACAGATCCCGGCACGATGACGGCGAAGGCTCCCTTGGAGTCGAGGAGGCGACCGCCAAAAGGACGGGAAATAAAGACAAACAGCGTCCCCACAATGAAGAACAGGCCAGCATTTCCAATATGTGCTTCAGCAGCCATCATAGCAATATACGTATTGACACTGCCATAGGCGGCTCCAAATAAAATCGTCAAAACAGAAGGAAGGCCCGTACCCGTTTCACAAATGCAATCACGTAACGATGTCTTTTCTATCACTTCTACACGACGTATCTTCCTGCCTGCATGGCAGAACCCAGCAGTCAGAACAGCCAGAAAAGAAACGGCAGCAGACGAAAAAAACAGTGCCGACGGGCCGATTTCGCTGAGTAAAAATAAACCGACCGCCGGTGCCAGTGCCATCATGACCGTACTTCCCAATCCAAAATAGCCAATTCCTTCGCCGCGGCGGCTGGCCGGGATGATATCGGCGACGATAGCAGCAGCAAAAGTCGTGCTCATGCCAAAGCCGAATCCGTGAAGGATGCGTGCCGCAACGATGGCGTGGATACTGCTAAACATATAATACGACACCGTCGCTAAAATAGAAAGAGCCAGCCCCAGGTAAAGACATTTCTTTTTTCCTAAATGGTGGACGCCCGCATCGGTAAACAAGCGTATGCAGATGGCCGAATAGCCAAAGATGCCACCAATGAGACCGATTTCCCCACCCGTCGCCCCTAAACTGGCTGCATACAGAGTAATCGTCGGCAAGAGAAAATGAAAACCAGCAAATAAAAAGCCGTTGGCCAGAACCAAGGCAACAAAATCACGAGTCCATAATGTTTCTTTCATCAATTCAACCTCTCCTCTATATTGACTAGTCAATTTAATCAGCATTGTATATCATAGCGCTTTTTAATTGACTAGTCAATATATTTATTCTAAAGCTTTTAATACAACCGATGGGTATCGTACCAATTAATTACTCTTCGTTTCACCACTATAGTATTTTCAATTTGAGGTGCGTCGCATCGAGCAGTTCTTCCATAGACGAAGCTCCAACGGCTTCGGCTGCCTTGACGACGATGAGGGCACAGGCCCGGGCATCATCCAGCGCCTGATGATGGTGGAAGGTATATCCCAGGAAGTTCGCTACCGTATCCAGCTTGTGGTTGGGCAGATCCGGCCAGACGCGGCGTGAAATTTCGACGGTGCAGGCATAGGAGGCCTGTGGCTTTTCCAGGTGATACGTTTTGAGAAGACTGCGCAGAACCCGCGTATCAAAGACGGCGTAGTGTGCGACCAGGATGCGTCCTTCCAGATGAAGCCGCACGGACGGCCAAAGCCGGTCAAACTGAGGTTTGTGTGCCACCTGGTCGGGAGTAATGCCGTGGATGCGAACATTATCAGGGGAAAATACCATAAAGGGCGGACGAATGAGCGTGTATCCTTCGCGGACGCACTGTCCGTCATGCATGGTAACCGCCGCCAGCGAGCAGGCACTATTGGCATATTTATTGGCTGTTTCAAAATCAATTGCCGTAAAGTATAACATAATGTACATACCTTTCTACAGAAGAAGCAGCCGCATAACGCGGCATCACGTTCAACATACCACACCTGACGGTTAAAAGCAACCTATCCTCCTATGGACAAACGGAGTATTTCAGTATAAAGTAGAGGAAGTATGAAAAGCGCAGGGCGGACATCATCTCTATACCGGACCTGCCAAAAGGAGTCATTATGCCACGTTCTGCCCAATGCCATTTCCAAAACGGCACTCTTTCTTTTTCTTATGAACTGACCCGGAAAGCTGTCAAAAACATCAATCTCCGCATCCGCCGCGATGGATCCATCCATGTATCGGCCCCTTCATTTGTCTCCAAAGACCGGATTGATGCCTTTCTGCTCCGGGAAACACCGTTCATCGTAAAAACGCTTTCCCAGATAGAAAAAAAGCCGGTATTCAGACTGAATACCGGCGATGTCCTGTATATTCATGGCCGTCCGCTGACACTCCGCGTCGTCCCCGGCCCTGCTGGAAAGGTATATGAAAAAGGAGACATCCTGTACATGGAAACGTCTCATGGCGATGAAGAGAGCCAACGGGCCCATCTCTATCACCAATACCTGCGCCAGCAGGCAGGTACTTTATTTGCTGCCAGTATATCCCGTATCTATCCCCGGCTCCAGCCATACGGAGTTCCCCTTCCCACGGTCACCCTGCGGCGGATGCGCTCCCGCTGGGGTTCCTGTACGCCAGCCAGAAAGCGGATCAGTCTTAACACCTATCTGGCGGTCATGCCCGATGGCTGTATCGACCAGGTCGTCCTTCATGAATTATGCCACTTCCTGGAATGCAATCATTCATCCCGTTTTTATGGCTGGATGAACCGCTTCATGCCCGACTGGAAAGTCTGGCGGCAGGAACTGGTACGATACGCTCCGTACTGCAACATCTGAATATATCCGGTTATCTCGGGTCCAGGTGAATCATAGGATCACAGGGCCCGTATTTTTTTTGCAATGCCGATTCTACCTTATCGGAAATAGCATGAGCCTGGGACAGGGGAAGTGTGCGGTCCAGTTCCAGATGAAAATCCATAATGGTTTCCGATCCGGAAATGCGGGTACGCAGATGATGATATCCTTTGACTCCCGGAGTTTCCATGATGATATGGCCGATTTTCGATTCTTCGTCATCACTGAGCGACGCGTCTGTCAAATCGTCATAACTGCGGCGGCACATCTTGTATCCGACGCGGAGAATCCCCAAAGCGACGAGGCAGGCGATGAGCGGATCCAGGATAGCCCAGCCCGTGACTTTCATGAGAAAGATACCGGCCATGACGGCAGCTGACGTCCAAACATCAGCCCGCAGATGCATGCCATCAGCCTTCAGTGCTTCCGAGCCGGTCTTTTCCCCGACATAATACAACCGGGCAGACACGATGGCATTGATCAGGCTGGATGCCAGCATGATGACAATAGCCAGATTCAGTGATTCCGGCACCTGGGGATGGAAAAATTTGCCCACCGCTTCGTAGAGGATACTCAGAGCCGCCACGATAATCAGCAGGGATTCAAAGGCGGCTGAGACATTTTCCACTTTACCGTGGCCATAGTCGTGATCCTGATCTGGCGGCAGGCAGGATTTGCGCACGGCCAGGCAGGCAATGGCAGCCGCGAGGAGATCGACACCGGAGTGGATGGCTTCGGATATCAGACTGACTGTGCCAGTCAGGATTCCAATGGATAATTTACCTATTACCAGAAGAGTATTGCTGAGTACGGAAAGACAAGCCGTACGGCGTTTGAGTGTTATTTCATCTGTCGTCATAATTAAAACTTCCTTTGTCTATGAAAATAATCAGACAGGACCTGCGGAACCGCATATCCTTACTTATATGTAGTCCCGCAGGTCCTGCCTGCTGCTTGCGCCCGACCGCTTGTGCAGTCTGTTCTTTACGCATATAGTATCATCCTAATTCTCATTTGTAAATATTTTTTGAGAATATCTGTATGGCAATTTTACATGAGCCCTATGCCTTTCAGCTATTGTATATTGACCGCCGGCTGCTTTTCCAGAAGGGCCGGTTCCCCTTCCCAGAAGGTGAGGATGAATACGGCTTTGATGGCATCGTGATTGGAGTCAAGGATGATGTGTCCCGTCGCTCCCGTAAAATCAATCGTTTTAGCCAGTTCCTGGGCTATCTGCTGCGGTTTGTCGGAATTACCGCGGCGGATGGCTTCGGCGATCATCATGAGAGAATCGTAGCCCAGCGCCGCATAGCTGTCCGGCCATTCTCCGTATTTTTCATAATACCGTTCAGCAAAGGTTTCTGCCGTTTTTTCGTGGACATCATTGGCATAATGGTCGGTATATACCAGATTTGTCAGGTATGCCGGATCCACGTTTTTGGCAAGAGCCGGACCGTTCCAGCCATCAGCCCCCAAAAGGGGAGTCGTCATACCGGATGAACGGGCGAGGACAATCACTTCCCGCGCCTTTTTATCATAGAGCGGTACATACACGGCCTGGCCCGGATCCTGCCGCACGGCGTCGAGTGCCGCCGCCAGATTGCCGTCATGATCAGCCAGATCGACAAATGCCGTAACGGTACCGCCACGGGCTTCTATGGTACTGCGGTAAAACTCAGCCAGCCCTTTAGAATAAGAGCTCTCTCCGTTGTATAGGACAGCCGACCGGGTCACGTGAAGATTTTCCATGGCATATTCGCCCATAGCCCGGGCCTGATAAGGATCGATGAACGTGGCCCGGAACATATACTGGTATACCTGCCGCGATTTGGCATCGACGGTAATATCCGGATCAGTACAGGCCGGACTGACTACGGGAATGCGCAGCGCTTCCGCTGGCTGCATGACTGCCGCCGCACAGGCTGTCATGTTGGGACCGATAATGGCACTGACGTGGCGTGTCGATAACTGCTGCACCGCCATAGCTGCATCATCAGCCTTGCCATGATTATCGACCGTGACCAGATTGACCTCCTTACCCAGAAGTCCGCCCTGCTCATTCAGTATATCCCTGGCCAGCTCTACCCCCTGTTCTGTTGAACGGCAGTATGCTTCGCCAGGGCCGGTAAGGGAGAGATTGGTGCCAATCAGCACTTCTTGGCGCTGAACGGCCTGTGGTGCCTGTTTGCTGCATCCTGAGGCCAGGAAAGCCAGGGACAGCAGGCATAGGCCTGCCGCCAGCAGGGTGCTGATACGTTTCATAGCATGTGTCTCCTTTTCATAAAAAAACAGGGCGGTCCCGTCCATCCGTTCCCCCCTGTTTTATCTTCCTATGATGAATTATGGTAAAAACAGCAACGGATCCGTCGGAGTGCCGTTGACTCGTACTTCATAGTGGCAATGCGGCCCCGTACTGCGTCCCGTACTGCCTGCCAGAGCGACGATATCGCCCGTCCTGACTTCCTGGCCTACGACGACCAGAAGCATCGAATTGTGGCCGTAGCGGGTAACGAATCCGCCGCCGTGGTCGATTTCTACGAGATTGCCATAGCCATCGACCCATCCGGCCATGGTGACTTTTCCCGAAGCCGTAGCCCGTACAGGTGTCCCGTAATCGACGGCAATATCCAGTCCTTCATGATAGCCGGTACCACCGCCAATGGGATTGCCCCGGTAGCCGAAGTTCGACGTAATCGTACCGTTGACCGGCCAGATAGACGGATAATTCGAAGCCTGGTATTTCTTGGAAACCTGCTGCATCTCCCGGACCTGCTGACCGGCCGTATCACTGAGCACGGTCTTAAGCGTAATGAAACTGATGATGCGGGCATTTGTTTTGGTTTCCAGCCGGGAGGTGGCATGGAGCAGGTCGTTGTAGTCAGCATGAGAAACGTCCGGTGATTTCTTCTGCTGTCCTGCTACGCCACCTTCACCTTTTGGGCTGTCACCCGTACCTGCCCCCTTGACCATCTGCCGCAGCTCCTGGTCGAGGGCATCCATCTTATCCATTTTTTCCTGGAGCGATGCCGTTTTTTCCCGCATCAGTTCCAGCTGTTGTTCGTGAAGCGCGTTCTGTTCCTTCATGTGCTGCAGCGAAATAAATTCATATATACCGATGCACAGTCCGGCAGCAATGACGACAACGCCTGCGATGACCGCTGCCAGTATCTTTTTATACTGTCCCGGTGTGATGACCAGCGGCTCTGTACGCCTGAGGCAGGAAGCATGGCCGGCCATACCAGCAGCACGTTGTTTCAAACGCGCAAGAAAATCCTGAAAATTCAAATATAGTCCCCTCTTTAATCCTTTTGTACCGTATCCAGCGTACCCGTATACTGCAGGGCGTTATCCAGACTTTCTTTTTCTTCTTCACTCATGCCATACAGGCACTTGCCATCGACGATCGGCTTGGCGAAAATGCGGGATTCGTTACGACCGTAAACACTGGAAAGACAGAAACCGTCGTTCTTGCCGTCGAGCACCGTAAAGGCAAAACTCAGATTGTTGCCAATATTGTCAAAGGCATTGTATTTGACAAAGCCGATTTTGCGGAAACAGTGGTTCTGCACGGCCATGATATCTTTCTGGGTCTTGTGGATGAGTTCCAGTGAATCCTGCAAATCGTGCAGCCGGGCAACATCTTCATGCAGCTTGGCTTCTACACTTTTGCCCGTTTCATCCTGCATAAAAAACTCATATTTTTCTTTGAGTTTGCCCATGCGGTGGGTCAGTATGCCAATGTAGATGATCAGCAGCAGCAACAGCACTCCCACAGCGCCGGCGGCAGCCAGATAAATAAGCTGCCAGTCTAATCCATAAAACATGTCTTTCCTCCTGCAGTATTACAAAAAAAGTCTGTATCTTATATTACACAAAAGAACTCTAAAAAACAACCGCTTTCCAGGATTTTTTTCTAAACTGTAAAAGAAGATGGCGTTTCCGTGCCGTCTCCCGTCTTTTCTTCTGTCAAAAGAGCCAGAAGCCGTTCAAATTCGGCTTCCGACGCTACGGAGATTTCGATTTTCCCCTTTTGCCTCTTCCGGTTGAAATGAATAGAAACATTAGTCCCCAGATGCATTTTAATTCGGTCCTGCATGGCTTCCAGATAGGCATCGGGTTCTTTCGGTCCCTTGTCCGTGCCACCCTGCAGCATACGGGCCACGAGGGCTTCACACTGCCGTGCCGATAATCCCTGGCGGATAATCTGTCCGGCTGCCGCCAGCTGCTGATCTTCATCGGCAAGCTGAAGCAGGGGGCGGGCCTGTCCCATAGACAGTGTCCCATCGCGGAGGAACTGGCATATTTCGTCAGGCAGTTTCAAAAGGCGTATCATATTGGCTACGTGGGGACGGCTCTTGCCCACTTTCTGTGCTGCCTCTTCCTGCGTCAGTCCGAACGTATGGATCAGCATGTCATATGCCGCTGCTTCTTCCATGACATTCAGATTTTCCCGCTGCAGGTTTTCAATGAGTGACACTTCGGCAGCCGCATCGGGTGTATACTCCCGTACCAGAGCAGGAATCGTTTTCAGGCCGGCCAGTTTCGCAGCCCGCAGGCGCCGTTCTCCCGCCACCAGTTCGTACGTGCCATCAGGCTTCTTCTGTACGACCAGCGGCTGGATCAGCCCATACTGGCGGATAGAGGAGGACAATTCTTCCAATGCCACGCTGTCAAACTCACGCCGCGCCTGATGAGGATTGGGCACAATGGCCGAAATATCCAGTTCCGCCGGCATCGTTCCGTCACCAGAAGCAGCCTTATCTATTTCATCTATTTTTTTTTCTTTTAATCCCAGTGCCTGAAGCCGGCTTCCCAGGATGGCATTACTGCCAAGTCCCTTTTTCCTAACCGACACGGCGAATCACCTCTCTGGCTAATTTTCGATACACTTCCGCACCGCGGGAATGAGGGTCGTACACGGTGATAGGCTCTCCATGACTCGGAGCTTCTCCCAACCGTACATTGCGCGGGATAATCGTGCGGAACACCTGTCCGCTGAAGTATTTTTTTACTTCTTCGGCAACCTGCAGAGACAGGTTCGTACGGCCGTCAAACATAGTGAGCAGCAGTCCCAGCAGGCGCAGGCTGCTGTTCATATTATCCCGTACCATCTCGACGGTCTGCATCAGCTGGGCCAGACCTTCCAGTGCATAAAACTCACATTGCACGGGAATCAGTACCTGGTCCGATGCCACCAGAGCATTGATGGTCAGAAGCCCCAGTGAGGGGGGACAATCGATGAGAACAAAGTCATAGGGCTTTTTCGCCGCTTCCAGACAATCTGACAGCGCCTGCTTCAATACCTGTTCCCGTTTATCCATATTGACCAGTTCTACGGCTGCCCCGGCTACATCCATCGTCGCCGGAATGACAGACAACTTTTTCACTGCCGTCTTCTGCAATACCTGTTCCATCGGTACGCCATCAATCAGGCAGTCATATAAATTGCCGGAAAGGCTTTCTTTATCGATACCCAGACCGCTCGTCGCATTGCCCTGGGGGTCCAGATCCACCAATAATGTACGCTTGCCGCAGTCTGCCAGACAGGCGCTCAGATTAATGCTGGTCGTCGTCTTGCCCACGCCGCCTTTCTGGTTCGTCACGGCAATAATATGAGCCAACGCAGTCACCTCATTTCCAAATTTAAGTCTATATATTAGTATACCTTGCTACGATTATTTTAGCAAATATTTCATGCTCATCAGAACGGTCGTTCCGGCCTTTCCACACTTTTACTAGCCACTATAAGAAAAACTTGCTATAATGGAACAAAAAGTCAGGATTATCGCCGATAGTCCGGGAAAAGAGGATACCCTATGCCTGTTTATAAAGGAAATCTGAAACACATCGATACCAATAATGTACTCACCCTGGCAGGACAGCGCGCCGTTGACGATGCAACGCCGGAAATGGCAGAAGAAGTCTGCCAGACCGTCGTCCGCCTGGCCCAGCCGGTCAGTGTATTTTATCAGTTCTTTTATGATAAAGATACACACACCTTTTTATGCAATGATCCATTTGTCATCGAAGGGGAAACGGTCCGCAATTATCTGGAAAATACGGAAGTCGCCATCATCATGGCCGTCACTCTCGGGAAAGAAGTAGAAGATGCCTGTGATGAATTATTCATGCAGAAAGACTTCACCAAAGGCATCCTCATGGATTCCGCCATTTCTATCGCAACAGAACAGATGGTAGGACAGTTATGCGGCTATATCGACACCCTCGGCGCACCGGAAGGCTACAAGATTCTCTGGCGCATCACGCCGGGCCACAGCGACACGCCCCAGAAACAGGAAGTCACGCTGGTACAGGCCCTGCAGGCCGCCCAGATCGGCATTTCCGTTACGCCGACCAATATGCTCGTACCGCGTAAAGCCGTCACGGCTATCGTCGGCATGAACCACGTCGGGGGAGAAGGAGGCTGCAGCCCGTCCGGTTGTGCCAGCTGCTCCCACAACTGCCATGAATGATTCTAGGTACATCATACATCTGAAAACTAATAACGGAAAGCTCAGAAAGAGATTGTCTTCAATGGCAATCTCTTTTTTCTGCTCATATACGAAAAGCAGGCCCCGTGAACAGGGCCCGCTTTTCGTATATCGTTATGGTGAAAACCCAAAATAGCATTAGAAAATCGGCTGAAGGATAATCGTCTGGCTGCGGTTCGGACCGACCGAGACAATACCCAGGGGTACGCCGACGAGTTCACTGATGCGTTCTACATACTTACGAGCTGCTTCCGGCAGTTCATCATAGGTCTTGCAGGCAGAAATATCTGTCTTCCAGCCCGGCATTTCTTCATATACCGGTTCGACCTGTTCCAGTACTTCCAGACTGGCCGGGTATTCCGGCAGGAGCTGGCCATTGTACCGGTAACCAGTGCAAATCTTTATCGTGTCAAGGTCATCGAGGATATCCAGGCGGGTAATAGCCAGATAATCCAGGCTGTTCAGCATAGCCGCATATTTGACGACAGCCGTATCCAGCCAGCCGCAACGGCGCGGACGGCCCGTAACAGTGCCAAATTCATGGCCCGTATTGCGCAGATATTCCCCAATTTCATTATTCTGTTCCGCCGGGAACGGACCGGCACCGACACGGGTCGTATAAGCTTTGACGACGCCTACGATGTTTTCCATGCGGCGCGGGCCGACGCCGGAACCGGTGCAGGCACCGCCGGCTGTCGGGTTGGAACTGGTGCAGAACGGATAGGTACCATGATCGATGTCGAGCATGGTCGCCTGGGCACCTTCAAACAGTACCTTTCTGCCTTCGTTGATATATACGTTGGCAGAATAGTTTGTATCTTTTACATAGGGACGGATGCGGTCAGCATACCCGAGGTATTCCTGATATATCGTGTCGAAGTCAAAACCCTGGCAGCCATAATAGGTTTCAAACAAGCGGTTCTTTAATTTCAGATTGACCCGCAGTTTTTTTGCAAAAATATCCTTATCCATCAAATCGCCAATACGGATACCGACACGATTGATTTTATCGGCATAACAGGGACCGATGCCATTTTTCGTCGTACCGATCTTGGCATCCCCTTTGAGTTTTTCATCTTCTTCATCGATGCGGATATGATATGGCATAATCACATGAGCCCGCGTGGAAATTTCCAGTTTGCTGATTGTGACGCCTTTTTCTTTCATGCCATCCAGTTCCTGGAGAAGGACTTCCGGGTTTACTACGACGCCACTGCCGATGATGCACGTCTTATCAGAGAACAGGATCCCTGATGGCAGGAGGCGCAGCGCAAAGGCCTTGTCATCTACCACGACAGTATGTCCGGCGTTATTCCCGCCCTGGGAGCGGATAACTACATCGGCTTTCTGTGCCAGATAATCAACAATCTTACCTTTACCTTCATCACCCCACTGGGTGCCTAATACCATTGCTGTTGCCATTGCTTCAACATCCCTTCGTGAATTAGAGATTAAGAAAACAGGATACGGTATACCAGTTCCCGTTTTCTAACGTACGTGTATATTATACACGAATTTAATTAAAATTCCTATCATATTAACCGAAAAAGCGTACATATTTCAAAAGAGCCGGTCAGGATATGTCTAGCCACGTTTCTTATTTTAGTTTATAATGAATAATTGAATGGTTTTTGGGTGCAGAATGGCTATTTAATGCCACTCTGCACTCTGATGACAAAAATTTGACAAAAATTTTTTTGAGAAAAATTACGCGAAAATCCGGTTGATGGTGTCGGCAGCATGCTGACGCATGTCATCTGTATAATCCACGTAGACATTTAAAACGGTCGTTACGGTGTCTCCCAACAAGGCAGACACCGTTTTTATATCTTCCCCATTGGCCAACAAAAAAGTAGCATACGTATGACGCAGGCTATGAACAGATATATCAGGAATAACCTTACGGAGATACCGGTTCAGATTGCTGTTGCAGGGGCGGCCGTTTATCCAGAGAGAACCTGAAAAAGACAAGGGCTGAGTGTGGCGGTACTGCTGCAGGATTTGTAATAACGGAAGCGGGATAGGAAGGATACGGCAGCCTTTGTCCCCATTTTTCAACTGACGTATCCCAGACTTACCCCGACTGATGCGGCCATACTGTTTCGTGACATGGATCTGCTGCTGTTTAAAATCAATATCGTACCAGGTCAAAGCAACTATCTCGCCAAAACGCATCCCGGTATATCCAGCAATAGCACATGCCAGACGATACTTGGGAGGAAATGCTTCCATGGCCTGAAGCAGATGAGAAAACTCTTTTCGTGTCAATGCCCGGACTTTATGGCGCCGGCCTGTTTTGGGTAGTTTTATATCGTTTGCCGGATTATCATTACGAAGATGATACGGGGAGACGGCATACGACATAACCAGTTTAAGACAGGTAATATTCAATAACCTGGTAGCGGCAGCACAATCCCAATGTGCCATAGCGCGCTGGATATCCAGATACGTGATTTCCTGAACCGGCCGGGAGAGAAGCGAACCGAATTTTTGCAGTGCATATCGGTAAGCCAGCAGGGAATTGTAAGACAGGTGCCGATCCCGGAATACGTATTCTGAAAATTCCTTCAAACGGATACCAATCAGTGATGGATCAATCGGGGTAACTGACAACATCTTTTGGACACGTTGTAGCAGCTCAGCTCCGGCAGCCTTAGCTGCCTTTTTGGAAGGCAGGCCTTGCCGGGACCTTTGCCTCCAACGACCTGACGGATCTTTATAAGAGAGAATGACCTGCCAGGACTTACTGCGTTCGCGAAATGAAAAATGATACGTAAACATGTAAGTGACCTCCTTTAAAAAGAGGCCGTAATGATAGAGAGAGAAATGTAATATTAATTAATAAAAAAACCATTTGTCAAAAGACAAATGGCCCATATAGAAAAATTGGGGACGTATAAATACGTCCCCGCCAAAACGAATAGCTCGTTTTCAAGATATGCTTATCTTACATGAAACGGGGACATTTGTCAATTGTTTCAGAAAAAATATTTCACAAGTTTAGAACAAAATAAATAGGCATGTGTAATATAATTATTTTGTATGAAATAATCACGGTGCTCGAGCATTCTTTTAAAGAATAACTGATACAAATCTTTTTTCTGGTACGTTGTAATCCCTCGCTTTTTACATATGTAGAATACCAAAATAATAGAACTGTAAAATCATGAATAGGTTGTACGCGCAAATATTTTAAACGACTATTAGTTGAAATAGTCGGGATTCTTGCAACAATATTATTTATATCAGCATTGACATTTCCACTGTTAGATGGAATTTTATTAATTAAACAATTACTATGCGCTGAAGCATTTCTCAAATTACGGATAGGATATAAAAAATTATATTTAGGCAATCCCCGTCGATTAGGGTATGTCTTTAAATAGGTTTTATATAGTTTACACAGGCCACCAAAATCAACCAATTCACAATATGCCCAAATGGGATAATGAAAAAATGGCGGTTGGTACTTTTTGATTAAACTACTTGAATAACTTGTATCAATCCTTTTATAAAAATTACTGCGATTTTTTCTGTCCTCATCCGCTAAATTAATAATATTATATCCATCTTCATCCGGATTTTTCATAATATCATTTATTAGCATTACCTTTAGCTGATGCTCAATATCCAAACACATATCCAAAATTAAATATCTTAAATGCATGTCAATAATCGACAATTCTTTTAAATACGAAAAATCCAAACTCTTATATTGCCCTTTTAATGGTCCTTTAGGAACTTTATCATAATTGCTTCTATACGCAGCAAATTTGAAATAATAATTATGCTCCATTAAAAAATGCTTTGCTTCATCAATAGTCAAATAATTAAAAGTAATTCCTTTACTTTGCATATGCTTAACTAGTTCATCAGCAGAATAGAGTCTTTTTGCAAATAAAACACTATCGACAGAATCTCGTATGTTTTTAGAAAGATTTTTATATGCAATTACGACTTTTAAAGGATACATATATTGCTCACCCCACTTTTCTTAATTATAATCAATATATGAGTTATATCTCTCGTTTTGGATATAAAGTGTTTTTACATTCAAGAAATTATTTTTAAAAATTGGACCGGAGGTGATAGAAGATGACACTAGATCTGATAAAAGAAATAGTAGAAAAACATCAAGACAAAAAAGGACTTAAAGCTATTGAAACGACAAATTTCATGCTTAATGATTTACACGAAAAAGGGATTGGTAAGCCTCCTACTTATCCAGAAAAAGATTTTAATGGATTACTTTCAAGAAAAAGCAATTTACAATTAAAGTAAAATTCTATATTGTATTTAGTATTTTCCCGTCAGTGAATGGATACTGGCGGGATTTTTTATAAAGAAAAAGAGCCAGTTTTGCCTAAAAGAAAATGCGAAATACTTAACAAAACAAGGTTTTTATATTTCTTCCAAAGTTACTCGTTCATAAGATTCAAGCTGAGTAATAGGACTTTTATATAGCAATTCGGATTCTCTCCGTTTTTCATTGGCGGTATAGCGAATCTTATATCTCCAACCTTCACAGTCGGCATATAAAGTTCTGATTTCATCAACATTATCATAAGTGACTATCCAGTGCTGCCGTTGAAGATTACAAATAGCTTGTGAAAGTTCCGCATGGTATGTTGCATCGAGTGCATTTTTGTAAAGATTCTTTCCCTGTTTAAAATAAGGAGGGTCGAAGAAGATAAAAATATTTCCTTGAAAAGGTTCAATAACACGCCGAATAAATTCTATTCCATCGTAATTATAAAGATGAATCCTATTACGCAATGCATGTATCTTCTGTATTTTTTTTATAAGACTCGGCTTATTGAAACGACAGTCAATTTTATATTTAGCGGTTTGTGTTAAACCGCCAATAGGACCGCCTTCAATAATTCCTGATCGATTTGTCCGGTTTAAATAAAAAGTCGCCCACGCTAAATCAAAATTGTATCCTCTAATCACCTTCAATCTATTATATATAGCGCGCTGATTATACCACTCATCTAAAGTTACAGGAGTATCCAAAATATTCTCTATCAGTTCATCCGCTTGATGAAGAATAGCATACCAAACAGAATAAATAGCTGGATCGTAGTCATTTAATAAAACCTGATTCACCTTATTATTTAACAGCAAGGACATAGCTACCCCGGCACCACCACAAAAAGCCTCGCAATAGGTTGCATGGTCCAAATGGTTCATTTCTAAAGTATGTGAAATGTATTTGAAAAGCTGGGATTTTCCCCCAGGGTACCGTAATGGTGAATTATTACTAGGCATAGAATCACCTCCTTATAATAGGATAGCAAAGGAGAGCAGGTGTTGGTCAATAAAAAATAAGAATAACTATGGCAACGTAGGAAGATTATTTTTTTTAGCCAAATAGTTATATCCTTTTTCAAATTCGTGTATAAATGCGTCAACAGCATCCTTATTATTTTGTATCCAACAGCGAAAAGCTGATAATTTATTTGCATTCCAATACTGGCTTTGTTGTTTAAACCAGTCTTTATAGAATAATCTTACCATTATAAAGAAAATATAGAATATTCAAAATCGAACAACAATTACATTGCCTTGTCGTTCTTAATGTTTAGCGCGACGTCTTCGTATAGATCTTTATCATGGATTACAAATTTGACAAGGCCTGAATCCACGATTGATAAGTTCATTGCGATTATCAAAATAGAGTCGGTTTCTTTCACTCATTCGTCTCTCTGCACGACATCCGGCGCGATGAAAAACACCTGTACGTTTGTTTCCTACATAAGCTGTAGTGATTGGATTTTGATCACCTGGATTCGTATTTGATATGGATTGCGAACGTCTTGTATAAGAATTAGAAGTCGCTGAAGATGCTTTAGCAGGCGCCGCGAATTCAGGGTGTAAAGATTTTGAACTCGTTGAAGATGATTTACTGGAAGCCGGCTGTGATTTTACTGGGGCAGATTGTGTAGTACGCGGTGTTGCATTAGGTTTGACCGGAGAAGGACTCAGAAGCCCAAATCCACGAGAAAAAAAGGCCACCAAAATAACTATACATAATGCAAGATATTTAAATTTTATAAAAGAATAAGAATGCGGTTTTGAACTGATATCAATATACCCATTACGAGGTGGAGGAGGATTAGAGCATGTAACCGTAATATGGTTATTGGGCGGAGGTAAAATTGAATCAGGTTGCTGCATCTTACGACGGATATAAGTATCTAAATTATGTAGTTTTTCAGCATTGGCATCCGTAGAGTAAATCAGGCCTTGAGCAATACCATTAATCCGCAGAGCTTCCGTAAGAGCATTTAGGGAACATAAAGTCGTAGCACCGGTATAATATACCAATCCAGCTAAAGTATTGACATATTCCTGCATAGAAAAATATTTTTGCCTTTGGAAATAAGTTGCGATCGATTTTTTGGCTGCAGTAAATTCATTTTCAAAAGAAACCAATAAAGACTGTATTTCTGCTTCATCAGTTCCCTTAGAAATCTTTGAAGAATAAGACTTGCAAAGATCTTCGATAGCATTTAATTTGGTTAAAAAATCTTTCTGTGAAACAGACAATTTCCCATCAGGATAATCAAGAGTAAAAGGACATCGGGGATAATTGGGACAACCCCAAAAGAAACCAAAACGGCCGTGTCGTTTTCGCATAGCAATCCCACAATGTGGACAGAGCGGAGCAGTAGTCTGAGGAAGTTTATCTGTAGTCATAAGACATCACCTTATGTAATGTTTTTAACTATCTAATGGTTGCCTGTTAAAATACTCAATTATGGCTGGACTTAAACGGACATGAGTAACTCCAGCAGCAAAAGAAGCCAGAAAATACGGTTGATAGAGTAAGTCAATGCTCCCATTCCCTGGCAAACAATAATTATGGGAACATTCTTTTATCGGGTAATGCGTAGTTAATATTTTATTAGATTCGGAATAAACAGAAATAAGTGGGCCGTAAGAAAATTGATTAATTTGTTCAGCTGTAGGGGGAGTTACAAAATATTCTAAAGGAATTTTATCACCAGTTTCCTTATCATAGACTAAACCTTGACCGGTATAAAAGCCATGAACCCCTAATCCATTCCAATAATAAGTATAAAAAATAATAGAAAGGTATCGTTCATCTTCAAAAGTAATATCATAGAATGTCCTGACTTCAAAACTCTTTTTGTTATAATATAGGTCTTTAGCATATAATACACGATTTGCAATATCTTGGTTTATTTTTTCTTGAGCTACAGGGTTATTAATATATACCAAAGGATATTTTAATTTTAAGTTTACATCTGATTGACTATTTTCTATAACACTTGCAAAAGATAATGTAGATAGAAGTAACGTAAACAATAGAAGTAAAATTGTCATTTTTTTACCAATAATCATAAGTTACCAGCACCTACTTTCTTTATTGAGCTAAAAATTAAAAATTAATAATCAATTATCACAATAAAACCCATATTTCACTTATATTACAACTGCCGAAAGTTAACGATAATTAAATTGCCTTGTCGTTCTTTACTTTGGGACGATATTTTTCTGAACGAAGCATTCCCTTCATTTCACCTCTTATTTCTCCCCGATCAACAGAATCAAGAGAGATATATAGTGATACTGCTTCAGATAGGTCAGGAAATTTTGATAAGAGAGAATCGTACTGCAAAGCCGCGGCTGATACAGAAGGATTAGAAGGTGTTTTCCCCTTTTTGAAATGATCAGAATCACTATGCTCAGTTAATAATGAATTTCTTCCTATAGTAAAAAAAGCACATATTTTATCAATTTTATCCATACGGGGCATTTTGTATCCACGAACCCAGTTCGTAACAGTGGTTCCACTTACTCCTAAATATTCAGCCAAATCCTTTTGAGTTTTATCCTGTTTAGTAAGATAAAATGAAAGATTATGGGCAAATGTTTTTTTTATTTTAGATTCGTCTGACATAACTTTACCCCCTTTTCTAATATTTTATAACCAACAGTTGATTTAAGTCAATACCAAAAGATAAATAAATCAACTTTTAGTATTGACATTAACTTAAAGTTGATTTATGATGTAAGTGAAAAGAGGTGATGAATATGCTTAAAATATCACTTAAAGCTGCACGCGTAAATGCCAATTTATCTCAGTCTGAAGTAGCAAAAATAATGAAGAAAAATAAGCAAACAATTATCAATTGGGAACGTGGTAAAACAGTTATTGATGCAGCGAATTTTACAGCTTTGTGTAAATTATACAAAGTAGATAAAGAGTATATTTTATTGCCTTATTGATAAACTTTAAGTTGATTTAATAGTGCATAAAAAAACTCACAAGAACATGAATATGGAAAATCTAGATAAAAAAGAAAGAAGATACATTTATTAAAAGGGCGTATAGGGTAAATGACACTGAATAAAAGACAAGAAAGGACGATGCAATGGAAAAGGTAATAATGGAATCACATAGGGATTGTACAGGAACGTTTTTGGTAGAGGAGCTGATGTAATGAGAGACGAAATAAAAGTCGCAATTTTCTGGGTATTCGGCATCGTTTACCTGTTTATTTTAGTATTACAGTTAATCGACATGGCAGGGCAGATATGGTGAATATGAAAAAGATAAAAGCCGTCATAATGTGATTTGGAAAATAGGAAAGGGCGTGAGAAAACACAATGGAAAAGACTGGTAACTCTGTCATAGAACACAGATGGGAAGTAACAATAAAGACACGAATCGTCCCGGAAGAATTGCCAGGCATCATAAACGGCATAAAAAAGATACAGAAAGAACACAAAGGGGATTGCATTCTTTCTGTACGAATACCAGACGAAGATCCTAGTTGGATAGAACCACCACTTTAAGTCAAAGCCAGTTTTACAGCAGTATCGAAAGCCAAAGTATTACACCAGGCGGCTTCGATCGTCAAGTAGCGAGGAAAGGAAGGAGTGAACGAGATGGATAGTAAAAACTGGGATACGGAGATTGAAGCGATGGGAGTATCCGAAAAAGTAAAAAAGACCGCCAAGGAAATACGATTCCTTTTAAACGGTCTTACTTACGAAGAAGCGCAGGAAGCATTGCAGATTGCGGGAGAGAATTTGGAATCCTACGCGGTTATACAAATTCATCAGTGAGATTGCATAATGATTAAAATCCTTTCATGCCAATTATAGCATGAGGAAACACAAACGAATTAAAGAGGCCGTAATGATAGAGAGAGAAAGGCCATGTGGAAAATCAGGGAGGAACATAAATGGATGAAGCAACGATAGCGGCAAAAATTATAGGCGGGACATTCTTCTTTATGCTGGGTGTAATTATCGCCCTAATTTCAATTCTTAGATATCGCTAAAAGCAATTCGTTGAAGGGAGTGCGGCATGGAAAACGACAAAACGGTCATCTCGTTAAAAGAACTTCTAGCCAGGTGGAACGTAAGCCGCGGATCGATTACGAAAATGGAGCACGCTGGCGGATTAAAGCGGCTGAAAATACCAGGGATCTATTACAGCATGAAGAATGTTCTGGAAATCGAGGGCTTTGATGAAAAAGATCTGACACATAGCCCGTTTGAATGGAGACGGATGACCCGCGAACTGGAGCAGACAAAAGAGGAATTGCATCAATATAAGTCATTCTTCAGACAGCTGACAGCTAATATTGCAGAATTGAACTATAAGTACAGTCAGGATGCAAAGAAAGGATGAACCACATGGAACAAATACCGCAATGGATTGAACAACATCATAACGATGCCAAACTCATCAATGAATTGTTGGCAGAAAACATCAGGCTGCGGGACGAAAATATGTCCTTAAGCGAGAAATGTATAGGACTGAGAGAACGGGTATTTACGTGTAAGGCCATATCCATTACTATCATCCTCGGTTTCGGCAGTCTGTTACTGGCAGAGCAGCTGTCCGGTATGATACTGCCTCTTCCATGACGTGCCCGGTATGCGGACAAGAAACGAACAGCTGGGTACATTGTGCCATGAGGCAGGCTAAGATATGCCAGGCACACTGTGAAGGGTGCCGTTGGTTCTCCGGACGGCAGCTATGGGCCTGCTGGTACGGACGGATTGTATTGAACGGAAGGCAACGGACACGGGGAGAAATAGCCGTCGAACATTTCCGTAACAGGATGCAGGAAATAGAAAAGCGCATTGCCGCTTCTAAACGGTAATGCGCGCTCTATTCCTTGTGCGAGAAGAGATGCAAGGAAAACAAAGACTGTCTGGTCTGTATATATATTATATATCTAGCAGGACAAGAGATAGGGCGCGGCCCTATTTTACACTTGCTTAAAGGTATTAAATATACGACCAGCATACGTCAGTCAGGAGCAGATCCATGTATGTACAGGAAACCGTCCAGGCCGGACCGGTCATTGAGATAAAAAAATATCACACATCACGATATCGGACACCAGCCATGCCGCGATCAAAGAATCATGATTGGACGAGTGCTGAACAATGGAAGGTGAACGAAAAGAATTCAATCCGCCAGCTCCGGCTGTTGATTCTGGAAAACTTCAAAGAAGAAGATATCCGGATAGATCTGACATACGCAGGGGAAGAACCGGAAGAGGCAGAAGCGACACACCGGTTCAACAATTTTTTGAAAACACTGCGTCGGCACTATCAAAAAGCAGGGCATGAACTGAAATGGATAGCTACGACAGAATGTAACGGGCACCGGATCCATCATCATCTGCTGGTCAACAATATTGGCTGGAGCCGGAAATCCTACAAAGATTTATGGAAGTGGGGAGACATTCCTTACCGGGCATTCCGGTACTATGACGGCAAACCATCTGATGCGGAACGGGTAGCCAACTATCTGGTAAAGGAGACGCGGGAAACCTTCTGTCAGAAGGAACGATGCCAGCGGGCGCGATACCGGTCCAGCCGGAACCTTCGAAAGCCAATGGTAGTAAAAGAAATCATCCAGTCAAAAACATGGCGTGAGCCGAAACCTAAAAAGGGATATTACATCGAAAAGCCAGTACAGTACGGGTATACAGCCTATGGGTTCCCGTACATGTTCTATCGCATGATACGGGAGGAGGAGCATGTTGTATCTGATCAGAACGGCACCGGAGAAATTCGCGGCCATTGTAGAGGGAAAGGAAAACACATTGCTGATAGGCAAGAACGACTGCATGCACCGGGATGAAGTACTGCACTTCGTCGAAATGGTAAACGGCGAGCGGACCGGTAATGAAGTATTTGCCAGGATTGAACGGATCTACGAAAAGCGACTGATTCAGTACCGGATTTATAAGACACGGATAAATCAATGGAGGCGCGAAAAATGGAACTCAAAAAGACCGAACGGGTGCACCTGACAGGGAAGAAGGCCAGGTCATTCTATGACAAAATCTATGAACGGGATGGCGGGCATTGTATCTGGTGCGGGAAGCCAATCGAGTATGGCGTGAAGTACCATCATGAACCATGCGGCATATACCGGAGCGACGAAGAAAACAAGGTCGTTATGCTCTGCCCGGAATGCCATTATGCCCGGCATAACACAGCCCCGAAGGTTGCCAAGGAGATATGCGAAAGATATCTTCATGGTCTGTATGGAGAGAAGGGGGCCAGGAAAGAATGAAACACGAATGCGCATTGTGCCATCAAGAATTTGAAAGCGCATACCGGATGCTGGTATGCGACGACTGCTACAACCGGATACTACAAAATATGGCAAAAGGTGAGCTGGGAATCTGCCCCGTCTGTGGGGTTCATTCGGATGCACTCCTTCGGAATCCGAGGAAAAAGTTTTGTGGGAAACGATGCTATCATATTGGTCATACTGTGATATCGAGGAAGTACAGAATGGATCACAGTCAGCGAATACGGGAGATGAAAAAGAACAGGATCGAGAAGAAAAAAGCCCGTCTGCGCCGTAAGCGGTCACGGATAGACGAGATAGCTCTGATTGGGAAAACAATGGATAAAAGCTACGGCATAACCCGTATGCTGCTACAACAGCGGGCAGACCAGGAGGGGATATCCATTGATATCGCAATAGCAGCCGTACGTCAGGAAAGGGGAATGTAGGATGAACTGGATATCGACGAAAGAAGAACTGCCGGCAGAAGGGCGCCGTGTCCTGGTAGGGATGCATGCCAACACAGATTGGCCAATTATCACAGTCGGAGTATGTTGTGAAGATCATTGGCTCATTGATGCGGAAACACGGCCAGTAGGAATGCAGGAGGTACAATACTGGACACCTATTGCAAATCTGCCAAGGAACCAGGGATGAAACGAGGACACCAATGGATATTGTGAAAGAAAATATCACGGACGCCAAAAAATATCTTACCGCAATCCGGGAGCAGCACTATGAACTGGAAGAACTGAAATACGAACGCTATCTGGAGGAAAACGGGCTGTGCATCAAAGTATCAAATCCGGCACGGATCTGCATCAGTTCAGGAGGGTCAAACGATCTATCCAATATTCCAGTCCACATTGAACAATTCATGAAGCGGATTGAAAAAGAAGAAGCAGAACTATACCGAATGCGGGACACCGGAAAAGAATTTATTGATCAGCTTCCAGATGCCAGAGGAAGAGCTATTTTAAAATATTATTACGTCGATTTCCTGACATGGGAACAGGTAGCCTTACGGATACACCTGTCCCAGTCACGGACATATAACAGCCATCGTCTGGCTCTGGAAAATCTAAACAGTAAGATCCGGGCGGCATGGATGCAAAAATGCATCCAGATTTTGAAAGACAGGAGTAAATAGGAGTACGTAATGTGATAAAATGATAGTGTCAAAAAGAGACGAAAAGAATAGAGGCGCCCGTGCCTGATGCGGAGCGCCTTTTTTGTTACCTGAAAGGGGGCAGGACATGATTCACTGCGACAATATCCGCTGCCGGTTTAACCAGATGGAACTCTGTACGAACCTGCGGCTGGAAATCGTACATGAACACTGTGTGTGTTTCGAAAAGAAATATCACCGTGCAAAGAAACGGAATATCTCCGATCTGAATCATGAGCCGGTCCCATACAGCACCCGAAAGAAGGTATTCAAATGACAGTCAATAAAGTGAGAGGAGCTCCCATCAAGCGGGAAAAAGTATTTTTAAATAAAAATAATACGCGCCCAAACAGCACGCGCAAAATAAATACTAAAAGGAAACGCCGGGCAATCACATGGAACAAATTTTTCACATTGAAAAACATGGAAATCGTCCGATCCATGTGCCGGAAAGGCTGGACAAACGATGAGATTGCCGATCATATCGGCATCAGCCTGTCTACGTTCTACAAATGGCAGAATGAACATGTAGAGTTTTCGGAGGCCCTAAAGGAGCCAAAAGAGTATTGTATCGCCAAAGTAGAAAATGCGCTGCTGACACGGGCATTAGGCATTGAAAAAGAAGTCGGAGAAAAAGAAACCATTACGACGAAGGATAAAGACGGGAAAGAGATATCAAAGACCACAGAAAAAACATCCCTGATTTATTATCCGCCGGATACGAAAGCGGTCATTTTCTACCTGACGAACCGGGCCGGAAGCGACTGGAAGCAGAAACAGCAGACGGAAATGACAGGAAAACTGAGTATAGACGCTGCCGTAAATACGGAAGACCGGCTTAAGTCAGCACTGGAAAGGACGAAAACGGAATGACGATAGATGAAGCCTATACGGTCATAGACTGCCTGGGAAAAGTGAGCAAAGATCCGGAAACGTTTGTCTGGTTTGCTTTCGACTGGGACCATGACCCAGATCTGAAAGGGCAGGCACCCCAGGAATGGCAACTGGAACAACTGCGAAACATCGGAAAGGGATTAGCCACCCCAAACGAAGTCATCCGCCAGGCAGTAGCATCAGGGCACGGCATTGGAAAAGCACATGACGTGGATATGGTACTGGATACGCCGGCAGGGAAACGCCGCTGGGGAGATTTAAAGCCAGGGGATACCGTGTTTACCATTGATGGAATCGCAAAAATTTTGCAATGCAAACAATACAAGAGTGTGCCCCTGTATCGCGTATATCTTGATGATGGGTCCTTTTGTGACGTGTCATCGGGGCATTTATGGACGGTAAAAGGTCGGAAAGAGCGTCGTAGGAACCTTGGGTGGACCACATTGTCAACGCTGGATATCCTGAAAAAAGGGGTAAGACGCAGTAACGGCAAAGTACAGGCCCGGCAATGGGAACTACCTGGCATATATCCGGTGGTTTATCCGCGTCGCAAGGTGCCGGTACATCCGTATGTAATGGGCGTATGGTTAGGAGACGGGCATAAGGGCAGGCCGACATACAGTAAACCTTATCCTGAAATTGCCGAAAGAATTAGATCCCTTGGATATAGCTTGAGTGTTGGGGCAAGGGGAAAGACAAGAATACAAAACATCACGCATTTATGGAAGATGGACGTATTCCAGCACCATTCATATGAACGATACATTCCCGACAACTACAAATACAACTGCATAGAATGCAGGAAAGAACTGCTGCGGGGACTGCTGGATACAGACGGGGAAATAACGAAAGGAAACAGCATCGGTTACAGTACAACGTCCAAACGATTAGCTGACGATATAATCTGGCTGGTACGCTCGCTGGGAGGGAAGGCTAAACAGCAGCAGGCCTTTAAACATGGATGGTACTATGACAAATCAGGAAAGAGAAAAGAAGGGCGAACTTGCTATCGCCTGACTATCAATGTACCATTCAACCCTTTTACTCTGAAACATCGAAATGAACGATATCGAAACCGTCAAAAACGATATCTCACCAGATGGATAGACCGGATAGAACCGATTGGAAACAAACTGGCTATGTGTATCACCGTAGACAGAAAAGACGGATTGTATTTAGCAAATGACTTCATACCGACACATAATTCAGCCCTTGTCTCCTGGATCATCCTTTGGGCGATATCGACGTATCCCAATACGCGCGGCATTGTGACGGCTAATACGGAAGTACAGCTGCGCACGAAGACATGGGCAGAGCTGGCGAAATGGTACCGCCGGTTCATAGGGAAAGACCTGTTCCAACTGACGGCGACGTCGATTTTCTCTATACAGGAAGGACACGACCGGACCTGGCGCATTGATGCGATTCCCTGGAGCAAAGAGAACCCGGAAGCCTTTGCGGGCCTGCACAATCAGGGAAGCCGGATACTGCTGATATTCGATGAAGCGTCGGCTATTGACGATGCAATCTGGGAAGTAGCTGAAGGGGCACTGACAGACCGGGATACGCAGATCATCTGGTGCGCGTTCGGCAACCCGACACGGAACACAGGCCGGTTCCATGACTGCTTTACCAAGTACCGGGCCTACTGGAACACCAAACGGATAGACAGCCGTTTTGTAACCATATCGAATAAGCAACAAATCAAACAATGGGAGGACCAGTACGGGGAAGACTCGGACTTCTTCAAGGTCCGCGTACGCGGCGAATTTCCGTCTACATCGGAAAATCAATTCATCTCGGCACAACTTGTAGAAGATGCACAGAAACGCGCCCTGCGGCCTGCTCAGTACAATTTTGCGCCGGTTATACTCGGCGTAGACATGGCTTGGAGCGGCGGCGACGCCACGGTTATTTATTTGCGGCAGGGATTGTACAGCAAGAAACTGGCATCCTATGAAAAGAACGATAATGATGGAGTCATCGCCGGAAAAATAGCAGCTTTTGAAGACCGTTACCGTGCCCAGGCAGTATTCATAGACCAGGGATATGGAACCGGGGTCTATTCCTTCGGGCAGACCATGGGCCGCAGTTGGCGCCTAGTATCCTTTGGCAGTGCATCCGGAAAGCGGGGATATGCCAATAAACGGGCAGAAATGTGGGGCAATCTGCGCGAATGGCTGCGTGACGGCGGCGTACTGGAAGACGGGGAAATCATCCACGATGATCTCATCGGGCCGGAAGCATTCGTCAATAACAAGGGAGAAATCCAGCTGGAAAAGAAAGAAGACATGAAACGGCGCGGCCTTCCGTCACCGAACGAGGCCGATGCCCTGGCACTGACCTTTGCCTATCCAGTCCTGAAAGACAGCACCCGGCTGGAAATGGCCAATACGAAGTACGATTTATTCAAGAAAAGGAGATGATCCTATGTGTGGACATGTAGGGAAAGCAATTGGGAGAGTATTCGGTATAGGTGGCTCATCGACCCCCAGTGTACAGCAGGCAGATCCTGTAGCAACGACTGTCAATGTAGGCGATGATACGGGCACGACCGGCGAAGACGAAGCGACGAAAAAAGCAAAGAAGAAAAAAGGCTTTTCATCGACACAGCTCAACGACTGGCGGTCCGGTCTTTCCTCCATTCTGGGTGGAGAAACCAATAATAAAAACACGTTAGGGTGATAACCATGAGAGCATTAGTTGAAACAGAACTGGCCAGGTCTCCGACCGGAGGAAAAACATTTCCAAAAGCAAACCGGATAGGAGATAAAAACCGTCTGATACAACGACACGCAGCCTTATTCAGACGCCGTCAGAATTGGATGGATGTATGGAAAGAAATCCGGAATTATGAACTGCCCTATGATGGCCAGTTCGATGACGACCAGCCGGATAAGCCCAATCTGCATGACGATAATATATACAGCAACATCCCAAATATCTGCCGGGCTATTTTCGCGGCAGGAATCCAATCCGGGCTGACTCCTCCATCACGGAAATGGTTCCGGTATACACTGGCCGATATGACACTCAATGACAATATGACAGTGAAGCGGGTATTGGATCAGCGCTGCGATATCACGGAATACGTACTGGCCCGGAGTAATTTCTATAACGCCGTACATACCGTATATACGGAACTGCCCTATGGACAGGCACCGATGGGTATATTCTCGACGGGTACAGGAATCACCTTTGTTCCGTACCCCATTGGAACATATGCCCTGGGGACCAATGCCCAGGGACAGGTCAACACCTTTGCCCGTAAAGTCAAGATGACGGCCTCTCAGATCGTAGGCCAGTTCGGTATAGAGAACTGCCCTCGTTTCGTACAGGATACATACCGAAGCAATAATGGGTACACCGAATATTTTACAGTTTGCTGGTTAGTCGAACAGAACGACAAAAGCAATCCGGAAGAACTGGGAAGCAAAAAAATGCCATATCGGTCTGTCTACTGGGTAGATGGATCGGACAGCAACGAAGTACTAGCGGCTACAGGCTTTGAAGAATGGGCCATACCAGTAGCCCGTTATGATGTCAAAGGCCTGAATTCGTACGGGACGGGACCTGGCTGGGATGCACTTCCCGACTCACGTATGCTGCAGAAGATGGAATACGATTCAGCCATGGCAACCGAACTCGGTATCAAACCACCGATGCAGGGGCCATCTGACCTGGCACACCGGATCAATCTGTTTCCGGGAGGATTCACGCCAAATACCGACGCTAATAATGCCATCCGGCCGCTGTTCCAGGGACAGTTGGATATCGGTACACTGGACCAGAAGATTGTCCGCGTCGAAGACCGTATTAAACGGACTTACTCTACGGATCTGTTTATGATGTTGGACCAGCTGGAACGGGGACAAATGACAGCCCAGGAAGTCATGGCCCGCAATCAGGAAAAACTACAGCAATTGGGACCTGTCGTAGAACGACTGCAGTCAGAATTCCTGAATGCCGTCCTGGACAGGGTATACAACATCCTGGACCGGAACGGTATCTTTCCGCCCGTGCCAGACGATGTGCAGGGACTGATGAACGGACAGGAAATCAAGATAGAATATCTGTCCCCATTGGCACAGGCACAGAAGATGTCCGGCCTGACCGCTATCGAACAGGGCATTGCGTTTGTAGGTCAGACGGCGCAGCTGGATCCGCGCGTGGTCAACCGCGTTGATTTTTCTGATGCGGTGGCCAAATACCTAGACCGTATCGGAGTACCGGCAACGATGGTCCGGTCTGAAGAAGAATATCAGCAAATCATAGAACAGCAGCAGAAGGCAGAAGAAGCTGCCAAGCAGCAGGCCATGGAAGCCCAACAGGCACAACAGGCTGCGCCTCTAGCCCAGGCAGCCAAGAACCTGACGGATGCAGCCAATGACGGCAATCCGGCATTGCGTGAATGGATGGGGATGGAAACATGACAAACCTGGAAAAAGAAGTCATCCGTCTGGATGATGAAGCCCTGCATTACCTCCTGCACAGCCGGAAAGGCCGATGGTTCCTGATGCGGCTGCTGGACCGGGCATACATCAATATGCGGACTTTTGATCCGGATAACATGAATATGACGGCCTTCAATGAAGGGCGCCGGTCCCTGGGAATGGAATACCTGGGAATGCTGATACAAACCCCGCAGCGGATAAAGCTTAAGCAAAAAGCAGAAATGGAATACGCAGAAATCAAAAGCCTGATGGAACTGTTGGATAGAAAGCAGGAGGAGACAAAAGAACCCTATGTGGCGGTAAAAGGCCATATGGAAAGGAGCACACCATGAGTGATTTTGTATTTGACTTACAGCGCTTTGCCGATACCGGCGGGGCCGATAGTGGAGCAGGAGATCAGGCAGGACTTCCTGCAGTCGATACCGTCCTGGGCGGAACAGAAGGAACGACACAAACAGAAACCGAAGATACGGGAACCAGTGACAATGGGACCGGTAATGCAGGAACCGGAGCACCGGAAACTTACGACTTCAGCGGAGTACTGCAGGAAGTCTTTGGGGATGGCGCAGATCTGGATGCTGATATATCCAGCCAGTTCACAGATATCCTGCACGGACTGAACGCCACCCAGGATCAGGCAGCCGCAGCGGCCAAATTTGGTATGGAATATGCCAAAAGCACAGCCCAGGCAGTAGCAGAAGGAATCCGGGAACAGGACCGGCAGGAAGTGATAGGCTGGGGAGATGCGGCCCGGAAAGAACTGGGCGGAAAGTTCGATGAAACCGTAACCAAGGCCTGCACGACCCGGAACTATCTGGAACAAAAAATCCCAGGCTTTACCGCCATGCTCAACCAGACCGGGGCCGGGAATCATGTCGCCATGATAAAAGCCATGGCCATGATAGCCCCGCTTGTCGGGGAAGACCCTGGCCACAATGATACGGTAGGAACCGTATCCGGGCAGGGTATATACGATCATACAGATTTCAGCAAATACTAAGGAGGACTAACCTATGCCTACGTATGGTAACACAGCACTCACATTTACGGATCTGCGGAAACGAATGGATCCCGATGGAAAAATTGCCTGGATCATGGAAATCATGGCTCAGAGCAACCCGATTATGCAGCACATCCCCTGGATGGAAGGCAACCTGCCGACAGGCAACCAGACGACACTGCGCACGTCGTATCCCCATCCACAGCTCCGCCGTATCAACCGCGGAATCAAGCCGGGTAAATCGACGACACGTCAGATTGTCGATACCTGCTGCCTGATGGAAGGAATGAGCCAGGTAGACGTCCGTATCGTCAATCTGGCACCGGATAAAGAAGCGACACGCCGCTCAGAAGACGGAGCGTTCGTCGAAGGGTTTACCCAGGACCTGGCAAAATACATGTTCTACGGAGATACAGAAAAGAATCCGGACGAATTCAACGGCCTGGGAATCCGGTTCAATACCTTTACGGGCGACAAAGGGACCTATGGCTTCCAGACCATCAATGCCGGCGGTACGACGGAAAACAAACAAACGTCTATGTACATTGTAGACTGGGGAGAAAATGCTGTCACAGGTATCTACCCCAAAGGTTCCCAGGCAGGCCTGAAGATGGAAGACAAAGGCGAACATATCGTAGAAGACGCAGACGGCAGCAAATACAATGCCCTTGTCACCTGGTTTTCATGGGACGCCGGACTGGCTGTACAGAACCTGCGCAAAGTAGCAGCCATCCGAAACGTCGATGTAGGAACAGTTCCAACGGGTATTTCGGCGTCAGACCGGAAAAAACTCGTAGAAAACATCATCGTAGCCAAGAACCGCATCGTGAATCCGAAGCGCCCGATTCTGTATGTATCGGATAAAGTCTATACAATTCTCGAGCTTTATCTGAACGACAAGAACAACATTTATGTTACACAGAGCGAAGCCATCAATGGCATTCCCAAACTTTATGTACAGGGTCTTGAAGTATCGAAATGCGATGCTCTGAGCGACACGGAACCGGTTATCGCGGAATAGGAGGACACTATGGTTTACGATGGCGAAAATACGTTTTACTGGAAGAAAGCTTTGAACGGGACGACGACAGGAACATCAGATGTAATCAAGACGGGGAACGGGGATGCAGGCAATCCGCTGATTCTCCATGTCATGGCCCCGGGAGTAACAGCAGACCTGACCATTGAATTGCAGACCGCTGTCGATGAAGCCTTCACAAAGGCTGTAATCCTGGGCACGTATACAGTAAAGAAAGGGGACAATCTGAAGACGAAAGTCCCCTATGGCGACCTCGGATTTATGCGCATCAAATATACCGGAGCATCAGCCCTTACAGGCGGCACATTGTCGGCAGCACTTGTCTTTGATGCGGATATCGCATAATGACGGGAATCCCATTTAAAGATGCCGGGCCGAAACGGAGACTGGAAGACTTACATGCCAATGAACTGCGGCTCCGCCTGGAGAATGCCGGGATAGCCTATCCGGATGATGCAACCAAAAAAGAACTCGTCGAACTCGTCCGAAAGTACAGATTGTAGAAGGGAGGGGCTGCGGCCCCTCTGTCTATGAAAGGAGCAGCAATGACAGATACGGATATTTGCAACATGGCACTGTCCAATCTGGGTAAAGGTGTGATTGCCAATATGGAAGAAGGGATAGAAGATGCACGAGCCTGCAAGCTATTCTATGAAACGACGCGTCGTGAAGTCTTACGGGAATTTCCCTGGGGGTTTGCACACCGGATTGAGCGCCTGGCCGTAGTAGATACAGACGTTCCCGGCTGGAGCCATGCCTATGGCTACCCGGCCCAGTGCCTGAAGATCAATAACGTATTCAACAACGATTACCGGGGAAGATACGAGCGGTTTGATGTAATCAATATCGGCAGCAGCACTAAAGTCATTGTTACGGATTTTGAACCCTGCTATGCCGATTATACGTGGGACGTTGAAGATCCGGAACTGATGGATGATCTATTCATCCAGGGATTCGCCCATCTGCTGGCATCTAAAATGGCCATGCGCCTGACCGGTAACCCACAGCTGGGACAGAATGAATACCAGTTATATCGCGCACGGATAATGCAGGCACAACTGCAGGATGCCAGGGAACAGGAACCACATACCGTATTTGAAAGCAGCTATATCGCTGCCAGAAAGGGATGGAACCATGTCTAACCTCTATGTCATCCAGCCGGCATTCACGACAGGGGAAATATCACCGGCAGTAGGGAACCGTGTAGACATTGACCAATATAAGTCGGCCCTTCTCAATGCCGAGAATACTGTCATACGGCCCTATGGCGGCTGTTACAGGCGGCAGGGGTCCAAGTACATAGGCGAGCTGAAATACAGCGATAAAGAAGCAGTTCTAGTCAGTTTTTATAATTCAGAAACAGATGCCTATCTGCTGGAAGTAGGATATCAGTATATCCGGATCTGGAAAGACGGAGCGTATACAGGAACGGAATTAGCTACGCCATATACGAATCCGAAGCAATTACAATTCACGCAGAGCGGAGATATCATGTTCATCTGCTCCGGGACATATCCCGTCAAACAATTGCGTCATAAGGCAGATGGATGGGACATTGTGAATATGGATATCACGGAGCCATATTACGATCCGCTGCTGGATGCTTCAGAAAACAATAAGATAACCCCGTCAGGAACAACGGGGAATATCACGATAACATCCCAGCAAAGTATATTTGCCAAGGGGATGGAAGGAGGATATATCCAGCTCAGGCAGGAAATGGGCAGCCAGACAGTATCGGGAACATGGGGAGAAGAAACAGCATCCTGGACATCAGGCGAGCTATATGTCGGGGAAAAATGGAAAATCATCACGCATGGGACGCATCACTATCAGATTGTACTGCAAAAACGGGATACGGAAGGCGGCCCATGGAAGGAATTCAGGAAATATACCTCCAATGATGATCAGAATTATACGGAATCAGGAAGCGAAACAGCTCCGTGTTATTTGCGCATGATTGTAGACGTATGGAATGATGACGAGGCGGGCAAGTCAAAACTGACGGTAGATCTGACCCGTCTGCCATATACACACACAGGAACAGCCAAAATAACGGCCGTCAATTCAGGGACCAGCATTACCGCGACAGTCAAAGATGTCCTGGGAAGCACAGACGCTGTATCAGACTACGCCTTTTCTTCCTGGTCCGACTACTTTGGCTATCCCCAATTATCCTGCTTCTTCCAGGACCGTCTTATTTTTGCGGCGAACTGGAAAAATCCGTATACCTTATGGATGAGCCGGACCGGTGACTATCCCAATTTCTCTGTAGAAAAGACGGATGGGACCGTAACTGACGACAGTGCCATCAAAATGGATCTCATTGTACGGAACTCCTATCAGATACGCCATCTCATCCCATCTCAGGATCTGGTAGTCCTTACGTCCGGTAATGAATGGGTTATCAGTGGAGACAGCGTACTGACACCGACAAAGGCCTATCCCAAAGCCCAGACGATGCGCGGCTCTTCGACGTGCCTGCCTCAGCACATCGGCAACCGGATTATCCATGTACAGCGGTCAGGATCAACGGTCCGTGACCTGGGTTATCAGTACGAATCAGATAATTACAACGGGGATGAACTGGATATCCTTGCCACTCACCTAGTCAAGAATCATAAACTGCTTTCATCAGCCTATTGCCAGGAACCGGACTCTACCCTCTTCTTCGTCCGCGAAGACGGAGTATTGCTGGCATTTACCATAATTCGGGAGCAAAAGGTATTCGCCTGGTCCCATTTCGTCACAGAAGGAAAATATAAATGGGTCGTGGCTATCCCGCACGATGAAAACGACGAACTCTATACTATCATCGAACGGACGGTAAACGGACAGACAAAGCGATACATTGAGCAGTTTCCGGTGATGCGGGATGACCGGGACGAATACGCTGACAGCTATGTAACGGGAAGAGGAAATAGTATCAGCCTGCCTCACCTGATTGGGAAAACGGTCTGTATCGTAGGAGACGGCATCCGGCAGCAGGATGCCGTTGTACCGGCTGATGGTGTGGTGCAGCTGGATGAAACGTATACGCGGATCATAGCCGGACTGCCCTATGCAACGAAAATAGAACAGCCGGCCCTGGAAATCAACCTGAGTGAAGGTACACTGCAGGCCCGTATCCATAAGATAAATACCGTAACACTACGTGTAGAAAGCTCGTATGGCGGTAAAATCGGGCTTACGTTCGATAAGATGGATGAACTCCGGTATGACGATGAATATACACTGTATACAGGAGATATTACACAAAGTGTGCCTCTGTACAATATAGGGGCGAATACGAGAAATCACCTGTGCATACTCAGCGATGAACCGTATCCGTTCCGGCTGAATGCAATCATCAAGGAGGTAAGCATTGATGGCGGAATGGTCCGATCATATAACGGTTGAACGAATCACAAAAGAAACATTGCCGGATGTACGATGGCTGAAATATCGCCTGCGTCGTCAGGATGACTTAGAAATAAAAGCGACCGATACCAATCTGGAATCGCTGGCAATAGATGAAGAAATGGAAAACTACATCGTGTATACCTGTGGCAGCCCATTGATCTTATTCGGAGTCAGTAAAACACCGTTAGCAGGATACGGACACATGATATGGTGCGTAGCCAGAGACGATCTGTACAGCAACCACAAAAAAGAATTTGTCTCATTGGGAAACCGGATCCTGCCAAAATGGAAACAGAAATACCCCAGGATGTTCAACATGATTACTGTCAGCAACGAAACATCATACCGCTGGCTGAAAGCTATGGGAGCGAAATTCTCCGAAGCGTTCATGTTCAAAGACATGTCCTGGAAACTATTCTTTATTGAAAGGAGTGAACCGTATGTGCGGTGCAGCGGGAATGATTGCCCTGACAGCGATACAGGGAATCAACCAGTACAATCAGCAAAAACAGCAGTATAATGCCCAGGCGGCCATGTACAATACCCAGGCAAAACTGGCCGAAAATAATGCCCGTATCAGCCAGAAAAAGCAGGAACAGATTGCCGAGCAGTATGCAGCCCAGCAGTCCAAACTAAATGCCCGTATGAAACTGGCAGCCGGACAGACAGCCGCCCAGGCAGGTGCCAGCGGGCTACAGCTGAGCGGTTCCCCACTCGATGCCCTGGCATCCAGCTATAGTGCCTGGAACGATGACAGCCATACACTGCTGCAGAATCAGCGGAATGATATCTGGTCCGAACGGATCAATGAAATCAATTACCAGAACCAGGCCAACTCATATCGGGCCAGTGCAGCCAATATGCTGAGCCAGAAACAAAGTGCCCTGCTGGGGACCATTTTAGGGACAGCCGCCAATATATACGTCATAAAGAGCCAGTATGGCAGTGCCGGAAAGAATACCGGAACGGACAACGTATTTACTGGTCAGTATGATATCAATGCAGCCAATCATTATACTGGGAAAGATCCCGAACAAGGGCATTACACGTACGGCATAACGGCCAACAGTTTTACCGGCAAGTTCAGGCCATCCTATACGTATTCCATACGGCCCATAAATCTGGATCAGGCAGCGGCCCGGTACGATGCACTGTCATATAAAACGAGATACAGCGGTTTTGGAAATCTCAATCCCTATCCGGGATTTAAGGGAAAATATAAATATTAGGAGGACGTATGCAGATAAAAAGCTATAATCCGGCAGTCGATCCCAATACCATACATGGAAGCGTACAGGCTCCGGCAGACGCCAATGCATACGGAGCGAACACCTCTGGAAGCAAAGTATTACAGGCCGGGTTGAATGATGTACAAAAACAATGGCAGGCTTATATAGACGACCAGATTAGTCTGGCCGTTGTAGATGCCAGTAATAAGTATCATCAGGGATTAAATGATCTCCTAAATAATCCCGATACCGGACTGCTCACAAAGCAGGATATCAATGCACTGGATGTAATGAAACAGTATCAGGAAGGGGAAGTTAAAATCCGCCAGAATGCGCTGGGAGCCCTGCCAAATTATAAAAAAGCGCATGACGCCTTTTTGAAAATGGCGGATGATACAAATATTAATAAACTGGGAACTGTGATGCAGTACCAGTACAGTAAACAGAAAGAATATAAAGCCAACGTTCTGCAAACGCGCTTAGACCTGAACACCAACAATGTGGTGGAAGAAGGAGTCACTGCCAATGTATTTGCAGGGTTTGCCAAAAATGCAGCCACGATTGATGCATTATACATGAATGAATTAGGCAGAGAAAATCTGGCTCAAAAAAGGCGGGATGCCAATACAACAATGCTGACAAAATGGTTGGATAATATTATTGCAGATGGAAGCCAGACGTCATTAGATGTAGCAGGAGAGGTATTGTCCCAGGCAGGGGACTTTGTAAACAGTGCAGATCTCGCAAAATATACGCATATTGTATCTACTCATAAAAAAGAAGCGGATTTGACCAGGCGGGTTGATGCGGTATTAGATGCAACAGACGATAGAGCCGAGCAGCTGAAAATGTTACAAGAAGGCAATCGAAGGACCATAAGGCGGCTGATACATGGGGCAGGCGGGGCAAACGGAAGTAACAGCTATTTCGAAGCCAATGCATCCATAGAAAGCGCTGGCAGTGGGGACTATAATGCGTATAATCGAGATTCAGGAGCATTTGGTAAATACCAGTTTCTTCCCAGTACATGGGAATGGGTATCCGGACAGACCGGAGTAAACCCGGAAGATCATTCCCCAGAGGCACAGGATACCAATGCAAAATGGTATTGGAATTATCTTAAAAGTGAATTAAACGGTGATGAAGAAGCTACTTCCGTAGCATGGAACTGGGGACTGGAAAACGGGAGACGCTGGCAGCAGGGGCTGTCTACCGGTATGTATGATGGACAGGAATTCAGCTTCAATGAACCTTATAAAGGCAATATGGCAGTCACGGAACGAGTCCGCCGGTTAAAAGAACTAGCAGGGAATCAGAGCAGCAATCTGGTAGATGAAGGGTTCAAATACTCGATAGATGCGGGCTTAGTAGGTATACAAATGGATAATGGCAGAAATGGCTGCGCAGAGTTTGTAGGGAAGTTCGGGGCAAGTTACAGCGAGTTTCTGGCAAAGGAAGCCCAGAACAACGTGGTAAATGTTCCCATGATGGTAGAAGACGCAAAAAAAGACAACATACCTGTCGTGCCGTTTGATATAGAAAATCTGAATAAGGGAGACTGTATTTTCTATAAGACAAATGAAGGCAGCCAGGGGCATATCGTAATATACGACGGGAACGGCGGTTTTTATGGAAACTCCAGCAGTACCGGCCCCAATGGTACAACCATTCATGGCGGGGATATAAACATTCCTGGAATGGTACCGGAAGGAATTATAAAAACAGGGATAAGCGGAACGCAGGATAGATGGGTAGAAAGTGAAGAACAGATCTATTCAGAAGAAGAATTAGAAAAAGAACTGGATGCCCGCCGTGCCTTAAGAAAGCGGATTAAGCAGGAAGCCATTGAAGCAAAAGTAACGAATGCAAAGAAGCAATACGCGGACTGGGCATTTAATCATGCGCAGGCAACGGATACGGAACGCAGGCAGGCACTGGCAGGTATCATAGGAGATGATGAAGATCTAAAGATAAGCGTGTTAGGCGGTCAGGTAATATCCCTGGATAAAAGTATACAAAATAAAGCAGAAGCCATGGCCGCAAAGTCAAGAAAGGCCAATGTATTCGACGTACAATCAGTAAAAGCAGGGATTCATAATGGAAAACTGGATACAAAAGAAAAATTAAATGAATTTTTTTCAAATGTCGATAAGACCTTCACCCCCGACCAGGTAAATCAGATATACACAGAATTCGACAAGGTGCAAAACGGGGAAGGATTCGATATAGGCAACTGGCTGACAAGATATGATATGAACTGGGACACCGAAACATGGAAAGCCAACAAAAATGCATTGGATGTAATCGTTGGAGAGGAAGTAAATAAATATCAGCAGGAGCATAACGGAGAACAGCCAGATAAAGACACTATTCGGAAAATGGTAGTCAAAGCAACCACCCGATGGGATACCGGTGCCACTGCTGAATATGGAATATTTACAGACACACCATTAAAGCTGTCGCAGGTAGATGTAAAACGACTAGGATATGCAACCTGGGATTTAATCAAAACAGACGAAGGGACATACGTGAGGTTCTATAACTATGATTCCGATGGTAATCCGTACTTGGCCAATACGATTTATGCAACAGAATTGCCTGATTTCATGAAAAGGAATGGTATTAAATAAGGAGTATACAATGAAAGATACTACATTAGATCCCGGAGTACAAAGTGTAATTGATGATATAAATAACGGAAAGATGACGACAACATACCAGGCAGAAGGGAAGCCAGCACTTCTGTTTGATACCAACACGGTATATAGTGATGAAAAAGGAGAACAGTGGCGTAAAGAAAACGATTATGGGGGCACTTTATGGGACCGTGCGTCATCTAAAATCATGGACATATATCGTAACATGTTTAGCGATGATGCGATGAAAATGAAGGATGCCAAACAATATGGAGATGAACTGGGAATTTCTTCTCAGTTTCTAATGGATAATGAAGATGCGCTGGAAGAAGCAAGAAGAATTCATGACGAAGCCATACAATGGAGCTTTTTGTCAGGGCAGCCGTTTAATGCAGAAAACATTGATACCATGTATCCTGAAATAAAAAAGATGAGAGAAGCGGATTCAGTCGGCGCCTCCATAGCCCTGCAAAATTATCATGATTTAAAGGAAACACGAAACATCTTTAAACCCGTCATTGATTTTGCATCCTATACAGGCCAGCTATTTTCTGATGCGGCTGCCAGTGGTGCCGATATGGTCCGCCTCTATGATGCTCAGATGAAAGCCGTGGAAAGCGGGGATATCGAAGGAAACCGTCCCTATATCGAAGAACTGGCGAATAAACTGAATGAAGAAGAAAAGGCCAAACCAGATGATTTTGCAGGGGAAGTCGTGTATGAAGCAATAAAACAACTAACCATATACGGAACACAAGGAATTCGCGCATTGCAATACGTGCCCAAAAGTATGGCCTTGGCCATGACCGCTGCAGCCCCGGCAGCACTGGCCGCTGGAGCTTCTTCTCTAGGTATCGGGGCCGCAGCGGTAGAAACAGGGGCCGGACTGACCGGTGCTGCCTGGGGACTGCGTACGGGTATGTTTAAGGAAATAACCAAACAATCCATGGCAGACCGATACTGGGAACTGGCACAGCGAAAAGATGAAAACGGAAATCCTCTGTATAGCAGGGGGCAGATGCTGGCAGATAGTTCTGTCGTAGGGGGAATCAACGGGGCAGTAGAACTGGGACTGCTGGAATTTGGATACGCACCAATCAAAGCAGCCTGGGGCAATAAAGCCGCCCAAAGCATCCTGAAAAATGGAGCAGCCCAGAAACAGATCGTAGATGCCGGGAAACTGGCACTGGCCCGTATGGCGGCCTGGGGAGCAACAAAGCAGTATGCCCGCAGTGTAGGATCAGAACTGATAGAAGAAGGGGTCCAGCAGACAGTAAATGATGTAGCGGATAACCTGGAATACGCAATTCAAGGCCAGCAAGGGAAATACCACACAGCAAAAGACGTCCTGAATGATGCTGTAGATGCTATGGTACAGGCCGTTCCGGCAGCAATTGGTATTGGCGGTATGGGTGCTGCCGCGCACGGCATCGGGCATTATAATGGCATGTCTGCCATTGCCAGTATGAAAGTCAATGACTGGCGCGAAGCCTATCAGCGCCAGGTAGAAGAACAGACAATGGAAGCCCTGGTAAAGCAGAAAGAAAAAAATAACCTTGCCAAAGAGAATCCCGAAGTCTATGGCAAGGTTATTCAGGCACAGGCTGAAAAAAATGATATGGGTACGATCTATGTAGATGCCCAGGAACTGTCCCGTACAGATGAAGGAATCGCTGTACTCAATGATGCGGTACAGCGAGGGATGGTAACGGAAGACCAGGTGGAACAGGCCGTAAAGAACGGAACCGATATAGAACTCCCGACTGGGATATTTGCCCAGCTGAGTGATGAATCCTTCGATACAAAAACGCTAATGGATGCATCGACTATGAATAAAGGCGGCATACATCGTGCAGCCCTCCGTCAGCGTGCCGAACGTATGGAAGCCCTGCGTAAAGAATTACGTGATATAGCCAATGATACGTCTGACAGTGTATCAGAAGAAATCATGCAGGAGCATTTTGCAGACACGGATGAAGAAACCCAGGAACTGGCCAGAGATGTCGTGTACCGGAATCCCTATGATCTGGAATCGGCATATAAAGAAGCCGTAAAAGACACCCGGGAGCAGCTGGAAGACATCCTCGGATTCAATGCATATTGGAACTATAAACCTCAGGGCGTAGCCAAAGTCGTAGTAGACCAGGGCACCCATACCAATGTACAGACTGGCCGGGGCCTGCGCATGTCCAACAATGAAAAATGGTGGTCCGATATGTACAGTGATCTGGGCCGGAAAGCAACTAAGGAAGAAATGCTGTACATTGCATATAAAGACCAGAAAAACGAAGTAGAGCATTATGCCAGCCCGGAAGATGCGGCAAAATGGAATCAGGAAACGGGAGAGCTGCTGAGACGGTATGAAAGGCTGCGGGATATGGAACAGACATTCCATGAGCTCGCACAGGGAGATTATGCGCTCCGTAAATCCTTCCAGACGAAAGAAGGGGCAGCCGTATATAAACAGACAGCGCAAACATTATCTACTGCCGGGCAGAAAGCCTCAAAGGCGGCAAGAGAAAACGCGTATATCTATGCCCGTATGGCAGAACGCTGGGCAGATATACGTCATGAATACGGAGACACGGCCTACACAGCACAGGACTTTGCCAAGGCTCATCCTATCGTTATGAATCAGCAAGCGGGCCAATTTGGACAAGCTATGTATAATGTACGAAAATCAGGGACAAACACATTTGACGAATTTATCAAAAAGATCAACGATAGGAGACAAAAAGGAAAACCGGCAAACAAGCTAATGTTTATAGGTAATTCTGGTGTCATTTATGCAGAAGCCCAAGTAGTGCATGCCACAACACCACACCATGGACACGTTTTAAATGCCGGGCAATTGGATGACATTGACGCGCATATCGGTACGTTGCAAAACGCAGCTATATCCAACAAAAAAGACACCGCCGTTTTTTCAGGGATTCCCGTACTAACTCATGTAAAAGGGAAACTTGGAGATTATTATGTCGTTCTCGAAATTGACGATAAAGGGACCACATGGTTTAAAACAGGATTCCCGGGAAAAGCAGAATCTATTGAAAATATTATAAAAACAAAAATAGCGGAACATTCAGCTAGAATCCTTTCACATAACGCGCAGGGCCCTTCTAGTCAGAATAAAACCGCTATTTCACTTTCAAGTATACAAAAAGAGTTATCCAATGTCAACGAAAAATACAAGCAGGCAGGGCATGATAATCAAGCTTATCGACAAGGTCAGCTCCAGGCAGCCTATGACTCCCATACCGGTGCTATTCACCTCTTTGATGCGGCTGATCAGTCATCCTTTGTCCATGAAGCAGCGCATATGTGGCTGTCAGAGATGGAAGCGATGGCACAGAAAGACGGTGCTCCTGTTCAACTGATCACCGACCTGCAGACAATCCGGGACTGGGCCGGGTATGCGCCGGAAAGGCTGGATGATTATAAAGGAACAAAACTGGAAAAAGAATTTGCCGGACACGCAGAAGCCATTGAAAATGCCCGTAAGAGCGGCGATGACGTCGCCATTAAAGCTGCCGAAGAACGATGGATGCAGGAACGGTTTGCCCGTGGGTTTGAACGATATATAGCAGAAGGAAAAGCCCCGACAAAGGAGCTGACCGGGATCTTCCGCCGGTTCAAGAAATGGTTGATAGGAATCTATCAGGATCTGAAAAACCTGGGCAAAGAACCACCGGCAGACGTAAAACGTGTCATGAACCGAATGCTGGCAACAGACAAAGATATCGAACTCTGGGCCAAAACAAGAGAACTGAATGCCTGGGACCGCAAAGGATTTTCCGGGGATCTCACGGGGCCGGAAGGCGAAATGATCCGCAAATGGAGTGAAGAAGTCAAAGAACGCAGTAAGGAACGACTGTTGCAGGAATTCATTGCCTCTGAACAAAATAACTGGAAAACTCTGAGAGAAGAGTCATTGAAAAAAGAACGCCTGGACTATGAAAAACAGGTTTGTGATGAAAATGAAATCTACCGTATAGAAAATATATATAATCACATGCCGGAATCCCGTAGCATCATCCTGGAAAAGAATGGGTACAAAAACGAAGCCGCTTTCCGTCAGGCTCTGCATGATGCGGGAGGAACACTGGAAGAACGTTCTGCCACATACATGGAAGAACGAAAAAAACTGTATGATGACATGATGCCGACCTATGAAGATATCTGCAAAGAAGCAGATAAACAACTGGCATCGACAAATGGCCAGGCACGGCTGAATGATCTGGAACGGGCGGCAATGCAGCGAAAAATCAATGCATACATCGCAGAGTGTGTACGAGCAATGCAGGAATTAGGCCGTATAAAAGGTAGTGACGAAGAAGTCAGAGCCCAACTCCGTCAGATAATGGGCATTGCAGACCAGGAGGATAAAGCCCGTGTAGCTAAAGGGCGTATGGACAATATTCTGCTGAGCCGGAATGAAGAAATACGGGAACTGAAGAAATCACTGGCAGCCGAGCGGAAAAAGGATAAACTTACCAAAGAAGAAAATGAAACCCAGATAAAAAGCCTGAAGAAAGCACTACGTGAAGTCATCCATGGATTGAATCAGGTACGGGACATGCCGTCAGCCTCGTATGTAAAAATGCTGGAATTATCCAGACAGGAACTGGAAGATATGAAGGTATCAGAAGCGACAACGTGGAGGCACTTTGAAATCAAGGCCAAAGCAGCATCTCATCTGGCAGATCAGCACATGAGTGCCGGGAACTTTGAACAGGCATTGCTGGAAAAAGGAAATGCCCAAAAATTCTACTGCATGGCCAGAGCGGCCAAAGACAATGAAGAATACGTCCGGAAAGCGCTGGAAGGTCAGAAAGGGACACTCGACAACCAGGGCGATGAACGCTATGGCATAAAAGGGATACTGAACCGGATCAGCCGGGCGAAAAATCCGGTACGCATGGGCATGCATTCCCGGTATTTCCTGCAGCATCTGGCATATAATCTGGGAATCACTGACCGGGACGGCCGGCCTCCGACGCAGGACGGGAAAATTATCGGGTTGGACTGGAATTACATCTATCGGGATTTGTCGCCAGATTACTGTTTGGCTGAAGACTCAAACGGGAAAATAGATAAGCCCAATGAAAGCAGCATTGTAGCTCCATGGATTCGTAATATCGTGGATGGAAAAGAACGCATGAAGTATCAGGATCTGTCACTGGCTCAATTCCGTGATATCGATCAGGCTATTACGGCCCTGTATAAATCAGGCAGACGGGAGTATGAAGCAACGACCATCTTAGACGAAGAGGGCAAACAGGTCAGTATTCCGGACGCCGTAGAACAGTTATCCCAATCCATGAAACAGGACCTTGCCTGGAACCCGCAACAGACACTGAATAATCAGAACCGGAAAGGCAGACTGAAGGAAAAAGCATCGGACGCCATCTTGTCTCTGACGAAGATAGAAGTCATCCTGGAAGATATGGGACCGAAATGGATGCAGTATATATGGAATCCCATTGACCGGGCAGACCGGAAAGAAATCACTATGCAGCAGGAAGCTGTCAGGACGTTTGCCAAAATATGCCACATATACAGTCCGAAAGAATGGCAGCATATACGGAATGATAAAGCCTGGGCAGTAGGAGCAACAACGAATTTCACTCATGAACAGATATTGGCCATGGCACTGAATTGGGGAAATAAAGAAGGTCGCCAGCGTATCATGGATTATCACCATGTCAATGAAGCGGATATGGAAGACTTGTTTACAAGAGCACTGACTAAAAAAGACCTGGACTTCCTGGAAGCTGTTTGGGATTCACTGAAACAATATTGGCCGGAACGAAACGCCGTGCAGGAACGGCTCTACGGCGTAGGTTTGGGGCAGGTACAGCCGATGCCCTTCACGATCAATGGCAGGAAAATCAGCGGCGGGTATTATCCTATCCGATATGATCCGAAATTATCAGTCAAAGCCAGCGAACATGAGATGGATGATATTGTAAAAACACAATTATCTGGATCATCGACAATGGCAATCGGGATGGGAAGCACAAAGAAACGAGCAAAAACAGTACAAGGAATGGGCCTGGACCTGTCACTAGATGTATGGCCGGCAGCCATCAATGAAGCTATTCATCATATTTGTATGCGGGAAGCGGTAACAGACGTATATAAAATCATATCCCATCCAGACATCCAGAAAATCATCCAGGAAAATTACGGAATGCATACGTACGATGCGATCAAACAATGGACGAAGGACTGCTGGAAAACGGACGTACAGAAGATGACAGCCCTGTCCAGAACGCTGGAACGATTGCGCAGGAAGACGTCTTATGCTGTTATGGCTTTCAGAACCAGTACAGCCGTACTCAACGCCTTGAATATATTCCCAATGATGAACCGGATTGGGGCTATCAATACCATACGGGCACTAGGAGAGTTCGGAGCCGGTATCCTGGGAGGCGGAACCAAAATATATCACCAGAACCGGCAGTTTGTCATGCAAAACAGCCCCATGATGGCAGATCGGATCAATACGATTGACCGGGACCTGCAACAGGGAATGGCATTCCAGGTACAAAAAGGCAGTTCCCGGTTATCCGTAAAACTGCAGCAGAAACGGGACAGTATTGGCCGATACGGCTACTGGTTCATCACAGAAACAGACTTGATGTGCAGCATGGCACTATGGCGATACGCCTATAATCAATCACTGAGAGAACAGGTTCAGGCACAAAAAACGGACCCAGGAATTATTAAAGACCAGGCCGTACTGGCAGCCGATAAGGCTGTTCGGGATATATTCGGCAGTGGCCGGGTAAAAGATCAGCCGGCCATGATGCGGCAGAATGACATAATTGCGCAATTAGCCCCGTTCTATTCGTATAGTAATACGGTGTTGAACGCCATGATTAAGGGCGGGTATCAATGGAAGAAAGGCAACAGAATAGCCCTTTTCAATGCAATGCTATGGTGGGTGATACTGCCAACGGTATTTGAAACGGTATATCGTGAAGCCGTAGCCGGAGATGATGATCCAGAAAAAATTCTGAAGAAGATGGGCATCAAATTGGTTTCCAACACGGCACAGGGGATACCCGTTGTCCGGGATACACTGGAAGACGCCATGTATGTCATGCTGGGCCTGCCGTCGTTCCAAAACAGTAACCTATTGGGCTTATCCATGGGTGAAGAAGCCATAAAAGCACTCCAGGCCGGCTTTTCGCCTAATAAGGACTGGACTGATGTAGGGCGCAGTACCAGCCGGGCAGTGAACCGGTACTATGGATTCAGCGACACGTTGACAGACGGATTCTGGGCGCTGATGCGGTTCAGCATGGTCGATACAGACCGGAGCGTCAGCACACTGCTTAATTCCATCATTTTTGACAGGAGGTATAAGACATTGAAAGAACGTCAGCGGGAAGAGAGGAAGAAAGAAAAGGAGGCTAAAAAATGATCCAGGCCACAGAAGTAACAATTGTGTACCGTGGCGATGGCAAACAAACGGCATTTTCCTTTCCCTACCCTTATCGGACGAGTGGGGATATACATGGTTATCTCGTCGATGAAATGGGAATGGAAACGGAGATTGTAAGTAATTACCGATATGACACGGTAGAAAACACCTATATATACCCAGTTCAGGGAGATCCGCTTACCGCTGATATGAGTATCCGCTTATCACGGGAAACACCACTGCAAAACAATGTCGATTTACCAGACAAACTGCCGTTTTCACTGATTGAAAAAAGCATGGACTGGATAATCATGATGTTGCAGGAAACAATTTACCGTGCCAATTTAGCACCAATCAGCGCCCAGGAATCAGCAAAGCAGGCAGCCCTGGCCCTGACATATGCTTACAAAGCAGCGGATGAAGCAAAGTTGGCTGAACAGTATGAAAACGCAGCAGAAACAAATGCAGATCAGGCGAAACAGGAAGCGGCTACAGCAGCCAACTGGGCAGCAGAAGCCGCTGCTTATTCCAGTACAGCTTATGCAGCTTCCGCACCTGCCTGGGATGTATCAAAAACATATGATTATCCTGCTGTTGTTGCCTACGAGGATGGAAACAGTTATCGCTGTATTGGTAAGTCTATAACAGGAGAAAATCCACAGTCGTCACCGTACTGGGTCAAAGTAACATTAGATGGGGAAAATTACTTTGAAATCGATGAAACGGGCGGATTAATGCCTGCAACCAGTCCAACATATTCGTCACGCTGGGAACTGGACAGCAATGGAGACATCATGCCAAAGGGGTTACCGTCCCAGCGGGCGGGTGGACGGGAACAACAGTAACGCCGATACCAAGTAATTACGGGAAGATTACGTACAACGGGACTATGACCGTAGAATAGGAGGAAATATGGCTAAAACAGTAAAAATCAACAATGTAACGTATGAAAGTGTACCGCAGGTATCCATACCATTATCGAGCGGAACAGGGAATGCAAATTATTATGAAACAACGGGAGCAACAGCCACCGCCAGCGATATTCTGCAGGGAAAGACAGCCTTTTTAAATGCAGGGCAGTCTACTGGCAGTATGCCTAATAATGGTGCAATTGCGGGGGAAATAAACAAAAAAGACGGGATTTATACAGTGGCTGCCGGGTATCATGATGGAAAAGGCACTGTACAGCTCAGCGAAACCGAACAGGCCAAACTGGTAAGTGAAAATATTAAAGCAGGATCTACTATATTGGGAGTATCAGGCAAAACAAGCGTCGTAGATACATCTGATGCTACCGGTACATCAGGGACCATATTAAGCGGCAGTACGGCTTATGTAAACGGAGCCAAGATTACAGGGACATTGACAACAGCCAAAATTACACAAGACTCCACTTCCAAAATATTGACTATTAAATAAAAGCTATGGCAGAAGATATAAAAATAAACGGGCAAACCTATGCATCAGTGCCGGCGATTAACGTAACGACAACAACGGGTGGAACAGCAACGTATTTATCTTCAGATGATTTCTATACGAAGACGGAAATCAATGAAAAATTAGCAACAACCGGAACCGTCCAGACATTTTTTGAAATAGATATAAATGGAAGCCTGATGCCAAGCGAATCGCCGGCTTACTCTGCAGAATGGGAACTGATGGTAATGGCGATTTAGAACCAAAGGAGGAATAGAAAATGGCAACACGTAATATTGTGCCCAGAGCCGATGGAGAAGGGCAGTTGGGAACAGAAAGCAAAAAGTGGCAAAGTGTAAACACGAAAAAAGTGACTGCGGAGAGCGTAAATAGCACAGATGCAATCATTGAGAAAGTAAGGGCAATCACTATTACATCAACAGATTTGACAATAATAAATGGAATCACGACGTTACAGCGTAATAAAGCCTATGAAGTAGGTGATATTGCGTACAGCAAAAACCTGCCCTCATGGGCCTATTTGGAATGTATTACGGCTGGAACCACTGGAGATAAAGAACCGGATTTCAGTAGCGTGTCCTCTACGGGGGGGCAATAGCTGATATGGCCGACGGGAATGTACATTGGAGGGTAAGAGATACTCGTTGCCGCTATGAAGTCGGTGACATTATTGCTAAAACTACTACTCCAAAAAGCTACGAATACCTGTTACCATGCGACGGGTCATCTTTTGATAAGACTAAGTATCCTATGTTAGCTAATATATTTACAGATGGGAAAACACCGACATTAAATGATGGCCGTTTCTTAGAGGGTAGTACATCTGCAGGAACTAGTAAAAATGCTGGATTGCCGAATATCACAGGCAATTTCAGAAAAATATACACTTACAGTGACCAGATTGGCGTTAGTGGTGCCTTTTCGACACAAACAGGGGATACAAGTAGTGGGCCTAATTCGCAAGGAGCAGGGACATATAAGTCAGTAACTTATGATTTTGATGCCTCTAAATCTAATAATATTTATGGTGCTTCAAATACCGTACAGCCCAAATCGTATACGGTGGTTTATTACGTATGTTATGGAGGGGATATAAATGACAGAAATTATAGATGGCAACGCAACGTTTGTAGTACGGAAAAATGCTACCAAAGATGATATAAATGATATAAAAACCCAAACTGATTCTGCTTTGTACTTTCATGCAGGGGATAGTTTTAACTTACCCGCACTTATCCCTGCGGCATTCCTTACATCAAGTAACACACGGATACAATTTAGTATAGTACTTCCCAAACTAATAGGAGATGACGTAAAAACAATAGTAGCACAAGGGGAGTATCGATGTAGGCAGAATGATAATTATATAGCAGGAGATGCTACTACATATAATCATTTTATAACAGGCACCACTGATACTGTTGACAGATGGAGTGGAAATATTATTAATATTAGTATTTTTAACAATGATGATAAGGTAGCGTATCCGAACAGTATTAATAATGATACAGTTGGTTTATATTTAAATAATGTTACTATTGCATTTACATAGGAGGGCAATCATGAAAGAAAATGATGTAAATATCAACAGTGGTCATGCTCGTTTAGCCTTCGCTTCCAGTGTAGAATTACCTACCATACCACCTTTCTACGCTCTGGCTTATATAATGAAACTATAAAGGGGATTGTATGAGTGAACGCGATTTTCAAACGGAAGTTCTCGAACGGATGGCACGGCTGGAAGCGCAACTAAATGAAGCCCTGGATTCCGTGCATAAGCTGCAGGAACAATTCCAGGCTACAAAAGAACTGGCAATCATTGCAGATCAGCGTGGCCGTTCAGCTCATCATCGTATCAATTCAATGTATGTCATCGCCGGCATTATCGGCGGAGTCATATCATTTATTGTTGATTATTTTCGGAATTAGGAGGGATGCTATGAAAAAGATTGTCCAATTTGGACATTGGGCAGAGAAAAATTGGCTAGCTTTAGTCATCATGTTGTCCGTCATCATGATGATTTTTCTTTGCCTGATTTTATGTAGCTGGCTGTATGGGTATTGGTCCAATGCCTTACACGGGACAAAATTTGAACTCATGAGTTGCTGGTCCGGCGTCTCTGCCGTGGCCGGCGGCTTGGCCGGTATCGTAGGCCTGGCAAAAGCAGCTTGGACAAAGTATGGCATGGATTCACGTTATAACTCGCCAGTCGGAGCTATGCCCTTAAGATCGGAGGAGAAAAAATGAAAACATATATTGGAACTAAAGTTGTAAAAGCTGAATACTGCAAGGCATGGAAAGAAATGGGGAATCATCATTTAGGTGAAGATGGTTATAAAGTAACATACCCAGACGGATATATCAGTTGGAGCCCTAAAATGGTTTTTGAAAAAGCATACCATGAATTAAACTCTAAAATGACGTTTAGCCAAGCACTTGATGTGATGCTAGCATATAAATAGGACAAGTCAAACTGAGGTTTTCCATAAAGTGATACAATAAAAGTATATATAGGGGGCCTTAGTATGACGAAGTTCGACAAACAATTTAAAATGGATGCTGTCCAATATTACCATGATCATCGTGACTTAGGACTGATTGGGTGTGCCCATAATTTAGGAATTTCCCAACAGACACTGTCACGATGGCAAAAGCAATTACGGGATAATGGGGAAATGCCATATCGCGGATCCGGAAACTATGCATCTGATAAAGCCAAGGAAATCGCTCGTTTGAAACGTGAATTACGAGATGCCAAGGATGCCATCAATGTCTTAAAAAAAGCTATCAGCATTCTAGACAAATAATCCCCGCCATTTACCATAGCGTCAAACAGGAAGCCGAAAAAGCCCATCAGGGGAAACGCCATTTTTCGGTATCTGGAGTGCTGGCAGAATTGGGCGTTTCTACATCAGGTTACTATGGATGGAGTCATCGCAAATTATCCAAACAAGCTACGCACCGTAAGGAGGTAAAAAAACAGATTCAAACCATTTACGAAGATTCAAAGCAAATCTATGGAGCACCCAAAATTACTAAATTGCTTCAACAGAAAGGTGAATGTATTTCCGAAAGGACAGTGGGCCTTTACATGCGGCAGATGGGGATTCGTGCTTGTTGGGTCAAGCATTATACCGTTACGACCCAGAGCAGTTGTTTTGATGCCATATTAGTTAATATTCTGCAAGAACAATTTAATCCGCCAAGACCAGATACGATCTGGTGCAGCGATATTACTTATATTTGGACCACTGAAGGATTTGTGTATTTGGCCAGTATCATGGATTTATTTTCTCGAAAAATCATTGCCTGGAATTTATCCCGGAAGTTGGATGCATCTGGCATTATTAGGATGCTTCAAACGGCAAAGCAAACCAGGAATCCAGGCCGTCTGGTAGTAATTCACACTGACCGCGGTTGTCAATATCTTTCGCAATCCTATATCAAGGAAACCGCACAGATGTGCCGCAGCTATTCGAAGAAAGGCTATCCATGGGATAATGCCTGCATAGAATCATTCCACGCCTTGATTAAGCGAGAATGGCTGAATCGATTTAAGATTGAAAATTATCAACAAGCCTATATGCTGGTGTTTGAATACATTAACACGTTTTATAATACCGTTCGAATTCACAGTCACTGTAACTATATGTCACCAAATGACTATGAGAAATTATATGCAAACTACAAGAAAAAGGCAGCTTTGATTGCTGGATAACTGATTGATAAAAACCTCAATTTAACTTGTACTCAAACTTGACATAGGACCAATGCAATGAAAACAGGGCATAAAGTTGCTCGTGAAGGATGGAATGGAAAAAATCAACATATAGAGATTATTGATAGCATTAGTTATAAAAATCATCAAGGTGAAATAGTCAATGCTAAACACGAAACAATGGGAAATCAAGCCATTGCATTTGTAGGAACACAAGGCATACAAGTCGGTTGGCTAGCCAGTCAGAGTGACTTGTTAAGTCATGATTGGATTATTGTAGATCAGGAGTAAGTCATGAGACCGATAACACTAAGTGAATTAAAACAATTAGCCAGACAGTCCTATGACGGATTGTGGAGTGCGGCCAAGAGTATGGACCGGGATGTAAAACTATACTGCCACTGGACGGGCGGACATTATGTCCAACATTTTGACGATTATCATATCTCCATTGATGCGGATGGTTCGCTATATGTCTCAACGGACAATATGTCTGAACTAAAAGCTCATACCTGGCATCGTAATACCGGGGCAATAGGAATTGCTATGGCGTGCGCCTACAATAGCTTTTTAGGCTCCCATGCCGATTTAGGGCCCGAACCGCCAACAGACGCACAGATTGAATCTATGGCACAGGTCATTTGTGTATTAGCCGATGTGTTGGATTTGACGATTGATCTCCAAAGGGTTATGACACATGCTGAAGCTGCCGATAATAAAGATGGTCTGTACCTGCATGAACCGTACGGACCTGATGCGGATTGTGAGCGATGGGATTTATACGTGTTGAAAGAAGGAGATGCCCCATACACAGGCGGCGATATCCTTCGGGGAAAAGCCAACTTCTATCGCGCTCAACGATTATTATCCGATTAATAGGAGGTGATCCTTTTGTATCTGCCGTCAAAAGAGGAGGCTGAAACGATTGTTCAGAAAAATAAAACTATTCTTATTGCTGGCGTGTTGTGTTTCATTTTGGCTATTGCCGGGGCATGGCTGGTGTGCCGACACTACGACGATGCAGCCAGCGCAGAAAATAACAATATCATTGACACAGTACAATCAGCTGAAAGAGATAATCAACGAGCAAGAGACGATATTGGAAACGCTGCAAGCGCGATTGAACGTTCTCAAGAGCAACTCGACCGAGCAACAGCAGATATTGATCGAGCTACAGAATCAGTTACAAGATTGCAGAAGTCAACTGCAAACAACACAGCAGAACTTGACCAATGCCAAAAGCTCATTGAAACAGGCAGAGGAAACATTGCAGCGGCAAAGTCAATCTTTGCAAATATTGACAAAGAAAATAAAAGCAATGGAACACAAACAAGCAGTCATTAAACGCCAACGTGACACCTGGGCTGTTCTGGCCGGGGGGCTGGCGGTTTGCTTATTAAGCAACAAGTAAAAAAAGATAGCGTCCACTATATACGGATATAGGCGGGCGCTATCTAAATTATCATTACGGCCTTCTTATTGAAAAAATGACAAAAATTGACAAAAAAAAGATGGAAAAATAGGTGAAAATGTGAAACATAAGATACGCTAAAAAATTAAAAAGTCGCTATTTTATCAAATTCATGCCAATCATTTGCATAGTATGGGCAAGTAAGGGTATAATGAATAATTATATGGCAACAATTGTTCCATATAATTGATTATTATAGAATACATAAGGAGAGATTTTCATGTTATTTGATGCGTGTACCATAGGCGGCATCCATGCAGCCTGCCGTATTGTCCGTTCTGCAACGTTTGAAGGTATGGCTGATGCAGAAGGGCATCCGACAGATAAGCTCTGCCACATGTATGAAACACTGGCAGAAGGGGGAACGGGAATCATCATTACCGGCATGATTGCTGCTTCCAGACTGGAACCGCACCAGCATCACCAGATACTGCTCGATGACGATAGTTGTATCGCCCCCCTGGCAGCCATCACCCAGGCAGTCCACGCCAAAGGCGGAAAAATCATTGCCCAGATTGTCATCATGGGTTCGGCCATTATGGTTCCCGAAGGAGAAGACCGTATTATCGTAAGTCCAAGCGGTGTCCCTGATAAAATCGGCCGGACACTGCAGGAATCCCAGGCGCTGACAAAAGAGCAGATCCAGCGTCTCGTCGAAGACGTAGGACAGGCGGCGCTGCGTGCCCGCAAAGCCGGATTTGACGGCGTCCAGTTCCATGGAGCCCACGGCTATCTGGCCAGCAAATTCCTGACTCCTTATTATAATCAGCGCAGTGATGAATACGGTGGCGACCTCATGGGCCGTGCCCGTTTCCTCCGTCAGTGTATTGCTTCCATCAAACAGACCGCTGGCAGCGATTTTCCTGTATGGGTCAAATTGAACTGCGCCGATTTCATGAAAGAAGGCGGTATGACCGCAGAAGAAAGCCTGCAGGTCATGCACTGGCTGGCTGACGACGGCATTTCGGCCATTGAAATCAGTGGAGGCAATACATCCTCCCTGCCCCGCAAAGGCCCGATCCGCGCAATCCGGCGCACGAAAGAGCCCATGTACTTTGCCCCGTATGCAGAAAAAGCAGCCAAAGAACTGCAGGGCCAGACCGATATCGGTGTCGTCGGCGGCTGGAGAAGTGCCGCTGAGATGGAAGAATTCCTCAATACCGCGCCTGTATCGTTTATATCCATGTGCCGCCCGCTCCTCCGCCAGCCGGATCTGCCAAACAGATGGCGCCGCGGTGATACGGAACCGGCAACTTGTATTTCCTGCAGCCGTTGTTTCGGGGATACTGATGTAGATTGTATTTTCCATGATACAGCGGAAGAAGACTGACGTAAAAAGGAAATATCCGTATTGCGGCGAATATTCTAAGTATGACAAGGAATAGCGGCATCTGCCGGGAGAGGAGAGAATATCATGCTGATACTGTTGAGCCTGCTGGCCTTTATCGCTATGCTGTGTTCCTTCTTTCTCTTCCTGCCGCTTACGTATAGTCTGAGTGCAGATATTCAATCCCCATTTCACATCCGGACGGTCCTTTCCTTTCTGAATCACGGATTGTATTACGAGTGGGATTACGTTTTCGGTCAAAAACCAACGAAACTCTGCTATATAGGCTGGCATAAGGAACCCCTATCCGGTAGAGGACAGCCACCCGGTATTGTTCCTGACAAAAAAGACCCAGAAGAGCCAGACAAAGAAGAAGAGGACCCGCTGTCTGAAAACACAATCCGGGATGCCCTGCAGGGTGCAGACTCCCCGGAACCAGATGATGTCTGTGCCGCGTCCGATACATTCTGGTGGAAAGACTATGTATGGTCTGAAGACTTTCTTTCATCATGCCTGTCTTTCTTCCTGCGCCTTTTGCATCACAGCCGCATCCGCACCGTGCAGACGACAGGGACGTTAGGCCTATCTCAGCCGCATCAGACGGGTATGCTGTCCGGTTTCCTCTACATGCTCCTGCCACAAGCTGCGCAGGATCTGCAATTCGATTTCCTGAATGAAATATACGACTGCCACATACAAATAGCAGGACGCATCTATCCCGGTGTCATTGTGCTGTATGCCCTTTCCTTCATCGTTTCCCCGCCAGTCCGCCGGCTGCTTTGGGCCGTACGTCAGCACAGAAAGGAATTCGCTCATGGATAAAAATTATATAAAAAATAATTTAGAAACAATCTTTGAAAATTTCCAGAACATGATTAAAGTTGAAACGGTCGTCGGCCAGGCTGTACACATCGGCGATACGATTCTCGTTCCTTTTGTAGACATCACCTTTGGTTTTGGTACAGGAGGCGTGAACGGCAAAGAAGAAACAGGCCGTCAGAGCGGCGGCGGTGGCGGCGGTGCCAAAATGGAACCGACAGCTGTCCTGGTCATCAAAGGTGACCGGGTCGAAATGTTTTCTATCAAAAAAGGCGGATATCAGGCATCGGCCTTTGAAAAGCTGCTGACCATGGCTCCGGAAATTATCGACAAGCTGAAAAAGGATAAATACATCTACATTAAAGATGAAGATGAAACTACAGCCGCAGCTGAACCGGTTCAATCCGATGCAAAACTTTAAACATTTTGTCAATTATAATCACAGTATGGTCACAACCGTTGTACTTTCCGTTCTATTCTGATATAATATCTAAACAGACAGTAACCCTATTATTTTAATATACAGGAGGATCATATAATGAAATTAAGAAAACAACTGGCTTCCCTCGCCGTAGTAGGGATGATGAGCGTCGTCGCTGCTTCTTCCGCTTTTGCTGCCGGCGTTGGCTATGTCAATTTTGATACCCTCGTCCAGGCTCATAAAGATTTCCCGAAAGTAAGCGCCCAGATGCAGTCTGCTATCAAAAACGCCAATCAGGAATTTGCCAAAAAAGCTCCGACTCTGAAAACAGATCAGGAAAAACAGGAATTAGGCCGTCAGCTCGCCCAGAACCTGAGCAAGCTGGAAAACAGCCTCATCGTTCCTATTGAAAAAGATGTCGTCAATAAAGTCGAACAGGTCCGCAAGGATAAGAACCTGGACTGCATCGTAGCCCAGGGCGCCATCATTGCCGGTGCTGACAAAGCGACTGACGAAACCCAGGAAGTTGCTAAACTCCTCAAATAATTAGTATACGGGTAAAGGACCATACACGACGGTGGAAACCGTCATGTATGGTCCTTTTTAGCTTGTCACGGATGGTCGATAAAAACGCCTTTTAAGGCGTTTTTATTTTTCTTTTTATATTATATATCATAAAATCACGTTTTGCCCGTTACAGCGACGTTTACGGCGTTTTTCTATATTTAAATCATTTAGTTGTATTTTTTTAATCCATATTTCATCTTTTTGAAATAAATTCTTGTTTTCTCTTGACATATACCCCTTGTAGGTATATTATACTCACAGATACCCGATAGGGGTATATAGGAGGAGAATACGATGGAAGAGAAAAAACAAGAGACAGGATTGACAGACCATCCGGCCAAAACGTGCTGCTGTACCGGTCCCAAGCATAAATACCGTGATAAAACCAGTAAGGAATATAAATGCCTTATTTCACGCCTCAACCGGATTGAAGGCCAGGTACGCGGTGTCCGCAATATGGTAGAAAATGACCGTTACTGCGTCGATATCCTGATGCAGGTCAGCGCTATCCAATCGGCTCTCAATTCATTTAATAAAGAATTGCTGGCCCAGCATATTAAAAGCTGTGTCGTTCACGATATCCGTGAAGGAAAGGATGAGGTCGTCGATGAACTCGTCTGTATGCTGCAAAAATTAATGAAGTAGGTGATATGAGATGAAACATGAGAAATATGCCATTACCGGTATGAGCTGCTCGGCCTGCTCCAGCCGGGTTGAAAAAGCCGTTTCCAAACTGGCAGGCATGAAAAAAGCCAGTGTCAATTTACTGACTAATAGTATGCAGGTCGAATATGATGAAGGAACGCTATCCAGCCAGGATATCATCCAGGCCGTCATAGATGCCGGATACGGGGCAACTCTTACCGGAGGAAATAAAAAAACAGCTGCGGCTCCAGAGCCCAGTCCTTCTGATTTGGCAAAAAAAGATATGGCAGCCATGAAAAAGCGATTGATCGGGTCTATCCTGTTCCTGATTCCCGTCATGTATATCGCCATGCACCATATGCTGCTGGAATGGTTCGGCATCCCCGTTCCGGAATCGTTCCAGGCAATATTCCATGGCGATGAAAACGCCATCACCTTTGCTTTTACCCAATTTCTGCTTATACTGCCCATCATGTATCTCAACAGAAAGTATTATATCAACGGCTTCCGGACCCTGTTCCAGGGCGCACCGAATATGGATACCCTCGTGGGCATGGGTTCTATGGCAGCCGCCGTATATGGTGTCTTTGCCATTTTCCGCATGAGCTGGGGCATGGGCCACGGCGACTGGGCTCTCGTTTCCCAGTACAGCACAAATCTCTATTTTGAATCAGCCGGTATGATCGTTACCCTCATCGATATCGGCAAGTACCTGGAAGCCCGCGCCAAGGGAAAAACCAGTACGGCCATTGAAAAACTGATGGATCTGGCTCCCAAGCAGGCCACGGTGCTCCGCAATGGCAAAGAAGAGATCATTCCCGTAGAACAACTCGCCGTAGGTGATGAAATGGTCATCCGCCCGGGAGAAAGCATCCCTGCAGACGGCATCATTTCTGAAGGATCGACCAGTATCGATGAAGCCGCCATCACCGGCGAAAGTATCCCTGTAGAAAAACAAAAAGGCGATTCCGTCACCTCTGCTACGATTAATAAAACAGGTTTTATTCACGTCAGGGCCAGTCGTGTCGGAGCGGATACGACAATCAGCCAGATTATCAAGCTGGTTGATGAAGCCAGTGCCAGTAAGGCGCCTATTGCCAAAATGGCTGATAAAATTTCCGGGATTTTCGTTCCTGTCGTCATGACCATCGCCGTTATCACAGGGCTGGTCTGGTACTTCCTGCTCGGTGCCACTGCAGAATTTGCCTTTTCTACGGCCATTTCTGTTCTCGTCATTTCCTGCCCCTGCGCACTGGGACTGGCAACACCGGTCGCCATCATGGTAGGTACTGGTAAAGGAGCCGAAAATGGTATCCTCATCAAATCAGGAGAAGCATTGGAAACGGCCCATACCATCGATACAGTCGTCATGGATAAAACCGGTACCATTACGGAAGGCCGCCCCCGCGTAACTGACATCTGGGTCCGCAAGGGAACAGAAGACCAACTGCTTACGCTGGCAGTCAGCCTGGAGCAGGGGAGTGAACATCCCCTGGCAGAAGCTATTATGAATTATGCCCAGGACCATCATGCCGTTCCCGAAGCGGTAACAAACTTTAAAGCCCTTTTCGGGCGCGGTATTGAAGCTATATGGAATGGCCAGACTTACTATGCTGGCAATACCCGTCTCATGGAAGAAAAGGGTATTGCCACAGAAGAAATCCGACAACGGCTGGATGGACTGGCAGACGCTGGGAAGACACCGCTCATCTTTGCCGACAGTACAGAAGTCATCGGCATCATCGCTGCCGCCGATATGGAAAAAGAAAGCAGCGCCCAGGCGATTTCGCTCTTTGGCAAAATGGGAATCGACGTTGTCATGCTGACCGGGGATAATCAGCGCACAGCTGAAGCCATCCGCAAGCGGCTCCATATTCCTCAGGTAATCGCCGGCGTCCTGCCACAAGATAAAGAACGCCATATTGCAGCTCTCCAGGCACAAGGCCATAAGGTCGCTATGATTGGCGATGGTATCAACGATGCTCCGGCACTGGCCAAAGCAGATTTAGGGATTGCCATAGGGGCTGGCACGGATGTAGCGATTGAAAGCGCCGATGCCGTACTCATGCGCAATGATCTCCTCGACGCCGTAAGCGCCGTCCGCCTCAGCAAAGCTGTCATACGCAATATCAAAGAAAATCTGTTCTGGGCATTCTTCTACAATGCCATCTGCATTCCCCTGGCAGCAGGGGTCCTATATCCGGCCTTTGGCATCCGTCTCAATCCGATGATCGGTGCAGCGGCCATGAGTCTTTCCAGCTTCAGTGTCTGCATGAATGCCCTGCGCCTGCGCTTCTTTAAACCAGATCACCAGACTCACCATGTTTCACGTGAAACAAGGCAATCAGAATCCACCCATACCGCTTCGTCAGCCACAACCGATGCACTTACAATACAGCCGTCAACGGCCACTGAAATCATGGAAGAAACCGATCAGACAGTACCTGTTGCAGCGCATCAATATAAACTGACTATCGACGGAATGATGTGCCAGCACTGCGTCCGCACGGTCACCAAAGAACTAGAAGCAATGCCCGGCGTTGCAACGGTTCACGTCGATCTGGACAGCAAAGGTGCCACTGTCACCAGTTCATCTGCCATCCCGGCCGATGACTTTAAAAAAGTCATTACGGCTGCAGGATATACATTACTTTCAGAGAAAGAAGAGGATTCCACTATGAAAACCACATTAAAAATTGAAGGCATGATGTGCCAGCATTGCCAGAAACACGTCCAGGAAGCATTATCCGCTATGAATGGCGTAACCGCCGTATCGGTTGATCTCGATGGCGGCAAAGCCGACGTAGAAGCCACCCGTGACATCTCTACAGAAGAATTTGCCAAAGTCATTGCCGATGCCGGTTATAAACTGGTAACTGCCTGATAGACACCACCGGATTCTGTCGTGTATGGGTGAACTAGTACGGAAATTCCCATAGAAAAGACAAACGGACCTGCCGAAAAAATACCCCAGGTATTTCACGGCAGGTCCGTTGTGTATTACCCTCTAATGCAGGACCGGCAAATCAGAATATGCCCAGCCGGACACAGATTGCGAATTGTATGGCATACAGGGCAAGGATTCCGTATTTAAATTTTGGCCGGTCTTTTTTATAAGTAAAAATATAAATAGCAAAGAAAGCTCCCATCGATCCTCCCAGTACAGCCAGCAGGAGCAGGACCCATTCCGGTATACGGGAAGATCCGCCGTCCTGAAATCGTTTTTCCAATCCAAACAGGGCAAAGGCAAGGATATTCAGTAAAAATAAATACCAGTACACAAAGGTCAGATTAATATTCAGCATATACGAACTCCTTTCTTTCAATCCGCTCATTTCTGTTATTCCTATTGTATCATAAAAAAAGGATGCTGTACCATGTTTCACGTGAAACATGGTACAGCATCCTTTTCATTATAAAATGGGGAAGCAGATTGTAAAGATCGTGCCTTTTCCCTCTTTACTGTGGACGCGTATATATCCACCCTGATTGATGACATATTGCCGCGCCAGAGCCAGGCCAATACCGGAACCTCCACTCTTACGGTTTCGTGATTTCTCTGCCCGATAGAAATACTCAAAAATATGAGGTACGTCCTGATGACTGATACCCGGTCCGGAATCAGCAATACAGATTTCGACGCGCTGGCCGTTTTTTAGCCGCCGCAGCCGCGATTGAATGAAAACAGCCCCTCCGCAAGGTACATAGCGGATAGCATTATTTAAAAGATTATAAATAACCTGATTCATCCGGTCTTTATCCAGTGAAAGGAGCGGTACCTCATCATCTGCAGAAAGGCGGACCTGTAATTGTTTTTCCTCAAAAAGCGGTTCCAGCATACTGGCCGCCTGTTGAAGAAGGTCATTTATTTGCAAAGGATGGCAATGAAGTTGTAATTCATTGATTTCTGCCAGGGACAAATCCCGCAGATCCTGAACGAGCCGGCTTACGCGGAGAACTTCGTCTTCCAGAGACAAAAATGTTTTCTTGTCTGCCGGAATGACATTATCGATCATGCCCTCCAGATTTCCCTGGATAATGGCAAGAGGTGTCCGGAGTTCATGGGCTATACTGGCAAAGAGATGGCGACGCATCGTGTCATTGTATTGTAACTTTTTTGACATAGCATTAAAAGACTGGGCCAGTAATCCCACTTCATCCTGTCGGTCAACGAGCACGGTTTCCCCGAAGGAACCAGCCTCAACATGACGGACGGCTTCTGTCAGATCCTGCAGGGGCTGAATAGACCAGCGGATGACAATCCAGCTGATAAATACACTGAGAAGAGTCATGACGGCACCAACCCATAAAAGAGACCGGTGAACAGAAGAAACATATATTTCTTCTGCCATCCCATGGGAAGTTATGCCCATTTCCATGGAGTGATTATAAAGATAATGAGAGAAGTGCGCATCCATCTGATAATTGACTAAAAACAGAAGGATGCCAATAGTCATAATAAAAAGAAAAAAGATAATGCCTGTCAGCCGGAAGACAAGACTATAATAGTTAGTCATGAGCAGTCCCTCCAAATTTATAGCCAATCCCGTAGACGGTAAGTATGTATTCAGGATGGGCCGCGTCACGCTCCAGTTTTTTCCGCAGATTCCGGATGTGCGTATCAATAGTCCGTTCATACCCTTCAAAACTGTATCCGCCCTGTGCCCGCTCCATGAGCTGCATGCGGCTAAAAACACGACCGGGAGAAGAGGCCATCACTTCCAGCAGATTAAATTCTGTCGGAGTAAGCGAAACAGCCTCTCCGTTGCGGGTGACGGTGAATTTTTCTTTATCAATGACCAAATCCCCCCGTATAAGCTGTGACGACTGCTGTATGACTTCTCCCCGCGCTCTACGAAGCATGGCATGGGCACGGGCCATCAGTTCTTTAACGTTAAACGGTTTGGTCACGTAGTCATCGGCACCAATGTTCAGCCCCACAAGACGATCTGTTTCATCGTCTCTGGCTGTCAGGAAAATAATGGGAATATCATTAGTCTGGCGTACATGCCGGCAGACTTCAAAACCGTCCATATCCGGCATCATCACATCGAGAACCAGGAGCTGAGGCTCATATCGTTTGAGTATATCCAGCGCTTGCCGGCCTGTCTGGGCCGTATATACCAGACATTGATCCTGTTCAAAATAAGAACGGAGCACGGTAAGTAATTTTTCATCATCATCAGCAATGAGAATAGAGTAGGGGAGCACAATACCACCTCCAAAAAATCTATATCCAATATGTATTGTACATCAAAATTCTACGCGGGAGAACTGTTCCATACCAAGTCGTGTCAATCGGTATACAAAAAAGCCTCCCCACACAACGATTGTACGAGGAAGCTTTTAGGAAACATCATTGACTTCTATTTGTTATTGTTCATCTGGTCGTGCATTTGTTCATGGTTCATCTGGCTATGATCCATCTGATTATGATTCATATTGTTTTGATTCATATTATCATGATTCATCTGGCCCTGCTGCATAGTATCCTGATTGGTCATCTGGCCGTGATCCATACTGCCCTGTTGCATGTTCATCGTATTCATAGGCGGCTGATATCCTGCCAGCTGGGGATCGGCCATGCCGAATACCATAGCCAGGTGAGTGAATAAGACAAAGAGTATCATGAGCACAATATGACGTTTGATTTTCATGGTGTTATCCAGCTTTTTATAGATAATTCCCAATTCCTGGAGCAGAATCAATACGGCCGGAATAATGGCCAGTACATAAGACCAGATAGAAATGTAATCAATCGGGCCTCTCCATTCAATCGTGGGGACATAGCAGGCCACGATGTAAACAGATGCACAGATAAAGAAAATACCAAGGACCAATCCACAAACATGACTGAGAGAATCCCACTTGGCACTGCGTCCGTCTTTGTACAACAGAGAAAAAGCGCCGGAAGCGAGAATCGTTTCTGCCAGTACCATCGGTACGAGCATAAATAAAATTAAAAACCAGGGCTGGTGCAGAGACAGCAGCTCCATGTAGTGAGTCATTACCATAGTCATATATTATTCCTCCTTTTGAACATATCCATACTTTACACGATGCATATAGAGAAATCATGTAGAAAGTATGAAGAAACTATGAAGATAAAAAAATTTATTTGTTTCACGTGAAACAAATTTTCTGTATCAACATCTAAATTACCTGCCAGATGCACCTCAGCCATACCGCCCACGAGTAAAACGTTTTAATCCTGATGGCCTGTCTAATGCCTTGAGAATCGCTTTACAAACCCGTCCCATAACGGTAGAATAGGGTTATTATAGGCTGTTTGTACTCATTATCAGTATAAGTATCAGCTGAATATATTATGGAGGTGATACCATGCATTACCATATCCGTCACGCTCTGGAAAACGTGACCGTATACAGTTATTTGAAAGATGAAGGCACATCTCTGGAAAAGGATATCATCGATTGCTCACTGGGAGTCAATCCCTGCGGTGTTACACCGACTCTGACAAAAGAAGCCTATGCCGATACGTTCAATCTGCTTCATTCGTATCCGGCCCATCCTTTTACGGAAACCCGCCGCCATATCTGCCAGTATTTTTCAGATATCGCCGATCTGGACATATCCCAGATATCCATGCAAAGCGGATCTATGAGTGCCTTGTGCCGCATCAACAGTATCTTTCTGGAAGAAGGGACGACTGTTGTAGCACCGATGCCGTGTTTCTCGTCGTATACGTCCAATGCCCGCTCCTGCGGAGCAGCCATCGTATCCGTCCCGCTGAAAGAAGAAGAGAAATTCGCCTTTGACACAGACCGCTATATTGCGGCACTGAAACCAGGTCAGCGGCTGGCTTATATCGACAATCCCAATAATCCGACAGGGCAGGCACTACCGCTGGCTGACATCCGCCGTATTCTCGACGCGGCACGAGAAAAAGAAATTGTCGTCGTCATCGACGAAGCCTACGGCGATTTTCTCGAAAAAGAAGAATCGGCCGTTTCGCTCATCAACGACTATGACAATCTGGTCATCGCCCGTACCTTTTCCAAAGGATTCGGACTGGGTGCACTCCGTGCCGGTTACATAGTCCTGCCTAAGGCAATGGTCCCGGTCCTAGCTAAAGATCCCGGCGAAATGACCATCACGACACCAGCAGACAAACTGATTCCCATTGTGCTTCAAGATCCGGGCTTTTTGAAAATGTCCAGAGAAACCATTGCAAACAATAAAAAAGCCCTCATAGATAGTCTGCACGTCCTGCATGTTTCAAAAACACGCCCCGATGTGCCTATCGGACTGTATTACACAGATGCCGATACGGACTTGGGCGCCATATTCTGGAAACATGGCATCCGCGTCGAATATGGTGTCGATTTTGAAGGAATCGGAAAACGCCACGTCCGTCTGCGCGTCCCCGATGATGTAAAACCGCTGCTTACACGTATTGCCGCTATAGAAAGCGAGCTCCAGGCATAGGGTGGGGGATACCTATGGCCGGGTCCTGTCCAAATTTAAATAAAACTGGGGGAAAAAACATTGGATATCAATAAGACAGGCAAGACAAGTTTGAAAAACATTATTATTTTTGCCGGTGCCTATTGTGCTTTTATGATAGGTTCTGGCTATGCTACAGGACAGGAAGTCCTGCAGTTCTTTGGCGCGTACGGACCGGACGGTTTCATTGGCGCAGCCATCAGTATGCTCATATTTGCATTTTTTGGTGGCGCACTGATGCAAAAGGGCTATGATTTAAAATTAAAATATCACACCCAGGCTTTTCGTTATTATTGTGGAAAATATGTAGGAACCATCTTAGAATGGGTGACTGTCCTGTTCCTGTTTTCAGTCGTCTCTATCATGATTGCCGGAACAGGAGCCATTGCTTCTGAATTCGTAGGCATTCCTGCCGATGCCGGCCGTGTCTTCATGGCCGTTCTCTGCGTCCTTACGGTCATGCTGGGACTGATGAAGCTGGCCGATATCATCGGTGCCATCGGTCCTGTCATCATCGTCTTTACACTGGGCATCGGCCTCATGACGCTCATCAGCTTCCATGGCGGCTGGGCACAGAACTGGGAAGTCCTGTATGACCTGCGTGCCACTAAATCCTGGTGGTTCGCCAAGTACGCCTTCCTGGATTCCGCCTGGTTCAGTGGCGTCCTTTATGCATCCTGCATGGTATTTGGCTCTATCCCGTTCCTGACCGGGCTGGGCGGCAAGGCCAATAACCGCAAAGAAGCATTTCTCGGCGGCTTCATAGGCGGCGTCGCCCTCATGTTGGCCGGCGGCCTCATGACGGCTGCCATGCTCTGCTTCCCGGAACAGGTCGCCAAGCTGCAGGTTCCTAATCTGTTCCTGGCCCAGCAGTTCGCTCCGGCGCTGGCAGCCGTCTTTTCGATTATCCTTCTTATGGGTATTTACAGTACCGGCGCTCCTATGTTCTGGGTCGTCATCAACAAACTGGAACAATGGCTTCCCAATAAAACCGCCAAAATGGCCGTCTCCGTCATTCTGGGCATCGTCGCATTTTTCGGTGCACAGATTGGTTTCGGCAAACTGATTGGCTTCCTGTATCCACTTCTGGGACAGGTCGGCATCATCATGATCATCATCGTCTTCATCAAAGTATATTTCATGAAAGATAAAGAAATCGGCCTGGAACGGGAAGATTCAGATAATTAACCGGCTATATCCATCACATCATAAACGGGTCCCTCCCATGACTATCCTGTTGTCATAGGAGGGACCTGTTTTATATTACCTATGAGTTTCTGCAGGCAGATGCCTTTAAATACGCAAAGCAGGTATAACAAACTCTTTCACCTGAATGAATTGATTTTTTATTCATTTTCCCATACAATGAATCCATATATCAATGCCGGCAGCTACAGGGGGAAACCGTACTGCCCGGCAGGAAAGAGGGGAGTTTTTCATGTCAATTCAGCTCAGTATCGTTATTTTGTACATCCTGCTATTATTTGGTATTTCTTTGTATGTAAAACGCCGGGCCGGACAGAATCCAACAGAATACCTGTTTGCCGGCCGCAAGTTTTCTGCAGGGCTCGTCGCTGTCAGTATCACCGGTATGGCCGTCGGAGCTGCTTCCACGGTAGGTGTCGCCGAAAGTGCCACAAAGATCGGGTTGTCAGCCGGCTGGTATAATGGAGCCTGGTCCATCGGTGCCATCATTATGGGGATCGTCGCTGCCGGCAGATACCGTTCACTGGACTGCACGACCATCCCGGAACTCTTCGAACGGTGTTATGATAAAAAAGCCCGTGTCATCAGTGTCATCGGCCTGTCTCTGATCATGATATGCATTACATCTCTCCAGTATGTCGCCGGCGGATCTATACTGCACGCGCTCATGCCAGATATCTTTTCTCTTCATGGCGGGATGATTACTAGTGCCATCGTCTTCATCGGCATCACTGCCATCGGTGGTCTATGGTCGAGCGGCCTTTCCAATGTGCTCAGTGTCGCTATTATCTATGCCGGCATCGTTTATTCCATGATACGTATCCTATTGCGGGATGGCGGCATATCCGGTATCAATGCCGCACTTCCCCCTTCTGATTTTGACTGGTTCAGTCCTTTTGGCGGACTGTCTCTGGCCGTACTCCTGGGCTGGATCATTGTCATGACTACCCAGGCCATTACTGCCCAGGGGCCGGTCCAGATTGCCTGTGGCGCTAAAAATGCCACAGCGGCCCGTAAAGGATTTATCCTGGGCGGCCTGCTCATTTTTCCTGTCGGATTCCTGTCTGCCATCCTGGGACTGGCTGCCAAAGCCCAGTTTCCGGGTCTGAATCCAACCATGGCTCTGCCACAGATTATCATGAGTCTGGACCCGTTTTCTTCCGGAATGACCCTGGCCGCACTCTGGGCCGCCGATGTATCAACCGCCTGTACAATTCTGCTCGGGGCCGGTACTCTCGTAGCCCAGGATATTTACAAACGTTTTTTCAATCCGTCTATCTCTGAAAAAGGATATGTCCGGGCCAATCGTCTCATCATCCTGATTATCGGGGCTGGAACACTCTGGCTGGCCTTCAATGCCGTCGGCATCGTCAAAATCATGCTTATCGGTTTGTCTCTTACGACGGCCTTTACACTGGTTTTTCTGGCCACTATGTTCTGTCCGTCTCTATGCCGGAAAAATACGGCTTTTGCCACTACTTTGGTAGGTATCATCGGATTATTCCTGTGGCAGCTATGCCCGCAGATACGATTCCTGCCTCACGTCATTTATTTTGAATGGCTAATATGCCTGATCACCTTTTTCCTGGTGTGGCTGATTGATAAAACACCAATCCGGACACCAGAAGTAAAAAAATAATTTATCCTATGCCACCATACAAAAAGGACCTGACACATGAATCTATCCATCTTCATGTGTCAGGTCCCTGCTATATCTTCATCTTATTTCAAAGCATCGTCTCCCGATTTTGGCAAATCTGGCATGTCGGTATTAAACCATTTTTTATACAATTTCTGGAATTCACCTTTTTCTTTCAATTTTGCCATGGCATCGTTGACCTGTTTCATCAATCCGGTATCCTTTTTATTGAAGGCAAAGGCCAGGTATTCCGATTTTGTATTCGGAATTTCGATGACTTTGTATTTGCCCTTTCCGTCCTGAGTGAGGAAATAATCGGCGACGGGTTTATCGAGGATAGCCGCCGGCGATCCGCCTACCTGAAGTTCCATGATAACATCGGAATTATTGTCAAACTGTTTGACCGTATATCCCTGATTTTCTGCATACTGGGCACCAGTCGTGCCAATCTGGACGGCAACCTGTTTACCTGCAATGGCGTCTGCTGAATCAATGCCGCTTTCATTAGGCGTCAGGATGACTAATTTAGATTCATAGAAGGGAGCAGAGAAATTGACTTTCTGGGCCCGTTCTTTTGTCACGGTCATACCGGCGGCAGCAATATCCATATCTCCCTGCTGCAGGATGGGGATAATACCGGAAAAAGCAATATTATTGATTTCTACGTCTCTGCCCATTTCTTTGGCAACAGCCCGGAGCAGATCCATTTCAAAGCCCTGATATTCCTTGGATTCATCGTTTTCTTTGAACTCAAAGGGAACAAAGGTAGCATTCGTCGCAACGCGGAGCGGTTTCTTCGCATCTTCTTTCTTTTCGCTGCCACATCCTGCCAGTACCGATACGGCCAGGATGCCTGCCAGACAAGCTGTCATCATCGTTTTCCATTTCATGATATATCCCTCCACATATGAATAAAAATTTGTGTTGATTTTGATATTATACACATTATTACGGCGATTGTAAATGGTTTATACAAAATATTTGCATAAAAAAGAGTTATCGCAAACTAACCCGGTCTCTGAGCATGCCTATTGTCAGGCAAAGACGGAAACGATAACTCTTTTTATACAGTACTATTATTTTTTATGCAGGAATATATAAGATATGCCTTAGCCGTGCAGTTTGTCAATCATATCATGCAATGCAGCAATCTGTTCAGCCGCTTCATGGCGGATATCTTCAGGATTACGCTGGATACGGGCCGACCCGGTTTCCATGGCAGCTTTGGCAACAGCCGCGGCTACAGCCGGGGCAACGCGCTGGTCAAACGCATCGGGAATGACATATTCATCATTTAATTCGTCATCACTGATGAGGCCGGCAATCGCATAGGCAGCAGCTACTTTCATGTCTTCATTGATATGGCGTGCCCGTACGGCCAGGGCACCGCGGAATATGCCGGGGAATACGAGGACGTTATTGATCTGGTTTGGTGAATCAGACCGGCCTGTTCCGACGACACGGGCACCGGCTGCCTTGGCAGAATCATAATCCGTTTCCGGAATAGGATTGGCCATGGCAAAGACGATGGCATCGTGATTCATGGACTGGATGATTTCTTTCGTAAAGATGTGGGGAGCCGATACGCCGAGGAGCATGTCCGCCCCTTTTACGACATCTGCCAGTGTTCCCTGCACCTTATCCCGGTTCGTCACGGCGGCTAGTTCTGCCTGTACGGGATTGAGGCCGTCCATACCTTCATAGAGGGCGCCACAGCGGTCTACCATAGTCACATTCTGAGCACCGGCCCGGACGAGGAGACGGCCGATGGAAGCCCCGGCAGCACCGGCACCGTTGATGACGATTTTTGCCGTCTTCAAATCTTTGCCGACGCAGCGGAAAGCTCCGATGGCACCGGAGAGGGCAGCAATGGCTGTACCGTGCTGGTCGTCATGGAATACGGGGATGTCCATTTCTTTTTTCAATGTATTTTCAATTTCATAGCATTTCGGTGAAGCAATATCTTCCAGGTTGATACCGGCAAAGGAGGGCTGAAGCAGTTTGACCGTTTCAATAAATTTCTTTGGGTCCTTCGTATCCAGGCAGATAGGAACGGCATTGACACCACCGAATACTTTGAACAGGACAGATTTTCCTTCCATGACCGGCATGGCCGCTTCTGGTCCGATATCGCCAAGGCCCAGGACACGGGTGCCATCGGATACGACGGCAATCATATTGCCCCGGCAGGTCAGATCAAAGGAAAGGTCTTTATTCTTGACGATTTCCCGGCACGGCTGGGCTACACCCGGCGTATAGAGTGTACTCAGATCATTGCGGGTTTTCAAAACGGCACGGGGCATCGTTTCAATAATGCCCTTTTTGCCACGGCGTACCTTCATTGCAGCTTCATCAAAATTCATGACATTCACCTCATTGTATTGAACATAACCACACTAATTTTTATTTCTTGTTTCCTGTACATGCCTATCTTATAATGGATTTATCTATAAGTCAAAGTCTTTTAAAATTATAGAATCTATAGCATGTGACTTATACTACAAATACGAAGGGGTGACATCATGCATAGCAATTCACGGGAATGGGAATATATCACGAAAATAGCCGAAACAGGCAGTTTCTCAACGGCTGCGGAAAAATTATTTATCTCCCAGCCTTCACTGAGCCAGTTTATACGCAGGATTGAAAAACATATGGGGACAACGCTGTTTGAACGCCGCGGAAGTGGTGTCATCCTGACAGAAGCAGGGCGGATTTATCTCACAGCAGAAGAAAAAGTGCGGGAAATCTACCGCGAACGTGATAGCCGCATCCAGGACCTGCAGCAGACCGTAAGCGGTACCGTACGCATCGGCAGCTCCTATTACCGCAGTGCCACCATTCTGGCCGCCGTATTTCCGCAGCTGCACAAAACGTATCCTCATATCCATATCCAGCTGTCGGAAGGAACGACGCGGGAACTGGAAGAAGATGCCCTCGAAGGGAGGACGGATTTTTCTATTGTACTCCACCCGTTCTTCCATGCCGGCCTTGCTTATGAAGAACTGTTCCGGGAAGAACTGCTCCTGGCCCTGCCGGAAGAGCAGGCACGGCACTATGAAAACCAGGCCCGCACTGTACCTTTTTCCCAATATCCCGCCTTTGATTACCATCTGCTGGGTAATGAGCCATTCATTGTCATCAAGGAAGGGCAGAAACTGCGTCAGAATTTCTATGAATTTACCCAGAAAGCCGCTATTTCGCCGCCTGTCGTCCTGGAATCCAACGATATGGTAACAGCCCTTACCCTGGCCTCTGTCGGCGTAGGAGCGACAATCATCCCGCAAGGCCGGTCTATCTACAGCCGCCTGCCCGCCCAGCCCCGTTACTACACGCTGCGCCAGTATACGCCAGACTGGAACGTCGCCATCGCCTATAAAAAAGGCCGGTATCTCTCCCAGGCAACGCGGGCCGTCATAGACATCATCCATCAGGAAGCCCAACGGACAGCCAGTGCGGGGAAGAGAGCAGGGTAATTCATCATATAAAATACACCGTCATATCCTGAAGCTATGGCCTGCGATAAAATAAAAGTGTTATCTATGGGAAAACAATAACTGGTATAATACATCCTGTAAAGAATATGTTAAGTATTTATACAAACTGCGCGCAGAATATAAAGTTTTTTAATCGTAATATGTATTAGAAATTTACAGGCATACAGGAGGAGAAACTCATGATTAAACCAGTCATTAAAACCGTAGATGGCAATGAAGCTGCAGCTGATATCTCTTATGCATTTACCGATGTTGCTGCGATTTATCCTATTACACCTTCTTCTACGATGGCAGAACATATCGATACCTGGGCTGCCCATGGACGCAAAAATCTATGGGGCCAAAAAGTAAAACTCGTAGAAATGCAATCAGAAGCAGGCGCAATCGGCGCCGTACATGGTGCTTCTGAAGCAGGCAGCCTGTGTTCATCCTATACGGCATCCCAGGGACTGATGTTGATGATTCCCGTCATGCACAGGCTGGCCGGCCAGTTAAAACCCGTCGTCCTGCATGTAGCAGCCCGGACAGTCGGCAGTAACGGAATTTCTATTTGTGGTGATCATTCCGATGTCATGGGATGCCGCAATACAGGGTGGGCCATGCTTTGCAGTGCCAGCGTGCAGGAAGCTGCTGATCTGGCTGCAGTAGCCCATCTTTCAACCATTAAGGGACGTGTGCCGTTTCTCCATTTCTTCGATGGATTCCGCACCTCTCATGAAATCCAGAAAATTAAAATGTTACCCAGGTCAGTCCTGAAATCCCTCATCGATGAAAAAGCCTTATTCCAATTCAAACATACCGGCCTGAATCCAGAACATCCGACTATGCACAGCCTTGGTATAAATGGAGACTTATTCTTCCAGAGCCGGGAAGCCAGCAATATCTGGTACAACAATATGCCCGATATTGTACAGGAATATATGGACAAGATTTCTGCACTGACCGGCCGTTCTTATCACTTGTTCGACTATTACGGTGCTCCCGATGCGGAATATATCACGATTGCCATGGGTTCGGTCACCGGCACGATTCAGGAAACAGTAGATGCTCTTAATGAACAGGGCATCAAAGCAGGGTATATTCAAGTTCATCTGTACAGACCCTTTTCACTCCGTCATTTTCTGAATATCCTTCCTGAAACAGTCAAAGCCATCACTGCCATGGATCGTACCAAAGAAGCCGGCGCTTTGGGAGAACCACTCTTTGAAGACGTATGCACGGCTTTGCGCGACGGCGATAAAAACATTCCCGTTTACGCGTGCCGGTATGGCATTTCCGGTAAAGATGTCCCACCTGCCTCTATCCATGCAGTATATCAGAATATGAAAGCCGCTGCACCTAAACGTCATTTTACCTTAGGCATTACTGACGATGTAACTCATTTATCCCTGCCAGATATCCCTATTGATGTCCATACGAAAAATACGATTAACTGTAAATTCTGGGGCTTCGGATCTGACGGTACCGTCGGGGCCAATAAGAACTCCATCAAAATCATCGGCGATAACACCGATATGTATGTTCAGGCCTATTTTGAATACGATGCTAAAAAATCTGGTGGCGTCACCAAATCCCATCTTCGTTTCGGACACAATCCCATCCGTTCTGCCTATTATATTAAACAAGCTGATTTCCTCGCCTGTCATAAACAAGCCTACATGAATTCCTATGATATCATCAGGGAAGTCAAGGATAACGGCATTTTTCTCCTGAACTGCAACTGGTCTGACACCGAACTGGATCAGGCGCTTTCCCATGACGTAAAACGCCAGATTGCACGGAAACACATTCGCTTTTACACGATTGATGCCACCAAAATCGCCATTGAAATAGGCCTCGGCGGCAACCGTACCAACACGGTATTACAGGCATCCTTCTTTAAATTATCCCACATTCTGCCTATAGATGATGCCGTCCGTTATATGAAAGAAGCAATCCAGAAGACCTATGGTGCCAAAGGAGAAAAAATCGTTTCCATGAACCAGGCCGCTGTTGACCGCGGTATTGCAGACGTCCATGAAGTCGCTGTACCCGCGGCCTGGGCTGACCTCCCGGACGATGCACCAAAGGACGAAAATGAGCTCCCCGATTTCATCAAAAAAATCATCATTCCCTGCAATGCCCAGAAAGGTGATGATGTACCAGTCAGCGAATTTCTCCCTTATGCGGATGGTTCTTTCCCTGTCGGTTCGACACAGTATGAAAAAAGAGGCATTGCCGTCAGCGTTCCCAAATGGGATGCCACAAAATGTGTACAATGCAATCGCTGCTCCCTTGTCTGTCCCCATGCCTGCATCCGTCCTTATTTGATTGATAAAGAAGAAAAGGTGGCAGCTCCGGAATCATTCGAAACGAAAAAAGCTATCGGAAAAAATCTGAACCGCTATGAATTCCGTATGCAGGTCTCACCACTGGACTGCTATGGTTGTGGAAGCTGCGCAAATATCTGTCCGGTAAAAGCGCTTTCAATGGAACCGCTTGAAACGCAACGTGCGGAAAACGAAAACTGGAATTATGCCCAGACACTTTCTACAAAACAGACCGATATTGATATGTATTCCGTAAAAGGCAGTCAGTTCCAGCGCCCGCTCCTAGAATTTTCCGGCGCCTGTGCCGGCTGTGCTGAAACAAGTTACATGAAAGTCCTGACTCAGATATTTGGTCCCCGTATGCTCATTGCCAATGCTACAGGCTGTACCCAGGCCTGGGGTGCCATGATTCCCAGCCTGGCATATACGAAAAACAGTGATGGTCACGGTCCGGCCTGGTCCAATTCTCTCTTTGAAGACAATGCGGAATTTGGACTCGGCATGGTCCTTTCTACGCAACAGCAGCGGGAAGACCTCATCTTGCACACTCATGAACTCCTCTCCCTGACCGATAACCCCGACGTAAAAACTGCCGGCCAGAAATGGCTCGATTCCATCGGTGCTGATGATGAAGGAAGTATCACTACAAGAGTAAGCAATACCTATGCCGATGCACTGAACCATGCAGAGTTACAAGGCCCGGCCCGTGAGCTGAGTGATTATATCCTGGCCCGCAGAGAACATCTCATTAAAAAATCAATCTGGATGTATGGTGGCGATGGCTGGGGATATGACATTGGTTATGGCGGTCTCGACCATGTACTGGCTATGGATATCGATATCAATGTCATGCTCGTCGATACAGAAGTATATTCTAATACCGGTGGTCAGTCATCAAAAGCGACCCCTCTCGGTGCTGTCGCACAGTTTGCTGCTGCCGGCCGGCGGATAAATAAAAAAGACCTGGGACGCATTTCCATGACCTATGGACATATTTATGTCGCCCAGGTAGCCATGGGAGCTGATTCCAATCAGCTCATGAAAGCCATTAAAGAAGCAGAAGCTTATAAAGGGCCGAGCCTGATCATTGCCTATGCGCCATGTATCAACCACGGACTGAAAAAAGGCATGGGGACCGCTCAGATTGAAATGAAGAAAGCCGTTGAATGTGGGTATTGGCATCTGTACCGTTACAATCCGGATTTGAGAAAACAGGGCAAAAACCCGTTTACTCTGGATTCGAAGGAACCAAAAGCCTCGTTCCGGGATTTCCTCATGGGAGAAAACCGTTATGCCTCTCTCGTCCGTACCTTCCCGGAAACGGCGGATGAACTCTTCACACGGGCTGAAGAGTTTTCAAAAGAGAAATATCGGCTTTATAAGAAAATGGCTGAAGAACAGTAGTATATCCTGATTTAAAAGCAGCTTTCTCTCTGGAGAAATGCCGGAGAAAAAGCTGCTTTTAACACTATTTGCAGAGGTAAAAAAATGGCTGATAAAAATGTTTCTACTATTTTAACCGGACTAAAAGTCTTAGATATGACCCGCGTCATCGCCGGTCCCTACTGCGGCATGATGCTGGCTGATATGGGAGCAGAAGTAGTCAAACTGGAAGTTCCAGGCCGCGGTGATGATTCCCGGTACTATCCGCCTTTTCAAAAAGGTGAATCCCTGTTGTATCAGCTTTTTAACCGTAATAAAAAATCTATTACGATTAATTTAAAAACAGAAAAAGGAAGAGCTATCTTCAAAGAAATCCTGCCTCATTTTGATATTTTATTGGAAAATTTCCGTCCTGGTGTCATGGAAAAAATGGGCCTTGGCTATAAGGACCTGGAAAAAATCCATCCCGGACTGATTTATGGCGCCGTATCCGGCTTTGGTCATACCGGCCCTTATTCCCAGCTGCCCGGCTATGACATCATTGGTCAGGCCGTAGGAGGCCTCATGAGTACTACCGGATGGCCTGGCGGCGAACCGACGCGCACAGGTCCGGCAATGGCTGATATTCTGAGCGGACTGAATCTGACCATCGGCATTCTTAGTGCTTACATCCGCCGTCAGCAGACGGGCAGGGGAGATAAAGTAGATATTGCGCTGGTAGATTCTGTCGTATCTGCCCTGGATTTTCTTCCCCAATGGTATTTTACAACAGGAAAAGTACCGGAACGAAAAGGCAATATGTACGATGCTGCTTACCCTTATGATACGTTTAAAGCGGAAGATCAGACCTTTGTCATCGCCTGTGGGAATGACAAATTATTCCATATTGTCCTCAACGTACTCGGCCGTACCGATTTATTAGATGACCCCCGTTTTCAAACAAACGAGTCCCGTCTGAATCATCACGACATCATTAAACAATTGATAGAAGAGTGGGCTTCCGACAAAAAGGCTGATGATATCGTCCGTATGCTGACTGATCATGGCTGTCCGGCCTGTGTCGTATTCGATATTGAGAGAATTGCCCACGATCCACACATCGTCGGTGATCGTCATATGTTTGTAGAAGTAGAAAGCCCAAAAATAGGAACGATGCATCTTACCGGTTCTGTCTTTAAGTTTACCAACGGTCATACGGGAGAGTATACGGCCGCTCCAGAACTAGGAGAGAACACACAGGAATATTTAAAAAACTTATTAAACTATGATGATACCAAATTGAAACAACTAGAAAAAGACCATATTATATGACAAAAAGCACCTGTTTGGATGGATCTCAACCAGTACACAATCCAAACAGGTGCTTTTATTATTTGTGTAATAGCCTCCACAGCGTCGTACGGCTCATGTGAAGCCGTGCTGCCGTTTCTTCATAGGTTTCATCAAAGACAGTACGCAGTACCCGGACCGCCTCTTGAAAAGGAGAAATCTGTTCTACGGGACGCTGGCAAAGGACGGGATATTGTGAAAAGATATCTGACTCCAACGTCTCATCTCCTATAGCTTCCAGCAGAAGACGGTATCGGTAACGGGCCGTACGGGTAACTGCTTTTTTCAACAGAACAGCATAACGGGTACTGACTGCACGCAGTTCAACGACATTTCCAGGCCAGCTGTACGTCATGAGTACCCGTTCCATCGCTTCCGTTACGATATTACCACGACTTCCGGGCAGCTGCTGGCGGACGTAATTTGAAAAAAGGAGACAAATATCTTCCTTACGTTCATGCAAAGAGGGGATAGGAAGCACGAGAATAGATAAAAGCCGTCTCAGACCTGCCGGTATACGGTGATATTCTTCGTCCGTCACCACCGTATAAAACATAAGGTCCAATGTCATCGGAGCTTCCATTCCGGGGCGGAAAAATTGGCGGACCGTAAGGGCTTCCTGCAGAACGGCCTGAAGGCGCGGCCCTGCCAGACCGGGATGCTTGATGATAACACTGCCGCCAGATGCCGTGAGCAATAATCCGTCGGTCGTATTATTTCCCTGACTGTAGCCATACAGCATTTCCACAGCCCGATCATCTATAATCGTGGCACAATCAATAGTAATACACGGCTTACCGGCCCTCCGGGATGCATTATGCAGGCAGTGAGCCAGTTCTTCCCGGCCGCATCCGGCAGGACCGACAAGCGTAGTCGCATACTCTACAGGAGAAATCTGGCGGCACAAATTCACAATATGGCTCATTTCTTTTGATTGCGCCGTAACTTTTTCTAATTTGTAGACAGGCGCAACGGTATATACCGGATGCTGCCGGTCTTTTTTCCTGTTATGGGGATTGGGATGAAAGGTAAGCAGTACGCCGCCTTCATGAATTCCTACAACAAGACGGCGGAAAACGCAGCGCATCATAGTCGCATTAATCAGGTGATAGCTATCCTGCTGGTTGAACCCGCTTTTCAAAAAATCTGATAAAGGCAGGTTAGGAAACACATCAGACAACGATCTGCCGCTTACCTGATGCAGTGCCAGTCCGGTATAATTCTGCATAGTGTGATTAAAAAATTCAATCATACCCTCCCTGCTGGTTACCACAATACCAAGCTGCGCCGTATCCAATACAGATTCTGCAATGACGTGACTGCGCCGGGTATCATACATTTTTTTAATCAGTTCCCCTGCTTTAAGGCAGGCGTCGCGGATGGCGTCTTTCCCTGCATAGATGAGAAGCGAATCCTTTCCCGCCGCATCAGCTGCATCCTGTACAACTACAGGCCCGATGAGGACATCACAAGATGTCTTTTTCGCTATTTCATAGACCTGAGGAACTTCATCATAGACTAATTCTGTAAGTTTCGCCTGCATGAGATATTCATATTTTTTTAAATCAAGTGGCAGTGCATAGCGGTAATGCATAATGCCGATACGATGATGTCCCTGATTGAGAGCCTTACGGATGGCATTCATATAATCCATGTCACTCACCTGGAACGAAATGACAGGATAGCTATACCGGGTGGCAAATAACGCCGCTCCGGCCGGTCCGGCTATGAATACTTCACATCCCAGGCGGCGTGCTTCTTCCACACAGATGGCCTGCTCATCGGCCAGACCTGACTCCATGATAATGTATTCTACATCACCATCGGGTAATTCACTAATAACTTGCCGGGCTACATCAGCTACGCGGCTGTAGGCCAGAATGCAGACCTTATATTGTTTTTTCATAGAATCTGATGTGATATGTGCCATAAAAATTTCTTTATAAATACCTTTCTCCTACTAGAAAAAATCAGAATAATTAACAGAAAAATAAACCATGATACCTGTTTTTTTGTTTCATTAATAAAAAAATATCATTTTTTGAAACATAAATCAACGCTTTATCATAACATAGCCTGTAAATTGGCAGAAAAGTCACGGGATATTATAATCAGCCTATAAGCAAAAGCGATTATAAAAAGAAAAGGAGCTATTTACTATGAATCAACCGCTAGTACAGCAATTTTCACAAGCCACGCAAGCTGTTCACTGTCTCATACCCGATTATATTATGCTTACGGACACGATTTCAGATGCCCTGTTGGAAAAATTAGAAACTGTGTCCATTCCATGCAAAAAGAAACTCATCGTATGCATTGATCATGATACACCAAACAGCAGCATTGCTGTCGGAAAAAAACAACGCCGCCTTCTGAACTGGGCAGTAAAAGAACATCTGCCCATAGAAAAATGCCAGGGCGTCGGCTATATCCGCCTCCTCGAATCCTATATCCATCGTAATGACATAATCGCCGGTACAGGATGCCATATGGCATGTCTGGGAGCTGCCGGTGCACTGGGAATACAGATGACAGAAGATGAGTTATGGGAAACCATAAAGAATGACAAAGTAACACTGCCGCATCCGGCTGTCCTCACGATTTCCCTGACAGGAACCATGCCAAACTATGTATCCATTCAGGACGTTGCTCTGGCAATACAGAAAGAATACAGCCATAAAATCGATGATCATACGCTGATTGTCTTCAAAGATGAAATTGGCCTTACGACAGACCAGCGTTACGATCTCTGTCATTTCGCACAGCAATATGGTGCCTGCAGTGCCTTGTTTACTGAAGAAACGATCTCCTGCAATACGACATTCGATATATCTGCCACCCAGCCACTGGTTGTCCTTCCGGGAACGTCCAATCAGACAGAATATCTGGGCGCTCTGCACGGCATCCACGTAAACGAAGTCTTTATCGGCGGATGCCGCGGTGGCAAACTGGAAGACCTGCGGGCAGCCGCCGCGATTCTCAAAGGGAAACACATCGCCTACCGTCTCCGTCTGGTCGTCACTCCTGCTACCAGTTCCATATACCTGCAGGCATTACGGGAAGGACTCATTGATATTTTTCTGGACTGCGGGGCTGTCGTCATGAATCAGGGATGCAGCGTCTGCTGGGGGAAAGCACAAGGCATACTGGACGCCGGAGAAGTCCTCGTTTCAACCGGCTCTTATCATTATCCCGGCTGTTGCGGCGACGCCAGCGCAGATGTTTATCTCGCCTCGCCCTGCACGGCAGCACATTGTGCTATTACAGGAATACTGAGTGAATGAGGAGGTAACAATATCTATGGAAAAGTCATTTGAAGGAAGAATCTGGAAACTCGGTGATGATATTGATACGGATATCATCATGCCAACGCAATGGGTCACACTGGATACGATGGACGAAGTAAAAAAGCACGCCTTTGAACCATTACGGCCGGACCTGGCTGCTGCTATCCAGCCGGGGGATATCATCGTTGCCGGTAACAATTTCGGCTGCGGATCTTCCCGCGAACAGGCACCGGAAGCACTGAGTGCCCTCAAAATTAAATGCATTATCGCCAAATCATTCGCCCGTATTTTCTTCCGCAATGCTATCAACAATGGTCTGCTGCTCATCGAATCCAAAGACCTCCCCGACCATTGCCAGGAAGGAGATACCGTAAAAGTCGAAATCAATCACTGCATCTGGTGCAACGGAAAAGAATACGATATTCCCCGCATGCCGGAAAACATCTTCCAGATCATCGAAGATGGAGGACTCGTAAAGAGCATGCAGAAACGAAATCATTGTCTGAAATAGGAGGACCATCATGGGACATACATTAGCAGAAAAAATTCTGATGCATAATACAGGCGTAGCAGACTGCAGACCCGGTGACATCGTCATCACTCATCCGGACTGCGTCATGTTTCACGATATCTATACGACGAATGTATACCGGAAGTTCAAGGAAATGGGATTTACTAAATCCTGGGATCCGGAAAAAGTCATCATCATGTTTGACCATCTGCTTCCGACCTGCCTTCCCCTCGATGGGGACCACATGAAACACGGATATCAGTTTGCCGAAGAATTCGGTGCCAGAAAGGTCCATGCCGGCGACGGCATCTGCCATCAGCTCATGCCGGAACTGGGATATGCCCGGCCTGGTGACGTCGTATTTGTCACTGATTCCCATACGACAACCTACGGTGCTGTCAGCGCTTTTTCTACGGGCATCGGCTACACGGAAATGGCGGCCGTCCTGGGTACAGGAGAAATGTGGGTCCGCGTACCGTCAGCCATTAAAATCCAGATAGACGGCACACTGCCGGACGGAGTCTGCTCCAAAGACATCGCCCTGCGCATCCTGGGAGATCTGAAAGCTGCCGGCGGCACCTATAAATCCCTGGAATTCTGTGGCTCTACCATCGATGCCATGCCCGTTGACGAACGGCTGACTATTGCCAATATGGCCGTCGAATGTGGTGCCAAAGTCGGACTGTTCGCACCGACAAAAGAAAGTTGTGCTTACAGCAACGTAAATTATGACGACGTATCGTGGCTCCATTTTGATGACGATGCAGAGTACGAAAAAGTGCTGACGTATAAAGCTGAAGATATGGTACCGTATATTGCGGCCCATCCGTACGTAGATAACGTCAAACCGCTGTCCGAACTGGAAGGAATGAAAGTAGATAAAGTATTCATCGGTTCCTGTACGAATGGAAGGCTGCAGGATCTGGCAGCTGCCGCCCGCATACTGGACGGACATCATATTGCACCTCATATCGAACTGCTCATCACCCCGGCATCGCGGTCGATTTTTAAACAGGCCATTGCTCTGGGGTATGTAGAAAAACTGGTCCGGGCCGGCGCCATGTTCACCCATCCCTATTGTTCTCTCTGTGAAGGACGGAGTGGAGGGCTGCTCTGTGATGATGAAGTATTACTTGGAACGAATAACCGGAATTTCCTGGGCCGTCTGGGCAGCCCGAAGTCCAAGACATACCTGAGTTCACCAGCTGTAGCTGCTGCCACGGCTGTAACAGGATATTTGACAAATCCTGCAGATGTAAAATAGGAGAGTATACTATGAATTTCGATATATCCGAATGGGGAGAAGTTTCTTCTACTTCCTTATCTGATGCCATGCTGGGACTCCACACGATGGAATCCTCTATCAAGCCACTGAACCGGAAAATGCGGGTTGTCGGCCCGGCCTATACCGTGCAGATCATAAAAAATGACTGTGCGATTATCTTCAAAGCTCTTCAGGAAGCTCCAGAAGGATCCGTCCTGGTCATAGCTGCCCAGGGTACGACCGATGTGGCATTCCTTGGGGAAATAGTCACTAAAATTGCACAGAAACGAGGAATTGCAGGCATTGTCATTGACGGATGTATCCGCGACAGCCTGGCTATAGAAGAAGGAACATTCCCTGTATTTGCCAAAGGAGCGATTCCCAAAATACCCGCCGCCAATTATCTGGGACAGGTCCAGAAGACCATCGTATGTGCCGATGTAATCGTGCGCCCCGGGGATATCATCTGTGCCGACGCCGATGGTGTGGTCGCTGTTCCTTTGGAAGAAACAAGCCAAGTTCTGCAGAAAGCGATGGAAAAAGAAACCAAAGATCACTGGAAAATAGAAACGATGATTCCCGATTCCGAAGCACTACAATCTTATCTGGCTAAAATTAGTGAAAAATATAAAACCGCCCTGTAAATTCGAAAGGAGAAAAAAATGACACATATCTGGCGTGATATTCCCTGCATGATGTTCCGTAAAATTCCGGCAGCAGCCATGATTATTCCCATGTTCTTGTCGGTTATCTTCAATTATTTCTTCCCCGATTTTGTAAAAATGGGCAGCCTGACGACGGCTATTTTCTCAAAATCAGCTGTCGTCCCTCTTACGGCTGCCGTCTTATTCTTTGCCGGCACCCAGCTCAAAGTCAATGAAGCGCCGGCTGCACTAAAACGGGGCGGTGTCCTGCTCCTGGCCAAGTTTGCCGTCGGGTATGCCGTAGGTACACTGTTCTCCATGACATTCGGCCCCATCGGTTTCCTGGGAATTTCTACACTGGCCGTATTTACAGCCCTCCTGAGCTCCAATGGTTCCATCTATCTCGCCATTGTCGGCGAATATGGTGATGACAAGGATTTCGGAGCTTACAGTCTCCTTTCCATCAAAGACGGCCCCTTCCTGACCATGCTGGCTCTCGGCGCTTCGGGAGCATCAAATATCCCTGTCATGGCTCTCTTTGCCACATTGTTCCCCATGATTCTCGGTATTGTCCTCGGCAATCTGTATCCGGGAATCCGCAATTACTTTAAAGGCGGTGCCCGCCTTCTCATTCCTCTCATCGGTATTTCCGTAGGTTCTTCTTTGAATCTTTCCATGATGTTCCAGGCTGGCCTGAGCGGTGTCGTCCTCGGTATCATCGCCTTTGTAGCCGGCGGTATCATCCTCATCGGCGCAGATAAGCTGATTCTCCGCCGCCCTGGCTATGCCGGTGCATCCCTGGCATCTGTCGCCGGTAGTGCCGTAGCGACACCGACCATCGTAGCCGGCGTCGTCCCGGGACTGGAAGAAGCAGCAGCCCTGGCATCCGTACAGGTTGCCGCAGCTGTTATTGTAACAGCCATTCTCTGTCCCATGTTATCATCCTGGGCCTTAAAGAAATGGGGTGCTCCCCGCTACGGCATAAAAAAAGAAACCACAGAAGCTGCCGCTGAAAGCAAGGTAAATGCCACTGTTAAATCCCATGTCTGATGAAAAACAGCTGTAGCATATACATGCCATGCAAATTGTGAATCCTAAAGAGGCTGTCCCAAAAGACAGTCTCTTTTGTCCATAAAAAAAAGAAAGGCGCCCTCTATGACACTGCAAAACCTCCGCTATATTATTTCCATAGCAGAAACCGGTTCCATTACAGAAGCATCCAAACGTCTGTTTATTTCCCAGCCCAGTCTTTCAAATGCCGTAAAAGAAGTAGAAAAAGAAATACATTTTCCTATTTTTATCCGGACCAGCCGTGGTATCACAGTGACAGCAAAAGGATTAGAATTTATTGGCTGCGCACGACAGGTCATCCAGCAAATGAATGTACTGCAGGATACATATATTACTATGCGGCCACAAAAAACATATTTCAGCGTATCTACCCAGCATTATGTATTTGCAACGAATGCTTTCGTAGATATGATTCGTAAATATGGACAGGAACGCTATGAATTCTGTCTCAACGAAACACAGACGTACCAGATTCTGGAAAACGTTAAAAATCATATCAGTGAACTGGGGATCATCTACCTGAGCAACACAAATGAAATCGTGATTCGCCGTACCTTAGAAGATATGCGTTTAGAATTCCATCCACTTTTTACAGTTAAACCGCATGTCGCTTTATACGTAAAACATCCACTGGCATGTCATACCTCTCTCAAGCTGATTGATTTAATTGAATATCCACGGTTAAAATTTATACAGGGAAATTATGAATCTTCTTTTTTTTCTGAAGAATTGTATTCATCCCTTCCCGTAGATAAAGAAATACGGGTCAGTGACAGAGCCGCTATGATCAACATGATGATTGGCCTCAACGGCTATTCCATCTCTACGGGAATATTTCCCAAATACATGCAGGGCGATGCCATTAAAGGAATCCCACTGCATGAAAAAGAGAGGATGACTGTAGGATATGTCATTAACACAGGCCAGACGCTGTCCGATTTGGGAATGATGTATATAAAAGCGCTGGAACAATATCAAAATGGCGGAAAGCTCCTTTGAAATTTGTTAGAAAAAATAATATATCATTACCTGAAAATACGATAACAATAAGTACTCCATGATAGTTACACTGATTCATGTATGTCATTTAAAATCGTAAAAACCGGGAATGCCCATAACGACAGTCCCGGCTTTTACATGTATATTAATTTTTTAATGGCGCATCATATGGGATTTTGCCGGAATTCCGTTGTCTTTTTCCAGGGCATCCCAGGCTTCATTGGCCCGTTCTACGAACATCTTGCGCACGGCTGTATTTTCACCGAGGCCATGAATATAGGGTGTGACTTTGAATCCTTCTTTTTCCAGGATGCTCTTGTGAGAATCGGCGTCATCACCGGCCATATCATTGTTGGCATGGTCGCCGGCGACCATCATCATGGGCATGAGTGTCACGTGCTGGATACCCTTAGCCTTCAGCATAGGAATGACCGTATCCAGATGAGGCCAGCCTTCGACGGAGTAAACGTAGACATTGCCGAGATGGGCTTCGTCAATCCGGTTCTGCAAGACAGAATAGTAGGCATTGGCCGGATGGGGCGTGCCGTGGGCCATGACCAGGACGGCGTCTTTTTCGCCCATTTTCGGGAACTGTGTAGAAAGAGCCTGCACGAATTCACTGACATCGTCGCGCTGGTTTTCCTGTCCCATCCAGTAGAGAAGAGACGTACCCATGGTCATTTTTTTGAAATCCTTTTTATACATGTCGTAAATAGCCGTATCGTAGGCGTACTCCATACCGGGGATGACATCGAGAGATGTCAGGGCCACCCGCGTATATCCCTGGGCTTTGAGGTCTGCCATGGCTTTTTCCGGTGTAGGAATTTCCAGACCTTCATTGGCTTTGATGCGATCGACGATAATATGAGAGGTGAAGGCCAGGACGACTTTCGTATCCGGATGGGCAGCCTGGATATCGGCCACCGTTTTTTCAATCGTTGCCTTACGGCTGTCTTTAAATGTCGTACCAAAACTCATGACGACAATGGCATCTTTATTGGCCGCATCCTGCATATCCGGGTTATTATACGTACGTACGCCTATTTCTGCGGCCTGTTTGAGAGCCGGTGTCGCATCTTTGACTTCCGGATTCAGGGTATACGAGGCCTGGGCCGGCATACCCGTAAAAGTCCCGAATGCCGTAATAGCCAGGGATAACATCAATACTGTCTTCAGTTTCTTACCGAACATATCCATCACTCCTTAAGAAATATACAAACGGCCTGCCTTAATATGCAAAAGCCGCAAGGATATCCTTGCGGCTTATTGATGCGCCAATTCGCATTATAATCTCCATTCCCATCGCTCGCAGGTCCATCGGTGATTATCAGTCAGGCAGTTCTTCTGGCTTGGATTCATGGCTTTGCTGCGCCTTCCCATACGAATCGTACAGTGACATCATTGCAGCATCGCTCTTCCTTACAGCGGCGGGACCGCGCCGGCTTATACCGGCTTTTCTATTGAGTCTTGCGACACCTGACCTGCATATTAAACTAATTTTACTCTACCACAATCCATTATTATCTGTCAATGAATCCATACTGAATATGTATCATGACAGCCGTGGAATTTCTCATATATAGTACTTATTTCTTCAAATCAAGAGACCGGATTTTTTCCCGGAGGGGCAGTACAGCCGGAGGGCTGACAGACAATTCATCGACGCCCATGCGCAGGAATGTCTCCGTCAGCGCAAGGTCTGCACCGAGTTCCCCGCAGATGCCGACCCAGATTCCTTCCTTATGGCCGTTGGCAATGGTCTGTCCGATAAGGCGAAGCACGGCCGGGTGATGGGCATCAAAGAACGCATCGAGCTGGGTCTGCTGGCGGTCGATTGCCAGTGTATACTGGGTCAGGTCATTGGATCCGATACTAAAGAAATCAACTTCCTTAGCCAGTTCATCACTCATGACGGCCGCAGCCGGCGTTTCAATCATGATGCCGACTTCCATATGAGAATCGTATTTCACGCCCTGTTCATCCAGTTCACGCTGTACATCCTGGAGGATTGCCTTGGCACGGCGCACTTCATCGGTAGAAATAATCATGGGAAACATGACGGCAATGGTACCAAAGGCCGATGCCCGGCAGAGTGCCCGTAACTGCGTCCGGAACAACTCCGGCCGGGTCAGGCAGATACGGATAGCCCGCATGCCCATGGCAGGATTTTCTTCCGGGGCCAGATTGAAATAATCGACTTTTTTATCGGCACCGATATCGAGAGTACGGATGATGACTTTTTTCCCTGCCATCGTCTGGGCCGTCTTTTTATAAGCTTCAAACTGTTCTTCTTCTGTCGGATAAGTATTCCGTCCCAGATAGAGGAACTCACTGCGGAACAGGCCGATTCCTTCGGCATCATTAGAAAGGACCTGGGACAGGTTGTCAGGATTTCCAATATTGGCATAGACATCAATGTGGCGGCCATCGCGGGTTATCGATTCGGTTCCGCGTACCGATTCCAATTCCTGCCGGCGCCGGATTTCTGAATCCTGCCGTTTCTTCATGCGTTCCAGTGTTTCTTCATCAGGGTCAATGTACACTGTCCCCGTCGTCCCATCGACGATAGCCGTTTTGCCATCGACGTCATTATGCAGCTGGGTACCGGTGCTGACGACGGCAGCAATGCCCAGTGTACGGGCCAGGATAGCCGTATGGGAATTGGTACTGCCACCGGATGTGACAAATCCCAGGATTTTGTCCGTATCGAGCTGCAATGTCTCACTGGGAGCCAGATCATCAGCGGCGATGATGACCTGATCGTATGCGCTGAAGTCAATTCCTTCACCGCCGCATAATTCCCGTTCGACACGGCGGGAAATATCCAGGACATCGGCAGCACGGGCCTGCATATAAGCATCATCCATCCCGCGGAACATGGCAGCGAAATTCTGTGCCGTATGTTCTACAGCGGCTTCGGCGTTGAGTTTTTCATCCCGTATCTGGGATACGATGTCATCGACATAATCGTCATCATCGAGCATCATCTGATGCACTTCAAACACGGCAGCCTGTTCTTCACCAACTTTTTCTACAGCCTTTTCATACAGAGACTGGAGCTGGCTGATTGACGCAGCGCGGGCCGCCTGAAAGCGGCTGACTTCCGCCTCGGCATCGTCAATAGGCCGGACGGCTGTAGAAATCGTATTGCGGTGAAATAGTGCCAGCGGTCCGATGGTGATGCCGGAACTTACGCTTTTTCCTTTAAGGGTCAGCATGACTTACACCTCCCGGTTATGGCAAGGGAGGATTGCCCATGCAGTCCTCCCCGCCTCATACATTAGAAATTTTCTTTGAAAAATGTTTCCATAGCAGAAGCTGCTGCTTCTTCATCGGCACCATCTGCCTGAACTGTTATGCTTTCACCCTGTTTGACACCCAGACCCATGACGGTGAAGATTTTCTTCAAATCGCCTTTTTTACTGCCTTTGGCAATCGTCAGGGACGAGGCATATTTCTTGGCTTCTTTAACCAGCAGTCCTGCCGGGCGGGCATGGATACCCTGGGGATCGGTAATGGTGTAAGTAAATTCTTTCATGATAATTCCTCCTCTGTATGAAATCCTATGGTTTAGTTTACTCTATGTTCATTAGTATGGCAACCGTTACGACTGGGGGCATTTTTTGCGGATAATCCCCATGATGACGGCTGCAATGACAGCGCCGGCTGCCAAAGATGCAAAATACATAGGCCAGTTGGTGACGACGCCGAAGACAAAGATGCCACCGTGCGGTGCCGGTACGGTACATCCGAAAAGCATGGAAAGGGCACCAGCTGCAGCAGATCCGATAGCGCAGGGCGGAATAATGTGCAACGGATCCGACGCGGCAAAGGGAATAGCTCCTTCTGTAATGAAGGACAGTCCCATGATAAAGTTGGTAATCGTAGACTGCCGTTCTTTCGGCGTAAATTTTTTCTTGAAGAGCAGCATGGAAAGGGAAATCGCAATGGGTGGCACCATGCCACCGATCATGACCGATGCCATGATGCCCGAGCTGACGGCCGCACCAGATGCGTCCATAAGGGATGCCGTACCAAAAACATACGCCGCTTTATTGATAGGACCGCCGAAATCGATTGACATCATACCACCCAGGACAAGGCCTAGGATGATGCGGCTGGATGTCGTCATAGATGAGAGCGTATCTGCCAGCCAGTGATTGAACACCGATGTCGGAGGATTAATGATATACGTCATGATAAGGCCGATGAGGACCAGTCCCAGTACGGGGTAGATGAGAATCGGCTTAGTCCCTTCCAACGCCTGGGGAAGATGGGAAAATATTTTTTTCAGCAGGATGATGAGATACCCGGCAATAAATCCGGCAAAGAGGGCCCCGAAGAAACCAGAACCACCAGTCGTCGCCAGGAAGCCGCCGACGATACCCGGCATGAGAGCCGGCCGTTCACCGATACTGGCAGCAATATAACCGGCCAGGATAGGCATCATCATACTGAATGCCAGTCCGCCGACGTTTTTCAGGAATGCCGAAAGAGGAGTTCCTGTACCAAATTGGGCCGTACCGGCATTACCCATATCGAAAAGAAATGCCAGGGCAATGAGAATCCCGCCGCCAATGACGAAGGGCAGCATGTGGGATACGCCGTTCATCAGATGCTTATATATCTGACGGCCTGTACTTTCGCCGCTTTCCGCCTCTGTTACCGCTTCCGACTCAGAAGCCGTACCATGGAATACAGGCGGTGTCCCGTCCAGGACCTGCCGGATGAGAGCCTGCGGCTCTTTGATTCCTGCCGCCACTTTGACGAAGAGGACGCGTTTGCCATCAAACCGTTCCACCGGTACGTCTTTATCGGCAGCGACGATGACACCGGCAGCACGGCGGATATCATCCGCCGTCAGGTGATGCTTGACACCGCCGGAACCGTTCGTTTCAATCTTGATATCGACGCCCATTTCAGCAGCCTTCTGTTCCAGTGCTTCCGCTGCCATATAGGTATGGGCAATGCCGGTCGGGCAGGCCGTAACGCCGATGACATAAGGGCGTCCGGCATCTGGTGCGGCAGATTGCGTTTCCGTATCTGTCACATCATCGGATACGGCATTGCCGTCTACAGCAGTTTCTTCAGCCGCCGCTTCAGCTGCGTCTTCAGCCAGCTGGGCCGTTTCGGCATCGGTGATGATCTGCAGGTATTCATCAACCGATGCAGCCTGCATCAGTTTTTCCCGGAAATCATCATCCATGAGCATCCGGGAAAGGCGGCTCAGAACTTCCAGATGAATATTGGCACCACCGGCAGGGGCTGCAATCATGAAGAACAAATAGGCCGGTTCATCATCGAGGCTTTCGTAATCGACGCCCTGACGGACAATCATCGACGCCAGGCCTGGCGTCGCTACGGCGTCGGTCTTGGCGTGGGGAATCGCTATGCCTTCACCGATTCCCGTACTGCCTTCTTCTTCCCGGGCAAGGACACAGGCCTTGTAGGCTGCCGTATCTTTCAGATGACCGCCCTTTTCCATCAGTCCCACGAGATGATCGATAGCCCCGGCTTTATCAGCAGCCCGGGCCTGCAAATCAATACTTTCTTTTTTTAATAAGTCTGCAATACGCACGGAATTTTCCTCGCTTTCCAGAAAACGCACATCGGTCACAGTGTTTTATACAATTTCTTTATTTCCTTTTCGCCAGCAAGCCAATCCTGGAACGCTGTAGCACTGCCGGCAGCAATCCCCCATTTCAGCGCTTCTTCCAGACTGCCGCCAGATGCTTCAAAACCAGCCAGGAAACCGGCTACCATGCTGTCACCGGCACCGACGGAATTCACCAGCCGGCCCTGGGGAGACGGACGGCGGTAGATTTTTCCATCTTCACCGAGAAGCAGGGCCCCGTCACCGCCGAGAGAAACGAGGACATTGCGTGCTCCCATGGTCTGGAGCCGTTTGGCACACATGATGATTTCTTCATCCCTGTGCAGGACAACACTGAAGAGTTCACCCAATTCATCCTGATTGGGCTTGATGAGAAACGGCCGGTAAGCAATGACGTTGCGCAGCAAGTCACCGGTGGCATCGACAACCGTGCGGATATGGCGAAATTCCATGCGTTTCAGGATTTGTTCATACATATCGCCCGGAAGAGTAGAAGGAATGCTGCCGGCCAGTACCAGCGTGTCTCCTTCATCCAGAGCTTCAATTTGTTTCATGAGCTGTTTCAGTTTATCCTTCGGAATAACCGGCCCCATTCCGTTGACAGCCGTTTCTTCTTCCGCACTGATTTTCATATTGATACGGGAATACCCCTTGTCCAGACGGATAAAATCACAATCGCCTCCGTTTTCTTCACAGAGCCGTTCAATTTCCTGCCCCGTAAATCCGGCCATAAAGCCCAGCATCCGTGCCGGTATGTGGAGATTTCCCAGGACAAGCGCTACGTTGATGCCCTTGCCACCGGGATAAATCGTTTCCTTTTCGGCCCGGTTAATGGCACCAGCGGCAAATTTTTTCATGTGAACGACATAATCCAGAGAAGGATTAAAGGTAACGGTATAAATCAAAGCACATGCACCTCCGTCAATTTCTTATAAGGAGCAAAATCGACATCCCGGCTGCTCCGTGCCGTTATGACTGACACGCCTGTAAGAGGCGCAAATGTAATATGGGAAGCCAGGCCGAACTTGCTGCCATCCGCCAGTATATAGGCCCGCCGGCACTGGGAAAAGGCCGCGGCCTTGGCAGCAGCTTCTTCTGCGTCCGGCGTCGTACAACCTTCTTCCAGGCTGATACCATTGGTACCAAAAAAGCCATAGGTAAAATGATACTGCACCAGTGCCTGAAGGAGTTCACTGCCGACGACGGATGCAGTCGTTCCCCTTACATGGCCTGGCAGCATATGGACAGATATGCCATTCCGGGCCAGTTTTTGTGCCAGGGGCAGGCTGTTGGTCAGAAAGGATGCCCCTGACCCTGTCAGAAAATCTGCCATCTGTTCCACCGTCGATCCCGCATCAAGATACACAAAATCGCTATCAGTCACGCAGGAAGCAGCATACTGGGCTATGCGCCGTTTTTCCGTCATATGGAGAGAATACTTATGTTCCAGTTCTTCCATATTGGCTTCATACACCCCTTCTTCAGAAGGCAGTGCCGTTGCCCCGCCATGAACACGGCGAAGCCGGCCGTCCCGGTTCAGGACCGACAAATCACGCCGCACCGTCGCTTCAGAAACCTGAAAATAATCAACCAGTTCCTGTACGGAAACAGAACCGCCGGCCGTTACCAGCCGTACCATCTCATCTTGTCGTTCTTCTGTCAGCACATATATCACCTACCTCTGTACAATCAGAATTACTTTTTATACCCCGTATTATACAAACATTTTCATTCATTTTCAATCACGTTCAATCATTATATTGAAATAGCAATCATTTCCGTTCATTTATACTAGAAGGTAATAGAAAAAACGGCTGCCACACGAAGCAACTATTTCATGTGACAACCGTTTTCTGATATGCTTTTCGCCTTTATAAAAACTATTTGAAAAATTTACATCTGTTACTGCATGCTGTGTTCTTTCTGTACACTGGCTGCTACAGCATTGTCGCTGGTAACAATACCATGACGCGTCTTGTATTTGAGGAAGAGCATAATGGCCAGAGCCAGTACGAAACAGCCAGAGAAGAACTGCAGTGTAATGGCATAACTGTTGGTCGTTTCCTTAATGAGCGACAGGACCAGGGGACCAGCAACGCCAGCAGCTCCCCAGGCCGTCAGGATCCGGCCGTGGATGGCACTCAGTTCCCGCGTCCCAAAAAGATCGGAAAGGTAGGCCGGCATGCAGGAGAAACCGCCACCATAACAGGTAATGATGAGCAGGACGAGTATCTGGAAACTGAAAGCTCCCGTGACATGGGACAGCTGCCAGAATGCCAGGATTTCAATAGTAAAGAACAGGACATAGGTCATAGAACGGCCCAGGTAATCGGAAACAGTAGCCCAGGCAATGCGGCCGGCGCCGTTCATGAATCCGATTATGCCGACCATCGAAGCCGCTGCCATCGGCGACATGCCGACGACTTCCTGAGCCATAGGAGAGGCGACAGCCAGAAGAGCAATGCCACAGGTAATATTGGTAAAGAAGAGCCACCAGATAGTATAGAGCTGCCACGTCTTCATCGCTTTTTTTACGCTAAACTGAGGCATGGCATCGGCATAGACCGGCGTATGGCGGGAACCGGCTTTGCGAAGAGCCGCATCGGAAACGGGGACTTCTCCCGGTTTGGGTGGAGCCAGATACAGAGAAGAAGCCGTCATGATGACCATATATACCGTGCCCAGGATGAGAAAATTGGGAATCAGGCCCAGATGCTGGACCAAAAGCTGCATGACCGGACCGGCAATCATACTGGCAAAACCAAATCCCATGATAGCCAGGCCCGTCGCAAAGCCACGGTTGTCCGGGAACCATTTGACCAGTGTCGAAACGGGAGTGATGTAACCTGTTCCCAGACCAATACCGCCAATGACTCCGTAGAAGAGATATAACAGAGGCAGGCTGTGGAAATATAACGCTGCAGCCGTGCCGAACATGCCACTGCAGAAAAAGGTCATGGCCAGCAGACCCGACTTACGGGGTCCGATTTTCTGGACGAAGCTGCCGAGAAAACCAGCAGACAGTCCTAAAAACAAAATAGCCAGGGAAAAGGTCCACGTCGTATCTTTGAGAGAAAATCCCATAGCCTGCATGATAGGACGGGTAAGGACACTCCAGGCATAGACACTGCCAATGCAGATGTGGATGCCCATAGCAGACAACGCAATAAGCCAACGGTTCTTTTTCATGAATCCATCTCTCCTTTGCGGTCGGCCGGCAAAGAGAGTGCAAAAAAAGCACCGGCCGGCTGGCCAAAGCATATTTTCATATCTTTGCCCAGACGGTCGGCGCTTTTTCTAAACGATACAGTCCACGTGGTTATTCCACTTGATTCCGTCAGGCCTGCATCGCATATTTTCTTGATGTTCTTTCATTATAGCAGGAAACATCTGTCTGTCAATAGGGAGCCTGTCTTATTTTTCATTCTAATTTTCCGCAGCAATCCGGGCCGCCTGTTTCTGCTGGGCTGCTATCTGGGATAAGGTCTGTCCTGCCGGCGCATCGCGCAGGACATAGGCTTCATCGGCATCAGCCGGTGCATTAGATGCACGGCCAGTCTGTGTTACAGCCTGGGAAGCGGCAACCGCTGCTTTTTCGGCAGCTGTCGCCGTCGTTGCCGTCGTTACATTCTTTACAGCAGCTGCCGGGGCCGACAGGCGTTCAAAGCCATAGGTCAGGAGAGCTGCCGCATCACCAGCACGGTCACCGCTGTTGAGGATGGACGCAACCAGGGTATGACCATTACGCGTAGCAGAAGCTACCAGACAAGGGCCGCCATCGTTAGTCGCACCGGTCTTGATGCCGTCAGCTCCCGCAAAACCGCTGGTGAGAAATTCATTCGTCGTTTCGCAATGCTTCGTACCACTGTCTGCATAGGGCATGTCAAAGAAAGCATGATTGACGAGTCCCCGGAAATCGGCTGATTTCATGGCATAGGCGCCAATTTTTGCCAGGTCTCTCGCCGTAGAATAATGATTTTCATCAGGAAGTCCGGCCGGATTGGTGAAGTGCGTATGACTGGCCCCAATAGATGCCGCTTTTTCATTCATAGACTGAACAAAGCTGTCCAGAGACGGCGAAACCGTAACAGCCGCATCATATGCCACATCACAGCCCCCGACCGTCATCATGCCCGTCAGAGCATTGCGCAACGTCACCTTGTCACCGGGATAAATGCCGAGACGGCTCACATCGCCGGCCAGCTGCTGGGATGCATCGGATACGGTCATGACCGTATCGAGTTTTCCCGATTCGACGCCAAGGATGCTGGTCATCATCATAGTCGTACCGCCAGGATACATGCGCTGATCTGCATTTTTGGCATACAGTTCATTGCCCGTCGCAGAATCGATGACGCAGGCTGACTGAGCATCGATCTGCGGTTCTTCTGCCAGTGCCGATGCACTGAACATCGTAAAGCAGGCTGCCAGGACGACAGCTATAGACGTTTTCAAAGACATAATCATACACCCTTTCTCCTGAAGTTTTTATTTTATAATGGATGTTTTGCCGCCATTTTGGGTTTGCGCGGGTATTTAGCCGGACTCGTGCCACTCTTGCGGATATAGAGGACCGCCCGTTTATCGGAAAGCCCGGGAAGCGTTACCGGGCGGACTTCTTCCAGTATCCCTCCCAATATGCGCAGGGCATTGGAAGCCTCTTTGATTTCTTCCTCATATTGCGCTCCTTTAAGAGCAATAAATAAGCCATTGTTCCGCACGTAAGGCAGCGCCCATTCACAGAGAATGGAAAGGCGGGCCACCGCCCGGCTGGTCACCAGATCAAACTGTTCCCGGTATGCTTCCTGATGGGCCATTTCTTCAGCCCGCCCGTGAAGGAACGCCACCTTCCGGAGGCCCGTTTCCCGGCATACTTCATTCAGGAAGTTCAATCGCTTCTGCAGGGAATCAAAAAAAGTCACCGTAAGATCCGGCCGGAAAATAGCCAGGGGAATACCGGGAAAACCGGCACCCGTACCGAGATCCAGCAGGGAGGCATCCTTTGGAAAATACCTTTCATCATAACAGGACAAGCTGTCAGCCATGTGTTTGACTGCTACTTCACCCGGATCGGTAATGGCTGTCAGATTCATGACTTTATTCGTTTCCAGGAGCAGTTCTTCAAACCGGCAGAACTGTCGTATCTGATAGTCTTCCAGTACAAGTCCCATAGCTTCCATAGCATGGATGAGGTCATTTTGAAACATGGCCGCCCTCCCGCTGATACTGTTCCAGATAAATGAGAAGGGCCGTAATATCTGCCGGAGAAACGCCGGAAATACGGCTGGCCTGCCCAAGAGACCGGGGCCGGATTTCATCAAGTTTCTGCCGCGCTTCACCGGACAGCGTATCAATATCGGCATACACAATGTCGTCCGGCATGAGTTTTTGTTCCAGACGGTTCATTTTTTCTACTTGTTCCATCTGGCGGCCAATATATCCTTCGTACTTGATCATGATTTCGATTTCTTCTTTGACATCGGCATCCAGTTCGGGCAGATCAAAAGTCTGGCACAGTTTGTCATACGACAGATCCTGACGGCGCAGTAATTCATAGGCCGTTATGCCCGTATGGACCGGAGCCGTGCCGAGAGCATCCAGTTTTTCCGCCATCGCTTTGCTCGGTGTAATGGAAATGGATCGCAAAGCGGCGATGCCATCAGCAATAGCTTTCTTTTTGGCACAAAATACGTCGTACCGTTCCTGACTGACCAGACCGATATCATAGCCTTTCTGGGTCAGACGCAGATCGGCATTATCCTGACGGAGGACGAGGCGGTATTCACTGCGGCTGGTCATCATGCGATATGGTTCCTGCGTTCCTTTCGTAACCAAATCGTCAATGAGTACGCCAATATACGCTTCCGAACGGGTAAGGATAAAAGGATTTTTTCCCTGCACCTTGCGGGCAGCATTGATACCGGCAATCAGGCCCTGGGCTGCTGCTTCTTCATAGCCGCTGGTACCATTGGACTGGCCGGCAGAAAACAGGCCGCTCACTTTTTTCGTTTCCAGGGACGGTGTCAGCTGCAACGGGTCGAGGCAGTCATATTCAATGGCATATCCAGGCCGCATGATTTTCACATCTTCCAGCCCTGGAATGGTGCGCAGGAATTCGTATTGGACATCGATAGGCATACTGGTACTCATGCCCTGGACGTACATTTCTTCTGTAGATTGTCCTTCTGGTTCGATAAAGAGCTGATGCCGCTTTTTATCGGCGAAGCGGACGATTTTTGATTCAATGGAAGGGCAGTACCGGGGACCGATACCTTGTATGATGCCATTGCACATGGGTGCCCGGTCAAGATTATCGCGGATAATTTTGTGCGTTTTTTCGTTGGTAAACGTCAGCCAGCAGCATTCTTTATTCCGGTTTTTCCGTTCTGACAGGAACGAAAAGGCATGACCATCTGTATCACCTTCCTGCACAGCCATTTCATCCGTACGAAGCGTACGCCGGTCTACCCGGGCTGGTGTCCCCGTCTTGAAACGCATGAGTTTCAATCCTGCTTTTATCAGCGACCCGGACAGATCTTCTGCCGAGCGCTGGCCGATAGGACCTCCGGAATAGGTGCATTCGCCGATGATGATTTTACCTTTCAGATATGTCCCGGTCGCCAGGATGACACAGGATGCGCCATAGACTTCCCCCAGTTCGGTCTGTACGCCGGTTACTTTTCCGTCTTTTGTAAGGAGGTCCGTAATCATGAGCTGCTTGACATCGAGATGATCCTGATTTTCCAGTGTTTTTGTCATGGTCATCTGATACAGTTTTTTATCTGACTGGGCACGCAGGGAATATACGGCTGGCCCCTTGCCCGTATTGAGCATACGCATCTGCAGGCACGTCAGGTCCGTATTGATTCCCATCTGGCCACCCAGGGCATCGATTTCCCGTACGAGGTGGCTCTTTCCCGGCCCTCCTACAGCAGGATTACAGGGCATAAGAGCAATATTATCAAGATTCAATGTCGCCATCAAAGTTCTGGCACCCAGACGGGCACTGGCAAGGGCTGCTTCACAGCCGGCATGGCCGGCACCGATGACGATAACATCATACGTATCTACTACATACATGGAATTTCCTTCCCTTTCGCAATACATTTGCAATCTATTTATCATTTACCCAGACAGAACCGGCTGAATATTTCTTCAACAATATCATCGTGAACCGTATCGCCTGTAATCGAGCCCAGCGTATCCCACGCCTGACGGATATCGATGACAGCACAATCCAGAGGCATTCCATCCTGCAACGACTGCCGTGCCCGTTCCAGAGCTTCTGCACTCTGCCGTACCAGTTCTATATGGCGGGTATTGGTCAGAAGAGCGCTGGGGCCATCGGTAAAGCCGCCTTTCAGCACTTCCTGCAGGAGTCTGTCCTTCAACTCTTCCAGACCGTCCCCGGTACTGGCCGAAATGGGGCAGATTGGGAAGCCATAGGTGCTCAGGTCCTGGCTGGTCATGACAGACGGCAGATCCGTCTTATTTAGGACAATAATGACATTTTTATCTGCCGCAGACTGGAGGATATCTTTGTCTTCATCCGTAAGGGGACGGGAACCATCTATGACAGCCAGGATGATGTCTGCCCGGTCCAGATACCGACGGGCCCGGCTGACGCCAATTTTTTCGACCGTATCATCCGTTTCCCTAATGCCAGCTGTATCGACGAGGCATACGGGAACGCCGCGCAGAGTAATCCATTCTTCCAATACATCCCGTGTCGTACCCGGCACGTCCGTAACGATGGCCCGTTCTTCCTGAAGAAGACGGTTCAGGAGACTCGACTTACCGGCATTGGGCGTACCGGCAATAGCGGCCATGACGCCGTCGCGGATCATGCGCCCGTTCTGGGATTCTTCCAGCATATGCTGCAGTTTTTCCTGCATTTCCTGCAAAGCACCGGATACGTCCGGCACAGCAATATCTTCCAGATCTTCTTCCGGATAATCAATCATGACTTCCAGCCGCGTCACCAGCTCGGTCAGGTCTTTGCGGGTCTTATTGATGACCTTGGAGAGCCGGCCCTCCAGCTGGCTTACAGCACTGGTGAGACCGGCCCTGCTTTTAGCCTGAATCACATCCATGACGGCCTCAGCCTGGGCCAGGTCGATACGGCCATTGACAAAGGCCCGTTCCGTAAATTCACCGGGATTGGCCATGCGGGCACCACTGCGCAATATGAGCTGCAAGATAGATTCCAATGCTTCCCGGCCGCCATGGCACTGGATTTCCAATACGTCTTCTGCCGTATAGGAGTGAGGGCCTTTCATGATAAGGGCCAGGACTTCATCGATACAGGTCCCATTTTCATCGACAATAGTCCCGTACTGAATAGAACGATCACGGCGTTCCTTCAGGGGAACTGCCGATTTACTTTTAAATATTTTATCTCCTACAGCATAGGCATCGGGTCCGCTGATACGGACTGCACCGATACCGCTTTCTCCCAGCGGTGTCGTAATCGCCGCAATGGTATCTGCCGTATCGTACATACAAACACTCCTTTCTGACAGGACTACAGGCGGACCGGTCAGATAACAAAAATGGCCAGATACCAGCGGTCCGTGAAAGATTCACTAACCAACTGACACTGACCACTGGTCACTTGCTCCGTTAGCCTTATTCAGCGTAATAAATGACGACATGACGGTACGGATCCTGACCTTCACTTTCCGTACGGACATGTTCGGCGTCCTGAAGTGCTACGTGGATAATTTTCCGTTCATAGCCGTTCATCGGTTCCAGGACGACTTTATCACCTTTCTTTTTCACCCGTCCAGAAAGGCGCAAAGCCAGCTGCTTCAGCGTTTCTTCCCGGCGGTGGCGGTAATTTTCGACGTCGAGCATGATGAAATGCCGCGTTTCTTTTCCCTGATTGGTTGTCAGATTGGTAAGATACTGGAGTGCATCCAGCGTCTGTCCATGTTTGCCAATGAGGATACCGAGATTTTTTCCATGGAGATGAAGGATAATTTTGTCCGGCTTGATCATTTTTCAATCATGACCTGCATGCCCATATTCTTCAGGACTTCCTGGAGAAATTCCCGTGCTTTGGCAGCCGCTTCTTCAGCGGTAAAATCTTCTACGGAATCTGCTGATTCTTCTGCAGGAGAATCTGTTACGGAATCTTCCCCGTCATCGGCAGGACTAGCTGTTTCCGGTTCGGCCGGATCAGCAGCTGGCTCAGACGCAGACTGTGGTTCTGCCACTGCTTTTGTTTCCGTAGCGGCGGTCTGTTTTTCTGCTTCTTCTGCCTTGCGCACATCTTCCTGCTGCCGCTGCAGCACGTGTTCTGCTTCTTCTTTGGCTGTCACGCGGACGACGGCAGGCTTGCTGCCAATGCCGAGAAAGCCGCTTTTCGGTTCGGCCAGCACTTCTACCGTCACTTCATCACGGGTCAGTCCCAGCTGTACCAGACCGGAACGGACAGCATCTTCTATCGTTTTTCCTGTCGCTTCTACATGATTCATGCGTTAGCAGCTCCTTTCTTTTTGCCGCGGAACATGATGATCTGCTGCAGCCACTGGAATACGTTGGATACAACCCAGTAAATGACAAGGCCACTGGGGAAACTGATGCTGATCCAGCCAATGAAAAGAGGCATGACAATCTGCATGATTTTCTGCTGTTTAGCCTGGGCTTCATTCATCGCTACCTGGGCACCGCTCATCTGTTTCTGGATAGCAAAAGTGGAGATAGCTGAAAGAATAGGCAGAATATAAGTAGGATCGGCATCGCCGAGACTGGGCATCCAGAGAAAACTCTTGTATGCTTCATCATAGGGATATTCACGCAGGGCATAAAATATGGAAATAAGGAACGGCATCTGGATAAGGATAGGCAGACAGCCTGAAAACGGACTGACTTTTTCTTCTTTATACAATTTCTGCAGGGCCATCTGCATTTTTCTTTGGTCGCCCTTATACTTTTTCTGTAATTCCTTGACTTTCGGCTGAATTTTCTGCATGCCTTCCATAGAACGGATTTGTTTAGCCGTCAGAGGCGCCAGTATCAGCTTGATGATAACCGTCAGCAAAATGATGGCAATGCCATAACTCGGATACCCGACCATATGGGTAAACTGGTAGCAGTAATCGAGAAAAACGGACATAATGCCAGACAGCACGTCCATGATTCCGCTAAAAAAACTCAATACTCTCAACTCCTGTCGAAGATTAAAAATGAAAAAATCAGACAGCCTTCATTTCATCTGCCTGATACCTAGGGTACAGGATCATATCCGCCTTCATGAAAGGGATGGCATTTTAAAATGCGCCTGATTGCTAAATAACTCCCTTTCAGTGCGCCGTACTTCTGCAACGCTTCAATGGCATAAGCAGAACATGTAGGATAAAAACGGCAGCACGGCAGATGCAGCGGAGATATGCACATCTGATAAAAACGTATCAGGAATATGAATAAGGATTTCATTCACATCGCTTCTTCCATACGTTCGCCCGGCGGAACAATTGCAGGATGCTCCGCTCAGCTTCTTGATATCCAACCTGTTTTAAATAGCCGCGCCCAATCAGTACCAGATCATAACCGTCTTTCAGCTCGTATTGATGGAGGCGGTATACTTCCTTCATCAGCCGGCGGCACCGGTTGCGTTCTACGGCACAACCGATTTTTTTGCCAGTTACAAAACCGATACGGGTTGGCTGTTTGGGAGAACGGGGCAGTACATACAATACGGCCAGGCGGTTGACAACAGATCTGCCATGGCGGTATACGAGCTGGTATTCCCGGTTTTTGCACAGCCTCTTCTCTTTGTTTAACTCGTACATCGTATAGTTCCTAAGCTTGTAATTCCTAAAAATGGCAGAAGAACAGAAAAATTCCTTCCAGGAACTTTTCTGTTCATCTCGTAAAAATTAAGCAGAAAGCTTCTTTCTGCCTTTCATGCGGCGTTTTTTCAAAACCATACGGCCACCTTTAGTCTTCATTCTTTCACGGAAGCCATGAGTTCTTTTCTTCCACAATACATTCGGCTGATATGTCTGTTTCAAGATAGACACCTCCTTCTTATCGATACAACGTATATTGAATTTACACCATAACAGTGTAATTATAGACAATCCCCCTGCCGATGTCAATTGTTTATTGGAAAAATTTGAAAAGACTGGGTTATCCAAAAAAGCAGAAATATAGCCGGAGCATATAGATGCCTTATAAAATATAATCAAAGCCTAACATATATATAACCAATTTCTAACTTCTATTTGTGCACAACTTACTTTTGATGTACAATACAGATGTGGTCTTCATACAAATATTCACCAAGTTATACACAGTTTATCCACAGATTGTGGATAATTTAATAGGTCGGAAACTCGATATTTATCGGCTTTCCGCTTTTTTCAGCCTATTTTATCCACTTTATCCACAATCTTTTATGAACATATCCACACATCACCCGATTGGAAAGGAATGCATGACATGATAGACCTGACTGAACTCTGGATCGGTATACTGACCGATATACGGCCTCAGGTATCCCCGCAAATTTACGACAACTGGTTTGAAGCAGCCCTGATTCCCTGTATGTATGAAAACGATGTCCTGACACTGGATACGACGAGTCGTTTCGTCTGTTCTTTCATCAGCAAAAAATATACAGATCTCCTGGAAACGGCAGCCAGCCATGTAACAGGCCGTCCTACACAGGTACGCCTTATCTACAGCACGGGAGGGGAAACGACCCCCGGCCCGTCTGTATCTCCGGCAGCACCATCATCGGCGCCTTCAACACCTGCAGCATATCATCCGGAAAAAACGGTATCTGCAGCACCAGCTTCGTCTTTTAAAGTACTGGAAGAAGACACAATCCGGGAAAACCAGGAATATGATGAACCCGAATGGGCACAAACGACACTGGAACCGGTAGATACGGAAAATCCTGATACGTATGAATACGAAAGTATTTCTCTTCCAGAAATCCGCTCAGCCAAAGATATCACGCCACCGCCAGCAGCAGAAAAACCAGAACCGGTTCCGGCCGCACAGGTTCCCGTTTCTGACGGACTGAACAGCAACTATACGTTCGATACGTTCATCGTTGGCAACAGCAACCGTATGGCTAACGCCGTCGCATTGTCCGTAGCTGGTGCACCGGCCCAAAAATACAATCCTTTCTTTATTTATGGCGATTCCGGACTGGGAAAAACTCATCTAATGCACGCCATCGGTCATAAAATCCGGGAAAATTTCCCTAACATGAGTTTGCGCTGCATTACCAGCGAAGACTTTGCCAATGAGCTCATCCAGTCTATCCAGGATAAAAATCCGGAAAGCTTCCGACAGCGGTATCGCAACGTCGATGTACTCCTCGTCGATGATATACAGTTCCTGGAAAATAAAGAACATACACAGGAAGAATTTTTCCATACTTTTAATAAGTTATACCAGGATCACAAACAAATGGTATTCACCAGCGACCGGCCACCACAAAATCTGAAAAAACTGGAAAACAGGCTCCGTTCCCGATTTCAGGCCAGCGCCGTCGCCCGCATAACGCCACCGGATCTGGAAATGAGGACAGCCATTCTCCGCCGCCGTTCCCAGTCTGAACACATTGAATTCCAAAATGATGCCATCAATTTCATCGCTGCTAATGTCAGTGAAAATATCCGTGAACTGGAAGGAGCTTTTGTCCGCGTCACGCTACAGGCTGCAGAGGAACATTCACCGGTTACGCTCGACATAGCCCAGCGGGCATTACAAGATTTAGTACAGGCCAGTGACAAGAAAAAATATATTACCATTGATGAAATCACAAAAGCCGTTTGTCAGTTCTATAAAGTAAAATATGAAGACCTGATGAGCAAGAAGAAAACCAAGTCGATTGCTTTTCCCCGCCAGATAGCCATGTATCTCTGCCGTGAACTGACGGAAAACACGTATCCTCATATAGGAACGGCATTCAATGGCAGAGACCATTCTACGGTTATGCATGCCTGTGATAAAGTTGCCAAGGCAATGGAAAAAGATAAAAATTTTCGCACCATGATAGAACAATTAAAGACGCGCATCATGAGCGTGGACAAATGAGCGGAAAAAATGTGGAAAAAAATCCGTTTATCCACATCTTCCGGAAAACAGTGGATTTGTGGATGGAAAAATCCGGTTTATCCACAAGTTATACACATCTGTGGATAGCATAAAATAAGGCCTTCACAGGACTTATGCACAATTTCACAGCGCCTATGACTATTACTACGATTTTAACTCATTTTTCAATTAACCTCACCATCATAGAAAAGGGGACAACCATGAAACTCAGATTCAAAAAAGAAGACCTCAACAAAGGACTCCAGTCCGTACAAAAAATCGCCCAGGATAAAAGTAATAACATTTCTTATGAAAATGGCCTGCTCATCAAAGCCATCGGCGATATGATCGAATTCCAGGCCAATGATTACGATATGGGAATCCGTACGGAAGTACCGGGCATCATTGAAGAACCAGGCGAAGTATTTATTGCTAATCCATTTCTCATCGAACTGACACGTCGTCTGCCTGGTGATGAAATCGAGATGATCAAAGAAGATGGAGATACCCAGCTCCTGTTAAAAGGCGGAAAACTGAAATTTGAATGCCTGACAATCAATCCGGATGATTTTAATGAAGTAGACATTGTTGAAAATGGTACTTCTTCTTTCACGACAGACAGTATTACTCTGAAAGACCTCATCGACCATACATCATATGCCTGTTCTACCGATACGGCCCGTCCCATTTTCACCGGTACACATATCGATGTAAGCGGGACGACTCTCAATATGGTGGCTACAGACACTCATCGCCTGGCTCTCAAATCAGCCGAACTGGCCCAGCCGGTCGAACAGCCTTTCAAAGCCGTCATTCCGAGCCGGCTGCTTATGGAAATTGCCCGTCAGCTGCCGACGGATATACCGCAGGATGTACAGATTGTAGCGCTTCGCAATTTTATGACTGTCCGGTTTGGCAATATCTTTATCCGTACCCGGTTGATTGAAGGGGAATTCCCAAATTACCGCCGGGTTATCCCGACACAGTTTACCAGTACGGTGACGCTGAACCGCCAGGAATTTACGGCAGCCGTCGAACGCGCTTCTATCGTGGCAAAAGATGCCCAGTATAATGTCATTAATTTTGCTATTCAGGACGGACAGATCAGCCTGACCAGCCAGCATCCCGATTACGGCACGATTGAAGACAGTGTTTCCTGCCAGATTAAAGGCGAACCCATCCGCATCGCTTTTAATGGAAAATTTGTCCTGGATATCCTGAAACACTGCCATAGTGAAGAAATTGTACTCCAGTTGAAGACAAGTAGTCCGATGCTGGTACAAGATAAAGATGAACAGAATTGTGTATTTGTCGTTACACCAATGAGGGCAAAATGATAAAAAATATCGAAATTAAAACTAATATGATACAGTTAGACCAATTCTTAAAATGGGCTGATGTCATAGAAAGCGGAGGACAGATCCGTCCGCTTCTGGATGAAAAGAGGATTTTTGTCAATGGCGCATTATGCCAGGCCAAGCGGAAGCAGCTCCATTCCGGTGACATCGTTGAGATAAAGGGTATCGGTACGTATAAACTTATTGGGGAATAAAACTATGCTGATTCATGATATCCGCCTGCTGCATTTCCGCAATTATGATGATGAACGAGTGACATTTCCACCATCGATTGTCGTGCTGCACGGAAAAAACGGCCAGGGAAAAACGAATCTCCTGGAAGCGCTGTATATGGCAAGTATTGGTAAATCGTACCGGGGACTTGCCGATGCGGACCTCATCCAATGGAAGCAGCAGACGGCAAGTCTGATCCTTAATTTCAGCCGCAGCGGTGTCATACAGCAGATTAAAATGATTCTTTCCAAAGAAGCAAAGAAAGAACTATGGGTCAATAAGACGAGAGTATCGCGCAGAGAGCTGATCGGTACGTTAAATGAGGTCCTGTTTTCACCAGAAGATTTGCAGCTTATCAAGGCGGGACCGGCTCTTCGCCGCCGGTTTCTCGATCGTGAATTATCACAGGTCAGTCCGGTGTACTGTCAGACTCTTCTCCGGTATCACCGGGCTGTTGCCCAGAGGAATCTGCTGCTTAAGCGAATGAAGTATGAAAAGGTCCAGTCCCTGGAAGAGTGGGACCGCCAGATTGCCAGCCTGGCAGCCGATATCGTACAGCGCCGCCTGATGGCCCTGCATAAAATCCGCCTTCTGGCCCGGATTACCCACAAGCGCCTCAGCGGAGGGGAAGGACTGGACATTGACTATGTGCAGCCTTATGGTGACGGTAGGGAAAAGGATGCCCAGTGGTATTATGATATGCTGCAGTCCCATCTGGAACAGGACCGGTACCGCATGTCTACATCGGTCGGGCCCCACCGGGACGATTTGGAATTTTCCATTGCCGGAGCCAACTTAAAGAAATATGGCTCCCAGGGACAGCAGCGCACGGCTGTTCTGGCATTGAAGCTGTCCGAACTGGAATATATGAAATCGGAAACAGGGGAATATCCGGTACTTCTTTTGGATGATGTCATGAGTGAACTGGATAGTCAGCGCCGTCAGGCGTTATTATCCTTTGTTAAAGGACGTATCCAGACATTTATCACGACGACGGAACCGGATATGTTCCGGTCTGTCGCTGATTGTTCTTTTATCTGTATTGAACAAGGCAGGGTGGCTGCCAATGGTTAAGCGGACCCATGAAATGGGAAAAGCCGGACTTTCTATACCGGCTGTCCTCAAAGAAAATAAACTGCTTACACCGTTCCGCTTTTTTCAGGCAAAGCGGGACTGGCCTCAGATTATAGGTAAACAAATTGCGAAATATTCTTATATTAAAGACGTAGATAAAAATTGCGTAATAATAGGCGTTCTCAATCCTGTGTGGATGAATCAGCTTTTTATGTACAGTCAGGAAATACAAAAGAAACTTAACGATTATATCGGTGAAGATTTCGTCCAGTCGGTGCGGTTTGTACGCAGTGGAAAAAAGCCGGCCCCGGTCGTGTATGAAACCCTTGAAGGAGAAGAGGAGTCAGACTATCCCCGGGGCCGTATCCGTGATGTGGTCTTATCCGATGATTATGTGCAGATGGTGAGGCAGGAAACATGCCACCTGCCGGAACGCATCCGCGGAAAGATGGCAGCCCTGCGCTTTGCCCAGGAAAAACGGCGCCTGTCCATGGAAGCCGAAGGATTCCGCCATTGCCCGCGCTGTGGCCGCTGGCTGGCAAAAGGAGAAACGATATGTCTCCTGTGCCGTCTCGAAGACAGGCAGCACAAGAAAAAGCTGGTACACGACCTGTTGATCCAGATGCCATGGCTGTCACTGGATCAGTTCGTTCATGAGATAGGAGCCGTACGCAGTGACCGGCTGTACGTAGAACTGTACAATGAAGTACGGCGGGACTGTATTTATAAGCTCATTGAACGGATCCACTACGATAGCGATACACCGGAAGATGATTTATTCCTGGCTTTGTTCATCACGAGGAAAACGCCGGTGGAACTACCCGATGATTATGTCCGCAACCTGGCTAACCGTTATAGAAAGAAGGAGTGATTATGTATCTTCATATCGGCGGAAACCGGATGATCGATGTACGCCGCCTCGTCGCCCTGTTCAAGGCTCATCCCAGCCGTGCCAGTAAAGCCAATCCGCTCATGCAGTACTATAAACCGTATGAATATGTGGGAAATAGTACAGAAAAGATTGGTACATATGTAGTCACGGAAGATGCTGTGTATGGTTCACCCCTGTCTCTTTCTACGCTGGTCAAACGGTATGAAGAGCTGTTTAGTGTGGATTGAACGGCTGAAATCTGGTATAATAAGATGTTACAGGTCCTGTGTCATCACAGGAGGACAGAAGAGGAGGAGCATTGCATGTCGGAAGACAAGAAAATAAAGTATGGTGCGGAACAAATCCAGGTCCTGGAAGGGCTGGAAGCCGTACGCAAACGGCCGGGTATGTATATCGGCAGTACGAGTCTGCGTGGACTGCACCATCTCGTATATGAAGTGGTAGATAATAGTATTGATGAAGCATTGGCCGGTTATTGCACACATATCGAAGTGGAAATCGGGGAAGACAATAGCATCAGCGTCATTGACAATGGCCGTGGTATTCCCGTTGCTATGCATAAAGTGGGGAAACCAGCTGTCGAAGTCGTTCTGACTGTGCTCCATGCCGGTGGCAAATTTGGCGGAGACGGTTATCCTATTTCCGGTGGGCTTCATGGTGTCGGCATCAGTGTTGTCAATGCATTGAGTGAATGGACCCGCGTGGAAGTCAAACGGGATGGATATTTGTATACTATTTCCTTTAAGCGTGGCGTGACCGACCAGCCGCTGATGAAAGTTCGTCCCTTGCGCCCCGGTGAAGAAACAGGTACCCACGTCACATTTAAACCGGATAAGGAGATATTCCCTGATACGGTCTATGATTTTGATACGCTTAAAACACGTCTGCGGGAACTGGCCTTCCTCAATAAGGGATTGCATATTACCCTGACGGATAAACGCGGTGACGGAAAACAGGAAGTATACTGCTATGAAGGCGGGCTGGTCTCGTTCGTAGAATTCCTGAACGAAAACCGTACGGCTGTTAATCCGACCGTTGTCCAGATTGATGGTGAAAAGAATAAAGTCATTGTCGATATCGCCATGCAGTATAATGACGGGTACAGTGAAAATATCTTGAGCTTTGTCAATGACATCTTTACTGAAGAAGGGGGAACTCATCTTTCAGGATTCCGTTCCGGTCTGACACGTACGATCAACGATTATGGCCGGCAGGCCGGACTCATCAAGGATAATGAAGATAATCTGTCCGGAGACGATGTCCGGGAAGGTCTCACGGCGGTCATCAGTGTCAAAGTGCGGGAACCGCAGTTTGAAGGACAGACTAAGACGAAACTGGGCAACAGTGAAGTCAAGGGGATTGTTGATAACATCGTATCAGACGGACTGCGGGAATATCTGGAAGAACATCCTGCAGAAGCTAAAAATATCATCAATAAGACGATTTCTGCATCGAGGGCCCGTCAGGCTGCACGCCGGGCACGGGAACTGACACGGCGCAAGAATGCATTGGAAATCAGTAGTCTTCCCGGCAAGTTAGCCGATTGCTCGGAAAAGAATCCGGATCAGACGGAAATTTATCTGGTCGAAGGTGATTCTGCCGGCGGCAGTGCAAAGCAGGGCCGGGATCGCCGTTTCCAGGCTATCCTGCCGCTCCGTGGAAAAATTATCAATGTGGAAAAGGCAAGGCTCGATAAGATACTGGCCAATGATGAAATCCGGTCTATGATTACTGCTTTTGGAACGGGTATTGGCGAAGAATTCGATATTACCAAGCGCCGGTACGATAAAATCATCATCATGACCGATGCCGATGTCGATGGTGCCCACATACGTACACTGCTTCTGACATTTTTCTACCGGTTTATGAAACCGCTGATTGAACAGGGCCATGTATATATTGCCCAGCCGCCGTTATACCAGGTACGCAAGGGAAAACAGGTATGGTATCTCTATACGGATGAAGCGATGAATGCCAAGTTGGAAGAATTGGGAAAAGACAGCTCGGTTGTCGTACAGCGGTACAAAGGGTTGGGTGAAATGAATCCGGAACAGCTCTGGGAAACGACGATGGATCCGGCGAATCGCACTATGCTCAAGGTACACCTGGAAGACGCTGTAGAAGCCGATAAGATTTTCTCCGTCCTCATGGGAGATAAGGTGGAACCGCGTCGTAAATTTATTGAAGAAAATGCAAAGAAAGTCCGCAATCTGGATTTGTAAGAGATTTCCTTGAGGGGGGATGTCTGATGAAACGAATTTGGCATGTAAGTCTTTGCACAGCGCTGTGGTGCGCCTGTACGCTTTCTGTGCTGGCGTCTGGTACGGTGTTGCCGGCTGAGGCGGCACCGTCTGTGGCAGAACAGACACAGACGGTCGTCATTACCGATCCGGCTGTACATATGAAAAATACAAACAAGTATTATGTTACATCAGGCCGCGTATATGATGCCGTCACAGGAGCTGTTGAGGGAATTTCCCGTGAAAAGACAGGACTCCCACAAGATACGGGACGATACTATTACCGGGTAGAAAAAAATCTTACCGGTGACTATTTCTATAGTGTCAAAGCATATGATACGGACAGTCACATCCTTATAGGCAGTTATTTTGTTGCTAAAGATGATTCCTGTGTCTGGAAATTACAGGATAATGATGATGCCGTACTCATTCTGGGAACGCCGGAAAAGTTGCTCGATAAGGCAGAAGTGACGGTATATCCAGGTAAAATACCGATGGGAAGCTATGGCATCCTGCGCGTCCGCATGCCGGGACGACTGCCCTATGATATCAAAATTACCAGTCTGAATCCTTCTGTAGCCGATATTTCTGAAAAAATGAATATCGTGTCTAAATCGGAAGGGAAGGCAGACATTGTTATCGATTTACGCATGGGTAACACGGTACGTACCATTACCCGGACCGTTAAAGTCATTGAGCCTGCTGATTCATCGAATCACGATTCCGGACGCAGGCCGATTGGCATCGGTATCGGTGTCGGATGGGGCGGCGGATGGCATCACCATGGCCACGGCGGCATTGGAATCTGGGTATGATAAAAAAAAATTGAGACCGCTCATTCAGCGGTCTCTTTTTTTGTTACCAGAATTTTATCGACGCGGAGATTATCCATATCCATGACTTCAAAAGTGAAGTTTTTCCAGCTGCATGTATCCGTTTCGGTAGGGATACGGCCTATTTTATACGTAACGAATCCGGCCAGTGTTTTGTATAGATCGTCTTCTTCTCCGGGAAGGTCTTCATCGAGGTCAAAGAAATCTTTAAATTCTTCGATTGTGAGCAGACCTTCCATGAGCCATTCACCGGGGCCCCGGCGGATGATGCGGTTGGCTTCTTCCTGCTTTTCCTCTTCACCGGCAGGCATGATTCCCAGTAGTTCTTCCAGAATGTCATGGAGCGTGACGATGCCGCTCAGGCTGCCATATTCATCGAGGACCACCGCTTCATGGACACCGTGTTCGCGGAAAGTCTGGACGACTTTCATAATATCCATCGATTCGGGAACATAGATAGGCCGGCGCAGGCTGTCCTCCAGAATCTGTATCATCGACGGTGTATGCTGTTTAAGGACGGAAGCGTGATATTTGCCAAAAACATCGGTAATGGATACGACGCCGACAAAATCGTCGAGTGACCCACGTCCTACCGGCATGATCAGATGATGGCAGTCTAACATTTCTCTGATGACCGTTTCTTCCGGATCTTCCAAATCAATCCAGTCCACCTGGGTACGGTTAGTCATGATATCGCTTACATCCATATCGCCGAGACGGAATACGCGGTCTACCAGTTCCGGCTCTTCTTTGGCAAAGGCACCCAGCTCGGCTCCCTGTTCGAGGAGCAGCTTGATTTCGTCTTCTGTGACGGGTTTCTTTTGTGGATGACCGGCCCCCATGAGTTTCATAACGGCTGCCGTCGAAGCAGACAGAAACCATACCAGCGGTGTACAGAGAGAAGAAAAATATAACATGGGGCGGGCCAGAAAACAGGCAATCCGTTCTGGATTATCAATAGCCAGACGTTTAGGAACCAGTTCTCCCAGAATCAATGTCAGATAGGTAATGGCAATGACCAGCGTTGTCAGGCTAACTGAGTAGGCATAAGGAGCTATAGGCGGATAGAGGTCTATGAGAGAGTGGGACATGGGCTCTGCCATGGCTGTACCGCCATAGACACCGGTGAGCAGGCTGACCAGAGTCATGCCGAATTGTACGGTAGAAAACATTTTATTCGGGTTTTCCCGCAACCGGATGACAATACGGGCAGAATTGTTTCCTTCCTCTACCAAAGCCTCCAGACGGGCCTGACTACAGCTGACGATGGACATTTCCAGCATAGAAAAAATGCCATTCCCGATGATGAGCAATACGATGACCATAAATTGTTCCCCTAGCGAGACATCCAAATCTGATAGCAACTCCTTTTTAAATTCAAAATATGGGTATTTGATGAGTATTATAACGTGTTTATTCTGTTTAGGCAAGGTGATAGCGGAAACATTCCGTTTCATTATTCTGGTCTATACTGGCAGGCCGGGGCAGACTCTGGTATGATAAAAAAAGAAACATTATTTCAAGGAGGATGATAGGCGATGATTTATACAGGGGATGAAATGGAAAAAAAAGCCGTTCTGGAAACGGCGGCCCGCATGTGTGCAGCAGCCAGGACAGCGCCGAAAACGCGGCATATTGATGGTATCCATACGCTGGTCGTTACGGGAGAAGAAAAGGATGCGCTGGCTGATAAAATGGAAGAAATCGGAAAGAAATATTTTGGTGATTCCTGGCAGCACTGGTATGGACGGGATGCAGGCAATGTACGGCAGGCCGACGCCGTAGTTCTCATCGGTATTGAAAAAAGCTACCGCGGCCTGGCTCACTGTAATTTCTGTGATTTTGGCGATTGCAGCAGCTGCCGGGAAGCCGGTGGCAATTGTGCGTATATCTACGTCGATTTGGGCATTGCCTTGTCTTCCGCTGCGCTGGCGGCACACCGGGAGCTGACCGACAGCCGGATTTATGCGTCTATTGGAAAAGCGGCAGGTGAAATGCCCTATGGTTGTGAATATAAGTGGCTGGGTATTGCCGTATCCGTTTCTGGAAAGGATCCCTTTTTTGACCGGTAAAAAGTATAAACTGATAGTTCACATTTTTTCTGTATCTGCTATACTAGATACGGATTGAAATACAGGGAAAGAAGGAAGTATCATGAAGTTTCAGCAGATTTTGAAAAAAGTATGTATTCTCGTTACAGGAGCCGTTATGAGCGCCTCGGTCTGTCTGGCTGCTATACCATATGACCAGGTCCTTGTCGGTGGCATCGGTCCCGGCTCAGCTGTCAGTTATATGAAGAGCCTTTATGGCCAGCCTGATTCAACGAATTTTGATACGCCGACGCAGGCAACCTACACCTATGGCAATTCTTTTATCGTTACATCGAATCCTTCTGATGTCAGCACTGTTTTTACTGTCCTTTCTTCAGGGCATAATGGACTGAATACACCGGCTGGTGTCGGCGTCGGTATGGATGAAGCCGTCATTACAGAAAAATACGGCCCCTGCGAAAGAAAAGGGGAAGTCAATGGCGTCACCTATTATCATTACGCTATGGAACCCAATCCGTCCCTGCCCAATGCGTTTGGCGGATATAGTTTCGGTGTAGAAAATGGCAAAATCATTTCTATCTGGGCTGGTGTCGTAGCCGATGACAATGGAGCGGCGGCAGCGGCGGCAGTAGCAGGCGGTACAGCAACTACCGTGGATGGAACAGCACAGGCTTCACAGAATACCTCTACACAGGAACCAGCACCTACACCGGTCGTTGCTCCTGTCAGTCCGGCTGATGCCAAGACGATAGCGGAACATAATGCGCCGGAACAGAAAGAAACGGCTCCGGATACGACATCCAAAGTTACAACAGACAATGGCACGACGGTCACTATAGAAAAGACGGAATAAGATATTTGTATACCGTTGGATATAGTTTCTGTGCATTATAAAAACAGGCTGCTGCATGAAGCAAATACTGCTTTATGCGACAGCCTGTTCTTTATGACCGTAATCCGGGACTTATTCTTCTTTCTGGGAACGAAGGAAGAGCGTACGCAGTTCTTCTGCCGGATCTTTGTGCTGGAAAAGGATATCATAAATAGCCTGTGTAATAGGCAGCTCTACCTGCCATTGAGCCGATAAATCCATGAGTGCTTCACAGGTATATACTCCTTCGGCTAATTTATTAAATGGTTTCTGTAAAATGAAATCTTCACCGAACCGCCGGTTGTTGCTGTGCTGGGAAAAAAGAGTCGCTTCGTAGTCTCCCAGGTGGCTCAGGCCGTATACGGTCATGGCACTGCCTCCCATAGCGGCGACGAGCCGGGATAATTCATGGGTACCTCTGGCCATGAGAGCGCCTTTGAGGCTGCTGTAGTGGAACCCGTCGAGCATGCCGGCAGCGATGCCATAGACATTTTTAGCGGCTGCACCGATTTCCGTGCCTAATAGATCCGTGCCATAATAAAAGCGGATCAGGGGACTGCTAAAAATATCGGCAATGCGCCGTGTCCGTTCTTTATTATCTGATGCCATGACCATGCAATTCGGCATACCGGAAAGGAAATCCTGTACATGACCCGGACCCACCCATACGACAGTACGTGCGTCTTCGCCCAGTTCTTCTTTCATGATTGTAGAAAGTCTCTTACCTGACCCTGTTTCCAATCCTTTCATGCAAAGGACGAAGGGCATGTGGGTCAGGCGCGTAGCCCTGATCTGTTTGGCCAGACTGCGCAGCTGCTGGGCGCTGATACTGATAATGACGATATCGGCACCGGCCAGGGCGGCGGTCAGGTCGGCCGTAAGAGCAATGTCAAGAGGCATATGAAGGTATTCATTCTGACGTTGTGAAATAAGTTCTGCCAGATGGGGAGAACCGGGACGGCCCCAGAGAGTGACATTATGGCCAATGCGGTGAGCATACCAGGCATGAAAAGTTCCCCAGCGGCCACAGCCTAAGACAGTAATATTCATAAAGAGAAAACCTCCGGATGATACAATATTCGACATAACAGGATATATCCCTGTGCTTTTATATTATACCATGAATCATAAGCAGGTTAAAATTAGGCAGGGCATAGGATTCATGATACAATACGTATGTAGACATTTCTGAACGACGAAAGGAGTCCTTATTATGAGTTTACATATTGAAGCCAGAGATGGAGAGATTGCAGACCGTATATTACTTCCCGGAGATCCTTTGCGGGCAAAATATATTGCTGAAACCTTTTTGGAAGGCGCCCGGTGCTTTAACAGGGTGCGAAATATCCTGGGATATACCGGCACCTATAAAGGGCAGCGTGTTTCTGTCATGGGAACGGGTATGGGGATTCCGTCTATTTCTATTTACGTCCATGAACTCCTGGAAAGTTATGGTGTAACGAAACTGATCCGCGTCGGTACATGCGGTGCCATGCGGGAAGATATCCAGCTTCGCGATGTTCTCATCGCCCAGGGAGCGACGACGGATTCATCGATTATCCGAAATATCTTTGGCCCGGCCATCAACTATGCTCCTCTGGCTGATTTTGACCTTCTCCGCACAGCCTATAAAAAGGCCAGAGAACATAATCTTTCGGTCCGCGTCGGCAATATCGTCTCCGTAGACAGGTTTTATGATGAAGAAATCGATAATAAAAAACTCACCGATTATGGCATCATGGCCGTAGAAATGGAAACGGCCGCTCTGTATATCCTGGCGGCAAAATATAAAGCCCATGCGCTGGGTATTTTTACGGTCAGTGACCATCTCCTGACGGGGGCTGCCTGCACGGCAGAAGAACGGCAGACTTCCTTCAATGACATGATCCGCATTGCCCTCGATACGGCAGTAAGCGAATGAGATGATTAGTCCGGCAGAAGGCAGTGATATGACTATGTTACATGATGACCTGATTTATGAAATCCTTTCTGTGGTCAGCGAAATACCGGAAGGACGGGTCGCTTCTTACGGACAGATTGCACGGCTCATTGGCAGAGATAATAATGCCCGTCTGGTAGGAAAAGTCCTGAGTATGGCGGAATATTATGGCAGATATCCCTGCCATCGGGTTGTCAATAGTGCCGGCAGACTGGCACCTTCTTTTTCATCACAAAGGAAACTTTTGGAGAAAGAAGGCGTTGTATTTAAGAAAAATGGCTGTGTAGATATGAAAATATTTCAATGGAATGAAGGTATGACTTAAAAAGAAAATCACGATATAAAAAAGCGATGTATCTGTCATGATAGCCATTACAGATACATCGCTTTTATCATATCTTCTGTTTTAGAACTTGGCGATGATAGCGTCGCGGTATTCTTCCGTTTTAGCTGTTCCACCCAGGTCAGGAGTAAGGTATTTCTTTTCGGCCAGCACGTCGTCAACGGCACGGCGGATAGCTTTGGCCGTGTCTGTTTCGCCTATGTATTCGAGAAGCATGCAGGCCGACCAGAGAAGGGCTGTCGGATTGGCGATGTGTTTGCCGGCAATATCGGGAGCACTGCCATGGACGGCTTCGAACATGGCATAGTCACTACCGATATTCATGGACGGAAGAAGTCCCAGTCCGCCGATGAGGCCGCTTGTCAGGTCGGAAATGATATCGCCGTATAGATTGGGCATGACCATGACATCGAAATTTTCCGGATGCATGACCAGCTGCATGCACGTGTTATCTACGATTTTGTCATCACTTTCAATCTGGGGATATTCTTTGGCAATTTCGCGGAAAATAGACAGGAACATGCCATCGCTGAGTTTCATGATATTGGCCTTGTGGACACAGGTCACTTTATGGCGGTTGTGGGACAGAGCATATTCAAAAGCGGCGCGGATGATGCGGCTGCTGGCATGACGGGTAATGATCTTGATGGAATGCATTTCATCATCACTTATCTTTTCTTCCACGCCGGCATACAAATCTTCTGTATTTTCACGGAATGTTACCAGATCAACGTTGGGAAATGGCGTCTTGACGGCCGTATTGGACTTTGCCGGACGGATATTGGCAAAGAGATCGTATTTTTTGCGCAGCATGACATTGATGGAACGGAATCCCGTGCCAATAGGTGTCGTAATTGGTGATTTGAGCAGGATATGTGTTTTTTCAAACGACTGGAATGCGTCATCTGGTACGAGGGCACCGTGCCGTTCGTATTCAGCAGCTCCTACGTTGAAACATTCATATTCCAGCGGTGCCTTGGCAGCTTTCAGGATATCTATGACAGTATCGGTGATTTCAGGGCCGATGCCATCGCCTTTAAATACAGTAATAGTTTTCATGGTTATCGATCCTCCATAGGAATGTATTCGCGGATTTCGCCGACATACTTGGCAGCTGGGCGGACGATGCGGTCGTCGTACTGTTTGTGTTCAATATTATGAGCCAGCCAGCCGACGAAACGGCTGATGACAAAGAGCGGCGTGTACAAATCACGGGGGATGCCCAAAAGCTGATAGGCAAAGCCGCTGTAGTAATCGACATTGCTGCACATATGGGTCCCTTTTGCTTCGGAAAGAGTCTTTATGGCTACCTTTTCAAAGCGGCGGTAGAAATTGTATATTTCATCCATGCCCTTTTCTTTGGCGACAATGCCACAGAAGTGACGCATGATTTCCGCACGGGGATCGGAAAGAGTATAGACAGCATGACCAAACCCGTAGACCAGACCGCTGTGATTCTTGAATTTTTTCTGCAGGATTTTATGTACGACATCTTCCATCTGGGCATCGGTCGCTTTGATGCCGATGGCATCGATGATGCGTTCCATCATGATGGAAACTTTAACATTGGCACCGCCGTGACGGGGCCCCTTGAGGGCTGCCACAGAAGCGGCCATGGCAGAATAGATATCCGTATTGGTAGAGGATACGACGAGGTTGGCAAAGGTCGAGTTGGTACCACCGCCGTGATCGGCGTGGAGAAAGAGGAGAATATCGAGAAGATGCGCTTCTTCTTCGGTAAATCTGCCGTCGAGACGGAGCATGGAAAGAATATTCTGAGCCGTCGAGTAATCCTTGCGGGGATAGTGGATGACCAGACTCTGCCTGTTGTAATAGTGTACTTTGGACATATAGGCGTAAACCGCAATAGAGGGCAGTTTACTCATAATATTGAGCCCTTTTCGCAAGGTCTGATAGACATCGATATTGTCTGGATCGGGGTCATAATTGTACAATGTGATGAGTGCATGCTGCAATTTATTCATCAGGTTTTTGCCGGGCAGACGCAGGAGGTTCATTTCCAGAAATTCATCAGGCAGGTCATAGCCGCTCTGCAGGACTTTACAGAAAGCATCGAGTTCTTCCCGTGTCGGCAGATAGCCGAAAAGGAGGAGAAAACAGGCTTCCTCATAGAGAAAACCGTGATAATCTTCCCGTTCGATGAGAGTACGCACATCGATGCCCCGATAGTACAGGATGCCGTCACAATCTATTTTATTGCCTTCGGCGTCGCGTTTATAGCCAACGACATCGGCAACCCGGGTCAGACCGACTAATACGCCTGTATGGTCTTCATTACGCAGACCCCGTTTGACGCCAAATTTAGGGAACCAGTCACGCGGAATCTGTGTGTAGTTTTGTGATTTGCCATAAAATTGCGCCAGATAAATATTCTTATCCATGAAATTCCTCTCTTTCCGATACGGTATAAATAACGAAATGAAAACTTTTAAAAATTTATCATTTTTTATATTTATACATTCATAGATTTACTCCGCCAAGCTCTCTGAGAGTATAAGTTATTATAGCATAATTACGGGAAAAGTAAAACGAATGACGAAAAAAATTTCCCATTTCTGACACTAGGCAGGATAAGAATAATTATGATATAATATGGACGTAACGAATAATATTTTCACTATATGAAAATAATTTACGATTATTTCAGTATCAGCAAACGCAAACAATTGTACAATAAGGGAGGAATCAAGGCGATGATAAAGCTATTTGACGGTGGTGCCTGGCTCATCCATGGGACAGAAGTCGTTCCGGAACAAGAAGAAAAAAGGGCAGAGACTTTGGCCGGTCATGCTCTTTCTAAAAAAGAAGGAAAGAAAGGGACTATTGCCTATTCTATTTTAAAACAGCATAATACGGCTCCGGATATGGATCATCTGAAAATAAAATTTGATGCCATGGCTTCCCATGACATTACCTTCGTAGGGATTATCCAGACTGCAAAGGCATCGGGCATGACGAAGTTTCCACTGCCGTATGTCATGACCAACTGTCATAATTCCCTCTGTGCAGTCGGTGGCACGATCAATGAAGATGACCATCTCTTTGGACTGTCAGCGGCTAAAAAATACGGCGGCATCTATGTACCGCCCCATATTGCCGTCATCCATCAGTATATGCGGGAAAAAATGGCCGGCTGCGGCCGCATGATCCTGGGCTCAGACAGCCATACCCGGTATGGTGCCCTGGGGACGATGGCTATGGGGGAAGGTGGCGGTGAACTGGTCAAACAGCTTCTCTGTGACACCTATGATATTGCCTATCCCGGTGTCGTCGGCGTATATCTGACGGGCCGTCCCCGTCCCGGCGTAGGGCCCCATGATATTGCGATTGCCATTGTCGGTGCCGTGTTCAAAAACGGCTATGTCAAAAATAAGGTCATGGAATTTGTCGGACCGGGTGTCGCTTCTATGACGACGGATTACCGCAACAGTGTCGATGTCATGACGACAGAAACGACGTGTCTGTCATCCGTATGGCGTACTGACGACGATACGAAAGCCTATCTTACCCAGCATGGGCGTCCCGATGCGTATAAAGAATTAAATCCGTCTGATGTGGCATATTATGATGGGTTTGTCGAAGTAGATCTTTCAACGATCAAACCGATGATTGCCCTTCCATTCCATCCGAGCAATGCCTATGAAATCGACGAATTCAATCAGAATGCCGGTGATATTCTGCGGGAAGCAGAAAAACGGGCACAAGAACTCATCGGAGACAGGGATATTCCCTTCAGTCTGACCGATAAGCTCGTCGATGGCCGGTTGCATGTCCAGCAGGGCGTCATAGCCGGTTGTGCCGGAGGCAACTATGTCAATGTCATGGCAGCAGCTCACATTTTGAAAAACGCGTCGTGTGGCAATGGCGTATTTTCTCTCGATGTGTATCCGTCCAGCCAGCCGGTCTATATGGACCTCGTAAAAAAAGGCGCCGTTTCAGAACTTCTGGCAGCGGGGGCTGTCTTTAAGACAGCGTTCTGTGGTCCCTGCTTTGGCGCAGGCGATACGCCAGCTAATAATACACTCAGTATCCGTCATACGACGCGGAATTTCCCGAACCGTGAAGGCAGTAAGCCCGGTCAGGGACAGTTTTCTGCCGTGGCGCTGATGGATGCCCGTTCTATTGCGGCAACAGCTGCCAATGGCGGTGTCCTCACATCAGCTGAAGTGTATGCCGATGACTATGAAGTACCTCCTTATGACTATGATGACAGTGCCTATGCAGCCCGCGTATACCACGGATTTGGCAAAGCGGAAACCAGTGCAGATCTCATTTATGGCCCGAACATCAAAGACTGGCCGGCTATGGAACCGCTTGCTGATGATATCCTTCTCCGGGTATGTTCCAAAATCACCGATGCGGTCACGACGACAGACGAACTGATTCCGTCTGGCGAAACGAGTTCATACCGTTCCAATCCTCTGGGACTGGCTGAATTTACTTTATCCCGCCGGGATCCGGCATACGTAGGACGGGCCAAAGAGGTCCGGAAACTGGAACTGGCACGTCTTTCCGGACAATGCCCGGCAGGAGTTGATCCCGATATAAAAGCTGTTTATGAAAAAATTAGTCAGCATTTTCCGAAAACTTCCATGAAGACGACGGAAATCGGCAGTATGATTTATTGTACCCGTCCCGGCGACGGTTCTGCCCGTGAACAGGCAGCCAGTTGCCAGCGCGTCCTCGGGGGACTGGCCAATATCTGCCAGGAATATGCGACAAAACGATATCGTTCCAATGTCATGAACTGGGGTATGCTGCCGTTCCAGATGCGGGGAGAACCGAATTTTGAAGTGGGCGATTACATCTTCATTCCTAATGTACGTCAGGCCCTTTCCGGTGATCTGCAGCATATCAGGGCTTACGTCGTCGGATCGTGGAAAGAGATGGATCTCTACATTGCGCCTATGACGGATACGGAAAAAGAAATCGTCAAAGCCGGATGTCTTATCAATTTCAATCGCAACCGCTGACATATCCATAGTATCTGAGATTATTCCGTAAAATCTGAATCGAGAATTTGATTGCCGTGTTTGGGAGCAATGGCATATTGCTTTTTCCAGGCCCGGTAAAACGTGGAATAATGAGTGAAACCGCAGTCGTAACATACGGTCGTGAGAGCCCGCCCCTCTTCGATGAGGTGGCGGGCTTTTTGCAGCCGTTTCGTCGTTATATACTGGCCGATGGAAAGTCCCGTTTCTTCTTTAAACAGATGCATAATGTAATCCGGACTGAGAAAACAGGCCCGGGCAATAGATGGAATGGTCAGTTTTTCTGTCAGATGGGCGGTTATATAATCCATGACTTGTATGATTTTTTCATTTTTTTTGTTCTGATGGACATAGCCTATTTTCTTTTCGTTGACGGCCTGGGTAAGATATATGAGAAATTCCGTAAATATGGCTTCTTTCAGGATATCACCGGCTGTTCCGCTGACCATCCAGGCCTGGCGGAGCCGGCAGGCTGTACTGTATACGCTGCCTGCTTCCTGATGCTGACGCAGAATCGGTGAAGGTGTCTGAAATACAGGAAGGACGGGAAAACCGCGGCGGGCAAAGGTATCAATAAAGGAAGGAGACAAATAGGCGATGATCCGTTCATAGACGGCATCACCGGCGATGACCGGACGGTGAATCTGACCGGCAGGAATGACGACGACATCGAAGGGCTGCAGTACATACGATGTGCCTTCAATATCGTATGTGACATGTCCCTGTAGGAATAGCGTGATTTTATCGAAGTCGTGATAATGGTACGGACAGGTCCAGGCCTTTTTATCGCAGACGTGGAACAACCGAAACTTTTCATGAAGATATCCTGTTTTTTCTGCCATCACTTTCTCCTTTTTTTTAATGAATGTATTTTCTTCGACTAAACAGTATTTGCAATATATATAGCATTATTTACATATACTTGTCACTTTCGGTTATTGTATAATACTGGTTGTGAGATTTCAAGAAAAAGTGAATGTGTCTGTATAGGAATAGATAGAGTTTGGGAGGTATATCCTATGAAATTTGTAAAAATGCACGGCTTAGGCAATGATTTCGTATTTCTGGAAGATAAAAATGGCGCCGATAAAGATTTTTCCGGTCTTGCCAGAAAGATGTGTGCTCCTCATACGGGAATTGGCGCTGATGGCATCATCGTGATCGTTCCCAGCGATATAGCCGATGTACGCATGCGGATCATCAATGCCGATGGCAGTGAAGCGGAAATGTGTGGTAATGGTATCCGCTGCTTTGCCAAATATGTGTATGATCATGGCATTATCCAGAAGAAAGAATTTGCTGTAGAAACATTGGCAGGCATTATGAAACCGAAAGTGACTGTTGGGAATGACGGCCAGGTCAGCCTGGTCACCATCAATATGGGTAAACCGTTTACAGACCGTACCCAGATTCCTATGGAAGGCCCGGCAGGCCCCGTCATTGATGAACCCGTTGAAATCGATGGCAAAACCTATCATATTACCAGCCTTCTCATGGGCGTACCCCACACGATGACCTACGTCAAAGATGTCGATGCCGTCAATCTTCCCGAACTGGGGCCTAAATTTGAAACGTACAAAGCTTTTCCCCGTAAGACGAATATGAATTTTGTACAGGTCATTGATGACCATACAATCAAAGTCCATACATGGGAACGCGGCGCTGGCGCTACTCTGGCCTGCGGGACCGGTTCCTGCGCCTGTGCAGTCGGTTCTTTCCTCAATGGCTTTACCGGACGCAGTGTCGATGTTCAGTTATATCTGGGTACGCTTCATATCGAATATAATGAAGAAGATGGCAACGTATATATGACCGGTCCGGCCGCCGTTACCTTTACCGGTGAATGGCTGGAAAATTGAAAGAGTATAAGAGAAATGAAAGAGCTGCCTTAGAGACAGCTCTTTTTTCGTATCTCCGGGGCAGGAAATATGCTATACTAGAAAAGAATGCCAGTCAGATTTTACCGATATGGGAAAGGATGTGTGCCTATGAATTATATATGTGCCGATATCCGCACGGATGTGGTTGTTTATAGTCTGTCCGATGAAACGGGACAGCTATCGGAATCCAAAGAAATACCAGTAACGGAGGGAGATTGGAAATCGGTAGTACAGGCACTTCATGCTATTGTCCGTTCCTATGACGGGGAAGAAACACTGGGCGGTCTGGCTTTATCCGTTCCCTGTCTGGTCGAACCGGGAGAGGGAATTATTCTTTCGGGAGAAGAAACAGACATAGAACAGGATTATCCACTGGCAGAGTCCGTGTCGGCAGCCTGTGGACTTCCCTGCAGCGTGGAAAATACAGTCAAGTGCACGGCCCTGGGGGAATACTGGCTCGGTGCCGGACAGCGGTCTCATCTGCTGTTCTGCCTGAATATGGGAAATCGCATCAGCGGTGCCGTTGTCATCGATGGATGTGTGCTCCATGGTGCCTCGTTCAGTGCTGGAGAAATAGGCTATATGAAAATCGGTTCATCCGCAACTTTTGGTGAGGCTGCTTCTATACAGGCACTGCTTCAGAACGTCGCTGCAGCCCGTCAAGTTCCGGCAGCATCGCTGGATGAAAAAAAGCTGTTCCGTCAGGCAAAAAGTGGTGATGTTGTGGCAGTCATGGCAATCCGTCGTCTCATCGATCATATGGCTGCCGGAATTGCCAATATCTGTTATCTTTATAATCCTGATATGGTCATCATCGGAGGCAGTCTGGCTGCTCAGATGCGGTATATCCGCCCTCTTTTGATGGAAGAACTCAAAAAACGTCTCCGGCCAATAGTATATGAACATACGCGCGTCACCTTTGCCCATTTGGGAGAAACGGCAGCTCTGAGTGGCGCTTTATACTGGTTATTACAGAAAGTACGTCATCATGATATATAACGAACCTGTAGAAATTGGATATTTTATCAGCCGTCCCAACCGGTTTATCGCTTTTGTGTCTATTCATGGCAAAGAAGAACGCTGCCACATGCCTAATCCGGGACGGATGTGGGAATTATTGTACCCGGGTACAAAGCTCTATGTCCGGCACAGTGCCAAACCGGAACGGCGGACGGCCTGGGATGTAGTGGGCGTAGAACGAGACGGTGTGCCCATTCTCCTCGACACACAGTACAATAATGATACGGCAGCCCGCCTGATTACCGAAAAAAAGGTTCCAGGATGGGAAGACTGGAACCTTTTGCGCCGGGAAGTAACGGTCGGGGACAGCCGGTTTGACCTGCTCCTGGGCCGGGGGAAAGAATTATTTTATGTAGAAGTTAAATCGTGTACTCTGTTCAGCCGCACGGGAGCCATGTTTCCCGACGCTGTCACGGCGCGGGGGCGCAAGCATATTTTGGAACTGGCATCCATGCATCGTCAGGGTATTCATACAGGACTTTTGTTTCTCGTACACTGGGACCGGGCCCGATGGTTCCTGCCGGATTATCATACGGACCCAGATTTTGCTTCGGCATTCATGGAAGCAGCACCGGAACTGAACTGGAAGGCACTGGCCCTTTCCTGGACTCCGTCCTTTACGGAACCGGTGCCTGTGCGCCTTCTTTCGTATCCTGAAGCGGTCCTTGTAAGAGAAAATCATGATAGTGGTGACTATCTCTTTGTCATGCATCTGGAAGAGACGATGGATATAGTCATTGGAGCTAGGGGGAGCCTGCACTTTCCAGCTGGATATTATGTCTATACAGGATCGGCCCGGAAACATCTCACAGCCCGGCTGGCCCGTCATACAAGGCGCCGTAAGAATATGCACTGGCACATCGATTACCTGCGCCAGTATGCTGATACGGTTGCAGCTATTCCCATCCGTACATCTCAGGACCTGGAGCATGATCTGGCTCATGCTGTCGATGGCATTGCCGGATGGCGGATAGATGGTTTTGGATGTACCGATTGTGATTGTGCCAGTCACTTATTCGGTTTTTCAGAGAATCCCATCCACTTGCCTTACTTTATCCAGATTGTCGAAGATTTCCGCATGAATCGTCTCGATCCGGATGTAGATGCCTGTATATAAATTAGAATTATGTTCTAAAAGTATAGAAGCCGTGGCAAAAAATGCTGGCCACGGCTTTTTTCTATGATATAATAAATACTAATCTGATGTAAACACAAGGGGGTATATATAATATGGAAAGATCGGATGCAATTGCATTACTTCGTAAATATAACGGGGAACCGTTTCATATCATGCACGGCCTGACCGTTGAAGGCGTTATGCGCTGGTATGCCCAGGAACTGGGATATGGTGATGATGTCGATTTCTGGGGTCTCGTAGGCCTTCTTCATGATATTGATTTTGAAAAATATCCGGAACAGCATTGCAAGAAAGCACCGGAACTCCTGGCTGAAATCCATGCCGATGATAAACTCATCCACGGCGTCGTCAGTCATGGATATGGCCTGACGGTCGATGTCAAACCGGAACATATGATGGAAAAGGTACTCTATGCTGCGGACGAACTGACAGGCCTTATCTGGGCAGCTGCCAAGATGCGCCCATCGAAAAGCACCAAAGATATGGAAGTCAAGAGCCTGAAAAAGAAATTCAAGGACAAACGGTTTGCCGCCGGTTGCTCCCGGGACGTCATCAAAAACGGTGCAGAAATGCTGGGCTGGGATCTGAATGACCTTTTTGAAAAGACGATTCTGGCTATGCGTTCCTGTGAAGATTCGGCACGGAAAGAATGCCTGGAACTGACAGGAGTAGAAGAATAACTATCGTTTATGAATAGGGAGGAGATTGTCTGATGCCACGGCATCGGCAGTCTCTTTTTTATTCACTGTAATCCGGTACAGGCAGTGTCTTCAGGAAGTAGTATGAAGGCAGGGTTGCCAGTTGTTTGTCTTTTTCACAATCTTCATCAAAAATAGCAAAGAAAGAGGCCCGCACGTTTACGTTTTCCAACACGTTATGGATGGCAATAAAGGTTTTTCCCGTACTCGATACGTCGTCGAGGACCAGGACTTGTTTCCCCGCCATCATCCGAGCCTTGTCTTCTGTCAGATAGAGGTGTTCCGGCCTGTTATGCGTACGAGACTGGTAGGTTCCGCTCCAGAAGGGACGCTGCTCTTCATCGGCAGACAAGGATTTACGGAGCATGATGACCTGGCAGCCGTTCATGAAAGCCAGCTGTGTTGCCAGGGTAATGCAGCGGCATTCCGGTGTCACGATGATATCAATATGATTGCTGATATTGTGATTCATGTAACGGTTAGCTTCCACTGCCGCATCGTACATTAAATATGGATTATGTATAAAATCGACTTTTACCAGGCTGATGCCGCCGGCTCCCGGGCAGACGGGCAGCGTATATGCGTGATGATTAAATTCTACTTGATATGTTGATTCTGATGCATAGACCATATTTTATCACCTCCTGGAGAATTCTATATTCAGTATACATTTTTTTTAATAATTATGCCATAGAAATGATAAATTTGTGGCATTTATTTTCTATATGTCCTATAATAAAAATATGCTATGACAATTGCTGGCATAGATGTAATATACTGCTGCGGAAAGGACCGTATGAAACAAAAAAAAATTTTTGGATTTGATTATACAAACAACGAATACATGAAATTGTTCATGTATCTTCTTGTCGGCGGCAGTGCAGCTCTCTTGGAATGGGGCCTTTTTTATTTGATTTTTCAGGTACTGACAGGAGCATCCATGTTTCCTTTGCAGACGCAGAATGTATTGGTGGCGACGACACTGGCTTTTGCCTTTTCGACGTTGTACCATTATATTCTCTGTAACGTCTTCGTGTTCGATAGTGGCAGCCGTTATCAGCGCGGTGCAGAAATTTCTCTCGTATTCCTCGTCAGTGTCATCGGGTTGGGATGGAATCTGCTCCTCATGTGGATTTTTACATCGCCATCTATTTTGGGACTGCCGCCGCTCCCGGCAAAGATCATGGCCAGTGCTATTGTAACCGTATGGAATTATTTGTCACGAAAAAAATGGATTTTCAAATAAAAAGGGGATGGGGTTATGGAAAAAAATCAGCGTGTACTGGATATCCTGAAAGAAATGATTGCCATTGACAGCGAAACGAATACGGAAAAAGAAGTCGATATGGAAAAATATCTGCAGAAAAAACTGTCTTCCATGGGGGAAATCGTAAGAGTCAGCCTCATGCGCGTTCCCAACGATCCGGCCGGCCGGTCTGTCGTCTGCGGGTTTATACCGGGGCGGAAAAAGGATACGGTCATTTTCCTCAATCATCATGATGTCGTCGGTACGGAAGCGTATGGCATTTTGCGGGATGACGCTTTTTCTCCGGAAAAACTTCTGCAGGAACTGATACAGTTCGAAAAAGACGAATCCGTCCTTTCCGATTTAAAGAGCGGAGAATGGATGGTCGGACGCGGTTCCTGCGATATGAAAGGCGGAGCGGCTGCCCAGCTGGCTGTTTTCGAAGAATATGCTGCCCAGGGTGGTGGTGAAGCCGGCCTGCTTTTTGTCTCCCTGCCTGATGAAGAATCATATTCGACGGGAATGCGGACAGCCGTTCCGGTATTGAAAGATCTGCGTGATACGTATGGGCTCATTTACCGCGTTCTCATCAATAGTGAACCTAACGAAAAGAAAAATGGGAAAATCGTGGCATTTACCGGGTCGGTAGGAAAGCTCCTGCCTGTCGTCATCGTACAGGGAAAATCGGTCCATGTCGGCAATTATCAGCAGGGAATCAATCCACTGGGGGTATTGTCACGGATCGTGGCGGAAACGGAAGGTGATGCGTCTCTGGCCGATACTTGTGGTGACGAAATGACGCCGCCGCCAGCCTGGATTTTCCAGCGGGACCGCAAGGATAAATACGATGTATCCCTGCCACAGCGTGCTGCAGGCTGTGCTAATTTCATGACTTATACGAAGACGCCGGAAGATGTCATGTATCTGTTGCGAAATGTGGCGCAAAAAGCCGTTTCCGATGCTTTGAGCCATGTCAGTCCCGCCCTTTCAATGGAAGTCATGACCAGTGCCGAACTACTGAAACAGGCAGAAGATTACCCGGGATTCGATGTATTTTATGAAAATGCCAAAAATAACAGCTTTATCCGATTACAAAAAGGTGAAACGTCTTATGCCCAGGAAACGATACGCCTTCTGGAAGCGGTCCTCGATTTTACCGGCATGAATCAGCCTATGGTCGTCATTGCCTTTGCACCGCCTTATTACCCTGCGGCAGACAGCCTGATTCTTCATGACACGCGGTATGACGGGCTTCGGCAGATTATCGGCGAGATGACCGATGTTCGCTATGATCATTATTTTAATGGTGTCTCCGACTGCAGCTACTGCTGTGTCAATCCGGACATGGATGAATCCCTGCTGGAACATAATCTGCCGCTGTGGGGGAAATCCTATGGATTTGATTTTGGCGCCATGGAAGAAATGCAGATTCCCTTCCTTCTTCTTGGCCCCTGGGGCAAAGACCTGCATGAACGGACCGAACGGGTCAATATAGACAGTGTATCCTCCCGGCTTCCCAATATATTGCGCAAAATTATAAGCTATGTAGGAGAAACGGCAGAATAGAGCAAACTGTAATTCTTTTTTATCGTACTTTCCAGAAAATTGTAACAAAACTGTAACAATCAAGTGGTAGTATAAAGACGTAACAAAGGTCCGTAATGATTTTTTATTAGAAATTGTTATGAATCAATGATGCATTTATTTATGAAAGCGTGGGATACTTATGATGAAAAAGAAAGTATTGACACTCGTTGCTGCTGCAGCGTGCGTATCTTCGTTTGCCTTTGCAACTCCGCAGACACAGTTTGAACAGGGCCAGTGGCAGATTGACCTCGGCGCCTGGAATCCGAAGGCTGAAGTAGATTCTTCCAACTGGGGTGCTAACAGTGGAGATGTAAGCTCTGATTCCAAATGGAATTTCCAGGGCGGTCTTTCCTATGCCTTTACGGACAAACTGGCCTTGCAGTATAACTACTACGGCCTGAAGACCGATTATAAGGGTGAACGTGCTACCGACGGTGACGAACACGAAGTCAACCTCGTCTATGGCCTCAATAAAAACTTTGCCGTATTCGCCGGCTGGAACCGTATCAATAACGACCTCGGCGCTTGGAGTGACACCAATAACGTAGCTCAGATCGGCCTTATCGCCAAAGCACCGCTTGCCAAGAATTTCGACATCTATGCCAAAGGCGCTCTCGGCACGAAGAATACTTCCATGTGGGAAGCCGGCCTCGGCTACAGCATTACGCCGGATCTCGACATCAACGCCGGGTACCGTTACCTTAACACGAAACTGGCTGACAAAGGTGATATGCCTGGTCTGAAAGATGATGCCAATATTTCTTATAAAGGCTTCATCGCCGGCTTGTCCTACCGCTTCGGCGGCGGCCACAAAGAAGCTCCTGTAGAAGAAGCACCGGCTCCTGTCTATGAAGCTCCGGCACCGGCTCCCGTAGAAGCTCCTCATGTATACAATGATTACTACCTCGACAGCATCCACTTCGGTTTTGACGAAGATCAGCCGCTGGCTTCTGAACAGGGCAAACTGGACAACTTCGTATCCGTTGCCAAGGCCAACCCGACAGAACAATTTAAACTGACGGGGAATACAGACTCCAAAGGCAGCGATGCATACAACACGGATCTTTCCAAACGCCGTGTAGATAATGTAGCTCAGTATGCTGTCAATAATGGCGTACCGGCTTCTCAGATGATCCTGGATTACAAATCCTTCCATGATCCTGTATCCAGCAACGACACGGATCAGGGCCGTGCTGACAACCGCCGCGTTGATATCTGGGAACATAAATAAAAATACGATGTACTCAAAAGGCCTGCCTATTGACAGGCCTTTTTTATGCTGATTTTACAATGTAAAAATGCTTGCTATTTTTCCATTTATACGATATAATTACATAGCTAACAGAATAAAAGTACTGGTGCGTGGCAATCCGTCGGGACTTGTGCAATGGAAACCTATGAACCTCGTCAGGTCCGAGAGGAAGCAGCGATAAGTAGTCATTTCCATGTGCCATGAGGCAACCTGACGGGTTGTCATACACGAGTACTTTTCAGTTGGTCAAAGCAGCTATGCCGTTAGCTGCTTTTTTTTACATCTTTCCGAAAGGACTATCATGGCATATATTGCGCTATATCGTAAATGGCGTCCCAAAACCTTTGAAGACGTAGTGGGTCAGCGCCAGATTACGGAAACTCTGCAAAAAGCAATAGATACGGATAAAGTAGCTCATGCCTACCTGTTTTCCGGTCCCCGTGGCACAGGTAAGACCAGTACGGCTAAAATCTTTGCCAGGGCCATGAATTGTGTCCATGGGCCGACGTCCCACCCATGCAATACGTGCGATGTATGCCGCCATATCCTTGCCGGGGAATCCCTCGATGTCATAGAAATCGACGCGGCATCCAATCGCAGTATTGAAGATATACGGAATTTGCGGGAAACGATTAAATTTATGCCGGCTGAAGGACGCAAAAAGATTTACATTATTGATGAAGTGCACATGCTGACGACAGAAGCCTTCAATGCGCTTCTAAAGACACTGGAAGAACCGCCGGCCCATGTGATTTTTATTCTGGCCACGACAGAACCGGAAAAAATTCCGATGACCATCCTGTCCCGCTGTCAGCGTTATGAATTCCGCCGCATTACCAGTCAGGATATAGCAGAACGGATTCTTTATATAGCCGATAAAGAGCATATTGATATTAGCAAGGGAGCTGCCCATATCCTTTCCGTGCAGGCAGACGGTGGCATGCGCGATGCTCTGAGTCTTCTGGACCAGTGTGTCAGCAATGCTGATGGGACTATCGATGAAACCCTGGTCCGGAATCTTCTGGGGCTGGTTGGCCGGGACTGGTTGTTTTCCCTGGCCGATGCCGTATTTTCCCATAAGGGAGATGTCATCATCAGTGCCGTCGATGATATTGTCCGCATGGGAAAAGAACCCCGGGTCATACTGACTGAATTATTGGAACATCTGCGGGCGCTCATGTTGTATCAGGCAGCGCCTGAATCAGATACACTTTCGGCATATGCCGATTCGATGAAAGAACTGGCAGAACAGGCAGGACGCGTCGAACCGGGACAGGTTTTCCGCATTCTCGGAGTGCTTCAGGAAGCACTTATGACGGCAAAAAATTCGCCGGCACCGCGTGTTGCCGTGGAAATGGGGCTGCTCATGGCCAGCCAGGGAGGAAGCACCAGTACTCATGCCGTATCGGATACCTCGGCAGGTGCGGCGCAGATCCAGGCACTGACCGACCGGGTGACGCGGCTGGAACAAGCCTTATGCCAGATCAGGGTGCCAGCGGGAAGTACTAAAAAAGAAAGAGAAGAAATTCCCCTGCCAGACGATGAATTTTCTCATTCCGGGGATTTGCCAGACGAACCGTATGACGATGCCGGATTTTTCAGGACGCCTCCTGCAGGCGTATCATCTGTTCCGCCTATACAGGACAAGGAACCGCCACCGGCGTCCGTACAGCCCGTATCCAGAGATATTCCGGCAGCACAGGCTTCTTCTGCCAGTGCATCGCCATCGCCTGTTCCCATACCAGAAACGGCTTCGTCCCGTGCGCTGCCGGTGCCGGAAAATTATGATGCCGTCTGGAAGCAGGTTTGTCAGATACTGGAAAAAAAGAAAAAAATGCAGGTTGTATCGTGTATACGCCTGGGCAGGGTACTATATATTGGTGAAACAGAAGTCATCCTGGTATTAAAATCGGCCTTTATGGTAAAGCGGGCCAACCGGGAAGATTATTATAAATACGTTGATGAAGCTCTGGCCGGTATTTTGGGCAAGGGATATCACATGAGAGCCTATCAGGAAGGAGATCCAGAACTGGCAGGCTACGAAAAAAAAAACAGTGAAATCACGGTGACCCGATCTCCCGCTTCTCCGGAAAAAACAAAATCCGATACAGTATCTGTATCGGAAGAAGATGCGGCCATGAAATCTGTGGCTCCCGGGGACATCCCAGCGGCAGCGCGTCAGGTACTGGACCCACTGCTCGAGAAGCTGGGAGACTGTCATATATATGTAGAAACTAAAAAATAATCAGAAAATCAGGAGGATATGAATATGTTTGGTGGAAATATGCAAGGCATGATGAAGAAAGTACAGAAGATGCAGAAAGACATGAAAAAACTGCAGGAAGAACTGAAACAACGTACTGTGGAAGTGACGGTTGGCGGCGGTGCCCTGACTATTGTCATGAACGGGGAAAAAAATGTGGAAAGTGTCAAAATCAATGATAAAAATGTTATTGATCCGGAAGACACGGAAATGCTGGAAGATCTCATTGTCGCCGGCGTCAATGAAGCCAGTAAAAAAGTCGATGATCTCATGGCTCAGGAAATGAGCAAAATAACGGGTGGCATGAAGCTGCCGGGCATGTTCTGATGGATACGCCTCTGGACCGGCTGACAGAACAATTCCGCCGTCTGCCCGGTATCGGCATCAAGACAGCGCGCAAGCTGGCTTATTATATGGTACAGCAGCCGGAAGAAAGCGTGAATGCCTTTATCGGAGCTATCCGCGATGCCAAATCGCAGATGCATTTTTGTTCAGTCTGCTTCAATTTATCGAGCACCGATCCCTGCCCTATCTGCAGTGATCCCCGGCGCGATCACTCCATTATCTGCGTCGTCGAAACGCCGCAGGATGTGCTGGCTATCGAACGCAGCGGTGATTATCACGGCCTTTACCATGTCCTGCACGGTGCACTGTCGCCCCTCGACGGGGTAGGTGTCGATGATTTGCGGATCAAAGAACTACTGCAGCGACTGCAGGATACAGAAGTCAAGGAAGTCATCCTGGCAACGGATCCGGACGTAGAAGGGGAAGCGACGGCCCTGTATCTGGCACGCCTGTTGAAGACGGCAGGCATCCGGGTTACCCGTATTGCCCGGGGCCTTCCCATGGGCGGAGATATTGAATATGCTGATGAGGCTACTCTGGCCGGTGCCGTAGCTAATCGGCAGGAAATGTGAGGACTTTATGGATTTCTACGGCATTGGCATCGGTATCGTCATTCTCGTGCTGGTGCATAAACTGATTCTGGCACCGCTTCGCCATCTTCTGGGAAACGTCGTTATCGGATTGCTGCTCTTATATGGGGTCAACCATTTCGGCTATCTCCTGGGCCTGGCTCATGTGCCTATTACTCTCATAACGGGAATTCTGGTCGGTATTTTCGGCCTGCCCGCCGTAGCTGTTCTTACGTTGTTCTATACGTTTTTCTGAAATTCCGAAAGAAGGAAATATGGTGCGAATCAAAAAATGGGCAGCAGCAGCCCTTGCTGCCGTCTTCGCTGCCGCAATCCTTTCTGGTTGTGGCAACAGCGTGACTACGAAAACGGAAAGTGTAACGAAATCGGAACATCCTGTGGCCCTGACACTCGATGCAAATATTACGGCCCTGCACATGACCAATGTAGTGCCTAAGCTTTCGGGCAAACTCGTCTCGACGCCCCTTACGGTAGGACAGGAGGTCAAAGCTGGCGAAGTAGTCGTACAGGTTGATTCGGCTCCATACCAACAGAGCGTCAGTGATGCCGAAGCACAGCTGGTAGCAGCGTCTTCTGCTGCCGCAGCGGCTCCGGTATATCAGGCTCCGGCTGCCAGCAGTGGAGGTGACAGTGGCCAGCGGGCAAAGCTCGATGTCTGGTATAATGAAGGAGCTATTTCCAAAGTCGAATACAACCAGATGATGGCCCGTACGGCTCCTCCGGTTCAGTCTGCTCCTGTTCAGGAAGCCGCGCCGGCTGTTGATTCGGGGCGCATTGCCCAGCTGCAGCAGGCTGTCCAATCGGCCAGGGAAATGCTGAGCAACGCTACGATTTATTCGCCTATTGACGGGCGTGTCACCTCTGTAGCCGATAATCCGTCTGTTGCCGTTGCCGGCAATGTCCTGGCCACGATTCAGCAGATGACGCCGTTGGTAGCGACGTTTGCCGTACCGGAAGATTATATAGAGGCACTGCAGACTGCCAAGAGTAATGGCACCATCAAGGTATCTATCATTGCTCCGTCTGGCGAGTCGGAAACAGGTGAGCTGACCTATCTTTCTGAAGTGAAGGATCCGGCAACGGGCTCCTATATGGCCAAGATTACATTTAATAACGACAAGAATCTGTTCGTGCCCGGCGAATTTTATCATGTCCGCCTTTCGACACCACAGGAAGTATCCCAGATTACTGTACCCAAAACAGCTGTCAAGACGAAAGACAGTGGAGATTTTGTCTATATCGTTAATGACAAGGGGCTGGCCGATGCCAGGTCTGTCCTGACGGGGGATGAAGAAGCCGGACGGGTAGTCATCCTGAACGGCCTTAGTGAAGGAGAAAAGGTAGTCATTGATCCGCCCGATTCACTGGAAATCGGTATGAAAGTCAATACGTAGGAAGAAAGCAGGCGATTCCATGAATATAGAAGACACAGGTAAAAGAGGGCGGCAAAATAGTCTGCTCAAATCATTGGAAAAAAGTCTCGATGTCCTCGATATTTTTGTCGAATGCAATACCGGTCTGACTTTGAAAGAAATAGCGGCCCGGACTGACCTCAATACTTCGACGGCTTTCCGCATCGTCAATACACTGGAACGTCGTCAGTATCTGACGCGCAACGAAGCATCCAAACAGTACCGGCTGGGTCCGAAAGCACTGGCTCTGGGATATTCCTCCCATTGGACAGAAAACGTCGTGACCCTGGCTAAACCGTATCTACGGCGGCTGCAGCAGATTTTCAATGAAACGGCCAGTATTTATGTGGCCGAAGGAGACAGTCGTATCTGCCTGGATCATGTAGAAAGCACCCATTCGTTGCGCCGCGTTATTCCCATGGGCGAATCGCTGCCTATCTATAAAGGTGCTGCCGGCAAAGTGCTTCTGGCCTGGGCTAGCAAGGCCGAACGGAACCGGGTCATCGTCCAGTATGGCAATTTGTCGGAAAGTGAGTTTGCCTCTATCCGGCACAATGGTTATGCCATTACCCAGGATGAAAGCGAACACGGTCTGTTTGCTCTTTCCGTTCCGATTTTCAATTTTGAGGAACAAGTCATCGCTTCACTGACCATAGCCGGTCCGAGCATGCGGTTTTATGATTCTATCCGGCAGAAGATGCTCTTTACCATGAGCCAGTATGCCTATGAAATATCCTATTCACTGGGTTATCGCAAAGACAAAGATAAGGATAGATAAATGAATAGCGGAATGATAGGATCGAAGTGGCCGGAAAAATGGTATGAAGAAGATGTCTGTCAGGTTGCCCGGCATCTTCTGGGGGCTGTTCTGGTACACGTTACAGAGAATACAGTCTATGCCGGCCGTATCGTCGAGACCGAGGCTTATGGAGGAACATATCATGGCTGGCCTGATGATGCGGCCCACAGTTACCACGGCAGGACGGCCCGGACAGAGCCGATGTTCCAATCCGGAGGCTGCAGCTATGTCTATCAGATTTATGGCATGTATTACTGTATGAATGTTGTGACCGGTCGTGCCGGCAGTGGGGAAGCAGTCCTCATCCGGGCTGTAGAACCTCTTTCCGGTCTGGATGATATGTTCCGCAACCGTAACATGGATAACCGTACCCGGAGTCCGTATCATCTGACCAACGGACCGGGAAAACTCTGTCAGGCCATGGAAATCACAAAATCACAGAATCAACTGGATCTCTGTGGCGATGAATTGTACATTGCTGAGCCGGTTATGCGCCAACCACTGCAGATAGCATGTTCTGCGCGCATTCATGTAGACTATGCCGAAAAAGGGAAGACTTTTCCCTGGCGTTATTATATTGAAAATAGTAAATCCGTATCTCGGCCATGAATCGATGGTACTTGAGAATCGGCGTTCATATACTTAGGGGGAGATTATTATTATTGAATTTAGAGAAATCCGTCTGGAAGATAAACCGATTATAGATGATTATTTTCAGCAGAAGCGGTATGAACAGGCTGATGCAACATTCATGACGCTGTTTGCCTGGCAGAAGCCCTATGAAATCCAGTGGGCTGAAGAAGACGATGTCATGTATATCCGTTCCGGCCGTGGCAAAAAGCAGTTCTGGATTCCGCCATTTGCCAAAAAAGACGGCAGCTTTTTAAAGGGCGTACAACGGATGCACGAATGGTTTGATGAACATGGCTATCCGTTCCTCATGAAAGGGGTAACGCCGGCAGCTGCCGAACGGATCCGGACACTCTGTGAAGACTGTTATGAATTTACGCCGGACCGGGATAACTACGAATACGTGTATCTCACACAGGACCTCATCAACTTATCAGGAAAGAAATTCCGTCAGAAAAAGAATAACCTCAATCATTTCCGCAATCAGTACATCGGAAACTGGGAATACGTGCCTATTACAGAAGAAATTTTTGATGAATGTATGGAAGCGGAAAAGACATGGTATGACCAGCATGAAGAACAGGATGACGATGAAGAACTTCTGGGTGAACGCCACGCCATCGAAGAAGTATTCAATAACTGGGAAATCCTTCAGCCGACGGGCGGCGCCATCCGCATGTATAATAAGATCGTCGCTTTTTCCATTGGTGAAATGCTCAATGATGATACGGCAATCATCCATTTTGAAAAGAGCGATCCCAATATCCGTGGCCTGTATCAGGTCATTAATCATGAATTTGTCGTTCATGCCTGGCCTCACACGACTTATATCAACCGGGAAGAAGATATGGGTATACCCGGTCTGCGTCATTCCAAGGAATCATACAACCCGCACCATTATGTAGAAAAATTTGATGTGACATTGAAAAAATAAAAACGGAGGCTGTCCCTGCATGACAGCCTCTTTCTTATAGAGAAAGGGGAGGTTTCTATGAATTTCCGTTTAGCTGGCGAACAGGACAGAGGGCTGGTGGAAAGTCTATGGGATTACTGTTTTGAACATCGGGAAGATCCGTTTTTCCAGTGGTATTTTAAAAATTTCTATAAACCGGAACAGGTTCTCATGGGGTTTCAGGGTGATCAGATGGCCTGTCTGACCCATCTCAATCCCTATACACTGAATCTCCGGGGCAGACAAGTGCAGACATCCTATATTGTCGGATTGGCAACGCATCCGGCAGCCCGGCGCGGCGGTGTCGGTGGCAAACTGCTCACGGCAGCCCTGGAAGAAATGAAACGGCGCGGTCATTATGTCAATATCCTCATGCCCAGCAAGGCCGGTTTCTATCAGCCCTACGGTTATGAATTATACTGTCATCAGTGGAAAGAAACGCTTCCTCTCGATGCTCTGCGCCCTCTTACGGACCGGACGCTCCACTATGGATTTATTACCAGCCCGGATGAATGGACTTATCTGGCGCCGGTATACGATGCCTATACGCGCAATCTTTCCGGTTATGCCGTCCGGGATGAACAGAGCTGGCGCAGCCATATCAGCGCCCAGCTGGCGGAAGGCAATATCGCCGTCTGCCTCGATGGTGACCGGCCGGTCGGATATCTCTTTTATCAGCTCGGTGAACCGACTATCGTAAGCGGAGAATTCGTGTATGCTACGGCCAGGGGCAAGAAAGGGCTTTTGAATTATATTTATAATCACCGCTCACAGGGCGATACATTCCAGTGGAATGAAGGAATCCACGACCAGTCGTACCGCTTCTATCCCGATGGCAAACAGGGCCATGAAACGATGCCCTTCATGACCGGCCGTATTGTCGATGTCAAAGGAGCGCTGGAAGAACTGCCATACCAGGCGGAAGGAAGTCTGACATTCCGGACAGACGACCCTCTGGCCGATTGGAATACAGGGACATGGCGCCTGACGGTGCAGGACGGCACAGCCAGTGTAGAAAAACGGCCTGATGGAGAAATGACCGATGCCGTCATGCCTATTGGCACTCTGGCTCTCCTCGTATTTGGGGCGATGGACGTCGATGATCTCGTTTTCAACGAAAAAATACAGGGAACAGATCGGGCACTGGAAATATTGCAGGCCTTGTTCCCAAAAGAAAAATGCTATATCAATGAATGGTATTGATTATAGGCTTGTTCTCCTGCAGGACAGTGGTGATGAGCAGATATGCAGGAATAGTAATTGACTTTTATAAATCGGATGGGTATAATAAATCCGTGATGAATTACATAATAAAGACTCCAGTGGCGCTGGAGTCCGGGAAAAAGGAATGGCTGTTGTACGCTGATAGCGTGCGGCAGCCTATTTTTTTTGTTGGTTATTCATCATATGTCTATGTGTATTACAAAAGCATGGATGTATCATTTTTTTGTTTTTATGATAACAGGAGGTCTATCTATGGCTACAGAAGTCACGAAAGAATTTATCGTAGGCATGCCGAAAGCAGAATTACATTTGCACATCGAAGGTACTCTGGAACCAGAATTAAAATTAAAACTGGCTCAGAAAAATCATGTAGATATCGGTCAGACTACGATCGAAGAAGTACGGGCATCATATCAGTATGACGACCTGGCTTCATTCCTGGCTGTATATTATCCTGCCATGAATGTATTGCAGACAGAAGATGATTTCTATGATTTGGCCATGGAATATATTCATCATGCCGCAGAAAATAATGTCCGTCATGCTGAAATTTTCTTTGATCCCCAGGCACACACGAGCCGTGGTATCGCTTTTGAAACCTTCATCAACGGCTTATACCGGGCTACTGTCGATGCCCGGGCACTCAATATCGATGCCAGACTGATTATGTGTTTCTTACGGGATATGTCCCGTGAATCGGCCCGCAAAACGCTGGAAGAATCCCTTCCGTACCGCGATAAGTTCATTGGTGTCGGCCTCGATTCAGACGAACACAATAATCCGCCCATGAAATTTTTCAATCAATTTACCCAGGCTGAACAGTATGGCCTGCATCTTACGGCACATGCAGATATCGACCAGAAAGGTTCTATTGAACACATCCGTGAACTGCTGGAAGTTATCGGCGTCGAACGGATAGATCATGGCACCAATATCGTTGAAGATCCTGATCTGGTTGCCTACGCAGCCAATCATCATATCGGCTTTACGACATGCCCGCTGTCCAATACGTTCGTACGGCCTGAAATGAAGGGACCGGAAGTACTGGAATTGCTCGATAAGGGCGTCAAGATCTCGGCACACTCCGATGATCCTGCGTATTTCGGCGGATATATCAGTGATAATTACTATGCCCTGGCAGATGCTTTCAACCTGACGAAAGAACAAGTAGTGATGCTGGCGCGGAATTCCTTTGAAACATCCTGGATCAGTAAAGAACAAAAGGCTATTTATATTGCCGAACTGGAAGAATATGCAAGAACCCATTAAGAAAATCGCAGTGCAACAGCGTGTCTATTTATTTATATAATGAGGGGTACTTATTTTTATGTCTAGCAACCAATCTATGGGAATTTTGGATAAAGTCTTTCATTTATCTGAAAACAATACAACAGTAAAGAGGGAATGTCTGGCAGGTCTGACGACATTTGTCTCCATGGCGTATATTCTCTTTGTCAATCCGATTATCCTGGGAGATGCGGGTATGGATGCCGGTGCTGTTTTTACGGCTACGGCCTTATCAGCTATCATGGGCTGCCTGCTCATGGGTTTTTTGGCTAATTATCCGATTGCTATCGCCCCAGGTCTGGGTGACAACGCCTTCTTTACTTATTCGGTCGTCCTTGCCATGGGTATTCCCTGGCAACAGGCCATGGGCGGTGTTTTCATCGCGTCCATTTTGTTTACGCTCGTTTCCTTTTTTAAGATCCGGGAAATCATCATCGATGCGATTCCTCAGGATTTGAAATATGCTATGGCTGCTGGTATCGGCATTTTCATTTCCTTCGTGGGATTGCAGGGAGGCGGTATCGTCATTGGCGATCCCTCTTCTCTGGTAGCAATCGGGTCGTTTAAAGTTCCGACGACCTGGCTTACTATCTTTGGTGTTTTCGTAACGGCTATCCTCATGGCAAAGAAAGTGCCTGGATCCATCTTTTACGGTATCGTCCTGACGGCTGTCATGGGACTGGTGACACAGATAATACCGCCTCCGGAAAGCATTATTTCCATGGCGCCGAGTCTGGATCCGACGTTCGGTGTAGGCGTGACGAATATGGCGTCTATTCTTACAGATCCTCAGATGTGGGCCGTAGTGATCATCTTTTTCCTAGTGGCCTTTTTCGATACGGCTGGCACGCTCATCGGACTGGCACAACAGGCCGGAATTATGCATAATGGTAAAATGCCCCGCATCGGCCGGGCTCTCATGGCAGATTCTCTGTCCATGCTCGGCGGTGCTGTTATGGGAACGACTCCTACGGCAGCTTATGTCGAATCTTCGGCCGGCATAGCTGTCGGTGCCCGTACAGGCCTGACAGCCGTTGTCGTAGCGATTCTCTTCGCCTTTAGTATGATTTTTTCACCTCTTCTGGCCGTCGTTACGGCTCAGGTTACGGCTCCGGCCCTGATTATCGTCGGCGTTCTCATGACATCGTCTCTTAAGGAAATCCACTGGAATCAGTTTGAAGTCGCCTTCCCGGCTTTCATGGTCATCATCGGCATGCCACTGACATTTAATATTTCGTATGGCATCGCCTTCGGGTTCCTGTTTTATCCAATCCTGATGACTATTGCCGGACGGCGCAGAGAACTCAATCCACTCATCTGGGTCATGTTTGTTCTCTTCCTCATTCTGTTGTATACGCTGACTATTCTTAAATTTTAAGGAGATTATACATGCTTACGAAAGAACTGTTATCTGATTATATCGATGCTGGTGCAGCCCGGATTAAAGCCGATATGGCTGTTATCGGCGGTACGCTGATCAATGTCAATACGGGTGAATACTATAAGGCAGACGTGGCTGTCTATAAAGGGAAAATCGTCGCCGTTGAAAGTGATATTTCTGACTATATCGATGAACATACGCAAAAAATAGACGCGACAGGAACCTATCTGGCTCCGGGACTTATTGACTGCCATATCCATGTAGAATGCAGCAAAATGAGCATGACACGTTTTGCCCAGGCCGTCGTTCCCCACGGTACGACCAGTATTGTCAGTGGTCTCGATGAATATATTTCCGTCATCGGCGTCGATGGGCTGGAAGCCATTTTCAAGGAAGTCGATGCATCTCCTATGAAAGTATTCTGGGCACTGCCTTATAAGACACCGTATACGATTCCCGTTTCGACCATTGCATATAATGTGACAGCTAAAGATCATGCAAAATATCATCAGGATCCTCGCTGTTATGGTATATGGGAACTGGTACGTGAAGCTGTCCAGACTAAGGATCCGGATACGATGGAAGCACTCGTCCTGGCCAGAAAATATCATCGGCCTATTTTTGGCTGCAGTCCCCTGGCTAAGGGCAAGGCTCTCAACGAATATCTCATGAGTGGTGTTCGTGTCGATCACGAAAGTTATGACCACCAGGAATTCCTGGAAAAAGCCCGCAAAGGGATGCACACGATTATCCGGGAATCAGCAGTCACGAAATTCCTTAAAGAAAATGTCCGCGCTATTACCGAAGGCGCACCGGGCATAGCCCGTCATACCAGCTTTTGCTCTGATGATGTAAACGCCCGGGGCATTCTCAAAGAAGGTCATATCGACCATATGGTACATCTGGCCATCGCCGCGGGAATCGAACCGATGACGGCCATCCAGATGGCGACAATTAATGCGGCAGAAGCTTATGAAATCGACGACCGTGTCGGTTCTATTGCACCAGGCAAGGATGCGGATATCCTTCTCGTCGATCAGCCGGGGACTTTCCGTGTACAGACAGTCATCAGTAAGGGGATACTGGTGACAGAAAAGGGAGAAAATAAATTCGAGTATACTGTACCCAGACGGGATGATTCCCTGTTGCACACCGTACAGCATGCACCGCTGACGGCAGATGATTTTGCCTATCATGTAGATATGGATGAAGGAAAGGCTGTCGTAGAAACGATCAACAGTATCGGGCCGTTCATGCGCAGACGCCGTGACGTCGAACTGGATGTCCGCGGAGGTATTGTCCGTCCCAGTGCCGAAAAAGACGTGGCCCTCGTATCGGTCATTGAACGTTATGGCATAAATGGTAACATGTCCAAGGGTTTCATTTCCGGATGGTCATTTAAGAAAGGTGCTATTGCCACGACGGCGGCTCCTGACGATAATAACCTCGTCGTCGCTGGTGCCAATTATGATGATATGGCACTGGCTGCCAATACACTGATCGAACAAGGCGGGGGACAGGTCGTCGTCATTGATGGAAAGATTGTTTCGTTCCTGCCGCTGCCCATTGCAGGTATTGCATCAGACCTGACACCGGAAGAATTGGCACAAAAAGAAAATGAACTCGACGAAGCGGCCAAAGCGATTGGCAGCCGTCTCCCGGATCCGATTTTTTATCTGTCCTTCCTGCCCATCACGGCGATTCCTGACCTGGCAATTACCGATGGTGGCAACGTAGATTATACAAAGCTATCTTACTTTGATCCTATCCTGGAATTGAAGGATAGATGATTTTTTTAAGGACATAGCTAAAAAGACTGTGCATGATGTTTTCATCGTGCACAGTCTTTTTAGCTTATATTCCTGCTTAAATTTTTCCGTTCGAGTACCTATTATGGAGTTAATGATATATGAAATAGACGGCCGTACTGGTCAGGATACCGGCACCTATATATACGGCCATAAGGGTCAGGATGAGATGACGCCGGGCAGAAAATACGGGCCGGAATGCACCATGTATAGAACCGGCAAGCATGACATAGGTGTCACTTCCTGTTGCCGGTACGTCCTGTCCGGTATGAGGTGTCGTCGTGCCGGGCAGTGATCCGGAAGTTGTGGGAGCCGGGTGGGAACCATGATAGGACAGGTTATTTTCGATGATTCCGTCAGGATTGGAGCGTATGTAGTCATGGACGTATTCCGTGTGGCCGTCCGGTGCGATACGCGTATAACCATTGACATGATGGTAACCCGATGGCGCTTTGATGAATCCGTCATGACTGACGGCGCTGTCGGGAGCAAAAGCCCCATCGTGGGTAAAGTCGCCAGATATACCGTCAGCTATGGCCCCGTCTACGGCAGCTGCTTTTAAGAAGGGGAGAATCAGGGCGATGATGACAAGGGGGATGCTTCCCATGATGCTAAGGGCTCCGGAAGCGGTATAGCCATTACGGTACAACCAGTACAGCAGCATCTGGAAAATAAAGGCAATGACTATAGCCAATGTTGTAAAAGCCAGACAGGTAAAAAAGAAAGCAGGCCTATTTATCAGATGGAGTAGTGATTGAGGCAGGAGAAGCACAATCTGGCGCAGTCCACTAAAGATGTAATGGTATCCTGTATAGATCCATTGTATTTTAAAATACAGTGTCAAAGCCAGACCGTAGACGAACATTCCGGCAATGACGGCCCGCCAGTTTTTGAGGATAAAGCCGATACGGGCCAGAAATAAAACGACCATGATAATAAAGGCGACCGGTGCCAGAAAAGGAAAGGCCAGACAAATACCGGAGGCAATGACCGATACGACAACCATAGTCAGCAGCATGCGCCATGCCGTCAGAATGAAAAAGGCGCAAAAAAAGCCAATAATGACCATGGGATGATGGCCTTTGATAAAAATATACATGATAATGGAAAAAATAGCGATGGCACTGATCGCATTGTGCCATGTCAGAAGTTGGGATGAGACCCATTCGGAGCGCGTCATAGTTTGCTTATTCATATTATCCCCCGTTTATACTATAATCATTCCTATATTACGTGAGGTTATAGAAAAAAGCAAGAAAAAAGAGACTGGATACAGTCTCTTTTAGGATAGGAATGGAACATAAGCCTGCAAGGCAGAAAAAAACGCTATGTTCAGGCTTTTTACGATTTTGTCAGGATACTTCAGCGGATGAAATTGGTCATGACTTTGGCTTCCGTTTCCGGTGCGGAGATACCGGCCTTTTTACCGGCTTCAATGCACTTCAGTATCCACGCCATGTTGCGGCCTAGGACGCGCATGATTTGAAGACCTTCGGCATCCTGACGGACTTCATCAGGCGTATTGCCATGTACCATGGGCCAGTAGTTGGAAGCGACGCTTACCATCTGATGATAGGCCAGGTATTTATTGAGGACATCGAGAGTAGCTGTCGTTCCGGCACGACGGGCAGATGCAACGGTTGCCCCAACTTTGTGTACGAGGGCCGCACCGGCTTTTCCGGCGAGCTGATCCATAAAGGAAACGATTTCTCCTGACGGGGAAGCCCAGTATACGGGAGAACCGATGACGAGACCATCGGCGGTCTTCATTTTTTCAGCAACGGCATTGACTGTAGCCGTATCCGGAACAGCATGGATGATTTCTGCATCAATTCCGTTTTCTTTCAGCGTATCAGCGACGACGGAAAGGGCCGTATAGGTGCAGCCTTTTTCGCGGCGGCTGCCATTGAGTAAAATAACTTTCATAAAAATCCCTCCTGTATGTCATTGCAAATTTTTATCAATTTTACATATCTACTATATCACGCAAAAGGCAAATAGTCAAACGAGAAAGATTAAATGGAATTATATGGAAATAGAGATGTTTTTTACTGCGAAAAAGTATATACTAAAAATAAAAGCTAGTACTATTATAATCGTATGTATCAAACAAAGAAGGTGAGTGTCATGGCCTATCGGGAATGTCCCGGATGCGGTTTTTTCTATGTCAGTGATGAAGAGGATACGTGTCCTGAATGCGGCTGGCCTGTGCCGCGGAAATGCCCGTTTTGTGGCAGTGAATATGAAAGCCGGGATGTTATCTGTCCAGGATGCGGGAGACAAATCGATACGCTCACCCATCAGGTACTACCTGAATCCGATGAAGGGACCGATGACTTTGATACAGGATATGACAGGGGCTTTGACATAGGTTTTGATAAAGGCTATGATTACGGCCATGACCGGGGGTTTGAAAAAGGGTTTGAAGCGGGCCGTAATAATGATCTGGCAGCTCTGGAAACTGTGCAGAAACGAAGACAGGACCGGAAAACGGGGCAAACTATGCAACAGACAGATACAGTTGTGACAGAAGATACAGAGGATGCTCCTACAGAGGAACCATCGGCGATGGATCCAACATCAGCACAGGAGACCCCGATGCCATGGATCTCCAAAGTGATTGGCGTCCTGCTCGTTCTCCTGTGTCTGGCTGTCGTCATCGCTATTATAGGACTGCAGCCGGTAGTCATTATCTTTGTTCTCCTTGTTTTATACGCCCTGCTCCGCTGAAGAATTCAGGTACTATGGAGCAAGCGCCATAATGTCGTACGGCTCATATTCAGTTTTTCAGCGATTTCTTTATACGTACAGCCGAACAGGGAATGGAGCTTTTGAATACCGGCACGGAAGTTTTTCAAATCGGTGACAGGTGTTTCCATCAGTGCCGGATATTGGAGATATAGATCTTCTTTTACATTGTTTTCACCGATGGCTTCCATCAGAAGCTGATAGCGGTAACGCAGGGTTGGACTGGCTGCTGTTTTTAGCTGCAGGGCATAGCGGATACTGACGCTGCGCAGTTCAATGATATTGCCGGGCCAGCTGTATGTGGTAAGCAGTTGTGTCATATGTTCACTGAGATGGGTATGCCGTTTTTGCGGCAGCTGTTGATGGACGTAGTTCACAAAGAGCTCACAGATATCTTCCGGCCGGTCCCGGAGTGGCGGTAATGTCAGACAATGAATGGACAGAAGCCGACGCAGCTCTATAGGCAGCCGCCGGTATTCCTGATCGGTGGCTACTGTATAAAATAAAATATCCAGCACTACGGGTTCTCCGTTTTCCGGGGAGATGTATTGCTGTTTTGTCAGAACTTCCTGCAGGATAGCCAGGAGTCGCGGACCGGCCAGACCGGGATGAATGATAATGATACTGCCACCGGCGGCATGAAAAAAGAGACCGCTGCGTGTGTATCCGTTCTGTGTACGTCCGTAAAGGGTGGAAACGGCCTGTTCGTCTGTTGTAGAAGAACAATCCAGTGTCATACAGGGATTGCCCGAACGGCGGGATGCATTGTGCAGGCAATGAGCCAGCTCTTCACCACCACAGCCGGCAGGACCGATAAGAGTGGTGGCGTATTCGATGGGAGAAATATGACGGCAAAGCTGTACAAGATGACTCATGACAGGTGAATACGCGGTGATTTTTTCCAGTTTATAAACCGGGGCAATAGTATACCGCTGTTGCTTCCGGTCTTTTTTTGTGTTGTGCGGGGTGGGATGAAACGTGAGGAGAACGCCACCAGCGTGAAAACCAATTGTGATGCGGCTGAAGACACAGCGCATCATGGTACCATTGATTACGTGGTAACTATCTTTCTGGCTGAGTCCGCTTTTCAGAAATGTATCCAAAGGCAGGTTGGGAAATATCTCTGTCAATGTCCGGCCACTGACCTGATGCAATGTCAGTCCTGTATAATTCTGCATGGTACGATTAAAAAATTCGATGACCTGTTCTGTATTAATAATGACGATACCAAGCTGGGTTGTTCCCAGTAACGATTCAGTAATGACACGATGGCGCCGTGCTGCATAGATTCTTTTTATCTGTTCACCAGCAGCCAGACAGGCATCGCGGATGGCTTCTCTTCCTGCATAGACGAGGAGTGATGCTTTGCCGGCTGCATCGGCTGCGTCCTGAGCAGCTGCCGGACCAATCAGTATATCGCATTGCGTTTTTCTGGCGATGGAATAAATCTGTGGAATCGCATCGTAAACGAGTTCTGTAAGACGGATTTTCATCAATTGCTGAAATACATCCAGATGCAGAGGGGCTGCGTGACGGTAACGCATGATGCCAATGTGCTGGTATCCCTGATCCAGCGCTGTGCGGATGGCCCGGAGATAATCTATATCCTGAACCTGAAAGGGAATGACGGGGTAACTGTAGTGGTTGGCAAATAGTGTTGCTCCGGCGGGACCAGCTACAAATATTTCACATCCCTGACGGATTGCTCTGGTGACGCAGGCATCCTGATCGGCCAGGCCGGCTTCAATGACGATATATTCGACTCCTGTGTCAGGTAACTGGCGAATGACATCATGGACTATGTGAAGAATACGGCTGTAGGCCAGTACACAGATACGGAAGGAACGGGTATCAGCTGAAAATGACATGTAAGTCTCCTTTCAAAATAGTCCTGTAAAACCGAATTATATGAAAATTATGGGAGAAAAAATAATAGAAAAATATATATATGTTTCAATTTAGGTAAAATATAGCATTTTTTGAAACAAATAACAATAGATTACCTTTGTTTACTCATAAATTGGCAGATAAGATAAAACCATGTACAATCAAAGAACTAAAAGAAATACGATATCAGAAAGGATGAATGGAACCTATGGATAAAATGCAGATACGACAGCTTTTACAGAATACCCGGTCTGTTTGTTCTATCTGGCCCGATTACATCATGGTGACAGACGCACTGAGTGACAAAACGATAGATGCCATTCTGTCAGAACCGACGATTCAGAGTGAGAAAATCATTGTTTGTATTGACCATGATACGCCTAATAGCTCCATCGATATAGGTGCCAGACAGCGCCGGCTGATTCGCTGGGCTGTAGAAAAAGGGTTGGCTATAGAATCGTGCCAAGGCATCGGGTATATTCGTTTAATAGAAAAATATGTACAAGAAGGACAGATTGTTGCTGGTACTGGGAGTCATATGGCCGGCCTGGGATCGGCAGGGGCCCTGGGAATTACTGTTTCGGAAGAAGTATTGCCTTCTGTCGTATCGGGTGGGCCCTTACAGCTTACTTGTCCACCTGTACAGCGTATTGCCATACGGGGCAGCATGGCTGAAACTGTATCTGCACAGGATGCGGCACTGGCATTACTGAAAATGTTGAAACAGAATGGAAGGACAGGAGATCTATTCCTTTTTGCAAAGAAGGATATGGCGGTTTTTTCACAAGATCAGTGTTATGATTTCTGCCATCTTCTGCAGCAGGCCGGGGGAATCAGTGCCATCATCATGGATACAGAACAAGCTCCTTCTATGACGTTCGATGTATCGGATGTATGCCCTCTTGCCGTTCAACCGGGAAATCAGACTCATATCGTCCCCCTGCAGGAACAGGTACCTGTTCCTGTGCAAGAGGTATTTATTGGCGGCTGTCGTGGCGGTAAATTATCCGATTTACGAGCTGCTGCCTCTGTTCTCCAGGGGAAACGGATTGCTTATCGTCTGCGCCTGATTGTCGCGCCTGCAACGAGTACTGTGTACCTGCAGGCTTTGCAGGAGGGTCTGATTGATATTTTCCTGGATTCCGGTGCCATCGTCATGAATCAGGGGTGCAGTGTCTGCTGGGGCCGGGCGCAGGGAATACTTGACGCGGGTGAGACCTTGGTTTCTACGGGATCCTATCACTATCCCGGCTGCTCCGGGGATGTATCGGCAAAGGTCTATCTGACGTCACCGCAGGTGGCAGCCAGGTGCGCCCTGAGTGGCATTCTGCAGGAATAGGAGGTGTTTGCATATGGAAATGCGTTTTGAAGGACGAATATGGAAGTTAGGTGATGATATTGATACGGATATCATCATGCCGACCCAGTGGCTGACACTGGATACGATGGACGAAGTCAAAAAACACGCCTTTGAACCACTGCGGCCGGAACTGGCAGCTGCGATAAGACCAGGAGATATTATCGTGGCAGGACATAATTTCGGCTGTGGATCTTCCAGGGAACAGGCTCCGGAAGCGTTGAGTGCATTGAAAATCCGCTGTATTATTGCAAAATCGTTTGCCCGGATATTTTTCCGTAATGCTATTAATAACGGACTCTTATTGATTGAATGCAATGAACTGGCAGATCATGTCGTTGAGGGTGATGTCGTAACCGTAGAAATAAACCGGTACGTGTCTTGTCATGGGAAGAAATATGATATTCCCCACATACCGGATAATATTTTTCAGATTATTGAAGACGGTGGCCTTGTCAAAAGCATGCAGAAACGCAATGGAATCATAAAGGGGTAAGAATGGAGAGACACATATGGAAACGACAAAAAGACTGCAGATTTTGAATATGGACTGGCCTTATTTCATACTGGCTTTTGTTATTCTCAATCTGGCCCTTTTCTTTAAATTTCTACCGGGAAGTCTGGCCGGTGTATTGCCATTGCTCATCGTATACGGTGAAGCATTCCGGTTCATTGGCGACCGCATTCCTATCGTCAAAGATTATCTGGGCGGCGGATCCATTGTTGTATTATTTGGTACATCAGCTATGGTGATGTATGGATTGGTGCCGGATGATTTTGCCAAAACCTGCAAAACGTTTATGACCGGGACTTTTATTAATTTTGCATTGGCAGCTCTCTGTTGCGGCAGTATTTTTGGCATGGACCGCAAATTGCTTATCAGAGCTGCTATCCGGTATTTACCCTGTATCATAGGTGGCTTTATCCTGGCCATCCTTTTTGGCGGAGCAGCGGGACTTCTTTTTGGAAATATTTTTTCAGAAACGACGCTGTTTATATCTGTACCCATCATGGGAGGAGGGACATCGGCTGGTGCCGTTCCACTTTCCCAGATGTTTGGTGAAATCATGCAGCGCGATGTAGGTGAATTATTAGCCCTGATGACGCCGGCTGTAGCATTGGGGAATGCGTTTGCCATCATTGCAGCAGGGCTTCTGGACCGTCTTGGAAAAATACATCCCTGGATGACGGGAAACGGTCATATTATGCGTGACGAAGGAAAACAGGCAGAATCCGAAGAAGCAAAAAAAGAGGAACCAGTAACGAATTTATCTGTCTTTGCCGTCGGTATGACTTTTGCCGGTATTTTCCTGGCTCTGGGTATGTTGATTCAACGGTTCATTCCGAGTATTCATGCCTATGCCTGGATGATTCTGTTAATGATTGTTGTTAAAGTTCTGGGAATATTGCCAGCTAACATTGAACGATATTGCGCTCTTTGGTTCCAGTTCTTCATCAAAAATTTCACCAATACCCTTCTGGCCGGGCTGGGCTTTGGTCTGATCAGCCTGAGTGCCGTCATTCCTGCTTTGACGCCCAGTTATGTAATCATTGTAGCCGCAGTCGTATTAGGTGCCATCGTCGGAGCAGCTGTTGTCGGCTGGTTTGTCGGGTTCTATCCCATCGAAGCCGCTATTACAGCCGGCCTCTGTATGGCGAATATGGGCGGTTCCGGTGACATTGCTACACTTGGTGCCTGCAAAAGAATGGAACTCATGCCTTTTGCTGCCGTTTCATCCCGTCTGGGCGGTGCCCTCGTATTGATTGCAGGCAGTGTTATTTTATCCTTTGTCTTATAGTACGGAAGGAGACTGCTATCATGGGACATACATTAGCAGAAAAAATTCTGATGCATAATACAGGCGTAGCAGACTGCAGACCCGGTGACATCGTCATCACTCATCCGGACTGCGTCATGTTTCACGATATCTATACGACAAATGTATACCGGAAATTCAAGGAAATGGGATTTACGAAATCCTGGGATCCGGAAAAAGTCATCATTATGTTCGACCATCTGCTTCCGACCTGCCTTCCCCTCGATGGGGATCACCTGAAATACGGATATCAGTTTGCTGAAGAATTCGGCGCACGCAAAGTCCATGCCGGCGACGGCATCTGCCATCAGCTTATGCCGGAACTGGGATATGCCCGGCCTGGTGACGTCGTATTTGTCACTGATTCCCATACGACAACCTACGGTGCTGTCAGCGCTTTTTCTACGGGCATCGGCTACACGGAAATGGCTGCCGTCCTGGGTACAGGAGAAATGTGGGTCCGCGTACCGTCAGCCATTAAAATCCAGATAGACGGCACACTGCCGGACGGAGTCTGCTCCAAAGACATCGCCCTGCGCATCCTGGGAGATCTGAAAGCTGCCGGCGGCACCTATAAATCCCTGGAATTCTGTGGCTCTACCATCGATGCCATGCCCGTTGACGAACGGCTGACTATTGCCAATATGGCCGTCGAATGTGGTGCCAAAGTCGGACTGTTCGCACCGACAAAAGAAAGTTGTGCTTACAGCAACGTAAATTATGACGATGTATCGTGGCTCCATTTTGATGACGATGCAGAGTACGAAAAAGTGCTGACGTATAAAGCCGAAGATATGGTACCGTATATTGCGGCCCATCCGTACGTAGATAACGTCAAACCGCTGTCCGAACTGGAAGGAATGAAAGTAGATAAAGTATTCATCGGTTCCTGTACGAATGGAAGGCTGCAGGATCTGGCAGCTGCCGCCCGCGTACTGGAAGGGCGTCACATTGCTCCCCACATGGAACTGCTTATCACACCGGCATCGCGGTCCATTTTTAAACAGGCCATTGCTCTGGGATACATACAAACATTTATTCAGGCTGGAGCTATGGTTACTCATCCCTATTGCTCGCTCTGTGAAGGCAGAAGTGGCGGGTTATTGTCTGATGATGAAGTATTACTTGGAACGAATAACCGGAATTTCCTGGGCCGTCTGGGCAGCCCGAAGTCCAAAACATACCTGGGTTCACCAGTTGTAGCGGCTGCCACGGCTGTTGCTGGTCATTTAATACATCCCGCTGATTTAAAATAGGAGAGATACTATGGAATTTAATATACAAGAATGGAATGGCGTGTCATCTACATCGTTATCAGATGCCATGGAAGGATGCCAGACGATGGCTGCTGCTATTAAACCACTGGATAAACGGATGACCGTTACAGGACCGGCTTACACCATACAAGTCGTTAAAAATGATTGTTCTGTTGTATTTAAAGCATTGCGGGAAGCTCCCAAAGGCGCTGTCCTTGTCATCGCTGCCCATGGAACAACCGATGCAGCGTTCCTGGGAGAAATTGTCGTGACTATTGCCAGAAAACAGGGGCTGGCAGGTATCGTCATTGATGGATGCGTTCGTGATAGTCAGGCCATTGCCAGTGGTGATTTTCCTGTTTTTGCCCGCGGTATCACGCCGAAAAGTCCCTCTGTCAATTATCTGGGACGAGTACAACAGACGGTCGTCTGTGCCGATACGCTTATCCATCCCGGAGACATTATTTATGGCGATGCTGATGGCGTCGTCGTTATTCCTGTCGATAAAACGGCAGAAGTCCTGAAAAACGCAAAGGCTAAAGAAGAAAAAGACCGTTGGAAGATGGATACTGTTATTCCTGATCTGGCCGCACTAGATGAATTTCTTGCCAAAGCCTGTGGAGAAAGATAAGTATAGAGACGAAAAAAGACTGTTTTTACCTGTTTCTTATGCTAAAATGGTAAAAACAGTCTTTTGATTTATATGTTGAGGGAGTGATGACTCATGAAAATCATGGTAACGGGAATTGGCGGTATCGGTGGATATATGGCATCTTTTTTGTGTGCCTACTATGATGATGTGACTCTGATTGCCCGCCGCAAGCGGAAAGAATCTCTCATAGAAAAAGGTCTTATTCTGCACAGTGATTTTTTTGGTGAACACGTAGCTCATCCGAAAGTAACCGATGACCCGTCGTCGTGCGGCATTCAGGATGTGATTTTTGTCTGCGTCAAGAATTATTCCCTACCGGCAGCATTACAGGCCGTGATCCCCTGCGTAGATGATCATACGATGATTGTCTGCATGCAGAACGGCGTCGATCATAGTGAGGTAGCCCGGTCTATTCTGCCGAAGGGAAAAATTATGGATTCGACTATTTACATTAATACAGAAGCCCAGGCCGATTTTTCAATCCGTCAGTCCGGGGCCTTTGCCCGCATGTATATCAGCAGTGCTGAAGGGGAATACAGTACAACTCTCCATGATCTTCTCGATCATCCGGGGCTGAAAATACGATATGCCGACGATATCCGCGTCGAAGTGTGGAATAAATTCATCACCAACTGCGCCATTAACGTGATTACGGCCTATTATGAAGATACCTTTGCCGGTGTATTTGCCCGTCCGCAGGGAAAAGAGGAATTCCATACCCTTCTCCATGAGGCCTATACGATTGGGAAGGCTCAGGGAGTTGATCTGGCCGATGACCTGGTCGATACGATTTATCATCGCGTCATAGGCCAGAAAAATCAGAATGTAACCAGCTCCCTTGCCCACGATGTCATGGCCCGCCGGCCCAATGAACTGGAAACGTTCAGTGGCTATCTCGTAAAGACAGCAGAGAAACTGGGAATAGACATTCCCTTGTCAAAGCAATTTTATGAAGCGTTGAAAGAACGGACTTCTTCTGAATAACGGGTCTGTTTACTTGCTTTCAAAGAAGGCTTTATAGGCCAGGTATCCGCTATAGGCATCGGATTTGGCAACGATTTCCAAGGGAGCGTGCATGCTGTGCATGGCGACGCCGCAGTCTACGACATCGCAGCCCCAGTCGGCCATGATATAGGCGATGGTGCCGCCACCGCCCTGATCGACTTTTCCCAGTTCCCCAATCTGCCAGGGGACATCGGCGGCGTTAAAAATCTGGCGTACCTGGGATAAAAATTCTGCATTGGCATCGTTGCTGCCGGCTTTTCCGCGGGCTCCGGTGTATTTGCAGAGGCATATGCCATAACCGAGCCGTGCCGCGTTTGTTTCTTCATAGGCATCGGCGAATACAGGGTCCAGGGCAGCGCATACGTCGGCGGATAAGACCTGGCTGTTCCGCATGGTCCGGCGCAGCCATAGTTCTTCCGTATGGCCCTGTAATGCCAGGAGTTCGGCAACGAAATCAGGGAAAAATGCCGAGTGGACACCGGTATTGCCGACGGAACCGATTTCTTCCTTGTCAGCAAACAAGGCTACCTGCGTCTTAGTGCCGGCATGGGCTGTGAGGATGGCTGCCAGATTGCCATACGAGCATACCCGGTCATCGTGGCCATGGCTCATAATCATAGAACGGTCCAGACCGACATCGCGGCTCTTAATGGCCGGAATGATTTCCAGTTCGGCGCTGGCGAAATCTTCTTCTTCGATACCGTATTTCTTTTTCAGCAATTCCAGAACGGCCGGCTTTGTTTTTTCCTCTTCACTATTAGTCCCGACGAGGGGCATGAGCATTTCCCCGCTGATGGCTTCGGAAAGTTTTTTGGCTGCCTGGTCTTTGCCGAGGTGGGGGAGCAGGTCATTGATGAAAAATACCGGGTCATCAGGGTCTTCACCGATAGAGACGTCGATGCGCCGTCCGTCAGCTGTATAGACGACGCCAATCAGGGAAAGAGGCAGGCAGACCCACTGATATTTTAAAAGACCTCCGTAATAATGGGTCTTGAAATAGACGATGCCATTTTTTTCCGTAACGGGCATGGCTTTCAGGTCGAGACGGGGGCAGTCGATATGAGAACCAACGATCTTCATCCCCTGGGAGACAGGTTCTGTGCCGATGACGGCGAGGATGACGGACTTGCCTTTCTGATTCCAGTATACTTTGTCACCGGCTTTAAGGGAGGTATAGTTACTGAGCGGTCTGAAACCGGCAGCTTCAGCCTGTCGGATGATTTCTGCATTGGCCAGCCGTTCTGTCCGGGCCGTGTCGAGAAATTGGCGGTACTTTTTGCTGTATTCTTCCATTTCCAGGCGCTGTTCTTCAGAAAAACGAGCCCAGACGCTGTTTTCTCTATCAAATGCTTTCATTTATATTCCTCCTTATGGTATAATTAACCAAAATGGCGGGACAGCCATTTTTACATTATGCATATATTCATGTCTAATATTACTATTATAGTGATATTTCCTGAAAAATAAAAGGGGGAACAGGAAAATGACACAAGATATGATAAAACAGTTAGTTGAAAAATATACGCCCCACGTATGTGAGCTCCGCCGTACGATTCATGCCCACCCGGAACTTTCATACCATGAAGAGGGGACGGCGGCCCTGGTAGCTGCGGAATTCCGCAGTCTTGGATTAGAAGTGCATGAAGAAGTAGGTGGAATACATGCTGTCGTGGGTATTCTCCACGGCGGGAAGGGAAAGGGGCTTACGATTGCCCTGCGGGCCGATATGGATGCCCTGCCGGTCACGGAAGAAACGGGACTATCTTTTGCTTCAGAAACACCCGGTATCATGCATGCCTGCGGCCATGACGCCCATACATCGATTCTCCTCGGCACGGCCCGTGTTCTCACGGCGATGAAAGATACCTTTGCCGGTACGGTTATTTTTATTGGCCAGCCGGCAGAAGAAAAATCTCCCGATGGCGGGGCTAAAGCCATTGTCAAGTCGGGAATCCTCGAAGGTACTGATGCCGTGTATGGCCTTCATGTGTGGCCCGGACTTCCCACTGGTCAGGTCGGGATTCTGGCCGGTCCTATGATGGCGGCTTCAGATCACGTGACGGTCACTATCTGTGGCAAGGCCAGTCACGCCGCTATGCCGCATCGCGGTACCGATGCAATAGTGGCGGCCGGTCAGTTTCTGACGGCAGTACAGAATATCATCAGCCGTCAGATCAACCCACTCTATCCGGCAGTACTCACCTTTGGCACCATCCACGGCGGCACGCGCTATAATATCGTGGCTGATGAGGTCGTCATCGAAGGAACCTGCCGGACTTATCACAAAGAAGCTCAGGATATGGTGGAAGATAAGCTGAAGCGTCTGCTGAGTGGCCTCGATACGATGCTCGGCACGGACAGTACGCTTCAGTACGACCGGGGGTATGATGCGGTCTTTAATGATGCAGAACAGGCAGAGTTTATCAAGGATGTCGTGCACACCCGGTTTGGGGGGGATGCTCTGGGAGATGTAAGGGAACCGGCTATGACGGCAGAAGATTTCTCCGGCTATCTCAAAGCGTATAACGGTGCTTTTTTGTGGCTCGGGGCAACGGCTCCGGGAAAACCTGTGTGGCCGCTCCATAATTCTCATTTCGCTGCCGATGAAAACTGCCTGCCTTTTGGGATGGAGCTCATGACATCGCTCACGCTGGCAGCGCTTTCCAATCAGGATGCTGGCATCATTGCACCGGATGCGGCGCATAAAGCATAGATAAGTTAGAAAAAAATCATAAATAAAAAAGGAAATCGCCTCCTCATCACGAATATATATAATAACGTGATTTTTAGGAGGCGATTTATTTATGAAAGAATATGCTAGTGACAAGATCCGCAACGTGGCTGTACTCTCCCATGACGGAGCCGGCAAGACGGCCGTCGTCGAATCCCTGTTGCTTGCCTGCGGAGCCGTTGATGCCGTCGGTGTGGGCAAGGACAACAAACACATCATGGACTTTGAACCGGAAGAAATCAAGCGTAATGTGACGATCCAGCTCGGTATCGCGCCCTGTGAATGGCAGGGATACAAGCTGAATTTCATCGATACGCCGGGGTATTCCGAATTCTGTGGTGAAGTCCGTGCTGCCCTGCGGGCTGCTGATGGTATCCTCATGGTCGTTTCGGCCGATGCCGGTGTAGAAATGGATACGGAACGCGCCTGGGATTACGGCGTAGAACTACAGCTGCCGCGCATGATTTATGTCAATAAAATGGATGCTGAAAACGCCGATTTCTTTGGCTGCCTCGAAAAGATGCGCGCTGTTTTCGGCAAATCCATTATGCCCCTTCAGATTCCGATCGGAGAAGGCAATGATTTCCGTGGCATCATCGATGTCTGCAAAATGATTGCCTGGGAATGGAAAGAAGGCAAGGCCGAAGAAATCAAAGTGCCGGCAGAATATATGCCTAAAGCCCGTGAAGTTCGTGAAATGTGCATGGAAGCCGCTGCAGAAGGCGACGACGAACTGCTGGAAAAATACCTGGAAGGGGAAGAACTGACCATCGACGAACTGCGCCAGGGCCTGCGCCAGGGCATGCTGACCGGCCGGGTATGCCCGGTCATGTGCGGCAGTGCAGTCCATCATATCGGAACGACGGAACTTTTGGGGCGTATCATCCGCTATATGCCGGACGCATCCCAGAAGGTCATGATGGGAACGGATAAAAAGACGGGCGAACCGGTTATGGTATATCCCAACAAGCTGTTTACGGGATTTGTATTTAAGACACTCATCGACCCCTTTGCCGGGAAACTGAGTTATGTCCGCATTTTCTCCGGCGAACTCAAAGAAGGGGATAAGCTGTATAACGTGACCCAGGATACGGAAGAAAAGCTGGGCAAGATGTTTACCCTGGTCGGCAAGGAACAGGTACCGGTCAAAGACGCCATTGCTGGTGATATCGTCGTCATTCCGAAACTGGCTCATGCCCGTACAGGTGATACTTTTGCTACGGCAGAATTCCCTGTTGAATATGATCCAATCCGCTTCCCCAATCCGCTCCATACGGTCGCCATGGTTCCGGAAAAGAAAGGCGACGAAGAAAAACTGATGACGGCTCTTTCAAAAATCAGTGAAGAAGATCCTACCTGCCAGGTGGAAAAGAATGCCGAAGGCAAGCAGATACTCGTCCGCTGCATGGGCGACGTCCATCTGGAACACATCATGAATAAGATGGAACGCAAATACGGCGTCAAAGGTATCCTCAAACCGGTATATATTCCGTACAGGGAAACCATCAACGGCGTTACGGAAGTAGAAGGCAAGCATAAGAAGCAAAGTGGTGGTCATGGTCAGTACGGTCATGTCAAACTCAAACTGGAACCCCTTACCAATGGGGAAGACTTCGAATTTGTCGACGCCATCTTCGGCGGGGCTGTGCCGCGCCAGTATATCCCGGCTGTCGAAAAGGGCGTAAAAGAAACGTTGGAAAAAGGACTCATTGCCGGGTATCCTATGATCCACGTCAAGGTCACCCTGGAAGACGGGTCCTATCATCCTGTCGATTCGTCGGAAATGGCCTTTAAAGTAGCGGCAGCACTGGCGCTGAAGAAAGGCGTGCCCGAAGCGAAACCGGCTATTCTCGAACCGGTTTATAATGTCGATGTCATCGTGCCGGAAGAATATATGGGTGATGTCATGGGCGACTTCAGCGGCCGCCGCGGACGGATCCTCGGCATGGAACATCATCCCAGCCATAAGAACCTGATTGTAGTCAAAGCACAGGTACCTCTGGCCGAAATGAGCGGCTATGTGACGATTTTGCGCTCCATGACACAGGGGAAAGGTACATTCAACATGTCCTTCTTTGATTATGAAGAAGTACCGAAAAAGACAATGGATGAAATCATTGCCGCTTCACAGGCTGGTAAGGAAGAATAAATCCCTCCTCACGTATCCTCGCCGCATATTGTGTGCGGCGGGGATTTCTTTTGGGTAGTGAAATCATAGCAATGCTGATTTTTTAGTGAAAGGAGAAATTATCATGGATGTAATGCAAGAATATGCCGATAAGAAAAAAACGCCGGAACAGATTGCCGCCTGTGTGGAATCGGGCTGGTCCTGTTGTGCTGATATTTCAGGAGCCATCCCGCCGGTCCTGGCCGATGCTCTGGGAAAACGGGCCGCTGCCGGGGATATACAGGATGTGACCTGTCATACTCTGCTCGATGTGACGCCGCTGGGGACCTTATCTTCCGAAGCCTATCCGAATATTACGCCTGTTACCTGGTTTTCCGGTGGCGGCCTGCGTAAAGCGGCCAACGAAGGACGCTGCGACATCATGCCCTGCTATTACCACGATGCGCCGGGACTGTTTGAACGATATATCGACATTGATGCGTTCTTTGCCCAGGTATCTCCTATGGATAAGCACGGGTATTTCAGCACCAGCCTGAGCGGTTCCTGCAGTGCCGCCATGATCCGGAAAGCCCGCCATATTTATCTGGAAGTCAATGATCAGCTGCCGCGGGTACTCACGGCGCCGCAAATCCATATTTCACAGGTCGATGGACTGTGTGAAACGTCCCATGCCCTGCCTATCGTGCCGCCGGTACAGATTGATGAAATCAGCCGTACTATCGGCGGTTATATTGCCGAAGAAGTGCCTGACGGAGCGACACTGCAGCTTGGTATCGGCGCTGTACCAGAAGCCGTGGGTCTGGCCCTCAAGGATAAGCATGATCTGGGAATCCATACAGAACTGTTTACAGACAGCATGGTAGAACTCATTGAATGCGGGGCTGTCACCAATACTAGAAAACCGATTCACCGGGGAAAGACTGTGGCAACCCTGACCTTTGGTTCTCAGCGTATTTACGATTTTATTGATGACAATCCGGCATTTCTCATGTTACCTGTCGATTATGTCAATGACCCGGCAGTCATCGCCCGCCATCCGGACTTTATTTCTGTCAATGCGGCTATTGAAGTTGATTTCTTTGGTCAGGCCTGCTCTGAATCGACAGGAACGCGGCATATATCTGGTACAGGTGGCCAGGCTGATTACGTGCGCGGTGCCATCTGCTCACCGGGCGGAAAAAGCTTTATTGCTTTCCCCTCTACGGCAAAAGGAGGCACTATCAGCAAAATCGTGCCGACACTGACGCCGGGAGCCATCGTTTCGACGAGTAAAAATGATATTGATTACGTCGTTACAGAATACGGCATCGCCAAATTACGGGGGAAAACCCTTTCTCAGCGGACAAAAGCCCTGATTTCCATTGCCCATCCGAAATTCCGGGAAGAGCTGACCTTTGCTGCTAAAAAAATGCATATCCTGATCTAATATGCGAGCATTGCGTATAACACACAACATGAATATGGATTTTGCATAGATATCTTGCGTAAAACGTTTTAATAAGCTATACTGTACATGTGAATTTTAGAACAATATCTCTGTTGTGGTTGATGCGGTACAGACCGCATATATTGTGAAAGGTTTGGTGAACAGAATGTCAGAATGGACGGATATGTATAAACAAAAACTGACGACTCCGGAACAAGCAGTTACCCTTGTAAAAGACGGCGACTGGGTCGATTATGGCATGACGACCTCCCAGCCGGTACTGCTCGATAAAGCACTGGCGGGCCGCAAAGATGAGTTACATGATATTAAAGTACGGGAAACCATGTCCCTGTTTCCCCGCCAGGTATGCGAATGCGACCCCGATTGCGATACTTTTACCGTCATGAACTGGCATCTCAGCGGATATGACCGCAAGCTGGCAGCACAGTCACGCATGTTTTTTAATCCTATGTGTTTCCGTAATGAACCGTCGATTTACCGCAATATCATTGATGTCGATGTGGCGATGATTACTGTAGCGCCTATGGATAAACACGGATATTTTAACTTTGGCCTTTGTGCGGCCGTGACCGAGGCTATTACGAAAAAGGCTAAAAAAGTCATCGTCGAAGTCAATCCGCATATGCCGCGCTGTCTTGGCGGCCGTGGGGAAGCCATCCATATTTCTGACGTCGATGCCATCGTCGAAGCGCCCGATGTGCCAGTGCCGACTATTCCTTTCGTCCTTGGAAACGATATCGATCAGAAAATAGCTTCTTATATCGTCGAAGCCATTCCCGATGGGGCAACATTGCAGCTGGGCATTGGCGGGCTGCCTAACAGTGTAGGCGCTATGATTGCCAAATCGGATTTGAAAGATCTGGGTGTCCATACAGAAATGCTCGTCGACGCATTCTACCTTATGGCTAAGGAAGGCAGACTGACGAATAAAGTCAAAAACCTGAACCGTGATAAAGGGGTCTTTGCCTTTGCCCTTGGTTCTCAGGATTTATATGACTGGGTAGATGACAATCCTGCTCTGGCAACCTTTCCCATCGATTATGTAAATGATCCGGCTGTTATCGGACAGATTGATAATTTTATTTCCATCAACAGTTGCATCGAAGTAGACCTCTATGGCCAGGTATCGGCCGAATCCATGGGGACCCACCAGATCAGTGGCAGCGGCGGCCAGCTGGACTTCACCGACGGTGCCTACCGGTCCAGAGGCGGTAAGTCCATCATCGCCATGCACGCGACCCATACGGATAAAAAGACCGGTACGGTTACGTCCAACATCAGCCCCATCCTGAAAGCCGGTACGACTGTCACCGATCCCCGTTCCCAGACGCACTGGATTGCGACAGAATACGGCATGGTCAACCTCATGGGTAAATCGACCTGGCAGCGCGCAGAAGCCCTTATCGGCCTGGCACACCCCGATTTCCGGGACGAACTCATCAAAGAAGCGGACAAGATGCATATCTGGCGCAAGAGCAATAAACGGTAATTAGTGTTAATTTTACAGAATCTGACAGAGACTGTAACAAAATGAGCTTTTAGGGCTCTTTTGCTGCAGTCTCTATACATTTGCTTTAAAATTCCTCCTAAACGGCCCGGCAAGGCGCTTTTTGGCTATTTGGGTTATTTACCTATCTATTTCCTCTGATTTTTGGTATAATAGTACAGATGCTCTATATATAAGTATATATAAGCGATTATTTTTTTATTATATATGAGGTGACATTGTGGACGAACAAAACGTTGACAAAATTTTGCCGGTTTGTCTGGAAAGTGAAATGCAGACCTCGTACATCGATTATGCGATGAGCGTTATCATCACGCGTGCCCTGCCGGACGTGCGCGATGGGTTGAAACCTGTTCACCGCCGTATTTTGTATGCGATGCACGAAGCCGGCATGACGCCGAACAAGCCATATAAGAAATCAGCACGTATCGTCGGTGAAGTTTTAGGTAAATATCATCCCCATGGTGACAGCTCGGTATACGATGCAACGGTCCGCCTGGCCCAGGATTTTTCTACCCGTTATCCCCTGGTAGATGGTCACGGCAACTTCGGTTCTGTCGATGGTGATTCGGCGGCTGCTATGCGTTATACAGAAGTCCGCATGGCCAAGATTACCGGCGAAATGCTGGAAGATATCGACAAGGATACGGTCGATTTCATGCCTAACTATGACGGGTCTCTCCAGGAACCGACGGTCCTTCCTTCTAAAATCCCGAATCTGCTGGTTAACGGCTCGGCTGGCATTGCCGTCGGTATGGCGACGAACATCCCACCCCATAATCTGGGTGAAGTCATCGACGGCTGTGTCATGCTCATCGATAACCCTGAAGCCAGCCTGGAAGAATTAATGACGAAAATCCAGGGTCCTGATTTCCCGACGGGTGCTAAAATCATGGGCCGTGACGGCATTATCAAGGCGTATTCGACGGGCCGGGGCAGTATCAAGATGCGTTCCTGTGCGGAAATCGAACCGATGAATAAAGGCAAGCACCGTATTGTCGTTTCGGAAATCCCTTATCAGGTCAACAAGGCCCGGGTCATCGAAACGATTGCCGAATTGTCCCGCAACAAGGAAATCGACGGCATTACTGCCCTGCGCGATGAATCGGACCGCAAGGGTCTGCGCATCGTTATCGAACTGCGGGCCGATGCCAATCCGGATATCGTCCTGAATAAATTGTATAAACATACACAATTACAGGAAACGTTTGGCGTTATTATGCTGGCGCTTGTCGATGGGCATCCACGCGTCCTGACGCTGAAACAAGTACTGCATTATTACTTGGCTCATCAGCAGGATGTCATAACCAGACGGTGCAAATTTGAACTGGAAAAGGCACTGGCCCGTGCCCATATATTGGAGGGTCTGCTCATTGCCCTCGACCATATTGACGAGGTTATCCGGACGATCCGCGAATCCCAGACAGATGAAATTGCCAAGACGTCTCTCATGAGCAAGTTCGGCCTGAGCGAAAAGCAGTCGGTGGCCATCCTCGATATGCGTCTGCGCCGCCTGACCGGATTGGAACGGGAAAAAATCGAACAAGAATACAAGGAACTGGAAGAACGCATTGCCTACCTGCGCGATGTCCTTTCCGATACGCATAAAATCATGGGTATTGTCAAAGATGAACTCCTCGATGCTAAGAAGAAGTTTGCTGATCCGCGGCGTACTCAGATTGTAGCTGATACGTCGGAATTCGGCGTGGAAGATATGATTCCTGATGAACGCATGGTCCTGACACTGACACGCCGTGGATATATCAAACGCATCAATGCCAACGTCTACCATACACAGAATAAAGGCGGCCGCGGCATCAAGGGAATGGGTACGAAAGATGAAGATGCAGTCAATCATCTGCTCTATACCTCGTCGCTGAACACGGTACTCTTCTTTACCAACCTGGGCCGTGTTTACCGTCTCAAGGCATATGAAATCCCCGAAGCAAACAGCCGGAATTCCAAGGGAATCGCGGCAATCAACCTGCTGCCTCTAGATAGTGGGGAAAAAGTAAATGCCCTGATTGATCTCGATCAGGTGGATCCGTCCATGAACCTCTTTATGGCTACGGAACAAGGCCGGGTCAAAAAGACGGAACTGCAGGAATTCAAGAACGTCCGTCGCAATGGCCTCATTGCCATTTCCCTCGTCGAAGGAGATCACTTGGCTAAGGTACGCCTTACGACGGGAGGACAGAATATCATCCTGGCAACGAAACTGGGGATGGCTATCTGCTTCAATGAAGACGATGTCCGTCCTATGGGGCGCAATACCCGCGGTGTCCGTGGTATTGATCTGGCTCCTGGTGATATGGTCATCGGAGCAGATATCCTCGCACCGGGCTGCCAGGTCCTCACAGTCAGTGAAGAAGGGTTTGGCAAGCGCAATAACGTAGAAGCCTACAAGGTACAGAACCGTGGCGGCAAGGGTGTTAAGAACTTCAAGATTACTGAGAAAACCGGCGATGTCGTCGGCGTCGAAGTAGTCCGCGATGATCAGGAACTGATGCTCATTACCGGCAATGGTATCGTCATCCGCACCGATGTGGAAAGCATTGGCATCAAAAAAGGTAAGATTACCTCAGGCGTCAAAATCCAGAAACTGGAAGAAGACGACAAGGTAGCGGCCCTCGATACGATAGCCATCGACGGCGAAGATGAAGAATCACCATCTCAGGGAGATTTATTTCAACAAAAATAAGATATAGCGAAAGTGGCGCCTCTTGAGGCGCCCTTTTTCTATGCAAAAAATGAAACATTATGACTTGTTCTATACCGATTTTGATACATTTGGATATACTGTGATTTCCTGACTCTTTTACCGGTACAGATTATGATAAAATAGTAACTGATTATAGCGGTAATGGGGTGAACAAAGTGGACAAGCAGTCGGTTGAACGTATGAGGAAACGAAATCCATTCTTATCTCTTAGTGATATAGTGTATGACATTTTACTGCAGGAAATTGTCAGTTTCCGTATGGCTCCGGGCAGCCGGGTCAATGAAAGTACCATTGCCGAATTACTGGGTGTCAGCCGCTCTCCTGTCAAAAATGCCCTGACCAGGCTCATGCACAATTCATATGTTGTCCGCCAGCCGGGATACAGGGTCGCCGCGTTTTCGGAAAAGGAATATACAGATATTGCTGAATTATCGGAACTGATTGAGCCCTATGCAGCAGGCCGGGCTGCTGTTGCCATAAAAGATACGGATCTGGATGTATTGTATGATATAGCAGGACAGCTTCAGCACATCTGTGTAAAGAGCGGGAATTTGCAGCACCGGTATATAGATGTTGTAGACCTGGAATATCAATTTCATTCCCGTATTGTCCATCTGGCGGATCATCCTTTGCTGGAAGAGTTTTATGAACATATTAAATATAAGTTGTACCGCTATAGGAGCTATCTGAATTATGATCCACCGTCGGGATATTTTGAAGTCGTCGGAACGGAACATCTGACGATTTGTGATATTTTAAAAATGCGGGACCAGGGAATGGCGGAAGCGATTATGCGGCGGCATCTCGCTCTGGCCCGTGCTGAGTTTAAACGCAAGTTTCCTGCTGAAAACAATCAGGAATTCAATAAAAAAGGCCTATTTTCACCAACATAAAATAAAAAAATAAGAAATTATCTGGCAAAATATTAATTTATTTAGACATTTTGCCAGATTTTTTTATTGAAAAATGAAAGAAAAACAATCAGAATGTAATAATTTATACGAAAATGGACGAAAAAAAGGCCCAAATGAGAAAAATAAAATGAACACAAACGTCATACTGGTCAGAGTTTGACTCTTTAATTGGATAATGTTAACATAAACGCATAAAAGAAATTCGATACGGTAATAATTAAATTCAGTAAGGATTTATGTTTTCAGGTATCATTTTATGTGTAAGGAGGTATGAAGCATGACTGGGTTCGAAAAGTTCGTAAAATTTGTAACTAAGTATGTAACGCTGTGGGTCATTTTATGTGCCGTATTTGCATATTTTGTGCCGACGCCATTTAAACCCTACGGCGGGACGATTCCCTGGTTCCTGGGCATTATCATGCTGAGCATGGGTCTTTCTATGACGCCTAATGATTTCAAGCTGGTTCTGACTCGGCCAAAGGATGTCATCGTCGGTATCGTGACACTGTATGCGTTTATGCCTCTCGTCGGATTGGGACTGGGAACCATATTTAATCTGGACCCGATGCTGACTGTAGGCCTCGTACTTCTGGGCTGTACGCCGACGGGGACGTCTTCCAACGTCATGACATTCCTGGCTAAAGGCGATAAGGCTCTGGCCGTAACGGTATCGAGCCTGAGCACCATCGTAGCGCCTGTCGTCATGCCTATGCTGCTTCTCTTTTATGTCGGCAAATACCTGCCTATTGATGCGGTAGGCCTGTTTATGAGTATCATTAAAATCGTCATTATTCCGATTGCGCTGGGACTTCTGATTCATAAATTCTTTGAAAAACAAATGCCGGTCATTCTGAAAGTCGTGCCGCTGGCAACGGTAGCTGCTATCGTTTGTATTATTTCCGTCATTGTAGCACTCAACGTAGAACGGCTGCAGGCTGTAGCCGGAATGGCTGCCCTGACATTGGTACTGTATACAGGTATTGGCCTGGCTATCGGATATACTGTAGCCCGCCTGCTGCGCATGAAAGCTCCGAAACGGAAAGCGATGACTTTTATCGTTGGCGTACAGAATACGGCGCTGGCAGTTACCCTGGGGATTACATATTTTGATCCCATGTCGGCAATTCCGGGAGCTATCGGTGTTGTCTGGACGACTGTATTTTGCTCCTTTGTTGCATCACTTTGGGGGAACAAAACAGAAGATGCAGCGGAAGCAGCTCCCCCTGCACAGGGAACCGCTCATTGACATGGATATTATGCCGCAGTATATGAGGCATTTATATAGGAAGGAGAGATAGGTTATGGCAAGATTTAATAAGGTATCGGCAGAATTATTGGACGAACTGAAACAAGTACTGGGAGAAAAAGGCGTAACGGTAGATCCGGAAAAATTGCAGACGTATCAGACCGATGAAGAAGGCAATCCCTATTGGTTCCGTACTCCCGAAGTAGTCGTATTCCCGAAAACGACGGAAGAAGTAGCAGCTGTCATCAAACTGGCGAACAAGTACCTCGTACCGATTACGCCCCGTGCTGCTGGTTCTGGTGTTGCTTGTGGTGCCATTCCTGTCTATCACGGTATCGTCATGGAACTGGATAAGATGGATAAGATCCTCAAAATCGATGAAGATAATCTCTATGCTGTTGTCCAGACCGGTGTCCGGACGAGCGTTATCCAGCAGGAATGCAAACAGCGGGGGCTCTTATATGCCGGCGATCCCTGCAGTGCTGACAGCTGCCAGATCGGCGGTAACGTAGCAACCAATGCCGGTGGCAACAAGGCTGTAAAATACGGGACGACACGGAATCAGATTTATGGCATGAAAATCGTTACCCCGACGGGTGATATCGTAGATGTCGGAGCGCGGTTGCAGAAATGCTCGACCGGCTACTGCCTGGAACAACTTATTTGCGGGTCGGAAGGTACGCTGGGCGTTGTAACAGAAATTACGCTGAAATTACGTCCTCTGCCGCCGTATAAATTTGACCTGGTAGCAATCTTTAATGAAGATGCCAAAGCATTTGCCCTGCCGAATAAGATTTTGAAGGCCGGTATCGAACCTACCAGTATCGAATACATGGATAATAAAGCGCTGAAGATGTGCAGCAATTTCTGCAAAGTAACGTTGCCCCATGTAGAAGAAAACTGCTGCTATGTCATCATCACCGTAGAATCGTTTGATGAAGATGAACTAGACAAGAAGATGGAAAAAATCAGTGATCTCTGTGATGATATGGGCGCCGTCGATGTCATCCAGGCGGATGACCGTATCTGGGGATGCCGCCGGCAGTTTGCTGAAGCAGCCCGCGATATCGACATCATGTTCGTAGCAGAAGATTTCGTCGTACCTCTCGACAAGATTGCTGAAATTACGGCGGAAGTACCAGGACTGGAAGAAAAACACGGAATCTATACGGTAACATCGGCTCATATCGGCGATGGCAATATCCACGTGCTGCCGCTTAATAAAGATGGTTTATCACCGGAAGACTGGATGAAGAAGATGGCCGGTTTCCATGAAGACCTCTTTGAAAAAGTATATGCACTGGGTGGCAAGATGTCTGGTGAACACGGTATCGGCTATAAGAAACTCGTTGATTTCAAACGCTGCACCCCGCCGGGTGAATACAAGATGATCCGGGCAATCAAGAAAGCGCTGGATCCGAACGATATCCTCAATCCGGCTAAGATTGTCGATTTGGAAGACAGCATCTGATGCAGTTTCTATCATATAGTATCTACCCCTCCATGCATGAAATAGATATCCCGAAGCACCTGCAGGCGTCTAAAACGGACGCCTGCAGGTGCTTTTTTTTCAGAGATGTAAAAAAATTCCTTGACAAGAAGGGAAGAGTGGGATATACTAAACAAGCTGTTGAGCGGACGGGAAGGTTCCCTTCCTCCTCTCAAAAGCATTTCAAAAAAATCTTGATTGTCAAGACATATGTTACACACCAGAATGTGAGAAATACTCTGTTACAACTTGGTTCGGGCTTTTGAATGCAAGGGATGTCTTGGCCGTGCTGTTATAGCGCTTTTCGTGCTTTGCCACTTGCTCCTTGAGCTCTTTCTCGCTTGTGAAGACCCTGCGGCCGTACAGAATCTTCCCGTCTTCCCGGTGGCTTCTCTCTACCTTGCCGTTCTGCCATGGCGAGTAGGGCCGCGTCCTCCACAGCTTCATCCCCTGTTCCCTGACTGCCTTTTCGAACGGGCTCTCCCGTTCTGTCTGTTCATGGTCGTTGACGAATTCCGTGCCATTGTCTACCTGGATCGTCTTGATTTTAAATCCCATCCGTCCTTCCAGCACGTGCAGAAACTTCACCGTCTCATAGGTGCTCTTTTCCTTCACGACCGAAAGAACCCGTTTCCTGCTGTACTCGTCTATCGCCGTTATCTGGTAGTATCTGTATCCATAGCGGGGAAATTTGATGCACTCGTTCGGAATGTACTTGAGATCGATCTGCACTTTGTCTCCAGGGTATTTTCCGTCCAGACGCTCATACCGGGCATAACTCTTGCGCCTTATCCTCGGTCGTCTGTATCCGTTCTTGCGTATCTGGCGGCACATGCTGCCAAAACTTCGTGTATACCCTCGATTCCGGCATCGCACATAGACTTCTGCATAGCCGTAGATTCCATTCCTTTTCAACATCCGTTTAATTAAATCCAGTTCTTTTTCGGTGTGAGCCTTGGGACTGTTGTGTGGACGTCTCGACCGCAGGGCCAGGCTTTGAACCGTTCCGTCATACCGGCTCAACTGCCGATAGGTGAACTGCCTGTTTGTCTGGTATTTCCTCGCCGCCTTGGTAACGCCGTATTTCTTGGCATATTCACATAACCTCTGGCGAAATCTCATTTCTTCGGTTATACTATGAGTCATAGAGGGAGCCTCCTTGTTACTTTTTTGGTTTTTGGCTAAACCTATTGTAACAAATGCTCTCTCTTTTTTCTTTTTATCTCTGTAACATATGTCTTATCACATTACACTCCTCTCAAAAGCATTTCAAAAAAAGTGCTTGACAAACTCCTGTGAGTTTGTTAAGATATACGAGTCGCCGCGATGAGCGATGAACTTCCTTCATCTTAATCATGCGGCTGGCAGATGACCTTTGAAAACTGAACAATGCAACATACGAATGAACGCCAGAGTGCGAGGTTCTAGAGATAGAACGTCAAACAATGAGTAACAAACCAACAATAGTAAGAATGAGCTAGTGCTCTTCACATATCATGGAGAGTTTGATCCTGGCTCAGGACGAACGCTGGCGGCGTGCTTAACACATGCAAGTCGAACGAGAGGACATGAAAAGCTTGCTTTTTATGGAATCGAGTGGCAAACGGGTGAGTAACGCGTAAGCAACCTGCCCTGCAGATGGGGACAACAGCTGGAAACGGCTGCTAATACCGAATACGAAGCAGCTCCCGCATGGGGGCAGCTTGAAAGGATGGCCTCTGAATATGCTATCGCTGCAGGAGGGGCTTGCGTCTGATTAGCTGGTTGGAGGGGTAACGGCCCACCAAGGCGACGATCAGTAGCCGGTCTGAGAGGATGAACGGCCACATTGGGACTGAGACACGGCCCAGACTCCTACGGGAGGCAGCAGTGGGGAATCTTCCGCAATGGACGAAAGTCTGACGGAGCAACGCCGCGTGAGTGAAGACGGCCTTCGGGTTGTAAAGCTCTGTTATACGGGACGAACGGGCGGGATGCTAATACCATCCTGTTGTGACGGTACCGTAAGAGAAAGCCACGGCTAACTACGTGCCAGCAGCCGCGGTAATACGTAGGTGGCAAGCGTTGTCCGGAATTATTGGGCGTAAAGGGTGCGCAGGCGGTCTCTTAAGTCTGTCTTAAAAGTGCGGGGCTCAACCCCGTGAGGGGACGGAAACTGGGAGACTGGAGTATCGGAGAGGAAAGCAGAATTCCTAGTGTAGCGGTGAAATGCGTAGATATTAGGAGGAATACCAGTGGCGAAAGCGGCTTTCTGGACGACAACTGACGCTGAGGCACGAAAGCCAGGGGAGCGAACGGGATTAGATACCCCGGTAGTCCTGGCCGTAAACGATGGGTACTAGGTGTAGGAGGTATCGACCCCTTCTGTGCCGGAGTTAACGCAATAAGTACCCCGCCTGGGGAGTACGGCCGCAAGGCTGAAACTCAAAGGAATTGACGGGGGCCCGCACAAGCGGTGGAGTATGTGGTTTAATTCGACGCAACGCGAAGAACCTTACCAAGCCTTGACATTGATCGCAATGGATAGAGATATCCAGTTCCTCTTCGGAGGACGAGAAAACAGGTGGTGCACGGCTGTCGTCAGCTCGTGTCGTGAGATGTTGGGTTAAGTCCCGCAACGAGCGCAACCCCTATCTTCTGTTACCAGCACGTGATGGTGGGGACTCAGGAGAGACTGCCGCAGACAATGCGGAGGAAGGCGGGGATGACGTCAAGTCATCATGCCCCTTATGGCTTGGGCTACACACGTACTACAATGGCTCTTAATAGAGGGAAGCGAAAGGGCGACCTGGAGCAAACCCCAAAAACAGAGTCCCAGTTCGGATTGCAGGCTGCAACCCGCCTGCATGAAGGAGGAATCGCTAGTAATCGCAGGTCAGCATACTGCGGTGAATACGTTCCCGGGCCTTGTACACACCGCCCGTCACACCACGAAAGTCATTCACACCCGAAGCCGGTGAGGCAACCGCAAGGAACCAGCCGTCGAAGGTGGGGGCGATGATTGGGGTGAAGTCGTAACAAGGTAGCCGTATCGGAAGGTGCGGCTGGATCACCTCCTTTCTAGGGATAGAGGCCGGAAGGAAGACGAAAGTCAGACTTCTGACGATTCTTAGGTCGGCATTCTGGCAGAGTATGAAGCATTGTTTAGTTTTGAGAGGCCATCCTCTCAGACGTACCTTGACAACTGTATAGAAAACGAAGAAACACCTCTTTTTTGAAAAGAAAAGAGACTTAACGAACCTTAGAAAAAAAGAGCAAGTCAAGTAAGTAAGGGCGTACGGCGGATGCCTTGGCTATATCAGCCGAAGAAGGACGCGATAAGCTGCGATAAGCTGCGGTGAGGTGCAAGTAACCTTTGACCCGCAGATGTCCGAATGGGGAAACCCGGCGTGAGGAGTCACGTCATCCTCTTAAGAGGAAGGGCACCCGGTGAACTGAAACATCTAAGTAGCCGGAGGAAAAGGAATCAAAAGAGATACCCTGAGTAGCGGCGAGCGAAAGGGGCAGAGCCCAAACCGGGATGGGAAACCAATCCGGGGTTGCGGACTGCGGAAAACTGCACGAGCGAAGCAGAATGAGCTGGGAAGCTCAGCCAGAGAGAGTGAGAGCCTCGTAAGCGCAAGCAGATGCAGGGAGCAGGATCCAGAGTACCACGAGACACGAGGAACCTTGTGGGAAGCAGGGGGGACCACCCTCCAAGGCGAAACACTGATATAGACCGATAGCGCATAGTACCGTGAGGGAAAGGTGAAAAGAACCCCGGGAGGGGAATGAAAGAGAACCTGAAACCGTATGTCTACAAGCAGTCGGAGCACTATATACGTGCGACGGCGTGCCTATTGAAGAATGAACCGGCGAGTTACTTCGTCCAGCGAGGTTAAGCAGGAAATGCGGAGCCGCAGCGAAAGCGAGTCTGAAGAGGGCGATGAGTTGGAGGGAGTAGACCCGAAACCACAGTGATCTACCCATGTCCAGGTTGAAGCACAGGTAAAAATGTGTGGAGGACCGAACCAGTGAGCGTTGAAAAGCTTTTGGATGAGATGTGGGTAGGGGTGAAATGCCAATCGAACGTGGAGATAGCTGGTTCTCCCCGAAATAGCTTTAGGGCTAGCCTCATGGAGAGAGTACAGGCGGTAGAGCACTGAACAGGGTAGGGGCCTATCCGGCTACTGAACCTAATCAAACTGCGAATGGCTGTACTTATACATGGGAGTCAGACTGCGAGTAATAAGACCCGTAGTCAAGAGGGAAACAGCCCAGACCAACAGCTAAGGTCCCCAATGCCGTACTAAGTGGTGAAGGATGTGGAATTTCGAAAACAACCAGGATGTTGGCTCAGAAGCAGCCACCATTAAAAGAGTGCGTAATAGCTCACTGGTCGAGAGACTCTGCGCCGAAGATGACCGGGGCTGAAGTACGGAACCGAAGCTTTGGCATGTATGTAGATACATGGGTAGGGGAGCGTTCCTGCATGGGAGAAGCGGTACCGGAAGGAGCCGTGGACAGGCAGGAAGAGAGAATGCCGGTATGAGTAGCGAAAAGGAAGGTGAGAATCCTTTCCACCGAAAGCCTAAGGGTTCCTGGGCAACGCTCGTCGACCCAGGGTAAGTCGGGACCTAATCCGAGGCGGAGACGCGTAGGAGATGGACAACAGGTTGAGATTCCTGTACTGCAGCCGTTTGTTTGAGCGACGGAGTGACGCAAGAAGGAAAGCGCGCGTGCGACTGGAAGAGCACGTCCAAGCAGGTAGGTCGGGAGACAGGCAAATCCGTCTTCCATAAGGCCGAGATGTGATGGGGAGCTTCTGGAGACAGAAGCGAAGGGGCCGGCACTATATTGCCAAGAAAAGCTTCTAGTGAGAACGGCAGCACCCGTACCGAAACCGACACAGGTAGGCAGGAAGAGAATTCTAAGGTGCGCGGGACAACCCTCGTTAAGGAACTCGGCAAAATATATCCGTAACTTCGGGAAAAGGATAGCCTGTAGTCAGTGAAGTGCAGAAGCGCACGGAGCTAAGGCAGGCGGCAGAAGAGAGGCCCAAGCGACTGTTTACCACAAACACAGGCGTCTGCTAAAGGGAAACCTGACGTATAGATGCTGACACCTGCCCGGTGCTGGAAGGTTAAGAGGACTTGTTAGCGCAAGCGAAGCAGAGAATTGAAGCCCCAGTAAACGGCGGCCGTAACTATAACGGTCCTAAGGTAGCGAAATTCCTTGTCGGGTAAGTTCCGACCCGCACGAAAGGTGTAACGATTTGGGCACTGTCTCAACGAGGGACCCGGTGAAATTGAAGTACCTGTGAAGATGCAGGTTACCCGCGACTGGACAGAAAGACCCCATGGAGCTTTACTGTAACCTGAGATTGAATTCTGGTAGGAGATGTACAGGATAGTTGGGAGGCGGAGAAGCGAGTACGCCAGTATTCGCGGAGCCGATGGTGGGATACCAACCTTGTTTTATTGGAATTCTAACGAGAAGCGTAACGAGCTTGCGGACAGTCTCAGGCGGGCAGTTTGACTGGGGCGGTCGCCTCCGAAAGAGCAACGGAGGCGCCCAAAGGTTCCCTCAGTGCGGACGGAAACCGCACGAAGAGTGCAAAGGCAGAAGGGAGCTTGACTGCGAGACGGACAGGTCGAGCAGGGACGAAAGTCGGGCTTAGTGATCCGGTGGCATAGAGTGGAATAGCCATCGCTCAACGGATAAAAGCTACCCTGGGGATAACAGGCTTATCTCTCCCAAGAGTCCATATCGACGGGGAGGTTTGGCACCTCGATGTCGGCTCATCACATCCTGGGGCTGAAGTAGGTCCCAAGGGTTGGGCTGTTCGCCCATTAAAGTGGTACGCGAGCTGGGTTCAGAACGTCGTGAGACAGTTCGGTCCCTATCCATCGCGGGCGGAAGAAACTTGAAAGGGGCTGCTCCTAGTACGAGAGGACCGGAGTGGACCGACCAATGGTGTACCAGTCATGACGCCAGTTGTGCAGCTGGGTAGCTACGTCGGGGACGGATAAACGCTGAAAGCATCTAAGCGTGAAACCAGCCTAGAGATGAGGTTTCTCATTACGCAAGTAAGTAAGGTCCCACAGAGACGATGTGGTAGATAGGCCGGGAGTGGAAGTACAGTGATGTACGGAGCGGACCGGTACTAATAGACCGAGGACTTGACTTAAAAGGTAAGGTAAGGAATACGTTTTCTATACAGTTGTCAGGGCACGGCCCTGACAAGAGAATTCAGTGGCGATAGCTGCGGGGATCCACCTGTTCCCATGCCGAACACAGCAGTTAAGCCCGCAAACGCCGAAAGTACTTGGGGGGAAGCCCCCTGGGAGGATAGGAAGCCGCTGATTAGGGAAAAAAGCACTAGCTTATGCTAGTGCTTTTTTTTTGTGGTTCGTGATTAGTGGGAAGTGAAGAAAACAGGACACCAGTCCAATACGGCTGGTGTCCTGTTCATTAGATGGCTGCCTGTGAACTGCTGGCTGCTGCCCTTTCCGGCCTGAGGCCTTTCTCCTACTAGCCGCTGGCTGCTGAATGCTAACGGCTACCCTTTCTGCGGCTATGCTAATTCGTATTTATAGTTTCTTTGATATCGTATCATCCATACCTGATCCTGCTCGTCAAAGAGGACGGTCAGATAATAATCTGGATATACTTTATCGGACAGAAGATAAGCATGGCCGATTTCCTTTAATTCATACATAAATGAAAACGCAGGCCTGAGTGCTGGGAGAACTGTATTTTTTTTATCTCCTATTTTTATGCCATAAAAGGAATGAGGAAGGGAATCTTCTGCACTGATGATTATTTCTTCCTTTTCCTGTCGCTCGGCATAGACATCGCGACACCATACCTGGTCCTGGGCTGTCGTGGCGGCTTGGGATGATACACAGACTATACATAGGATCATCAGGGAAAATAACATGCGTAGTATAGGATGACATTGTTTCATGGCAGGATACTCCTTTTCATATGGATTTTATCAGATATATAGAGCATTCCCCTTATATTCGTCATAGTTCCTGTTAATCTTTTACTACGTATAGTATACCATGAACAGCAGGGCTTATATTCTTTTGTATTCAAAATACATATGTAAAACGGTTACCCTTTTCTTGTCAGTCCCATGCATATGTGGTATAAATGAATAGGTAACTAAAAAAGGGGAGTTGATTTTACATGGGTATGAGTGTTGCTGCTAATCATGCAAAAGGTAAGTTTGCTGCTGATGCTATTATGGCCGCTGCGGCACGTTGCACAGAAGATGTCAAGAAAAATGGGGCTGATGCTGTTATAAACGGTACGATTGGTTCCATTATTGATGAAAATGGCGATCTCGTCGTACTGCAGATTGTAAAGGATACATTGAAACAACTGACACCAAATCAGATTGTAGCCTATGCACCGATTCCGGGCTTCCCGGAATATCTCGATGCGGCTATCGACCAGTGCTTCTGTGATTCCCGCCCGGAAGGGTATATCCGCGCTATTGCCACACCTGGCGGCTCCGGCGCTATCCATACGGCAGTTCACAACTATTCTGAACCGGGTGATGAAGTACTCACGACAGATTGGTGTTGGGGAGCATACCGCAATATTATCCGTGACGACAACCGCGTCCTCCGCGAATTTGAACTGCTGACGGATGATGGAAAATTCAATATGAAGAGTTTTTCTGAAAATCTGCAGGACCTCGTCAATAAACAGCATAATACAGTCATTATCCTTAATTCTCCTGCCAATAATCCTACAGGATTCGGACTGAATCTGGATGAATGGGATGCCGTCCTTTCTTTTATTAAATCAGCTGTCGAAGGAAAAGATAAAAACATTATCCTCGTTTCCGATGTAGCGTATCTCGACTACAGTGGGGAAAAACAGGAATGCCGCCGTTTCTTCAAAAAGTTTGGGAATCTGCCGGCTAATATCCTTCCTATCGTCGCATATACCTGTTCTAAGGGCTTTACCCTGTATGGCCAGCGTATGGGTGCGATGATCGGAATCACCTCCAGTGAAGACGTAGCTGATGAATTTACGGCTATTAATAAGTACACCGCCCGTGCTACCTGGTCCAATCCGACCAGCTCTGCTATGTGGACGATGATAGAAATTACGAAAGATCCGGAAAAAGTAGCCCGCCTCGATGCAGAACGGGCACAGTATTTCCAGATGATTAAAGAACGGGCAGACATATTTATGAAAGAAGCGGCTGACTGTGGTCTGAAAATTCTGCCATATCTGTCAGGTTTCTTCATTACTATTCCCATGATTGGTTCGGATAAGGTATGTGCCGCCCTTGAAAAAGAACATATTTACCTTGTTCCGCTGAAAAAAGGTATCCGCCTGGCCGTCTGCTCTGTATCCAAAAAGAAGATTGCCGGTCTGGCAGCCAAGGTAAAGGCGGCCGTCGATGCAGCTGGCATTGTGCAGTAATCGTTTGCTGTATAGGGGAGGGATATCCTATGTTTGAAACAATCGGCATTATCGGGACAGGGAATATGGGACGGGCCATTGCTATGGGGCTGGTCCGGTCCGGCCTGATCGAAGGGAAACAGCTCATATTGTACAATATCCATACGGAAAAGGCCCAGCGCCTGGCTGATGAAACCGGTGCCGCTGTCGTTGATTCGGCTGCCGGATTAGTGCAGCAGTCCCAGGCGGTCATCCTGGCGGTCAAGCCGTTTATCATGCCCGGTGTCCTGAAGGACATTTATCAGGCTGTAACACCGGACAAAGTGATGATTTCCATCGCTGCCGGCCTTACCCTGCAGCGCCTGGCTGATGCCATGCCGGCAGGAACAAAAATCGTCCGCGTCATGCCAAACACGCCTTCTATGGTAGGAGAAGGTATGGCGGCCCTTTGTTTTAATGAAGCTGTAACAGATGATGAAAAGGATGATTCCGTCGCTATTTTCCGCAGTTTCGGCAAGGCCGAAGTCGTGGAAGAACGGCTTATCGATGCTGTCTGTGGCCTGAGCGGGAGTGGTCCGGCTTTTGTGTATATGTTCATTGAAGCGCTGGCTGATGCCGGGGTGCGGGAAGGAATGTTCCGGCCTATGGCATATACTTTTGCCGCGCAGACTGTTCTGGGAGCGGCAAAGATGGTCCTTGAAACAGGGGAACATCCGGGCAAGCTGAAAGATGATGTCTGCTCTCCCGGCGGTACGACTATCGAAGCTGTACGCGTTCTGGAAGAAAGTGGGTTCCGTGCTGCGGCGATGAATGCCGTTATTGCGTCTGCTGAAAAAAACAAGAACTTGTAGTTAAAGTTAAACGTTAACACCATATATAGAACAACCGGTTTACAAAATGTGTTTTGTAAACCGGTTATTTTTATGTTATATACCTAAATGGAATAACGCATAATTCCATTTAGGTATTATAAAAAATCATAGCATGTATGTGAATTGTTGAACGACATTAATAATATTAAAAAAAATATATAATAAATTAAATTAATAAAACAATCATGCAGAATTATCAATTTAGGCATTGATACGTTGTGAAATACATATAGATTATATGTATAAATGTAATTTACTTACCTGCGTCTCCGTTGTATAATTAAATCATGAGATTGACTCCGGAGATAATCACAAAAGAACTGGTCTTATTCATGATTCTGGCTATGAATGAGCCACCTGCCTGTTAGGGGCATGAAACATGGTGTTTGATGAAAGGGTGGTTTGAATGGTTCTGCTTGCTTTGCTCCCGATACTATTTCTGATTGTAGCATTGGGATTTTTGAAGATGGCTGGGTGGAAAGCGTGCCCGATTGCGGCAATCATTGCATTTGTCATTGCTGTCTTTGCCTTTGATATGCCTGTGGGCATTGCTGTTTCTGCGGCACTGGAAGGGGTAGCCCTGGCGGTGTGGCCGATTTTACTTGTCATCATTATGGCTTTATTTGCTTATAAACTGACAGTTGCTACAGGCAGTTTTGATACAATTAAGCAGATGCTGACTACGGTTAGTGAAGATAAACGTGTGCTGTTTCTGCTCATTGCCTGGGGCTTTGGGACTTTCATGGAAGGGATGGCCGGATTTGGTACGGCCGTAGCTATCCCGGCGGCTATGCTGGTTGCTCTGGGATATCCGCCCATACGGACGATCATTGCCTGCCTTATTTCTAATGCCGTAGCACCATCTTTTGGCTCTATTGGCATTCCGACATCGACAATGGCTGCTATAACCGGCATCGATGCCGTCACGCTGGCAACGAACGTTTCGGTTGTATCCTTTATTCCCGATCTGATTGCCCCGTTTTTAATGGTCATCTGCATCGGTGGCGGGGTGAAAGCCCTGAAAGGTGTCGGCATTATCACACTGCTTTCCGGCCTGGCACTGGCAATCCCTGAATTGCTGATTTCTATGACTATCGGGGCAGAGCTCCCGGTCATGGTGTCCTCTGTAATTATCATGGCGGTCATCGTACTGTATTCCCGGGCCGTCAAGATCGATGATCCCGACTATAAACTGGATGTAAAGACAGAAGATATCCAGCCTGTTTCCTTCGGCGAAGGTGTCCGGGCGGCAATGATTTTCATTTTGATTTTCGTGCTCCTCGTGTTTACATCCAAACTCATTCCGTTCATCAACGGTCCGTTGGCTTCCATCAAGACATCTGTTCCTATCTATGCCGGTGCTGGTGCCAAACCGTATACATTCGTCTGGGTGGCAACGCCAGGTATCATGATTTTGATTGCGTCTATCATTGGTGGTAAAATCCAGGGGGCTTCTTTTGGAAAGATATGGAGCGTATTTGTTGATAACTTTGTCGGCCTGAGATATACATTCCTGACGATTATCACTGTCGTTATCGTAGCCAAGGTCATGACGTATTCCGGTATGACTAAGGAGATTGCCGATGCTTTGGTCTTTGCGACAGGCAATGCATATCCTGTATTTGCTCCCTTTGTGGGTGCTATCGGTGCTTTCATTACCGGATCCTGCACCAATGCCAACGTACTATTCGGACCGCTCCAGACTTCTGTTGCGTCCACTCTGAGCATGAGCCCGGCATGGATGGCCGGTGCCAGCTCACTTGGTGGTTGTATAGGCAAGATGCTGTCACCCCAGAGCATTGCTCTCGGCGTCGGTGCTGTCGGAGCTCTGGCAGAAGGAAAAGAAGGGGAAATTATGCGCGGGACAGCCGGCTACTGCCTGTGTCTGCTGGTCATTGCCGGTATCCTGACATTTATCATCCCCAGTTTCCTGACTTTGTAATGTAATTAGTGGCTATGCACCGGTTTTCTGCCGGTTTTATACAACATGTAAAGTGTTTTGTATTTAGAGGAGGAATTTTATTATGGCTAAAGGTATTGTTACACCGGAACTTATTGAACAGTTAAAGGCTATCGTTGGTGAAAAGTATGTATATACCGATAAAGACAAACTGGAACCGTATTCCCATGACGAAGTAACGGATCCTCATTATATGAAAGAACCGCAGGTCGTCGTCCTGCCGGCTAATACGGAAGAAGTAGCCAAAGTCGTAAAGCTCTGCTATGACAACGACACGGTCATGGTTCCCCGTGCCGCTGGTACAGGCCTGGCTGCCGGTGCTGTCGCCACATTCGGCGGTGTCATCATCTCTATCGAACGGATGAACAAAATCCTTGAAATCGATAAACAGAACATGGTATGCGTCACAGAACCGGGCGTTACGACGGCTGTCTTGCAGGAAGAAGTACAAAAAGAAGGCCTGTTTTATGGCGGCGACCCCTGCAGCGGGGACTCCTGCTTCATCGGCGGTAACGTAGCAACCAATGCCGGCGGCAACCGGGCCGTTAAATACGGTGTAACCCGTGACCAGGTCATGGGCATTGAAGTCGTTACCCCGCAGGGCGAAGTAGTCACACTGGGCGGTAAATTCCGTAAAAATGCAACGGGTTATATGCTCATGCACCTCTATATCGGTTCTGAAGGGACGCTGGGCATCATTACCAAGATTTATCTGAAACTCGTTTCCCTGCCTAAATATCAGGCTGACCTGCTGCTCATATTCGACAATCTCGACGATGCTATCGCCCTGACACCGAAAGTCATGAATGCCGGTATTACTCCGGTCTGCGTAGAATTCATGGACAATGCCTCTATTAAACAGGTAGAAGTATTCCTCGATGAAAAACTGCCTCATTCTGACAATGGTAACTATATCATCATTCAGATTGCCGGTGACAATGAAGACGTTCTCGATGAACAGACAGAAAAAATTGTTGAAATTGCAGAAGAAAATAAAGCCATCGACTCCCTCGTCGCTGACCCGAAAGTTATCTGGAAATCCCGTAAAGCATATCTGGAAGCCGACCGTGCCCGCAGCCTCGTATTCTCCATGGAAGATATCGTCGTTCCTATGACGGAAATCCCCGGTGCTGTACAGCAGATTTCCCGCCTTTCCGAAAAATACGATGTCGCTATGCACTGCGCCGGCCACTGCGGCGATGGCAACGTCCATATTGATATTCTGAAAGATGACCGCACCCAGGAAGAATGGGAAGAAATGCTGCCGAAGATCCAGGGCGAAATCTACGCTCTCGTATACAGCCTGGGCGGCCGCCTCTCCGGTGAACACGGCATTGGCTATAAACGGGAAGCTCTCCTTGAAAAATACACGAACCCTGTAGAAGTCAAACTGATGAAAGCCGTGAAGAAAGCACTGGATCCGAAGAATATCATGAATCCGGGCAAAGTAATCAGCATTAACGACGAAGTTCCTGTAGAAGAATAATCATACCGTCTGCCGGTACAGCCGAAAAAGATGCAGAATTCTTTGAATGTATCGTCTGAAATCTGATACTCTGTTGATGTAAAGAGGCTGTTCTTGTAGTGACAGCCTCTTTGCTGTACCGGGCAGAATATGTGGTAAGGCGTCATGTTTCGTTCATAACACAGAAAGGCTGGGATATATATGCAGAAATTTTCCATCCCTTTTGGTAAGGGACATATTCATTTTGAACTGCCTGATGAACAAGTAGCAGGTGTACTGCTTTCGCATGCCCATGAATATAAAGCGCCCAAATCAGAAGAAGAACTCGTTGCGGATGCACTGGCTAATCCGATTGGCAGTCCTCGTCTGAGCGAACTGGCCAAAGGGAAAAAGACGTGTACCATTATTTCCAGTGACCATACCCGTCCGGTACCGAGCCATGTCATCATGCCACAGCTGCTGGCAGAATTGCGCAAGGGCAATCCGGATATTGATATAACCATTCTGGTTGCAACAGGGATGCATCGTCCGACTACTCATGAAGAACTGGTTGCCAAATACGGAAAAGAAATCGCTGAAAAGGAAAAGTTCATCATTCACGTCAGCCGTAATGACGCTGATATGGTCAGCATCGGTACGCTGCCTTCCGGTGGAGAATGCCTGATTAATAAGGCGGCCGTTAATACGGATCTCCTGATTTCAGAAGGATTCATCGAACCGCATTTCTTTGCCGGCATGTCCGGTGGCCGGAAATCCGTTCTGCCAGGTATTGCCAGCAAGATTACAGTTCTGGCTAACCACTGCTCGGAATTCATTAACAGCCCCTATGCCCGTACAGGCATCCTCGAAGGCAATCCCATCCATAAAGATATGCTTTATGCAGCCAAAGCGGCTAAACTGGCATTTATCTGCAACGTCGTCATCGATGCCGATAAAAAAGTCATCGCCGCTTTTGCCGGTGACCGGGAACAGGCCCATTATAAAGGGGTAGAATTTGAAATGAAACTGGCCGGTGTCAAACCGGTTCCGGCTGATATTGTCGTAACGACGAATGGCGGCTATCCTCTCGATCAGAATATCTACCAGTCTGTCAAAGGCATGACGGCTGCAGAAGCAACCTGTAAAGATGGTGGTGTCATTATCGATTGCTCCAGCTGCAGTGATGGACATGGCGGCGAAGATTTCTTTAACACGTTGAAACAGGCCGATGATCTGCAGAAGGCCATGGATGAAATCCTGGCCCGTGATCGGAATGAAACGATCTTTGACCAGTGGGAATCGCAGATACTATTGCGTTTATTGCTCCATTTTGATATCATAATGGTAACTGATGCCCCTAAAGATATGGTAGAAGCTATGCATCTGAAATATGCGGCGAATATTGACGAAGCCTTTGCTATGGCGAAGAAGCTTCTGGCGGCAAAAGGTGTGGCTGACCCGAAAGTTACGGTCATTCCCGATGGCGTGTCGGTTATTGTCAAGTAACAATAGAATGACATAAACACAGCGGTGTGTACAATGATTTGTACACACCGCTTTTTAAATACTATGTATTGCTTGCTACTGTATTGTTATTTCTTGATGAAAAATGAATCACCGCTCTTATTGCCCATGCCAGGATGGATATCAAAGCGGACGACGCCGATTGAGGCCTTGCCGGCAACGGCCTGCTTGATCATGGCCGTCCCTTCTACGCCGAAGCCACCGCATAATTCAATGGCACCTACTCCGTTTTCTACCAGTTTTTTTGCTTCTTTGACGGCTTCTTCATAGGATTTGACACCGACTACGGTCAGGTCGAGACCGGGTCCAGGGATGACGGCTTTCTGCTTTTCCGGATCATTTCCCGGGGCAATATACATGAATGCTGCCTGATAACTCATACCATATCGTCTCCTTTTCATATTGATAGGTATATCATACGAAAGAGAAAGAAGAAATGCAAGATGCATCGGTCATAAAAGAAAGGCGGTGAGAGATGAAAAATATTTTGAATAATTGACAAAAATTTAGTTTGTAGATATGATAAAAATATAACCACTACTTGTTACTATCATATCATTAAGGAGGGATTTGTATGAGTGGATCTATTATTGTAGCCGCCGTTGTCATCGCATACATGGCATTTATGCTTTTCATCGGCTGGTATTCTAAACACATGATTTCCGGCAATGCGGACTTCATGGTTGCCGGCCGCCGTCTGGGACCCATTCTGATGGCAGGGACGCTGGCTGCCACGGAAATCGGTGGTGGCAGTTCGCTGGGCGTTGTCCAGCAGGGCATGGGAAAATACGGTATCAGCGCGGCCTGGTATGTCATTGCCATGGGTTTCGCCTTTGTCATCCTGACTTTCCTGGCTCCAAAATTCCGGGCATCGACAGTCAAGACCGTACCGGAATATTTCCGCCGCCGCTATGGCCGGCTTCCGGGCATCATTACGGCTATCGTCATGTTTCTGCCCCTTATTGGCCTGACGGCAGGGCAAATGATTGCATCAGCCGTCATTCTCTCGACGATGATGGGTATCAGCTTTAAAGTCTCCGTCATCGCTATTTGTGTCATCGTTACGATTTATTCTGTCATGGGAGGTCTCTGGTCTGTTACGCTTACCGATTTTGTACAGGTCTTTTTCATCGTATTTGGTATGGCCGTAGCTCTTCCTTACGCTCTCAATCTGGCAGGAGGATGGGATAATGTCGTGGCCAATGTACCGGCAGAATCACTGGATCTTTTTTCCGGTTACAGTGTCATCGATGTCATTGCCCTGACTGTCATGTATATTACTACCTTTACGGTAGGACAAGAAGCAGTATCACGGTATTATGCAGCCCGTGATGGTCGGACTGCCCAGAAAGGGTCTGTCATGGCTGCTATCATCAATTTCATCTATGGATTTATTCCGGCGACTCTGGGCGTCATCGTATTGGCTCTCATTAATATGGGCATCTTTGATGCGACTCAGTTCCAAAGTGTCGGTTCACGCTATGCCCTGCCGGTTCTGGCCGTAGCGGCTATGCCGCCTCTCGTTTGTGGCATCCTCTTTGCTGGTGTCATTTCGGCAACGATGTCTAGTGCCAGTTCGGACCTTCTGGGAGCCGGATCTATTTTTGCCAATGATATTTATCGCCAGTACATTAAAACGGAAGCGACCGATGAAGAGGTTATGAAAGTTGCCAAGATTGTCATGGTCCTGGCAGGATTGCTTTCCCTGCTCGTTGCATTATTCAATACATCGAGCATTATTACGATTCTTATGTTTTCCTTCTCGCTCCGTGCAGCCGGTGCTTTCTTCCCATATGTCATCGGTTTATACTGGAAAGGCGCATCTCTTGCAGGGACGATGGCATCACTTATTGCCGGTACGATTGTCGTCGTGTATCTGGAACAGTTTACCCACGGTGTCATTTTTGGTATTAAGTTCGGCCAGCCTATCCTGCCGGGTCTGGTTGTGAGCTTCATAGCATTTATCATTTTCTCCAAATTGATGCCGCCGAAAGAAAAAACGACAGAACTGGCTTATGATGAACACGAATCCTGATTCGGCTATAAAGTAGTTCTTTTTCGGTTTTATGCGATTTTACTTTGCTTTTACGGAGCAGAATATGGTATAGTAAATTAAGGTGATAATGAAAATTTGTCATGACTGAAAAACAAATTTTTGCTCGTGTATATTAGGAAACGGAGTCGTTGACCGATGAAAGAAAATATGCTTACTTTTTTGAAACAATTAGCCCGGGGTATTGCACAGCAGTTCGGGCCCAGCTGTGAAGTCGTCGTCCATGACCTCAGTGGGGACAATGCGGAACATTCCATTGTTGCCATTGAAAATGGGCATGTTACGCACCGGAAAGTAGGAGATGGTCCGTCTATGGCTGTTCTGGAGGCATTGAGCGGCAAACCGGAAAAACTGCACACCGATGGCAGTTACCTGACAAAGACAAAGGATGGGCGTATCCTGAAATCGACGACTATTTACATCCGTGATGAACAGCAGAAAATCATCGGTATTTTTTCTCTCAATTTTGATATTACTGAATTGATGATGGTCAGCAATGCCATTAACCCGCTGGTATCTATTACGTCGCAGAAGGGTGAAACGGGCAGTATTCCGCACAATGTAACGGAACTTCTGCAGGAACTTATTGAAGAATCGACCCGTCAGGTAGGAAAACCTGTGCCGCTCATGACGCGCGATGATAAAATCCGGGCGATTAAATTCCTCAATGACCATGGAGCCCTGCTGATTACCAAAGCGGGGGATAAAATTTCCAAATACTTTGGCATCTCCAAGTATACGCTGTACAGTTATATTGACAGCAGTAATGATGATGATGCACCCGTTTAGGGACAGAAAGGGGGCTGTCACATGCCGTACGGTATGCGACAGCCCCCTTTGGGCATGATACATGTCATTAGTTCTGATGAGTCGCTGGAAGTGCCAGAAGACGATTGATGGTATAGATTGCCTGGATGGCCAGACGGGCGGCCCGCCCTGTTTTTTGCACTAATGTATTCATATAAATCATCCTTATCTAAAATAGTATTACTGTAATGCATATAATAATACGTATCTTTTAGATATTTGTCAAGATAAATACAAAAATATTTTTTAGTTTTTATATAAAATATTGACAAAAAGTTAGATTATGCGTACCATAACAAAGAAGAAAGGGGAATATCCCCTGGCTGCATTGATAACATAAAGGAGGAATGTGGCGTGGAAACCATATCTTGTGAAGAAGTCCGGAAACTGTGTCAGGCACTGATCCGCCAGCCAAGCTTGTCCGGACAGGAAAAAGGCGCTAGTCTCGTACTGCAGACGTATATGAAAGAGCAAGGTGTATTTGATACGATTCAGGTAGATGACTATGGGAATACGCTGGCTTCTATCAAGGGAGACCGGCCGGGACCAGTCGTACTCTTTGATGGCCATATCGACACGGTTCCCGTTGAAGATGAAACAACCTGGACCTACCCTCCCTTTGCCGGAGATATACATGGAAACCGTCTGTATGGTCGTGGTGCCAGCGATATGAAAGGCGCACTGGCCGCCATGACGGTCGGGGCAGTACGGTTTGCCAGACAGACAAAAAAGAAGTTTGCCGGTACCCTGTATATCGCTGCCGTCGTTCATGAAGAATGCTTTGAAGGCGTCGCAGCCCGCGCCATCAGTCAGGCCATCCGTCCCGACTATGTCATCATCGGAGAAGCTTCCGGCCTCGATCTTAAAGTAGGCCAGCGCGGGCGGGCTGAAATTGTCCTTGAATCAAAAGGGAAGTCTTGTCATTCTGCCAATCCGGAAAAAGGCGTCAATGCCGTATACAAAATGTGTAAGGCTATTGCATGTCTGCAGCAGGTACCGGCTCCCGTTCATCCCGTACTGGGAAAAGGAATCCTGGAATTGACCGATATCAAATCTTCACCTTATCCCGGGGCTTCGGTCGTTCCCGATTACTGCCGGGCTACGTACGACCGTCGTCTGCTGACAGGGGAAACAAAGGAATCCGTCCTGGCACCGCTGAAACAGGCACTCCACACCTTGATGGAACAAGATGGAGAGGCGTCTTACCGCCTGTCCTATGCCGTAGGCAGAGAACGGTGCTATACTGGTGCAGATATAGAAGGAGAACGTTTTTTCCCGGGCTGGCTGTACGATAAACAGGCTGACTTTGTTCAGGCAGCAGCTGACGCGATGAAACAGGCCGGATTCACACCGGCTATCCGCCAGTATAACTTTTGCACCAATGGCAGCCACTATGCCGGTGAAGCCCACATTCCCACAATCGGACTGGGACCCAGCCGGGAAGACCTGGCTCATACAGTAGATGAATACATAGAACTTTCCCAGCTTACCGGCGCTGTTACCTGCTATGTGGCAGTAATGGGGGCCCTGTTGCAGGAACGGTTCCTGCCAGGTAAAGGGGGTGCATGTGTATGAGTATTCTCATTCAAAATGGGACTATTGTAGATGGTACGGGAACGGAACGGTATAAAGCGGATGTTCTCATCGATGGGGACCGTATCGGGGCAATCGGTCACATCGAACCGTCTGAAGGAATGTCCTGTGTTGATGCATCGGGGTGTATCGTAGCGCCAGGATTCATTGATACCCACAGCCACAGTGATATCGAAGTACTGCAGGACAGCCGCGTCCTGCCAAAGGTCATGCAGGGGGTAACGACAGAAATCCTGGGACAGGATGGCATATCCGTAGCCCCCCTGCCAGAAACTTACATTGCGACGTGGCGCCATAACCTGGCCGGTATCGGTGAGGATTCAGACCGCATAGACTGGCATTACCATACGACAGCCGGGTATCTGAACCGGATACGGGCTGCGCGGCCGGGAATCAACGAATGCTATCTCGTACCACACGGCAATATCCGGATGGAAGCGATGGGACTTGAAAACCGGCAGCCATCAGATGCAGAATTGCAGAAGATGGCCGATATCACTCGGAGAGAAATGGAAGGCGGCGCTGTAGGTCTGTCTTCTGGTCTCATTTACCTTCCCTGCGTCTATGGCGGGAAAGAAGAACTCATCGCCATGTGCCGGGTCGTGGCAGAGTACCAGGGATGCTTTGTCGTCCATCAGCGGAGCGAGGCTGATACGATTGTCGCCTCTATGAAAGAAATCATCGACATTGCCCGTCAGTCTGGCGTCCATCTTCATATTTCCCATTTTAAAGTCTGTGGCCGGAAAAACTGGCAGTATATCCCCCAGGTACTCCGCCTTCTCGATGAAGCTGAAGCCGAGGGGATAAATATCAGTTTTGACCAGACGCCTTATACGGCAGGCAGTACGATGATGAGCGCCATTCTGCCGCCGTGGGTCATGGAAGGCGGTACCGATTGCGTACTCCGGCGCCTCTCTGATCGGACGCTGCGGCAGAAAATGATTGCTGACATCCAGAAGGGTATTCCCGGCTGGGATGACTTCATCGATTTTGCCGGTCCCGACCAGATTTATGTTTCCAGCGTCGGGAGCGAAAGAAATCAGGATGCCGTCGGCCTCAATCTCATTGAACTGGGAGAAAAACGGGGAAAAGATCCGTATAACGCAGTCTTTGATTTACTGTATGAAGAAAAAAATGATGTACGGATGATTGATTTTTATTGTCAGGAAAATCACGTATTGCAGTTCATGAAACGGCCGGAAATGAATCTGAGTACAGACGGGCTGTATGGCAGTCATCCTCATCCACGCCTGTATGGTGCGTTTCCCTATGTGCTGCGTAAATATGTAAGGGAAAATCCGGTCTTTTCGCTGGAAGAAGCAATACACAAGATGACAGGAAAAGCGGCATCGGCATTCCGCCTGCGTGACCGGGGCGTGCTGGCCGCTGGAAAGGCAGCAGACCTGATAATTTTTAAGGACGGCACTATTCGGGACAGGGCGACCTTTACTGAACCTGTCCAATTTCCGGAAGGCATAGAACAGGTCTATGTAAATGGCGCATTGACTGTGGACCACGGTACTCATACGGATGCCCGGTCAGGCCGGGTCTTGATAAAAAATCATGGATACATTGTCTAAATGCGACAAAAAAATATATTTAACCTAAAAAAAATTTAGCTAACATCTTGCAAAAATGGAAAATCATGATATACTTCTAAGTATACAAAAACTTTTTGATGAGCAAAAATATTTTTAGTAAAAGAAATGGGCTTTCAGGAACAGATAGCACGACAAGGAGGATGAATACCATGGCAGATACCATGAAATGGGTCATGAACCACATGCCCAAGACGGAAGATAAAAATCTTCCCATTATGTCCGTTGAAGAAGTCAAAAAAGCACGGACCTTTCATCAGAGCTTTCCCCAGTATAAGGAAACGCCGCTGACGAAACTTCCTAAGATGGCTGCATATTTCGGCCTCGGTTCTCTTTTCGTCAAAGATGAATCGTACCGTTTCGGCCTCAACGCATTCAAAGTATTGGGCGGGTCCTATTCCATGGCAAAATATATTGCCAAAGAAACGGGAAAAGATGTATCGGAACTGCCCTACGATGTACTGACATCAGATAAGCTCCACGATGAATTTGGCACGGCCACGTTCTTTACGGCAACAGACGGAAATCACGGCCGGGGCGTAGCCTGGGCAGCGAATAAACTGCGTCAGAACGCTGTCGTACATATGCCGAAGGGGACGACACAGACCCGGTTGGAAAATATCAGGAAACTCGGTGCCAAAGTCGATATCCTTGATCTCAATTACGACGACTGTGTACGTCAGGCTGCAAAAGAAGCATCCGAAACGCCGCGGGGCGTCATCGTACAGGATACGGCATGGGACGGATATGAAGAAATCCCTTCGTGGATCATGCAGGGTTATGGCACGATGGCCATGGAAGCTGCCCAGCAGTTAAATGAACAGGGAATAGACCGGCCGACCCACGTATTCGTCCAGGCTGGTGTCGGTTCGCTGGCCGGTGCTGTCGTCGGATTCTTCTCCAACCTCTATAAAGATAATCCGCCCGTATTCGTCGTCGTCGAAGCCGAAGCAGCGGCCTGCCTTTACAAAGGTGCCGCAGCCGGTGATGGCAAACCGCGCATCGTCGATGGGGACATGCAGACCATTATGGCAGGGCTTGCCTGCGGGGAACCCAATACTATTTCCTGGGATATCCTCAAGAATCACGTCAAGATGTTCGTTGCAGCGCCTGACTGGGTGGCAGCCCAGGGGATGCGCATGCTGGGAGCCCCGATTAAAGGCGATCCGGCCATCACATCCGGTGAGTCCGGCGCAGCTCCCTTTGGAGCTTTGTCGGTTCTCATGACCAGCGATGACTGTGCCGATGTCCGCAAAGAACTGGGACTGGATGAAACAGCCAATGTCCTGGTCTTCTCCACCGAAGGTGATACGGATCCACAGCGGTATAAAAACATTGTCTGGAAAGGCCTCGATAAATAACGAGTGAAACATAGTATACAGGATAGTACCTATATTTTCATGAAAAGGAGCAGTACAACATGGCACTGGATTACAGCAAAATCAAAGAAGCCGCAAAGGGCTACGAAAAAAACATGACAAAATTCTTACGGGAAATCGTACAGTATCCCGGTGAAAGCTGCGATGAAAAAGCTCATATCGACCGGATAGCACAGGAAATGCGGGCTCTTGATTTCGATAAAGTAGAAATCGACCCCATGGGCAATGTCCTCGGTTACATGGGCAGCGGCAAGACACTCATCGCATTTGATGCCCATATCGATACGGTAGGCATTGGCAACAAGGACAACTGGGAATTTGATCCGTACAAGGGTTTTGAAACGGAAACGGAAATCGGTGGCCGTGGTACATCTGACCAGTGCGGTGGTATTGTATCGGCTGTCTATGGCGCCCGTATCATGAAAGACCTGGGTCTCCTGTCTGATAAATACACCGTTCTCGTTACCGGTACTGTACAGGAAGAAGACTGCGATGGTCTCTGCTGGCAGTATATCATCAAAGAAGACGGCGTCCGCCCGGAATTTGTCGTATCGACTGAACCGACAGATGGCGGCATTTATCGCGGTCAGCGGGGCCGTATGGAAATCCGCATCGATGTCCAGGGCGTATCCTGCCACGGCAGCGCTCCTGAACGAGGTGATAATGCTATCTATAAGATGGCCGATATCCTTCAGGACGTACGGGCTCTCAACGAAAACGACGCCGCTGATGGCACGGAAATCAAAGGGCTGGTCAAAATGCTCGATAAAAAATACAATCCTGAATACGAAGAAGCTAATTTCCTCGGCCGTGGCACTGTTACGTGCTCCCAGATTTTCTACACATCGCCAAGCCGCTGTGCTGTTGCTGACTCCTGCGCCGTATCGCTGGACCGCCGTATGACCGCTGGTGAAACATGGCAGAGCTGCCTCGATGAAATCCGGGCACTGCCCAGCGTCAAAAAATACGGTGATGATGTCAAAGTCAGCATGTATGAATACTCCCGCCCGAGCTATACGGGCCTGACTTATCCTATTGAATGCTATTTCCCGACCTGGGTCATCCCTAAAGACCACAAGGTGACCAAAGCCATGGAAGAAGCCTATACGAACCTCTTCGGCACGACGCGTATCGGCTCGGCTGAAACGGAAGCAGAACGGAAAGCACGCCCACTGACCGATAAATGGACCTTCTCGACGAACGGTGTCACCATTATGGGCCGCAACGGCATCCCCGTCATCGGCTTCGGCCCTGGCGCAGAAGCACAGGCTCATGCGCCTAATGAAAAGACATGGAAACAGGATCTCGTCACTTGCGCCGCTCTTTATGCAGCCCTTCCCAGTGTCTACACCAAAGACTAATTGATGTATACTATACAGTGTCTATTATTATAGTATTTGCCAAAAGGAGAGTATCACTATGGAAAAGAACTTGCAGTATTATTTAGACCAGCTTAAAGCCCTCAATTTCAAGGATATGTATGAAAACGACTTTTTCCTCACCTGGAACAAGACCGATGACGAACTGAAAGCCGTCTGGGTCCTTGCCGACGCGCTCCGCTATATGCGTCAGCACAATATTTCTACCCGCGTGTTTGAAAGTGGCCTGGGAATCTCCATTTTCCGGGACAACTCGACCCGTACCCGCTTCTCCTTTGCATCGGCCTGCAACCTCCTTGGCCTGCAGGTACAGGATCTGGATGAAAAGAAGAGCCAGATTGCCCATGGCGAAACCGTCCGCGAAACGGCTAATATGATTTCCTTCATGGCCGATGTCATCGGTATCCGTGATGATATGTATATCGGCAAAGGCCATGCATATCAGGAAGAAGTCGTCAAATCCGTTACCCAGGGGTATAAAGACGGCATCCTCGAACAGAAACCGACGCTGGTCAACCTCCAGTGTGATATCGATCATCCGACGCAGTGCATGGCAGATGCTGCCCACATCATCAATACCTTTGGCGGTATCCAGAATCTGAAAGGCAAGAAAATTGCCATGACCTGGGCCTACTCTCCGTCCTATGGCAAACCTCTTTCGGTACCGCAGGGTGTCATCGGCCTCATGACCCGTCTCGGCATGGACGTCGTGCTGGCTCATCCGGAAGGTTATGAAGTCATGCCGGAAGTAGAAGAAGTGGCTAAGAAAAATGCCCAGGCTTCTGGCGGTTCGTTCCGTGTAACCAATGACATGGCCGACGCATTCAAAGATGCCGATGTCGTATATCCCAAGAGCTGGGCTCCTTTCAAAGCCATGGAAAAACGGACGAAACTCTATGCCGATGGAGATCAGGCCGGTATCGATGCCCTGGAAAAAGAACTGCTGGCCCAGAATGCACAGCATAAAGACTGGTGCTGCACGGAAGACCTCATGAAGACGACCAAAGACGGCAAGGCCCTCTATCTGCACTGCCTGCCTGCCGATATCAACGGCGTCAGCTGCAAAGATGGGGAAGTCGAAGCGTCCGTATTCGACCGTTATCGCGATCCTCTTTACAAAGAAGCCAGTTACAAACCGTACATCATTGCCGCTATGATTATGCTTGCCAAATTCCAGAATCCTGTAGAAACGTTGGAAGCACTGGCAAAACGCAATACGCCGAGAAAAATGAAATAAGCCTGTTTGTTGCTTTGTGAGCCTGATGAGGTGCCGATCCATCCGGGACCGGCACCTCATCTGTCTTTTCAGGCTGTCCTATTGGGCATCAGGCGTAAAGCGAAGTGTACAAATTCCGCTTCAGGCCTGAGGCCCCATAGGAAGTGAAGAATATACCGGTGTGATACTTTTATATATAAAGGAAGGAACGATATGGAACAGAAAAAGAAACGGATCGTCATCGCCCTGGGCGGCAATGCCCTGGGAAATACGCTCCCCGAACAGATGAAGGCTGTCAAGATTACAGCCAAGGCAATCGTCGATCTTATTGAAGAAAACTGTGAAGTCATTGTATCTCATGGCAATGGCCCGCAGGTCGGGATGATCAATAATGCCATGGCAGCACTCAGTCGTGAAAACCCGGCCCAGCCCAATACGCCGCTGTCAGTCTGTGTCGCCATGAGCCAGGCTTATATTGGCTATGACCTGCAGAATGCCTTACGGGAAGAATTACATAACCGGGGAATCAAAGATATTCCGGTTGCTACTATGGTGACTCAGGTACGGGTTGACGAAAAGGATCCGGCCTTTGAGCATCCATCCAAACCGATTGGTCATTTTATGACAAAAGAACAGGCTGATTTCGCAGAACAACATTACGGTTATATCATGAAAGAAGACGCCGGCCGCGGCTACCGCCGCGTCGTTGCCTCTCCCCAGCCACAGGAAATCATTGAAATTGGGGCAATCCGGACTCTCGTCGAATCGGGGCAGGTCGTCATTGCCTGTGGTGGTGGCGGGATTCCTGTCATGTGCCGGGGAAATCACCTGAAAGGTGCCAGCGCCGTCATCGATAAAGATTTTGCCAGTGAACTTATGGCAGAAAATCTTGATGCCGATTATCTGATTATCCTCACAGCCGTTGAAAAAGTGGCAATCCAATTTGGAAAACCGGACGAACAATGGCTGGACGATCTGACGACAACCGATGCGCGCCGCTATATACAGGAAGGCCAGTTTGCTCCTGGTTCCATGCTGCCCAAAGTACAAGCGGCTGTCCGTTTTGCCGAATCCAAACCAGGTCGTACGGCCCTTATCACTCTTTTGGAAAAGGCAAAAGACGGCATCCTTGGAAAAACGGGTACGCATATCCATATGGGATAAGGAGGGCGGACTATCATGCCAGAACCGGACTCTAAAAAGCGTGCACTCGCCTTATTCGAACTCAACGGCAGGCCGCCTTTCCGCGTTGCTCTGCCTATTGCCCTGCAGCATGTCATTGCCATGATTGTCGGTTGTGTCACGCCGGCCATTATCATTGCCGGTGTCGCTCATTTGTCGCCGGCAGACAGTGTCATTCTGATTCAGGCGTCCCTTATTGCGGCAGCTATTGGCACAGCATTGCAGTTATTTCCCATCGGACCGCGCAGCGGGATTCATCTGGGAGCGGGACTGCCTGTCATCTTTGGCGTCAGTTTCGCCTACGTACCGAGTATGCAGGCTATTACAGAAGAATTTGGTATTGCTGCTATCTTCGGTGCACAGGTCGTCGGTGGCTTGGTCGCAATTCTGGTGGGGCTTTGCATCCGCCGGATCCGCCATTTCTTTCCTCCTCTCGTAGCCGGAACGGTCGTTTTTACAGTCGGACTCTCATTATATCCTATCGCTATTAATTATATGGCCGGCGGAATCGGACAACCGACCTATGGCCAATGGCAGAACTGGGTCGTGGCCTTGTTTACGCTGGGCGTCGTCACCTTTTTCACCCATTTCGGCAAAGGAAGCCTGAAGCTGGCATCCATTCTCGTCGGTATGGGATCCGGGTACATCCTTTCTCTCGTACTGGGCATGGTAGATTTTACCAACGTAGCCAACGCCGGTTATTTTGAGGTGCCGCGGATCATGCACTTCGGCATCGAATTTGATGTGTCAGCCATCGTCGCTATCGCCATCCTGTTCGTCATCAATTCTATCCAGGCTATCGGTGACTTTTCGGCAACTACATCGGGGGCCATGAACCGCCTGCCAGAAACGCAGGAACTGCACGGCGCATTGCTGGGGCTGGGCGCGACGAACATCCTGGGGGCCTTCTTTGGGTTCCTGCCTACGTCTACCTATGGACAGAATGTCGGCATCGTTACGACGACGCGGGTCATCAATCGTCACGTCCTGGGCATGGCAGCCTTCATTATTCTCATTGCCGGCCTTTTCCCGAAATTTTCTGCGCTCCTGACGACGATTCCCTATGCAGTCCTCGGCGGGGCGACCGTATCTGTATTTGCCTCTATTGCCATGACCGGTATCAAACTGGCCCTTTCAGAAGGGACCAGTCCGCGCAATACGGCTATTATCGGACTAGCCGTGGCTATGGGAATGGGCCTTTCGGCAGCGCCGGCCACATTAGCGCTGTTCCCGGCCTGGGTGACGACGATTTTTGGCAAGGCTCCTGTCGTAGCGGCATCCCTTATAGCTATTACGCTCAATCTCCTCATACCTAAAGAAATCAAATAAGAAAAGACAAAGGTGTCCCGTTATGGTTCCGGCCGCAAAGGGGCACTTTTTGACCGTGTAAACTGATGCGGTTGTGGTATAATAAAACTATCTTGATGGTGTGAAGGTGATACGGTGTTTCAGGAAACGTATGATGCCTCAGCAAAAAGTGCGGCAGCCAAGGTACGGTTTTTAAAAGACAATCCTATAGGATACGTGATGGCTTCCCTTCTGGGCGGAGCCTATTTGGGATTTGGTATATTGCTGACCTATACGATCAGCGGTTTTTTGGGAGACTGTCCGGCACGGCATATCATTATGGGAGCATCTTTTGGCGTTGCCCTGAGCCTGGTCATCATTTGCGGAGCAGAAATGTTTACGGGAAATGCCTTTGTCCTGTACAATGGCCTGAGGCGTAAATTGATTTCTATTAAAGATGTCCTTTGCCTCTGGGCGGTCTGTTACGGCGGGAACTGGCTGGGAGCGGTTATATTATCCCTGCTGTTTTATGGTGCCGGTTATGATACGGGCACGACGGCGGAGGCGATTACCGAAGCAGCAGTCATGAAAATGAGCCTGCCGCCGCTGGAGCTTTTTTTCCGGGGCATCCTCTGCAATATCCTCGTCTGCCTGGCCATCTGGAGCAGTTTCCGCTGTCATTCCGATGCAGGTAAATTGATTATGACGTTTTGGTGCCTGTACGTATTTTATACACTGGGGTTTGAACACTGTATTGCCAACATGACTGTCATGACGCTGGCGATGCTGCTGCCGGCTGCGCCGGATATTACCCTGGCCGGATACGGGTATAATCTATTCTGGGTGACACTGGGAAATATAGCCGGGGCGGTTTTCTTTTTGTCTATTCCCTACGGATGGGCCGCCTATGGCAGAAAATATCAATAATATCATTGCACGGCACTGGCGCCGGACTATCGCTCCGTCCAGGCCGTGCTTTTTTATGCCCTAAATGCATGATTTCGTGTGAATTATACAGATTACTAAATAAATGTTAGATAATCTAAAAAATATTTGACACACATACAAATAAAATGCTAATATGTTTTTAGATACGGGAACGGCAAATGTACTATTATAAAAATGCATATAGAATACAAGAGCTGTCCGGATAAAGGGATGCCGGGCAGCCGGAATGGAGGATACGATATGTTACTTCTTGGAAATGGTACGGTTGTGACGCGTACGAAAGAACGTGGACTGATTCATGATGGAGCCGTAGTTATGGACGGCGGTATCATCTGTGATATCGGACCGCTGCCGGCGATGCGGCAGAAGTATGAACAGGCTGACTATATAGATGCCCATGGCGGACTGATCATGCCGGCTTTTATCAATGCCCATGAGCACATTTACAGTGCCATGGCCCGCGGCCTGGCTATCAATGGATATGCGCCCAGGGGATTCCTCGACATTCTCGATGGTCTCTGGTGGAATATCGACCGGCATCTGACCAATGACCTGACCTGGCTGAGTGCCGTAGAAACGTATATGGAATGCATCAAAAACGGCGTGACGACGATTTTTGACCACCACGCCAGTTATGGTGAAATCAAGGACAGTCTGTTTACGATTGGCGATGCAGCACGGAAGATGGGCGTCCGCTCCTGCCTGTGCTATGAAATTTCCGACCGGGACGGCAGGGACAAGGCAAAAGAAGCGGTGCTGGAAAATGAAGCCTGGATCCGGTATGCCCAGAAAGATACGACAGACATGCTCGCCGGCATGATGGGAATGCATGCCCAGTTCACCATCAGTGACGAGACGATGGAACTGGCAGCAAATCATAAACCATCCGGGGCAGGATACCATATCCACGTGGCAGAAGGTATTGAAGATTTGCAGGACTGCCTGAAAAAATATGGCAAACGCATTGTGGACCGGCTCTATGACTGGGATGTCCTGGGACCGCACAGCCTGCTGGGGCATTGCATTTATATCAATCCTCATGAAATGGACCTTCTGAAATATACGGATACGATGGTGGTGCACAATCCCGAATCTAACATGGGAAATGCCTGCGGATGCCCGCCGACGATGGAACTGGTACATCGCGGCGTCCTGACCGGTCTGGGTACGGATGGGTACACTCACGATATGATTGAATCGTACAAAGTGGCTAATGTACTGCACAAACATCATCTTTGTGATGCCAATGCAGCCTGGACAGAAGTGCCACAGATGTTGTTTGAAAACAATCCGAAAATCGCATCCCGGTATTTTAAACGGCCTCTTGGCGTCTTACAAGAAGGCGCGGCGGCCGATGCCATTGTCGTCGATTACATACCGCCGACACCGCTTACGGCAGACAATGTCAACAGTCACATCCTCTTTGGGATGAACGGCCGCCATGTCGTGACGACCATAGCTAGTGGCAGAGTCCTCATGAAGGACAGAGAGTTACTCGTTTGTGATGAACAGGAAATGATGGATAAAATCCGCACGGGGGCAGCTGAACTTGCCCGGCGGATCAATGGATGACAACGAAAGGAGAAAGACGATGAGCGACAGAATGTATTCACTGCCTTTTGAACATCTTATGAAATGGCTCTTGGGAGAGCGTCATGTTAAAACTGTGTACGGCGTACATCATTTATATAAGGCTGATCCGTCCCGTACCTATACGATATTTGACCGCAAACTGGAAACACCGTTCGGTCCGGCGGCCGGCCCCCATACACAGTTGGCCCAGAATATAGCCGCGGCCTATGCGGCAGGTGCCCGTTTCTTCGAACTCAAAACGGTACAGACTCTCGACGGGGAAGACCTGCCTGTGGCTAAACCGTGTATCCACGCCGACGATGAATGCTACAATGTTGAATGGTCTACCGAACTGACAGTGCCCAAGGCCTTTGAAGAATATGTCAAAGCCTGGTTCCTCCTCCATGTCCTGGCCAAAGAATACGGCCTGGGATCTGTGGATGGGTTCCAGTTCAATATGTCTGTCGGATATAATCTGGAAGGAATCAGCAGCCCTAAGATTGATGCGTTCATTGAAGGATTAAAAGAGGCATCCCAGACGGCAATCTTTCAGGAATGCCGGGACTGGCTCCTGGGTCATATCCATTTGTTCCAGAATCTGACGGCCGAAGACGTACAGGCGATTCCCGGAACTATCTGCAATTCCGTGACCGTTTCCACCATGCATGGCTGTCCGCCGGAAGAAATCGAACGGATTGCGACCTATCTCCTGACGGAAAAACATCTCAATACGTTCGTCAAATGCAACCCGACACTTCTGGGATATGAGTTCGTCCGTAAAACGATGGATGAACTGGGATATACCCACATGGCCTTTACGGACCGTCATTTCCAGGATGACCTGGCTTATAGCGATGCCGTACCGATGCTGCAGCGCCTGCAGAAACTGGGAAAAGATAAAGGACTCCTGTTCGGTGTTAAACTGACTAATACGTTTCCCGTGGACATCAAAGGGGGAGAATTACCGGGCGAAGAAATGTACATGTCCGGCAAGCCTCTGTTCTTCCTTTCCATGAATGTAGCGAAAAAGCTGACAGATGATTTTTCTGGCAGCCTGCGTATTTCCTACAGCGGCGGTGCCGATGCCTTCAATATAAAGAATATTGTAGACACCGGTATCTGGCCGGTTACGGTGGCAACTACCCTGTTAAAACCTGGCGGCTATGAACGACTGTCCCAGATAGCGGGCGGGTTCCACAGAGACGATGCACCTTCTTTCTGCGGTGTCGATGGAGAAAAGATCCGAAATATTCTGGACCGCGCCCGGAAAGATGCGTATTACAGACCGATGCCCCGGGTGCGCCAGGAACGCAAGAATGACCAGCCTCTGCCGGTCATGGACTGCTTTATGGCTCCCTGCAGCGATACCTGTCCCATCCATCAGGACATCCCGGCTTATATGACTCTCGTCAGGGAAGGTAAATACAAGGAAGCGTTGGAAGTCATCCTGGAAAAGAATCCCCTGCCTTTTATCACCGGCACGATTTGTTATCATACATGCATGAACAGCTGTACCCGCAATTTCTATGAAAGTCCGGTGGAAATACGGCGTAATAAGCTCATAGCGGTAGAAAACGGATACGACGCCGTCATGGCAGAACTCGTGCCGCCAGCAGGAAACGGCAAAAAGGCGGCTGTTATCGGTGCAGGCCCGGCAGGGCTGTCAGCCGCGTATTTCCTGGCCCGTGGTGGTGTCGATGTCACGGTTTTTGAAAAAAATGATGCGGCCGGCGGCATGGTCCGCACCTTCCTGTGCGACAAAAAAGGGCAGATTACAGCCGATGCCATCGGTAAGGATATTTCCCTGATTGAAAAAATGGGTGTCCATATCGAAACGGGCCGTGATATCAGTCGGGCCGATGAACTGGCTGGTTTCGATTATGCGCTGGCGGCCTGTGGCGTCAGGGGACTTGTGGGCGCTGCCAGACCGGCAGATATTCCGGGACTGATTGTCATCGGGGACGGTCACTATGGAAAGACGACGTCTGTCGTAGAATGTATTGCCGATGGAAAACGGGCAGCTGAAGCCATCCTGAACATGCCGGTCAGTGTCGATACGGAACTGGCAGCGGATGAAGAAGCCGTCTATTCCCAGCGGGGTCAGCTCATCATGGCTCCTGAAGCAGGGTGTGACCGACGCTGCTTGCAGTGTGATGCTGTCTGTGAAGTCTGCACCGAAGTATGTCCCAACCGGGCTAATATGGCCGTACAGATGCCGGGACTCATGCACCATCAGATCGTTCATCTTGATGCTCTCTGTAATGAGTGCGGGAATTGCCGGTCGTTCTGTCCCTGGCAGGGGGCTCCGTATAAAGATAAACTGACGATATTCCGGACGCAGGCCGATATGGATGACAGCACCAATCCGGGCATCCTCCTGATTCAGCCTGAGACGGGCCGTTTCCTCGTCCGCCTGGACGGTATGAAAACAGAGTACACCGTTGGTGAATCGGGTACATCTGTATTGGAAGAGCCCGTACGGAAATTGATTGATACATTATTCCGTGATTATTCCTATGTGTTATGGTAAGCGCGGTGATATCTCGTTTATCCTTTTCTAATTGCGATATATTATATGCGCAAAAAAGTGTATATGTTTTCGGAGGTGATTTTTTATGAATCTCTATCAGGAAGAAAACGATGGCATTGTCAGCCTGACCGATGCCGGAGTGAAGGAAATTCAGGCTCACAAAAATTTTTACAGTGATGCGACGAAACCGATTCCCCGGGAAAAGCGGGACTGGCATATGAAGGATATGGCCAATCTCTGGATCGGCATTATCGTATCCGTTGCCGTTTATCAGGTAGCCAGCGGCCTCCTCGTGGCCGGCATGACCTGGTATGAAGCACTGCTTACCATCGTCCTGGGTCATACGCTGGTCATGGCCGTCGCCATGATCATCGGCCACTACGGCGTCAAATACGGTATGAACTATGCCATGCTGGGCAAGGCGATTTTTGGTCAGAATGGATTATGCGTGCCGGCTATCATCCGTGGCATCCTCGGCATTTTCTGGTTCGGCGTCCAGGCATGGATTGGCGGCCAGGCGACGAGTATTATTATTTCTACTGTTTTTCCTGCCTGGGGTGATTTGGGATTTCCGGGACTCTTTATTTCCTTCCTCATCTTCTGGGCACTCAACGTCTACATTGCCGCGTCCGGCAATAAAGCCGTCAAAATCCTGGAAGGTATTTCAGCCCCGGCCCTCATTGCCATGAGCCTGATCGTCATCGTCTGGGGGTTATCGACGGCCGGATGGAGCCTCGATACGCTGCTCAGTGCCCAGGTCGTGCAGGCCCGCGGCGATACGGATTTTTGGACGCTGTTCTGGCCGGCCCTTTCCGCTATGATCGCCTTCGATGGCGGTATTGCCCTGTCCATGCCGGACTTTACGAGAAGCTGCGTCAATCAGAGAGCCCAGATTGTCGGCCAGATCATCAGCGCCCCAGTCATGACCGGATATATTGCCTTTGTCGGCATCTGCGGTACAGCTGGTGCCTGGCTGGCCTTCGGTAAAGAAATCTGGGAACCGGCCGTCCTCGTCGGCTGCTTCCCCAGCCCGATTATCCGGCTTATCTTCTCCCTGTTCATTATCATGGCCATCCTGACGACCAACGTTGCCGGCAACCTGATTCCACCGGTCAACATCGTCGCTTCCTATGTCAAAGGCCGGTTCAGCTACCGGAAAGTGGCTATCTTCGTCGCCTTCCTGTCCCTGTTTGCCCAGCCGTGGAATTCTCTTTCCAGTGCCTATCATCTGATTTTTGATGTCACCCAGCTCCTGGGCGCACTGATTGGACCGATTTCGGGCATTTACATTGCCGCCTATCTCTTTGAATATCACACAGACCTGAGCATTGTCGATGCTTATATTGAAGGACCGGGCAAATATTTCTATTCTAATGGATGGAACATCCGGGCTATCGTCATCATGCTCATCTTTACGGCTATCATATTTGCCGGCAAATGGGTACCGGCCCTGAGCCCGCTCTTTAATAATGCCTATGTATTTGGTACACTCGGCGCTTGTATTACCTACGCCCTGGTTTGCAAGTTGGGAGGTAATTCATCATGCAATACGTCATCAAAAACGGAATAGTTTGTCTCGAAGGACAGCACGTCAGGACCGATTTGAAAATTAACGACGGTATCATAGAAGAACTGGGAAAGGGAATCTATCACGGTTCAGAAGAAGTCATCGATGCCGATGGTATGTACGTCTGCCCGGGCGGCATCGACCCTCATACCCACATGGATTTGCAGCAGTCTCCCAAATACCGGGCCTGCGATACCTTCTATACAGGCGGTATCGCCGCTGCCTGCGGAGGGACGACGACGATTATCGACCATATGGCCTTTGGCCCTGTAGGATGTTCGCTTCATCATCAGTTCGACGTCTACCGGAAACTGGCGGCAGACTGCCCGGTAGATTACAGTTTCCATGGCGTATTCCAGCATGTCGATGCCGATATACTCAAGGAACTGGGAGATATCATCGATGAAGGCTTCCCCAGCTTCAAAGCCTATACGACATACGGATTTCCCATTACAGAACCCCAGCTCATGCCTATCCTGCGGGTCATGAAAGAGCACCACGGTCTGCTCACGGTTCATGCAGAAAATGACACCATTACCAATACGCTGCGCAAGGAACTAAAGCCTGATGAATTGCTGCCCATCGGGCAGGCCCTGACGCGTCCCAACATTGCCGAAGCGGAAAGTGTCAATATGCTCCTTTCCGTCGCCCGTGCCGACGGAGATGCACCGGTATACGTAGTCCATCTCTCGGCTCATGAAAGCCTGGATCAGGTACGGCTGGCCCGCAGGGAAGGGCAGAAGAATATTTATGTTGAAACGTGCCCCCAGTACCTGCTCCTGACAGAAGATAAATTCTGCGATGGCGGTCCCGAAGAAGGCATCAAATACATGATGGCGCCACCACTGCGCAAGAAAGAAGATAATGAAGCCATCTGGCAGGGACTGCGCGACGGATCGGTACAGGTCATCGCCACCGATCACTGCCCCTTTACGGAAAAGGAAAAACTGGAAAATGTTGCTGATTTCCGGAATTGTCCCGGTGGCGTTTCCGGCGTGGAAGAACGGATGCCGCTCCTGTTCAGCGAAGGCGTCCTGAAAGGACGGATTTCACTGGAACGATTCGTACAGGCTACCAGCACTAATGCGGCAAAAATATTCGGACTCTACCCGAAGAAAGGGACTCTCATGCCGGGCAGTGATGCCGACGTCATCCTCATCAATCCGGCGAAAACACACACCTTTGGCAGGGATACGCTGCATACAACCTGCGGCTATTCTCCGTATGACGGCATGACCACCGATTGTGCCATCGATCTTGTCATGCTCCGCGGTCAGATCATAGCCAGGGACAATACGTTTACAGGCCAGAAAGGCTATGGAACCCTGCTGCACCGCAAACGCACCATTGCCTATGAAGACATTGTAAGAGAATAAAAGGAGATAGTTATGAAACATTCTCATGAATATTATTTGGAAAAAGCGATAGAAATTTCTAAAGAATCCCGTGCTGCCGGCAATACTCCTTTTGGAGCACTGCTGGTAGGACCAGATGGTGAGATTCTGTTAAAACAGATTAATGTGGAAATTACACAACATAAATGTACGGGTCATGCAGAAACACAATTGGTAGAAAAAGCATCCATGAAATATGACAAAGCTTTCTTATGGAACTGTACATTGTATACTACGGTAGAACCCTGCAGTATGTGTGCAGGGGCGATGTATTGGGCTAATATAGGGACTGTGGTATATGGATTAGAAGAAAAAGAGCTGTTGGCTATGACCGGTTCCAATGAGCAAAATCCCACATTTAATTTACCATGTCGAAAAATCTTTGCAGCCGGGCAGAAAGATATTACAGTCATAGGGCCATTTCCTTCACTGGCGAAAAAAATTGCAGAAGTTCACAATGGATATTGGTAATATAAATTTTTATTAAGGAGGAAGAACCAATGGATAAAAAGAGGATTCAAGCAGATTCTGAATATTCCCGTTGTGCAGTGCCATGCTCCGCACGTAAATCTTGTTTCAGTTTAACGATTGTTTGGACTGGTTTTGTCTTTTTGGTTACAAGTATGATGGCCGGTGGAGGGCTGGCATCGGGACTCAATTTTACAGAACTAATTATTGCAATGGTATTAGGAAATTTGTTTTTGTGTGTTATTGCCGCCCTTGTCAGCGTTATTGCTTATAGAACAGGCCTTACTTTTGCTTTATTAACCCGATATAGTTTTGGGAATAAAGGATCCAAACTTGCTTCTCTTTTTGTCCCCGTCGTAAACTTAGGATGGTACACTATACAGGCTTCTTTATACGGACACTTTATTGCCCAGGTGTTTGATTTAGGAACAATAGGCGAAGGAATTGCAATGATGTCCAGTGCTATTGTAATGGGTATCTTTGCAGTCCTGGGTATTAAGGCCATAACTATTTTTGGATACATTGCCATCCCGTCCATTGTATTCTTGTCTTTGGGCACAGCCATCCGTTCCATCTATTCTATTGGAGGTTTGCAGGCATTATGGATGTATGAACCTGAAGTAGCTATTGAATTATTATCGGGCATTACTATTGTTATTGGAACGTGGATTCTTTCCACAGCAACGTGTATTGCCGATATTATGAGATATGGGAAAAGTGCAAAAGATGTCATTATTGCCAGTATAATTGGACTTTTAGGCGGTAATACATTAATGATTATTTGTGGAGCAGCATCATCTATTGCTATGAACGATAGTGATTTGGTTGTCATTTTGTTGGGCTTTGGGCTGGTATTTCCCAGTATTTTGCTCCTAACAACAAATATTTTTACAACTAATGCAGCAAATCTTTATTCTACATCTTTAAATTTAGCCAATGCTTTTAATATGGATCGTAATAAAATGCTGGCAGGGCTTATTATTATTTCTGCAGCAGCCACATTGACGCAGCCATATAAAATATCCATGCTTTTTACATTCCTTAATGTATTAGGAGTTATTGTACCACCTTTATGTGGGATTATTTTAGCAGATTACTATATTGTGCATAAAGGTAAATACATCCCATTCCATGCAGCTTCTTTTCAGGATTGGAATTGTATTCCCTGGTTGTCATGGTTGGTTACTCTGGTAATTTTATATGTTTTTCCGGTAGGCCTTCTTTCTTTAAATGGCCTTATATTAGGTGCTTGTATTTATGCATCGGGAATGTTACTTAGCCATAAACGTGTTACTATAGCGGAAAATGAAACAAACATAATGGAAAATGGCACAGGAGGTAATTAAAATGGGCTCTTTATTACGATATAAAATAGCTTCTGTGACGGGTACTATTGTTTTAGGGATTGGTTCTTTTATGACTTGTTTGTCCCTGGATCACACCGTAATTTTAATGGGAGATTTGTTTCTTGTACTAGGTATTTTGTTTATGGGATATGGTTATTCTAAATGGCAACCATAAATTTTATATGAATTCGTATGTTCCTGTCTGGTATTTTCCCCCGCCTGGAGCTTTCCCGCTTTTGGGCGAAATGGCAGCCATGACAGACATATCACTGAAAGTCTGAAGGGGCGGAAAGAGGACTGTTATGGATAGGACATGTAAATTGTGGATTAACAACAGAGAAATTGAGGTTGATCCGGAACGGAAGCTGATGGATATTCTGCGCAATGATTTGCGGCTGAAATCGGTAAAAGATGGCTGCAGTGAAGGTGCCTGCGGCACGTGTACCGTCGTCATCGACGGGAAAGCGACGAAAACCTGCGTACAGAAAGCAGGCCGGATGGCCGGCAAACGTATCCTGACGGTGGAAGGACTGTCACAGCGGGAAAAAGATGTATTCGTCTATGCCTTTGGAGAAGCTGGCGCCGTGCAGTGCGGCTTCTGTATCCCGGGCATGGTCATGTGCGGCAAAGCGCTCATCGATGCCAATCCCCGGCCGAACAGGATAGAGATAGCCGCGGCTATCCGCAATAATATCTGCCGCTGCACGGGTTATAAAAAAATCATCGACGCCATCGCTCTGGCTGCGGATATGCTGGATAAGGGAACTCCCGTACCGGCAGAAGACGAATATCCCCAAGTCGGTTCAGCCTGCCACCGCATCGATGTCAAGGGAAAAGTACTAGGAACGGGACAGTATGTAGACGATATAGACGAAGTCGATCTGCCGGGCATGTGTTATGGCAGTGCCGTACGCAGCCAGTATCCCCGGGCCGTCGTCAAAGCCATCCATACGGAAAAGGCAAAGGCCCTGCCCGGTGTCATCTGTGTCCTGACGGCCGATGATATTCCCGGTTCTGTCAAAGTCGGACACCTGAAGACCGACTGGGATACTCTTATCGGCGTCGGAAAGACGACCCATTTCCTCGGTGATGCCATTGCCCTGGTGGCGGCGGAAACACCGGATATCCTGGCTGAAGCCAAAAAGCTCGTAGAGGTAGAATATGAAGAGTTACAGCCCGTTACATCGGCAGCTGAAGCACTGGCAGAGGGAGCTCCGCTGGTCCATCCGTCCCACGGGTCCAATATCCTCGTCCACGAACATCTGGTGCGCGGCGATGCCGACGCGGTCATTGCGGCCTCTAAGTATAAAGTGACCCGCCATTATGAAACGCCCTGGACGGAACATGCTTTCCTGGAACCGGAATGTGCCGTAGCCATGCCCTTTGACGATGGCGTCTATATCTATTCGACCGATCAGAGCCCCTATGACACGCGGCGGGAAACGGCGCTCCTCCTGGGACTTCCCCAGGAAAAAGTCATCGTTGAGAACAAGCTCGTCGGCGGTGGCTTCGGCGGGAAGGAAGATGTGACGGTCCAGCATCTGGCAGCGCTCATTGCCTACAAGACGAAGCGGATTGTCAAATGCAAACTGACCCGGCAGGAAAGCATCCTCATCCATCCCAAACGCCATCAATTCAGCATGGACCTGACAACAGCCTGTGATGAACAGGGCAGACTGACGGCCATGAAACTGGTAGCCGTGACCGACAATGGTGCCTATGCTTCTCTGGGTGGTCCGGTATTGCAGCGGGCCTGCACCCATGCGGCCGGCCCGTATAACTACCAGATTATCGATATCGACGGGACCGCCGTATATACCAATAACCCGCCGGCAGGAGCGTTCCGCGGTTTTGGTGTGACCCAGACGATTTTTGCAACGGAACGTAATCTCGACCTTTTGGCGGAAATGGTAGGAATTGATCCCTGGGAAATCCGCTACCGCAATGCCATCCGTCCCGGCCAGGTGCTGCCGAACGGGCAGATTGCCGATCCGGCGACGGGACTGGCAGAGACACTGGAAGCCGTAAAGGACACGTATTATCACAGCGGTCCCTATGTGGGCATAGCCTGTGCCCTCAAAAACGCCGGCGTCGGCGTAGGATTGCCCGATTATGGCCGCTGCCGTCTCGTCGTGGAAGGTGGTAAGATCCATATACATGCCGGTGCTTCCTGTATTGGACAGGGTGTCGGTACGGTCCTGACACAGATCGTGTCCCAGGCGGCCGGCGCTCCGGTCAGCCACATTTGCTGGCATAATCCCAGCACGGCAACGGCACCTGATGCGGGAACGACTTCCGGATCGCGGCAGACGACTCTCACGGGAGAAGCGGGCCGCCGGGCTGCCAAGGCCTTGCGCCGGGCTTTGTTTGCCCGAAAAGGGCTGACCTATGCAGCAAGCCGTACGCCCAGTGCCTATCTGGAAGATGTCATGGTCGAAGAAGAATCGCCGGAAACAGCAGCTGTACGCTTTACGGCAGAAGACCTGGCATTATTGGACGGGACGGAATACTATGGCGAATACTATGGTAAAACCGACGCCATGGGGACGTCCGGCAAGGAACATCCCGTATCCCACGTCGCCTACGGTTATGCGACTCACGTATGTATCCTCAATGAAGATGGCACGATTAAAAAGATGGTAGCCTGTCATGACGTAGGAAAAGTAGTCAATCCCCGGAGTCTGGAAGGGCAGATTGAAGGCGGTACCGTCATGGGCTGTGGCTATGCCCTGACAGAGCAGTATCCTCTTGATCACGGCAGGCCGACGGCTAAGTACGGGACACTGGGATTATTCCGTGCCGACAAGGCACCTGTCGTAGAAGCGATTCCCCTGGAAAAGAAAGGGGTAGACGTATCGTACGGTGCTATCGGCGTCGGTGAAATCACATCTATCCCGACGGCACCAGCTGTAGCAGGGGCGTACTACCGCTGGAATGGTGAGTTTCAGACGGAACTTCCCCTGAAAGGCACGCCCTATGCCAGAAAACAGGCAAAAAAATAAACCGGCCGTACTTTTCAGATGGGATGCTATCGCTTATAATAAAAAAATAAAAAGAAACCGGCAGTTCCAGCAAGCCGGTTTTCTTTCTCCCTGCGTTATTCGCACATAAACATATCGCCTGAAAGGAGCAGACCGTCATGAACAGAGATCAGGATAAGAGACTGCGGTGCAAGGTCACGGTCCGCATGATGACCGATGAAAAAGCCTTTGGTCCCGGTGTAGCCGAATTGCTTTCCGGTGTGCGGCGCACCGGGTCGCTGCAGGGGGCTGCCCAGGCCATGCACATGTCTTACAGCAAAGCCTGGACGGTCGTGCGGGCGGCCGAAGAAATCTGGGGATTTCCTCTGACGGAACGACAGGCCGGCGGCAGCCATGGAGGGCACAGCCGTCTGACGAAGGCTGCGGAAATTCTTCTCCAGCGGTATGAAAAATTGGAGGAGAAAGTAAACGAAACGGCGAGACAGGAGTTTGAGCGTTCATTTAATCCCGGTGAAATTACCCGGTTAAAGGAGTTAGGTCATGAAACAACATAATTGTATTATCGTCCGTGGGGGAGGGGATCTGGCCACTGGTGTCATACAAGCGTTATGGCGGGCCGGTTTCCCCGTAGTATCCCTGGAAGTGGCCGCGCCGTCAGCCATCCGTCGTCAGGTAGCCTTGTCAGAGGCCGTGTATGATGGCCGCTGTACGGTAGAAGATATGACGGCTGTCCGCTGCCATACCTATGAAGACGTGCAGCAGGCCTGGGAAAAAAATCAGATTCCCCTTATGATTGATCCGGAAGGAAAGGCGATTGCCGATCTTAAGCCGGCTGTCGTCGTCGATGCAATCCTCGCTAAAAAGAACCTGGGCACGACGCGGGACATGGCACCCTGTGTCATCGGACTCGGTCCGGGATTTACGGCTGGGTGCGATGTGGACTACATCATTGAAACGAAGCGGGGTCATAATCTGGGGCGGATCATCACCGATGGAACGGCTGCTGCCAATACGGGAATTCCCGGCATCATTGCCGGATATGGGAAAGAACGGGTAATGCACAGCCCGGCCGCAGGATATGTGTATGGACTGGTGCGGATTGGCGATATGGTGGAACAGGGCGATCCCGTAGCCATCATCACCGGGACCCCACAGGATACCGTTTCTATCTGTACGGAAGGGACGCTCATCCGGGCCAGCCTGACCGGTCTGGTACGGGGGCTGATCCGGGACGGGTATCCCGTTACGCCAGGGTTTAAGACTGCCGATATCGATCCCCGGAAGGAAGAACTGAAAAACTGCTTCACCATTTCAGATAAAGCCCGGTGCCTGGGCGGTGCCGTACTGACGGCTGTCCTGATGGATCAGAAGAAAAAAGGAGTGCAGAAACGATGAAAAAAATGCGTACCGTCGATGCCGTTGGGCAGGTGCTCTGTCATGATATTACACAGATCATCCGTGGCGTGAGCAAGGGTCCCGTATTCCGCAAGGGGCATATTATCCAGCCGGAAGACATTCCCGTTCTGCTGTCGGTGGGAAAAGAACAGATTTATATCTGGGAAAATAATGAACATATGCTTCATGAAAATGATGCGGCAATCATCCTGCGGGATATCTGTCAGGGCCGTCATATTGCGGCTGGAGAACCTAAGGAAGGCAAAATAGAACTGACGGCGGACTGTGACGGTCTGTTTCTCGTCGATACGCAGGGCCTGTACCGGGTCAATGCCCTGGGTCAGATGATGATTGCCACCCGGCATGGCGGATTTGCCGTCAGAAAAGGAGACCGTCTGGCCGGGACGCGGATCATTCCGCTGGTCATTGAAAAAGAAAAGATGGAGGCGGCAAAACAGGCAGCCGGCTCCCAACCACTGATGCAGGTCGTCCCCTTCCGGAACATCCGCTATGGCGTCGTGACGACAGGAAGTGAAGTGTTCCACGGCCGTATCAAAGATACGTTTACCGATGTCATCGTTTCCAAAATGGCAGAATTCGGGGCGGTGATGGCAGCCCACGACATTCTCGATGACGATCCGGCGGCTATTACCCGGGCTATCAACGGCATGCTGGAACAGCACCTGGACATGGTTCTCTGCACGGGTGGGATGAGTGTCGATCCTGATGATCAGACGCCGCTGGCCATCAAAAACACGGGAGCCCGCATCGTATCTTACGGGGCGCCGGTCCTGCCAGGAGCGATGTTCCTCCTGTCCTATATGACCGACGGCCGGCCTGTCGTGGGATTGCCGGGATGTGTCATGTATGCCCGGCGGACTATTTTTGACCTCGTCCTGCCATCCCTTATTGCCGGCGTCCCCATTACGGCAGACCGGCTGGCATCTCTGGGAGAAGGCGGATACTGCCTGAACTGCCCGGTCTGTACCTTCCCGAACTGTGGATTTGGCAAATAGGAGGAAAGAATGGAACAGTTTTCTCATATTGATGAAGCAGGGAATGCCCGCATGGTAGACGTGGGCCAGAAGGAGATAACGGCACGGGAAGCCGTAGCCGTTGGGCGGATTTATATGAGCGATACCTGCTTTTCCATGGTACAGGCCGGTACTATGAAAAAAGGCGATGTACTTACGGTGGCCCAGATTGCCGGCATCATGGGTGCAAAAAGAACGAGTGATCTCGTTCCCCTGTGCCATATCCTGGCACTGACCAAGTGTGCCGTAACCTTTTCTCCCGTACCGGAAGACCGTGCCATCGAGGCCCGCTGTCTGGTACGCTGCCAGGGCCGGACAGGTGTCGAAATGGAAGCGCTTACAGGTGTTTCTATTGCCCTGCTTACCGTGTATGACATGTGCAAAGCCGTCGATAAAAATATGCACATCGAACAGGTTCATCTGGTAGAGAAGAAAGGTGGCAAAAGCGGCCATTTTATCTATGGGAAAGGAGACGACCCACATGCGTGATACCTGGGGCCGTACTATCGATTATCTGCGTATTTCCCTGACGGACCGCTGCAATCTGCGCTGCCGCTATTGCATGCCCTCTGACGTGCCGTCTGTCGGGCACGATGAAATCCTGCGTTATGAAGAAATATTGGAAATTTGTAACGCTGCTGTTTCACTGGGCATCAATCGTTTTAAAGTGACCGGCGGCGAACCGCTCGTGCGAAAGGGAGCCCTTTCCTTTATATCAAAACTCACGGCGCTGCCGGGCGTCTGTGATGTGACACTGACCACTAATGGTCAGCTCCTGAATAAGGCCCTTCCTGTTCTCTGTCAGGCCGGAGTGAGCAGTATCAATATCAGTCTGGATACGCTTTCGGCCAGCCAGTATGCGAACCTGACCGGCGGCGGGAAGCTCGATGTGGTTCTATCCGCTCTCCGGCAGGCACTGACACGGCCAGTCAGAATTAAGGTGAATGCGGTGTTATTGGAGGAAACGGTGTCCCAGATCCTGCCTCTGGCGGAACTGGCCCGTGACTGGCCGCTGGACGTACGGTTCATTGAGCTCATGCCAATCGGCTGTGGCCGGCAGATGAAGGGGGTCCCTGTTGGCGAAGCTTTTTCCCGGCTGAAACAGGTCTGGCCCGATCTGTCCCCCTGCCGCCACCATGGCAACGGGCCGGCCGTCTATTATGGCAGTACTTCTCTTACGGGACATATCGGCTTTATCGGAGCCAATACGCACCAGTTCTGTCATAGCTGCAACAGGCTGCGTCTGACCAGTACGGGCGTATTGAAACCTTGTCTGTGCTATGAACAGGGCATATCTGTCAGAGACATTATCCGGAGCGGACTTCCCGACCGGCAGGAGCGGTTGCGGCAGGCCGTGACCAGAGCCATAATGGCAAAACCGGAACAGCACCAGTTTTCCGATGCCAGCCGGATTACAGAACATAAAACGATGAATCAGATTGGAGGATAAGATGGGACGCATAGAAGCCATATGTATCAGTACAGTACGGGGAACGCAGAAACAGCCCGTAGAGTCGGCAGAATTGGTCGCTGACTGGGGAATCCGGGGAGATGCCCATGCCGGCCATTGGCACCGTCAGGTCAGCCTGCTTTCGGCAGACCGGATCGACGCATTCCGTGCCCGTGGGGCCGATGTGCAGAGCGGGGCCTTCGGGGAAAATCTCGTCGTCCGCGGCTTTGACTTTTCCGCTCTTCCCGTAGGGACGCTGTTTACAAGCGGCGATGTCCTGCTTGAGCTGACACAGGTGGGCAAGGAATGCCATCAGCACTGTGCGATTTATCAGGCCGTAGGTGATTGTATCATGCCCCGGGAGGGCGTGTTTGCCCGGGTCGTCCGTGGAGGCATCCTGCGGACCGGTGACGAGCTGGTCATAGCAGAGCGCCGGGAGCGGCGTCCCTATCAGGCGGCGGTCATTACCCTGTCCGATAAAGGGAGTCGGGGAAAACGCCAGGATACGAGCGGGCCGGCCATTGTGGCCAGATTGAAGGAATCAGGATATGATGTCGTGGAAACGCTGCTTCTTCCCGATGAAGCAGCACCCCTCAGGCAGCAGCTTTGCCGGCTGGCAGACCAGCGCCAGGTAGATCTCATTCTGACGACGGGCGGTACGGGATTTTCCCTCCGCGATGTCACGCCGGAAGCGACGGCAGCCGTCGCCGACCGCATGGTGCCGGGGATTGCCGAAGCTATGCGGGCGGCCTCACTGAAGATTACGCCACGGGCCATGCTGTCCCGGGCAGTCAGCGTTATCCGCAAACGGACGTTGATCATCAACCTGCCGGGTAGTGAAAAAGCCTGTCAGGAATGTATGGATGTCTTTCTGGATACGATTCCCCACGGCCTCAATCTGCTGCGCGGCGAAGGCGGGGATTGTGCCCGGACATGACCCTGTGATTACCGATGAAAAAGGAGATAAGACACCGTATGTGGAAAAAAATAATGGCAGCGATTATGGCAGGAACGTTGGTATTTGCCCTGGCCGGATGCGGAACCGGGCAGAAAGAAACGGCGTCGGGAGAAAAGGATAAGGTTCATCTTACGGTGTTTGCCGCGGCGAGCATGACGGAAACGATGAATCAGATTGCCCAAGAGTACGAACAGGAACATCCCGATGTGGACATTTCCTTTAATTTTGATTCATCAGGTACCCTGAAGACGCAGATTCAGAATGGGGCAGACTGCGATTTGTTCATCTCGGCTGCCCAGAAGCAGATGAACCAGCTCGATGGTTCCCGGGATAAAAAAGCCAATCCCGATGGGCTCGATTACGTCAAGAGCGACAGCCGGGTCGATCTTCTGGAAAACAAAGTTGTCCTGGTTACGCCCGAAGGGAACCCTGGTGGCGTTCAGAACTTCCATGACATGGCGGCTAAATTGAAAGAAGGCTCTATCCGTCTGGTCATGGGCAACAGTGATGTGCCCGTCGGCCAGTATACGCAAAAGATTCTGACATTCTATGGCCTCGATGAAACGGTCATTGCCCGTGCCGGCCACATCACGTATGGTTCCAATGTCAAGGAAGTGACGACCCAGGTCAGGGAAGGCAGTGCCGACTGTGGCGTCATTTATGCGACCGATGCTTTTAGTGCCCGCCTGAAACCGGTCGATGAAGCGACGAAAGACATGTGCGGACAGGTCATTTATCCGGCAGCAGTTATGAAACACAGCCAGCATCAACAGGAAGCCCGGGCCTTCCTGGACTATCTGAAAGGGGATGGGGCCATGCGGATTTTTAAGAGCGTCGGCTTTAGTCCCGTCTCGTAAGGAAGCGGTATGATGGACTGGTATCCTCTGTGGAACAGCCTGCGCATTGCCGGCATTTCCTGCATCCTCGTCTTTTTCAGCGGCATCTGCCTGGCCTATTACGTTGCCCGCCTGCCCCGCATATTAAAAGGAATCCTCGATGTCGTCCTCACGCTGCCACTGGTCCTGCCGCCGACGGTCTGCGGCTGGCTGCTCCTCCTCGTCTTCGGCCTGAAGCATCCTGTCGGCATGTTTCTCAACGATGTGGGTATCCGCTTTGTCATGACCTGGTACGGCGGTGTCCTCGCTTCGTCAGTAGTGGCCTTTCCCCTCATGTACCGCACGGCCCGCGGGGCCTTTGAAAGTTTTGATGAGACACTGGCCTGGAGCGGCCGGACACTGGGCCTGTCCGATACGTATATTTTCTGGCACATCCGTATGCCCTGCTGCCGTCAGGGTATCATCGCCGGGACGGTGCTGGCCTTTGCCAGGGCACTGGGAGAATATGGGGCAACGACCATGCTCATCGGATACATCCCTCACAATACAGCGACGATTTCTACGACGGTCTATCAGCTCTGGCGTACCAATGATGAATACCACGCATTTATCTGGGTCCTCATCAATATCGCTATCAGTGCGGTCGTGCTGCTCACTATCAACGTATATGAAAAAAGAGGCCGTGAAAGGAGACGCCTTCTATGAGCCTGTCTGTCCATATAGAAAAGAAGCTGGGCGCCTTTACCCTGTCTGTCCATTTTGAAACAAGGGGCGGTGTCCTCGGCATCCTCGGCGCTTCCGGAAGCGGCAAGAGCAAGACCCTGCAGTGCATTGCCGGTATCGAAAGACCCGATGCCGGGCGGATCGTGCTCAACGGCCGCGTCCTGTTCGATTCCCGTTCTCGCACGGATATGCGCGTTCAGGACCGTCATGTAGGCTATCTGTTCCAGAATTACGCCCTGTTTCCCCATATGACGGTAGAGGAAAATATCTATAGTGGTATCCGCTATCTCAAGGATAAACGGGAGCGACAGCGGCGGGTCGATGATATGATCGGACGGATGCACCTGACCGGCCTTTCGGACCGTAAGCCGGGACAGCTTTCGGGAGGGCAGCAGCAGCGGACGGCCCTGGCGCGCTGCCTCATCAATGAACCGGATATCCTCCTTCTCGATGAACCGTTCAGCGCCCTCGATACATGGCTCAGGGAGCAGCTGCTGGCCGAATTGAAGCAGCTGCTGACGTACTATGACAAAGATGTCCTGATCGTCACCCATAACCGGGACGAAGCCTATCAGTTATGCCGGCATATAATCGTTCTGGAAGATGGCCGCGTCGATTCGTCCGGGAAGGTACAGGACATCTTTTCCGCGCCGCCTACCAGGGCGGCGGCTATCCTGACGGGGTGCCGGAATATTGCGCCGGCCCGCCTTCTGGAAAATGAAGTAGTCGTGCCGGACTGGAATCTCCGTTTTCACCCGGAACGCCCTGTCCCGCCGGGCCTGTGTGCCGTAGCCATAGGAGAACGGTCGTTTGTGCCGGGCCGGGAAGAAAACGGTCAGACTGTTACGGTAGAGACGATTCTGGAACGGCCCTTTTCCTGGCTGGTACAATTCCGCTACCGGAATCAGAAAGAGAATACGCCGTCTCTCTGGTGGCAGGTAGATAAAACAAGTCATGAACCGCCACAGGTATTGTCTCTGGGCGTATCTTCCCGTGATATACTGCTTCTGCATACATAAAGAAAGGAACCCTGTATACGATGAAATCTCTTTTTTCCAAACTATTCGAAGAACTTTCTTCCGGGCGCAGTGCCGTATTACTGACAATTATTGATACGGTGGGTTCGACTCCCCGCGGCGCTGGCAGCCACCAGCTGATCCTGGAAGACGGATCGGCGCCGGGAACGGTCGGCGGGGGCTATCAGGAACACCTGGCCTGTGAAGCAGGCAGGAAGGCTCTGAAAGAAAAAAAGTCATTCATACTGCCACTGGTCCTGCACAAGGATCCTGTAGCAGATATCGGGGCCGTATGCGGCGGCGAACTGCGCGTATTCTGCCAGTATTTTGATCCGGCTGTCCCGTCCCTGATGCCCCTGCTGGCCCGGGCGGTGCAGTGCCTGTCCGGTCAGCATGCCTGCCGGCTCTTCTTGGATCTGACTGATCCGGCGCATTGGGGCATGGCCCTTTTGACAGATGATGGACCGGTATATTGTGGTCATGACCGCTATTTGCAGCAATTTCATGAAGAACCGGGTCAGGAAAGGTCTGTACCGGGCATAGTATCCCTTCCAGGCCATCTCTTGTATAAAGAAATACTGGCTTATCCCCGGCGGGTCATCGTTTTCGGGGGCGGTCATGTAGCCAAAGCACTGGTTCCACTCTTGACAGGGCTGGGATTTTCCTGTACTGTTGTCGAAGACCGGGGCGAATTTGTATCTGCCAGCCGTTTTCCTGATGCGGCCGTGCGGATTACAGCCGATTTCCATCACCTGGCAGACTATGTCCCGGTATCAGGCGACGATTATGTCTGCATTATGACCCGTGGCCATCTGGGGGACTATGACGCACAAAAATATGCCCTTTCCTGTCATCCCGGTTACATCGGGGTCATCGGCAGCCGGGCAAAGTTAGCTTTCGTCCGTTCCAAACTATTAGCTGACGGATTTCCTGCAGATACCATCGACGCCTGCCACGCGCCTATAGGCCTGCCCATTTCGGCGGCGACACCGGAAGAAATCGCCGTCAGTATCGCTGCCGAACTCATTGCTGTCCGGGCCCGCCGTGAAGGCCGTGAAAAAGAGGATGCCAAAGTCTGGAGAGCGTATAGGAATGAACATTGTCGTATATAAAAAAGATTCGGATGAACATGTATCCACCCTGTGGGAGGGCATAGGCCGTATCCTGCCGGAACTGGCACGGACTGATGTCCCGGTCGTACTGGCCGTTACCGGTGCCGGCGGCAAAACGACCTGTATTGCCGCTCTGGCACGAGAATTGATGGACAGAGGCAAACGCGTCCTCGTCGTGACGACGACCCATATGTATCAGCCCGAACAGTATGGCGTGCTGACCGATGATGCCGCCGCAATCGTCCGGCAGATGCGGGAAACGGGTATTGCCGTGGCGGGGCTTCCCTGTGATGGCGGCAAGATTTCGTATATCGGTGATGCGGCCTATCATACAGCGGCGCGCCATGCCGATGTCGTCCTCGTCGAAGCCGATGGATCGCGGCGCCTTCCTTTTAAAGTGCCGGGGGCGAACGAGCCGGTCCTTCCCGCCCGGTGTGACGCCGTACTGTCCATTGCCGGCCTGTCGGCACTGGGACGGTCCTTGCAGGCTGTCTGCTTCCGCTGGAATGAGGCGGCTGATGCGGCACGGCGGTTTGGACGGACCTTTCCGCAGGAAGCGGCTGACGGGACCGTACCGCTGTCTATCAGCTTGTTTGCCCGGCTCTGGCAGAACTGCTGCCTTTCCGGCATGGCATGGGATATCCCGGTCCTTCCCGTACTGAATCAGGCCGACACGCCACAGCATCGCATCGCTGCCAGCCTGATTTTCCAGGAAATGGATCTTCCTGCAGGGCTCATCACGTCCTTTGCCGGAAAGGAAGGGATTCCGTGCATATAAGCCTGGTATATATGGCTTCCGGGCAGGGGCGCCGGTTTGGAAGAAATAAACTGCTTACTCCTTTTGCCGGAAGACCTCTGTATCAGTATGGGTTTCTCCAGCTCCGGGAGGGGATGGAATCTGTGCGGCAGGAGAACATAGGGTGTGATATCGTTGTCGTTTCACCCTATGAAGAATTGCGCCACTGGTGTCGGGTACGGGGAGCACAGGTGTATCCCAACGATGCCAGTCAAGAGGGCATAGCCGCCTCGATCCGCATTGGTACCGCCACTCGTGACAGCGATGCCTATGGTTTTTTTGTGGCTGACCGGCCTCTGCTGCAGGCACAGACCATAGCCAGTTTTTTGACGGGATATGTCCGTTCAGGACAGCCGGTTGGCGCCATGCGGGCCTCGGGTATTATAGGAAATCCGGCCGTTTTCAGAAGTACGTTCCGGCAGGAACTTATGTCCCTCCGCGGTGACTGCGGCGCCGGCGTTCTATTGAAAAAATACGGGAAGCAATGCTGGGTATATGATGCATCAGAAACGGAGCTCTCCGATATCGATACAGTGGCAGATGCCCGGGTTTTGTTGCCCCTCATGAATAAAAAATAAAATATCTATTATATATGTGCAGAGTATGTTGTTGGAAACAGCATACTCTATATTTTTTTATTTCCGTAAAAATGGGACTTTTTATGTGAAAAAAAGAATATAGTTGTATGCAGGATACACGGAAGATGTTGCATTTTTAGTCTTGACATTCAGAGAATTTCATGTAGAATAAATGCATGGTTCGTAATAACGACCAAGTTAGTATATACGAAAAAGCTACTGTGCAGAAGGGATTGGGATATACATGAAAAAAGCAGAATATTTAACGCCTGTCGTCACTATTTTTGACCGCGTGGGCAATATAGACCAGAAAGGCAATGAAATGGTCTATGATTTCCTCATCAAAGGCGGTGTAGACGGCATCGTCGTTATGGGCAGCACGGGTGAATTTTTTGCCATGTCTATGGAACAGAAGAAACGCCTTATCGACATTGCCGTGCCCTATATCAAAGGGAAAGTAAAATGCATGATCGGTACGGGCTGCATGAGCGTCCGCGATACGGTAGAACTTTCCAACTATGCCTGCGATGCCGGCGCTGACGCCGTCATGATTGTCTGCCCCTATTATTTCCCGCTCAGCGCAGAAGATATTGAAGCCTATTATGATACAGTTCTTCCCCAGGTCCGGGGCAAGGTCTTCATTTACAACTATCCCGGCGCAACGGGCGATGACGTGACACCGGAAATCACTCTTAATCTGCTCCGCAAACATAAAAACCTCGTCGGCTATAAAGATACGATTGAACTCTTTTCCCATACGCGTAAACTGATTGAAGTCACGAAAGATGAATTCCCTGACTTCATCGTTTACTCCGGCTATGATGAAAACCTCGTCCACATCATGCTCAGCGGCGGCAACGGCTGTATCGGCGGCCTGTCCAACTTTGCTCCGAAACTCTGCTCCGAATGGTGCCGGGCCATTAATGAAAAGAACTGGGAATACATGTTTGACTGTCAGGAAAAAGTCAATGGACTGATGTACATCTATTCGTCCAAGACGCCGTTCCCGCAGGTTGCCAAGAAGGCTCTCAACCTCCAGGGGGTTCCCGTCAGCGAATACTGCATGCATTTCTCCAAGAGACCGCCGACGGTGAAAAAACTCCAGGCCTTCATCGATGGCATCGATCTGGAAAACCTCATGAAACGCAACAACAAACAGGCTATCAAGAAAGAAACAAAATAATATAAGGTACGCTCCTGCCGTCTGATTCATAGCAGCAATGAATCAGACGGCTTTTTCATGCAAAATATGCATAATTGAAGCGGAATACACCTATAATTGCAAGCTCTGATTCATTGACAGAGGCGGATTTTTACGTTACTATGAACGTACATTCACCAGGTTTTAATTTGGTTTTTGTCAATCTAAACTGGTATACTACAGTTCCAGGTTGGTTTTTATATTTAAAGAATTATCTAGTGGATGTTTTGTAAGAAAAGGAGAGATTTAAATGTCAGTAAAAGAATTGTATGCTAACGATGCATCAGACTTAATTCTCCGTTCGCGCACACATGCAGATGGCCCAGATGGCGTATTGCCTTTGACTCCGGAAACACTGCGTAATTCCCCGAGCGGCAATATTTTTGGCATGACCATTGATGCCGGCATGGGCTGGGACCCCAAGACACTGGCCAATGGCGATGTTATGATGATCAGCACCTATGGCGGTCTCAAAAAAGACGATGGCACGACCGTTGCCGTCGGTCTCCATCCCGGTCACTTCGAACTGGACGGCCTCTTAAAAGAAGCGGCTAATACATTAAAAGATATGGGCTATGTACCGACGGCTGCCTTTGTCACCGACCCCTGCGATGGCCGTACACAGGGCACGACGGGCATGTTCGATTCCCTGCCGTACCGTAATGACGCTTCTATGGTCATGCGCCGCCTCATCCGGTCCCTCCCGACCCGCAAAGCCGTCATCGGTGTCGCTTCCTGCGATAAAGGCCTGCCGGCCATGATGATGGCCCTGGCCAACATGCATGACCTGCCGACGATCCTGATCCCCGGCGGCGCTACCCTTATGCCAAATGACGGGGAAGACCTCGGTACCGTACAGACTATCAGCGTACGCTATGCCAATAAAGAACTGTCCTTCGACCGTGCCTGCCGTCTGGGCTGCATCGCCTGTGCCAGTGGTGGCGGCGGCTGTCAGTTCCTCGGTACAGCCGGCACGAGCCAGGTCGTAGCCGAAGGCCTTGGTTTCTGCCTGCCTCACGCTGCCCTGTCCCCGTCGGGCGAACCCATCTGGTACGACATGGCGAAAAAATCGGCCGTTGCCGCTATGGATCTTTATAAAGCCGGCATTACGACGAAAGATATCATTACCGATAAAGCCATCGAAAACGCCATGGTTATCCATGCCGCTTTCGGTGGTTCGACCAACCTCCTGCTCCATCTCCCGGCTATTGCTTTCATGGCTGGCTGCCACGTACCGACCGTTCATGACTGGGCACGAATCAACAAAGAAGTTCCCCGTCTGGTCAGCGTTCTGCCTATGGGCCCGATCAACTATCCGACCGTTGACGTATTCATGGCTGGCGGTGTTCCGGAAGTCATGCTCCACCTGCGCAAGATGGGCCTGCTCCACGAAGATGTCATGACCGTTACGGGCAGCACCCTCGGTGAAAACCTCGACTGGTGGGAACAGTCCCAGCGCCGTGTATCCTGCCAGAAGCGCCTGAAAGAACTGGATAACCTCAACGTTGACGACGTTATCTTCAGCCCGGAACAGGCAAAAGCCAAAGGTATCGGTTCGACCATTACCTTCCCGACCGGCAATATCGCTCCCGAAGGCTCGGTCGTCAAATCGACAGCTATCGATCCGTCCGTCATCGACGACGATCACGTATACCGTCATACCGCTCCGGTCAAATGCTATCCGTCTGAAAAAGCTGCCATTACAGCTCTTAAGAACGGCGGCGTAGAAGCTGGCGACATCATGGTAGTCATGGCTGGCGGCCCGATGGGTACCGGCATGGAAGAAACATATCAGCTGACTTCCGCACTGAAACACCTGTCCTTCGGCAAACACGTAGCCCTCATCACCGATGCCCGTTTCTCCGGCGTATCGACAGGTGCATGCTTCGGTCACGTAGGTCCGGAAGCACTGGCTGGTGGTCCTATCGGCAAACTCCGTGACGGTGATGTCGTAGAAATCATCGTCGATACGGTAAACCTCAAAGGCAGCCTGAACTTCATCGGCACGAAAGACCACAAGCTGACCTATGAAGAAGGCGCCAAAGTACTGGCTGAACGGGAAACGAACCCGGCCATCCACGAAGACGACGATCTGCCTGATGATACCCGTCTCTGGGCAGCCCTGCAGGATGTCAGCGGCGGCACATGGAAAGGTACTGTCTACGATGTCGATAAGATCATTGAAACACTGAAAGCCGGTAAAGAAGCACTGGCCAAGAAAAATAAATAAGCCACAGGCACAGCCTGACGTATAAAGAAAAGGCGCTGCATGAAGCATTTCCGCTAGCATGCAGCGCCTTTTTCGTACCGTGGATGCCGGCTGACTGCCGCTTTTACGACACCGGCTTATGACAACAGGCCCTATCGGTGCAGGATGTGGCTGCTGTGCTTCCTGACGATGATGACGACGCCGGCGAGGATGAGAATCATGCCCAGGGCGATGTTCCAGGTGAGCATTTCTCCCAGGAAGAGGATGCCGCTCAGTACACCGATAGCCGGGACGACGAGGATGGCCGTGCCGGCTTTGGACGCTTCCATATGCTGCAGGATGTAGTTCCAGAGGAAGAATCCGGCGGCACCGGCCAGAAGTACGTTATATAAGAGTGCCGATACACTGGTCAGGTTCCAGATGACGGTGGTCTGACCGCTCCCGGTTGCCCAGAAGACGAGTACTATGCCGCCCAGGGCCATCTGCCAGGCCGTGCAGGTTATCATATCGCAGCCGCCGAGTTTCAGCTTGAGGATAACGCCCGATACAGCCCATCCCAGAGCACCGCCGAGGACGATGAGCATGGCGCCGATGTGATTGTCGAAATGGATATTCATGAGCAGGCAGAGCCCGGCCATGGAGAGGAAAATGCCAAAGCATTTGCGCTTCGTCAGGCGTTCATTCAGAAAGAAATGGGCCAGGATGGCCATGAATACGGGCATGGTGTAATTGAGTACGGCCACGAGCCCCGCCGAAAGAGTGACGATGCCAATCTGCATAGCCGCATTATTCAGGACAATCTGGGAAACTCCCGTGAGAAATATCCAGGGCCAGTATTTTCGCTCTGGCCAGAACGTGTGGCGGAACGCGCAGACCAGAAGCAGCACGGCAGCTGCCATCAGGGCCCGGCAGGCAACGAACAGGACGGGCGGGAAATAGGCCGTCGATACTTTCATGACGACCCAGTTGTAGCCCCAGATTATATATAGGAGAATCAATGCTTTAATCATACGTACCGGCTCCTTTGTTAGGATGCATTCATTATAACACGAACGGGACAGGGGCTGTAAGAAAATCCTTTCATACCGTTTTAGCGGCGTACCATAATGTAGTATAATATATATGTTAGTCCGAAGAGGAGGATGATATAAATGAAATGTGTCGTATTACTCAGTGGCGGCGTAGACTCGACGACGTGTCTGGCTATGGCCGTAGAAAAATATAAAAAAGAAAATGTACTGGCCCTGACGGCGTATTATGGACAGCGCCATGAAAAGGAACTACAGGCGGCCCGCAAAGTGGCAGCCTATTATGGCGTACAGCAGGAAGAAATCAATCTGGCCCAGGCTTTCGTGCACAGTGACTGCCCGCTCCTGGAACGCAATAACGATAAGGAGATTGCCCATATGTCCTATGCCGAACAGCTGGCCCAGGCTGGCGGGGAAGGTACGGTAGAAACATACGTCCCCTTCCGCAACGGCCTGTTCCTTTCCTTTGCCGCCGCCGTTGCGGTCAGTGTCCATGCCGAAGTCATCTACTACGGCGCCCATGCCGACGATGCTGCCGGCCGGGCCTATCCGGACTGCACTCCGGAATTTGAACAGGCCATGAATACGGCAATTTATGAAGGGTCCGGCCACACCTGCCATCTGGAAGCGCCGCTCCTTGCGTGGAATAAGGCCGGCGTCGTCAAAGAAGGACTGCGCCTCGGAGCTCCCTACGAACTGACCTGGAGCTGCTATGAAGGGGGAGATATGCCCTGCGGCGTCTGCGGGACCTGCCGTGACCGGGCGGCTGCCTTTGCGGCCAATGGTGTACCCGACCCGGCACTGAAGAAATAATCCGGCATACGACGAAAGGAGACGTGCGACGTGATAGCAAAGAAAACAGCCGCCTTATGCGCCGCTCTGGCCCTGACGGCCGTACTGGGAATCTTTTCTTCCCCGGCGGTTGTCCTGGCAGCCAGTGAAAAAGACGATTTTTATCAGGCGGTCAATGAAAAGACGCTGAGAGAAAAACAGATCAAGCCGACGGAAGCCTCGTGGTCCTGGTTCCACGAACGGAATCTGGAAAATAAGGAATTCCTGACTAAGGAAATAGAAGATATTGCCAGCCATCAGGGAACCTATGCCAAGGGTACGCCGGAACAGAAAATCGCCGACCTGTACCAGTGCATTACCGACCAGGAAACGCGCAATGCCACAGCCCGGCAGCACATCCGGGATATATTGGCTCCTGTCAAAGCAGCTAAGACACCACAGGAACTGACGGAGGCAGTAGGAGAACTCCATCAGAAATATGGCATCAACGTGCTCATGAGCATGGACGAACAGCGCCTGCCCGACAGCCGGCGCTATGTGGCCCGCTTTGAACCCAATAATCCTTTCCTGTCGCGCTACGACCTGGAAAAGGAGCCCCAGCCGGGTGCATGGAAACGTCATACGGAATATATATCCCGGCTGCTCCAGGAAGATGGGTCGGCCAAAGACAAAGCCGATACGATGGCAGAAGCTATCCTGGCCTATGAAAAGTCCCTGGCACCGCATATGCTGACCAGCGAGGAAAAAAATGATATTATGGTGATGAACCAGATGGTAACGCGCAAGGAATTCCTGGAAATGACGCCTCACCTGGATGGGAAACGCCTGCTGAAAGACTGGGGCCTTTCCCGGGAAAAAGTCTTTTTCCTTTCCAATCCGGATTATCTCTGTCAGATTGATGCAGCCTATACAGAAGAGAACCTGGAACTGATGCGGAATTATTTCATTGCCCGCACTTACGACATGCTGGCGCCTTTTGCCGACATCCCCCTGCGCGACATAACGAAAGCCTATTATAACCAGCGCTATGGCATCAAACAGAACCGGACGGAACGGGAACGTGCTTCTTATCTGCTGCAGGACATGCTGCCCTACGAATTAGGACAGATTTACCTGAAAAAACGCTGCACCCCTCATATGGTGCAGGACGTGCGGGCCATGATCGATGAAGTGCGGAAGGTCTATCGCTCCCGTCTGGCAGCCAATACCTGGATGAGTCCCCGTACGAGAGCACAGGCCATAGCAAAGCTCGATGCCCTGCGCGTCTTCGTCGGAGGTCCGGCAGCCGATGACAAACCGACCATTGAAGATATGCACGTCGTCATCCCCGAATCTGGAGGAGGTGACCTGCTCAGCAATATCTTGGCCAGCAATGCCTGGGCCGCCCGGGAGGAAGAGAAACTGATAGGTACGGATTTCAACCCCGATAAGTGGTACGCCTTCGATCCGCAGGATGTCAATGCAGCGTATATTTCTGACAATAACAGCATCACCATCCCCGCAGGGATCCTCCAGCCCCCATTCTACGATGACCGTGCTTCGCGGGGGGCGAATCTGGGAGGTATTGGCGTCGTCATCGGCCATGAAATATCCCATGCTTTTGACCCCAATGGCAGTCATACCGATAAAGACGGGAATGTCCGTGATTGGTGGACGAAAGCCGACTATGACGCCTTCCAGAAGCGGGCTGCCGCCTTTGCCCCTTATTACAGCCGCTATGAGCTGGCATCGGGGCAGTATGAAAACGGCAAGCTCGTCATGAATGAGGCCATCGCCGATTGCGGCGGCCTTTCAGCCGCGACGGAAATTGCCGCAGGCGACAAGACGGTCCTCCAGGACCTGTATCGTAATTTCGCGTCTATTTTCGCCTCCAAGTATACAGATCAGCTTCTCCATCAGCTGCTTATGCTCGATCCCCATCCGGAAGGGCGGGCCCGGGTCAATGGTGCCCTGTCGTCTACGGACGGGTTTTACGGTGCCTATGGCATTACTGACGGAGACGGCATGTATATTGCCGAAAAAGACCGGGTAAAACTTTGGTAAAATACCCTGTCCACATAGATAATGCAGGGGAAAGACATCGTTTTCCCTTGCATTATCGCAGGTGATACGATACAATCACAGGAGAAGAGCATGCCATAGATTTTATGGTATGTTCCCCAAGTGGGACAAATTTTGTACCACTGGGAACAAAAATGCAACAGCACTTACGCAGACACAGTATGGAGTTTATACAAGGAGGTATTTTATGCGAACCTACATTGCACTCATCGCTCATGATGCCAAGAAAGATGCCATTGTCAAACTGGCAACACAGTTTAAAAACGTATTATCCCGGTATCCCCTCGTAGGAACCGGTGAAACGGGACGGCGCATTGAAAACGAAACGGGACTTACAGTGAAACAGATGCAGCCCGGCCCGATGGGCGGCGACCAGCAGATCGGTGGCATGATCGCTTCCGATGAAGTACTCGGCGTCGTCTTTCTGCGCGATCCCCTGACAGCCCAGCCTCATGAACCGGATGTGTCGGCGTTCCTGCGCCTCTGCGATGTCCATTCTGTGCCTGTTGCTACCAATGTGACCAGTGCCCGTATCCTGCTTTCGGCACTGGATGAAAAGCCTGATTTGTTTAACCTGTAAAAGGAGCATAACTGATGAAACGAACAAAAATCGTATGTACCCTGGGTCCCAGTTCAAATACGCCGGACATCCTGGAAGGCATGGTCCGTGCCGGCATGAATGTAGCCCGGTTCAATTTCTCTCATGGCAGCCATGAAGAACATAAAAAACGCATTGAAATGGTCCGTGCCGTTTCCCGGAAATTAGGCACGCCCATTGCCCTTCTGCTCGATACAAAAGGTCCGGAAATCCGTCTGGGCAAGTTTAAAAATGGCTCTATCATGATGGAAGCCGGTCATGACTTTACCCTGACGGCCCGTGACGTAGAAGGTGATGAAACTATCGCCTCTATGAACTATAAAGAATTGCCCCAGGATGTCAAACCCGGTGACCATATCCTCCTGTCGGACGGCCTGGTCAATCTGGAAGTCACGTCCGTTGAAGGCGAAGACATCCACACGAAAATCCTCAACAGCGGCAAGATGAGTGACCGCAAGCGCGTTGCCGTACCGGGGATTCCCATCAATCTGCCGGCCGTATCGGAAAGTGATGCAGCCGATATCGAATTTGGCATCCACATGAATATGGACTGGATTGCCGCTTCTTTCATCCAGCGTGGCAAAGACGTGCTGACCATTCGTAAGATTCTGGAAAATCACGACAGCCATATGAAGATTATTTCCAAAATCGAATGCAAGGCTGCGGTCAACAATATCGATGAAATCATCAGCATGAGCGATGGCATCATGGTAGCCCGCGGCGATCTGGGTGTGGAAGTACCAGCGGAAGAAGTGCCGACGCTGCAGAAACTCCTGATCCGCAAATGCCAGGCGGCCGGCAAACCGGTCATTACGGCAACGCAGATGTTGGAATCCATGTGCAACAATCCCCGTCCGACCCGGGCCGAAACGAGTGACGTAGCCAATGCCATCCTCGACGGGACCGATGCAGTCATGCTCAGCGGTGAAACGGCAGGCGGCCTGTATCCCGTAGAAGCCGTCCAGACCATGGCCCGGGTGGCAGTCTTCACGGAAAGTCAGTTCCCACCGCAGGCTCATCAGGAAGGAAATAAAGCCCCGGCGACGACGACCGAATCCATCGGCAAGGCGACGGTTAAAATTGCCGAAGACCTTCATGCGGCGGCCATCATCGCCTCGACCGAACGGGGCGGCACGGCCCAGATGGTAGCCAAGTACCGTCCGGCATGCCCAATTATTGCCGTCTCCCCGCATGAAAATATTGTCCGCCGCCTGCAGATGAACTGGGGTGTCCAGGCTATCCTGGGGAAAGAAAGCAATACGACCGATGAAGTCGTCGATAACGCCATTTACGCCGCTCTTGATGCCGGCCTCATCAATGCCGGCGACCTCGTCGTCCTCACAGCAGGTGTTCCTGTGGCCAAAGCCGGATCGACCAACATGGTGCGCGTCCAGGTCGTAGGAGATGTCCTTCTCCGCGGTACCGGCATCGGCCGCAATTCGGCTATAGGCCCCGTATGCGTAGCCGGGAGTCTCGATGATTTGAAGGCTCATTTCACCGACGGCGCTATCCTGGTCATGCGTTCGGCCAGTGCGGAATACGTAGACTATATGAAACGGGCCAGCGCTATCGTATCGGAAGAAGCGGGCCTTACGAGTGAATCGGCTATCGTAGCCATCACCTTCGGCATCCCCACCATTGTCGGGGCAGAACATGCTGCCGATGTCCTGGAAAATGGAGAAGTCGTGACCGTCGATGCCAGCCGCGGTACGATTTTCCGTGGCAAAGCCAATGCCCGGTAATGTGAACTGATAATACAGACAGAGGATATTCCATTACGCCCCAAATGCGTAATGGGATATCCTCTGTTTTAAGATGGGCATTTTAAAGGGACTGCCGTAGCAGAATCTTTTTTTGATTCTGCTGCAGCAGTCCCTTTTTGTATACAATCTGCGTGGCAGACCGGTCAGGATATAGTTAGTACGGCGAATGACTCCGATGTGTCATAGCAGAGGGATTCGGTAAAAAGCCGGTTTGTCTGCCGCAGGGATTATCGGGCTTTGAGAGCCTGGATTTCCGCTTTCAGGGCTTCGACTTCGGCCCTGAGTTCTTCTACGTCGCTGGAAGTCTGGGATGGAGATTGGGAAGCACCGGGGCCGACGCGGAAGGTAACGCCGAAATTGCCGGCGGCCTTGCGGTCATTGCCGAAGGTACTGGAGGCACCGAGAGAGAACATGACGTCGCGGTTTACATGATAGAAACCACCGAGAGCGACAGCCTGCTTGCCATCATAGGTACCGGCCGCAGCGCTGATCTGGAAACGGGAACCGCTGCCATCGTAATCGATGGGATGAAGACCGGCCAGAGCGGCAGATAAGGCGCCGACACTGTCGATTTCCTGACCGAGGCTGCGTACGTGCGTATTCAGTGACGTAATGGCGTTGCTGTTTTGCTGGATAGCACTGGTATTTTCCTGGATGGCAGTGCTGTTCTGCTGAATTGATGCCGTATTAGTATTGATACCTTCCGTGAGGTCAGCCGAACCATTGGAAAGGTTCGCCGAGCCAATTTTTTTCTCATTGGCGGTTACGGCTGCATTGCTCTTTTCTGTGGCTTTGGCAAGCTGGCCGACCGTGGCGGCATCGCTGTCGTTGACACCGTCGGCAACGTGGATGATGCGTCGTTCGGCATTGCCGGTGCCGAGGGATACAACGCCGTTCTTGTCCGTAGATTTCAAATCAGAGTTATATACGGTACTGCCAGCACCGATGGCAACGGAGTTATTAGCCCCATCACCGACGTTTGCTCCTGTACCGATGGCCGTTGACTTAGTAGCTTTAGCGTGACTGCCTTCGCCGAATGCAGCAGCATCTTCAGCTTCGGCAGAACTCTGTTCACCCATAGCCGTTCCCTTAGCGCCTGTTACCTTGCTACTGTAGCCGACGGCCGTGCCCTGCATAGCGGAGACGCTGGCTGCCGTACCGATAGCCGTCGCATTGGCAGAATTGAAGTCATTCTTGCTGGATGAGACATCGACAGAAGCCCCGGCACCGACAGCAACGCTGTTCTGGCCCCGTACGGAAGCCGGCGTACTCATGGAACCGACCTGCCCACCGCCCATAGCGACGGAATTCGTATCGCCAGCTGCTCCTTCTTTCCATCCGTCAGCGTCTGCATAAACATGACCCGGCGTGATACCAGATGCCGTGAGTCCCCGTGTGTCGCCTTTTACAGAAATATTGACTTCACTAGCTGTGACAGGACCGGCGGCCAGGGCCGTGAATGGTGCGGCAGCTGTACAGAGTGCGGTGACAGCCATGAGTACGGCTGCGTGGTTTTTCCAGGTTCGTGGATGATGTATTTTCATGTTGAACATGCCTCCTGTAAGGTAACGACAGTTACCAAAATTGATTTCTGTCATAACCTTACCTCTGGGTTGTAAACAAACCGTTACGCACGGGTAATAAAACAGTAAAATGTAATTTGTCTTTTAATACGATACAAAAGCAGTAGGGCGAAGGCCGTGTAAAAGTTTGGGATGGAAAGAGAAAAATATGGGTAAGCACTCTGTAAAAAGACTAGATAAGTGGCGTATTTATGCGGATTATAGGTGTTTTGACAAGGAGGAAACATTTCCTCTATACTAGCGGTGCAGGCGGATATCCGTCTGCGCGGGACTGCTGTGAGAGCGCGAAATGTAGATTCAGAGAGGAAACGAGGAAAACTCGCCTGAGTCATGCGTGCCTCTCCCGGGCAATGATCCTGCCTGTTGTTTTTGGGAAAGAGAGGAATCTATCATGATGAAATCTAAAATTGCCGCTGCCTTTGCAGCCGTTCTAACACTGGGCGCAGCCAGCGCCTTTGCCGCCAATCCCTTTGTCGATGTACCGACTGATAGTTGGGCTTATAAGTCGGTTGTCGAACTGGCCGATGCCGGCGTTATCCAGGGTGTCGATGGCTCGTATTTCCAGGGGGAACGCAATATTACCCGGTACGAAGCAGCTGAAATGACTGCCAAAGCTATGGCTCACATGGACAAAGCCTCGGTCGAACAGCGTGCCCTCATCAATAAACTGGCTGACGAATATGCCGATGAACTCAACAGCCTCGGCGTCCGCGTTTCCAATTTGGAAAAGAAAGTGGGCAACGTCAAACTGACTGGTGATGCCCGTGTCCGTTACCGTTATCAGCAGGGCAGTAAGGAAAATGATGATTCCTGGGATTATCGTGTACGACTCCGCGCAACGGCCAAAGTCAATGACAAAACGACGGTCAAATACGGCCTCAGCACGGACTCCATTGCTTTCTCGGATAATGAAACGGCCAGCAGTGACAATGGTGACGTTTATACCGACCGGGCAGAAGTAGAAACGAAACTGGGGAATTTCAAAATCAACGCCGGCCGTACGGATAAATATGTCATGGGTAATGCTTATGGCCTCAACTACGGCGATGTCTTCGACCGTGCTCAGTTACAATACAAGAACGACAATTTTGCCGTCACTGCCGGCTATGGTAAATTTAAAATCAACGGCTCGGATAAGACCTTTGCTGGTGATGATGATAAGGGAATCGATGGCGTAAAGACCGGCTATGGCGAAATCGAAGGCTTCTTCGGCAATGGTTCCAAAGTCGGCGTATACTACAACGACTTTAGCCGTGCCGGTGGTAAAAATAGAGGTGATTCCTTCATGGGCGATGACCTCTGGGGCGCTTACGTATCCTACAATTTCGGAAGTAAATGGAATCTCCTCGTCAACTATGAAAAGGTCAACCTGACAAACGGATACAAGACCATCAATAATGACGACAATGGCAACCTCTGGATTGCCCAGCTGACCTATGGTAAAGCCATCAAATCCCAGCCGGGGACCTGGAGTGCCTGGGTAGAATACCTCAACGTTGAAGACGGTGCGTACCTCGGCGGCTCGACGAACAGCTGGCGCTTTGATAAAAAAGCTTTGGGAAACATCGAATCGTGGGGTGTCGGCGGCAGCTATGTCGTAGCCAAAAATGCCCAGTTCAACGTATATCAGACCTTCGCTTCCAAGTGGAAAGACAACAAGAAGAATGCTGCCGATCCGGAAGAACAGACACGGGCCGAATTCGTATTCGCCTTCTGATGCCAGGCCTGCGGTAAACTGAAATTTTCAAACACAAAAAGGACTGCCTGGGGGGCAGTCCTTTTCGTATATAGGAGAGGTGGATTGTTTCGGGTAGGGGAGATTATCCTAAGATTTTCTTCAAATCTTCTTCCGGCGTGCTGGTCGGAGAAATCTGGAAATTTTCTACGAGGTAGTTGAGGACATTCTTGGAGACGAATGCCGGCAGTGTCGGTCCGAGGTAGATGTTCTTGATGCCCAGGGAGAGAAGCGTCAGAAGGATGCAGACGGCTTTCTGTTCGTACCAGGAGAGGACCATGGACAAAGGCAGGTCATTGACGCCGCAATCGAAGGCTTTTGCCAAAGCGACAGCTACCTGGATAGCGCTGTAAGCGTCATTGCACTGGCCCATATCCATGATGCGCGGCAAGCCGCCGATGGTGCCGAGGTCGAGGTCATTGAAGCGGTATTTGCCGCAGGCCAGGGTGAGGACGACCGTATCAGCCGGGGTCTGTTTGACGAATTCCGTGTAGTAGTTACGGCCGGGGCGGGCACCGTCGCAGCCGCCGACGAGGAAGAAGTGTTTGATAGCGCCAGCTTTGACAGCGTCGATGACTTTATCGGCTACGGAGAGGACTGTTCCATGACCGAAACCAGTCGTTACAGTGCTGCCACCATTAATGCCGGTGAAGTGCTGGTCTTCGCTGTAGCCGCCGAGTGCCAGAGCTTTTTCGATGACCGGCGTGAAGTCTTTGTCTTCGCCGATGTGAGTTACGCCGTCAAAGGAAACGACTTCTGTCGTGAAGACGCGGTCGATGTAGGATTTGCGGGGCGGCATGAGGCAGTTTGTCGTGAACAGGAATGCGCCGGGAACGCCGTCGAATTCTTTCTGCTGATTCTGCCAGGCCGTACCGAAGTTGCCTTTGAGGTGTTTGTATTTTTTTAGTTCCGGATATGCATGGGCCGGGAGCATTTCACCGTGAGTGTAAATGTTGATGCCTTTGCCTTCGGTCTGTTTGAGGAGGAGTTCCAGGTCTTTCAGGTCGTGGCCGGTGACGACGATGAACGGGCCTTTTTCTACGGTCAGGGGAACTGTTGTCGGAACCGGTGTGCCATAAGTCGTCGTGTTGGCTTCGTCGAGGAGGGCCATGCAGGTCAGGTTGACTTTACCTGTTTCCATGACAATCGGAAGGAGTTCGTCCATGCCCCAGTCTTCGCCGATGGCCGACAAGCCTTTGACGAAGAAGGAATCGACTTCTTCACTCGATTTGCCGAGCATGAGAGCGTGGTAAGCATAAGCAGCCATGCCGCGCATGCCGAACAGGATGAGGGATTTGAGGGAACGGATATCTTCATCGGCGTTCCACATCTGGTTCATGTCGTAGTCAGCTGCGGGAGTAGACGAAAGGGCAGCGGCTTCCGCATGGATTTTATCAATCATGGCCTGGGTCGTCGTCGTGTTGAAGTTGACGTTAGTGATCGTCGTGAACAGGCCTTCGAGAATGGCACGGTACGTCTTGGCTGTAGGAGCGGCAGTCTGACAGGTACGTGCCAGACCGACGAGAGCGCCCGTCAGAGCATCCTGCAGACCCGCTTCGGCAGCGGATTTACCACAGACACCAGCACAACCGGTACATCCCGTACCCCGCGCCGTTTGTTCACATTGAAAGCAAAACATCTGATTTTCCATTATCATTACCTCCTGAGTATCTATTCAAATACAATACTAAATTAAAATCTTGATTGCGGCAGTTCCTGACTGCTCTTATAGTATAAGTGAAAAAACAAAAAAATGTCGTTGTATATGCAACGGAACGGGAAAAAAATATTTTTTATACTAAAACTGCGGGAACATGTGGAATGATTGGCCGGTATTCCGGAAAAAATATGATATCCTATATTATATAGAATATAGAATGCACAGGAGGAACCCATCATGACAAGAACCGTGAGTGAAGAAAAAAAGGCTCTCAGACGGCAGGTAAAAGAACGGGTGGTACAACTACCAAAAGACTATTGCCAGAAATCTGATGCCGCTATCCGCCAGTATGTACTGTCTCTGCCGGAATACGGACAGGCCCGGCGCATTTTCTGTTATGCCGGTACGCCATCAGAAATCCAGACACTGCCGCTGATTGCGCAGATGCTCTCCGACGGAAAAGAAGTCGGCGTACCCTATTGTATTTCCTTGGGAAAGATGGAAGTCCGGCAGATCCGCTCTCTGTCCGACCTGAAGCCCGGGCGCTATGGCATACTGGCACCGGATACGACCTGTCCTGTCATGGCCGCCCATACAATCGACCTGGGCCTTATCCCCTGCTGCACATGCAATGAAAAAGGCCAGCGTCTGGGCTATGGCGGAGGTTTCTATGATATCTATCTTCATGACAGCCATTTCGCCCGGGCTGTCTTATGCCGTCATCAGGTAATGACCGGTCAGATTCCCATGGAGGATCACGATGAACGGATGGACTTGGTCATTTCAGAAAAAGGTGTTATCCGGATTTCCCGGCAGGAATGATGCCGTTTGTACTAGTTTTCCATCATAGCTAATATAAGATAATTATTATTAGCAAAAATGAACTATTGATGATATAGTATAGGTATCAGTACACGTTGGTGCTGGTGAAAAAACATCTGACTACACGGGGAGGGATTTCCTATGAACTATCAAGTATTGCTGTCACCGGGAACCATTGGTCCACTGCGTCTCAAAAACCGGGCCGTCATGGTCCCCATGGCAACCGATCTGGCTGACCGCCATGGCGTCGTCACCGACCGGCAGATCCGCTATTATCAGGAACGGGCCAAAGGCGGCGTGGGGATGATCATCGAAGAGTATACGGGGGTCGATGATATAGACAGTATCCCATCGATTCATAACCTGAGAATAGCCCGGGAGTATCATGTCCCGGAAATGGAAAAACTGACCGATGCCGTCCATATGTATGACTGTAAAATCGCAGCCCAGCTCCATCACGCTGGTGCTACGTCCAATCCGGCACTGACGGGCCGGCCCAATCTGGCTCCCAGTGCCGTACCGATTGCGCCGGGGAAACCCGTACCGCAGGAGATGACCAAAGATGATATCCACCGGATCCAGCAGAAATTCATTGATGCGGCAGTGCGCTGCAAAAAAGCAGGCTATGATGCGGTCGAACTCCACGGGGCACACGGCTACCTCATCGCCCAGTTTTTCAGCAAGTACTATAACCGCCGCCACGACGAATACGGCGGTACGGTGGAAAACCGCTGTCGGTTCATCAGCGAAATCATCCAGGGCATCCGGCAGAAACTGGGCCGCTTTCCCATTATGGTGCGCATGTGTGGCGATGAAATGACGCCCGTAGAAGGGTTCCTTACACTGGAAGACGGGCTGGAAATTGCCCGCTATCTGGAATCTTGCGGTATCGATGCCATCAATATCAGTAATGGCAGTGCCCGCAATGCCGATGCCAATTGTGAACCCTATTCGTACCGTCCGGGCTGGAAAAAGCATGTGGCAAAGGCATATAAAGAAGCGCTCCACATCCCGGTCATCGCGACGAATACTATTAAAAACCCAGAATTTGCCGAAGAACTCCTCGAAGAAGGCGTTTGTGATTTTGTCGGACTGGGCCGGTCCCAGCTGGCCGATCCGTATTTTGTCGAAAAGGCCCGCACAGGCCGCAGTGATGAAATCCGGCAGTGTATCGGCTGTCTCTATTGCCGGGAACGGGTCTTGGGAAATGGCATGCCTATCCGCTGTGCCATCAATGCCCGTACGGCCCGGGAAATCGAATTTGACGATCTGCAGAAAAATGGCGATGGAAGGACCGTCGTCGTCATAGGCGGCGGCCCGGCCGGGATGGAAGCCGCCCGCGTGCTGGCTCTGCGTCAATTCCACGTAGTCCTGTTGGAACGGGAAGCGTCTCTGGGCGGCATGCTTAACGTTGCCGACAAACCACCGCTAAAAGAACAGATTACCAGACTGGTGCATACCATGACGTGCCAGCTGCAGTGCCTGAACGTAGACATCCGCTGCCGGGCTGCGGGAACGGTGGAGGAAACGGCCTCCTTCCATCCGGCAGCCGTCGTCGTCTCCTGCGGGGCCAGACCGCGGATCCTGCCCCTGCCGGGATTCGACCTTCCCCATGTCGTCACGGCAGAAGCCGTATTACAGGGAAAAGCTGCCGTACAGGGCCGGTCTGTCATTATCGGATCGGGCCTTACGGGACTGGAAACGGCCGCCGTGCTTTTGAAGGACCACCATCCGGTCAGTCTGGTTGAAATGATGCCTGTCATCGGCGGCGCTATTTTCCCGGCCGTCCTGAATGATGAAATGAGCCGAATTACACCGTACCATCCGGATATTTACACGGGTCACAGCATCCGTTCTGTTCAGGAACATACGGTGACATTGGAACGGCTGAGCGATCATGAGCAGGTCATCCTTCCGGCCGATACGGTCATTTTGTCTATGGGGCTTGTACCGCGGCAGGATACGGTCGATGCCTTCCGGACAGCGTTTGATACAGTACGCGTCATCGGCGATGCGGCCGGCGGGGGACGGATTGCCACGGCGGTTCAGCAGGGCTATGAGGCCGGGTTCACGCTCCTTCGCAACGAAAACATGTAAGATGAAATAAAATATGTAAAACAGAACAAAAATATTATTATTTAAAATAATACGATAAAAATAATTAAAAATATACAATAAAGATATTGACATGATAAAAAATAAATGGTATAGTATGACCATCTCATTCATCGTTTTGATGGCGGGATGAAAACTTATATGCCGGGCAATGAGGCCTTCTGCAATGTAAAACTGCAGGAGGCCTTTTTTGTACCGTAAAAGGGGGAATATGTATGTTTATCATCGAGAGTATCATAAGTGGCATGATGGCCATTGCTGATGTCATCTGGGGCTGGCCTATCCTGATACTGACATCATTCGTTGCGGTTTACATGACGGTCCGGCTCCGGTTCTTCCAGTTCCGCCATTTCGGGCTCATCATGAAAGAAACCTTCGGTAAAGTCTTTGATAAAGGCTCTGGCGAAGGCAATATCAATCCCTTCAAGGCAGCCTGCACGGCCCTGGCGTCTACCCTGGGCGTAGGCAATATTGCCGGCGTATCCGTCGCTATCGCTACCGGCGGTCCCGGTGCGGTATTCTGGATGTGGTTCATCGCCATGCTGGGCCTCATCGTCAAATTCTCGGAAGTCACCCTGGCCGTGGCTTACCGGGAAAAAGACCCCGATACGGGCGAATGGCACGGCGGATTTCCCTGGTTTGTCAAAAACGGTCTGGGAAAGAAATGGAAATGGCTGTCCCTCATCTGGACGATTACTCTGGGCCTGGGCATGATGGTCGGACCGGCTGTACAGTCTAACGCTATTGCCCAGTCGCTGAGCGGTTCCTTCGGTATCTCGCCTTTATATATCGGTATTGCCGTCGCCGTTCTCATGGGACTGGTCCTGGTCGGCGGTCTGAAGAGCCTTTCTAATTTTGCCAATGCCGTCGTTCCCTTTATGGCTGTTATCTATATCGCCGTTTCTGTCGTCGTCATGATTGCCAATGCGCCGGCTATCCCGGCAGCCTTTGCTATGATTTTCCACGATGCCTTTACCGGTACGGCTGCATCGGGAGGCTTCCTCGGCTCATCGGTCATGCTGGGGATCCGCTGGGGCCTGGCACGGGGCATTTTCTCCAACGAAGCGGGTACGGGCACGGCACCGCTGGTCCATTCGTCGGCATCGGTCAATCACCCGGTCAAACAGGGCCTGTGGGGTGTTTTTGAAGTGTTCTTCGATACGATCGTCGTCTGCACCATGACGGCTATGGTCGTCATGACCTCCGGCGTCTGGGACAGCGGCGTTACCGGGGCGGCTCTTACGGCAGCGGCCTTTGGGGAAGGCTTTGGCGGCAACGTGGCAGCAGCCGGTATGTTCATTGCCGTCGTCATCGCTTTCTTCGGGTTTACAACGGCCGTGGTCAATGCCTATTATGGCGGTATCTGCCTCAATGCCCTGGGCTTTAAAGGCGCGCCGGTCAAGGTGTTTTATGTACTGGCCAGTGTTTTCGGCATCGTCGGTGCCATCGGGGCGCTCAACACAGTATGGGCTACCTTCGATTTCTTCTTCGGCGTCTGTGTCCTTTGCAATCTGGTCATCATCTTCGTCATGCGTGATAAAATCGTCCTCCTCGTACGGGATTATGAAGAACGTCTGCTCACCCAGTCCTGGGATGCTACGGCTGCTGATGCGGTCGAACGCCTGGGCCTTATGGAAAAACCGGAAGATGCATCGTCTCTGCGGGAAGGCGTCAAAATTTCATAACCTTTCTCCCTGCTGGATATCCCCATATTCCCAGAAAAAAACTGTAGTGCCCTCTATGAGAGCCTGCAGTTTTTTTCTGTGCTGCTGGCAAAAGAGCAGATAAAAATTCTTTTGTCATTTGTGTTTGTGTAGTATACTTATGTATGTAAAAGAGAGAAAAGGGGATGTTTGATATGACACAATTTTCAAAACGCTGGTCGGATCCGGCCCTGGTGGCGACCTGTGATGTCATGGACCGCTTATTCCAGCCTATGACGGCGGCAGACGGTATTGCATTCAGCATTGGTTCGCCTGCTGTAGAAGCACTTCCTGTCGATGCGCTGCGGGAGATTTCCCAGGATGTGTTCCGCCGGGATGGCCGCGGCATCGAAGCACTGGCCTATGGCACTAAAATGGGAATCCGCGACCTGCGGGAAATCATTGCCAGTGAGCTTCTGGCACCGAAGGGCGTGCATACTTCGGCTGATAATATTCTCATCACTGCCGGCGGGTTGGAAACGATGAAGCTCCTGTGCGATATATTCCTCGATCCAGGCGATGTCATTCTTGTCGAATCGCCGACGTTCGTGCACTGCGTCATGATATTCCAGATTTTCAACGCCGTCTGCATTCCCTGCCAGATGGACAATGACGGTCTTATCATGGAAGACGTAGAAGCTAAAATCCAGAAATATCATCCCAAGATGATCTATACCGTGCCGACCTTCCAGAATCCGACCGGTGTGACTCTGTCCCAGGACCGCCGGCAGAAACTGGCAGAACTGGCGGCCAAATACGATGTCATCGTCATCGAAGACGATCCCTACCGGGACATCCGTTTCCAGGGGAAAGACCTGCTGCCCATCAAGACCTTTGATGAAGCCGGCAAAGTCGTCCTGGCCAACAGCTTTTCCAAAATTTTTTCACCGGGCAGCCGTCTCGGCTACGTCGTAGCGCCCGATGATATCATGGATAAAATCGCCTATGCCAAGGTGGCGACCAATTCCCATTCCAGTAAGATTTCCGAAGTCCTGGCAGCGGAATTCTTCAAGCGCGGCTATTTCCCCGATCACCTGAAAAGAATCTGCGCCATTTACCGCGAACGGTGCGCAGCCATGATGGAAGCCCTGGATGCGTATTTCCCGGAAGGGACGAAACATACGTATCCCGATGGCGGTCTCTTTACCTGGGCCGAGCTTCCCGGCGACATCGATACGACGGAACTCTTAAAAGAAACGATGGACAAACTCCATATTTCCTTCGTCGCCGGCCGGGGCTTTTACGTCGAAGGCGGCGATGCCGGCAAGAACTGCATGCGCATCAGTTTCGGTGCCGTACCGCCGGATAAAATCTACACGGGCATCAAGCGGTTGGGCGATTATATCAAGACAAAATTATAACAAAATTAAAAAGTTAAACAACGAGCTGTAAGATTTAACGTTTAACTCATATAACATTTAAATAAACACCGAAAATTGTAATGTGATAAGACATATGTTACAGAGATAAAAAGAAAAAAGAGAGAGCATTTGTTACAATAGGTTTAGCCAAAAACCAAAAAAGTAACAAGGAGGCTCCCTCTATGACTCATAGTATAACCGAAGAAATGAGATTTCGCCAGAGGTTATGTGAATATGCCAAGAAATACGGCGTTACCAAGGCGGCGAGGAAATACCAGACAAACAGGCAGTTCACCTATCGGCAGTTGAGCCGGTATGACGGAACGGTTCAAAGCCTGGCCCTGCGGTCGAGACGTCCACACAACAGTCCCAAGGCTCACACCGAAAAAGAACTGGATTTAATTAAACGGATGTTGAAAAGGAATGGAATCTACGGCTATGCAGAAGTCTATGTGCGATGCCGGAATCGAGGGTATACACGAAGTTTTGGCAGCATGTGCCGCCAGATACGCAAGAACGGATACAGACGACCGAGGATAAGGCGCAAGAGTTATGCCCGGTATGAGCGTCTGGACGGAAAATACCCTGGAGACAAAGTGCAGATCGATCTCAAGTACATTCCGAACGAGTGCATCAAATTTCCCCGCTATGGATACAGATACTACCAGATAACGGCGATAGACGAGTACAGCAGGAAACGGGTTCTTTCGGTCGTGAAGGAAAAGAGCACCTATGAGACGGTGAAGTTTCTGCACGTGCTGGAAGGACGGATGGGATTTAAAATCAAGACGATCCAGGTAGACAATGGCACGGAATTCGTCAACGACCATGAACAGACAGAACGGGAGAGCCCGTTCGAAAAGGCAGTCAGGGAACAGGGGATGAAGCTGTGGAGGACGCGGCCCTACTCGCCATGGCAGAACGGCAAGGTAGAGAGAAGCCACCGGGAAGACGGGAAGATTCTGTACGGCCGCAGGGTCTTCACAAGCGAGAAAGAGCTCAAGGAGCAAGTGGCAAAGCACGAAAAGCGCTATAACAGCACGGCCAAGACATCCCTTGCATTCAAAAGCCCGAACCAAGTTGTAACAGAGTATTTCTCACATTCTGGTGTGTAACATATGTCTTGACAATCAAGAATAACATTTAAATAAACACCGAAAATGCTCTTGACAGGGGCCTGTCTATTGCGTACAATATGCCCATACCTCGCAACCATAGCGAAGTGGAATAAATAGTCATGCATAATGAAAATCTGATGACGGGAGAAAGTAGTGTGTCTGGTCCCATGACAGAGAGCCGGCGGGTGGTGTGAGCCGGTATGAGCCGGCAGACGAAGGTCCTCCCCGAAGAGCGGTGCTGAATCAGATTAGGCGCCTACGGCTGTTCCCCGTTACAGGAAACGCGTATGTTGGTACGTTGTAGAGAGCCCGGATGCAGTAATGCTCCGGGAATCAGGGTGGTATCGCGGATTATACTCCGTCCCTTGCAGAAGGGGCGGAGTTTTTTTGTTACCCTTTTGGCAGCTCTACATTCCAACAAGATTATTTTTTTATGGTAAAGGAGAGATGTAGAATGGCAAAAGTATTTTATGATCAGGATGTCAATTGGGAAGCTATGGAAGGAAAGAAAGTCGCTATCATCGGCTACGGCAGCCAGGGCCACGCCCATGCGCTCAACCTCCGCGACAGCGGGATTGATGTCACCATCGGCCTCTATAAAGGAAGTAAATCGGCAGAAAAAGCCCGCAAAGCCGGTCTTACCGTCCAGACCGTCGCCGAAGCCGTCGCCGGTGCGGACATCACCATGGTCCTTATTCCCGATGAAAAACAGGCCGACGTATATAAAACCGAAATCCGGGATAACCTCAGACCAGGCAGTGCCCTGGCCTTTGCCCACGGCTTCAATATCCACTTCAAGCAGATCATCCCGCCGGACGACGTCGATGTCTTCATGGTAGCCCCCAAAGGCCCGGGTCATATCGTACGCCGCCAGTTCGTCGAAGGCAGCGGCGTCCCCGACGTTTTTGCCGTCGAACAGGACGCTTCCGGTCAGGCTTTTGACATCGCCCTGGCCTATGCCCGCGGCATCGGCGGCACCCGGGCCGGCGTCATCCAGACGACGTTCCAGGAAGAAACGGAAACGGACCTCTTCGGCGAACAGGCCGTCCTCTGCGGGGGTATCTGCCAGCTCATCACCAACGGATTCGAAACGCTGTGCGAAGCAGGCTATCAGCCGGAAATCGCCTATTTTGAAACGTTTCACGAAATGAAGATGATCGTAGACCTCATGTACGAAGGCGGCATGGCCAAGATGCGCTATTCCATCAGCGATACGGCAGAATACGGCGATTACACGGCTGGTCCGCGGGTCATCAGCGACGCATCGAAACAGGCAATGAAAGACGTACTGCACGATATCCAGGACGGGACCTTTGCCAAAGACTGGCTCCTGGAAAACAAGGCTGCCGGCCGGGCCCATTTCCTGGCGATGCGCCGCCAGCACGCCGAACATCCTATTGAAGAAGTCGGTGCCAAACTGCGCAAGATGATGTCCTGGCTCCACAACAACGACCAGAATGACTAATTAAAATCCGTTTATCGCAGGCCGTTCGTCGTTCATCGAAAGGCGGTGGATGGCTGCTTCGCTGAACGATACTAAGAGGTGATGATGATGAAAATGACAGGCGCACAGGCTGTGTTAGCCTGCTTGAAGAAAGAGGGTGTCCCCGTCGTATTCGGCTATCCCGGCGGAGCTATCCTTCCCCTGTATGATGCCATGTACCAGGACGGGTTCCGCCATATCCTGACCAGTCACGAACAAGGAGCTGTCCATGCTGCCGACGGCTATGCCCGGGTGACAGGCCGGCCCGGTGTCTGCATCGCTACGTCCGGGCCGGGTATCTGCAACATGGTCACGGGTATTGCGACGGCCAATATGGATTCCATTCCGATGGTCATCATCAGCGGACAGGTATCGGCCAGTCTCATTGGCCGCGATGCCTTTCAGGAGGCCGATATATCGGGCATTACGTCACCCATTACCAAACACAATTACCTCGTCAAGGACGGCCGGCAGATTCCCCGCGTCCTGAAAGAAGCTTTTTATATAGCTTCTACAGGCCGGCCGGGTCCGGTTCTGGTCGACATTACTAAAGATGCCCTGGAGGAAGAAATCGATTTCATCTATCCTGAACGGGTGTCGCTGCCAGGGTACCGGCTGGAACCGGCCGGACAGGCTTATGACATCGACCGGGCTGTCAGCGCTATCCAGCAGAGTAAACGGCCCCTGCTGCTCATCGGCGGCGGTGTCATTTTGTCGGGGACGACCGATGCGCTGCGGCAGTTCATCGGGGAAACGCAGATACCGGTCGTGACAACCCTCATGGGAAAGGGTGCTGTGCCGGACAGCTATGACCTTCATCTCGGCATGGGCGGCATGCATGGATCGTATGCATCCAACATGGCCATCACCGGATGCGACCTGCTTATCGCCATGGGTGTGCGCTTTGACGAACGGTTGACCAGCCGGGCTGATACCTTTGCTCCGGGAGCACAAATCATCCAGTTCGACATCGACGACGTGGAAATCGGCAAAATCATCGACGTCGATCTGGCCGTAAAAGGGGACCTGCGCTGGTCTTTGCCTCTTGTGGCAGAAAAGATCAGGGAGTCGTCCTTTGATTATCAGGCCGCCTATGCTCCCTGGCGGGATCACGTCCGGTCGATGAAACAGGCTCATCCCTTTGCCGTGGCGCCGAGACCGGACTATATTTCTCCCCAGGCTATCTTTGAAACCGTCCGGGCACTGACACGGCCGGAGGATACGATTGCCGTTACCGACGTGGGGCAGCATCAGATGTGGGCAGCCCAGTTTTTTGATACGGAGCAGCCCCGCCATTTCCTTTCGTCAGGCGGACTGGGTACGATGGGATACGGACTGCCGGCGGCCATGGGAGCCAAAGTCGCCTGTCCGGACAAGACGGTCCTCGTCTTTTCCGGCGATGGGAGCATCCTCATGAACTGCCAGGAACTGGCTACCTTGTCCCAGTATGGCATTGCCGTCAAAGTCATCGTGCTCCACAATGATACCCTGGGCATGATCGTCCAGCTCCAGGATTTCTTTTACGACAAGCATTATACACAGTGCACGCTGAACAGCCGCAAGAATCTGTCCATGCTGGCCGAATCGATGGGCGTCCGGGGCTATCACATCGAACGGGAAGATGACCTCTTTCCCGTGCTCCGGGAGGCCCTTGCCTATGAAGGGACGGCTCTCATCGACATTGCGATATCCAAAGAGGAACGGGTCTATCCGACCGTTCCCGGCGGCAAAGCGCTCTGTGACATGATACTGGGAGGTGAAGCAGGGTGAGGACACAGCATCTTGCTATACTATGCGATAATAAACCGGGCGTCCTGACCCATATTGCCGGACTGATCAGCCGCAAGGCCATCAATATCGAATCCCTGACGGCGGGGTACACGGAAGAACGGGATGTGACCCGCTTCAATATCGTCATCAGCATCGAAGACGATAAAGAATTGAAGCAGACCATGAGCCAGCTGGCAAAACTCATCGACATCATCAAAATCGTCAACCTCGATGAGGAACCCTTTATCAGCTATGAACTGGCGATGATCAAAGTGCGCTACGATTCTCCCAAGACGAGGGAAGAACTGTCGGGACTGGCCGATTTGTTTCACGCCAAAGTCGTCGATGTCAACCTGAATTCCCTCATTCTCCGCGTGACCGGCCGGGAAGATCACGTCGATGCCCTCATCAAGGTGCTTTCGCCGTACAATGTACTGGAAATTGTGCGCACCGGGACGATTTCCCTGTCCCGGGGGCTCGTGCCGGTCAAGGAGATGTAGGGCGCAGGATATCTTCATCGCGCAGACCGGTTGCATCGTATAGAGACAGACGGAGCTGCCACCTATGAGAGACTATTCATGGGTGGCAGCTCCGTTTATTTTTATCCTGTTTTTCCGTATCAGCGGTACATGTCGGGACGGCGCAGCTTGAGGAAGGGCCGTTCTTCCTTGGCCTTACGGGCCAGACTCAGGTCGAGATCGCAGGCGATGAGCCGTTCCTGGTCGTCCCCTTTTGCCAGCAGATTGCCCCAGGGATCGATGATGAGGGACTGGCCGGCAAAGTCCATGTCCCCTTCTTTGCCGACGCGGTTGCACATGGCGACGAAGGTCTGGTTCTGATAGGCCTGGACGCGCATTTCCCATTCAAACATTTCCAGCGGTTCGGCTTTCGTATTGGCTGTCGGCACGATGACCAGATCGGCGCCCTGGGCGGCACAGGAGCGGATGCTTTCCGGCAGATGGCGGTCAAAGCAGATGACGATGCCGATTTTGCCGAAATCCGTCGTAAAGACCTGGAACCCTTCTTCTGACGGCGTGTAATAATCACATTCATAGAACTGGGGCGCCTGGAAAATGTGGACCATCTTGGAAATGCCGGCGATGCGGCCCTGACGGTCGAGGAACAGGTTGGCATCATAGGGCTTTCCCTGTTGTTTCAAGTAGAAATTGGGCGAAATATACATGTCGTGTTCCCGGCATTTTTCCTGGATAGCCTGCACTTTCTGATCCGTATCTTCCATTAGATACCCGGTGGCATCCTGGTTTTCATACTGGGCAAAAAATGGAGAGAACTGTACTTCCGGAAAAAACAGCAGATTGCAGCCCGCCGCCTTATCGCAGAAATCCAGTGTTTTTGTGAAATTTTCTTCCATATCCTTCGACATGGACATCTGAGCCATTCCTAATCGCATGACCTTCATCCCCCTCTGATATACAATAACTGAATCTAATTCTAGTATACCATAGAACAGAAGGGAAACATATACTTTTTAAAGGGCAGGATGGTTTGCAGTTTGCAGAATATATAGTATATAATAGAAGAAAAAATAAAAGAAACATTTCAGGAGGATCAGTATTATGGCAGATAAAAAAATGTATGCATTGTTTAAGACCAACCGCGGGGAATTCACCGTAGAATTATTTCCCGACAAGGCCCCGATTACAGTCGCCAATTTCAAGAAGCTGGCCGACAGCAAGTTCTATGACGGCACCATATTCCATCGCATCATCGCCGATTTCATGATCCAGGGCGGCGATCCCCAGGGAACGGGATTTGGCGGTTCCGATGAAATGATTCCCGATGAATTCGGCCCGGGCCTCGACTTCAGCGAACCGGGTGTCCTGGCCATGGCCAATGCCGGCCCCAATACGGGCAGTTCCCAGTTCTTTGTGACCGTCGTTCCGACACCGTGGCTCCAGAATCATCACTCCATTTTTGGCAAAGTAGTAGAAAACTACGATGTCGTAGAAGCCATCAGCAAGACGGCGACCGATTTCCGGGATAAACCCTTGGAAGACGTCGTCCTCGACACCATTGAAATCGTTGAAAAATAATCAGACAGACCGGGCCTATTATACCTATGTCGTACGCTGTGCTGACGGGTCGTACTATACAGGATGGACCTGTGACATCCAGCGCCGGGTCGCCGCCCACAACAGCCGGGGCGGGGCAAAATACACCCGCAGCCGCCGGCCGGTGACCCTCGTCTGGAGCCAGGCCTTTGCATCGCAGCATGCGGCCATGCACTGGGAATGGGAAATCAAACAATGGCCACGCGCGAAGAAAATAGACCTGATTCAGACGCAGCAGAGACTGCCGGAAGAAGAATAGGGGATGGATTCGTGTGAAACGATGGAAAAAATGGATAACCACACTGGTACTGGGGACGTCACTGGTGACGCTGCCCGTTGGGATGGCGGCAGCTGCGTCTGCCGTGGAAACGGTACTCTATGGCGCCGCCGCAGCGGCCCTCATCAAGCAGCAGCTCGTCAAGATGGATACGCAGATGCAGCCGCAGATGCTGGCCCAGACCCAGGCCAAGACCGGTGTGGCAGATAATTATGAATATGAGCAGCGGCTGGACCGGATTGCCGACAACCTCGTCCGGACGGGGATGATCAAACGCAATTACGATGTCTATGCCAATCCCAGCAAGGATCTGAACGCCTTTGAAACGGTGGGCGGCGTCATTTCTGTCAATCAGGGCATGATGGATACGCTCAACGATGATGAACTGGCTTTCACCCTGTGCCATGAAATGCAGCACGGCGAACGCCATCACGCCATCAACGGCGTCATGAAGAGCATCGGCGTTTCCGTTGCCGTAGACCTTGCCTTTGGCGGCCATGCGGAAATGCTCGACGTACTCCTCGGCGGCATTGTGATCAATTACATCGACAATGAAATGGTAACCATGAATCAGGAAAAAGAAGCCGATGCCTATGGCTTTGAGGTCATGAAGAATACGCCCTACAACGTCGGCGGTGCCCCGTCGTCGATGCAGTTTGTCTATGAAAAATACGGCGACCTCTATCAGGAAGGGTTCAAACGGGTCATCAGCCCCAATAACCACCCACAGATGACGAAGCGCATTGAAAAGCTGGGCCGCCGCATGACGCGCTGGTCGGGCAATCACGTCCAGGTAGGGGGAGACATGGTCTACGTCAATGCCCAGCCCGTGGTCAGTCCCGCTCCGTACGGTGACTATTCGCGGCGCCGCCGTGCTTTCCTCGTTGCCGGGAACCTGTCACGCGTGACCCACACCATCTATGGGGAAGCGCAGGATGACAAGAAAATCCGGACGACTCCCGTTGCCTCTGGCAAGGTCAAAGGCATGGACCTGACAGGCAACGACTGGCAGATCCTCCAGAATGGCAACGAAATTTCCGTCCAGGGACAGCACATCATGGATTGTGCTCCCGGCGATGACGGCGCGGCCATTGTCCATAACCTGAATCAGGCGCTGCGGGCCAAACCGGCCATGCTTTCCGACAAAGAAATCCAGAAACTGGACAAGAAATGGAAGAGCCAGTACGGTTACAAAGCGCCGGCTAAAAAGGATAAGGCCAGGACAGAGAAAACAGAAGGACATAGCTGATTTATCCGATAGGGGTGAATTTTTTCAGGGACGCCGTATCATTGCGGCGCCTCTTTTTCTCCCTGTCCGGCCGTGTGTTGTAAGATAGATAGAAATGGTATATAATAAGTAATGATTAGCGATATCATTAAAAGGAGGCGGGATGATGCGTCATAAAAGTATGCTGATTTTACTATTACTCTTATCGTTTACCCTGGGCTACGGCGTCCTGGCTACGACAGCCCGGCAGAATGCGCATCACGGGCTCATCGTGTCGCCGCCTCTGGAAAAAGCACAGAAAATATACGGTTCGTCCGGAGACCGGACCGATAGGGAAAAACCGGTTCTCCTGCGCCATTATTCGGAAGGAGCGCCGGCTCCGGTCCACCCAATCCTGCGCTGGACCCGTGTAGATGGAGCTGTCATGTACGATGTGCAGGTCCTGCGGCAGATGGAACCGGATGAAAAAACGGGAGACATCGCCTACGAACCGGTCATGCCGGAACAGCGGGCCTATACCAACGGCATCGAACTGGCCCTGCCGGATGATTTCCAGGATGACTGTTTCTACTATCGCGTCTATGGGCTGGATATGGAGGGACGCCGGGTCAGTGACTATTCATCAATTGAAAAAGTTCCCCTGGACCGGATGGCTCCCTTTGTAGAAAAGCCGGAGCTGTTGTCTGCGTATAATACGGGAAAGGGGTCAGTCCTGCTTTATCCCGTCTACGACTGGTTCCCCGTACCCGGAGCCAGCCAGTATGAAGTGGAAGTACTGGATTCAGCGCCGGAAAATCCCGGAGGCATAGAACCGTCACAGCACCGCATCGACGTGTACCGGACCGATTCGGCTCAGAAATACGATCCCCGGCCGCGCTATGGGAATCATCCCTTTTACTGGCGGGTCCGGGCCCTCGATGAGCAGGGGGGCCCCATCGGCGTCTGGTCCGATGCCCAGCCGTTTTTGACCGATCCGGATACGCCCTATACGGTGGCCGTCCTGGGCGACAGCATCAGCCACGGTGGTGGCAGCGTCTCCTATTCGCCGGCTGACTGGGATTTCAGCTATCTGTCGTACCTCGATTTTCCTGCGGTCAACCTGGCCCAGAGCGGCGATACGAGTACCATGACCAAAGACCGGTTCGACGCCGATGTCCTGCCATTCAGGCCGAAATATCTCCTGATCCTCATGGGATCGAACAGCCTGCGCAACGGCCTGGGGGCGGATGTCGTCATTTCCGATATGGAAGAGGTGCGAAAAAAATCCCTGGAACACGGTATCCGTCCGGTATTCCTGACCGTGCCGCCTGTCAATCCCGACAATATCAAACGGACTTTTGACGATGAAACGGCGCCGGACTGGCAGTGGCAGATCGGCCGCGTCAACCGTTATATCCGTTCCCAGGTCCATATCGACATTACGCCGGGCATGTACGATAGCCAGGGGATGCTCCGGACGGAACTGGCCTTCGACGGCCTCCACCTGGATCCGGCAGGAAAGAAGCTCATGGCACAGGCAATCAACGCGGCCTGGCCGGACATCGAAAATCTGCCGGACAGTGCCTGGGATGAATGAGGGGAACGATTTGTGATGCTTCCCGTGCTTATGGTATAATACGGAATGTGAGCTGAAAGAGTGATTCTGACAGCAAACATGATATCTATATGTCGTTCTTCACTGTAAAGGTGTCTGCACAGCAAAGGCGGAGTACATGTATGACAAGGGACCTCTGTGCTTTCGGCATGGAGGTTTTTTTCAGGTAATGCCATGAAACGAATACTAACGAAGATATTGACAATCTGCGCTCTGCCCCTGCTTCTGATAGCCTGCTGGCAGCTGGGAAGCATGGGGCACTGGTGGGGCTCATATATCGTCCCGCCGCCGGAACGGGTCTGGTCCAGCTGGCTGCAGCTGGCCGCGTCGGGGCAGCTGGCCCGCCATATCGGGGCGAGCCTGATGCGGGTCATGACGGGCTTTGCCATCGCAGCGGCCCTGGCCCTTCCCAGCGGAATCTGGCTGGGCCTGCATCCGGCGGCCCTCCGTGTCTGCCATTCCCTCCTGGAATTTCTGCGGAACGTGCCGCCCCTGGCCCTGCTGCCCATGCTCATCCTCTGGTTCGGCATTGGCGAGGCCAGTAAAATCATCATCGTCGTCCTGGCGACCTTTTTCCCCATATTCCTCAATACCCTCGACGGCATGTCCCACCCCGATGAACAGCTGCTGGAAATGGGCCGCGTCTATGGCCTGTCTTCCCGGGCTGTTTTCTGGCATATCCGCCTGCCTCAGGCCTTGCCTGCCATGTACACGGGACTGCGCATCGGCCTGGGCTACAGCTGGCGCTCCCTCATCGGGGCGGAAATGATTGCCGCCGCGGCAGGCCTGGGATATCTCATCCTCGATGGGGAAGAAATGGCCCGGCCTGATATCGTCGTGGCCGGCATCCTGACCCTGGGCGTCCTGGGAATCGCCGCTGATGCCCTCATGAGAGCCATAGGCCAGCGCTATCTCTGGACAGAAAGGAAGGAGCATCATGAGTGATATCCGCATGGAAGACCTGTCCCGCTTCTATACCCTGCCTGACGGCAAACGGGTAGCTGCCCTGAAAGGGTGCAGTCTGTCCATCCGGGACGGCTCGTTTACGGTCATCGTCGGAAAGAGCGGCTGCGGCAAGACGACACTCCTGCGCCTTCTGGCCGGACTGGAACGGCCGGACGAAGGGACCCTCGATTTTGGCGGCTCCCGCCCGCGGACCGGTGTCATGTTCCAGACGCCGCGCCTGCTCCCCTGGCTGACCGTAGAAGACAATGTGTGCATCTGGCGGCATGGCATGGGCGGATCGGCCGAGCTGGCCGGCCAGTATCTGAAGGCCTTCGGCCTCGATTCCTTCCGCAAAGCCTACCCGGATCAACTGTCCGGCGGCATGGCCCAGCGGGCTGCCCTGGTGCGTACCCTGTCGTGTCAGCCCCGGTTGCTCCTCATGGATGAACCCTTCGCGGCCCTGGACTATTTTACCCGGGAAAAACTGCAGGACGAGCTCATGGCCCAGTATGTGCGGCAGCCCATGACTATCGTATTCATCACTCATGACCTCGATGAAGCGGTGCGGCTGGGGCAGGACATCCTGGTCATGCACAAAGGCTGCTGTGGCGGACGCGTCACCAACGAAGAACCCTATCCCCGGCCATCTGTTGCCGGACGGATGGCACTGAAAACCGATATATTGCATATTCTTGAAGAAGAAAAGGAGACTCCCCTATGAAACGAAGCGTACAACTCGTACTGGCAGGCCTGGCTATTGTCGTAGCCATGGCAGGCCTTGCCGGCTGCGGCCAGGAAAAATCGGCCAATGCGGCAAAGAAACCGGAAACAATCAACATGACCTATGTCAAATCGCCCCTCAATATCCCGTCTATCATAGAAAAGAAAGATCAGGTATTTGAAAAAGCATTCAAGGACGACGGCATTACCATTACCTATTCCGACCTCGATGCCGGCCCGAAACAGACGGAAGCCCTGGCTGCCGGCAAAATCGACGTCTGCCATGCTCTGGGCGGAACCAGTGCCATCCTGGCCAGGGCCAACGGCATCGACCTGACGGTCGTCGGCGTCTACAGCCGGGCACCGGAAGCCTTTATGATCATGACCAAAGACCCGTCCATCCAGTCGGTCAAAGACCTGAAAGGCAAAAAAATTGCCGGCCCGAAGGGTACTATCCTGCACCAGCTCCTCCTGGCGGCCCTAGCTAAAGAAGGAATGAGCGCCGATGACGTCCAGTTCGTATCCATGGGCATCCCCCAGGCAGCGGCAGCCCTCAGCGGCGGCAGTGCCGATGCAGCCTTGCTGGCAGGTCCGGCGACACTGAAAATGAAAAACGACGGCGCCCGCATCCTGACGACGGGCAAAGGCCTCCTCGATGCCACCATCGTCATTGCCATGCGCAGCGACTTTATCAAACAGTACCCCGAAGTGGCAAAGAAATTCATGCAGACCCATGAAAAAGTCGTCAAAGACTACCTGGCAGATCCGCAGAAATACTACGGCACAGCCGCCGCAGAAACGGGCCTCACGGAAGACCAGGTACAGGCTATGGCTGGCTGGTACGATTTCAACCCGGCCATCACCGATGCTGACATAGAAGACCTTACGAAGACCCAGGACTTCCTCGTCGAAACAGGCATGCTGGAAAAAGACCGCAAGATAGATATCAAAGCTCTCTGCCAGTCTGTTCAGTAAAGAAAATTTATCTACAGCCTCGTTCATCAACTACGATAAAGTTGATGAACGAGGCTGCTTATATTATGTAAAAAAAAGTAGTGTAAATAAAATGAATAAACCGAATTATTGATAGCATTTCTGGAGCACAATTACGTCCAATCCGGCGCTGACGGGCCGTCCCAATCTGGCTCCCAGTGCTGTGCCGATTGCGCCGGGAAAACCGCTGTCGGTTTATCAGCGAAATCATCCAGGGTATCCGGCAGAAACTGGGCCGCTTTCCCATTATGGTGCGCATGTGTGGTGATGAAATGACGCCCGTAGAAGGGTTCCTCACACTGGAAGACGGGCTGGAAATTGCCCGTTACCTGGAATCCTGCGGTATCGATGCCATCAATATCAACAATGGCAGTGCCCGCAATGCCGATGCCAATTGTGAAACTTATTCGTACCGTCCGGGCTGGAAAAAGCATGTGGCAAAGGCGTATAAAGAAGCGCTCCACATCCCGGTCATCGCGACGAACACTATCAAGAATCCGGCATTTGCCGAAGAACTCCTCGAAGAAGGCGTTTGTGATTTTGTCGGACTGGGCCGGTCCCAGCTGGCCGATCCGGATTTTATCGAAAAGGCCCGCACAGGCCGCAGTGATAAAATCCGGCAGTGCATCGGCTGTCTTTATTGCCAGGAACGGGTCCTGGGAAACATCCGGCAGCCGTCGTCGTTTCCTGTGGGGCCAGATCACGGATCCTGCCTCTGCCGGGATTCGACCTTCCCCATGTCGTTACGGCAGAAGCCGTATTACAGGGAAAGGCTGCCGTACAAGGATAATCTGTTATTATCGGATCAGGCCTTACGTGACTGGAAACGGCAGCTGTGCTTTTGAAGGACCATCACCCGGTCAGTCTGGTTGAAATGATGCCTGTCATCGGCGGAGCTATTTTCCCGGCTGTCCTGAATGATGAAATGAGCCGCATTACGCAGTATCATCCGGATATTTACACGGGTCACAGCATTCGTTCAGTTCAGGAACATACGGTGACATTGGAACGGCTGAGCGATCATGAGCAGGTAATCCTCCCAGCCGATACGGTCATCTTGTCTATGGGTCTTGCACCGAGGCAGGATACGGTCGATGCCTTCCGGACAGCGTTTGATATAGTACGAGTCATCGGCGATGCAGCCGGCGGGGGACGGATTGCCACGGCGGTTCAGCAGGGTTACGAGACAGGGTTCACGCTTCTTCGCAAAGAAAACACGTAAAACGAACACATTATTATTTAAATAATTAAATGAAAATAATTAAAAATATATGATGAATATATTGACAAACAGAAAAATAGATAGTATAGTATGACCATCTCATTCATCATGTTGATGGCGGGATGAAAACTTATATGCTGGGCAACGAGGCCTTCTGCAGGGTAAACTCTGCAGGAGGCCTTTTTTGTACCGCAAAAGGGGGAATATGTATGTTTATCATCGAGAGTATCATAAGCGGCATGATGGCCATTGCCGATGTCATCTGGGGCTGGCCTATCCTGATACTGACATCATTCGTAGCGGTTTACATGACGGTCCGGCTCCGGTTTTTCCAGTTCCGCCATTTCGGGCTCATCATGAAAGAAAATTTCGGCAAAGTCTTTGATAAAAGCTCCGGAGAAGGCAATATCAATCCCTTCAAGGCAGCCTGCACGGCTCTGGATGTGGTTCATCGCCATGCTGGGCCTCATCGTCAAGTTCTCAGAAGTGACGCTGGCCGTAGCCTATCGTGAAAAAATCCCGATACGGGTGAATGGCACGGCGGATTTCCCTGGTTTATCAAAAACGGTCTGGAAAAGAAATGGAAATGGCTGTCCCTCATCTGGACGATTACTCTGGGCCTGGGCATGATGGTCGGACCGGCTGTACAGTCTAATGCCATTGGTCCAGTCATTGTATTATTGTATTCTTAATTAATAATGTATACGACAAATATTTAATTATATTAATTAAAATTAATTGACATTTTATCAATGATGTGTATAATAAAAAGTATAAAATGTAATTAAATAATATTAAACAATATTTAATTACATGCGCGCGCGAAGATCGGAAATAATATGAATTTTACAACTAAATAAAGGAGGGAAAGATTATGGATGGTAATGCGCTTATTATTGTTTCGTGTATCATCATTGCTATTTTAATTTTGATTTTCCTCACTATAAAAGTGAAACTTCATCCTTTTTTTGCGTTAACTATTGCTGCTATTAGTTTTGGGCTTATGATTGGTGCCAATATTAATGACATAATGACTAATTACGCTACAGGGTTAGGTGGTACTATAGCCGGGATAGGTGTTGTCATTGCTATTGGCACAGTTATGGGTGGATTACTTGAAAAGAGCGGGGCAGCTGAAACGATGGCCCATACTATTCTCAAGATTACAGGGAAGAAACATGCTTCTTTAGGATTGGCAATAACAGGTTACTTTGTATCTATTCCTGTGTTTTGTGATTCGGCGTTTGTCCTTTTAGCACCTCTTGCCAAACGGATGTCGAGAGATACGGGAGTTAGTATGACCACTATGGCAGTGGCGTTAGCTATGGGGTTACATGCAACTCATATGCTGGTTCCGCCTACACCGGGACCGCTGGCAGTGGCTGGTATATTGGGAGCTGATTTAGGAATGGTCATTGTTTTAGGTATGATTGTTTCGATACCAGTTGTGCTAGTAGCCCATTTTGCAGGTAAAATTTTAGGTGAAAAGTATAAATTCAAGCCTGATGAATTGGAAGAGATTGTATCTCCAGAAGCAGGGCATAAAAGACCTGGTGCGTTTGCATCATTTGCTCCCATCATTTTACCAATTATTCTTATGTTATTGCGGACTGTAGCTTCTTTAAATTCAAAACCGTTTGGAGACGGTTTATTGTATAATATATTCTTTTCTTTGGGAAATACAGTTGTAGCTTTGATGATTGGGCTACTTATTGCTTTTCTGTCTTACATGACAGTACGTCCCCATGACCGTACTGTATGGACTTTTGATGGCGAATTTGGAGAAGCATTAAAGACGGCTGGGCAAATCGTACTTATTGTTGGCGCTGGTGGTGCGTTTGCCACTGTTTTAAAGATGTCGGATATTCAAGGAATAGTAACGACTTATTTCTCAGGTGTATCATTAGGAATCTTGGTACCATTTGCCATTGGAGCCATTTTCCGTACAGCCATTGGATCTGGTACTGTTGGAATGATTACTGCAGCTTCTATGTTGTTGCCACTTGTAGATGTATTAGGGTTTAATACTCCTATTGGATTAGTTATTGCTATGTTAGCCTGTGCATCCGGCGGATTTATGATTTTTCATGGGAATGATGACTTCTTCTGGGTTGTAACGACAACATCGGGTATGAAACCGGAAATTGCTTATCGTGTATTTCCGTTTATTAGCGTCTTGCAGGCTTTTACATCATTGCTTTGCGTATATATTTTGTGGCTCATATTCCTATGATTAAAGAGAAAAGAGGTAGTTAATATGAAGATTACGGAATTACAAACTCCGGCGATTCTGGTTAACATGGATTACATGGAACATAATTTAACAAAATATTGTAATTTGGCTAAAAAGCATAAAAAACAAATATGGCCCATGATAAAAACTCACAAGAGTACTGAATTAGCTAAATTACAACAGGAATACGGATGCACCGGATTTCTGTGTGGAAATTTGGATGAAGCAGAAGCAATGATAAAAGCAGGCATGAAAAATGTTATGTATGCTTATCCAGTAGCAACAGATGTGTCTATTGCTCGTGTGTTGACTCTAACGAAATTATGTAATACTTTTTATATTCGTATTGATGGAGTCGATGCAGCTAAATTAATAAACGATAGTGCTTCAATATCAGGTGTTGTCGTCAAATATACGATAATAGTTGATAGTGGGTTGCATAGGTTTGGCGTTGCTCCCGATAAAGTCGTTGAGTTAGCGGATGCATTAAAAGAGTTTAAAAATCTGGAATTTTGTGGGATTTCTTCTCATCCAGGGCATGTTTATGGGGCTTGTACACATGAAGATATCTCAAACTATGTAAAAGATGAAGTAGAGGCTATTGATGTGGCAGCGAGAAGACTTCGTAATGCAGGATATACGTTAAAAATTATTTCCAGTGGTTCTACTCCAACATTTGAAGGGGCGATTTCTGATTCGAATATTACTATTTATCATCCAGGAAATTATATTTTTAATGATACGATTCAATTGTCAACACGTACAGCTACTGAAGCAGAATGTGCTTTATATGTCTTAGCGTCTGTAGTATCTCATCCATCAGATGATTTATTTATTTGCGATGCAGGAACAAAATGTTTTGGCCTGGATCAAGGTGCTCATGGAAATACATCGATTAAAGGATATGGTACAGTTAAAGGACATCCAGAGTTAACTGTAACGGGATTATCTGAAGAAGTAGGAAAATTGCATGTAAATGGAACGACTGATTTAAAGGTAGGAGATAAAATTTGTATTATCCCGAATCATTCTTGTTCTAGTGCAAATCTAACAAGTTATCTTATTGGAGTTAGAAAAGATACTGTGGATCATCCTATTAAGGTAGATATTCGCGGAAACTCTACTTTAAAAAATATTCAATAAATTAGTTTAAAAGGTTGTGGCACAAATGAAGTGATATGTTCCCCCTTATGAGAGACAGTAAAAAATAAAACTGTCATCATAGGGGGAATTTTCATGTCACAAAAACATAAAATTACAGCAGAAAAGAAAATCAAGCTTGTCCATGTGTACCTGTCAGGAAAGATTACTCAACGATATACCGGAGAAACGGTGGAGTTAGTCCTACAACCATACAAGTATGGATAAAGCGATATGAAGCAGAAGAGGCTGAAGCATTTTATCCCAGTAGGATTCTGTTATGCATAAAATGTACTTGAGTGCCATCCCGGACCTTTATGATAGGCGAATCGTATCTTTTGCCATTAGTGACCGTAACGACAACCCCTGGGTATTCAAGACCTTTGACAAAGCGATAAAAGACAATCCAGATGCCCATCCGCTGTTTCACAGCGACAAAGGCGTGCAATATACAAACAGGAATTTTCACCACCCGTTGGAAAAACAGGAAATGACCCAAAGCATGTCCCGTGTAGCTCATTGCAACGGGCTTATGGAAGGTTTCTGGGACATTCTTAACGGGAGATGTACTATGGCAGGCGTTTTACCAGCAAGTGCGAACTGATGCGTTCCATAGAAGCATATATTTATTATTACAATCACAAACGTGTGCAACGTAATCTTGGCATCCTAACACCGATAGAGAAACATACCTTGTATTTAGCCGCGTAAAAAGGCCGGCAGACGAATCTGCCGGCTAAAGAAATCTTATATTTTTTATTGTCCTCTTGACGGGGAGAAGTTCAAAGCTTTTCTGCCACAACCTTTTTAAAAACTAGGAGGAGATACGGCGAATATAACAATAGCGGAATCGGATTCAGGATTATACCAACTATGTTTTGTATTGCTTTTTATGCGGATGCTATCTCCTTCATATAATGTAATTTTATTATTTCCAACTGTAATGACTACTGTACCTTTTTCTACTAGAGCAATTTCTTCTCCTTTATGTCCCATTGGTTCCCGGCAGGAGAACGTGTTGGGTGGAAGATTAAGTTGCATTAATTCCACCGTGCCACTCATATCTGGAGTCAACATTTCATAATCGATGCCATTTTCAATAATATGTTTTCGATTAGTCTTTCTTACTACATCATCATTCACATCAGTGTCTTCTAAAAAGAATCGGAACATAGGTTCATCTAGTGCAGTAGAAAGAAGGCGAATTGTATTTAAAGAAGGATTTGCCTGGCCTCGTTCAATTTGGCTTAACATAGAAGGTGTTATTTTTGCTTCTTCTGCTAATTCTTTAACAGTTAGCTGTTTGCTTAAACGGCAAGATCGTATTTTTTCCCCGATTTTTAATGCATAATTCATACTTTCACCTCATTAATAAGTGTACCTTGTATATAATGTGTCCGTCAAGCATTATTAAACGACTAGATAATTATGAATCGTATGATACCGGTTATGTATAACAAATACACAATTTCCATACTATGTATCTGTTCTTTTTCTGCAGTATAAACCGAGTCTTTCATATACCATGAGGGACTGTAACAAAATGGGTTAAAAGATTATTTTGTTACAGTCCCTTCATATTGATAAAAAACAATACGTTTTTATACTGAACGAAGGTGTTGCCAAGTAAGGCGATTAATTATGCCCCAGAAATGGGGTGGAGCCCGTGGATAATCTGAATGTTGCCATTTTGCTTTTGATTTTCCTGATTGTGGTTTTGAACAAACAATAATCGCCCCGGCTTCCAACTGTAGGCGATTATTTCAACTTACCTTTGGGGCTGACCGATTGGCAGCACCTTTTCTACGTTTATTATACGAAAAGCAAACCGGTTTATCAATGTCTTCGTCAGGGTGATGGGTCGTCCTTTCTTCATCGTGCAGTCATTTCATTTCTATGGTATAATGCATACATAGCATGCACGTTATGAACATAATTCAGAGGGATGCGCTGAGGTGGTGCATCTGTGATGGGAGTGTATCCATGGAAAAGAAAAAGATGGCGAAATTGGCTGGCGGCGTTGTCGTAGGGGCCGCAAAGGGCAGTGTGGGTATGGTACGGAATGTCCGCGGGCTGACCTACCGGCAGCGGGATTTTGATATGCTCATCGCCAGGCTGCGCGAACAATCTCTGGAGTATCAGGATATCCAGCATCTCATGGCGAAAAGCCAGTTGAAAGGGGAAACGAAGCGGGATATGATCCTCGATTCCATTGGACTGAGTCTGCCGAATTTCTGGCAGCGCCTGCTGGGCTGGAAGATTCCCGATGACCTGCAGCAGGCCTATGAGCTGGCCTATCCCGATAAGGCTGCCGATATGGATTTCCGCAGTGCTATAGAGAGCATGGATGAAAATCAGCTTGAAGGATTTGTAAACGGTCTGAAGGGAAAATTATTTGAAATACGCTATACGGACTATTTGAACGATGGCCACCTGCCGGCAGGATGCCATGCCGAAATGGCCCAGTCGGCGACACAGCCCGGCTGGGATATAGCGATTTATAATAGTGATGGCAGCATCAATGACGTACTGCAGCTCAAAGCGACGGAATCGGCCCAGTATATAGAGAATGCTTTTGAACGTTATCCTCACATCGATATTGTCTCTACGGATGAAGTCTACAGTCAGGTAACGATGGGAGATATGTCGGCCCACCTGATCGACAGCGGTATTTCCAATGAAGAGCTGTCCCAGTATGTGCTGGAACACGTCGATGCGGCAGAGGCCGTGCAGAGCGACAGCCTGTTCCCGTCGGTCATCCCGTATATCCTCATTGCCTATTCCGTATCCCGGAAAGTGGAATTATCCGACTACCGGAAAGGAAATGAATTTGGCCGTCGGTCCGTCCTTTCCTACGTGTGCCATGCCCTTGGCGTAACGGCAGCGGTCTTTACCCATACGTGGTGGCTGGCTCCCGTCACGTCGGTATCATTGCGCCTGGCCAATCATTACGGAGAAAAGAGGTCCCTGGCGTACCAGTCGCTGAAACGGGCGGTCAACACGAATGAGACAGTACTCAAAAGGTACAGGGATTACAAAAAGCGGATATTGATAGAGTGGTAATTAGGACCCACGGCCGGGGACTTGTTTCCTGACGTGCCGCGGCGTCTGGCTTATTTACTATGCATCGCCGGCGGGACCATCATCTGCGTCGTCGTCGTCAGTCAGCGTAGCCCCGCTACGCCTCCCTCCATCCTCCTTGCATCTGACGGCCCCGCCGACGATGCCTGACGTAAAATGCCAGCCGTCGTGGCACTAGAGCTGATAATTTTAGTATAAAAAGCTGGTTTGACGAACTGGTTTCTTCATCAAACATCAAACTCCAAACTCCAAACTATCCCTTTCCGTCCCCGGTCATGGGTCCTTTGTTGCTAAGTTTATATAGAAAAGCCGGTTCGACGAACTGTGTAATATGGCGTCCCTGTGAGGGGAAGCTGTCAGCTTTGCTGACTGAAGGGTCCTTTTATCATCTGAGTTCCAGTATCTGAGTCCGAAAACTATCCCTTTCCCACTAACCACTAACCACCAGCTCTTCCCCCACACATGGAAAATGGGCTGTCCCTTGAAGTTTCTTTCCTGGGGCAGCCCATTTTCTGGGAGTAGAGTATATGAGGTGGTTTTTACTTCTGTTTGATGAAGTCCGGTGTGGTCAGGTAGCGGTCGCCGTTATCGGGCAGGAAGGCTACGACGGTCTTGCCGGCGTTTTCCGGGCGGTTGGCAATCTGAGTAGCTGCATAGAGGGCGGCACCGCCGGAGATACCGATGAGCAGGCCTTCTTCCTGGGAGAAGGCCTGTGCTGTATCATAAGCCTGGTCGGTCGTGACGGTAAAGACTTCGTTGTAAATCTTGGTGTCCAGTGTTTCCGGTACGAAGTTGGCGCCGATGCCCTGGAGTTTGTGCGGGCCGGCATGGCCTTCGGACAGGAGCGGGGAATCAGCCGGTTCGACGGCTACAATCTGGACGGATGGTTTCTTTTCTTTGAGGTACTGGCCTACGCCGGTAAGGGTACCGCCTGTGCCGACGCCGGCGATGAAGATATCGACCTGGCCGTCTGTGTCTTCATAGATTTCCGGGCCCGTCGTTTCTTTGTGGGCTTTCGGGTTTACCGGATTGGTAAACTGGCCGGGGATAAAGGAGTTGGGGATTTCTTTTGCCAGTTCGTTGGCTTTGTCGACCGTGCCCTGCATCCCTTTTTTGCCTTCCGTGAGGACTATTTCACCGCCGTAGGCTGCAATGAGGTTGCGCCGTTCGACGGACATGGTTTCCGGCATAGTGAAGATGGCGCGGTAGCCTTTGGCGGCGGCGACGGCTGCCAGGCCGATGCCTGTGTTGCCGCTGGTCGGTTCGATGATGACCGAACCTTCTTTGAGGATGCCTTTCTGTTCGGCATCTTCAATCATAGCTTTGGCGATACGGTCTTTGGCAGATCCGGCAGGGTTGAACATGTCCAGTTTGACCAGGACTTTTCCTTTGACGCCGGCTTTTTTATTGAAACGCTGTGGTTCTAAGAGCGGTGTATGACCTACTAATTCCAAAGAGCTTTTATAAATTTTTCCCATAATGACATCCCTCCACAAATTGGATAAAAATAGTATACATTGAGCGCGCGGCTGTATATGCGGATACCGTTTCCCCCGATGATGCAAAAATCCGCCGTCTCGTTCAGAGGCGGCGGACCGTGGTTCCACTCTGGTTGCAGTATAACTGCCACTCGGTACCGGTAACGGCGGCTGCCGGAACGGGATACTCATGGTTCCCCCGTTCTGCTCGCAAAGGCATTCGCTGCAATACGTGCCGGGCAGGCTTTCAGCCTATGGCCTGCGTTCTCTGACGACCGTTGTTACAGGTACTTGTTTTGCTCATCGCTATCTCAATGTTTACGATTATAGTACACTTTCCATTTTGATTTGTCAATAGGAAAAACAGAAAAAATACTAAAAAGGTAACTTTTTCTTTATGAACAGGTTTTTTGTGTATCCGTTCAACTGTATATATAAGTTACTATAGATGTGTGGTATAATAGGACTAATACCAAGGGAGGAAATATTATATGCTTGTCCAATTTTCCGTACGGGGCTGCCTGTCTTTTTCAGACACGGTGACACTGCGCCTCGTGCCTTCCGACCATGCGCGTATCAAAGGCACCCGGTATGAACCTTGTTTTCGTGCCCTGCCCGATTATAAAATCATGCGCTCTCTGCTGGTGTTCGGTCCCAGCGGCGCCGGCAAGACGAATCTGCTCATTGCCCTGCAGTTTTTGCTCGACAGCATCCTGACGGGGTGGACGCCAGCACTTTTGCCTTCGGGAAGCGGTCCCGTGTCTTTTTCCATCGTCCTGTACGATGAAGTCCATGACCATTCTTATGAATACAGTCTGTCCTATACGGCAGATGGCATCGGGGAGGAACGCCTTTCCATCGGCGGCACCTTGCAGTATGCCTACAGCAGGGGAGTCCTCGAGTGGCACGGGCCGGGAAATGCGCCCCGTGTGAGCGGCGGTGAAGATATCCTGTCCCAGACGGCGCCTTTTTTGCCGGAAAGTGAAGGCCTGCGGCAGGCCGCGGCGGCAATCCACATTGTGCGGGAGCGGGATATGGCGGTCTGGCAGCAGATGCCCATGCGCCTGTCCGAAGTAGAACAGACGTACTGGCAGGCAGAAGAAGGAGCCATCCTGTCCCTGCTGCAGCTCATCGACTCGTCTATCTGCCGCATTTCCTATACGGACAGCGGAGGTCTGTGCGAAGTCCTGCTGTGGCGCCGGGGTGAATCCCGTCCCTGCCGGCTTTCCGACGAAGCGGCGGGCGTGCGCAAGATGGCGGCTCTGGCAGCCGGCCTGGCACAGATGCGGCAGGGCAGTACGGTCATCATCGACGACCTGGATTCCTACTGGATGACGCCGGTCGTACAGCACCTCATCCGTGATTTCGTCCATCAGGAAGACAACCGGGGCCAGCTGCTGGGCGTGACCCATGACCTGCTGCTCCTGGATAATGACCTGTTCCATCCGGAACAGCTGTGGATAGCCCGGCGCGGCCTTCAGGGCAGAACGCAGATCTGGCCCATCAGCGCCTATCACCTGCGCTGTGAACGGCGCAGGCTGTATGATGCATACATTAAAGGAGAATTCAATACATACCCGTTTGAGGAGGCGGTACGATGAGTATACAGATGACCTATCTGGCTCACAGCGGGTTCGCTGTAGAGACAGCGACGAAAGTACTCGTATTTGATTATTATCAGGATGAACAGCGCGTCGTGCGCCGCTATGCCGACGGTGACAAGCCGTTGTGGTTTTTTGTCAGTCACTGGCACGGCGACCATTTCAACCGCCATATCATCGACTTTTCCCATAAAGCCCAGGCCTATATCGTCAACAAGGACGTGCCGTTCCGGCAGGCCCCGCAGGACAAACTGTATTCCATGGAAGTCTATGATACGCGCCGCATCGACGATGCCATCGTGACCCAGTTCGGCTCGACCGATGAAGGCGGTTCCTTCCTGGTCCGGACAGACGGGCTGAGCCTGTTTCATGCCGGTGACCTGAACTGGTGGCACTGGAATGGCGACACCGATGAGAATAATGAAAACGCCAGACGCCTGTTTGACGCTGAAATGAAGAAATTGGACGGCCTTACGGTCGATGTGGCCTTTTTCCCCGTCGATGCCCGCCTCGAAGGAGCCCGGGAATGGGGTGTACGGGAATTTTTAAAGCATGTGACAGTCAAGCTCTGTCTGGTCCCCATGCACTATTTCGGTACACCGTGGCAGCCGTCGGAGGCATTCCGCAAGGCTTATCCGGATCAGTCCCTGTGGATTCCTGTCCATAGCGGAGATACGAAACTGCTTTGGTGACACGGCATAACTATACGACCGGCACGAGCCGGAGGAGGAACGATAATGACCCAATTTGAGACAATGACAGGGCAGACGCGGAGTCATATAGCCAATTATATACTGATTATCGCGGCACTGCTCCTGCTTTTTTCCTATCCTTTCCGGGACCTGTTCTGGGGAGGACTCATCATGCACCTGTCCGGCGCGGCCCTCATCGGGGGACTGGCCGACTGGTATGCCGTGACGGCGTTGTTCCGCCGGCCCCTGGGAATTTCCTTTAAAACGGCACTGATTCCTAGCAGCAAGGAACGGATTGCCGAAACGGCCCGGCACATGATTGAAAGTGAAATCCTGACCGTCCCCAACATGTATCATGTACTGAAGCATCATCCCGTCCTGGAAGCGGGCCTTTCGTACCTTCATACGGAAAAGGGATTCCAGTCGGCAGAACGCGTCCTGGGGCACGTCCTCAATACCTTTTTGTATACCCTGGACATGAAAAAAATCGTCGATGCCTTTTCCGATATGGGGGCCGACGCCATCGAAAAAATCCGCATAGCGCCCATCATGGGCAAAGCCCTCAAGACCGGCCTGGTCGGGGAAGCGGGAAATGATTTCCTCGATTTTCTCATCTGTACACTGGAATCGATGACCAGGAGTGAAACGGCCAAACGGTACATGGCCGATATTTACCGTGAATCCCTGCGCCAGTACGAACACCGCAATTTCGTCTATGCCCTCATCGTCAAGGCAGCCCTGGCCAGCGATATGTTCAGCCCCGAACGGGTAGCGGCCAATCTGCAGGAAAAATTCCTGGCCGTACTGCAGGAAGCAAAGAAACCCGATTCGGAAGAACGGAAGAAAGCCCTGCAGTTCATCTGGCAGCAGGCGGAACAGCTGGAAGTCAATCCGGTCTGGCAGGAACGGCTGGAAAGCTATAAAATGCGCCTGTTCCATCACGTCGTTTCCCGTCCGGACATGAAAGAAGCGTGGCAGCGCTACGTACAGGACCCGGACCGGCAGAACCGGATCTGCCGCGCCGCCGCGACCTACGCCATCGAACGTCTCGAAGGCTGGAAGAGCAGCGACCTGCAGGTAGAACAGATGAACCGTATGGTCCTGGCCCTGGCGGCAAAGGAACTGAAACGGCTCCAGAACTGGTTCGGCGCGACGGCAGAAAAAGAAATACTGGCCTACGACAGCCAGGAATTAGCCGACGCGCTGGAAAGCCGCGTATGGTACGACCTGCAGATGATCCGCGTCAACGGCTCACTGGTCGGCGCCGTCCTGGGCGCTTGTATCTTCCTTGCCATGTACGCATTGAAAGGAGGCTGGTAATATGACATACCGTCAGCGGGCAAATGCCATCCTGGCCTTATCTTTCCTCTGCTTTGTCCTCGTATTCTGGTGGTGGTACAGCCACGAAGTGGGCCTGTTGGGAGAGCTGCTGTTTTTCGTCATCCAGTCGGCCCTCATCGGCAGCATTGCCGACTGGTTCGCCGTGACGGCCCTCTTTGAACGGCCTCTGGGATTTCCCTATCACACGGAACTGGTCTACAGCCACCGCACGCAGATCATAGACGGCATGACCCACGTCGTGTCGGAAAAACTGCTGCAGCCGGGCATGTGGAAAGACAAATTATATACCGTCTCCTTTGTAGACAAATTTACGAACTGGCTGACCAGCAGCGGCGGCCGGGAAAAATTCCGGACCCTGTTGTTTGAAGTCGCCCAGCAGGCCTATGAATATGGCCGGCAGAGCAAGAATCAGCAGTATATCGCGGCCCATATCCGGACCTACCTCAAGCGGCAGCCCCTGCTGAGCTTTTTGCAGGACCGCATGATCACCATGCTGGAAGACCCGGACAGCCAGATGCTCACCGATATCATCGGCCTCATCAAGGACTGCGTGCGCAGCAAGGAATTTGAAACCGTCCTCATCCGGGCCCTCGACGAATGGATGGCCGAATCCCGGACGGCTCCGCACCTCATCATGACCCTGAATAAATTTACGGGCATGGTCGACACCAAAAAAGTAGCCAAAGACGTGCAGAAGGGCATCATCGTCTGGCTGGAACGGTGGGAACACGCCGGCGGCAAAGAACGGCAGTGGCTGTGTCAGAAACTGGAACTGCAGATGTATGCTATGAATGGCCAGCTGACCTACACGGTACAGCGCTGGCAGGATCAGTTCGTCGATTCCCTGCCTGTAGAAATGTGGCTCACCTCGACGCAGCGCGCCAGCCAGGCCTATTTCACCACCGGCGTAGAAGGCAAGGACAAATTGCAGAATCTCCTGGAAGGGGAATTCATGCATTACCTCGACTACTGCAGCCAGTACCCGGAAATCAAGGACTGGATTGACGACCAGATCCGCCGGGGATGTGAAATCATCCTGGAACACGAACACTCCCTCATCGGCGTCGCCGTGCGGGAAGTGTTGTCCGGCTTTGACAAGAAGAAATTCAATGCCTTCCTGGAAAGCAAAGTCGGTGAAGACCTGGCCTGGATCCGTATCAACGGCGCCATCGTAGGCGGCACCCTGGGCCTCTTCGTCTTCGTCATCCTGAAAGTCATATACGAACCCTTCTTTGTACCCTTCATACGCAACTTGTTTATGTAATCGTAGGACCCACGGCTGGAATCTTGTTTCCTGACGTGCCGCGGCGTCTGGCTTATTTACTATGCCTCGCCGGCTGGACCATCATCTGCGGCGTCGTCGTCAGTCAGCGTAGCCCCGCTACGCCTCCCTCCATCCTCCTTGCATCTGACGGCCCCGCCGACGATGCCTGACGTAAAACGCCAGCCGTCGCGGCACTAGGATTGCTAATTTTAAATATAAAGAGCCGGTTTGACGAACCGGCTTCTTTGCTGTCTGCGGCCTGCGAACGGCGGCTCTTCCTGTCATAAAAAACCAGAATATTTGTATAAAAGGCTGTTCAATTTTACAAAGAGTGGTATAATATGTAATGTAGCTTCATAAAAATTCGGATTTAAAGAAGGGCAGTCTTATGAATATTCAACAGCAGGTGTTTAAAAAGTTATTTGGGCGGTTGATGCCGCTTATTATGTTTTTATATTTTATTTCCTTTGTAGACCGGGCCAATATTGGCATTGCCTCTCTGACGATGAATCAGGATCTGGGCATCGGTACGGCGGCTTATGGCTTTGGTGCCGGGCTCTTTTTTATCGGTTATTTCCTCTTTGGCCTGCCGAGTAATGTTATCCTGGCACGGCTGGGGGCGCGGCGCTGGATTGCCGCTATCCTCTTTGTGTGGGGCCTCATTTCGACGAGTACCATGTTCGTCCACAACGCCGTCGAATTGTATATCGTACGCTTTGTCCTGGGCGCGGCAGAAGCGGGATTTTATCCCGGCATCATTTATTATCTCGATCACTGGTTCCCCCTCCAGGCAAAGACGCGGGCCTTCAGTTATTTTCACATGTCCCTGGCCATTTCCATGTGCATCGGCAATGTCCTGAGCGGCGTCATTCTCGGAATGGACGGTCTGGCAGGACTGGCCGGCTGGCAGTGGGTCTTCCTTTGTGAAGGGCTGCCGGCTGTTCTCTGTTCCTTCGTGGCCTACCGGGTCCTCCTCGATTCTCCGCGGGACGTATCGTGGCTGACGGATGAAGAAAAAGACTGGCTCGTTCAGAAACTAGCGGGCGAACGGGCGACGAAGCCCATGGGCAGTTCCACCTCCATGTGGAGCGTCTGCACGAAACCCCAGGTCTGGCATTTTGCTCTCATTTATACGACGCTCAATATCGGCTTTTACGGGATTTTATTCTGGCTGCCCCAGATCGTCAAGGGCATGGCCGGCACGAATAATATGATCACCAGCATCCTCAGCGCCATCCCCTGGATCACGGCCATCGTGGTCATGGGCTTTGTGGCAGGCTATGCCGACCGGTCCCACAAGAAAAAGAAATTCGTGGCCGTCCCCATTTTCCTCGGCGCCCTGGGCCTTCTGGCAGGGACGTATTTCCACAATTATCCCGTCCTGGCCCTGGCCTGCCTGTCCTTGTCAACGGCCTGCTGTGAATGCCCCGTAGGCCCATTCTGGACCTTCCCGTCGCGCATGTTCGATGGCGTCACTGGAGCGGCTGCCATTGCCATCATCAATGCCATCGGCAATCTGGGAGGATTTTTCGGGCCCTACCTGTTCGGCCTCGTATCGACGGGTAGCAACTTTACGACGGGCTTTGTCGTCCTGGCTTCGATGATGATTATTTCTTCCATCCTGGCCATACTTGTCAAGGAAAAGTAAATCAGCTATGATATAAAAGTCCGGACAGAACGGATAGCCTGTCCGGACTTTGTGTATACAGAAAGGGAGCATATGAGATGAAACCATATCAGAAAATTACCAAAGATATCATACAGAAATTAGTGGATATACTGGGAGAAAAAGGCGTTTCCACCGATCCGGACCGCCTCGTCCAGTATGAACGGGATGAAGGAGTGGAACGGGAATTTTTCCGTACGCCCGATGCCGTAGTCTACCCGACGACGGCTGAAGATGTAGCGGCGGTCTTGCAGCTGGCCAATACGGAAAATATCCCTGTCATTCCCCGGGGCGCCGGCACGGGGCTGGAATTCGGCGCCGTCGCCAATACCTATGGCGGCATCATACTCAGCACGGAAAAGATGAACCGTATCCTCGAAGTGAACGGGGAAAAAATGTACATGGTCGTCGAACCGGGCGTCCGCACGGCTGACGTACAGGCTGCTGCCAAGGCCCAGGGCCTTCTCTATGCAGGCGATCCCTGCAGCGGTGATTCCTGCTTCATCGGCGGCAATGCCTCGACCAATGCCGGCGGCAACCGGGCCGTCCGCTACGGTACGACGCGGGACCAGATTTATAGCATTGAAGTCGTGACGCCCCTGGGGCAGATTACCCGTCTGGGCAGCCGCTTAAAAAAAGTATCGACAGGCTATCCTCTGGAAAAAATCGTCATCGGCTCCGAAGGTACGTTGGGCATTATCACAAAACTGGTCTTGAAACTGGTGCCCCTGCCCAAATACAGCGTCAACGTCCTGGCCATTTTCAAAACTATCGACGACGCCATGTCCATCGTCAACGCCCTGCCCAAAGCCGGCATCGAACCGACCTGCCTGGAATTTATGGACAATGATTCTGTACGGGTCACAGAAAAATTCCTCGGGGAAAAACAGCCTCATTCTGATATAGGAAATTACATGATTATCCAGGTAGACAGCAACGATGAAGACCGCATCGACGACCTGTGCGTCGCCCTCGATGAACTCTGTCACGACCACGGGGCCATCGATGTCTTCGTCGCCGACGCCGAACGGATCTGGAAAGTGCGCAAGAACTTCTCTGAAGCCTCGACGACAGACAGTCCCATCATGGTCATGGAAGATTTCGTTGTCCCGGCCGATGAACTGGCCGATCTCTTGAAAGAACTGGAAAAAATCAGTGCCGACCAAAAGACTCCGGTCCGTTCCGTAGCTCATGCCGGAGATGGCAACCTGCACCTGGACATCCTGAAAAAAGACATTCCCGACGACCAGTGGCCGGCCAAAGTAGAAGCCTTTGAAAAAGCAGCCTATGACGCCGTATACCGCCTCGGCGGCCGTATCTCCGGAGAACACGGCATCGGCGAAAAGAGAAAGAACCTCATGGCCCATTACACGGATCCGGTAGAGCTGGCCCTCATGAAAGCTGTAAAAAAAGCCTTCGATCCCAACGACATCCTCAACCCGGGAAAAATCTTTGATGTGGAGTGAGAAAAGCCGTTGGTCGTTCATCGAAAGAGAAAAAGCTGGTGGTTAGTGATTAGTGGGAAGGGATAGTTTGAAGTTTGGTGTTTGATGAAAAGAGCCGGTTCGTCGAACCGACTTTTCTATATAAACTCAGCACTAAAGGACCCACGACCGGGGACGGTTTCCATCCTGAATCGCCTGGGATGGTGTCAGATGCAAGGCGGAAGAAGGAGTCATAGCGGCGCTATGGCGACTGATGACAACGAAGCAGATGGCGCCATACCGGGTGAGACAGGGGAAATAAGTCTCCGGCCGTGGGTCTTCTTATACGCCGGTCCCGTCAAACGCCGGGATGAATCCTTCGCTGGCACTGGATTTTTCTTGTACGAATCCATCTTCGATGCCGCTGTCAAAGAGATATTGTTCGGCCTCGTCGTATTCTTCATCCGTGAGGGGTCTGTTGATTTCCGGGTATTCACTGGCCCTGCCGCAGGGGACGTACTGGCGCATGAGGCTGAACAGGACTTGTTCTGGTCCGAAGTGGTCCCGTACCCAATCGATGACGTGCTTTGTATTGTCTACGTGGCCGGGCAGGATGAGATGGCGGATGACGACGCCTTTCTGGAGCATGCCGTCGTCGTCCAGAACATAGGGGCCCGTCTGGTCGTACATGGCGAGGATGGCCCGGGCCGCTACGTCCGGATAGTTCCGGGCTCCGCTGTAGCACTCGGCCATGGCCGGGTCCATGTACTTCAGGTCGGGCAGGTAAATCTGGACTTTTCCCTCGAAGGCCCGGATCGTTTCTACCCGTTCATAGCCGCCGCAGTTGTAGACCACTGGTACGGGCAGTGGCTCTGATAGGCTTTCCAGGATGGCCCGCGTATAGGGCGTGGGGGTTACGAGATTGATATTGTGTGCCCCTTGGGCGATAAGTTCGTGGTAGATGGCCCGGAGCCGGGACACCGTGATGGGGATGCCTTTGCCATCCATGCTGATTTGGGAATTCTGGCAGAAACAGCAGCGCAGGTTGCAGCTGGAAAAAAAGACCGTGCCCGATCCGCGGCTGCCGCTGATGCACGGCTCTTCCCAAAAATGCAGGGCCGCCCGTGCCAGCACCGGCTGGAGTGGACTGTGGCAATAGCCGGGAAGGTCCGGGCAGATGCCGTCACTGGTAAGGGGCCGGACGACATGGCATTGACGGGGACAGTCCGTGCAGGGCTGTGTTGTATTCATGAAAATCACCTCGATCCTACTATATACCAAAAAAAGGACGACCGCAAATGCGATCGTCCTTTTCTATTACCAGACTAGATTAGGCCTGTTTGAAGTCTTTCGGGCAGGTCAGTTCGGCGAAGCGTTTTGCTTTCGGATCCGTAGCGACCAGTTCCTGGAGTTTCTTCAGTCCTTCTTCTTCTACCGACTTGGTAGTCGTGTAGCTGGCCGGAACCGTCTTGGACAGTTCGAAGCACTTTCTGAGAGAACTGATACTTACAATGATGACCAGAATCAGCATGATGGCAGATACGGCGAACAGGAGCATTTCGCCCTTCGGCAGATACAGACCAAACATGTTGAGGAAGTCAGCCCAGAAGATAACGACAGTCAGGAATGCCCACGGAAGACCCGTGACCCATACATAGCGGGCTTTACCCATGCTGCAGATAACAACAGAGGAAATAGCCAGGGTGATGATGGCGAGCAGCTGGTTGGATACACCGAATATCGGCCAAATCGTGGACAAGTTGCCTTGTACGAGGATATAGCCCCATGCGCCGGAGATAGCAGCCGATGCGATGATGGCGCCCGGAGTCCAATGGGGATCGCCGAATTTGGTCCATACGCGGCCAACGAGTTCCTGCAGCATGTAACGGCCAACACGTGTGCCGGCATCGATGATTGTCATGATGAACAAGGCTTCGAACATGATGCAGAAATGATACCAGTAGCTCATGAGAGAATCAAGACCAGGGATGTTGGAGAAGATGAATGCCATGCCGACAGCCAGCGATACAGCACCGCCAGGACGATGGGCAACGTTTTCACCAACCATTGCGTTCAACTGCGGCAGATCGACGACCTGCATGCCGAGAGCATTGAAATGTTCAGCTGTGGAGTTGATAGCAAAGTAATCATTCGGAACGAGGGATGTAGCTGCGATGAGGGCCATCATAGCTACGAAGGATTCGGTCAGCATAGCGCCATAACCGACAGGAACGATGGAGCGTTCATTCATCAGCATCTTCGGAGTTGTACCAGTAGAAATCATGCAATGGAAACCGGAAACAGCACCGCAGGCGATGGTGATGAAGATGTACGGAAGAACAGGGCCAGTGATGACCGGGCCGCCGCCAGCGCAGAACTGGGTGAGGGCCGGCATCTGGATGGTCGGGCCGACGACGATAACGCCGATAGCCAGGGCACCGATAGTACCAATCTTCATGTACGTGGAGAGGTAATCACGCGGAGCCAGGAGCAGCCAAACCGGAAGAGCTGCGGCAACGAAACCGTAGATGATCAGGGCGATATCAATTCCGTGGCGGCTGATGGTGAAAATCGGAGCCAGTGTCGGGGAAGCCTGTACAGCAGGACCAGCGACAACAGCCAGCAATGTCAGGACGACACCGATGACCGTGCCTTCCTTGATCTTGCCAGGACGGAGGAACTGCATGTAAATACCAATGAACAGAGCGATAGGAATCGTCATGCCGATAGTGAATGTGCCCCAGGGGCTGTCATGGAGGGCGTTGGAAATAACAACAGCCATACCAGCCATAGCGAGGATATTCAGGAACAATACGGCAAAGGACGTAGCCAGACCTGTCTTATCACCAATCTGGGCTTTTGCGATTTCAGCGATGGATTTACCATCGTAGCGCATGGAGCAGAAGAGGATAACACAGTCATGGACAGCACCGGCGAGAACACCACCGATGAGGATCCACAAGGCACCGGGCAGATAGCCGAACTGGGCAGCAATGACCGGGCCTACGAGCGGGCCAGCACCAGCGATAGCAGCGAAGTGATGACCAAATACGACGTACTTATTCGTCGGTACATAGTCATGACCATCTTCGAAACGGAAGGCCGGTGTGACATTGTACTGGTTGACCGTCAGGACCTTGGCACCGATGAAAGCACCGTAGAAACGGTAAGCCAGTATGAACACTAATGCAGAAATAATAACAACAAACAAACCGTTCATACAAAAAAACCTCCTTCTTAAATTTTAGTAGCACCATCCTCTGCGGAAAGATAATGAATGAGAGGACCCGCAAAGGACATACCCTGTATCACGCCTTAACTATAAGTCTTTACGACAAAAAATTCAAGAGCCTTTCTTCCTTCAGTGGACAAAAGGATAAATAGGCAATCTTTAAATGATAAAGATTTATGCTATAACGGCACGACATGATTTACTTTTGCCGTGTTTTTACAACAATCTTTACATGTAATATGATATTCGGTACTGTTATTTATTACAAATCTGTATAGAAAAAGTGCCGTATGACGTTACACCTATACGTTGGAAATACAGAAAATAGCAAAATTATATAATGAAATATTTTATATATATTATAAAAAATAAAAGTATAACGTTTTATCTTATTAAAACATTTTGATAATGAGAACTTAGGATACACTGCCTCTGAAAAATTTAAAACAACGAATAGTCGTGAAAAAGGCTTTCTTTTTACGACCGCCATTCCTGTGATATACTATAGATACTACGCAAAGGAGGAAACGACATGGATGCGGAATTTCAGCAATTTATTTCAATGATAGAACCAGTGGACGGGGATTTTGCCCGTTCCTATGAAGAAAAACTGGCTGCCTCCGGTCAGGCTGATACGGTTTTGTGTCACCTGGCTGGACGGCTGGCGGCCATACGGGGCAGTGAACGCCATGACCTGTTGAAAAAGGCCGTCATCATTTTTGCGGCCGATCACGCCGTCGATGGCGGTAAAAACGAATCGCAGGGCAAAAACAGCAAGGCCGACGCCCTGGAAATCGCCAGCGGCCGCGGCCCCATCAACAAAGTCGCCCATAAAGTAGGGGCCGGCGTCCTGCTCCTCGACATGGGGCTTCAGGAAGACATACCCGAATCGCCAGGCGTTCAGGTCCTGAAAGTCATGGCCGGGAGCCACTACTATGGAAATGGCCCGGCCATGGCGGAAGACGAAATGCTCGATGCCCTGTACAGCGGCATCCAGATTGGCCAGAACCTGGCCGATGAAGGCTATACGGCCATCGGCATAGGCAGCCTGGGAGAACGGTCCATCCTGACGGCCTTTATCCTGACGGCGGCCTTTTACCGCTCCCAGATGCCGGACCTTGCCGGTTCACTGAAAGAAAAGAATCAAATGAAAATGCTCGGCGCGGTGCTGCGTACTCATGGACTGGACTGTACCCGGCCGCTCGAATTGTTGCAGAAAGCCGGCGCGCCCGATGTCGCCGCCATGGTGGGATGCATCTTGTCGGCCGCACACCGCCACGTCGCGCTGGTCTTTGACAACGCCGTCACCGGGGCGGCCGTCTTGATAGCACAGGCTCTGCAGCCAGCCGTCATGGGATACGTATTTCCTTCGGCGGCCTATGCCGAACCGGTACACCGGATGCAGATGGAATACCTGCACCTGAACCCCGTCGTCAGCGATCCCGGAAAAGACGACCAGGCCATGGGATCGGTTCTGGGCCTCTCCGTCCTCGACGCGGCCGTGGAATCGATGAAAGAAGACTAAAAAAGCCCGATGCCCCCTATGGGGATAGGCATGGAAAACATTCGTGAGTATACTACTATATATAGATATATAAAAAAAGAGGTGCTATACGTATATGAAAACATTGTATCTTGACTGCTTTTCCGGTATCAGTGGCAATATGTTCATCGGCATGCTGATTCAGGCAGGCGTTCCCTTTGAAGAATTTCAAAAAGCCATGGCCCAGCTGGGACTGGACGGCTATTCCCTGATCTGCCAGCCGGTCAACAAACTGGGGATCCAGTCTGTGTATTATAATGTCCTCCTCGACTCGGAACAGGACCATCATCACCATCATGACCATGAAGAAGGTCATCATCACGACCACGGCCACGAAGAAGGCCACGGCCACGGTCACCACGACCATCACAATCACGGCCAGACCGTGAAGACGGCAGCTTCCCTCATCGATGCCACGGGCCATCATCACCATCATCAGCACCGGGGACTGGCCGATATCACGGCCATCATCGAAGCCTCGCCGTTTACGGAAGAAATCAAACAAAAGAGCCTGGCCGTATTCCAGGCCCTGGCCGAAGCGGAAGCCAAAGTACACGGCGTACCCGTCAGCGATATCCATTTCCATGAAGTCGGCGCCATCGACTGCATCCTCGATATCGTAGGGACCATCTGGGCCCTCGACTACCTGCATATCGAACAAATCGGCACATCGGCCCTCCACGTGGGGAGCGGATTCGTCCGCTGTGCCCATGGCATCATGCCCGTACCGGCACCGGCAACGGCAGAACTCCTGGCAGGACTGCCCTATTACTCGACCGATATCGAAGGCGAACTCGTCACCCCGACGGGAGCTGCCCTGGTCAAGACACTGGCCTCCTATGCCGGCCCGCGTCCGGAAGAACTGATCCATGAAACCACGGCTTACGGGGCAGGCACCAAAGACCTGGCTATCCCCAACGTCCTGCGCGGCTTCATCGGCGAATGCAAGGCCTTCTGAGAATGGCAGGGATCAAAAGCCAGAGCCAGACAGCATGGTCTCACCTATTCCTGTGATAGGAAGGCGATTGAACGGAATACCAAACGGAAAAACCTGTTGCACCCAGAGTGCGGCAGGTTTTTTTGCATCCTGCAGGGAACTTTGAGGTAGTGGTTTTACAAATAACATAACTTGCAGATTAAAATTTTCTCACTATTTTCTAATCTGCATTTTTTTGACATATGCTGGATTTTATGCTAGGCTCAAATCAGTTCGTTTGCAGGAAGTGCAAATGCATCATGCAAAAAATTTACATCTTGAAAGGAGAATCTGTGACATGGAACTGAATGACGTATTATCTTTTGACGAGGCTATTGAAATTATGGACGAGCCGGAATATCTGGAACTGGCACCGGGTGAATACGATTTCACCGTACGGGATGTGGCCTTTTCGACCTATGAAGGCAGCAGCAAGATTCCTTCGTGCCCCATGGTAGAGGCGAGACTATCCGTCGTGACCGATGAGGGAGAAACGGAAATCATCGACCGCTTCTACTATTGCCGGAAAATGCGGTACAAACTCTCCAGCTTCGCCCGGACACTGGGACTGGCCCGGGTCGGTGACAAAATCACCATCGAATGGAAGAAACTCATAGCAAAACAAGGGCGCGCCCGCATCTCCCTCCGGGAATACAACGGGAAAAAATACAATCAGATAGACCGCTACATCGTCCCGACAGACGAACCGGCCCCGTTCTGACAGGGAAGGGTCGTAGTTAGTAGTTCGTTCATCGTTCGTCGTAGGCCGTAGGTCAGTGGTTAGTGGTCAGAAAAGGCAGGATCTCCCTGCATGGGTATAGCCCGTTACTTAACGATTTGATATGAAAATCGCAGGCAGCAGTTAGCAGTCAGCAACTAGCAGCTGGTTTGACGGACTGGGGATCTTTGCCGTCCCCGTGAGGGGAAGGAGGGCCACGGAGTGGCGGAAGGGGCCTTATTTTCATCAAATCAGCATACAGGACCCACGACCGATGACGGTTTCCATCCGGCGTCGTCGGCGGGGCAGGGGAAACAAGGCATCAGCCGTGGGTCCAAAAAGGAGGCGATCATATTTCTTATATATCAACTCATATACACGAATTACTGGATGCCATCGATCCGGCCAGTTGTACGTACAGTGAATGGTGCGAGGTCGGCATGGCCCTCAAGTATGAGCAGTTCCCCCTGTCTCTCTGGGAGAGCTGGAGCCGCCGCGATATGGCGCGCTTCCATGACGGGGAGTGTGCCTGCAAATGGGCCTCGTTCCGCAAGTCTTCCGGGGCCTGCGTGACCGGGGCGACGCTGGTCAAGATGGCCCGCGACCGGGGATATAGTGACCCCGATGAAGTCTGGACGCTGGATACGCCCATTTCCATCGTATCAGCCGACGAGGAACTTCCCCAGCGCATGGACACGGTTCCTGCCCTGTCTCGTGACGGCAGGGACAATCCCCTTACAGAGCCGCCGGATCCCTGGGACGGCCTCAGGGAGACGAAGACCTTTCTCTCCCGCCTGTTCCGGCCCGGTGAATTCGTCGGGTTTTCTATGCGTTCCTATCAGCATAAACACCGCTATATTCCCCGTGGCCGGGGCATTTATTTCCGCACGCAGGACGATATCCTGAAGGCCATCGATACCTATGGCGATGTGGAAAAAGCCCTCGGGTCTTATGACCCTCTTGCCGGTGCCTGGGTACGCATCAACCCTCTGGACGGCAAGGGTATCCGCAACGAGAACGTCAGCGAGTACCGCTATACACTGGTAGAATCGGATGAACTTTCCTTACAGCAGCAGCTCTCATGGATACGCAGCCTCAGATTGCCCACAGTTGCGCTTGTAAACAGTGCTGGAAAAAGCATCCATGCCGTCGTACGCATCGACGCCGGCAGCGACCCGGACCTCTACAGCCGGCGCGTAGACTACCTCTATCAGTATTGCCGCCGTCAGGGATTTATTGTAGACATGCAAAATAAAAACCCGTCGCGCCTCATGCGCCTGCCCGGCATCTGGCGAAGCGGACACAAGCAGTACCTCATCCCCTTTACGCCGGGCACCCGGACCTTCGACGAATGGTACGAATACGCCGAGAACAGCCGCGACAACCTGCCGCCGCTGCAGCGTCTCTCTGCTGTCTGGGACGACATGCCGCCCCTGCGGCCGGTCCTCATCGAAGGGCTCCTACGGCGCGGACACAAGATGATGGTCGCCGGACCCAGCAAGGCGGGGAAATCCTTTGCCCTCATCGAACTGTGCATTTCCATTGCCGAAGGACGGCGCTGGATGGATACGTACCAGTGCGCCCAGGGGCAGGTCCTGTACATCAATTTCGAACTGGACGAACACTCCTGTTATCACCGCTTTGCCGACATCTACAAGGCCATGGCCATCACAAATCCCCGGACGGATCAGGTCGTCCTGTGGAACCTGCGCGGCTACTCGGAATCGCTGGAGACACTGCTCCCCAAACTCCTGCGCCGTATCCACCACGAAGACTTTGCGGCCATCGTCCTCGACCCGATTTACAAAATCACCGACGGCGACGAAAACAGCGCCCACGACATGGGCATCTTCTGCAACCAGCTGGACCGGCTATCGACGCAGAAACAGTGCGCCGTCATCTACTGCCATCACTACAGCAAAGGCAGCCAGACTGTCAAAAAAGCACAGGACCGGGCATCGGGCTCAGGAGTCTTTTCCCGTGACGCCGACGCCATCCTCGACATGCTCGACGTCAAAAGCCCTGTCGGAGCCCCGCCGGCCTTTAGGATTGAAGCCATCCTGCGCGAATTCGCCTCGCCACCGCCCTTTTACATCACCTTCGACTATCCCATCCACCATATAGACACGACGGGAGAAATCGCCGCCTGGAACGAAGACCTCGACGATTTGGGCCGGGGACGGATGATGATCAATTCGGATAAAAAAACAAACAAAGAATTGCGACAAGACCTCATGAGAGAAATCTTTGATGAAATCCAGAAAGAAAAACAAGTAGTAAAAATAATAGACTTAGTAAACGCCATGCATCTGAGCCGTAACACAATCCGAAGATATATAGATGCCAGCGAACATATGGAGCGTGATGAAAATGGATTCGTTTATATAAATTATAAGAAAAAACGATGAAACCGGATAGAAAATGTTGCTGAAAAGGGGTCCAAAATAATGGGGCCTCACAGGCTTATATAGAGTTTGGACACCTGAACCCCTCAAAACAGGCAGCCAGTCCCGGACGGGAAGAGCGGGGAGTTTGAAGACTCCCCCGCTCAAACCCGGTCACGGGAACTGGCCCGCGCGGGAAGAGCCGCCGTTAGCGGCTGGTGGTTAGTGGGAAGAGATAGTTTGATGTTTGATGTTTGATGTTTGATGAAGCCGGTTCGACGGACCGACTATTTTTACACAAAAATCAGCATTAGGCCACACGACAGGAGACGCTTTCTATCCTGAATCGCACGAGATGGTACCAGATGCAAGGCGGAAGAAGGAGGCGTAGTGGAGCTACGAAGGGCCGTTGGTCGTTCATCGAAGCCGGTTCGACGGACCGACTATTTTTACACAAAAATCAGCAAGATAGTGCCGCGACGGCCGGCGTTTTACGTCAGGCATCGCCGACGGGGCCGTCAGATGCAAGGAGGATGGAAGGAGTCATAGCAGGGCTACGAAGGGCAGTAGGTCGTTGGCCGTAGTTCGTTTATCGAAGCCGGTTCGTCAAACCTCATGTTTTAATACAAAAATCAGCATACAGGACCCACGACCGATGACGGTTTCCATCCGGCATCGTCGGCGGGGCCGTCAGCTGCAATGAGAAAAAACGATGATACAGTTTTTGGATGAACTTATATAGTCCTGATGGAGCCATATCTCGAACTATATGTAGTATTAGAAGAAAAAGATGCCTGAACGGCCGTCTTTTCTGGAAAAAACAACAAAAATCTTTTTTAAGGAAAAGAAAGAAAAATCTAAAAATATAACACCATAAGAGCACTGTCTTTACTAGGCAGTGCTCTTATGTATATACGACTGCATATAGTATCCGTTGATATAAATCCATCAAAAACAGCAATGGGAAAACCTAGATTAGACGAAAATTAAAATTTAGACCATTTTCATAAAAAAGCTTGACAAACGAAGAAAAAGAACTCGATACATGCGTCAGTAAAATCTGTGATTACTGTGAAAAATAAGGCAGAATGAAAGTTGTCGCATCCTTGCAGGTACATTGATTGGAATGCGTATTATGATAAAATGTTAGTTTTAGACATAAACCTCTACCGTATATGAAAACGGAAGAGGTTTGATTCTCAAAAACTATATCAACTTATTTTCCCTGGCAATATCAGCAACGGCCTCGACGGAAAGTTTCATATACCGGGAAATCTGTTCAAAGGATAATCCGTCTTTGAGCATTTCGAGTGCGGCTTCCCGTTCTTTTCTTTCAGAATTCCGCTTTTCTTGTTCAACACCTTTTTCTATGCCCTTTTCTATGCCCTTTTCCATGGCTCTTTCATAGATTCCTTCGCCTAAGTTGAACATCGTGGTTAAATCCTCCTTCCCCCTGGCAGTAAGATTAATATCGTATTCGTCATTGTTTTAAAAGTATTGTAGCAAATATGCCCGGTTTGTACAATGTATGTTCTTTTTGTCCTTTCTCCTGATGAAATGCGAGTATGTGGAAAAAGTGTTTTGATTTGCCTCAGCGTTTGTATTATAATAAAAGGCGGAATAGTGTAAGACCATCTAGTACCTATTTAAGGAGTTGTTACGAATGAGATTTACAGAAGATTTAAAAGCCCGTGTTTCCAAGGCACAGAAGAAAATCGTCCTTCCGGAAACCAATAGCCGTCGTGTACTCAAAGCTGCTGAACGTGTACTGGCTGAAGGCTATGCCCGCATCGTCCTCGTCGGCAATCTGGATCAGATCAAAAAAGATGCTGCTAAATTCCAGATCGACCTCACCGGTGTCGAAGTCATCAACCCGGCTACGTACTACCGCATGGATGAATTGTGCCAGTATTTCGCAAAACGCCGCGAAAAGAAAGGCATGACTGTAGAAAAAGCTCATGAAATCATGATGAACAACAACACTTTCTTCGCTGCCGGCCTCGTTGCTCTTGGTGAAGCTGACGGTGTTGTTTCTGGTGCTGCTACGACGTCGGCTGACGTTATCCGTGCCGGCCTGCAGGTCATCGGACCCCGTAAAGGCAATAAGACTGTATCCAGTGCCTTCATCCTCCTGACCAACACTCCGCAGTATGGTGATAATGGTATCCTCGTACTCGGCGACTGCGGCGTTATTCCGTATCCGACGGCCGAACAGCTCGCTGATATCGCATGCATCTGCGTAGAACGTGCCCGCCGCACGGTACAGATGCTCAACCCGAAAGTGGCTCTCCTGTCCTATTCGACAAAGGGTTCCGGCTCCGGCGAAACGGTTGATACGGTCCGCCAGGCTGTAGAAATCCTGAAAGAACGCAACGTAGATTTCGACTTCGATGGCGAACTCCAGGCCGATGCTGCCCTCGTTCCGGAAGTCGGCGAACACAAAGCTCCTGGTTCCAAAGTTGCAGGCCACGCAAATGTCCTCATTTTCCCGAACCTCGATGCTGCTAACATCGGTTACAAGATGGTACAGCGTTTTGCTAATGCAACGGCTCTTGGACCTTTGGTACAGGGCCTGGCAAAACCGATCCTCGACTTGTCCCGTGGCTGCTCTACCGAAGATATTGCTGACGTCGTAGCTGTATGCTGCTCCGATGCTATTTCGGCAGATATCCTGGCAAAAGAATCGGCTAACGCCTAATCTGTGAAAATATAGTAAAAAAAGAGGTTGTCTTTAAGACAACCTCTTTTTTTGATGCGTCCGGCGTGGACGCGCTGGTTTTCTAACCGCTGTAAACTACAGACTGAAAACTATCCCCTTCCTATCCCTTATCCCAGGGGGGAAGACTGGCCGATGATCGTTTTGCCTTCCAGGAAGAGGACCGTCGGGCTGGGGACTTTCTTTTCGATGAGATCGACGGTCATGCGCAGGCATTCCTGGCCGATTTCGCCCATGGGGATGTCGATGCGCGACAGGGATGGTACGGTGTAGTCGTTGATTTCCGGCATGTTGATGCCGATGGTAAATACTTCTACGTCCTGGGGGATGGCAATCCCCGTTTCATAGCAGGCAAAGAGCATGCCATGGGCCAGTACGTCCGATTCGCAGAACATGGCTTTGGGCATGGTGCCTTCCGCTGCCAGGCGCTTGCAGATTTCAAAGGCGCTGGCCGACGACGTTTCACACAGGTAAATCCGGTCTTCGCCGATGGGGTGTCCTTCTTCTTTGTACGTGTCGAGGAAGCCCTGCATCCACTGGCGCATGATGGGGAACGTCGTGTCATGGGTCAGGACGCCTGCGTCGAACAGACCCTTTGCCAGGAAATGGCGGGCCACGTTCTGGCCGACTTTATAGTTGTCCATAGTGACGCTGCTGAATTTCGGCGATTCCCTGTTGAACAAGACGACCGGACAGGGCGGCACATAGGTCGTATTGAGAAATTCCATATCCGTATTGGACATGTTGGCGATGATGATGCCGTTGAAGAAATCGTTTTGTGTCGATTTCATCTGTTCTTCCAGGTGATCTACTTTATAGGGAATAACGGTCAGGCGGATGTTCTTTTTGAGATTCATGATTTCCTGCTGGATGCCCAGGGTGATGCGGGCCAGGTAGTTGATACGGAAGTCCGTGGCCCAGTAAAAAGCGACGGCGTAGCTGTCTTTCTGGGCGGCCCGTAACTTTTTGGCAGACTGGTTGGGCACGTAATTGAGCTGCTGTGCAATGGTGTAAATGCGGGATTGTGTTTCTTTGGAAATCTTTCGTTCTTTTCCCTTGCCGTTCAGTACGATCGAAACGGTAGCGATAGAAACGCCGGCTTCCTTAGCAATATCTTTGATAGTTGACAATACAAGCCCCTCCCTTTTAATCCACCTTCTATTTTGACATAAAAGAATGGAATTTTCAAGATGTTTTACAGGCCTCGTCTGGGACGGGTGCGTTTTTTATATCGTTCTCCCGTATGGTATAATGAAATGAAAAGAAGGGAGGAATAGTATGACTGGTATTGATGCACATATTTCATCGGCCCACATGGTCCTTTCCCGGGATCTCAATCCCCACGATACGCTCTTCGCCGGGCAGGGCACGTCCTATATGATCGAGTGCGCCTTCCTGGCGGTACAGAGTTTTCTCCGTACGCCCCATATTGTCTGTCTGGGGCTGGACGGCCTGCGCTTCCTTCATCCCGTCCATAAGGGGGATACAATCCGCGTAGATAGTTCCATCGTCCATGCCGGGACGAGCGGCATCGGCGTGTATATTACTCTTTCGCTCCTGCCGGACGGACCGGTGGCGGCGTCGTGTTTCGTGTCGTTCGTCCACATCGACGAAGCGACGGGGCGGGCTGTACCCCACGGTGTGACGCTGGCGGAACTTCCACCGGAGATGGCCCGCCGGCAGAAGCAGTATCTGGCATATAAGGAGATGACGAGACGATGACATTCGGGGATGAAGTAGAGGAACGGCTGCGCAACCTGGCCAAGCCGCCGGGCAGTCTGGGCCTTCTGGAAGAGCAGGCGAAGAAGGCCTTCCTGGCCTGGGGCTGTTTCCCCGGCAGGTTTGCGCCAAAGCATATCGTTTTTGCCGCAGATAACGGCATCTGCCGTTCCGGGGCGGTAGCACAGCTGTCGGAAATCACCTATATGCAGAGCTGCCATATGGTGGAAGGTACGTCGGCCGTCACCTGTTTCTGCCGCTGCAACCAGATTCCCTGGGAAGTCGTCGATGTCGGCATCGACAGTCCCGACGCGGTCGGGCTGGATTATAAGATTGCCCGGGGGACGAAGGATTTTTCCAGGGAACCGGCCATGACGGAAGAAGAGCTGCGACAGGCGTTTGCGGCCGGCCGGGAACGGGTGCTGGCGGCGAAGCGCGACGGGTATAATTTCCTGTCTTTCGGGGAAATGGGCATCGGCAATACGACGACATCGGCAGCCGTCCTCATGGCCATCGCGCCCCGCGACGCGGCCAGTCTGGTCGGCTACGGGTCATCCCGGGGCAATTTCCGCCTTCTCCTGCACAAGCGGGACCTGATCCGCGATGCCCTCGCCCGCTACGGACCGCACATTTCCGGTGCCGCCGATGCCCTGCGCTATGTGGGGGGATTTGATCTGGCCGCTCTGGCGTCGGCCATGTGTACCTGCGCCCGGGAGCGGATCCCCTTTTATATCGACGGGTTCATCACGGCGGCGGCTCTGGCAGCGGCGGTGCAGCTCATGCCCCAGGTCTCCCGGTTTGCCCTGCCGTCGCACATGAGCCGGGAAGCAGGTATGTCCGTAGCCCTGCACGCCGCCGGCATCGATGATTACGATGTGCCGTTGTGGGCCAATCTCTCCCTGGGGGAAGGAACGGGGGCCGTCCTGGCCGTGACCCTCCTGCGGTCTATGCTCTATGCGGTGGACCACATGGCGACCCTCGACGGCATCAATGCCGATGCCGAAGAACGCCATGCCGAAAGGGCAGGGAAAGGAGAATCATATCATGGAACTTCACATTGACGAAGAGGTGCGGCAGGACGCCCGGGCCGTTTTTTCCCGGCTGGGGCTTTCCGAAGAAGAGGCCGTTACCTTGTTTTATAAACGGACCATCGCCGAAGGGCGCCTGCCCTTTGGACGGGCGCAGAATGGAGCGGCCCGGGTAAAGAAGAAGCGCATGAACGAACGCTTTGCCGAGTGGGATGCCCGCTGAGACGTTGCAGGGTCCCCGTCTCTGTGCTACAATATTTTGTGCTGCCGGAAGAGACGACCGGCCTCTTCTGGGAGTGTTTTGTGCAGAAAAATGCAGTGCAAACAAAGGAAGTAGATAGTGTGTTCAATCGTGTAAAGCTTGGGGCCTTTGCTCTCGTCCTGGGAGCGGCCTGTATGATATCTTCTGTCGCGTCGGCCCAGATTTCCAACGACCGCATCGCCATCGGCGGTGTCGGCCCGGGGTGTACACCGGACTATGTCGAAAGCGTATATGGCGCGCCGACGAGCCAGGAATCGGGCAGTAACGGCGATCAGACGTATCTGGAGTACAATTACAATAACGGCTATATCATCGGCTTTGATGGCGCTGGCAGCCAGGCCGTGGCCGTCACCTGCACGACGGATAATCTGGCGACGCCTGATGGGGTCACGGTCGGGATGGAAGCCAGTGTCCTTTCCGACAAGTATGGGACAGCTGACCATATTTACAATTTCAATGATAAATCCCTCTACGTGTATGACGGCACCGATGGAGAACAGCTGGCCTTTGACGTGCAGAATTTCTTCATCGTCAGCATCAGCGCCCGGGTTAATTAAAAAGATGAAATTGCGCGTATACGGCTACCGGGCAAGGCTTTGCGTATGGTATAATAAAACAAAAGACTAATATGGGCAGGGGCAGCCCGTCAGGCTGTCCGGGCTGCCAGGAAAAGAGGAATGGAGATTGCGTAAGACCATAATGACAGCACTTTGTGCGCTGGCCCTGTCGGCAGGGAGCGCATGGGCGGCCGGCACAGACACGGCCCCGGCAGGAGAAACGGCATTGCGGACCGTCCCGACTCATTTTTCGCAGCGTACCGAAGAGAGCCTGAACGAACAGGCGCCATCCGGCGGGCGCGCTGACGGCAAGGCCGCTCCGGCGGCAGTGGTGACCGTGACACCTACGACGGGTGCAGCAGCGTCTCCGGCTTCGCCATCCCCCACGACGGCCGTATCGGTTACATCGACGGTGCCGGCAGAGGGACCGCAGGTGTCCCGGGAAAAGAAGATCATGCTCAATCTGGCCAGCCGTATCCTGACGCTCTATGAAGGGAAGACGCCTATCTGTATGTATCCCGTAGGGGTAGGCAAAGTCAGTACGCCGACGCCGACGGGGTATTATTCGGTCAGTGAAAAAATCCTGAATCCGACCTGGACCGACCCCGACTCGGGCGTGAGCATCGGCTCCGGCCCGGACTGCCCCCTGGGCTACCGCTGGCTCGGGCTTTTTGGCAATTATGGCATTCATGGGACGAACCGGCCCGATTCCATCGGCGGCTATGTCTCCAACGGCTGTGTGCGCATGCATGAAGAAGATGTAGAAGATCTCTATGACCGGGTCAGTGTCGGCACGGCTGTCGATATATATTACGACCGCATCGTCATCGACCGCGACGCCGACCATACGATTTCCTATTATATTTATCCTGACGGATACGGCTGGCAGACTGTGTCTGTACAGGATGTCAAGAAGGCCCTGGCCGGCTATGGCGTCCAGGATTTTGCCGAACCGGCGGCTATTGCCAGCAAGATCGCCGCTTCCGACGGCAATCCGACCTACGTGGCCAAGGCCTATGATTTGTACGTCAATGGGAAGAAACAGCCCAAACGGGCCCTGGGAAAAGACGGAGTCATCTGGCTGCCGGCCTTCGCCCTCTCGACGGCGACCCATACGGAAGCCGAATGGAGCGGCGCGTCCCAGTCGCTGCGGACGAACCACGGCACGGGTACGGGTATTGTCCGCAGCGACGTGGTCTATCTCGATGCCGCGACGGCCCAGAACCTCTACGGCCTTACGGGCGGACTGGGAGCCGACCTCGTATACCGGATGCAGTCCCGGCCGGCGGTGACACTCTACGGCGATAGCAGCCAGAAGGGTGCGGCAAAAGTGAAATAGGCCGCTTCCGGGCGGTTCTGGCGGCCTGTCATGAATGGTGACGCCGAATATTGACAACGAATCTATATCTGTGATATACTTTGAAAAGTTAGGTGTGCAGTTTCACCTAGCTTTTTTAAGTTACCACATTTTTTCTTGACTTAGCCTGCCGGGTATGGTACATTATATAAGCGGTCCTGCGCACGATGCAGGCTTTTACTATGATTTAAGAGAGGTGTAAGGAATGCGTACAGCTATCACATTGGCATGCACAGAATGCAAACAGCGTAACTATCGGACAAACAAAAATAAGAAGAACAATCCGGATCGTCTGGAACTCAAAAAATATTGCCCGTTCTGCAAAAAAGAAACATTACACAAAGAAACGAAATAAGTTTGAAATAAGATGTGCTTAGTCTTATTTGAATGTGAGAGGTTATATGGCAGCTACAGCATCAAAGAAAGCACAAAAGAATAAGAAAAAGGATGCGAACGGCAAATTCCTCCACGGCGTCAAAGTGGAGTTAAAGAAGGTCATCTGGCCGACGAAAAAAGAATTGATCAATTATACCGTCATGGTCATCGTAGCAACCATTGTCGTCATGGCTATCATCGCTGTTTCGGACGGTGTATTTGCCCAATTGTTCCGGTTACTCCGAATCGTTGTCGGATAGGAGGCCCGTGCATAGATGGAAACTGATAAGAAATGGTATGTCATCCATACGTATTCCGGTTATGAAAATAAAGTAATGCAGACGCTGGAACGGAAGGTCAAATCCATGGGACTGGAAAATGTGATTAACCGCATTCTCGTGCCGATGGAAGACGAAGTCGATATCAAGGACGGCAAGAAGCACGTGGTGAAACGCAAGATTTTCCCCGGCTATGTCCTGGTTGAAATGGAAGTCAACGACCGTTCCTGGTATGTCGTCCGCAATACACCTGGCGTAACGGGTTTTGTCGGTTCGGCCACCAAGCCGATTCCGCTGAATCCGGAGGAAGTAAAACGCATCCTCAAGTCTCAGGGCATCGACGAAAGCGAACCGAAGGTCCATATTTCTGTAGAAGTAGGGGAACAGGTCCGCATTACATCCGGTCCTTTTGAAAACTTCATTGCTACCATTACGGAAATCAATGATGAAAAAGGCACCCTCAAAGGCCTCATTGATATGTTTGGCCGTGAAACTTCAGTAGAAGTTGACTATTCTCAAATCGAGAAAAGTCTGGAATAAATACTTCTAATGCGGCATCTGCCGCGAGTGGGAGATTCTCATGAATCGTCTGACCACATCTTGTAACGTAAGGAGGTGTAACTCACCATGGCAAAAAAAGTAGCAAGAATGGTAAAACTCCAGTGTGAAGCTGGTAAAGCAACTCCGGCGCCTCCGATTGGCCCTGCATTAGGCCAGGCTGGTGTCAACATTATGGCATTCGTCAAGGAATTCAACGAACGTACAGCTAAACAGGCTGGCTTCATTATCCCTGTCGAAATCACTGTATATGAAGACCGTTCCTTCACGTTCATTACGAAAACTCCGCCGGCAGCTGTTCTCCTGAAGAAAGCCGCAGGTCTGGAAAAAGCTTCGGGCGAACCGAACAAGAAAAAAGTAGCTAAACTGGGCCGCGACAAAGTCCGCGAAATTGCAACGACTAAGATGCCGGACCTCAACGCCAACGACGTTGAAGCTGCTATGAAAATGATTGAAGGCACTGCCCGCAGCATGGGTATTGAAATCGTCGATTAATCGCCGGTTCAGTCCCGTGGAAGGGGTCAATCCCCGCTAAACCACAAAGGAGGAAAAAGTTAGATGGCAAAAGTAGGCAAGAAATATGCAGAAGCCGCCAAACTGTTTGATAAATACAAACAGTATGACGTGACGGAAGCAATCGACATCTTGAAAAAGATGGATACAGCCAAATTTGACGAAACGGTCGAACTGGCTGTCAACCTCAACGTAGATCCGAAATATGCCGATCAGCAGGTTCGTGGCGCTCTGGTTCTGCCCCATGGTATTGGCAAATCCAAGACTGTCCTCGTATTTGCTCAGGGCGACAAAGAAAAAGAAGCTCAGGCTGCCGGCGCTGACTATGTCGGTGCTGATGATCTCATCGAAAAGATCAAAGGTGGCTGGCTTGATTTTGACGTAGCTATCGCAACACCGAACATGATGGGTAAAGTCGGCCGTCTTGGTAAAATCCTCGGCCCGAAAGGCCTCATGCCTAACCCGAAAGTCGGCACGGTTACGATGGACGTAACAAAAGCTGTTAGCGAAAGTAAAGCAGGTAAGGTCGAATACCGCACGGATAAAGCCGGCAATATTCATTCCCCTATCGGCAAGAAATCTTTCGATGCAGATAAATTAGTGGAAAACCTGACAACTCTCGTTGATACTCTCATCAAAGTAAAACCGTCGGGTGCAAAAGGCCAGTATATCAAATCCATCACCGTAAGCTCCACGATGGGCCCTGGCATCCACATCAACCAGTACAGCATCAAAGGTGCTGTCAAAGAAGAAAAATAATATCTCTCTTAGCTGTAGACTGAAGGTATGTATAATGGACTAAGGTCCGCCATCTGAGGCTATGAAACTAGCAGGTATTTCAATTTGACTAGTTCGGTCTCATGTCAGTCGTACATGGGACCGTTTTTATTGCTAAGACGATATAAATCCCAGTTCAAGGAGGTGTATCGAACTCATGTCTATGTATGCAAAACATCAGGTTTCTCCGGCAAAAGCCGCTGTTGTAGAAGAAATGAAAGAAAAACTGCAGTCCTCCCAGGGTGCTGTTTTCGTTGGTTTCTCCGGCCTCAGCGTAGCTGATGTCACGAAACTCCGCCGTAAGTTCCGTGAAGGTGGCGTCGAATACAAAGTTGTCAAAAACACACTGACCCGTATCGCTGCCGATGAACTCGGTTTCAACGATCTGGATGCCGTTCTCGAAGGTCCGACTGCTATTGCTTATTCTTCTGAAGATACAGTAGCACCGGCTAAAATCCTGAAAGACTTCATCAAAGAAACAAAGACAGAAGCGCTGACGGTCAAAGCCGGCATCGCCGATGGTCAGGTTATTGATGCAGCTGCTGTCGAAGCTCTGGCAAGCCTGCCGAGCCGCGAAGAACTCCTCGCCAAATTGGTTGGCAGCATGCAGGCCCCTATCTCTGGCCTGGTCAACGTACTCCAGGGCAACATCCGCAATATGGTTTATGTGCTTGATGCTGTACGTGCTAAAAAAGCAGAACAGGAATCTGCTTAATTAGCTTACATATTACAAACGAATCTAAAAACTGATACTATGGAGGTATTTTAAAATGACTAAAGAAGAAATCATGGAAGCCATTGAAGGCATGACCGTTCTCGAACTTTCCGAACTCGTAAAAGCTATGGAAGATAAATTCGGCGTATCCGCTGCTGCTCCGGTTGCTGTTGCTGCTGCTCCTGCTGCTGGCGCTGCTCCTGCTGAAGAAAAATCCGAATTCGACGTAATCCTCACCTCTGCTGGTGAAAAGAAAATCGGCGTAATCAAAGTTGTCCGCGAAGTAACCGGCCTCGGCCTGAAAGACGCTAAAGCTCTCGTTGACGGCGCTCCGAAAGCTGTTAAAGAAGGCGTTGCCAAAGCTGACGCTGAAGCTCTCAAAGCTAAACTCGAAGAAGCTGGCGCTTCCGTCGAACTCAAATAATTTCCTCTGTGAAATTACAAGCTCTGCAAATCGCATGAACATGCGGTTTGCAGAGCTTTTTTCATGGGGAGCAGCAAAGACAGGAATCCAACGCCACCAGCTGCTGACTGCTATCCCTTCATCAAACTTCAAACATCAAACTATCTTTCCCTTCCTGCAACCTGTTTCATGAATCTCCGTTTTGTAGTATAATTTAGAGATTATTCCTGTGTATATGGATAGGAAAACGGGACAGAGGAGAAGTGGAAAATGAGGTCTATCGGACAGATGATACGAGAGAATATGGTTCTGTTTCTGGCATGGACAGCGGCGCTGGTATCGATGATTGCCGTGCCGCCGACGGCAGCCTATGCCGGGTATATCAATATGCCCGTACTTGCTGTTTTGTTCTGTCTCATGATCGTCATCGGCGGCCTGCGGGAGAGCGGCGTCTTTGCAGCGGTACTGGCGCGCCTTCTCCTCCGGCTGGACACGATGCGCCAGCTGGCTGCCGTCCTCATTTTTGCCTGTTTCTTTGTCAGCATGTGGGTGACCAATGACGTGTCCCTCCTGACCTTTGTGCCGTTTTCCCTGATGGCCCTGCCCCGGATTTCCAGAGAGAAGCAGATGGCCCTGGTCATCGTCCTGCAGACGCTGGCGGCCAATCTGGGCAGTATGTGTACGCCTGTGGGAAATCCGCAGAATCTCTATCTCTATTTCTATTACGGCATGGATCTGGTAACCTTTCTGGAGCTTCTCCTGCCGTATACACTCGTATCTTTCGTGCTGCTGGCCCTGTCGGTCTTTCTGCTGCCGGGAACGCCCATTCCCGTGTCGGTGCGGCTGGCTGCCCGGCGCACCCGGAATATGCCTGTACTGGCGCCGCCACGGCAGCTCTGGCTTCTGGGAGGGATGTTCTTCCTTTCCCTGCTCACGGTGGCCCACGTCCTTGATTACCGCCTTACCCTGGTCATGGTCGCCGTTGTCACCTTCCTGACCCGGCCGCAGTATTTCCGCTACGTTGATTACCGGCTTTTGGGCACCTTTGTGGCTTTTTTCGTCCTCATCGGCAACATGAGCCAGCTGACGGCTTTCCGGGAGATATTGACGGGATATCTGGCCGGTCACGAGTTTCTCATCGCTCTTACCGCCAGTCAGATCATCAGCAATGTACCGGCTGCCGTCCTTCTGTCGGGCTTTACCGGCAATGCAGGGGCACTCCTGCTGGGGACCGATATAGGCGGTCTGGGAACGCTGGTGGCATCCATGGCCAGCCTCATTTCCTATGGCATGTTCGTCCGGGCCTGTCCCCGGTGGCAGGGATGGTATCTGAAATTGTTTACCCTGCTCAACCTGGCCTATCTGCTGGTACTGGTCCTGTTTGTCTGGTTCTGTCATCAGATGGGGCTATAACCAGGACGGCGTCAATAGGCGACAACGCTTATTACAGGGACGGAAATCCCCATTGTCCAGCGAACCGGTTTGTTTTACGGCCTGTGCCCCCTTCCCTGCAATACTGGGGGACCGCTTTGTTGTCGAAAAAATCATAATCTGATACAATGAGCGTAAAGGGAGGCGGCAGTAGGAATGGAAAAAGATTTATCACTTCATGGAGAATCTAAGAATGTAGAATATAAGGAAAGGGTTCCTGAAGACAGTCAGAAATATATGAAGTCTGTTGTTGCCTTTGCCAATGGTGATGGTGGACGGATCGTATTTGGGGTTGAAGATGGAACGATGCGGGTTGTTGGGATTCCTCAGGCTGATCTCTTTCAAATGATGGATGCCATTACCAATGCCGTTACGGACAGCTGCGAACCGATGATTATTCCAGATCTTTTTGTTCGGGAAATAGAAGGAAAATCGCTTATCATTTTAGAAATTGCTCCTGGAATGCAGAGGCCGTATTATCTTAAAAAGAAAGGACCGGTAAAGGGAACTTATATCCGGACGGCTGGAACAACGCGTCTGGCGGACCGGGCGATTCTACAGGAGTTACTTTTGGAAGGAGAAAATAAGTTTTTTGATCAACAGCCTATTCCTAATCTCAAAGTCACGAAATATGATGTAACGGCATTATGCCATTCTATGAGTGAAACGGCTAAAAAAAACGCATTATCCGATATCCAGCGTCAAGGAATCAAGGAGTTAACGATTAATCAACTCATTTCGTGGGGCATTTTGATTGAAAACAAAGACCAGCTTATACCGACCTATGCCTATGCGATGTTGACACATCAGGCCGGATATCCTCCGGTGGTTCAATGTGCCGTGTTTAAGACAGACGATAGAGCTGTTTTTGTCGATAAGCGGGAAATTGATGCACCGATTCAGGAACAAGTGGAAAAAGCATATCAGTATGTACTTGAAAAGATTAATATGGGAGCCAGATTTCAGGGGGTCTATCGTCAGGATATTTATGAATTACCTCCGGACAGCATCCGGGAATTGATTGCCAATGCACTTGTTCATCGTAATTATTTGGAGCCGGAATCCGTTCAGATAGCCCTTTTTTCAGATCGATTAGAAGTTACTTCTCCAGGTAGTCTGATGCGCGGCGTAACACATGAAAAAATGAAAGAAGGGTTTTCAAAGATTCGCAACCGGGCTTTAGCAAATGCGTTTGCTTATATGAATTTAATTGAAAAATGGGGTAGTGGTTTTCCCCGTATTTTCCGGGATTGCCGGAATTATGGTTTGCAGGAACCGGAAATCATTGATTTTGATGGCGATTTGCGCGTTAACTTGTACCGGATAACTGACCAAACAAGTGACCAAACTAAAAAAACTGACCAAACCCCGAAAACTGACCAAACGGGAACGAATATGCCTGTAAAACTAAATGAAAAGGAAAGAGTTATTTTGTCATATCTTCAAAAGAAACCGGATGGCACGCAACATGAAATTGCTGAAGCGACATCACTGTCTCTTAGTACGATAAAGTATTATATGAAAAAGCTCCAGGAAAAAGGCTGTCTTCAACGTATGGGGACGCACCGGAAAGGATACTGGGTCGTGAGATTCAACTGATACTATTCCGTCATGTCACCAGTCAGGGGACATGCATCCGCTTTTATCCATTCTGCTGACTAAACTAAAACAACTAACCAAATGACTGACCAAACTAAAACAACTAACTAAACTCAAAAAGAGAGAATCATATAGCGTTACAAGAAGTATCGGAACGGTCTGCGTCCATCAGAAAGGCCTATCTGCTGGTACTGGTCCTGTTTGTCTGGTTATACGATTCGTATTTGTATTGACGAAGATGACAGGATATGTTAGAATAAAGCGAATTTCATATGAACACCGCTTCTGTCACCGGACAGAAGAAATGAGGTGTCTGGGAGTTGTCGTAGGTACGGCATGGGTTGCATGCTATAAGACAATTCCTGGACACCTCTGTTTTTTTAGGAGGGAGTATCATGATTTACATACGTATGCAGCAGGGACTTTCACAGGACGCCCGGGTCATCCGGCAGGAGGTATTTGTAGAAGAACAGGGATTTTGTCATGAATTTGATGATACCGATTCCATAGCCTGGCATCTGGTATTATATGAAAATGAGCAGGCCGCTGGCTGCTGCCGCCTCTTTTCATCCGATGATCCCGATGTGTATATACTGGGCCGGCTGGCCGTGCGGAAGTCCTGCCGGGGCAGGCAGTACGGGGAGCGGCTCGTACGGGAAGCGGAAGCATGGCTGCGCGGCCGCCAGGTGAAACGGCTGGCCCTGTCGGCACAGGTACGGGTACGTCCGTTTTATGAAAAATTGGGATTTACCGCATCGGGTGACGAATATCTGGATGAATATTGTCCTCACATCCATATGGAAAAGGAGCTGATAGAATGAGTCTGATGTACTGGATTCCCCTTCTTATTGTCGTCGTGGGCAATATAGGCTATCACATGATAGCCAAGGCAACGCCGGTGACGGCTCCGCCTTTTCTGGCCCTCAGTATGACCTACCTGGTCAGTTTTCTCCTGTGTGCCGCTGCGTACGTGGTGACAGGACCTTCGCTGCGGCAGGATCTGCAGACTATAAACTGGGCGAGTGCTGCCTGGGGACTGACGCTGGTAGCCGTCGAATTTGGCTATATCCTGCTATACCGGGCTGGCTGGAAAATCAGTATAGCTTCTCTCCTGGCTAATGTCAGCGTGGCGCTCCTCTTGGCAGGCATAGGTGTCCTGCTGTATAAAGACATCCTGCTGCCCCGGCAGATCATCGGCATCATCCTGTGCCTGGCGGGCATCTTTTTCCTGCGTCCATGAAGCACGACGAACCGGCTATAACCTTGAACGGCTCTTCTCTGATAATGTCAAGATACACGTTTCAGGGGCGAAGATTGCTTTTATCTGGTATAATGGATGGGAAAGGTGGCATCATAGTGAAAGACACAAAGTATTCTTTATTCCGCAGCCATGCATGGTGTCCCTGGCTGGCATTGCTGTGTGCTATCGGCTGGCCCCTGGCTTATCCCCTGATTAAGGCTGGGTACGGCTATATCGGAATCGGGAATGACCTGGGCAGTAAAGTAGTCTTTGCAGGAATCCGCTTCTTTTTTGCCGGATTGATTCTGCTGATTGCTGGTAATGGCCAGTGTTTTCCAGGTCAACCGGCCGGAGCCGCTGCAGGTCGTATATCATAAAAAAGAAATGAGAAGATAGCATGAACCAGGTACAGGCAGAAAAAGTAATCAAGCCGCTCATGGCGGTCGTCATCGCCGGGATTTTTCTCGGGATTTATGTGATGATCCCGGCATTTTACAGCACGCTGTGGCAGCTTACGGTCAGTCGGGATATACAGGGCTTGTCGGCCTATATTGCCTCCTTTGGCAGTGCCGCCGTCCTGCTCATGATCCTGCTCATCATCCTGACCAATATGACCGGCCTGCCGTCTGTGCAGTTTGTGACCGTCAATGGCATCCTCTTCGGCATACTGCCGGGAATTGTCATTTCCTGGATTGGACAGGTGGCAGGCAATGTGCTGGCTTTTGTCATCATGCGCTACGTCTTCCGCCGCACGGCCCGCCGCCTCGTGGCGCGCAGCCGCTTCGTCGCCCGCCTCAACCGGCACATTACCGCCCGGACGGCCTTCTTCCTGCGGGCCATTCCCTATTCGCCCAATTTTGCCATTACGGCCCTGTGTGCCCTGAGCCGCATCGGCTTTACGGAGCACGGTATAGCGACCATAGCCGGAAAATTCCTGGCCATCTGCATCGAGGTCTGGATGGGATATGGCCTCATCCGCTTTGACTGGCATGACCTGCGGCTGGCCGCTGGAGGCGTACTAATCATGGCACTCTTGGCAGGTTATACGTGGCATACATGGAAACATAAAAACTAAATATTTAAACTATATCAGGAAATAAGTCAATGTGATTTAAAAACGTGAATCCATTGACTTATTTCTATATGTGTGATATTCTTTATGTGTAATAAATAATAATTTTCTAATTAAAATAATTATCACAAACGTTTAACAGGATAAATTCTGTTCAGAAAGGAAGTGTTTTTTATGTATACCGTACCGCACTCCTCTTATGATTTATATATTGATGGCAAATGGGTCCCTGCCAGTGATGGCGCCCGATTTGCAGCGTACAACCCTGCCGACGGGACGAAGCTGGCCGAGTGTGCCGAAGCGACGAAAGACGATGTCAACGCGGCCGTAGCAGCGGCTCATAAAGCATTCCCCGCCTGGAAAACCGTGTCGCCCCAGAAGCGGCAGGACCTGCTCCTTGCCATTGCCGATATCATCGAAAAAAATGCCGATATGCTGGCTATGGTAGAAACGCTGGATAACGGCAAGCCTATCAGGGAAACGAAGAACATCGATATTCCTCTGGCGGTCGATCATTTCCGTTATTTTGCCGGCGTCGTCCGCAGTGAAGACGGCCGGGCAGCGGTCATCGATGACCATACGCTGAGTCTCGTCGTCCATGAACCAATTGGTGTCGTCGGCCAGATCATCCCCTGGAATTTCCCCTTCCTCATGGCGGCGTGGAAACTGGCACCGGCCCTGGCAGCAGGCTGTACCATCGTCCTCAAGCCGTCGAGCTCGACGTCCCTGAGCGTCCTCGAACTGATGCATCTCATTGGCGATGTCCTGCCACCGGGCGTGGTCAACGTCATTACTGGCAAGGGTTCCCGGGCCGGTCAGTACATCCTCGATCATCCCGACATCCAGAAATTGGCCTTTACGGGATCGACGGAAATCGGCCGCGATGTTTATGATGCGGCTATGAAGAAACTGATTCCTGCCACGCTGGAACTGGGCGGCAAATCGGCCAATATTTTCTTTGACGACTGCGACTGGGATATGGCTATGGATGGAGCCCAGCTGGGCATCCTCTTCAATCAGGGACAGGTATGCTGCGCCGGATCGCGTATTTTCGTCCAAAAAGGCATTTACGATAAGTTCGTCTCCGAACTGGCTGACCGCTTCCGCCGCATCCGCGTTGGCCTGCCCTGGGAAGAAACGACCCAGATGGGATCGCAGATCGACGAACGGCAGGTAAAGAAAATCCTCGAATATATTGAAATCGGGAAGCAGGAAGGAGCGCGCCTCGTCTGCGGCGGTAAGAAAGCGTCGGCTCCGGGACTGGAAAAGGGCAGTTTCGTCGAACCGACCATCTTTGCCGATGTCAGAAACGACATGCGCATTGCCCAGGAAGAAATCTTCGGGCCCGTCGTCTGCATCATCCCCTTCACGGATGAAGCGGAAGTCGTCGCTATGGCCAATGACAGCGTATACGGCCTGGGCGGCGCCGTCTGGACCCGCGATATCAACCGGGCCCTGCGGGTTGCCAAAGCCGTAGAAACGGGCCGTATGTGGGTCAATACGTACAATGCACTGCCGGCAGGTACGCCTTTTGGCGGTTACAAGCTTTCCGGCATCGGCCGCGAAACGGACAAGACGACCATGCGGCACTACATGCAGACTAAAAACATCTATATCAACCTTGCGGAAACGCCGTCGGGATTATATGAGTGATAGGAAAGGGGCATTATGGGCATACGCAATACGATTGTAGCAGTGCTGTTCGTCTGCCTGGCCTGTACGGCCGTATACGGTTTCGTGACTGTAGACCGTCCGGGCGTGCAGGCTGCGGCACAGGCCAGCAGCAAACCGGATAAATCGAAATAACGGCACAGCCGGAGAACCGGGGTGGCAGCGGAAGAGATGGGAAAATCCTTCTGCAGCCGCCCCGGTTTTGTCTATGCCGGGAGGCGATATGGTATAATAACTATATATCAGAGAGGAGGCTTACCTGCATGGATTATACGACGCAATACGATTCTCCCCTGGGACCGGTCCTTTTGGCCAGTGACGGGACTCATCTCATCGGACTGTGGATCTGCGGGCAGAAGTATGACAGGGCCACCCTTTCCGGGGAAGCCTGCCGGAACGATGACCTGCCCGTTTTTACTGAGGTCAGAGACTGGCTGGACCGGTACTTTGCCGGAAAACGGCCGGTTCCGTCGGAACTGCCGCTGAAGCCGCGGGGAAGCGTGTTCCGCCAGCGCGTATGGCATCTGTTGTGCCAGGTGCCGTACGGGCAGACGACGACCTATGGGACCCTGGCGGAAAAGCTGGGGCAGCAGACGGGGAAAACAGAAAATCCCCATGCCGTAGGGGGAGCCGTCGGGCATAACCCTATTTCCCTGATCATACCCTGCCACCGTGTCGTCGGAAAGAGCGGCAGCCTGACGGGCTATGCCGGCGGCATCGATAAGAAAATCTGGCTCCTCCGCCACGAGGGAGCCGACCTGGCCCATCTCTTCCGGCCAGGTACAGGGAAGAAAAATCGTCTGGAGAAATAGGGAAATTTTTCACTTTTCCCCTATATTTCTGAAGTGGACTCGTTGTATAATAATACCAGTACAAGGGAGGGAATGACATTGGCAAGGCGCTGGATCATGCACGTAGATATGGATGCTTTTTATGCTTCTGTCGAACAGCGGGATAATCCGGCTCTGCGCGGCCATCCCGTCATCGTCGGGGGGCTGGGCGAACGGGGTGTCGTGGCGACGGCGTCCTATGAGGCCCGGCGGTTCGGCGTCCATTCGGCCATGAGCACCCGCCAGGCCCGGCGCCTTTGTCCGTCCGGCATATTCCTTCCCGTGCGCATGGCCCATTACCGGCGCATCTCCCATCAGATCCGCCTCATTTTATCGCACTATTCGCCCTTTATCGAACCGCTGGCGCTGGACGAAGCCTTCCTGGATGTTTCTGGCATGAATCTCCAGTACCCGGACATCGTCGATATCGGCCGGGCCGTCAAGGACGATATCCTGCGCATCACCGGCCTTGTGGCGTCGGCCGGCATCGCGCCCAATAAATTCCTGGCCAAGCTGGCGTCGGATCTGAAAAAGCCCGACGGCCTGATGTGGATTCCCTACGGCAAGGAGCAGGAAATCCTGGCCCCCCTTCCCGTTTCACGCCTCTGGGGCGTCGGCCGGGTGACGGCAGGCCAGCTGGAAAAAGCCGGGTTCCATACCATCGGCGATATCATACAGGCCGGGCCCGATGCCCTGGTCCCCATTGCCGGGCGGCAGGCACACCGCTTGTATGAACTGGCCTGTGGCAGGGACAACCGTCAGCTGGAAGTGAGCCGCCGACCCCAGTCGGTCGGCAACGAGCATACGTATGAGCACGACCTGACGAGGGAAGAAGACATTGACGAACAGTTCCGTCTCCTGGCCAATGAAGTGGCCTGGCGGCTGCGTCAGAATCACCTCATGGGCCGTACGATTACGATTAAAGTGCGGTTTTCTTCCTTTGAGACGGTGACCCGGTCCCTGACGCTGGAGACAATCGGGACCTGTTCGGAGGAACAGTTGTATTTCGCCGCCAAACGGCTCTATCATAAAAAGGGAAAAAACGGCCCCATACGGCTCCTGGGACTGTCGGTCAGCCAGCTCCAGCCCTATCAGGTGCAGAGTGATTTATTTTCTGACGACGAAGAGACGCAGGCCAAAGTCACGGAAGCCATCGACAAACTGCAGCAGCGCTTTGGCCGCAAGGCGCTCATGAAAGGATTTCTCTGGGAAATGTCCCACGATAAATAGATACAGATAAGGAGATTTACGTATGGCAGTATTTACAGTAGCAGTTCATACGGGTGATAACAATAACGGTTATATCCAGTATGATGCGGAAACAAAAAAGCTTACAGTTCATCTGAATGATGCAGAAAAGGAAAAGGAAACCTATTCGTTCCTGACGACGGTCCGTTCGTGGCACCGCTATGTCACCCTGTCCCAGTACGAAACGATCACGGCGGCGGCGACGGACAGTCTGGATACGCTGAAGCTGGCCCTGGGCTATATATGGCTGGCTCTGGGCGTGCATATCGACTGGAGCCGCCCCGTCGAAGAACTGTAATGGAAAACGACATCAGACTCATCTGAAGAGACCGTACCTTCCGGTGGATATCCCCACAGAGGTACGGTCTTTTTGTGTGCATAGGCAAATAAAAGTTATCCACAAAGTATACACACGTATTGTGCATAACTTCTGTTATCCTGTGGATATAGCCGGAGAATGCCTGTTTACAGGCCCTGACGGCGGTGGATATATTTTTCCTTTTTTTAGCCAGATTGTGGATAACTCATGGGGAACATGTGTTCAAGATAAGGGAAAAAATCGCGATAAATGCGATAACTATGCGGATTTTACATATTTTACAATCTCTCCTGATTTCTGTGTACAACCTCTGTGGATTTGTGGATAACACCATATAGAAAAAGCGGGGCATTCCCCTAAAGACATGTGTACACATGCAGGGGAATACCTCGCCAGAAGAGAATAGCAAAAGGATTTATCCACAAATTTTATCACAAACCCGGTCCGGCAGGAGCGATGCCGCTTCTTTGTCCACAATGACCGTTGCGTCGCGGTGCAGCTGGAGAATGCTGGCCGGGGCACTGGGGCTGATGCTGCCGCAGACCGTATTGTAGATGGCTTCGGCTTTATTGCGGCCATTGGCCAGGAGTACGACTTTTTTGGCCAGCATGATGGTTTTGATGCCCATGCTGATGGCGTAGCGGGGAACTTCTTCTTCCGTCTGGAAGAAGCGGGAATTGGCCTGGATGGTTTCTTCATCGAGGCGGACTTTGTGGGTCGTCGCTTCGAATTTGATGTCCGGTTCGTTGAAGCCGATGTGGGCATTCTGACCGATGCCAAGAATCTGCAGGTCGATGCCGCCTTTCGCTTCGATGAGGGCATCGTAGCGCTTGCCTTCGGCTACGATATCTTTTGCCATACCGTCGGGAATGTAAATGTTTTCCGGCTTTATGTTGATGAAATCGAAGAAATTATGATGCATGAAGTAATGATAGCTCTGGGGATTGTCCGGCGCCATGCCGATGTATTCATCCAGGTTGAATGTCGTGACCTGGGAAAAGTCGAGGCCGATCATTTCATGGACGGCAATCAGTTTTTTATACATCGACAGGGGCGTGCTGCCCGTGGCCAGGCCGAGGACGCTGTCCGGCTTGAGGTATATCTGGCCGGCCACGATTTTGGCGGCTTCTGTACTCATTTCATCATAAGAATTAGTAACGATAACACGCATCATACGTGCCTCCTTTTAGAGTATGCTTAGTGTCCGAGACGCAGCAGATTGACGGCGTCCGCTGTCCGCTGCTTATTCTTCACGGATGTTTCGGGCCGTTCTTTGACGACCTGTGTATAGATTAAATCGATGATAAATACCTGGGTCAGCTTGGTGACGATAGAGCCCGTTTCCAGCATCGTTTCCCGCGTGCGGTAAGAAATGCACAAATCGGCGCAGTCCCGGAGCTCGGAACCGCTATTGGCCGTGATGGCAATCAGGCGGGCGCCGTTCTGCTTGGCCAGGCGGGCTGCCTGGACGATTTCCTTTGAGGCGCCGGAATGGCTGATGGCGATGACGACGTCGCCCGGCTGGATGAGGGCCATGTGCAGCATGATGAGATGGCTGTTGTCCAGGCCCAGAGCCTCGATGCCGATGCGCTGGAATTTGTACGCCGAATCGTCGGCAACGAATCCGGAATTTCCCAGGCCGATGAAATACACGCGGTGTCCGCCCGTCAGCAGGCGGACCGTCTGGGCGATGACCTCTTCATCGAGGGTCTCTACGGTCTGGCGGAGCGTATCCATGCCAATGGACATGAGCTTTTTGGCCGTCGTCATGATGGATTCGTCGGCGGCGATATTGTGGCTGATGATGGTTTTCTGCTGGCTGCGCCGGGACAATTCTTCTGCCAGGCTGAGCTTGAAATGCTGCAGGCTCTGAAAGCCCATCTTGCGCACGAAGCGGGTGATGGTCGATTCGCTGATGCCGCTCTTTTTGGCCAGACTGGCGATGGGCGTCGTGCAGAACAGGTCGCCGTGGAGGCGGATGTATTCCATGAGGGTACGGTCGGATTTTGAGGGTTTGAAGCCGGGATGGTCCAGCTGTTCCAAGATATTCATAGGCGTTACTCCTGCGAAAGGGTCTGACGGAGATGATAGAGCGCTCCCAGCATGCCGGCCGTATTGCCCAGGCGGGCAAAGGCGATGCGGGTCGGTCCGTACATGGCGGGTGGCAGCTGTTGTGATACGTACTGTTCCAGGAGCGGGCGGAATACGCCTTCCTGGGCCATGATGCCGCCGCCCAGGATGACGACCTGGGGCTGCAGTACGGTAATGACATTGCCGATGGCGACGGCTATGTCACGGGATAAGGCGTCAATGGCACCGATGGCATCGGTGTCGCCGTCGGCGGCCATGGCAAATACGGCCCGGCCATCCAGTTCGTCCGGTCTGACGCCTTTGGCCGTGGCGACATCGCGGATCAAACGGGTGGCTGATGCCAGGTCGTGGAGCCGGCCGCCGGGCACACGCATATAGGCGATTTCTCCGGCACTGCAGCCGGCGCCGTGGAGAATATGGCCGTCATAGATGGCACAGCCGCCGATACTGGTGCCGATGGTCATCATAAAGGCCGACGCACAGCCCTTTCCGGCACCGAGCCAGAGTTCGCCCAGGGCGGCACAGTTGACATCGTTTTCTACGGCACAGGGAATATGGAATTCCTCTTCCAGCATTTCTTTCCATTCCGTTCCTGTATAATCGGGGATGGAATCGGCCAGGGCATAGAAAATCCGTCCTTTCTGGGGATCGACCATGCCGGCTGTAGAAAGGGCGATGCCCGACAGTGGTCCTCTTTCCTTGTACTGGCGGATCAGCCGGCGGACCGTGCGGACGATGCCCGGTCCGCCGCCTTCATGGGCGTGGGTGGGCGTGCTCTTCGTTTCTATCAGCTGGCCGTCGGCTGAAGCCAGTCCGTATTTGATGGCCGTGCCGCCAATGTCAATGCATATATACATGGGTTTCTCCTATTCTTTCATGATGAATCCTTCATAGATGCGGTTGCTGCGTACACCGGGTTTGATTTCCCCATTGAGGGAAATGATTTTATCTTTCAGGAGCACCAGCCCTTCACCGCAGGGAGCCGCAAAGGGAATCTCTCCGGCAGAGCGCCAGCTGTCGCTGCGGACGTTGTAGACGAGGATGTGGCGGTTCCAGTTGAAATCGGTGCTTTCCCTGCCAAAGTAAGCCGTTTTATAGGCAGTGAGTTCTGCGCCCGTAAGATGGGACAGATGGGCGACGGCATCGTCATAGATGGCTTTATTGAAGCCGCCGATGACCAGCATTTCGTCTTCATTCAGGCGTACGGCCCGGGCTCCCAGGAGGGAGATTCCCTGGCCGTCTATGGCGGCATCGGCGAGTTTGTGCCAGGTGTGGGTCTTCAGGTCATAGCCGTATCCGTCCGTATAGGCCGTATCGCTGCCACCGCTGAAGACGCACAGCGTCTGGCCCAGCAGCTGGGCAACGCTCTGTTCACGGGCCTTTCCGGGGAAATCGGCCAGCCGTTCCAGTGCTCCCGTTTTAAGGTCATAGGCGTAGAAATTGCGGCTCAGGCTGCCGTCTTGTTTTCCCAGTCCCAGGAAGAGGGTCTGGCCATTCCGGGCGGCAATGCCGTTCTGGAAGGTGAAGGGCAGGGTGCCGGCTGTCTGGTAGTGCAGTTTTCCCTGATCGTCGCAGGTAAGGCGTGTAATGGCTTTGGCAGCAGTCGTATCGGGGCTGCCGCCGATGTAATAGACGCCGTCAGCGGCTGTGACCGACGCGCCATAGGCTGCCGGGAAGGGCAGGACCTGATGGTCTGTTTCGATGAGGCCTTTGTCCGTCGCCTTCATGGCGTAGATATCAGGATAGGTCACTTTGGCACCACCCACTGCGGGCCCGCCGTTGGGGAAATTGGCACCGCCACCGGCGATGATATAGCCATGGCTGGTACCGGCTATCATGCCGGCAACGCCGATATTTTCTGTCTGGCCCACTGCCGGGGACAACGTACCGGCCGACTGCCAGCGGATCTGCGGGGAGCCGGTCTGTTCTGGTGCGGCAAAAGACAGGGATGTCGAGAGGGTCAGGGCCAGTACGGTTGCAGCAATTACACTTTTTTTCATCATACGATACCTCCTTGGAGATGTCAAATCAGATACGGACTTTAAAAATTCCCTTTTTGAGCGGAGCCGGTTCACCGGCAGCAATGCCGGGTTTATGGGCATCTTCGCGATAACAGATGAGAAAATCGCCGGGACGCATGAGAACGCGGGCCCGGGCCGTACCGGTCACTTCCTGATAGTCGCTGTCTTTGTGATAGGCACCGCAGGTCATGGATTCGATGAAGCCGAGGTCGATGTATTCTTCCCCTTCGCTGAGGACGTGGATATCGAGGTAGTCTTTGTGGGCTTCCCAGCTGCGCGTTTCTTCCGGTCCCGTCGTATAGGCTGCGACATTGACGAACAGGGAATCGCCGTCGATGGGATGGCTGCCCGGCGTCAGAGAAGCAAATCCGCTGCTGCGGGCCAGGTCCAGACAGCGCTGTACCGGTACCGGTAAAAAGGCATACGTTTCTTTTTGGTGGATATTTCCATATATCATACGAGTGGCTCCTTTACGATTAATCGGCTGTCGTTCCTTTCGGTGCCGTATAGTCTTTGCCCGTCAGACGGCTGACGATGGTACCGACTACCAGAGAAAGGATGATGGTGATAGCCGTATAGGACCAGAACGAGACGGAAGGGACGAAGTATTTCAGATACATGACGACGGCAGTGGAACAGATAAAGCCGACGAACGCGCCTTTGGTGTTGGCGTGTTTGCTGAAGGCTCCCAGGACGAACATGCCGGCCAGTGAGCCCAGGGCCAGGCCGATGAAGCTGTTGAACCATTCGTAGGCCGAGTGGATATCGCTGACGGCCATGACCATGGCGACGATGATGGACAGGATGCCGATGCCCAGGGAGACGAGCTTGGCGATGCGCGTCTGCTTCCGGCTGTCCAGATCCGGGTTGAGGACGGACTGGATGTCGAGGACCCAGCTGGTAGCGACGGAATTGATGCCCGTAGACAAAGTGGACTGGGAAGCGGCGTAAATAGCGGCCAGGAGGATGCCCGTAACGCCTGCCGGCAGTTCATACGTAATATAGCTGGCAAATACCAGATCCTGACGGCTGGTCATGAGCAGGTCCGGGTTCTGCTGATAGAAAACGTAGAGGCTGGTGCCGACGAGGTAAAATACAGTGGCGGCGAAAATGGACAGGACGCCGTTGCCGAGAGTCATTTTGTTCAGCTGCTTGATATCCGTCGTCGTCGTGAACCGCTGTACGATATCCTGACTGGAGACGTACGAGGCAAAGGTGGCCAGGCCGCCGCCGATGAAGACGATGAAGACACTGGTCGAAATGATATCCGGGCTCATCCATACTTCATTCTGGAACATGAATTTGTGGCCTGTCGTCAGCGTATCCATGATGGTGCCGAATCCGCCGTGGATGTCGCCGATCATGACGACCAGCGTCAGGGCGATGCCAAAGATGAGGACCATGCCCTGGATGAAGTCGGTGTAGAGGACGGCTTTCAGTCCGCCGGAATAGGAATAAATGATGGCGATGACGCCCATGACGACGATCAGGATATTGACATCGATGCCGGTCAGTTCTGCCAGGGCGATGGACGGCAGGTACATGATGATGGACATGCGGCCCAGCTGGTAGATGATGAACATGGCAGCCCCCAGGATGCGGAGGTTTTTGCTTTCAAAGCGCTTCTGCAGATAATGGTAGGCCGTGTCGATTTCCAGACGGCTGTAGATGGGCAGGAAGTACTTGATGGTCAGCGGGATGGCGATGAGCATGCCCAGCTGGGCCCACCAGAGGATCCACGATCCTTTATAGGAATTGCCCGGCAGGGACAAGAAGGAAATCGGGCTGAGAAGGGTGGCGAAGATGGAGACGCAGGTGACCCACCAGGGGATAGTGCCGTCGCCCTTGAAGAATTCCTTGCCTTTCATTTCCTTCTTGGAGAAATAGAGGCCGGCCAGCAGGACGCCTAACAGGTATAAGACTAAAACAACGGTATCGATCCAGGTAAATCCTTCGTGCATAGGGGTGTCCTCCTTTAAACTAGGTCCCGGATACAGAAAAAGCGCCAGATGTTTCCGGCGCTTATCTGCAATGGAAACGGGAGTGAGTGGAATCAGAACATTAGAAATATTTCTTATAGATTTCTTTGGCCCGTGCTACCATTTCCGGGGTATATTTCTTCATGGGTTCACGGCAGTAGCCTGCATCGACGCCGGCTTCCTGGAGGAGCAGCTTGATCGTGCCATAGAGGCCGTTGTCGAGGATGTCCGTAATGAGGTCGTTGGTGACGTGCTGTACTTCCAGTGCTTCCGTGATTTTCTGTGCTTTTGCCAGTTCAAAGATCTGACGGCCGCGGCGTCCATTGATGTTGTACGTAGAGCCGATGGCGCCATCGACGCCGAGGACCGTGGCCGGCAGGAGCATTTCGTCAAACCCGGCATAAATCAGTTTATCCGGGAAGGTCTTGCGTATGCGTTCCAGGAGATAGAAGTCAGCCTGGGTGAATTTGACGCCGACGATTTTCGGATTGGAGAAGAGTTCGCCGAACTGGCTCAGGCTCATATCAACGCCGGTCAGGAAGGGAATGGAATAGATGATCATGCGGTTATCGACGGCACCGATGATGGTGTTGTAATAGTTCTTGATTTCATCGAAGGTAAATTTATAATAGAACGGCGTGACGGCGCTGATGGCATCGTAGCCTAAGTCGGTGACGAATTTTGCCAGTTCGACCGATTCCTTCAGGTTGACCGAGCCGACCTGGGCGATGAGGGTCAGGGAATCTTTGGCTTCATCTTTGGCGATTTCAAAAATGCGTTTCTTTTCGTCCGTAGACAGCATGAAGTTTTCTCCCGTGCTGCCGCCTACATACAGGCCGTCCATGTGGTTGACGTCGATGTTGTAGCGGATAATCTGGCGCAGGCCTTTTTCATTGATATTTCCCTGTTCATCAAAGGAAACGAGCAGTGCGGAAAACAATCCTTTTAAATCTCTCTGTGACATAATGCATCCTCCTCGGTAGTGCGTGTAATATAGGTTTATATATGATTTACTTTAAAATATCGACAAATTTTTTGGCAATCAGCTGGGGACGGGTAATAGCCGAGCCGACGATGGCACCGTAGGCGCCGCATTCGTAGACCCGTCGGAGGTCTTCCGGCGTGTTGATGCGGCCTTCGGCAAAGACGGGGATGGAAAGCTGGCCGGCCATGCGGGCGACGAGGCCGTAGTCCGGGCCTTCGAAGGACGGCGTATAGGGCGTGTAGCCGGACATGGTGGTAGATACGCAGTCAAAGCCGATCTTTTCTGCGTTCAGGCCTTCGGCGTCGTTGGAGATATCGGCCAGGGCCAGGCGGCCTCCGGCGTGTATCTGGTCTACCAGATCGGCCAGTTTTTCATCTCCCGGGCGCTTGCGCAGCGTTGCGTCGAGGGCGATGATTTCACAGGACGTATCGAGCAGTTCGGCAATTTCCTGATGGGTCGGGGTGATGTAGATTTCTGAATCGTCAAAGTTCCGTTTGATGAGGCCGATGACCGGCAGTCCCGTCACTTTTTTGATTTCCCGGATATCGTCGGTGCTCTGGGCCCGGATACCGACGGCACCAGCCTGTTTGGCAGCCAGAGCCATGCGGCCCATGATGAATGAGCTGTGGAGCGGTTCGTCGGGCAGAGCCTGGCATGAAATGATGAGTTTTCCTTTAAATTGTTCCAGCATGTTGTTCCTCCTTGCTATGACAGTCCTATAGTGTCTGCTGAACAGATAGTTTATGAAATTTGTTACACCAGAAGTATAGCATCAGACTGTCAAAAATGCAATAATATTTCATATAAAAATATTCTAGCTATCAATTTATGAAATTTATTTTCTTTAAAATAAAAAGGTGATACAATAGAGATGACAAGTATGGGCCATATGATATACTGTAACAAGGTATGCAGATGACCCGTATCTGCCATAGTAATAGTATAGGAGTGAATGCGATGAAAGCGATTATAGATGGGATGATCGTCCTGCCCGATGCAATCGTAGGCGGACATATTTTGTTGTACGAAGGGGACACGATTGCCGATATCGTACCCCGTAAGGGATTTCACCTGGGCATGTGCACCGACCTCATTGATGCCAACGGCGGCTTTGTCGTGCCGGGTTTCATCAATGAACATATCCACGGCTGTGCCGGTGCCGACACAATGGATGAAAATGAGGAAGCCCTGGCGACGATTCAGTCGGTGCTGCCGAAGACGGGAGTGACGTCATTCCTTCCGACGACCATGACCTACGACCGGCCCCGCATCGAACGGGCCCTCGACCGTATCCGCAGGGCGAAGAAGAACCGCGGTGCCCGGATCCTGGGAGCCCATATGGAAGGACCGTTCATCAGTACGGCTTACAAAGGGGCCCAGAAGGAATCGAATATAGCCCGGGCTGATTTTTCCTGGATTGAACCGTATGAAGACGTGGTAAAAATCATCACCCTGGCACCGGAAACGCTAAAGGACAAGACGTTCCTGAAAGAGTGTGCCGATCATCATATCATCGTCTCCGTCGGCCACAGCGGCGCGACATATGAACAGGTCATGGACTGCATGGAAAAGTGCCAGTTCTACCACGTTACCCACATGTATAATGCCATGACGCCTCTCCACCACCGCCGGCCGGGCATCGTCGGGGCCGCCCTGCTGGACCCGAAAGCCCACTGCGAGCTCATCTGCGATAATCTCCACGTCCATCCGGCGGCACAGAAGCTGGTGTACCGCATGAAAGGCCGGGATGGTATTATCCTCATCACCGATTCGCTGCGGGCCTGCCTGCTTCCCGACGGAGAATCAGAACTGGGCGGCCAGAAAGTATTCGTGAAAAACGGCGAAGCCCGTCTGGAAGATGGCACCCTGGCCGGCAGTATTGCCGCTATGAATCAGGTCGTCCTGAATTTCCTGGTCAATAGTGGTGCCCCCCTTCCCGAAGCCGTGGCCATGGCGACAGTGAACCCTGCAAAGGATCTGGGCGTATACGACCGGATCGGGTCTCTGGAAAAGGGCAAACTGGCCGATATAGCGATTCTGGATAGTACGGATTTCCACGTCAAACAGACGCTGGTAGGTGGCGAACTAGTATACAATGAAGAACAAGAACAGGCACAGTAAATTCATATATAGTATCATCGTCTTACTCGTCATAGTAGTCCTAGGAGCTGCCGCATGGATTTGGCAGAGCCGTTCCCGTACGGATGGAACGGCGGCAGCGTCGGGCCGGACGGGGACTGTATCGACTCTGGATGGACAGGCAAGGGACAAGGTCCGGTCCATGAGCCCCCAGCAGCGGGTGGGACAGCTCATGATGATCGGTATCCAGGGGACGACGGTCGATCAGGATGCGGCCTACCAGATCGCCCAGTACCACATGGGAAATGTCATCCTCTTTGACCGCAATATGCAGTCGACGCAGCAGGTAAAAGACCTGAATGCGGCCCTGGCACGGCAGATACGCCGGCAGAGCCAGGATATACCTCCCTTTATTGCCGTCGATCAGGAAGGAGGATTTGTCCTGCGCATGCGCGAGGCCTTTCCCCGCGTGCCCAGTGAACAGCAGCTGGGAGAAAATGACGACCCCGCAGCGGCCCGGACATGGGCCCTGACGACGGGGAAAAAGCTGAAGGAACTGGGATTTAATCTGAATTTTGCCCCCGTCGTCGATCTCGGTTCTGCGTCAGAACGGTCGTACAGCAGCGATCCTGCCGTCGTCACCTCCTTTGCCCTGCAGGCTGTACAAGGCTATGAAGAGGCGAAGATCTGGTGTTCTCTCAAACACTTTCCCGGTATCGGAAAGGTCCGGACCGATCCCCATCTCGACGGAGACCAGGTCGCTGCCAGCCGGGAAGAACTGTTGGCAGCTGATATGAAGCCTTTTTCTGACCTCATCAGACAGGTACCCCACGATAAGATGTTCATCATGGTGTCCAACGTCACCTTTCCGGCCCTCGATCCACAACTTCCGGCCTGTGTATCCCAGCCGGTCATGACGGGCCTGCTGCGCCAGCAGTTCGGCTATGAAGGCCTCATCCTGTCTGATGACATGGAAATGGGAGCTATGGCCAAACACTATGCCTTCTCCGACATGGGCGTCATGGCCATCCGGGCCGGTGCCGACATCGTCCTCGTCTGCCACGACTATGGACATGAACAGGAAACCTATACCGGCCTGTTGAAAGCCTATGAAAACGACGAATCGTTCCGCAAGCTCGTCGATGAAAAAGTGACGCGCATTGTCCGCACCAAACTGGCCGGTCAGGCTGCCGGATACCTGTAATTCCCAGACTGTACAGGCTGACAGACAATACGATATATGAGAAACGGTACCATGGAGTGGCTGCCCCGGCGGCCGCTCTGTTTTTTTGCCGCCGCGGGATAATTGACAGAAATTATACAGAAAAATGACATGACTTATAACATAGACCTCGTATAATGACCATGCGATACATAAGAAACAGTAAAGCCAGGTCATGCTGCAAGAGCGCATGAAATCAGGAGGTCATGGTATGAAAAAGACATGGTTAAAACGTGCAATTCTTTCGATGATGGTCTGCGGTTCTGCTTTCGGGATCATTCCCGGCGTGCAGGCGGCAAACGTACGCATTCTGCCCGTAGATAACGCCAAATTTCTGGCAGGGGCCAAGTTTGATTTTGATGTAGAAGTCAGTCAGGCTAAAAACCTGAAAAACGTGGACATCACCATCAACAACCAGCCGGCAGATAAATTCTTCGGAAAAGATCTGAAGGCGGCGAATCTGGACAACGGGGTTATTTCCTATCGTGTAAACAACGTGGATTTCCCCAAAGCCGGAAACTACACGGTACAGGCTTCGGCAACGGATGATACGGGCCGTAATGTCAGCAATGCCCGCTATACGGTCGTTCAGGAAAAGGCCCAGAAACAGGCTAAAAATGTCATCCTCTTTGTCGGTGACGGCATGTCGCTGCAGGCCCGTGAAATGGCACGTATTATCTCCAAAGGCATGACCAATGGGAAATATAATGACTTGCTGGCCATGGAAAAAATGCCGCATAACTGCCTGATTACGACGAGCGGCTACGATTCCCTGACGACAGACAGTGCCAACTCGGCATCGGCTTATGCGACGGGACATAAATCGGTAGTCAATGCCATGGGTGTCTATGAAGATTCGACAAAAGATCCCTTCGACGATCCCCGTGTGGAAAATATCAGTGAAATCGTAAAACGCAGCCGTGGCATGTCCGTCGGCATCATTACCCAGGCTGAATCGACCGATGCTACGCCGGCTGCCATGGTCGGCCATACGCGGCGCCGGGCCAACCAGGACTACCTGGCTTCAGAATATCTGGAAGATTACCATCGCCCGGATGTCATCATGGGTGGCGGTTCCAGCCGGTATATCCCACAGACGGAAAAAGGATCGAAACGTCACGATAACCAGAATGTCATCCAGGAATTCAAAGATAAGGGCTATACTTTCGTCACGACATCGAAAGAAATGATGGCAGCGCCTTCCAACAAACCGCTCCTGGGATTATTCAAGCCGGGAACGATGAATGTCTATATCGATCGGGAAATGCTTAAAAATCCTGAAGTATTAGGGAAATATACGGATCAGCCAAATCTGGTCAATATGACGAAAAAGTCTCTCGACATCCTCAGTCAGAATCCGAAAGGTTTCTTCGCCATGATCGAAGGCGCATCGATTGATAAACAACTCCACGCCATGGACTGGCAGCGTGCCACGTACGATACGATTGAATTTGATAAGGCCATCGAATATGCCCAGAAATGGAATAAAGAACATGGTAATAATACGCTGATCATCGTCGTAGCCGACCATGCCCACGGCGCATCCATCACCGGTACCTATCATGAACGGGATGGAAAGAAAGGTCTGGCGGCCGTCCGCACCTATGCCGATTCTATCTTCCCGACATTCAAGGATGCTGACCACGATGGATTCCCGGACAATCCCGATCCCGATGTAACCCTGGCCGTCCAGTATGCCAACCATCCGGCTTATTATGAAAATTTCCACTTCCAGCAGAAACCGACGGCGCCGACGATTACGGAAAAAGTCACCAAGCAGGAAGCTCAGCAGATTGGTGACAAGACGGAATACCATCAGGTATCGACAGTCGTTGCCAAAGCTAACCCGGCCCGTCATCATGACGGTGATCCCGTCGAACTCATCCCGGCCAATATTCCCGATACCATCGGCGATGAATGCCATGCAGCCGACGATGTGCCGCTGAATGCAGAAGGCCCCGGCTCGGAATACTTTAACGGTGTCATGGATAATACGGAAGTCTTCTTCGGTATTATGCGTGCCCTGGGCATTGATGCCACAAAAAATGTGAAATAATCGTCCCCTTATATCGACAAGATAAAAACGACGGCCCCATGAAGTACGAATGGCTTCATAGGGTCGTCGTTTCTGTAGGGAGGATTTCCGGCTTTTTAGGTGAATAAACATACAAACAGCGTAAAACGATTAACCATAACCTATGAGAATAGAAAATAGAAAACATGATAAACAATCAGAATAATAATCCTTGACAGGGAGAGAAAACGCCTTATAATGTTGCCATGCAAGTCAAACAGACATGCAGACCAATACAACAACCCATATATACGATGAGCGAGAGCAAAAAGTGTGGCGTCTACTTTTTCAGAGAGTCCGTGGCTGGTGTGAACGGATAAAGCCGTCAGGCGAATATATCACTCGTGAGTACTTTTCCTGAATTAAGTAAGGGAAAGCGGATATCCCGTTATCGATACACCAAAGTATAATGCAGGGTGGTACCGCGTACAGACGCCCCTGTTTCGGCCGGAACCGGTGGAAACAGGGGGTGTTTTTTATATGGGAATAAGAAGAGGAGAGTGGAGTAATCATGAAACACACATTGTTAAAACAAATCGTTGTTGCAGGACTGGCTGTCATGACGGCCGTATCCATCGCCGGCTGTGGGGGCAGCAAAGACGGGGACAGTAACGGTAAATCAGCCAAAATCGGATTTATCACGGCCTATACCGGTCCGGGTGCTGCTTATGGACAGGCCATGAAAGAAGGGGTGGATCTGGCTGTAGAAGAAATCAATAAAGATCCTAATACGAAAGTAAAGATAGACCTTAAGACCTACGATACTAAGCTGGATAAGACAGAAGCCATCAATGCGACGAAGAAAGCAATCGAACAGGACAAGGTCCTGGCTATCGAAGGACCTATGACGACCGGTGAAATTATGGCATCCGGCCCGATTGCCCAACAGGACAAGGTCGTCTGCTTTACTACCGGTGGGACCGGACCGGATGTCACCAACATTGGCGATTATATTTTCCGCAACGCCATCCCGGGCAAACTGGCTATTCCCCAGACGGTAAAGAAAGCACAGCAGAAATTGGGCTTCAAGAAAGTGGCTCTGTTATATTCCAACAATAACGACCAGATGGTTGGTGAAAGCAAGATTTATCAGCAGGTCTTTGCCGATGACGGTATCGAAGTCGTCGATACGGAAACCTTTGCCGATAAAGATACGGATTTCTCGGCACAGCTGACAAAAATCCAGGCTGCCAATCCTGATGTCATCGCCGTGGCCGGCCTCTATCAGGAAGGCGCTCTCATTGCCAAGAAAGCCCGTGAAATGGGGATGAACCAGCCGATTATCGGCAACAACGGATTCAACAGCCCGGAATATATCAAACAGGCCGGTGCCGCTGCCGATGGTACGATGGTAGCTACGCCGTGGAACCCGGAACGGCAGAGTGAAAAAGCTCAGAATTTCCGTAAAGCCTTCGTTGCTAAATACGGACATGAACCGGATCAGTTTGCTGCCCAGGCTTATGATGCCATGTACATTATCCACGAAGCCGTCGAAAAATCGGGTACGACGACGAACCGCAAGAAGTTCCGTGATGCTCTGGCCCAGATTACGAACTTTGAAGGTGCAACTGGAGTATTTTCTTTTGATGATCACCGTGATCCGTCTATGGATCTTGACGTACTGGTCATCAAAGACGGGAAATGGACACCGTTACAGTAATCGTTCTTTGTTTTTGCAGATAGAGGGGTATATATCGTGTTTTTTCAGCAGCTTATTAATGGGTTGAATCTTGGCAGCGCCTATGCTGTCATTGCCATTGGCTATACGCTGGTTTTCGGGGTGTTGAATATCATCAATATGGCCCATGGCGAAATCTTCATGTTCGGCGCCTTTATCGGCCTGATGCTGGTAACGGCCGCCGGAGCCAATATATTCGTGGCTCTCATCGGTGCCATGCTGGGCGGTGCGGTCTTGGGATTTCTGCTGGAATACCTGGCACTGCGCCCCTTGCGCCGCCGCAAGGTAACGCACTTGGCACCGCTTATCAGTACGATCGGCGTATCGATTTTCCTGGAAAGTCTGGCCCTCAAGATCTGGGGGCCCCAGACACAGTCTTTTCCGCCTCAGTTTGAAGGGGCACTCATGGATGTCGGCCTCTTCAAGGTCTCCATGATCCAGATTGTCGGTTTCGGGACGGCTATCGTTCTGATGGTGCTGCTGACGCTCTTGTTGGATAAGACGAAAATCGGCAAGGCCGTCAAGGCGACGTCGGAAAATATCGAAACGGCAGGCCTTCTGGGCATTAACACCAGCCGCATCATTACCTTCACGGTCATGCTGGCTTCATCCCTGGGTGCGGCTGCCGGCGTCCTGGTCGGTCTTTCCTTCAATGCCATCGAACCGACTATGGGCATGACTATGGGCTTTAAAGGCCTGGCTGTTCTCATCATGGGTGGCCTGGGAAACATCCGTGGCGCCATGATGGGCGGCTTTATCCTGGGCATTGCCGAAGTATTCAGTGTCGCCTATGGCGCGTCGTCCTATCGCGATGCCGTCGCTTTCGGCATCATCATCCTCATCTTGTTCTTCCGGCCTGAAGGGCTCTTTTCCAAAGCCGGCAAAGGAGGCAGACCATAATGGATGAAATATTGAATGGGTATGTCCTGCAAGTCGTCGTGTTTTCCTGCATCAATATTATTTTGTCATTGTCTGTATACATGACATTATGTACAGGCCAGATGTCTCTGGGCAATGCCGGATTCATGAGCGTCGGTGCTTATACGTCAGCCATCCTGACCATGCAGGTCGGACTTCCTATGCCGGCTGCCATCGTTCTCGGTGGTATTATGGCCACTGCGGTTGCTCTCGTCGTCGGTATCCCGACGACAAGACTGCGCGGTATGTATCTGGCTATCGCTACATTGGGATTCGGTGAAGTCGTCCGCGTCCTGGCCTTGAATCTGAAAATCACCAATGGCGCCCTGGGCCTCTCGGGGATCCCTTCTATGGCCAATACCTTGGGTGACCTGGCCAGCGATTTCCTCGATGTCCTCGATATAGATAGCCAGACCGGCGGCCAGCTCCTCATGTGCCTCGTTCTGATAATTGTCGTTGTGGCGATCCTCTGGTTCTGGCACCGGCTGGAAGAATCCCGCATAGGCCGGGCCTTTGCTGCTATCAAAGCAGATGAACACGCAGCGGAACTTTCAGGCATCCCTATTGTATATTATAAGATGATGTCCTTTTTATTCAGCGCATTCTTTGCCGGTGTCGCCGGGGCACTCTTTGCCCATACGGCTAATTTCATCAGCCCGACCGATTTCTCCTGGCATAAAGTCGTCGATGCCTTATTGTACTGTGTATTCGGCGGCAGCAATGTCATGTGGGGCTCGCCTCTGGGCGCAGTCATCCTGACCGTGCTGCCGGAACTGCTGCGCGATCTGGCAGAATATCGGGATATGCTCTACGGCATCATGCTGGTGGGGCTCATGGCCTTCCGTCCCGATGGCATCTTGTCCTATGATGTCCTGAAAAAACTGCACCGCCGGCGGCCGGCCCGGGCTGTGCAGGAAACGGCGAAAGAAGGTGACCGGTAATGCTCCTGGAATTACAACATGTCGTCAAGCGATTTGGCGGGGTCACGGCGTCTTCCGATATTTCCTTTTCCGTGGAAGAAGGCCAGATTTACGGCATTATCGGACCCAATGGTGCCGGCAAGACGACCCTGTTCAATCTGATTACCGGCGTATATCAGGTATCGGAAGGAGATATCCTCTTTCAGGGAACGTCCATTGAAGGAAAGAAACCTCATGAAATCACCTCTCTGGGCATTGCCCGGACGTTCCAGAACATTCGCCTCTTTCCACAGATGACGGTCCTGGAAAACTGCCTCGTCGGTTGTCACACCCAGCTTCATTCCGGTATCTGGTCCAGTGTATTTCATACGAAAGGCCAGAGACAGGAAGAAAGGAAAGCACAGCGGCAGGCCATGGATTTCCTGAAGTTCGTCGGCCTCGATCAGGACGCCGATACGATTGCATCCAGCCTGCCTTATGGCAAGCAGCGCAAACTGGAAATAGCCCGGGCCATGTCTACTCATCCCAAACTGCTGCTCCTCGACGAACCGGCTGCCGGCATGAATGACAGCGAAACGGCGGCACTGGGGACACTCATCCGGGGACTGCGCGATACGTATCACGTGAGCATCCTGCTCATTGAACATGACATGAATCTTATGATGGATTTGTGCGACCGCCTGGTGGTCATTAATTTTGGCAAAAAATTGGCCGAAGGGACCCCGACGGAAATCCAGAATAATCCGGCTGTCATCGAAGCCTATCTGGGAAAGGAGGATGAAGAGTAATGCTCCTGGAATTACAAAACATCGTAGCCGGATATGGCAGCATCATGGCCCTCAAAGGCATCAGCCTGTCTGTACCGGAAGGCAGTATCGTTTCCCTTATCGGTGCCAATGGCGCCGGAAAATCGACGACCATGAAAACTATCATGGGATTGGTATCTCCCAGAGACGGGGAAATCCGTTTCAAAGGGGAACCCCTTGCCGGGACGAAACCCTATCAGGTCGTCCACGAAGGCATATCCCTGGTGCCGGAAGGCCGGCAGATCCTGCAGAACATGAGCGTCGAAGAAAATCTGTACCTTGGCGCCTACCAGCGCAGTGATAAAGAGGGTATTGCCGCAGACCTGAAAAAAGTCTATGACCGCTTTCCCCGGCTGGAAGAACGGAAAAAGCAGTTCGGCGGAACGCTGTCCGGTGGTGAACAGCAGATGCTGGCTATTGGCCGTGCCGTTATGGCCCGGCCGGAACTGCTCCTTCTGGACGAACCATCTATGGGACTGGCTCCCATCGTCGTACAGGAAATCTTTGACGTCATCAAAGATATCAATGGAAGCGGCACGACGATCCTCCTGGTTGAACAGAATGCCAAAAAGGCCCTGCAGATTGCCGATTACGCTTATGTCATGGAAACAGGGCATATCGTTCTGCAGGGAAAGGCATCGGAAGTAGCTGCCAATCCTCAGGTTACGGCGGCGTATCTGGGCGGCAAAAAATAATATCGGCTGTTTCACTGATGGCACTGCCCGGGAAGGGCAGATACTCCCTTCCAGCGCAAAAAGGCTGCCGCAAAATGACCTACAAGCTCATTTTGCGGCAGCCTTTCGTGTCTTATCGCAGACGCGTATTTATTTACCCAGTACGCCTTCGAGGAAGGCAGCCGTATCGGACAGATAATCGGCCTGGTAGCTTTCGATATCGCCCTTATCGCAGTGCGCGGCAAAGGCTGGATCGATCGGCAGTTTGGCCGTATGGCTGATGCCATACTTCTGAGCCGATTCATCGACGCGGCTCGGGCCGTAGATTTCTACTTTTTCATGGCAGTTCGGGCATTCGAAGTAGCTCATGTTTTCGATGAGGCCCAGGACGGGGATGTGCATCAGTTCAGACATCTTCAATGCCTTTTCGACGATGAGGGAAACCAGTTCCTGCGGGGAAGTGACGACGAGGATGCCATCGACGGGCAGGCTCTGGAATACGGTAAGGGGAACATCGCCCGTTCCCGGAGGCATATCGACGAACATGTAGTCGATGTCGCCCCAGAGCACGTCGGTCCAGAACTGTTTGACTGCTCCGGAAATGACCGGTCCTCTCCAGACGACGGGCGAGGCCGTATCTTCCAGAAGGACGTTCATGGACATGACTTCAATGCCGCCTTTGGTGACGACAGGATTGATGCCGGCTTCGCTGCCTGTAGCACGGTCGGTGATGCCGAATACTTTCGGAATGGAAGGGCCGGTAATATCGGCATCGAGGATTGCCGTTTTAAAGCCACGGCGGTGCATCTGTACGGCCATGAGCGACGTGACCAGGGATTTACCGACGCCGCCTTTGCCGCTGACGACGGCGATGACGTGTTTGACATGGGTGCCTTCATGAGGCTTTGCCAGAAGGCTCTGTGGTTCCGTACGGCTTTCACAGTTGCTGGCGCAGCTGGAACAGTCGTGATTACAGTTTTCACTCATTGTGTATCATTCTCCTTTTGTGGGATCGTATCCCGTTTTTCGCGGACAGCCCGGCAGAATGGATTGCAGCACGAACTGGCGCGTTCACAAACCTGGATTTTACCGCCCTGGATGAGCAGGCGTCTGCCGTATACCAGTGCCAAAGCTACTTTATGACGGGCCGATTCATAGATTCCCGTTACAGTCGTGCGGCCTACATCCATCTGTACAGCAGCCTGTTCCTGTGTCAGACCGACCAGATCCATGAGGCGGATGACTTCATATTCATCGACAGTCATTACGATAGTATCACAATCATTTTGCTTTCCGTCGGGAGTAAACGATTCCTGACGGGGCAGAGAACAGACACGGCGGCAGCGTTGGGGACGCGGCATAAATACTCCTCCTTTCACCATGACGATACAGGGCATGGGCTGTACCATGCCCTGTTCCTATTATACTGGTGATGATGACATATGTCAAAACATAGATATATTATAACAGATATAAAGAAATACGATGACGCAAAAAGCAGACCGCCGGAAAGACGGTCTGGCATAATCAGATAATATCGATATGACAGCGCTTCATGGCGCGCAGGGCTTCGGCGTGGCTTTCCGGTGTGACCCCGGCACAGCAGTCGCTCCGGACGGCGATTTCCTTTTCCGGGAAATAGGCTTTTAGGAGCATGGCATTGGAAATGACGCAGATATCCGTGCAGAGCCCCATGAGGACCAGGCGGTCATATGGTGCCGCTTCTTCGACGAGCTGGGTGCAGCCGAAAGTCGGTTTTTCCAGGACCGGTGCCATGAGCGTGTACGGCAGAAGGTCCCGGCAGATCTGCCAGCCGTGGGTATCGCGGATGCAATGGGGAACGGGGAGTTTACGTCCTTCCTGCGTATCCATATAGTCTTCACCATGTGTATCCTGGGTGAAGATGAAATCCGTCTGGTGAGTTTCGTCTTTTTTGGCAGCCTGAAGAAGGGCTTCGATGCGCGGTACGATGAGCGGTGCTTCTTTCGTACCCAGGGCCCCATCGATGAAATCATTCTGCATATCGATGATAATATAAGCTTGTTTCATGAATAGGACATCCTTTCTACTGCATTGTCTGACGCAGCTTCTGCACGTATGCCGGCACATCATCACAGGTCATGAGTCCGGTCATGACGCAGACGCCGGCGATGGGGATACCGGCCAGCTGTGGCAGCGTTTCCGGTGTTATACCGCCCAGAGCATAGACCGGAACGTGTACGGCACTGGTAATATTGCGCAGTTCCTGGAGGCCGATAGGCGGCTGGGCCGGCTTGCACGGCGTGGGCAGCACGTGGCTGGCGATGATGTAATGGGCTCCCAGTTCTTCGGCCAGACGGGCTTCTTCAGCGCTGTGTACAGAAACTCCCAGGCTGGTCATATAATAGGTAATCGCCGTGTGGGACTGCAAATAGTCCAGCGAACATTGGAAACGGGGGATGTGGAGTTTGACACCGACGCGGCCAAAGTAACTGAGGATACACTGTTTCTGATGCAGATTACAGAGCCGCTGCATTTTTTTGGCATAATTTGTGTATTCTTCTTCGTCGAGATTTTTTTCGCGCAAAATAATGCTGTCGATATCAGAAGCTGCTACTTGTTCCATATGATCCCAGTAATTTTGTTTGCATAGCGCACGGTTTGTTACAGCAATCAATTTCAACACAATATATCACCCTTGTCTTTTAACGTTATCTCAACTGTTAACAATATATATCATTATACATTTATTTCTCTTAACTATCAATAAATTCTCAGCTATATTATGACGATAAGGCATAAAAAAAGGAAAAAATCGTTGCTGAATTACGATAAATTAATGCATTTATGGAATAAACATCAATTCATACCAAAATGAAATACAAGGAATAAACTTTATTTTTTTGCATAATCATTATATAATAAGTATATATAATATGCGACAATATGCGACGGCAACATGAGTAAAGACGCATTACTTTTTCACCGGACCCCCTGGAGGACGGGTGATGGCGGATGGAAGGTGGCAGTATGTTAACAAATTCAGAATGGCTGGGAATCAACGAATTATCCCTGCTGATCCACGGTACGGATACGATCCGGGACATGCAGCGGTATTTTTTGGAGGCATTGCGGAATATCGTACCGTTTGAACGGGCCGCTTTTTTTCTGTTTCATGAGGAAACGGGCGGTCTTCTGGTGTTGCAGTCTCCTTTCTGTATCCACATGAATCCGGAGATTGTCAAGGCTTATGGCCGGTTGGTCAATACGAACGGCATTTGCCGCCGCGTCATCAGCCTGCGCCGCACCATGGCCTATCGCAGCAGTGATCTGGTCACGCCGGATGAAGAGGTGACAGACTCGGTGACAGAAGTCCGGAAATCATTTCTTCTCCCCAATGAAGTCAGCTTTTATAGCGGCATCGTCCTGGCCGATGATCGGAAACTGCTGGGAGAAGTCGTCCTCTACCGGACGGACCGGCAGCGGGATTTTACCGATAACGAAATGGAAATACTGGACCGGCTGAAAGATCATCTGGCTATCCGCTTGCGCAGGGAACGGAAGGAATGCCAGGTGCAGCAGCACGAAAAAGATCAGGAAGAAAGCCAACTGATAGCTATGGGGCTGACTCCCCGGGAAAGTGAGATTGCCAGCCTGGTCATGAAGCAGTATTCGACGGAAGATATCAGCCGTCATCTGGTCATCAGCCAGTGTACAACAAAAAAACATCTGCACAATATTTTTGCCAAGCTGGGCGTCAGCAGCCGCCTGCAGCTTATGGAAGCCATACGGACGTGGGAACGGGCCCGGGAATAAGTACATAGGGAATCAGCCTCTGCACGGTAGATATCGTGCAGAGTTTTTTTATGAATACAGATGAGTCTATTTTGACCAAATGTCTGTTCTTCACATCCAACAGATTGTCCAATATCCTGCGCAAGGAATTCTATTTTTGCACAGGAGCACAAAAGCCTGTCTATAAGCAGCTGACCGGCACACCTAAAGCCTCTTTCTGCATTGAAAACAAGTTTTCTCCCGTCATGTCCTTCAACGGGGATGTGGTTTTTGAGGAAAATCTGGAATACAAGGAAAGAGCCTTCCAAATCCTGCCCATGCTGAAAAAGATGTATCAGGAGCCGACTAATCCGTTGTTCAAGGTGTTTCACATCAATATCAAGAAGATACGGACGTTCAGCTATGCTGAAGGGCCGAAGGAGTATAGTTTGGAATGAGCTGTTTTTTAGGCAAGATAAGTTTTTAACATCCGTTGAACAGCCATTTCCAGCTTCATCTTGCCCTCGCTGAGACACCACTCGAAGATACAGCCCTTTACAATCGTGCAGATATCCGCGCTCATTTGGTGGATATCTGCTTTTTTTGGTATGCGGCCCTCCGCTTGTGCCGTGACAAGTTCCCGCTCACATCTGGCCATGACCGTTCCAGCGGCAAACTTCCCGTCTTTTTCTCCCATATAGGTGTGGAGTGCCTGATTGTCCGGCGTGTAAAAACTACGCATAAAAGCTATGCCAAGGTTCATGTACTTCCGGATAAGGAGCATATATAATTCTGTTATGCGTCCGGCAATATCGGAAGTTGGAGCCGTAAGTTCGACTGTCTCGAAGGAGAGCCCTCGCACAAAGTGCATCATCAGGTCATCCTTATTACGGAAGTGATAATAAAATGTTCCCGTGGCAATATCCGCTTTCTCGCAGACACGTCGCACCGTGATACAGTCCGCGCCTTGTTCCTCGATAATGGCTATGGCCGCAGCTATGATTTTTTCCTTATTTTCTTCGGGATTGTCCTTTTTAGGAGGACGACCACATTTTTTCATGTCGCTTACCTTCTTCAAAATTATTTTTAGAACACGCTCTATTTCCATTGACATTATATACTGCCCTGTGTATAATTGCAATATCGAACAAGTTCTATATATTGCTAAGGAGGCACGGAAAATGAAAATCGAATTATGGTCGGACTACGCCTGTCCCTTCTGCTATATCGGTGAGAAGCGGCTGGAAAAGGCCTTGGCGGAAATTGACGGCGGAGATAAAGTGGAAATCGAATTCAAGAGCTTTGAACTTGACCCTTATGCCAGCCGGGAGGTCGTTTCCTCTACGGTGGATCGTTTTGCTGCGAAGTATCATCTGAGCAAAGAGGAGGCAGCAGAGCGTATTGAAGCCATCTCCCGCATGGGCAGGAGTGAGGGAATCGACTTTCGCTACGTCTCTACACGTTACACCAACACCTTTGACTCCCTGCGTCTCACGAAATATGCCCAGGAAAAAGGGAAAACAGGAATTATCACGAAGTTATTTGATGCTTACTTCACCAAGAATCTGAAACTCAGCGACCATGATGTGCTGACACAAATCGCAGGCGAATGTGGCTTGGACAAGGACGAAGTGACTGCAGTGTTGTCCGGCGACCGATACGCCGATGAGGTACGCGCCGATGAGCAGGAAGCAATGGAGCACGGCATTCACGGCGTACCCTATTTCCTTATCAACGGCAAGTACACGGCATCAGGTGCACAACCGACGGCCATGCTGAAAAAAGCCATCGAAAAGATACTGGCTGAGGAAACGTCAGCGGCAACATCATTAGATGGCATGGTCTGCGGGGCGGATGGCTGCCATTTTGTGCAGTAAGGCGGGGGAGCATCATGATTTTATCGTTGCCCGTGACAGGCGTTTTTAACACCAATGCCTACTTTTATATTGATGATGCCACAGGACACGGCTTTTTGCTCGACCCCGGCGCAGAAGCAGATACTCTTTTAGCTGTTATTCGACAAAGAGGATTCGTCATCGAAAAAATTCTGCTCACCCATGGACATTTCGACCACATGGGTGCCGCAGCGCAAATCCAGGATGCACTGTCCATCCCTATCTGTATGCACGAGAGAGGGCGGGAATATACAGAGAATCCTCGTTGGAATCTCTCGGAAGGTTGCGGGCTATATATCAAACTGGATGATGTGAGCTATTTGCCGGACGGGAGCAGGATTGCCCTCGAAAGGAATCCTGTATTTTCTTTGACCATGCACTACGTTCCCGGTCATACTACGGACAGCGTATTCTATTATAGCGCCAAGGACAATGTGGCCTTCGTGGGTGATTCCATTTTCAAGAACAGTTTCGGGCTGACACATTTTCCCGGTGGGGATGAGCAAACATTGATGCAGAGTATCACACAGCGTATACTGAAACTGCCGCAGGAAACCGTCTTGCTGTCCGGACATACGGAACCGACTACGGTGGGGGCAGAACGGGAACGCTCGTGGTATGCGCCATTTGTCAACTACCCGCGACTGAAGTCGCGAGCTTGAGGGAATCTTTCGATACCTCAATTTGCTTAGATAGGCCAGGCTTACTGCATTCGCAATCTTGCGAGGTACAGCAGAGGTCCGGGAATTACCAAAGCCATTAGCGTCCGCAAGTTGCCAAACGGACAAGATAGGTTTGCATCAATGCATGGATACGAACTTTGCTTTGGCTCGCGCTAGGATGTTTTTGGCCGCATTCACGTCGCGAATGTGGTGTATCCCACATTTCGGGCAGATCCACTCGCGGTCCTTGAGCGTCAGTTTCTCTTTGCCGCTCATGATATGGCCACAAGCGTGGCAGGTTTGCGTCGTATTCCGCGGGTCGACGGTGACGAAGTTCTTGCCGTACAGTGCTACCTTATAAGTCAGCATACTAAGGAACATCCGCCAGCCATTGTCTTGGATGCTCATAGCCAGGGCATGGTTCTTCAGCAAGTTCCGGCTTCGCAGTTCTTCTGCTGCGACCAGATCGTGGTTCTTGATCAGTGTCGCGGAAGTGCGGTGCAGGAAATCTCTGCGGCGTTGCATGACTTGTGCCGTGAGCCTGGCGATGAGCAAGCGCTGTTTCTCGACGTTCATCTGATCTGGGTGACGAAGTATCGGAACCCAGCCTTCACGACACCGGAGCTCGTGCAGGAGATGAAGGATATCTTGCTGCGCATCGCGCAGCTGAACGATGTGACTGTCGAAGAGCTGGAAGTTATGCCAGAGCATGTGCACATGCTCATCAGCTTCAAGCCAAAGTATACGCCGACAAACATCGTCAAGGCACTCAAAGGCGGCAGTGCCAGACTGTTCCTCAAAAAACATCCCGAGATCAAGCACGATAAATTCTGGGGCGGTCATATCTGGTCACGCAGCTACTATATGAGCACACTTGGCAACATGAGCAAGGAAGTAGTCGCAAAATACATCCAGAATCAGTATTCCAAGTGACTACCGTTGCGGCCATTCCTCTCCTGACTGAAGTGAGAAGATTCCTGGCCGCATTTTAATTGAAGAATCCGTATTGGCTAATGGAACAAATGGAAAAATGACAGAACTTGTCCAATTTAGGGGGGCAAAATCCCAACCGAGGGGGTGCAAATGCACCCCCTTCTCTTTTTCTCGAAGCCTTGTCCCGTGCGGTTTCCGAGGAATACTTGCTTAACGATAGGCGGTGGGGGGGCATCGTTAATAGAGTATAGGGGGTGCATCGTTATTTTGTATCAAAAAGACCTTCACACCGGACTTCCTCACGAAGGAGGTGGTGAAGAATACGGGGCAAGTCCCCAGCTACTTCGTGAAGCAGAGCCATCCCGCCATCATCGAACCTGCTACCTTTGAGATGGTGCAGTCGGAGGCAGCGCGGCGCAAGCGGGAGGGAGGCAGATACAGCGGCGTGAGCATTTTCTCCGGGAAAATCAAATGCGGCGAATGCGGCGGCTTCTTCGGAGCCAAGGTCTGGCATAGCACCGACAAGTACCGCAGGGTCATCTACCGTTGCAACAACAAGTACGACGGGCATAAATGCCAAACGCCCCATGGGTAATATGCCGGTGGCATATTACCGAGGAGGAAATCAAGGCGGCCTTCGTCACGGCATTCAACAAACTGGTGACGGAGCGCGAGGAGGTCATCGCCAATGCCCGGCTCGTGCAAAAGACGCTCTGCGCCACGGAAGAACTTGAGCAGGAAAAGTCTGCACTCGCCGAGGAACTTGCCGTGGTGGTGAAGATGGTCGAGGAGTGCGTCGCCGAGAACGCCCGCATCGCTCAAAATCAAGCGGAGTATCAAAAACGCTACAACAGGTTGGTGGCAAGGTACGATGCCGCCAAGCGGCGGTTCGACGAGGTGATGGAAACAATCGCCGAGCGGTCAGCCAAGGCAGAGCGGCTGGCGGGGTTCGCCAAGACGCTCGAAGGACAGGGCGAACCGCTTACCGAGTTCGACGAGCGGCTGTGGGGGAGCATGGTGGAGTGCGTGACGGTGAGGGCGGACGGCGGGCTGTCCGTGGTGTTCCGGGATGGGACGAGGGTGTGATGCGCGATGGATGGTGCGGTGCGAAAAAATTTTCGTGCTATGCAGGAATCTGATGATTCGTGTCGAAAACCACCGCGGATAGAATATATGTCGATGCCGACGGCTGGCTATAGGCAACGCCGAAAACCATCCAAGCGATGCTCTGCACCATCGGGAAACTAGGGTGGGAGAAGTCGGCTCTCGCCGAGGAGCTTGCCGTGGTGGTGAAGATGTTGGAGGAGTGCGTCGCCGAGAACGCCCGCATCGCACAGAACCAAGCGGAGTACCAGAAACGCTACAACGGACTGGTGGTGCGGTACGATACCGCCAAGCAGTGGTTTGACGAGGTGACGGAGGCCATCGCCGCGCGGTCGGTCAAGGCAGAGCGTCTGGCTGGTTTCATCAAGACGTTTGAGGGGCAGACCGCACCGCTCTGGGATTTCGACGAGTAGCTGTGGGGCAGCATGGTGGATTATGTAACGGTGGACGCAGATGGCGGTATGCCCGTGGTGTTCCGCGATGGGATGACGATACATAAATGACAAATATGAATCCAATATCTTGAATGATGCTTGGCGGGGCTTTTTTTGTCCTGCCAAATTTTTTCTGAAGGGGATTGACAGCAGTATGGGGTAGTGCTATTATATGTATATGCAAATGAGAGAGGAGGACGGCAAGGTGAAAGCAGACGAGACTATCTTGAGAAAATGCCTGTTCTTTACTGCCAATCGGCTGGCGAATGTGCTTCGGCGTATTGTAAATGAAGTGTATGCCACGACCGGTATTGCCGCTCCCTATGTTTATGTGCTGATTGTGGTGAACCAATATCCGGGCATCACGATTTCCGAACTCAGCGAGAAGCTGGATATTGCGCCGTCCACCTGCACCCGCTTTGTCAATGCTCTCGTAGGGCAAGGCATACTGCAAAAGGAGCAGGAATGGAAAACCGTTCATGTCAGCCTGACGGAACTTGGCAAAGAGAAAACAGAAGGCATCGACGAGAGTTTGCATCAGCTGAGAGACAGGGCAGTCGCCGCCATCGGTGAAGCAGAATATCGCCAGCTTTCTGCGGCCATGAGCCAAGCGGCGGACAAATTGGATCATGCGTAATTTTATATGTTTCATCTGTATATACATACTACAAGGAGGATTTGGCTATGAACAAAGAAGAATTCATGAAGTATTTGCCGGTGGATGCCTACGGTATCATGTCAACCGTGCGGGAGGACGGAATGCCGGAAGCGCGGTGCATCGAGTTCCAGTTCGAGGAGGACGGGAAATTTTACTTCGCCACGGCCAGCAACAAGGAAGTCTATCGGCAGCTCGTCAACCATCCCCAGACGGCCTACACCTACATGGAGCCCTCCGGCAAGTTCACGGTACGCATCACGGGCGTGATGAAATTTGTCGCCGCTGAGGACAAAGAGGAGCGTCGCCGCATTTGGGACAGGCTCGATGAGATTGTCCATAAAATCCATAAGACCGTCGATAGCCCCACGCTTGTCCTGATGTATATGGACGAATGCACCTGCAAGCTCGCTCATGGGCTTGGTACGCCGAAATCCGTGGAAATGTAACGCCATAGAGAAAACAAGCCAGCGGAGGAATGACCATGAACACTTACGAAGTCATCAAAACGAGACGTTGCACCCGCAAATTCAAGGCGGAAGCCGTCCCAGACGACAAGCTCGAAAAAATACTGGATGCCGGGCGCGCCGCCCCCTGCGGCGGCAACAGTCAGACCACGCATTTTCTGGTCATCCGCAGTCCCAAGGTGCTGAAGGAACTGGCGGAACTTGTGTGCCGGACCTTTTCCGCTATGGAAGTGAAGCCTGGTATGTATAAGTCCATGCAGGCGGTCATCAAGGCGGCGCAAAAAGGAAATTTCGCCTTTCATTACAATGCCCCCGTTCTTATCGTGACGGCCAACAAAATCGGCTACGGCAACGCCATGGCGGACTGCGCTTGTGCCATAGAAAACATGATGCTTATGTCCAACGAGCTTGACCTCGGCAGCTGCTATATCAACCAGCTCCATTGGCTGGACGAAAATGCCGCTGTCCGCGACTATCTGATGAAACTTGGCCTTGCGGAAGATGAAACCGTCTGCGCCTCGATGGTGGTGGGCTTGCCCGACACGGCAGACGGACTCCCGCAGCGCACCGAGCGGAAAATCACCGGCAATCCCGTAAGTTATGTCGATTGAGACGGCAGAAAGCGTGAACAGCATGAAAGAAAATCCCGTACCCATGCGAAAAACACAGGCTCCCGGGTTCTTCCGCACCATGGTGGGCGATTATGAGGTGACGGCGCTGTTTGATTCATCCGTCCGATACGATGCGTCTATGTTCAGCGGCTTTACTTCATTTACTCACGAGGAACTTTCCGAAATGCTTCGCCGTGATTTTGTCCCGCTCATGGCAGATGGAATGTCGGAAGGGACGCTGAGCGTATTCTTGGTGAATACCGGAAACCATCTGATTTTGATTGATGCGGGCATAGGCGAAACGGAATCGCCGGTATTTCTTGACACGAAAGGGCACTTGACGGAGAATCTGGTCGCGGCGGGCTATGCGGCTTCCGATGTCGATGTAGTCTTGCCGACGCATCTTCATTTTGACCATATCAACGGGATTATGGAGAGCGGGGAAATGGTTTTCCCAAACGCAACAATTTATCTGGCAGAACAGGAAAAAATTTTTTGGCTCGACACCCCCATGGAAAACTTCCCGGAGGCCATGTTACCCTTTGTCAAAATGGCAAGAGATGCGCTCCTTCCCTATCGCCGCTCAGGACGCATAGTGTCCTATGCTTCGGGCAGTGAGGTGTTTCCGAACGTAAAATCCGTTCCGCTCTTCGGGCATACTCCCGGACACACCGGATTTGAGTTTTCATCACGGGGACAAAACTTTCTGGCCTTCGGAGATTTCGTGCATATCAAATCGGTGCAACTTCCCCACCCGGAAGTGGGCGATATATTTGATACGGATGCCGAAACAGCCGCCCAAATGCGCCTGTCGATATTGCCGCAAATAGCCGAACGCAGGATTTTAGTTGCCGGAGCGCACTTCCCCTTTCCGGGCTTGGGATATATCAAAAAAGAAGCAACAGGATATCGTTGGATTCCCATCGAATTTCGTCCCATTCGTAATTGACAGAGAAAATTATTACACAGAAAGGAATGGAATGACGCTATGAACCCGAACACCATTTTGACCATGAACGCCCAAAAGCCGAATTTCTCTGCCGAGGAGGTGCTGAATGTCCTGAAGTACCGCTATGCGACCAAGAAATTCGATCCGAACGCCAAAATTTCCAAGGAAACCTTCGATGCCATCTTGGAGGCTGCGCGGCTGGCGCCGACCTCGATGGGCTTTGAGCCGTGGAAGATGATTGTGCTTCAAGATGCCGAACTTCGCCAGAAGATTAAGCCCTTTGCGTGGGGCGCGCAAAATCCCTTGGACAATGCCAGCCACTTCATCGTATTCATTGCCAACAAGAAAAATGACGTGACCTTCGGCTCGGCTTACCTTGACCATGTGTTGAAGGAAATTCATCAGATTCCCGACAAGGTATATGAGTTTTTCAGAGAAGCCTACACGAATTTTTCCACCAAGGACTTCAACACCATGGAATCAGAACGCGCCGCCTTTGACTGGTCTGCCAAACAAGCGTATATCGTCATGGCCAACATGATGACGGCGGCGGCTTTCTTCGGGGTGGATTCCTGCGCCATCGAGGGCTTTCAGCCGAAAGAACTTGACCGTATCTTGGGCGCAGAGGAAAAGCTCTACGACACCGAGCATTACAGCGCAGCCGTTACTCTTGCCCTTGGCTATCGGAACGAAACGCCCCATCGTGACAAGACCCGCCGTCCGCTGACGGAATCGGTTATTTGGAAATAAAATTGAGGAGGACAATCCCATGAAAAATTACAGCACGACGAAGGTCAAAGACAACGAAAAACGCATTGAATTGCATGATACATTAGGACTTACCGGGGCGGAAATCAGCATCAATGAGCTGGCCGCAGGGAAGAAAGTACCCTTTGCCCACTACCACAAGCAAAACGAGGAAATCTATGCGATTTTGTCCGGCCGGGGCAAGGCCGTTGTCGATGGGGAGGAGATACAACTGGAGAAAGGCGACTGGCTTCGCATTTCCCCGGCGGGAAAGCGGCAGTTTTTTGCAGCGGCAGATGAACCTCTTTCCTATGTTTGCATCCAAGTGAAAGCCGGTTCCTTGGAAGAATATACGGCTACCGATGGAGTTGTGGCAGAATAATAGCCGTAGAAAGGCGGGGAACATAAATATGTTGAGAGAATCCATAGAGGTGGGCGGCATTGCCCTGAAAAATCGCCTGGTCATGGCACCGGTGGATTTGGAGAAATCCGACCACGGCACGGTGACGGAGGAACAGCTCAAATATTACGATGAGCGGACAAAGGGCGGCTGCTTCGGGCTTGTTGTCATCGAACACAGTTTTGTTCAGCCGAACGGGAGAGCTTCCGAGAATCAGCTTTCCTCTGCAAAAGACGAGGATATAGCGGGGCTCACGAAACTGGCAAGCCTCATTCACGGGAACGGATGCAAAACTGTTCTGCAAATTTCCCATGCCGGGGCAGTGTCGCCGTTGGCTCAGGTAACGGAAGGAATCAGCCCCAGCGGACTTGTAAGTCCCAAGAAAGCTATGGTGGGCGGCGCGATGGCTCCGACACACGCCATGTCGCAAGAAGAAATCGACGGCTTGATAGAGAATTTTGCGGCGGCAGCACGTCGGGCAAAAGTTGCCGGCTTCGATGGCGTGGAGATTCACGCCGCACACGGTTATTTGCTCAATCAATTTTATTCGCCGCTAATGAATCAACGCACGGACGCTTACACAATCAAAACACTTGATGGACGGCTGAAACTTCATTTGCAGGTAATTGCGGCTGTACGCAAGGTGTTGGGGCGCGATCTTATTTTGGGAATGCGCTTCGGCGCCTCAGACTACATGGACGGCGGCAGTACGATTGAGGACGGCGTTCAGGCTGCAAAAATATTGGAGAGCGCGGGACTTTCCTACCTCAGCATTTCCGGTGGACACTGCGGCTCGAGTCCGAGCAACAAAAAAGGCGTCGGCTACTTTGGCGACTCCTCCGAGGCAATCAAACAGCAAACGACCCTGCCCATCATCCTTACCGGCGGTGTCAAAACAAAAGAAGATGCCGAATCCCTGCTCCAAGCGGGAAAAGCTGATATGATCGGCGTAGCAAGAGCCGTCATCGGGAATCCGGACTGGGCGAGAAATGCCATGAGTGAATGAAGCGAGGGGAGATAAAATGCCTGTTTTTCATGTTCACATAGGAGCGAACCAATTCACTGGGGAGGAGAAACGTAATCTTGCCGATGCCTTGAATCTTGCTCTTCACGAGGCTATGGAAACCCCGATGGATGACCGTTTTATCATCATCAGCGAGCATAAAGAAGATGAATTTTTTATCACGGATACTTTTCCCGATATGCAGCGCACCGGCAAGCGCATAGTCGTGAACGTGGCCTTTGGCGACACCAGAACACTGGAACAAAAGCGGAAACTTGCCGAACTTGTCACTCGCTACGCCAAGGAAAAAGTCGGCATCGGCCCGGACGATGTAAGCATGATGATGTATCCCCTGCCGATTGAAAATATGTCTTTCGGTCGCGGCAAACTCAGTACCGATATCGGGCTTGCCATGCCATGGGTCAAGAAAGAGGAAAATTCGGGAGGGGAGATTATGGCTGCAAACCAGATAGAAGACCGCTTGGCCATTCGGCAAAATTTTGATAAGCATTGGGTATCTGTGGACAACAAAGATTATGAAGTTTTGCGTACCGTCTTTTCGAACGATGCCGTTCTTGAGATGTTTTTGGACGGCAAACAGGCCATACATGGAAGCATTGACGAAGAATTTCCGCTTTTTTGCGGCTTTTTCGATGCCTGCGAGTTTACTTTCGGTTTTACCGGTCAGCAGCTCATTACGAAACTGTCCGATGATACCGCCGAAACCTATGAATATGTTATGCTCAACATGGCAAAAAAATTGCAGGGTATATCGGAAGTCACCATGAACGCCCTGAAATGCAAATGTGATTACCGCAAGGAAAATGGCGAGTGGAAAAAAACGAAATGGTCGGCAACCGTGCAATTCACGACAAAGATACCACTGCAAAGCACTTGGGCCACTTGGCTATAAACATCTATTGCCATTACAAAACCATTCGACATATGAACTGGGGGTGCAAAATCCTCGACGAGGGGGTGCAAATGCACCCCCTTCTCTTTTTGCCGAAGCCTTGTCCCGTGCGACTTTGCGGCGATACTCGCTTAACGATAGGCAGGGGGGTGCAAGGGGGTGCATCGTTAGATTGTATCAGAATAATTGGTAAAGGGGAACTCCTCATCACTATCATGAGCAGCCTGGCACAGGAAGAAAGCCGGAGCATTTCGGAAAACGTCACCTGGGGTCATCGGAAGCGGTTCGCTGACGGCAAGGATCTACCGATGCAACGATAAGTTCAAAAGCCATTGCAAGACACCACATCTGACAGAGGATGATATCAAGGAAGCCTTCGTCCGGGCCGCCAATCAGCTCATCGAAAACAAAGCGGACGTACTTGACAGCATCACCTTGCTGAAGGAACGGCTCACTGACATAGAAGCAATGGAAGAGGAACGGGACAAGCTCAGCACGGATTTGAACCTGCTGGCCGACAAGGTACAGCAGCTCATAGCCGAGAACGCCAGGGTCGCGCAGAACCAGGATGATTATGACCGGAATTACAACGAACTGGTCAGCCGGTATGAAGCGGTGAAGACGCAGTACGACAAGACCTGTGAAGCTATCCAGTATCGCAAGGCCCGGAGCCGCCAGATGGACAGCTTCATCAAGGAGCTTCGGGAGCAGGAACTCATCAAGGGGTTCGATGCCCGGCTGTGGGGCAGCCTGGTGGACTTCATCACGGTGTACAGCAAAGACGATATCCGGGTGACCTTCAAGGACGGGACGGAAATCAGAGCATAAAAAAGTCAGGGCAGTTTGCCAACTGAATGGCAGCTGCCCTGACTTTTTTATATTGCTTTTAACTGGGCGCGCAGTCTGGCTTCCGCTTTGTGATAAATGGTATCCAGAATATCCGCGTCATCTAAGCCCATGATATTAGCTCCTTGTTGTAGATTCCTTTTGTTCCTGTATACTATGATGGCGCAGATTTGTAGGGAAAAGAGTGAACCTGCCTATGCATACGGGGGTGTTCAAAATCCCTGCTATCGTTCGATTGTATCAAATACAGACACCTTTGAGATACAGCGCGCAGCCCGGGGAGGATGAAAGTGGCAGGAAAACGAGGCGGAGAGAGTGTGCGTGGAGTATAAAAGGAGTACGGGAGGAGTATAAAAGGAGTATGTTTTATCCGATGTACTCCTAAAATACTATTATAAATACGCCGCGTGATGCATATATTTTTTTGCCTTTTACCGATATAATTAAGATAACAAAAAGACAATTGACGATTCCGGAAAAGTCATACAGCCAGTTGATTTCTGTACTTAGGGAAGGAGATTATATCATGTCAAGAGGAACGGCTACGACGTATATGCATACGGGGACAGGAGAAATGTGCTATGAAATGAACAAGGCACTGACCGTACCGGAAACATTTCCTATTTATTTGTCATCGGCCTATATATTTGATTCTATTGAACCGATGGATAAAATCTGTGATGAAGGGGCACCGGGCTACGCCTATTTCCGTTTGGGAAACCCTAATTCTGATGCGGCATCGCGTATTCTGGCAGCGGGCGATGGAACGGAAACGGGCCTGGTCTTTTCTTCCGGCATGGCGGCTATCACCACATCGCTTCTGGCCGTGCTCAGACCGGGAGACCATGTACTGGCTTCTCCTGTGCTGTACGGGGAAACGTTCTATTTCTTAAAACATGAACTTTCCAAGTGGGGCGTCGAAACGACGTTCATCGATTTCGATACACAGAAACCGGAAGACTACATCAAGCCCAATACGAAAGTTATTTACGGGGAAACCATTGCCAATCCGCTCATGTCCGTCCCGGATCTGGGGCATCTGGCAGACGTGGCCCATGACAACGGCGCCTTGCTCTTTATCGACAACACTTTTGCTACGTCCATCGTGGCCAAGCCGGCAAAATTCGGCGCCGACCTCGTTTTGTACAGCGCGACGAAATACCTGGGCGGCCATGACGATATCGTAGGCGGCGCGGCGCTGGGATCGAAAAAACTGATCGATACGATCCGCTTCTATCTCGGCCTGTACGGCGGCAATCTGGGTGCGACGGAATCGTGGCTCCTGGCACGCAGTCTGCGGACACTGCCGCTGCGCGTCCAGAAGATGAGCCAGAACGGCCTGGCTCTGGCAAAGTTCTTTGAACACCATCCGAAAGTAGAAAAAGTCTATTATCCGGGCCTGGATTCGTCTCCCAGCAAGGCTTTGGCAGACAAGCAGTTTGAAGGCAATGGATACGGCGGCATGCTCAGCGTCAATTTCAAAGGCGGAATGGAACTGATCGACAAACTCATTGCCAATCTGAAACTGGTCCATTTCGTACCGACTCTGGCCGGTACGTGCACGACTCTGACCTATCCGCCGAAAGCATCCCACCGTGACCTTTCGGCCGATGAACTGGCGGCAATTGGCATCACGTACGGCCAGATCCGCCTGTCTTCCGGACTGGAAGACACAGACGATTTGCTGAACGATTTCGATCAGGCTCTGGAAAAATTATAAGTTCTGTTTTGTGGTACGGCATCCGGCCCGGACGGGCTGCGGGACTGAAGGGCCGGGTGCGGCTTATAAGGAGGTATGTATGATGAGTGGCAATTCTTCTCCCGGTAATGGCAGTATCAAGATTCTCGATATTTTTATCCTCGGTTTTGCTTTCTTCGCTACCTACTTTGGGGCAGGCAACCTGATTTTCCCGCCCCAGCTGGGCCTCAATAGCGGGTCTGCCGTATTTGCCGGCCTGTCGGGCCTGACGCTTTCCGGTATTTTCCTTCCTATTTTTACGTTGGTTGTCATTGGTCTGAACGGCGATGTCCATGCTATCACCGATCACGTCGGCAAGTATACGTACAATGTCCTGCTGGCGGCGCTGATGTTTGTGTGCACCTTCGTTTCCATTCCCCGGACCTGTGCTACGGCTATCCAGCTCGGCGTACAGGGCAATGTGCCGGGGGCGCCGTTCATTCCACTGGTCATCATATATTTCATCATATGTTTCTTCTTTGTCAAAGATAAGAATAACGTCATGGACCGCATGGGCCGGTATCTGACGCCGCTTCTGGCACTCATCCTGGTCGTCGTTTCCATCATGGGTATCGTCCATCCTCTGGGAACGCCGATTGAACCACAGGTAGCCAAACCGTTCGTCAATGCCTTCCTGGGTGGATATAATACAGGCGATGTCCTGGTCAGCTTTATCATGGCAGCCGTATTCATCAGCTCTATCAAGGGCAAAGGCTACACGACCATTGCCCAGCGCAATAAAGTCCTCATTTATTGCGGCATCGTCGCCTTCGTCCTGCTCCTCATCATTTACGGGTCGCTGTTGTATATGGGCGCCTGTGTCAGCGGTGACTATCCGCAGTCTATCGGCCGGGCAGAACTGCTCGTCGCCATCATCCAGCGCGTCGGCACGTGGGTCATGGTCCCCATGGGTATCGCCGTCGTACTGGCCTGCCTGACTACGGCTATCGGCCAGGTAGCGGCTGTTGCGGAATTTACCAGCACCATGACCGGCAAAGTCAGTTATAAGAAAGTTGCTATCGTATGCAGCATCCTTTCGGCTCTTACGGCTCTCCTTGGCGTCGATGGCATCGTCACCTACGTCGGCTGGATTTTCGGCGTATGCTATCCGCCGTGCCTGGCACTGCTTGTCCTGGGCGTATTGGTCAAAGTCGTGCCGAATGACGGGGCCTACAAGGGATCGGTATATCTGGTTACTATTTATGCGCTGATAGAATCACTGCCGGGCCTGTCCGGTCTTGGCTTTGCCAAAGCTATCGTGGCAGCAACGCCGCTTTCGACCTTTGGCTTCGGCTGGATTACGCCGTTTATCATCGGCTTTGTCGCAGGAGCTTTGATTTATAAAGCGACGGGACATGGTAAAGCCGCTGTAAGGACAGTGGGAGAATAAGTAATATGAAGAGGGGGATATGAACATGAGTTTAAGTGTATTGCGCCATCCTGATTTTGACAGGACAAAATACGGACCGTCTACGGTCAACATTCATGCCGGTGAACCGCGGGATGCCTACGGTGCCTTAGTGCCACCGATTTATCAGACTTCGACCTTTTATTTCGACTCGACAGATGATGCGGTCAAAGCCTGTGACGATTATGCCGAAAGTTTTGCCTACAGCCGTATTACCAATCCCAGCAACGATTATTTTGAAAAAAAGATAGCCGCTGCCGAACATGGACTCGGTGCCGTGTCATATGCATCGGGGATGGGTGCCGTGGCAGGGGCCATCTTCATGAGTGTACGCGCCGGTGACCATGCGCTGTTCTGCAAGGCCAAGTATTCCGGTACAGAAGATATCACCCGTGATTTCCTGCCCCGGTTCGGCGTCGATGTGGGGACCTTTGATCCGCAGAATCTGGAAACGCTGAAGGATGGCATCAAAGACAATACGAAACTCATTTACGTCGAATCGCCGGCAAACCCGACCATGGTCATGGCTGACATTGCGGCTATTTCGGCCATCGCTCATGAACACGGCATCAAAGTCGGTGTTGATAACACCTTTGCCACGCCGTACAACACGAATCCTCTCGACCTGGGCGCCGACTGGGTCGTACAGAGCGTGACCAAGTACATCGGCGGTCACGGCGATCTTCTGGGAGGAGCCATCATCTCCAATGATGAAGGATTCCTGCGCGACTGCCGCCTCGGTACGCTCATGCACTTTGGTGCCGTCATGGCACCGCAAATCGCCTTTCTGGCCACGCGGGGACTCAAGACGCTGGCCGTGCGTATGAAACAATATAATACCAATGCACTTCAGATTGCGCAGTATCTGGAACAGCACCCGAAAATTGACATCGTCCGCTATCCCTTCCTGCCATCTAATCCGCAGTATGAACTGGCGAAACGGCAGATGCGCGGTGGTGGAGGCATGCTGAGCTTCGATGTCAAAGGCGGACTGGAAGCGGGCAAGACGTTCATCAACCATCTTAAATTGTGTACGCTGGCCGTCAGCCTGGGCGATACGGAAACACTGGTAGAACAGGCCGCCGCCATGACCCACACCATGATTCCCAGAGAAGTGAGGGAAGCGGCCGGCATTACAGACGGCATGATACGCATGTCAGTCGGTCTGGAAGACCCGGAAGACATCATCGCCGATCTGGACCAGGCCCTGGCTGTGGTCTGACCGGGACGGATATCGACGGGATTACATTATTTTATCCAGGCGTACATGAGGCTGCAACGACAGGACCTATCCGGTTCATGCTGTTGCAGCCTCTTTAGTATATTTTCTATTACCTTTATTTAATTTATTCTTAAAATATATAAAGCCAACGGATATTTACTGAGAGAAGCATAGGAAGCCATGCAAAAAAGGATTGCCGCACCATGATGTGTGACAATCCTTTTTTGCTGTCCTGCCAGGTGGATAGGGCTGGCAGGGCCATTGGATATGTTTAGTATATGGCAAAACGCCGGCCGGATATTCCGGCGTCTGCAAACGGTGTTATAAGTAAATGTATTCGCTCGTAATCGGCTGGAGCCCCATGCCTTTAATGGCGGCGTACATTTCATCGAAGGGACGGTTATCCGTGATTTCAAACTGTTCATCGCCTTTTTCACTGCCGTCATCTTCCAGATGGCCGCCAATGCCGACACAGACGCTGGCCGATACTTTGGTAGCAGCGATTTTCATGATGGCGTTGCGGTATTTGGCGCTTTCCCGGCTGGAAACGACGATGGAAGCGTAAGGCAGAAACAGGCGGTAGGCACAGATAATCTGGGTCAGTTTCCGTTCGTCTACGTCCTTCGGGTTGATTTTATCGTTGTTGATAATCGGGCACAGGCGCGGGCAGGAAAGGGAAATTTCCGCATGGGGATATTTCCGCTGCATCAGATAGGCGTGCATGCCCGTTGCCACGGCGTCTTTCTGGTAGTCATCGAGACCTAAGAGAGCGGCGAAGCCGACGCCGCGCATGCCGCCGAGGATAGCCCGTTCCTGGGAATAGAAACGGTATGGGAAAATACGCTTGTTGCCTGCCAGGTGCAGTGTTTCGTACTTATCGGAATTGTACGTTTCCTGGAAGACCGTGACGTAATCGGCGCCGCATTCGTGGAGGTATTTGTAATCATCGGAATTGACCGGGTAGATTTCCATGTTGATGGCACGGAAATACTGACGGGCGATTTTCACGGCATTGCCGATGTATTTGATGTCGCTCATCTTGGGGCTTTCTCCAGTGAGCATGATGACTTCTTCAATGCCGGCATCGGCGATGTTTTTGCATTCCCGGTGCAGTTCTTCGTCAGACAGGCGGGCCCGCTTGATTTTGTTATGGGAATTGAAGCCGCAGTAGATACAGTAGTTGTCGCAGTAGTTGGCAAAATAAATCGGCGTGATGACAGAAATGTTATTGCCAAAATGGCGGCGCGTGACGATATGGGCTTTCTGGGCCATTTCTTCCAGGTAGGGAGCAGCGGCCGTAGAGAGAAGTGCCATGAAATCATGCGGATCGAGGCGCATCTTGCTGAGGGCCAGTTCAACGTCTTTGCCGGTAAAATCTTCATTGCGGAAGGCATCATGGTATTTTAAGACCTGGCTGAGCATGTCCGAATCGAGCACTTCCATGCCGGGCAGATATTTCATATGATCAATACGTTTCTGTTCCATGAAAAAGCCCCCTTAGTCGCCTAAAAATCCTGTGAGCGGATCAGAAGCCGAAGCCGTTTCCCGTACACGGCCCATACCAGCCAGATAAGCGGCACGACCGGCTTCGATGGCTTTGCGGAATGCCTGGGCCATGAGCGGCAGGTTGCCGGCTGTGGCGATAGCCGTATTGGCCATGATGGCGGCAGCGCCCATTTCCATGGCTTCGCAGGCCTGGGACGGACGGCCGATACCGGCATCGACGATGATGGGCAGGTCGATTTCATCGATGAGTATCTGGATGAAATCGCGGGTGCTCAGGCCTTTGTTGGTACCGATAGGAGAGGCCAGGGGCATGATGGCAGCGGCGCCGGCATCGACGAGCGCCCGGGCGGCGTACAGGTCGGGATACATATAGGGCAGGACGATAAACCCTTCTTTGGCGAGTATTTCCGTCGCTTTAATCGTTTCGGCATTATCAGGAAGCAGGTATTTGGAATCGCGCATGACTTCGATTTTAATGAAATCACCGCAGCCGATTTCACGGGAAAGGCGGGCGATGCGGACGGCTTCTTCGGCCGTGCGGGCGCTCGACGTATTCGGCAGGAGGGTTACGCCTTTGGGAATAAAATCGAGGATATTGTCTTTCTGTCCGGCTTCTACACGGCGCAGGGCCATGGTGACGATTTGGGCGCCTGCCTGATCGACGGCGGCTTTGATCAGATCGACTGAAAATTTACCGGAACCTAAGATAAAGCGGGATGTGAATTCATGACCGCCAAGTACGAGTTTGTCATCATTTTCCATGGGAATCACTCCTTGATTCGTAATATAAGGTAAGAACGCCGTATGCTGTCTGTATCAGCCGCCTCCTACGAAATGGACGATTTCCATGGAATCGCCATCGTGGAGGGTTACGGCGGCATAGGTATTGCGCGGTACGATAGCACCGTTTAGTTCAATGGCGATGCGGTCGCAGCGATAACCTTCCTGTTCGAGGAAAGCCTGCAAATTCTGCCCGGCCGCGGCCACCTCATTGCCGTTTATCCTGACCATGCTGAGTCTCCTTTCCGCGTGGGGAATAGAAAAATAAAGAGGCCGCACGAAGAATTACACCCAAGGTGGTGTACCCCTTCGTGCGGCCTCTTCCGGTCTCACTCTACGTTTCATTATAGTGAAATATGAAAAAATGTCAATGTGTAATTTGTCACATATAACAGCTGTTACAAAAATTTTACGTAAAAATTTTATCGTCATCTCCTGTTGTAGTATAATATTTATAACGATAGCGAAACAGACAGGGGGACTGTACATGGGCCGGAAAGCAAGTGGCAACTGGATGAATATTGCGCAGCATTTTTATTGGAGTGATGAACAGCTGCAGTATTTTGCAGCGTCCTTCCGGCAGCAGCTGGAAGCGGCAGAAGCAGGTGATCCATCGTCTCTTTCAGCGTTGCCGTCCTATATGGATCTGCCAGATGGCAGCGAGAAGGGTACGTATCTGGCCCTGGATTTCGGCGGGACCAATGTGCGCGCTTCCCGTATCCGTCTTTTGGGCGGGCACTGCTTTATTATTGATAAAATTGTCTCTCATCCTTTGCGGAAAGAAGGAGAATACGATTATACGACGAAGGAGACGCGGGCAGAGGAGCTTTTTGATTTTATCGCGGCTACTGTAGAGGAAGCAGCCGGAGGCAATGTGGACTGTGCCCTGGGGCATACCTTTTCCTATGAAGTCAGCCAGTCCGACTGTCACGACGCGCGCCTGGTACAGTGGTCTAAGGAAATGGCCGTTGCCGGCGTGGAAGGAAATTGGATCAACCAATTGCTGAAAGAGGCGCTCCGGCGCCGCGGTCTCGACCGGATCCGTCCGGCAGCGCTGATTAATGATACGACAGCCGTGCTCATGGCTGCAGCTTATCAATACCGCCATACCCATATTGGCGTCATTTGCGGGACGGGGTTTAATATTTGTTATTACGAACCAGAGAAGTCCATGGTCATCAACCTGGAAGCGGGTGATTTCGATGGGATGCCGCGAAATCAATGGGATGAACGGGTAGACGAAGCGACGCGCTTTCCCGGTCACCACATGCTGGAAAAAATGGTCAGTGGCGCCTATCTCGGTTCTATCTATAGAGAGACATTGAAGACGTATTTTGATACGGACGATATCCCGCCGTGCACGACACCGGAAATGAACCGCATTGTAACGGCTGGCAATCCCGATGATGCCCGCCTGCGCCTGAGCCGCCTGCTGAACCGCATCGTCGCTCCCGCTGATGTAGAGCCGCTGCGCAATCTGGCCGGGACGATTCTCGTGCGGACGGCACAGCTTTCCGGCGCTGCCTGCTATGGAATCCTGCAGCATCTGTATCCTAAAGGCCATATTTCCCGCCAGTCCATTGCCATTGAGGGGGGGCTCCTGAGTCATATCCGCGGAGGGCTCCTCATGTTTGACGATGCCCTGTATGGCTGTGCGGCCCGGCGGGGTCATTCCCGGCAGCAGGGGATTCCCGTGGAAGCGGCACTGGTCTATGATGGCCCGTCGGTCGGGGCAGCCATTGCAGCGGCCGTAGCTGACAGCTGATGCCATACGGTCCGGTTTGTCGGCATTTCTCCTATAAATGTGCCTGTCAGCTCTTTTCACCAGAACTGTTTTTCGATACAATAAAGGGTAGGCTTATCGTAAATTTGCCTTGATTATTACCGGGGGACCTATGCTGCAAATCGACACTCTTAGCAAAATACCGTACTATGTACAAATATATGCCTATTACCGCGATGAAATTACGGCCCGCCGGATGCCGGCAGGGATGAAGATGGCTTCAGTGCGCGAACTATCCCAACGGGCCGGCGTCAGCAAGATGACCGTCGAAAAGGCCTATTACCAGCTTGCCAGTGAAGGATACATCATCCGCCGGACCAAGGCGCGGTATGAAGTAGCCGATATTGCCTTTCCGCAGAAAAAAGAACGGCCCGTGTACCGTCAGCCGGAAAAGCAGGAAATACAGCCGCCGGTCGTCTATGATTTTGGCAGCGGGGACATGGATATGGAACGCTTTCCTATGATGGTCTGGCGCAAGCTGATGAACCGCGTCCTGAGTGAGCCGGCATATCTTCTGGCCAATCAGGATGAACAGGGAGCACCTGTCCTGCGGCAGGCGCTGAGTGAATATGTCTACCAGAGCCGCGGCGTCCATGCCGATCCGGAGGCGATACTGATCGGTTCGGGAACCATTCCGCTTCTGGCCGTCCTTGCCAGTCTGCTCCGGCCCGATTATGAGTGTATCGCCGTGGAAGAGCCGGGATTCCGCCTGGGAAGGGAACTATTCCGCAGCCGCGGATTTTCGCTGCAGCCCGTACCGGTGCGGGACGGGCTGTTGTCTATGGATATATTGGAACGGAGCGGGGCGCGTCTGGTATATGTCAGTCCGTCCCACCAGTTCCCTACGGGAACAGTCATGCCGGCCGGTATGCGCTACGACCTGCTTCACTGGGCAGGCGACCACGATGGCATGATCGTCGAAGATGATTATGACAGTGAACTGCGCTATTACGGCCGTCCCGTGCCTGCCTTGCAGGGAATGGACAAGGCAGGCCGCGTCATCTACATGGGGGCACTGTCCAAAGTGCTGCCGCCATTTGTGCGTCTTAGTTACATGGTCCTTCCGCCACCGCTTCTTGGCAGGTATCGGCAGAGCCGCGCCCTGTTCCGCCAGGGCGCTTCTGTGCTGGAACAGTGTGTCCTTGCCGAATATATCCGCAGCGGAGAACTGGCCCGGCAGGTGCGGCGCCTGCGCAAAGACTATCAGGAAAAAGGGGAGATCATGGAGCGTTTCCTCGTGAAAGCCTTTGGGGACCGCATCCGCGTCAGCCGTATCGTATCGGGCGTCTATTGTCACATTACCCTGAAAAGCCCCGATACGGAAGACATATTATTGAAAAAGGCAGCGAAAAAAGGCTGCCGCGTCTTATCGGTGCAATCCTTTTATGAAAACCGGAATCTGGAGACGGAAAAAGAATTTCTTCTGAGCTTTTCCAAAATTCCCGGCTGTCAGCTGAAAGACGCTGTGGAGGCACTAAAAACAGCCTGGTCAGAGAAAGAGGGAGACTAATGGCCAAAAGTTTACGTTTTATACATTGCGGGGACCTGCATCTGGGCAGTCCCTTTCATGATATCGCCATGGTCGATGAACGCTGGCAGCGTATCGTCGGCAAGGCACCGGTCCGGGCGTTTCAGAAAATCGTCCAGACGGCGATTGATAAAGAAGTCGATGCCGTCCTTATTGCCGGCGACGTCTATACCAGCAGCAGCCACAACCTGACGGCGCAGCTCGATTATGTACGCCTCCTGCACAAGCTGGCCCAGCACCATATACAGGTCTTTGCCGTACTGGGCAATCACGACCCGCTGGATGCCTGGAAGGCACGGATTCCCTTTCCGCCCAACGTACATGTTTTTGGCACGGAAAAGGTCGAACGGATCCCCCTCATCGTAGACGGGGAAGAAATAGCCGCTGTCTACGGGCAGAGCTATGCCAAGAGCGAGCAGCGGGACAATCTGGCCTGGAATTTCCGCCGGACTGCGGCTGACCGTTATGCCATCGGCCTGCTGCACACCCAGGTCGGCAGTGCCCAGTCGCCGTATGCCCCGTGCAGCATGACGGACCTGCAGGAAAGCGGCATGGATTACTGGGCTCTGGGCCACGTGCACAAGCACCAGGTCCTGTCAGAGAAGCCTTATGTCGTATATGCCGGCAATCCCCAGGGACTCGATTGTACAGAAACGGGGCCGCGGGGCTGTTATTACGTGGAAGTAGGCCCGTACGGGACGGTACATATGGAATTCATCGATACGAGCATCGTCCGCTGGGAAACGGCCGACGTGCCCATCGATAACGCCGAGTCGGTTTCGGAGCTGCGCGATGCCGTGCGCTTTACCAAAGAAAAAGTGCGCCGGGAATGTGGCAAGCCCACTTTCCTGACGATAAATTTTACCGGGTCGGGCAGTATGTACCAGGTCATCAATAACCCGGAAGCGACACAGTACTGGATCGATGCCTGGCGGGAAGAAGAAGCCGGCAAATACGCCTTCGTCATGGTACAGCGCCTGCGCAACATGGCCCGTCCCAAAATCAATGCCGGCGAACGGAGTAAACTGCCCGATACGGTAGGGGACTACCTCAACGTATCGGACAAGCTCGATGCACTGCCGCAGGATGAAAAAATGAAAGTCCTGCGCGATATCTTGTCACAGCGGCCGGAATTTGAACGCCTGGGAGCGTATGGCCGGAGTATTTCCGACGAACGGCTCCTGGAAGCGTTTGAAAAAGCCAAATGGCTGGGCATGCAGAAGCTGCTGGAAGATAGAAGAGGATAAGATATGAAGATTATACAGATGAATTTAGATGATTTCGGTATTTACCATAATGTTTCCTGGGTGCCGCCGGAAAAAGGCCTGATCGTCATGCATGGTCAGAACGAAAGCGGCAAGACGACGCTGATGAAATACGTGCGCTCCATGTTTTTCGGCTATCCACGGGGAGAATGGAAAGGGTACTTCGGCCACATGGATATCCGCCGGGAAGACGGCCATGAATACCGGATTTACCGCAATGAAAAAGAATCGTATATCGCCGATGGCAACGAAGTAATCCATGAAGAACCGTCCGCACTCTGGTGGCACAGCCTGGAACGGGGTACGTATGATAAGATTTTTGCCATGGGACTCGAGGACCTGCAGGGATTCAAGATTCTCTCCAACGAGGAAGTACGGAGTCATTTCTTCAGCATCGAAAGCGGCGTCCGCATGGGAGCGGTCCGCCGTGATTTTATGCGGCAGATGGGAGAACTGCTCGTAGCATCCCATCAGGGCAAGAAGCCCATCAATAACCTGTTGCAGGAACAGCGCGAATTCGACCGTAAAATCCATGAATTGTCCTACGATGAAGAAGAATTTGCATCCTTGCAGGAAAAGGAACAACAGACCCATGAAATTGAGAAACGGCTGCGCCTGAGCATAGAAGAAACGAAGCAGCAGATCGAAAAGGTAGCTATGCCGCTGGCTGCCTGGGACGTGTATAAGCGGGGGCAGGATGCCATGAAGCACATGCAGGAACTGGCCGACGTATCGCAGTTCCCTGCCGATGGTGCCCAGCGCTGGGAAGAGCTGGAACAGAAAATCCGGGACATCAATGAAAAAATAAAAGAACTGGAAGCGGCCAGCCGCAAGGGACCGGCCTTCAAGCAGGAATGGAACCGCTGGGTCATCTGCGGCTCCCAGATCGATGAGCTGTATCACAATATGCCCCAGTGGCAGCAGGGGCAGGAAGAACTGGCAGACCATGAGGATAAGGAAATGGACTGGCAGTACGATGAAAATAAGTACAGTCAGACTCTGGCCGGCTGGACGGAAGGAACACTTCCGGAACAGGCCGACTGGAACCGGGCCCTGACTCTGGCCCGCAATCTGGAAACGTACACCAGGGAAGAAGAAAAGTGGCAGGCAGCCCGTCCTAAAGATGTCAGTGCCTCTCTGGATACGGGCAATGCCGACGGGCCGCAGCGGACGCCGGAAGAATGGAAGGAACTGGGAAAATCAGTCGTCACCATTCAGGATACGCTCATAGAACGGGAAAAGACTCAGGAACTGCTGCGGCTGCTGAAGGAAGACCCGGCAGAAACGAGCCATGGATTCCTGGCGCTGGGCCTGCTCTTTCTGCTGGCTGCGGCGGGACTTACGGCTTCGGTCGTACTGTATGATTTTGATCTCATGATGGCCGGCGGTGCGGCTGTCCTGTGTGTACTGCTGGCTCTTGCCGCTTTTGCCAAACAGCGTTCGGACGGGCGGCGCGTGCCCCGGCGCATCGGCGAACTGGAGGGTCAGCTGGCTACCTTACAGACCCGCCTTTCAGCCATGGCCGATGATGCGGGCCTGGAAATTTCTACGGACGAAGACAATGCGGCCTGGAATCAGATGCTCGACGGCGTCCGCAAGGAATACATGGACTGGAAGACGAGAGAGTCCCAGGATGCCTGGAAAAAGGAACAGCAGGTCATGTACGACGCCATTTACCAGAAATGGGAACAGGAAGGAAAAGGCTGGGAAGATAAATTGGGAAACTGCCGCAGTGCCTGGAAAACCTGGCAGCAGACGACGGGATTTACCAAACTGGAAACGGGCGATGTCCAGGCTGCCAAAGAAGCCTGGGATGCATACCAGCATGCCCGCACGTCCCTGAAGGACTGGAAGAAGCGCAAAGAAGATATCCTGACCCGTATCAGCCGTCTGAAGGATAGTGCTGAACAGATTTTCCGCGAAGTCGGCGTCAGTGAAGACGTATCGCCGGAAGGCATCGAGCGGGTTTATCAGATGTGGCAGAAAATCCGCGTTCAGGCAGAAGTGGCCCGCGAACAGGACCGGCAGCAGGAAGAAAAGAAGAAAGAACTGGCAAAATGTCAGAAGGAACGGGATATACGCCGCCATCAGGAATCAGAAATCCTGAAGGAAACGGGCTCCCAGACGGCAGGAGAATTCCGCAGCAAAATCTTGAAATTCCGTCAGTTCCACCAGTATAAAGAAGTATACGAACAATCGGAAGCCCACATCAAGCTCATCGCCAAGACGCCGAAGAACCTGGCCCAGCTCCGCCATGAATTAAAGATACACGACTGCCAGACCTGGAAAGACGAAAAGGCATACTATGAACGTAAGATAGCCGATACGGAAAAGAAACTGGCCGCAGTGGCCGAAAAGAGAGGCAGCATCGTCGAACGGCTCAGCCAGATGGCAAAGAGCGAAGAAGCGGGACGGCTGCTGCAGGAAAAGCAGAACAGGAAAACGGAACTCGACAGGAAGACCGATGACTGGCTGACCTTCTTATATGCCCAGTATATGCTCGGCGAAGCCCAGAATTATTACGAACGGGTTCGCCAGCCTCTGGTAATCCGCCAGGCCGGCGATTATCTCCACCTCATGACCCAGGGCCGGTATACGCTCCAGGCCAGTTTTGACGGGCGGCAGCTCTATGCCGTCGACGGGACGGGCCGGCGCATTCCCGAAAAGGAATGGAGCAGCGGTACGGGCGACCAGGTATATCTGGCCATCCGCATGAGTCTGGCCATGGCCTTTTCCAAACAGATCGAACCGATGCCGATCATTCTCGACGATATCCTCGTCCGCTTCGATGAACAACGGCAGAAAGAAGCCATCCGCTTCCTGGCCGATCTGGGCAGGAAAGAACAGATATTCCTCTTCACCTGTTCCATGGAAACGAGGAAACTGGCAGAAGAAGTGCAGAAACTGCTGGCAGGAGAAACGGATACGATTCATCTGTTTGAAATTGAACAGGGGACAATTGCGTCAGCATAATGGACAAAAAACAGAAAAATTAGTTTGTGCTTACGAACAGGGAGAAATTTGTATTTATGCAAATTTCTCCTTTTTTCATGAGATTAAATTTTACTATGCGAAAACAATAAAGCTTATTTTACCATATGGTAGAGAATTACTGTTACTTAAACGTTTAATTTAATGGAAGAATTTTTTTGAAAAAATTTATTGACAAGACATAACTATACATTTATAATTTTCGTATAAGGAAAATAGAATGCAGAATGAGGCAAGGGGGCCGTACAAATCGAGGAAGGGTTTGGAGGCCTTTTTTTGTCCAGGAACGCAAATTTTGGGAGGGATGTCATATGAAGTTCAGTTCACTCAAGAAAGTATTGGCCGTTGGTCTGGCCGCTGTCGTAGTCGTAGGGGCGCTTGCCGGTTGTGGGGATAATAAAGCCGGTGCCCAGAAGAAATTCCTGAATATTGGTACCGGTGGCACAGCCGGCACGTATTATCCGATTGGCGGTGCTATGGCAGAAATTTTGAATAAGAACATTGAAGGCATGAATGCCACGGCCCAGAGCACAGGCGCTTCCGTTGCCAATATCAATATGCTGAAAGATGGATCTATCGATCTGGCCATTATCCAGAACGATATTACCTACTATGCAGCTAATGGCACGGAAATGTTCAAGGATAAAAAAGTTGACAATCTCCGCGGTATTGCCGCCCTCTATCCGGAAACATGCCAGGCCGTCACCCTTGAATCGTCTGGTATCAAGACCATTGCCGACCTGAAAGGCAAACGCGTTTCCGTCGGTGCTGCCGGAAGCGGTGTAGAAGCCAATGCCCGCCAGATCCTGGCTGCTTATGGACTGACTTATGATGACATCCAGGTTCAGTACCTGTCCTTCGGTGAAAGCTCCAGTGCCCTGAAAGACGGCAACGTCGATGCAGCATTCCTGACGGCTGGTTTCCCGACGGCGGCTGTACAGGATCTGGCTTCCCAGAATAAGATCCGCATCCTCGCTGTCGATCCCGATAAAGCCGACCAGCTCATTTCCCAGTATCCGTTCTACACCAAGACGGTCATCCCGGCTGGTACTTATGCCGGCTTTGATGAAGACGTACCGACCGTTTCCGTCATGGCTATGCTCGTAGCATCGGATAAAGTCGATGATCAGATGGGCTATGATATTGCCAAGGCCCTCTTTACCAACCTGGACCGTCTGAAAGAAGCTCATTCTGTCGGCAAACTCATCACCAAGGAAGGCGCCCTGAAAGGCATGCCGATTCCGATGAATGCCGGCGCTGAAAAATTCTTTAAAGAATAATTCTTCATGCGCGTCCGTGTTTTAACGGGAGGATATCTGCTGTGCCTGCTCCTCTTCGTCCTGTCACCGGTACTGCTTCAGCCGTGGCTCTTCCTCTATGGGGGAGGACGCCATATGCTGGATGTGCCGGTACGGGCGGGCACGGCAGTGACCATCCGTTTTATTCATTCTGTGCAGAAAACACCCGTCTGGGAATACCTCAGCGTCAACGACCGGGCGGACGGCTTCTGCCTTCATAAAACAAAATACCAGTCTTTCGGCGTCGGACTGCCGTTTATGGAAAGCGATGGGTCATTCCGCCATGAAGGCGATTATTTCATCATGGACCATATGGAACGGCTTTTCCCGCAGCTTCATCTGCGGACAGGCGTCGGCACACAACTGACCGTTACCATAGCGGATACGGCCTGCCCTTTGTATCAGTACCTGCCCGATGGCAGTGCCGTAGATATCAGGGTAGCGCCGTTATATCAGTATATACGGGATATGGTCAGATAAGGGAGAGAAGTATGAGTGAAAAATCGACGGAACAACTCGCCGATGAGGTGTTAAAAAAGTACGATAATGAATCCAATACGATAAATTACAAGGGATTTATGGCCAAAGTTGTTTCGGCCATTGCCATCACGTTTTCTATATTTCAGTTGTATACCGGCGCGTTCGGCGTACTCGATGCCCAGCTGCAGCGTGCGGTACACCTGGGCTTTGGCATGGCGCTGATATTTCTTCTCTATCCGACACGGAAGAAATGGCTGAAGAGCGGGAAAGTCCATCCCCTGGATATCCTGCTGGCAATCCTGGGGGCAGCCTCTCCAGCTTATATCGTCCTGGAATATCAGCAGCTCGTGCTGCGCTCCGGAACGGTGACGACGATGGATTACATCGTAGGCAGCATAGGCATCCTGCTGATCCTGGAAGCTACACGGCGGGCCGTAGGAAAGCCGATGCTCTGCGTGGTGCTGGCTTTTCTGGCGTATGCCTTTGCCGGCCCCTATATGCCGGGCGTTCTGGCTCATCGGGGACTGACACCGGAACAGCTGGTAGGACACCTGTATTTTACGACCGAAGGCGTATTCGGTATTCCTCTTGGTGTATCGTCCACCTTTATTTTCCTGTTTATTTTGTTTGGCGCCTATCTGGAAGCGACCGGCCTGGGGAAATTCTTCATTGATTTGGCCAATGCCATCGCCGGCTGGTCCAGTGGCGGGCCTGCCAAAGTAGCTGTCATTTCCAGCGCCCTTATGGGGACCGTTTCCGGCAGCTCCGTAGCCAACGTCGTCGGGACAGGCAGCTTCACCATTCCTATGATGAAGAAATTAGGCTATCACAAGAATTTCGCCGGTGCCGTAGAAGCGGCATCGTCTACAGGCGGACAGCTCATGCCGCCGGTCATGGGGGCAGCGGCTTTCCTCATGGCAGAATTTGTCGGCGTTCCCTATATTGATATCGTCAAGGCAGCCGTTATCCCGGCTTTATTATATTTTACAGGTATCTGTCTTGGTGTTCATTTCGAAGCAAAACGCAACAATCTGAAAGGCGTTCCCCGCTCTCAGCTGCCTAAGATCTGGACGATTTTGAAAGAACGGGGTCATCTGGCCCTGCCTCTCATCGCAATCGTCTATCTGCTGGTTGCAGGCTATTCGCCCATGCGGGCGGCACTGGTAGCCATCGTCATGTCCATCGCGGCATCGTTTGTCCGCAAGGCTACGCGCATGAAACCCATTCAGATCATCCAGGGGCTGGAAAAAGGCGCCAAAGGCGTCCTGGGCGTACTCATAGCCTGTGCTGCAGCCGGCATCATCATCGGCGTCGTTACCAAGACCGGCGTGGGATTAAAACTGGCATCGGCCCTGATCGACCTTTCGGGCGGTATGCTGCTGCCGACCATGTTCTTTACCATGATTACGGCGCTTATACTGGGCATGGGCGTGCCGACCACGGCAAACTACGTCATCACGGCGACTATTGCCGCTCCGGCCCTGATAAAACTGGGCGTTCCCGTCCTTGCGGCGCATATGTTTGTCTTCTATTTCGGAATCATCGCCGATATTACACCGCCGGTAGCACTGGCGGCCTATGCCGGTGCCGGCATCAGCGGCGGCAATCCCCTCATGACCGGGGTCAATGCGTCCAAATTGGCCATAGCGGCCTTCATCATTCCCTATATCTTTGTCGTATCGCCAGTCCTTCTCATGGTACAGGCGACGCCGCTGGAAATGATTATGGCGACCATTACGGCTGTACTGGGCATGATCGGCCTCAGTTCGTCCATGATTGGGTATCTGGCCGATCACTGCAACGTCCCCGTACGGGTCCTGTTGTTTGTGGCAGGCCTGCTCATGATTGTGCCGGGCGTCATGACCGACGGCATCGGTATCGTCATTTTTGGCAGCATCCTCTTCTGGCAGATGCGGCTGAAAAAGAAAAAAGCAGCCATTGCCGGCTGAAACTGAATAGAACGAAAACAGGAGCTGTCTTCTCAATCAGGGGAAGACAGCTCCTGTTTTATTTGTGGCAGATCGGGGTCTGCCATATTGTAAAATATCAGATGATGGTATAAACCCGTTCCAGCTGGTCCAGATAGGCGTCGATACGCTGCAATTCGTGAGGCTCTGTGACGGCCTTTCCCGAATAATAATATTCGACGGTCTGAGGCAGATATTCCAGACCTTTGCGGTAATCGAGCTGGCGGATGAGTTCGCGGATTGTTCCTTCGTTGCCATCGACAAAGCGGACATGGTCTGGCAGGATGCGTCGCAGCGTTTCTTTAAAATAATTGAAATGGGTGCAGCCCAGGACGAGATTGGCATACTTGCTGAAATCATACGGGGCAAACTGCCGGCGGATATAGTCTTCTACGGCCGGCGAGGAAAAATCCATGTGTTCGGCAAATTCCACAAGATCCGGCATGGCCAGCAGGTCTACCAGACTTTCTGTATCGTATTTTTCGATAAGCTCTTTGATTTTATGTCCCCGCACGGTAATCGGCGTGGCAATGACCAGGACGCGGTTGCGCTCTGTATCCATATCGAGTGCTTTTTTGGCAGCCGGTTCCATCCCGATGATGGGAATCTTGTATTGGTGGCGCAGTTCCCGCACGGCCACGCTGGTAGCGGTATTGCAGGCGACAACGATAGCCTTGACATCTTTGGTCATGAGAAAAGAAAAGGCGTCGCTGACGTACTGGAATACCTGTTCCGTCGTCTTCGTCCCATAGGGTACATTATCTTCATCGGCGAAAAAAATAAATTGTTCATGAGGGAGTACTTTCATGGCATGATGGAGGACGCTGAGCCCGCCGATGCCGGAGTCGAAAAAAGCAATTTTCATATAAAAGACCTCGGATTTCATGGAAATTATACTGTATCAGCGTATATATTATAGCACGGGCCGGGGCCGGGAGAAATAATTTTACTTGCAAATTTCGCATATCCTAGTCTTTATTTTCATAGGTAAAAACTGGCGGTGGGAAGATTTTTCCTGATATAATGAAACTAGGAAGGCCGTATGATAAATGGCAGTTCATATATATTTAGAAAAAGAGAGGTACTACCATGTTTAGAAAAAGTACGATTCACGACCTTCAAGGCGTTTATGAGCTCATCTGCCAGCTCGTCCGGCGGGAACTGGACAGGGACATGTTTGCCCGGGTTTATGCAGAACAGATGGAAAATGATGATTACTACTGCCTCGTTGCAGAAAAGGACGGGAAACTGTATGCCGTATTGAATCTGCGGTTTGACAGGCAATTGCATCACTGCGGAAACTGTGCGGAAATCGTGGAATTTTTTGTCAGTGAAGACGCGCGCAGTCAGGGCACCGGCGCCCAGATGGTGCGCCTGGCCGAAGAAGAAGCAGTAAAGCGGCAGTGCGTCCTCATAGAGGTGACCAGCAATAAGGCCCGCGTTCATGCCCACCGCTTTTATATGCGCGAAGGGATGGAGCAGACTCACGCAAAATTTGTCCGGGAATTTTAAATACGAAAAAAGAAGCAGCAGATGCAGGGAGATTTTCCCCATATCTGCTGCTTTTTTGTTGCTATACAACGGTTGAGACATTTATGCCAGTACCTTCCGGGCGGCAGCGGCGATATCGTCTGCGGTAAGACCGTATTTTTTCAGCAGGTCTTCGGAAGAACCGGATTCACCGAATGTATCCTGTACGCCGATGAATTCCTGACGGACGGGATAGCGGCGGACGAGTGTTTCTGCCACGGCGGAACCGAGACCGCCGAGTACGGTGCCTTCTTCTGCCGTGACCATGTGTCCGGTCTTATGGGCGGCATATTCGATGAGATCGGCATCAATAGGCTTGATGGTCGGCATATTGATAACCATGGCTTCCAATCCCTCCTGACGCAGCTGATCGGCGGCGGCAAGAGCAGCTGCTGTCATGCGCCCTGTCCCTATGAGGGCCACGTCAATGCCGTCCCGGAGAATCTGTCCCTTGCCCCATTGGAAGGTGCTTCCGGCCGGATGGATATCGGGGACGGTATCTTTGCCGAGGCGGATGTATACCGGGCCTTTATGGGCGACGGCGGCCTTGACGGCTTCTTCCGTTTCCCAGCCGTCCGATGGGACGATGACAGAAAGATTGGGCAGGCTGCGCATGAGAGCGATGTCTTCGATGGCCTGATGGGTGGCACCGTCACTGCCGATGGTCAGGCCGCCGTGACTGACGATGATTTTTACATTGAGATTGGGCAGGCAGATGGAATTGCGGGTGATTTCCAGTCCCCGTTCGGTAAACAGTGCATACGATCCGGCCAGGGGGATTTTTCCGACGGCAGCCAGACCGGCGGCGGTACCCATCAGGTCCTGTTCGGAAATACCGACATTGAAGAACCGTTCCGGAGCCTTGTTCTTAAATTTTTCTGCCCGCGTCGAAGAGGCGATATCCGCATCAACGACGACGACATCGGGATTTTTATAGATTTCCGTTTCCAGGACATGACCGTAGGCGTCCCGTGTAGACATAGCCATTATGATTCACCTTCCAATTCTTCCAGTGCCTTTTTCGTTTCGGCGGCATCGAGTGTTTTATTGTGCCAGGCGGCCTTGTTTTCCATGAAATCGACGCCTTTGCCCTTGATGGTTTCGGCGATGATGGCCGTCGGCATGCCTTTCGTTTCTTCCGCTTCTTTCAGGGCTGCCCGGATTTCGTCAAAGTTATGACCGTTGATAGTAATCGTATGCCAGTGGAAATCGCGGAATTTATCGGCAATAGGCATGATATTCATGACCTCTTCCGACGCACCGCTGAGCTGCAATTTATTGTGGTCGATGATGAGTGTCAGGTTGTCCAGCTTAAAATGGGCACTGGTCATGGCCGCTTCCCAGATGATGCCTTCTTCGATTTCCCCGTCGCCGCAGATGACGTACGTGCGCCAGTCTGCGTGGTCAAGACGGGCTCCCAGAGCCATGCCGTTGCCGGCGGACAGGCCCTGACCCAGCGAGCCGGTAGACATATCAATGCCTGGCGTGCGGTTCATATCGGGCACGCCCTGGAGCATGGCTCCACATTTCCGGAGATTCCACAATTCGTCTTCGGGAAAGAAACCGTGCATCATGAGCGTCGCATAGAGAGCCGGTGCAGCATGGCCTTTGGACAGGATGAGCCGGTCACGGCCGGGCCAGTGAGGTTCTCCGGGCCGCACATGCATATATTCCCCATACAACACCTGCAGGATTTCCACAATGGAAAGAGAGCCGCCGGGATGGCCTGCGCCGGCAGCAGCCAGCATCTTGACGACATATTCACGCACAGCCGTAGACCGCCGTGCGAGTTCTTCATTTGTCATAGAATCATCTCCAGTCAACAATAGTATCACCTATATGTACAGCATAGTACTTTTTGCCATAGGCGTAAAGGGTGGAAGATAGTTTGTTTCTTTTGTTAACGCGAATAGTTTGTGTGATGGTGATATTACACTCTAAAAAACTCCCTTTCAGGCAGTTCAGGATGTTCGTATTTCCTGTCTGCTTGAAAGGGAGTTTGTGTTTGTCTGGCGTTACCGTTTCTTGCCGGTTCCTGCGGGAATTTCCGCCTATTCAACTGTTCCAGTCCCTGGGCCGGGGACAGATTCCGCACGCCTTCTCAGACGGCCATCAGGTCATCCCGTTCCTCTCCGAAGAGGATATAGCTGCTGCTCCTCTTCCTCCTTCCGGCTGTAGATCATCTTTCGATTCATCGCCCCTGGGAACGTGCTGATCATGACCCCGAAGGGCAGCATCATCAACAGGAATATGGACTTGAAACCTCAGAAATCCGTACGTATTCTATCCTTATTATCATCTTACTAAATATAAAGAATAAATACACTGTAATAAATTACAGGTATAGATCATAGAATCAGAATTTTTCCAACAAATGCAGGAGCTTTTTGGCTGTCATGACAGACAAACCATTAAATCATGTCATCTGTCATGACAGATTCATAAAAGTTTATACAACTGTCTAAAACGCTTTTGTAATTGCAAAATACACATGAATATACTGTAACAAATTACAGTGTGCACTTTTTTCCCCTTTGCTATAATGAGCACAAGAAAGGCGTTCGAACGATTTGAGATTACATGACATTTTCAATTAAAAGAAAGGAAGTGGGGCATATGAATAGAATTTATAAAGTTATTTGGAGTAAAACGAGAAATTGTTATGTGGTCGCTTCTGAATTGGTCCATGGCAATACGAAAGCGACGAGTACAGGCCTGATTGCCAGGCGGGCGGCCTTGGCAGCTGTCGCAGCGCTGCTGCTCCTGCCTGCTGGCAGCGATGTTTTTGCAGCTGGTACCGGAACAACTAATTCAAGTATTCTCGGATACAACGAGATTACGGTTATCACCGGTAATCAGACCGATGCTGATGCCATCAATACAGTCAAGAATGCCCAAATCAGTGTAAGCAGTGGTACGACGACGGTCAACGGTGTACAGATGAATAACGGCGATGTCAGTGCCAATGATATCACAGCTAAAGATATCAACGCTAAAGATATTACAGCTACTGGCGATATCAGTGCCAAAGATGTAACGGCTACCGGTGATGTTAGTGCTAAAGATATTACTGCTTCCGGTACGATTCATGCAGACGGTGTGATGACCAGTACCGGCCTCAATACTCAGGGCGGTAACATCAGTGGTGGTGCTATTACTGGCACGAGCCTCAATGCTGGAGCTGGTGCCGTAACAGCTGGCAGCGGCAGCTTTGCAGGAAACGTATCGGCTGGCAGTCTCGATGTGACCAATAAGATTAACAGCGGTTCTCTGGAAGTAACGGGTGATGCCAAAATTGGCGGCACTCTGGATGTCAAGGAATTCAATGCAGATAAACTGCAAAGTAAAGTTGATGCAAACAACTTTACGACCATCGAAGGCGGCAGCGTCCATTCCAAAAACTTCGACGCTGGCCCGGAACAACTGACTTCAGAATCGACGTTTGATAAAAATGGGCGCACAGAATATGCCAGAGATGACGATTCTATTGCAACGACGACGACCTCCGCTGATGGAATTACACAGGACATCAGAGATGTAGGGGATTATCCGCAAAAGATGGCTGATCGCGAATTGAAACAGACGCCAGACGGATATATGATAACCGATGAAGTGAAGGATACAGAAAATATTTCAACAATCAACCAGAAGGCTGATCAGATTTATCAGGGCGTCACGGATGGAACAAACACTACTACGACGACCCAGGATGCCACCAACATTACTAACGAGGCTAAAACTGGAACAATCACCAACGATGCCAAAGATATTGCCAACATTGCTTCGGAAGATATGACCAATGACATTGGCAGGAATCTGACGACTACTGTTGGTGGTGAAATGAAGACTACCGTAACTGGCGATGTGACGGAAGACTACAAAGCTAATCTGAGCACGACCGTCGGTGGCGATATGAGCACCACCGTAACAGGCGACCAGAGCAATACTGTTGAAGGCACTATGACGGAAACAGTAACTGGCGATGTGACGGAAGACTACAAAGCTAATCTGAGCACGACCGTCGGTGGCGATATGAGCACTACCGTAACAGGCGACCAGAGCAATACTGTTGAAGGCACTATGACGGAAACGGTAACTGGCGATGTGACGGAAGACTACAAAGCTGATCTGAGCACGACCGTCGGTGGCGATATGAGCACTACCGTAACAGGCGACCAGAGCAATACTGTTGAAGGCACTATGACGGAAACAGTAACTGGCGATGTGACGGAAGACTACAAAGCTAATCTGAGCACGACCGTCGGTGGCGATATGAGTACTACCGTAACAGGCGACCAGAGCAATACTGTTGAAGGCACTATGACGGAAACGGTAACTGGCGATGTGACGGAAGACTACAAAGCTGATCTGAGCACGACCGTCGGTGGCGATATGAGCACTACCGTAACAGGCGACCAGAGCAATACTGTTGAAGGCACTATGACGGAAACAGTAACTGGCGATGTGACGGAAGACTACAAAGCTAATCTGAGCACGACCGTCGGTGGCGATATGAGTACTACCGTAACAGGCGACCAGAGCAATACTGTTGAAGGCACTATGACGGAAACGGTAACTGGCGATGTGACGGAAGACTACAAAGCTGATCTGAGCACGACCGTCGGTGGCGATATGAGCACTACCGTAACAGGCGACCAGAGCAATACTGTTGAAGGCACTATGACGGAAACAGTAACTGGCGATGTGACGGAAGACTACAAAGCTAATCTGAGCACGACCGTCGGTGGCGATATGAGTACTACCGTAACAGGCGACCAGAGCAATACTGTTGAAGGCACTATGACGGAAACGGTAACTGGCGATGTGACGGAAGACTACAAAGCTGATCTGAGCACGACCGTCGGTGGCGATATGAGCACTACCGTAACAGGCGACCAGAGCAATACTGTTGAAGGCACTATGACGGAAACAGTAACTGGCGATGTGACGGAAGACTACAAAGCTAATCTGAGCACGACCGTCGGTGGCGATATGAGTACTACCGTAACAGGCGACCAGAGCAATACTGTTGAAGGCACTATGACGGAAACGGTAACTGGCGATGTGACGGAAGACTACAAAGCTGATCTGAGCACGACCGTCGGTGGCGATATGAGCACTACCGTAACAGGCGACCAGAGCAATACTGTTGAAGGCACTATGACGGAAACAGTAACTGGCGATGTGACGGAAGACTACAAAGCTAATCTGAGCACGACCGTCGGTGGCGATATGAGTACTACCGTAACAGGCGACCAGAGCAATACTGTTGAAGGCACTATGACGGAAACGGTAACTGGCGATGTGACGGAAGACTACAAAGCTAATCTGAGCACGACCGTCGGTGGCGATATGAGCACTATCGTAACAGGCGACCAGAGCAATACTGTTGAAGGCACTATGACGGAAACGGTAACTGGCAAGGCTACAGAAAACTACAATGGCGGTTTGGAAACCACCATTGCCGGTGAAGAAAAACACACGGTCAATGGCAGCCAAGTCAATGACATTTCTGGCGACCAGACTAATACCATCGGTGGCGACATGTCCACGACGGTGACCGGTGACAGCAGTCTGACGGCTAGGAGTATTGCCAACGAAGCCGATACCTCCATTACGGACAAGGTGGGCACGACGACCGTAACTACGACTGACGGCCTGACGACGCTGACGAATACGGCGGAGGACCATAAGACACAAATGGATTTTGCCGAAGTAAGGAAAGACCTGTCCGTAAGCGGCAATGCGACCGTCGGTGGCAGCATGACGGCTTCTTCCTACAAGGTCGGTGACAAGACCTACATCGACTCCAACGGTATCAATGCCAATAACCAGAAGGTTACGAACGTAGCTCCTGGAGAACTTTCCGCCACCAGTACGGATGCCGTCAATGGTGCGCAGCTCTTCGATACGAATCAAAAAATGCGGAACTTTAACAGCCGTCTGAACCGCGTCGGTGCAGGTGCGGCAGCTTTGGCAGCACTTCATCCGCTCGACTTTGATCCGGACAGCAAGTGGGATTTCGCTGCTGGTTATGGCAACTATCGCGATGCCAATGCAGCGGCTGTCGGACTCTACTATCGTCCGAACGAAGACACCATGTTCAGCGTCGGTGGCAGCTTCGGCGGTGGCGAAAATATGGTTAATGCCGGCGTTAGTCTCAAACTGGGACGCGGCAGCCATGTTTCGAATTCCCGTGTAGCCATGGCTAAAGAAATTCGCGATATGCGTAAAGCTATGGCTGAACAGGCAGCTGAAATTGCAGAGCTCAAAGCGATGCATCATCTGGCTATCGATCCCAACAAGAGCATGCTCTTCCCCGATGTAGCCGATAACCACTGGGCTTACGAATATGTCACGAAACTGGCGGGCAATGGCATTATCGAAGGCTACCCGGATGGACTCTTTAAAGGCAATCAGGTGATGACCCGTTACGAATTTGCAGCCATCGTCTACCGTCTGATGGAAAAAGGACTCGGCCATACCGATCCGGAAATGAACCGCCTGGCCCGCGAATTCAGCAATGAACTTTCGTATATCCGCATCGATACGGTACATCAGGATAAAGACGGTACGCCGACCGTACAGCGTGTCCGCGTAAAGAAATAGTGACAGGACAACGACCATATCGGCCTGTCGGGATGATGTGATTACGTCTGATGATTCCGTCGATCAGGATAAATAACCAGAGGCATAGGTAGAGCGAGAGGCTTTGCCTATGCCTCTTGCTGGTTCTAAAAAACGTCGGGCAAGTGCCTGGATGGCGGACCTGTAAAAAAATAAGGGGCTGTAACAAAATGAGCTTTTTTGCTCATTTTGTTACAGCCCCTTTCTTTGGAGCCACTTATCGGATTCGAACCAACGACCCTCTCATTACGAATGAGATGCTCTACCAGCTGAGCTAAAGTGGCATATGATTGTACCTGAACGGTACTTTACCAGTATATCCATTTCGTGGCGTTTTGTCAAGAGGTAAAAAATTGAAAAAAATCGATATATTTGTTTCTTCGTTATATTTACAACGTACAATCGAAGCAGCGCAGGTTATACTATACGTGTAAAGAGGAAACGGTGATGAACCGGAATACGATAATCCTCCATATGATATATGTATCGCGAAAGGAGCGATGACTTATGAAATTCAAAGTAAATGATTCTTGTATCTCTTGTGGTATGTGCGCAGGTTCCTGTCCGGAAGTATTCCACATGGCTGATTCCGGTATGGCTGAAGCGATTCCTGACGATGTAGCACCGGAAGTTGAAGAATCCGCTATTGACGCAATGAACAACTGCCCGGCAGGCGCCATCGAAGAAGCCTGAGAAAGAAATACACAGGGCGTACGGCATCGGCAGGGTGCTGATATCGTGCAGATATAAAGTGAGACTCCCGTAATACAAAGCAGAGGCTGCAATGAAATGGCTTTAAAAGTTCGTTTCGTTGCAGCCTCTGTTTTATCTTTCGCTACAAGTCATAGATTATTTGGTTTAAACAAAATCTTATTTTTTTTCGTAGTAGTATCGTGTCCACATGGTAACTTCCGAAAGGGACGGGTGGGGCGTCATGGTTTCACTCAGGGTATAGACACTGCGCGGATCCAGCGTGCGCGTAAGGGGGAGATCGCGCAGATACTGTGCGTCGGCTGAGGCAATATCCGGGCGGAGAGGTTGTACTGTGTGAGTACCGCACATGAGAAGGTTGACAAAGGGCTGGATGAGGATGGACGCTTCGTGGCCTACGATGTGGGCGCCGAGAATCTGTTTGCTCGTTTTGTCGATGATGAGTTTGATAAATCCGTCATCAGAAGCTCCCGGTTCGTATCCCAGTGCATAGCCTTTGGCTGAGGCAGAGTAGTGGTTGACTGCCGTTTCCACATCGTATCCCTGCTTTCGGGCTCCTTCTTCCGTAAGTCCTGTATGGGCCGTTTCCGGATAGGTATAGGTTACGGCCGGTACGGCATCGTATTGTGCCCAGCGCCAGTTTTCGCGGGGCATATGGGAAAAGAGATTGTGGGCTATGATTTCGGCTTCGTAATTGGCTTTATGGCGGAATGGCGCCCTGCCATTGACATCGCCCAGGGCCCAGATGCCATCTGCGCTGGTTTCGAGAAACTCATTGGTCTCGATATAGCCGCGGCTGTCGAGACGGACATCCGTATGTTCCAGCTGTAGCAGTTCTGTCATAGGGCGGATGCCGGGGGCCACGAGGATTTCTTCGGCCCGTACTTCTGCCGTCGTCCCGTCTGTACGGTTGCGGATAGTCAGGACTTTTTCATCGCCTTCGCGCCGCACGGATATCGTGTCCTGATTCAGGCGGACATCGATATGACGGTTCTGGAACTGGCGCAGCATGAACGCTGAGATTTCTGGCTCTTCTTTTGGCAGAAGGCGAACGTTGTGCTGGACGATGGTGACCTGGGTGCCGGCCGCTTCAAAGACATGAGAAAATTCACAGCCTATGGGGCCGCCGCCGATGACAATCAGGCTCTTATACGGTTTTCCCGGGAATTTGGGACCAAAGAATGTTTCTGACGTAATGTAACCGCATTCTTCCAGACCGGGGAGTACGGGGATATTCGTCCGGCCACCAGTACCGATAAAAATCTGCCGGCCTTCCAGTTCTTCTGCTGTACCGTCGGCTTTTGTCACGGCAATCGTCTTTTTGCCGGTAAACGAGGCCGTGCCGTTATAGGTATCGACGTTGGGGAATTGGTCATAATACGCCTGAATGGCCGGACTTTCGTCTATTTTCTGCCACAGTCTCCGGGCCAGCGTATCCCAGTCCAGCGTGGCGTTTTCCGCTGTGATGCCGATACGGGCTCCTTCCCGTATTTCACAGAGCAGATTGGCTGCTGTCACCATGACTTTTGTCGGGATGCAGCCCCGGTTCAGGCAGGTACCGCCGAAACGGCCCCGCTCGATGATAGCAACTTGTTTATGCTGCCGTATAGCGGCATCAGCAATGATGTTGGCTGCTCCCGTGCCGATGATAATGACATCGTATTGTTTCATGGAAATCCTCCTTGTATATGGAAATCTTGTATATAATAAGTGTACGGAAAAAAACGTCTTCCTGTCAATGAGGCAGGAAGACGTTTTTGGTAATTAGTGTGTTTCCGGCAGGCTCTGGGAGAATATCCATTCCAGTGCCGGCTTCATCGTGTATGCATACAGCCATGTGTACCGATGGCTGCCGCCTTTGTAAATCGTAAGATAGTGGCTGCAGTCTGGTTCAATCAGAGAGGCGGCTTCGGCCTGCAGCTGTACGGTTGGTACATTGGCATCCAGTGTCTGGCGATCGACTTTGGTACCGGATTTTTCCAGATTCCCCAATATTTCCGTCATGCTCGGGTAGGCACCGGCATCGCCTTCACAGATGACCGTCCAGAGCGGCTGGCTGGCAAGAGGAGCCGTAACGGCGGCATTCCATTTGCAGGCGATGAGATACGATGCGGCAAAGAAGTGAGGATATTTAACATCCATGGCAATCGATGTCATGCCGCCCATGGACTGGCCTGTGTTGTATATGCGCCGCGTATCGATGGAGTAAGTCCGGCAGAGAGACTGGATGAGGTGAATCGTACGATCCAGTTCTGGCCCGTAGTCGTAATTGTCATCGACGATAACCGTGTCGTACTGGGGCGCCAGAACGAAGCAGGGATGACTGGCCTGCCATCCGGGCGATGCGAAGGTGACGGCTCCCAGCCCCTGGACGAGCGTTGCTTTGACGTCCGGTGAGACGACGCCGGCATCATGCATGAAAAGGACGAGGGGGTATTTCTTTTGTGGATCGTAGTTCTTCGGAACATAGAGATTATACTTTAATACAGCATTCTGCTGCTGGCTGTCCGTAAAGGTCCCCTGGATAAAATCTTCGACAATCAGATCCCTGGATTTGGAAGTTTCTATCCCTTCCTCCGGCCCATAGAGAGCGCCTGATGCCGTTTTTACAAATCCCGTCTGGCTGACGTTAGCCTTCATGACGGGAAGTGGACTGGGATTACCGTGGCTTCCCAACTGGGGTCCGCCGCCATGGCCTTTTTTCTGACGGTCTTTGACGGGGCCGTCTTCCGGATGAGGATCGACAGAGGAATCGACGAGGGGCAGGGCCTGGAGCTGGAGTACGACATAGTTCCCTGATTCCGTATGGGCAGTTGTTTTTTCTGCCGCCGTGTTTGTATAGACTTTTTCAATCGTCCGGCCATCGACGGTATAGTCGGAAGGGGAAAGGGAAGATGAAAGAACCGGCGCATCGTACTGGACGATGACATGAGAGACGTGCTCGCCATCTCCTGTAACTTCCCCGATGGCTTCAGCCTCTGTAATATGATTGGCAGCAAAAGACGTGCTGCCCAGTGAGAGACACAGCATGATAGCGGCGCCCAGCCGGCGCCAGGATTTCCATTTCATTTGCATAGAACCTTCTTTTCTGATGACAGGTAAAACTAATAATATATATCAATTGACCTTAGTATACACAGAAAAGATGGCGGTTTCGTCACAATACAGACACAGTTCATAGCAGACTGCCTGACGAAACGGACTATCAGCTGATTTTGCTGCCGTTGGCTTTCATCTTGAAACGCAGGCCCAGGACTTTTAGTAGTTTGCCTGCCGTCATAGCGACTTTGGCTGTATGCTTGCTGGAATGATCGGTGTAACCCAGGGCTCCCAGTACGCGGTTTCCCTGTTCCAGATATATGTTCAATTCTTTCGCGTGAGTGATATTTTCATAAGTAAATTTTTTCATCTAGTATGTGTAACAGGAAACGGTCCACCCGTTCCTTCTCCTTTTTGTATTAGGAAAGCCGTAATATGGCATCGAGGGCCAGTTCCGACCGTTCACATTCCCCCGGCAGCATGGTGACCTGCCAGCAAAGGGGGCTTTCCTTCATTTTTTCTGCCGCATACATGAGGCCGTTGGTCCGCTCATCCAGAAAAGGCCGGTCGATCTGGTTGGGGTCGCCGAGAAGAATGATTTTGGTGCCTTTTCCGGCGCGGGTAATAATGCCTTTGACCTGGTTGGGTGTCATGTTCTGGGCTTCATCGATGATCAGATAGGTTTTTTCAAGAGACCGGCCGCGGATAAAATTGAGGGCTTCTGCCTGAATGATCTGCCGGTCAAAGATTTCGTCGATCCGCTCGGCCAGTTCCTGCTCGTTTTCATAGCGCAGGTCTTCATTGCCATCGACGAGCTGTTCCAGATTGTCGCGGATAGGGCGCAGCAGGGGTGCTATTTTTTCCTGTTCATCACCGGGCAGGAATCCAATGTCCGTATCGAATTGGGCGTTGGGACGGCAAATGAGGATGCGGCGATATTCCCCGGTAGGATGATTGACGATTTTTTCCAGCCCCACGGCAAGGGAATAAAATGTTTTGGCAGTACCGGCCTGGCCTTTGACGATGACCAGAGGTGCTTCATCGGCGGGGCGCATGAGTGCTTCCTGCAGGAAATACTGGCCGGCATTGCGCGGACGGACGCCGTAGGGCGCAGCATCGGCATACAAAAGCGGCACAGCCCGGCCATGGCGGACGCAGCCCAGGTGGGTTTTGTTTCGTGAGGCATCGGCCCGCAGGAGAAGAAATTCGTTTTCGTACAGGGCCGGGTGCCGGGGCTGGCCGTCGGGGCCGAGCTGATAAAGTGCGGCCGGATCGATGCCGTCGGCGCGGAACGAGGCAAATGCATCTTCTGTCACGTACCAGTCGCTGCGGCCCAGATAGGGCTGTTGGCGGACGTTGATCTGTTCCGTGCTGAAATCCTGGGCTTCGATACGGAGAACCTGTGCTTTCAGACGAAGCAGCAGATCCTTGGTTACCAGTATAGGTTCCAGGCTGCGCAGATGGCAGCATACTTTCAGGATGCGGTTGTCGGACCGGTCGTCGGGAAGCGAGTCGGGGAGCTCTTCATGGATACAGTTGGTCTCGATGCGGAGTGTACCGCCGTTGGGAAGAGATACTCCCGTGAGCAGATCGCCGGACAGCCGCAGCCGTTCCAGAATGCGGATTGCCTGCCGGGCATTGTAACCCCGCTCGCCCTCTGCTTTTTTCAGTCCGTCCAGTTCTTCCAGGACGACTAAGGGCAGTACGAGATGATTTTCTTCAAAACATTGCAATGCATACGGTGCCTGAATCAGGACATTCGTGTCCAGTACATACGTCTTTGCCATGAAAATCCCCACCTTTGCCTGTGATTTGTTTACCTTTCCATCATAGGTGGTGAACATACAGGTAAGATAAAGGTTGTGTAAAAAATCGGTAAGGCCTTGGCCGTTTTGCCCTGTTACGGTAAATAACGGACTGTATACGGCTAATAAATTGCATGCTATAGCTTGAATTGCAAAATACGGCTGGGGCGGCCTGTTTTGCGCTGATATTTTTTTCCTACTTCAAAACAATACCCTTTTTCCAATAGTTTATTAATCATGCGGGCTGCCGACCGGGGCGTGATTTTCAGGAAATCTGCAATTTCTGCTGTTGTGAATTCATTTTTCCCGGCTTGAAGGATGAACGAATGAAGATGACTGATTGTCAGTGCGCCAATGCCGGTCCGTTGGCTGATTTCCAGAAATTCGTTGGAAATATTAGGATGCGGTGCCGGCTGCGGGTCAATGGGCGTATAGATATGATGCAGGTCATAGACGAGATAAATACGGTTACCGCCGCCGTGACGTGCCCGGTTCAATCCGATACGGGCATGATATTGTGCTTCTATGGCCGTTTTGCCAAAGCCAATACTGACACTGATAGTGCTGGCCGTATTTTCCCGGATAGTTTCGAACATGGAAAAATCTTCCAATCCCCTTGTTCGCCGTTCGATGATGTCCCGGGAGGTAAAAAACATAAATAACTGTTCCGTAACGTGGAAAACAGGAGATTCAATTTCTACGGATAAATCGTAAATGTGTTTGATAACGTTGACATTTTCCAGCATACCCTGATATTCATTACGTTCTGTATAAGGCAGTCTGTCGTTTTTGAAATCATCAATGCCGACGTAGATGATGACAAACTGGCTTTCCCGGCTGACCGTAAACAAATACGTCGTATATACTTTCTGAAGACTGTTGTAAATATCTAATAAAGTAGGGACGACGCAGGCTACGGGATAGCCCAGTTTTTTTAACGGTTCGTATACCTTGGCAAATTTGGTCAGACAGGCAATATCTTTATTAAACCGATATTGGTTTTTGAAAAATTGGAGCGTCCCTTCAATATAGGCTTCATTAAAATCATATACAGGAGCAAAGACGATGTGAGTCTGGTCGAGGGGAATGTCCAGCTCTTCATAAATGTCGAAGACGAGCTGGTGATCCTGTATATCGGTTACCAGATGATATATATTATGCCCCTGCAGGGTAAGCTGAAACAAATAATTCAGACATCCTGCGTGGGAATGTTCGACAAATTCCCAAGGAATACTGGGAGTGACCTTGGCCTGCGTATAGAGTTTGGCTGTTTCTCCCAAAAATAAAAGCTGATCGAATTCCTGCTGTCGCCCTTCAATGCAGAAAGGAATGTCAAAAATGGCATCGTAGATAATCGGTGTAATTTCTATCTGGGAAAATTGTCCGACAAGTTTGGTTAAAAGACGGACATGGGTTTGTGGCACAATAAAACCAAGTTTCAATGTCATTCCTCCTTATAAATAGAGAAAAATCATGGAAGATACAAAGAAATTTAAGTTTTGGTCATAATAATAGCCTATTAAAGACACTTGAAAAGAATTATGATATGAGCATAAAAGAGAGAATAATATAAAGAATAAAAATAAGAAAACAATAAAATATAAAACATGTTTACTGGTATACGAAACTGTCCTTATATATGTATTGTAAATCAAGTTGCAGAAAGCGTAAATACAGAATATGTAATTTGATAAAAAGATAGTTATGCCGTATATTCCGGAGTATGGCTTTTCATCATTTCTCATAGTACATATCAATATGATTTAAAACGAGGCGATGATTGTACACGATAGCGCTGTTGGCAGGATATCTTTTGCACTTTTTATGACAAAATGTATTAGAGAAAGGACGTGACGATATGGAAAAGGCGAAGACGAGTTGGACGAAATATGTTATTCCTGGTTTTGTTTTTCAACAAGTAGTCATTGGCGGCGGATATGGTACAGGTGCTGAGATTGCGCAATTTTTTGGGACGCAGGGACTATTGGGCGGTTTTTTGGCACAGATGATCACGATGGTTGTCTGGACGCTGATGTGTGTGATTACTTTTGAATTCGTTCGTATCTTCAAGACCTATGATTATGGGTCTCTCATGAAACGACTTCTCGGCCGGGGGGCTATCCTGTATGAAGTATGTTACTGGGCCATGATGGTCATCATTATGGGCGTCGTCTGTGCCAGTGCCGGCAGTATGCTCAACAGTCTTACCGGGCTTTCCAAATGGTTTGGCATCGGCATTCTTTCGGCCGGTATGGTGATTTTGGTCTTGAAAGGAACGGCAACGATTGAAAAGGCGCTTACCGTGTGGGGATATATCCTGTATGCCGTATACATCCTCTTTATGGCTGTTGTTTTCTATAAATTCGGAGGAGCTATTGCCAATGAATTCGCCCGGGCAGAAATCGGGGGCGACTGGTGGTTCAACGGCCTGCGGTATTCCTTCTATAATCTTGTCGTTGTCGCCGTGGTATTATACACGGTGCGGGATTTAAAAACCCGCAAAGAAGCGGTCCTGTGTGGGATTATTTCCGGAATCTTTGGCATTATTCCGGCGGTATTGCTTCTCCTGGTGATGGGCTGTAATTTTACGGCAGCTATCCAGGCAGAAATACCTGTCGCTGTCGTCTTTGAAGAATTGAACATGCTATGGCTCTATATCCTCTTTGAAAGTGTGCTCCTGGGTACACTCATCGCGACCGGCACAGGTTTTATTAAAGCTGTAGATGACCGTGTGGAAATTGCATATAAACGGGCGAAAGGCTATGTACCCCGCTGGGTACGCCCTGCTATTGCGGTGGGTCTTACTGCTCTGGGAGTCGTTGTGTCTACCTTTGGGCTGATTCCGCTTATTGCTCAGGGCTATGGCATTATATGCTGGGGGTTCTTCCTCTTCTTTGCCTTGCCCATGCTCACCATAGGATTGTATAAAATTAACAGTCATGATCCTGATGCTGAAATTGAAGCGGAAATATATAACGAGAATTAACGTACCGGATTTTGGAGGAGAAGGAGCTGAAAGAGTATGAAACAAATGGCGTGTCAGGAATGGGTAAACCGGGATGCAGAAGTTGTTGCAACTTGCCAGCATCTTTCGTATTTTCCTCTTGTAGTAGAATCTGCACAAGGGGATATTGTGACCGATAAAGATGGCAACCGTTTTATTGACTTCCTTACGAGTGCATCATCGCTGAATCTGGGAAGCTGCCATCCGGAAATCATGTCTGCCGTACAAGAGCAATTTCAGAAATGCACGCAGTATACTCCGGCATATACATACAATGAAGCGACGATTACCTACGCGGAAAATCTGGTTTCCGTCTACCCGGGAGGGGTGAAGGCTAAGATTGCCTTTGGAAACTGTGGGTCCGATGCCAACGATTGCGCTGTAAAATTTGCCAGGGCCTATACGGGACGAAAAAAAATTATTACCTTTTTGAACTCGTATCATGGAAATACTTACGGTTCGTGCAGTATGACTGCCTGTACACCGAGAATGCGGGAAAAGATGGGGCCATTCCTTCCGGAAATTTATCATTTTCCTTATTTTGGCATCAATCTTCCGGATGAACAGGTAGAGCGGGACTGTCTGCAAGCTATAGAAAATGCCTTTTCTATGTATCTATCACCGGAAGAAGTGGCAGCTGTTGTCATCGAGCCGATACAAGGAGATGGTGGTATATTGCCGGCTCATCCGATATTCATTCGGAAACTATATGATTTATGTCAAAAATACCATATCTTATTTATTTCTGAAGAAGTACAGCAGGGATTTTACCGGACAGGGAAGTTTTTTGCTATCGAACATTATGGTGTCATCCCCGATGGTATTATCATGGGAAAATCCATCGGCGGTGGTTTCCCTCTGGGAGCTTTTATGGCACGGGCTGATATTATGGATTCTCTTCCGGCTCCGGCACATCTGTTTACATTGGGAGGCAACCAGGTATCCTGTGCGGCAGGAAATGCACTCTTTACTATCTTGCAGAGAAGAGCTTTTCAAGAACAACTTGCCCGGACCATTAAGCTCCTTTGGGAAGAAGCCGGACAGTTGCAGCGGAAGCATCCTGATGTAGTAGGCTTCGTACGGGGAATCGGTATGTCTATGGGTATTGGTATCGTAAAAAAAACAGATACCGGTGAATACAGAGCCGATCCGGAGGGCACCTATAAAATTTTATACCGGGCATACGAAAATCATTTGCTGATCATCAATGTAGGTGCCAACGTCCTGCGGGTGCAGCCGCCACTGAATATATCGGACGACCATTTGAGAAAAGGATTTGCTATTTTGGATCAGGCAATGACGGATTTTGAAAAAGGAGACATTCCCGATGCCGTTCTGGCCGGTAAAAAAGGCTGGTAATATAAAATTAAATTTAGATTTTAGTTATTGCGATGATGGTTCCCGGCATTCTAAATTCTATTGACACAAGGCCGGTGTATTTGGTATACTAATTGCACAACCACATATAGTAGTAAAAGAGAGTAACCTTTTAGCTGGCGTCAACATGCATGCCCATTGGGCTGGTGCCTGCGTTGTAACCATTTTACAATAGGTGAGACTTTTCCATACTGTCCGTCAGACGGCATGGGAAAGTCTCATTTTTTTATCGTATGTTCATGTAAAGGAGAATGCATCATGGAATGGACCTTGGTTTCCTGGGATTTTATAACAGCCCTCGCATCCATTATTATGCTGGATATTCTGCTCGGCGGTGATAATGCCGTCGTCATCGCCATGGCGGCCAATAAACTGCCGTCGGATTTGCGAAAAAAAGCCATACTCATCGGCACTGGTGGGGCTGTCATCATCCGCCTCGTTATGACACTGATTGCCGTATGGCTCCTGTCGATTCCTTATCTGCAGGTCCTGGGCGGGCTGATTTTGCTGCCTATTGCTATCAAGTTACTGTTGCCGGCAGAGCATGATGAGAAAATTAACGCTTCGGACACGCTGATGGGTGCCATCCGGACTATTATCATTGCCGACGCGGCTATGGGTGTCGATAATGTACTGGCTATTGCCGGGGCATCTCATGGAAGCTTTATCCTCGTCGCCTGCGGGTTTCTCATCAGTATCCCGATTATCGTCGGGGGCAGCACGGTTATTGGCAGGATTATGGACCGCTTCCCCGTCGTACTTTATGGCGGTGCAGGCCTTCTGGGCTGGACGGCCGGTTCCATGATCATGCATGACGCTGTAGTGGGGAGACTGATTATGAGGATTGCCGGCAGCTGGACAGAATTTGCCGTTCCGGCGGTATTGACAATTTTCGTCTGCAGTACGGGTTATATCTTTTCGAGACATAAAAAAAGCACTTCTTTAAATCTTGAGAAGTTGTCGTAAACACGGCTCAATCTGGATTCCTTCCCGGGCGTCTGAACCGGCCTGGCGGGTATAGTCGAGGGCATAGGACAGAAAATCGAGGGACAGGCGCATGGCCATGTGAATAGAGTGATTCCGGAGCAGTGCGCCTGTAAGAACGCTGGCAAATAAATCGCTCAGACCATCCACTTGTTTCCGTACGCGGTAAATCTGGCATTCGTCATAGGTATGGGTAGTACCGTCAAAACTGACATTTTTTATCTTTATATCTGATGCGGGAATTCGGGTAATCACGACATACCGTGGGCCTAATGACGAAAGCTGGTGGCAGAGCCGGAGGACATCTTTTAAGGAAGGAAAAGATGGGACAACTGGTGTCCCGGTCAGCATACAGGCCTCTATCAGTGTCGGCGTAATGACCGTGGCCTTTCGTATGAGAGTGCGCATTTTTTCTATCATATCCTGACTATAGACAGGAAGAGGGCGGTCGGCAAATGACATGACCGGATCGATTACGACAAGGGTATTTTCGTCAGAAAAGCGGCGGATAGCTTCCCAGACAATTTGCATCTGTTGGAAATCTGATAAAAATCCACTGTAAATAGCCTGATAGGAACAGCCGATTTCTTCCCATTTTTCCATGAATAAACGTGTATCAGACAATACATCCGAACTATAACATGTCTGATATGTGATATTATTACTGGACAAGGTTGTCGGCAGGGGACAGACTTGAAACCCCATAGCAGAAATAACCGGTACGACAGCAGTCAGCGAGCAGCGGCCAAAAGAGCATAAATCATGAATGGCCAGTACACGCTTGGTAAACATGATCATCACCTCTTGGAATAATATATTATATCCATTGTATATGATATGTTGTATGAATACAAGCTGTATTTAGTTCTTTATGCGTATTATATATAGCCGGAAGACCGATAGGAAAAAAGGGGTGTCTATGGTATACTAAAAGAAAAGGCATGGGAGGCATTAACATGAAAATTATTGATGGAACGCAGCGGCTGCCTGAACTAAAGGAACTGATTGTGGAATATACCGATTCTCTGCACATGGATCTAAGTTTTCAGAATCTGTCAGATGAACTGGCTCATCTGGAACAACGTTATGTACCGCCTTATGGCCGCATCTATGCAGCCGTGGCCGATGACGGAGCGGTTATTGGCTGTATTGCCTATCACCGCCACGATGACCGGCGCTGTGAAATGAAGCGGTTATATGTCAAACCGGCATACCGTCATCTTCATGCCGGGCGTATGCTCGTAGAGAAGATTGTCAATCAGGCCTGTGCAGATGGATATAAGGAAATGGTGTTGGATTCGTTTACCGATACGATGAAAAGCGCCATTCATACGTATGAACGATTCGGATTTACCGAAATCCCGGCGTATTATCATAATCCTATGCCCAATGTGATTTATCTGAAAAAAGATTTGTAAAGACGAAAGCCGCAACAAAATGAGCAGCTGCCCATTTGTTGCGGCTTTACGTGTACGTGAGTTGTTTTATGAGATGACTGAACAATTATCTATAAGATTTTTAGATAGTTCTCTTGCTTTCACGCATCGAGTTTATTTTTATGGAGCATGATCTGCAGGATTTCCTTATCGGTCTGTTCCATACCTTTTTTGGCCAGTTCGCCAATATTGCGGATGGATTCATCGGGATTGTTGCTGACCAGGCCTTCACTACCGGTTACGCGGATATTGTGCAGGCTGAGCATGACTGCCCGGCAGGCGGCGTCGCAGGCTGTGGCAACTTTCAGGGTGCAGCTGTTGCCGGCGCCATCACATACCATACCGATATGGTCACCGGTCATGTTAGAAATGGTATCCTGTACGTCCTGGAATTTGCCTCCCAGGAGCCAGACCATGCCAGTAGCAGCTCCCATAGCGGCCGTGCCGCAGGCGCAGAGCGCGGAGAGTTTGGGAAGGAAGCTGTGAATGTAAATGGCCGTCATATGAGACATGGTAAGGGCCCGGATGAGCTGTTCCTTGGATGCCTTTACTTTCTGTGCCGTTACGACGACGGGAATGGTAGCCGTGATTCCCTGGTTGCCAGAACCGGAATTGGTCATGGCCGGAAGCGGGGCCCCTCCCATGCGGGCATCAGAAGCTCCGGCTGTCTTCATGATAATCATGTCCTGCAGGGCGTTACTAAGGAATCCCGTATGGATTTCTGATTTCATCGTATAACCGATGCAGTGGCCGTATTTTTCTGAAAGACCGACTTTGGATAATTCTTCATTTAATTTAGCGGCTTCTTCCATGAAGCGGATATCGTCAATGGGACATTCGGTTGCAAATTGATAGACATCCTTTAATGTCAGGTTGTTCAGGAACTGTTCTTCCGGGGAGACTTCGTCGCTCTTCCTGGGCGGCGCTTCAAAGAGGACGGCATCGTCTTTTTCGATGCGCACGACATTGGTGTGATCGTCGGCAATGCAGACCCGTGCCGTATGGCCGCCACCATAGACTTTGGCTTCGGAATACAGTACATTGGGAACGTCGGCGATATCGACCGATACGAGCTTGTCAGCGACCATCTTTTTGCCCTTCCGTACGACGTCGGGAGACAAGCGTTTCAGTACCTGCAGACCGCCTTTGGGGTCACCGCCCAGTGCACCGACGGCTGCCGCGATGTACAGCCCCGGTGTTTCCGTTCCCGGCACGATGACGGCCATCCCGTTTTTCATCATGTTAGCCGATACCCTTGCTTCAATTTTTTCTACGGGCTGCCCCAGCTTTTCCGCAGCTACAGCCGATGCGTAGGCAAGCGATATCGGCTCCGTACACCCCGTGGCGGGTTTTACTTCTTTGTGCAGACAATCGACCATCTTTTCCCACATTTCTTCTAATTCCATGCAAATCGTCTCCTTTATAAAAACAAAATTTTAAGATAGACGTATCCTAATAAAATTATAAGGCAATCGGGAGACAATGTAAATGTTTAAAGTATTTAGAATCATATTCAATAAATATCACCATGCAATGGCTTGCAGGGAGTTCGTACGATGTATCGGTATATCTTGACAACCATTTCAAATAGCGTTAAGATATAGCTAAATTTCATAGGACGTGCGGCAAAGGCGCTGTTGGACATAGATCCGGCAGCGCCTTTTACTGTACCAGTTCCCATGAAATATGGATTTATAAATTTTCATTAATTTCTTTATCACAACCATTGCATACTGTATACAACAGTGCGTGACCAGGAGGGGTATCATGAGAACAGAACATGATTTTTTGGGAGAAATGAATGTGCCAGATGACGTATATTATGGCGTACAGACCATGCGTGCTTTGGAAAATTTCCATATTACAGGCAATCATCTCGACCCGGATTTCATTCATGCCATGGCGCTGGTCAAAAAAGCAGCCGCGCTGGCAAATATGAAGACAGGCCGTCTGCCGAAGAAAATCGGTGCGGCACTGGTACAGGCAGCGGATGAAATCCTGGCAGGAAAATGGCTGGACCAGTTCCCGGTCGATCCTATACAGGGTGGTGCCGGCACATCGGTCAATATGAATATGAACGAAGTACTCTGCAACCGCGCACTGGAAATCCTGGGGCAGCCCAAAGGACGGTATGATATCGTATCACCGAATAATCATGCAAATATGGCCCAGTCCACGAACGATGTATTTCCTACAAGTATGAAGGTCTGCCTCATCCTCAAAGGAAAGAAACTGAACGAAGCATTGCGGGCTTTGGAAGCGGCTCTTCTCGATAAAGAAGAAGCCTTTAAAGATGTCATCAAGATGGGGCGGACCCACCTGCAGGATGCCGTACCGGTGACACTGGGACAGGAAATGGGGGCCTATGCATCGGCCGTACACCGGGGTCGCAAACGAATCAAGCGGTCTCTTGAAGGTGTACATACTATCAATATGGGCGGTACTGCCGTTGGTACCGGCCTCAATGCCGAACCTCAGTACATCCGGGGCGTTGCCAAAGAATTGTCCGGACTTACGGGGGAACTGTTTACGACGGCCAGCAATCTCATTGACATGACTAATAATACGGACGGCTTTGCTGAAGTATCGTCAGCCATGAAATGCACGGCTCTGGTGCTGATCAAAATGGCAAATGATTTCCGTCTCATGGCATCGGGCCCGCGCTGTGGCCTCAATGAACTGAAACTGCCGGCCCGTCAGCCCGGTTCATCTATCATGCCGGGTAAAGTCAATCCCGTCATGGCAGAAGTACTCGACCAGGCCTGCTATCAGGTCATTGGCAACGACTTGGCCGTCACCTTTGCTTCGGAAAACGGCCAATTCGAACTCAATGTCATGGAGCCGGTCATGGCGTATAATCTTTTTAGTGCCATGCAGTGCCTGACGAATGCGATTTATGCGTTCATCGATAAACTGCTGAAGGGACTGGAAGCCAATCGCAGTCAATGCCAGTACTGGGTCAATCACAGTGTCGGCATCATTACGGCACTGCTGCCGCATATCGGCTATGAAAAGGCTTCCTTCCTGGCACGGGAAGCTTATGCAACCAAACGGCCCGTACGGGATATTATCCGGGAACATCATATCCTGACGGAGGAACAGATGGAACACATCCTGTCTCCCTGGGAAATGACGACCCCGGGCATTGCCGGTGCGGCCTGGATGGAAGCTTCACAGCGTAAAATCAGCGGCTGATTACCGTTCAATGTCCGTCGGGATGCGTTTATATGGCAATTTTTCCAGAATCTGGTCCATGGCCCGTCCCAGAATTTCATTGGGATCATTGAGGATAGAGGCTTCATCCCGTTCTGAGCCGCGGGAACTATAACTCTTCAGTGTCTGATCTTTGACATTGTAGGCATATACCCGCAGGTCATACCAGCATTCTGTGAAAAATTCGTCGTCATCATACCAGCCGCGATATGCGTGATACTGCCGCCAGATCCAGGTCCGTACGACCGGTACGAGGACGATATCGGCTTTGTAGGATGCGGCCAGTTTTTGCATCGTATCTTCTGTTATGTCTTCCGGGGAAATCGTTTCCGCTGCATACTGGCGGTCCCAGTAGGGAAGGCGGAAGGGCTGGCGCAGACGCTGTTCCATGAAATGGGCAGGGTAACCGCCCTGGGTCGTACGGACCAGAAGGATTGTCCGTTCGTTGTCGAACCGTGCGGTATCATCTGCCGGCTGGCTGGCCGTGACGGGCGGAGTAGTGGCAGGGGATGATCCGGCCGTGTCTGCAGCAAAGGATGCACCGGCTATGGTAACGAGCAGAATGAGGAAGAGACATATCTTTTTCATAAGGCAGAACCTCCTTGATTTACGGGATTTTTCTACATTATACTACAATTTTCAGCAAAAGTAAGACAAAATGAAATTTGAAATAACGAAAAAGAATGTGCTTCAATTCTAAAATTCTATAGATAGATTGCGTTAATTATTAATGAGAATGTCTGGAAAATCAATGTTAATAATTTTAGGTTTAACGTTTTAATTCGTGCTTTTTTTAAGATGCGAAGAAAAAAACTTCTTGACTTTCTCATACGCCGTGCGTATAATAAGCATCAACAAATCCACAGACACCGTGTTGACTGGGAGTAGTAAGGGTAATCCCCCATGACAGAGAACCGTTGCAGGCTGAGAGACGGGATGGGCAGATACCGTGAAGTCACCCATGAGCAGCTGCCCGAACGCTTTGCAAGTAGACGCAGCCGGAAGACCACCGTTAGCGGGTCAGGCATTGCAAGGAACGGGGGTTCCGGAGATGCACAGAGGGGTCGTTACGACAATAAGAGTGGTACCGCAGAGCTGAACGCTTTGTCTCTTTTAAAAGAGATAAAGCGTTTTTTTATACAAAAAGCGGGATAGTCATGAGGATTTGTCATTGGGGTATGTTATTTATATTATTATTCGTACAGTATCATCGGGGGGATTCATATGATGGATTTAATCGGGAAATTAAGTGGTTTTGTCGGAAAGAACCTGACGTACATCGTATTTCTTGTCGTCATCTGGGCGTACTTTATGCCGGGCGCATTTTTATGGGCCGTACCGCATACGGTATTGCTTTTGGGGGTCATCATGTTTGGTATGGGGATGACGCTGCATGCCAAAGACTTCAGACTCATCCTGCAGCGGCCAAAAGAAGTCCTCATCGGCTGCACGGCTCACTACACGATTATGCCGCTCCTGGCCTATGGACTGGTATTGGCTTTTCAGATGCCGCCGGAAATGGCTGTCGGCATGATTCTGCTGGGTTCCTGTCCGAGCGGCACGGCATCCAACGTCATGGGATTTCTGGCGAAGGCTGATGTACCGCTGTCCGTATCCATTACGACCTGTTCGACCCTGCTGGCACCCATTATGATGCCCTTCATCGTCTGGGGACTGGCTGGCCAGTGGGTTGAAGTTTCCTTCTTTGCCATGGCCATGACGGTCATGAAAGTTATTCTGGTTCCCTTGGTTCTGGGACTCATCGTTCATCGCATCATGGGTGAAAAGCACGTCGCTTCCTTGTCGAAAGTACTGGTACTCGTTTCTGCTTTTGGCGTATTGGTCATCGTCGGTGGCGTTATTGCTATCAATGGTGCCAAAATCCTGGAAATGGGATTCTTCATCATACTCATGGTACTCATCCATAATCTGGGCGGTTTCCTCATTGGCTACTTCGTTACAGGCAAGTTTGCTTATGTGTGATAAAGAAGCAATAGAAGTGCAAAAAATTTTGCCGTTCCTATCCGACACTTGGCCATTGTGTCGGATAGGTCGGGCGGTTATTCGGGCAAGTCAATCTTGCCGACAAAGCTGTAATAAATCTCAATGTCCTGCCTGCGGGTGCCGTTCTCATCATAGCTGCACTCATGCACCACAATTTTCTCGATCATTTCCCGCAAGAGAGTGGGGGTCAGTTCTTCAAAGGCAAGGTGCTTGCGGACAATGCCCATAAATTTCTCGGCGTTGACGGTAGCTGCCTGTGACTTGTCCAGTTCGGCTTGCAGGGCGGCGGCTCTCTTTTTCAGCTCCGCTTGCTCGGCTTCGTAGTCAGCCGACAGTTCCATGAAACGCTCATCGCTGATTTTGCCGTTTACATTGTCCTCATACAGCCGCTTGATAATGCGGCTGATTTCAGAAATGCGTTCCTGCGCCTGTTCAAGCTGCTTGATGGCTGCGGCGGTCTTTCGCTTGCCGCCGATCTCGTTCTGCTGGACAAGTAGTTTCACAAACCGGCTCTCATGCTTGGCTGCGTATTCGGTCACTTGCCGGAGATTTGCCAGGACACCAGCGGTCAACAGATCGGTGCGGATAAAGTGCGCCGTACAGTTGCGGGTGCGCTTCTTGTAGCTGCCGCAGATGTAGCAGTCCTGTTTGCGGTCTTTGTTCTGATACCGCTGCTGATACAGCACATGGCCGCAGTCGGCGCAGAACAAAATCCCGGAGAACAGCCCCACTTCATCGTAGCGGTTCGGGCGTTTGCGCTGTTTGCGTAACTCCTGCACCCGTTCCCATGTTTCCTTGTCGATGATCGGCTCATGGTGGTTCTCGAAAATGGCCTGCTTCTCGACGGGGTTCTCTATGCTGTGCTTGACCTTATAAGAAGGCTTTTCCGTTTTGAAGTTCACCAGACATCCGGTGTACTCTCGGTTTTCGAGGATATGAACGACGGTGTTGGTCGCCCATTTGCACTCATAGCCTGGGTGATAACGGCGGGTGCTGCCTGTCCGCTGATATTCCAGCGTCCCCGGCGTGGGGATTTGCTGCTCCGTCAGCATACGGGCAATCTTGGTCGGGCCGTTCCCGGCAAGGCAAAGCTGGTAAATCTGCTGCACCACCGGGGCGGCTTCCTCGTCTATAATAAAATTCTCGTCCTCGTCCATCACATAGCCGTAAACCGGCTTGCTGGTAACAGGCTTGCCGCTCATGCCTTTTGACTTTTTCACTGCCTTGATTTTCTTGCTCGTATCTCTCACCAGCCATTCATTGAACAGATTTCGCAGCGGGGTAAAATCGTTGTCCATGCCCTCGCTGGCACTGTCCACATTATCGTTGACAGCGATAAAACGCACACCCTTTTGAGGGAACAGCATTTCCGTGTAAAACCCTACCTGCAAGTAGTTTCGCCCTAACCGGCTCATGTCCTTGACGATGACCGTACCCACTTTCCCGGCTTCAATGTCCGCAAGCATGGCTTGAAATCCGGGCCGCTGGAAGTTCGCGCCGGAAAAACCGTCGTCGGTGTACCAGCGCAGATTGGTAAAGCCGTTCTGTTTTGCGTAGGTTTCGAGTATCCTTTTTTGGTTCGATATGGAATTACTCTCGCCTTGCAATTCATCCTCGTGGGACAATCTCGGATAAAGGGCGGTAATGAGGTTTTGGGTGGCTTGTCTTAACATAAAATCCTCCGTTTCCGACAGCCAGCCCCACTATTCCGTGGTTTCATTGTACCACGGAACGGCGGGGGCTGTACAGCGGCAAAAGCGTTAAATTTGCTTCTTTACAGCTTTTCAATTTTCCGATTTTTATGGTATGGGTTGTCGTCCCATATTTGCAGTAGAAAAGTTCATAACTCCGTGGTATACTCTGATTTAACAAAAAAATCAGAAGTTAAAGGAGAAAACATGAAGTATACAATAGATGAATTAACCGCGGCCAAAAGGCAAATTGATTCAACTCTGCACAAGCTAAGAGAAACAGTAAAAACATTTGAATCAAAGGATAATTCCGAGCGTTATAAATCACAAATCACATTGGCAAAGAGAAGAATAAAAGCCTTTGAAATTGCAAATTATTTTATAGAGAATGAGATTAAGAATTGCTAAAGCACTTCCGATTTTCGTTCCAGCGGTCATGCTCCCTGGCATGGCCGCTTTTCCATGCCCCGGTTCACGCCGGATAAGTCGGCTCCTGTGTAGCAGCGGCTTCCGCTTCCAGTACCCGCGCCATTTTGTCGGCGGCTGTGGTTGTGGTGTCTTTCTTGAAATAGCCGGACACGACAAGGACGGAATTGCCCATGCGGATTTCCGTCACACAGTCAGGGCGGCGGGTGGTGCGGGTGTCGTGCTGCTTGTTATCTGCCATAGGCAATACTCCTTTCAGTCGGTAATCAGTTTCTTCATGCTCTCCATTTTCCGCTTGGCGGTTTCCTGCCGGAAGTTGTCGCCGGTAAAGCGTACCGGGACGCACATGGAAAGCAGGCGGTCATAAATCCGGGAATGGGCGGTGTCCTCCGGGTTGTGCAGGTCGTCCAGCGTAAGGTTGGTCGTGACGATCAGCGGCTTGCCGCTGCGGTAACGGCTGTCAATCACATTGAACACCTGTTCCAGCCCGTATTCCGTCCCGCGTTCCATGCCGAAGTCGTCAAGGATCAGCAGCGGATAACGACAAAGGCGGGAAATGTACTCGTTGCGCCCCTCAAAGCTGGCGGCAAGGTCATTGAGGATAAGAGCAAAGTTCGTCATGCGGACGGGGATTTCTTTCTCCATGAGGGCGTTTGCGATACAGCCTGCAAGGTAGCTTTTGCCGGTGCCTACGCCGCCCCAGAACAGGCAGCCGATATTGTCTGTCCGCATATCTTCCCAATGCTCCACATACCGGCGGGCAAGCCCGGTCTGCGGGTTCCTGCCGTTGTCGTTCTCGAAAGTCCAGTCCCGCATGGTGGGGTCGGTAAAGCCCCGGCGTTTCAGTTCTTCCACGGTGTCAAGGTGTCTGCGCCGCTTTTCGGCGGCTTCCCGTTCCTCGCGGGCGGTTCTCTGGCAGTCGCACTCTGCCGGGTGGCGGTCGCGCCCGAAGATAGCGGCCTTATCCGGCGCAAAATAGGCTTCTTTCGGCTTGCGGCACTTGCCGCAGTACAGTAAACCGTCCTCGCCGGTGTAGTCCTCCGGCTCCGGGATGGTGGTCGTCATATTCTCCAAAACCGCGTTGATTTCATTCTTCATAAACTCTCGCCCTCCTTGCATGAGTAGTCTGGTATGCCCTTTTTAGGGGCTTCCTTTTTGTCGTTCCCCGCCCATATCCGCAGGGCGGCGGCATAGTTCTGGTAGCTTTTCCCGTTGGCGGCAAGGTAGCGGCTCATTTCCTCGATGAACCGTTCCAGCCTGTCAGGGTACTCTGCCTGCAACTCGTCGTATTCGGTCTGTGACAGAAAAATATTTCCATATCGGCCATAGGGCGCGGACGGCCCCCCACTCACTCCCTTTGTTTGGCTCTCTGTAAGGTTGTTTATAGTAGTTTGGTTAGGGGACGGTTTTCCGACCATCATAAGGTCGGTTTTCTGACCATCAGTAGGACGGTTTTCCGGCTCTATGAGGGGCGGACTTCCGGCCATCAGTTGGTCTGAAAACTGTACCTGTGGCACTGGCGGTACTTTGACATAAAGCCGGTTCGGTGCGGAGAAGCCGCCCCGTTCCCGTTCCAACAGCCCCGCCGTGTCCAGTTCATTAAGCGCCCCCTTGATGGTGGTGCTGCCTTTATCCAGTATTTCTGCTATCTCCGCGATGGGATAGATAATATAAATCCTGCCCTCGTCGTCCAGCCACTTGTTTTTCTGGGAGAGGGTGGAACGGTCTAACAGCAGCGAATACAGCAGCTTGGCGGTCTGTGAAATCTCCATTTTCAGCAGGAAACGGGGATACGGCAGATAGGCGGGCAGCCGCGTGTCTGCCCTGATATAATCAGCGATAGGATCACCTCCCTGTGTTCGGGTTGATTTTGGCGTATTGTCACGCATTAAAACGCCGTTTCCGGGGGAAAAGGATAAATGTATCGCGTACCCTTTGACACCCAC